>NZ_JAJIZP010000003.1:379162-2697877 GCF_020882875.1 Desemzia sp. C1
AGTACCGCCCATTTGATGAATGAGCGATACTTTATTAACATGATTTAACCATCTATTCGATAAGCTCTATTTAAAACATCATCATTCGTTATGATATAAAAGCCTTTTTCTTCTGACCATTCAGCGTAAAGAATATCTTCTAAGGAATGGTATCCTTTTCTTTCCAATTGTTCCATCAACCAAGCTCGCTCTAAATCATGCGTTTGAAGAACTCTATCTTGTACCATGCCTTCGTCTACAACCATAATGGACATAACTTTATCCTCATCTGATTCCTTGACCAAGCTGATTTGTCCGGCATTTTCCAATACTACATGTCTGGCATTTTCTACTGAGAAACATTGTTGTTGTCTCAACATTGTTCTTAATTGTTCCATTTCAATATGATTTCTAGACAATTCTTTTAGGTTTAAGGTTCCATTTTTAATCAATATTGAAGGCTCTCCTTTCAATAATTGATTGATTCGATCATTTTTTTGAACAACTCTTTCTATGAAATAAATCATTGAAGCCCATAAAGTTAAAGCAAATAGTAAATGACCTATATTTACTTTGTCATCGTAAATAGATTCCTCTAAAATACCGCCTAATACCAGCGTATACACCAAATCGAATGGCGTTATATTGGATAATGATTTTTTCCTATCAGTCGAACAACGATTAAGAGACCTAACAGTCCAAATATTAGTTTTAAAGAGATTGATATGAGCATGCTCTTCACCACCTTAATAAACACTTCATTCTTTCATAAAGAATTAAAGAAGCAACAACCTATCCGCCTTATCCTATTTATATCACGTTTCTCTTGATGAGCCTTCTTTTTTGCTCACAACTTGAAGATAGTTTCTTATAGGAATAGTCTACTTATTTCATATCTTTTTTGGCGTAGCGTTTATATCAATAGAAATTTCCTAGAGTTGTACTCACTAAGAATATGACTGTTACCATAAAGATTTGGGTCCAATCCATATGTTGATCTTTTACATATTGCACAACCATCATTGTTATTATCACAATACCCGTAAGCCCTGAAATTTCTTTGATTTTCCCCTGCATTTTGCATCTCCTAATTTCAGTATTTGATATAGATGTCAAGGACAGTATAAAATTGTAGGTTTATGACAGAATAAAAATGTAGGTTTTTGACAGTCTAATTTAGAAGTCCATTTATATTTTCCCTTTCATACGATATGATTTTCCAGTAATCTTGAAGACTTTAACATGGTGAACCAGACGATCAAGAATGGCGGCGGCTATTTCAGAATTCTGAAATAGCTCCCCCCATCGAGATAAGATAATATTTGTCGTAATCATTGTTGATTTTTTTTCGTAACGCATCGTTAATAGTTGAAAGAAGAGGTTAGCTTCAACTTTTTGAATTGGTAAATAACCTATTTCATCAATGATCAAAAGATCATATTTGGCATATCGTTTCAGAACACGATCGACGGTCCCTTTTTCAAAGGCAGAACGAAGACGTAAAAGTAATTCATGACAACTGATAAACAGCGTACGGTAGCCTTGATGACATGCTTCAATGCCTAATGCAATGACAAGGTGTGTTTTCCCTACACCAGGGTTTCCAATGAAAACTAAGTTTTCTTTTTTCTCCATAAAAGCCATATGTTTCAAGTCTAGAATCTCTTTTTTGTTAACGCTTGGTTGAAAGTTGAAATCAAATTCTTCAAGTGATGTCCGTTTGGGAAAGTGTGCGCGCTGGATGACACGTTCCACAGTCTGATTCGTTTGAAAGTCTAATTCTTGATTAGTTAATTCTAGAAGAGCTTCTGTTAAAGAAAGCTCATCCCGATTGGCAATTTCAATATAGTTTGGCACATATTCTCTCATATGTTTTAAATTCAAGGCCTCTAGATTATTTAATAGCTTTTGATAGTTACTGCTCATTCGAAGGCACCTCCAGTAAATCATATTGCTTTAAACTTCGTTTAATATGTTCTTGGATGTCATCTTCTTCTTTGTGGCTCATGACATCTGATTTAAGTATCTGAACCAAATCTTCTTGGTTATAGTTCAATCTTTTTGTGGTAAGTGGGTGCGAACGAATCTGTTCTCCGTTATAATAAATGTGCACGTACTCTTCGTTTTCGGAAAGATCCAAGTCAACTTCTTTTCCGATATAACGAGGGTCTACAGAGTACCTACATTTGCGGAAAATGACCATTGCTTCCTTTGTGACTTTACGGCGAATAGAGTCTTCAAAATAAGGATTTAACAAGTCATCTTTTAGCTTATGGAGGTGCTCTTTTTCATTAATTTTCCAAAGTATATCAGGAATCTCGTCCGTTGCTTGAGACACTTCCGAATTTAATTCATCACAAAGTTCGTCAACGATTCGAATGAGGTCTGTCGAATCATAAAATTCATGATTGTAAACCCGTAACCGGTCCATTGTTCTGGCGAGAGCTTCTACGCTGCCTTTTGTTTGGGGGCGAAAAGGACGACAGACCATTGTTCTGAACCCTGCATCTTTACTAAAAGAATAGAAGCGATCGTTTAAATGAACCTGAGAGAATTGAGTTCGTGACCGGTCGACGACAGTTTTCATATTATCGAACCATATTTCTTCTGGAACACCACCGGTGTGATAAAAGGCATCATTCATGCACTCAAACAATGTATCTTGTTTACGATCAAAGGTAAGCGTAATAAATTTCTTCTTTGAGTAGGGCAATATATAAAGGAAAATATTAAAGCGGAAGACTTCTCCCTGACTGCTTATCAGTCGCATTTCTTCTTTCCAATCGATTTGTGCTGAAAGACCAGGCGTATATTCGACGCGTACCGTTGCTTTCTGTATCCGTTCTTTTTTCACTTCTCGGCAATAGTCTCTAACAAGACTGTAACTCCCATCGAACCCTTTCTTTTGTATGAATTTGAAGATACTTTTAGCGGTACATTGATCTTCTAACTTAATATCTATGATTTGTTTGAATGAATCTAATTTACTCGGATATGTCCTCCTTGTTTTAGGTTTATTACCTTGTAACGCTTCTTCATACGCTGCTTTAACCGTACGATAGTCACATCCGTATTGTTCCGCTAACGCAGTATAATTGGGCTTTATGCCATCAATCATATGTTTTTTCACTCCTTCTCTGATATCTCTTCTCATTCCTATTCCACTCCAATTCTATAGGGGATAAGAAGAGTATATAAAAAATGTAGGAAAACCAACAATTTTACATTGTCATTTTCCTACATTTTATAACTGTTCTTTACAATAGATTAAAAAGTCTATTGTAATTGTACAATTCATAATATAAAACAGTGTCTAAAGTTATCTTAAATTTCACCTGCTTAAATCTGTACTTAATGATTGAAAAAAGCACAAAAAAACCTCAAGATTTTCCCTTGAGGTTTACGCTTCATTTAAGTAATTTTTTATTTGACCGTACAAATTCTCAGCAGATTCTTTTTCTGGTGAATTGTTATATTCAGACGAATGGAAAAATATCATTTCTATCTCATTCAGGAAGTTTTGAAACAACTCTCTTTTTCTTTCACAGCTGATTTTTTTAGAGCCTTGGATCATTTCAAAATTTAGTTCAAAGTCTTTGATTCCCATATTCACTTCTCCTTTGTTTCCATCCACCGATTCAATAAATTGCCTCAAGGATTTCAATAGTAGTTCTTGATGAACAAATTCAATAATAAGGGACTTTACTCTTATAGCTTACGTTATTTCCTAGTGGAAAGATAGGGAATTAGGATAAAAAAAACAAAAAAATAAAGCCGATGTCACAGAAACCACATAAAGTGAATTCTGCATCATCGACCTTACTACCTACATTTGATTCTATTCCTGAAACCTAGTGAATAGCTCCTCCAACTTGTTTCAAGTCTTCCTTGCCATCAAATTCTACAACAGCTTCAATAGCAGCTGTTAAGCCTTTTGTCATGTCTGACAGACTCATAGCGGGTTGACCAGGTTTATTAACAACTTGTTCTGGAATGTAAGGAACATGGATAAATCCACCTTTTATTTTAGGGAAGTTGGTGTGAATCATGTATTGTACTTGGTACATAATATGATTGCATACAAACGTTCCAGCTGTATTTGAAACTGCTCCAGGAATCCCAGCATTCTTAATCGCTGTTACCATAGCTTTAACAGGCAATTGAGTGAAGTAAGCTGCATCTCCGTCTTCTTTGATAGGAGCATCAATTGGCTGGTTTCCTTCATTATCCGCAATACGTGCGTCATCAACGTTTATGGCTACACGCTCAGGAGAAATCTCGTACCTTCCTCCAGCTTGTCCAATATTCAATACATAATCTGGTTGAAATTCTTCGATAGCTTTTTGAACTACCTCTGCTGATTTATTGAAAACTGTTGGAATCTCTAACTTTTTAATTTCGGCACCTTTAATAGTATCAGCCAATCCTTTTACAGCTTCTAAAGCAGGATTGATTTTTTCTCCGCCAAACGGATCGAACCCAGTAACTAAAATTTTCATGTTTAAAATCCCTTTCTTCAAATCGTTTAATATTGGTTGAAATTATACCATTAATCTTACATTCTAGCCAGAACAGCAATCTTCACATCCTGAGTTGAGTTGCGTGCCTCAGCTCCTCGGAGAAAATCATTTCATTTTTTGAGGATAAAAAGCATCCTCTAAAAATGAAATAGATTTTTCTGTCGGAGCTAGACGAGGCACTACACATCCTTTAGTTGAGCTGCGAGGCCTAGCAATTTTGCAAAAAAGATAAATTTCGATTGGGATAAAAAGCATCCCATTCGAAACTTCCTATTTTTGCTTCATTGCTGGCAAGGCCTCTTCGCATCCTTATCAGTTGAGCTGCAGTCGCTTGGCTCTTGGGTAAAATCAGAAAAATTATTGGGATTGAAAAACATCCCAACTAATTTTTCTGGATTTTCCCTTCAAGCCAAAGCAGCGATCTCCGCATCCTCCTTTTAGAATGCCCAGAAGTACATTAGGGCTATGTGTACGACGATCATGATTAAGGCTAGCGGGGTTTGTTCTTTGATGACGCCTGTTTCGCTCTTCATCTCCAATAATGCTGCTGGCAGTGCGTTGAAGTTTGCTGCCATTGGAGTCAATAGCGTGCCACAGAATCCTACTGTCATAGCTAGAGCTCCTGCAATAACAGGATCTCCTCCTTGGGAGATGACAAATGGAACACCAATACCTGCAGTAATGACCGTGAATGCTGCAAATGCATTTCCCATGATCATAGTAAAAATGACCATTCCTAAACAATAAGCCACGACTCCTAAGAAGCGATTCCCTTCAGGAAGTACTGTTGAGATTCCTCCTGCGATGACTTCTCCAACACCAGCCGCTGTGAAAATCACTCCTAAAGCTGCTAACAATTGAGGCAGAATACCTGTTGTTCCAACTTGCTGGATCATTCGATTACTGTCATCCATAACGGTTTTCGGAGTTGCTCTAGTAACTAATATTCCAGTCATTAAAGAAACAACCGCTCCAATACCGATTCCGACTTGTCCGCCAAGTTCAGTAAATTGTGCCACACCTACCGCAACTGCAGCTAACACGACAACCGGTAAAAAGACCCAATTTCCGATACGGTCACTAGCTTTTTCAGCTTCAGCTTCTTCAACTGGACGAACATGTCCCAGTTTAACTTGCTTCAGTAAAGTCAATGCACCAATCACTAACAGCATAATGCCGCTTAAAGTATAAGGAATGAAATTTCCTATAGCAAATATCACACCTAGCAACAACCAAAATAAAGTAGTGCCTAATCTAGTTGGATGAGTTTTGTCTACAAATACTGAACCAGCAGTGTAGATCAATAAAAATCCTGTTAAAATAAAGAAAAATTCCAATAAATTATTGATCGTTGATTCCATAGACTACTCAGCTCCTTTTTCAGTCGGCTTTTTACCATATTTATTTTTTAATTTTCTATCAAACAATATATTCGAAATGGCTACAAAAGCCAATGCAATCAAAGCTACCGGGATAGAAGCTTGCGCAACTGCTACAGCGGAGATATCATAGCCCAGTGATTTCATCGTTCCTGCAATCAATAAAACTCCTGAAGCTGCAATAAATGTGTTTTGAGCAAAGAAATTCCCAAAATTTTCTGTGGCAGCTGAACGAGCTTTGATACGCTCAACATCCTGTTCATCCATCTCTCCATATTTAGCTTCTGCAGATGCTTGAGTCATCGGCTCGATAAGTGGACGAATAAATTGAGTATGTCCTTGCATGCGGATAGAGAATAATCCAGCCATTTCACGAATAACCATATAAAGAGACAACATACGTCCAGGAGTCAGTCCTTTGATCCTTTCAATCAGCTTTACAGCTTGTTGACGCAACCCAAAGCGCTCAGATATCCCAATCATCGGCAGAGTCAATAAGAATAATGTAACTAAACGATTAGCTACGAAAGCTTCTCCAAGTAAAGATAAAAATTCTGTAAAAGATATTCCCGAAACCAAAGCTGTTGCTAGAGCTGCTATTAAAACAACCGCAATAGTATCGAATTTAAATATAAAACCGACAACGATAATGGCGATTCCAATTAACTTAATAATTTCCACTGCTTCTCACTTCTTTCCTCTTTATTATTATGTACGCTTTATTCATCTTTATGAATAAGTGTTAACAAATAGATTAAAGCTATCTTAGAAGCATTGCAACTCTTTTTTCGACTGAAAACGTCTTCAGTTACATATTCTTTCCATTTCAAATTTTGGTATAGGTGAAATATTATGCAAAAAAGGAACCCTGAATGAAAAATATACTTTTCATTTAGGATTTCTTTTTTGAAATTCAGGATTGAGTTCTCGATTCTAATAATTGGTCTTTCAACATTAAACGAATCTTTGCCATACCTGTAGATGAGTATTTAAAGAGTAGATTGTTTTATTTGTTTACTTTATAGTTGAACCAGTCAAAACGGGCTTCATTCTGGCTCTTTTCTCCATTACCAGTTGCATACAATCCAAACACATTTCCAGTGAAGCCGCCTGAGACTTCTGTAGCCAACAATCCGCATTCTCCGCTGCCTAAATAAACCACTTCACCGTTAGGAGAAACAATTTCGAATTTATACCATTCTGGGTCAGCTAAGATACGCAACTCAATAGTGCCTTCTTCATAATCAAAACTTTTTTCCACTACGCTTATTGACCCGACATTCTTTCTGAAGAAAACTTCTGTTTTCCCATTCACATGTCTTAGACCAATTTCATAATGATAATTTTCGTTAGCGAATATCGTCAATCCAGCCTCTTCTGCATTCTGTGGATCAAAACGCATCAATGTGGATACTTCACAATTAAAATGTTCTTGGCGACGTCCAATAAAAGTATGTGTTGCAGTATCCCGCAAATTTGCTGATGAGCCGAGCAGACTCAAGGAACCTTCTTGTTCATTCAAGACAAAATTTTCTTCTATCGGATTTCTTCTATAAATCCACTTGTAATCTAATACAGATTGATCAAAGTTTTCTCTTTCTTTCCAATCGAAACATTGCTCCGACATAATCGATTCGTGTTCGATTTCTTCCCCAATCACACCGTTGTCTCCTACTATCGGCCAACCGTCTTCTGTCCAAGTAACAGGTGCTAAAAATGTCTCTCGTCCTAAATGATGTTTCTTTGGATATCCAATTGGCCTAAAAGCCAAGAATACAGCCCACCAAGAACCATCTGTGTGCTGCACTAAATCAGCATGACCAGTTGCTTGTATAGGATGATTTAAACTCCGATGTGTCAAAAGTGGATTTCTTTCGTAACTTTCAAATGGACCATACGGATGTTTGCTTCTGGAAATCGTCAGCATGTGACCATATTCTGTTCCGCCTTCTGAAATCATTAAGTAATAGTACTCTCCTATTTTATAAAGATGAGGCCCCTCTGGATATGCTCCACCAGTTCCTCCCCAAATAAATTTACGTTCAGAAAGATATTTCCCTGTCTGCACATCAATTTCTACTTGATAGATACCCGGCTTCTCATGATCGCCGCCAGTTCCAGTCAAGTAGCATTTCCCGTCCTCATCAAAAAAGAATGAAGGATCGATTCCTTGGCTGTCTTCAAACCAAATCGGTTCTGACCAAGGTCCAGCTGGATCAGTAGCCGTAACATAGAAGTTCCCACCTTCTAAGACATTGGTAGTTACCATATAAAATACCCCTTCATGATAACGTATCGTAGGCGCGTAAATACCACAAGAACTCGGCTTCTCGTTCAAAGGCAGCTGCTTTGGAGTTGTTAAGCAGTGACCTATTTGTTCCCAGTGCACAAGATCAGTACTGTGAAAAATGGGCACACCTGGAAAATATTTAAAACTGCTGGTAACTAAATAAAAGTCGTCTTCAACTCTGCAAATACTAGGATCTGGATAAAAGCCGCTGATAATCGGGTTTTTGAATTTCATTTCATAACTCCTTTATGATTTTGTACCTTGATTATCAAAGAAAACGCTTTCTATTTATACTGTTAAAATAAGCTCTTTTACAGTATAAAATAGCTTGCTGACTCAAGCCAGCAAGCTATTCAATCAATTTAATTGTGCACCATTTGATGCATTAGTTTCTATTTATACCGTAATCTCTATCCAATTTCCTTCAGGATCTTCTACCACACTTTCGTAATAGCCGTCTCCTGTTGTACGTGGTTTCCCCTGGCAAGTGTAACCATCTTGAATCAGCTGCTCTGTTAATTGGTCTACTTTTTCTTGACTGCCTACAGAAATAGCCAAATGCGCCCATCCTAGCATAGCTGGTTCATGCACCTCTGTGACATCTATCCGCGACATCAATTCCAGTCGAGCTCCTTTTTCAAATGTTAAGAAGTAAGATTTGAAGCCTTTAGCAGGATTGTGGTAAACGTCATTTGAAACGGCTCCAAAATAATTGCAGTAAAAATCTCTTGCTACTTCTAAATCTTTTACCCATAATGCGATATGTTCAATATACATATTATTCCTCCTATTTGGATGTTCTATTAATAACGATTTCTTATTATAACAATCGTAATCATTTTATCAAACCTAGAACCAACTAGCCTCATCCTCCATAGTAAAGTCTAAGTATTCTACACCTTCTTCAAGTCCAGCTCTAATGTATTCATTGATATCATTCAACTCATTTTCAGAAATTTCATTAGCTTCATATAAAAATTGATAAAACTTTTTCAATGCTGATCCATTTTGTTTGAGAGAGGTTAGAGAACTGGACAGGTCTTTCCGTACAAAAAAGTCACCTAAAAAAGCTCCTGCTGAATCTCCAGAATCTATGGGAGTCACTCTTTCATACTCAGCTAAATAAATATTGAGATAAAAATATAGATGTTCAATATGGCGTTTGACCGTTTTTTCACTTAGCCCTTTTACAACTATCAAATGCTTTTTGAAAGCTGTTAATAATTTTTCGTTATTTCCAACTAATGCTTCCCTATATTTCTCCCATTGTTGTTCGGCTGAATTTAAAGTATCTAATTGAGAAAACTCACTATAATTCCAATTTTTTTTAACAATATATGGTTCTTTTTCAACAACCTCTTCTAATTTTAACGGTTTTTTTAGAGCGTCTTGTAACGCTGCTGCGCTACTATTGTATCCTTGCTTATACAACTTTGTATGAATATAATTACTATAAAAAACCATTTCGTTTATATTTATTGTTTGGGAGAGATCTAATTTAGTGCTGCTCAATTCATCCGCCATCAAATTGATGCTTCCTATTATAGAGCGGTTAGATGTAGTAGTTACTTGCATATTTCCAGCAAGTTTTAAATATTCTTCTGTTTTTTCTGATGAAATTTCCGCGAGCTCAAATGCAATACGCATAGCTTCCTGAAATAATTCAGGCAACTTTTTTTTAGTTTTCGCATTGACGTCCTGTAGAATAATAGGCGTGTAAGTTTGGTCATTAAGAAAAATAAGAACTTTTTTCCGATTAATATTAATATAATTCGCATGCCATGAAAATAATGGATTCGCCTTTACAAACCGCTTTTCGTGTTCGACATCCTCTACAGTCGGCACAACTGAAAATAAAGGCTGCGCTTTTTTTGTTGCCCCAATAATCATCTTTGATCCCCTTTTTTATTTTTATTATAACTTATGTGCATTAAGGAAGAAAAGAACTGATTTACTTAAGAATTCTTTCCATAATAATCGTAAATAAACAACCTTTGCCTCAAAAGCAAAGGTTGTTTTCTACTTAGTCTTCTTTTTCTTGAATAGCGCCTTTCAATTGAGAGGGATCAGAAGGTGGGTTGTCTAAAATACTTCTGACCTTGTCTAAGTCGGCTTCTACATTCCATAACAAGATGCCTGCCGGTTTATTGTCTTTCAAGTAATAAACCACTTTTCCTTCGCCCACTTCGTCGATCATTGTTTCCAGCTCTGAATCCAATGTACCGATCGCTTTCCATGAAATGTCAAACACCACGGAATAAAAGTATGGCGTATACGTATATGGCTCGTCTGATCCAGCCATCACTTTACCTACTGTCTCTCCAGAATTTCGGGCATGATCCACATGCTCGATGCGGTTGCTGCCTAAAATCTCATCTGGATAAGTAGCAATATCTCCTGCCGCATAGATATTCGGATCACTGGTGCGCAAATATTGATTTACAATGACTCCATCGTCTACTTTCAAACCACTTTCTTCAGCAAGATCCGTTCGCGGTGAAACTCCTAAACCACTCACAAGAGCGTCTCCTTCGATTTCCTGTCCATCATCCAGAGTTACGATGATCTTGTCGCCGTCTTTTCGGTAAGAATCGGCGCGTTTGCCATTCATCATTTGAACGCCGGCTTCTCTAAAAGCTCCTTCATATTCTCGAATGATCTCTTCAGGAAATTGTTTTTCCCCTAATACTTCATCGGAATAAACAAGCGTAACTTTTGTATCATTTTGAATCAATCCAGCTGCCAGTTCCGTTCCAATATAACCGCCGCCGACTACGATAATGTGATTATTGTTACCTGAGTATGCGCGGAGTTTGCGGTAATCTTCCCAACTTCTGAAGAAAATCGCACGATCATCATCTGGTCCTTCGATTTCGATAGGCTCGCTACCCGTAGCTAAAAGCAATTTATCGTAACTTAAAATGGAACCATCATCCAATCGAACCGTTTTTTGGTCTCGATTGATCTCAGTGACAGCTGTTTCTAATTTTAATTCTACCCCATTTTCTTCTGTATCCAGAGGAACCTGGTCTTGAGTAAACTCATCATCTGTCCACAATTTTTTTGTCAATGCCGGACGTGTATAAGGAACGTCCATGTCGGTAGAAACGACTCCTATGCTGCCCATCTTATCGTATTCGCGAATACCCTGAACGGCATAAGCTGCCACCATTCCCCCTCCGACGATCAAATAATCATACGGCTGGTTTACTTGCTGCAAGTTTTGAATTTCATTTCTTTCTTCGTTTTTCATGTATCTATTCTCCTCTCTGTTATCAACTATTTCATCTTTTTATATCGTTGCTACTGAACCGGAATCTACACGGTAATTTGATCCATTCACAAAGGAAGCTTTATCTGAACATAGAAAAGCAATGACGCTGGCCACTTCTTCTACTCGACCTCGGCGTTTTAATTCCATAAATGGTCTCTTCACATCTAGGAAAGATTCTACCGCTTCTTCTATAGATACATTTAACTCTTTAGCACGATTTTCCATCATGGTATCTGTCATCGGAGTCTCAATAAAGGCTGGCGACACAGTATTGACCAGCAACCCTTCACGCGCATAAGTCCGTGACAACCCTTTTGAAAATGCAATAATTCCAGCTTTAGCACTATCATACGGTAATTCATCGTCATAAGGTTGAACTCCATTTTCAGATGAGATAAAGACAATTCTACCCCAACCGCCGTCTCTTAAATCAGGTAAGAATTCTTTTGTTACACGAACTGGTCCGATCAAATTCACGTCCAGAGTATGTTGCCAATCCTCAACAGACAATTCGTGGAACAATCCTTGATTGCCTGTTATTCCAGCAGAGTGAACAAGAATATCGATTTTGCCGACATCTTTTGCAATCTTATCGCGGAGCTGCTTGATTTCTTCTTCATCAGTAATGTCTGCGGCATAAGCAAAAAGTCTTTCATTTTCTCCCAGTTCATTGACCGCTTCTTTCACTTCATCATCTTCTTTTCCAGTCAAAATAACGGTAGCTCCTTCTTCCAAAAGAACTTTTGCTGTTGCTAGTCCGATTCCTGAACTCGACCCTGTAATCAGTGCTGCTTTTCCTGTAATCCCTAAATCCATCGTGATTGCCTCCTCAATGAAGTATCCATTTGATTTTATTGTACTGACTCAATACTCTCAGTCGCTTACTATCTAAAATGGTACTATTCTCTAGAAAGAAAGACAATTTTTACGCTTTTGTGTTTTTTCTCTCTACTGTACCGGTCAAGTAGAAAAGTTTGCATAATTTAGAAACAGCAGTTACAATATATGAATGACAACTTACTTATTGTAAGCCGTCGTTCAATTTGAAAGGATGGTTAAAATTGACTAAATTAGGCAAATCGATAGAGTTAAAACGTGGAGCAACACTTAAAAACCGTGCAGTAATGGCACCTATGACAAATATGATGAGTTTTTTCGATGGGACTGTTACAAAAGATGAAATCGAATATTATGCACTAAGAAGTGGCGAAGTAGGCGCTGTTATAACGGCTGCTGCTAACGTTCAAGAGATTGGAAAAGGTTGGGACGGCGAAATTGGCGTTTTTGATGACCGACATATAGAAGGTCTCGCCAAACTTTCCGCTGCAATAAAAAAATCTGGTACAAAGTCAATCTTACAAATTTTTCATGGCGGCAGAATGACACATTCTTCTATGTCTAAAAGGGAAACAACCTGTGTCTGCCAGCGCAATAAAAGCTGAGCGTCCAGATGCAGAAGAACCAAGAGCATTGACTGAAGCAGAAGTTTTAGAAGTTATCGAAGATTTTAAATCTGCAGCAGTACGTGCTGTAAAAGCTGGATTCGACGGTATTGAAATCCATGGGGCAAATACCTATTTGATTCAACAATTCTTTTCTCCACACTCTAATCGCAGAGAAGATCAATGGGGCGGAAGCTTAGAAAAGAGATATTCTTTTGTTGACCGCTTAGTGAATGAGATCATTGAAGTCGTAGAGAAAGAAACCAGTGAGCCATTCATTATCGGGTATCGTTTTTCACCAGAGGAATATGAAAATCCAGGAATTCGTTTTGAGGATACGTTATACCTTGTGGATAAGCTTGCCGATAAAGACCTGGATTATTTACACATTTCTATTGGAAACTACAAGCAAGTTTCCAGATCAGAAAATTATCAAGACAAATCAATGATTGAATACATCAACGACAAGATCAATGGAAGAGTTCCTTTGATCAGTGTTGGAGATATCAGAACTAGTGCTGATGCTGAAGAAGCTCTACAAAACAGTGAAATGGTCGCATTAGGACGAGTATTGCTTGCTGATCCTCACTGGGCAAGTAAAGTATTAAGCGGCAGAGAAGATATAGTTCGAGAGTCTGTCAGTGTAGAAGAGCGTGACGCATTGCGATTAAACACGGGTGTTTGGGGCTTCATGGAAGCCATGATGCCTGACAGAATCAAGTAACCCACTTCTACCAGTTAGCTGCACCAATTTGTGTGGTTTAAAATGTCTATAGGCTGACAAAAACAACTCAGCGGTTGGGTCAAGATCCCAACCGCTGAGTTGTTTTTTGGTTTTATTTTACTTATTGGATTAAAAATTTTCAGCCAATTTGTAAGTGTCCATTCCAATCAGTTTAGACTCTAACACTTGATTGATTTTTTCATGATCCACTGTAGGGTAAAGTTCTTTTATCAATTCCAATGTCTTTCGAGCACCTTGATCCATCGAATGCGCTCCTGACAGTAAAAGAATATCTTCTTGTTCCAACTGGGCAACTCCGAACTCCAATGCATCGTCTAATTCCTCAAACATAGCAACTTCAATGTTGTTTTGTTCCATGACTTTCAAGAAAGCCGTTAGTTCTTCCGGAGTAACTTCATCTTTTTTCTCTACATGTGAAGAAGCTGTTGTCAAAATGATTTTTGCGACATTCATTTGATCGAAACAGGCTGCTAATGTTTCTGCGATTTCTATACTGTGTTCGGGTCCGTTGCTTCCTCTGAGGGCGTGTACAAGATGCAATTTGTCGTAAGCTAAATGACTGATGGTTTCCATACAAGAGTGGATGTTGTTTTGGTTGAGTAATAAGTCGTCGATCACTTTAAATTCATTGTCATAAAGAATCTGGAATCGTCTCTCGACTCCGCAAAAGTTTTTGATCCCTTGTTGAACTACTTCAATTGGAATGTCGTTGACCAATCCTGTAACCACGGTTGTAAGTGCGTTGTAAATCGAATGGTACCCTGGAACCGACATTTCCAACCCAAAACTTACCGGTTCAATGAGGTTTCCCCTCAATGTTTTAAAAGGTTTTTGAATATGAACGGTGAAGGACGGCATCCCAGACGAGAATTGGATGTCTGAAACGCTTATAGTGCCGGAACTGTTTTCAATTCCAAATGTAACCACTTGAGCTTTTGTCTGATCCTCTAGAGGAATGAGCAGCAGTTCATCAATATTTAAAATAGCGGTACTTGTTTTAGGAGCATTTCTTATCAAAGAAGCTTTAGCATCAAAGTAAGCTTCAAACGATTCGTGCAATCGGATGTGTTCGGGACTGATATTCATAAAGGCTACAACATCAAATTCCGTATTGTGGACTCGTTTCAATTCTAATGCCGAAGAAGAAACTTCCATAGAGACATGCGTGATTTCGTGCTCTCTCATCTTCGCTAAATACTGCTGCAAGTCATAAGACTCTGGAGTCGTTAACTGGCTCATTTCAATCTCATTATCACACTTGACCAAGATTGTTCCTATCAAACCAGTTTTCAATTGATAGGCTTTAAATATCTCTTCCATCATGTAGGTAATCGTCGTTTTACCATTGGTCGCCGTCACTCCGAATAGGCTCATTGACTGAGAAGGATGACCAAAAAAATTACTTGATAATTGAGCTAATGCTTCTCGGCTATCAGAGACCTTCAATTGGAGAATGTCTATCCCTTCAATAAATTTTTCAACAACAATAACGGACGCTCCATTGATCACTGCTTGATTGGCATACTTATGTCCATCTGTCTTGTGTCCGTTGATACAGACAAATAGCGTATCTGCGCCAACTTCTTTCGTGTGGTACGCAATTTTTTTGATATCGATTTCATTTAATTTCGCTTTAAGCTGTTCAGGACAGCTAGAGTCGATCTTTACCGATTTCAATAAGTCCTTTAGTTTCATAATGATCGTGACTCCTTCAGTGAAAGTATGCGTAATCTCTAAACTAATTTTAGACAGATTACGTCTATTGTTAAATTTTAGTTTACAATCTTCCCCACTGAATGTCATATAATCTGCTCACAGAAAATAAGTAAACGCTAAAAAACGGATCAACTTTAGTTACATTGGCATACAGTAATCCGTATACCAATCTGATCTCTATTGATATAATAAATTCATCAAATACAAACGGAGGTAAAAATGGATTCTAAACTCATTATCATCAGAGGGAACTCTGGAAGCGGGAAAACAACCACTGCTCAATTGCTCCAAAAACAATTTGATTACGAACAAGCTATGTTGATCTCACAAGACACTGTTCGAATCGATATTTTAAATGCTAAAGACCGACCAGGAAATCCTACGGTAGACCTTGTAAAACTGCTGGCTGAATTCGGCAAAGACAAGTATCAATATGTGATTATTGAAGGGATTTTCGCTTCTGTACGATATAAAGAACTGTTTGATGAGTTGATGGATTTGTTTGCTCCGCATGCCTATGTGTACTATTATGAGATCCCATTTGAAGAGACTGTTATACGTCACCAAACGAGAGATAAAGTGAATGATTTTGGTCCTGACAGAATGAAGAAATGGTGGTTGGAAAAGGACTACTTAAATACTATGAATGAGACAATCATTGATGAGTCGTTCAGCCAACAAGAGGTATTGAAATTGATTCTGGATGATTTAACGAAAGATTAGCTGAATGTTCTCACTTCTTTCAGCTTTTAAAAAGCAGCTATGTTAAACTCAGAGTAAGAAACTTTCTAAGGGGGATAAAAAATGATAGAGAAAACATTGGTACTAATTAAACCTGATGCGGTAGAACGCAATCTAATCGGCCGTATTTTAGTTGAATATGAAAGAAACGGGCTAACCGTTTTAGAAATGAAACTAATGAAAGCCTCTCCAACATTAGCAGAACAACATTACGCAGAACATGAAGGAAAACCATTTTTTGACCGCTTGGTTGCTTATCTGACAAGAAGCCCTTTAGTTGCCTTAGTATTAGAGGGAGAAAATGCTATTAGTCGCGTACGAGCATTGAACGGTCCCACTGACCCAGCAAATTCTCCAGATAATACGATCCGCGCTCTTTATGGAAAAAGCATGTCTGAAAATACCGTTCATGCTTCTGATTCAATAAAAAGTGCTGAACGTGAAAGAGCGATTTGGTTTGGTGAATAAAAATGACCGCCAGCAAGTTTCTGCAAACGGTCGGTAGTTTCAGTTAAACAGGTAGAATAAATATGCACATATAGAAGGAATAACATTCTCGATTCAAAGTTGTTTACATGATCTATCTAAAAAAATGTTGCAAAGAAACTTGCCTGATGACAGAAACTATTTCTTCTTCAATTACGATTTGTTTAGATAGTGTACAATTAGGCACAACTTTTCAGTTTGTTGGGTACAATAGCAATAGTTGATAGCACATTCAATGAATAAAATAGGACAATAGAGCCGATTTATAATTCCATTATAATGCCCTACCAACAATAGACTTCTGAACAAAACAATCTCATATACTTACCAATATTCATTAGTATAGATCTCAAAAAGAGCTGGAATTCCTTTGATACCTCAAAGTTTCCAGCTCTTTTACTCATATAGATAAATTGCTTACTTGTTTAGACTTTTTTTCACTGAAATAGGTACCGTTCCATAATCACTGAACAACTTTTAAAAAACCTTCTAAAAATTCAGCTGAATCTCCAATATAACTGTAATCAGAATAGTTAAAAATAGGTGCTTCGGAATCTTTGTTCACAGAAATAACCAACTCTGCATTTCCAATCCCTGTTGTGTACTGTACAGCTCCATGGATACCCAGATTAATCAATACTTTAGGAGATATGGTATTACCCGATTGTCCGATTTGATCATCTCCGCTGAATTTAGGATGGTCTGTTAAAGGACGAGTTACTCCGATTTTTGCTCCTAGTTTTCGAGCAAGTTCCTCTGCTAGAGCAAGCACTTTATCATCTACTGCACCGCGTCCCAATGCGATTACTCGATCCGCATTAGCAATGCTGTCACTTTTAGACAGCAAAGGAGTTTCTTCTATGATCTTTATACGCACTGCTTCCTTAAAGGTCAGATTTGTCACTTCTGTTACCACAACTGATGAATCAGTAACTTTCTTGGCTTCAAATGTATTTGGTCGTACGGAAGCCATTTGCGGACGATGATCCGGACAGATGATTTCACACATGATATTATCGCCATAAGAGGGTTTAGTTTGGACCAATAAATCCCCATCAAAAGCTAAATTCAAACAATCAGAAGTCAAACCTGTATTTAATTTAGCTTGTAAGCGTGGTGCTATTGAGCGGCCAACAACTGTTGCTTCAAATAAAATGACCACTACTTTTTTATCGCCGGCAATTTCTTTTGCTTTTGTAATTAATTGATACGTAACCGGCTGGATGATACCCACATGTTTTTCTGCGTATACCCAAACTTCTTGACTAGACATTTTTTTCCACCTCTCTTAGAGTAAATTATTGGCTCTCAACTGAATCAACAGTTCACGAATAGCTTCATCAGCTGTACCTTTTAGCACTGTTGTAGCTTTCGCTTCTTTTTCGGGTGCCCATACACTGCGTACAACAGTTGGGGAACCTTTCAAGCCGATTTTATTAGGATCAACAGTCAAACTGTTTTCATCCCACACACGAATCGTTTTTTGATAACTTTGTTGAATATTGCGAGGCGTTGGGTAACGCGGTACGTTCATTTCACTGCGTACGGTTACTACTGCTGGTAATTGGAACTCGATTTTTTGTTGCATATTCTCTAACAAGCGAGTTGCAGTCATGGCTTGATTAGATTGGCTGTGCAATTCACTGACAAAGGTAATCTGCGGCCACTCTAAAAGTTCAGAGACAATCGGACCGACCTGGCTAGTATCAGCATCTACAGACTGACGACCAAATAATACCAAGTCTACATCTCCTAATTCTTTGATGGCTTGTGCTAAAACATATCCTGTTGCCAAAGTATCCGCTCCGCCAAATTGTCGGGAGCTTAGCAATATAGCATCATCACACCCCATAGCTAAACCTTGACGCAATGTCATTTCAAAATCTGGAGGTCCCATAGACAATAGTATGATTTCTCCACCCCATTCGTCTTTTAGGCGCAATGCTGCTTCAATGGCGTTTTTATCGTAAGGATTCATCACTCCTGCTTCTCCGGAACGAATCAAATTTTTTGTATTTGGATCAATTTTCAAATTATTGGAAACCGGTACTTGTTTAATACACACGACGATTTTTAAGCTCATTTATCTCAATCCTCTCTCTCGTTTACAACTTCTTTGCTGATCTCGATCATCATTTTTTCTAACGATCCTTCTGCAAGTTGTAAAGCTCGTGCATCACGAATCAGATGTTCAACTGGGTATTCTCTGCTGTAACCATATCCGCCTAGTACTTGTAAGGCATGATCAGCTGCAGTAACTGAAGCCCGACTACCATATGATTTTGCCATAGTGGCTACTTTCGCATAGGATTTGCGTATGTGTAAAATAGTTCTCGAGAGCCAATAATTTTACTGGAAAAAAGAAAGAAGGCACTTTATCATAAATGTATGCTTTGCAGGGCAAATACATAAATGAAAGAGGCCTTCTTATGGATAAGATTATATCAAAGGTTTATCAAATAATAAAGGATTCAAGCAACTTAATAGAAACAGAAGAAGCGATTCAAGGCTATATGTATGATGTGTTCGCTCAGTTAATGGGTCAGATTTTGTCGAACTTCAACGAAGTGATCAAAGAGGAAAAACAACGTGAAGGTTGGAAAGTAAAACGAGCAGATTGGAAAACGGTTCAATTTATTTTCGGTCCCGTTCGGTACCGGCGTACGCTAATGGTGGATACTAATAATCAGAACCATTATCCACTAGATGAATGGTTAGGCATTCGAAAATATCAACGCCATAGCCCACTAGTAGAAGTAAAAGTGGCAGAGTTGGTGAGTAAAGCTACTTATCGAGATACCGCAGCTATTCTAAACGAATGGACGGCCATTACGCTGAGTCATCAAACAGTCGGCAGTCTTCTTAAACGCGTTGGAGCAGCACAATCACGTGAGGATGAAGAAAATGTATTGGAACTAGAAGAAGCCACGGAGTTGCCCGAAGGAAAAAAGGTGGACTATTTTTACGCCGAAGCGGATGGGGTTTTTGTACGTGGGACAGAAAAGAAAAAAAGCTTAGAAGTTCGTCATGCCATCCTTTACGAAGGCTGGGAGAAAAACGGAAAGCGCGTTTCTTTAAAAGAACCTAAAGCCATCATGACGACTAAAAAAACCGCTGGTTTTTGGGCAGAAGTTCAAGCCTTTACAGCGAGCCGTTATTCGTTGCAGCAAGCTCAAATCATTACCAATAGTGACGGTGGACAAGGGTATACCGCAGACAAATTCCAAGAAGCTTTTTCTCAATCGAACTATCCTGTTTTAAATCAACTAGACTCTTATCATGTCTTCCAAGGCTTAAACCGCGCGTTTGGATCGCAAACTAACGTTTTTAAACAGCATGTCCGTCAAGCATTAAAAACGCATGATTTAGATGAATTAACTATTTGGTTGGATACGTATGAAAGTACATTAGACGAGACACCGGCAGTGGAAAAATTGAATACGTTCAGAACATACGTATTACGGAATTGGGATCGGATTTTCGACTGGCGTGAAAAAGCAGAACAAGTGCCGAAGGACGCAAGAGGTTTAGGCGCAATGGAGTCGAATCAACGGCATATTTCTTTTCGAATGAAAAAACGTGGGATGCATTGGAGCGCAGAAGGCTGTGAAGCTATGGTAAAAGTAAAACAAGGCATGTTCAATCACACCTTACGCGAAGCCTATCTTCATCAGCAAAATAGAAGTACTCGGCAACAACGCAAGTTGAAACAAACGGTTCGTTTATCGTCGTTATTGCATGAGAAAACACGGCAATCAGTTGGTGCAAAGAATGGGACGATTCCATTATATGCCTCTCATTCATCGGCAATAGGACAATTAATCAAAAGTTTTCGTTAATTCCTGTCTTTTGGGAGAAGGTTCCTGGTTTTAGGAACGTTCTTCCAAAAGATGGGCCAGCAAGCGGCGGAGCCGTGCGGTAGCTGACAAGTGTACAAAAATAGAGTGCCTAAACTAGCGGAGTAATAGGACGCTCGAGAAAAACTTGACACAAACGGATTTGCCTGCTACTTTCAATCTAGCTGCTTCTTGATACAATAATTGTGTGTTCTCTTTCGCAATAGCAATTTCGGTGATTTTTGTTTGGATAGAATGCAATTGAATGATCGGTGTATTGATCGCTTCACGTTGTTTTGCATAATCTACCGCGATCGATAATGCATGTTCAGTGATACCAGCAGCGATCGCTCCCATCGAAATACGAGCATCATAGTGGGCATTATCCCCAATTTCTACACCTTGACCTATTTTCCCGAGCAAATGATCTTCAGTGACCACAACATTTTCCAAGAAAATTTCTGCTACAGGTGTCCCGTTCATTCCAATAAATTCTTCTCGTTTACCATGTTTAAACCCAGGCATATCTTAGTCTACAAGGAAGCAAGATAATTCCGTTGGAGATGTTTTCAAGAGCACACAGTATACTTCGGCCAATCCGCCATTTGTGATCATGCTCTTATTTCCATTTAAAATCCATTTATCTCCTTCTTTAACAGCCTTGGCTGTAAATCCCATCACATTAGAACCCCCTTGCGGTTCTGTTGATGAAAAGCCAAAAACACGATGGGTGGCTTGAGGCAGATACTTTTCTTTTAACGCAGGTGTAGCATATTTCAATACTTGATCAACCGTTTTGTAATGCCCTTCTAGTGTAAATGCAATACTAGCATTCCGTTGAGCAAAATCATAGATGGTTTGAGAACTGGCAACGACATCAAATCCGGCACCGCCATATTCTTCTGGTATGGTCAACCCTAAAAAGCCTGTATTCACAATACTGCTCCATAGTTCTGCAGGATACTCTCTGTGTTTGTCGATCCACATATCTAAAGGTTTTACTTCTTTATCAGCAAAATCTGTCACCATTTGGTGTAACATGACTTGCGGTTGAGTTAATTTTATACTCATTTTTTACACTCCTTTGTTCAAATGTGCACAAGAATTGAATCAATATATTTAACGAACTAAATATAGCGCATTATTTTTTCAATCGGGGCTGGGAAAAAACTAGCCTCAAATAAAAAAACCGTAATGAAATAATCAAAAACTTGATTGTTTCATTGCGATTTTTATTTTTGACTGGATTTTGTTGAAAAGCTTCCGCTTTTCTTCTAGCCTCAAGGGCTAGTTTTGTCAGATTCATGCTCATAAGCATGATCCCGATGTCATTATGAACGGCTTGCTTGCCCCTGACATGGGTTCTTCGCATGCCAAATACACCTTTCATTCGACCAAAAACAGTTTCTACGTCAATCTTTCGTTGGGCGTAGATTTCTTTTCCATGATCGCTTTCAAGGTTTTCTTTTACATGATGCTTAAAGTATTCCCAATTATAATTGACCGATGTCTGGCGTTGGGCACCTTTAGGTGTTTTAGCTAACAGATTACGAGTGTCATCCTGTTGCTCCATATCAGCCTTGTATACTTTAAATTCTCTTTGGAAACCGTTTTTATCTTTTCGCGTACTGTAGTGTGAGAAGCTGAAGCGCACACCATCTAAATCAGTATAGTAGTCTTCGATCTCATTATAATCCCAATTATCGCGATGCTTTGGATTAGAGCGATAGGCTTTCCCCTTCTCTTTATGATACATGCCATATGGAATTAAAGGGACTTTATTAAAGGTATCCATAACCGCCTCATAATTTTCTTCACTGCCATAACCAGCATCTGCGGCGATATACTTAAATAAATCTAATGTTTGAATGGTTTCTAAAAAAGGTATAAACGTTCGTGTATCCGTTGGATTTGAAAAAATATCATAGGCAATGACAAACTGATTACTCGATGCGACTTGAAGATTATAACCTGGTTTTAACTCCCGATTCTTCATCGGATCTTCTTTCATACACATGAACGTTGCGTCTGTATCTGTTTTTGAGAAACTATTTCGGCCATCGAAGGTTGCGTTTGCTTCTTCATAGCGTTGTTTACGCGGTAAGAAATCTTTTTTACATTTATTCCGATGTTTCTTCAGTATGCGACGACGTCGCTTATGTTCCGAACCACCTTTAGGAATCATTTTTTCTTCTGTAATCGCAGCTTCAACGGCCACAAGTTCTTCGTCTAGAGAAACGATTATTTCTTCAATACCTTCTGACGTTTTTAATACTTCTTCCGATAAAGCGAGATTTACTTTGGCTTGGATTAGTTCTTCATATAATTCCGAAACGTTATCATTGAGGTTTGCTTCATAACGTTCGATTGCTTTCTTCCAAGTAAAACTATAGATATTTGCATCGGCTTGTATCTTTGTACCATCGATATATAACGCGTCTTCGTGAATCAAGCCATTGTCACTCAAGAGTGTTGTAAAAAGAATAAAGGCATACTTGATGAGTTTAGATGCGTGCTCGCTTGAACGGAAGGTGTTGATTGTCTTGTAGCTAACAGGCGTATCGCCTGTTAACCACTTCATAGGAATGGATTCTTCATTCATTCGTTCCATTTTACGTCCGGAAAACGTTGTGCGACTATAGGCAAACAAACACATCTTTAAAAGCATGGCAGGATGAAAAGCAGGGCGTCCAGTATGGGACGTATCTTCTAGAAGAAATTCCGAAGGAATCGAATCGACAAAACGGCTAATGAGGCGTGCTTCATGATCATTTGGAATTGTAAAATCTAATTGTAGTGCTAAGGCCGTTTCCATTGTGTTATAATTTTGATACATAGTGAGTCACTCCTTTTGTTTTTGGTCGTACTTAAATTATAAGGTATTTGGCTCACTGTGTCTTTTAAAACGATAAAATCCCCAACTCTTTCAAGTTTGAAAGAGTTGGGGATTTTCTTTATTCAGGAACTGAGATTTTTCCCAACCCCTAAGTGTATATAAATAGAGACTACTTTTTTAGCACCAAAAAAGGACTAAAATAAAATAAGATTGTTAGGAATTACAGAGGAGATTTCAGGATGAAAAAAAGTTATTCAGCTTCTCATCACCATACTTATCATTGTGAACAATCTGGAGATCAGTGCATATGCGCTGTCCCGTTATTTCAATCTTTAACGGCTGAACAAAAAGATCAAATTCATTCCTTAATTCATCACAAACATTATTCTCGTGGAGAGACTATCTATCGGCCAGGAGAAACCGCTGATTCCCTTTATGTATTAAGAAGCGGCAAGATACGCATCTATCGTTTATCAGAATCAGGAAAAGAGCAGTTGATACGAATTGTGACACCTGGGGAATTTTCGGGAGAATTAGCTTTGTTTAGAAAAGGGTTTTATGAGGCTTTTGCGGAAGCGCTGACAGACTGCACGATTTGCGCTATCAAGCATAGTGATTTCCGGGACCTATTAATGCAATACCCCACTACCGCAATTGAAATGTTAGCTACAATTGCCAACAGATTAGGGACTTCTGAACAGCAGACCGCTTGGGCAACCACCGAAACAGTCAAGGAAAGGTTATGGCATTTTTTAGTAAGCTCCATTGACACTGATGAAAGAGAGCCTATTGTCGAATTAAAGATGGCTAAAAAAGATTTGGCTTCTTATTTAGGCACCACTTCCGAATCATTGAGTCGAGAATTAGCGCATTTAGAAAAAGAACAACGAATGGAAGAAATTGCTTATGGGAAATTCAAATTGTTGGATTTCACTTGATAGGCGATCCTCTTCGTTTTATTAAGAAAACTATCAAAAACTGCTCTAGAGAGTCCGATTTAGAACAGACTTTCTAGAGCAGCATTTTTCTATTTAAACAGGTAACGCACTAACTCAATTCTAGAACCCTAATGAATCTCCCAAAATAAATGAAGTTGGAAGTATCTTGTCTTTTACTGGCTTATTATCTAACAAGGCGAACAATGTTTTTGCAGATAAGAAGGCCCATTCTTGTTTTGAATAAGAAATAGTAGCTAAAGAAGGGACAGCATACTTGCTGATTAAAGTGTGATCAAATCCGGCAATAAAAACATCTTTGCCTATTTCAATATCTGTCTCTTGAAAATAGTCATACATCCCAAAAGCCATTTCATCGTTCAATGAAAAAATCCCTACAGGTTTGGTCCATTCTCGATGGATTTTTTCCGCTAAGATTCTCCCAGAGGTTTCCGTGAAATCTCCATGCAGAACTTGGTACTCCAATTTTTTTTGCGAAAGAACTTCTTCAGCTCCTTCAAGCCGTTCATTGCTGTCAAAGGTTTCCATTGGACCCGAAACAAGATAGAAAAAGTCTGCCGAAGTTTTTGTTAAGGCATCAATGGCCAACTTACCCCCATGACGATTATCTAACAATACTTGTCGAACATTTTCATGTTTCAGTTTTCGATCTAAGACCACAATTTTGCTGCCCCGGTCTGCATATTCCTTTATTTTTTCATCAGGAAAAGCCGGATCAATGATAATCGCACCATCAATCATTCCCTGGGGTAAAAATAACCGAGAACGATCTCCAGAACAAGCTACCATCTCATAACCTTGATTTTTGGCTTCTTTCATAATACCATCTAGTAGGTCTCCATAAAAGGTTCCACTATAACTGGATAAATAAACTCCGATGATATTGGACTTGTTTCTCCTCAAGTTTCTTCCAGCCATATTAGGAATATAGTTTAAGTCTTTGGCTATTAGCAGAATCTTTTCTCGCGTGTCTTCAGTAACTTTTGAACTTCCATTCAGAGCATAGGAAACCGTTGAGATAGATACACCAGCTTTTTTAGCAATATCTTTAATTCCAACCATGATTGCACCTACAATTATTACGCATATTTTTTGATTTCTGACTTCATTTTAACACAAAAATCCCCGAAACTTCTGCATTTCCCATATAGAAAACCTTGAATTATCTTTTTGTTAAAAAGATTGTCACTTTATTTTCTTCTTTTTGGATGACCTGCTCAATTTCTTCTTTCTGGAACACTAATCCACCTTTACGGTATGGATTTTGTTCTCTACTGCCTTTGATTTTCTGATTGTTCCATAGTATATCGTCCGTTTCTTTTCCAACGAATTGGAACATAAATTGAACAGGTACGCCTGCATACGCAAAATCAAGAATTAACCCATCCAAGTCTTCTGTCAAGATAGGATCGATCAACAACCGATTTTTCTCTACTCTGATTCCCAGACTGTTTGAAATCAGTTGATTCAAATAAATTCCTGGGCCACTTGAATAAATACGCCAGCCACCTTTAACCTGTACGTCACCCGTTTTCAGCAAATCAAAATTTTTCTGAGCTTCGTAGCGCGTATTAAATGCTCCATCTGAACTACTGAAATAGGCATTGCTTTGACGTCTTTTAGCATTCAAAACAACCTCTTGAATGTTGATTGGATTCACAACTTCCAACCCATTCCACACTTCTTCAGCTTGTCCAATTTTCGCCATAGCTTCGACAAAGCGAATGTGTGCATGGACATATTGTAAGCCAATTTCTCGTCCAAAATTAGCCGCTTGCTCAGCCCGCTTAAAGTGTGTACTGATGCCTCCTTTATAAGAAGCTGGTCGATTCATCAATCGTACACCATCCGGGTGCTGCAACTCTGATTTGATCAATTGATAATGACTTTGTGCTTGTTCTGGAGTGAAAATTTCGCTAGTCATGCTTTGAATCATCGGTAATAAACGGTATTGTATGCCTGTTTTTTGATCTTGGGGATGGATCATAAACTCTACCTGCTCTTTATCCGGCATATAAACAAACCCAGGTATCACTTCGTCTGTTAAGATGTACTCTTGATAATCTTTTTTGATTGCAGCTGCTAATGTGTCTAATTCTTCTGCTTCAACTGGATACCTTTCTTTGATTGCCTTCTCGAATTGCTTCAATGTTTGATAGGTCAAAGCAACAGTCCAACTGCTCGCCATTTGTTTCTTCAACGTCTGGTCATGAGGTTGCAAAGTATCATCCCAGTCTCCATCACCATAACTGGACAAATGGGTGTCCCACAAGAAATGATTTTGAATGTACTGAATTTCTTTTTTGACATGGTCGAATAATGAAAAAGTTTCCTCCGTAAATTTCCCTGTCGCTTCCATATAAGGAAGTTCAACGTCTAAGAGTTGTACATCTCCAGTCGTTACCAAATAGTCACTCAAAATTTTCAGCGGCCAGACAATGATATCACCATGACTTTCGTCCGCCTGTTGTTCGCGGTAACGGTCAAACATAAACCATTGAGGCCAATTACCGTCTTCTTCATGTTGGTGAGCATATAAAATAGTGAGGATTTCTTTGACACTATCGTATTGCTGCATCGCCATAAAGTATTCAGCCGGCCCTTGTGAAACGTCACGTGTCCCCCACGCAGCACCACCATATTGTTCCAAACCATGCGGCACTAAATAATGAACAAACATATTGTGTGTGTACCACCAAACCGTTACATTCAATTTTTCCAGTAGTAAGGATGAACTATTTGGGTTACTTAAGTGAAATCCATTGGTAACCTGTTTAAAAAAAGCATGAAATGTTGCTTGCTCTTTTTCTAGTGTTGTTTCATGTTCTTGGTAAGAATCCCCTTCAAGGCTTCCTTGCATGACCAGTTCAAATTGATCGGTATCTTCCAACTGAAGAACCGCTAACGAAGCACTCCCCGCATCAATTCCTTCAATAAAAAAAGATTCATCCAACACTTTTATTTCTGGCCCATTTACTTTCAAATGATAAACCAACTGCGGATAATAATTTGACATCGGTGAAGAGTCCCCAGCTGTAAACGACAGTTGTTGACCTTGCGCATTCATCAAAACCGAAGTTTCATATTCTGTTTCTCCTAAAACAACTTGCTGAGTCACTAAAAAGCGGTATTTTTTGCCACTTTGAACAGTTACAGTCAGTCGAATTTCAGGATTATCAGCTGAAGAGTAATTCGTCACTATAAAAGTCTCTTCGGCTGTTTTGTATAGCCACTTCACACTATTGATCCCAATCTCAAATAAAGAAGGCATAGCTAACAATCGATATTTTCCAGCTACTTCCACATAGATCCGTTGACCAGAAGTTTTCAGAATGTTCAATGGATTTCTTGCATTCGTATTCCATTTATTCATATTCGTATTCCCCATTACCAATTGAGCGTTAAAAATACCATACATCCAAGAAGTGGTACTAATGATAGAATCTTTAGGAATCATGGAGTTTTCAGTAAATAACAATTGCCCATGAGGACGCTCCATTTGAAGTTCTTTTTCTTTTAAAACAACGTGTTCATAGGTATCTGTAAAAAACGACAGCAACTCTGTCCCGTCATACTCTTCTTGTAAACGGTTCGGGTATAACTCTTTGACAGCCTTTTTCTCTAGATAAACGGTTTCCAGTGGCTCTCCTATGTTCTTGTTTTTATGCAATTTTTTTATCGCTTTAAAATCCTGTTCTTCTTGCTGTTTCTCCCAGAGAGTTGTGATCTCTTCTTGGTATTCCAAATTGGTGACAGCTTCAGGGTGTGAATCTTTGTAGATACCGTAAAAAATGAAGTCTGCTTCACCATCTAGTTGAATCGATGTAGACTGTAGACCAGTATAATCAAATTCAAATTGATAAACCTCATTTGCTAATCGCTCTTGCGTCAGTACAGCGGGTTGATTGGTTTCTTTATACGTTTCCCCAAAGAACTGAAAACCGTCCGTGGAATAGCCCACTGTTCCAGTCAGCGAACCTTGTTGCAGATAGGGAAATTGATCTGCTTGCGGTTGATTTTGACGCGAACAAATCACAAATCCTCGCTCTGCATCTTCAAAGACTTGATGATCCACATATTGGGCCACATAAGCTTCATTGGATTGTAAAGCCCCTTTACTCGCCAAACCGACATCTTGGCCATACACCACATCTATTTTTTGCTGATTTCCACTTAAATGAACTTTCCAGAACCAACTATTTTTGTCAGCCAAGGTAAAGAGAACTTGATAAGTCACCCCTTCAACGTTACCAGTCCAGCGTGCCTGCTTTTCACCGATTAAAAATTCACTAACTGACTCAATCCCCAACAGTGGATGATAAGTGATTTCTCCACTATCTTGATAAATCCGAAGATAGAGATTGTTCAGTGACCCATCAAGCGGATTACCAGTTAATTGGTTTATCATCACTGAATCTTTTTGGATGTCATAAATGTCTCCTGTTTTCAAAAAACGAAAGACTAATCCTTCCGATTGGATCGTTAACAATTGCTGCTTGTCGCGTTTGATTTCGTGCATAACCACTACTCCTTTAAAAAACTTTATTGATAAAAATGATGGATTGTTGCTCCATTGCCTCCATTTTTGACTCAGTCCACTAATGTAAATTGAGCGACCTGTACGTTCTGGCTATCTGTCCCTATCATAACTTCAAAATCTCCACTGTCACTTGTAAAACTATAATCAGGATGTACATAGCGCAACTGTTCTTCCGTCAATTCAAATTGAACTACTTTGCTCTCATGAGCTTCTAGTGTCACTTGTTTAAAATCAGCGAGCTCTTTCACCGGACGAGAAACGATGGCAACTTTATCGCGAATATACAACTGCACTGTTTCTGTCCCTTTTACCTCGCCTATATTGCTCAACGTAATCGATACGGTCAAGGTTTGATCTTTTTTCACCTGTTCAGCAGACAACGTAAGTTTTGAATAGTCGAAAGTCGTGTAGCTTAGACCATAACCAAATGGATACAGTGGCGAATTTTCTGTGTCTAAATATCTTGAAACATATTTTTCTTCATAGTTTTCTTTTGGCATAGGTCTGCCTGTACTGTCTTGATTGTAGTAGATTGGTACTTGCCCAACATTTCTAGGGAAAGACATACTTAATTTCCCAGAAGGTGAAACGTCTCCATATAAAACATTGGCAACTGCTCTAGCTCCTTCTGTTCCTGGGAACCAAGCTTCTAAAATGGCATTTGAAGAAAGTTTCACTTCACTTAAGTCAAGTGGACGGCCATTAAAGAGTGTCACGACAATTTTTTTATTGAATGGTTTCAATTCTTTCAACAATCTCAATTGGTTTTCCGGTAATGTGATAGAAGTTCGGCTGGCAGCTTCCCCACTCATTTCGGAAGATTCTCCTAATGCCGCCACAATAACATCTGCTTCATGAACTGCTGACAAATGGAAACTATTGATGCCGTTGAACAATTCTTCTTCATCCAATAAAACAATGTTATCTGAAGAAACTTTTTCTCTAAGAGCTTCTTCTAAGCTGGATGTTTCCTCAAATTTCCCTTGCCATGACCAGGCTCCTAAAAGATCTTGGCTACTTTTTTTAGGACCTACTAATACGATTTTTTGATCTTTTTTAAGTGGCAATACGCCATCATTTTCTAATAGAACTAATGACTTTTCAGCAATTTTTCTAGCCGTATCTCGTTTTTCTGTATTGAAAATAGCCGTTTTCTCTTGTTTTTCATCTGCTCCACGAAAAGGATTTTCAAATAATCCTAGATCATTTTTCAAGGTAAGGATACGCCAAACGGCTTCATCCAATAAATCTGAAAGTGTAGAATCCTGTTCGACTTGGTCTTGGAGGTATTTACTGTAAGCTGGTGTCATCATTTCAATGTCTACACCCGCTTCTAAAGCCAATTTCGCTGCTTGGGATAGGTCTTTTGCCACACCATGAGGAACCAGCTCTCCGATTGCTCCCCAATCTGAAATCAAAATGCCGTCAAATCCCAGTTCTTTCCTCAATAATTCTCGCATCAATTTTTTGTTTCCAGTTGCTGGAATTCCTTCAATCGTATTAAATGAAGTCATCACCAATTTTGCTCCAGCCTCAATGCCTTCTCTATAAGCAGGCAGGTAGTGTTCACGTAAAGTACGTTCTGACATGTCGACTGTATTGTAATCGCGACCGGCAATCGGAGCTCCATAGCCTGCAAAATGCTTGATACATGCAGCTACCTTAGAAAAATCTTCTTTTAAATTGGTTCCTTGATACCCTTCTACAAAGGCACGAGCATACTGTTGATTCAAGAATTTATCTTCACCAGTTGATTCCAAAACACGACCCCATCTGGCATCACGAACTAAATCGACCATGGGGGAAAAAGTAACATGAAGACCGGAAATTGCAGCTTCTTCAGCAGCAATACTGGCACTCTTTTCAACCAATTCAGGATTCCAAGTTGCTCCTAGTCCTAATGGGATTGGGAAAATCGTTTGGTACCCATGGATGACATCAGCCATCAGCAACAATGGTATTCCTAATCGGTTATTCTTCAAGTATTCTTCTTGTACTTTTCGTATTTTTTCAGCTCCAGATAATCCCAGAACGGAACCTGCTTGCCATAATTTTTCTTCTGTTAGCCCCATCTCATTCATCGGACCGGTAATTTCTTGTTCACCTGATTCATAGAATGGTGCAGCCAGCTGAATCGTTTGGGCAATTTTTTCTTCTGTCGTCATTTGACCCATTAAATCTTTCAATTTTTCTTTATTCACCAAATATTCCTCCTAGAGTTGTGTTGCCGCTATTTTTCACCTGATATATTAAATCCACTTAAGATGTATTTTTGGAAGACCATAAAGACAATTAAAATGGGGACGACCATAAATGCGGCCCCTGCCATTTGTAAAGCATAATTCGCTCCGTGTTGTCCTTGCAGTAATTGCAATCCAACCGACAGTGTATAGAATCGTTGATCATTTGCGATAATCAATGGCCATAAGAATGAGTTCCAACCGCCAATAAAGGATAAAATCCCTTGAACAGCTAAGATAGGTCTAGATAATGGTAATGCGACCCGGAAAAAAACATAAAATTCGCCGGCACCGTCTAAACGAGCCGCTTCAAAGAATTCTTCTGATATATTGGAGAAGAATTGTCGGAATAAGAAGATTCCAAAAGCTCCTGTCAATCCTGGTAATACAATTCCTAGATAGGTATTGGTCAAGCCCATTTGGTTTAACATCAAGTAAACGGGTATCATGGTTACTTGACCAGGAATCATCATAGTAGCCAATACCAAAATGAACAAGAAATTTTTCCCTTTAAATTCATAATGCGCAAAACCAAATCCGGCTGCTGCATTGATCAATAATCCGACAAAACTCATCAAAGTAATTATGACGGTATTTTTCAAATAGACTCCAAAATTTAGCCGTTGAAATAGTTCTCTGAAATTATCGAAAGTCCATTCTTCAGGAAGTATTTTAGGATTGATCGCAACAATCTCTGGATTCGTTTTAAAAGCAGACAAAATCATCCACACAAAGGGAATAATGGTAATAATTCCCCAGATCCCTAAAATGATCCCGATGATTATTTTTGTACTTCTGTTGACAGAAATCATATCTCTTACTCCTTTCAGTCTTAAGCTTGATTTTCATCTTGTTTCCGTTGAATTTTTAATTGAACTATGGTTGCCAGAATGATGATCACAAATAAAATCAACGAACCAGCTGCTGCGTATCCGAAGTTATTTAATTGGAAACCGTTTCGGTAAATAAACAAAGATACACTTAATGTACTGTTCAATGGTCCACCTTCTGTCATAACAAACGGTTCTTCGAAGAATTGCAGCCAACCAATCAAAGTCGTTACAATAACAAAGAATGTGGAGAATTTTAATTGCGGTATAGTGATGAAACGAATTTGTTGCCATCTTGAAGCTCCATCTAATTCAGATGCTTCATACATCGTTCTTGGAATATTTTGTAACGCCGCGGAAAAAATCAACATGTTGATTCCTAATCCACGCCACACCGCTAGAATGATCAACGAAATTTTTGAAACCGCAACATCTTGCAACCAACCGATAGGCCCAATTCCAATTGTTCCCAGCATCCGATTAAACAGCCCAATGCTGTCACTTGGATTAAAAAGGAAGGACCAAACGATGGCAACAGCCACGATATTTGTAATGGACGGCGAATAAAAAACGAGTCTCATAAATGAAAAGAATTTTCCATTTCCCATATTGATCAAAATAGCTATTCCCATTGAAAAAAGAACAACTAACGGTACACCTAAAATAACGTAAAATATGGTGTTATAAATGGCTTTAAGGAATGTCGGATCTGCAACAATGCGACTATAATTTTCTAAACCTAAAAATTCAATTCTTGAATAATCTGCTAATCCTGCTAGACTCATGTCCGTAAAACTAATAAACAAAGCAATAAAAATAGGGACTATGGAGAACATAATCAATAGGATCAAAGCAGGTGCTACAAAAAAATAAGGCGCTTTTTTACTTTTCATTTTACTCATCCTTCCTCACTCATTCAGAAACTGAATCTTGCTACTGGCTAATATTTTATGGAACGAATGAAAAACAGAAAAATGAACACTATTGCATATTTGTTCATTTTTCTGAAGTTTATCGTTGAACATCAGAGAAGTTATTTGCCTAAAATATTCGCAGCATCTTGATTAAAAGCCTCTAACGTTTCTTGTACATCTGCTCCACCAACTGTAATTTGTTCCCAATAACTGATATAGTTTTGTGCAATTTCTTCCCATTCAGGTATCAATGGCATATGTTCTGAGTTTTCTAACTGTTCACCAAATGGAACAATCAACTCTCCTTGCAAGGATTCATCCTCCCATGCGGCTTGAACTGCTGGCAATGAGCTGGACGTTTCCATAAATGCTAATTGGTTTTCAGGGAGAGATAAGAATTTAATGAGTTCAATGGCGTTATCTGTATTTTCGGTTTCACTCCAAACAGATAAGTTCGCCCCACCTGTATTCGACAGATTATTTTCCGGACCTGCTGGAAGAACGGCAGTAGCCCAGTTTCCTTCAATATCAGGAGCGTTTTCATTGATGGCTGTGATCATCCATGGTCCACTAATAAACATGGGCACGATTCCTTCTCCACCAAATGTTTGCGAAATATCCAATCCTAAATCTTGCATTGGTGCTCCACCTTCTTGAACGATGCTGTTCAAGTATTCAGCAGCTTCCACAAATTCTGGTTCGTTAAATAATGGGTTACCTTCACTATCCAAGAGTTCTGATCCGTTTTGTCGTGCAAACATAAAACCAAATGTTTGGTCTGCACTGTCTACGTTAAAGCCATACATGTTGTCTCCACGTTCAGATAATTTTAAAGCAGCATCTTTCAATTCATCCCAAGTTTGAGGTGCTTCAGTGTAGCCAACTTCTTCTAATAAATCTGTCCGGTAATACAAGGCACGTGTTTCTGTATACCAAGGCACACCATAAGTAGCGCCATCAAATTCATTTGTTGCAACGTTTCCTTCAAAGAAATTCTCCGTATTCAATTCTTCTTCTGATTCAATGTAATCCGAAATATCCATTAAAGCACCTGCATCAGAAAACTGCGCCATCCAAGTGGTTCCCATTTGAACAACATCTGGGCCTTCTCCTGAAGCAACGGCTGTTAATAATCGGTCATGCGCTGCAGACCACGGAATGCTTTGTACATTTACCGTAATACCCGTTTCTTCGGTAAAGTCATCTAAAATAGGTTGGATCTGTTCGTTTCCATCTCCCATGAACCAAAAAGAAACTTCGTCACTCGAACTAGTTGCCCCTTCGTCTGTGTCACTATTGCCACAAGCCGCTAAAACCCCTACAGTTAGTAAACTTGCCGTACCCAATAAAGCTTTTTTTCTCCAATTCTTCATCTTAAACCCTCCTAATAGTATTATCGAAACGTTTCTATAAAGAGCAAAAAAATATAAAAATCCATAATGTAAACGTTTTATAGAAACGTTTCTATAAACAATATAAACTATCTTTTATTTTTTAGCAAGCGTTTTCATATCATTTTTAAAATTTTTTTTAGACCTATACAACCTGTTTCATAAGGCTAGTTTTCTATAGATTTTCGAAAGCATCTAGTAGCATTTAATGCAGTGGTTAATGAAGAGTCATTTTTTAGATTAGCCTCTTGCTACCTTAAAAAATGTGAACATGTTAAACTCATAGTAAGTATACTTCTAAGGAGGATGATTTGAATGACAGAAAAAACACTTGTATTGCTCAAACCAGACGCGGTCGAACGAAATCTGATTGGGAGTATATTAGTCGAGTATGAAAGAAATGGTTTAAAAGTCGTGGAAATGAAATTAATGAAAGCCTCTACCAATTTAGCAGAAAAACATTACGCCGAGCATACTGGAAAATCCTTTTTTAACCGGCTGGTTACTTACCTTACAAGAAGTCCTTTAGTTGCGCTTATTTTAGAGGGTGAAAATGCCATTAGTCGAGTTCGGGCATTGAACGGGACAACTGATCCGGAAAATTCACCGGACAATACAATCCGTGCACTTTATGGACTAAGTATGTCTGAAAATACTGTTCATGCCTCTGATTCAAAAGAAAGCGCCGATCGAGAAAGAGCTATTTGGTTTGGTTAATAAACTACTTAAAATTCAAAAGAAGCAGAGTCAAATACTCATGTGTGGATTATATATGAGCGTTTGTCTCTGCTTCTTGTCTTTTTAACTAATGTCATTTATCAGACTATTTATAACCAACATCAGTATTATGCAAACAACCTCTCCACCAAAAATATTCAACCTCAAACAATCTTTGTCTAAGCCTTTTGTTCAAAATAATAATAGTTTCAAAATGTTTGCTAGCTACTGAATTGAGTCCTTCATTTTATATTTACTATTGTGCGATTGGCGAACAGTACCTTATAGACTCAAGAGATGACCTCAAAAGGAGTTTTAATTTTCCTTAGATGTTTTTTCAACAATTAACGACTTATTTTATTATTATGAAGTTAAAAACTTAATTTTAAATAATTTATCCGATTTGTTTTATACAATAAACTAATGTAAACTGATATACATAAGTTAATTGTATAAAAGGAGGTTTTTCCTATGAAAGAACAATTCCTAAATTTTTATCATTTCGAAGAAACCATGAGTAAAAAAGAAAAAATAGATACTATTGTGAGTATACTAGATATGATGGACTCATCCGAAGTTGATGATTACCTCCAAAACATTCGTAAAAAATATCATTTAATCCAATTAAGTAAATATATACCAAATCGTGCCCTACCTGAATATGATTCAAAAGAGTTTCAATTTTTAATCCTGCTTCATAAATACAATGGTGTCGTCATTCGTAAAATTTTTCGCGCAGAAGGTTTTAGTGATTATTTGATTAAAAAGCTATCCAAGATGTATCAGCTGGACGAAGTTGATAATGGAATATACATCTTTCCAGACAGTTCACTTGATCAAGAATTCATCTTACAAAATAAGTTCTCAAAAGCTGTTATTTCTCACGAAACGGCGTTATACCACCATGATTTAACAGATGTTATTCCTAAAAAAATTTATATCAGTCTTCCTAAAAACTACAATTTATCACAGATATATAAAACACACCATTCTGATTCTAGTTTATTAGAGGGGATTGAATTTAGCAACAATAATCCAATTATGAAGAAAGACAAAACGGAAATGCTCTCAATGAACAACAACCCTATTATTGTTACCTCTGCAGAAAGAACAATTGCAGATGTCTTGAAAAGAGGTCATCGTACTGAAATTGAAATCATCGAACAAGCAATCATCAGATATTTAAATAATGCGAATTCGCGACTGATAAGACTTCGTAGAGTTTCTAAAGAACAAAATACTCTTGTAGAATTAGATAAAATGATAGATACTCTCCGGATAAAAGGGGCTGTTCCTAACGAATAATAATCGATTAGTTGCATTGATTAAAGCGAAAAAGGGAATTTCAAACGCTAGTGTGGAAGAATATCGTTTAAAATATGCAGCCGAACGTTTTCTATTGCGCTTAGAAAATTCATCTTATACAGAACAATTCATTCTTAAAGGTGGTTTTTTAATGGAAGCCATTTATAATATTGATCAACGCACCACAAAAGATGTAGATACTTTGTTAAGAGATATATCTGCTGATAAAGGTACAATTGAAAATGTATTGAAAGACATTTGTAGTATCGATTTAAATGATGATACAAAGTTTACTTTAACTTCTCTAATCACAACTCAAGAACAAAGAAACTATACTGGTTTCCGTGCTAAGATATTTCTACAATTTCTAGGAGAGCCCACAAGAATCAACTTCGACTTGGATATAGGAGTAGGAGACATTATCACTCCTAAAGCAATCAAAACTAGATTGCCGCTTCTTTTTAAAGAGAAAAACGGCGAAAAAGAAGTAATCGAAATCCTTTCTTATCCTTTACAAACGATACTCGCTGAAAAACTAGAAACAGTTCTTACGTTAGGTACAACTAATTCACGTATGAAAGATTTTTATGATATTCATTTACTATTAACAGATCCTAACTTGCCTTCTATAGAAGAATGCTATGAAGCATTCAGAAATACTTGGGAGTTTAGACAAAATAATGAATTTGATGTTGAAATTTTTGATGATTGGAAGTTTGTTTTAGAAGATATTATCGAGAATAGACAAATTAATGAAATCTATTGGCCTAATTATGTAAAGAATAGGAATTATGCTATGAATCTAAAATTATCGGATATTATTTATGAAGTTATAAGATATGTAGAAGAACTTGAAGTTCATAGTTCAAAGTAAAACGGTTATAGCACCAGCCCCTGCAATTTTTTAGCAGGGGCTGGTGCTTCATTACATTTCAAATAATCAGCTAACTATTTTAATAATCTAATCTTCGCTGACATCGGGTGTTATCGAAGCTATTTTGAATTACATTTGCGCTGTATCATGACTATTCTCAAAAACAATTAAAAATCTGCATTCCCTTACTCATTATTGTATTCCCACCCATGTTCTTCATGGTAAATCATTTGTTTCGACATCCCGCCGTCTACTACAAATTCTTGTCCTGTGATGAAGCCTGATTTGTTTTCATCCAATAGGAATTCCACCATATGGAAAATATCTACTGGATAACCTACTCTACCTACTAAGTGTTGGGAGTGGTCGCTTGTAGACAATTCCATTTCTTGTTTTTCGAATTGGAAATCACTGGTTTCGATCCATCCTGGACTGATGACGTTTACTCTGGCTTTGCTGCGAAGACTGTTCGCCATAGCATGAGATAGCGAAAGCAAGGCTCCTTTCGAGCTGCTGTAACTTTCGTTGTTTTCCATACTTTGGCGATTACGAGTAGAAGACATCAAAATAATGCTGGCAGAATCCGAAAAGTCTTCCTCAAATTGCTGCGTTAAATAGTAAGCCGTTCCCACATTGACTTTCAATACTTCCATAAAGTCGTCGTACGTTGCTCCGGAAACTAATCCACCATTATTGATAGCCGCATTGTGGATAAATCCATCAATCTGGTTTGTTCGTTCCGTTACGAAACGAGCGAACTCTTTTAAAACAGTCTGACTTGCCAAATCTCCGTAAAAGAAATGAGTATGAGAAGAAGGCAGCTTTTTCTCTAAAGCCTCCCCTGCTTCTTGATCACGATCGATTACATACAACTCCGCTTTCCCTGCCAAACTTTCCACTATCGCTCGTCCGATTCCATTCGCTCCGCCGGTAAGTACGATTTTTTTCATGATTATCCCCCCAATTTATTCAGTGCTTTTCTCTTTTTGTATGCTACAAATCTTTTTTCATTGTCCAAGAACCGCCGTCGTCTTCGTATTCTTTTTTAAATCCACTATTTTCGTATAGTCGTAAGGCGTTTTTGTTCCGTGGATCCACATTAAATGATATAGCGGAATATCTTAAATCTTCAGCTAAATCTATCATTTTAGACAACAAATTTTTCCCTACTCCTAAACCTCTATAGGAACTTTCAATCGCCATTCCAAGTTCCGGTGTATTGTTATCCACAAAACCATAACCAGCATTTTCTTGATCCAATAATCTTATCCACACGGCGCCTATAGGATAATTGTTCTCATTCACCGCTACTAAAGCATGGTCATGTTCTTTACCCCAATGGCTTAAATATTTTTCTATTGCTGGTTCTTTCAAAATATCTAGACTAGGTACTTTTTGTCCTTCAGGAACGTAAATGGACTGATACAACATTTCCCACAAGAACGGTAGATCTTTCATTTCAAATGGCTTGATGGAATAATTCATGACATTTCCTTTCTTTTAGCGATTTATGTATGAAAAAATAGTTAGCAATCATAGTATATAACTCACTTACTCTGGCGCAACTAATTCAACTTTTATTCTATCTGGGTCTTCAAAATAAACGGCGTAATACCCTTCTCCGCCTGCAAAAGGATGCTTATCCGAATAAAGAATGTTGACACCTCTCTGCTTTAACTCTTTTGTCATTTTATCTACTTGTTCTCTAGATTCTGCATGGAAAGCTAAATGATTCAACCCTACTCGACATCGATGGTAAGGCACATCCAAAAATCTTTCTTCAGCTTGCACTAAAACAATGTAGGACTCTCCTAATTTCCAACTTTGTCCTTGTTCCCAAGTTTGGAAAATTTCATAACCCAGCTCTTCTAATAACCAACCCCAGAAATCAATAGAGTCTTTTAAATTCGAAACATATATCTCGATATGATGAATCAGCCCTTTTGACATTTTGCATCCTCCTTTATCAATAAGGATATTTTACCGAATATACTTTCTCTATAGCAAAGGAAATCCTAATTAATTAGTAAGTAAAACCTAATTGGCTGCTACAAAAAGTGACAATATTACAACTTCTCCCTAATTTTAATAACATTAGATTTTTTACATGGCAAACTATTCTTATCACAAGTTTAAGGAGGGGAATAAAAGTGGAACTACATAAAGGTAGAAATTCTTTTTTTGATGGAAGTCTTTTGAGTTTAATCGGTTGGAGTATTTTAGGAGCAATTATCACATTCTTTACGCTGGGTATTGCTTACCCTTGGGCATTGTGTATGGTTTATGGATGGAAAATCAATCATACAGTAATTGAAGGTAGACGAATGAGATTTCAAGGTTCAGCTATGAGCTTATTTGGTCACTGGATTAAATGGTTCTTGTTAACATTGGTCACTTTCGGCATCTACGGTTTCTGGGTTTCTATCAAACTAGAAGATTGGAAAGCACGTAACACTATTTTTGTAAATTAGAACACATATAATTTTTTGCCAATCAAGCAATATTCATAGATATAATTGTTTTAGATAAGTATTTGCTTAAATTAAAAAAATATCAAACCAGTTTAAAAATTATATTGGTCTTTTATTTAGAGTTCTTGATTTTTCAGCAGTCTATCAATTTTGCGAGAATCTTCACATTACACTTGGGTTACTCATTACTAGTAAAGTTAACTGTTATCTAGGAATTTACGGTCTTTAAATACAACCTTGACTAATACATTCACGCTAGTATAAGCAGCTAACAATAGGACCTTGAACGCTTAGAATGAAATAGATCTTAAATCTTGTTTTTGATACGATGTTGTTATTACATGCTAAAGAAGAATTACAGACTTTTTATAAATATTTTTCAAGCTATACTATAATATAGAAAAGAGGAAAATATTAATTGGGATTTTTCAACGATTGAAAGAGTATGCACAACTTAAGAAAAGTATCGATATAAAAAAATTAGAACTAGAAAATTTAATTTCTGAAGAGTCCTCTCTTCAATCAGAAATCAATACTAAAAGTAAATTATTAGAGAACAAAGAAAAACTTATACAAGACTTCAAAAGTATAGTCGAAGCTGAAAATAATGATAAAAGAGAAGTTATTATCCGTGCTGCTGAAGCTGAAGCTGAAAATATTAAAAATGAAGCGAACGAAGAATTGTCGTCTTTATTGATGACAGTTAATCAACGTAAAATAGAAAATGAAGAATTAAATATTGAAAATACTAAGTTGCAAAAAGAAATAAACCGTTATATGAATCAAGCTCGAAAATTTAAATCACAGTTGGTAGGTTTGAAAAATTTTGAGGAAAGGTTCCCTCACACTATTGATTTGAATGGAGTAGATTCTATCCTAGATGAACTACGCTCCGAGTTGGATGACGAGAGTCTGGTCGGTACTATAATAAGACTTCATTTGCATTCTGATAATTCTAAAGAATTAAAAAAACTATCTAATGCTACAAAAAAAGAAATAACTAATCTGTTAACAGCATATGAAAATAGATATACAACTAAAGCGAATAAAACAATATATAATTTGATGATTATTGGTCTTCAGTCTGAGATGCAGATTCTTTTATATAAGCTTACATATGAAAAATTAGAGGTCACAAAACAGTTAGTTAAAGATATAATGACGAAATACTTAGTGATTGCTGCTGAGGGAAACAAAGCTATTCTTCCAACTATTACAAAGTTTATTTCTGAAATTGAACCACTGTACTTAGAATTAGTTGATATTGAATATCGATACTACATTTATAGACAGAGAGAAAAAGAAGAACAGAAAGCTATTAAAGAACAAATGAAGCAAGAGGCTGAGGAAAGGAAAGCTCTTGAAGCAGAACGTAAAAAATTAGAACAGGAAGAAAATAAGTTTAAAACCGAGATTGAACGAAATAGAGAAATTTTAGAATCAGAAACGGATGAAATAAAAATACAACAATTAAGAAGTCGTTTACTTGAACTAGAGTTGCAACTAGACAGTGTCGAAAACAAGAAAGAAGAGATAGCTAGTTTAGCTCTTGGTAAAGCTGGTTACGTATATATAATTTCAAACATGGGATCTTTCGGAGATAATACTTTTAAAATTGGTATGACCAGAAGAATGGAACCTCAACAACGAGTAGATGAACTCGGTAGCGCTTCTGTTCCATTTAGATTTGATGTGCACGCTCTTATATTTAGTGATGATGCAGTAGGTTTAGAAAGTGAACTGCACAAAAAGCTTTCCAACCATAGAGTAAATAAAGTTAACTATAGAAGAAAAGAGTTTTTTAAGACAGACATTGCTTCTCTAGAATTATTAGTCGAAGAGATTGATCCAACTGCAGAGTTTAATACTACTATGTTTGCTGAAGAATATAATCAAACGCTGGCATTAGAAGAAAATTTAAAAACTGAATCTCTTGTTTAAAATATAAATAAAGAAGCCTGTAAGTATTATTAAAAATACATTTACAGGCTTCATTTTTATTACTCCCACTCAACAGTGTGAATGCTAAACTAGAATCAACAATTATTGCTTGATTAGTTTCGGCACTTTTTATTCAGAAAAACACCCAGTTCGATTATACTAGAATGGTATAACTTGAATTGGAGGATGAAAGGTGAACAAAACAAAAATGAACTTATACTATGAGATACACCGATTGAATCGATTAGGATTCAATAAAAGCCAGATTGAAAGAAAGGTTGGGGTTCATAGAGATACTGTCAGGAAATACTTAACTATGGATTTTGAAGACATGGTCCAGTGGACCCACTCTCTTCAAAATAGGAAAAAAAAGTTGGACCACTATGAAACGACTATTGTGGATTGGTTAAAAGAACACCCCGACTTATCTGCAGCACAAGTGGAAGACTGGTTATTAGAAGAGTATCCCAAACTGAATATTGGATCCAGTACCGTACGGTCCTTCGTAACCGACTTGAGAGACCGGTACTCTTTACCGAAACAGAAACAAGTCCGTCAATATGAGGCTATTCCTGAAGTAGAGATGGGAGAGCAAATCCAAGTGGATTGGGGCGAGATATGGCAAGAAACAGTGACTAATGAAAAAGTAAAGTTATACTTTATCTGTTTTGTGTTGGGTCATAGCCGCTACAAATATGTAGAGTGGTTAGATCGTCCATTTAAAACAACCGATGCGATCCGTTGTCATGAACAAGCTTTTCGTTTTTTTGGCGGTATAACAAAAGAAATTATGTATGATCAAGACAACATCATTGCCGTCCATGAAAATGCTGGCGATCTGTTATTAACGCATGAATTTAAGTCATACCAACAAACCCGTGGGTTTGAAGTTTACTTATGCCGAGCAGCGGATCCTGAAACAAAAGGAAAAATTGAGCGTGTAGTCGGTTATGTAAAAACGAACTTCGCAAAAAATAGACGGTACAACGGACTGGATGATTGGAACGAGAAATGTCGGGCATGGTTAGACCGAACAGGAAATCACAAAGTGCATGGAACGACAAAAAAGAGACCCGATTCAGTGTTCCTTCTGGAAAAAGCACACTTGAAACCAGTCTCTCCTCTTAAAAGCAAAGAAATTTCTTTTGATGCCAGTATAACAGCAAAAATCGGGAAAGACAATACGATTCGCTTCAAAGGAAATCGTTATTCAGTTCCTCTAGGAACCTATCAAACCGTTGGTTCTAATGAAGTTATCTTGAGTGTTCATGACCAAGAATTAGTGATTTTAAATGACCTTAGTGGAGAAGAAATTACTAGACACTCGATTTCGTTGGAGAAAGGGAAATTGATTAAGAAAAGGAACCATGGAAGAGATCGTTCAAAGACCATCAAAAAGTATCGAGAAGCTATGATTCATTTATTTGAGGATGAGCAAAGAGCCGCTTTTTTTATTGACAAAGTCATTGCCAGTCATAAGAGATACGCTCGAGACCAGTTTCTTGTCTTGGAAAAAGCCATTCAAGACTTTCCTGAAGTACGAGAAACCACTTTAGAAAAATGTATTGTAGAAAAATTATGGAGTGCGAATGACTTCCGAGATGTCGCGGCATACATAGCTAGTCAAAAACCGCCTACTATTCGCCAAACGACACTAGAAGAGCCTCTGACTTCTCTGAATCCCTCTACTCCACCTATCACAGTTTCGACTCGCTCCATTAACGAGTACACAAAACTTTTAGGAGGTGAAACAAGATGAGCACAGGTCTCGAACCTCTTCAGCTAGCCTTTAAGCAACTTCGTTTAGCTGAAGTATCGCTAGAGCTTCCCACTCTTATGCGAGAAGCAGAACAACAGTCTTGGACGTACCATGAATTTTTAGATCATCTACTTACTTTTGAATTGACTAAACGCGAAGAGAAAAACAAAGTAAAGCGATTAAAATGGGCTAAATTCCCTTATCATAAAACACTTGAGGCTTATGAATTAAGTGAACAAACAAGCCTCACAGAGCGCCAAATGAAACAGCTAAAAGAAATGAATTGGCTTGAACAGCAATATAACCTTATCCTGCTTGGTCCCCCTGGTGTAGGAAAAACGCATTTGGCAATAGGAATGGGATTAGAAGCTATTGAAAAAGGATATCAAGTGATGTTTCTCCCAATGGGAGAACTGATGACAATACTGAAAACAAGCGAGTATACTCGAAAATCTCAATTGGCATTAGGTCGAATTAAGAAAGCTGATTTAATTATTATTGACGATTTGATGTATATGGCTATGGATCAACGAGAAGCGAACCAATTTTTTCACTTAATCAATCACTTATATGAACGAAGTTCAATTATTCTCACTTCCAACAAAAGTCCAGATCAGTGGGGAGAACTACTGGGAGATGAGGGGATTGCGACGGCTATACTAGACCGTCTCCTTCATCGCGTAGAGGTTGTTCAAATGAATGATGAGAGTTATCGAATGAAGAACCGTCAAAGCATGTTTACGTAACAAAAAAGTGCCGAAACTTATCAAGCAGAATGTGTGGAAAATTAATTAGCATAAATTGCCGATTTCTACTTGACGTCAACAAACAGTAGCTGGCGGCTTACTAGTTACGTCATACACAATACGGTTGACGTGTTTCACTTCGTTTACGATACGCACTGAGATTTTTTGCAAGACATCCCAAGGGATACGCGCAAAGTCAGCTGTCATTCCGTCGATAGATGTTACAGCACGAATTCCGACTGTGTAGTCATACGTACGGCCGTCTCCCATGACTCCGACACTGCGGAAACCTGGAAGAACTGTGAAGTATTGCCAGATATCGCGGTCAAGACCGGCTTTAGCAATTTCTTCTCTTAAGATGTAGTCGCTGTCGCGAACGATCTCTAATTTTTCTTCTGTTAATTCACCGATGACACGAATTCCTAGACCAGGGCCTGGGAACGGTTGGCGCCAAACTAAGCTTTCTGGCATGCCTAATTCCATTCCTAATTCACGAACCTCGTCTTTGAATAAAGCATTCAATGGTTCAATCAATTTGAATTGCATGTCTTCAGGAAGTCCACCTACGTTGTGGTGAGATTTGATTGTTTGAGCAGTAGCTGTTCCACTTTCGATGATGTCAGTATAAAGTGTTCCTTGAGCTAAAAACTCAACACCATCAAGTTTTGTCGCTTCATCATCAAATAAATACACAAACTCGTTTCCAATGATTTTACGTTTTTGTTCTGGATCGCTGACACCTTTTAATTTGGCCATGAAACGTTCTTTAGCGTCCACACGGATAATGTTCAAGCCGAATTTGCCGACTAAACTTTCCATAACTTGTTCGCTCTCGCCTTTACGCAATAAACCGTGATCCACAAAGATACATGTCAATTGGTCGCCGATCGCTTTTTGCAATAGAACTCCTACTACACTTGAGTCTACCCCGCCTGATAAACCTAATAAGACTTTTTTGTCTCCTACAGTTTCGCGGATTTTAGCAATCTCTAAATCGATAAAGTTGCTGATGCTCCAGTTTCCTTCAAAACCACAGACATTAAACGTAAAGTTTCTTAACATGTCGTTTCCATGTACAGAGTGACGAACCTCTGGATGGAATTGAACGGCATGGAAGTTCTTTTGTTCATTAAACATAGAAGCGATTGGGCAGTGTGCGCTTGTCGCACTGACAACGAAACCTTCTGGAGCTTGAGTAACCAAGTCACCATGACTCATCCAAACCGTTTCTTCTTCATCTAAAGTAGTGAAAAGTGGTGCTGTACGGTCTTCAATATGAATCTCAGCTTTCCCGTATTCGCGGTTTGTACTTGGGCTGACTTCTCCACCCATCATTTTCGTCATCAATTGCATTCCATAACAAATACCAAAAATTGGAATACCTAAATTAAAAATTTCAGGATCCACTGAAAATGATCCTTCATCGTAAACACTCATCGGTCCACCTGAAAAGATGATTCCTTTAACGTTTAATTCTTTCAACTCTTCAGCTGTTGTTGTATGAGGCATCAACTCTGAATAAACTCCAAATTCTCTAATACGACGCGTGATCAATTGGTTATATTGACTACCAAAATCAAGTACGATCATTTTTTCCAATTCTTTTGTATCTGTTATAGTTGTCAAAACTTTACACCTCTTCTATATTTTTCTTACCATAGTATCACGAATGATATAGATTTGTTAGCTCAAAAAAAATGATAGCGCTTTTTCTAATGAAAAGTTTATTTTCTTTATTTTGTCTATCTGAGCATCCGTCAGCTTAGTATTTTTTCAGCATAATTTTATCGATGTAATGCCTTTCACTTTTGTGCAAAATTAAATCCGCCCGTTTACGCGTCGGAAGAATGAAGTTTTTCAAGTTTTCTAAGTTGATTGTTCTCCATACGTCATGAGCATGCGCAAATGCTGCATCTGGACCTTTTTGCGCTAACTCATAATAATAGTTGTTCGGATCCGTAAACGCTGTTTCCAGCAATACTCCGAATCGTTCGATGTACCATTTTTCGATTTGTTCCGGTTCTGCATCCACGTAGATTGAAAAATCGAAAAAATCGCTTATGTAAATCTGTTCGTTTGCTGGAGATTGCAGCACGTTGATGCCTTCCACAACCAAAATATCCGGTCGGTGCAAAACGTTTGTTTTCCCCTCTATAATGTCATACACTTCATGAGAATAGACTGGAGAAGTAATATTGGTTTCACCGATTTTTACTTTGCTCAAAAATGTGATCAATTTTTTCATATCGTAACTTTCAGGAAACCCTTTTCGATTCATGATGCCTTTTTCTTTTAAGACCTTATTTGGATACAAAAACCCGTCTGTGGTGATCATTTCTACACTCAGATCAGTGAAGTAGCTGGCCAGCATTTGAGTCAATAAACGTGCTGTCGTACTTTTCCCAACAGCAACACTTCCTGCGATCCCAATCACGAACGGTTTTGTTTCAGTTTGGTGCTCTAAGAAAAAGGTCTTTTCTTTTTGCAGTTTTTCGTATTGTTGGATAAATAAATTGATTAATTGAACTAGAGGTACATAGATTTCTTTTACGTCTGCTAAAGAAATCGGATCGTTCAGTCCTCTAATATTTTCCAATTCTTCAAATGTCATTTTGATGGATGTATCATGACCTAATTCTTTCCAGTCATCACGAGAAATAATGTGATGAGTTTCCGTTTCATTCATGGGTATTTGTCCCTCCTGATTTTGAAAGTTTCGCATAATTGTAACAGATATTCAGTCTTAATTATAGTTTTTCCTTTTGTGCAAGATGAAAATCGGGCTAAATCTTTAAAAAAATTTAATGAGTTTTAGCGAAGCTTAACTACCGCAAGTTATTCATCTACTGTACTATTGTAAGTGAGAATGCGTTTTAATAGAGTTATCGAATCATTAAAGGAACTATAAGAAATTTGTATAGGAAGGAGTTCGACAATGAAAGAAGAAAAAAACTATATTGAAATATGGGGCGACGTAGTGGAAGTACGTGATCTTGTGCGTTCCATCTTCATCTCTGCCGTCTCCACTATGGGCTTGTATTTTTTAGCACCAGATGGAAACAGAACATTACAATTATTTTTCGGTCTAGGAGGAGCTGTTCTTGGTTTTATTATTTCAGGATTACTGACAAAACCAAAACGCATCATCAGCTCGTCCCAAGAAGAAGACCAACACATTAGTTAGGAGATTAAGAAATGGATGTTTTATTGCTTGTTCAAATGTTTTTCGCTGCATTAAGTGCGGTTGTTTTATACACGTTTATCGGATTTATTCCAGGGACAGATGAAACCTCTGTTTTAATGCCGGTATCATTGGCATTAATTCTATCAGGAGCTGACCCGATGATCATTTTAACATTCTTTGTAGCCTCTTTTATTACACTGAATTTAACCAACTTGATGCCAACAGCTTTAGTGGGATTGCCCGGGGGTGTTTTATCTGCGCCAATGATCGATCACGCTATTTACTTAAAGAATGAGGGTAAGTCCAGTGTCGTTGTTAAAAAAATGGCTGCTGGAGCTTTGATCGGAACGATGATTTCGATTCCCGTCTCATTTTTATTGGCGAACTTATTGATTCCATTTGCAGAAGCTATCCAGCCGTATGCATCATTGCTGTTCGTCATAGGAGCTGTCTTTCTGTCTTTGATCAGTAAGCAAAAGATGCTTTCTTTATTAAGCATTATTCCTTTAGCTATCTTGTTCCAAAGTTTACGCCACTTGTATTGGAGCACTGGAGTTGTTCCAAAAGACGCAAATATCACGACTTCATTTTTCTTAGGAATTACGATTGGCCCATTGATCGTATCATTGATGCAATTATTGAATAAAGAAACACGCAAAACAATGCTGACTGACAGTTACAAAAAAATCATTATCCCGAGTGATTTGGATAAAGAAAAAAGATTGAATCCTTTCAAGATCTTATCTAAAAAAGAATTAAAAGCTGCATCCTTTTCAGCCCTTCTTTCTAATATATTCTTTGTTTTAAGTCCAGTAGGATTGATTTTGTTATTTGGAGAAACAGTATCCAACAAGATCAAAGATCCTGAAGAAAAAGCGACGACTACAATTACTACCATGAGTGCATTATCCCAGTCGACTTACATATCAGGAATTATTATTCCTTTAGTGGCTCTGGGTATTCCTTTGTCTCCTACTGCTATTGGTCCGGGAAGCGCGTTGTTTAATGCCCCTCCTGTTTACACAGTAGAAAATAACTTATTTCATATTTTATCTACAGGAGAAAAAGCGATCGCTATCGTTTTAGGTGCAGCTATAGCTTCCGCTTTAAGTTATGTTATTATTAACAAGTATGCAGGAAAAATATCGACATTTGTTCTGGAAAAAATTCCCCACGAAGCCATTTTAGGATTATTTATTTCTTTCATCCTTCTGCTTTCCTATATGGATGCAGGCTTGATCAATATCTTTGGAGTGTTATTGATTGGGATCACTAGTGGAACGTTAAATAAAATGGGAGTGAACTATGGTATACAGTTCATGACCTTATACGCGGCGCCGTTTATCGTTCAATATTTGGCGCTCATCTAATACAAATCAACCTTTAAGGAGTACGTACCAATGCAGACAGTAAACAACCAAGCTATTGGGAGAGCAAGAGGAAAAATCATTTTAATGGGAGAACACGCAGTTGTTTACGGAGAACCTTCTCTAGCAATCCCCTTCCCAAAAGCGACTATCCAAACGACTGTTACACCATCAACAGGTCCGATTACGGTAGATTGCATTTATCACAAAGGTTTATTGACAGACGTTCCTGAACGTTTATCCAATTTACTGACTGTGGTGGAAATCAGTTTGAAGGCTTTAAAAAAAGAGTTGAAAGATTTTAGTTTAAAAATCGACAGTTCCATTCCTGCTGAAAGAGGCATGGGTTCTAGTGCAGCTGTAGCTGTAGCGACTGTGCGTGCACTGTTCAATTACTTTGAGCAAGAACTAACTCATGAGCAATTGCTCGAATTAGTCAATGTATCTGAAGTCATCGCTCATGGAAACCCAAGCGGCTTAGACGCAGCAATGACAAGCGGCGAGCAGCCGTTGTATTACACCAAAGGAAAGCCGTTTGTTCCTTTCGAGATGTCTGTAGATGCTTACTTAGTTGTCGCGGATACTGGGATCAAAGGACAAACCAGAGAAGCAGTCGGCAGTATCGCTGCTTTAATGAAAGAACATCCTGAAGAAACAATGAATGACATTCACCAATTGGGAGAGTTAGCTGACAAAGCAAAAACAGCGATCGAAGAAAACAGTCCGATTGATTTAGGTTCTTACATGCATCAAGCTCACCTTCTTCTGGATAAACTAGGTGTCAGCAATGAGCAGTTGAACCAATTAGTGGATGCGGCTCTAGCAAATGGGGCTTTAGGCGCCAAGTTGACTGGCGGCGGCAGAGGCGGCTGTATGATCGCTTTAGCAGACAGCGAAACGACTGCACAACAAATTTCAGATGCCTTACGTGAAACGGGCACTTCTAACACGTGGATCTATCAATTGGGGGATGACTCTTTTGAGTAATGAAAAAAAAGTACGCGCATATACAAATATCGCTTTGATCAAATATTGGGGCAAACGAGATGAAAAACTCTTCTTGCCGATGAACAGCAGCCTTTCTCTGACCCTAGATTCTTTCTACACTGAAACGTCTGTGGTCTTTGAAGACTCTACTGAAGGCGATGTTTTCTATTTAAATGATGCATTGCAAGACGCTAAAGCTACACAAAAAGTGAGCCGTTTTCTTGATTTATTCCGACAAGAAGCTGGGATCACTTCAGCAGCTGTCGTTAAAAGCACCAACTTTGTTCCGACTGCTGCAGGACTAGCTTCTTCTGCTTCCGGGATGGCTGCTTTAGCTGGAGCGGCTAACTTAGCGAGCGGATTGAATTTGGACAAAACGACTTTGTCTACTTATGCTAGACGCGGTTCAGGATCTGCTACGCGCAGTATGTTCGGCGGATTCGTAGAGTGGGAAAAAGGGACAAACAATGAAGATTCTCGTGCCATCAAGATCGATGATGCTTCTTGGGACATCGGTATGGTAACGATCATCGTCAATGACAAACAAAAATCGATTTCCAGTCGTGAAGGCATGAAAAATACTGTTGCTACTTCTCCTTTCTACCCGAGCTGGTTGGAATCTACAGCGGTCGATTTAGCGAATATCAAAGAGGCTATCTTAGCAAAAGATTTTGAACAAGTCGGTATGATCACTGAGAGCAATGGTATGAAAATGCATGCGACTATGCTGGGAGCTAATCCTCCCCTATCTTACTGGGAACCGGACAGCGTTCGCGCCATGCAAGCTGTCAGAAATTTGCGTCAATCGGGTATTCCATGTTACTTTACGATGGATGCGGGTCCGAACGTCAAAGTTCTGTGCCGCTTGTCTGATAGTCAAAAAATCAAAGGCTACTTAGTACAAACGTTCAACCCAGAACAAATCGTGATTTCTGGACCTGGAAAAGATTTAGAAGAAATCAGCATTTAAAACATTAAAGCAGCGTTGTTTCTTATTTCTGAAAACATTTTTAAGGAGTGTCATACATGATTAGTGCTTCTGCACCCGGAAAATTATATATCGCAGGGGAATACGCTGTGGTGGAACCTGGTCATCCAGCTATTTTAGTGGCTGTTGATCAATTCATCACGGTTTCCCTTGAGCGAACGACGGATATGGGGACCATTCAGTCTACACAATACGGAAACTTGCCGGTCACTTGGAAACGCGAAAACGACCGTTTAGTTCTGGATAAACGAGAAAATCCTTTCCATTACATTCTAGCGGCTATCGAAGTGACTGAAAGCTATGTAAAATCTTTTGGGAAAGAACTCTCTTTCTACCACTTATCTGTCGACAGCGAATTAGACAGCTCCAATGGACGAAAATATGGTTTAGGATCCAGTGCTGCTGTAACTGTAGCTACTGTTAAAGGCGTTCTGCGCTTTTACGGTCTGCAAAATGAATCCAATGAAACGATTTTCAAATTGGCGGCTTTAGCTCATTTGTCCGTTAAGAGCAACGGTTCTTGCGGCGATGTAGCGGCGAGTGTATTCGGCGGCTGGTTGGCATTTACGACATTTGATCGCAAATGGGTACTGCAACAACAGCAAGCCTTATCTGTACGAGAAGTCATCGAGCTGGAGTGGCCTCACTTGTCTTTCAAACAGCTCACTCCCCCAGCTGAAATGCGTTTATTGATTGGTTGGACGGGTTCTCCCGCTTCTACTTCTCATTTAGTTGATGAAGTGACCAGCAAACGAACACAAGACGCTTTGGCGTATGATGAATTCTTAGCTGCTAGTTCAGCATGTGTACAAGAGATGATTCGCGGATTTGAACAAGGCGATATCAAAAAAATTCAAGAAGAAATACGTCACAACCGAATGCTGCTGAAAAAAATGAGTCAAACAACCGGAGTCGTGATTGAAACGCCCGCATTAACTCATTTGTGCAAATTGGCAGAGGACTTCAATGGCGCTGCTAAATCATCAGGAGCTGGCGGCGGCGATTGCGGTATCGTGATATTTGACCGCAAAGACGGCGTATTATCTTTGATCACAGCATGGGAAGAACAAAGCATCACCAACTTGCCCTTGCATGTTTACGTAAAAAATAAGTAATTACCGGGTTACACTTATCCAGCAGGAGGATTATTATGGAGAAAAAAAACAATAGGAAGAACGAACATGTTTCGTTGGCCGAACATTTTTATCAAGATACGCACCAAACAGACTTTGACCACCTTCGTTTCGTTCATCATTCATTGCCTGAAACGGGTACGCAAAAAATCGACATTTCTACTTCTTTTGCTGGACTATCTATGAATCAGCCGATTTATATCAATGCCATCACTGGCGGCAGCACGTGGACTAAAAAAGTGAACGAAAAGCTGGCCACAGTTGCTAGAGAAACAGGCATGTTGATGGCATCCGGTTCATTGAGTGCTGGATTGAAAGATCCTTCTGTAGCCGACAGCTTTACCATCATTCGTGAAACGAATCCGAATGGTCTTGTCTTAGCCAACTTAGGCGGCGGACAAACGCTGGAAAATGCTAAAAAAGCAATCGATCTGATCCAAGCAGACGGATTGCAGATCCATTTGAATACCCCTCAAGAAATCGTCATGCCAGAAGGTGACCGGGATTTTTCAACTTGGATGTCTGAATTGGAACGCATCGTTAATGGCGTTGATGTACCTGTCATCGTGAAAGAAGTCGGCTTCGGAATGAGTCATGAAACGATTCAGCAACTGACTTCCATCGGTGTCAAAACCATAGATGTCAGCGGTATGGGCGGAACAAATTTTGCTCAAATCGAGAACTACCGACGCAAAGAAAACAAGTTGGACTTTTTAGAAGGTTGGGGTCAGTCTACTGCGATTTCTCTTCTGGAAGCTCAATCTTTTATCCACTCGTCAGAAATCTTGGCTTCTGGAGGTATCCGTACGTCAATGGATATCGTGAAAAGCCTGTCACTTGGCGCTCGAGCAGTGGGTGTGTCCGGACACTTCTTGCATTCTGTATTGAAAAACGGCGTAGAAGAAACGATTGTTGAGATTGAACAATTGAAAGAACACATCGTTGCAATCATGACTTTACTAGGAGCCGAAACGATTGCTGATTTGCAATATGCTGACGTGATCATTTCTGGACCTGTAAAAGAATGGTGCGAGGCTAGAGGCATCGATTACCGCTCTTATGCACGTAGAAATCAACTGAGATTGTAATTTTGGTTAAAAAGGTGAGACTACTCGATTATTATGAGTGGTCTCACCTTTTTTGTTTATCTGAGGGGATAAGAGTTAGGTGCTATTAATCAAGTGAGCACGATTTGGACGTTCACTTGACTAATAGGAGATGTTCATCCGTCAATCTACACTCTCTCCCCCTATCTTCTCACAACCAACTTTTTGCATATCTTTAATAATTATACTCTTTTCTTATCAAATTGACTCCTCTATGATATAGTATATAATTGTACCGCTTACAAACTGGTTTTACACTATATATTAATCATTTATCACTAAATCGAAAAGAGGAAAATGTATGCAAAACTTTAAGAGTTTAATTGTGGATTCAAAAGATTCAGAAGTTTACACAGAATTACGTTCTATTGGAATAGACGACTTGTCTCAAGGTGATGTCGTTATCGAAGTGCATTATTCTTGCGTGAACTACAAAGATGCTCTAGCTTCTAAAGCGGGTACTGGCGTTATTCGCAACTACCCTATGGTTTTAGGAATCGATTTGAGCGGAGTGGTGGTTTCTTCAGAGTCATCTGATTTCAATCCCGGAGACGAGGTTTTGGTGACAGGTTACAACTTGGGTGTCAACCATTCTGGCGGCTTTAGCGAATATGCACGTGTCCCCAGCGAATGGGTAGTGCCTTTACCGGAAGGTTTATCGTTGAAGGAAGCAATGATCATAGGAACAGCTGGTTTTACTGCGGCTCAATCGGTGTATTATTTGGAAGAATCGGGAATGTTTCCAGAAAAAGGACCTGTCTTGGTTCAAGGCGCAACGGGCGGCGTAGGAAGTTTTGCGATAGCGATTTTGAGAAATTTGAACTACACCATCGAGGCCGTGAGCCGCAAGAAAGAAACTTCCACAGCTTATTTAACTGGTCTAGGAGCAGATACCATTTTGCATCCTGATGAAGTTCGCTTAGACCCTTTAAAACCGTTGGCTAAACAACGTTGGTCAGGTGTGGTGGATCCTGTAGGCGGAGAACAACTGCCGCACTTATTTGCTCAAATCAAGAGCTTTGGGGCTATCGCATTGAGCGGGAACGCTGGCGGTATCAAATTCGACTCTACCGTTTTGCCGTTTATTTTACGCGGCATTCGTTTGATCGGAGTAGATTCTGTTAACTGTCCATTAGACCTTCGACGTCGTTTATGGGAGTTGTTGAGTTCTGAATGGAAACCTGGTGACCTAGAACAACTGATTGACCAAGAAGTGACTCTTCTAGAACTGCCGAGTGCATTTGAGAAGATTCTTGCTGGAAAAATGACTGGACGCACATTGGTTAAAGTAAAATAAAGGTAAAGCCCTCTACGGAATCATCCGCAGAGGGCTTTGTTCACTTTACTCTGACCATGGCATCTTATTTTCAATCGTCTTGGCAAATTCTTCGTGAAATGAGCGGCTGGACATGCGTCTGGCTTTTCTGCTTTCATAGCCGCTGCAGATAAATTGTTCTTCTTTACTCGTAGGCTCGACCAAAGGAACCATTCGTTTTTCGCCTGGAACTTTCGATACGGCCACGAAAGTAATGAAACTTGTCGCTGCCAAATACCGCTCACCAGAAGACAGTTCTTCTCCCATTATCTTGCAGAACACTTCCATGGAAGTATTTCCTGCACCTGTTACATAGCTCTCGATACAAACAGAATGGTTTTCATGTATGGGATGTAAAAAATCCAATGTGTCCATTGATGCCGTAACCACATCGCTGCGACTGTGACGAGAAGCAGAAATCGATGCTGTATCATCAATATAACTCATTAATCTCCCTCCGAATAATGTCCGATGGGAATTTACGTCACCAGGAAAGACACGGTGCGTCTGTACCACTTTTGATTCCCAGCATTTTTTTACTTCTCGAGATTGATTTGTCATTCTAAAAGCCTCCATATTTATTACTGTGCTTATTATAACACGATTCGAGTTCCATACCTTTTTCTGCTTTTTTTTCTTATTAAAACTTATGGATTTTTTATTTGTAACCGATTTATTTCAATATCTATTATGGTATGATTGACTCGACAGAAACGTTCATCATGCTTAAGAATAGGAGAAATCTATGAACACTTATTTAATCATTTTCACGATTATTTTGTGTATACTGTTTCTTTCACTTCGAATCATAACTATCTTAAAAGTCCGTAAAGGAGACTATTCTTCTCGTTTCGTTCGACACCTGTCTTTTTTCCCTGCCGAACCCATCAATACAGATTATGTAACGGAATCAACTCGTTTAAAAATCACTCAGTTAGTTATCGTTAGCGAAGTTATAGACATCATTGGTTTCGCTTTCCTCCTATGGCCTTCTGATAACTTTCTTTTAAAATATTTTTTAGTATCCATCATTTTCTGGTTACTTCCTTATTTCTTCTTCAAGAAACGCTTATACCACTACTTAGAACTATAAATATCAATAAAGAGAACTTGTCTATGATTACAGGTCCTCTTTGTTTGCAGCTATCTATATACTTGTAAATAAAACCATTACACTGATTCCTAAAATCCCAAATGCCATTGACCACAATAAATTTTGTGTTTTATAAGCTATGTAAAAAACCAACAATGTCGGGAGCAGCTTCACGTTTTCTAGTGGATGCACATTCACTTCACTGTTCCAAAAAAAGACATCTGAAAACACCAACGCTGAAAAAATCGATACTGGAATGAAAGACATCCATTTGACAAGCTTTTCGGGAACTTTTCGGTTGCTCAGCACCAGCATTGGTACGAATCTCGGCAAATAAGTCACCACAGCCATTCCTAAAATCAACATCACTATGCTACTATTCATTTTGAACCGATTCTCCTTCCGCTGCTTTTTTCTTTTCTCTTCGCTCATCTAATAGATACCCTACGAATGAGGCAATGACCGCTGCGATCACTAAAGCAATATTGTGATTCAGCAATACCATCAATAGAACCGATAAAACTCCTGCTACCAATCCAACAATAACAAAGATGCGTGATACGAATTGACTCACCAACATGCAAATAAACATGGCGATCAATACGTAATTCATGATCGTTGTATTGAAGGCGAAAGTACTGCCTATGTATCCGCCAAGAATCGTACTAAATACCCAGCTGGAGTAAGCTAACAAATTCGTCGTCAACGCGCTATCTGGAGTCCATTCTTTGTCTGTTCTGAATTGAGTGTAGTTCAATGCATACGATTCATCTGCCAATGTATGACTGTACAACATCAAAAAAGGCATAGATTTCTTTTTGAAAAATGGCGCTATACTAGAACTCATCAATAAATGACGCAAATTTAGAAAGAACGTCATGATGATGATCGACGGTATCGTTGCTCCAGCTGTCAGCATGGATGCAGCCATAAATTGACCTGCTCCAGCGAAAACCAATGTGCTCATTAAGCCAATTCCAAAAACACTTATTCCTGCTTCATACAGCAGCATCCCACAAGCCATTCCTAATGGAACATAACTCAACATGACCGGAAAAACGACTTTAAAACCTTTTGACCAAACTTCTTTTTCCACTCCTTCACCCCGCTTATAAAGATTAAGAATTATTATAGCATAACAAACTCCTCTTTCAGTTAAAGAAAATGGTTTTCTCTAGTATAATAAGGAAAAGTCCCTAGTGGCTTATTTCTGGTTCTATCCACAAAGGTATGGGGACAACCCATTTCATCAAAAAGGAGCGAAGCAATGGAGAATTATCCACAAACAACGTATGACGAGAAAACGAATTTTATTAAATGGCTGGCGATTTTGACGATGACGATCGATCATATTGGTGCTTATCTTTTACCTCAATACGGTATTTTGAGAATCATCGGCAGAATTTCTTTTCCACTATTTTTATACACAACTGTCCTTGGGACCCAAAGAACACGGAACTTTAAAAAGTACCTTTTTCAATTGGTCGTATTTGGAATTATTTCTATCCCTGTCACTTTAGGCAGGATCAATATCTTATTCGCTCTTTCTTTATTAGCTTTATCTATAAAAGATAAGCGTTTCTTTATTCCTTGCTTGATCGCCAGTTATTTTGTGGAATACGGAATTTACGGTTTTCTTTTAGGATGGGCAATCTATTGGCTGGTTTCAAAAGACCGTACTCTTGGAATCATCGCTTATCTTGTTATACATTTGGCTGTTTTCTCATCTATTCAAATATACGCCTTGCTATCGTTAGTGTTGATACTATTCAATAGTTATCCTCATATAGTGCGTTTCCCTAAATATTTAGGTTATGCCTACTACCCGCTTCACTTGGCAGTGATTCATTTGATCGCTTCACTATGAAGGATAAAATTAAAAACCTTCCACAGTCATGAAAACTGTGGAAGGTTTTTAATTAATTGTTTATTTGCCAGCTAAAATGTCGTAAATCAACGGCAATGGTTTAGCTTCATCTGCGATTGTGATGCATTCCCAGATTTTTTCTTCTACATCAGGGATTTCTTGTTGGTTGCTGTGGATAGTTAACAATGCTTCGCCTTTAGCCACTTTGTCCCCAACTTTTTTGTGTAAAACTAATCCGACAGCTAGATCAATCTCGCTCTCTTTTGTTGCACGTCCGGCACCTAACATCATAGACGCTACACCAAGTTGATCCGCCACTAATTCAGCTACGTAACCGTCTTTATGTGCTAAAACTTCTGTTTGATAAGCAGCTTTAGGCATTAAGTCTGGATCATCTGCTACATCAGGATTTCCGCCTTGTGCTGCAACAAATGTTTTGAAGACTTCTAAAGCTTTTCCATTGTGCAAATTAACTTCTAACAAGTCTCTTGCTTCATCAAGATCTTTACCAACACCTGCAAGGTGAGCCATTTGGCTTCCTAATGTCAAACATAGATCCACAACGTCAGCTGGTCCATGACCTTTCAACGTATCGATCGCTTCTTGGACTTCTAGAGCATTTCCGATAGCAAATCCTAGAGGTTGACTCATGTCAGAAATAACAGCCATTGTATTACGACCTACATGGTTACCGATTTTCACCATTGCATCAGCTAAATTGCGTGCATCTTCAGGAGTTTTCATGAACGCTCCGGCACCAGTTTTCACATCTAAAACGATGGCATCTGCTCCGGCAGCTATTTTTTTACTCATGATCGAACTAGCAATCAATGGAATAGAATCTACTGTGCTGGTTACATCTCTTAAAGCATATAATTTTTTATCGGCTGGAGTTAAGTTTCCGGATTGTCCGACAACAGCTACTTTATGTTCATTTACTTGTTTTACGAACTCTTCTTGGCTCAATTCCACATGGAAACCTGGAATGGCTTCTAATTTATCGATTGTTCCGCCTGTGTGTCCTAATCCTCTACCGCTCATTTTAGCGATTGGTACACCAACACTGGCTACTAATGGAGCTAAGATCAAAGTTGTTGTATCACCCACTCCACCTGTGGAATGTTTGTCTACTTTTACTCCTTCGATTTGGGATAAATCGATCTCATCTCCTGATTTGACCATACTCATGGTTAATGCACCACGTTCAGCATCTGTCATATCTTCAAAATAGATCGCCATCAACATAGCGCTCATTTGATAATCAGGAATCTCATTGTTTGTGTATTGCTCGATCATCCATTGAATTTCTTCCGTACTCAATTCTTTTTGATGTTGTTTTTTGTGAATCAAATCTACCATTCTCACTCAATATCATCTCCCTATCATTAGTACAAGAATAGTGTAACACACTTCAATAAGATAGCGTTTTCTTTCTTATGATTAGTTTGTGTCAAGTTTTTCTCGAGCGTCCTATTACTCCGCTAGTTTAGGCACTCTATTTTTGTACACTTGTCAGCTACCGCACGGCTCCACCGTTTGCTGGCCCATCTTATGGAAGAACGTTCCTAAAACCAGGAACCTCCTCCCATAAGACAGGAATTAACGAAAACTTTTAATTAATTGTCCTATTGCTGATGAACGAGAGGCATATAATGGAATCGTCCCATTCTTTGCACCAACTGATTGCCGTGTTTTCTCATGCAATAACGACGATAAACGAACCGTTTGTTTCAACTTGCGTTGTTGCCGAGTACTTCTATTTTGCTGATGAAGATAGGCTTCGCGTAAGGTGTGATTGAACATGCCTTGTTTTACTTTTACCATAGCTTCACAGCCTTCTGCGCTCCAATGCATCCCACGTTTTTTCATTCGAAAAGAAATATGCCGTTGATTCGACTCCATTGCGCCTAAACCTCTTGCGTCCTTCGGCACTTGTTCTGCTTTTTCACGCCAGTCGAAAATCCGATCCCAATTCCGTAATACGTATGTTCTGAACGTATTCAATTTTTCCACTGCCGGTGTCTCGTCTAATGTACTTTCATACGTATCCAACCAAATAGTTAATTCATCTAAATCATGCGTTTTTAATGCTTGACGGACATGCTGTTTAAAAACGTTAGTTTGCGCTCCAAACGCGCGGTTTAAGCCTTGGAAGACATGATAAGAGTCTAGTTGATTTAAAACAGGATAGTTCGATTGAGAAAAAGCTTCTTGGAATTTGTCTGCGGTATACCCTTGTCCACCGTCACTATTGGTAATGATTTGAGCTTGCTGCAACGAATAACGGCTCGCTGTAAAGGCTTGAACTTCTGCCCAAAAACCAGCGGTTTTTTTAGTCGTCATGATGGCTTTGGGTTCTTTTAAAGAGACGCGCTTTCCGTTTTTCTCCCAGCCTTCGTAAAGGATGGCATGACGAACTTCTAAGCTTTTTTTCTTTTCTGTCCCACGTACAAAAACCCCATCCGCTTCGGCGTAAAAATAGTCCACCTTTTTTCCTTCGGGCAACTCCGTGGCTTCTTCTAGTTCCAATACATTTTCTTCATCCTCACGTGATTGTGCTGCTCCAACGCGTTTAAGAAGACTGCCGACTGTTTGATGACTCAGCGTAATGGCCGTCCATTCGTTTAGAATAGCTGCGGTATCTCGATAAGTAGCTTTACTCACCAACTCTGCCACTTTTACTTCTACTAGTGGGCTATGGCGTTGATATTTTCGAATGCCTAACCATTCATCTAGTGGATAATGGTTCTGATTATTAGTATCCACCATTAGCGTACGCCGGTACCGAACGGGACCGAAGATAAATTGAACCGTTTTCCAATCGTCTCGTTTCACTTTCCAGCCTTCCTGTTGTTTTTCCTCTTTGATCACTTGATTAATGTTGGTGAAAATCTGACTCATTAATTGAGCGAACACATCATACATGTAGACTTGAATAGCTTCCTCTGTATCTATTAAATTGCTTGAATCCTTTATTATTTGATAAACCTTTGATATAATCTTATCCATAAGAAGGCCTCTTTCATTTATGTATTTGCCGTGCAAAGCATACATTTATGATAAAGTGCCTTCTTTCTTTTTTCCAGTAAAATTATTGGCTCTCGAGAACTATTTTACACATACTATGATTATGAGAAATTTCTAGTAAAATAACCGGCTGTTCTTAATACAAAAAAGACCGAAAAGTTTCCTTTTCGATCCTTTTGCGTTTTTTACAGGTAATAACCTCGTCCAACAGAATTCACTGAAGAATATTTCTTTTTACGAATCAACGTAAATAGAAAATATCCTGTGTGGACGATGAATACAATAGATGCATAACCCATTAAAAATAAAATGAGATTATCAGTCGGAATGTTTAATTCATCGTATAAAATGCCTGAAAAATAAGAGGCAAAAATTACTGTGATGAATGAACTGAAAGAAGTTCCCCAGAGTGCTAGAGCAATCAATTTATTCTCTTTCACTTTCTTAATAAACGCTGAAGCTAACACGATAGTTAATGTGATAGCTAAAAATACAAAAACAAGCCGAAATGACGACCAGTATAGTGTGTATATAGGACTCATCTTATCCCCCCTAATAGTTTGTTATTTATGTAAGCATCTTTTTGGAAACGATTACTTAAGTTATTATAGCATATTTCGTTTATCCTAGAAGGGAAATTTTCTTCTTTTACATCATCCTTAACAAATGCAAAAAAAGCCCAAACTGATTGACCAGTTTGGACCCATTTCATTTTTTTAAAATTATCTGGCTTCTAAAATTTCTACGCCGTTTTCGCCTCCGACAATCACGGTATTCACACTGTCTAAAAACAGACCATGCTCTACCACACCTGTCAAACTATCCAACCATGTTGCTAATGAATGTGGCTCTTCAATCACTTCCATATGTAAGTCAATGATGTAATGCCCTGCATCTGTCACCAATTTTTCGTCGCTTTCCGTTTTTCTGAACGCAGGTTTATACCCTTTTTGTTCAAATGTGCGGAACAACTGTTGGCTTCCATAAGGAATCACTTCTATCGGTAATGGAAAAGCTCCTAGTTGTTCGACCATTTTACTGTCATCAACGATCCAGATCACTTTATCCGAATTGTCGGCAACTATTTTTTCGAATAAATGAGCCGCTCCGCCACCTTTGATGCCTTGAAAGTCTTTGCTGATTTCATCTGCTCCGTCTATTGTCAGATCAATACGGTCGACTTCATCCACACTTTTCAATGGGATGCCTAGTCCTTCAGCTTGTTCTTTTGTACGATTAGAAGTAGTTACTCCAACGATCTCCAATCCTTCTTTCACACGTCTTCCAATGGCTTCTACCATATAATAAGCTGTTGAGCCTGTGCCCAACCCTACTACCATTCCATCTTTTACATATTCTGCAGCTTTTTCTCCAACCATTTCTTTCAAGTTCATCAGATAACTTCTCCTCATCTTTAGTATTCTTGTTGCTGATTAAGCAGCATACACCAATTCAAAGCGTTCGAACACAACTTCCATTTTAGTAGAAAAAGATTCGCCGATCGATTGACATTCTCTTTTGAAAAATTCTTTATGAACGTCTGACCAATATTCTACTGTTCGATCTCCCTCACCTTCAGCTATGGCAATGTCTTCCGTCACTTCGTCAAACGGAAAAACTTTCACTTCCAAGTTTTGGATGATCCCTACTGCTTGATCGTCTCCATCGAGAATCACTGAATAGGTTCCAACTTGCGGCAAATCTGCACCGTCGATTTCATACATTCTTTTTAGGCTGCAAGTAGCCGTTTTTAATCCTGCCAAAACCAAAGCTGCCAATTCATCTGCTGATTCTTTCGTATCTCCAAAAGACCAAACATCGTATTTCTCCGGCAAATTTGTAATTTGCTGTTGAAAACTCTCCCACAAATCTTTTGCTGACTCATTCTCCATTTTTACACCTTAACCTTATCTATAAATCTATCTGCTGCACCTAAGCAACTCATAGTTTCTTTAAACCCTCACTGTCTACTATCATACTCTTTTCTAGTCAATTTGAAAACTTATTAAGCATGTGATTCCGTTAAAGTTTCTCTCATCCAAAAAAGAGGCTCAGCACCTTTGTTAAAAGACGCTGAACCTCTTTATAAATAATCAATTGCGGTGCATTTTGAACCTCAAGAAGTAATCATTATAGATACCAATGTATTCTTGTCCTAAGTTTTCATATACTTCTAAATGTTCCATCGTATCTTTTGAAGGATAAAATTGTTCATCTTCAGTGATCTCAGCCGGCATAATGTCCAATGCCGACAAATTTGGTGTGGAATAACCAACGTACTCAGCATTTTGAGCAGCATTTTCCGGATCTAACATAAAGCTGATAAACGCGTAAGCAGCTTCCGTATTTTGAGCTGTTTTAGGGATGACAAAGTTATCAAACCAAAGATTCGAACCTTCTGGTGGAATAACATACTGTAAATCTTCATTTTCCCACATCATGTCCGCAACTTCTCCAGAAAAGGTTACCGCGATCGAGCTTTCTTCTTGGATCATATACATTTTGATTTCATCAGCAACGACTGCTTTTACATTTGGTGTCAATGTATCCAATTTTTCAGCAGCTTCAGCTAACTCTGCATCGTTTTTAGAATTGACGGAGTACCCTAAACTGTTTAACGATAATCCGATCACTTCTCTAGCGCCGTCAATCAACATCAAGTTGTCTTGAAATTCAGGTTTCCACAAATCATCCCAATGTTCAATAGAACCTTCTTCAATAAACTTTGTGTTATAAACGATTCCTAACGTTCCCCAGAAATAAGGCATTGAATATTGGTTGCCTGGATCAAATGCCATATCCAACAAATCAGGATCTAAATGCTCCATTCCTTCGATTTTAGAATGGTCCAATTCGATCAGCATATCCTCTTCAATCATCCGTTCAATCATGTATTCACTAGGAACAGCCAGATCGTAAGCTGTTCCACCTTGGCTGATTTTAGTGTACATCGCTTCATTCGAATCAAACGTCTCATAAGAAACCACATAACCCGTTTCTTCTTCAAATTTAGTGATCAGCTCTGGATCGATGTAATCTCCCCAGTTGTACAAATTCAATGTGTTTTCACCGGTAATTCCTTGCGCTTGGTCCAATTTGTTGGAAGAGTAATACAAAACTCCGCAAGCTGCTAGAATAATGGCTGCCAACGTTACCAATCGTTTCATAGTAAAGTCACCGCCTTAGCATTCTTTTTACCGTTCTGTTTGTGTTTTTTGCTCATGTTGTATTGTTGGATAAAATAGTATCCGATCACTAGGATCAATGCAAATAAGAACATTAATGTACTCAAAGCATTGATCTCCAAAGATACACCTTGACGTGCGCGAGAATAGATTTCTACCGCAAGCGTACTGAATCCATTTCCAGTAACGAAAAACGTTACGGCGAAATCATCTAACGAATACGTAAACGCCATAAAGTAACCAGCTAATATCCCAGGCGTGATCGCCGGCAAAACGATTTTTGTCAGTACTTGCAGATTCGTTGCACCTAAATCTTGAGCTGCTTTCAACATCGTCGGATTCATTTCTTGCAACTTCGGCAATACCATCAAAACAACGATTGGAATACTGAAAGCTACATGAGACAACACCACTGAAGTGAAACCTAATCTAAAACCGATAAAGGTAAACAGAATCAAAAAGCTGGCTCCAATGATAACATCTGGTGAAACCAATAAGATATTGTTCATGCTCAAAAAAGTATTGCGCATTTTGCGGTTTTTAACGTAATAAATGCCGATGGCTCCAAAAGTTCCTATCACAGTTGCCAACAAAGAGGCCAACAATGCTACCAGAAACGTGTCCAGGACTATTCCCATCAACCTGGTATCTTCGAATACAGCCGCATAATTGTCCCATGTAAAGCCAGTAAACGACGTCATCGTTCCGCCCTCATTGAAAGAGTAAAAAATCAAATACATGATCGGAGCATATAAGACCACAAAAACCAACAACAGATATAAATTTGACCATTTAAAGTTTTTCTTTGTCATTTTTTATGAACTGCTCCTTTCTTTTTCTTTTCTCCTGTCACCAACATCATTAAGAACATCGCTATGATCAAAATGACCCCGATCGTCGAACCCATTCCCCAGTTTTCTGTTACTAAGAAATGCTGCTCAATCGCTGTCCCCAATGTAATCACTCGGTTCCCTCCGATTAAGCGTGTCAGCATGAATAAGGATAGTGACGGGATAAATACAGCTTGAACACCGCTTTTTACGCCATTTAGGGATAACGGGAAAATCACTCGTCTAAATGTTTCCCAACTATTTGCCCCTAAATCATTACTGGCTTTCAAATAAGAAGGGTTCATTTCTTCCAAAGCATTGTAGATCGGTAAAATCATAAACGGGATCTCAATATAAGAAGCTACCAATAAGAAACTCATATCTGTAAACAAGATTTGTTGACGGCCGATTCCAGTAAAACTCAAGAAATCATTGACCGTTCCATTCATACTAAAAATGCCGATAAATGCGTAAGCTTTTAACAATAAATTGATCCAAGTCGGTAAGATGATCAACAACAGCCATAATTGCTTATGTTTCGTTCTCACCAGCAAATATGCTGTCGGATAGCTGATCAATAAAGTGAACAACGTAATCAAAAATGCATAAAAGATAGAATTGAATGTCATCGTCAAATACGTTCCTGACTGAAAGTACGTTGCGTAATTAGCAAAAGTAAAGTTTCCTTGGATGTCAAAAAATGATTGATACAAAATCAATATCAATGGTGCTACTACGAATAGGAGCAGCCAAATCGAATAAGGTACAAAATAAAATGTTTTTGTTTGTTTCATTTTTTCCCTCCTACTCCTCTTCGTAACTTTCTAGACGTGCATCGAACTCTTTCTCTGTCTCTCCAATACGCATTACGTGAATATCTTCAGGATTGAAGAACAATCCGACCATTTCGCCTACTGTTGCTTTCTTCGTTGAATGAACCATCCATTCATTTCCTTCACTGTCGTAGCCGATGATCTCATAATGCACACCTCGGAATAGTTGTGTATCTACTTTGACAGTCAATTTTCCTTTTTCAGGCGTCGTAAGTACTAGATCTTCTGGCCGAATGACTACTTCTACTCGTTCATTTGCTGCTATTCCAGCATCCACACATTCAAATGTGCGCCCGACAAATGAAATCTCGTAGTCTTGGATCATCGTTGCTTCAACGATATTGCTTTCCCCAATAAAGTCCGCTACATAACGGTTGATCGGCTCATCATAAATATCCACAGGAGTTCCGCTTTGAACGATTTTTCCGTCCTTCATAACGAAAATCTCATCGCTCATCGCCAAGGCTTCTTCTTGGTCATGAGTAACGAAAACAAAAGTGATACCTAATCGTTGCTGCAATTCGCGCAATTCGTATTGCATGTCTGTTCTCAATTTCAAATCCAGGGCTGATAAAGGTTCGTCCAGCAATAATACATCTGGTTCATTGACTAACGCTCGAGCAATGGCCACACGTTGACGCTGACCACCTGACATCTCACTGATCGCACGGTTTTCATATCCTGACAACCGCATCATCTTTAAAACAGAAGCCACTTTTTCTTCAATCGTTTTACTGTCCATCTTTTTGATTCGCAATCCAAAAGCAATGTTTTCAAATACATTCATATGCGGGAATAGTGCATAATCTTGAAAAACAGTATTGACTGTTCGCTTGTTCGGCGGCACATCGTTGACTTTTTCTCCATTGATCGTCACAGTACCTTCTGTTACTTCAGTAAAGCCTGCGATCAAATTTAAAATGGTCGTTTTTCCACAACCAGAAGGTCCTAATAGGGTATAAAACTTGCCACGTTCAAGTTTTAGATTGATGTTTTTTAATACAACATCTTCTTCATATTGTTTCTTTACATTTTCAAACGTAATAATTGGATTTTCTGGCATTTTTCTGGACTCCTTTTTGTCTCAATCTATTGGTTATACTTCTTAATGACAAGTGAAATGCTTTCAAGTACTTTTTATAAATAGGATTCTGTTACCACCATCAGCAAATGACTTTCTCCATCCGCTTGGTTGAAAATTTGATGAGTCTCATTCGCGTGATAATAAATCGCGTCCCCTTTTTTGGCGTAGTATCGATTCAAACCGATTTCAATACAAACAGCCCCTTTGGTCACGTAGGCAAATGTTTCTGCCATCGATGGAGGAAATTCTTTAAAGGCTCCATTTTTTTCCAGTGTCAGTTCGATGGGTTCCATCTCGTTCTCGTTCGATTCTGGTACCAGCCATTGAATAGTGTATTGGCTGTCCACTGATTCAAAATGGGTCCGGTCACTCTTTTTATACACTACTTTTTGTTCTTCTTGTTCTTCATCAAAAAAATCTTTCGGACTACAACCCAACACTTCCAACATATCAAAAAACACATCCATCGAAGGCATACTCAAGTCTCTTTCTACTTGAGAGATATACCCTTTACTCAAATTAGTACGCTCTGCAAGTTCTTCTTGTGTCAAATTTTTCTGAATACGCAGATTCTTGATCCGATTACCGATTTCCATAGTTATACATCCTCATTTTTGTTTACTCTTATTAAACTAAAAAGCACAAAAGTGTTCTGTGACTAATTATTTTGTTTAGTAAAACCTCTTTTTATTATAGGGATTTCTATTCAAATTGCAATACTTTATGGATGAAAATTTGTGACTATAACATTGCTTTTATCTGCATTTGCGTGCTCTTTTTCTCCCAATATTGGAACATCAGCGAACGCAAGCGCGTTTTCTCATAAAAATTTTCCTTGTATACACAAAAAAACCATTCCAACTCAATGAAATGGTCTTTTGCTTGTCTATTCAATTTGCGAAGCGGGTTTTAGGAAAACTCTCTCACTAAGTCTTCGCCGATGATACGGACTTCTGTTTCTAATTGTACTTGATTGACCTCTAAGATCACTTCTTTGATATGTTCGATCAATTCAATGTAATCTGTCGCTGTAGCATGATCGATATTCACGATAAATCCAGCATGTTTCTCAGAGATTTGTGCTCCGCCCCACACTAACCCTTGCAGACCAGCTTCTTGGATTAATTTTCCGGTGAAATATCCAGTAGGTCTTTTGAAGACACTGCCGCACGAAGGAAATTCTAAAGGTTGTTTCGACTCTCTTAAGAACGTCAATTCATCCATACGTTCTTTGATCTCTTTTTTCTTGCCATGATCTAAAGCAAAAACAACTTCCAAAACGATATCGTGACTCTCTTGAATAGCACTATGACGATAGCTGAAGTCCAAGTCTTTATTTTTTAAGACTTTCAACTCGCCGGCAAGTGTTAAAACAGTCACTGATTCAATTGTTTCGCTGACTTCGCCTTCGTAGGCTCCAGCGTTCATATAGACTGCTCCACCAATACTTCCAGGGATACCGCAAGCAAATTCCAACCCTGTCAATTCAGCTTCATAAGCAGCATAAGACGTATCGATCAGACGTGCCCCGCTTTGTGCGATCACTTTTTTCTTCTCGATTTGAATCTGGTTCATTTTGGTTAAAATCAACACAACTCCACGGATTCCACCGTCTTTAACAATCAAGTTGCTGGCATTGCCTAGTACTGTTAAAGGAAGTTGTTCTTTATTGACCCATTCCACTACGTTTTTTACTTCTTCGATAGTGGTAGGAAAAACTAAAATGTCGGCTGGGCCTCCAGTTTTAGTGTACGTATACAAAGCTAAAGGTTCATTTTCTTTTACAATCAAATTAGGGAAATGCTTCTTAATTTCTTCAATTACCATCGCGTTAAAATACCCTTTCGTGTGGATAAAAAAAGATTCCACTTTATAATAATCTGAGCAAATTTCCATTGCTGACGAGAAATTTTTTCATTCTTATTTTGTAGTTTACCATGCAATGTTGTCTTTTTGTAGTTTGCTTTATGAAATAAATAAATTTTTAGCCATCTTTTAGAATAACTTTTGAACAAAAAGAGGTATGACAGAGTTTTCGCTCCACCATACCTCGTGCGGGTTATTTTAATTTGTTCAAATAGTCATAACGCTCAAATACTTCTGATTCAGCTATTCCTACCAGTATAGTACCGCCTTCAATACGATAATCAGGACTAAACGAGACATCCATCCGTTTTTGACTCGCTCTACGAACTCCGATAATATTGATCTCGTAACGTTTTCTTAAATCTAATTCATCAAATGTTTTCCCGATCCATGGTTCTGGCGGAATAAACTCGATAACGGCATAGTCCTCATCCAAATCAACAATATCTGTGATATGTCTTCTAATAACACTTTTTGCTACACGTGTTCCAGCTTCTTTTTCTGGACGAATCACTTTAGTAGCTCCAATTTCAAGCAGCACTTCCATAAATGATTTGTTTTTAGCTTTTGCGACGATAGTGGTAATGCCCAGTTTTTTACAGTTCATAACAGCTAGCACACTAGCCTCTAAACTTGTTCCCGTTGCAACTACTACAACATCACAATTCTCTAACCCAATACTTTGTAAGAAATCTAAATCTGTGATATTCCCTTGAACCGCTTGAGTAACATAAGGTTCAACCCGTTCAACATTATCCATATCTATGTCAACTGCTATGACTTCGCAATCGAATTCACTTAGTTCTTTTGCTATCGAAGAACCAAATACTCCAAGTCCCAATACACCAATTGTTCTAACCGCCATTTTAACTTTTCTCCTATCCAATTAAAATTGTCGTTTTTGCAAATAGTTTGTCTTTCGTTTTTTTGTTGTTTCGGTTTAATCCCAGTAAGATCGTAATCGGTCCGATTCTTCCTACAAACATTAAACACATCAAGACCACATGACTAACTGGAGATAATTCAGGTGTCAAATTGACACTTACTCCCACAGTTGCTAGCGCAGAAACTGCTTCGAATAACAAATATAAAAATGGTTGATTTTCAACAAGCATCAAGATACTGACTCCTGCCATAAGAAAACCAAAAAATGTAGCTACTACAACGATTGCCCGTCTAACGAGCTCAATCGGAATTGAATGGTTTGCATAATTAACATACTTTTGGCCTTTGACTTCATTAATGATCAATAAAAATATTAACGCAAATGTAGTCGTTTTGATACCACCAGCTGCTCCACCTGGAGATCCGCCGATAAACATGGTAAAAATAAAAAATAGCAATGTAAAAGGTTTAACAAGTTCATAATCAATCGTAGCAAATCCAGCAGTTCTCATTGTTACTGTTTGGAACATAGCCGCTAATATCTTTTCTCCTACTGAGTAAGTTCCAATAGATGTTGGATTACTCCATTCTACCAGTAAAAACATAAGCGTACCTACGAATATCAAACCAACCGTCATGTTAATAGCCAATCGAGTGTGTGTTTTGAGCAAGCGATAAGAACGTTTCCAGCCACTACGTACTTTCTTTTTTACAATAGATTGGATATTATGAGTGACATCGAACCAAACTGAAAAACCAATTCCGCCTAAAACAATCAACGCTATAATGACGATATTGACTAGGGGATCATGAACATATTTCTGAAGGCTGAGCGCTCCTAGATTGTCAAAACCTGCATTACTAAAACTAGAAACAGCTAAGAATAAAGAAGTAAATAACCCTTTCCCCCAACCAAACTCTGGAACAAATCTAAAACTCAACAAGAACATCCCTGTACCTTCAATAATGAGTGTGTATTTCAAAATTGAAGCTAAATAATGATTAAAATCGCTAAGCTCACTTCTGTTTAATGCTTCATTTACTGCTAAAGTATCAGAAAAACTAATTTTTCTACCTAATTTTAAAACAAAAGTAGCTAGCAGGGTCATTAATCCAAGACCACCGATTTGCACTAATAAAATAGTTACTATTTGGCCAAACAAAGTATAAGATGTTGCAACAGGTATAGTAAATAATCCAGTAACGCACACCATAGAAACAGCCATAAATAAATTGTCAAAATAAGTAGTTTCAGAAGTGTCAAGGTTGCTTATTGGCAATGATAACAGTAGGGATCCTACAAAAATAACCATAGCAAAGCTAATTGCAATTTTGACAGCAGGGGACATCTCCCTAATTTTTTTTGCAGACATGTCGTCCTCCTTTATGATAGTTTCTTTCTCAAGTTCTAATGTATTATAATCTTTCTAGTGTAAAAGTAAAGAGGTTTCAATATCAAAAAAACAAAATATTTTAATTGCTGCAGATCCTTCTCTATCCAGCTTCTTTTTAGTGCATAAACCCCTAATTCGAAAGTGAACCCAGACCATCAACTCTATCCTTATCCAATCAAGATATTCGTTTTAGCATACTTGTGATTTCTCTGTTTCTTGTGGCTTCTTCCAAGACTCAAAAATATGGTGATAGGTCCAATGCGTCCGATGAACATCAGCACCATGATCACTACCTGACTAGCTGCTGATAATTCAGGCGTCAAATCAATCGTCAGCCCAATAGTCGTCAATGCAGAAGCAATTTCAAACATCAAATGGAAGGGTTGTTGGTCTTGCTCAAAATACAGCAATAAACTAGTCCCCAGCATAAAGCATACAAAGAATGTAATAACGACCACTAAAGCTCTACGCACTGTTTCAGTCGGAATAGTGTGATAAGCGTAATTCACATACCGCTGTCCTTTTACTTCGTTGTACATCAACAATACCACTAAGGCCACAGTGGTCGTTTTCAATCCACCAGCTGTCCCTCCTGGGGATCCACCGATAAAACTAGTGATAATAAGGAAGAACAAAGTCAAATGGTTAAAATCCAGAAAATCAATTGTCGTAAAACCCGCTGTTCGAAAAGTGGTTGATTGAAATAAAGCCGCTAGTATTTTATCTCCAACATTAAATGTTCCAATACTTTCAGGATTGCTCCATTCCAGAGCCAAGAATACTACTGTTCCTAAAATCAGTAAAAAAAGCGAGATGTTCAATGCTAATCGCGTATGCACTTGAAGTCGTTTATAATCTTTCATAAAACCGATTTTGACACGTTTTTTGAAGACAGACTGTACATTTTCCGTTACGTCAAACCAGACTGAGAATCCGATTCCCCCTAGAATAATCAATCCCATCATGACACCATTTACTAGTGGATCATGAACGTAATTTTGTAAGCTGTCTCCTTCAAAACTGTCAAAACCAGCATTGCTGAATCCAGATACCGCAAGAAACAAGGCATGAAACAACCCTTTTTTCATTCCGAAATCAGGTACAAAACGCAATGCTAATAAAACAAATGCACTACCTTCGATAATAGCTGTATACTTGATAATGGATGTTAAATAATCCTTAAAATTCCCTATTTTGTGCCTGTTAAGAGCTTCATTGACAGCAATGGTGTCTCTAAAAGTCATTCTTCTTCCTACTCCGACAATAAATGCTGCTAATATAGTCATCAGTCCCAGTCCACCTACTTGCATCAACAAAATACAAACGATTTTCCCAAACAAGCTGTATGTGGTCACGATCGGCGTGGTTAAGAGCCCAGTTACGCAAACCATTGAAACAGATGTAAACAAGTTTTCAAAATAGCTGACGTTTGAGTCAGGTAAATGACTGATCGGCATAGACAGTAATAAGGAGCCAATAAAAATAATGACCAAGAAACTGACTGCGATTTTGGTAGACGGCGATAATAACCGAAATTTATCTCTGATCATTCAGAACACTCCTTTCTTACTGATGTCTTTCTACAATTTTTTCGTCTATTGCTTGATGTTTAGTTCATCAATAGTAAATGTAGGATAACATAGATAAACAAAAAAATAGACAGATATCCTGTCTATTTTTTTGTTTATTAGTCGTTCCTATTCGTTTTCAGAGACGATCTCTTCACAAATTTGGTGACTTAAGAAAGATGATTCTAAACTAACAGGGTTCTTTCCTCCTGTTTTGACAGCTTCGATGTATTCACGAATCAAAGGGGCAAAACCTCTTTTTTCTAAAGTCCCTTCCCAATCTCCAAATATTCTCGTTTCTTGTTCTCCATAAGAGTCGCTTGCATAATCTGTTAAATTCGTTACTTTATAGGTCCCTTCAGGCGACTGTACTTCGGCGACTTCAAGGTTTGCACCTGCTTTATAGTTCATAGAAGCAATACAAATCGTATTTTCAGTCTCCAATTGGACGACACAGTTTTCTAATTGTCCATCCGTTTCCGTAACCGTATGTGACATTTCTAGAATCTCTTCATCTAATAAGTAAACTGCTGTATCGATCACATGGATGAACATATCGAAAATTCCAAATTGAACCGTTCCTGATCCGTTGGGCTTATTCTTTTGTACGAAAATCATATTTTTGTTCGAAACCTTTTTTAATTCTTGGATCATTGGAGCGAAACGACGATTAAATCCAGTCACTAACAACAATTCTTTTTCTTCAGCCAATGCCATCAAGGCTTCCACTTCATCCAAGTTTTCACTAATTGGTTTATCTACATAAACATGAATCCCATTTTCTAAAAACTGTTGAATCAAAGCAGCGTGTGTATGTGTAGCAGTATGGATAAATACTCCTTTTACACCGCTGTCGATCATTGATTCTACCGTTGGGTGTAGATTTGTTACGCGGTATTGTTTGCCGATTTTAGCTAATTTTTCTTGGTCCCGCGTGTAAAAATGCCATTCTACTTCCTCGCTCATTGCCATCATCACAGGCAAATAAGCTTTTTGAGCAATACTTCCTAAACCAACTACACCTATTTTCATTTTCTTCCTCTTTTCTTTTTCTGTTATTTTCACTAAAATTTTTACAAGTTAAGCTGCTTCATGTTTATTCTTGTTTCCTGTACAATAATAGTACCATTTTACGTTAAAGGAGCAAATTATTAAAATGAAACTAATCTCATGGAATGTAAACGGATTACGCGCTATCGTTAAAAAAGGTTTCTTAGACATTTTTACAGAACTTGATGCAGATTTTTTCTGTCTACAAGAAACTAAACTGCAAGAAGGTCAAATAGATTTAGATATTCCAGGCTATTATTCTTTTTGGGATTATGCCGAGAAAAAAGGGTATTCTGGTACAGCCATTTTCACTAAGCATGAACCACTGAGTGCTGCTTACGGAATCGGAGTCCCCGAACACGATACCGAAGGCCGCGTCGTTACCTTAGAATACGATAACTATTACGTAGTGACCTGTTACACACCCAATTCACAATCTGAACTAAAACGATTGGATTACCGCATGCGTTGGGAACATGATTTTCTCGATTATCTTAAGAAATTAGATAATCAAAAACCCGTTATTTTGTGTGGAGACTTGAATGTCGCTCACAAAGACATAGATTTAAAAAATCCACAACGCAATCGAGGCAATGCGGGTTTCTCAGATGAAGAAAGAGCACAATTCACCACTCTTCTGGAGTCAGGATTCATCGATGCTTATCGCTACTTCTATCCAGAAAAAGAAGGCAGCTACACGTGGTGGAATTACCGCTTCAATGCACGTAAAAACAACGCTGGATGGCGTATTGATTACTTCTGCGTTTCCAAAAGGCTGGCTTCTCAATTGGAAGATGCAAAAATTCATGATGCTGTTATGGGTTCTGATCACTGTCCAGTTGAATTGACACTGAATATTTAATTAAACAGCACCTACCTAACAGGATTTTAAAAAGGATTGTTTCTTAATGAAACAATCCTTTTTAATAGATATTTATTTTTGCAAATCCACCACTGTGTAGCTGCGTTTATCGTATCGATTTCTGCTTCTGGAATATTCGAATGGTGTTCCATCCTCTAAATGAACGACTTGCTCTACTTCCAGTACTGGATCATCTACAGCACACCCTAAGTATTCTTGATCGTATTCAGATGACTTAGCCGCGTGGATCTTGCGGTAAGCTCCTCCAAATTGCAATCCTAGTTCATTATGAATGTATTGGTACACAGATGTATCTAAAGCCTCTTCGCTTAATCCTGGTATACAATTAACGCTCATAAAGGTGTGTTCAATGATGTACGGATCCCCGTCAACAATACGCAAACGGATAATTTTATAAACCGGATCATGTTTATCCAGCATCAATGTTTCTTTTATAAAATCATCTGGAAATTCTACTGTAAAAGAAATCACTTGGCTTTTCACTTCATGACCAGATAATTGCTGAGTCAGACCTTCATACTCCATTAAATTCGCGTTTAATCCATTTTTTAGAGCGGTTTTTTTTACATACGTTCCAGATCCGCGTTTTCTAAAAATCAGGCCTTCAAATGCTAAAACATCCATAGCTTTTTTTACCGTCATTCTGCTTACCTTAAATTCTTTCGCTAAAGAAACTTGATCAGGTATGAGAGAATCTGCTAGGTAGACTCCATCTTGAATACGTTGTCTAATTTTATTGGCTATCATTTCGTACTTTATCATCGTTTACCTCCATTAATTATTCTCTATACCTAGCATACTCTAACGAAAGTTAAAAGACTAGTTTTTTTGAACATATAATGTATCATATATTAAAAAAGTGTATACTTTTTTTGTATAAAAAAAGCAGTTCTAAATGGAATCTTCAGAACTGCTTTTTATTCAATTAATAAAGAGTGATTATTCTGCCGTACTTAAATCTACTGAACGAAGGTTTGCTTTGTCTACTACTTTCAAGAATGGGAACCAGATTAAGCCAATGATAGCCATGTCAATCAATTGTAGAACCCCACCCATTACAGAGTTAGTTGCTAACATACCGTTAAAGAATACTGGAACAGTCCATGGTACGGATACCCCTGTCGGAATTGGGAAAATTCCTAAGTCCATTACGATATAGTTCAATGTAGTAGTTACTAATGGAGCTAAAAGCCAAGGAATAAAGATTGAAGCGTTCAATACTAGCGGCATACCAAAGATTACCGGTTCGTTAACATTGAAGATTCCTGGAGCTAAAGCTAAACGACCAACATCTTTCATTTGACGACTCTTCATAACAAATGCCATCAAGATAACGACGATCAATGTACTACCTGATCCACCCATACCAACAGTATACATTTCCATGAATGATTTAGTAACAATGTTCGGCAATTCTTTTCCAGCTTCATAAGCTTCTAAGTTGTCTAACATCAAAGTGTTCCAAATTGGGTCCATTACTGAGTTGACAATAATTTGTCCATGTAATCCGAAGAACCAAAGCAATGAACAAAGAATACTGCGATCAACGTTGCAGGCAATCCGCTACCTAAACCAGTTAATGGTTGTTGGATCACGTTGTATACAAAGTCATGCAAGTTAGTGTTAAATGCACCAGTTACGATAGCGTTAACAATAGTAAATACACTTAATGTAAGAATAGCAGGAATCATAGCTGCGAATGATTTGGAAACAGCTGTCGGTACGCCATCTGGCATTTTGATAACGATTCCTTTTTTAGTGATTCGACTGTAAATTTCGCCAGCAAGGAATGCTGCGATCATACCAACGAACATACCTTTAGCACCTAAACGGTCGAGTGTTAATACTCCTGATACTACTTCACCAGATTCTAATGTTGTAACAAAAGGTGTTAAGATCAAATATGAAGCAAGAGATACAGCTCCTCCATAAACAGGATCCACATCATGCGTTTTAGATAAATAATAACCAATACCAAATGTAACAAATATAGTCAAAATAGACATTGTAGCGTTTTGTCCACTACCAAACAATGTTCCTAAAGTACCTTTCATTTCATCACTGAAGAAAGGCAAGTTGTTAATTACTACAACCAATGAACCAAACATCGTGATCGGGAAAGCCAACATAAAAGCGTCACGTAATACTAGTAAATATTTGTTTTGACCCAGCTTTCCTGCAATCGGTAACAATTTTTCACTTAACTTATCAATAAAGCCATTCATAAGTAAAATCCTCTTTTCCTTTTTTGATTTTTTGAATAATTTGATTATTATAGCAAACGTTTACAAAATAAAGTATAACACTTATTCATAAAATGTCTAGTCTTTTATAAAAGAAGTTTGTATTTTTCACATATCGTTCACATTTTAATTAATTACTGAAGTTTTTTATTACTTAAATGAAGCGAAAATGCACTCATACCAATATGGCAGAGTGCATCCGTATTTGCCTATTGCTAACTATCTATTAGGCTTCAAAACCATTGTTTTTTGCCAATTCATTAAACCAACGCCCACTTTTCTTGATGGTACGTTTGTGGTTATTGTCTAAGTCTACTGCAATCAATCCATAACGGTTTTTATAAGCATTTGTCCATGACCAGTTGTCCATGCATGTCCACATATGGTATCCACGTACGTTGCTTCCCTCTTGAATAGCTTGGTGCACATATTTCAAATGATCTTGTACGAATTCAATACGGTAATCGTCTTCAATGATTCCTTGATCGTTAACGTAACGTTCTTCCCCTTCAACACCCATTCCATTTTCTGAAATGTAACATTTGATGTTGCCGTAATTTTCACGCAAGTTTTTCAAGATATCGTAAACCCCTTTTTCGTAGATTTCCCATCCACGGTAAGGGTTCATTTTACGTCCTAGCATTTCGTAGTTGTCAAAAAAATCATCCGGCATCGGACCTTCAGCTAATTTGGTTGTTGATTCTTTAGCTTTGATTCGACGCGGTTGGTAATAGTTTACACCTAGTAAATCAACGGTATTTTCTTTGATTGTTTCTAAGTCGCCTTCTTCAATAATAGGTAAAACATCGATCTCACTTAGAATCTCAACTAAATCAGTCGGGAACTCCCCTTTTACGGCTGTATCTAAGAATGAACGGTTAAAGAATGCATCAGCTGCTTTAGCGGCTTTTACATCTTCAGGGTTCTCTTCATCACGTGGGTAGCTTGGAGTTAAGTTCAAAATGATTCCAATTTCTCCACCTAAATTCATTTCATGATAAACGTTGATAGCTTTAGCACTTGCTAAAATTTCATGGAAAGCTACTTGAACAGCTTTTTTCATGTCTACGATTGCTGGATAGTGGAATTGATATAAGTAACCGCCTTCTACAGGAACAATCGGTTCATTATGCGTAAACCATTTTTTAACACGGTCTCCAAACAACTCGAAACATACTTTAGCAAAAGCAACATAAGCCTCTACTGTCTCGCGACTTTCCCAGCCACCCTTTTCTTGCATTTTCATTGGCATGTCGAAATGATACAGATTAATAAACGGCTCAATATCATTAGCAATCAATTCGTCGATAACTTCATTATAAAAGCGGACTGCATTTTGGTTTACTTCTCCTGTACCATTTGGGATCAATCGGCTCCATTGAATTGATGTACGGAATGTCGTATGACCTGTTTCTTTCATCAATTGAATATCTTCTTGGAATTTTTCATAGAAGACAGAAGTTTTTTCTGGTCCTACTTGATTGAAGAATAATTCTGGGCTTTCTTTATACCAGTAATCCCAGATGCTGTCTCCTTTGTTATCGCCTTCAAAAACACCTTCAGTTTGTGGGCCGCTTGCTGCTGTACCCCACCAGAAATTCTCGGGAAATTTATATTGCATGTTTATTAGCTCCTTTTTAAATGACTATACTTTTATTTTTTAACCTTTATACTTTTAAAGCATATCAAAAAAAATTCGATTTGTCTCGTATATTTCAAAAAAAATTAAATCGTTTTCATTTTTCTTTTCTTTTATGAAATATTTTTACATGATGAGTTTGTCTTTTTTTGTTGCGTCAGGTTTCAGAATACGATATACTAAATAACGATGAAATCGATAAGAACCAATAAGGGAGTAACTGGCAGCAGATGCTGTGGCAACATCACCAGCAAGTAGGGGTAACGTTCTACTGGTGTTGTCTTAAATAGTGAGACTTATGCAGTTGTTGAACCATAAACAATTCCGCATAAGTCTCTTTTTTTTCGATTTTATTGTCAAATTTATTCAGGAGGAGTCGATAGAAGAGATAGCACATTTTAATCCAGCTAATCAGCTGCCAAAATAAGTTCAGTCAGGCATTTTGACAGTTCAACTACAAGTTCTGTTTCTTGTGAAAAAACAGCTAGAATAGTATGTTAGATGTATAAATACAATACAACTATCTCAATAGTAGTAAAAGATCTCCTTAACACTACTTATCAACATACTGCTACGAAATTAAGAAAGGGTGTAAAATTTGGAAAATTATCAAAAAAGTACTGAAGAACTTTTTCAGGAATTCGAAGCTTCAAGAGAAGGGCTATCAGATGCGGAGGTTAAACGCAGACAAGAGCGTGATGGTCTTAATGAGTTAAAGCAAAAGAAACGCGACTCCGTTTTGAAGTTGTTTTTAGAAACATTTAAAGATGCAATGGTTATCGTCCTTTTAATTGTCGCCGTCATTCAAGTATTACTAGGTGAAGTAACAGAATCTCTTATCATTTTTGCTGTATTGATGATCAACTCTATTTTAAGTGTTGTTCAAACAAGAAAAGCTGAAGGTTCATTGGACGCTTTGAAAAATATGTCCGCTCCTTCTGCTAAAGTGCAACGTAATGGCAAAAAAGAAACGATCCCGGCAAAAGAATTGGTTGTTGGAGATATCGTAAGTTTAGACGCTGGAGATTATGTTCCCGCAGATGGACGCTTGATCGAAGCCGGCTCATTGCAAATCGAAGAAGGTATGTTGACAGGTGAGTCTGTCGCTTCTGAGAAAGATACTAAAGAGTTGAGCGGAGATGTTCCATTAGGTGACCGTTCAAATATGGTGTTTAGCGGTACATTGACAACTTACGGACGTGGTTTGTTCATTGTTACCGGAACTGGAAACAACACGGAAATGGGTAAAGTTGCTAGTTTGATCGATGACGCTTCAACTAAACAAACTCCGTTGCAAAGGAAACTAGATTCATTCAGTAAAAAATTGGGTGTCGGAATCTTGCTATTAAGTATCTTGATTTTCGGTATCCAAGCTGCTCGTATTTTCTTCGGTGATGTTGCAGATGTTCAAACTGAATTATTGAACGCATTCATGTTTGCTGTAGCTGTTGCAGTTGCTGCTATCCCAGAAGCTTTGCAATCGATCGTAACGATCGAATTATCTGTGGGTACAAACAAGATGGCGAAGAAACATGCGATCATCCGTAAACTGCCTGCTGTAGAAACTTTAGGATCAACAAGTATCATTTGTACAGATAAAACGGGTACATTGACTCAAAACAAAATGACAATTGTAGATTACTTCTTACCAAACGGTCAATCTGGTGAGTTTAACGCTTCTCCTGAATCATGGTCAGCTGATGAAAAACGTTTGATGGAAATTGCTGTTTTAGCTAACGACTCTAACATCAATGAAGCTGGACAAGAACTGGGCGACCCTACTGAAGTTGCCATGATCGCTTTCAGCAACAAATTGAACCAACCATACGAAAATGTGCGTAAAGCTTACCCTCGTGAAGCTGAATTGCCATTTGATTCTGATCGTAAGCTGATGTCAACAGTCCACACGATTGATGGCGAACGCCTTCTATTAACTAAAAGTGGTCCAGATGTTGTATTTGGCCGCAGTACTAAGATGTTGTTGAATGGCGAAGTCGTTGAATTGACTGAAGAACGCCTAAAAGCTTTACAAGATCAAAACGAATCTTTCTCAGACCGTGCGTTGCGTGTGTTGGCATTTGCTTACAAACCACTTCCTGAAGGTAACGAATTAAGTTTTGATGATGAAAATGACTTGATTTTAGCTGGTTTGATGGCTATGATCGACCCTCCTCGTGAAGCAGTATACGGCGCGGTTGCTGAAGCGAAAAGTGCTGGAATCAAAACTGTTATGATCACTGGTGACCACAAAACAACAGCTCGTGCTATTGCTCGTGACATCGGTATTTTCGAAGAAGGCGATATTGCCTTGACTGGTCAAGAATTAGATGCTCTTAGTGAAGAAGAATTACACAGCAAATTGGAACACATTTCTGTATACGCTCGTGTTTCTCCAGAAAATAAAATTCGTATCGTTCGTGCATGGCAAGATCAAGATAAAGTATCTGCTATGACGGGTGACGGTGTTAATGACGCTCCTGCCTTGAAACAAGCTGATATTGGTGTTGCTATGGGTAGTGGTACTGACGTTGCGAAAGACTCTGCAGCTATGGTATTGACGGACGACAACTTTGTTTCTATCATCAACGCTGTTGAAGTTGGACGTAATGTTTATGACAACATCAAAAAAGCTATTGCTTACCTATTCTCAGGTAACTTAGGCGCGATCATCGCGATCATTGCTGCTTTATTGATGAACTGGGTCAGCCCTTTCACTGCTCTACAATTATTGTTCATTAACTTAGTAAACGACTCTATCCCAGCTATTTCTTTAGGTATGGAGCCTGGTGAACCAAATGTAATGCAACGTAAACCTCGTGATCCAAATGAAGGTATTTTCGCAGGCGGTACGTTCTCTTCAGTAGTCTTCCGTGGTGTCTTGATTGGTACTGCTGTTATCATTTCTCAATACATTGGTTTAGGTTACTCTGACGAAATGAGTGTTGCAATGGCATTTACGACATTGATCTTGTCTCGTACGTTGCAAGTTTTCCCAGCTCGTTCAAACACACAAACATCTATTGGTGCAGGTTTCTTCTCTAACATGTATGCTATTTATGCCTTTATCTTCTGTATGGCATTATATGGTATCACAATGTTGCCTGGTGTACGTTCAATCTTTGATATTCCTGCTGACTTCGGTCTAGAACAATGGGGAATTGCTGCTGGTTTAGCTTTAGCTGCAGTTGTCCTTATGGAATTAAGAAAAGTCGTTTTCCCACCAAAAGATAAATAATCGATTCATGATGAAAAACCTCCGACAAGAAATTAATTTCTTGTTGGAGGTTTTTTTGTTTGCCTAAATTTGTGCTGCTTCTTTTTAACAAGAGTCCGGCCATGAGCAGCTGGGTGTTCACCCTCATGGCCGACTATTGTCTGTATTTCTGCCATCAGCTACTATAAAACCGCGCTTATGGCCCAAACTCATTTTTTATCGGCCATGAGCACATCATCTTTGATCACCATGGCCGAAAACAGCACCTGTTTTACCTAAATCCAGACTCTCCTTCCACTAACAAAATAAAACAAGCAGCCAAGTTTCTAACACTGACTGCTTGTTCCTCTTTTTGATTAGTTTTCTACGTTTCCTACTAAAGCAGGATTATTGCTTTTCATCAATTCATCGACATACGCAACTGTTTCAGGTTGTGTTTCTTCTATCTCTTTGATTTTATCAGCGAATTGAGGCAAATGATCTTTGTGGGCATAAAGTAATTCATCTAAAATCGTTTTAGCCATCGTTCCGCCTGGCACTAAAGGATTTACTGTGAAGGCCTGTAATGCAGCCCCATAGTTCCCTTCTACTGCTGCACGAATAACTGTTTCTTCCATCCCTTTCATATTTTGGATGATTCCTCTTGCAGCTCCTGACGGGAATGCACCCCAGTTATACGGTTCTACTCCATGAGCCGTAACCACACCAGAAACCTCAACGATACTGTCGTATGGCAAATCAGTGATTGTGCCGTTGTTTTGAGTCGACACGACCATTTCTGTGCGTTTGTCGTTTTGGATAGAAGCGATGATCTCACACGCTGCATCACTATAGTGTGTTCCGCCGCGTTGAGATAATTCTTCTGGTTTGTAATCCAATGCTGGATCTTTGTAAAGTTCGAATAAGCGTCTTTCTGTTTCTTTTACGACTTGAGCTCTTGTTTCCCCTTTTTCGAACTCTTCAATCGAATGTTGCAGCATTTCATCTTCAATATAGTAGTAACGATGGTATCCGCATGGCAGCATACCTAAGTCTTTGATTTGTTCATAGTGGAATGAAGCACTATGGATATTTTTCAAATGATTGTTATCTTCATTTTGATCAGGTCCGTAAAGAATATCGATCAATTCGGCTGTTCTTTCTTTTCCTGTTTTGTCCCATACACGATGCCAATGGAAATGATTGATTCCCGCAAATTTAAAGAACAATTCATTTTCAGGAATTCCTAATTTTTCTGAAGCTGATGAGCAGTGACCGATCGGCACATTACATAAACCAACTGTTCTTTCCCATCCACCTACTTTGATTGCTGCTTCAGTAACCATTCCAGCTGGATTTGTAAAGTTGACCAACCAAGCATCTGGACATTGTTCTTTCATATCTTCAATAATATCTAAAATAACCGGAATCGTACGGAAAGCTTTCAACATTCCGCCTGCTCCATTTGTTTCTTGTCCTAAAACGCCGTGTGACAAAGGAATTCGTTCATCTTTCACACGTGCATCCAGTAAACCGACTCTAAATTGAGTGGTCACGAAGTCAGCGCCTTTTAAAGCTGTTTTGCGGTCTAATGTCAGTTCTACGTTCCAATCTAGTCCCGCAGCTTTTACCATTCGTTTTGCCATTTCTCCAACAATTTCTAACTTTTCTTTTCCCTCTTCAATATCCACCAGCACGATATCTTTGATAGGTAATTGATCTTTACGCTTGATGTATCCTTCAATCAATTCAGGTGTATAACTTGAACCTCCACCAATTGTAACAATTTTCAAAGCTTCTTTAGTCATTGTTATCCTCCTTGGAAAACGTTTTCTTTTGGTTACGTCTTCACTATAATTTGTGTAATCCATTACAGTCAAGCTTTATTCCAAAAGAATCTTCAACAATAAATCATTCGGCAAGAAAATCATCGTTAGCCAGGAGGTATCAACTGAACTTTTTTCATTTACTTGTTAGAATAATGATGTCTAAAACTTTATTACAAGGAGGCTAATTATGGATTCATCTATGTATTATGGAAATGACTATAAAACTATTCCTATGACCTCTCGCAAACGGAATGAAGGAAGAGAAGTAACACCTGATGTTTATTTGTACACTGTTCAATTTGTTAATTTGTATATGATCGGAGATATTGTGAGTGGGGATTTTGTACTCGTTGATGCTGGTACACCTAATCGATCAGAAGACATTATTGCAGCTGTAGAAGACCGATTTGGAAAAAACAGTCGTCCAAAAGCCATTATTTTGACTCACGGACATTTCGACCATGTAGGATCAGTTATTGAATTGGTAAATCACTGGGACGTTCCTGTATATGCTCATGAATTGGAACTTCCGTACCTTACAGGAAAAGAAAGCTATCCTACTGGGGATTCTACTGTAGAAGGCGGATTAATTGCTAAAATGTCAGCAGCTTTCCCTGTCGAACCCATTAATTTAGCCTCACACATCCATTCATTACCGGCTGACAGAACAGTTCCTCACCTGCCTGATTTCAAATGGATTCACGTTCCTGGACATACTCCAGGTCAAGTAGCTTTGTTTAGAGAAAAAGATCGTCTCTTAATAGCAGCAGATGCTTTCGTTTTGAAGAATGGATAGTATACTAATCCGCCTAATCCAATTTGGAAGACTTGTAATAGCGCTCCTGTCCAACCACTGACCAAGAATCCGGAGAAGATTGGAGGAGTTGTCCATGGGATATTGACCCCATTAGCAACGTTAACCAGTCCTGTAGACATCGCTACATAAGCAACAATAGCCATAATGATTGGATTTATAATAAACGGAATCAACATGATAGGATTCAATACAATAGGAATACCAAATACTAATGGCTCATTAATATTGAACAGCCCAGGTCCGATAGCTAGCTTACCTAAAGTCTTAAATTGTTTGGATTTTGTAAAAAATAATGCACATAATGCTAACCCTAATGTACTTCCTGCTCCTCCAAGTTTGATAAAATTGTCGTAAAATTGAGAGTTGATGATGTTAGGCAAAGCTTGTCCTGCTGCGAAAGCTTCAGCATTTCCAGCAGTCAAAGACAACCAGATCGGTGACATTACACCAGATACGATTTGAGATCCGTGGATACCAAAAGACCATAAAATAGCTTCAAATAATAAGACAATAATCATAGCTGGAAGTGATCCGCCTAAAGCTAATAAAGGTGTTTGCAACACTTCAAAAATAAAGTTGTGTGCTGTTTCAAATGGAGTCAAAGTAAACAACATTCTGATAATGTTAAAAGATAGAATAACAAAAAGTCCAGGAATTAATGAAGAGAAAGAACGTGCTACGTTACTTGGAACAGATTCAGGCATTCTGATGACCCAACCACGTTGTATGACAGCTCTCATAATTTCAGTAGCTAAGATGGCTGTGATCATACCAACAAATAAACCGCTGGCACTTAAGTTAGAAGCAGGGATACCAGTTGCGCCTTCAGGTGTTACTAAACTAGGTGTAAGAATAAGGAAAGCTACTAAAGATAATACAATACCTGCTACATCATCTACTTTATAATGGCTTGACAATGATTTAGCTATCCCTACAATTACGAACGGTGTCATGATGTTCATCGTCATGTTATAAGGAACCATAAAGAATTCTGACCAGTTGTCGCCAAAAATATTGGCCATAAAATCTGCATATCCGTTAATTGGCAAGTTAGCTAATAGTAAAAAAATCGAACCAATAATCAAGATAGACATTGCTGCAAAAAAACCACTTTTGATAGCTGTTAAATACAGATTGGAATCTAATTTATAAGCAATTGGCGCCATTTTTTCTTCAAGAAAATTCATAACCTTATCCATTCTTTTTCCTCCTAATAAATGCATTAATCATGCCATATAATAAACGAGTAATTGAAAAAGGTGACAAAAAAATAGAGACTTCTTTGCGCTTAATGCTATCCACCTTCCTTTTTTGTAAGCGCTTACTTATTTATGACTTAGTTTTAATATAACTAAATGATATAGGCAAGCGTTTTCTAGAATTTTTTTAAGATAATTTGTCTATCCATATACTTTTAATGTTTTATTACGTTTTGTATAAATGCTTGTGTATCGTCACAAATTCTGTTTATAATGAAACTTATTGAAAAAAGTAGTTCTTAAAGGAGAGAAAATGAGTGATAAACGAGAAAAACTCATCGAGAGATTGGTTTATTAGATTACTTAAAGGGGCTGCTGTAGGAATCGGCGGAATCTTACCAGGTTTATCAGGTGGCGTATTAGCCGTTATTTTTGGTTTGTATGACGAAATTATTGATTTCTTAGCCAATATTACCAAAAATTTTGCAAGAAATGTGCGTTACTTTTTGCCAGTCGGTATAGGTGGAGTCATAGGGGTAGTGATTTTCTCTGCCTTTGTGGAGAAAGCTTTTGGGCAATATGAAGCTATGTTTACCTGTTTGTTTATTGGCTTTGTTGTAGGAACCTTCCCTTCTCTATGGAAAAGTGCCGGAAAACAAGGTCGCAGTGCAGCAGATATGAGTATTCTTGTCGTGAGTGCTGTTGGGCTGTTCTTATTGATGGTCATTGGTGGACAATCATTGACGCAGTTAGCTCCTGGATTTTTAACATGGATGTTCTCTGGTGCTTTGATTGGTCTTGGTGTGATCGTTCCAGGGATGAGCCCCAGCAACTTCCTGATTTATTTTGGTTTATACGAAAAAATGTCTGCTGGTATCAGCGCATTTGATTTTAGCGTTATTATCCCCTTAGCTCTTGGCGGTATATTGTGTGTGCTGTTGTTAGCCAAATTAGCTAGTTGGTTATTCGATCGCTTTTACGCTAAAATGTACCACTTTATTCTAGGTATGGTCATCGGTTCATCGTTGGCTATTTTCCCGACCGTCATCTTCCCTGCTTTTTCAACGGAAGGTTTGGCTTCATCAGGACTTTCATTTGCAATGACATTGGTATTTTCTATCGTCATGTTCGTTATTGGTGTAGTCTTTTCATACTGGTTCAGCGGAATCGAACAAAAATATTCTAAATAAAAGCTACTTTAATTAAAAGACGTTCAGAAACCGAATAGTTTCTGAACGTCTTTTTTGTTTACGCTAAATGACTGCCATTCGATGCAATAACTTCTTTGTACCAATAGAAACTGTCTTTTCGTAACCGTGCAAGGTCTTTCAAATCAAAGTCAGAACGATTTACGTAAACAAAGCCATAACGCTTGCGGAAACCTTCATGAGTACTGATCAAATCAATTGCACTCCATGGGCAGTAACCAAATAGTTCTACACCGTCTGTGATCGCCAATTGAACTTGCTTGATATGATCGCGCAAGTAATTGATTCGATAAGTGTCATGGATTTTACCGTCTTCTGTCAATGTGTCTCTTCCGCCTAAACCATTTTCGGTGATTACTAACGGTAAAGCATAGCGCGAGTAAATATCATTTGCAGTGATCCGCAATCCTTCTGGGTCAATTTCCCACCCAAATTCTGTTTTGCCAAGAGCCCCATGTTCTACTTGTCGGAAAAAGCCGGGTACTCCTTGACCTTTTTGCTGATCAGCCTCCACGGAATCTGTTTCTTCTTCCAACGGGTAATATTCTACGGTGCCGGAGCTGTAGTAATTAAATGCAATGAAATCAGCCAATCCAGATTTCAACGTCTCTTCATCACCTGGTTCCATATCTGGAGTGGCATTATTGGCTTCTAAGAAAGCCCAGGCTACATTATTGTATCTTCCATAAACAGCCATATCCAAATACAGCCAGTTGCGTACCGCATTAAACGTTTGCGCGGCTTGGATGTCCAATGGATCATTTGTTTTTGGATAAATCGTTGAGATATTTGGTGCAGGTCCGATTTTAGCATCCGGCAATTTGTCATGACACTCTTTCATCACGCGAGCTTGAGCCAACAGCATGTGGTGGTTTTGCTGATAAGTTTCTTTCATCGTGGTTGCTCCGCCGCCAATCACTGCCCCAGCAGATAAAATCATCATGTTTTGTTCGTTGATCGTTTGCCAGAATTTGACACGATCCCCGAAGCGGTCAAATAAAATCCCGCAGTAACGTACAAAAGCATCAATCGTTGCTCTGTTGCTCCATCCACCTTTTTCTTCTAATGCTGCAGGCAGATCAAAGTGGTAAACCGTTACTAAAGGTTCAATACGATGTTTTAACAGTTCATTAATCAAGTTATCGTAAAATTGGATTCCTTCTTCGTTTACCTCTCCGTCGCCATCTGGAACAATACGTGTCCAAGCTATAGAGAACCGATACGTTTTGAATCCCATTTCTGCTAACATCGCTACATCTTCTTTATAATGATGGTAATGGTCAGCAGCTACTTTGAAATCAGATGTGTCACTAGGGATGGTCTTCGTGTCTTGAACTGAAGGTCCTTTTCCGCCTTCATTCCATGCCCCTTCTATTTGATAAGCACTGGTCGAGCCTCCCCAAAGAAAGTCATTTGGAAATGGGCGCAATGTTTGATGTTTCATAATTCAGCCTCCTTAAATTATACCGCTTTCACAAATAGACTATATCTTGTGTAATGGATTACATTCAAGCAGGAATATCATTTTATTTTAATAATGATTTTTCTTTAAAAAAGTTGTGCTACAATATCTTTATCTTTAATGTATCAGAAAGCGGAGGAAAGAAATGGATTTTACAGCTATTGACTTTGAAACAGCCAACTTCCAGAAACATAGTGCCTGCTCTGTAGCTCTTACGATCGTTCGCGACAGTAGAATCGTCGACAATTATTATACACTCTTGAAACCAGATACCTTTTTTAATCAAAAAAACATTCAAATCCACGGAATACATGAACGTGATGTCGTTGATGCTCCAACTTTTGCGCAAATATGGCCTGAGATCCAACCTTTATTCACTCAAAACCAGTTGATCGTGGCTCACAATCTTCCATTTGATCGTGGCGTCCTTCACGGATGTTTGGATTATTACGGAATCGAACGTCCAAGTTACCAAACCTTGTGTACTGTTCAGTCCAGCCGGAAATTGTTGTATGAATTGCCAAATCACAAATTAAATACTGTCTGCGATGCTTTAGACATCAGGTTAGATAATCACCATAATGCTTTAGCCGATAGTGTGGCTTGCGCCAATATCTTATTGTATTTAGAAGAACACTTCGGAACTGCTCCATTGAAAAAACTAGTTAAATATGTTTAAAAAAACACCTTATCCGATTCTTTGATAAAGAATCGGATAAGGTGTTTTTGATTGCTTAAAAATAGTTATTTTAAAGCTTTTTCTGATAGAAACCAGTCCTTTTGAAGGCGTAATATTTGAAATAAACCTAACATTAAAGTACAGTTAAGGGTATAAAAAAATTGGAGGAGAGAACCATGCATAAACATAAAAGGAAATTATTCACCTTTATTATGGCTTTAGCCAGTATGGCTGCCATTTTCATTCCCTTACAGGCGGAAGCAACAGAAACAGAAAGCAACAAAGGAACCCCCGAAAATCCATACCTCATTACAACGGATGTTACTTACACTCCATTTGAATTTCAAAATGCAGACGGCGAATACGTCGGAATTGATGTTGATATTATAAAAGCTATTGCAGAAGATCAAGGTTTTGAAATTGAATTAAGACCTTTAAACTTTAGTGCCGGCTTACAAGCCTTGGAGACTAATCAAGTTGACGGTATGATCGCTGCTATGAGTATCACACCTGAACGCGAGGAATCATTTGACTTTTCTGATCCTTATTTTGAAGCCGGAACCGTAATGGCCGTTGCTGAAGATAATGAAGAAATCACTACTTATGAAGACCTGGAAGGCAAAACAGTCGCTGTAAAAGTTGGAACGACTGGTGCAAACTTCGTGAATAAATTAAAAGAAGAATACAACATTGAAGTCAATCAATTTGATGATTCAGCTACAATGTACGAAGATGTTATCGCTGGTCACTCAGATGCTGTGTTTGATGACTACCCTGTTATGGCATACGCTGTTCAACAAGGGTTGAAATTAAAATTCCCTCTTGAGCCTGAAGCAGGAGATGTTTACGGTTTTGCAGTAAACAAAGATCAAAACCCAGAGTTATTGGAAATGTTCAATGAAGGTTTAGCAAATATCCAAGAAAACGGAACCTACGACGAAATTATTGATACTTACATCAGCGAAGATGTTGAAGAAGCAACTGGAACTGGTTTGTTCAGCTTAATCGCAAGCAACTGGTCGGATTTAGCTCGTGGTTTAGGTCAAACTCTAGTCTTAACACTGATTTCATTTGCTATTGCTTTAGTGTTAGGAACTATCCTTGGTTTATTCAATGCTAGTCCAAATAAAGTATTAAACGCTATTTCATCTATTTACATTACAATCATGCGTGGTATTCCATTGATCGTATTAGCTTTCTTTATTTACTTCTCAGTACCACAATTGTTTGATATTAAAATGACGGCCTTTGTAGCTGGTGTTTCAACATTGACACTGAATACAGCCGCTTATATCTCTGAACAAGTACGTGGAGGTATTTTAGCCGTAGCCAAAGGACAATTAGAAGCCGGTAGAAGTTTGGGGCTTTCTTACAATATTTCAATGAGAAAAATCATTTTACCGCAAGCTATTAAGATCATGATTCCATCATTGATCAACCAATTTGTTATTACTCTGAAAGATACGTCTATTCTTTCGGTAATCGGTATAGTAGAATTAACACAAACAGGACGAATTATTATTGCTCGTACGTACTCATCAGGTAGTATGTGGTTGATTGTCGGAATCATCTATATTGTGATCATCACGCTTCTGACATGGGTTTCATCTGTATTGGAAAGGAGATTGTCAAATGACTAAATTAAAAGTAGAACACCTTAAAAAGAGTTTTGGCGATTTAGAAGTCTTAAAGGATTTAAACGCGGAAGTGCAAGAAGGAGAAGTTATTTGTATCATCGGTCCTTCTGGATCAGGTAAAAGTACATTCCTTCGCTGCTTGAACAACCTAGAAGAAATCACAGGTGGAAAAGTTATTATCGATGATCGTGATTTGACTGATCCATCTCAAAACATCAATAAGATTCGCGAAAATATCGGAATGGTGTTCCAACACTTTAACTTGTTCCCACATCTAACAGTTATCGAAAATATCATGTTGGCACCTAAAGAATTAAAAGATGAATCAGACGAAGAGATTCGTAACCGGGCTTTAAGCTTGTTGGAAACTGTTGGGTTAGCTGAGAAAGCGGACGACTATCCGAAATCTCTTTCTGGTGGACAAAAACAACGTGTGGCTATCGCTCGTGCTTTAGCGATGCAGCCTGATATTATGTTGTTTGATGAGCCAACCAGTGCACTTGACCCTGAGATGGTTGGGGACGTTCTGGAAGTTATGCAAAAATTAGCTCGTGAAGGAATGACGATGTTAGTCGTTACCCATGAAATGGGATTTGCTAAAGAGGTTGCGGATCGTGTTATCTTTATGGACGGTGGTTACATTGTCGAGGAAGGACCACCAGAACAACTATTCAACCATCCACAACATGAACGTACAAAAGACTTTTTAGATAAAGTATTGATTTAATTACTACTCTAAGAAAGAAAATTTTTTCTATAAATAAAGAACGCTCATTGGACAATGATCCAATGAGCGTTCTTTTTCGTTAATTATCGAGTAAAAACCTGTCTACTTGACACCCTGACCCGTTTTTTGTGCCGACTTATCAAGTAGAACCCGTCTACTTGAGATCTTGACTCGTTTTTTGTGCCTGCTTATCAAGTAGAACCTGTCTACTTGAGATCCTGATCCGTTTTTTAAGCCTACTTATCAAGTAGAACCTGTCTACTTATCATCCTGACCCATTTTTTGTACTTACTTATCAAGTAGAACCCGTCTACTTGAGATCTTGACTCGTTTTTTGTGCCTGCTTATCAAGTAGAACCTGTCTACTTATCATCCTGACTCATTTTTTGAGCCTACTTATCAAGTAGAACCCTTAACCCCTTTACACAGCATCTAGTGTGGTAACTTCATTCTACACGAGGCCGTCATGGGTTTCTTTTAATTTACCCTAAAGTGTTGCACTTAATATTACAATTCATCATTCCTAAATACAAAAAACAAGACTCCTCAAAAGTAAAGTTTTACTAAACCTATTTAGTTTAAATCAACAAAAAAAGCATCCACTGCAAGATTGCAGTGGATACTCTCAGGTAAAACCCTGTGTAAATCTTATTCCATAATCAATGGAATAACTCCAATAAAAATACAAAAAAGTACTAATCCAGTAATACAAGCCCAAGATTGCCATCTCGCCAAGTTGATTGTACTGCCGATACCGAATCTTTTTTCTACAAAAATAGACGGATCATCTGGATTATAATAAAAGACGCCTAATTTCCAATACTTTTCTTCATCTACTTCTGTCACTTCTTCTACCGGCTCGTCTATTTCCGAAAAGACCAGCTTTTCTCCGCCTTGTCCATATTTCCATGTTAAGAATGAGCTATAACCCACAATACCGAAGATGAATAGGCCAATCAATAGTCCCATCCATCCAAAAGCCATATCTTCCGCGAAAAACAGAGAAAAGAAATTCGTCGATGTCAATAACAATTGGGTAGCTATTGAGGTTACTAAAAAATTGATAGACCAAGCTCGACGAAACTTTTTGCTTTGATAGCTCGTGATTTGAGGATAATTTGTTAGTAATTTTTGCTTTGATTTGATAAAAGCATAATGGCTGAAAGCTAAAACTGGTATCATCAACAATTGCATTGCAGCCATCATCATAACTGATAATGGCGACTTTTCTACTGACCGATCCGGAATATTTTGACTATTCCAATGAATTGGGAATTGATTTGGAATCCGATTATAGAAGAATCCTATTACAGCAACCGATATCAAGACGATTACCAATTGGACAATGACTATGGTTCGAGTAGAAACGGCGTTAAGGTCTCTATGATAGTTGGTATCCACCACAATACGTTCTTTTTTAGTTTCTACAATAATCTGCTTTTCTTTTTTCCACAGTTGGATAGCTTTTCTATTTTTCAGATACAATACAAAAGTTAGTACAAAAAACACCAACATAGCACCTATTACATAGACACCACTCCACATGTCTTGTGCAGTTTGATCTTCAAAATTGGAAAAGAACACAATAGGTATAGATAAAAGAATGCTCAGCAGAACACTTTGGATGAAAAATCTTTTCTTTCGCATTTGAATAAACGAATCTTGTTGGTGAGAACTTGGAACGGTTATCCCAAAGGGTGTCCCTCTCCTGCTATAGTAGGGAGTCAATCCGTTGACAAAACCTAAAATCAGAAAAATACCTATCATCACTAGTGTTGCATGAAACATCGTATGTTTCACGAGCTTGCGTGTTCTATTCCAATATACAAAAAAATCCTTTATACTGAACTCGGATGACTTATCCAAGACCAATAAAAAGGACCTACGTATGGATAAGTATAACTTAAATTCTGCTTTTAATAAATGGCTTTCGGCAATTAAATTAGAACAATTACCGATTGCTATTCGTGAAAAGATTCTTACCTTTGATAAATACCAGAAGAAACTTAGTTTCTTTCGAGCTCTACAACTATTTCTTCATGCTATCAATGAAGAGAAAGAAAGCTTTAGAGATATCGATACTGCTTTTGTTTCCGAAGAACTGCAGAAAGAGATTGGGATTGACAGTATTAGTTATTCTCAGCTTTCCAGAGTTCTCTCCAAAATGGACACAGAAATTCTATTAGCTATTTTTTACCAGCTTCTTAGTCAGATTAAAAAGAACCGCCCGGTGGATAAACGAAATAGTCTCTATCTTATTGACTCTTCAACCTTTTCACTGAATCAAAATCTTTATCAATGGGCTGATTTTCGTAGAACAAAATCAGGAGTCAAACTTCACTTAAAACTCTGTTTTATGGACAATGAGCATCTTTATCCAGACGATTTTACGATAACGAATGCGATTGAACATGATACAAATCAATTAGAAGTGTTAGTCAATCAACCTGAAGCAACTTATGTATTCGATCGTGGATACCTAGATTTTGAACGAATGGATAAGATGCATTGGCAGGGCTACTTTTTTGTGACAAGAATCAAAAAAAATACGAAATTTCATGTTCTGGAAACATTCACAGACTCTAAAAAGGATTTTATTCTCAGCGACCAAATGGTCGCACTAGGTGCTCAAAATTACCTAACTTCCCGCTTTCGGTTAGTGACTATTCAAGATCAAAAAGGGAAAATTCTTTCATTTATCACCAATCGTTTTGACTGCTCAGCTACTGAAATTGCAGAGATGTATAAAGCTCGTTGGCAAATAGAACTGTTTTTTAAACACATTAAGCAGCACATGACAATCAAAAAGTTTTTTTCAAGAAGCGAACAAGGAGTCAAGAATCAATTGATTTTAGCCATGATTGCCAGCTTATTAACCTATTTAATTCAATTAGAAACCCAAACGAATCAGTCTATTTTCCAAATCAAACGTCTTTTTCGCTATCTCATATTTCAGCCTGCAGAGAAATGGATTGAACTTTTAGTGCCTAGTTGACACACAAGAAACTGTTGTCGACTGCTCATTGAATCAGCTAAATAAGCAAAATTTTTCTGGAAATAGCCATCCTTTGCGCAAGCACTTGTCTTTTTTTTATTTTTTTCCAAAAAACAACAATACAGAATATTCTGACTACTTTTATGCAACACTAGTGACCTATCATTATACTATAAAATAGCCACATGTTATTTCACCTCTCCTTTCAATTGCTGTTTGATATCCGTCAACCATTCTTCAATCAGTTGTTCAGACAGACCATAAATTTCCGCATCGATTTGGACTTGTGCCAACTTTTCCAACATCGCTTGTTTCACGTTATCATGCGGCTTCAAAGTAGCTCTATCTTGAATAAAATACCCTCTTTTGCTTTTGATCAGCATGCCTTCATCTACTAACAGGTTGTATGCTTTGTTCACAGTATGCATATTGATTCCCAAGTCGCTTGCCAGACTTCGAACACTCGGCAATCCATCCTCTACTGCTTGTCGATCCAGAATAATATTTTTTTTGATCTGATACATCAATTGCGTGTAGATAGGTGTTTCATCATGGGGATTGATTTTGATAATCATTATTCATCACCCTTCTGTTTGTTATATAATAAGTATAACAACAATTAAGAAATAGTCAATAAAAAACAAAAAACTCTTACGCTTTAATTTTCAGCGTAAGAGTTTTCCACATCTAATTCATCAAATCTAACCCATAATAGATATGATCATGTCTGTTTCCGTTGAATACGGCTATTTTAGGCATGCGTCCCCATTGAGAGAAACCATGTTTCAGAAGCATATTTTCGCTTCCTTGATTCCCTTCTACGATCATTGCAATAATCTGTTCGTATCCTATCTCTATAGCTTGATTGATCGTATGGCTGACCAGAAGAGATCCGATTCCTTGTTTGCGGTACTGTTTATTTACGTAGTAACTGATCTCTGTTACTTTTTCTACCGCTCTTCTTCCAGCTCGATAAGCACTTAAATGGCTGTATCCTGCAATATCTCCATCCACTTCATAGACAAACAATGGATATTCACTGGATTGATGCGATTCAAACCAAGGAACTCTTTCTTCTGTCGTGAATAGATCAATGTCGCAAGTAATTCCGCCTAACGAAACAGCGTCATTATAAATTCTTACTATGTCTGGTAAATCTGAAAGAGCAGCTTTGCGAATACCAGTTTTTGGCATAATATAGGTTACGTTTAACAATTTTAATTCTCCTTTTTTGTGACTTTCGTCAACCTATCTTCTACTCGCAAGTCCAATTCGAACCATCTAGTCTGTCTACTCTATAGGATCAAGTTTTTGGTTATGTAGTTCCCTTCATCTTTGCGGCAAATCAAATTATATACGGTAAAAGACTAAGAAACAATCCTTTTTTTCATAAAATTTTTGTCATTTTTTTGTACAAAAAAACTCCCTCTGTTAAAGAGAGAGTACGGAAATCTTTATAGCATGTTGGTTACAGAAAGAGCAGTAAAACTAGTATTATTTAGTGTAATAAACTTCTTCTAAGAACAATCCTTGAGCGGGCACTGTCTCGCCAGCTTGGCTTCTGACGCCGCTTTTAAAGATGGTATCTATATATTCCGGTTCCATCACTCCGGCTCCAATGTCCAAAAGAGTTCCCATAATAATTCTGACCATTTTATGCAAAAAACCATTTCCCGTGAAGGTAAAGCGGATGATGTTGCCTTCTCTTTGAATCTTGATTTCGTCAATCGTTCTGACAGTTGATTTTTTAGACTTCTTAAGAGAAGAAAAACCGATAAAGTCATGTGTACCTATCAGTTTTTCGCACGCTTCATTCATCTTATCGATATCTAGTTTATCTGGATACTGATAGCTGTAATTACGCTCAAATGCCGATGGGATCGTATTATTCCATATGCGATAACTGTAAGTCTTTCCAACCGCATTATATCGTGCGTGAAATCTTTCAGGTACTTCTTCTAGTTTCTTTACGACAATATCCTGTGGTAGATAACGATTAAGATAGTCCAGCATGTCTGTAAAAGCCATAGTCGAATCTGTTTTAAAATTAGCGATTTGTCCCTTGGCATGTGTCCCCGAATCCGTACGTCCTGATCCGATGATCTCCACTTTCGTTCCTGTCATGTTTGTTAAGATGTTTTCTATTTTCCCTTGAATCGTTTTATCTGAATTACTCAGTCTTTGCCAGCCTAAGTATCTGCCGCCATCGTACTCGATCGTCATTTTAATATTTTTCATGTTATCCCTCTTATCATCTGTATCTGCATTGCCTAATGTTTATACCTCAGTGATGCACAGTAGCTTGCAGTAAATCTTTGCTTTTTCATTCAAACTTAGTTTTATGTATGACTAACTTAGTCTATTTCACCAATCATCATACTCATTAAGCAAACGTCTAAATATTCTCCGTTGTCTCTTACTCCGCGCGGCATAATAGCTTCTAATTGAAATCCTAATTTTTCATACAAATGACGAGCCTTTTTATTTCTGGCTTGTACAGTCAGTTCCAGACGTTTGAGTTTTGACTGCTCATTTGCCCAGTAAATCAATTCTTCCATCATCGTCGTTCCTAATCCAAAGCCCCAATACTCTTTTGCAATCACAATTCCTACTTCCCCGATATGCTTCAGTTTTGGACTTGAAGAACCATGGATAGAAGCCGTACCAACGATTTTCCCGTCGATCAAGGCTACCAGCAAAACGTTATTATCCGACTCATACAGTTTGGCCAATTGTTCTTGTTCTTCTTCTACTGTAATGCCTGGGCCTTCTTCTCCCATCGTCATATACCCGGTTTCAAGAGCTGTGCTGCTTAAATGGGCTAAGATACCTTCCGCGTCTTTTGGAACAGCTTCTCTGATGACCACATCTACTTTTTCTCCCATACACTATTCTCCTTCTAGTTGTTTCCACTCTTCAATCAAAGCTTCATAGCGTTCACCTTTTGGGATAAAAGTGATTTTACGTTCCATCAGCTCTTCCCCTACTGGTTTTAATTGGACTTCTAAATGCTGTTCTGGAATATCTTCAGGGATAAACGTGGCCCATTCAATCACAGAGACGCCTTCTCCTTCAAAATATTCTTCTAAACCTAGATCTGTACCACCAGTTTCTTCTAAACGATAAACATCCATGTGGTAAAGAGGCACTCGTCCCTCATCATATTCGCGAATCAACGTATAGGTGGGACTTTTGATGACTCTTTTAATGCCCAATCCTTCAGCTAATCCTTTAGTGAAGGTTGTTTTTCCAGCACCTAGATTTCCTTCCAGCAATACAACATCCCCAGCATTCAACAGTTTTGCTAAGCTTGCGGCGATGTTTTTCGTTTCTTGTTCGTCTTTTGCGTAAAATGTCAGCATCAAACTCACCTTTCTTTAGACAAGTATTTATGGATTATTTTAACATTGATTCCAAAAGAAGTCTTTTACTTTCGAAAAACGAACCCGATTGAATTCAAAATCAACTCATAAAAAAAGACGCCCCTAAGAGCGCCTTTTTAGTCTATCCACTTTGGAGTGAACAACAGCAGATTATAGAGCTTGGTTAGCTGTGATGATCGCTGTTTTGTAAACATCTTCCTCGTTACATCCACGAGAAAGGTCAGAGATTGGTTTATTTAATCCTTGCAAGATTGGTCCAATAGCTTCAAAGTTACCAAAACGTTGAGCAATCTTGTAACCAATATTTCCTGATTGCAATTCTGGGAATACGAATACTGAAGCTTCTCCAGCAACGTTTGAACCTGGTGCTTTTTGATCTGCTACAGATTTAACGAATGCTGCATCAAATTGCATCTCTCCATCGATTTCGTATTGTGGAGCTAGTTCTTTAGCGATTCTTGTTGCTTCAGCTACTTTTGTAACTTCTTCAGCTTTAGCAGAACCTTTAGTTGAGAAGCTCAACAAAGCTACTTTAGGATCGATATTGAACATTTCTGCCGTTTTAGCGCTTTCAACAGCGATCTCAGCTAACTCTTGTGCAGAAGGGTTCACGTTGATTGCACAGTCAGAGAACAAGTATTTTTCTTGTCCACGGCCACGCATCATGATAAACGCACCACTTGTACGGCTAACGCCTGGTTTAGTTTTGATGATTTGCAATGCTGGACGAACAGTATCTCCAGTTGAGTGAACTGCTCCACTTACAAGAGCGTCTACTTTGCCCATGTGAGTCAACATTGTTCCGAAGTAGTTTTCGTCTTTCAAAACTTCGCGAGCTTGCTCCTCAGTTGCTTTTCCTTTACGACGTTCTACAAAAGCTTCTACCATTTCTTCCATTTCGCCATAGCTGCTTGGATCGATGATCTCGATATTTTCAACATCAAATCCATTATCTTTAGCCGATTGTTTGATTTCCTCAACGTTTCCTAAAAGTACTGGGTGTACTAGGTTTTCAGCTTGTAAACGTACAACTGCTCCTAAAATACGAGGTTCAGTTCCTTCTGGAAAAACCACGCGCACATTTTTTCCTAAAACTTTGGATTTTAAACTTTCAAATAGTTCCAATCTAATTCCCTCCAACATCGTTTTATACTACAGTTTCTATGATACTACTATATCACGAAAAAATACAGTTGTTTCAACTATCTTTTATACTTATTACGAATAAATCACGTTGTTGGCGAGCCCATGGGGCTCTAGGGCTGTAAATGTGGTTAAAATAAAAATCGTCAATAAGAAAGACTGCTGTATCAGCATTTTCTTATTGGCGATTTATCATTTTTGATATTTTGCGACTAACTAAAAAAGATAAGAGAAAAAGTGCCTCAAACTACTGAAACAGTAGTAAAATATGGTTATCAGACTCATATAAGGAGGTCACTTTTTCCATGAATAGAATAACACAATTATCATTATTTGAAAACCATGAATTAGGCGATTTAGAAAAGTTGAATGATGTATTAACTGCATTACCGGATGAAAACCTGTTAACTGCATTAGAAGAAGAACGCGGAAAGGGCAGAAATGATTATCCAGTTCATACCATGTGGCGTGCTTTCGTAGCTAGCTTTGTCTTTCAACATCGCTCTGTCGCTTCTTTGATTCGAGAGTTGAAGCGGAATAGCCAACTCAGAGAACTATGCGGATTTCAACCTCATTTTTCGCGCTCACAAAAAGGAAAGTATAGGGTTCAACTAGCTCCCACAGAAGCTGCTTTTTCTCGATTTTTAAAAAAGTTACTGCTCCATCAACACCTATTAGATGAGATGTTTACTGAATTGGTCACTAATTTATATGAAACACTGGATGGATTTGGGCAAACTTTAGCTTTAGATGGAAAAATTATCCCTTCTTATGCTACAAAACCAAATAAAAAAGTAGAATATGATGGCAGAAGAGATACTGAAGCAGATTTCACACTAAAACAATATACCACTACGACAGCCAATGGCGAGAAGATAACAAAGAAGAAAACATGGTTTGGTTATCGACTTCATTTAATCGTTGATGCAAATTATGAATTGCCTGTAGCCTACGAAGTGACTAAAGCATCTGAAGGCGAACCGACGGTCGCAAAAAGACTGATCAAACATTTTTCTACCTCACAAGCGAAACAGTGTGACTATCTTCTAGCTGACAGAGGATATGATGGAGCTCCATTATTAAGTCTCATTGAATCTAAAGAAATAATCCCTATTATTGATATTAAAAACCAGTGGGATAAAGATACGCTAACCAAACAATATCGAGATACAGATTTGATTTATACGTATAACGGAGCGGTTTCCTATGTCGATGGAAAAGGAAATGAGATAAAGCTAGCGTATAAGGGATATGATAAGAAAACAGATTCTTTACGTTATGGATTTAAACCTCAATATCAGGATAACCGGCTTTTCAGAATAAAATGTGAAGAAGACAGACGTATATTTAACAAAGTCGCTAGGGATAGTTTTAAGTTCAAACGAATCTACAAAAAGCGAACCTCTATTGAGCGAGTAAATGGACGAATCGATCGAGATTACCTATTTGAGAATCATACGATACGAGGAAAAAAGAAACTGAATCTTTTTGTGACAATGACTTTTCTCATTATGTTAGCCTTTGCGAAAGATAAGATCAGTAAAAACCATCTAGCTCATCTAACTGCTTGGGTAGCTTAATTTTTTAAAAAATTAGAAGGGATAGCTTATTTGGCGTGCGCAAAAATAAAAGCAGAGTTAAAAAACAGACGCTTTTTTTACACAAACCATGGAATGAACTGACTACTTTTCGCTATTTTACAAATAATGAAGCCTATGGCTTATTTCTATGCTAGTTATTTTCACAAAAAATGGTACAACGTAATTTATTCTATTACACAAATAACTTTTATTTATAGGATAAAACTATTACAGTTTCAAGGTGTTGTTTCTTTTGCTGCAACAGGCAATTTCCAATTGATCGGTTCCTGTCCGCTTTGTATCAAAGCTTCGTTCGTTTTAGAAAACGGCTTAGTTCCAAAAAAACCTCTTCTGGCAGATAAAGGACTTGGATGCGGCGATGTTAAAACAATGTGTTTCGTCTCATCAATCAACGTTCTTTTCTTAATAGAAGGATTTCCCCATAAGATAAACACAATCGGCTCCTCTCGTTCATTCAGCTTTTGAATCACAAAATCAGTCAACGCTTCCCAACCTTTTCCTTTGTGAGAATGAGACAGACCTTCTCTAACAGTCAGTACAGTATTCAGCAACAATACTCCTTCCTCTGCCCACGATTTTAAATAACCATGATCTACAGGTGGATACCCTAAGTCGGATTCCAATTCTTTATAGATGTTTTTTAACGAAGGCGGTACTTTTACCCCCGGTTTTACAGAAAAGCTCAGTCCGTGTGCTTGGTTTTCTCGAATGTAAGGGTCTTGTCCCAAAATGACAGCTTTGACTTTGCTGTAAGGCGTCCATTCGAATGCTTGCCAGATATTTTCTTTTTCTGGGTAAATAGTCTCTGTTTCGTATTCTTTTTTTAAAAATTCTCTCAATTGTTGGTAACTAGTAGTCTCACTAGCTTCTTTTAAAATAGGTGCCCAATCGTTTTCAACTGGAATCGTCACATTTATTCCTCTTTTCTATCTCTATTATCCTGTCTTTATCCTACAAGAGTTGTTTTTCTTTCACAAGAAATAACCCCTCCTTATTTTAATGTGCTATTTTGACTTTGTCATGCTAAACTGGAAGTAATCAAACAATTCTGGAGGCTGGAAAATGGTAAAATTGATCGTATCGGATATGGATGGAACATTGCTGAATGAAAAGATGCAGATTTCGATAGCAAATGCTTCAGCAATTCGCGAAGCAAAAAAAAGAGGGATTCCTTTTGTAGTAGCTACTGGACGTGGATACACGGAAGCTAAACCTTTATTGGAAGAAGTTGAATTGAACTGTCCGATCATAACCTTAAATGGTGCTCAAGTTTATGATGAACATGGAACGATTTTAAAAACGGCTGGCATCGACAAAGCTACAGCTCGTAAAATCCTGACAATTATCAGAGAGAACAATTTGTATTGTGAGATCACTACCGGTAAAGGAATCTTTTCAGACAATAGAGCAAAACGTATCGAGTCTGTTGCTTCTTTGCTTTTTGAAACGAACCCTGATACTACCTATAAAATGGCTGTCGTATTAGCTGCAGCTCGTTTGGAGATCATGAATATCCATTACATCGATAATTATGATAAATTGATTGAAGATGAGACGATAGATGTCTTGAAAATTATTGCATTCAGTCAAGATGGTGCAAAAACACTAAATCCTATTTCAGCTGAATTAAATATGATTGGTGATTTGGCTATCACTTCTTCTTTTGAGAATAATATCGAGATCAACCATATTGAAGCTCAAAAAGGCATTGCGGTTCGCGAGCTGGCTGATAGAATGGATATCGATTTGGAAGATGTGATGACGTTTGGGGATAACATCAATGACTTATCTATGCTGGAAATCACTGGATACAGTTTCGCTATGGAAAATGGCGCAGAAGAAGCAAAACGAGTAGCAAGGTACTTGACATCTTCTAACAGCGAAAATGGAGTTGCAGAAGGTATATCATTGATTTTCAATGACCGTTTAGAAGAGAAGTTGAACGTGAATTAAGTAAAAAACTTATTTACTACACATCTTATTAGTTCTACGTCAATAAAAATCTATCATTTAAAATACAAAAAGAGTTGGACGAGGCATTCTCGTCCAACTCTTTTTTTGTTATATGCTAGATTGGATAACCATAGCTTGTTCTTGAGCTTTTAAGCAAAGTTCTTGTGCTTTAAAGATGTGTTCTTGAGTCATTGCATGTTCCGTACGATTGATGCAGTCTTTAATCATTTCACCAAAGAATGGGAATCCTACTTCTCCAGCTAAAGAGTAATGCTTTTCTCCTTCAGCTGTTACCAAGTATAAATGATCTCCTGTTTCTTCACGCGCCACATCAATATATTTGCGGACCTCAATTGTCCCTTTTGTCCCGGTAATGAACACACGTCCATCTCCCCAGGTATTCAAGCCGTCTGGAGTGAACCAATCTACTTTAAATGATTAAAATAAGTCTGCATATCCTGCTTCTTTTAAATAGTCGCGAGAATCTGCTAAACAATCAAACGGATCGCGTCCATACTGCTCGTCTTGTTCTACCAGCAAATAACGAGCTCCGCTGGCGATACTTTGTTCAATGATCGCTGGCAAGTCCAATGTTCCTTGTCCTAATTCAGCAAATTGGATATTGTTAGTGAATGCATTCATGAAGTCTCCTCCATTGCCTTTCAATAACTCATCTACTGCTTCTTGAGGAACTGGAACGATTCGGTAATCTTTCAAATGAACCAAGTCCACTTTCCCAGCATATTCTTTCAATACTTCTACAGGATTGCGTCCTCCACGCTGCACCCAGTGAACATCTAATTCAAAGCTTCAATTCCCATTTCAGGGTGAAGGTAATGCGGAACAGTAGTGATAATAGCATCCACTTTTCCACTTTCCATCATTTCAATATAATCTTCATAGAAAGGAACTCCTGGATAATCTGTATTTGCAACAGCTTCTTTACTTGTGTCGATGTCGCAAATAGCCCCAATTTCCATACTTGGTACCATGCCGTCTTTGATAAATTTAGCATACATACTTCCTTGAGCTCCAAGTCCAATAATGCCAAGTCTAACTTTTTTTGTCATGTTAACTTCACCTGTCCTTAAATTTTTATTGTTTAAGTGCTTAGCCACCTTATTGCTTAAATCTTGCCTATTCAAATAATGATTTTATAACCGCTTTCATTGCTGGAAGATTAAAAGTCTTTATTTCTTTAAAGGTTCATAGAAATAAGACAGGTAGATTTTGTTACGCAATCGGTTTCTACTAACGCTCTTTTAGTATAACGCTTCCACTCCTCTATTTCATTGTCTCTCCATGTGCAGTTACCCAATTATAATTAACCGAAACCGCTTTCTTGTTTAAAGACACATATAATACAAGGTAACAGATTTTCATTTCGAACGTTATTTCATTAGAGACAAATCTATTCTGAAAGGAGTGAGTGTATGGGAACTGAAATACAGTGGTGGACTTCTGTCATAGAATTGATCAGTAATGTTGGTTTTCCAATTTTTATTTCATTGATTTTATTGCAGCGCATGGAAACCAAACTGGATGACGTGGTAAAAGCACTGCACGATTTGAGTACCGTCATCAAATCAGCTGCATAGTCAATTGTTTCTAAGCTAAAAGACAGCTTATCCAATAAGGATAAGCTGTCTTTTTATGGGTTTGTCGTTTAAAGCCAAAACGTTTTTCTCCACGCTCTTGGTCTTAAACGCGCTAAAAAAAAGCAGCTCACACTGCCAAGAGCTCTTTAAGGATGTTAGGTAAAGAGAACCTAACAGTCCTTAAAGAGATTTTGTTCGGTGAGCTGAACGTTTTTTTTTAGCGCTCTAATTTTTGAATGAGTGTAGTGGTGCTGGGATTCTTCCGCCTCTTTGGATGAAGGCTTCTGATCCGAATGGGTTTACGGCCATTACTGGGGCTGTTCCTAAGAGTCCGCCTAGTTCAACTCGGTCTCCTACTTTTGTTCCTGGTGCTGGGATAATACGCACAGCTGTCGTTTTATGGTTGGATACTCCAATAGCTGCCTCGTCCGCAATGATAGCAGATATTGTAGCGGCTGAAGTTTCTCCGGGTACTGCTACCATGTCTAATCCAACGGAACAAATAGCAGTCATAGCTTCTAATTTTTCGATGTTCAATGCGCCAATCTCCACCGCTTCAATCATTCCTTCATCTTCTGAGACTGGAATGAAAGCTCCCGACAGACCGCCTACATGACCACAAGCCATGACACCGCCTTTTTTCACTGCATCGTTCAACAACGCTAAAGCCGCTGTTGTCCCATGCGTCCCTACTCTCTCCAGTCCCATTTCTTCTAAAATACGACCAACAGAATCTCCTATTGCGGGTGTAGGAGCTAATGATAAATCTACGATACCAAATGGAACATTCAATCGTTCAGAAGCTACTTGCCCTACCAATTGCCCCATTCTTGTAATTTTAAAAGCTGTTTTCTTCACTGTTTCAGCCAAAATATCGAATGGTTCCCCTTTTACTTTCTCCAAAGCTTTCTTTACAACGCCCGGTCCGCTGATTCCGACACTTACTACACAATCAGCTTCTCCAACTCCATGATACGCACCGGCCATAAATGGGTTATCATCTACTGAATTAGCGAAAACGACTAGTTTTGCACAGCCAAGTCCTTGAGTATCTGCAGTCAATTCAGCCGTTTCTTTAATGATCTCTCCCATATCTCGAACAGCATCCATATTGATTCCTGCTTTGGTAGATCCAATATTAACAGAAGAACAAACTCTTTCTGTTTCTGCTAAAGCTCTCGGGATAGAGCGAAGAAGAATTTCGTCTCCTTTGTGATAGCCTTTTTCAACCAACGCTGAAAATCCGCCGATAAAGTTTACGCCTACTTTTTTTGCTGCTGCATCAAGGGTTTTAGCGTAAGCAACATAATCTTTATCAGATGAAGCCCCCGCGATGAGTGAAATAGGAGTGACTGAGATCCGTTTGTTGATGATCGGAACTCCATATTCCATTTCGATTTCTTCTCCTACTTTCACCAAATCTTTTGCTTTGGTGGTGATTTTATCGTAGATTTTTTGACGCGCTTTTTCTCCGTCTGCATCAATGCAATCCAATAATGAAATCCCCATCGTTATTGTACGAATATCCAAATTTTCTTCTTCAATCATGCGAACCGTTTCGACTATGTTTGTGATTTCCATTTTGTGTACTCCTTTTATAACGTGTGCATAGCATCAAAGATTTCTTGACGTTGGATGCGCACCTTTATTTCCAACTCTTCTCCTACAGCAGCAAGCTCTTCTTTTACTTGACTGAACTCTAATTCACTATTGGCCAAATCACACAATACCATCATGGTAAAGTAGCCTTCCATAATCGTTTGTGAAATATCGTTGATATTGATGTTCAAATCGCTCAATTTCTTGCTGACTCCTGCGACGATCCCTACTCTGTCTTTTCCGATAACTGTAACGATAGCTTTCATAACTGATTCCTCCTGAATAATCCGTTTTTTGTATCTTAGTCCAGTTTACCATTTTATGCGTTAAAGTTCTGTTACTTTCTCATTTCGCAAATCAAACAATAGTAATAGTCAGGTATTCGATTTTTCTTCTTTTTTTGGTATAATAAATATGGTATAGAATAGTCGTTATTTCTTAAACGATAAAGGTATATGTGTTGCTTATTTTCTAACACAATAAACTAAGTCATAATCGTTAGAGGTGTGGATAAAAATGGTTCGACTTTATATGAGAGAAGAATTTGTCTCCAAACAAGATAAAGTGATCGTGAAAAACCATGCTGGAGAAGATGTATTTTTAGCTGTAGGGACTTGGGGACGAGTAGGAGACTCAATTTCGCTATACGCTATGAACGGTTCGCTGCTTGTGAAGGTAAAACAAGCAACGCTCTCCTTATTGCCTAAATTTGATTTATATGTACGAGGAGAAAAAATCGGCACTATTACCAAGCATGTTGCTTTTTCTAAAACCTATTTCAAGGTTCATAAATTGAATTGGATAGTTTCTGGAGATTTTGAACGTGGCCATTACGTGATTCGCCGCGGTACCACTACCATTATGGAAATGGAAAAAAGTTGCTTTGCACGAGGCGATTTCTATGCCTTAACAGTCCATGAACCGCATCAAGCTCCTCTTTGTGTGGTCATTGCTTTGATCGTGGATCACTATGCGCGAAGACGCCAACAAGATTTCTTAACAGTTAAAAAGAAAAAAACGGTTGCGATACACCCGATTTAAAAATTGTCAAAACGGCATCAGAGCGAGTAGGCTCTGATGCCGTTTTTTGTAATGTAAAGTCTTTTAATCAATATTTTTTACCATGTGATCATATTCATGACCAACAATCGTAATGTTTTTTACTTTTTTGTACCCTTGCTTTTTGTACAACGCTTTTGCTTTTGGATTGGCTACATCACAATTTAACCCAATCGCAGACTCTCCTGCTTTTTTTGCCACAGCGGGTAATTCAGCCAATAGTTTAGTTGCTACCCCTTGTTTTCGAAAATCAGGATAAGTGTATAACATATCTAAATACCATTCTCCGGCTTCTGTTTCCAAATCAAACGTCAGATTGATCTTATGATGATAACCTCTATCAATCAGCAACTGTTTAAAACCTTGATCGATGCCTTCTTCCATTTCGCCTTTATACCCGTAAGCAAAGCCAGCGATTTCACCATCAATTTCATAAACAATCCCGTTGGCATAATGGAATCGAAAGTCTTCCTGTTTCATACTTTCACTTATTATTTCTTTTAACTCTGCTATAGGGATCTCTGTCACAAATGGAGCTTCCATGTCTCTCCAAATGGCTAGAATCCCTTCTATCAGTTTTTCTTTATCTTTCAACTCAGCTTGTCGTATCACTTTTTGCACCTCTTATTATTTGATTTTCTTTCAATCTATACTACATGAAAAATAATTGTTAAACAAACCCCACTGAAGAGACAGCTAAATCATTTCTTACCTGGTTTAACATTCTTATTGGTGGAGTATTCTGCTGCTAAACACCAACTAAATACTGTTTTCGTTGCTGCTTATCAAGCAGACACTTTCTACTTGACATCTCAGCACCTTTTTTACTTCAACTTCTCAAGCAGACACCGTCTACTTGATTCCCCGCATCTTTTTCACTCTAACTTGTTAAGTAGACCCCTTCTACTTCATATCCCAGCACCTTTTTCACTCTAACTTGTTAAGTAGAACCCTTCTACTTGATATCACAGCACCTTTTTCACTCTAACTTGTTAAGTAGAACCCTTCTACTTGATATCACAGCACCTTTTTCACTCTAACTTGTTAAGTAGACTCCTTCTACTTGATATCACAGCATCTTTTCCACTCCAACTTCTCAAATAGACACCGTCTACTTGAGATCCCCGCATCTTTTTCACTCTAACTTATTAAGTAGATCCCCTCTAAACAACTTCTCCTTACTACTCCTACTCAAAACGCTTTAGCAGTGGTTGGTTAATAATTGAAAAAATAGTATACTATAGATGAAACATCCCTATTCTACTAGAGAATAGGTCTACCATTTGATGTACAAAGGAGGTTTTTCTAATGTTTTTGACTATTACAGATGCTGCACACGAGCGGATCAAAAAAGCTGAATCTTCCAACTCAGGTGATTTAACCGTCTATTATGAATCAAAAGTTGGATGCGAGTGTGGAAATACAGGTATTTTTACTCTTCAGTTACAAAACACTCCAAACCCTGACATGGACGGCGAAATCGAAACATCTCTTGGTAAATTGTCGATACAAAAATGGAGTCTTTCCTATTTAGATCAACAGATGACCTTAGATTATAAACCGGCAAAAAATACGCTCGAATTAAAAGGTGAATCTGGTATGCTGAACCCGAACGTCATCATCACAGATCAAGAAGGACAACAGCTGCTTTAAGCAATGGTATGGACTTTTTGTAAAAAATGCGTTATAGTATAATCACTTACAAATAATAAGAATAATTCAAACGAAAGAAGGCATCCCATGTTTTTAACGGTAACTGAATCAGCTCAAGAACGCTTAACTCACATTCAAGAGCAGCATAAAGGGCAATTGGCTCTTTCTTACAACGATGTTCCAGGTGGTTTTGCATGTGGGATCAGAGGAGAATTTTCTTTAAAATTAGTAACTTCTGATCATCCAGAACTAGACACACCTATCGAGTCTACTATTGGTGATGTCTACACTCAAAGTACGCACTTAGACGACTTGAATGAAAATATAAAATTAGATTACAAAAAAGACAAAAACACTTTATACCTGACTGGCGACGCTGGTATGATCAATCCAGACATTGCTGTTGTGGATGACACTAACAACAAATTATACTAAAAAAAACTCCGAGAATCGTATCTGATTCTCGGAGTTTTTGTTTAATTGATTTCTTCTTTTATTTTTTTAGCTATCTCTAACGGAATACCTAATTGAGTGATCTCTTCCACATCGGCTTCACGGATATTTTTCACGGATTTAAAATGTGTCATGATTTTCTTTCTTCGTTTTGGTCCGATACCGGCTATTCTGTCTAATCTAGAAGCGACACTGTTTTTGCTGCGCACTTTACGGTGGAAAGTGATCGCAAATCTATGAACTTCATCTTGTATTCGTTGAACAAGATGAAACGCATGGCTGGTCGGTTCTAGCGGAACGATTTGATGGTATTCTCCAAATATCAACGAGGATGTTCTATGTTTGTTGTCTTTTACCATCCCAGCTACTGGAATGTCTAAGCCCAACTCATTTTCCAACACATCGATCGCTCCATTGACTTGAATCTTGCCCCCATCCATTAAAATCAGGTCTGGCAATCGGCTGCCTTCTTTCAGCAAACGCGAGTATCTTCTGCGGACGACTTCTTTAGTTGTTGCCAACTCATTACTTCCCTCAACGGTTTTAATGTTGTATTTTCGGTATTGGCTTTTATCCGGGGATCCGTCTTTAAACGAAACCATTGCTGAAACCGGACTTGTACCTTGGATGTTGGAATGGTCAAAGGCTTCGATTCGATGAATATAAGGAATACCTAAAGCTTCTGACAATTCTTCTATCGCACCAACAGTCTTCTTGTCATCCATTTCAATCAATTTGAATTTCTCATTCAATGCGACTTCACTATTTTTGGTCGCTAGATCCAGCATATCTTTCTTACGCCCTTTTTGCGGAGTCCGAACCGAAATCTGCAATACCTCTTCTAAAACATCAGTGTCCATTCCTTCAGGCACCAGAATCTCTTTTGGCAAGATATGATTTTTCTCTTGATAGAACTGAACGATGTAAGAAGCTAATTCTTCTTGGGGTGTATCGTAACAAGGAAAAATAGTCGCTTCTCTTTTGATCAATGTTGCTTGACGGATAAAGAATGTCTGAATGGATATCCATCCTTTATTCATATAGAAACTAAACACATCTCTAGGCGTAGGATCATTAGTAATGATATTTTGTCTTTCCACAGTGGTTTCGATGTGTTGAATTTGATTCCGGTACTCTGCCGCTCTTTCAAACTCAAGTTTTTCTGCAGCTTCTTTCATCCGGCTGCGCAACTCTGTTTTGATTTCTTTTACATCGCCATTCAAAAAGCGTCTGATACGATCAATTTGAGCTTTGTATTCTTCTTCTGGAATTTCATGATCGCACGGACCAATACATTGTCCGATATGGTAGTAAAGACAAGCTCTGGTTTGCCGTCCGTTACATTTTCTGAGGGGATAGATTTTTTGGATCAATTGCTGTGTCTCAGAAGCAGCATAAACGTTTGGGTATGGCCCAAAGTAATAGCCTCCATCTTTTTTGACATCAGAAGTAATGATTAATTGTGGATTACGCTCATTGGTAATTTTAATATATGGATAATGTGTACCTTGTTTTAGTTTAATATTGTACTTCGGCTGATGTTTTTTGATCAGTGTGATTTCCAATAACAGTGACTCTTTTTCTGTCTGCGTGATGATCGTTTCAAAATCTCGGATCTCTTCTACCAATAATTGAGTCTTTCCTTCGTGGCTTCCTTTGAAATAAGAACGAACACGATTTTTTAAGTTTTTAGCTTTTCCAATATAAATAATTTCATTGTCTTTATTTTTCATCACATAACAACCTGGTAAATCAGGTAGTAACATGAGTTTATTGTTAATAAGGTCGCTTGCCATTTACTAAATTCTCCTGTCTACTTGTATTATGTGTCATTTATTTTTTAAAAAAATCGGAATTTTAGTTACTATCGTATGACTTCTATTATATCAGTAATTGAAAAACAACGACAGATGTGAGCTCTGTCGTTGTTTTTTTGTAACAATATTTAGTTCTTTTTTTGACTGAATAAATACAGCTGATTGAAATTGTTGAAATCAGAGTATCCAACGAACACTTCTTTATAGACGTATTTCTTGCCTAATTTGTGTTCTTGCGCTTCTACTTGCTGGTGAATATCTTCAGCAATGGCTTGATAAAGTGCATCTATCTCACTTTCTTCAAGTTCGCCATACTTTTCTTCCCATGCATCTAAAAAAGCATCTTCGTCTTTATCTTGATAAAAATCAATATCTATTGTATTTTCCATTTTCATCACCTGTTTAGCTCATTTTAGTCTAAAATTTTGATTGTGATCGTTCTTCTTCCCCAGCTCAATGCTTGTTGAACAGTTGAGAAGTGAATATCGATTTTATTTCCTTTGATTGCTCCACCAGTATCTCCAGCAATAAATACACCATATCCTGGAATCTCTACTTTAGAACCTAAAGGAATGACGCTTGGATCAACTGCGATTACGCGCGAGTTGACTCTCAAATCAATACCAGTTGCCGTATGAGTGCTCAACCCAGCTTGTTGTGTTGAGTAACCAGTTGCTGAAACGACAATCGTTTTGCTTGATGAACTATTTTCTGTTTTTGCAGGTTCTGGTTTCTCTTCTGTTTTCTTGTTGCTGACTGGATTTTCTTCTTTAACAGCTACTTTAGTTGTGGAAGGTGCTGTTTTTTCTGTTGAAACAGTTTGTGTTGCAACAACTTTTTCATTGTTTACTTTTTCAGCTTCAGCTGCAGCTTTCTCAGCTTCTGCTTTTTCTTTAGCTAAACGTTCTTCTTCTGCTAAGCGCGTTTCTTCAGTAGCTCTTTCTTTATCTAATTGATCTAATAAAGCTTTATTTTCATCCATTGTTTGTTGCAAGCTCGCAACTTCTTTGTTTAACTCTTCTTTTTGTTCTTGAGCTAATTGTGATTGCTCTTTCAATTCAGCAATTTCTGCTGCTTGTTCTTCTTTTAAAGCTTCCAATTCTTCAGCTTCTTCTTGCGCCATGTCTACTTGGTCATTTCCAGCAGATTGAAGCGTCATAAGTACATAAGCTCTATTCAAAAAGTCAGTAACACTTTCTGATTCAATCAGACTAAGTACAGTGTTTTGATTGACTTCTGTTGTTTGGATCGTTTTTAGTCGATCTTTTGCTTGTTCTAAACGTTCTTCAACGATTTCTTCTTGTGCTGCAATTTCTTTCCCTGTTTCTTCTACTGTATTTTCTAGAGTGACCATTTCTTGTTCGACCAATTCCAGTTCAGCATTTTTTGCATTTACTTCACTCAATTTGTCGTTGATTTGGTTGTCTAGCAAAATCATTTCACTCTGTTTAGATTGTTGTTGTATTTTGATTTCTTCTAAAGTTGCTGCTTCTCCTACTGTTGGAACAAAAACTGTCATCATCATTCCAAGCACTAAACAAAAACTCATGGTTCTCTTCTTCATAAGACAACGCCTTTCTAAATGTTTTTTATATTTTTTATCCGTTTCCTTAAGCCTTCTACATTATACCCAATAATCTAGTTTACTACATTTCTTTCCTTTTACTTTTTATTACAATATCTATTTGTAGTATAATGGTTCTGTAACATTACATAAGGGGGAAGAAAAATGTCGAATAAAATCTATTATGCCAGTCCGCTTTTTTCAGAAATGGAATATACTTATAATGAATTTTTAATAAATAAAATTCGCGAGCACTATCCTGAAGTTGAGGTTTATGCTCCTCAAGAACAAGGTGACATCAATGATAAAAACGCTTATGCAGATTCTATTGCTATCGCCAAATATGATACCGATGCTTTACTAAGCAGTTCTTTAATGGTAGCTGTATTAGACGGTCCTGCAATCGATGTCGGAGTAGCTTCAGAGATCGGTGTAGCTTACCAAGCTGGAATACCGATTGTCGGCTTATTCAGTGATTCTCGTCAACAAGGAGCAACCAATAAACAAAAATTAGACGCCTTGCAACAGCCGGCAGAGTCGCAATTTGCGTACATTAATCTTTATACAGTCGGCTTGATAAAAATGAATGGAGCAATCTACACTAACTCTGCTGACTTATTGAAAGGCATTCAGTCATATTTGTAACACGTCTGACATCTTTCTGAACATTCTAATTTGCTTAAAAACCTTGCTACATTTCAAATTTTAGACAAAAATACCTCATTCCAGTAAGATAAACTTATAAAAGTTTCTTACAGGAATGAGGTCTTTTTATGTCAACAGAGAGAATTGGTTTAATCGATATCGGTTCCAACACCGTTCGGTTGGTTATTTTTGAAACAGACGCTTATTACAATCTTCATGAATTGCAAAACATTAAAACTCCTGCTCGTTTGTATTTATACCTTTCAGAAGAGAAAATCTTAAACCAAGAAGGTATCGACAAATTAACCGAAATCATGCACAGCTTTAAACAAGTAGCGATTCAATACGAAGTAGACACTTTGATGCCGGTAGCTACTGCAGCTATAAGGCAATCAAAAAATCAGCAAGAAATTTTAGACCATATTAAAGAAGAAACTGGCATCAAAATTACTTTATTGGCTGAAGAACAAGAAGCCTATTACGGGAATTACGCCGTACTGCACTCTATCGACGAGCCAAATGGAGTTACAATAGACATTGGTGGAGGAAGTACAGAAATCACTTATTTTGAAGACAAGAAATTAGTGCATTCTACTAGTTTCCCTTTTGGAGTCGTCACACTGAAAGAGATGTTTTTTGACGGAAAAGCTCATAATGACCGTAAAGCGATCAAGAAAGCGAACAGTTTTATTCAAGAACAATTTTCTTCTCTTCCTTGGATCCAAGAGAAAAAAGTCCCTGTTATTGCTATCGGCGGGAGCGCAAGGAATATTGCCAATATCCATCAGCGGATGATTGATTATCCGTTTGCCGGGATTCATGGTTACCAAATGGAAAGAGAACATTTAAGTAAAACATTAGATACATTGGAAGATCTTGATACCGACGAGTTGAATGATTTAGATGGTTTGAGCCGTGACCGGACAGATATTATTTTGCCGGCAAATCTAGTGTTCAATGCTTTATTCGATACTGTAAAAGCCTCTGCTTTTATTTTCAGCAATAAAGGATTGCGCGAAGGGGTCATAATGGAGTACTTGAACATTCACCACAATCACCCATTCGATTTGCATGAAATTCGTAAACAAACCGTAGAACGCACTGCTCGCTTATATAATATTCATCCTATGGTCGCTAGACAGCGGGTCTCTATCGCAGATAAATTATTCTCTGTCCTAGCCAATGAAAATATTTTAGAAGCTGATGCGTATTGGAAAACGTGTTTGCGTTCTGGATCTTACTTGTATTACTTGGGCAGTTACATCGACAACGATGCTCAATCTCAAAATACTTTTTACATTATTGCCAACAGCAACTTAGCTGGTTTGAACCATAAAGACCGCGTTATATTGGCTCTCTTAGCAAGTTATAAAAACAAGTCTTTATTGAAGCAGTACATCAAAGAAATAAAAGACTGGTTCACAGAGGATGAACTTACCCTGCTGCATCATCTTGGCGGCATTATCAAATTCAGTGAAGCTTTAAATGATTCCCATATCAATGTCGTCAAAGATCTGGCTATTGAAAAAACAGATGATGACACTTATACCCTTCGTATTGTTCATAAAGGCGATGTTTTAGCTGAGGAGTACAGGGCCAATAGACAGAAAAAACATTTAGAACGCATATTAGATGCAAAAGTGGATATTCAATTTATAGAGGCTGATGACCCGGTTTATACGTCTTAACAGCTTCTTCAAAGGGGGGTAGAGGAATGTCAAAAATAGACTATGCGAATCCAGAATTATATGAAAACAGAGAATTGAGTTGGCTGGATTTTAATTACCGGGTTTTATCGGAGGCCGACTCTCAACAAAACCCTTTATTAGAACAGCTGCGGTTCCTTGGAATCGGGAGTTCGAATCTAGACGAATTTTTTATGGTTCGTGTAGCGGGATTACAAGATCAAGTAAAGTCCAATTACACTCAAACTGATAACAAGACTCAATTATCTCCTGAGGAACAATTAGAAGCTATTTCGGTAAAAAATCGCTTAAATGTAGAATATCAGTATTCACTATATAAAGAAGTGACCCAAGAATTGACCCAGTATGGTGTTTTTTTCAAATCCATCAACGACTTATCTCCTGAAGAAAAACAGTTGGCAGAAAATGTTTTTTTCGAGCTGGTTTTTCCAACATTGACGCCTTTAGGTATTGATGCTTATCGCCCTTTTCCTAATTTGCAAAATAAGTTGATCAACGTCTTCGTCCATTTAGAAAAAGATGGGGCATCAGAAATAGCGGTCGTTCCTTTACCTGCTTTAGCGGACCAATTCGTTCCGATTGAAATCGGTGATGAAGTCACTATCCTCTATACAGAAGATTTAGTGACTCATTATATCGGTTCTTTGTTCAACGGCTACACGGTCACTAGCACCTTCAATTTTCGGGTAACTCGCAATGCAGATTTGGAGATCCACGAACAAGGTGCTGAAGATTTGCTCATTGTGATTGAAGATTATTTGAAAGAGCGAAAAAAAGGGATGGCTGTTCGTTTAGAAGTCGACTTCAGGAATCCTTATAAAACTATCCAAGAAGATATCGATTATTTAACAACTGCATTGGAACTGGAAGCCCGAGATGTCTATCTGATGGATGGTCCGTTAGATTTGACTGTTTTAGGTGACATCGCAACCTATCTTTCAGAGAGGCTGCCGACTTTGAGTTACCCGCCTTTTTCTCCAGTGTACCCTGAAGAATTGATCGACAAAACCATTTATGAACTAGCGGATGAAAAAGACCTCTTTTTTCATCATCCGTATGATTCCTTTTATCCGATCGTCGAGTTTATCCAGCAAGCAGCTGAAGATCCGCATGTGTTGGCGATCAAACAAACGCTGTACCGAGTCAGCAGCGATTCTCCTATCGTCCAAGCACTGAAACAAGCGGTTGATAACGGGAAACAAGTAACTGTGCTAGTGGAATTAAAAGCTCGCTTCGATGAGGAACGAAATGTTCAATGGGCAAAAGAACTAGAAGAAGCCGGTTGTCACGTGATTTATGGCATGAACAATCTTAAAACGCATAGTAAAATTTCTTTAGTGGTCAAAAAGAACGGCAACACTCTTACCCGCTATGTTCATTTAGGAACCGGAAATTACAATGATTCTACAGCTAAATTGTATACAGACATGGGACTGATTACTACCAATAAGGAAATTGGAGAAGATGCCACCAATTTTTTCAACTATTTGAGCGGTTATTCCCAACAGCCTGTTTATAACCATTTGTCTGTATCCCCATTTGATATCCGGGATTCTTATATAGAAGATATTGATACAGAAATAGCTTTTCATCAACAATTCGGGAATGGGCATATGATTGCTAAAATGAATTCTTTAACGGACAAAGTCGTGATAGAAAAATTGTATGAAGCCAGTCAAGCTGGTGTTAAAATCGACTTGATCATTCGAGGAATCTGTTGCTTGCGGTCACAAATCCCTGGAGTTAGCGAAAATATTCGTGTAGTCAGTATTGTCGGCCGCTTTTTGGAACACAGTCGGATTTACTACTTCCGTCATAACGGAGCGCATAAGTTGTATTTATCTTCTGCAGATATGATGACACGAAATATGGTCAAGCGCGTTGAGATTGAGTTTCCCATTTTAGATGACGAAATCAATCAAACTATCTTATCTATCTTAGAGGTTTATTTAAAAGATAACGTAAAAGCACGCCAACAACTGGCGGATGGTTCTTATCAATTGATCCAAAATGATGCGCCTTTAGTAAACAGTCAACAATACTTTATGGAACAAGTCGTCAATGAACGGGATAAAAGAGGCTTTTTTGAATCAAATTAAACAAACACGCATCTTCTTTCATCGAAGATGTGTGTTTTTGTTATGAAATGTTGTCATTGGGTATAGTGAAGAATGGCTTTTCTTAAGAATGCTGCCGCTCCGATTCCTGCTTGCTCATCGTAATAAGCCGTAAATCTTGGATCATCTACATACATTTGCGCTAAGCCTCTGTGGGCTTCTTTAGAATAAGTCGGCCAACTATAAGACAACCATTCCTTATGCAAATGGGCTAACTGAAGACTTTCTTCATTGGTTGGGTCATTTGTCTGCATCGCTTTTTTCAATGCTGTGAGAATCTGCTCAGCCAACTCCTGCATCAATTGATAGTCTTCCTGTCTTAGCCCAGCTAATTTTTGATTCGATTTTTCTATAGTATCCCTGCCGTATTTCTCCCTGATTTCTTTACCATACTGCTTCTCGTTCTTTTCAATGGCTTCTTGTTTAAAGCCTTCGAATTTTTCTTCATCTGTCATTTTTGTTTCTCCTCTCTTGCTGGCTAAGGTTTTATCAATCGTTTCGAGTAACAGATCCAGTTGAGCTTTTTTTGCCGCTAGTTGTTGGCGATGATTTTCCAAAGCCTTTTGAGTATCAAATTCCGGATCGTCCATGATACGCAGAATCTCTTCGAGCGGCATATCTAAATGACGGTAAAATAAGATTTGCTGAAGCTTTTCCACTTCTTCCTCGCCATAGATTCGGTATCCATTTGAACTTTTTCGTTTGGGATGCAATAAGCCGATTTCATCATAATACCGAAGTGTTCGTTTGCTGACCCCAGCCAACCGGCTCAATGCGTTTACCGTGTACTCCATTCACGCTCCCCCTTCCTTGATATCCATTTTAAACCTTTACGTAACGTGAAGGTCAAGAACAAAAAAAGATTCTGCCTGTGATATGGCAGAATCTTTTTTGTTAAGCGGTTTTTTTCACTAAACTAATACCCCATCCGATAAGGAATCCTATTAAAGAAGGAATAATCCATCCTAGTCCGACTTCAAATAAAGGCAAATGTTCAGTAAGAAAAGCTAAGCTGTTTTGTATCCAATTGTAATCACTGAGGAAAGCTGGAGCTGCTTTGAAAAAATCTGCCAAACTAACTGGCAACGTAAATAACGTCGTACACACATACACGATCTGACGATTCTTAAATAACGGTGACAGAATAGCCAGTAAGATCAATGTAATCGCAAATGGGTAAAGCAGCATCAATACAGGCAACGAATAAGCAATAATGCTGGTCAATCCAACGTTTGCTACCACTCCTGAAACAATACTCAATACGACCACATAACCTTTGTAGCTGAGTAATCTAGGAAACATCTCGTGGAACGTTTCCGATCCGGCAGTGATCAGTCCGATAGCCGTTTTTAAACACGCTACCGTAACAATAACAGCTAGTAAAATACTGCCAAATGTCCCAAAGTAATGATTTGAGATTTGAGCAAGTGCGATTCCGCCATTCTCTGAAATCGGGAACTGTCCAATACTCATGGTTCCTAAATACGCCAAGCTGGCATAAATGATCCCCATCAAAACAACACTTAAAAACCCTGATTTAATAGTGTCTAAAGCGATCTGAGAAGGTTTTGTGACCCCTAAGTCTTTGATCGTTTGGATGACGATCACTCCAAAGGCTAAGGAAGCTAAAGCATCCATTGTGTTATACCCTTCCAAAAAGCCATTAACAAATGGTGCTGCGGTATAAGGTTCGCTGACCATTACATCGTTGATTGAGCCTAACGGACGAATAAATGCTGTAACGATCAAAATACCTAAGAACACCAAAAACAGCGGGTTTAGTACTTTACCGACATACATTAAAATTTTGGTTGGTTTTAATGATAACAATAATGCTGTTCCAAAAAATAAGAGCGTAAATACCGCAAGAGCGATTGTTCGGTAGTTTTCTGGTACATAAGATGAAAATCCAACCTCAAAAGAAGTTGTTGCTAAACGCGGTGTCGCGAAAAACGGACCAATCGTCAAATAAAGTGCGATCGTCATAAAATAAGCATAAATAGGGTGAACACGACTAGCTAAATCAAACAGACTATTGCTGTTGGTGATTCCCATAGCGACGATCCCTAAGAAAGGCAAACCGATCCCGGTAACTAAAAATCCTATAATAGCTGAATGCACTTCGGCTCCGGCGAGTTGTCCCATATGGACTGGAAAAATCAAATTCCCAGCTCCAAAGAAAAGCCCAAACAACATAGACCCTATTGTCAGATAGGATGCTGCTGTTAATTTTGTTTCATTTTTCATTATTTTCTCCCTTCATTTCATCTAGATTCGAATAGTCTTATAATAACGTCTTTTCCCTTCGGCGACAACAAGAATATTTTCCCAAAACTTCTGCTCTCTTTGTTATACTGTCATTGAAAAGGTATTACCTTACAGACCATGAGTTAAGTGAAAGGAAGCAGACAAGACATGACGACAATTCAAGATATTGCTCATTTGGCAAACGTATCTTCCGCTACTGTATCAAGAGTGATCAATAAAAATGGTTACGTCAGCAAATCCACTAAAGAGAAAGTGAAACAAGCTATTCAAGAACTCGATTATGTCCCCAACAGCCAAGCCGTTTCATTGAAAAAAGGCTCTACTAAAACCTTAGGCATCATCTCGACCGACTTTTTTGATACAGCTTCTGTTTTATTAAGAAGTTTCACGATGGAAGCACAAAAAGAAGGCTATAATGTCACTATTTTCATTACCAATCAAAACAAACAAAAAGAATTAGATGCATTAGAAATGTTGAAAAGCAAACAACTAGATGGTATTTTTTTGCTTTATCGAACAAACGAATGGGAGATTATCGAGAAGTATGAAAAGTATGGTCCCATCGTTACCCTAAACCGAGTGGATTCAGATATTATCCCTTCTGTTTACATGGATCAGTACAGCGGCTACTTATTAGGATTGGAACATCTGTACAATACTGGGTGCCGAAAAATCATCAATTTATATAGCAATGAATCTGGATTGAACACTCAAATCAGAATCAAGACTTTTGAAGAGTTTGCTCAAAAGTACCATTTACCTTCTCATGATCCTTCTTTATTTATCAACCTTGCCGGCACCAAAGACGGAGCCCAAGCCGCACGTTGGTTTCATCAGCAAACTGAAAAACCTGACGCTTTTATGTGCGCCTCTGATTCAGTAGCTGCTGGTTTCGTAGCTGAAGCCATGCACTTAGGGTACATAGCTGGAGAAGATTATTCAATTATCGGCTTTGACAATATTTTCTTATCTGAAATGCTGGACATCACCACTATCCATTACCCCGTTGATTTGCAAGCCGAGAATGCTTTCCACTTGATCTACCAACGATTGGTCAACAAGGAACAAGAAGTCCAGCCCTTAGATTTCAAATTGATCCAAAGAGGATCTACGAAAAGAACGATTCATTAAAAAAATGAACCATCAGGCATGAATAATATGCCTGATGGTTCATTTTTTTAATAACTTTTATCGTAATCCACTAAGTTACGCGGCAGTTCTTCTCCTTCAACAAAAGCTCGGATATTTTCTTCAAAAATATTGAATAATCTTGTATTATAATGCTCTGCATTTCCTGAAATATGGGGAGTGACCAAAACGTCTTTTCTATCCCACAATGGACTATCTTCTGGCAGAGGTTCTGTTTCAAAAACATCCAACCCGGCAAAGGAGACTTTTCCATCGTCTAAAGCTTGGATCAAGTCTTCGGTGTTTACAGTCGGACCTCTTCCCACATTGATAAACAACGTACCCTCTTTCATTTCAGCAAACATTTTTTGGTCGAAAAATGCTTTGGTCTCTGAAGTCAAAGGTAAAATATTCACTACCACATCTGCTTTTTTTAAATGGTCGATCATATCCGGTTGTCGGAAAATATGATCCATATATTCTACTTCTCGACCACTGCGGTTGATTCCAATAGTTTTCATGTTAAAGGCTTTTGACAATCTCCCAAGTTCTTTTCCAATATTTCCCGTCCCCACGATCATGATGGTTTTTCCAGAAAGCTCAATAAGCCGTTGGTCTTCTCTCCAATGGTGTTGAGCTTGATCTGCAATGGCTTGCTGAATTTTTCTGCAGTAGGCCAATAACATACCGATAACCGACTCGGCGATTGGAACACTGTGGATCCCGCTAGCGTTCGTCAACAGGATAGAACGTTCTTTTAATGTATCCAGATCCATATAATCCACACCTGCTGAAGATACTTGAATCCATTTCAGCTGACCTTCTGTTTCAAGTAAACCTGCTTCTTCAGCTTTCTTTTTATCCCATCCATAAACGATTTCTATATCTTCTACCGGAAAATCGTTCTCTCCATCATTGCTGTTTATGACCTTATGATCGGGTGCTAGTTCTTTCAGCTTTTCTAAGTGTTCCGGTTTAATGTCATTTAATAGCCAAATCCCTTTTTTACTCATTATTATTCCCCCTTTTTATAGCTTCTCACTTTTCTATTATGTCATTTTTCTGATTGTTAGAAAAGAAATCCCTCTTTTGGGGTGGGCTCGCTTAGTGCTTGCTTGGTTCTTACTCACATTTCCAACTCTTCTGAACCGGTTCTTGTGAGTCAGAAGTGCGTTCCCGCATACGATTAAGTATCAAAGTCCACTTATACGAAAAAAGAGACGGAAGAAATCTTCCGTCTCTTAACTCAAAGTCAGTTTAATTATTCTACTGGACTTTTTCCAAGGAATGCTTGGTACATCCAGATGTGTTTGTCTACGTCTGTTTTATATCCGATCAGCAAGTCTTGGGTTACATCGTCGCCGGCATCTCCTGTTAATTCAATTCCTTTTGACAGATTATCTGCTAGGGTTCTTAAATCAGATACCACTTCTGCGACCATATCTTCACCAGATTTTTCTGTTGTATATGGAGTTTCTTCTATAATAGAATGGTCTAGAAATTCTTTTAATGTAGAGTAAGGTTTTCCGCCAATTGTAATCAAGCGCTCAGCTACTTCATCAAACGTCTCATTTACATCATCGTACAATTCTTCAAATTTTTCGTGAAGCGTGAAGAAATGCGTCCCTTTTACATACCAGTGATGTTGATGCAGTTTCGTGTAAAAAACACCTAAAGTTGCGACTGTATTATTCAAATACTCTTGTACTTCTTGGGTTGCCATGAAAAATTCCTCCTCATTTTTTATATTGTTTATTACTTTATAATTAGTATAATCTAACGTAGTTTTGCTGTCAAGAAAAACCTTTTTTGTTTGAACAAATTGTTACCTCTTAATATGAGAAAAGCTACAATTCTATCGCTTTCTAACTATTAGTATGCTAAAATGATGCAGATAATATAAAGAATAGAGGTAATTAATTAATGATCACTGTATCTGATGTAAGTTTGCAATTTCCTGATCGTAAATTGTTTGACGAAGTGAATTTGCAATTTAAACCAGGGAACTGTTATGGATTGATTGGAGCAAATGGTGCTGGAAAATCAACATTTTTGAAGATTTTGTCTGGCGAAATTTCACCATCTACTGGTAATGTTTCAATGGCTACTGATGAACGTATGGCAACTTTAAAACAAAATCACTATGATTATGAAGACCAAACAGTTTTAGACACTGTTATTATGGGACACAAACGCTTATATGACATTATGCAAGAGAAAAACGCTATTTATATGAAAGCAGATTTTTCTGACGAGGACGGTATTAAAGTTGCTGAACTTGAAGGTGAATTTGCAGAATTAGATGGTTGGGAAGCTGAACCAGAAGCAGCAACATTGCTTCAAGGTTTAGGAATTTCTGAAGACTTGCACTACCTGAAAATGAGCGAATTATCTGGTGGACAAAAAGTAAAAGTCCTTTTGGCTCAAGCTCTATTTGGCAAACCGGATGCTCTATTATTGGATGAGCCTACCAACGGTTTAGACAAAAAGTCTATCGAATGGTTAGAAGAATTTTTGATCAATTTCCAAAATACTGTCATCGTAGTTTCTCATGACCGCCACTTCTTAAATAAAGTTTGTACGCACATGTGTGACGTGGACTTTGGTAAAATCAAATTGTATGTTGGTAACTATGACTTCTGGTTAGAGTCTAGTCAATTAGCTGCTAAATTACAAGCTGACCAAAATGCGAAAAAAGAAGAAAAAGTGAAAGAATTACAAGAATTTATCGCTCGATTTAGTGCTAATGCTTCCAAATCAAAACAAGCGACTTCTCGTAAGAAAACACTGGAAAAAATCACTTTGGATGATATCCAACCCTCTACTCGTCGTTACCCATTTGTTGGCTTCGAACCTGAACGTGAAATTGGAAACGACTTGTTACGTGTGGAAAATATTTCTAAAACCATTGACGGCAAAAAAATCTTAGACAATATCAGCTTTAGTTTGAACAAAGACGATAAAGTAGCTTTCACTGGAGAAAGCGATATTGCTCTTACGACTCTTTTCAAAATCATTATGGGAGAAATGGAACCAGATTCTGGTACTATTAAGTGGGGAGTAACTACTTCTCAAGCTTATCTGCCAAAAGATACTACAGCTGAATTTTCAGATGGTAAATTAACTATTGTGGATTGGTTGCGTCAATACGCTTCTAAAGAAGAAAGCGACAATACTTTCTTACGTAGTTTCTTAGGTCGTATGCTGTTCTCTGGAGAAGAAGTAATGAAAGAAGTTTCTGTCCTTTCAGGGGGAGAAAAAGTACGTTGTATGTTATCTAAAATGATGTTAAGTAAAGCAAACGTTTTGGTAATGGACGACCCTACAAATCACTTGGACTTAGAATCGATCACTGCTTTGAATAATGGTTTGATTGCTTTCAAAGGTTCATTATTGTTCAGTTCTCATGACCACCAATTCATCCAAACAATCGCTAACCGCATTATCGAAGTTACACCAAACGGAGTTGTTGACCGTGCGGAAACAACTTACGAAGATTTCTTGGAAAATGAAACAGTTCAAAAACAAATTGCAGAACTTTACGCAAAATAACATGACATAACTTTTAGATTGGGACAATTACTGTTCCAATCTTTTTTTGCTTTAAATAAAAAAGAGGAAGAAAAAGATAGTCTTACCTATCTTTCTCTTCCTCTTTTGTGTTCCAAATTATTTAACTCCCAGACGGACTGGACTGCAAAAACAAATCACATGTCTATCCAGCAGTCTAAATGCTTTGTTCCGCTCTTAAACGAGCTGCACAAAGCAGACTACATGTCTATAAGCCGAAATAGCCCGATTGATAAAAAACATCAACGAGGCTATTCCTTCTTATATCCAGTATTCTGAGCGCTTTGTTCTGCTCTCTTTATTTCTTAGCTTTATAAACTTTTAGTTGTTTTCCTTTAATCGTGCGGTCTTTCATTGCATCGATGACATACTGTCCTTTTCCATTCAAAATCTCTACGTAAGTCGAGCTTTCTTGAATAGTGATGATTCCGATGTCTTCTGCATTGATTCCAGGAATTTTAGCGATCGTCCCTACGAAGTCAACTGCACGCAATTTTTTCTTTTTCCCACCGTTGAAATAGACTTTAGTGATATTTTTATTCAAGTCTTTTTCACGTGGACGCTTCAATGGCGGACGTTTAGCAATTTTTTCGTCAAATGCATTTTGGTGACGTTGAACTAAACGAGCATTTGGCAATGGAACTTCTTCGAAATCTTGCTGTGCATACTCGCGTATTTCTCTCCACCAGCTCATTTCTTTTGGTGTTACCATTGTCAATGCTAATCCGGCTTTACCTGCACGGCCTGTACGACCAGTACGGTGAATGAAACTTTCTTTTTCAACGGGCACATCATAATTGATAACATGCGTCACGTTATCAACATCGATTCCTCTGGCTGCTACATCTGTAGCCACTAAATAACGGAAACGGCCTTCTTTGAATTCTTTCATAACTTCAAATCGGTCATCTTGGTACATTCCGCCATGCAATTTATCGATCGGCAATCCAGCTTTGTTCAAGTAAGCATAGACCTCATTGACAGCCGCTTGCGTATTGCAGAAAATCATACAGTTATCCGGATTTTCAACAGTCAATAAGTTCAGCAATTGTTTCTCTTTGTCTTCTTCTTGTACTTTTACGAATGATTGATGGATCGTTGATTTATTGGTTTCGCTCGCTTCGATCTTGATCGAGGTCGTTTCCTCTTTCATATAAAAAGCCGCTAATCTGGCAACTTCTTTTGGCATCGTAGCAGAGAACAATAATGTCTGACGATCTTTAGGAATGTATTCAATGATAGCTTCTACTTGTTCAATAAATCCCATATTCAACATTTCATCTGCTTCATCCAAAACTAAGTAACGGACTTTGTCTACATTTATGGTTCCTTTTTGCAAATGATCCAATAATCGTCCTGGGGTACCCACTACAATATGGTTTTTTTGCTTTAATTCAAGCTGCTGCTTTTTGAAAGAAGCTTTTCCAAATATGGCTGCTGCTTTCACACGTTTGAAACGCCCAATATTGGTCAAATCTTCTTTTACTTGCATAGCCAACTCACGAGTCGGTGTTAACACTAACGCTTGGGGTTTGTTTTCTGCCCATTCCACTTTTTCGACCAACGGCACACCGTAGCTGACTGTTTTTCCGCTCCCAGTTTGAGCCTCTACAATAATATCTTCATTTTTTAATGCTACAGGGATAACTTCTTCTTGTACTGTAGTAGGATGAAAGTAGCGCAAATCTGTTAATGCCTCTACAATTTCATCGCTGACTGCAAAATCTTTAAAACTCTTCTGTTTGTTCATAATAGCCTCTTTCGTCGTCCATTTTTTTCCAGTATAACAGGATTTCACCTAGAAGTATAAGCATTCTTAAAAATAACTTCCCCCAATTGTCATTTCCGACACAAACTAATCATTTGGGTTCGCTTACATAATTTGTTAGTATGAACTTGAAACAAAGCTAATCAAAGGAGGAATTCATTCGATGGTCAAAAAAGTAATAGGTGGATACATGTCTGTAGAAGAAGCAGCTGCTGAAATAGAACATTTACTGACAGTAGGCTACACTTCATCGGATCTTGTTGTTGTAACAAAGAGCGCTAATAAAGGTGCTTTAGAATCTCTGACTGTAGCAAATGTGGACCCGGTAGCGGATAAAAAAGGGGTTGCTAAAGGACATCCCGATTTCTTCGATTACGGGGATGAAACCAATCCTCTTGCCGCATATGAATTGGATAAAGATACAACTGAACACTACAACAAAACCGTTAAAAACGGCGGATATGTCATTCTGGTCGAAAAAGAAGCAGTAGACAACAAAAAAGGAGCGGCCTTGAACCGTTCCCCGATCAAATCAAAAAGTGATCCTACTCTCTCTAATATTGGAGAAGTGTCAGAGTCTTATAGAGGTAAACCAACACCAGAAAGCGACCGGCCAGTTTTAGACAATATACCTGGAGAAACTTCTGATCAAAAACAAACAGCAAATGAACAAAACATTCCATTCTCTCCAGGAACACCTAGAGATCCAAGCGAATCCTAAACAAAAAGAGCGTTGATTGCCTATTTGAACTGCTCCCTGTCAAGTAGACAGGTAAATAAACAAAATATTTGTGCCATGTATGATACTTTTCATCCATGGCTTTTTTTATGCCGGAATGCTTAAGCCCATTTTTAACGTCACCCGTTGGGTGTTATAAAACCCAATATATTGTTTAATATCATTCTCTAATTCTTCAAAGCTCACATAAGTGTTCAGCCGATACATTTCTTCTTTAATAATTCCCCAAAAGTTCTCCATTGGACCGTTATCAATGCATTTCCCCACACGAGACATACTGTGGGTGAGTTGATGTTTCTTCACAAAATTATTAAAGTCGTATGACGTGTATTGATATCCCCGATCGCTATGAATAAGCGTTTGGGTTGGTATAATCTTGTCTTCAATTTGGCGAACTGTATCACGAACTAAGGCATTATCATTACGCTTCGATAGTTTAAAGGCTACGATCTTATTTTCGCCATAATCCAATATGGCACTAAGATAAGCTTTGGCGTTCTCTCCATACTTAAATTCAGTCACATCGGTTAATAAGACTTCCATCGATTGATAGTCCTTTCGGAATTCTCTATTGAGGACATTATCGGCGATATGTGCAGGATTGTGGGGCTTGTAACGATATCGTTTCCGACGGATAACAGCTTTCAAGTTCAGTAATTTCATCAAACGATAGACACACTTATGGTTTACTTTAGCGTTCATGAAGTGGTTCAGATAGATAGTTATTCGACGATAGCCATAAATACCTTTATGCTTTTCATAGACTTGAAGGATTAATTCAACAAGCTTTCGAAGCCGTTTTTCCGACGCAGTCGGCTTGCGTTTCAACCACTTATAATAACCCGCTCTGCTCACACCCAAAGCATCACAGAGATGGATTACTTTGTATCCTTCTTTTTGTAGTTTCTTGATCGTTTGGTATTCCGCTTCATACCTCGTTTGCGTGACATCAACTCTCTTTCCACTTCTTCTAACTTTTTTAACGCTACGTTCTCCGTTTCTAGATACTCATTTCGTGCTCTTAAAGCTGCATTTTCAGCCCGGATTCTTTCTTCTTCCGTTTGAACAGAGTTTGGTTTGCCGCGACCTCGTCCATCTACTAGTCCGTCAGGACCATGCTTCTTATATTTTTGAACCCATGAATACACGCTATTGTAGGATACCTGATACTTCTCAGCAGTTTTTTTATAAGATAAACTATTAGCTAGGCAGTCTTGGACTATTTTGATTTTTTCTTCTTGTGTTGATTTTTTATCTGTCATCGTATACACCTCGGATTTTGGAGAATAGCTCCTCATTTCTTCCCCTTTAGTATACTTGTTTATCCAGCTCCTGACAGTATCAACTTTTGGGATATTATATTTAACAGCTAGCTGACCTATAGGTAATCTATCTTCTAAATATTCTTTCACGACTAAGTCCTTAAATTCTTTGCTATATTTATTGTACTTAGATTTAACTTGAATCCCACTAATTCCATGCTCTTGGTATCTTAAGACTTTATCCCAAAAGGACGTCCAATTAATTAATAAACCATAGGCTTCTTTTAATTCTTTGAAACTGATTCCTTCATTCAGATACATCAAAATATATCTTTCGATTTCTTCAGTTGTATGTTTACTGTTTGAACGCATAAAAATCCCCCTAAAGTAATTTTACTTTTTTAAGTGTCTACTTTAGGGGGAGCATATCAATTTAGTGCAATCAACGCTCTTTCTATTACGCCATTTCGATAACTATATGGATGCCATTTGGATCATTCAAAGTAATCTGCATTTTTTCAGTGATTAATTCGTAAGCATAAGCTTTTTCGTCTAACCCTGATTTGATCGCTTCAAAATCTTCTGCAGAGTCCAGTTCGATTGTGTAGAAGTCCATTCCATGAGTTCCTTTAGGAGCTGCAGGAATATTTGTTCCAGCCCAAACGTTTGAACCGATTTGGTGATGATACAGACCAGCTGCAAAGAATTTAGCTTGAGAACCGAAGTCGAATTTCAAATCAAACCCTAATAGGTTTTTATAAAACTCTTCTGTTTTTTCCAAGTCCGAAACGAATAAATGAACATGTCCCATGTAAGTTCCTGCTGGCATACCTTTGAACGGTTCTGTAGCTTCAGCAATAACTCCTTCAGCGTCCATCGGCTCTGTAACTCCAGCGATATCTCCATTGTCACGGATATCCCATTCGCTTACTGGTTTATCGCGGTAAATTTCGATTCCGTTGCCTTCTGGATCGTCTAAGTAAATAGCTTCACTATAACCGTGGTCGCTAGCGCCTGTTATTGGGTACTTAGCAGATAATAAGTGGTAAAGCACTTCCCCTAAATCTTTTCTAGTTGGTACTAAAAGAGCTAAGTGATACAAACCTGCATAACGTCCTTTTGCACCTGAAGCCGGTACAGACTTCAGAACTAAAATCACTTTGTCTTCTCCATGAGCCCCAAAAGAAATTTCCTCAGCGGTTTCCTTTTTGATATCTAATCCAATATAAGTGTGGTAAAAATTCTTCATATTTTCTAGATTTTCTACATTTAAAACTACTTTACCTATTTTTGTATTCTCGTTTAATTTAAACATATCAGTATCCTTTCTTATTTACAATTCGTTTATTAACTTACTTTTTATAAGTATACTAGGCGAATCAGAAAAACTCAAGGACAAAAAATGTTTTTCTAACTTATCGCTTCCTCCACACGACACTTAGTTCACAATTGACAGTTTCATCTGTTCTGATTCGATGAGCTGTCAACACTTTACCATCTTCCAGTTCTGTCCTACTGAATTCGCTGGAAATCATATTTCCGTAATGAACTTCTTTTTCAAATTTGATATTTACTGCATCAAACTCGTATTGAATCAAGAAATCGTATTCTAACGCATCAATGGCCCATTCAAAATATTTCGAGTTATTCACATGTTGATTCCGATCAATATCCAAGAAGCGCACGCGGTATTCTGTTGAAGATGCATCCTCGCCCACTTTTTCTGGTTTAGGAGTCCGAACTAATTTTTTATCAAAAGGTGCTTCATAAGGCTCTACAAGATCATCCGGAATACGAGACATTTTCCGTTTTTCAGTATCGATTAAAGCAAACGTCGTCATAGCTGTTGCACATTCTTTTCCGTCAGCTCCATATACTTTAAACTCACGGTAACAAAACAGTTTATTGTAAGATATCGCTTGAGTAGTGATTGTGATTTCTTCTGCAAATTCCGGTATTCTATTGAATTTCATTTCATATTGCAGAATGATCCATGACAAACCTCTTTCATTTACCACTTCATCACTCACACCTAAAAGGTGACTCTGCTCCCCAGAAGTATGTACCATAATATTTACTAACATAGGTAAAGTCATTTTTTTAGTCGTATCACACTCATAATATTTCACTAAATGTTTTGCTTGATAAATTTTTCCACTCATTCAAAATAACCTCTTTTCAAATTATTCATACTAACTAGATTACCACAAAATCAGTCAGAGCGCGAAAAAAGTCAGAGCGTTAAGGACTGCATCTTTAATAAATCGGATTTGTTATAAAAACGATTGCAAGCCACTTGTGGAATGGTATACTTTAGATGAAAACTTGCGTTTGGATAACTATAAAAGATCGTACAACTAACTTTTAGGTGGTTTTTAGATGAGTTTGAAAAAACAACGATTGATTTATTATCTTATAGTGGATGCAGCAATTATGACTCTTTTCTTTAAAAATTACTTTGTGCCGGATCACCTTTCTTTGAACCGTTTTTTACTGTTTTGGTTTTTATTTATCATCGGGACGGCATTGATCACAAGAGGTCTCCTTTCCTATAGTACTAGACGCAGAAATTGAAGAGTGTGTGTTTATATGCTGTTTCTTTGTTAGAACAACTCTTACTTTGAATTATTAATAAGGAGGTGCCTGAGATAAAAAAACATCTATTAGATGATCCTTTCAGCTACGAACTTCTTGTTTTTTATTTGAAGCAAGGCAGGGAGATAGAGTTTAAGTATGATGGAGTAGAGTATTTTATATCTCACGAGTCAAAAGGACGTGCCGTTTGGCAAGGCAAAATACAGCTAAGTGATTTTTTCTATATAAATAGTGATGATGAAAAACAATTAACACTACTACTAAATACGATAAAGATTGAAAACAAAAGTTTGAAAACCATATTCCAAAATCATAAAGCTTTTATTGGAACGATTTTTTAACATAATCATTGATTAAATCAATATTATTATATCTCTAATTTTAGGAGGGATGATCATGCTGCTGTGTTTGTGTCAAGTTTTTCTCGAGCGTCCTATTACTCCGCTAGTTTAGGCACTCTATTTTTGTACACTTGTCAGCTACCGCACGGCTCCACCGTTTGCTGGCCCATCTTATGGAAGAACGTTCCTAAAACCAGGAACCTTCTCCCATAAGACAGGAATTAACGAAAACTTTTAATTAATTGTCCTATTGCTGATGAACGAGAGGCATATAATGGAATCGTCCCATTCTTTGCACCAACTGATTGCCGTGTTTTCTCATGCAATAACGACGATAAACGAACCGTTTGTTTCAACTTGCGTTGTTGCCGAGTACTTCTATTTTGCTGATGAAGATAGGCTTCGCGTAAGGTGTGATTGAACATGCCTTGTTTTACTTTTACCATAGCTTCACAGCCTTCTGCGCTCCAATGCATCCCACGTTTTTTCATTCGAAAAGAAATATGCCGTTGATTCGACTCCATTGCGCCTAAACCTCTTGCGTCCTTCGGCACTTGTTCTGCTTTTTCACGCCAGTCGAAAATCCGATCCCAATTCCGTAATACGTATGTTCTGAACGTATTCAATTTTTCCACTGCCGGTGTCTCGTCTAATGTACTTTCATACGTATCCAACCAAATAGTTAATTCATCTAAATCATGCGTTTTTAATGCTTGACGGACATGCTGTTTAAAAACGTTAGTTTGCGATCCAAACGCGCGGTTTAAGCCTTGGAAGACATGATAAGAGTCTAGTTGATTTAAAACAGGATAGTTCGATTGAGAAAAAGCTTCTTGGAATTTGTCTGCGGTATACCCTTGTCCACCGTCACTATTGGTAATGATTTGAGCTTGCTGCAACGAATAACGGCTCGCTGTAAAGGCTTGAACTTCTGCCCAAAAACCAGCGGTTTTTTTAGTCGTCATGATGGCTTTGGGTTCTTTTAAAGAGACGCGCTTTCCGTTTTTCTCCCAGCCTTCGTAAAGGATGGCATGACGAACTTCTAAGCTTTTTTTCTTTTCTGTCCCACGTACAAAAACCCCATCCGCTTCGGCGTAAAAATAGTCCACCTTTTTTCCTTCGGGCAACTCCGTGGCTTCTTCTAGTTCCAATACATTTTCTTCATCCTCACGTGATTGTGCTGCTCCAACGCGTTTAAGAAGACTGCCGACTGTTTGATGACTCAGCGTAATGGCCGTCCATTCGTTTAGAATAGCTGCGGTATCTCGATAAGTAGCTTTACTCACCAACTCTGCCACTTTTACTTCTACTAGTGGGCTATGGCGTTGATATTTTCGAATGCCTAACCATTCATCTAGTGGATAATGGTTCTGATTATTAGTATCCACCATTAGCGTACGCCGGTACCGAACGGGACCGAAGATAAATTGAACCGTTTTCCAATCGTCTCGTTTCACTTTCCAGCCTTCCTGTTGTTTTTCCTCTTTGATCATTTGATTAATGTTGGTGAAAATCTGACTCATTAATTGAGCGAACACATCATACATGTAGACTTGAATAGCTTCCTCTGTATCTATTAAATTGCTTGAATCCTTTATTATTTGATAAACCTTTGATATAATCTTATCCATAAGAAGGCCTCTTTCATTTATGTATTTGCCGTGCAAAGCATACATTTATGATAAAGTGCCTTCTTTCTTTTTTCCAGTAAAATTATTGGCTCTCGAGAACTATTTTACACATACTGCTGCTGTTGTCTTTTCTTGGTTTGGGGATCGTTATTTGGAGCTTGTCTAAAATGGGCGGAATCGCTGATTACTGGATTAAACAAGGTAAAAAATGATGTTCATTTGTTCACTAAAAAAACAGCTCTATAGTTCGGCTCATCTTTGAGACCAACTATAGAGCTGCTTTTTATACTTTCTTCAATAACTCAGATTGTGTTCGATACAATTTGTAGTACAAGCCTTTTTGCTGCATCAATTCTTCGTGACAGCCGGATTCAAGAATTCTCTTATCTCCAATATAGAAAATACGATCACTATTGCGAATAGTTGATAAACGATGGGCAACAATAAAGGCAGTTCGACCTTCCAACAATCGATCCAATCCTTCTTGTAATAGGACTTCTGTTTGAGTGTCGATACTTGAAGTTGCTTCGTCAAGAATCAATACCTTAGGATCAGCCAATAGCGTTCTGGCAAATGAAATCAACTGCCTTTGCCCGGCTGATAAGGTACTTCCTCTTTCTTGAACGATCGTACGATACCCATGCTTCATTCCGCTGATAAATTCATCTGCTCGAACGATTTTTGCGGCTTCAACGATTTCTTCATGTGTGGCGTCTAATTTTCCGTACCGGATATTTTCTAGAATCGTACCTGAAAAGATGAATGTATCTTGCAGCATGACACCTACTTGGTTGCGCAAAGAGTCTAATGTAACATCGCGAATATCGATCCCATCAATCAAAATCGATCCCTTTTGTACATCGTAAAATCGGCTGATCAAGTTGGTAATCGTTGATTTACCAGCTCCTGTTGGACCCACTAAAGCAATCGTTTCTCCTGGTTTGACGTGGAAATTCAATTCTTCAAAAATCGTTTGTCCTTCTTTGTAACCAAAAGTTACATCTCTAAATTCTACATCGCCTTTGACCGGCGGCATTTCAAAAGCATCTTCAGAATCTTTAACACTAGGTTCAATGTCCATCAATTCGAATATTCGTTCTAAATAAACGGATCCAGATACTAATGAGTTATAAAAGTTTCCAAGGTTAATGATCGGATTCCAAAAGTTATTGACGTAGCCGACAAATGCAATCAAAATACCGGTCGAAACGTTTACGCCTAACCCGCTGATTCCGGCGAAGTAAATAAACGCGATCGTTATAGTGGCGATATTTTGTACGATAGGTCCCAACAAGAATTGAACTCGGACAGCTCTCATCCATGCTTTTCGCTGATTGTCGCTGAACTGAGAAAAAATCTCGTAGTTCATTCCTTCGCGCGTGTAGGATTGAGTTGTTTTAATCCCTGCGATACTTTCATGAATGTAGGCATTTAAGTTGGCTTGTTCTGCACTTAATTCATCATATGCGATCCGTTGTTTGTTCTTTATTACCAATGTGATCACAAATAAAATCGGCAGCAGAATGAAACTATATAAAGTAAGCGTGACGTCTAAAGAAAACATAAATACTAATGTCACTAAAATACTTAATATATCTGACAACACATTGATGACCCCATTTGATAGCAAATCGCTCAACGTATTGATATAGTTGACCACTCTGGTCAAGATCTTTCCGTGAGGTCTGCTGTCGTAAAATGAGAAAGATAAGCGCTGTAAATGAGTAAACAAGTCATACCGCATATCTCGTAAGACATTTTGTCCTAATAAAGGAATATTGTATAAGCGGTAACGAATAGCGGCTCCGTTCAAAATAGTTGCCAACGTATAAATAATCGTGATCCACAAAAGCTGTGTAGCATCTTGGTTCGGAATAGTCTCATCGATAACAACACTTGTTAAGAAAGGTCCGAGAACAAGCACGATATTGGAGAAAATGATTACTCCAAATATTTTAGCAATGGAACTTTTATAGGGCAGTAAATATTTAGCAATTCTTGTGTAGTTTTCGGTGTTGAATTTGGTTCCTAGTTGTTGTTCTTCCTCCAACCTATTCTGTGCCATCATCAAACGCCTCCTCTACTTCAGATTGTCCAAGTTGTTCTCTATAAATGTCGTAATACGCGCCACGTTTTTGAAGCAGGTCGCTATGACGTCCGCGCTCAACGATTCTACCTTTAGATAAGATCACGATTTCATCTGCAGCTTTTACAGAAGAAATTCGGTTCGCAATAATGAAAGTTGTTTTTTCTTGGCTGACTTTTCTCATAGCATCTTGGATTTTCACTTCTGTTTCCATATCTACTGCAGAAGTCGTGTCGTCTAAAATTAAAATTGCTGGATTTTTCATCAATCCGCGAGCTAATGATAGCCGCTGTTTTTGTCCCCCAGAAAGCCCGCTGCCTCGTTCACCCAAATACGTGCCGTATTTTTCCGGCATTTTTTCAATAAAAGGACTGGCATCAGCCACTTTGGCCATTTCTCGAATAGTTTCAATTGGAGCTTCTGGAGTACCATAAGAAATGTTCTCTTGAATCGTATCTGAGAACAGAAACACATCTTGCATGACGATAGAAATATTTTGTCGCAATTCGCGTACGTTCCAATTTTTTATATCCTCTCCATCAATCAGCACTCTGCCTTCAGTAGGATCAAAAAATCTGGAAATCAAGTTTACTAACGTTGATTTACCTGAACCGGTTTCTCCTAAAATCCCTATAGTTTGCCCAGGACTAGCTTTCAATGAAATGTCTTCCAATACTTTGTTCTCTGGGTCATCAGCAAAGGCAAAAGAAACATGCTGAAATTCCACTTCTCCTCGAATCCGTTGCTCTCTTCTTTGCTGTTCCACTGGAATCAGAGGTTTAGCAGACAACATTTGTCTGATTTTATACGTTGCTGTGATAAACCGTTGGGAGTCATTCATAAACATCCCTATACTCCGCATCGGTACATTCAGCATCCAAGTCAGCCCGCTAAAAGCAACCAATTCTCCGACTGTCATGATTCCTCTAATAACAAAGAACCCGCCTAATCCGATAGTTATGACAGACAGTAGACCGGCCAAAGTTTCTAAAACCGGCAAATAGGTTCTTAAGATTTCAGCAGAAAATAAATTGCGCTCTCTGTAATCCTCATTTCGTTTATTGAATTTTTTTGTCTCGTAATCTTCATTGGCGAAGGCCTTAACGACTTTATTTCCTCCAATATTTTCTTCTACCATGGAGTTCAATCTCGAAAAACTTTCTCGAATTTCATAATAAGCAGCATTTGCGCGAGAAGATAACATGATAGTCAATATTCCAATGAAAGGCGTGATGATCAACATAGAGAGCATCAATCGCCACTGAATGGCGCCTAAAAAAATGATGGCTGAAATAAACAATATCGCACTGTCCAAAATGTTAAAATAAACCCACGAAACCGCATGACGGATCGCATCCGTATCCCCTGTCATACGCGCCATGATATCTCCAACACGAGTCGTATTGAAAAAAACAAAGTCCATTTCTTGCAGCTTTGTGTACAAATCTTCTCTGATCTTAAACAGTACATTCTGGCCTGTCGTTTCAAACATCATTTGGTACACGTACCGCAATACCGTCCTCAACACTGTAGCAACAATCATAATCACTAACAACGGCACCAATAAAGACCCTCTCTCCTTATTGATGACCTCATCAACGATCATTCCTCCGATATACGGTGTTACCACATTTAACAAACCTACAACAACCGTCCACAAACTCGCCCAAAACCAATACACCTTGTACGGCTTAATGTACTCCCAAATCCAACGAAAACTAGACATACTCCCACTCCCCCCAATAAATCTCTTACCCAAATCTTAAGCCAAAACCACCCCGCATAAAATGGACATAACCAACAAAAACAATGGATAAAATTACTAACATGTGGAGGTCGTTGTTCTGACTCGAAAAGAAAATCTATTCTCTTTTTAGAGAATGCTCTTTATTCTCAAAAAAGAGAATGATTTTTCTCGAGAGTCAAACGACCGCAACTGAATTCCAATATGCGGAGAGGACTTGACAGCAACGAAGCAAAAATAGGAAATTTTGATTGGGATGCTTTCTATCCCAACCAAAATTTATCTTTTTTGCACAGTTGCTAGGCCTCGCAGCTGATAATAAACATGCGGAGTGCCTCGTTTAGCTCCGACAGAAAAATCTATTGCCTGTTTAGAGAATGCTCTTTATTCTCAAAACAGGCAATGATTTTATCCGAGGAGATGAGGCACGCAACTGAATTTCAACATGTGAAGATCGTTTCTCAATTCTTCAAGGAAACTTTTGATCATCCTTTTTGAGTTCAATTTTTAAATACTTTATAATTGAACTAACTGTATCCAAAAGTTTTCTTATTGTGATAGTTATTTGTTTGAAAAAAGCATATAATACACGTGAGTTTACATTTTATGTCAATAGAATGTATGGGGGTGAAGGGATGCTTAAAATCGATGCTAAAACGTTTAATCCAGAAATTCTTTACATTTTTGATGCAGATTCCAAAGGACCATTTGATGGAAAAAACCACCATCATGATTTCGTAGAAATGAGTATCCTTGTCAGCGGAGAAGTTTTCTATAATATAGAAGGAAAAACGACTCACCTAACAGAACCGACTGTGCTTTTATTAAACCCTGGAGTCAGTCATTATGAGTATATGCCTTCTGATATGAAAAATAGGCAAATTCATATAGGAATCCGTAATTTTACGATCGATCTATTTCCAAGGGATTATTTCCCTATAAAAGAACCTATCATCCGCTTGTCAAAAAACCGACAGAACTTTTTTGACAGCTGCGATGAGATCCTCAAGGAACGCGAACAGTTCAGAACAGGTTCCGAGCTATTATTAAAAGGGTTGATTTTGAAACTTTTTGTTCTCTTGCTTAGAGACGCTTCCATCTTGCCTGTCAATGAAAGTTCTTTATTATTGACCGCGGATGAAAAAGAAAAACTAACCTTGATAGAAGAAGTTGTTCAGTACTTAGAGAATCACTACATGGAAGATCTGACATTAAATCAAATCGCCGATCATTTTTACACAAGCCCAACTTCGCTGTCTAGAGCTTTTAAAGAACATACAGGTGAAACCGTTATCAACTACCTTATCCAATTGCGTTTGTTAAAAGCGAAAGAAATGATTGAGGACAACTTAGATATCAGCATCCGTCAAGTGTCTCAATTAGTAGGTTACCAAGACGCCTATTATTTCAGCAAATTATTCAAAAAATATTACGGCAAGTCGCCGACACTATTCCAAAAAGAATAAGATAGAACCAGAATTCACCGATGGCAACTTTAGCCTATTGGTGGATTCAGGTTCTTTTTTAAAAATTCTGAACATTTTAAAAACTTTATTTATAAATATTGTTAGCGAATACAATACTTGCTATGACCTATTCACTTACGTAAGTTCATTGACCCCCCTTTTGAAATCCTGTAATATAAAAATTATCGGTTAATAGGGACCGATAAATACTTCTCTTTTATTTATATCACGAAGAGAACTATATAAACGGGGGAATAGAAAATGAGCAAGAAAGAACGACCTACGAAAGAAAGGTCTAAGGGTTTTTTAGGGATAATTGAAAATGTCGGGAATAAGTTGCCACATCCCGCAATATTATTTGTTATTCTAGCACTTATGGTTATTGTTATTTCAGAAATTGCAGTACGTGCAGGGTTAGCCGCAACTTTTGTGGATGCTCGGCTTGGTGAAGAAGTCACCATTGAAGCTGTCTCACTATTTAATGGTGAAGGGTTGAGTTTCATTTTTAACAACGCGACAACCAACTTTACTGGTTTTGCTCCTTTAGGAACTGTATTGGTAGCTATGCTTGGGGTTGGAGTTGCAGAATGGTCTGGATTGATTGGAGATGCATTGAAAAAACTGATCAAATCGGTTCCTACAGCATTACTAACTTCTGTAGTGGTTTTCGCAGGTATCGTATCGAATATTGCTTCTGATGCTGGGTATGTTGTCATTATTCCATTGGGAGCTATTGTATTTGCTGGAGCTGGAAGACATCCGCTCGCTGGTTTGGCCGCTGCTTTTGCAGGGGTATCTGGAGGGTATTCAGCAAACTTAGTGATTGGACCTACAGATGCTCTTTTGACGGGTATCACTAATGCGGCTTTAGAAAGTGCCAATATTGATTATGAAATGGCTGTAACAGGGAACTGGTATTTCATGGTTGTTTCAACATTCCTGTTAACGATCGTTGGAACGATTATTACCGAGAAAGTTATTGAACCTAAGTTAGGCGAATACAAAGGTTCATACAAACCGGATGACGAGCCTCTAACTGATCTTCAACACAAAGGTTTGAAACTAGCTGGTTTATCTGTACTAGTATACGTCTTTATTATTGGTTTGATGCTTGTTCCGGAAAATGCTCCGCTTCGTGCTCTTAACGAAGACACTGGGTTGATGACGATGGACAATTTCTTAAGCCAAGGTTTGATTTTTGCAATCTTCCTATTATTTGTGATTCCTGGTTTCGTTTATGGAAAAACAGTAGGGAAAATAAAAAACAGTAACGATTTGGTCGAAGGTATGACTCAATCAATGAGTTCAATGGGCGGTTATATCGTTCTTGCGTTCTTTGCAGCTCAATTCATCAGTTACTTCTCTTATACCAACTTAGGTATGATTTTGTCAGTAAATGGGGCAGAGTTTTTGGAATCAGTTGGATTTACCGGTATTCCATTAATCATCGCTTTCACACTGTTAGCAGCCTTTTTAGATTTATTCTTAGGTTCTGCTTCAGCGAAATGGGCTATTATGGCACCAATCTTCATCCCTATGCTGTTCAATGTAGGGTTAACACCTGAATTGACGCAAATCGCTTACCGTATCGCCGACTCTACCAGCAACATTATTACTCCTTTAATGAGTTACTTTGCTATGGTATTAGTCTTTATGAAACGTTACGAACCAAAGAGCGGTTTAGGAACCCTGATTTCAACCATGCTTCCTTACTCGATGTCTTTCTTAGTAGTTTGGTTGATCATGTTGATCGGTTGGTATTTCAGCGGTCTTCCAATCGGACCAGGTTCTTACATGACCTTTTAAGTATTGACCATTGAACATGACTAAACCCCCATCTCCACTAGTTTTCTATCACTAGTAGAGATGGGGGTTTTTGTCTGGGCAACTATTTATTGATTATTACAGAACTTCACTGTTGATTGGTTTACCTCTAGTTGGAACCCAATTTTTTTCTTTTAAAATTTTAGTATGATAGATTTTATCCACCATCAAAGCAATCGCATTGTCTCCTGAAACATTTGCCGCAGTTCCAAAACTATCTTGCGTCAAATAAAGAGAAATCAATAAAGTAGCGATTGGTCCAGTTGCTGAAATTCCTACGACAGTTAGAAAAGGAAGAGCACTCATGATTGCCCCACCTGGCGCTCCTGGTGCTGCCACCATAGCTATTCCAAGTATCAAGATGAATCCCATCATCAGTTGAAAATCATAAGGCATATCGTACATGATCAAAACAGCTGTTACACATGAAATAACTGTTGTGATACTTCCGTATAAATGGATTGTCGCACACAAAGGTACTACAAACTCTCTGATTTGACGCGATACCCCGTTTTTACGAGCAATTTCTATGTTAACAGGAATAGTAGCAGCTGAAGATTGTGTTCCTAGAGCCGTAATATAGCCTGGTACTTGGTTCTTAATAAATTGCCATGGTTTTTCTTTTCGGTAGATACCTGCAATGACAAACAAAGCTAGGACTCCTATTAACTGCAAAGCTAACACAACCAAAAAAACTCTCCAGAAAACAGATAGGATAGATTGAATAGATCCAGTGTAACTCAAGTTTACAAAGTTTCCGAAGATATAAATAGGTAATCCAGGAATAACTAATGTGTTCAATATACGCGTGATAATGGCACTAAAATCACTAAAGAAATGATAGATCGTCTCTCCTTTGTTCTGTCCTCTCAACCAAGAGATACCAATACCAAATAAGAAAGCAAATACAATAGCGGAAGTTACATCTAACATTGGTTCTAAAGGAATGGTAAACAACGCTGCCAACCCTTCTCCACTTTCAGTAACTTTTTGACTCAATTCTGGAGTAATGAACATTGGGAAAACAATGGAAGCAATCGTATAGGCGATTACTCCACCTACTAGTGTTGATCCATAAGAAATAAGTGTAGTCGCACCAAGTAGTTTACCGGCTCCTTGAGTGAGATCTGCTATCCCAACTATTACATAACCAATAATCATTAGTGGAATTATAAAAGATAATAAACTACTAAACAAACTGGATATTGTAATTGGAATCTGCAAAATAATAGCGGGTAAGACGTCTAGTTGCCCAAATACAATACCTAAAACAATGGCAATAATTAATTTTGGCACTAAACCAATTTTTGTTTTTTTCATTGTGGTTCCTCCTACTGATTAAAATTTTAATCATTTTTTCATAAATTAAATTCCATCATATCATATTCAAAATAGAAACTAAAGGAGATTTTTATACTATTTGATTTTCTTCTATTATTGGGTGTTTTTATGGGTAGAACAATGTCTTATTAGTGGAAATAAACCATTAAAGAAGCGATAATAGAGTTGTCAAACTAGAAAAGATGTCTCCTCTGTTTTAAAATGGTTTTACCGTCAAGAAAGGATGAGTGCTGTGAGTCGATTCGTATGCTTTTTTCGTCACGGGATTGCTGAAAACAAAGAAGTAGTAGAAGAAGATTTTAATCGTACTCTAACTTCTGAAGGTAGAAAAAAGTTGGAATATTCCGCTCCTAATCTTCACTACTTGATTAATATGGAGAAAGAGATTTTAATTTGGTCCAGTCCTCTATCACGTGCTGTTGAAACTGCTGAGATTATTTCCCGCTCATTAGGTGGACTGCCTATTATAGAACAAGGTTTTATTGTTGAAGGAGATTATGATCAGCTTTTGTCTGAAATCGAAAGTACAACAAAAGATTGCACCATCATTATTGTAGGACATGAGCCAACTTTAAGTACTTGGGTTGAACAGTTGACGGGATCGCTGCTGCCATTTGGCAAAGGAGCTTGTGCAGGCGTTCAACTAAAAAATGCTTCTGAAGCACAACTGCTCTGGTTTCATCAATCTAAATCATTGAAAAATTTACGTGTAATAAAGGACAATCCTTCAAATCTTTTAGCTATCTTGCTAAGAAACTCTTTAAACAATATGCTTAGCTTTCATAAAGCTTTTCTAGCGTCTCCTTATGACAAAGAGAACGTCCATCAATTGCGTGTCCATACTAGACAATTCCGTTCTGAATTGAATTTTCTCAAACCATTATTGCCCGACAATGTTTATCAAGACGCTCGCAATCCCGCAAAAGAATTGTTCAAACAATTTTCCCGTTTGCGTGAATTGGATGTCTTATTAGAAGAAGTCGAGTTGATTTGTAACAAAGAACCCGATTTGCTGGAAGATCCTGAAGGGGTTGTAGAATTAATCTCTAAAGCGCGATTAAAAGAACAGCGCAGACTGATTCATTCAAGCAACCAGAAGAAAATGCGGCTTGTCTTCGCTCATTTGTACCAGTGGGTCGAATCTGTGGAATGGGCTTCTTTGATCCTAGGTACAGAAGACTTGTCTTCATTTGTAAAAAAACGGTCCAAGAAAGAACACAAAAAGGTTGCAGAAAAAATTAACCAACTCGATTATACGGATATAGAAGCAGTCCATCATGTTCGCCTAAAAGCTAAACATTATCGTTATGTGCTCAAAAATTTTGCCTCTCTTTCTGAACAAAACAAGAAAGCGTTGAAGAAAAAACAAAAATTTGCAAAAATACTTCAAAAAAAGTTGAGCCCTGCTACAGATTTTCATGAAAATATTCTAGCTCTTCATTCTTTCATGCATCAAGAACTACCGGAATGGCTGGAAAAAGATTTGCTGACTTTAATCGATTATGAAACAAAGCAACTAGATTCAGAGTTGATGCACCTTCAAGAAAACTCTACAGACCTCATCTAGTGTTTCTCCTCTTACCAAATACTCATGTATTTTTTCTATTTTTATTCGCTTTACTTATCATCTCTATTGAGGCAAGAAATACATGCCTCTTTCCTTTTTACGAATAACATTATTTATATTAAGCTTTTTTAATGATATGGTTTAATGATTCAATTATACTTGAATATAAGACATACATCTTCTTCAGTTCTTCTAGAAGAATACTTACAACAAAAGACCGTTTATCCTATATGGATTGTCTTATAGAAGGAGGCAACTTTTACAATGAAATTAAAACAACTAATTGAATCCTTCTCTTCTTTATCTGAATTTTCAGGAGTAGATCTTGAAATGGAGGTTACGGGTATAACGGATGATTCAAGAAATGTAAAACCAGGGATGCTCTTTGTAGCTATCAAAGGTTACCAATTTGATGGACATGATTATATAAGAGACGCTGCAAAAAATGGCGCATCATTGATCATTGGCGAAACAGTTCAACCCAATATCGGGGATACTCCTTATGTCCTCACAAAAAACAGCCGAAAAATGCTTGGACAATTGTGCAAGACTTTTTACGGAAATGCTTCTGATAATAAAATCGTTATCGGGGTGACTGGTACGAATGGTAAAACAACGACCTGTTACTTATTGAAGCATTTATTGGAAAAAGCGGGTTATTCTACTTCGTTGATCGGCACGATAGAATATGTGATCAATGGACAGACATCTAAATCCCTGAACACTACCCCCAGCGCATTGCTCATTCATCAAATGATGGCTCAATCAACAGACCAAGTAGTTATCGTAGAAGTCTCTTCTCATGGATTAACTCAATATCGTTTAGAAGGAATAACGTTTGATTATGCTTTATTTACCAATTTGCAGCACGATCATTTAGATTATCACCATACGATGGAAGAATACTTTGAAGCTAAGGCTTTGTTATTTGATAAATTAAAACCAGACGGAAAAGCCGTCATCAATATTGATGATACTTGGGGACAGCATCTAGCTCAACGGTTACTGGCTAAAAATGTCGAAACTATCACTATCGGCCATGACGAAAAAGCCACTTTTAAACTCTTATCAAAAAAAGGCAAAGATATTCAAGTAGATACGGAAGGTTCAGTCGAAACTATTTATTCTACTTTGATCGGTATGCACAATGTGTACAACTTAGCTATGGCTAGTGGAGTAATTGTAGATATGGGCTACACTATTGACCATATTAACGATAGCCTTAAGGATTTCGCTGGAATTCCAGGCAGATTTGAAACACTCGCCATAATTGATGGAGTTCATTACATCAGCGACTATGCACATACAGACTTGGCATTGCAGTATTGCATAGACTCGATTAGAGAATGCAAAGCAAATAAGATCATCCATATATTTGGTTTCCGCGGAAATAGGGATAGTACAAAACGTGTTCCGATGCTTCAAACTTCTCATAGATTAAGTGATTACACTATTTTAACTACGGATGATTTAAATGGGACATATGAAGAGGAAATGAAACAGACTTACGAAACATTGGTTGAAGAAGCTCAGCTAGAGGATCACATAGATATCATTATGGATCGAACCATCGCGATTCAAGAAGCTCAAAAAATAGCTCAACCTGGTGATTACGTTATCTTGACAGGAAAAGGGCCGGAATCGTATAAAGAAGAATTTCAAATGGGAACTCACTCGGATAAAGAAACGGTTCTTCAATTAAAATTGATGCAATATTAATACAAAAAGAAACGAGTCTTTGAGAAGTCTCGTTTCTTTTTTCGGCTTACATCTTTCAAATGAAATGATTACAGTGATGGGAATTCTTTATGGTAAAATAAACGAAAAATATATTCCTCGAAGGAGTTTGAAGTATGTCCAATAAGATGAGACGTTACGCTTTATTAGTATTCGCGGCTTTAGTGGGCTTGGTCATGGGGTATCTGCGCCCTGAAGTCTCACAATCTCTATTATCTGTTGTAGGTATCATCGTTGGTTTGGGATATTTGATCTTATCTCGACGAGAAGAAACGAATAAAACAACTCAAAAAAAGAAAAACAGCTCTCCTAATCAAATAGATTGGTACTTGCTTTTACAGATGCTGCTTTATTTTATTGTTGGAGCAGCTTTAGGAGCAACAATCGTCTATATCAGAGTGCTGTATTAATCCCTTCATCTCATCTTCAAACAAAAAAGAAGAGAGTGGGAAAAAAGGCATTTAGCCCGAATCACTGGAGCGAATAAGCACAGGATGGTCGTAGACCATTCGAGCATTATTCGTGAAGTGGATGTCGGGGCTGCCTTTTTGAGCGCGTTTACGAAACCAATATTCGTAAAAGAAGAAGGAGCTGGGAATTATTTCCCAGCTCCTTCTTCTTTTAATTTTTCAGATTTTGTCCATTTATTAGTTCAAAATTTGAACGTCTAATGTTTTTCTTCCAAATTGTAATGCAGCATTTAAATCAGTCATGTGGACATCAATACGGTGTCCTTTGATTGCACTACCAGTATCTCCAGCAATAAATGTTCCATATCCTGGTACATATACCGTTGAACCTAATGGAATAACACTTGGGTCAACAGCGATAACATTTGGATTTTCATTCAAATTGATTCCAGTATACGTTGTATCACTTAATTCTGGTTGATTTGTTGAATAAGCCGTAGCTTCTACAGTAACCCATTCACCAGATTTTTCTTCTGCAGCCGGTTGAGTTGTTTCAGCAGCTGGTGCTTTTGTCTCAACAGCTTCTTCTGTAACTTCTTCTTTAGCTAGTTGTTCTTTTGTTTCTTTTGGCGTTTCTACTTCTTTCACTTCTTCTTCACTTACATTATAAGTTTTCACTTCGTTGTTGTTTTCTACCGTTACAACTGAATGATCACTTGATAAATGAATCGAATTTCCAGCAATAATCACATCTGCGTTGCTGATATCATTGATTTTCACTAATGAATCTACAGAAATATCTGTTGCTAAAGCGATGCTTGATAATGTATCTCCCCATTGGAAAGTATATTTTGATCCTGTTTCATCACTTTGGATATCCTCTTTGACCTCTGCTACAGTACGTGCTTGCCATGAATTAGCGTTATATTCGTTTGCTGATGCTTCTGACGGGTTAGCTACTGAGAATAGTCCTACCATTGCTAAAGTTGATCCTGCAGCTACTAATTTTGACTTTATGTTTCTCATTATTTTCTCCCTCTCTATTCCAAATGCTTATTTTCTTCCACATTTCCAAAAGAACCTCTTTGTATTTTTAATAGCCTTCATGTGTTTCTTAAAGTGTTCTATTAAGTGTTCCTTTGCCACGAAATGAATAGTACCATGATTCGAAAGAGAAGTCTGTTAAAAAGAGCTTTTGTTATGGTTCTTTATTGCTTTTGTATTAAAAGTAAGTGTTCATTGCAGAAGTATGACAAAATCAAACTTTACGTAAAATACAACATGTTATAGCAACATTTTGTAATTATTCGTTATTCATGCTCAAAATGCACTATTTCCAACTTTTATAGTTTATATCAGCTCAAAAACGATGTTGTAAGCTGTCTCATAAAACAAACGTTCGCTATTTTACTATCGACTAGTATTTCGGCTGATCTGTTCCAACTATATTGTCATTTACACACAAATTTAGTTTTTCGTCTCTTTCTTGTGAGTAAAAATCTCTCTCATTAATGTCTTTCTTCTATAGTATTAAGTAATAAATTTACCTATCTCTAAAAGCAATCCAATTTGTTTCATTTTATTTGCTTAATAGAGCCATGCTTTATTTTACATAAAGCTCCAAAAAGTCATATCGCTTTCATTTCCATTCTATTTGGGGTATCATTGATGTTAAGGTAATTATCTTAAGGGGGAATAGTAATATGAACATCAAAGCTATGAAAAGAGAATCAGTCGGTACAGGCGCATCACACAAGGATCGTCGTGCAGAAAACATCCCAGGCGTGATTTACGGGAAAGAAGAAGGCTCGATTTCTGTACTCTTAAATGAAAAAGAAATCCGTGAAGTTTTAAAAACTCAAGGAGATAGTGCAATCTTTGACGTTACCATGGAAGACGGCAAAAAACTTCAAGTTTACATTAAAGAAGTTCAACGTCATTCATTAAAAAATCAAATTTTACATGTAAGTATGCAAACATTAAAACCTGGACAAAAATTAACGGTCTTTGTTCCTGTGGTTTTAGAAAATACAGAAAATGTAAAAATTGGGGTATTAGAACAAGCCCTTTATGAAGTTTCTGTTGAAACAGTAGCTGACAAGGTGCCTGAAGAATATACAGTGGATGCAGGAAGTTTAGAAATTGGTGACACATTAACGGTTGCTGACTTAGAACAACTTCCAGATGTAGAAATTGTGGAAGAACCTGATACGTTGATCGCAACAGTTTCAGCTCCTCGTGTAGAAGAAGAGCCTGAAGAAGATGCTGCTGATCCAGAAGTTATCGGTGAAGATAAAGCTAAATAATCGTTAAACATTTAAAAAGCTGAAATAAGCAGTTCAAAACTGTTTGTTTCAGCTTTTTTGTATGGACAAAACTGTCGGTTTCTCGTACTCTGTGTTGCCAAATATCGCTTGAATATGTTGTGGAGTAACATGATCAAGAGATAATATCTTTACTACAGGTTCTTCAATATCATCCATCCACGTATCCCAAAGCTCTACTATGCTTCCTGATTGCATATGTTGATTCAAAAAAGTGATGATTTCTTCCGCTCTTTTTTGTGTGTATCTGCCCCATTCGAAAGTATACCGATAAGGCAATTGAGTATACGGATCAGAATAATAGCCATCTTCCTCTTTTTGCACTGTAATCTCTCCTAACAACTCTTCGCTTTCGAACCAAAGCAGCACTTCAGGTTCGTCAGGATCAATATCCATCTCCAAAATACTTTCCTCTATCGAGAGTCCGTTCGCTAAAGCTTCATTAATAGAATACAAATGGACATGCGGATTCTCAATTTCAGGCAGTTCAATCGTACTGGCAATGAATTGATAATTGCTCATAAGTGTCACATCCTTATAAAAATCAATCTTCATCCTTAATATCGATATCTTCTGGAATAGGTGTATTCAAATACTCTTCCAGCGCTTCTTTTTGTTTTTCCATTTCTTTCATGAATAAGTTGAATTGTTCCTTATTCAGCAACAACTCGTCATTTACTTGGATTGTCCGTACTTGTTTTTCCCGAATCAATCGATAGACTTCACTGATAGGCACATTCAAATATTCAGCGGTTTTTTCTATTGTTAAATACATACTATCATCGATCCCTCGCTTTTTCTCTTCCATCATAGCTTAAATGTCAGAAGCTGAAAAGAACTATTTTATGTAACAAAAAAACAGCCGCCCCATCGTAATGACTTGAGCGGTTGTTTTTAAATAAAAACAGTTGATTCTTCGATTTTATTGCTTAAAGTTATTGATCATTCCCATAATTTCATCTGTACTTTGAGCGGCTTTTAAATTCAATGAATAAGCTCGTTGCGTGACGATCATATCCGTAAAAGTCGTTGCCAAATCTACATTGGAACTCTCTAAGTAACCTTGCTTGATACTACCAAAAGCATCATTGTCGCCATTTGAAGTCATTAATTCGATTCCGGCTGGTACTTGATACTTGTTTCCTCCTGCAGGTTGCAAAGCATCAGCTACACTCGGATAAAACAATGGAATAGTAGCTACTTGGGTTTGGTTTCCATTGTCATCTAAGATCATAACAGCTCCTGAATCTTGTATGGCAACATTTCCGGCAGGCCATTGATCAACCGGCACCGTCGTATTGATCGACAACGATTCATTGTTCCCATTTGTCAGCGTTCCGTCAGCATTCAGTTGGAATCCGCCATCACGAGTCAGGTAAAACTGTCCAGCAGCATCTGTGACTCCAAAAAAGCCGTTTCCAGCAACAGCCATGTGAAACTCCCCTTGGCTCTCAGTCAAAGATCCTTGTTTGAAATTCGAAGTTGTTACTCCGCTTAATGACCCTACGCCGATTTCTCCGCCTTCTGCATTATCGGATAAAAGCAATTTGTCTTCTACCAATTGATTGGTCATCAATTCACGGAAATTGACTTGCTTTGATTTGTATCCAGTTGTATTGACATTTGAAATGTCATTAGCAATAGCATCCATAGCTTTTTGATGTGCATGGATTCCGCTTCTGCTTGTGCTTAAAGAAATACTCATTTTATTTCTCCAATCTCCCTTTTATCCAGCTATCTTAAAACAGCTTTACACTTTTCCTAATTCATTGACGGCTTTTTGCAAGGTTTGATCTGCTGCTTGCAAGATTTTTTGATTCGCTTCGTATTCTCTGGACACTTGCATCAAATCAATCATCACGTCCGCTGTATTGGCGTTAGCCGTTTCGACTGCTGATTGGAAAACAGCTGTATCGTTAGCCATCATACCGCCATTACCTGAAAATAACGTATCTCCTTGACTAGTCAGTCCAGCAGGATCAGCAAAACTGGTTAATTGCAGTTGCTGCCCCGTTTCAAGAATCGTTCCATCCGTTGAGACCGTAAACTCCATACTGCCTACTTGAATCGGTGTATTGGCAGTACTCATTACTTGATGACCATCTTGAGTCGCCAGAAACCCTTCTGCATCGACCGTGAAGTTTCCGTTACGTGTATACATCGTTTCGCCATTCGCCGTTTGAACCGTAAAGAATGCCTCACCTTGAAGAGCTAAGTCAGTTGATGAGTTGGTTAATTTGATACCGCCTTGGCTAAAATCACGGTACACTTCATCGATTTGACTCCCTAATGACAGTCCCCCAACATTGAACTGCTGATTCAATTCAGGGCCATCTAGTCGGTTGAACAAATTTTGCTCCATTAAACTGCTTTGGATGATTTCTTGCTCTTTATATCCGACTGTATTTAAATTAGCAACAGACGTACTTAAATTTTCCTGCTTTTTTTCTAATATATGTAAGTTTCTATTTGTGGTAATAAATCCTCTAATCATTATAAGCCTCTTTCATATGACTCTTTAATTTTACAATCATTTTCCCATGGATCTGAGAAATACGTGGCACAGATAAATCGTATACGAATGCAATTTCTTTTAAACTTAATTCTTCTATATACAGCATATTTAAAATCTGCTGCTCACGCTCGTCTAACTTTTTGATCGCTAAAGCTAACATTTCTTTTCGTTCGATCTCTAAAAGAGCCTCTTCAGAATTCACTGCAGTGGTATCTTCCAAAACATCCTGTATCTCAACATCATGCCCTTCTTCAGAAAACAGCACATCTTCTAAAGATACCGAAGCTAACTGATGAACAGTTTCGTGAATCTTACTCAACTCTTTTTCTCCGATTCCTAATTCTGCGCAAATTTCATGATCCGAAGGTGTACGCATCAGCGTCTTTTCCAATTTCTCTTTGGCTTTGTAGAAATCATTTAATTTTGTGATGCGCGACCGGGAGACTTTAGACGTTTTACGCACTTCATCAATGATAGCACCTTTGATTCGAATATAAGCATACCCTTCAAAAGGAACTTTCTTCGAATGATCAAATTTATTTAATGCATCCATCAACCCGATCACGCCCATGTTAATCAAATCAGACCGTTCATAATCGCTTCGCTTGATATTCAACCCATTCACTACTTTTTCGACCAAGGGAAGATACTTTAAGATTTCCTGTTCTCGGTCAGTCTCATAATACATCATTGCCCTTCCTCCTAGCCATTTTGTTTGGGTGTATCATTAGTGATGTCATGTTTCAATCATACCTTGTGTTTCAATTGGAATATCATTCGGCACTTCATTTAGAGACAAGATCGGCAAGTCCGGGAAATTGAAAGCCAATAAATTTCTGACTGCCGGACGAATCTTAGGCGACGCCAACAACACATGCGGGATTCCATGACTGTCCAATTGATTATTGGAATACGTCAAGTTGTCAAAGAAATTCGTGATCTCATTTGGCTGAAGAGCCGGTATAGATCCTGCTGTCGATTTTCGTGTGCTTTGGCTGATTCGTTCTTCCAAATCTGGATGAAGCGTTACTACATGCAGCACACCATTTTGATCTAAGTGAGGTTTCACGATCGTTCTCTTCAACGCTTGCCGCACATACTCTGTCAGCACTTCTGTATCTTTTGTTGTATTTCCGTAGTCTGCCAATGTTTCCAAAATAGTGACTAAATCATTGATCGGAATATGTTCTTTCAATAGACTTTGAAGCACTTTTTGTACTTCTCCCAAGCGTAAAATATCTGGGATCAGTTCATCAATGACCACACTATATTTTTCTTTGATACCTTCGAATAATTGTTTCACTTCTTGTCTGCCTAATAATTCGAAACTGTGTTGTGTAATCGTCTCTTTCAAATGAGTGATCAATACGGTCAACGGATCTACAACGGTGTAGCCTTTGATATCTGCCATGTCTCGATCGCTTTCATCGATCCACATAGCATCTAAACCAAATGAAGGTTCTTTAGCTGGAATTCCATTGAATTCAAACGTAGACTCTCCTGGATCAATGATCAAGAATTTATCTAAATACAAACTTCCTTGCGCAACTTCATTCCCTTTGATTTTGATGACATAATCATTTGGCGCTAATTGCAGATTGTCTCGGATACGAATCGGGTTTAGTAAGATCCCCATTTCTTGAGCACACTGACGACGTATGGTAGGGATCTGACTCGTTAAGTTGCTGTCTTGACGTTCATCCGCCAATGGAATCAAACCATATCCAATTTCGATCGAGATTGGGTCTACTTGGAAAGCCGTGATCGATTCTTCTTGGACTTTTTCATTCTCCGTCCGTTGAGCCGCTGCTTCTTTTATTTCAGTATCCTTTTCTTGATTCAATTTGGCTTTTTCGTTCTCGTCAATCAAATAACCAGCAGCAAAAGCAATTAACCCAATCAATAGGAATGGTATTGTCGGCATACCTGGTACAATAGCGAACAACAGTAAAACTCCAGCTGCGATTTTGATAACTTTAGCATTGCCGAATAATTCTCCGCTTAATGAGCTTCCGAAACCCGTTTGGCTTCCAGAACGAGTCACTAAAATACCGGATGCAACAGATACCATCAATGAAGGAACTTGACTCACTAAACCGTCTCCGATCGTCAATTTCCCAAAATGGTCCAAAGCTTCCATCATTCCCATTCCTTGTTGCAGAGAAAACATCAGGATTCCTCCGATCAAATTGATCAAGGTAATAATGATACCAGCAATGGCATTCCCTTTAACGAACTTGCTGGCTCCATCCATCGCTCCAAAAAATTGCGTTTCCCGTTCTAAATCTTTACGTCGTTTCTTTGCCTGTGCTTCTGTAATCAAACCGGCATTCATGTCTGCATCAATAGACATTTGTTTCCCCGGCATAGCGTCTAACGTAAAACGAGCTGACACTTCTGATACACGTCCAGAACCGCTTGTCACCACCATCATATTCACTAGAATAATAATAATGAAAATAACCGCTCCAACAATAAAATTATTCCCAGCTACAAAGTTTCCAAACGTCTCGATCATTTGCCCGGCATTTCCTTGAGTCAATATCAAACGGGTAGACGAAATATTCAGCGCCAAACCGAACATTGTTGTGACCAATAATAAAGTTGGAAAAGTAGAAAATTCTAGAACCGTCTTCGTAAATAATGTTAACAGCAAAATAATCAATGATAATGAAATATTTGCAGCCAACATAAAATCTAGTATAGGTGCTGGTAACGGGATAATGATCATTGCTAGAATTCCCACCACTAAAACAGCAATTCCTATATCAGAAAAACGACTAATTTTTTCTATTCTTTCATTTAAAGCACTTATCATTACATGATCTCCTTCGTCTGACTCTGATAGTATTCGTTTTATACCGGATTAAATCTTGTCTTTTTTCAGTTCTTCCATTTGGTAAACTAGCGCCATGATCTCAGCAACTGCTTGGTAAAGATCTACTGGTATGGGTTGTCCTACTTGGATGTTTTTGTACAGATTTCTCGCTATCGGTTTGTTCTCTACAATTGGAACATCGTGTTCTCGAGCTCGTTCTCGGATTTTCTCTGCAATCAGATCTGCTCCTTTTACGACTACGATAGGCACTTCATCTTTTCCTTTTTCATATCGGATCGCAATCGCCAAATGAGTCGGGTTGGTGATGACAACAGCCGCTGTTTCTACATCTCTCATATTTCCATTGATCATTTGACGGTGAAGTTGTTTCCGTTGAGATTTCACTTGCGGATCTCCTTCACTTTCTTTGTACTCATCCTTGACTTCTTGTTTCGTCATCTTCATTTTTTGGCTGAATTCGTAGCGTTCATACACATAATCCGCAATTCCCAAAACCATCAACAGTACAGCCAAATTCGTGCCCACTGTTTTGATCAATTCCAAAAGAGTACTAAAAATCTTTTCAGTGCCCAACTTGCCTAAATTCACGATTACGTCAATAGAATCTGTCAATGCATTGTACGTTACCAAAAACACAAGAACCAACTTAAAAATGGTTTTTACTAAAGTGAAAGCAGCTTTTTTACTGAACATATTCTTAAAACCACTGACAGGATTAATTTTTTTCAAACTCATTTTAATCGGTTCTTTTGAAAATAAGAACCTAGTCTGTAATCCAGCTGCCAATAAAGAAACAAAAAAGGCAATCAATAAAAAAGGAGCCGCAATAGTGAACAGCATGATGATCGATTGAACTCCGATACTGGCTAGGTTATTTCTTAATTCTTCTGTACCCAACTGGCTTCCCATCGTTAGTCCACTTGCCAAGAAGCCTTTCAAGTAAGTAAAGCTTCTCTCAAATACATACCAGCCAAGGGAGGTTGTCATCAAGGCAAACACTGTAAAAGAAATCGCCGAAGTCAAATCGCTGCTTTTAGCGATATCCCCTTTTTTTCGAGCGTCTTTTATTCGCTTGGGGCTGGCTTTTTCTGTTTTACTGTCTTTATCTTGCATGATCAATCACCTCTCTTTAACCAGGTAATGAACGCATGAATTCATTCATGTATTTCACCATCATCGGCATAATATCTTTAATACTTTCTGTCATCGGTGTCAAAACCACTAATGTCATCAACAAACTGACTAATACTTTCAGCGGCATTCCTAAAATCAATACGTTGATCTGCGGAACCGTTCTGGAAATCAACCCTAATACCACTTCAGCAATCAATGACGTCAGCATGAGCGGCAATGCTAAATTCAGTGCCAACTCAAAAATCATTCCGAATAAAGTTACAATACCTTCCGTTCCAAAAGAACCTAAATCCGTGCTGTCTAACGGTAAATAACTGAATGATTTTACCAGTGTCTTGATGACTGCATGATGCAGATCCGTAAAGAAGAAAATACACATCGAGATCCAGTAAAAAATTTTCCCATAATTCGAAACGCTGATTCCTAAACTGGGATCGTACACTTCACTCATTGAAAATCCGACTTGAAAGTCGATCAGCTTACCAGCCATTTCGACTGCTGAGAAAAACAACTGACAAATGTAACCAATCGCAAATCCGACTAAAACCTCTTTTAATCCGATAAAGAAAAATTCAACTATGCCATCAATAGTGGTCACACTCGGCACCACAGAATAAACTCCAATTGAAATTCCTGCTGACAAAACCACTTTGACTAAGTTCGGCAGACCCGTAAAAGAAAATCCAGGACAGATCAAGATAAATGCAGACACTCGCATCAAGATCAATAAAGCTCCGTTCAATTCTGCTAGTAAGGCGTTATCCATCATAGGCTCGCAATAGTTTCAAAGATTTTTTCAGTAAATTCAATCATCACATTCAGCATGAAATTACCAAATATGATCAAAGAAGCGATGACAGCTAATATTTTAGGTACGAAACTCAACGTCTGCTCTTGCAATTGAGTAGTCGCTTGTAAAATACTGATTACCAATCCTATAATCAAGGCAATAGCTAATGTTGGGCCTGCTACTTGAATAATGGCGAAAAAAGCTTCGCGCACAATGTCTAATGCTTGTTCTACTTTCATTTTTCACCTCTACTGAAATCCTGAAACAAGGGATTCTACTACTAAATACCAACCATCTACTAATACGAATAATAATAATTTAAACGGCAATGAAATCATGACTGGTGACAGCATGAACATCCCCATGGACATCAAAATACTTGCAACGACCATATCGATGACCAGAAAAGGAATAAAGATCAAAAATCCGATACTGAAAGCTGTCCTCAACTCACTGATCGCAAACGCTGGTGTCAAAACTGTCATTGATAAATTTTCTAAGTTTTCCGGTTTCTCTTCTCCAGAAATATCTAAAAACAATTGGATATCTTTTTCACGCGTTTGAGCAGCCATAAATTCTTTTAACGGTCCTTCTGCTCTTTCAATAGCAACTTCCGTAGTGATTTCTTCATTCAAATACGGATTGATTGCATCTTCCATAATTTCATCTGTCACAGGACGCATAACGAAGAAAGTCAGAAAGATCGCCAAACCCATGATAACGATATTCGGCGGATTCTGCTGTGTCCCTAATGAACTTCTAGTAAAAGACAACACCACTATGATTCGAGTAAAAGCTGTTGTCAAAACCAGGAAGGCTGTTCCAAAGCTTAACAGGGTAAGCAATAAAAACAATTGAACTGTTTCAGCATTTTCTCCAGCTCCACTATCTAAAGCCGAAGTGATGGTATCCATGATTTCTGTTGCTCCTACTTGCTGGGGAAACCCAAACAATCCTATTATTCCGCCCATGACAAGCAAGACTTTTTTCAACACGTTTAGTTCCTCTTTTCAGTATAAGTTTGAATTTTTTCTTGAATTTTTGTGTAGATCTCTTTAAATTGTTCCGTATCTAATGAGCTTTGTCCGGCAGAAAGTTCTTTTTCTTTTCTCATCGCTATGATTGCTTGGCTCTCATCTTCAGAGAATTCTTTTAAGATCTCATTTCGTCCTTCTGTAAAACTCATCAAATAATAGCTTCCCAACATTTCAACGATACACATAGACGAATTCTTATTGACCGGCATCCGTTCAATAATACGAATAGCCTTTGTCTGCTTATTCATTATGGTATTCATATACCCCAATAGTTTATTGGCTAAAAAGATGATCACTATTAATGCGAGAACGCTTTTCAACACATACTCAAGCCCTGTTCCAAACCCCATTCTTTAACTCCTCATTTTCTTCTTCTATTGTGTGACGATGTTGGTTATGTATACTTCATTGACTAAATCTGAACCGATCTCTTGGTTGATTTTCGCTCTTAATTCGCTTTTGATCACCAATTCGCCGTCTTCTGAAGCAGCATACAATGAATCACTTGTTTTATTTCTTAATACAGCAATAACGGCATCTCTTACTTGAGCTGTTTTTTCTGTAATAGTCGCTTCCGCATCTTTTTGCGAACTGTGGATCGATAATTCAATTTGCAAGTATTGATCTTTGTTACTCTCTCCAGGAGTTAAATTAACCAAGAACTGCTCTAAAGGCACGGTAGTTTCTTCGCTTGAGTCAAAAACCGTTGCCGTTACTTCTTGAATTTTTCCTGTAATGAAACCAATACCTACAAGTGTTCCGACCGTCAACAATAGTAAAATGATGACTACGATCAAAACAGGTTTCAACTTATTTTTTGGTGTAGGAGTTGCATTTTCCATCAACTTTCCTCCTTAAATTCTTCATATAATATGACAATGTTTACTCGTCTATTTTCTGCTCTATTTTTTGCTGTGTCATTGGGAGCGATTGGTTGGTACTCTCCATAGCCGCGAGCAGATAATCGAGTTGGATCAACTTTTTTTTCTTCGCTAAGATATCTTAAAACAGAAACTGCTCTTGAAGTAGATAATTCCCAATTGCTTGCGTATTGTGCATTACTCATTGGAACATTATCTGTGTACCCCTCGATGATCACTTCATTAGGAACTTGGTTGATCAGTTCTGCCAAATTATCTAATGTCTCTTTACCCGATCCTACTATATCTACACTGCCTGATGTGAAAAGAATAGAATCTTTGATATCCAAATAAATTCCTTCAGAATCGATTTTGATACTAATATTCCCTTCCATTCCTTGTTCTTTCAATTCTTTTTCCATTTCTTTATACATTTCGACTAATTCTGGCGGGATTTCTTCCCCTGTTGTTTCGACACCCTCGATTTCTTCTACATCTCCATTATTAGTCGGAACCACCGTTGTCTCTTCAGGCAGTAATCCATCTTGACCTGTAAAAGCTAATGACATAGACGCAGAGGCCTGATCAAACTTCGATTCAACCACACTAGACATAGAGAATAATAGAATAAAGAAGGTTAACAATAGCGTCATCAAATCGGAGAAGGTTGTCATCCATCCTGGAGAACCGCTGCTTTCTATAGATGTTGTTTTCCGTTTTCTAGCCATAATTTCTTTCCTTTGTCAAATCAGCTTCGACTGCATCAGAGTCAAGCTCACTATTGGAGGCAGGCAAGTAACTTCTTAATTTTTGCTCAATGACGCGCGGATTCTGACCAGCTTGGATAGACAATACTCCTTCAATAGCCATTTCGCATAATTGCATTTCTGCTTCCGTTTGAATTTTTAAATTCGTTGCTATTGGTAAGAAGATCATATTGGCCAGCAAACTTCCGTAGAAGGTGGTGATCAACGCTGTCGCCATCCCAGAACCAATAGTACTAGGATCTGTTAATTGTCCCAACATGATGATCAATCCGATCAATGTTCCCAACATACCAAATCCGGGAGCAAGTTCTCCCCATTTATTAAAAATATTTTGTCCTACACTATGTCTTTTCTCAATATTTTCTGCTTTGATCTCCATAATTTCTCGAATATCTTCTGGATCAGATCCATCTACAACCATTTCTAAACCATACACCAGCATTTCATTGTCCAACTCTTTGATGTCATTCTCGATGGCTAGTATCCCTTGACTTCTGGTCTTTTTGGAAATATCTACGACAGTAGCAATCAGCTCTTCTTCTTTGATCTCTGATTGTAATAGTAATTGCTTCAATACATTTGGTATTTTCTTTAAATCGGTTAAAGGAAAACTAACTAATAGCGCACTAAATGAACCGCCTAGTGTAATGACAAGTGAAGGAGCGTCTATAAAAGCAGCAATAGGACCGCCTGACGTTATAGACCACACCAACAACCCGATCCCTAAGGCTATACCGATTAAAGGAACCATATTTTTTTTCATTATTTCTCCTCACCCTCTGGTAATTGAGTATAGATTTTACGTTTAAAGGCAATGATTTTTTCAATAATATCTTCTTCAGGATCAACCACTCTGATTGTTTTTCCATCTACTAAAGTAATGATCGTATCAAAAGTGTGTTCCATTTTGTAAATCAAATCGCAGTTCAAATAAAAATCTTTACCTGAAACTGAAGTTAAAGCAATCATTCTACTTACCCCGCTTCTCTTCAAGACTTGCTTAATGGAACAGAAACTGTTCCATTAAGCAGCATATTCACCTATTTATTCTTAACGTTTCAGGTTGATCAATTCTTCTAACATTTGGTCAGAAGTCGTGATACTTCTTGAGTTTGCTTGGTAAGCACGGTTCGTAACAATCATTTCAGTAAACTCATTTGCTAAGTCAACGTTTGACATTTCTAAGAAACCAGATTGAACTTTTCCATAGCCTGCATCTCCTGGCTTGCCTACTGTTGCAGGACCAGAATTGGCTGTCGCTACGTATAAGTTGCTGCCGGCTTTTTCCAATCCATCTGGGTTAGAAAAGCTTGTTAAAGCCATTTGACCAAGAACATAAGATTTTCCGTCGCTGTATGTACCTTTGATTGTCCCAGTGTTGTCTACAGTGTAGCTTTGCAAATTAAAATTAGTTCCCCCAACTGTACGAGTAGCTGGAATTCTTAAACTTGTTAATGTAGGCGTTTGAGGAATTTGTAAACCATCTGCATCAGCTGCATATCCCATAACATTCAATCCGCTTGAAGTCACTAAGTTGCCGTTAGCGTCCGTATAAAATCCGCCATCACGTGTATAAGAAACTTCCACTCCGCCATTTCCACTAACGGTGAAGAATGAGCTGTCGCCGTTTTCGATTCCGAAATCTAGAGCTCTACCAGTAGTTTGCAGTGATCCGCCTGTCATGATCGTATCGATCGATCCGGTTTGTACCCCCAGACCTACTTGTTGTGCGTTGATTCCTTCTTGAGCATTTGCATTCGTTTGGCTGATCATATCTTCAAAACGCACACGCCCTGCTTTAAATCCTGTGGTGCTTACGTTTGCGATGTTATTTGAAATAACGTCCATTTTCGTTTGTTGACTTTTCATTCCTGTAACGCCAGAGTATAGTGATTTTAACATGTTGATTTCCTCCATTCAGTTGTACCCACTTCTATCAGTCCATGGGTCTTGGCTTCCGTTAGGTCCAGCCAGTTTATCATCAAATATGTATTGCGCTGTCTATGTTGGTAACTGTTCGCATTTCGCTTGTCTTTTGTGCTGTAATGATTGTTCGATTGTCGATGCTGGCGATCAATGCCATATCTTTAAAAAATATCAGCGAGTCTCTGGAACCTTTTTGATTCAATTCATCAAACGCTGATTCCAGTGTCTGCATATCATTGCTTTTCAGCTGCAGACCTCTTTCGTCCAATCGTTTTTGTGCATGACGTGAGATCTTCACTTCTTTTGTGTTGTCTGCTTGCGCCGCTGCATCGGTTAAAAAAGTACTGAATGTGCGATCGATCTTAGGATTTACAGTAGTTTTAGACTGTAGATTTGGTGGTGATGGAGTACCCTCAATTCTTAGGTTCATTTGCTTCGACACCTACTTCTACTACATCATTTAAAGCATATTCTTTTCCATTGATTTGAAGCGTTGCATAACCTTCTGTGTAACGGACTTTTTCGACCGTTCCAGTGACAAAAGTGGTTTCATCCAGAACTTTCACTTCTTTACCCAACATATCTAATCCTTGTTGCTGTTGCATCATCAGCATGTTTGTGGTTACCGTTTCTGTTAAAGCAGTCAGTTGATCTACCATATTGAACTGAACGATTTGAGAAATGTAATCTCCGCTTCCGCTGTCACTACTGCCGCCGCCTTCTCCAGATGAAATAGGAGGGTTGCTGATTGAAGCAGCCATGATTTTCAAAAAGTCTTCTGAACTTAATTCAGCATTTGTTTTTTGTTTCGATCCTCTGATGCTTTCAGTAGAACCGATAGTAAAATTTGTTGGAATATCCATTTTATTCTCCCTTTCACGCCAAAATACTCAGACGCCCTGTTGAAGCAGCTGTTTCCTCTTCTACAACTGTTGAGTCTGTATTATTGTCCGTAGATTCTGTAAATCTGCTTGGAACAGCGTGATCTTGATTTCCAGCTTCATGTTGCGAACTGCCGGCAAATGAAAAATCGGTCGCTTGCGGCAAATCGATCTGAACAGTCATTTCTTGCAAATGAATGTTTTTCTGCGCTAAACTAGCTGTCAATTGCTTCATGCTGTTGTCCATCAACTCTTTTGTTTCCGTACTTTCTACGACGATCTTTGTATACAGTTGCTGTTCTCGTATTTGGATCTCAATCTTCATGTTTCCCAATGATTCTGGAGTCAGACTTAATCGTGCTGTTGTCTGTTGTCCTTCTTTCAATCCAGCGCTTTGATCAAAAATGACCTCACTTACCGTTTGAGTTAAAACTTGTTGATTCTTACTGCTGCTCTCGCTCGTCAACACTACCGGCAAAGCTATCTCTTTTTGCGGGTTTGCTGTCTGTGTAGGTACTGCAGTTAACTGATCTGTAAAGGATCCAGAAACTTTCATCCTCAGTTGAGATTGGATGTCCAAATCATCTTGATCAGTAGATACTTCTTCTGTTATCTGTTCAAACATGGCCTGTTCGATCACTTGTTCAAATTCTGGCAACACAGTATTTTCTGTGTTTAAACCCATTGCAGATAGAAAGTTATTCTCCAACTTGTTCGTTGAAACTAAATCAATAACGGTATTTTCAGCATTCATAAAGGTTGAGTCAGCAGCATCTTTTTTCAAAGTTTGAGCTTGTGTTTTAAACACTCCTTCATTGTTTTGAGAAACGACTGTGGCTTGAGTTATTTTATCACCTAGTGAATCATCAACAACTGCTGGTTGAGCTGCTAGTTTGTTTTCACTTGTTGGCAAGTGTACTTCCTTTGGCTCAATGGATTGTCCGTTAGCATCATCTAGTCCCACTCTTGTACTTTCCAGAGCGATGTCTGTTGGATGGTCAAAAGAAAGTTCCTTAGAAGAAATGAGTTTTGATTCCTTAGAAACTGAATCAACTTCTCCTGTTTCTAAAGCAGATTCCAGATGAATCGCCAATTGTTGTTCAGCCATCTTTAAGGGCTGGTAAAAGAACGCCGCTATATTAGGGTCAGTTTGTTCTTCCAAAGAATCTGCCAGTTCTGCTTCTTGGTCCATCTCATTTTCAGAGACCTCCGTCTGTAAACCATGTTCACTTTCAGCTTGATTTGCTGATTGCTGCCCATTTTTTTGCATCGATTCTGTTAATTGAGCAGCAAATTCAATCGCATCTACTGGAGTAGTGGAATCAGGCAGACTTCCTGATTGTGTATGTAAAGCTGGTATAGATTGCGTCGCTTGCATAGGTATCACCTCCTTTCAAATGGTTTAAAGGCTTCCTAATAAAGAACTCGTCCAAAACTCAATGTTGCTATCTCATCTAATTGCTGCTGTTCTTCTTTTTTGATTAGTTCAGCAGTTGTCCATAATTCTTTTTCTTTCAACTTTTCCATGACTTTTCTGTCTTTATGAGCCTCAAGCAATTCAGCTTGAGCCTCTTCCAGTTCTTTTTGCGTCAAGTCTAGTTGATTCTTTTGATGAATGATTTTTTCATCCAACAACGCTTTATAGAGTTGTTGGTGTCTCATATCATTGATCTTATTGATTTTTAAGCGATCATTTTTGACTTTGATATTTTCTCTAATCAGATCCTCCAGCACAGCTTGTTGCGCGTCTAGTTTTACTTGAATTTGAGCTACTTTTCTTTTCGCTGTTTCTTCAAGATCTGAGCGCCAATCCAATATCTTTTCCATTGAAAATGTTTGACTTGCCAATTATCGCACCTCTTTTTCTCTCCCTGACTTGTTTCTTAAACTCCTTGAAACAATTGCGTCAAGGCTTCCTTCGTTTCCTCAAAGCTTGAAGGTTCATCGACATTTTGTTTCAAGAAATCTTTGATAGGACGGTTCAGTTGAATCGCTCTATCTACTAAAGGGTTACTGCCTTGACGATAAGCTCCTACATCAATCAAATCTTTTGATTCTGCATAAATTGCAAGGTTTTCTTTTAACTTCCCTGACAATTGATAATGCTTCTGCTCCGTAATGTCTTTCATCAAACGACTGATACTGCTTTGGACATCAATTGCCGGGTAATGATTTTCAGAAGCGATTTTCCGAGACAAGACGATGTGTCCATCTAAGATCCCTCGAACCGTATCAGCAATAGGCTCATTCATATCGTCCCCTTCAACCAATACTGTGTAAAAGGCAGTGATAGAACCTTTGTCGGACATCCCGCTTCGTTCCAATAACTTTGGCAGTGTCGTAAATACCGAAGGCGTATACCCTTTAGACGTCGGCGGTTCACCAGTTGCTAAACCAATTTCCCGCTGTGCCATCGCTACACGTGTCACCGAATCCATCATCAAGACGACTTTTTTGCCTTGCTTCCTGAAATACTCTGCAATCGCCGTAGCAACCGAAGCACCTTTTAAACGAACTAAAGGCGGCATATCAGAAGTCGCACAAACAACTACCGATTTCTTATACCCTTCTGGACCAAGGTCTTTTTCAATAAACTCTAAAACCTCTCGTCCACGCTCACCGATCAATCCGATAACAATGATATCCGCTTCACAATAGCGAGCAATCATGCCGAGCAAGGTACTTTTCCCGACTCCGGATCCAGCAAATATCCCAACCCGCTGGCCTTCTCCAACTGTCAGCAATCCATCAATAGCTTTAATACCGGTTGAGATCACATCTTTGATCTTCATTCGTGTAAAAGGATTAGGCGCACTCTGATTGACATTGAAATGTTCTCCATTGATTTCAATGTCTTGATACATTGGACGGCCTAAACCATCCATCGTGGTACCCAACAACTGCTCACTGATTTCGATTTTCAATGTCGTCCCGGTTGGACGAACCAAACATCCTGGTCCTATACCTTCTACTTCATCAAGAGGCATCAATAAGACAGTTTCATCAACAAATCCTACTACTTCACTCAGCGCAACTTTGCCGCTTGATTTGATCAAGATCTCGCAGACTTCTCCAACAAAAGCATCCAGACCTTCAACTTTGATGATGATTCCGGTAACTTGGCTGACTTTTCCCATTTTCAAGTAATATGTATTCTTTTTTATGGAGGCTGTGTACTTTTCAAAAGGAATTTCTATCACGTTATCCTCACTCCATCGACTTCATTTCTTGAACCATTTTTTCTAGTTGTTTCCCAATCTGCAAATCAGTAATATTGTGAGCTGTCTCGATCACACACCCATTTTTTTCCAATGTGTGATCAGTCAGCACGATAAAACGAACTTCTATATATTTTTGCTCTAATAAAGCTAATTTTTCTTGTACCAATTCTTCTTGTTCTGGACGAACCGTCACTGTGATCAGCTTCTCGGTTTTGTTCATTCGCATCAATAGAGGTTTTACCAATTCCAACACTTGATCAGAAGAAGCATCAATCGTTTGATGGACGATTGCTTCAGCCATCGTAGCCGCTAATTGAATCAACTGGTCTTGCTTTTCGCTGTAATATTCTGCCAGTTTTTCTTCTGCTTCTTGAACCATTGCATGAGCATGTTGAATCAAGATTGCTGCTTCATTTTGGCCTTCTTGCATCGCTTTTTCAAAGCCGGCTGTATAGCCTTCTGCGTACCCTTTTTGTGTACCTTCTTCAAACCCCGATTGCTGAGCAGCTTCTTTGATCTTTTCAGCTTCAAAGGATGTCTCTTCCAGCAATCGTTTTTTTTCTTGTTCGGCTTCTTTCAAAAGTAGCTCAGCTTGTGTTTGAAGGGCTTCCTCTTCTTTTGAACCTGCAACAAATGCTGTTTCTTTTTTCTTCACTACAAAATTTGTAGTGATTTCTGCAAATTGCTCTTCGCTTGAGGCTTGCTCTGCCTTTATCACATTATGAAATAATGACATCACTTTCTCCTCTTCTCAAATAAATTTCGCCTTGCTCATCCAATTTGCGGATAGTAGCGACAACTTTCTGCTGTGCTTCTTCTACTTGGGACAAACGAGCAGGTCCTAAGAACTGCATATCTTCTTTCATGGTTTCTACTTGACGGTTGGACAAGTTGCTGTAAACAAAGTTTTTAATGTCATCGCCGACACCTTTAAGTGCCAACAATAGATCATCTTTGTTAACGTCACGCAACACTTTTTGAACATCGGAACGTTCCAATGTAACGATGTCTTCGAAAGTAAACAAGTTCGCTTTCACTTCATCCGCCAAATCAGGCTGTCTTTCTTCCAACACTTGAATAATGTTCTTCTCTGTACCTCTGCCTACTGAATTCAAGATCTCTACTAATGTTTGAACTCCGCCCACTGCTTCAGTTTTGTTTTCCACATAGTTGGAGAATTTATTCTCGATCACTTTTTCTATTTTTGTAATAATCGTCGGTGATGTGTGACTGATCGTACCGATTCGTTCAGCAATTTCAGATTGCTGTTCAATCGGAAATTCAGCTAACACAGCTGCAGCCTTTTCAGGTTGCATGTAACATAAAATCAACGCGACTGTTTGCGGCTGTTCTCCCAATAATAAGTTGGTCAATTGCTGCACGTCTGCTTTACGAGCGATATCAAATGGACGCTCGCGCAATTGAATTTGATTCAACATGTCTATCACTTCTTTTGCGCGTTGAGGTCCTAGTGCTTTGTTCAATAAACTTTTTGCATAATCGATCCCGCCGTCAATGATGTATTCTCGAGCTTGCTGCATTTCAATAAATTCGTTAACGATCGTATCACGTTCTTCAGGTTTAACATAGTCGATATTGGCTATCTCATAACTGATTTTTTGAATGATATTGTCCGGCAGCATCTTCATGATTTTTGAAGAGGCTTCAGAACCTAACGTAATCATCAAAATTGCTGCTTTTTTTAATCCGTCTGTCGTTGTATCCATCCGCTACTCTTCCTTCATCCAGATTTTAATCAAATCGGCTGCCATTTCTGGGTTCTGTTCGGCCATCGTTTTGACTTTATTTTCTTTTTCACTCATTGTTTTATTTAATTGCAATTTCAGATCAGCTTCTTCTTTTTCAGCCGCTTGTTGAGCTGCTTTTCGAGCAAGAGCCGCTTGAATATCATCTTTCACAACAGATTGAATCGGTTCTTCTTCTACTTCATCGTAAAGATCGTCAAACTCATCATCTGCTGATCTTTTCTTCTTAAAGATACGCAACATTAATGTCAATAAAACAATCAAACCAATTCCACCAGCAGCATAAGGCCAGTTGTTCTTGAAGGCTTTTATCAATTCTTCTTGGAAATCAGCCCCAATAATCGGTGCATCTTCATTAGCATCATCCGTTGCAAATGGTATTCCTTGAATAACAATGCTGTCTTGATCAGCTCCAATAGTCATTTGAGCAATTTCCCCAATTTGCGCTGATTGATCTAAATTCAAATTGCCGTTATATACAATAGAAGCTGACAGTGATGTAACTGTTCCTGGAGCTTTTATGGTATGTGTAGTCGTCGTATCAATTTCATTGTTCACTGTTCGGTTGTAGCTCGAACCATCTTCGGCTTCGCCTTCCACGATGACGTTACTGGTATTGTCGTTGCCGCCTGTTTCTTCAGTTGTCATATTCGATCCGTTGACTTGTACGCTTTCGCTGCGGACTACTGGGCCATTCCCATAAGCATCATATTGAACAGCTTCTTCTTCAACTGCATCAAAATTCATTGCTACGCTGACAGATACGGTCAAATTGTTCATTCCGTAAATCGGTCCTAACGTTTCAATCAACTTTTGTTCCATATCTTTTTCATAACTTGCTTCAATATCTCGGTACTGATTTTTCAAAGTAGCAGAATTCACACTTTCGTCCCCTATAGCGCTGCTAAGAAGGTTCCCATTGTTATCTACGATCTTAATATTCTCTTGCGGCAGGTTGTCTACTGCTCCAGCCATTAAAGAGGCGATCCCTTGGACTTCTGCAGGAGAGATATCAGCTTTTCTTGGTGTGATCACGACTGAAGCAGAAGCTTCTGCTCTATTCTCTTGATCAACAAATACACTGTCTTCCGGCATCGATAAAATGACTTTTGCGCTCTTTACCGTGTCCAACGTACTGATTGCTCGTTCCAATTCACCTGATACAGCTCTTTGATACATGATATTTCGATCTTCATCTGTAGCCATCATGCTTGATGTGTCGAAAATCTCAAACCCGATAGAGTTTTCAGGGACCATATCGTTCATCGCTAACTCGATACGGTATTTGTCGACTAAAGAAGAGTCGATCAAGATCGTTGTTCCATTGTCTTCTAATTTGTAGGCTACTCCTTGAGCTTCCAAATCATCCACGATCAAACCAGCATCAGAAGCTTCCATTTCTGAAAACAACACGCTGTAATCTACTTTTTTTGTAATATATGTAAGGCCCCCGACGACTAAAATAATCGCAATCAGAATCATAACTAACTGAGTCTTTTTGCTCTTATCTAACGCTTGCCATCCACCTTGGACTTTCCCCCATGCTTGTTTTATGTTATCCATTTAAACGTAATCTCCTCAACATTTTCTAGAATTGCATATTTTTGACATCGTTATATGCTTCAATTGCCTTGTTACGTACTTGAATGGCCAATTCTAAAGAAAGCTGAGCTTCAGTCGCTTGAATCATAACGTTATGTAAGTTATCCACATCACCAGTGATCAACCCTGTAATAGCTTCATTTGATGCCACTTGCTGATGGTTTAATTTCTCCATTGATTCACTAAGCAAATTATCAAAAGATGGAGCACCAGCGGCATTCGTTGTCACTGATTGAGTCGCGTTCTCTAAACCGCCTGTTGTTGAAATACCATTCAGTAAACTGTTGTACATTGATTCTATGTTCATTGTCCTACTCCCTTATGCTTATCTTTTCGTTCTACTGTAGTGTACGCAAAACGAAACGTTAATTTTGTTGTCACGCTATCGTGCTGAAATCTCTAAAGCTTTACTCAACATATTTTTACTAGCATTTGTAGCTGTCACGTTCGCCTCATAAGTACGAATAGTATTCATCATCTCGACCATTTCATCAGCCATATTGACATTCGATTTAGTCACATACCCGAATTCATCTGCATCCGGATGAGTCGGGTTGTACTCGATGACGATCTCGTCACTAGCTTCAATCCCAGTTGCCCGGACACCAAAACTTTTTTGATTGATACTCCCAGCCAAATCAGATGTTTTTTGCATTAAACTTTCTTCAAAGACCACTGTTTTCTTTTGATAGGGTCCGCCCTCTTCTGTACGTGTCGTGTTCACGTTCGCAATATTGCTTGAAATCGTATCGAGTTTTAATCGTTCTAAACTCAGACCGCTGCTGTTGATACGCATTGAATCAAAAATAGACATTTGTTCTTCCTCCTATTGCCAAATTGCTTTATTTAGTAATTACACTATTTAACATAGAATATTTGGTATTCAACTGAGCGACCAGTGCATTGTAATACAAACTATTTTCTGATTGATCCATCATTTCCACTTCGATATCTACATTATTTCCATTGTCTTTGATAGAAGTGTTTGTTCGTTTGCTTACTATTGGCTGTACATCAGTCAAATCAGCGATACCGAAATGCTGATCATCTGTTTTCATTAAAGAAAAGCCATTAGATGCACTATTCAACAAGCTTTCAAATTCCACTTTATTCACTTTATAACCGTCTGTATTGACGTTAGCAATATTGCTTGAAATCATTTCTTGTCGCAACTCTGCAGCATTTAACGCATTTTTAATTAATCCAAATGTTTGATCCACTAGTTTACCTCCTTGTTTTTATATACTAGGTTTATTCATTTTTGTAGACCTATAACTTTCCTTATATAATTTAAAATACTTTCACATAGGCATTGTTCCCGTTTTATAAGACACCAATCTTTTTATTTGAATGCATAAAAATTCTTTAGGTATTCAAACTGTTATTTGAATAAGTAATTAGCAGCTAATCAAACGCATGTTATTAAAGAAAAAATATACTTTTAGCTTAATCTTCATATTTATTCATTTTATTAAATAACATGGATTTTATGTATAATTTCTCTTTTATGACAAAACCTCTCGGCAAGATAAAGTATATGTTAAAGCAATTTGTTTGACAACGTGTTTTTTTGTAAGCCCTTTGTAAATCAAAGTAATTTTTTGACAACTTTTGTAACAATTCAATACCTCAATATTTTAGGTTTTGTGAAACGGAACACTTTTCCTTGATATAGCAAAGAAACCATCCTAACAAAGCAGGATGGTTTTTAGTATCCTATTCAATTATCTAAAATTGTCTAAATTTCAACTTTTTTATTCACTTAAATTTCTGCCCAAGCGTCGCGCAACTCTTCCATCATTTCTCGGTTCTTTTGAAGAATAGTAACATCTTTGGTTCTATTTGCTTCAATCAATTTCGTCATAAGATACTCGTATATATCACTTAAATCTTGAGCGATTTGACCACCTTGATCTTTATTCAAAGTCCCTGCCAATTCTGCAATAATGTCTTGAGCTTTTATTAAGGCTGTATTCGCTTGATCCAATTTATTCTCTGCAATACTTAGTTCAGCTAATTTCATATTTTTGATACATCCATCATACAATAAGACAACTAACTTTTTAGGACTAGCATTCAATATTTGGTTTTGTTTGTACACATTCTGGGCATTACGTTGTTGCATCATGATTCTATTCTCCTTATGTATGTTCTTCCACAAGTTACGAGTTACATTCCTCTATCCACAAAAATAGGCTGTTGAAAAGAAGTGTAATAGTTATCCACAACTTTATTCTTTTGGTTCATTTGCTTCATTTTATCTAATATAGCTGCGCGGTCTTCTTTGATAACAGTCAATAAAGATTGTTGTCCCTCAACAATAGTTGCAACTTCAGCTTGCTCTTCTTTCGTATAGCTTCCATTGCCTTGTTGATGCAGCAGACTATCTGCTTTTTTCAGCTCCGCTAGTAAAGTATGATTTTTTTCAACAATCTCATTGGCCTGTTCACTACTTCCATCCCACTTCTGCAAACTTTGGGATAGTTGATTCAATATTTCTAAACGATTAGATTGTTGGTTTGTCATGTTAGTAACCTCTTTTATATTTCAACACCAGAAATGATTATTTTTGCTGATTAGTAGTGACTTGGCTCATTAAGTAGCTTAATTGCGATTCTGCTTCCATCATTGCCACATCAAGAGCTGTAAATTGCTCAATGTATCGTTCGCGTTTTTTTTCTAAGCGTTCATTGAATTTGGTGATTTGCTCATCCAAACCTTTAATCATACCATCGATCGTTTTTGATTTAGTCGTAATGATACCTGTTTTTTCACCAATGTATTCATTGATAAAAGTAGTCATTTGTTGAGCGATACCGAACTGTTTGGTAGTTTCATTTCTATCAGCATCTTTTACAGATTCTTCACGGAAAAAGAAGGCTTGCACATTGTTCGAATTCTTAGCTAATTGTTCTTTTAATTTTGCAGTGTCTAACGTAGCCGCTCCAAAGCGATTTACTTCGATACCTAAATCGGATAGTCCCTTAATGGGTTGCGTTGAGTCTTTAGATGAACTAGTCATCATTGAGCGCAATTGAGATTGTATGCGCATCAAAGAGCTATCCCCAACCAAAGCGCCAGTTTTATTTCCATCCGCTGAAGGATCACCAACGTCTAATTGAGTATCAATAAATGACATGACTGAATTGTACTGGTCAACAAAATCTTGTATAGCTTTAGTTGTTTTATCCACATCTTCAGTTACTTTAACAGTGCTGACTTGATTGCTTTCAGTTACGCCAACCAAGTTAAATGTTAACCCATCGACAGCATCTGTGATTGTATTGGAATTACGATACATCTGGATTCCATTTACAGTTAGATTGGCTTGTTTCCCAGAAGTAAAGCTTGTCACATCAGTACCTAGAGCTAACTTCCCTACTAAGGATTCGTTACCTTCTTCCAAGTTTGAATCTGTTACAGAAATCGAACGCTCACCCATATCTGTATCTGTCAAAACAATTCGATTATCAATGACAGAAGCATGCAATCCAGACTCTTTTTCTTTAGCAGTCTCATTGATTTTTGTTACGATATCCTTTAAGCTGTCGCCTTCTGCAATTTTAATAGTAAATGATTTAGTATCAAGATCCTTGTTTTCTTCAGTACCTTTACTATTTTCGGTTGTAAAAGTTAATTCCCCAGACAAAGATAACGAATCAGTAATTTTCTTACCTGACATTCCTGTAATACTACCTGAAGTTAATTGGCTAGAAGTAGCTAACGTAGTAACTTCTACTTTGTATGACCCTTCAAGAGCTTCCGTCCCTGCCGTAACCTTTACAGCTTTATCATTGGTATTGCTAACTGTTTTAGAATCGAAAGCGTTAGGTTCTTTTAAGGCATCAAACTTTTTATATAAGGAATCCAAACGAGTATTAATGTCTTTCCAAGCATTTTTTTCACCTGTCAAACCTGTTTGTTGATTTTTATACTGAACGACTTTTCTAGATTCTGCTTCTATTAACTGATCTACAGTATCCATAGTTATACCTGAATATGATCCCATAAAACTTAAACTACTTGTCATCTTTTATCCCTCATTACTTTTGTTTGTCGACAACGAGTCCGACTCGTTTCCATATTTCTGCTACTAAATCCAACATTTTTTCTGGTGGAATTTCTCGAATGACATCTTGGGATTCTGTATCGATTAATCTCACCATGATTCGATCTGTTCCCTCATGTATTCGATATTGAAGTTGTGTATTTACTCCCATAATATGCTCATTTGCTTTATTTACTGCTTTTTCAAGTTGTTCCATTGTAATCTTCTCTTCTGCTTCATCATATTGGAGCTGAGTTTCTATTTCGTTTTGTCTGTAAGAAACAGGAATAGTAGACGGCTTATTTTCTATAGCTGTTACTAGTTTACTTGCTTGGATGAAATTTAGTTCAGTCACTCTCCACACCTCCACCATGATGAAAAAGAAGAAAAATCTTCTTTATCTTAAATGTTTTAACACTTTTTTTCAACCTATAAATAATAAGCCGGCAAAAGCCGGCCTATTATCATCATTCTATTTTTGTAAAGATTATTGTAATAATGAAAGAACACTTTGTGGCATTTGGTTTGCTTGAGCCAACATTGAAGTAGAAGCTTGAGAAAGGATGTTAGATTTAGTAAAGCTCATCATTTCTTCAGCCATGTCTACGTCAGTAATACGAGAGTTAGCTTCTGATAAGTTTTCTTTAGTAGTAGCTAAGTTAGAAACAGTGTGGTCCAAACGGTTTTGAACAGCACCTAAGTTAGCACGTTCTGTTGAAACAGATGCAATTGCTGTATCAATTGTTTTTAAAGCAGCATCTGTAGCAGATAGATCGTTTCCATCTTCATCTTTTTCAGTAGCAACATAGTTTTCACCAGTGATATCTAAGCCTTTAATACCTAGTCCTTCACTAGTCATATTAGCAATATCAATCTTGATATTTTCTCCAGCATTTGCCCCAATTTGGAAACTGAATGATGTCTTAGTTGCCATTACAGCTTCTTGTGCTTCCACTGCTGGTTGTGCTTCCACTGCTGGTTGTGCCGCTACTGCTGCTTTTCCAGTTAAATCCTCTACAGTTACAGAACCTTTAGATGCAGCAGCAAATGCTGTAGCTGCTTTAAGTTTAGCCTCAGGATCTGTTAATTCTTGAACAGCAGTGGCTGCGTCTTTTATAGTTGTAGCAGCTAACGCGTCTAATCCTGAATCACTAGCTTTAAGCGCATCAACAAGTTCTGCTGCAACAACTGCTGCACCTGTTGCAGCAGAACTAATGTCATCAGCTGATTTAGGGTCTACTGCTGGTTGTGCTTCTACTGCAGCTTTTGCTTCTACTGCGGCTTTTGCTTCTACTGCTGGTTTCAATACAATATTTGTAGCTTCTTTCCCGTTCAAAAGACCTTTTGTATTGAATTCTGTGTCTTTAGCAATACGTTCAACTTCTTCTGTCAAAGAGTTAATTTCTTTTTGAATAGCTGTTTTGTCATCAGCAGTGTTAGTATCATTGCCAGCTTGAACAGTTAAGTCACGCATACGGTTTAAAATACTGTGTGTTTCTGATAAAGCACCTTCAGCTGTTTGAATTAATGAAATGCCATCTTGTGCGTTACGTGAAGCTTGAGTCATACCACTAACTTGGTTTTTCATTTTTTCAGAGATTGCTAAACCTGCTGCGTCATCCCCAGCTTTGTTGATGCGTAGTCCTGATGATAATTTAGCTAAAGAGCTGCTTTTTGAAGCGTTAGCTGAAGTAAGGTTAGAGTAAGTATTCATTGCTGCTGTATTTGTATTAATTCTCATTATATAATTCCTCCTAAGATAATTGTTGAAGTTCGCGTCTTCAAAATCTATATCGGTCGTTCAATGTATTAATTAAGTAATTAAGTAACTTTTTTACATTTTTTATAAAAGTCTTTTTCACTGAAGTTCGCGTCTTCAAAATCTATATCGGCCCAATAATAGGTTAGTTAAGCTAAAATGAAAAAAAAGACCACATAATTAAATGTAGTCTAAAATACTTGTTGATAGAATTTTTGTTCCCATAGCAAGGGAAGCTTGGTATGCTGTTTGCTCCATAGTGTATTCCATGAATTTTTCTGCTAAATCAATGTCTTGCTTGTCTGAACGCATGGATTCTAAGTTTAAGTTTTCTGATGTATTACGTTCTTTAGAGGCTTCTAAACGATTGAAGATAGCACCATTTTCAGCACGCTGAGTAACGATATTATCGATTTCTTTGTCGGCTCTGGCAAGTAAATCTCCAGATAATGCACTCACGTCACCTTTTTCTAAGGCAGACAATGCATCGCTTAAGAAGGTTCCTAAGTTATCTTTTTCACCATTAACTCCTTGTTCGTTTAACAATTTACGGCCGTCTGTTCTTAATTCTATTTGAACGCCTTGAGCAATTCTTCGAGTTAAGTTTCCACTGACACCTTCATTGTCCGTTCCAGCATAGGTTAATCCAATAACCTTACCATCCGGATCTTTTTCAGTACTGAACGTGAAAGGTTTTGTAGTGGTTTCCATTCCAGAAAATACATACTTTCCACCAAAATTCGTATTTAAAGCATCCGTTAACGTTTGAATTTCCGCTTCTACCTCGGCTTTGATCAATTGACGGTCTTCATTGTTGACCGTATCTGTTCCAGCTTGTTGGATCAACGTACGAATTCTGGACATTGATTTCGTTGCTGCATCATATGCAGTGTCTTGCATATTAGAAAAATCAATCGAGTCTTCAATCGTATTCATGTATTCTTTATTCTGGATGATGCTGTCATTTAAGTCCATAATTTCAGAAACCAACATAGGATCATCTGAAGATTTACTGACTTCTTTTAAAGAAGACAATTGATTTTGAACTTTAGAAAGATTTTTCAGATTGCTTTGTAAGTTATTGATAAAATTCGAAGACATGTAAGAATCCGTTATTCTCATCGGTCATTATACCCCCGTACGGTTGATCAAAGTATCCAGCATTTCAGAAATCGTAGATATCATTCTTGAATTTGCTTGGAACGCACTTTGGTGTTGAATCATACTAGCCACTTCTTCGTTGATCGAAACGCCTGAAATCGATTGGCGACGTTGATCCAATAGCTGGACTAAGTCCTCTTGACTAGAAAACATATTATCTGATTGTTGTTTTGTAATTCCGATTTCTGTAACAATATCGTTATAGCCATTAGAAACAGAAGTTCCATTAGCTTGATCTTTGATTGTCATGGTTGTTTCATCATATTTAAGTGTCTCGTTTGAAGAATAGACCAATTTCGTATTTTGCAAGTCAGCAATAGCTTGAGCTCTGCTTCCGTCTCCCGCAGCTGGGTCAGTCAATGATTTCCCTGAATTCACTTTTTCAGGATCCTTAACCAGTTCAGCGTTTACAGAAATACTTTTAGCATAATTGCCATCCACATCGTTTAAATTAAAGAATTGTTTACCATCTGTATCTCCGCCGCTATGTATCATATTGACTGCCGAAGCAAAAGTGTAGGCAAAATCATTTAAATTAGCTACCTGCTTGTTAATTTCTGCTAATGCTTCTTGAGAGCCTTTAGCTGATCCGCTAGTTAAAACAATCTCTTTAGAGTTATCTCCAGCTAAGACAATTTTTCCTTCAGGATTCGGTTGACCTGCAACAGCCAATTTTTGCATACCGGTTGGTGTCAACAATTCTTGTCCGCCAATACTCACTGTAGCTTGGCGCATCTCGTCAAATTTCACTTCGACTCCAGCTAGTTCACTCATTTCACTCAATAAAGCGTCTTGTTTATCCAACAAGTCATTTGGTGTTTGACCACTGGAAATAGAGTAAGAAACTTGTTTGTTTAGAGAGTGTAATTGCTCTAATTTGGTATTAAAGTCTTTTACGTCTTGTTCAATACCTTTTAATGTATTTCCTTGCAGTTTTTCCAACTGAGTAGCCATGTGATTCATTGTATCGGTCATAGTTTCAGAGTTTTGCACGACCATTGTTTTAGCCGTGGCTATTTCTGGGTTTGAGCCTAAATAAGTCCATGAAGCGAATACTTCACTTAAGTTGTTGCTCAAGCCTGTTTTAGAGGGTTCATTAAAAATCGCTTCTAATTGTTGAAGCGCATCTGATTTTGATTCGAATTTTGCTAATGTACTGTTTTCGTCTCTCAATTGCTCTACTACAGCGTCATCTACTACACGTATCACGCCTGAAACACGCACACCGGTACCTAATTGGCCGACACCAGATTTATTGAACGGGTTATTCGTTTCCAACGTTACTCGTTGTTTTGAATACCCATCTGTATTTGCGTTAGCTACGTTGTGACTGATTGTTTGCAGGACTGTCTGAGCTGACGTCATTCCTGATGTTGCTGAATTTAACGATCCAAATAATCCGGACATTTTTCCACCTCTTCATTTCTTATAACGATTGATTGATCAATGTTGCTTGTTCATTACCCTTATAATAGCCTTTTTTCGAATACGTATTTCCAGAACTCTTTACCGTAGTCGTAATGGCTTTCAAGATCGTTTCTTGAAATTGAAGAGCTGTTTTCGTCAACATTAGATTCGTTTCTTGCAAATGTTTGATCTCCGCTAAAGGAGCTCTTAAAGCTTCATCAGCAAATGAGTCTGGAGATAACGTTTCTAGTTGTTCTAAAAAGACTTGTTTTTCAGAAACGATTTCTACCACTTTTTCTGCATCATTTTCAATCAAAGCTTTTTTTTCACTTTTTAGCAATTCAATAAAATCGGACAACAGAGGTAAGATTTTATTTTCTTGACTCATTATTCTATGCCCTCACGTTGTTGACTCATTTCATCTACCATTTTGTCAGCGATTTTTTCAGGTGAAACTTCATATGTTCCATTCATTACAGCTTGCTTGATTGCTTGTACTCTTTCGCTGAATGCGGCATTATTATTGACTTTAGCAACTTGTTTAGCAGCATCTGAGATTTCTACTTTTACAGCCTCTTCACTTACGGTTGCTTGAGGTTTGATGTTTTTATTTTCAGTCGTTTCTTTATTGTAGCGGAGAGAATTATTCACATATTGGTTGTATCCATTATTGATTTTCATGTCTCCAGCTCCTTTCTATCTTGTCCATTAAGTTAATTTATTTAGTCGATTCGTGTCTTTTATGACTTTCAAAGACTATATCGGACAGTTCCTTTAAATATTAACCCACTTTCTAATATTTATAAATGAAATCTTTTGTGAATTAAAAATGAATCGCTTCATTCTGGATAATAAAGACACATTTCTACTCTCTGTTTCTAGTTGCGTTCCATTTTTAAAGCTGTTTTCTTCATAACGGCACGCAAAATATATTTGCGTGCCAGTTTTTGTTGGTATCTACTAAAATCGGAACGTAAATATATTTTGCGTGCCGATTTCAGGTTTATTCAGGATAAAAAGGAACACAAACCATTCTTTGAAAATAGACAGCAAAAAAGGCTAAGACAATTGTCTTAACCTTTTCTTCGAATCTCTACTGTTATCTCAAATGTCTGATCCGTTGTTCTTTGCTTAAAATATTCGTGATACGGATACCGAAACTTTCGTTGATGACAACGACTTCGCCTTCAGCGATCAATTTTCCGTTCACATAGATCTCTAATGGCTCATCTGTCATTTTATCCAGTTCCACAACAGAACCTGTGCCTAATGACAAAATGTCCTTGATCGTTTTGCGACTTTCACCTAAAACGACACTGAAATCTAAGGGAACATCCATGATCAAGTCTAAGTTTTTCGTTGCTTTCTCAGAGTCTTTTGCGTTCAGCTCCAAGAATTGAGGTTTTGAGAACGACACTTTTTCAGCAGCTGGAGCAGGTGTTTCTTCAACGACCGGCTCTGGTGCAGGTGCAGAAACAGCTTCTTCTGTTTCTGCTGTACGTCCTTCCAATACTTCAGCCGTATCATTCATCACGATACTTTCAATCAATTTGACGGTATCCAACGTAAAGACTTGCATAATTTCACTATGTAAAATACCTTCTACATCTAAATCAAACGCAATTTGACAAACGGTTCCTGAGTTGTTGATCATGTCTTGATGAGCATCTAAATTGTTTTCATTTAACACCAACACGTCTGGCGGCAAGATGTCGATCATTCTTCCCAACATTGTTGCCATAGCCGTAGAAGCTGATCCAATCATTTGATTCATCGCTTCTTTGACCGCGCTCAATTCCAACTCCGTCAATTCTTCTGTTTGAACGTCTCCAGTTCCGCCCATCATTAAATCGGCGATCACAGCAGAATCGTTCACATCCATCATCAATAAATTCGTTCCTACAAGACCTTCTTTGAATTCCACAGTCGTCGCTACTTTTGGAGTAACAGACTCTTCAATGATTTTTTTGAATGTCGTTGTAGAAACACGTGGAGTAGTGATTTTCACTTGATGGTTCAAGTTTTTGGACAACGTCGTCGCTGCTTGAGACATGGATATATTCCCGACTTCACCAATGATATCTTCTTGATCTTTCGTCAGCGATTCAATTATTTCCTCTGCTGGAGCCGAGGAATTCCCATTCAACAACATATCGATTTCTTCTTGTGATAATGCTTCGCTCATTAGCTTGTTTCTCCTCCAATATTTTCTAGTACTTCAACTGCCAAGTGTTTCCCTTTCAATCCAGGCTTCACAAGGTAAGAAGGTAAGTTTTCAACCGACATGACTAAAGGTTGAGACGTTTTTCCGTCCAGTTGAATGATGTCTCCCACTTCTAATTGTAAAAAGTTGTCTAAAGTCATCTTTGTTTTTCCTAATAAGACTTCCGTATTTACATGAACAGCTTGCAAAGTTTGCTCTAATTGATCACTGTCCAAATGACTATTTTCTTTTTCTGTATGGAACCAATTTTTAAAACTCAGCTTATCTAAAATCTTTTCAAAGAAAATATAAGGGATACACAAGTTCATAAAGGATTGATTTCCCAACAAGGTCACAGTGAATGTTGTTAAAACAACTGGTTCATTGGGGGACATGCTTTGAAGCATTTGCGGGTTCGTCGCCATGGAATCTAATACTGTATCCAGCTCCATGATATCAGTCCAAGCAGCTTTGAAAGCTCTTTGGAAACTAGCAGAAACTTCTTCCAAAATAGCCAATTCGATTTCTGTAAAATCTTCTTTTCCTTGGAGTTCAGTCGTAGTGATGATATCTGAACTTCCGCACAGCAATTCAATCATCTGCAACGTAAACTGAGGATTCACTTCTACTACTTGAACACCTTCCAAAGGATTGGAGTGGAAAATATTCATCCATGTAAAACGAGGCACAGAATTTGTGAACTCTTCAAAACTGACCTGTTCAATTGAAGCCAATTGAAGATCAACATTGTTACGGACTTGATTAGACAGCGAGTTGCCGGCAATCTTAGCAAACTCTTCGAAGATCATCGTCAAAGTACTGATGTATTCTTTTGACAAACGAACTGGACGTCTGAAATCATAGGCTTTTATTTTCGGTTTTTCAGCTTCTTCTAATTCTTCTGAATCGATTTCTCCACTTTGTACGGCTGCCAATAAGGAGTCTATCTCTTGTTGTGATAAGACTTGTTTCACTATTCTCCCTCACTTTTAGGTAGTAAAGCATCCAAGTTGAGCATGCTGACGAGTTTCTCTTTTATCGAAATGACGCCCGCCACTTTTTCTTGCGCATTTTTATCCGCAAGTTCAATAGCTGATGGTTCTACTTGGGTAACTTCCTCCACATTATCAACCATTAAGGCGACTTTTCCTTTGTCGGTTGATAAAATGATGCTCCTATTGTAGCACAAATCTTTTTCTTCGCCATCGGGATACAATAATTGTTGGAAATTTATCAAAGTTAGCACTTCACCTCTTAAATTGATCAATCCTTGTACCCACTTTGGGGCATTTGGAACAGGCGTCCAAGCTAACTGTTGCGTGATTTCTTCCACATTTTTTGATTCTATCGCATAATAGTTATCTTTTATCGTAAACATCACAATCTGCATTTTTGTTCAACTCCAATTATTGAGTGACTTTATCTAACGCTTGGATAACACGGCCTGTATCAAATGGTTTTACAATAAAGTCCATTGCTCCGGCACGAATCGCGTCCATTACCATAGATTGTTGGCCCATTGCGCTGCACATAACTACTTTAGCACTTGGATCAAAAGCTTTGATTCCTTTTAATGCTTCTACGCCATCCATTTCCGGCATCGTAATGTCCATAGTGACGATATCAGGGTTTTCTGCTTTGTATTTTTCAATAGCGTCTGCCCCGTTCTCTGCTTCTGCTACAACTGAATAGCCGTTTTTCTCTAAAATATCCTTTAATTTCATACGCATGAATGCTGCGTCATCTACAATAAGTACACGTTTTGTCATTTGTTATTTCCCCTTTCAAACTCCTAATACACTAAATAATTTATCTAATACGCCTGGTGTTGGAACGAAGTATAACGCTGCTTCCATTCGCTCACCCATGTAATAAAATTCATTTTTTAAAATCAAGATCGTATCATCATATTGTCCACTTTCCATATAGACACTACTTACTATGGCGCCAAACATGTCCCGTGTCAACAACGGAATGGATGTCAATAAGTTAATATCCAACAGTTTTGTTACAGCGTTCAAAAATGAGTTTACTAAAATATTCGCTAACTCTTTCAAAGCTGAGTCAATCATCTCTGGATTTGTTTCACTGTTTTCCGGCAACATAATAGAAGCTAAATGCTTCATATCTTCTTCTAAACCTACCAATAAGAAGACTCCTTCTGCTTGTCCAAACATTTTTGTCAGAACCGCATCAATCATCGTATCTTCTGACATCACTTGTTCGAACATATCTTCATATGCCATGACCTCAATGGTTGGCACTGTCATATGCACCGGTTTGTTGATGAGTTGAGATAAACTGGTTGCAGCATTTCCTCCACCAATATTGATCACTTCTTTTAAAGCGTCTAGTTGGACTGTACTAAACTCTGATGGCATTTTGAACACCTTGACTTTCGTTGGCAATGGCTGTGACATCTAAGATCAAGACGATTTCTCCATTTCCCAAAATTGTGGCTCCTGAGTAACAGTTTACTTGAGACAACTCTTTTCCTAGATCTTTGATAACGATCTCTTGTTGCTTGATGATATCATCAATTTTCAATGCAAAACGATTTTCGCCAAGTTTCACAATGATCAAATAAGGTTCTGGATTATTTGTGTCTTCCATTCCTAATACTTCAGTTAAGCGAATAACCGGTGTAGCTCCGCCTGTGGTGTAGATTTCATTTTCATATGTTTGAATGATTTCACCGGGACCTGGACTGACAACTTTTTCAATAATTCCTCGTGGAATCGCAAAAGTACTGTTTCCTACTTTAATCAGCAATGAATCAATGATAGACAACGTTAATGGCAAATTGATTTTAAAGGTTGTTCCTTGGTTTACTGCACTGATGATTTCCACTGTTCCGCCTAATGAATGGATTTTCTGTTGAACAGCATCCATCCCAACTCCACGACCGGAAATTCCAGTCACTTCTTTAGCTGTAGAAAACCCTGGATGGAAAATCAAATGCTGCAATTCAATATCTGACAATCCAGTTGTCACAATACCTTTTCTTTCAGCACTCTCTTTGATAGCTTGAGGGTTCAACCCTTTCCCGTCATCACGCACTGTTAGTACGACTCGGTTGCCTTCTTGGTAAGCTGAAATATGAATCAATCCTGCTGGATCTTTCCCGATTTTCTGACGATCTTCAGGCATCTCGATTCCATGGTCTGCAGCATTACGAATCAAATGAATGAGAGGTTCTCCTAGTTCTGAAACAACTGTCCGGTCTAATTCGGTTTCTCCGCCCTCGATCACTAAATTGTATTTCTTACCTAAATCATTTCCAAGATCACGAATCATACGAGGAAAATTCGTCATTACTGTGCTGACTGGTTGAAGACGAATCTTCAATACCAAGTCTTGCAATTCAGTCGTGATCCGCGCAAATTGTTCCAACGGCTCATTCATCTCTTTGATTTCATTGTCTTGACTGATACTTTCTAAACGTGTTCGATAAATCAGCAACTCAGAAACAGCATTCAAAAAATCATCTAATTTCGTGATGTCTACTCGAACAGTTTGGTTGCCCTGTGTCGCTTTAGAAGCTGTTTTTTTGACGGTTTCTTTTTTAGCTTCTTCTACAGGAGCAGCTTTTGACTCAAGGACAACTTTTTCTTCGACCTCTTTTTCAGATACTACATCATTTTTGTCAAATGCTTTTACTAACACATCTTCAATTTCACTGTTGTTCAATGCAGCTTCTTTAATCGTTTCTTCGTCTGCTTGAGTCAATAAAACAACTTTAAATACGGAGCCAAAATCTTCTTTTTCTAATACCTCTGCATTCGGTTCAGAATGAAGCACTTCTCCTTGTTGATCTAATTTGCTCATCACAAGAAAGACACGGGCATTTTTCATACCGCTTGTTTCTTCAATTTTAATCGTAACAGTATATGCTTGGTAACCATCTGCAGCTGCGCTTTCGATTACGGCTACGTCTGATTCGTCAATAAAATGCAATTGCGAATTGAAATTATCATCACTATCCACAACTGTTTTTTCTTCCACAGAAGCGTCTTGTTCTCCTTCAGAGACAGCATTTAATCGAACGACTAAATCTGCCACATCTAAAACACCTTCTCCGCCTTGTCTTAAATCTTCTACGATGGCAGAAATAGAATCCAAACAACTAAAGATCAGTTCGATAGAACGTGAATCAGCTTTAATTGTTTTTTTCTTTAATAGATCAAATACGTTTTCCATTTTATGTGTTAATTGCGCTAATGAATCATATCCCATCGTGCCGGCCATACCTTTTAATGTATGAGCTGAACGAAACATATCATCAATAATTTCTTGGTTTTCTGGATCACTCTCAAGGTCTAATACACAGTCATTCAAACTTTGAATGTGTTCATCAGACTCTTCGAAAAACAACTCCAGGTATTTACTGTTATCATCCATTGCATTCCCTCCTTTAAATCTGATCGCTTTGGATATTTCGCTTTAAGTCTGTCAAACCAGCGACCTACGCATCCTTTTAGTTGAGTTCAGTCGCTAGACACTCGAGAAAATGACAAATTCAATTTAGGATAAAGAGCATCCTCATTTGAATTCCCTATTTTCTTGTCGTGTCTATCAAGCGACCTACGCATCCTTTTTTAGTTGAGCTGCGTTCGCTTGACTTTCGGAAAAAATCATTCTCTTTTTTGAGGATAAAGAGCATCCTCTAAAAAGAGAATAGATTTTCCCTTCAAGTCAAACCAGCGACCTACGCATCCTTTTGATATATAAAGGGTGTGAGTTTTTTTAGGTTGTATTGTGCTGGGTCGTAGATGGTTTCAGTGGCTCCTGCGAAGTAGAGTCCTCCTGGTACTAGAGCTTCACTGATCTTGCGATAGATTTCATTCTTAACGTCATTCTTGAAATAAATCATGACGTTTCGGCAAACGATGACGTGATAATTTTTTGGATAAGCATCCGATATCAGGTCATGTCTTTTAAATTCAACGGTACGTTTGATAGAGTTGTTTACGTGGTACTTGCCTTTTGTCTCTTGAAAATACTTGTCTCGCAAGTTGTATTCTAAATTCTTCAACTCATACTCATTATAGATCCCGTCTCGTCCTTTTTGCAGAATCGTTTCATCAATATCTGTAGCAAGGATTTTATTTTGCAGCTTAACATTGTGTTTAGCTAAAATCATCGCTATAGAATAAGCTTCTGCGCCTGTTGAACAAGCAGCACTCCAGATTTTTAAAGAAGGAAACTTTGGCAGCAGTTCATTGACCAGCTGATCTTCGAATTCTTCAAAAATATCTTTGTTACGGAAAAAATCCGTTACATTGATGGTGATATAGTCCAAGAATTTTTGTTTCGCTTCAGGATTCTTTTCAATGACTACTGCATATTCTTCTAATGATTCTGCACCAGCATTTTTCATACTCGTTGCGATACGTCGTTGCAATTGAGTCTCTTTATACCCATCTAAGTTCAATTTAAGATTTTTTGTTGTCCATTGATAAAAGAAATCATAGTTAAGTTCCATTAGCTCACCTTTATAATTTGATTTAGGATATCCGAAATTTCTTTCAATCCTATACATTGATCTACTACGCCGTTTTCCACAGCGTTCTTAGGCATCCCGTAAACGACTGATGTTTCTTCGTTTTGCGCTAAGGTATATCCCCCAACAGATTTAATATCATATAATCCTTTAGTTCCATCGTAACCCATTCCAGTCAGGACGACTCCTATGATATTTTGTTTGTATTCATCTTTGATCGACTCAAACAAAATATCAACAGCTGGACGAACACCGTGGATCTTAGGAGTGGATAACAACCGAATCGTTTGGTTTTCCACAACCATATGGTAATTGCCAGGAGCTACATACACTATTCCTTTTTCCACAGGTAAGCCATCCACAGCTTCAACCACTGTAACATTTGATTCAGTATTCATTCGTTGAGCAAATGAAGCCGTAAAACCAGCCGGCATGTGCTGAACGATAAAAACGGGGATCGATAAGTTCGCTGGAAACTTCGAAACTACTTGCATCAATGCTCTAGGTCCTCCCGTAGAAGCTCCGATAGCAATCGCTTTTACTTTTTCTGGAACAGTCTGTTCTGGAAAAATACTGTTTAAGACTGGTCTTTTTCTCTTCACCGGTGTACTTTTAATAGCCGTTCGGGCTTTTGCCTCTGCGGTCTTGAACAGTGCTTTAATGCGAACTTCCAGTTCTTTTTTGAACTCGTCGCTATTGGCTCTTAAATTTTCAGGTTTTCCTATAAAATCGTCCGCACCGCTTTCCAGTGCTTCGATAGTCATATCTTCCCCACCTTGAGAGCTCATCATCACGATACGAACCGAACTCATCTCTTTAATGAGTTTCAATGTTTCTAATCCGTTCAATCCAGGCATGTTGACATCCATCAAAATCAAATCAGGTTTTAATTGCTCCGACCTGCGTATGGTATCTCTACCGCTTCTGGAAGTTCCAATAACTTCCAAACCAACTATGTCGGAAATGATATCCGAAAAAACTTTTCGCATAAATGGCGAATCGTCGACTAGAAATATTTTTATACTCATTTTTCCATTCCTTTACCTTTCATAAAACACTAATATCACGATTCGCACTACGGACAGTTACCTTAAATTCTTCCAAGTCTACCATCATCGTTCTACCTGTATTTCCACCTGTTTGCTGACCCAATAAAGGAATATTCAGTTCGTTCAAACAATCAATGACAGCTTTGATATTCCGATCCCCGATGGACTCTCCATCTGATTGACTGGAGAATTGAAACATACTGGCTCCCCCAGCGATTTTCGCTACGAGTTTTTCGGTACGAGCCAACTGTTTGATCTCTTTCACCATTTGGGGAATAGCTAAGTCAGCAAATTTTTCAACTTTATAAGGTGGTTTAAATAATTTACTGTCTGGCAGCATGATATGGCTCAGACCGCCCACTTTAGTTTTAGGATCATAGACAGCGATCCCTACGCAAGAACCAAGAGCGATAGTGATCAATGAATCTGGGGGTGTCGCAATTTTATAATCGGATATTCTTACTTTTAATTCTTCTGACATTCACTATTCACCACTTTTTCATACGCAAAAGGTTGGGTTTACTCTTTTTCAGAAGAGCCTTCTTTTTCTTTTGCAAAGGTTTCTATGATAGATAACAATTCAGCTTCTCCATCAGCTGAAAATAGGTTGTCCACATCTATAACGGTAATAATACTTTCAGGAGTTCTGACAATCGCTCTGATGCTTCTGCCTTTATTTTCATTCGTATCAGATTGCAGTTCTTGATCACTAAAGTCTTGAACTGCAGTAACATCATCCACGATCAATCCGATTTTTTTGTTTTTCCACAAAGTTACGATCACTTTCGTCTGCTCCGTTTTTTGATACGTTTGATGGAATAATCGCTCGTTTAAATCAATCACTGGAAGGACTTCTTCGCTATAATCGATCACACCTTTAATATAATTCGAAGTATCTGGAATCAAGGTGATATCTTCCAACAACAAGATTCGTTCTGTAACATCAATATCAACGGCTGTTTTTTGATTGTTACACATAAAGATAATGTGCTTTTTCACTTTTACACCTGCTTTCTTAAGCGTATTACACTAAATTTCTCCAAGAGATAAGTTTTCCACATCTGGATAAACTTCATCGTCTTCATCTGCATGATCTGTTTCCTCATCATACAATTGGAATTGGTTAGCTGAATCGCTCAATTCACTTGCTACTCTCTCTAGATCCGTAATGTGCGAACTGAATTCTTGCATAGTCGCCAATATTTCTTCTGCATTAGCAGAAACTTCTTCTGTAGCTGCGGAATTTTCCTCAGCAGAAGCCGCTATGTTCTCAATAGAAGACACAACCGTTTCTTTTTTGACCACAATAACTTCATTTAGTCCCGCTACACTGCTGATGTCTTGCATCAATAGGTCCATTTTATCTGTAACTGTATTGGCTGCATCAATGGCTTGATCAATGAACGCTGTTTGCTTTTCACTGCCATCGTTCGTGTCTTGAACTTTTGTCACCATATCATTCGATTTCTTCTGAATGGTGGAAATGATTTGACTGATCTCTTTAGAGGATGATGCACTTTTTTCGGCCAATTTACGGACTTCATCTGCAACGACCGCAAAACCTCTTCCGGCTTCCCCTGCTCGAGCAGCCTCAATAGCTGCATTCAATGCCAATAGATTGGTTTGTTTTGAAATTTCTTGAATAGATTGCACAATCTTATCCACATTTTGAATTTCCATGTTCACGCCGTTGATATTTTTTTGCAATGTTTTCAACATTTCTACTGTAGCTTGCCAATTCTCATACACAAAGAACAATTTTTCACTGCTGTTCATATTAGCTTCAGCGGTAACTTCAGTGTTCGTTTGCATTTGACCTAAACTCGCTTCTATTTGATTGAATACATCTACCAATTCGCCCATTTGTTCAGCCGTATGAGTTGTGTCTTGAGTTTGAGTTCCTGTTGCTTCTGCAACTCCCATGATCGTTTCAGAAACTTCTTCTGTTGCTGAAGTCGTTTGTCTTGCGATCTCTGTCATGGTTTCTGTCATGTCTGCCAGTTGGATGCTCTCTTCTTTCATTCTTCCTACTGTCTCATTGAAGCGACGTGCCATTTCATTAAAGTGGTGTGCAAGCTGCCCAAATTCATTTCCGTCTTCACTCACTGACGTAGATTGAATCGTTTTTTTCTTTTTCAACCATTTACTCTCAAATTTAAACGCTAAGTCATCTGAAGTCATCCGAGTGGACAAGTCTCCATTTTTTAACTTATCAAATGCCTGAACAAATGATGCCGTGATTCGAGTAAGATATCCTGAAACAAATAAGGCTAATAAAACAGCTATCAGAGTACCAACAACTACTATGAATACAATAACTTTATTGTTCATCGCTAGTTCTGGTGCCATTTCTGCTTTTTCAGCGATCGTATAAATCGTCAACCCTAAAGCAGGTACTTTTTGATAATAAGCGTCAACTTTTTCGTTGCGCTCATTGTCCACAAATCCGTTTTCTTCGTAAGCAGTTGTAAACATAGGATCGTTTACAATTGATGAATCGACTTCTGATGCTTTTTGTGACATAAAGACTGTTCCATTTTTATCAGCAATAAAGAAATAGCCGGTATTTCCAATATTCAGATCATTGACCATGTTATTGATGTTACTCAATAACAAGTCAAAAGCCAGAACACCTACCAATTCTCCACCTTGATAAACGGCTTTTGAAGCTGTGATGATTTGTTCAGAGTCAACTGTATTTGTATAAGGAGTGCTCCAATATACTTTCCCTTTCGCACCTAATGCGCCTGTATACCATTCTCTATTTGTAGGGTCATAATTTTCATATACTCCAGTTGTAGTAGCAATAATTTCTTTTTCTATTGGAGCATATAAAGCTGTTCCAATATTGCTGCTGGTCGTCTGTAAAATATTCAGATTGTTCCAGATCTCTGAACGCACTGAATCATCTTCTGCAATTTGCCAAAAAGCTTCTTCTTTAGCTAACAAATCCAAGCTGTTTTCCATGGATCTAGCCGTATCTTGCAATTGATTTGCCAGGATAGTGGTCATATCTTTTTCGCTGGTTTCAATACGGTCAGCTAATAGCTTCGTTGAATTATCTGCAGATAATGTTAATGCGACTACGACAGGAGCTGCTACTAATAGTACGATTAACAGAATAATAGGGTATTTAATACTTTTTTTTCGGTTCGTTTTCGAGACATCTCGCTTTTTCCATCGAATATCCTTTGCTTTCTCAATTACCGTTTTCACTATATCTTTGAACTTGTCTGCCATCATTGTGTCTCCTTCAACTGTAAATTCTCTACATCTAAAAACTCTCCTTCAATCCTTACCTAAAGCAAATATGTATGTGAAGATGAGTGTAAAACCTCATCTTCATCTTTTATCTTCTTTTAAGCTGTTATTTTCTTTCCGCCGATTATGCTTCTGCTGAAAGTTTGAAATGTTGTACTAAATCGTTTAATTTATCGGCTAATTCTGATACTTGTACCGCGCTTGCTGATACTTCATCCATTGATCCGGAAATTTCTTGTGAAGCAGCAGACGTTTCTTCTACACCTGCAGCTGACTCTTCTGATACAGAAGCAATGTCGCCTATAGAAATATCCATTTCTTTACTGTACGCTAGAATATCTTCTAAGTTAGCCGTAATTTTATTAACTCCAGTAGAGATATTAGAAATTTCATTATTGATGGAGCTCAACATCGCTCCTGTTTGTTTGATTTGCGCTGTACCTTCTGTAACTTCTCTGTATCCGTTACTTAATGAGTCCATCACGTTGAATGACTCATTTTGGATTGTTTCCACAAAGTTGGTGATGTCTTTAACTGAGTTAGATGTTTGTTCCGCTAATTTACGAACTTCATCAGCAACTACAGCAAATCCTTTCCCGTGTTCTCCTGCACGAGCCGCTTCAATAGCTGCATTCAAAGCTAATAAGTTCGTTTGGTCTGCTACATCTTTGATAACTTCTACCAATTTTGAAATTTCGTTTGTTTGAGTATTCAAACCAAACATTTTTTCAACGGCTTGGCTGACTACACTATCGATTTTAGTCATTTGTTGTGTTGACGTATTCATCAAATCTTGTCCATCCGCAGACATTTCTAGAATATTAGCCGATTGATTTTTTGCAGTAGTACTTGTTGTATTAGCATCTTCAATGATTTTTACAAATGAATCCATTACTACAGCCAATTCTGAAGCATTTCCTGCTTGTGTCTCTGAACCGGATGCCATTTCTTGCATAGTTGTTGCGATTTGTTCCGCTCCACTTTTCACTTCAAAAGTAGCTTGCGTCAATTCCTCACTGTAATGAGAAGTCGTTTGAGCGATCGTACTTGCTTCTTTCAAGACTTCAGCTGTTCTATAGCTCATTTCATTAGCCGCTGTCATTAGTTCTCCAATTTCATCTTGTGATGTTGCTTCTAAAGGTTCAGTACTTAAATCACCTGCAGCCATAATTTGCATGCGTTCTTTCAATTGTTTGATGGGTTTAGAAATACTGTTAGAAACAAATAGAGCAATACCTATACCAAGAACAATCGTAAGTCCTGCAACGATGATTAAATTCATCGCCATTCCTGCACCAGCCTCTTTAACTTCTTGAGCTGTCTTTTGGATTTCTTCTTCCCGATTAGTTGATAATTCATTAAAGGATTGAATCAATTCATCTCCTCTAGGAATAACTTCATTAAGCATAGTCATTCCGGCTAGAGCAGTATCGTCTTCTTCCATCGCTGCAATCACTTCGTCGGTAAACGTTCCCCATTCAATTTTTTGGTCCACCAAGTTTTGAGCTTCGCTTGAATTGGAGCTGCTTAAAAATTCGTTCTCTAAAGCAATACTTTCGTCAATTCTGTCATTAAAAGTGTTTAAATAATCTGTATCTTCTGAGATGACATAAGCTTGTAATAAATTCATACGCTCTGCCATGTTACTGGCTAACCTTTCATCTAAAATCAGTAATTCCATGTCTTCTTCTAATACACTTGTCACAGCATCATTTTGACGAGAAATACTGAACAAATTAATCCCGTTACTAATTAATACTAATAATATAATTACACCAAAATTTGATAGCATTTTCCCTTTGATACTCTTTGCATTAAATTTATCTTTGAAATTAAACGAACGCGATGTTGCTTTTTCTAAAGGTGTCTCTGTTAATTTATTTGTTGTTTCCATTAATTTTTCCCTCACTTTTCATTATGTACACGATACAACAACTACTATTCCTTACAAATTTCCCTCCTCTTTAAAATTTGTAAAAAAGATTATATTGACTGTTGATTATATCGGGAGAAAAACTAACAAATTAATAGGCAATAATGTGAATAGTTTGTCACATTATTACCTATATCTGTGTAAAACTTTTTGTATTAAATTTAATCTTCTAATTTGCAATTTGTAAATCATCGGGTTTCTTGTATACTAAAATCAATTGAAGGAACAAAAGAGAAAGTTTAGGTGATGAAGGTGCATATTTTTATTGATGCAGATGCAAGTCCTGTAAAAGACACTGTGATTGAAGAAGGCGTGAAACGAGGATTACCGGTTACTTTAGTGACGAGTATTTCTCATTATTCCACAAAGGAATATCCGCAAAATGTAAACACTGTTTATGTAGATACTGGCGCTGAAGCGGCCGATTATCGTATTATGCAGCTGGTAAAAAAAGGAGATGTCTTGATCACTCAAGACTATGGTCTAGCTTCATTATGTTTAGCAAAGGGCTGTATCGTGTTGCACCATACCGGCTTTAGATACACTGCAGATAATATAGATCAATTATTGCAGTCGCGTTATTTAAGCGCTATGGCACGTAAGAGCGGCCAGCGAACTAAAGGACCAAAAGCCTTTACTAAAGAAGACCGTGAACAATTTAAATCCTCATTCAGAATTATTTTGGACGAGTATACGAATTAAACATACTCAAAAAATTTAACTATAAAAAAACATTCTCCGTATCAACAATGATTTTCATTGATGCGGAGAATGTTTTTATTTTATTTTACAGCGGCGTCCCAAAAATTTGAGTTGCGTATAGAATCTCTCCATCATAATGGATTCCGATACCCACTTCTTTAAATTCAGGTTTGATCATATTTTTGTAGTGTCCTTCACTATTTTTCCAGCCTTCAAAAATAACTTCTGCCATACCGATTTCATCTAAATAATAAGTTGCCATAGCTAAGTTTTCCCCAGCCCACCGATAACGATAGGGAGTTTCTCCTTCTTCTAAAACCGTAAAAGGATCACTTCCATCTGGACGAGTATGTTCAAACAATTCTTCCGTTTCTACAGCTCGTTTATCTGCAGCCACTTTTAACTGATCATTTTTTTTGAGTGTTGAGACACCTACTTCAGCTCTCAGCTCATTAAGCAATTCAAAAATATGATTTTCGATAACCTGATAATCTATTCCATTTTGATTTGTTGCAGTATTTTCGGGAGTACCTTCTTCAGACGATTGCACCGTTGATGCGCTGGTTTCTTCTTTAGGGATATCAACTTGCAAAGCTGTTGAACTTTCATTTGGCATAGGTATTATATCGACTATTTCATACAATACATCTCCTGCGCGAGTCCCATCTAAAATATTCGTTGCAGCCAGCCAAAAACCAAACACAACAGAGACTAAAATGGTCAATATAAATCCAAAAAATTTGGTCATCTTTACTTCCTTTCTTATGAACAAAGGTGTTTTACTAGATACTTTAGTATACCAAATTATCTCCCCGAACAGGTTACAGACTGATTACTAGTTTAGGATGGCTGGATTGGCATTTTGCGCCATAAATCTTAATTTGTCTATGCTCATGGCTTGTAAATCGTTCATATCAGCCATGAGGAATATTTTTTCCACTCTCATGGCCGTTTGGAATTTTTTTTGTGCCATAAGGCATCTTTTTTACTCGCTCATGGCCGATATAAGCGACTCTTCACCTTACACAACCAAATAGTTACCGAAAAGCATAAAAAAGCCCAACTTTTATTTGCATAAAAGTCAGGTCTTAAAATAATTAGTTATTTTTCTTCTTTCAATAAAATATTTAAGACTAAAGCCACGATCGTACCGGCTGAAATACCGGAAGAAAACAATCCGCCTAAAATTCCCGGTAGACCAGCTACTACTTCCGGTCTAAAAGCTACCCCTAACCCGACTCCAATTGCAGAAGAGACGATCAGTAAATTGCGGTTGTTCATTTTAACACGTGAAAGGGATTTGATTCCGGCACCAGCAACTGTGCCGAACATCAAGATCCCAGCTCCACCTAGAACCGGCATGGGCATAATTGATACCAAAGTAGCAAACTTAGGGAAAAAACTCATTAACATCAAAATGACTCCCGCAGCTATAGCTACTGAACGTGAAGCGTTTCGAGTCAACGGAATCAAGCCAGCATTTTGACTGAACGTTGCTACTGGACCAGATCCTAAAGCTGGTCCAATGAAAGAACCAACACCGTCTGCCCGCACACCATTGGCTATATCTTCATCAGATAATTTCGTTTGTGTGACTTCGCCGATGGTTTGCATAACTCCCACCGTTTCAATAATGGTCACTAAGTATCCTGCTACAAATGGGATCGCAAATTTCAAATCAAAGTTGATTCCAAACTTGAACAGTTGTGGAAAAGCGAACCATTGCGCTTGAGCCACTTGAGAAAAATCGACCATGCCTAGAGGAATACAGACAAGATAACCAATGACGATCCCTAATAACACAGCAGCTGGAGCAATTCTCTTGCTGCCGTAATGGTTGATTCCAAGAACGATCAAGAAAACAAAACTCGCAATAATCAAGTTGAATGGATCTCCAAAGTTGGCAGCTCCAACTCCGCCTCCGACCCATTCAAAAGCAACTGGCATCAAAGTCATTCCCATCAGCGCAATAACTGATCCAGTAACTACAGGAGGGAAAAATTTCATTAGCGGTTTGACAAAAAAGCTGAGCCCGATTTCAAGTAACGCCCCCATCATCGTTCCGCCTAAGTAACCTGCAATACCTCCACCCATCGTATTGATGACTGCATTTGCCGGTCCTACGAAACCAAAATCAGTTCCCATGATAGTTGGGATACCTGCCCCTACTCTAAATTTTTTTGGTCCAAATCCTTTTGATTGGATGATCGAGACGATTCCAGAAACCAATAATGCAGCACTGATCATGTAAGCTGTATCTGTAACGCCAAAACCGGCGATACCTGCAATAACCAAAGGGACCGCTACGAGTCCTCCAAAAGCCGTTAGTACATTTTGAAACCCTAAAACAACGGTGGTGACAAAATCGGGTGTGTCTTCAATTCCGTAATTCAACGTTAGACTATCATCTTGTTCTTTCAAGTGATCCACTCTTCTACTACCAACTACTGGATGCTGCATTTTCTCTTCCACATTAACCCTCCTGTTTTATAACGAACGCTTTACCACTTAATCATTGAATAGTTCGTTTATTAAAGTTGTAAAATCATTATATTAGGATATAACCAAAAAGTAAAGCTTAATTACGAAATATTTTAATTTACAAATTAAAAATCGTTCGTGTTTTTAAAGTGTCGGGATTTTATTCTTTGTAAAACAATTCTTTATTTCTTTTAAGTTTTGATTGAGGGGGATTTTGACTTATGTTAAACTATAATCGTAGTTATGTAAGCGTTTTCTATCTATCGTTATTTGATCATCGATTCACAAATGCAAAAAGGAGGAATTGTCATGTCAAATTATTTAGAATGGGACTTTTTGACTGATTTTGTCGAAAAGGCTTTTGCTGCTTATGGGGTGCCTGAAGATGATGCCAAAATTTGTGCGGATGTCTTATTGCAATCGGATAAAAAAGGAATCGAGAGTCATGGGGTAAATCGTTTCAAGCCGATTTATATAGACCGTATCAAAGATGGCGTGCAAAATCCTGTTACCGACTTCGAAATCATTCGCGAAACCCCTACTACTGCTGTAGTAGATGGTCATGATGGAATGGGACAAGTAATTGCCCATCATTCAATGAAAATGGCTATCGAAAAAGCAAAAAAATACGGTATGGGCATGGTGGCCGTTCGCAACTCTACTCATTACGGGATTGCTGGTTACCATACTGATATGGCTGCGGATGCAGGTTGTATTGGTATGTCAGGGACAAATGCCCGTCCATCCATCGCACCTACTTTTGGAGTAGAAAACAAATTAGGAACTAATCCTTTGACAGTCAGTTTTCCTACTGACGAACCTTTCCATTTTTCATTAGATTGTGCGACTTCTATCATCCAAAGAGGGAAAATTGAATTGTATGCCCGCGAAGGAAAAGACACTCCTGCCGGAACAGTTATCGGACGCGATGGTTCTGCTCTGACCGATTCCAATCAAATTCTTCATGATCTTCAAACCGGTGAAGCCGCGTTGGCTCCTTTAGGAGGTATCGGTGAAGAATTATCTGGCTACAAAGGTTACGGCTATGCAACGATCGTAGAAGTTTTATCAGCTGCTTTACAACAAGGGAGCTTTTTAAGCATGTTAACAGGAATTGGAGAAAACGGTGAAAAAACAAAATTCCATTTAGGTCACTTCTTTATCGCTATCGATACGGAAGCATTTATGGGTCTAGACAGTTTCAAGAAAACAGCTGGAGATATTATGCGCGAGTTGCGTTCTTCACAAAAAGCACCTGGAGCTGAACGTATTTATACTGCTGGAGAAAAAGAATACTTGATTTGGCAAGAACGAGAAAAAACCGGCTTGCCTGTAAATGAATCGGTACAAAAAGAATTGATTTCTATCCGTGACGATGCTGGATTGGTCGACTTCCGTTTCCCATTTGAAGATTGAGGTGACACTGATGGATGTAAGAAAAAAAGCCTTAGATAAACATTTTGAATGGAATGGAAAAATCGAAGTCATCAGCAGAGCAAAAATCACGAGTCGCGAAGATTTAGCTTTAGCTTATACTCCTGGAGTTGCAGAAGCTTGTTTAGCTATAGCAGATGACCCCGAAAAAGCTTATCAGCTCACTAGGAGAAACAATTTGGTCGGCGTCATTACCAATGGGACAGCAGTCTTAGGGTTAGGTAATATTGGTCCCAGTGCATCGATGCCTGTCATGGAAGGCAAATGTGTGCTGTTCAAAGAATTTGCTGATGTGGATGCTTTTCCTATTTGTATTGAAGCTACCGATGTAGAGACAGTTGTACAAACGATCGAACAACTAGCCAATAGTTTTGGAGGAATCAACTTAGAAGACATTGCAGCTCCGGAATGTTTTGACATCGAACGGAGACTTAAAGCGTCTTTAGATATTCCTGTTTTCCATGATGACCAGCATGGGACAGCCATCGTCGTCGCTGCCGGTTTAATCAACGCTTTAAAATTAGTACACAAATCTTTTTCAGATATTAAAGTCGTAGTGAACGGAGCTGGTTCTGCCGGTATAGCCATCGCAAAACACTTGTTGAGTTTTGGCGTTCAAAATTTGATTTTAGCAGATAAAAAAGGAATCTTGTCTTCTGCTTATCCTGAACTAAATAGTGAACAGAAAAAAATGTTGACTGCGACTAATCTAGAAAATCAAACTGGTGATCTATCCACAGCTCTGATGAACGCTGACGTTTTCATCGGAGTATCTGCACCTAATATTTTGACCTCTGAAATGGTAAGTAAAATGGCTTCAGACTCCATTGTTTTTGCCATGGCCAATCCGACGCCCGAGATCATGCCGGATGACGCAAAAGCAGCAGGAGTCGTTGTAATAGGCACTGGACGCAGCGATTTCCCCAACCAAGTTAACAATGTCTTAGCTTTTCCGGGTGTCTTTAAAGGGGCTTTATCCGTAAGAGCCCGTGATATCAATGACGAAATGAAAATGGCCGCTTCTCATGCTATTGCTGATTTGATTGGTGCGGAAGAATTGGCACCAGATTACATCATCCCGGATGCCCTCGACAAAAGAGTGGCTGCTGCTGTCTGCGAAGCGGTGAAAAAAACAGCTGTGGAAACAGGCGTAGCTCGAGTTTAGTCAACAGGAAAGGATTCTTAGTGTGCTTACGTAACTTTTTCAGAAAAGAATAACCAAAAAAGGAACGTAAATTATTTTTACGTTCCTTTTCTGTATATAAAGTTGAAAAGTGTCACGCAAAAAGCAATTACGTGACATTTTTGCTGACTACTTGTTAAAACCAGTACGTGAATCTACAGTGCTCTATTTTTAGGTCTGTTCTTCCACTACAGCAAAGTATTGATCTTCAGGGTCTGAAAAATTAAACCCTCTGCCTGTAGGTGTGCTGACCAATTCGCCGACCGTTATTCCTTTTTCCTTAAACTCAGTATACAATTCTTCTATATTTTGAGTAAAAAACAGTAGAGAGGGAGTGCCCAAGATTAGTTCAGGTTCAAGTTCAGCGATGATCGTTTTATTGTGGAGGACAAAATGTGTCTGCGCCTCTTGGGTCGGGGTGATTTCTATCCAGCGAATGCTATCTTGTGTTTGATCTTCCACAACACTAAACCCAAGTTTTTCCACCTAGAACTCTTTGGATTTTTCCTGATCCTCTACATACAACATGATTTTCCCGACTTGTTGAATCATGTAAAAGTTCCTTTCTTTTATGAGTTCACAACGAAAAATAGTCTCTTTGAAAAATCACTTTCAAAGAGACTATTTTAATCTTAAGACATACCTGGTTTCAATACTACTTTGATGTTGTCGTCAGCTTTTTTATCGAATATATCATAAGCTTCAGCTGCACGTTCCAACGGCATCGTATGCGTGATAATACTTGTTGGATCAAACATATCTTTTTCGATCATGTCGTAAATTTTTGGCATCAAATGAATTACAGGTGCTTGTCCTGATTTGATATCCACATTTCGAGTGAAGATGTTGTGGAATGGGAAGTTGGCAGCTGGTGTCATATAAACTCCAGTCACCATAATCGTTCCAAATTTCTTCACCGCTTCACTAGCTGTTTGTATTGGTGAATAAGATCCGCTTTGTAGAGAAACAAAATCTTTCGCTTTTTCTTTTAACGGTTTGACGCCATCCATCCCTACGCAATCAATAACAATTTCAGCGCCGCCTTTTGTCATTTCATACAGTTGGTCGCCCACTTCAGAAACATTTGAGAAGTTGACGGTTTCCACGCCATTCATTTTTTTTGCATGCTGCAATCGATGGTCGACGTTATCCACAGCAATCACTCGTGCTGCCCCTTTCATCTTCGCAAATTGTTGAACGAACAAACCAACGGGTCCTGAACCTAAAACGATTACTGTATCTCCAGCTTTCATCCCACTGTGTTCTACACTCCAATAAGCTGTAGGTAAAATATCAGATAAAAAGAGAACTTTTTCATCTGGCAGATTGCTTTCTGGGACCACAAAAGATGTGAAATCCGCAAATGGGACACGTAAGTATTCAGCTTGTCCTCCAGGATAATTCCCGTTCATTTTACCAAAACCGAATAATCCGCCTTGATCAAACATTGGATTAGGGTTGGAATTATCACATTGACTTTCCATATGATGAGCACAGAAATGGCACTCTCCACAACCAATGTTGAAAGGGATAACGACTCGGTCGCCTTTTTTCACTTTCGTCACTGCAGAACCAACTTCTTCTACAATTCCCATAGGCTCATGCCCTACTACATAGTCTTCTTCCATGACCGGTTTCCCGTTATGGTATAAATGCAAGTCAGAACCGCAAATAGCTGTTGCTGTAATGCGAACGATCATATCGGTTGGTTCTTCAATCGTTGGATCCGGGACTGTTTTGACTTCCATTTTTTCATTTCCTTGCCATGTTACTGCGCGCATAAAATCTCTCCTTTTTGTAAAAGTGATAGTTTCAGCTTTTGAAAGCAGTTTATCATCTTTTTTTCTAGGAGTAAAAAGTTAAGACTTCACTTACGTTTACGAACCTTCTTTATTTTTGTTCCTCTTTTAGTTGTGCCATATGATTTTTTCTCATAAACGGCAAGGCGATTCCTACCACTAAAGCTACGATTGGAAAGCCGCTATCTGTGGATAACCATTCTATGACCGATACGGGAATATAGATCAGATAAATAAACACCATCAACCCTATGTAAATCTTATGCCATTTTCGTTCATTTTTTGTCATCAAAAAAACCTTCTCTCACTATGTATTTTGTATAAAATACCACACTATACACTATAAAACGAGTCGTATCTCTCCAATTCTAAAAAAACACTGCTGTCTTCATTTAGGAAAAGTGATACACTAACCTAGAATAGATACCTACTACTCTCCTGATCAAATTAATCACCATTATCAAATAAAAGAGGATGAAAAATATGGAATACGTTGAACAAAAGTTTTACTATCATAATGATCAAGAACAATCCACAGACAACCTGCAGCCGTTTGAACAGTTAACAGGAAAAAATGTGTATGAAGTGATTCGTGTTAGAGAAGGCATCCCTTTATTTTTAGAAGATCATTTGCGCCGATTCAGAGCATCTGCTTTATCTGTCGGCATTCCTTTAACAGATTCAGATGATATTTTAATCAATCGTTTATACCAACTTGTTGCTAAAAATGGTGTCTCTGATCAAAATATCAAATTGATATGGAATAAAGACATAGGTTTACTGGCTTTCTTCACTAAAAGCCCTTATCCGCCTGCGAGCTATTATCAAACTGGAATGAAAACAACTTTGTTGAAGTTGGAAAGAGAAGATCCCAATATCAAGATCCAGCGTGAAGAGTATCAAAAAATTGTACTAGCGGAACGAGAAAAAACAGGTTCCTATGAAGTGCTGTTGGTCGACCAAGAAGATAACGTCACAGAAGGCAGCCGTTCAAATTTGTTTATTGTAAAAGGTGATAAGCTCTATACTTCTCCAGCCAAAACGGTTCTTTTAGGTATTGTCCGTTCTAAAGTTGTGGCCATTTGCCAACAGCAGCAAATTGATATCATTGAACAAAATATTCCTGTGACTGAATTAAATACCATCGACGGAGCTTTTATTTCAGGAACAGGTAACGATGTATTGCCTATAGCTTCCATCGATTCCATCACATTAGAGTCGACAAAAAATCCGGTGGTTTCAACTATTATGCGTGAGTACGATCGCTTAGTGAAACAATATATTGCCTCTAAAAAAGAAGCTTAAAAAAGCCTTTATCCACAACGTTTGTGGATAAAGGCTTTTTTGTTTAGCTGATTTTAGCGATTTCTTTTGCTAAGGTCGCTGTAGGATGAGTACCGAGCGGATATTCGATAGCCACATTGACCGTTACCGGAACTTGTGCCAAAATTTCTTTTACCGGCACATCTCCTTCGCCATTCAATGTTGGAGATAACGTTTCTTTGGAAACATCTTTCAAATGGATATAACGGATTTCTTCTGTCAATAGGCGAAAACTTTCCAACGGATCTTCATCTACATATAAGCAGTTTCCCGTATCGAACGTCACGCTTACCGGAAGTTTTTTAGCTTTCAGTTCTTGGATGAACTCATACAGCGTCTCTGCTTTAGCGAAAGCAGGATCCTGTCCATTTTCCAGTGTCAGATTCTCTATGCCGAATTTGTTCAATAAACGATTCAACTCATCTGCTTCCTCTTGAGTTACCTCTGCATAACCGGCTGTAAATTTAATTTGTTTGGCACCTAAGAGATGAGCTTCATTGAAGTATGTTTCTAGATCTTCCAACGGCAGTAATTTGTCCGCATATAAAATCTCAGGGACCGCGTAAAACAATTCAATCTCCAGGCCGGCAGCTGCTTGTTGAATAGCGACTAAATCGGCAGCGTCTTGAATGTATTCTCTTCGTACTTCTATTTTAGTAATACCGGCTGTTTTGATTTCATCAAAAAAGTCCGCTTGGCTCGTTGTTTCATTGACAAGAGCTTCATACGCCAGGATGTTGATCGTTGATTGACTGTTATTTATTTTTATTATCGTATCCCACACTTTCTCAATTTTAACCTGTAAAATCCTATTTTTCAGAATGCTTTATTCTACTATAACGATTTTTTCCAGCAAATGAAAGAAAGCGGGATGTTGGAAAAAGAGGCTTAATCTTGAGAACCAATAATCATACCTATACAAAATCTGAACATAGTTTCAAAGCCCTTTTTTGTAAAAGAAAATATAAGATAGAACAGTAAGAAGTAGCATACCCATCAATAAGTACCAAGAAAAAAATGATTTTAAATATCATAAGATGAAGGAAAATTTTTACACTTGGTTTTCTTTCGGGCTATTCTAACATGCCTTCTTTTTTCAGCAAATTCATCATGTTCACTTTACTATCTGAAGATACTTTTCGAATTTCCAACTCGATTCCCTGCTGGTGCAGGTATTGAAAAGCCCTAACGTCTTCTTTATTTACGGCTACCGCATTGGTGATCATTTTTTTTCCTTCTGAATAGCTCATGCCGCCTATGTTAATAGATTTGATTCTTGCACCATGCTTAACAACCGTTACTACATCATGCGGATTTGTGAACAGCAGCATCGCTTTAAAACTGTCAAACTTCGAATCGTTTGCAATCGCTACCATTTTTCTTACAGTAATTACACTGACGATCACTCCTGGAGGTGCCGCTTGTTTTAATAATGTCTTGTGCATATCATTTTTTGCTACGCTGTCGCTTACTACCAATATACGATTCACTCTGGTGATTTTGGTCCACACTGTAGAGACTTGTCCATGAATCAACCGATCATCTATACGAACTAAACGAATATCCATACTCATTTCCTTTGGTCCTCTCTGCTGACCTTTAGAACTCATTAGAGGAAAGCACCTTTCCTCTGATGATCCAAAGTTCATTTTTTTAAGAAGAAGCTTCTTGCAATTTGTTTTGATACATCGCTCCAATGAATTTCAATTCATTAGAAGAGGTCTCTAAGTTGAGGTCATGCAAAACAGGAGAAATCGTTTCTTCTACAAAAGCAGCTAATTCAGGATCTACTTCGTCTACATCTTTACCTGAACTGATTTCTTCTTTGATGACCATTCTCTCAATCATTCCACATAAATGAAGCATCATCCCCAAATTAAAACCATTGTTGAATGTTCGATCCAATTTCTTTTCCATTTCATAACAAAAGTCCCAAATAGGAGTGATGATTTTAACGGGATTGATGTAAGTCACATACTGATTCATATGTTCCACACACATTTCTTTAGACAAACGTGGAAATAATTTTTTTTGAGAGTCTGACTCTAACCCTTCGATAATATTGTGCAGTCGTTGTTTTCCGCTTCCGCCCAATAAAGCATCTATTGGAATAAATGGAGCACTGATATGCGGGTCAATAGAGCCGCATGTAGCGACAATAGCATATTCTTGCTGCAATTCTTTTAATTTCTCTTGATAATTCAAAATAGAGATGGGGATAATGCTGATATCACTTTCTAGATAATCAGCTAAGATATCTTCTATTACCCGTTGCAGCTGGATTGCTGTTCCTTCTCCAGTTGCACATATCGTCACAATGATCTGCTCTTTATCTTCTTTCTGAAGTTGCTGCTGATCTTGTTCAGCACCACTTTCAAAAGCATTTTTTTGAGTGGTATAACCTTTGAATCGTTTCAATTCTTGCGACATTGACATCAAATCTTGATTGGAGAACTGGGTCTTTCGAGCAGCCTCTAATAACAGCGGAGTCGTGATCATATCTTGAGTCTCGATGCGAATTCCCGTCTCATTCATGATCTTTTGCCCAAAAGTCACTAAAGAGCCCATGTCCGTCAAATACAATACACCTGCTCCATTGTCCGCTTCTTCAATCGCTGCTTTCACTTTAACAAATGCTTCACTTGGCTTCATTTCCAGAGGCATATCAACTGCGTACAAGTTGCTGGAATTTAAGAGTGTGGCTACGACTTCTTTCATAGAAGAGGCGGTTGAAGCGCCATGAGCAGCTACGACGATCCCAACTTGTCCTTGCTGTTCTTCCGTGCGCAACGAAACCAGCAGCATCGTTAAATAATTCACTTCTACGGTCGGAACGACGATTTGGTAATTTTGTTCAATCTCTTTTTTGACCGCTTTAGCCGCTTGGTTTTCTTCTGGATGATTCAAGACAAACTCTTTCAAATGGATATTGTCATTGTTGACAAAAATACCTTCTTGAATGCGTTTGACGAAAGAACTGATGTGCAAGCTCATCGCATACAAGAATTTTCTAGAAAATTTAAATTGAAGAATACCTTCCACTGTTTCTTGGATTCGTTTCGTCAACTCAATGATTTTCACGTCTACGATATCTTTCAATCCGTCTTCTTTAGTAGAAAAAATTGTGTTTTTATAAAATGATTTCAAATGCAGATCGATATCGGTTGTAATAAAGCGATTGATTTCTTGATTAGAGACGTCAGTTTCTTTCAGCATCGCTACCTTGTCTCCGATGATCTCATACAAATTGTACGGCAACTCATACGTATCGGATTCAAAAACCATGATGTCATCTATGGGCGTGATTGTTGTCCACGGTTCAACGAAATGAACGATTTCATGTCTCAATTTCTGATTTAAAGACATTGACTCATACCCATCTGCCAAAATACTGGACAGTGTTTCATACTTCAAAGTAATCTCAGATTTATTGTTAACACTTTCTAAGAAACCGCGAGCACAAACCATTTGGATAACAGATTTCAACTGTCCAACGTTTCCATATGTTACACTTCCTAAAATAGCCTGCATAACTTTATCTTCGATCTGGATACTCTTTTGAATTCTTTTTGCTTCAATACTCATCAAGTATTTCAGCAAATTAATCTGCTCAATAGCCGGTCGATTTTGAAATGACGGCAACGTGATAACAATCGGAATCCGTCTATTGAAAGTAGCTAATAAAGCTGAATTAGGATCTTCAGTTGTTGCACACACGATACGGACGTCTGCTTTTTTCTTTTCTCCGGTATCTCCCATAGGTGAAAACGTTCCGGTATCCATGAAATAAAACAGCATCTCTTGCCCTTCAGGAGGCAAACGGTGGATCTCGTCTAAGAACAGCATATTGTGATCTGCTTTCTCCAGCAATCCTTCACTGCTGCTGACAGCACCCGTATAAGCTCCTTTAACATGTCCAAATAAGTGGGACATCAACAACTGAGGGTTATGCGCATAATCCGCACAGTTCAATACAACCATCGTTTTGTTTTTCGCAATCAATTTGTTGTCTTGAGCATATTGGTACATAGCATTTGCAAAGTACGTTTTCCCTGATCCGGTTGGCCCAATGATCAGTGTATTCAATCCTTTAGGGGGGTAAAAAATTGCTGCTTTTGCTTGACTGATTTGACTCGTCAAGCTGCCGTTCGCCCCTATCATGCGGTGAAACAAGTCTGTTGTGGGAGCGGATAAACTAGTCACTGCAACTGGAGCTGAGGGTTCAATAGAAAAATCCTTGAAACTCTTTACTTTTTTCTCCAACGGTCTATAGTGATCGATTTTGGCGTCGTAGTACCGAACCGGTCTGGACTCTGTTTTCTCCAAATGACCTTCCCTAGTCAGCAGATTTAAATCTTTTGATGCGTTGCTTCTAAGGATCTCTAGTGATTCGGCCACTTCAGAAGCTGTGACTCCGCCGCCAATTTCAATATCTTTATCTTTGAGAGTACTGGTTTTTTCCAATACGTAAGCTAATACTTTATCTTTTCTTTTCATGTTATTCCTCCTCAGAAACACACAAAAACCCTTATATTCCTTATATCGCTCCTAGTGTATCATCAATTTTGACACACTGCATCTGATTTCCGGTTTTTCGATACTGAAAAATGAGAAGTTGTTTAAATTTTGTCTACAATTGGGATTCTTATTTCGAAATGTTTTTTATCCATAGCGAAAAGCACCCTGTCTTTAGTGACAGAGTGCTTTTTTAGCTTACACCAATAACTTCGGATTGATTGTCTTTTTGAAGCCATCTCTCGACTTCTAAGTCTGTGCCCAGAACTTTGTGTGTTCCTTCCACAGTGTGCAAAGTTCCTTCGCTGTAATTCAATCCGCTCGCCGCATAATCGTACGTTAAAGAAGTTCGCTTCTTCTCTAAAATCGGATTCGGATGAGGGATAGCAGAAATCAGTGATTTTGTATAAGGATGTAACGGATTGGTAAAAATTTCTTCTGTAGTCCCTGTCTCCAGCAAATGACCTAAATGCAAGACACCGATACGATCTGAAATGTAACGAACCATCGATAAGTCATGAGCAATGAACAAGTAAGCTACATTGGTTTCTTTTTGGATATCTTTCATCAAATTGACGATTTGAGCTTGGATCGAAACATCCAAAGCACTAATGGCCTCATCTGCAATAATCAAGTCAGGGTTCATGATTAGCGCTCGAGCAATTCCGATACGTTGACGTTGTCCACCAGAAAATTGGTTTGGATAACGGTTTGCGAACTCACGCGACAACCCTACACGTTCTAAAATCTCAATGACTTGCTGTTCTCGTTCTTCTTTTGAACCAGCTTTTCCATGGATATCCAATCCTTGAGCAATAATGTCCATGACGGTTTTACGAGGATTCAAACTAGCCATCGGATCTTGAAAGATCATCTGCATTTTTGTCCGCATCATCTCATTTGTTTCTTTCGTCATTTTTCCAGAAATATCTTGTCCATTGAACGTCATTTCACCATCTGTTATATCGTATAGACGAATTACTGATCTTCCGATAGTCGATTTCCCGCTGCCGGATTCTCCAACCAGTCCGTAAGTTTCACCTGGGTGGATGTCAAAAGATACTCCATCTACTGCTTTCACAGTAAATTTACGATTGACTTTAAAGTGCTGCTTTAAGTTCTTCACTGAAAGTATAGGTTTCATCGGTTCCGACATAGCGTTCATCCTCTCTCTTCATTCGCTCGATGCGTTCTTGCAGTTCTTTTGGAAGAGGACAATCTGGTGCATCTTCTGCCAACAACCAAGTAGCTGCATAATGAGTCTCACTGATTTTGAACATCGGCGGCTCTAAGCGTAAGTCAATATTCAATGCATATGGATTACGAGGTGCAAACGGGTCTCCTACGACCTCATGTTCCATGTTTGGAGGATTTCCTGGAATAGACTCCAACTTGTCTGCTTTTGTTTCCAAATCCGGCATAGCCAATAACAATCCCCAAGTATAAGGATGTCTCGGTTCATAGAATACTTCGTTGACTGTTCCGGTTTCAATAATTCGACCAGCATACATCACATTCACATCATTCGCTACTTTAGCCACTACTCCCAAATCATGAGTGATATAAATAACTGAAATACCTGTTTTTCGTTGAATCGATTGGATCAGTTCCAATATTTTAGCTTGGATCGTTACATCTAATGCCGTTGTAGGTTCATCACAGATCAATACATCCGGATCACTCGCCAATGCAATAGCGATGACGATCCTTTGTCGCATCCCGCCTGAAAGCTGATGAGGGTAGTTGCTCATTCTGGATTCCGCATCTGTTATCCCTACTAATTCCAATAATTCTACTGCTTTAGCATACGCTTCTTTTTTGGGTGTCTTGTAATGAATGCGCATGCCTTCCATGATCTGGTTCCCAATATTCATCGTCGGGTCTAAAGAAGTCATCGGATCTTGGAAAACCATCGCAATGTGTTTTCCATTGATATTTTTCCGCATCTCTTTTTTGGAAAAATCCAAAAGATTTTTAGTGACTTTTTCCCCATTTTCTTCATAGGTATACTCTATTGTTCCACTTTTGATTTTTCCATTATTGCTTAAAATCCCCATGATCGCTTTGACCGTAACAGATTTCCCACTTCCGGATTCCCCTACGATTGCCAACGTTTCACCTTTATACAAATCTAAATTTACTCCTCGAACAGCATTGACTAGTCCAGAGGACGTTTTAAACGCGATCGATAGATCACGAATAGAAAGTACTTTTTCTTTTGTCATGCTTTACACCTCTTTCAATGTTGGATCCAATGCGTCACGTAGTCCATCAGCCAACATGTTGAAACTCAACATCAAAACAGCTAAGACAATTACTGGCGGCACGATCATATAAAAATGAGTCGTTAAGGATTTAAAGTTTTCTGAAATCAATGAACCTAATGACGCCATAGGAACCGGAATCCCGATACCTACAAATGCTAAAAAGGCTTCTGTAAAAATCGCACTTGGAATAGAGAACATTGACATGATCAATAGTTGAGAGAAAATATTCGGCAAGATTTCTTTATACATGATTGGGAAATCTTTTGCTCCCATTGTACGAGCAGCCAGTACATATTCACTTTGTTTCAACTTCAACATCGAAGCTCGAGCGATTCGGCTCATTCCGATCCATCCTGTCAACGCGATTGCGATCGTAATACTCAACAAACCGGGCTTCAAGACAATGATCAACAGCGTAACGACTACCAAACTAGGAATTCCGTTTAAAATCTCCATTACCCGCTGCATGATCATATCCACTTTACCGCCATAGAAACCAGAGATCATTCCGTAACTCATTCCGATCAATACATCAACAACAACAGCTACTAAAGCAATGTACAATGAAATACGAGTTCCTTCCCAAGTACGAGTAAAGAGATCTCTTCCTAGAACGTCCGTACCAAACCAATGATAAACATCTTCTCCGCCTGAGATTTGCTCGTATTTATTAACTTCTATTTCGCCGGTCGATGTTTTCAATGTTTCTGTCCCATCAAAAATCCCTAGTTTTTCAAGTCCCGGAATTCTTGGAGCCATACTTTCATGACCTGATATCTGCTGATCGTAAGTGTATCCTGAGATTTCTGGACCGATCAAAGCTAAGATCAAAATGATCATAATACTGAAAAAACCGACAACGGCTCCTTTGTTTTTCACAATTCGACGAAGAATATTTTTCCAGAATGATTCGCCTGAATAGACTTCATCGATCATTGCGCCATCAGCATCTTTTACAAATTCAAAATCATTCGGTAAGAATTCGATTGGTTTATCCATTTGAACCACCCTTTGCTAAACGTATTCGAGGATCTAAGACACCATACAAGATATCCACTACCAACATTACTCCGATATAGAGAGCACTATACACAAATGCAAGTGAGATTATAATGTTGTAGTCGTTTGATTGGATTGCTTGTACCATTAATTGTCCGATACCTGGAATCGAAAATATTTTTTCAACGACTAGACTCCCCGTCATCAAACTGACGACTAAAGGCCCCAGAACCGTTAAAATCGAAATCGATGCATTCCGCATCGCATGAGTTACCACTAATCGCGGACCTGAAACACCTTTACTTTCTACTAATTGGATGTAATCGGAATTCAAGACATCCAACATTTCTGTCCGAGTAAATCGGCCTACTGTAGCCATAACGGTCATACTCAACGCAACCGCCGGCAATAAATAGGCATTCGTCCCGTCAGCCGGACTAAACAGCATAGGGAACAGTTTCAATTGGAACCCGAAATAATAAGACAATCCTAAGGCAAATACATAAGAAGGAATCGACACCCCTAGGACAGTGATAAAAGTCGATACTGAATCCCATACGGTATTGTGTTTTAACGCTGAAAATACTCCAAGAAACAATCCGATAGCAGCCCCTAACACAATAGAAATTCCACCCAATGCTAATGAAATCGGCAATCTGTTTTGCAGCAAAATCGCTACATCAGTATCTTTAGAAATGGTATAAGATTTTCCAAAATCTCCCACTAACATGTTTTGCAGATAGCGGAAAAACTGGACTGGCAATGGATCGTTCAATCCGTACTTGTTCATGATCATAGTCTGCTGTTCTACAGTTAAACGTTCATCATTAAACGGTGAGCCAGGAAGCAACTGCATCAAAATAAACAAAATCAGAATGATAACTAATAAAGTCAAAAAAGATATTAAGACTCTTCGTGCAATATATTTTTTCATGGTGATTTCCCTTTCTACTAACCTAGAAGTTCTCATTCACTTTCTATTAGAACTAAAAAAGGCGTACGTTGAATAATCCAAAACAGTTGCAGCAACCGATTGTTATTCTTTTGTACGCCTTTTTCATCAAGATTCAGAAATGATTATTCTTTTACAGCATTTTTTACGATACGTGATACTCCAACTGTATGGAAATCAACACCTGTAACATTGCTCTTAACCATAACCGCATTTCCTTTTTGGTAAACTGGAAGAATACCAGCATCTTCAAGAATAATGCTTTCAGCTTCTTGCAAGGCTGTCCAACGCGCTTCTGGATCAAGTGACAACTCACCATCTAGAGATGAATTAACTAATTCATCGTATTTGGCATTTGACCAGAATCCTTTGTTGTTTCCAGAATCTGTTAAGAACATATCTGCGTATGTCATTGGGTCAGCGTAGTCTGGACCCCAACGAGTTAATGCTAATTCGTAGTCTCCGACATTCATGCGATCTAATCTTGTTTTCTTAGGCATTTGTTCGATTTCGATCGTCACACCGTCTAAATTTTCTTCAATTTGTGATTTCAATACTTGAGCTACGTTGATTGAGCTTTCAGTATCTTCAATGATCATTGTAAATGTGAAGCTGTCTTTTCCTAGTTCCTCTTTAGCTAATGCTAATGCTTCTTGAGCTGCAGCCGGATCGAATTCCAAGTAAGTTCCTGTTGTTTCACGGAAATCTACTCCTTCAGGATCCACTGCTAGGCCTTCTGGAATCATGTAATCAGCAGCATTAGAACCGTCTTTTAGAACTGTCTCTGCGATATACTCTTTATCAAAAGCTTGTCCTAGTGCTTTTCTCAAGTTAGCATTTTCTAGACCAGGCACTTTTGTATTTGGAGAGATGTACCATAGATATCCAGCTTGGATCGTTTGGAATTCAGGATCATCTTTAAACAAATCAACTTGCTCCCCAGCTAAAGTTACAACATCCAAGTCTCCATTTTGATAAGACAACATAGCTTGTTGAGTATCTTTGATGACTTGGTACTTGATACCGTCCAAACTTACGTTTTCTGCATCGAAGTAATCTGGATTTTTTTCCAATTCGATAGTTGTTGCTGCCGGCTCGTAAGATGTGATTTCAAACGCACCATTAGCGATCAATGTATCAGCTGATGTTCCGTAATTTTCTCCTGCTTCTTCAAAGAATGCTTGATTCATTGGGAAGAATGAAGGGAAGGCCATTAAACTTTCGAAGAATGGAACGGGGTGGTTTAATTTCACTTCTAATGTTTTTTCATCAATTGCTGTTACACCTAATTCTTCAGGATCTTTTTCTCCGGCAGAAATTTCATCTGCATTCACTACACCAGCGATTCCCATGATGTAATAATACTCACTAGCAGTATCTGGATCAGCCAAACGTTGCCAAGCGTATACGAAATCATCCGCTGTAACAGGTGTACCATTTGACCAAGTCGCATCTTTCAGAGTAAATGTGTAAGTCAATCCGTCTTCACTGACATCTGTTTTCTCTGCCAACGATGGTACCGCTACTCCACTTTCGTCTAATGTATAAAGTCCTTCAATAGTGTTCGCGATAACTTCAAATGACGTCCCATCAGTTGCCATTTGAGGATCCATTGTTGCGACTTCAACATCTACTTGAACATTCAAGACTCCTCCAGCAGTCTCGTCAGCAGCTACGTCTTCCGCAGCTCCATCTGAATTCGCTCCTCCACAAGCTGCAAGAACCATCATTGAAGCAAATCCGGTCACTAATAAACTTAAACGTTTATTCTTTATCATTAAGTTTCCCCCTCTTATACCCTTTTATATTAAAATTAAGAAAGATTAAAATTCTCTTATATAATAATAGAATGATTATAATTTAATTAGAATCTGAGGTCAAGACATTTTTTTAAAAGAACTTTCCACTGAAAAAGCTTTACTAGAAGCGATTCGTTGAGCCGACAGCTTAATGCAGTCTAATCTTCTTTTTTAATCTATCGTGATTTTTCACAAAAAAAATCTAGGCACGAGTTTTACCTCATCCTAGATTTCTCTTTTTTATTGCTATTTATTTGTCAAATACCTTAATAAAATAATCCTATTCTTTTTCCAGTTTCTCGATCTCTTCATCCAGTTTTTCTTTTTCTTCATCAGTCATTACCGGTAATTCAGGGTTCAACTCTTTTAATACATGAATCATGATTTCTGCTGCTGCATAACGAGTGTACCAAGCATCATCTGCCGGCAATACATACCATGGAGCATGCTCTGTAGAGGTATGATTCAAAATTCTTTCGTACGCTTTTTGAAATTCTCCCCATTTTTCTCTGTCCTCAACATCACTGAAAGAAAATTCCCAGTTTTTATCCGGATTTTTCATTCGTTCTAGTAATCGTTCCTTTTGTTTCTCACTGGAAACATTCAAAAAGAATTTTACGACAGGAAAGCCGCTTTCTTTCATGTATTTTTCAAAATCATTGATCTGACGGCATCTGATTTCCCATGGATCGTCATTTTGTTCATTCGAAGGCATAGGGATTGTCTGATCTTCTCCATACACAATCGGCGCAATCAAGTCCTCATAGTAAGAACGATTCAAAATAGCAATTTGTCCTCTTTCGGGCATTCCTTTATGGATTCGCCATAAGAAATCGTGTTTCAATTCTTCTTCAGTCGGCTTTTTCACTGGATTGACTTCCAAACCTTGAGGCATCAAATGAGAAAAAATAAAGGTGATGATTTCATCTTTCCCAGCTGCATCTATGGCTTGCAGCACCACTAAAATCCCTTTTTTCTCTTCTGCATGCAATTTCAATTGCCATTCCCGCAATTGTTCTACACTTTTCGGAACCAGCTTTTCTTTGATCTCTTCTTCTGTATAATCATGTCCTTCGTTTTCCGCTAACTTCGTTAAATCAACATCTTTACCAGGGACAATTCTATATTTTGAAATATCCATATTTTTCTAGCTCCTTTATTTTAAACTGACAGTATTACATAAATTGCTGTAGTCGTCATTTTATTCTAAAAATCGTTTACCATTTTTTTTCAATACTAATTTTTCTATTTCTACTGCTATAATAATCATAATAGACAAACCAAACGCAAATAACCAATATTCCCAACTCAAGTTCACTAAATTAAAAATATTTGCCAAGAAAGGAACAGCAGCTACAACAGTTGTAGCAATAAATGAAAATAGTGTTGTCCAAAAAATCGTTTTATTCTCCGTAATGCCTACTTTGAAAATGGATTCGTTAGTTCTAGCCACAAATATATGAATTACTGATGACCATCCTAAAATCAAAAAAGTCAATGTTTGAGCTACTTCTGTAGAAGGTTCAACAGATGCATTAAACGCAATATTTTCCCCCACATAAAATCCAATTAATGAAATAATCGTAAAAGTCAAAGCTGCTACAATAATTCTGCGATAACCTCCTTTAGCAAAAATACTTTCATTTTTACTGACAGGATCTCGCTTCATAACATTTGGTTCTGCTTTTTCACGACTCAATCCAAATCCAGGAATTCCATCAGCAATAACATTAATAAACAACAATTGAATTGATGTCAAAGGCGATCCCCACCCAATTAATACAGCAATCAGCATGATCAAGATTTCCGCAATATTGGCAGAGAGCAAATAATAGACGGTTTTTTTAATATTGTCGTATACCCGTCGCCCTTCTTCAACTGCATGAACGATCGTAGCAAAGTTATCATCTGTCAAAATCATGTCTGAGGCATTTTTAGCTACTTCGGTTCCATTTTCTCCCATTGCAGTTCCAACGTCAGCAGCTTGCAGTGATGGAGCATCATTTACTCCATCTCCTGTCATTGCGACTACTCTTCCTTTGTCTTGCCACGCTTCAACGATTCGGATCTTGTCTTCAGGAGATACTCGTGCATATACAGAAAACTCTTCAATTTGATCTTTAAAGTCTTCATCGGAAAGGTCTTGCATCTCCTTACCTGTAATTGTTTTATCCCCTTCACGGAAAATATCGATTTCCTTCGCGATGGCAGTCGCCGTAACAGCATGATCCCCTGTGATCATGATTGGTCGAATACCAGCTTCACGCGCTTTTTGAACCGCTTGTTTGCTTTCATCGCGAGGCGGATCAATCATCCCAACAATTCCGGCAAAAGTCATTCCTTCTTCTAATTCATCTATTGTGGGGTCATTAGGTGGGTTATCCATATATTTATAGGCTACCCCTATGATTCGAAGTGCTTCTTCTGCAAAAGCATCATGAATTTCAACAGCATTTTTTTGATACTCTTTCTCAATGTTGTCTTCGTCTAGAGGAATGCGGTCAAAAGCCCCTTTAGTAATCGCTATATACCTTCCCTCATACTCATGTACCGTCGTCATCCTTTTTTGATTTGAATCAAATGGAATTTCATATACTCTCTTATATTCTTCCTCTAGTTGTTCTTTAGTTACACCTTTATCTAATAGCAACTGTACAATAGCAGCTTCTGTAGGGTCTCCAGACACGCCATTTTCATCATCGTCTTTTACCTGAGCGTTTGAAGATAACCCCATCATTTTGATCAACCATTCTTCTTCCTCATTGAATGATTCTTCCGCAGATTTCGGTTCCTTGGAAACAGCCCATATCTTCTGAATAGTCATTTGGTTTTTAGTTAAGGTTCCCGTTTTATCGGATGCAATCACAGAGGCGCTTCCCAATGTTTCTACTGCTGGAATATTTCGAATGATTGCATTCCTGTCTACCATATTTTGAACTCCAAAAGCTAAAGAAAGTGTAACAATAACCGGTAATGTTTCCGGTACAGCAGCAATAGACAGTGAAACAGCTGTCATTAAGTTATCTAGTAGGGAAATATCTGTAGTGAAAACATTCAGTCCAAAAATAACAGCTCCAGCTATGAAGGCCACAACCGCTAACTTTTTAGCTAATTTGTCTATTCGTTGCTGCAATGGCGTTTTAGTTTTAGCAGTGTCGCTTAAAAGACCAGCAATGCTTCCCATAGCACTGTCCATTCCGACGCCTATCACGATTCCTTTACCATTTCCATTTGTTACTACAGTTCCAGAAAATGCTGTGTTTAATATATCTCCTGTAGAGGCATCTTCTTCGACCTCAGCTTCCGGATCTTTATCCATTGGGACGCTCTCTCCAGTTAAAGCTGCTTCGTCAATTTGAAGGTTATTGGCTTCAATCAATCTAATATCTGCATCAACTTTGTCCCCCGCGCCTAGCAATAAAACATCTCCTTGCACTACTTTTGAGGCATCTATCTCTTTTTCGCTTCCATCTCGAATAACTTTCGATACAGGAGAGGTTAGACTTTTCAAGGAATTTAGAGCATTTTCTGCTCTGCCTTCTTGGTAAATAGCGATTGACATATTGATAATAATAATTAAAAAAATCACAATAGGTTCAGAATATCCGTGAGAGGGATCTGAATAGGAAATGTATAAGGATAAAAATCCAGCAAACAGCAGAATGAGGTTCATCACATCCTTAAATTGTTCCAAAATACGAGAAAACAACCCTTTTTCTTCCGCTTCTTCAAATTTATTTTCTCCATATTTATTAAGATTTTCTTCTACTTGCTTCTCAGATAATCCATTTTGAATGTCTGTCTTTAGTTCGTCGGCAATTTCCTCTATTGATGCTGTTTTATAATTCAACTTATCGTTCTCCTTTTTTTAATCTCAAAGATTTGTTAGTTCTGATTGTAAAGTATTTTTTTTTAAATTTGAAGCGAGGTTACTTGAGAATCATTTGACTTACTCTTCCAAATAAAAAAAAGCCTTCTCTATAAAACAACCAGATAACTGATAGACAGTCTGGTTGTTTTTTGTCTCAAGACATTTTAGTGGATTTTTATCCTGTTTATTTTTATGCTTATGTTAGAGCGTTGCAAAAAAATGACTATGAAGGAGAGCTTGTTATGATACCAAAAATTATTCATTATGTGTGGTTTGGAGGCAAGCCTTTTGGAGAAGTAGAAGAAAAATGTATTGCCAGCTGGAAGAAATATTGTCCAGACTACGAAATCAAATTGTGGAACGAAGATAACTTTGATTTAGAGGCGGCTGGAATCTATGCTCAGCAGGCTTATGACGAAAAACAGTGGGCTTTCGTTTCCGATGTAGCTCGTTTGTATGTCCTGAAAGAATATGGCGGTATATATATGGATACCGATATGGAAGTCATCAAACCTTTAGATGATTTCTTAAAATTGCCTGCTTTCTTCGGCTTTGAGATTGAAACAGAAATCTCTACCGGAATCATCGGTGCAGAACCTCATCATCCATTCATTGAAGAATGGTACCAAGACTACGCAGACCGCACATTCATCAAAGAAGATGGTACGCATGATCGTAAAACCAACGTGATCCGTATTACAGAGATCATGGAAGAAAAAGGCTTCAAAATGGACAACACAAAACAAACATTTGAAGACGTTACATTATTCCCTAGAGAATATTTTTCACCAAAAGATTATTACACAAGAGAAGTTGATGACACAAAAAACACCTATGCCATTCACCAATTTACTGGATCATGGCTGTAAAATAAATTGATCTGCAAAAAGGCCGTCTCACATTTGAGACGGCCTTTCGTTTATTTTTTTCCTCTTTGTTTCATTGTCAGGTAACTGCTGTATGCAGCTGTAAAGATGGCAAATAGTATCCCGACGATCGGGAAAATGATCCAAGCAGTGCTCCAAGTATCAAACAAGAATCCAGACAAAACATAGATTCCTGCAGCAATCGGAAATACAACCCCTGATACATTCTCAGACACTTTTTCAGCTTTCAATTTTTCCGGCGTGTAGTCTCCTTGAGCTAATAATCTTTCGTAAGTGGAGTAGAGGATTCCATAAAAGACGAAAAGGAAAACACCTACTGCTACAAAACTCAGCAGAAACACTACTGATAATTCATTTTCTTCCCCTAGAAACAACATCGAAAACAATAGAACAGCCGGTGCCAAGATACACATGACGACTCCTAGCGTAATAGCTTTAGCAAATCGCGGTTGGAATTCCTGCTTTTCTCTTTGCAAATAGGATCTCGTAGCATTTTCCAATTTAATAGCCCGATAATCTAATTTATACGCGTCTTCTTTCATTCCTAAATTGACGAAAATTCCGACCGCCACAGCAATCATCAATAATAAAGGAACAACAGAAAAGATATCGATCGTATCTGATGACACGCTTTGCCATGCTGGAAACAACTGGTACAATCCTTGGATCAGCAACAATACGGCGGGCGCTGTGATACATAAAAATACTCCTGCGGCTATCCCCATAGCAAACTTAGTTCGATGCTGCATAAATTCGTCTGCTTCTTCTTGAGAGAAATAAATCTGCTCGTCGTCTTGTTCTTCTTGCGACTCTAAATCATAAGCTTCCATGATCTCATCGATGTTCCCAAAATCTGCTAATACGGCGCCAATCGCTTCATTATCGCTTTTTCCTGCATCTAATAATTCGAAGTATTTTTCTTCCATATTGCGCAGCATCTCTTCTTTCAGCTGCTGCATCTCAGGTGTTCTTGGCAAATTGACAAAGACTGATTCTACATAATTTCGGATAGTATCCATTATTCTTTCTCCCCCTTAACGAACTGATGAATAATTTGTTGCGTTTCTTCCCATTCAATCAACTTTTCAAAATAAGCCTCTATACCAAGAGGGGTTATTTTATAATACGTTCGCGTTTTACCTCTTGTTTCTGGTTTGGAATAAGACTGAATCAATGCATTTTTCTCTAACCGATTGAATGCCGAATACAGTGTCGTCTCTTTCATAATATATGCGCCATGTGTTTTTTCTTTGATCAAGTTTGAAATCTGATAGCCGTAAGAATCTTGCTTCATCAAAATAGACAGAATGATCAAACTATTGAAACCTCTCATGACATCACTTGTAACCAACTCATCACCTCATTTACTTCATCTGTCGTAGTAATTAAAGTATAACAAAATTACTACGACAGGTAAAGTAAAAAGAAGCAACTAAGCAATTTATTTTTGCAAAGTTACTTCTTTGAATTTGAGCTTATTGTACAGAATTTTTTCTTTACGGCATACTTGTCGTTACCAGTTGGGCAAATCCTGTTAAAGTGATCCCAATGATTGTTAACAATGATAGAATAAAAGTACCTGCCAGCATCTTCTTATTCTTAGCCTCGGGTGATTTGGATGCTGAAAAAACTACTAAAAATAATCCTAAAAAGCTGATACCTAATGCAACTATTGCTATGCTGTTTTTCGCTTCTATCGGTGTCAATAAAAGAACACCGACTAATAGCTGTACCATTAGAAAACCTACTGGAGAGGTACCTCTTTTTCTTCTATTCATTCCATATCCTCCAACGATTTCCTGCTTATTTTAAGTTTGAGCTCAACGCAATAATGCGATCAACCGTTTCATCCAAATAATGAATCGTATCATCTAAAGGTTTTGAAGTGGTAATATCCACCCCAGCCACTGCTGCAGCTTCAGCCGGCACCAATTGGTCGCCTAGAGCTAAGAATTTCAACCAATCTTCTACTGCTGGCTGTCCTTCTTCTTTGACACGTAAGAATGCTTGAGTAGCGATCGTTAATCCTGCTGAATACGTGTAAGAATACAGTCCCATGTAGTAATGACTTTGACGCATCCATGTCAATTCTGCTCCTGGATTGATTTCTACTGCCTCACCCCAGAACTTTTGCAAGACTGAACGCTTGATGTCGCTTAATTTAGCTGCATCAAAACTCTTTCCTGCATCAATCAATTCATATACTTCTCGCTGATACGCAGCTTCTAGTAAATGAGTGATGAAGTTGTGGAAGTACGTATTCGTCAACATCTTAGTCAACACAAAGCGGTCCATGCGGTCCTCAGTGCTCTTACGTTGCAAGGATTCTGTCAACAGCAATTCATTGAAAGTTGAAGGTGCTTCAATCAAGTATAATGAATGAGATGCGCCTAAAACAGAGTTGTTTTCAGCAGATAATATCCCTTGCCCAGCATGACCCAACTCATGGATCAAGGTATAAACGTCAGACAATTGATTTGTCCATGACATCAAGATATAAGGGTGTTTTTTGTAAGGAGACGAACAGAATCCTCCAGTTGATTTCCCTTTGTTTTGAGCAAAGTCCATCCAACGTTCTGGATAAGATTTCATGATTCTGTTCACGTAATCTTCTCCTAAGACAGTGATCGAATCTTCCACCAATTCTTTTGATTTTTCAATCGATACTTCAACTGCATACTCTGGATCCAAATCGATTTTCAAATCTGCATAAGTTACTTTATCCAATCCACGCACTTCTTTAACATGTGTCATGTATTTTTGCATCACTGGTGCAAGGTCAGTCATAATCGTGTCGATTTGGCGATTGTATAAGTCACGGTCAACTTCTTGATCATACAATAGATAATCGATCACAGATTCGAACCCGTGCATGGTAGCCAATGTTTTTTCTTTTTGTACTTGAGTGTAGTATGCTGCTGCAACGGTATTTTGGTATTGGCTCAAAACTTGCGAGAACTTATCAAATGCAGCCCGGCGAACGACTGTATCGTCATGGTACATATAGTACTCTTCATACAGCACAAAGCTTAATGGATATTCCTTGCCATCTGCCGTAAACGTGCCAAAATCCATATCGGCAAGTCTAGCTTGTTCATAGATTTCGCTTGGAGCATTTAGTGTTGGAGACAATTGTGCCAGTGCTTTTTCAACAGCTGGGTCTAACTGAATTTTTTTATCTTCCTTGATGTGGCGAATAAAGGATGCAAATTGTGGTGCTGTTGTTGCTACTTCATCCAGCGTTTCTAAAGATGCTCCTTTTAATTCTGAATCAAAAAAGGCTAACTTTGCTCCCAATTCAGCAAATAAATTATCTGTTGAGCGAGACAACTGTACATATTCCGGATTCGTCAGATCAGTTGTGGCTGGGAGAAAAGCATAATCGTATGTATAAACCATTGTTTCTTGAATCTCTTCATAGGTTTTTAAGGCTTCAACTATAATAGACGTTTCAGTCAACTTTCCTTCATAGTCTGCAATAAACTGGTCTACAGTTTTTTTCAACTCTTCAACAGCTGCTTCAAAATCCTCTTTTGTTTCATATAAAGCTGTAAGGTCCCACGTCAATTCCTCTGGGACATCTGCACGATTTTTTAGTTCTTCTTGTGTCATGTGGTTTGCTCCCTCTTTGCTTTCTCATAAAATGAGAAATTTTTCATTTATGGTTCCTAGTATACCACTTACTATTAGAAGTAAAACCCTTTTCCATTAAATTTTACAGATATATTTTTAAAGGGTTATCTATTACATTTTGATCGGACTAGTGCTACAATCTGCTTGTACATATTGTTTTTCACTCGTTTCCCCTCACTATTTTATGTATTGATTGATTGCTTGCCTTTTTACTTTCATCCATTTATTAAGGAGGTCTATTCAATGAATTCCCATGACATAAAAACTTCTCTGCCTTTTCCAAAATCGTTCTGGACAGCCTAACAAACCACTCCTGAGTTTCCAGTCTTAAAAGAAAACCATACAACTGAAATCGGTATTGTCGGCGGTGGCATTGTTGGCATCATCAGTGCTTATTTGTTGGCAAAAGCGGGCAAAAAAGTCACATTGATCGAAGCCGGCCGACTGATCAACGGAGTTACCGGTCATACGACGGCAAAAATCACCGCTCAACACAGTTTGATTTATGACCAGCTCATAAAAACGCTTGGTGAAGATAAAGCCAAGCAGTATTATGACGCGAACATAGATGGACTGGAATTTATCCGGCAACTGATCAAAGAGTTGAGTATCGAATGTGCTTACGAAACGAAAGACCCCTTCATTTACGCTGAGTCCCACTATGGAAAACGAAAACTAGAAAGAGAGGCAGCTGCTTACCAAACTCTGGGGATCAATGGTGAATTAACAAAAGAAAACTCTGACTTGCCTTTTCCTATCAAAGAAGCTTTAGTGATGTACGATCAAGCACAATTTGATCCGGTACTTTTTCTAACTGCACTCGTTCGCGAGATTATTCGTTTAGGCGGAACAATCTTTGAACACACTCGTGCAATGGAAATCCTTAAAGAAACAACACCTTTGATTTTGACAGAGAATAACTCTCTTATTTTATGTGAAAAAATTATTATGGCTACTCATTATCCTATAAATGATGCGGACGGATTGTATTTCACACGCCTTTCCATCCACCGTTCTTATGCCATGGTGACTCGAGCAACTGGCAAAATTCCTGAAGGCATGTATATCAACGTCGAACAGCCTGCTCGATCTATCCGTTCTGTCCAAGGAAAAGATGGTGAACCGCTCTTATTGGTCGGCGGAGAAGGTCACCAAACGGGCAAAAGTTCTCAAAAAACCATTTTTCATTATCAAGACTTGGAAGAATTCGGCAAGAAATACTTTGGCGGACAATCTCCTCTTCACATGTGGTCCAGTCAAGATCTCCAAACCTTAGATAAAGTCCCTTACATCGGACAAATGACCAAACAAAACGATACGATTTTCGTTGCTACAGGATTCAATAAATGGGGCATGTCTGCTGGAGCTGTTGCTGCCAAGTTATTAACAGACACTATTTTAGGTCAGAAGAATCGTTATGCCTCTCTATTTGATCCTACTCGAAAGAAATTGAAATTAGTCGATACCAAAACTTTTTTATGGAAAAATACATCGGTGGGAAAAGACTTGTGGTCGGTAAATTAAAACGTCCTGATAAGAAGTTGTCCGATCTTGCATTGGATGAAGGCGGCTTAGTCAGTGTCCAGGGAAAAAAAGTAGGCGCTTATCGAGATGAACAAGGACATTTGCATAAAGTCATTCCGGTCTGTACCCATTTAGGCTGCAGTTTAGATTGGAATGATGCCGAGCGTTCTTGGGACTGCGCTTGTCATGGCTCTCGATTTTCTTACAAAGGCGAAGTGTTTGAAGGTCCGTCTGTAAAACCATTGCCATCATCAGACATTTGAACAAATTTATCAACAGCACCTATTTGAATCGCTTATGAGGTGATTCAAATAGGGACTTAGTGCGTTGCGTCTACAAAGTTGACTAATTTGTGAAACCATAGATTTCTTAAAATAATTCTATCTGCTATTTATTGAAAAGCATTTTTTTCTCCTTTACAATAGAGTCAGTCACCATTTGAGAAAAATATCACAAACATTCAATCGAATTGAATTTGAAAGGTTGAGCACTATGAAAAAAATCAATCTGAACGAAACTGTTTATCAATTGATCCAACAATACCCTGAGTTAAAGAATATTCTGGTTCATATGGGTTTTACCCCCTTACAAAATGATCACTTATTGAATTCTGTCGGTCGAATGATGCCATTGAAAAAAGGCGCTGAACAAATTGGATTAGATATTCCTGAATTGATCGCTAAGTTGGAAGGTCAAGGTTTTACGATTGAGGAGAATGCCTAATGACTGAAACTCAACATAAAGGAAAACGTGCGCTAGAATTAGAGCAACGACAATCTATCTTAAAAGATCTGCTGCTGCGGCTGCATGCAGGCGAAGACAAAGATTTAGTAAAACAAGATTTTGAAGAACACTTTTCGGGCATCAGTGCGTTTGAGATCTCGGTAATGGAAAGAAGATTGTTAGGAGAAGGCATTAATGTAGAAGATATTCAAAAATTGTGCAATATCCATGCTTCTATGTTTTTAGGCACTATTAGTGACCCTGAAAATCAATCCGATGAGTTTAAGAAGCCTGGTCATCCGATCCACGTGCTTAAACAAGAAAACTTGGCGATTGAAAGCAGCTTAGACCGTATACAACGATTGATAGAAGTGTATCTCTTGGAGCCGGAGCCTGAAATCAAAGATGGATTATTGAAACAGTTGACGATTCTTTGGCAATTCGATAACCATTATGCACGTAAGGAAAACTCCATGTTTCCTATTATGGAACGTTATGGTATCACAGCTCCTCCTAAAGTCATGTGGGGTGTGGACGATGATATCCGCGCCTTATTCAAACAAGTCGTTCTATCTGTGGAAACCAATCAGTTGGACCAATTAAAAGAAGAGTTCGCTACTTTGAAATATGAATTAGAAGAAATGATCGTTAAAGAAGAAGAAATCTTGATTCCGATGGTGAGTGACATTTTCAATGAAGATGATTGGCTCAAAATTGACGAAGAATCGGATGAAATCGGCTATTGTATCGTCAAACCAGAGGCCAAATGGATACCGGAGCGGACTTCATTTGAAGATGTTTCAATTCCAGAAACGGAACCTGCTGAACAAGATGCCAATATCCACTTTAAGGTTGGGCATTTAACACCTAATGAATTGGAAAAGATGCTGAACTTATTACCCCTTGAATTGTCTTTTGTCGATGCGAATGATACTGTGAAATATTTTAATGTAGGGACAGGCAGAAAACTGTTCCCACGGACTAAAAACGCTATTGGACGACAAGTTGAAAATTGTCATCCGCCTAAAAGTCAGCCGATAGTCAAAAAATTGATCGCAGACTTCAAATCAGGAGAAAAAGAGTCCGAAACACTTTGGTTCCATGCCCGCGGTGAGTTCGTTATGGTCACTTATACAGCCGTCAGAGACGACGACGGCACTTACATGGGTACCTTGGAATACGTCCAACCCATCCAAAACATCATCGACTTAGACGGAACCGAAAAAAAGAGCGTGGAGTAAGGCGTTCAGCTTGCCAAATATAAGAAGGATTCGACCAGTTAGGTGTATTTCCTAACAGGCCGAATTCGGCTTATATTTGTGTGAGCTGCCTTACGCAACGCGTCTAAAAAGAGCGTGGAGTAAGGCGTTCATAAAGAGAGTGAAGTCAGCCTTACGCAACGCGTCTATAAAGAGCATATAGAAAAATGCCTTGAGACTTTTTGTGGATACTAACTCAAAAACAAATTCTAGCAGCAAATCAGTTATATACAGATCTGCTGCTAGTATTTTCGGGTCTTCGGAATATATAGTGGAATTACTTTCTTAATAGTTTAAAAACAACTGGTGTTTAAATCGGATTTTCTGGTGGGATGTTAGGACAATCAATAGTATTATATAAAAGTATCAATCACATACGAGTGATACGTTGGGGAAAAATAAAATAGTCCAATTTACTTGACCGCGTACTATGGTACACGGTTTATAATATTCATGGGGTGAAATAAGATGATTTATCGCATTAGTGAGTTTGCAGAAAAATGTGGCGTTAATAAAGAAACGATTAGATATTACGAGCGAAAAAATTTACTACAAGAACCTCACCGAACGGAAGCTGGTTATCGGATATATTCATATGATGACGTTAAGCGTGTTGGGTTTATTAAACGAATACAGGAACTTGGATTTTCTTTAAACGAGATTTATAAATTACTTGGTGTTGTAGATAAAGATGAAGTTCGTTGTCAAGATATGTTCGAATTTGTTTCTAAAAAACAAAAGGAAGTTCAAAAACAAATAGAGGATTTAAAACGAATTGAAACTATGTTAGACGACTTAAAACAACGATGTCCAGATGAAAAGCAATTACATTCGTGTCCAATAATAGAAACATTAACATGAGAGATTAACGAAAGGGGCTTTATTATGAATAAATTTAAGGTAAACATTCAAGGAATGACCTGTGCGGGTTGTGAAAAACACGTTGAATCAGCACTTGAAAAGATAGGTGCTAAAAATATTGAGTCTAGTTTTCGTCGTGGTGAAGCAGTATTTGAATTACCCGATGATATTGGGGTGGAAAGTGCAAAAAAGGCAATTGATGAAGCAAAATACCAGCCTGGAGAAATAGAAGAAGTACAATCTGAAGAAAAAATAGTTTTAGGTGATGAGGGAGACTATGACTTACTTATCATTGGTTCTGGCGGGGCTGCTTTTTCGGCTGCGATTAAATCGGTTGAATATGGGGCAAAAGTAGCTATGATTGAGCGTGGAACCGTTGGGGGAACCTGTGTGAATATTGGTTGTGTGCCATCAAAAACACTTCTTAGAGCTGGGGAAATCAATCATTTGGCAAAAGTCAACCCATTTATAGGTTTACAAACATCTGCTGGAAAAGTGGAATTAGCTCCTTTAGTAAAGCATAAAGATGAGTTAGTAAGCGAACTTCGGAATCAAAAATATGTCAATTTAATTGATGAATATGGCTTTGAGTTAATTGAAGGTGAAGCAATATTTGTTGATGAAAATACAGTTGAAGTTAACGGGAAGAAACTTTCTGCAAAGCGTTTCTTAATTGCAACGGGCGTTTCTCCTTCCTTACCGCCGATTTCAGGACTTGAAAAAATGGATTATCTAACAAGTACAACATTACTTGAATTAAAAACGGTACCAAAACGATTAACGGTTATTGGTTCAGGATATATCGGAATGGAACTTGGGCAATTGTTTCATAATTTAGGTTCAGAAGTCACGCTTATGCAAAGACGTGAGCGACTTTTAAAAGAATATGATCAAGAAATTTCAGAAGCCGTAGAAAAAGCGTTAATTGAACAAGGTATTAACCTTGTAAAAGGGGCAACTTTTGAGCGTGTAGAACAAGAGGGGCAAATCAAAAAGGTTCATGTAACAGTAGATGGTAAGAAAAAAGTGGTGGAATCTGAGCAGTTACTTGTTGCAACAGGAAGAAAACCAAATACAGATGCTTTGAAATTAAGTGCCGCAGGGGTTGAAGTTGGAAAACGAAAAGAAATCCTGATAAATGACTACGCTAGGACAAGTAATGAAAAGATTTATGCTGCAGGCGATGTAACATTAGGACCTCAATTCGTTTATGTAGCAGCATATGAAGGTGGAATTGTTGCCGATAATGCGATTGGCGGATTAAATAAAAAATTAGATTTATCCGTTGTTCCTGGCGTAATTTTTACAAATCCTTCGATTGCAACGGTTGGTTTAACAGAAGAACAAGCAAAAGAAAAAGGCTATGAAGTAAAAAAATCTGTATTGCCTTTAGATGCAGTTCCAAGAGCAATAGTAAATCGTGAAACAACAGGCGTTTTTAAGCTTGTTGCCGATGCAAAAACTTCAAAATTACTAGGGGTTCATATCGTATCTGAAAATGCAGGAGATGTGATATATGCGGCGACATTAGCCGTTAAGTTTGGATTAACAGTCGAGGATTTAAAAGACAGCCTTGCACCATATTTAACAATGGCAGAAGGATTAAAATTAGCTGCTCTTACCTTTGATAAGGATGTTTCGAAATTATCTTGTTGTGCAGGCTAAGGGAACTTTTTTTACAATTCCCTATTCAAGTGAACCAGCTAATACTGTACTAAAGTGTGCAGTAGTTTAGCAAAGTCTACAAAAGGATTTCATACACTATTTTGCGATCACCCATTATATAAATGCTTTAAGGGATTTTCTAAGTGCATTTGTGGTCACGAAAATAATTTAACACTGATGATTTCGACATCAAATCTATATTTGATACCTTAACACCGCAGAGTAATAAAGGATGAACAATATGTCAGACTTATTATCCCTACCAGACATTAAAACAATAGAATCACCACAAGAAAATGAAACCGATATGATGTTTAAAGTTGAAGCAGTCGGACCACCTGAACGTTGTCCTGAATGTGGTTTTGACAAGTTGTACAAACACAGTTCAAGAAATCAACTAATTATGGATTTGCCCATTCGTTTAAAGCGAGTGGGCTTACAATTGAACCGTAGACGATACAAGTGTCGTGAATGCGGATCTACCTTCTGGGAACGCCTAGTATCTGTAGATGAAAAGCGTAGTATGACCAAAAGGCTTTTAAAGTCTATTCAAGAGCAATCCATGTCTAAGACCTTTGTAGAAGTCGCAGAAAGCGTTGGCGTTGACGAGAAAACTATTAGGAACGTTTTTAAGGACTATGTGGCACTCAAAGAACGTGAATACCAGTTTGAAACTCCTAAGTGGCTTGGGATAGACGAGATACATATTATCCGAAGACCTCGGCTTGTATTGACTAATATTGAACGCAGGACTATTTATGACATCAAGCCTAACCGTAACAAGGAAACAGTCATCCAACGTCTTTCAGAAATCAGTGACAGGACTTATATTGAGTACGTCACAATGGATATGTGGAAGCCCTACAAAGACGCAGTGAACACTATCCTTCCACACGCTAAAGTGGTCGTAGATAAGTTTCATGTAGTTAGAATGGCTAATCAAGCCTTAGATAACGTCAGAAAGTCTTTGAAAGCTCATATGAGCCAAAAAGAAAGACGTACCCTTATGCGTGAAAGGTTTATCCTTCTAAAGCGTAAACACGATCTAAATGAACGTGAATCATTCCTCTTAGAGACTTGGTTAGGTAATCTTCCTGCCTTAAAAGAAGCCTATGAACTCAAAGAAGAGTTTTACTGGATATGGGATACTCCTGATTCAGATGAAGGTCGTCTTCGTTATAGTCAGTGGAGACACCGTTGTATGTCCAGTAACTCTAAAGATGCATATAAAGACCTCGTGAGAGCCGTAGACAACTGGCATGTCGAAATATTCAACTACTTTGATAAAAGGCTCACTAACGCTTATACGGAGTCAATTAACAGCATTATTAGGCAGGTAGAGCGAACGGGTAGAGGTTACTCGTTTGATGCCTTACGAGCCAAAATCCTTTTCAATGAGAAGCTCCATAAAAGGCGTAAGCCACGATTTAATTCAAGTGCTTTCAATAAAGCTATGTTACACGATAATTTCAATTGGTATGAAGTGAATGATCATAACATTACAGACAACTTTGGTGTCGATTTTTCCACACTTATTAAGAATTTGGAGAAGGGTGATTTATAAGCCCTTTTCCACCATAAAATCCGAATACCCGTATTTTCTAATATCTTATCAAAATCCTAATACAAACTTAACCCTATTACGAAAAAAGGAATAGTATAATCATTTTAAAGATATGATTTCATAAAAACGGCTCCTGGAAGGAGAATAATATGTTTGGTCTATTTGATTACGGTTGGCTTAATATAGGCAGTTTGATTTTTGGATTAGCAGCTTGGTTCATTCCTGCTCTCGCTATAGTCCAATTCAAAAAAGAAACGACTAAATTTTCAATTACAAAATTGCTGTTAAGTATAACAGCTTGTTCTATTGCCCTGTGGTTTCAGATTTCCTATATCAATCACTTAGTTACATTGCAAGATTGGACTGCACTTATGGACACGACCAGTACTGTAGCCCAGATATCAGCAATACTGGTTATCGTAACCATTGCTTTAAATGTCATCAGTGTAATCCTGCTATCCAAGCATAAAGTAATCAACGAAAAGCAGTTTTAAATCTCTAACTGTTACTACGTTGCATAGGACATTGGTATATTAGCTTTTGGAAAAATCATTATCTGGGGGTAACCCTAAATTTTTAGCTATTTGCTCTTTTTCGAAATCATCTACCCAATGAGCATATTTTTGATAAAGAGGCTGTAATTTATCAGCTTTATTCGCTATCACTTCGCACCCTCTGTCATCATATATAAACAAAATAATATCTCTCGTTGCATTTACAAAGAAAACATCTGGGTAATCAGCCCCATTCCTTGCGAACCTAGGTTTCAACGGAGGAAAATCTTCATTAATCGCAGCTTTAAGTATATGCTCTACCCGCACGTCCTTTACTTGGCAATGCAAGGAAAAGCGTTGCATCTCATAACCTTCCTTTTCATCTGGATCAAAAGGATAAGGATGCGTTTCAACATTCAATTTGTTCAAGTTATTTTTGTCTCTCAAATTTGGTTGATAAACTTTTACTTTCTGAATTTGTTGTTGTTTTTGAAGATAAACATTCGTGACAAGGATTAAGTCATCCTCTTGATCAAACAGCTCGTTGAAAATTGTCCACGCTTGCTGATAGGCTTTTTCAAATCGTTTTAAACGAAGCTTACCTTTCTCATCAAATTGATAAATGCCTTCACCAAGTAGAAAGTGTATACCTATAGGCCATTGTTTATAGATAGAAGGTATCAATTGAAGCCCAGGAATATTTTTATCTAGATACTCGGTAACATCCATGTTCATCTTTCCCCTTTACTACAGTTTAAATTAAATAAGATAAAACAAATTAAGCTTCTCAAGCATTCAACTGCTGCTCAAGAAGCTTAATCTTTTTTATTTTAAGACCCTATTTTTTGGAGTGATCTTTTGTTGCAGTTGGCTCAATTCATCAAAGTTCCCTGAGAATTGTCTGCTCAATTTTCGGTAAAACGGGAATATTTCTTGGTACACAGCACTATTTTGAGGATTTGGATAGTGTCTGTGTTCTGCACCGATCATCTCTTTGATGGCATGGATGTCGTCAACCAAGCCTACACTCTTCAGTGCGATCACGCTTGCTCCTAAACATGAACTTTCAAAACTTTCCGGAACGTACATTTCTTGTTGGACCACGTCCGTTAATAATTGGCGCCACACTTCAGATTGAGAAAATCCCCCGGTTGCAATAATCTTATCTGGTTTTCCTGCCTGCTCGATGATCTCGCACAGCACATCATAAATGTTTAAACAGATTCCTTCCAAAACAGCTCTCAGCATATGCTTGTTTTCGTGCATCAAATGCAGCCCGAAGAACGAACCTCTTGCCTCTCCTTGCCACAAAGGAGCCCGTTCGCCGTTTAAATACGGATGGAACAGCAATCCTTCTGAACCAGTAGGAACCGTGTTGATCAATTCCATCATTTTGCTGTATTCTTCTAGTTTTCCAAATGCGCTCTCCGCATGGAAAAATTGTTTTTTTGCCCAGTCCATGATGACACCGCCATTATTAATGGCTCCACCAACGACGTAATGGTTTTCATCTAGTACATAACAAAATGTTCTCTGATCCTCATCCAAATAAGGTTTGTTCGTCACCATCCGCACTGCTGCACTGGTCCCGATTGTAATAGCGACGCTTTTTGAATCGACAGCGCCTACTCCTAAATTAGATAAACACCCGTCACTTCCGCCTAAAACAAATGGAGTCGTTGGAAGCAAGCCCAACTCTGCGGCAACGTCCATTTTCAATCCGCTCAACTGCTTTGTCGGACTGTAGGCAATTGGCAATTGATTGATCGTTATACCGGCTTCTTGAAGAGCCAATTCATCCCAATTTAAAGTATGGATGTTGAATAAACCAGTACTTGAAGCTACTGAATAATCGACAGCATATTCACCGAATAATTGATGGAAAACATACTCTTTTACACCAATGAATTTTTTCGTTTGACGGAACAGTTCCGGTTCTTCTTCTTTGAACCAGCTGATCTTGCACAAAGGCGACATCGGATGGATCGGTGTTCCGGTACGTTGATAGATTTCTGTCCCGGTGGTAGCTTTTATCCGTTCCGCGCATTGGTGAGCACGATTGTCCGCCCATGTAATGCTCCTTGTCAACGGCTGGTCTTCCTGATCTATCAAAATCAGACTGTGCATAGCACTCGAAAAACTAACCGCTGCAATTTCTTCTGCAAGCGTGCTTGTTTGAGTCACCACTGTTTTGATGGTTTTTACTACGGCTTGATAGATATCCGTTAGTTCTTGTTCAGCAAATGCTGGTTTTTCTTTGATCAAAGGATAGTAATCGTAAGCTGAACTCATAACGGTGCCATCTGTTTGAAAAAGAACCGCTTTTGTACTCGTTGTCCCAATATCTACCCCAATAACATATTGACTCACTGCTACACTTCCTTCTTACTTTTTGATTACCCCATGTCCGCCAAATTCATTTCGTAGTGCTGAAACAACTTTTCCAGCATATGTATCTTCTTGTAAAGAACGGTATCTCATCATCAAAGACATCGAAATAACAGGCGTCGGAACTTTTAATTCTAAACCGGTTTCAACAGTCCATTGACCTTCTCCTGAAGATTGCATCATCCCGGTCATTTCATCTAAATGTCCATCTTTTTGGAAAGCTTGTTCAGCTAATTCCATTAACCAGCTGCGGATTACAGAACCGTTGTTCCATACTTTTGCAACCTCAGCATTATCATAATCAAAACCGCTTTTTTCAACGAGTTCAAATCCCTCGCCCATTGCTTGCATCATACCATATTCTACACCATTATGGACCATTTTCAAAAAGTGTCCGCTGCCTGATTTGCCAGTATATAAGTACCCGTCTTTGACACAAATTTCTTCTATGACAGGCTCAATGTAACGAAACGCTTCTTCGTTTCCACCAATCATCATACAAGCGCCTTCTCTAGCTCCGCTTGTCCCGCCAGACGTCCCTAAGTCCATGAAATAAAGACCTTTTTCTGCCGCAAGCTCCGCATGATGGATAGAATCTTTGTAGTTAGAGTTGCCGCCATCAATCATGATATCTCCTTCATCTAGCAATCCTAATAACTCATGCAATAATGTTTCTAACGGCTCTCCTGCCGGGACCATCATCCAAATGACTCTTCGTCCAGTAAAACCAGAGACTAATCCTTCAACACTTTCTGCTACTTCAATTCCAGCACCAACTGCTGCCTCTCTTGCTGGTTCCATAACGTCGTACCCTGTAACTTTATGACCTTTATCCAACAAATTTAATGCTAATTGATGACCCATTTTACCTAATCCGATCAAACCGATTTCCATTCTGCTGTTCACTCCTAAAGGTTTTCTTTTTTATTTTAAACAAAAAGAACGAGAAAAGGAACTAAACTTTTCTCGCCGCTTTCATTATTTTTGCTTAGCTTAATTCTGGCCAGTATCCTTTGTTGGCTTCAATCAAATCATCTAACAAGTTCTTAGCCACTTCGGCATTTGGAACGATCTTAGATAGACTTAATGCTTGCCATAATTTTTGGTAGCTTCCTTCGATATACGCTTCAACAACCATTTTTTCTGCTGTAACTTGTTGCAGCATCAACGCTCTTTCAAAATTAGGAATTTTTCCTTGAGCTAATGGTTCTGGACCATCACTGCCCACGATACACGGTACTTCTACCATTGCATCGTCATCAAAGTTGGCGATAGCTCCATTGTTTTCAACGATCAGCAACATCCGTTCATGTGTGTTGAACGCAATCGCACGAGCTAAGTCAACGATAAATGATGCGTGACTATCAATGTGGAAGCCGCTGTTTTCAGCTGTTCCTTTTTCGATAATGCCTCTAGCTGCTGTAAAGACTTCTTTTTCACGACCAGCCATAACTTCGTTGGCACGAGTAAATTCAGGATTGGACTGAGATACTTCGTAATCTGGGTAGAAGTAGTATTTCAAATACGTATTTGGTAAGAAACGCGGTTCGATTGCTAATAGATCTTTGGCTTTTTTATGCGTTGCTTGCCAGCTCTCGTCCATATGTTGCGTATCTACTTCTACTTGTGTTAAATAGCCGTTTTCAGCAACGTACTCTTTGATTTCATCTAAATATTCGTGGCCAGTTTCTTTGTCTTTTACGCTTGTCCACCATCCAAAGTGGTTTAAACCAAAGTAGCGAACTTCTAATTCGTCTGGAGTTTTTCCTACGATTTGAGACATTCTTCTTAGTGTTCCTACAGGCATATCGCAAATGTTTAAGACTTTTGAATTCGGACGCATCACGCGGCACGCTTCTGCTACAATAGCTGCTGGATTTGAGTAGTTCAACATCCAAGCATCCGGAGAGTATTTCTCCATGTAGTCGATAATCTCCATCATTCCTGTAATGCTGCGCATTCCATAGGCAATTCCACCTGGTCCGCAAGTTTCTTGACCAACGACTCCATATTTTAAAGGAATTTTTTCATCTTGTTCACGCATAGCGTATTTTCCAACACGAATGTGCGCCATAACAAAGTCTACGTCTGTAAAAGCAGTTTCTGGGTCTGTGGTGTGTGAAAACTTCACTTCTGGAGCTTGTTCTTTCAAGAGAATTTCTAATGCATCTCCTAAAATCCCTTGTCTCTCTCCATCATTATCGTAGAGTTTCAATTCTCTAATCGGGAAACGGTCCATATTGTCTAATAACATCATTACGATTCCTGGAGTAAAAGTACTTCCTCCACCGGCAATAACAATTGAAAACTTCTTCATTTAAAAAACTCCTTCTGTTTGTTTTATTCTTCTTCAGCAATACCTAGATACTTGTCTACTGCTTTTCGAACACTTTCTACTTGCAATCCGTACACTACATGAACATTTTGTCCTTTGACGATGATTCCATTAGCACCTGTTTCATTTTTCAAAACAGACTCATCAACTTTATCAGGTTCTTCTAAGACTAATCTTAATCGTGTATAGCAGTTTGTGACTGATTGAATATTATCTGCTCCGCCTAACGCTCCGACGATCGTGCTGGCTAAGCCAGTATCTTTTGTTCCTGTTTGTGTTGCAACATCTTTTGATCCTTTGCTTTCTTTGTAATCTTGTTTTGAATACAATTTTGTTTCTTGACCATCATCTTCACGTCCAATGGTTTTCAAATTCAATTTGGTGATCAATAGACGGAATGTAAAGTAGTAAATCGCAAAGAACATTAATCCGACAACAATATACATGATCCAGTTGGTTTTTTCTTGTCCAAGAGGAATGTTGTATAAAATAAAGTCAATAAAACCATTTGGTCCGATTGCTCGAACGTTGAATAAGTTTAAGACGACCATACTCAATCCGCTCAATACTGAATGCACAACGAACAAAATCGGCGCAATGAACATGAACGAAAATTCAATTGGTTCTGTAACTCCGGCGATAAAAGATGTTACCGCTGCTGGAATCAAGATAGCTTTCGCTTGTTGTTTTTTCTCTGGACTTGCTGTTTGGTACATTGCCAAACATGCACCGATCAAACCGAACATTTTAGAGATTCCACGTGCATCCCAGATAACACTTGGAGAAAGAACGGCTACATTCGGATCCGCTATTTCAGCAAAGTAAATGTTTCTAGCTCCTTCGAAAATTTGGCCCCCAACTTCTTGAACTCCTCCTAATGAAGAGTATAAGAACGGTGTGTACACTAAATGGTGTAATCCAGTAGGAATTAATAATCTTTCCAACATACCATATAAGAATAATCCAAAATTGCCGCTTTGATTGATCAAGACTCCCAAGTTGTTGATACCCATTTGGAAAAATGGCCAAATATAAGTAAAGGCAATGGCTAATAACACAACGACTGGGATCAAAACAATAAATACAAAACGTGATCCGCCGTAAATTTGAAATGCATTATTGAATTCTTTGTCTACGTATTTATTGTGGACCATTGCTGTGACGACACCCAACAAGATTCCCAAGAATACACCCATATCTAAGACTTGAACGCCTAGAACAGATGCTTGCCCCGTTCCTTGCAAAGATTCTGCTTCAATCAATAATCCAGATAATTCCATAAATTTATTCATTGCATTGATAAATACTAAATAACCTAAGACAGCTGTAAACCCTGCTTCAGCTTTCTTTTTCTTCGCTAAACCAACCGTTAACCCCACACAGAAAATCAATCCTAAGTTGCTTAAAATGGATACTAATGATCCAGATAAAATAGTGCCAAAACCTGTGGTGATTGGATTATCCATAAAGGGAACGGTTTCAATTAACCGCTGATTGGTAAACACGTTTCCTAAAGCGATCAAAATCCCTGCGATCGGTAATATCAGTACAGGAATAAACATAGCTTTGGAAAATCGCTGCAGCCCATCCATCATTTTTTCTTTCATGTCTCTTCTTCCTCCTTATCTCTTTTCTTGCTGTCCTTATCTTATGATGAAACCCCTTTCTTGTACAGGTAAAACGACCACAAAAAAACGTGTTTCCTAAAACAGAAACACGTTTCGCTTTTATTTATCTTGCACGGTGTTTTTTTCATCTAAATAAGCTTTAAACAAATATTCAAACATCATCAGTAAACTAGGGAAAAATGTATTAGGCAGCATGTTTCGATCATCCAATTCATTTCGGTCATAAATTTTGAAATGGATATCAGACAATTCTGCTACTCGATTAGGTTCATTTTTCGTAAAGGAGACTGTGCAGATGCCCTGTTCCTTAGCAGATGTTAACTTGTCGATGACTTGCTGAGTCTCTCCTGATTTGGAAATGACTACAAAAGCACCAATGTCTTCCAAGTTGTTTTCAAATACCCCTATTGAATCCGTCCCGGAAGCAAAAATCGTTTTCTTGCCCAATACCAATAATTTCTTATACAAATACTCTCCTGCGATCGCAGAAAAACCTGTTGCATAAATAAAAATATATTGTTGTTTGAGATTTAAGACTTTCTGAATAAAACGGTCTACACTTTCTCTCGAGTTGTATTGAAAAATATCATCCAAATCGAATTTGAAAATGTCTTCGGGACTTTTTTCTGATGGCTGCTGTGTATGAGACACTTTAGGCAGCAAATGATAATACATATCTACAAAGCCTGTGTAACCCAATTTTTTCGACAGCCGAATAATAGATGCCGGGGAAGTAAAGTTCACCCGTGCAATTTCTCTGACACCCATTTGCAAAACCGTATCCATATTATCGATCACATAATGCAGTATCTTCTCGTCTAACTCAGTAAGCTGCTTTCCTGCAACCAACTTGTTTAAGTCAATCACCTGTCATCCTCCGAACTTAATTCATTTCATTTGTCAACGCAATGATCCGATCGACACTTTCATTTAAATAGCGGATCGTGTCATCCAACGCTTTTGTAGTAGTAATATCTACTCCTGCTACTTTAGTTGCCTCGGCTGGTTTCAATTGACCGCCTAAAGCTAAGAATTTCAACCAATCGTCTACTGCGGATTGGCCTTCTTCTTTTACTCGCAAGAATGCTTGAGTAGCAATCGTCAAACCGGCAGAATAAGTATACGAGTACAGTCCCATATAATAATGGATTTGACGCATCCATGTCAACTCGGCACCGTCATTAATTTCTACTGCTTCGCCCCAGAACTCTTCTAAAACGGCACGTTTCAATTCGCTTAATTTGCCAGCATCAAATCCTTGTCCAGCATCTATCAGCTTATAGACTTCTCGTTGATAAGCTGCCTCCAATAAATGAGTGATGTAATTGTGGAAATACGTTTTAGAAATCATTCGAGTCAATGCGAAACGTTCCATTCTTGGGTCTGTGCTGCTTTCTTTTAATGAGTCCGTCAACAACAATTCATTGAAAGTCGATGGAGCTTCAATCATGTACAACGACATCCGAGCCGATAAAATAGAGTTGTTCGCGCCTGACAACACACCTTGACCGGCATGCCCAAGTTCATGAAGCAGCGTGTACACATCTGTCAGTTGATCGGTCCAAGACATCAAGATATATGGATGCTTACCGTAAACCGTTGCGCAAAACGCGCCTGAGCGCTTCCCTTTATTTTGAGCAAAATCGACCCAGCGTTCTGGATAAGCTCTCATGATCATATCTACATAATCCGTTCCTAAAGTCGAAAGAGCCTTTTGTACAAGATCTTTTGATTCTTCAACGGAAACGGTAGGCGCAAATTCATGATCTAAATCGATCTTGATATCTGCATACGTCATTTTATCTAATCCATTTTCCTCTTTGACATGAGTGATGTATTTCTGCATCACGGGTGCTAAGTCTTTCATGATCACATCTATTTGACGATCATACATTTCACGTTCGACTTGTTGATTGTATAATAAGTAGTCAAAAATCGAGTCAAACCCGCGCATTGTCGCTATCGTTTTTTCTTTTTGCAATTGAGTGTAGTACGTTTCAGCCATCACGTTTTGGTATTGTCCCAATACTGTGGAGAATTTGTCAAATGCAGCCCGGCGAACAGCCGTATCCGGATGGTACATGTAATATTCTTCATACAATACGAAACTAAGCGGATATTCTTTTCCCTCTGCCGTAAATGTTCCGAAATCCATATCTGAAGAGCGGATCTGCTCGAAGATCGATTGCGGAGCACTTAAAACAGGATCTAGCTGCGCTAAAGCTTTTTCAACGGCTGAATCTAAGTGGATTGCTTTTTCATCTTTGATTTTTTGAATGAAAACAGCATAATCAGGTTCCTCATTTGCTACTTGGTCCAATATCTCCGCTTCACTTTCGACCAATTCAGAATGGAAGAAGCTCAATGTCCCGCTCCATTCAGCGATCAAGTTTCCGATCCATCGGTACAATTCCATATTCTTAGGATCGGAGATATCCGCAGAAACAGGTAAGTAAGCGTAATAATTCAACCACATCTCTACTTGTAAAATGGCTTCATACTCTTTGATTGCTTCTTTAATGGTTTCTGCGGTTGATAGTTTCCCCTCAAACTTCTCCGCAAATTTTTCTACAGCTGCTTTTATCTCTTCCACTGCTGCATCAAATTCAGCCCGTGAACTGTAAATCGCAGATACATCCCACGTTAAAGCTTCTGGTACTAAAGATCGTTCTTGTAATCCCTTTTCAGTCATCCAATCTCTCCCTGTTCAATAAAATAAGTTTGCTTTCACTAATCTTTCATTCCATTTTAACATTTACCGGAAAACTTGTCTCCTTTCTATCGAAAAAATAAGCTGTCTTTCTTCATTTTCTTATACGATTGAGAGAGCCGGGTTTCTATTCTTAGGAATTTAGTTTGTATGTTAGAATGAGCATGAAGAAGATAATTTGGAGTTTTAGGAGGGTATTGTTAATGACGTATGATTTTACAACACCGATCAATCGAAAACAAACTGGTTCTGCAAAATGGATCCAGATGAACCATTGGAATCCTTCTCTGGATGACACGATCTATCCATTATCTGTTGCGGATGTCGACATGAAGTTGGCTCCGGAAATCATTCAAGGGCTAAAAAATTATCTCGATACTGCTGTTTTAGGGTACGATTTGCCTACCGAAGAATATTATAGCGCAGTGATCAACTGGATGAAAAAACAGCACGGATGGTCCATCAAAAAAGACTGGATCATCACTATTCCTGGGGTCGTGACTTCTTTTTATTCTGCTATTAGAGCTTATACAGCTCCTCAAGATGGTGTATTAGTCTTATCACCTGTATACTACCCTTTTTATTCTTCCATCGAAAAAACAAAACGTACGATCGTTAAAAGTTCATTGATTCAAAAAGGAACTCGTTATGAAATTGATTTTTCTGACTTGGAAGAAAAATCGAAAGATCCTAAAAATAAGTTGCTGTTGTTTTCCAATCCGCACAATCCTGTAGGCAGAGTATGGACAACAGAAGAATTAGCAAAAGTAATAGAAATCTGTAAAGCGAACGATGTGATCATCTTAGCTGATGAAATTCATCATGACTTAGCTATGCCTGGACACACTTTTGTTCCTATGGCGACGGTCACAAAAGAAGCAGCTTCTATCTGTATTACTGCCACAGCTGTCAGCAAATCCTTTAATCTCGCAGGATTGAAAAATTCTAACATCATCATTTCAGATGAGCAGTTAAGAAAACGATTCTTGGAAGATATGGAAATGGTCGGTCTAGACAGCGGCACTAATGTCGTCGGTTTGAAAGCCACTGAACTAGCCTATACTGTAGGAGAGCCTTGGTTGATTGAGTTTAAAGAATTGATCTGGACGAATCATCAAAAATTAAAAGCCTTTTTACATCAAGAATTACCTGAAGTAACTGTTTTCGACTTAGAAGGCACCTTTTTACAATGGCTGGATTTTAATGCTTTCGGCCTTTCAGCAGCAGAATTGGAGCGCATTATGCATGAAGAAGCTCTAGTCTTTGGAGATGAAGGGTACATTTTTGGGGCGGAAGGCAATGGGTTCGAACGGTTAAACCTTGCCGTTCCCACCAATGTCTTGATGGAAGCCTTGCAACGCTTGGTTGACACCATGAAAAAATACCGCTGACAGTCGTCAGCGGTATTCTTTTGCAGTCGGCTTTTAAATTTGCGCGCGTTTTTGCAATTCTGTTAAGATATCTTTTCCGTGTCTCCATATAATCCAAGCAAACATCAACATACTCATCAATAGAGACAGTTGTGCGGGAAAAGCCCATGTAGTCCAATTGAAAAACAAGAAAGTTGCCGGCAGAAATCCGAGCAGCGTAGCCGTTAAAAGATACAAGATATAGTCCCCGACTTTTAAGTGAACAATCCTGACCGCTATGAACATCGCTATGAAAGCACTGATACAAATGATCGGGATTGCATACGTTGTTGACCACGCACTCCAACCTGCCATGTAATCTAAATACACACACAAGAGAGACGTCGAAACGATCAAGTAAACAATTCCTTTAGCAATATTTCGCCGTTTGCGAATGATGATCAATGCAACGAGCCACAGACTCATGATGCCAAACAAAGAAATTCGCAGCGGACCTAACGGACTAGGAAAGAACAGCCCCAGTGTGAATACCACTAGAATAATCAGTAATGACAGCAGCATCAATCGTTGAATGACTTTCTTCTTATCAAATCGTAAAAGGACGTCCGGATAAGGACTCATAGAATCCACTTTGCTGTCTGCTTCCAGTTCTTGATGGCATAAAGGACATCGATCCCAATCTCCTTTGACGCTCACTTGACAATGCGTACAACGCTTCATCAAAAGTCCCCCCTTAATTCATCCGCTTGTGTTTTATTTGCAGCCAGCGTTACTTCTACCCCGGCAGAGGTCAGTTCTCTGACAAATTGTTGTTGGATATCCGTATCAATGAATGGGGAAGTAAATGAAATGGTCAACTGATCCCCATGGCTAATAACCGAAAACTGAGGTCTGACAGCAGAGGTATGAAAATAAAGTCTGTTGACATATCCATCAATCGATTGAGGAAATGCCACTCTGCCTAAGTTGGACATCGCTACAGTCAAGTTTCGGTTATTGGAGTAATTGATGATCTTTAATACCCCATCTTTTATCGGTCTCGGTATCACGCGATTTATTGGATTGTATTCATACGAAATCAATCGACTCAGTCTTCTCTCTAAGCTTTCCTTGCTTAACTGCTGGCTCATTTGCTTGGCCAACGATACACAAATTTCTTTTAGTTGGGGATCACGTTCTTGGGTGTACGTGTATTCTAATTTTACGGTACTAAAAAAGTTGCGGGCTGAATTGGATGGGTAAAATTGCCGCAGATTGACCGGCACAGAAATAGCTATAGTGTCTCTTATCTGAAAATCTGACTTGGATTTTCGAATGGATTCAAAAAATAGGGCAATCAAGTAAATGGTCAAGGTAGCTTCTTCTTGATGCGCTAAATGCAATATTTTTTTTACCGGCATTTCCAGTTCGATCACCTTTGTCCGGTTATCAGCTGTTTTTTCTCCTTTGATACGGTAAACTCGTCGTTTTTTTGTAGGGACAGTTCGATCTTTCAGTAAAGCACGACCGAATTTTTCCCCATATTTAAAAGCTGCTCTTTTGCTGGTCCTGGCAAAATTGCGCAGCGCAGACTGTGCAGACTCCGTAAAGGTTTGTTGTCCATTGTGACGGAAGTACGTTACGAAACTGTCTTCCAAATGATGAACTTTAGCTTCTATTTGCTCTTTCTTTATTACATCCAACGATTCAGGATAACGCAATAAAATATATTCCTTGATCAAGTCTTCAAAAAACCATAAAGCCCCTGTTCCATCGCTCAATACATGAAATACTTCTAAGTGGACCCGGTTTTGATTATAAATCACTCGAAACAACAACTCTTTTTGGTCAAAGTGATACAATTGCGAACATGGTGCTAAAACTTCCAGTGCCACTTTGGGGATGATTTCTGTATGCTGCAAATAATACCAAAAAATCCCTCTTCGCAACACACTGTGGTACAACTTATACTGCGCATAGGTCTGCTCTAAGGCTTTCTGCAAACTGATTGGATCTATTTTATCCTGCATTTCCGCACTCAAACGGAATACTTTGGTATCGGTCGTCGACATCGCAGCCAAAAAAATATTCGATGCATTATCTAAGCGTACCCATTCTTTTTGTTTCGGTTGTTCCTTTTGTTTCACCTGTTTCACCCCCATTAAGCGGTATTCCTATTCTCTATCCAAAAATGCATTGATCACTTCATAAGCTTCCACTACCGGTTCAACAAATGTAGGATACGTGATGAACCCGTGGACTATTTCTTTGATCCGATGGATAACCACATGATTCCCTGCGCTTTGAAGCTTCTCACCATAGGCTTCCCCTTCATCTCGTAAAGGGTCAAACTCAGCCGTAATGATCAGTGTATCCGGCTGACGGCTTAAATCAAATGCCATCAAAGGAGAGATATATGCACTTTGTCTGATTTCCAAATCAGGTGAATAGAGTTCCATATATTCTTGCATTTTTTTAGCAGTTAATCCATAATCATACCCATTTGTTCGTATAGACTCGAAAGGCGAATTTTCTGTATGATCCCAATAAGTGACGGGATACAATAAAATCTGTTTGGCAGGTACGATTTTTCCTTCATCACGCAATTTCAAAGAAACTGCCGCAATGAGATTGGCACCAGCTGAATCTCCTATCAACGTTAATTTGGAAGCATCCGCTAACCGTGTTAATTCCAAATGGTTCAATAAGACATCTATGACTTGGTAACAATCTTCCAGCCCTGCTGGGTAAGGATGTTCCGGAGCCAGACGATAATTGACTGAGTAAACTACCCTGCCAGTCAATTCAGCCATATTGATGCAAGTGGTCGTGTAGGTATCAATATTCCCCGTTACCCAACCTCCGCCATGAACAAAAACCAGTACATCTTCATGACGCTTTTCTTTCGGATGAAAAACTCTTACGGGTATGTCATGCGAGTGATTTTTAGAATAAATTTTGTGATCCAAAATAATGTATCCTTTTTTCGGTCCTTTTGAAAAAAGCTGCTGCATCTTGCGGACAAACTGATAATCTTCTTGCATATTGATTTTTGGAGAAGACATCAATTTGAGAACAAATTTAAAAAATGGATTCATGAGTGTGCTCCTTCTACAGCATCATACTTTTGGATGACTGTTCTGTTACCTGTTGGTTTTCTTTTATTTTACTAGAGATGGCTCTATTTTGAAACACACAGCTCAACTATTCGTATATCTTTTCTTCCGCTTACTCCCCTACCCAAACCGCTACGTTTTCTTTTTCGGTTCTTCGTCAAATAGGGTTGATGAGAAAATTTTACACAGACTAGGCAACTTGCTTAGTCTGTTTTTCTTTCTCCGGTAAATATAAGCGCGTCATTAATAAAATCCGATTACGGAAGTTGGTGTAATTTCGGTAACCGAACGCCGTTCGTTTTAGGACTTTAATTTTATTATTGATTCCTTCGATAGGACCATTTGTTAAATGGGGGTATTTAAACGTATTCTGGACAAGTTTGAGGTGTTTTCTCAACGTTCTGAGTACCCGTTGCAATCCTCTTGAAATGGGTTTGATTTTTGCTTGGTTGAGAACATATGTAAAGTGTTCCCACTGATTATTTGTTAAAGCGTAACGCAGATTTTGAATCACAGTATATGTTTCTTTTAAAGTTTCATTGAACGACATTAAGTAATCCACAATAGATTGCGTATTAGTTAAGTAATCGAAAAGCTTAAACTTAGCATACTTGGAAGAAGTTAACAGGGTTTCAGATTTTAAAGGCAGTTTCCAGTATCTTTTATATTTATTATAAAGACGGCCATCTTTATAGCGGTATTCATTCATGACGGTTACTCTGCATTTATTTAGCTCTCTGTTTAAAGCCTGAACGATATGAAAGCGATCAAAAATAATCGCTGCATTGGGAAAGAGAGCCGGAATTAATTGGATGTAAGGTTCGTACATATCAATCGTTACCGTCTTTACTTTTTTTCGGACAGGTAATGAGAACCGTTGGAAATAACGCAATAACTCACCTTTTTGTCTATTCGCTACAACATCTACAACCCTATGGGTCAGCGCATCACAATAAATAAAACTCATCGAAAATTTAACCGAGTTGACACTTTTAAATTCATCAAAACTGAGGTGATCCGGCAAAGAAGAAACCGGTCGAATTTTTAGTTTTTCAGCCGTTTGAATGATGACGCGATGCACCGTATTCCAAGATACCGAATGTTCTTCAGCAATCATTTTCACAGATTTTATTTTCGTTGCTTGATCGGCGATGTGTTGTTTGACACGAGTAGAGACAAAGCAGTCTTGATCGACAATAGCTGTTTGAGCAGTAAAAGCAGAGAGGCATTTTTTACAGAAGAAACGTTGTTTCTTTAACATTAAGTAGGCCGGTAGGCCAGACACATGCATTAGCGTTAGACGCGATGTTCTAGTGCCATTTTTTACAATAGAATAGTGCTCGTTTTTAGTCCCACATTCAGGACATCTTTCTGGAATATAGGATAACTGAGCATGATAAAACAACGAGCGTCGACCTTTATACATCTTTTCTTCAACGGTTTCTCCATCAAAATAAATATTTTTGTCTTTTAATTGCAGTGTATTTGCGATAAACTGTTGCATATGGACGTATCTCCTTTAATTTGGTTTGGCGATTAAATTATATCGGAGATACGTTCTTTTTTCATTACATACGAAAAAATACGGTTGGTGGAAAAATTATCCATCAACCGTATTTATTATAGAACCTCTTTTTCTATGGGGAGACTTATTTAATTTTAGGTAAAAAAAATACGTACTTCAAACTGAACAAGTTGTTAGTTTGAAGTACGTATTAAAGTCTATCGTTGTGTTTAATACCGGCGGCCGGAATCGAACCGGCACGCCCTCAACGGGCACTGGATTTTGAGTCCAGCGCGTCTACCAATTCCGCCACGCCGGCATGTGTTTTGCCTACAAATTTTATCACTTATAAAACAAGGCGGTAACCGGATTTGAACCGGTGATGAAGGTTTTGCAGACCTCTGCCTTACCACTTGGCTATACCGCCAAAATATATTAAAAAACTGGGCTAGCTGGATTCGAACCAGCGCATGAGGGAGTCAAAGTCCCTTGCCTTACCGCTTGGCTATAGCCCATTAAAGGGGCGACTGATGGGGATCGAACCCACGAATGCCGGCGCCACAAGCCGGTGTGTTAACCACTTCACCACAATCGCCATAATAAAATAAAAAATGGAGGGGGGCAGATTCGAACTGCCGAACCCGAAGGAGCGGATTTACAGTCCGCCGCGTTTAGCCACTTCGCTACCCCTCCAACAATGGCTCGGGACGGAATCGAACCGCCGACACCTTGAGCTTCAATCAAGTGCTCTACCAACTGAGCTACCGAGCCAACTTAGAAGTTTTCGTTTATGTATTCTGGAACCAATGGAGGTTAACGGGCTCGAACCGCTGACCCTCTGCTTGTAAGGCAGATGCTCTCCCAACTGAGCTAAACCTCCAAAGATAAGGTTGTTGCAAATAAATGACCCGTACGGGATTCGAACCCGTGTTACCGCCGTGAAAGGGCGGTGTCTTAACCGCTTGACCAACGGGCCAGTATGATAAATAAATTACAATGAACATAAAACGGAGAAGGAGGGATTTGAACCCTCGCGCCGCGTTAGCGACCTACACCCTTAGCAGGGGCGCCTCTTCAGCCACTTGAGTACTTCCCCAATCAACGAAAAAGTTTACTTAAATTTATGTTTATGCAATGGGCCTAAATGGACTCGAACCATCGACCTCACGCTTATCAGGCGTGCGCTCTAACCAGCTGAGCTATAGGCCCATAAAAAAAGCGGGTGAGGAGAATCGAACTCCCATCATCAGCTTGGAAGGCTGAGGTTTTACCACTAAACTACACCCGCATAAACGGTCTCGACGGGAATCGAACCCGCGATCTTCTGCGTGACAGGCAGACATGTTAACCCCTACACCACGAGACCTTTGTTGCTATTTTCTATTGCTTATAGAGCAATATATTGCGGGGACAGGACTTGAACCTGTGACCTTCGGGTTATGAGCCCGACGAGCTGCCAACTGCTCCACCCCGCGATAATATAAATGTTTCTACCCACAAAAAGTGAGTTAAGGAGGATAAGGGATTCGAACCCTTGCGTGCTTTTACACACCTGACGGTTTTCAAGACCGTTCCCTTCAGCCGGACTTGGGTAATCCTCCATGACTTAGGTAAGTATTAAAAGTAGCGGCGGAGGGGATCGAACCCACGACCTCCCGGGTATGAACCGGACGCTCTAGCCATCTGAGCTACACCGCCATAATTAAATTAAGAAAGGTTGTTACAATGGAGCCTAGCGGGATCGAACCGCTGACCTCCTGCGTGCAAGGCAGGCGCTCTCCCAGCTGAGCTAAGGCCCCTAGAAAGAAATCGGGAATACAGGATTCGAACCTGCGACCCCTTGGTCCCAAACCAAGTGCTCTACCAAGCTGAGCTAATTCCCGTATACTCTGTAACACTCTATAAAAGAGATGTACCCAGCAGGAGTCGAACCTGCAACCGCTTGATTCGTAGTCAAGTACTCTATCCAATTGAGCTATGGGTACAAAATAAATGGTGCCGAGGGCCGGAATCGAACCGGCACGGATATCACTACCCGCAGGATTTTAAGTCCTGTGCGTCTACCTGTTCCGCCACCCCGGCTTTAATGAACAAGTTATTGTTTCTAGCAAAACTAGAAAGCGGAAAACGGGGTTCGAACCCGCGACCCCCACCTTGGCAAGGTGGTGCTCTACCACTGAGCTATTTCCGCAAATGGTGCCGGCTAAAGGATTTGAACCCTCGACCCTCTGATTACAAATCAGATGCTCTACCAACTGAGCTAAGCCGGCTTATGTAATAACATAAGTAAGTAATTAACCTACTTATGAGTCATGCAGGATTCGAACCTGCGACCCTCTGATTAAAAGTCAGATGCTCTACCAACTGAGCTAATGACTCATGGTGGAGGTTAACGGGCTCGAACCGCTGACCCTCTGCTTGTAAGGCAGATGCTCTCCCAACTGAGCTAAACCTCCATAATGAAAACACAACAAATAACTAATCACTAATTCATTAATGATTAGTGCAGTTTTCTAGATTAACGATATACTTAATCAAGACTCCGCAAGCAGGACTCGAACCTGCGACATCGTGATTAACAGTCACGCGCTACTACCAACTGAGCTATTGCGGAATAAAAACTATGCGTGGCAACGTCCTAGTCTCACAAGGGGAAACCCCTCACTACCTTCGGCGCTAAGAAGCTTAACTTCTGTGTTCGGCATGGGAACAGGTGTGACCTTCTTGCCATCATCACCACACATATTGAGAACCTTGCGCTCTCAAAACTGGATTTGTCTAATATCGCATTCGTTCGGATCCGTTGAATCCACCTAAAATCTTGGTTAAGTCCTCGACCGATTAGTATTGGTCCGCTCCGCCTATCACTAGACTTCCACTTCCAACCTATCTACCTGATCATCTCTCAGGGGTCTTACTCACTTACGTGATGGGAAATCTCATCTTGAGGGGGGCTTCACGCTTAGATGCTTTCAGCGTTTATCCCTTCCACACATAGCTACCCAGCGATGCTCTTGGCAGAACAACTGGTACACCAGCGGTGTGTCCATCCCGGTCCTCTCGTACTAAGGACAGCTCCTCTCAAATTTCCTACGCCCGCGACGGATAGGGACCGAACTGTCTCACGACGTTCTGAACCCAGCTCGCGTACCGCTTTAATGGGCGAACAGCCCAACCCTTGGGACCGACTACAGCCCCAGGATGCGATGAGCCGACATCGAGGTGCCAAACCTCCCCGTCGATGTGGACTCTTGGGGGAGATAAGCCTGTTATCCCCAGGGTAGCTTTTATCCGTTGAGCGATGGCCCTTCCATGCGGAACCACCGGATCACTAAGCCCGACTTTCGTCCCTGCTCGACTTGTAGGTCTCGCAGTCAAGCTCCCTTCTGCCTTTACACTCTACGAATGATTTCCAACCATTCTGAGGGAACCTTTGGGCGCCTCCGTTACATTTTAGGAGGCGACCGCCCCAGTCAAACTGCCCGTCTGACACTGTCTCCCGACCAGATCATGGTCGAGGGTTAGAGTGGCCATACAGCAAGGGTAGTATCCCACCAATGCCTCCACCAAGACTGGCGTCCTGGCTTCAATAGCTCCTACCTATCCTGTACAAGCTGTACAGACACTCAATATCAAACTGCAGTAAAGCTCCATGGGGTCTTTCCGTCCTGTCGCGGGTAACCTGCATCTTCACAGGTACTATAATTTCACCGAGTCTCTCGTTGAGACAGTGCCCAAATCGTTACGCCTTTCGTGCGGGTCGGAACTTACCCGACAAGGAATTTCGCTACCTTAGGACCGTTATAGTTACGGCCGCCGTTTACTGGGGCTTCAATTCTGAGCTTCGCCGAAGCTAACCCATCCTCTTAACCTTCCAGCACCGGGCAGGCGTCAGCCCCTATACGTCATCTTTCGATTTAGCAGAGACCTGTGTTTTTGATAAACAGTCGCTTGGGCCTATTCACTGCGGCTGACCAATGGTCAGCACCCCTTCTCCCGAAGTTACGGGGTCATTTTGCCGAGTTCCTTAACGAGAGTTCTCTCGCACACCTTAGGATTCTCTCCTCGACTACCTGTGTCGGTTTGCGGTACGGGCTGTTTGTTTCTCACTAGAAGCTTTTCTTGACAGTGTGACATCAGAAACTTCGGTACTTAATTTCCCTCCCCATCACAACTCATCCTTAGAGAAGCAAGCATTTCACTCACTTCAAGACTCATTGCTTGGACGTGCATATCCAGCAGCACGCATTTCTTAGCCTCCTGTGTCCCTCCATTGCTCAAACAAAACAAACAGGTACAGGAATATCAACCTGTTGGCCATCGCCTACGCCATTCGGCCTCAGCTTAGGTCCCGACTAACCCTGGGAGGACGAGCCTTCCCCAGGAAACCTTAGTCATTCGGTGGACGGGATTCTCACCCGTCTTTCGCTACTCATACCGGCATTCTCACTTCTAAGCGCTCCACTAGTCCTCACGATCTAGCTTCAACGCCCTTAGAACGCTCTCCTACCATAGAACCAATGGTTCTATCCACAGTTTCGGTGTTATGTTTAGCCCCGGTAAATTTTCGGCGCAGGGTCACTCGACTAGTGAGCTATTACGCACTCTTTAAATGATGGCTGCTTCTAAGCCAACATCCTAGTTGTCTAAGCAACCCCACATCCTTTTCCACTTAACATAAACTTTGGGACCTTAACTGGTGGTCTGGGCTGTTTCCCTTTCGACTACGGATCTTATCACTCGCAGTCTGACTCCCGGACATGAATCAATGGCATTCGGAGTTTATCAGAATTCGGTACCCCGATAAGGGGCCCTAGTTCAAACAGTTGCTCTACCTCCATGATTCTACATTCCGAGGCTAGCCCTAAAGCTATTTCGGAGAGAACCAGCTATCTCCAAGTTCGATTGGAATTTCTCCGCTACCCACACCTCATCCCCGCACTTTTCAACGTACGTGGGTTCGGTCCTCCAGTGCGTTTTACCACACCTTCAACCTGGACATGGGTAGATCACTTGGTTTCGGGTCTACGACCACATACTCATTCGCCCTATTCAGACTCGCTTTCGCTACGGCTCCGTCTATTCAACTTAACCTCGCATGTAATCGTAACTCGCCGGTTCATTCTACAAAAGGCACGCTATCACCCATTAACGGGCTCTAACTATTTGTAAGCACACGGTTTCAGGTGCTATTTCACTCCCCTTCCGGGGTTCTTTTCACCTTTCCCTCACGGTACTGGTTCACTATCGGTCACTAGAGAGTATTTAGCCTTGGGAGATGGTCCTCCCGGATTCCGACGGAATTTCTCGTGTTCCGCCGTACTCAGGATACTGATCAGAGTGAAAGTCGTTTCGAATACAGGGCTTTTACCTTCTTCGGCAGTCCTTTCCAGGACGCTTCTTCTACGACGTTCATTTATGACTCTATGTGTTCAGTCCTACAACCCCAGAAAGCAAGCTTTCTGGTTTGGGCTCTTCCCGTTTCGCTCGCCGCTACTCAGGGAATCGAATTTTCTTTCTCTTCCTGCAGGTACTTAGATGTTTCAGTTCTCTGCGTCTACCTCTACTGACCTATGTATTCAGTCAGCAGTAACATCCTATTAAAGATGCTGGGTTCCCCCATTCGGAAATCTCTGGATCAAAGCTTACTTACAGCTCCCCAAAGCATATCGGAGTTCGTCCCGTCCTTCATCGGCTTCTAGTGCCAAGGCATCCACCGTGCGCCCTTAGTAACTTAACCTATCATTACTAAATTGGTATTACTTGTTTTATCTTACGATAAGAACATTAAAAAAACTCATTTAAAACGCGGTGTTTTCTCGGTTTTCTTACTTAAATGTTTCTATTAGACAATATCCAGTTTTCAAAGAACAAAGTTCTGAGAGACTAAACCTCTCAAAACTAAACAAAGTAAAAGCGAACCGTGTAAAGTTCCGTTATATCCTTAGAAAGGAGGTGATCCAGCCGCACCTTCCGATACGGCTACCTTGTTACGACTTCACCCCAATTATCTGTCCCACCTTAGGCGGCTGGCTCCCGAAGGTTACCTCACCGACTTTGGGTGTTACAAACTCTCGTGGTGTGACGGGCGGTGTGTACAAGGCCCGGGAACGTATTCACCGCGGCGTTCTGATCCGCGATTACTAGCGATTCCGGCTTCATGTAGGCGAATTGCAGCCTACAATCCGAACTGAGAATGGCTTTAAGAGATTAGCTTAACCTCGCGGTTTTGCGACTCGTTGTACCATCCATTGTAGCACGTGTGTAGCCCAGGTCATAAGGGGCATGATGATTTGACGTCATCCCCACCTTCCTCCGGTTTATCACCGGCAGTCTCACTAGAGTGCCCAACTGAATGCTGGCAACTAATAATAAGGGTTGCGCTCGTTGCGGGACTTAACCCAACATCTCACGACACGAGCTGACGACAACCATGCACCACCTGTCACTTTGTCCCCGAAGGGAAAGCTCTATCTCTAGAGTGGTCAAAGGATGTCAAGACCTGGTAAGGTTCTTCGCGTTGCTTCGAATTAAACCACATGCTCCACCGCTTGTGCGGGCCCCCGTCAATTCCTTTGAGTTTCAACCTTGCGGTCGTACTCCCCAGGCGGAGTGCTTAATGCGTTAGCTGCAGCACTGAAGGGCGGAAACCCTCCAACACTTAGCACTCATCGTTTACGGCATGGACTACCAGGGTATCTAATCCTGTTTGCTCCCCATGCTTTCGAGCCTCAGCGTCAGTTACAGACCAGAAAGTCGCCTTCGCCACTGGTGTTCCTCCATATATCTACGCATTTCACCGCTACACATGGAATTCCACTTTCCTCTTCTGCACTCAAGTTCTCCAGTTTCCAATGACCCTCCCTGGTTGAGCCAGGGGCTTTCACATCAGACTTAAAGAACCGCCTGCGCTCGCTTTACGCCCAATAAATCCGGACAACGCTTGCCATCTACGTATTACCGCGGCTGCTGGCACGTAGTTAGCCATGGCTTTCTGGTTAGATACCGTCAAGGGACGAGCAGTTACTCTCATCCTTGTTCTTCTCTAACAACAGAGTTTTACGATCCGAAAACCTTCTTCACTCACGCGGCGTTGCTCCGTCAGACTTTCGTCCATTGCGGAAGATTCCCTACTGCTGCCTCCCGTAGGAGTCTGGGCCGTGTCTCAGTCCCAGTGTGGCCGATCACCCTCTCAGGTCGGCTACGCATCATCGTCTTGGTGAGCCATTACCTCACCAACTAACTAATGCGCCGCGGGTCCATCTACAAGTGACAGCCGAAACCGTCTTTCTTCTTTCTGCCAGGAGACAAAAAGATCTATGCGGTATTAGCATCCGTTTCCGAATGTTATCCCCCGCTTGTAGGTAGGTTACCCACGTGTTACTCACCCGTCCGCCACTCTTCTTTCCCGGTGCAAGCACCGGCAGGAAGCGTTCGACTTGCATGTATTAGGCACGCCGCCAGCGTTCGTCCTGAGCCAGGATCAAACTCTCATATAAAGTCGTCACCCGAAGGTGACTGCTTAATGATGCTTGAAGCTCATTAATTGATTGCTAGCGAATAATTATTCACTAATGTTGTTGTTTCAGCACTTGCCGAAACTCCTTACACGTTTGGTTCGTCTTACTTTGTTTAGTTTTCAAAGGTCTAATTTCGTGTTTCGTTGTCGTTTTGACAACTACTTAATAATATCAGCTGTTTGACTGGAAGTCAACAACTTTTTTCGAAATTTATTTTTATTTTTGCTTCGTGTTGCTGTGTTTCTCTGACAACTTCTATATATTATCATCGTTTTAAAAAAACATCAACTGTATTTTTATACTTTTTTCAATTTATATTGAATATCTTTTTTTCCAAAACACATTCTTTTTCTGGTTATATTACAGAAGAAACTCACCAAACAGTTGTTTTAACCCCTATCTCACTTTCCTTAAACTTCTTTCTCTCTATTCCTTTTGATTCTCATGATGAAGTCTTTTATGATTATTTATTCATTATTCATCTATCAATATTGAAATCGCTGTTTTCTTAGTTTCAAAAAATGTGGTTTCCATTAGTATAAGATGTAAAAAAACATAGATATATATCATTTTTTATTTTATTGTAAATAATGCTTATGCTATACTGTTTTTGTTACTATTTTAAGGGGGAATTATTAAATGTTAAAAAGATTGATCGGTCCATTAGCTGTTATTTCACTTTCTCTTTTTGCTTGCGGAAATGAAGAAGCAGACAGTCCAAATGAAGAAACAGCTGAAAGTACCGAGTCTACCGTTGCAAGTCCAGATGAAATCATGAATCAAATTACTGAAAGCAGCTCTGAAGATGAGCGTCCATCAGTATCTCTTGATTTCAACACAGGCGTAGAATGGACAGATGAAGGTTATACCGCTTTGCTTTCTGAAGACGGAAGTTACGCTGTGACTGGTTATATTGAAGGTGGGGATAAACTCTTTTTAGTTCAAGATGGAGAAGTTATGGAAGAAATTCCTTTAACTGACACTTTGGATTTTGAGTACACTATGGAAGGCGGACTTTCTGAAAACCAAGTTTATTACTTTGTAGCAGATGACCGCTTAGAAGTTGGACAGACAGATGTTAATTTAGACGATGCAGACCGTGCAGAAAAAGTTACTTTTGCAGTGGAATAAAAAAGAATTGTATTTAAAAGGAGTTGAGAAGCAGAGAAAAGTTTTTCTGTTTTTCAACTCCCTTTTTCTTTAAAGTCTTTCCTATTAGATGAATTCTTTAGGTGGTGTAAAACTATGCGTTTATTTGGATTGACCATTTTGTTCATGTTTAACACTTTGATTTCTACCTTTATTTTGTTCGCACTTTACGGTTTGTTCCGTTTAAATTTTGGTTTAATAGAAGGCGTTACAGATAATTCTGGACTGTTCTTTTTTATTCTTCTAGGAATCACATTGCTGTTTATTTTATGGTTCAGCTTCTATCAGGTTTACAAACACAACAGAAAAATTTGGCTTACCTTTTTTTATTATTTGGATTAGTGCTGGTCATTTTCAACAGTAAAGTATTTTGGTTTTTATTTTTAATGCTGATTTATTTTATTGGGGTTGGATTGATCTATTTCGATAAAAGTTTTACTCCTGCTAAAGACAATGAAAACTAAAAAGCAGCAGGCGTCCCTGGTTATAGACACCTGCTGTTTTTCATTACTCTTCATACTCTAAAATATCCCCTGGCTGACAGTCTAATACTTTACATATAGACTCTAATGTAGAAAATCGAATAGCTTTTGCTTTCCCATTTTTTAAAATCGATATATTCGCCATAGTGATACCTACTTTTTCAGAAAGTTCCGTCACACTCATTTTTCTTTTTGCCAACATGACATCAAGATTGATTCGAATCGCCATAATTTCACCTCAGACTGTTAATTCATTCTCTGTTTTTATTTCGATAGCTTCTTTCAATAGCCGCTCTAGTACAGCCGCAAAGATACTAATGACAACTGCAGCAAAAATCGGCAGCATTCCTATGATGATCAACCCAGGAGCATCATCCCATTCTGCCACCATTGCTACTAATGGAAGAGCCAAGACATAAATCCCGCTGATGACTAAAGCACTTTTTTTTATTTTCTTTAAGGCTGCAACTGAAAGTTCAGAGAACGCTTTACTTACATCTATATAATGCAGCAACTTAAATGACTGGGATAGAGCTGCAAGATAAGGAATCAAAGAAATCGTTACGAGAAATAAGATTCCCAGGATAATATACCCTAAAGTCGCTCCATCTGTCGCTTCTTTATAAGCTGTCTTTCCTATTTCAAACCATAGTAATCCTGTTAAGGCTAAAGGCGGTGTCGCCATCAACACAACAGCCAACTTCAATAACCATGTTGATTTTTGTTTCATTCTCAACTTCCTCCTACTAACATTTGACATGAGTTTACCAAATTATTTATCGTTTATCAATAAATAATTATTGAATTTCATTTTATTATACCTTTCTTAAATAAATGAAAGAGCCTGATTACAGTTTTTCTGCAATCAGGCTCTTAGTTTTTTTTCTATACAAGATAATTTAGTACAAAATAAATCACAAATACTATCGACAGCAGTATAGTCATTCCAGTTAGTTCTTTTGTCTCATTTTTCACGATTTTCAAAAGTGTGTAAGAAATGAAGCCAAATGCTATTCCATCTGCAATGTTGAATGTTAACACCGTCATAATCACTGTAAACATCGCTGGAAAGGCATCTGAAAAATGATCAAATGGGATTTTTTTGATGTTTCCTTGAACCATACTGACTCCAACGATAATCAAAATGGGCGCGACTGCACTCATAGGAATCAAACTTAGAATTGGCAAAATAAACAGTGCCGGAATAAATAATAGACCAGCTGTTAAGGAAGTCAGTCCAGTTTTTCCTCCAGCCGCTACTCCTGTAGCACCTTCAGCTGAAGTACAAGTCGAATTACAGCTCATCACTGAAGCAGCTAAGACAGAAATACCATTTGCTAAATACGCTTTTGGCAATTTAGTACGATCCGGCAGCATGCTCAGTTGAGAACCCAGGTTTTGAAAGAGTACCATCATTAACAAAGCGAACACGGCTATCCAAAAACTAGGATTTGACATTTGGCTGAAATCAAATTGTGCTATTCCATTTGCAAAAGGTTTTAAGGATAAGGAAAACGAACTGATCTCAGAAAGGTTGACAATACCTGTTGCGATCCCGACCAAAGTTCCTGCTACAATACTCAATAGAAAGTTGGCTGGTACTTTCCGCTCAAATAAAATCAACGCGATAATCAGCGACACTATAGTTGTCAGAGGCAAAGGATCATTTAAATTTCCTAACGCAACTAAGGTTCCTTCGTTTCCGACAATAATCCCGCCGTCTTTTAAGCCTAAAAACATAATAAAAAAACCAATGGCTACACTCATACCAGATACTAAAGTTCCTGGTATGGCCGAAGCTAGTTTAGGAGCGATTTTTGATGCTGCAATAATAGTAAATAAGATTCCTACTACTAGTACTACGGTCAAGGCTTGAGGACTTGTGAGCCCAAACGCTCCTACTAATGTAAAAGCAAAAAAAGCATTGTCACCCATTCCCGGAGTAATAATCAAAGGCGAGTTGGCTAAAAAAGCCATCAGCAAACAGCCGATCACTGAACTCAATACTGTAGCTACCGTGACTGCAGCATAATTCATTCCTGTAGTACTTAAGACAGAAGCATTGACCGCAATGATATACGAAACTGAGATGAAACTAGTCATTCCCGCTAAGAGTTCCGTTTTGATCGTACTCTCTTCCTCTACAATATTAAATCTTCGTTTGACAAAATCCTGGATAGACACACTCATAGAACTCTGTTTATGACTCATGGTTTTTCCCACTTCTCCTTTAGACGCAGCCTCAACAATATCTTGCTAACTTTTTCCTGCTGTTATTTTGTTCTCATTATAGCTATCGGTTGTGCAAGTATCAAACCAATTTTTTCCAGTGTCATTAGTTTTTTATTTTTTATTCAAATATAGAAGAAATAGTCAATATTCTCATTCTCTAGAAGTAATTCTCACTCTACTCTTTTCCATACCAATTTTCTTTCTGGATGCTGCACATTAGATAAGTGCAATTTCCCATTTGCCAATTTTACAGAACGAACTTGATTCGTTCCTACATACGAAGAAAGCAAACTGACGGCTACATGAGTGGTAAGCGTCTGTGCTATTTCGTCGATTTGAAATTCCCCAGCGTAAGCGTGATAACCCAATTCAGCCATTTTCTCTTCTGCATCTGTTAAAAAGTTTCCTTTATCACTAGACTGGTCTTCAACTGTCATAATATGGACTGAAATCATGTTTTCTGGAGTAAAAGTGATGAATCCTTCAGCTTCTTTTCCTAATGGATAAACGATTTCTCCATTTTTGCCTTGTGACTGAAAGGATTCTAATGTCCAAGTCGTTCCTGATATCAATTCTTGAAGTTTCCCCATTATTATTTCCTCCTGATGAATACTTTATTCTTTCCAATTCTTTATTACTCCGCCTTCTAGATGTTTCACTGGATCATATTTCGGTTTACTCACTTGTCGGATTCTTTCCTTAATCTCTGAGTAGTGCTCTAGATCGCCTCTTTGCATATCGGGTTCTTTGCCATCAGGATAAGCTCCTATGATTTGAAAATCTTTTGAAGCTGTTATCAATTTATGCGCAACTCCTGCCGGAAGGAGCACGACATCACCTGCTTTAAATGAATAGATTTCTGCATTTGGTCCGCCAAGTTGCACTTCTGCATCTCCTGAAATACATGCCAACACTTCATGAGTGTTTGAGTGGAAGTGGTGATAGGTATAAATACTGCCGACCCATCCGTTGGTGTATCCATTCTGTTCAAAGAATGACAACACTTTTTGCGAAGTGTCTTCTCTATTCAGTTTGTCTGCAATACTTTCTGGATAGTATATAACAGTTAAAGTGCTGTTGGGAAAGGGTTTGTTTTCTTGAATCGTAAAATATTTCGCCATTGATAGATTCTCCTCTCTTATATACCTTAAGTATAAACAAACCTATTATTTCAGTCGAAAATTTCCGCCTATTTCCATGTGCAACAAGCTTTTTCCAAGACAAAACAATGGAAAAAAATGACGATTTTCTATAGGATAAATAAAAATTCACTTTTTGAGTTCGAAAAAAATTATATCTTCCTGCATATGCAATGGTATAATAAATTTTGAGTGCTGTTGTGGAACACAACCATATTGCTGATTATGTTATGAAACAATCAGCCGTTACAGTGGCAAGAGCTCATTTTTGTTTGATAGAAAAAAGGAGGGATTATTCTGGAGGAGAAAAACACACTGCTCATTAATCAAAAAACCATAAAAGAATTGATGGGTATAAAAGATATCAATGAGATCGTCCATAAAACATTCATCGGAATGGGAGAAGGAACAGTCATCAATCCTACTAAATTAACGTTGGATTTAGGAGAAACAGGAGGCTATCCACCATACGAGGGATTCATGAATGCCATGCCCGCTTACATTGGTTGGCAAGATATTGCTGGTTTGAAATGGGTCGGCGGTTTTCTTGGCGAAAGAAAAGAAGCTGGACTTCCTTATATCACCGCTATGATTTTACTACTTAACCCTCACTTAGGGACTTTTACAGCCGCACTAGACGGTGCATATATCACAAATATGCGTACGGGATCTCAAACAGCCAACGCCTTGCGTTATTTGGTGAAAAAACCTTCTATTTCTATCGGTATGTATGGAGCTGGTATGCAAGCCAGCACGAATATCCTCGCTATTTCAGATTTATTCGACATCTCAGAGCTGATTATCTGGAATCATCGTCGTTCTACAGCTGAAAAATTTGCTGAGGATATGAAAGATTTGGTGAAAGGAACGATACGCGTCGTTGAAGATGCTAAAGAAGCCAGTCAAGCAGATGTTCTCATAACCGTCACCCCTGCACAAGAACCGATTATCAAAGCCGATTGGATCCAACCTGGTACGATTATTTTCCCTCTTGGTTCTTTCCAAGAAATTGAAGACGAATTGATTTTAAAAGCGGACAAAATTATCGTGGACCATGTGGAGCAAGCTTTGCATCGCGGGGCTTTGAAACATTTAAACAAAGAAGGCAAAGTAACGGAAAAAAACATTTTTACTACTTTAGGAGAATTGGCAGCAGGCCAATCAGATGCAGGTGATTTATCGAATGATATTACCATTTGTATCCCTATCGGAACGGGCGCAATGGATGTAGCCATTGCTGGAGAAGTTCAAAAACGCGCTCTTGAAAAAGGTTTGGGAGAACATTTTGACTTCGTAGAATAACTATCAAAAAGGCAGCCTGCAAACGGATTATTCCATTTGCGGACTGCCTTTTTCATTATATAAAATATTACGTGCGGTATATTTCTGATCCAACTGGCAACAAAGCTAATTTGGCATGCTTGAAATGCTGCATTCCAAAAGGAATCCCTACAATCGTCAAACAGAAAACAATACCCAGCGCCACTTCTTCTATGACGATTGCAAATCCACCAAGAAACAGCCAGATGATATTGACCAAGAGCGATGAACCACTATCACTGTAACGAATCTCTTTTCCAAAAGGAGCTGCGGACATTTTAGCAAATTTAAAACACTGTCTGCCGATTGGGATTCCGATAATTGTTATTGACCACAATATTCCTAGAATCCCCCACGATAGAAAGCTGATAAATCCGCCCAATATAAACCACACAATATTCCCTAATAGTTTCATAATTCTTCTCCTCTTTAATCGTTGTTATTCTGATGTTTACATTACTTATTATAGAGGACAGAATCTAGCAGAACATCAGACTAAATGATGATTTTCTGAGTGAATATTGTTTAGGCCAGACAAGTTAAAATCCATCGACCACATAAAAGTTTGATTTTAGCGAATCTTTCACTACATTTAGCAAATTTTATGTAGGCAGCAAATTATCCTTTATTATTGTCTTATTTTTATTTGCTGTTTTCTTCCAACCATCTCTTTGCTGCAAGCATATCTTCATGTATATCAGATGCCAACTGTCGATTGTAAAATACACTGGCAGGGTGGTAAGTACATAAAACAGAGTATTTTTTATCCGTCCATTGATAAGCAGTGTCTTCAAGGTCCGCTAAATATTGAACAGGTGTCGTCAGTACTTTTCCATGAAGCTCTTTTACTGCTGCTTTCTTTCCGAGTACTCGCTCAATGGCTGACGTACCTAAAAGAATGATCAGCGGAGCATCAATATGACTGATTTCGTAATCCGTCAAAGGCGCATGTGCCAACACTTCTTTTCGGGTCGGTTTACGATTGTAGCGTCTCATTTCTTCCTCACCTGTACGCTTATTGAGTTTTAGACGGTCTTTAAAAGGACGACTATGAAAGACGCTTGTAATATACGCATTTTCCCTCGTTAATCCAGCTGTCTCCATAAACTTCGTCAGTTCAACACCTGCTCGTCCAGCAAATGGAGTGTCTACATCTATTGTTACCTCTACTTCGCCAGGCGCCTCTCCAATCAACAGAGCTTTTGGCTGTTCCGGACCCTCTCCGCGTAAAAATCCCTCTACAGGAAATCCCGCAGCTCTTTGTTGCGCTAGTTGAATCAGTTCTTTAGTAAGTATCGTTTTTATCATTTGAATGATCACCCTCCTTACTTCTCTTTTAGGTTAGCACATTTAAAGTGGTAAAAAAAATATAAGACATACTCACGTTCTATATAGATGAAAGTTCGTCCTGCAATTTAAAAAAGCCAGATGGAGATAAAAAATCTCCATCTGGCTTTAGCTGTCTACTTATTTATTTTTATAAAAACAACCCAATAAACATAGCTGAAAGAACTGGAACGATAAATCCGCCCAACATTCCTCTAAAAGCTAAACTAGATAGATCATTTTTTCTATCAGGCGCAAATACTGCTAATCCAGTAACACAGATAGCAATACTTGAGAATGCACCAAAACTTCCTACTGCAATAGACAACATAGCTACGGCTCTATCTGACAATTCTCCTAATTGAGGTGCCAGTTCTGCATAAGCAACAAACTCATTGATTGACAATTTGGTCCCTAGAACTTGCCCAGCGATGATAGATTCTGATCCTGTCAGTCCCATCAACCAGCCTAGTGGCATGAATAAGTAGCCTAATAACTCCGTAAAACTAGTTCCTACCAATCCTAACAGGCTGTTCAACAACGCTACAATGGAAATACCGGCAATCAAACTAGCTCCAATTCCTAACACCATTTGCAATCCATTATTGATTCCTTCAGCCAAAGCAGAAAATACAGAGGTATTATCTCCTTTTCGATCAAGCGTTACATCTGTTACTCGGCTTTCTTCCGTTTCAGGAGTCAATATCTTAGCCACTAAAATAGAACCAAACGGCACCATTGCTGAAGTGACCAATAACCATTCCATAGGGATACCCAACAAGTTATACCCTACTAAAATAGATGCTGACATAGATCCCATCCCTGCAACCAATACAGTCATCAACTCTGAACGAGTCATGTCCGGTAAGTATTTAGCGACTAAAAAAGGCGACTCTGTTTGTCCTAAAAGCATGTTAGCTACCGCTACAAATGATTCAGCTTTTTCAGTGCCCATCAATTTCCCGACAGCTCCACCGACGATCTTAACGACCCAACCTACTACACCAAGGTATCCCAAAATACCCGTCAATCCAGATAAGAAAATGATGACTCCTAATACATCAATAAAGAAGTACCCATTTCCAAATAAATCTCCAAATACAAAGGTCAACCCTTCGTTTGCAAAACTAAATAATTTGGTAACTCCTGCAGCCAATTGTCTGATGATCCAACTGCCGACAGGTATTTTTATTAAGAATAATGATAGTACCAACTGTGCTGCTACAGCAACTGCCACAGTCTTTTTATTGATGGCTTTTTTATTGTCCGACATCAGATATAAAATACCCAATAAAATAATAATTCCAAAAACTGTTATAACTTTTTCCATTGCTTTAGTTCTCCATTTCCATTACTTACTTGTAGATGAACTTTATAACTCGGCTGCTCGTTCTTTGGTTACCTCCCACTTTTTCTGGATTCACCTCATTTATAAATAATCACAATTTCTCATATTACCATATCCCTATGCTCCTATCAAATGAAGTTCTGCTCATAAAGCACGTGAAAAACGACTGATCTGTTTAAGGATCAGTCGTTTCGCCCTTTTCCTTTTTGACCAGCTGTTTAGGGGTGAGTCCATAAAAAGCCTTAAAGTTTCTGATAAACGAGGTTGAATCTGAGAACCCTACTAACAAAGCTGTCTCTTGAACAGGTAAATCAAGTGACACTAAAAAGGTTCTTCCAATCTGTACTCGAAATTGATTGAGCATATCTTTAAAGGTCGTATTGAATGTTTCACTTAATAAATGATTGATTTTTTTCTGCGACAAATTCATACCGGCAGCAGCTTCAACGATAGAAAGTTCTTTGCGACAATTCTCTAAAAGATACATAGCGATCTCCCAAGCATCGTATGAATTTCCGGAAGTTGAAGGATTAGACAATCCTTTTCTGTATTCTAAAGGAGTCATTTGCATTATTTCCTTAAACATTTTATAGAAATAAGCTTCCGATCGATACCCGCAGATCTTTCCGATTTGGTTGATCGATAAATCGTCATATTGAAATAAAGCTGCGGCGTTTCGTATACGTACTTGATTGAGCAGCTGGTAAAAACTCTTTCCTGTGAGTTCGAATAAACTTGGTCCTATCATTGCCTCTTCGATAGCCAATTCTTTGCTGACGAATGAGGGAGACAAATTTTCTTGATGATGGATTTGTATGTATTCAACTATTTTCCAAGAAGGATTTCGTTGGAATTCTTTTTCCTGAAACTTCCTGGATTGTGTTTTATGAGAGAAATAAGACAGGTAAGCTACTAAAGAAATATGTAATGCTTCCATATTTCCTAGATTCGTCTGCTTTTCGACATATACCGTTTCGCATAAGAATTCGATTTGTTTTCTAGTGTTCTCATCTACAGAAGTGATTGGGATAGAGCGGTCTAAATTCTTGATAGCATTCAAATACCTCGTTTTATCGGTACTGATCAATAACAACAGTCCAATTGAAAAACGAATGCGGTATAGTTCAAGAGATTGTTTTCCTGATATCAGTAGTCTGTTGACATGATAAGGCATCAATTGGATAATATCGCCTTCATTTATTGAAAAAGAAGTATTATTGATCTCAATAGCTGCTGCACCTGAAAGAATGATCAAAAACTCGATCTCATTTCGGTAATGTTTCGTTTCTGATTTAGCGATAGTTTCTTTTCGTATGCTTAGATCTGCAGGTTTGAACTTTTGCGAAAAATAATCGACGCTAGTGTATGGAAAATTCTCTGTCATCACTTTCCCCTCCTTACAAATGATTTTACTATAAAGTGAGTGAATAGTCTTTTTTTGCTGATTATTTTAACCTAGAATAGATTATACTACTTGTGAAATATAAAACAAAAGGAGAGATTCCAATGTCAAAAGTATTTATTTTAGGCGGAACAGGTTTTTTAGGCTATTACACAGTTAGAGAATTGTTGTCAAAAGGTTATGAAGTCAAAACAATGGCTTTGCCTCCAATGCCAACAGAAGATCTATTGCCAGCTGAGGTAGAATGCAGCCTTGGAAACATCAATGAGCTTTCTGATGACGAAATTCGTGACTTATTAAGCGATTGTGAAGGTTTTATTTATGCAGCAGGAGCTGACGAACGTATCGTTCCACAAAAACCTGCAATGAAATTCTTTTACGAAGCAAATGTTCTCCCTACTCAACGCTTAGCTCGTTTAGCTAAAGAAGCCGGTGTGAAGAAATTTGTCGTTTTCGGCTCTTACTTTGCTGAGTTTGCTGAACGTCTTCCGGAATACAACTTAAGAACCCAAGCTTATCCAAACACCCGACTATTACAAGAACAAGTTGCATTTGCTGAAGGAGAAGGCAGCATGACGGTTACTTCTCTCCGTTTGCCATACATTTTTGGAACAATGCCAGGCAGAGCTCCTTTATGGAAAATGTACACAGATCAACTAAAAGGAAGACCAGTTTACCCTGTACTAAAAGGTGGAACAGCTATGGTAACTGTAGAACAAGTTGCTGAAGCGGCTGTTGGAGCAATGGAGAATGGAAAACACCGTCATACTTATGCGATTTCAGCATTAAATATGAAATTCCAAGACTTCTTCCAAATGATGGTAGATGCATTGGGTCAAACAGAAACCACTCAAGTTCCTGTAGTAGAATACGACCAAATGAAATCTGTTTATGAAGACATCGACAGAAAAGCAGCTGAAAAAGGATTAGAACACGGAATGCATATGGTAGTCAGTTCTAAACTCCAAACAGAAGATCTGTACCTAGACCCTGCAGATACCATGTCCGTATTAGGCATCAAAGAACACGACGTCATCCAATCCATCAAAGAAACCCTAGCTACCTGCGTTTAGAGCGTGGAGCAAGGCGCTTAGCTCGACGTACACTTCACGAAAATGAAACTTAGGGCGCTTTTCCCCTAAATTTCATTTTTGGAAAGTGATAGGCGAGTTGCCTTGCGCAACGCGTTTTTAGAGAGCGTGAAGTAAACCGGTTAGACCTTCGTAAAGAACATAAAAAGATGCAGTCCTTTGTTTAAAAGGTCCTGCATCTTTTTATTATGCCTTAGTCTTAAATTTGTTTGATAAGTCCATTCTCTAGATATCCTTTGACTTCTCTTCTTCTATCTTCCAAAATAGTAACGAAGGTAAATACAGTTATCAAAGGAGTCTTTGCAATGAATACCAATAATATTGAAAAGCAAAATAGTCATCTAGACTTGACTGATCCTGATGTAAAAAATGTCTTTGCATTATATGAAAATCACGCGGAAGTTCCTTACATTTCACCGCAACGTAATTTGCATGAATGGGTTAATCTGGTCAATATCGGATCAGAAAGTTTGGTTCCAAAGCGAAATATGATTCGATTTGAAGAAGATGTGCTTCCTGGTCATTTGATTTTGTTGTGGCGCATTAATTTCGGCACATTCACTACCATCAGCGGTTATCCAAAGTATTTCGAATACGATTATGGAATCAATGCGGACCAAGCTTTAAAAGAATTGATCGATAAAGGATATGCGAAACAATTGTCAGCACTGGATTCCTTGCCTTATTTGAATGCAGCTCAATTAAAATCCATATTAATACAATTCGGCTTGAAAGGCTATTCTAAACTAAACAAGGAAGGTCTCATTATCGTTCGAACGTGATAATGTCCTAAGTAGGTCGAAGCATAAAATGTCCCAAAATGATAAAATAAAATCATGAAAAGGATAATACTAACGATGAATGAAGATAAGAAATATAAAGTAATAAAAGCTGTGGCAGAAAAAAGAAAGGAAAAAAAGAGAGCTTGTGTTGAACTTGGGCTCTCGATGAGGCAAGTCAACAGATTGATTCAAGACTATCAAGAAGGAGGAAAAGCTGTTTTTTCACACGGCAACAGAGGAAAAACAGCTAGGCACGCCGTGCCAGAGGAAATAAAAAGACAAGTGATCGAGCTCTATCAAAGTTTTAAGATAAAGCCTAACGTGAAGCATTTTACTGAAATTTTGAAGGAGGATCATGCTATCTGTTACACCGATACGACCATTCGTCATATTTTATATCATGCTGATATTCTATCACCTAAGGCTCAAAGAAAAACACGTAAGAAAATAAATGCTCGAATCAAAGCTAAATCAATGAAAGGTAAAAAAGGGTCTTATAACCCACTGGTTCCAAGAGCCGAAGATCAAATGGAGTTACCCGAAAAAAGTCACCCTAGCCGTCCTAGAAAGAAATATCAGGGGGAGCTTATTCAAATGGATGCCAGCTCCTATAACTGGTTTGGTAAAGAGGTGACACATCTCCATTTAGCTATTGATGACGCTTCTGGTAATATCGTCGGGGCTTATTTCGATATGCAAGAAACACTCAATGGCTATTATCATGTGCTCAATCAGATCCTAACGAAACAAGGCATCCCTTTAGCTTTTTTAACAGATAAACGAACGGTTTTCGAATACACATCAAAAGCCATGAAAGCGGTCGAAGAAGATACCTTTACCCAGTTTGGTTTTGCCTGTCATCAACTCGGTATTGAGATTAAAACCTCCTCTATTCCACAAGCTAAAGGCCGCGTAGAGCGCTTAAACGGGACTGTTCAATCACGACTTCCTGTAGATTTAGACTTAGCTGGAATACAATCTATGGAGGAAGCCAATCACTTTTTAACGAAATGGATTAGGACTTTCAATAAGAAGTTTGGCAATAAAACGAAGGAATCCATCTATGAAAACGCACCAACTAAATCAGAAATCAATTTATTATTAGCACGAGTAGCGAATAGAAAAGTGGATAGTGGGCATCATATTCGGTATCAAAACAACTACTACCTGCCTACGGAAGGCAGTGAAGAGCACTACTTCACGCGAAGATCAAAGGTGTTGGTTATCGAAGCGTTTAACGGAGATATCTATGTAAATATAGCTGAAAAAATATACACAACAAGGAGACTGAAAGAACATGACTACTACTCACAAGAGTTTGATCCGATTCCAGAGCAAAAAAAAGAAAGACGCCAGTATATTCCCCCACAATCTCACCCGTGGAAACTAGAATCTTTCAAAAGATATCTTCGCAGTGTCGGAAAAACACTCGAAGAGTACGAAGCTGAACAAACAGCTTAAGACTAATTTTAACAAATTCGGTCACATTAATGCAAGCTTTTGCGAAGTAAAAGCTTGCATTAATGTGAGCCTTGGTTTTAGGACATTTTAACTTTCGCTTGACATTCTAAACTAAACAAGGAAGGTCTCATGGAATTTGCTAAATCAGAATTGATGGAAGAACAAATCAGTCCCCACTTTTCTATCAGAGGTTTTGAGATCACTCCTGCCGGAAAAGAACTGTTGGCTAAATATCCAGAACCTGTCGACCGTCATCCGAAGAAAAAATATTAACGTTTATATTCCTTAATACAATACACTGAACATAAAAAACTATCTTCTCATTAAGAAAAGAAAGTTTTTTCGCAGTTTCCTATAAAAAAAGCTTATTTTAGTTCTTGCCATACTTTATTTAAAAATTCTCCGCTTTTCTCTTTGATCGCCAAATCAAATTGATCCATTTGAGCTAATTCTGTTCGGTTGATCAATATTGAATGTCGACCGCGAAATTCTTCAATAAAATAAGCTGCCGGCATCACATTTAGACTCGTTCCAATGACGATCAGCATATCTGCTTGTTGTAAAGCATTGATTGCGCCATCGACAACTTGCTCATCCAATTGATCCCCATACAAAACGATATCTGGGCGGAGCTTGTCTCCTTTACTATCTATTGCTATACCATTTTCGTCCCATTGAACCTCATGAGCGGGGACAGGTTTATTGGTTTTGACTGACTTCCATTTTGTAGCATCACCATGCAAAGGATAGACAATCGAGCTGCCTGCTGCTTCATGCAAATGATCAATATTTTGAGTGACGATACTGACTTGCTTACCTTTTTCTTCCAATAAACGGAAGAACTGATGTCCGAAATTTGGTTTAGCATCTGGAAAGTCTAGTGTCGTGCGATAGTTCTCAAAAAACAGCTCAGGATAACGGTTGAAAAAAGGCACGCTTAACGCTTCTTCACCGCTGTATCGTTTCCCAGACAGCTGATCAAAAAAACCACCTGCTGAACGGAAATCTGGAATACCGCTTTCCGTACTGATTCCTGCTCCGGTAAATGCAACGATTCTTTCTGCTTCTTGTATCCATTGTGCAACTTGATTGACTGATTGATTCAAACTATTCACCTTTTCTATATATATTGTTTACTGGTTTCTTGAAATATAAGCAGCTAGATTGGTTAATGAAGAACTCAATCCTTCAATATGAGCCTTCTCATCAATAGAAGATGGCACATTCTCAGCAACAATTTCTACTTTCGTTACCGGAAGGAACCGTTTCTAAATTCCACGTCATTCTCATCGTTTCTCTCAACGTTGGATCATCCGATTCAAAAGCTGCTTCAGTGACCACTTGTTTATCTTTTATCAACTTCGTAAAAATGCCTTTGCTAACATCTTTATTGCCTTCTGTTTTTCCAGCTTGAGAGTATTCTGGGTCTAAATACGTTAGGGAAATTTGAAATTTCCCGCTTTCCCACGGTTCATATATTTCTATTTCTCCCCTCATCCCCTCGGGCGGCAACCAAGAAACTAAAGCGTTAGGATTTAAAATCGCTTGATAAATAGTGCTTGGAGAAGCAGCGATTTCTTTCGAAACTCTATCCGTTCTTCTTTTATTTAACTGATTCATAAGAATGTCCTCCATTCCCAGCTGTTCCTAAATTCCAAAAAAAACCAGACCTGTTGTTCGGATATTTTTATCTTCTATTAGTATAACATGCAGCTATTTGGAATTTGTATTAAAGCATACTGCCACTCCGCTTTGCTTTAATACAGCACAAAAAGCAGTGTGACTTTCTATATCGAAAGTTACACTGCCTTTTCTTCTATTCATTTCGTAAAAAATTAATTTATATTTTCTTTTCCATACATAGAAATCGATTGAATGTTGGTCAGTGCTATACTCACCAAAGTCCCTGCCACCACTCCATAAGCTAAATTATGTGTGAATACAACAATCGCAACGGTCAATAACATGACCACACTGTCTTTTTTAGGCATAGACGTCAATTGTCTGATAGAGCCCCAATCGATTGTTTCATAAGAAACGACGACCATAACAGCCGCTAAAGCAATAATGGGAATTTGTACCACTATTCCATTTAACAGCACCACTGATGTCAACATGAAAAAGCCAGACAGAAATGTAGCTAATCGACCAATACCGCCGTAACTAATGTTGATGACCGTTTGGCCAATCATTCCGCAACCGGCGATTCCGCCAAAGAATCCAGAAAGCATATTTCCGATACCTTGACTGATGGATTCCTGGTTTTTATTACTTGGCGTATTAGTCGACTCATCCACTAATTGTGCGGTCAATAAAGATTCCAACAATCCAACAATCGCTACAGAAAGAGCTGTCGGAAAAATAATTCTCAACGTTTCGACATTCATAGGGACTTTTGGAATACTAAAGGAGGGCAAATCGCTAGATATCTTACCTAAATCTCCCAACATTTGTACGTTTAAATCCAAGCCTAGTACAATCATCGTAATCACGATAATAGAAATAATAGGAGCAGGAATTTTTTTCGTTACTTTAGGCATCAAGAAAATAATGGCAATACCGAGTGCTCCAAGCACCAGCAATAGAGGATTTCCTTTAAAATGATTTACTTGAGATAAAAACATCATGATACCTAATCCGTTCACAAAACCCAACATAACAGGTTGAGGAATATAACGCATTACCTTACCTACTTTAGCAGCTCCCAATACAACTTGGATCACTCCGGCTAAAATAGTAGCGGCAAATAAGTAATTCACTCCATGTTCCGCGACCAAATTGGCTAGCACTAATGCTACCGATCCGGCTGCAGCGGAGATCAATCCTGTACGTGCTCCAAAAAAAGCTGCTGCTGCTGTAATGAAAAATGTAGCATAGATTCCAACAATCGGCTCTACACCTGCTACAATCATAAAACCAACAACCTCAGGGAATAAAGCTAAACAGACAACGATCCCCGCTAGAATATCTCCCCTAATATTTCCAAACCATTCTTTTTTATATTGTTGCATAAATACCTTCCTTCTAGAAACAAACACTTCCTTAATAAGCTTACAAGAAAATATCATACCACAATTTTAGGGATAAAGGTGTTGCTGATTTTTTACCAGCACGTCATACATATAAAAAGTATAGTTCTATGGTAGTGTGGTTGATAAAAAATTCATCACCTCTGTTTTTGTATAATATAAAAATTTGTACTTATTAGAAGTTGAAATGAAAAAATTGTTTTTGAAGCCTCGCTTTTTAAATCAGTCAAATCTGACTATTTCTGTAGGAATATGGGATGGCTTGTAGCCATGAAGAAGGAGGCAATTGTTCTACGCTGCGCTACGCATACCATGCTTGTAAGTTGCTGAAGCAACAACAATCTTGGCAAATTACTTAGTGTTAGGCTTTAGCCGTTACACTAAGTTTGAAGCTTGTCAGCCTTGAGACGTTCTTTGCCTTAAGGCGGTCCCATGGCTCTTCGTAAGTCATCCCATATTCCGGAGGAAATAGTTTGCGTACGCTAGAACGTGAAAATTTTAAAATTTCTCATCACCTATACTTAATGAAGAATCCATAAAAAACTTCCAGCAATAGGGAGCTGGAAGTTTTTCATCTGTATTTATTGTAAAACAGGTTCTTTCTCGTCTTCTACTATCAAGTTCTTTTCAATCGCTCTTCGACGTAGTTCATCACGGAATTTTGGATGAGCGATATTGATCAACGCCTCTGCTCGTTCACCAAAGGTTTTCCCGATCAACTCAGCTTTTCCATACTCTGTTACTACAGTATCGACATCATTTTTCGATGTTGAGACAATCGACCCATGAGCTAATTCTGGTACGATAGTAGAGATTTCGTCATTTTTCGCTGTAGAATACAAGCAAATGATTCCTCGTCCATCTTTCGTCAAGCGCACACCTTTAGTGAAATCAGCTTGTCCCCCAGTAGAAGAATATAATTTCCCTTGAACCGATTCAGAGTTACACTGTCCATAAAAATCAACTTCAACAGATGAGTTGATCGAAACTAAGTTGTCCACTTTTGCAATGTTCAATAAACCATTTGTTTCGTCACACGGCAACATCAAAATGTCTTCGTTATTGTTCATGAATTCATACAATTTTTTAGATCCAATTGCAAATGTAGAAACAGTTTTGTTTGGATAAGCTGGATTGTTTTTGTTAGTGACAACCCCTTTTTCATACAAATCAACGATTTTATCTGGAAGCATTTCGCTGTATACGCCTAAATCTTTCTTATCCATCAAGTATTCCATAACCGCATTCGGCATAGATCCGAAACCGATCTGAACAGTATCGCCGTCTTTTACTGTATCTGCGATGATTTTTCCGATAGCCAAGTCTTTTTCTTTCAAATGGGGTGTCGGCAATTCCGGTAAATCAACTGTATTTTCTACTAATGCTGCTACTTGACTGATATGGATGTTGTTTTTAGCACCAAAAGTACGAGGCATATTTTCATTCACTTCTAAAATGATTGTTTTTGCATGTTCAATCAATGGTGCCACATAAGAAGGACTCGTTCCTAGTGAGAAGTTTCCGTTTTCGTCCATTGGCGAAACAGTCGCCATAATCACTGGATGAGCAGAACGTTGCAGCAATAATGAAGGGATGTCTGAAAAATGGTTTGGTAAGAAGTCAACAAACCCTTTTTGGTAATACTTACGGTCAGCACCGGATAAGAAAATCGATACTTGTTTCAATTTGCTTGGCGGCAAGTCTAATGGACCAGAACTTGGCAGCATACGGTGTAAGTAGTTTCCTTCTAAATTCTTGTTTTCGGGTAACGCTTCCAATAATGCAGGTGGTTCACCTGGGTTGATCGGGAAAATGATCTCTTCCCCAGGTTCTACTAATTGTACAGCTTTTTCAGGAGTCGTTAATTTTTCTTCGTATAGTTTTTTGTAGTCAGTAATTGTCATAATGGTTCCCCCACTTCATTTATAAAGAGCTGTTGGCAAATACTTATTTTCGTTTGAAAGCAGCTTTTCTTTTTTCTGTAAAAGCTGTCATTCCTTCTTTTTGATCTTCTGTAACAAATAAAGCTCCGAACATCGAGTTGGCTTTAATAGTATTGGTTTTTTTACATTACACTTTTACACTTTTTGTAAACCGCTTACACGCATACTTTACCTCACTTTTATTGAAACCGTCTACTTATGGAAAATTATAGAACCTATAAGCTGAACTGAAAGCCCTTTAATTCCACTCAATGCAAAGAAACACCTCTTCTATAACGCATACACGTTATAAAAGAGATGTCCGGGTGTTTTGTATTTCGTTTTATTTAGAATCAACTTCCATTTTCACTTCATTTACCGTTTGTTCCACTTCTGCTCGAGACATTTTTTCTTGTCCTTTTTTCATCGCCTTCAAGCTTTTATGCGCAAATTCTAACGGCAAACGACAAAACATCACCGTACTTTTTTCCGATAAAGTGGCGATATAAGCATCTGCTTTTTTCAAATTGTCTTCTGCGTAAGCAAATAGATCATCTCTTGACCAGCCGTCTGGAACAAAACTGACGCCCCGTTCTTCGCTGTCTTCTTTTTGATTGCGTAAAATATTAACTGCTTGAAGTCCTCGTCCGAATCCGATCGCCAGATCCAGGTCCGTTTCTTGGCCATAAGACCAATGCCATAACTTAGACAAGTAAACTCCTACAACACCAGCTACGTAATACGTATAGTCATCTAGATCTTCTTTAGTCTGCACTTGCCAATTTTTCTTCGCCCATTTGGCCATACCAAATGCCATTTCACTGCTTATCTCCATCATCATGGGGCGAGAGCCTTCGGGACAGGCTTGCACCCAATCGTACAAGCGCAAAGAAACTTCAGGCAATTGCTCCTTTACAGGTTCGATAATGCGGAGATACGCTTCTTCAGTAAATGGTCGCTTAAAGAGTTCGCTCACTTGCATCAACAACTCATATTTCGTATCGTCTGAAATCAGTTCATGGTCTTCGATCTCATCGATCGCGCGCATCACTAAATACGCAGAGGCCACTGAATGTTTTAAATCGCTTTTCAAAAAGGTGATCGGAATATAAAAAGTTCGGCTTGTTTCCTTCAAAACTCGCATAGCTTCTTTAGGAAACTGTTCATTTTTCTTCATGCGTTTCTCCTCCTGAAAGTTCTTATTCCTATTGTATAAGAACTTTTCTAAATACTAAAGAAATAAATAAGAAGAAAAGAAGAAGATTTCATTATTTTAGTTGGTAATGAAAAAGATGCTTCCTTTTGCAGAAAGCATCTTACAAATCTAAACGTCTAATATTCGACCAGCTAAAGCTTTAATCATTTCAGGATCATCATGAGAGAAGAATTGGCTCTCGCTTTTATCTAATGTTTTAATGGCTTCTTTGTCTTCTTCAGTTAAAGCAAAATCGAAGATAGATAAATTCTCTTCCATCCGTTCTGGTTTTACAGTCTTCGCTAATACAATAACATCCTGCTCGACCAGCCATCGAATAATCACTTGAGCCACCGTTTTGTTATATTTAGCCCCAATAGCTGCTAAAACGGGATTTTGGAATAAGTTGTTTTTCCCTTCAGCAAATGGTGCCCATGCTTCTGAAACGATTCCCTCAGCTCTTAACAATTCGAGCGTTTCACTTTGCTGATGATAAGGATTGATTTCAATCTGATTTACTGCGGGAGTTGTTTTATTGAATTGGGATAAGTCGACAGCTTTAGCAACTGAAAAATTACTGACTCCAATAGCCCGAATTTTACCCTCTTCCTGTAACTTTTCCATTGCTCGCCAAGCACCATATGTGTCATTATATGGTTGGTGCAAAAGCAGTAAATCAACATACTCCAAATTCAATCTGTCTAAAGAACGTTTGAATGACTCCAATACACCATCATAAGTCGTATTACTGATCCAAATTTTTGTAGTAATGAACAACTCTTCTCTTGAAACACCCGATTTTTTGATTCCTCTCCCAACAGCTTCTTCATTCAAATAGCTTTGAGCTGTATCGATATGTCGATATCCTGCTTTTATGGCATTTATAACTGACTCTTCTGCTTCTTGCGGATCTGTGATTTGAAAAGTTCCGAATCCTAAAATAGGAACCTTTACTCCATTGTTTAATTTTATTGTTTGCATACAGCACTTTCCTTTCTTTACTAAAATTGATTTCGCTTACATTTAAATGTAGATACCATCTATTTCTACTGTAAACTATAGAGTGTACTCCATAGCAAGTACTTTCTTCTCTTCATTTCTATTTTTATTCCATTTCTTTAACATGAGCCATTTCCCATAACTGTTCGATGTCTTTCTCTTCTACAGAACCAGCTTGAAATTGCGCTACATGCTCATCATAAGTAGCAATCTTATGGATCAGCAAATCCCGTGCCTGTTCCATCTCAACAATACGAGCTTCTATCTGTTGGAGTTGATTAGAAAGAATTTCTTTCTGCGCTTTTGAAACGTCTTCGGTAGATTGAGCTAATGTTGCAAATTCAATCATCGATTCGATAGATAACCCTGCTTTACGTAAACTTTTTGCTAAAAAAATCCAATTCAAATCCATTGTCGTATAATTCCGATACCCATTTTTATCCCTTTTGACAGGCGGAATGACACCGACTCTTTCATAATACCTTAACGTATCTATCGATAACTCAAACATCTTTGCTGCACTTTTAATGTTCATCTTTCAACCTCCTAAACATTCATACTAACTAGTATTATAAACTATGGAGTTTACTCCATACCAACAAATATAAATGGTTGATGAAATGAAAAAAAGCAATCTCTTTGGTCACTACAAGAGATTGCTTTTTAACTACTGTAACTAACGCTCACATTCCATCGTATCTTCGGTCTTTCACGAAAGCGGCTGCTTCTAGATCCTCTGCCATTTTAAATCCTTGGCGTTTGTAGAAAGAAATAGTACTTTCTGTTCGATCCGTTAACAGCAGATTTTGATTGACCTTAGGATACTTGTTGAGTACTCGATCAAGCAGCTCGCCGCCAATTCCTTGGTGTTGAAAATCGGGTTTCACCAATAGATCTTGTACAAATAAAATCGTCTCTTTATCAGTAATATACCTAACTAATCCAATCAATTCCTGTTCTTTATACGCAGTGATTATAAAAGAATTTCGGATGCCTCTTAACAGTTTTTCCATGTCTTTCGTATAAGCGGACCACCCCACTGAATCGTATAAAGCATGAACAGCTTTTTCCGGCAGATGTTGGTTTTCTTTAAAGATAATTGTCATGTTGTTTTCTCCTCTGATTTTATTTTTTCTTAATAATCAGTAGAAGATTTCATACAGCAACGTCATTTAAGCCCTCCTTAAAGCAGTTCTTTCCGCAACTCTGCTCCTGATTTTGGAGAAAGATACGCTGGTGCGATATCAAAAACCGTTTTGGCGCCGTATTGTTTTTCTTGTGCTAAACGATAGGCTGCTCGAGCATAAGCAATAGCTGCAGCTGCAGTGAATTGAGGATTGCTGTCCAAATCTAAGCTGAATTCATAAACAGCCATATTCGCTTCATCAGTATACCCTCGACGAATCACACGTCCGCCATGCGGCATCCCTGTATGCTGCTGGTAGAACTCTGCTTCATTTATAAAATGAACTTCTGATTCGTATTCTGCAAAATAATCTTTCATCGTTTGGATGTCTTTTGTGATGCCTTCTTTATCTGCACCTTCTTCAGGCACAATATAGCACACTCGTTTATGAGAAGAGGTTTTTGTGTAAGAAACTTCTTTCCCTTCTTTGATTTCCGTGATCAAATCGTCATTAGGAAGAGTATATTGTACCCCTAATTTAACACCCGCTACTCGTCTGATAGCGTCACTGTGCCCTTGGCTGACCCCTTTGCCCCAGAACGTATATGTTTCTCCTTTGGGCAATACAGATTCCGCTACCAATCGATTCAATGAAAACAAACCAGGATCCCATCCAGTCGCAATCACTCCTACTGTCTGATTGGTTAGTGCTGTTTCATTGATACTGTCAAAGTGAGCCGGTATTTCAGCATGATTGTCGTAGCTGTTTACTGTGTGGAAATTCTGTTGCAGTACAGGAGCTTGGACAGGAATATCCGACTTCGATCCTCCACATAGAATCAAGACATCGATCTTATCTTTAAAATCAGTGATTTCGTCCAACTGATAAACTGCTGCATTACTCGGCACTTGTGCAGGATCTCTTCGTGTGAAGACACCTGTTAGTTCCATATCCGGGTTCAAGGCCAACTCCGTCTCTACCCCTTTTCCTAAATTACCATACCCTACAATACCAATTTTGATCGCCATCGTGTTTCCCCTTTCCAAATCCCTTATTGAATAATTGTTCATGAAAATAAACAAAAAATCATGAGCAAAAGGCACCCATGATTTTCTCCTTCTGCCCTCAATATAAGCAGTTCTTCGCATTTGAGATGGGCATCTCAAAGTTGACAGTACCATACTTATTTAATATGATCCCAATGCTTTCTAGCATTTCGGCGACTGCACCTTTCGACAAGCTACTCTTTACAACCGCGACCTCTATCTTATATCGACTATTCTGTTTAATTTTCTTAACCCTAACACACGGTTTTTTAGAAATCAACTCATTCCTGTGGAGCGGAATGTGGCAACCAACAGATACTTACTAAAACACAACATGTAGTATTTAAGTAATTAAAAAAGTTATACATATGGTGTTTTTTTAGTTGTTATTTATTTTTTTAGCGGTAAAATAAAGAATAGATCATATAGAAAGCAGGAAGTCATATGTCACCACATCAAAAAAATGCAGTCTTACATAACCCTTTAACTGTCCAAAAAAATGACGGTCATTTAGAACCGTATCAATCTTCTAAATTGAAACGTTCGCTTTTAAAAGCTGCCCGTTTGGCGGACACTACAGAGTTATCCGATTTTAATGCTCTCGATTTGCTTAATGAAATAGAAAATTCTCTTTATTTTGAAGAAGAGGAAGTTGTTTCAACACTTTATTTAGATAGTCTTGTGAAAAAAGTTCTATCATTAAAAGGGTATCAAGCAACTTTAGAACACTACCAAGAATTCCAATCGAGTAAGCAACGTTCCCGCCATCAAAACCGAGATATCGATTATATGATTACTAAATTGTTGGCAAAAGATAAGACAGTAGTCAACGAAAACGCCAATAAAGACAGCAATGTATTCAACACCCAGCGCGATTTGACCGCCGGAATAGTGGCAAAAACGATTGGTATACGTTTATTGCCTAAATCGGTTGCCAATGCCCACGAAAAAGGCGACATCCATTATCATGATTTGGATTACACACCCTACTCTCCTTTAAGCAACTGCTGCTTGATCGACTTTGAGAATATGTTCGCTCAAGGGTTCAAAATAGGGAATGCTGAAGTAGAAAGTCCTCGTTCTATCCAAACAGCAGCTGCCCAAACGGCTCAGATCATTGCAAATGTGGCTTCCAGTCAATACGGCGGCTGCAGCTTTGACCGGATCGATGAAGTGTTGGCTCCCTATGCACAACTCAATCATCAAAAGCATCAATCAGAAGCTGAAAAATGGATCTCAGATCCTGAAAAGAAACAAGCTTACGTAACAGAACGAACTCAAAAAGACATTTATGACGCGATGCAAAGTTTAGAATATGAAATCAATACGCTTTATACTTCCCAAGGTCAAACACCTTTTACTAGTATTGGTTTTGGTTTAGGAACGAATTTGTTTGAAAGAGAAATCCAAAAAGCTATTCTCCAGATTCGAATCCAAGGCTTAGGGAAAGAAAAGCGGACAGCCATTTTCCCAAAACTGATCTTTACGTTAAAACGCGGATTGAACTTAAGCCCGAGCGACCCTAATTATGATATCAAACAGTTAGCCATAGAATGTTCTACTCAACGAATGTATCCGGATGTTTTGAGTTACGACAAAATTGTGGAGTTGACTGGAAGCTTCAAAGCGCCTATGGGTTGCCGATCATTCTTACAAGGATGGAAGAATGAACAAGGACAAGACATTACAGCTGGCCGTATGAATTTGGGCGTAGTGACACTGAACTTGCCTCGAATGGCTTTAGAAGCAAATGGAGACTTCTCTCTTTTTTGGACCATTTTCCGTTCTCGATTGGCTGTAGCCAAAGAAGCACTCGTTTATAAAGCTAAGCGGGTAGAAGAGGCTCTTCCTGAAAATGCGCCGATCCTTTACCAACATGGAGCATTTGGACAGCGGCTCGCTCCCGGAGAATCTGTAGCGTCTTTATTTGCTCACAAACGAGCAACTGTTTCACTCGGTTATATCGGATTATATGAAGTTGCAGCTTCTTTTTACGGGAATGATTGGGAAGCGAACCTTGAAGCAAAAGAATTTACTCTGGAGATCGTTAAACAATTGAAAAATGCTGCTGATCAATGGGGTGACGAATACGGCTATCACTTCAGTGTATATTCTACTCCTAGTGAAAGTTTGACGGATCGTTTTTGTCGTCTGGATACCGAAAAATTCGGTGAGGTCCCAGACATTACCGCTAAAGGTTATTATACGAATAGTTTCCATTATGACGTCCGGAAAAATCCTACTCCTTTTGAAAAGCTGGATTTTGAAAAAGACTATCCGCAGTTTTGTTCTGGAGGCTTTATCCATTACTGCGAATACCCGAAACTGGATACCAATCCAAAAGCTCTGGAAGCAGTATGGGATTATGCCTATGATCGAGTAGGCTACCTTGGCACCAACACTCCGATTGATCATTGCTACAAATGTGATTTCAAAGGCGAATTTGAACCTACAGAAGTTGGCTTTAAATGCCCTGTTTGTGGCAATCACGATCCGGCTGAATGCGATGTCGTCAAACGGACATGCGGTTACCTGGGTAATCCGCAACAACGTCCTATGGTAGCAGGACGCCATAAAGAAATCCGGTCACGGGTCAAACACTTGAAAGGTCGTGACGAAAATGCCTAACCCGATCGAATGGACGTCTGCTGCTTACAGCCGGAACTTCATTGCCGACTATAAACCATACAATTTTGTCGATGGTGAAGGAGTACGTTGCAGCTTATACGTCAGCGGGTGCTTATTTGCTTGCAAAGGTTGCTATAACAAAGTAGCCCAGTCGTTTACTTACGGAAGACCGTATACAAAGGAACTGGAAGATCAAATCATTGAAGACTTGCGTGCTGAATATTGCCAAGGTTTGACCTTATTAGGTGGGGAACCCTTTTTAAATACCGAGGTCACTCTATCTTTATGCCGCAGAGTTCGAGAAGAATTTCAACATCAAAAAGACATTTGGAGTTGGACCGGTTATACATGGGACGAATTGATGGAAGGCACAGCAGATAAAAAAGAATTGCTGCAGTATTTAGATGTAGTCGTCGATGGCCGCTTTGAATTGGGACTAAAAGATTTGACGCTGGCTTTTCGCGGCAGTTCCAATCAACGAATCATCGCTGTTCCGGAATCGATTGAAACGGGAGAAGTTGTGTTGTGGAGACCTGAACAGTAACGACTGAATGAATAGACAAAAACGGACTGTCATATAACAGTCCGTTTTTGTCTATTGAAAAAGAAATTTCACTCCATTTCTTCTCCTTCTGTACTTTTTGCATTTTGTTCGACGCGGTATCTGACGATCTCCCGAATCAAGTCGTAAGGGATCGGCTGTTGGAAAGGAAATTGAATCGTGTTTTTGCTGTATTTGTACCCTTGGATTTTGTCTTTAAAATGTGTAATTGTCGTAGGTGTCGGATAAAAGCCAACATGATGTTTAAAGCCTGCAAAATGAACTAATATAAACCCATTCAAAATATAAGTGACCATACTGTAACTCATCTTTTCTTGCGCTTCTGGAGCTTCCTCTTTTATGATCGAACGGATGTGGTACAGAATTTTCTGCACATCCTCAGGGAATGTCTGAATGTAGTCATCTACTTCTGTTCTGTTTTCTTCAGATATTGCCATGTTTCCCCTCCTTACTGTTCGAGTCCTATCCTATCAGTTCTCCCAGCATCACTTCTACTATTTCGATTTCTTTTCTCTCAATCAAATAAGTACGGATGTCTTCGTTGATTGCCAATCGCTGCAATTGAAGAACATCATCCATTACATTTGCCATGTCGACTTCATGCAGCACACGATGGTAAGAATCGATCAGAAGACTTTTAGTTTCTGGAGTCCAACTAGCTACGGTTTTATTTTGCATCGCTTTCAATTCAAAAAAAGCTTCCGTTTCTTCTCTATTGATTTGCCAATCCAGCACTAAAAATTTGACCCACACCACTTCACGCATCCATTCGTAAAACAGTTGATCTTTTTTCAGTAAGGCATAAAACAAAATCGCTTTGCTGGTTGGTATATCTGTTGCTAAAAATTGATTAAATAAGTAAATGTCCAATCCTTCCAATCGTTTCTGGATCTCACTGTAAAATCGGTTCGCTCTATCTTCACTGGTTAATTGAAAAAGGTTCTTTTCCCAAATGATTTCAGCTATTTCATCATGTCTTTTCCCTTGATGCAAAAGGGAAGCTACTTGTTTGGTCTCTTCATATAAAAATGATCGTGTATTCAACGTGGTTAAGTACTTTTTAGCCGCCATATCCTCACTCTTCTCTTAGAATTGTCTAATGTCAGTATACCATTTATTTGCACAGACAACAGGTGAGAACTATTTATTAAACCTCACTTTTGAGCAAAAAAAAAACAAGATAGATATACACTATCTTGTTTTTTTAAAACCTTTTCTATTTTATTCTTTCATGATCCCAAATTCATGCACTTTTTCGATTGCGCGTTCTTCATCTTCTTCCAAGTCGCCAAATACTTGATAGATTTCGACTTTCAATTCATTTTCTTCTACATTGTAAACCGCAAAGTTTTGGATAGTAGAATCCCGGTTGTTGGAATGGGAATTTGCAAATACCCCTTCTTTTTGAGGTTGATTTCCATAAGCAAATAAATTGTTGTAGTAATCGACGTTTTCTTGTGTCATCCAATTTAGATCTGGTCTGACTTCATGGATGTGTTCTAATGGTTTATTGTAAATATCGTCATAAGCTTTTGTTCCACCCGTATTCGGCAAGACGAACACTGTCCCTGAAGGATTTTTATAGTATTCTACGTTATTCTCATCCAACACCACTTCTGCTTGATCGATCGTTGCATTCGAGAAGTTTTCTTCCGTAGCCACAAAATTCAATGATTTCGTTCGAGACACGACGTGGTCATGTCCTTGTAACGCCAAGTCGACATCTAATTCATCAATCATTTGCATAAATTCTTCTCTGACTTTTTGAACATCTTCATCTTGTAAAGAATGGTACGATTTAGAGTACAACGGCTTGTGATACGTTAAGATGACCCATTTCGCCCCGTCTTCACGAGCTTGTTTGATATCTTCTTCAATCCAAGCCAACTGTTCTTCTCCAATTGCTTTTCCTTCTGGATTGTCCTCGGATTCTTTATTGTCATTGGTATTGGCAACTACAAAGTGAACCCCGTTGTAGTCAAATGAGTAATACGAACCGCCGTTTACTTGATCATTGGTTACAGGGACATTAATGTGTTCATTGAATTTCTCTGTCAATTGAGGATCGCCATATTCCAACGCATACTCGTCATGATTTCCTGGAGCTACTGCTAGCGGCTGCTGCATCCATGATTCTTGCGATTGAGAAAAAATATCCACCCATTCGTCTTCCACTTCAGCTGTTTCAACCACATCACCTGTATGTAGAACAAAATCTGCTTCTGACACTTCTAAGGCTTGCTCCAGAGTGTCAGCTCCATAAGCGGCTTCATTTTGTACGTTCTCGTTCCAATAAGCGTTTTGAGTATCAGTGTATTGGATGAAAGTAAACTCATCCCCAGCTTCTCCAGCTGTGTTGAAAGTTCCAATTTCACTCTTTTCGCCAGTTTCACTCCCTACTTGATAATAATAAGTCGTATTGGGTTCCAATTCCGTTGCTAAAGCTTTATAGGAATATTCCGTCACATCGATCAGGTCAAGCGACCCCACTGCATCTCCGCTTGTCCATTCAGGTCCGCTTTGATTCTCATCCGTATAATAGCCGTTCACAACAGGTTCGCCATTTCCGTCTTCATCTTTTTCCACGTCTGCATAAATATAAAATCCGTCTTCAGTTCTTTCAGCGTATCGGTTCGTCACTTCTGTATTTTCTGCTTCAAAAATGAGTGCATCACTCAGGTCTTCAGCAGTACTGACCCATACTTTTGCGTCATCAAATTGGTTGGTTGTGTACCAATTGAACCCCATTTGAGTTTGGGTATCTCCATTGATCGTGGTAATGATCCTATTGGGTACATTGTTTACTTCCACCTCAGCTACTTCTGGTTTTGTGTCCAGCAACTCCATATTTGATGCAGTTGACTCTTGGGCAGTTGCAGTCGCTTCGTCGGCTTCTGAACCTGAGTTTGCCTCGCATCCAAACAATACCATTGGTGCCAACAACACCATTGCAGCGATTTTTGGCGTAGAAAACTTTTTGTACTTTCTATTTGTCGTCATTATCTTTCCTCCCAAACTAAAATTCCATTAAGCCCCCATCAGTTGGGCTTATGCATTCATTTTATACAATGAATGTATATTTCCTGCAAACTCCCTGTGAAAGTTGAGTAAAGGTCTTTACAAATGAATCTTGCTTACTATGAATTTAGTTTCTTGGGGGATTTTCGGCCATGAGCCGGGGATTTGTCATCGTCATGGCCGGATCAGGAGTTCAAAAAAGCCATGAGCAAAGAAATCTATCGCTTCATGGCCGAGCACCCTCTCTGATTCGGCCATGAGCCTCGAATTTACACCACTCATGGCCGAATTTATTTTTTCACGATGTCAATTCAGCAAAATAAATGTGTTAAACTACAAATAAATAACGCGTTATTTATTTGTAGAACAATTCTTCATTAAGGAGGAAGTCATTTGGTCAAAAGATATAAACAAATTGGGATTGGTTCACTTTCTTTAGCGCTGGTCTTAGCTGGTGTATTATTCTCTTTTTCATTTGATAATCGAGCGGCTATTGGAGATACTATATTAAACTTTATAGGTCTGGATCCATGGTCAAGCGGTAGTACGGGCATCCATTATACAATCATTTATTCTATTGTTTTCTACATACCAGCTATGATCCTAGGGTATAAGTTCAAAAATGATTTAGGAGCTACATCAGGCAAATATTTATCTTTGTTTTTGTTCTTTTTTGTCATAGTCCTGTTGCTGGCTTTGTAAAATCGGCTTAGTCTTTTCTCATATCAGCCATGAGTACACTAATTATCATTGTCATGGCCAAATTAGAACTTGAAAAATCCATGAGCGTAGAAATCTATCGCTTCATGGCCGAGCACCCTCTCTGATTCGGCCATGAGCCTCGAATTTACACCGCTCATGGCAGAAAAACCTTAAAATCCCATGACTCTATTAAAACCTACACAAAAAAGACTGCTCAAGGAGCAGTCTTTACGCTTTATTCGTGAATTCTTCCCATTCTTCACGCAAAATACCCATTCGGATGGAATCGTAGTATTCTCCGTTATAGTAGCGGACTTTTCGAATGCGGGCTTCCAGTTGCATCCCTAATTTTTCTCCTACTCGGATCATGCGTTTATTTCCGGACCATGTGGTAAATCCGACACGGACCAGCGGCATCGTTGTGAACAGGTGGTTCATCCAAGCTCTTAAGACATCTGTCCCTATTCCTTTGCCCCAACGATCTCCTGAATACAAGACAATCCCCATCTCCAACCACAGCGACGTTTTATCTTCCCAGTAGTAAGAAACGATTCCAATGACTTCACCTTCCATTTCAACGACCCAAAAATCGTCTTGGTGGATCCATTTTTCTCCTTTGGGCAAAAAAGTTTCATAATCCATAGCTCGATGAGGGAAATAAGGGGCATCCCATTTTTTCCACTCCGGTGACTCTTCTTTAAAACTCAATTCCCACAATCGAAACAAATCGCTTCGTTCAACTGGGCGAATAACTAGTTGATCGGTCATCTCTTGCATTCCTCTCCTTCAAAGAAAAATAAGTTCTTCTACAAAAATCATACCTTATTTGACTTTAAAAGTGTGATCTGTTTATACAGATTTCACATGAGAATGAAGCATATCTTTTTTGATCCCTTGCTGCAAAATCGTATCTGGATGCAGGGCTGTATAAACGTCTTCTTGAATAGCCGCTGAAAACTGCTTCATCTCTTCCAGCTTCAATTCGTGGAGTTGTGTTTTTTTATCCAACGCGTAGACAACCATTTCTCCTACTATTTCATGTGCTTCTCTAAACGGCAATCCTTTGCGGACAAGGTAATCTGCTAATTCGGTCGCATTCAAAAATCCTTCGTGAATCGTTTCTTTCAATCGGTCTTCGTTGACCTTCAATTCTACCGTCACTGCAGTCAATATTTTGACGCAAGCTGTCGTAGTATCGAGCGCTTCAAAGTAAATGGCTTTATCTTCTTGCATGTCTTTGTTGTAACTCAACGGCAAACCTTTCATCGTTCCGTACATTGCATTTAGTAAGCTGATCACTTTAGCAGCCTTACCGCGAATCAATTCCAATGCATCTGGATTTTTCTTCTGCGGCATCATGCTGCTTCCTGTGGAAAAGTGGTCGGATAACTCTACAAAATTAAACTCTTGGCTTGAATAGATAATGAAATCTTCTGCAAACCGACTCATATGCATCATCAAACTAGAACAGCAATGCAATGCATCAATGATAAAATCTCGATTGCTGACACTATCCAATGTATTCTGCTGCACTCCAGCAAATCCCAATAGAATCGCTGTTTGCTGACGATTGATTTCATAAGTCGTCCCCGCTAAAGCTCCCGCGCCTAAAGGACTTTCATCCATCAACTCGATCGCTTGGTCGATTTTTTTCACATCGCGCTTGAACATCGCTGCATAAGCATCCAGCACATAAGAGAACGGAACGATCTGTGCCCGCTGCAAATGAGTGTAAGCCGGCATCAACACATCTGCCATTTCTTCCCCTTTTGCACCAAACACCTTAATCATTTGCTGCGCCAATTCGCTCAATTCTGTCAGGCTTTTCTTTACATACAACTTCATATCCACGGCTACTTGGTCATTTCGGCTTCTGGCAGTATGCATTTTCTTCCCGGCATCTCCACAAGCTTCAATCATTTTAGCTTCTACAAAACTATGGATATCTTCGTAGTTTCCGGTCAACAGACTTGGGTCTTGCCCAATAGCCTCACACAATTTGGTCAGCTCTTGCTGCAGCAGTTCACTTTCTTCTTTCGAGATGATCTCGCAATCTCCTAACATTGTTATATGTGCGATGCTGGCGGTGATGTCTTCATACCATAGACGCTTATCCAACGAAAACGATTCGTTAAACGACTGCATCAATTCTGAAGCCTCTTCTTGAAAACGGCCTCCCCATAATGTTCCCATTTAAATCATTCCTTTTCTTTGTTGGATTTTCGTCGGCAGCGTCATGACATTGATATAACCTCGTGCGTCATGGTGACTGAACAAGTCATCTTCTCCAAATCCAGAAACATCTTCATCAAACAATTGATTCGGGCTGGTAACGCTGTAAGGAAGCATGTTTCCTTTATAGAGTTTCAGTTGGACTTCTCCGTTGACACATTCTTGCGTTTTATCCATAAAAGCTTTAATAGCCAGATTAGCTTGTGAATACCATTGCCCGTTGTAAACCAATTCTGCATATTCCGTACTAATCATCTGTTTCAATTTGATCGTTTCTTTCGTCAGTGTCAAACTTTCTAGACGCGCATGAGCTTCCATCAGCAGAGCTCCGCCCGGCGTTTCGTAGATTCCACGCGATTTCATCCCAATTGCCCGGTCTTCGATCCAGTCCAATACCCCGATTCCATGTTTTCCGCTCAAATGATTCAGCGTACTCAACACTTCAGATGGCTCCATCTTCAATCCATCCACAGCAACAGCCAGCCCTTTTTCAAATGTGATCGATACAAATTCAGCTTCATCGGGAGTGTTTTCCAACGCGTTCGTGATTTTAAGAATTGATTCGTAGTTGACGAAATTGGCTGGACTTTCGATATCGCCGCCTTCATGGCTGATATGCATCAAGTTTTCATCTTCAGAATAGATTTTTTCTTTTGTAGAAGTGATGGGAATGCCTTTTTGGATTGCATAATCAATAGCGTCTTCCCGCGATTTGATGTCCCACTGGCGCCATGGAGCAATGACCTTGATTTCAGAATCAAAAGCCGCGATCCCCATTTCAAAACGCACTTGGTCATTGCCTTTTCCCGTACACCCATGACAAATCGCTACCGCATTTTCTAAGTGAGCGATCTCGATCAATTTTTTCGCAATCAATGGCCGAGCAAGAGCCGTTCCCAATAAATAAGTTCCTTGGTATTTCGCATGAGCTGAAACAGCTGGGAAAATGTACTCTTTGGCAAATTCATCTGCTGCATGAGGACAATAAAACTTGCTTGCTCCTGAAAGCAGCGCTTTTTTCTCTACTTCTTCCCAATCTTCTACTTGTCCAACATCTACACAAACAGCAATGATCTCACTATCGTAATTTTCTTTTAACCATGGAATTGTGATTGAGGTGTCTAGTCCGCCTGAATAAGCTAATACGATTTTTTCTTTTGTCATTTGATATTTCCCCTTTTCCAATCAGTTTTTTTGTTTGTTGCAAGGGAATTTTTTGAGAAATAAGCACAAAAAAACCGTCCCTTGCATATATGCAAGAGACGGGTCAAAGTTCATTAATCCGCGGTACCACTCTAGTTGACATGCTCATAGGCATATCCACCTCAATTTAATAACGCATGATCTGCGGAAGAAGCTACTAATTGTTCACCTCTTCATCGATGAAGTGCGCTTCAATCTGATTTTTTCTAATGGGCTTACACTCTATCCCAACTCGCTGTAAGAAAAATTTCTGATCTACTCTCTTCATCCTTGATTTTTTCTGTATTCGGTTTTATAAGTTGTGAGTATTGTACGAAAGTTACATGAGGAAGTCAACCCTTATTCTCACAAAATATTCATTTTATAGTTATAAATCTTTATTTTTATACAGTATACAATGAATATGTGCATTAAAAAACAATCCAGAAAACAGCCAGCTGATTTGTAAATAAGTCTAACCTTTTAAGATTCACTTTTTCCGGCTATCTCATCATCTTAGGCAGTTTTGTGACAATTTTTTTTTCAGTAAATTTTCTGAAAGTAAACAATTCCTTTTTCATTTTAAATGATGTAGTATATATTTTGTGAAGTAAATCATTTGATAAATGGAGATGAAAAAAGTGCCGCAAAAGCTGAATAAAACGATTGCTGGTAATGGTAAAAATATGGTAGAAGGTTTCTCAACAGGAATGATGGGAAATATTGAAAAAAGTATCTTAAAAAAAGCGGACTTATTTGATAATAGTATTGGGCGTTACATTATGCGTGCTATGTTAGCCTGTTTTTATTTGACTTTAGGAACAGCGATTGCTGTCGGAACAGGTAACTCGTTGGAACACTTAGCTCCAGGCTGGGGCAAATTCGGTTATGCTTTCATGTTCACTTGGTCTTTAGTTATGATTATTTATTTGAACGCTGAATTGGGTACATCGAATATGATGTACATGACAACAGCTGTTCATCGGAAAATTTTATCTTGGAAAAAAGCTTTGGCCATTTTAATGACGTGTATTCTTTTTAATGCTATTGGTGCTTTCGTGATCAGCTGGCTTTTATCTTATACGGGCGCTTTTCATGATGTAGCTGCGGACCACTTTTTAGTGACAGCAGTAGCCGGGAAATTAGCGAAAGCTCCATTACAAATATTTGTAGAAGCTATTTTTGCCAACATGGTCGTCAACATCGCTTTCTTCGTGACTATGCGCATGAAAGATGATGCTGGAAAAGTCATTTCCATCGTGTTTCTGATCTTCATTTTTGCTTTTCTTGGTTTTGAACACGTTATTGCCAACTTCTCTTCTTTCTCTCTAGCTTACTTTGCCAGCGGCGGAAACGTTCCTGGAATGACAATAGCTGCAGTGGTCATCAATATCGTTCTGGCAACACTAGGCAACTATGTCGGCGGCGGATTGATCATGGGATTGAATTACTCTTGGTTGAATAATGGAAAAACAAGTTACAGCGACTAAACTACTATATAAAAATAAAGAAGTGGACTCTAAGTTGGAGTCCACTTCTTTTTAACAAACAGGCGTATACCGAAAAAAGACACCCTCTAAAAAAAGAGAGTGTCTTTTATGTTATATTTTGTTTTCCAATAAATTTTGTTTTACCAGCTGGCTTTTTTCACTCCAGGAATTTCTCCTTTGTGTGCCAATTCTCTAAAATGGATACGGGACATCCCAAATTTGCGCATGTAACCTCTAGGACGACCATCAGTAAGATCGCGGTTGTTTAAACGGACAGGATTGGAATCTTTTGGCAAGGCGGCTAATGCTTCGTAGTCTCCTGCTGCTTTTAATTCGCGACGGACTTCTGCATATTGTTCGACAAGTTGTTGTTGTTTTTTGAACTTAGCAATTTTTGATTTCTTGGCCATGTATACATTCCCTACCTTTTTCTTTAGTTTAGGTATCTATTATACTCCCATTACTTACTAATTGAAAGTATAACAAGAAAGAAATCCTTGTATTTTCGCTATTTTTGTACAAAATATGTAGACCTTATTCTTGAACGGAAGCAGTTTCTGTTTTAGTATTTTTTTAGTCAACTGGGCCAATTTCATCCTGGATTTTGGTTACGGCCATCTCTGTCAGAGTATTCTTTTCTATTTTTACGGCTTCATTTGTACTTTTGACGACAATATCAAAGTTGCAGCTGTAAGAATGCATGAACAATCGGTATTGGATTCTCCGCTCTTCGTGTGAACGGCGCAGATAATTTCTGTCTGCTCCTCTTTCTGTGATGTCCCGACCGTATCTTCTGACCAGTTCAGTCTCATCATCCGTATAAAAATAAATGCTCAAATCAAACAAAGCAGGGTCTGCAAAAGCTGCGCTCATTCCCTCGACGATCGTGATCGGTTTAGGGGTAAGTAATTCACTTTTGGCATACGGCATATCGATTGTATATAATTCCATCCCTTCTCGCAGCATTTTGATATCTCGTTCCAAAGAAAGAACATGATGCGCGGATGGATGACAGGCGGTCAATTTAGACCGGTGGATCGTATTTTCATATGCATATTCTATGGTGGTGTATTTACGTAAAGCTGATGAAATAATATACGCATCTGTATTGAGGTAAGAAACGTTTTCTTTTCCAAAAGCTTTGAGGAGCTGATTCGAAAAAGTTGTTTTCCCAGCTGCTCCATGTCCAGAAATGGCTATAACGAGCCTTCTTTCTGCGTTATTGACTGCATCTATGACTGCTTTTACTACTTCATCCATCCTTAACCCTCCTGCAACTTACTAGAATTTATCTTCATGTTGCTTGAAAAAATCATAAAAAGTGCGGACATTTTCCAGCTGTGTCCATTTTTTTACTTTTACTGGTTCGCTGTCCAAATCGTAAATTTTAGCTTCTTTCAACGATAATAAAAAAGGGGAATGCGTAGAAATAATAAACTGACATCCAAAAAAACGGGCAGAATCTTCTATAAATTTCATCAATTCCAGTTGGCGTTTAGGTGAAAGACTATTCTCTGGCTCATCCAACAAATACAACCCATTCTCTTCAATTTTCTCCGTGAAATAGCGAAAAGCACTCTCGCCATTCGACTGCTCTATCACATTGTCCATCAATTCTTGTCTGACATACCGAGACTGCGTCTTCCTTCTTGCATCCGTAACTTTTTTCAATTGTTCGTAATCTTCTAAGGATTTCATTTGGAATTGAGAATACTTAGCATCTAAGTATTCTTCAAACAACTCTTCCCGTTTCAAATCGATTCCTTCATTGAGCGTTCGGACATTCAAAATGTAATCAAATACATCGTCACTCGTAATGATTCGGCTATGAGAAGGAACTGTCTGCTCCAATTCAACTCCGCAGTACCATAAATAATCTGTGAAAAAATTAGATTTATTGAACAGTGAATCTCTTTCCAGTTCGAGCTTTTCGGCAATAATATTGAGCACAGTCGTTTTTCCAGAACCGTTTCCGCCATACAAAATCGTGATCGGTTCAAAATCCAACTGTTCTACCTGTTTCTTGCTCAAAATTTGAAAAGGATAGTATGTATCATACACCGTCCGCTTGATAGCCATAAAGAAATCAAACTCCACTTCTTGATCTGGAAAAGTCACAGCTTTTAAATAACGCAATGTAATCCTCCTCACCTAACGAGACTTTTCTTATATTATGCAGTAATCAGTGGAGTAAGTACAACGGTTTCTTTATCTGATTTCCACCCTAATAGAATCTATACCATTCTCAATCGTATAATCAGACTCTAAATTTTCAACCAAGCATGTTAATCTGAGACTTTCTATCAAAATACGATTCTTTTACTGCAATCTCAAGGTTATTTTCTTTTTGCTCTATATTTTGAATTCCCTTTCATGTTAAAATTGTGTTATACCAATGACCAGTCACAGAGGAGGATTATTATGTCAAATTTAGTTTTAGGATTAGATATCGGTATTTCAAGTGTTGGATGGGGAATTATCGATGAGACTACAGGGGAAGTTGTAGATGCAGGTGTCCGTTTATTTGAAGAAGCCACACGAAATGCAAATGAAGATCGTCGTTCTTTTCGTGGTGCACGTCGATTAAAACGAAGACGTAAACATAGATTAGAACGGACTAAAGAATTTCTTGAATCTTATAATATTCCTTGCGGCACTATTCAAGAATCAGATCCTTATGAAGCTCGATACAAAGGACTTAGAGAAGCGTTATCTAAAGAAGAATTAGCAGCAGCTCTTTACCACCTGGTCAAACGCAGAGGTACCACTATAGACACGCCTGAAGAAGATGAAAAAACTAGTGGAAGTGAATTATCTACTAAAGAACAACTGAAAAGAAACGCTGAAAAATTAAAAGAAAAGTACATAATTGATATCCAATATGAAAAATTACAACGCAAAGAAGTTGTTCGTAACCACACAAACCGATTTAAAACTTCTGATTATGAAAAAGAAGCGCGTGCTCTTTTAGACTACCAAAAAGCATTCCATACAGAAATTACTAATGACTTCATTGAACAATATATTGAATTGATCAATAATCGTCGAGAATATTATGATGGACCAGGATCTGCTAAATCGCCTACTCCATATGGTCAATGGTTCATTGATGAAAAAGGTAAACTTCAACATGAGACTATGATCAATAAAATGCGTGGTAGAGATACTTACTTTCCTGATCAGCTTCGAATTCCTAAAGGAGCATATACCACAGACTTATTTAACTTATTGAATGATTTAAATAATCTTAAGTTCCCAAGCGACGAAACTGGCAAGATGGAATCATTAACTCCTGAAGACAAACAATATTTGATAGAAACCTATGCCAAAAAAGGCAAAAAAATCACGTTGAAAAATATTGCTAAACTTAAAAGTATTCCCAACGAAGAAGAAATCAAAGGAGCACGTTTAGATTTAAAAACAGATAAGCCTTTATTTACAGAATTTACTGGTTACAATAAATTGAAAAAACTTTTGGCAGATACTCCTCTTCCTGAAGATTTCTTAGAAAATAGAGACTTGTTAGATGAGGTTGCTGAGATTTTAACGGCTGAAAAAAGTTTAACCCGACGTGAAGAACAATTGAATCATTTGTTTGCCACCTATTATAAAGATCCATTACAAGAAGTAACCTCTCGCTTGATCCAGGATACTTCTTTCAAGGAATACCATTCTTTATCTAAAAAAGCGATTAACTTAATTCTGCCTGAACTATGGGAAACCAACAAAAATCAAATGCAGCTGTTTACTGAACACGGTCTTGGTAAAAGTCGTCTCGAAAGACTTCAATCTGGAACCAAAATCCAATTCGATGATGAAGCTATTTTAAGCACTGTAGCGAAAAGGGCTCATCGAGAGGCTATTAAAATCACGAATGCGGTGCGCGAAAGATATGGCGAATTAGCTTATGTAGTCGTAGAAATGGCTCGCGAAAAAAATAGCGATGAGCAAAAGAAAAATTACAATGATATGCAGAAAAACCAAGGCAAATTCGAAAAAAGAATGGCTGAATTGCTTGAAGTGGATAACCTAAAAGATCTATACCTAAATAGTAAACAACATTTAGCCTTAAAACTATGGGATGCTCAAGATGGAAAATGTATTTACACTGGTAAAGGAATTGCAATCACGGATATTGTACATGACCATACGAAGTTTGAGATTGATCACATTATCCCTCTTTCTTATTCATTTGATGACAGCCAACAAAACAAGGTTTTGTGTTATCGAATGGAAAATCAGGATAAAGGACAATTAACACCTTTCCAATACTTCCAAAGCGGAAAAGCTAAGCGGACTTTCGATGAATTCAGGGTTGCTTGCTTAAGCTTGTTCCAATCCAGAAAAATCAGTAAGAAAAAATTGGGTTATTTACTAGAGCAACGTGACATTCAACATGACGAAGAAATTCAAAAGAATTTTATTAATCGTAATCTGGTAGATACACAGTACGCTATGCGTAGTTTCTCTTCTTCATTACGTACTTTTTACAAAAACAATGACATCCCTACTAAAGTGTTATCCATCCGAGGCAGCTTTACAGCCGCTTTGAGAAGACGCGCTAAATTAAACAAAGATCGCGATGCAGGTCATGCTCATCATGCATTGGATGCTTTGATCGTAGCGGCTATCGGCAGAATGCCTTTATTAGAACAATTCAAAAGTATTGAAATGAATCAAGAAGGTATCGTAGTAGATAAAGAAACTGGAGAAATTCTTGAAGAAGGCGAACTGTTTAATAGTCCAACAATCAAGTTTTTAAGTGGACTGCGCAACTATGAAAGTAGAATCAAATATTCTCATAAAGTAGATCGCAAGCCAAATCGAACTATGACCAACCAAACACTTTATTCGACACGTGAAAAAGACGGCGAAACATACACTGTCGGAAAAGTAAAAAATATTTATGAACTAGATAAAAAAGGTTTTGAAGGCCTAAAGAAAAAAATTGATAAGAATCCTGATGCTTTTCTTATGGCTCAACATGATCCAAAAACGTGGGAATTAGTTTTAAAAGTGATGGAAGAACATGCTCATGCAGATAACCCATTCCAAGACTTTTACAAAGAACATGGGTATATTTTAAAAGATGGAAAAGTACCTGTAAAAAGCTTGAAATACTTGGATAGTAAATTAGGGATACATGTAGACATTACTAATAAATACCCTGGAGCTAAAAAAGATGTTGTTCTCCTTAGTCGTAAAAGTATCCGCGTAGATATCTACAAGAATGAGGATGGAAAATATAAATATCTTGGAGTTCCATATAACTGGTTAAAAAAACAAGGCGATCAGTATGTATTAGATATGAAAAAATATAATGGTTCAGATGGCCGTCAAGCTCCCTATAAACAAATTGATGATAGTTATCGTTTCCAATTTAGCCTATATAAAAATGATCGTATCTCTTATGATAAACAAGAAAAGATTGAAGATCCTGAGACTGGCGAAAAGATGAAACAAATATTTCATTACAATAAATTATTTAGAGGAGACAGTAGTCCACGCGAAAATAGAATCGAAGTTGAAGACATCTCTTTCAAGAGTAAAAAACAACAAATGCAAGGAATCGGTCCTCTTCAAAATATTGTGAAATATAACGTTGACGTCCTAGGAAATGAATATTCTATCTTCTCTGAACCTTTTAAAGAAGGATTGGATTCTATTACTTTAGGCCATGAAAGTGCTTTACAAAAGATGAAATAGGCGTTATACTATAATTGTCTTCGACGGAAGACACCTTCATACCAAAGGTTTGAGAGAACCTACCAAAAAAAGGCTTTATGCCGAAATCGCCCCTTTATTGGGGCTTTTTTTATATCTAACTATCCTAAAATGAGGTGAGAACATGAGTTGGCGTATTGTTTATATTGAACAATCTGATTATTTAAAAGTTTACTTAGACAATTTAAAAGTTGTGCGTGAAGATGCCGAAATCTTGATTCCTCTTTCTGATATACATACTATTATTGTGGACAATCAACAAACAGTAGTGACTGGCCGTTTGATAAACAAGTTGGCCGATTACCATATTTTATTGATTTTCTGTGATGAAAAACATCTCCCTAACATTTACTCTCTTGCCCCTCATAGTCATCATCAGTCTTCTCTTGTTTTAAATCGTCAGGTTAATTGGTCAGCAGCAGCTAAAGCTGTTATGTGGCAGCGATTTATCCAAATAAAAATTTATAATCAAGCTTCTGTTCTAGCCCACTTCAAAAAAGATCCTGCAATTATACATACTTTATATGCTTTGGCTGAAGAAGTTACAGAAGGAGACAAAACCAACAGGGAAGGACATGCTGCTAAACTTTATTTTAAAACTTTGTTTGGAACAGATTTTATTCGGGAAAGAGAAAGCTGGGATGGCATCAATTCTGGATTAAATTACGGATATATTGTTCTTCGATCTACCGTTGCACGAAGCATAGTAGCACATGGACTTCATCCAGCATTTGGGATCGGACATCACAATCAGTATAATGCGTTTAATTTAGCAGATGATATTATTGAATCGTTTCGTCCAATAGTTGATTTATGGATTTATATCTTAATGAATAAGGAAGATTACCTTGATAGAAAAACTAAACATAAATTGGTTCACCTTATTAGCACCAATAAAATTTTGATTGGCAATCAAAAACAAACTATTCTTAATGCAATTGACATTCTTGTTCAAAGCTTTATTAAAAGCATGAATGAAGAAAATCCAGATCTGTTGGTTTACCCCGCCAATGGCATCGCCTTATAAATTTATGCGTTTAATGTTATTTTTTGACTTGCCAATGAATACTAAACCCGAAAGAAGAACGTATGCTCGTTTCAGAAAATATTTGATCAACAACGGCTTTACTATGGTTCAATTTTCTGTATACGCTAAAATTTTTCCAAATCGCTCAAGCTTAGATACATATATGATGAGTCTGCGGAATAACTTACCTGCACATGGCTCAGTTCGTGCCATGGCTGTGACTGAAAAACAATACAATAATATGTTTTTATTAGTTGGAAATAAAACACTTGTAGAAGAAACGTTAACTGACAATCCTATGGTGATTTTATGAAAGAATGGCATATTATTACTTCCAACCAAACAGATACACTTTTAGTAGATAAAATAACTTCATTAAAAGGAAACTTGGAGAATTGGGAAAATATTATCGAAACTTTGTCTATCTATTTTAGTAATAAGTCTTCAAAAATAGAAGTAAAAGAAAATCAAACACTGCTTCCAAAACAAGATTATCAATTCTATCTTCTCTCTTTTAGTCAACAGATTGTTTCTAAGGATTTTGAAAAAGTCATTACTCAAATCCAAACAGAATTCTTTGGGTTGTTGCAACTATCCCCTTTTTACAAACAACTAGTGGATAGTTGGGAGGAATTAGCGGAAGAAGTTCAATTAATAAGTAACGACCTTACATTTTCTCCTTTGCCTTTTAGTTTGCAATCTTTCAGTAATGATATAGTTAAAAAGTCTTTATCTTTAGACAGTGCGAAACAGGCCAATTTATCTGCTCTCGATCAATTGTTAGTAAAACTAAAAGTGATGGAACGAGTAACTAAACGAACGATTTTTTGTTTAATTTATCCTGAAAATCAGCTGACCATTACTGAATTACAACAGTTAGACGATTATTTACAATTAACTTCCAGTAGTTCTCAATATTTTATTTTATCAAACTATCATTTTAATGCTGCTCAAAACATTCTTTATAAAAATAGAATTATAAATATACATTCTTGTGTACTCCAAAAAGATAAACTACAAGATATTCTTCCTATTCATTGGGAAGATCGCCTCTTCTCTCAAGCTTGTAATTGGTATATCAATCTTGTGGATAACATCCAAGAAAAAACGGTTGTTCTGAGTCTTCAAACTGTGGATAACTTAGAACAATTTATTTATGTTTATTCATTATTTTTATTAACTGACACTCCTGTAATTGTTGATTTGACAGGTGTTCCAACATCTTTTATCAATTACTTTGATACCTTACTAGCTGATAAGGTATAATGAAATTGGCATTTTGGTACTCTCTCAACTTTTGGTATGAAGGAACTGCTGACGAACACTATGCAGCATACCTATAATTTTGGTACTCTCTCAACTTTTGGTATGAAGGAACCAATTATCTATCGCTAAGCAAACGTACAAAATTTTGGTACTCTCTCAACTTTTGGTATGAAGGAACATTGTTCAGTGCCACCAACCAAAAACCAAATTTTGGTACTCTCTCAACTTTTGGTATGAAGGAACAACTTGCTGTTGCTCGAATACTATTCAATAATTTTGGTACTCTCTCAACTTTTGGTATGAAGGAACTACTAACTTTGACTTCAGTACCAGGAGAGAATTTTGGTACTCTCTCAACTTTTGGTATGAAGGAACCGTCTACTCTAAAAATAAATTCGCCATATAATTTTGGTACTCTCTCAACTTTTGGTATGAAGGAACTTGTACCTCGTTAAACCATCCCGCTACCTCATTTTGGTACTCTCTCAACTTTTGGTATGAAGGAACTTAGATCCGTCAAAAGAGATATATGGTATTATTTTGGTACTCTCTCAACTTTTGGTATGAAGGAATTATGAAGTGGCTGGATGGTATAACGAAGTATTTTGGTACTCTCTCAACTTTTGGTATGAAGGAATCGGTTTTTAATTCCGATTCAGTGACTACAATTTTGGTACTCTCTCAACTTTTGGTATGAAGGAATACTTCATTGTAAGTACGGCACGCCTCGCAAATTTTGGTATGAAGGAATCCACAGACGGGTTCATGAAGCAAGGAGCTAATTTTGGTACTCTCTCAACTTTTGGTATGAAGGAATTCACTAAATTAAGAGACAAGATGAATGAAATTTTGGTACTCTCTCAACTTTTGGTATGAAGGAATATGCAATTTAAATTAAACAGTAGTGGTGTTATTTTGGTACTCTCTCAACTTTTGGTATGGAAGTTTATTTCTTACGTGAATACGATGATTGGATAAAAAGGAAAAGGAATGAGTGAAATGAGATGGACAGAAGTAAAAAAGGATATCCAGAGCATCTCTGAAGATGAAAAAAATGTGATAGAACTAATGGCTTCACTAGCAAGCATACGTAAATCTAAACATATGACTCAACAAGACGTAGCTGAAAAAGCTCAACTTTCTCAAGTACAAATCGCTAAAGCTGAAACACTAGCCCATACTCCTTCGATTGAAACAGTAGTTAAAATTGCAAACTCCTTAAATTTAGAACTTACTTTTGTAGATAAAAGCCCTCATCAACTAACTAAATAATAAAATCGCTTCAAAAGGCACGGCCTCCCAATAAATTAGGAGACCGTGCCTTTTCTGCTGTTATACAATATCAATTTTGAATGTCTCTTTAGTGATCTCTGTTTTATCATTTGCATTTTCCATAACAAAATAATAGTTTTGAGCAGCTTGATAATGGTTGCTTAGCAGCACAAATTTTTCGTTAAATACCCGATCCTCACTTGACCCGTTTTCGCTGTCAGCGATCAGTGTGACTTCATTGGAAATTTTCCTTCCTTTACTGTCTTCAAAGTACAGATTTAATCGTTTTTCTTTTTTTGCTTCACTGATTGGTTCTAATTGTAAAAAGTTCAACCAAACCACTGAATTGGTAATAGTACGCGTTTGGCTTACTAACGCTACTCCAACTTCTGGAATTTCATTCCGTCCTCGTTCCGTCTTGATCCGCAACAAGGGAACCATCATTTCTTGCGGCAAATGACCTCCGTGAACATACTGGTAGCCGCCGCCTTGTAACGCAAATCGATTCATACCTCTAGGAACTGTTACATATCCTTCCGTTTCTAATCGTTCAGACAACTGAAAGCTCAAACTGCTGTATTCTTCTACAGATTTTTCAGATAAGATAAATCGTTTATTTTTTATCCAAGCATCTATGTCTTTTTCTACGACTACTTTTTCAGTCGGTTGCACTGAACTTCGCGTATACAAATACCCATGATCTGCTGTTACTAAAAATTGGCTAGCACTGACTTCAACTGTCAATCGACTCATGAGACGCTTGATTTGTTCAATGGATTCTTCAGTCGCTTGAAAAACTCCATGTTCAGTTGGTCGGTGATCTCCGATAGCATCCACTCGGTTATGGTAAATATACATAACCTTTTTTCCTGCTACTAGATTTCTCAATTCTGCTTGGTTCATTTGGTTTAATTGGTCTGCTTGAACGGCAATAGAGTCTGGATGTCCGTTTTCTTTAAGAATAGCTTCTCTGTTTGCTATTCCGCTAGTCGATCTGCCGTCCACCAAAACTTCCCCATTTTCCATTAACTGAACTTTCTTGTGCGGTAACAAGCTGGCCATTCCGACTGCTGTAATAGAAGGCAGCTCCGTCTGCATCCAATCGATTTCTCCATTGAATCGTTTTTCTTTTGTCAAATTCAAAAAGAGTTCTTTCCCAGCTTCATATCTTAGACCGTCTGAAATAATCACAAAGACTCTTCGATCATTTTCTACAAATGCTTGTACTTCTGCCGAGAAGAAATTGTTTTGTAATTTTTGATCGGCAAAAGACTGGCTATTTGTGTACAGCCGATCCCATTTTTCAGAAAAGACAGCCAGAAATTGTTGGGTATACAATCGTTCCATTTGCGAATGTAAATCAGACGCGGCTTCTTTCCACTCGTTATCTAACTGATCGTAATAGGTATACAGTTTCCTGTAAGCTTGGTCAATGTGGTACATTTGCTGGTAGTATTGATTCCATACTTCTTCTACTTGAGTTAATCGGGTAAAAGATTCTGTAAACTGCTCTATATAATGTACCAATCGAATTGCCCAATGTAAGAAATGATACATTTCTCTAAAACGCGGATACCAAAAAGTATTTCGCCTTTTTGACAGCAATTGAGATTGTCGTTCGGTATCCATCACGCCACTGCTGACAGAAGAAATCATTTGACGAATAAACGCTTGGTCAAACCATTGAAACGTTTCTGGTTGAGCCAATACAGTACTAGGTGTTCCTTCAAATAATTCTTCCATCACAAAATTATCTTGGATCGCGTTAGCCACTTTTACGTAAGACTCTTCCTTATCACGCGCATTCATCCATTGGTTTAAAAATACCATGACGGGATTAGCTTTCGGCAGCAAGTATTTTTTCACAGCACTAGGGCTGTCTCCTTCTAACTCTATATCTAAATGAGTCAAAAACACTTGGTGCATCAACTCTTTAATAGACCGACGACCTGAGGCGCTCGTTTCTTGGCTGTAACCAACAAGACTCTCGACTAACTCCCAGAAACGCTCTTCATTCCCAAATTTCACTACAGCATCCCACTTGGTCTCTTTACTATTGACTTCTTCCTCAAACAACTCGATCAGAACAGCCATCCAATCAGGCGCACCAGCTCTCACTAAAGCTGCCAATATACTGTATTCTACTGTTTCTTTTGTCCGAAACGGAGTTAAATGAAAGATACGCTTAAACCGCTGAATTCTTTCTTTTGAACGAAAGAATACAGGATAAGCTTCGACTACTTCTTTCAGCTCAGCTTCGTCTGGATTGATGCCGATTGTTAAATAAAGTTGGCTTTCCTGGTCCACTTTTAATTCTTCGCTATACAATAAAATGTCCAGCAAAGGATTTTCTTGGATAGTAGGTTCTGCCATTGAGTAATATAAAAAGAGATGATCATCCGTCAATTTTCGCTCAACTTGATATTGGACATAAAAATAATTCGTTGGATAGACTTCTAACACTTTGAATAGATCCGTTTCTCTACTCAATTCATTGATCGTCTCCAAATAAGTCTGTTCTTCATCAAATAGATAAAGAATCTTCCGCTGTTCTCCTTCTTTTAGAGGAGATTGGAAATAACTCTTGATCCGTTGTTCAATATCTTTTGACATCAGATACGCCCTCCTTTCTATTTCAGTTTTTCAAAAATATTCCGTTTCACTACTTTACCCGTTTTATCTTGAACAGCTTCAATATTTTGGAATTTCTCATAATTTACTTTCACACCGTCATCTAGATCCAATTCAATCCGTTGCTTAGCGACGTGATCTAATAATTCTGCATATTGAACAATTTCTTCTTTATCTTTCAAATAGTTTTCAACCGCTTTTTGCGCTTGTGCTTTTTGAGATTTAGAACTGGACTCGTCATCCATGACATGCTGCTCTAAAGTAATGAGATTATCGATGACTTTGCTTTCTTTCAATACATAATCCGTCCGCAAACGCGCTATTGTGTCTCGATTATAGCGATGCAAATACATCAATCCTTGGAAAGCTCCACGTTTGCCGCTTGAGAATTGCCAATAAATCGGTCGTTTTTGGTAAATTTGCAAGTGATCTTTATAGAATTCTTTACGGAAATAACGACGAATCCGTTCTCTTGAACTTTCATTATCTTTCTTATTCAAAGCTTCCGCAATAAACAATAAGTTTTCTTCCAAAGTTTCTTCACTATAAATTAAAGCAACCAATTCTTCTACTTTTCTAACAATATCATCTTCAAAGATAGACTCTTCCGTAACTGTCAGAATATTATCTGCATCTGGTTGATACTGAGTATAAACAGAACTATCCCATTCTCCGCCAGCATAAGCTAATCCTTTTTTATCTAGAGAGTAACGTCCAAACATTAAACCTACTAAGTAGGATAAGAAACTCTTTATATCACGTTGTTTGTCTGCTTTACGAACTGTTATGTCTCTGTCTTCTATTTCTGGTGTTAATTCGTCTTGAAGACCATATATATTAATAAAGATACGGTTCAATTCTTCTTCATTTGCTTTCAGTCGGTAGAATCTATTATTAGAAAGTTTTTCCCAATTACTATAGCTCTCACTAATACAGAATTTTTTATCTTTATAAGCTATAAAAGGATGGTATTCAAAATTCCAAGAGTTTTCAAAATCATCCCATTCACTTTTGGATATTTCAATATTTTCTTTTGGTAATGATTCATCTAAAATATCAGCATAAATAAAGGGTTGTTTTGATACAACTCCACTATTAAAATGTATTGTACTCATTGTGAAATTACTAAAATAATCAAAAACATTGCTATTAATATATGCAGTTAGTTGCCATTTATATTTTTGTTCAAAAAATAATCCAGGGCCTGATGAGTCAAAAATGTATCCCGGTGGAGTATACCTAGCACTAAATTTTCCACTCGTAACATCAGACCATGCTAGATGTTCTCTAAAATAGTACCCAATGTTTTGAGGACGAGACCTTAACTTTCCTTTACTATCTTTAAAGTTACGTATTTCTATACCACCGTCTTCCCAGTTTACAATATATTCGTCATTTCCATACCACTTTCGAAAACTTCCACCTTTTTTGTAGGGATACCATTTGTATGAGTAATTTTCTTTTTTATTAACTTCATTTTCTAAAGAAGTTTGAGCTATATTATGATACGAAACCTCATGCCAAAAGCGCAAAAACTTATCATTATCTCCTGTTTGCAGTCCAACTCGTGCACTTCCAACATTTTCTATTTTGTTCTCCTTAGAAAAAGCTTCTACTACTTTTTCACTTGCCCAATACGCAATTGGACTTCCAGGAATCTTACTGAAATTTCCTTGCCTCGCTTTATAACGTAGAGTAACTTGATGAAATGCATTTTTTTTCTTTTCAGCATTCTTAATATCTGTCATTCTCATATATAAGGCGTTGTAATTTAGTAATGGAATATTTCTTACTACAAAAGACGTATTTTGAACAACTTCTCCTCCAATTTCTTCAAATGTACGAGTACCTAAATGCAGCATGTTTATTATAGTCATCGATTCAAACAATTTAATTCTTACTTTTTCAAAAGATGATATAAACATCCATGCATGTTGGTTAATAGTCGCAGTAAAATGATTTTCTTTTGTAAGATTTCTTGTTACTTCCATAAACACCGCAAATAAATCGCTTTTTTCTTCTGGATAGAACTTTTTCACATACTTAGAAAGCTTCGGATCCATTCCTTTTTGTCCCATATAAGGTGGGTTTGTCACCACTACCTCATATTGGCTAGCAAGTATTCTATATTGATGAATTAAATCTTCCAACAAAGGGAAAGTATATTCCACCAATTCAGTCGTAAAGATATCTAGGTCTGCTTCATTACGAATAAAAGCCATTTGTTTTTCAATGCTGTCTACATTTATTTCTGGAACTTGAATAATAGACCCATATAGCTTGGCATCATCGAAAGTCTCAATTAAGATTCCGGCTGCTTCTTTAATCTCTTCATTTTCTCTAGCAAATAAATGAATGTCTTCTTGAGTGATGCTGTTGCTTTCTTCAATACTATGAACATGGACCGTATACTCTCGACTAAATAAGCGGCGATCATATTCACGAGCTTTCATGACCACAGCGAATGTGGCCAATTGAGCAGCTCTTTTATCAATATCCAATCCATACAAGTTGTTTTCTAAAATCAATTGAGGAATCTCGCGTTCCAAATACCCTCTTGATAGATACAACTTGTAGAACAAATCAAAAGCATACACCAGAATATGACCAGAACCACAACTTGGATCTAAAAATTTGATGGCTTCTACATCTAAATTGGGATCTTTTAAGCGGTCTAATTCTGCTTTCACTTCTTCTGTTTGTTCTGCATCTTCCAAATAATACTCAAGGGATGCTTGTAAGTCTTCATCTGGATGAGATTCCAACCACAAACGTCCTAAAGAATTGTCCACCATATATTCCACTATCCAACGCGGAGTGAATAATTGAGTAGCTGGGCCGATATCTTCTTTACCGATTTTTTTGTTCTTTTTCAAGTTGGAGAAGACTTCATCTTTTTGCTCCGAAATATAAAATTGATACAGCCATCCTACAATTTCAACGTTTTTCCAATCTTCTTCATCAATCATCGTCACAATATCTCGGATAATACTATTTTCATTTAATAAATAGTCGGGTAAAAGAAGGGCTATATCATCTGAAATCGGCTCGAATACATTAGGGATGATTTCCCCTAATTTATTGCTTTGCTTGACCAGCAAATATTGGTATAAATTATTGGTTTTATTGTCATCTTGCAGTTGATAAATGCGTTCACGGTCTAAATTTAATTCCTCTGCCAACTCAAGAACATTGGTCAGTGCATCCGGTTCCGTTTTACCAGGTTGTTCTGAAGATAGGATACGCATATGGATCGGTAAGAAGTCATTCACTTCCATATACCGAAGCGCCACAAAACGGTTGAACCAAGTGTAAGCAGCTTCCTCCATCACAGCATTGTAGCCTTCTGAAACAATACGGTTTTTTAAATGTGTATATTGTTTCAGTTCTGTCTCCCCTAAAACAGTTCCATTGATAATCAAGCCATCTTGAAGTTCTTGAATAGAAGTTGTTCCTTTTTCAGTTATGCCGAATGTATAAGCCTTCTGCTTAACGGCATCCACTAGTTTCTTCCTTGACTGTACTGCAAATTTTCGTAATGCTGTTTTGTCCATGTTGATCCCCTTTATGTTAACTTGATAACATCTACTTCACCAAGCTGTTCCACTAAGCTTTGTTTAACGGCTTTAAGATAGTGTTCAATGTCTTCTTCCGTGCGCAACTCAACCATTCGGCGCGGCAATATTTCTTCTTTTCCCATCACCAAGGCTTTTTCTTGTTTGATCACTTTCTCTTGTACTGGAGGAATAGGATCAATGATTTTAATCTCCGGTTGCGTTCCAGAATGTTCATTACCTGTTCGTTCATTCTCTCTAGCTTTTCTTTCTGCTGCTTCTCTTTTTTGGCGCTCTACTTCTTGTCTTGTAGCAATGGCTTGTTTAGCATCCTCAATTTGACGCATAATTATCAATTTAATTTCTTTGCTTTCGCCTTTATAAGAACGCAATTTTCCAACCGTATTGGCATTGGTTACCTTTTGGTGTAAATCATCTAATTTGAATTGGTAGTTGCGTTGAATTTTATCGTATTCTGCAAAACCGTTTAATTGAGTTAATTCCCGTTCAATGTCTTGTTGATCTTGCTCGATCACTTCTTGAATAGGAGCAGCTACATTTTCCAAATGCTGACTCAATTCATTATTAAACTGATCAATTAGATCATTTAACTGTCGTATTTTGCCATACGGTCGTGCCATTTTAAGAATATCGTTCACTTGTTTCATAATGTGATCAATTTCTTCGTTATTCAAATAATTACGGTCTTCTTCATACAGCATATATTTCTCTTTAGCCTTAATAAAGATGTCTTTTTTATTGGTATTGAAAAAGTCTTTCACATCGTGCAAGTCATCAAACGTATCCAGTATATCTTGATCATGATCTGCTAAATAGGTTAAGAATTCACTAGAATCTTTAATGTTTAAAATCGTACTGATTTCTTTCAAACCTCGTTCCACTAATCTTTGATCAGGAAACGCATTATAACGGTACCGTTCTTTTAAAAGGTCCAGATCTTTTTGTTCCTTGCTGAAACGTTTCGTAATAGAGGCATACATGTCTTCTTCTTTTTCACCGATAGAGGTAATACTGAACAAGTCTTTTATGAGACGTTTTACTTTGTCAACAATTCGTGAATCCAATACTTTTCTTTTTGTGACCACAATTCGCTCTTGGGTATCTTTCTTTTGAATTTGCTTTAAAAAGTCTGGCTCTTGAATATCCATTTTTCGACTATTTAAAGTGAAAACGACTTTTTCTTCCCGTATTAATCGAACCAAGCTGGCATAGATATCCATGTCGTTCCATCCATAAGGTTCATTTTGGTAGCGTACCATCAATTCACGCAAAGTAATAACCATATTGCGGTCTTTTTGAATATCCAAATAACGCTCCATTTCTTGAGTAGCCATGCTGTTTTCGTCATCATATTGATCGTCCAGCAAGCCCATTTCACGGTCTTCAATTAATTTCTCAATCATTTCTTTGGTGTAAGCTTTTTCCATATAATTCATTTTCGGATAAGTAGACTCCACCAAGACACGAAGTCCTTCTTCCACACGTTTCATTGGTGACCCTGTGGTTTCTACTTTGTATCCATTGACATAAATAGCTGCTTCTTCTACCGCCGACTGCAATTTCGATTTGAATACTTGTTGAATTTGCCCACGTTCATTGGCTTTGCGAGTATTAATTTCTTGAACAATAGGCGTTTTCGTTTTTGCGGATTGATTCCGTAAATATTGATTAATTTTTAAGTAATACTCTAAATCTTTAAAGTTCTCATCTTGCGGCAACTGGATAACTACTTTGGTTTCGCGTTGAGATAAAGCGACCACTTCAGGTTCTTCTATATATTCTGAATGAATAGTCACAAAACGAATTCCCAAATCAATTGATGGGTTACGTAACGCACGGTCATCAATCCACTGAGAAACCTCCATCAAATATTGAATATTAGGGCGATCTTGGAACGGTTTATATGTGTATCGTTTAAGGTTCAATATTTCATCTACCAACATTTTCCCCGCATCATTGACTAATTCAGAAGTAGGAATCTGAATTCGACTGATTTCTCGATTCACGTCTTGTTCCTCATTAGTCAAGAAGAGGTATTTGTTTCCAATTCGTTGAATTAAAAATTCTCTTTCCAATAAATTCAATGACTTATTGATACGTTTTCCTAGTTCTAGTGTGTCTTCTTCCAATTCCGAAATCATTAAAGTTGTCAGGTTTTTGATGGTTCCAGGCATTTCATCTACATACCGGATTAAGAAAAGTAATTTTAATACATTCACATCAAAGCTTTCCAACGATTCATTTTGATTCGCTTTAATAATAGTTGAACGCACAGAATGTTCCAGCGCCTGATCAATATTTTCATAAAAAGTATAAAATGGAATCAATTTTCCGATGTTCTCTTCTTGGTATTGGATAGTAGCTTGTTGAACAGACTCCAACAAGTTTCTCTCTCCATCAGACAAGTGTTTTCCAGCCGACCCGTGTTCACGAATACCTGTAAAGACTTTTTGCAGCAAATTAAATTGGTAAGGTACAAATGGATAAACTCGCGCGAAATCTTCCCTATCTTTGTAGAAACGCATAGTAGCAGTATTTTCAAACTCCATTTTGTTTTTTAGCGCCGCTTCATGTTCATCATACGTTAGAGTTAGAGAATCAAATGCAGCTTCTCTTTTGTCCAGCAAACGAATCTTGATGACTTCATCCGCATTGGCACTACTTAAACTGACACGCGTGTTAAAACGACCTTGGATTTTAGAAAAATCAGTGGACGATAAGTCTTCTCTCAAACTATCGATATCTTGTTGTGAAGTGACTAATACCCAAACTTTTCCGTGGCAATATTTCCCTAGATCTTCTACTACAGTTTGCAGATTTAACATCAATTGTGTACTTCCCGAAATAAATTGACCCACTTCGTCTGCAGCAAAGATCAATCGGAAATCATCTTCTTTTGTATCAACGTATTCTTTCAATCTTTGCGCAAAACTGTCTACTGAAATGGAATAGTTATTTTCACCATTTTCAATCCAGCTTCGAGCACTTTCCTCTGACATATTGGTAGCTTTAGATAAAGCTGTGATAGTCTCATCCATGTTATAGTACAGCTCATCTCGTCCTTCAGACCAAGTGAACCCCGTTTCTTCTTCAAAGTGACGTTGGAAGTCTGCGTACGTTCCATTTTTTTCTAACGTTTCTTCCAATTGTGCTAACCAAGGAATACTTGCTGAAAATCCACGCATTTCGTCAAAAACTTTATTAAAAACTTTTACGATAGCTGTTTTATTTTGTTTGGTATCTGATTCTGCTTTTGAATCAATATTGAATAACACAACTTCACTAGGCGATTCAGACACGCGTTTCATATTTTCTAAAACAGTTGGATTATGTATTTTATCTTCAAAATAAGAAACAGCTTTTTTACCGTCTAACTCTACGTTAGAGTTTAATAAGTAAGATAGTATTTTTAAGAAGTGCGATTTACCAGAACCAAAGAATCCGGAAATCCAGACCCCTACTTTATCCGTCGGTTTATTATACGATCGCATGTATGCATTGAAGAATGTTTCAAAATGGTTGGCTAATTCATCCGTTACAACATATTCTTCTAATTCTTGACGAATGTTTTCTTTTTCTTTTTGTCCAATTTTGATAACCCCTTGAATCTCACGGTTGATATCTTTTTTAAATAACTCTTGGATTTTCATTCTATTCCCTCCATTACTCTCTTATAATTAGTTTTCAACAAGTTTGAATGCTCGGTAATAATGATCATCTAAAAACCGAGAAAACAACTTCAGGCTTCCATCTTCATATTTCCCAGGATAAAACAAAATCAATGGTTTTTTCTCTACGACCGTTTGCAGATTGTTCAATACGGTATGCGAACGAATCAATGGGAAAGCTTTTCCGACTCCTGTAATAAATATCATGGCTTCTTCATCCAAGTGCTCCGTAATATATTGGACAATCCAATCTCTTTCAGTAGCAATTCGCATAGCTTTTTTCATCTTATCAAATAAAAATTCGCTGCCTTTTTTATCTTCCATTTTAAAATTCTTTTCCATGTAACCTTTTTGTTCAAAAAATTCCAATACAATATCATACAAGTCAAATACTTGTATCTTAGCTTCTGAATTTTCCCGTTCGATATACTTTTTGATATCTGGTATCGCTTCTCGTACAACTAACTCTTGCTCTGGTTCGTAATCAAAAACGTAAAATCCAACTTCATTTCCTAGGCCCTTATTACTCAATAACTTCGGATCCACAAGTTTATCTTTTAGTTCGTCCAGTCGTACATTTATTGGTCTCATCCTAAAGACTCTCCTAACAAAATTTCTACGGTATTTTTTTCTTTGTTTTCTTTCAAATAATTTCGAACGTCTGAGCTGATAATAAGTGGCTGCAATTGCAAACCCTCATTAGTAAATACTGCCAGTTCAGCATCAACAAGTGTTTTATGATATGCACTCACTAAGCGCTTTTTGGTATTTTCGCCCCATCCTCTTATAGCCTCATTCTGTTCTCTCTTTGTTTCAAAAAAAGACATCGTTTCCTTTGGGGTAAGATGCCATTCCATAATAATTAACTTATCCCAAACTACTTCACGCACCCATTCATAGAATAATTGGTCCTTTTTCAAAAGTGCATAAAGCAAGATGGCTTTACTGGTAGAAGTATCTGACTCAATAAACTGCTCCATTAAAAAAGAATCCAATTCTTTCAGTCGTCTAAGAATTTCATTAAAAAAACTTACTGCTCTGTCATTGCTAGCTAGTTGAAAGATATTCTGTTGGAGAACCATTTTTTTGATGTCTTCCGGTGCTATTCCTTGTCTTACCAATCCAGCTATTTCTTTTGTTTCGTTATACATAAAAGGGCGGGTGTTTAATGTTGTAGTATACTTTTTAGTCGCCATGGTTTCTCTCATTCCTTGATAAAATCATTATTTCTATTATAACATCTAGAATTGGTTGATAGAATGAATTATTGGATTTTCTTAATAGTTTACTATATCCCCTTCACAATTTAGAAAACAGAATATTTCAAACTAAAAATAACTACTCTATATTCAAGAAATTTCTTCCAAAATCTTTCAGTTTTAAATATTTGTTCCTAAGAAAAAACCTCACCGGAATGTTCTTCCAGCAAGGTTTCTCATTTTTGTTCAATTAGTAGATTTTAATGATATGAAGCTAATCAAATTTATGGGCAACTGGAAAATGATCCATGCTCTCATTGGAAATATAAAGCTTCCCATTTTCAGCGTATTCAAAAGGATCTTCAAGTTTAGGAACCAATACAATGATTCCATTTTCTTTTTTGACAATAAAGAACTCTTCTCCATCTTTAACCTCTAAAAACTCTGGAAGGGTAATAATCATGGCATTCCCTTGTTTTTCAGCCTTAGTCGTCATCATACAAATCTCTCCTTAGTTCAACATCATTATTAGTTGCACTATTTGCATTTGCAGTATAATAAGATTTTTTGCTGCTTCGCTTGGCAGAATCAAGAGGATAACTTCATAGACAACGAGAGTGTACAACTGAATACATCACACGGAATTTTTTATCAGAGGAGTTGATTATCGAAGGAATAAACGATGCTTCACCAAATACTTTACTCTGGCTTTGTTTCACTGTCAATTTACAAGACTGGACTAAAATTTGAAGTTTAATATCATCCATGCTGATTCAGATATTGATTCATTAGTGTATGATATCCATAGAGTTCAGTACACTAATAGATAACGGACGAGCTTTTGAATATTCTTTCTCTGTTCACCACTACAACTTCTACAGTGCCCAATTTATTGTAACCAAATAAAAAAAATCTGCTGAAGACAATCGCTGGATTGGTCTTTAGCAGATTTTTTATGTACATTACACTTTATAAAATGGTTTGGTTCCCGCCATTTGTTTGAGCAGCATACAATTTTTGAGTCGTTTTTTGAATAAATTCACTGACAGTTTCAGTTGATTTGTATAAAGAAACTCCGGAACTTACACTGATTCGTCTTGGAATGGCAAAAAATGTATCTGAGACCATTTGTCTGATCGTTTCAGCAAGATCGTAAGCTTCTTCTGTATCTGTATTTTCTAATAATATCAAGAATACAGCTTCTCTGTATCGTCCTGCAGAGTATTTATCTTGGATAGCTGTTTTAATGATTTTACCAGTTTCTTTCAAGACTTCCTCGCTGAGGATTATCCCGTACTCTTCCTCCAATAATGGATACTTGTCAATGTTCATAACGATCATAGACAACGGTTGATCCTGTTTTTTAGCTCTGTTGGCGTACTTGGCAAATTCCAATAAAATAGCCGAACGGTTGTATAAAGAAGTGATCACATCTTGTTTCATTTGATTTTTCAACGTTTTGTTTTTGACCATCAAATCTTCACGTTCTTTTTCCTCTTCCGTAACATCAAAAACGATTCCTTTAAGAAATAGTGGTTTTCCATCTTCAGTACGTTCTGTAACCTTTCCGCGATCCTTGTAGACTTTCCATGACCCGTCTTTTGCTTGGATACGGTATTTCACTTCCCATACAGGAATTTTTCCATAAAGATGATCCATCATCGAATTCATGACCATATCTTTATCGTCAGGGTGAACTTTATCTGTAAAAAATTCATACGGTACTTTTTCTGGCAAGTCTTCTTTCATATACCCAATAGCTTCAGCTTTTAAGGGATTAAACGTCACTTCATTAGTTGTGAAATCCCAAAACCATTGACCTAAATTTCCTGACCACCCAAACTCAAGCCGTTCTGTTTCTTGGAAGGTTTTCAATAACTCTCTATTCAAGCGATTTAAAGCTTCTATTTTTACCAGGAGCTCTTCTTTCGTTTGTTCTTTATAATCTTGCATTGTAAGCCTCCTTTAGAATTTCATTCATTCTAAACTCTGTCTTACCTAGTGTAAACTATTCTAATACTTCGTTCAACAGCCTCAAGGAAATATCATTTTTTGTTCATATATCGGTAGCATTTCAACGTTATTAAAGGAACTTTTGGTCTAAAGAGATCAAAATTATATCTCTCCTATATTAAATTCACTATTCAAAAAAGCTTCCATTATCTTGTCTAAAACAAAATAATGGAAGCTTATAGAGAGTCTATTGAATCCAGATATTTCTGGATGGCAGTTTCTGTTTAGTCAATAACAAGCAAGTTTCCTATCTGCTCTTCATCAATAACTGGATCGCTTGTTGGATACTTTCTTCTCCCGTGCTGCCTTCTTTGATGTTTTCTTGCACACATTCAACCAAGTTTTCAGCCACGATCAAGCTGATCGCACGATCAATACTGGAACGAACAGCTGACAATTGTGTCACGATATCTGAACATTCTTTCCCTTCTTCTATCATGTTCAATACTCCATGCAATTGACCATCAGAACGTTTCAATCGGTTGACGATCTTGGCATTGTATTCCATTAAACAACTTCTCCTCTCCAAGCAGAAATTCCACCCATGACATTGGTTACTTTGTAGCCCTCTTTTGACAACTCTTGACACGCCATTGAAGAACGAGCTCCTGAGTGACACATGACATAATATTCTTGGTTTTTATCCAATTTTTCTTTTGCCGCTGAAAGGTCGCTTAAAGGTATATGAACAGCTCCATCCAAATGACCATTTTCCCATTCGTTCATTTCTCTAACGTCTACTAAAGGAAGCTTTTCTTTTTTCCACTTTTGTTCAAATTCCGGCATTGATATTGAGTTATACATTATTTTTCCACCTTTTCTGGTTTTACTGTTGAGTATAGAGCAAACGCTCCATCTAAATTTTTCACTTGGTAACCACTTTGTTTTAAGATCCGTTCTGCTATATAACTGCGCAACCCGCTGTGACAACTCACAATAAGAGGCTGGTCTTTAGGTAATTCTTCCATGCGGTCTCGCAAATTGTCTAAAGGAATATTTACCGCCCCCTTTAAGCGCCCGTTCGTTTCCAATTCTGTTGCGTTGCGAACATCCAATAATTGGTGCCCCGCAGCTTGTTTATCTTCCAATTCATACCATTGGACCGACTCACTGATGCCTTCAATAATATTCAATGCTGCATAGCCAGCCATATTAACCGGATCTTTTGCAGAGCCGAATGGAGGAGCATACGTAAATTCTAATTCAGGCAGATCTTCCACGGTCATCCCAGCTTTGATCGCTGTTGCAAGGATATCGATACGCTTGTCGACACCATCTTCTCCCACAGCTTGAGCACCATAGATTTTACCTGTTGTTGGATGAAACAACAATTTCAATACGATCGTTTTTGCATCTGGGTAATAGCCTGCGTGGCTTTTCCCTTGGATATGAATGCTTTCATAGGTTTCGTTTGCTTGTTGCAGCTGCCGTTCGCTCAATCCTGTTGATGCAGCAGCAAGGTTAAACACTCGTACGATCGCTGTCCCAATGCTGCCTTTATTCTTGCGGTCTATTCCGCTGATCACATCAGCTACTTGACGTCCTTGACGATTAGCAGGCGACGCCAAAGCAATCATCGTATCTTCTCCATTGATTTGCTGTTTAACCACAATCGCATCCCCAACAGCATAAATATCTTTTTGGCTGGTTTCATATTGTTCATTGACCAGTATACCACCGCGTATGCCGGTTTTAATAGAGGCAGTTTGTGCTAATGAAGTCTCAGGTTTAACGCCGACAGACATCAATGTGATGTCGCTTTCCAGCCGCTCGCCATTTTCCAGTACCACTACTTTTCCTTTTTCTTCAAATGACTCGGCTGCCAATCCTGTATACAGCTTGACTCCGTTTGCTGTCAATTCTTTAGTGACATAAGCTGCCATTTCTTCATCTAAAGGCGGCAAGACATGTGGTGCTTTTTCGATGATCGTTACTTCCAATCCGCGATGAACAAGACTTTCAGCCATCTCCAACCCAATAAATCCAGCACCGATGACGACAGCTTTTTTAGGCTGTTCTTTCTCAATGAATGCTGAAATAGCATCTACGTCAGGAACAGAACGCAATGTAAAGATATTCTCCGCTTCTTCTAACCCTTTTGTAGGAGGAACAAACGGTTTTGCTCCAGGAGAAAGGATCAACTTATCATAAGCCAGTGTGTATTCTTTTTCTGCAGTCCGGACGGTCACTTCTTTTTGGACAGCATTTATAGCTGTAGCTTCACTATTTGGTCGCACATCTAATCTAAAGCGTGTCTGCAAGGACTCCGGAGTTTGTACCAATAAGTCACTGCGTTCTTCAATCTCGCCTGCCACATAATAAGGCAGACCACAATTCGCAAATGACACATAAGGTCCTTTTTCTAATACAATGATTTCAGCCTTTTCATTTAAACGTCTTAAACGCGTTGCCGCAGACATCCCGCCTGCTACACCACCAATGATGACAATTCTCATTAATTTTTCCCTCCCTTTTTAGTACCTGTCCACGACATCATTCCTCCACGCACATTGACGACATCATGACCTTGTTTGAATAAGAGTTTAGTCGCTTGTTTGCTTCTCATTCCCGATTGGCAAATCACATATGTTTTACCTGACGGGGTATATTGAGCGACTTTTCCTAGAGGAACATTTTTAGCACCGGGAATATGTCCGTTTTTAAATTCATGTGGTTCTCTTACATCTATGATTTGTGGTTTCTCAACTAATTTATTTTCCAAATCAGTTGTTGAAATAGTGGGCATTTTTTTGAAAAACATTTTTTTCCTCCTTATTCTTATTTAATATGACGTTATTTTTTCTGCTAAATACTCTTGTAAAACTTCCTTTGGTTGATAACCGACGATTTTTTCAATTGGTTGGCCGTCTTTGTATAAAACCATTGTAGGAATACTCATGATCCCTAATTGACCAGCAACCTCATTGTTTTCATCTATGTTTAATTTCGCAATTTTGATTTCAGGTGAAAATTCTTCTTCTAATTCTTCTAGTACTGGTCCCAACATTTTACAAGGACCGCACCAAGGAGCCCAAAAATCTACTAAAGTGATACCTTGCTGCACCTCTGAAGCTAAAGTTGAATCTGTTACTTTTACTGTCATATTATCTTTCCTCTCTATTTTTCTTTTTGAGTGATTGTTCTTTTTAATGAAAATACTTTGGGTACTGGATCATAACCGCCTTTTACAAAGGGATGACACCTTAAAATACGTGACGTCGCCATCAAAGATCCTTTAACTGCTCCATGAATTTCAATCGCTTCAACCGCATAATGAGAACAAGTAGGATAGTAGCGGCAACTAGGTGAAAATAAAGGAGAAATTCCTTTTTGATAACCCTTAATTCCTGTTAAAATTACTTTTTTCATTTTATACCCCCTGCCGTATTTACATAATACCCCATATGGTATGTTTTGTAAAGAAGATATTTTTTTATTTAAAGTCAGTTATTTAACACGAAGTAACTAAATTTTGGTAAAATGTTGTTTTGTGTTGCTTTATTTTAACAAGATGGTAAGATAAATGCAGAAGAAAGTTCTTGGGGGTGTTTTATTGAATCAGTTAAAGAGGCAAGAAATGATCTTTGATTTGCTGAAAGTAAATGGTGAAGTATCTTCAACTGAATTGGCCGCTGAACTAAGCGTCTCAACGATGACGATCAACCGTGATTTAAAAGAAATCTCCACATGGGGAAATGTTCAACTCGTTCATGGCGGAGCTGTTTATCGAGGTGAGCAAGTTGTCGAAAATCCTATTTCTATCAAAGAAGAAGTCAGTGTCCAAGAGAAAAGACAAATCGGCAAGTTTTGCAGAAACTTGGTCAAGCCTGGAAGTACCGTTTTTATTGAAACAGGTACAACGGCTTTAGCTGTAGCCAGAGAGATTTTCAACATTGAAGGATGCCGATTCTATACCAATTCGCTATTGGTCCTGAATTCTTTGTCTCAGTATGAAGGGATCGATTTGCACGCCGTCCCTGGAAAGTACCGTGAATTGTCTAAAGGTTTTTTAGGGTTGGAAACAGCTGATTTCATCAGACAATTCAACTTCGATATCGCTTTTCTCGGCGCCGAAGGAATCAGTGCAGAAGATGGCATCACTCTTTTGAATGAAGAAGATGCTTTTACGAAAAAGGCTGTAATGGATCAATCGAAGAAAACAATCTTAGTCGCAGATCATAAGAAATTCGATCTTTCTTATTTTTATAAAATCGGCAATGCGGAAGATTTTGATTTGATCGTAACGGATTTAGAACCGCAACAACAAACTTTTAAAGAACTAGAATCTTTAACCACTATTTTATCAACCAAACAGGGGGAAACTAATCATGACCATCAACTTAAATGAAGTCGCTTTACCTACTATCCACACGAATCTTGAATCCGTCATTTTATCAAATGAAACAATGACTGCTCGAAAAGAAAACTTTTTAGCGAAAATGAAACAACAATCTATTGATACGGCAATCATTTATGCCGATCGCGAACATGGCGCCAATTTTGAATACCTTACCGGGTTTATCCCCCGTTTTGAAGAAGCTTGTTTAGTCATCCATTCCAATGGAGACAGCTATTTGATGCTTGGAAACGAAAACTTAAAATTAGCTGCACACTCTCGCATTCCGGCAAAAGCTGTTCACGTTCCTTACTTTTCTTTGCCGAATCAACCGATGACTGGCGAAAAAACTCTTGCAGATCATTTCAAAGAGTGTCACATTTCTCCTGATGCAACTATAGGCGTTATCGGCTGGAAACTGTTCACTTCTTCTCACTATGATAACGGCGGATTATTCGATTTGCCGTTCTACGTTGTAGACAGTTTGATTCAATATGTTTCAGATCGCAAACAATTGCAAAACTTTGCTTCAGCTTTGATTTCTCCAGAAGGCGGTTTGCGTACGACGCATAATGCCAATGAAATCGCTCATTTTGAGTACGGAGCTACCTTGGCTGGAAAAGGGATGTTCGAAGCCATCCAAGCTGCAGAAGTCGGCAAAACAGAAAAAGAAATCGGAGCTTTTCTTGCTCAAGAAGGTCAGCCAAATACTGTAACCACTATCAGTGCAGCCGGTCAGCGCTTTACACACGCGACTCTGTATCCAAGAGACAATAAAGCTTCGTTAGGCGACAATTATTCTATGACCGTCGGCTACAAAGGCGGATTGAGCAGTCGAGCTGGATTCGTGGCAGCTTCTAAAGATGATCTGCCTGAAAATCAATCGGACTATTTGGAAAAAGTCGGTATTCCTTACTTTACTGCTTACACGGCTTGGTTGGAAAACATCAAAGTCGGTACTGTGGGAGATGAATTTTATTCTATGATCCAAGAAGTCTTTCCGTCTGATGTTTACGGGTGGACACTGAATCCAGGCCACTACACCGGAGACGACGAATGGATGTCATCACCATTCTTCAAAGGCTCTAACGCTGTGGTGAAAAGCGGGCAAATGTTCCAAGTCGACATCATCCCGAGCGTTCCAGGCTATTCAGGCGCAAGTTGTGAAGAACCTGTTGCTATTGCAGATGAAGCTTTGCAAGCCGAATTGAAAGAAAGCTACCCTGACGTATGGAACCGAATCGAAACGAGACGAAACTACATCAAGAATGTCATCAAGATAGAGTTGTCTGATGACGTGTTGCCTTTGAGCGATACAGTGGCTTTCTACACGCCGTTTTTCCTGAACAAAACGTTGGCGTATACAAAAGAAGGATAACCCAATTGAGAAGAACATTAGCAAAAAGCACATTGAGCGTGGACTCAATGTGCTTTTTTGTCTAGTTGGATTTTGTGTTGGTTCTATACGACAATTTGTTGTTATATTTGCCTTGGCTTGTTTAGTAGAACTCTTCTACTTCATACCTTAGCACCAGATTTGCCTCAACTTATCAAATAGAACCCTTCTACTTCATACCTTGACACCAGATTCACCTCAACTTATCAAGTAGAACACTTCTACTACATATCTTGGCACCAGATTTGCCTCAACTTATCAAGTAGAACACTTCTACTTCACATCTTGGCACTAGATTTGCCTCAACTTATCAAATAGAACCCTTCTACTTCACATCTTGGCACTAGATTTGCCTCAACTTATCAAGTAGAACCCTTCTACTTCACATCTTGACACTAGATTTGCCTCAACTTATCAAGTAGAACACCTCTACTTCATATCTTGGCACTAGATTTGCTTCAACTTATCAAGTAGAACACTTCTACTTCACATATTGACTCTAGATTTGCCTCAACTTATCAAGTAGAACACCTCTACTGCATATCTTGGTACTAGATTCACACCAGTTGCATCCAATAATATCGATGTCTTCTGGATTTCTGTTATACTAAAAATAAAAAGAGGTGGTATACAATGGAAGCAGTAGAATTTGATTTTGTGGTAAAAGATAGTTTACAAGCGTTGGAGCTGTATGAGAAGATTTTCCCCGTTCAACGTGTGGAAGTGACCGATTTTAAGACTGGAGCAAATGAAGCAGTCTTCAACATTTATGGCACCCGTTTCCACATGTTGGATGAAAATCCGGAATATTACTTGGTCGCTCCTGTAAAAGGACATCCGCAATCTTTTTGGTTCAATGTTATGGTAAATGACATTGAGAAAACGTATCAATCAGCCATGGAGAATGGTTGTACAGAAATTCAAGGCATCACGCGTATGGAAGAATTCGGTATTTCAAATGCACAATTTTTAGATCCTTTTGGATACGTCTGGATGCTGCATGAAATTCATCGTGAAGTCAGCTTTGAAGACCGAATGGACATTTTAAAAGAAGAATTTGAATAATATACAGCAAAACAGGAGGACCGATCACGTATCGGCCCTCCTGTTTATTGTTTTATTTCGTTTCTATTGGATGCGTTTTTCCATACAATTTCCGAACCAATATAGGTGTTACGACAATCGTAATGATGGCTAAAGTAACGATTTGAGTTGTTGCACTTGTCACATAAGTTGCTACTCCAGGATTCACTTGAGCAATGATCGCAGGAAACGATGCGGACACACCTGCCACGGCATTCATTGACATAGCTGCTACCCCATCGTTTTTAAGCAATTTTTGATCGACTAAAACAATCGGGCTCATTAACAAGTAAAAAACAAGCACAAGAACGATACCGTAGACTCCTGATTGCAAGCCTTCAATTAAGTTCATGCCTTGACCAATATTCCATCCTAATAACGGAAGAAGTACTGTGATCCCAGTTCCAAAGATTTTCGAGAAATCTTTATCTAGATTCCCTAATATCATACCCAAAATAAGAGGAAGAATCGTCGAGATGATTGGCATCCAATCAATCTCGCCTTGACCAGATATCGCATAAATAAACATCGGCACAGCTGGGATCCCGAACAATCCTACTAACCCAATAGCAGCTTTGTCTACATCATCACCAAAATCGTTAGCTAATGAAACATACAAAGCAGGGTTCATACTGCACATAGCCACTACAAAAGCCAAGGCACTGATACCAAATATGCCTTCTTGCCCAAATAAAGAAATAAACAGTAAACCAAATCCAACCGTTAAGACCAATTTTACCACTAATAATACACCATGACGTTTGAACAACTTGCCTAACGTTTTGACATTAATACCTATTCCAGAACAAAAACAAATCAGACCGATAATGAAACTTGTTCCGCTTCCTCCTAGTAAAGCATTTGTGATTCCGCCAATTCCGCTAAATAAATTCGGCCATATCGTGTAAAATACCGCACTTAGCAACATGGGAACTAAAAACGTTCCTGCTGGAATCCTATTCATAAATTTAAACATATATTCTCCTACTTTCGTTTTTTTCAATGCTGTCTATTGTTATTCAGCTCAAAAGGATCGTGTTGATTAGATAGCAGATCAACATCAACCAATCTTTTAGAAACCGGTAAACAAAACGTATCTGTTTTACTGACAGCTGTTTGTAAAATGTCATTAGCAACGAAATCATTTCTCCAAAACCAGCTAGTAACATTTCAATACTTCTTCTATTGTCAGCTACTTCACGAATTTTTTCAAGGCTAATTCCTTCATTTAAAGCAATTACCTCTTTTCTTCTCATTGTTAACGGTTCATTCAAATCATTTTCAAAGGATTAATCCTTTAATTCATTTTATGAAAGTTATATGACATTTTTTAAAAAAAGACCTTACCTGTACACAAGTTTCTTTATTCACAATCAATTATGTGTTAAGATATCATTGTATTAGAGAGATAAAGAACTGTTTTATCCTTAAAAAATCCTTTCTTTGTCTATCTTTAAGCTCAAAACTGAGCATTAAGGCCCCTCTATCATACATAGCTTATACTCGGATAATTTTTTCAAAGTTGATTTGGAAGGAGCAGATGGAATGAAGCGAATGCTATTATTAGCGATAGGTTTGATATCTTTTGGATTTGGCTCAATCGGGGTACTTCTTCCAGTTTTGCCTACAACACCCTTTTTGTTGTTGAGTGCTTATTGTTTTGCTAGAAGCTCAAAACGATTTGACATTTGGCTTAAGCAAACTAAACTTTATCGAATCTATATTGCCGACTATATGGAAAATCGGATGATCCCTACAAAGCGCAAATGGAAGATTTTGTTCAACATTTATTTGATGATGAGCTTTTCTATTTATTTCGCACCTTTACTCCCAGTAAAAGTAGGATTGACGATTCTAACGGCCGGCATCACTTTTTATTTATTTGCAGTTATTCCAAGTCATCCAGAAAAAAATCCAGTTTTAGAGTATAAGCAAAAAACCAAGCATCAGACTGAATCCGTCTGATACTTGGTTTTTATCGATTAAGCTTCTAATCGCGCAACTTTTCTTGTCATAGTGACTGTCACTAAAAGACTGATGACCAATAAAAACAGCGAGGTTACTATCACAATACCTTGTCCGCCAGCCATCACTAAGTTGCTGAGGATACTGCACAATACAACTGCGGCTACGATAGCTAAAGGCAATGACTTTTTCCACCAGCCGATCGTTAAGGAAATCAAGCTTACGCTGCTGACCAAAACTCCAGCGATCACTAGGAGCGGCAATTGGCTGATGAGTTGGCTAAAGGACAACGTATCTTGAACCAACGGAAAAATAGATTCAGAAATAAAGAACAATCCATTGGTTAGAAAGAGCCCGATAAAAACACCTAGTCCCGAGAACACGACGCAAAAAATGATTTTAGCGAATAAGATTTTCTTTCTGGACACTGGATAACTCAATGTCAGATAAATATAGTTGTCGTTGTACGACTCCATGATCACTTTTCCTAGCAGTGCGGTCCCTAAACATGCAAACCCAGCTACATTGACAATGAAAGATGTGAAATATAAAAACTCATACGTCATCATTTCAGAGTCGGCTGCGGAGAAACTCGGATCTATTTTAGGAGCATAGGCCATCAGTTCTACCATTGCTAAAGCTGCTACCGGAATAACGACGGCTGCTAAGAAATAAGGGCTGAGGGCTATTTTTTTCATTTCTAGTTTGATTAAATTCATGTTAATACTCCCCTTCCATTTTGCTGATCAAAAAGTCTTCCAACTGGTTCTGATGGGCAGCCACGAGTGCCGTTTTTTGGTCATTCAGCACCAGATGTCCGTCATCTATCACTCCAATGCGGGTCGCGACCAATTCAACTTCTGTCAAAATGTGACTCGACATGATGATCGTTTTTCCTAATAAAGAAATTTCTTCCAGCAGCTCTCTAAATAGTTTGATTCCTCTAGGATCTAAACCATTCAATGGTTCATCAATCACCAGCAGTTCGGGGTCATGAACTAAACAACGAGCTAAAACTAACCGTTGGCGCATTCCTAAAGAGTATTCCTTGACCGGTCGATCATTATCGACACTCAAGCCTACGACTTCCAGCCATTCTTGAATTCTATTTTTAGAAGCTTTCATGTAATCGCAGTGGATGGATAGATTTTCTATAGCACTCAAATGTTCATAAAAAACTGGTTCATTTATATTGGAGCCGATTTTGGTTTTCACTTTTTCAATATCTTTCGTTTCATTGAAAATACGAACTTCTCCATTTGTTGCTTTTGATAATCCTGTTAACAATTTGAACAACGTAGACTTGCCAGCACCATTCCGTCCAAGCAGCACGTAAATTTCGCCTTTTTGGACGGTCAAACTAAAGTTTTTCAATACTTCTTTTGCTCCGTAATTCTTCTCTACATTTTGCACTTCCACTACATTCATCATTTCTATCTTCCTCTCTTTTATAGGAGTAGCTGTTCATTTCAACATAGATACCACTGGTATGTTTCAATTTAAAAAAAATAGCTGTTTGAAAGCTATTCTTTTTTTAGCATCGAAAATAAATGGAAAGCATCTTCGACTAATTCGTCTGACAATAGTGGAACGCCTAACCCCTCAAACATCTTCTGGATAAACTTAGTTTTCCGTTTTAATTCTTCCAATGACAATACACTGATTTGAAAGCCAATCCACAAATTCAATGTCAACATCAGCAATTCAGAAATTTCCTTTGGATATTCCGTTTGAATCGATCCATCATCAATACCCTCTTGAACGATTTTCTCTACTTCTGGAACCAATTCTTCAAAGACTTGCAAATACTGCTCTCCCAATATTCGTGGACTTCGTAAAGTTACAGCAGCCGAATAACCGATTGATTGTTGCCGGTAAGCATGAAAAGCGTCTCTGAGTGTATTTTGCAATTTTTCAAAACCATTATCCCCTTTTAAATCATTCAACATAGGCTGTTCGCCTGTTTCGTCCATCAGCGTCTCTAAAATAGCAAACTTCGATTTAAAATGGTGATAAATAACCCCTTTAGTCATGTTTCCTAAACCATCAACAATATCTTGTATCGAGGTTCCATCGTATCCTTTTTCTAAGAATAACTTTTCTGCTACTTCCAGAATTTTTTTCCTAGTTTCCTCTGGATACTTATTCCTTGCCATGAAATCACCTCTCTTTGAATACCAGTGGTATGTAATTATATAATACATACCACTGGTATCTATGTCAACTATTTTTGTTTTATAATTATATTTTTAAGCACAAATTCTTCACTATCTTTATTATTGCTTATGACATATATTACAACATTTCTTTTGCTGATTTACGGTATGGTTAAAATTTTCTTGTAAAACTGGTTTGAACTCTATAGTATGAACGATGAGACCAAAAAGAGGAAGAGGCCAATAATACATGAAGATCATTAAAGAAGAACCCGCTAATATAGAAGAATTGAAAATCAAAGCCAACACAAAAGATGATTGGAAAGTCAGAATGGAAGCTGTAAAAGAATTAGCTAAGTATGACTGTCAAAAATCTAGATACATCTTAACTAAACTGGCTACTAGCGACCGCGTTTTCGCTGTTAAAGAAGCTGCTTTTTATGCCGCTCGTTTTATGGGCGTTACTGAAAAAGGCGAGCAATTGCCAACACCAAGAAAAAAAATAGGCTATACTAAGAAAGCTTACGCGAAAATTTTCAACCGTGTAAAACGTGATACACAAATGGAAGAGCTTGATTTAGCTGTATTTAAAAAACAGTTCCAAGTTGTTTCTCCAGAGATGTATGACGTAATGCAATATGAAAAACAAGAAGATTTTGATGCTTGGATCGCTGATTCTTACGCAGAGTTCTGCTAGATTCTGCATCATTTTTATTAAACTAGTTTTACCTAAGAATCATTTGTTTACTACAAGACAAGTGATTCTTTTGTCTTCATTCAGTCATTAATTTCTTATTCTGCTCTATTAAACCTATCTATATTTGAAAACGCTTCCTTGTAGTGAGATAATGAAGATAATCGACTTTCATAAGTTGATAACTATACATTAGGGGGTCAGGACAATGAATTTAGAACAATTAAAAACTGTTGGATTTGTCAACAGTTCTAAAATGGGAGAAAAAAGGATAGCCTTGCTGCCTAAGGATATCGTCCAAATAGAGCATAGAGAAAACTTATTTTTTGAAGAAGGTTATGGAGCTAATTTAAACATTTCGGATACAGAGTATACGGATCTAGGCTGCCAAATCGTATCGAAAGAAGTGGCTTTAGCACAAGATATCATTTGCGATCCTAAGATCGGTGATGCAGATTATTTAACTGAGCTGCAATTAGGACAGACCTTGTTTGGCTGGGTCCACGCCGTCCAGAGTAAAGAGGTGACAGATATCTTAGTCGCTAATGAATTATCTGCCTATGCTTGGGAAGATATGTATGAAGACAATCGTCATTCTTATTGGCGCAATAATGAGCTGGCGGGTGAAGCAGCTGTGATGCATGCTTATCAACTAAATGGATCGATGCCTTATGAAACAAAAGTAGCTATCTTAGGCCGCGGAAATACAGCTCGGGGTGCACAGCGTATTTTGACCAGCTTAGGGGCTGAGATTCGTGTTTATAACCGTCACCAAGAAAAGCTGTTCCGAAAAGAAATGTCCGAATTTGATGTGATCGTCAATGCAGTCTTATGGGATACTGCTCGTACAGATCATTTAGTCTATAAAACAGATTTAAAACGACTAAAACCAGGCACTATGATCATCGATGTGAGTTGCGATGAGAACGGCGCTATTGAAACTACGGTACCGACTACTTTAAGTGATCCTATTTATGAGATCGACCACGTGATCCACTATGCAGTTGATCATACTACCCCTACTCTTTTTTACCGCACTTCTTCAAGTGCTATCTCAACTGAAACAGCTAAATATATAGATGATTTGATTGAAGGAAGCACAAACCCCATCTTAAAAGATGCCTTGATTATCGATAAAGGCAAAATCATTGATGAACGCATCAATCAATTCCAACAAAGGAATATTCCTGAATTATTCATAGAAACTGACAAAACAGATCCGGCTTCAACCGTTTGGTAAAAAAATAAACTGATGAGTATTCGAGATTGTTCTGAGTACTCATCAGTTTTTTCGTTGTTATAGTGAGACACTAGTGCTAGGTTGGGCTATCTTTTCTATATGGCTTTTCGTATCAAAATAAACATCTACCAATCGTTTCAGTTCTTTTACAGCTTTATCTGCGCGCTGATGTTGTTCTGGGTTGATGGATTCGATAACCAATACGGCATCGGTAGTTTCTTCCGTCAGCATCGTTCGCTGTGCTTCCCGCCAGTTCCAGCAACGACAAACAGCTCCCTTTTCATCTCCATAAATAATCTCTCCAGGTAAGGCCGGTGCATCTGACTCCGTCCCTAAAGGTAAAAAGCTCTCTCCTCCCGCTGCTATACCAAGATACAAATCACCTTCAATAGACTGGAGGTCTTCTCCTCCGCATGGCAAAGCATATGTTAAAGAAATACTGTTATAAATATCTACCAACGGATTGATTGGTTGAAAATCTCTGTCCTGATCAACACGTTTTAACAGTGCTTCAATAGAAGAACGGGCTCCTTTTTTGGTTTTAAAGGTGCTGAAGGCTTCTCTCCACTCTTTAATGACGCTGTTTTGGCTGAAAACTTCTTCTGTTAAGTATCCTTTGGCGGCTTCTTTCCCATCTTTCAATAAGTCGATCAAATAACGCTCATCTTGTAATTTTTGATTATTGATTCCTTTCACTACTACTAGATGAAGCTGTGCTTCAGGGAACAACTCCCAAAAAGCCTCTTCAACTCTAAACTGTTTCATCCCTTTCACTCCTACTCTTTCGTTAGTTTTTTCGTTAAGATCAAATCTGTCTGCTCGTCTTCACCCATGAAAAACGAATGGGCACCAGTTTGAACGAATCCTAATTTTTTATAAAAAGCCAAAGCAGCCTGGTTATGTTCCCAAACGCCTAGCCAAATGTTTGTTTTTTGATGAAACTGCGCCCGTTCTACAGCTTGTTGAATCAGTATTTTGCCTAACCCTTTCCCTTTGAACTCAGGCAGAACATAGATCCGTTCTATTTCTAAGGCCTCTTCGCCGTTTGTTTCCGATTGGGCTTCATTGATATTGATTTTTAAGTATCCTGCCAAATCGTTACCATTGAATACAAAATAGAATTCTGACTGTTGATTCAGTAATTCCGATGTAAGTTGTTCTGTATTATAGGCTTTTTCTAAGTAGTTGTACAAATCTTCTTCGGTATTTTGATCTTGAAAAGTATCTCGAAACGTCTCGACACTCACTTTTTGCAATATCTGCAAATCTTCTACAGTGTATGTGTAAAATAGTTCTCGAGAGCCAATAATTTTACTGGAAAAAAGAAAGAAGGCACTTTATCATAAATGTATGCTTTGCACGGCAAATACATAAATGAAAGAGGCCTTCTTATGGATAAGATTATATCAAAGGTTTATCAAATAATAAAGGATTCAAGCAATTTAATAGATACAGAGGAAGCTATTCAAGTCTACATGTATGATGTGTTCGCTCAATTAATGAGTCAGATTTTCACCAACATTAATCAAGTGATCAAAGAGGAAAAACAACAGGAAGGCTGGAAAGTGAAACGAGACGATTGGAAAACGGTTCAATTTATCTTCGGTCCCGTTCGGTACCGGCGTACGCTAATGGTGGATACTAAAAATCAGAACCATTATCCACTAGATGAATGGTTAGGCATTCGAAAATATCAACGCCATAGCCCACTAGTAGAAGTAAAAGTGGCAGAGTTGGTGAGTAAAGCTACTTATCGAGATACCGCAGCTATTCTAAACGAATGGACGGCCATTACGCTGAGTCATCAAACAGTCGGCAGTCTTCTTAAACGCGTTGGAGCAGCACAATCACGTGAGGATGAAGAAAATGTATTGGAACTAGAAGAAGCCACGGAGTTGCCCGAAGGAAAAAAGGTGGACTATTTTTACGCCGAAGCGGATGGGGTTTTTGTACGTGGGACAGAAAAGAAAAAAAGCTTAGAAGTTCGTCATGCCATCCTTTACGAAGGCTGGGAGAAAAACGGAAAGCGCGTCTCTTTAAAAGAACCCAAAGCCATCATGACGACTAAAAAAACCGCTGGTTTTTGGGCAGAAGTTCAAGCCTTTACAGCGAGCCGTTATTCGTTGCAGCAAGCTCAAATCATTACCAATAGTGACGGTGGACAAGGGTATACCGCAGACAAATTCCAAGAAGCTTTTTCTCAATCGAACTATCCTGTTTTAAATCAACTAGACTCTTATCATGTCTTCCAAGGCTTAAACCGCGCGTTTGGATCGCAAACTAACGTTTTTAAACAGCATGTCCGTCAAGCATTAAAAACGCATGATTTAGATGAATTAACTATTTGGTTGGATACGTATGAAAGTACATTAGACGAGACACCGGCAGTGGAAAAATTGAATACGTTCAGAACATACGTATTACGGAATTGGGATCGGATTTTCGACTGGCGTGAAAAAGCAGAACAAGTGCCGAAGGACGCAAGAGGTTTAGGCGCAATGGAGTCGAATCAACGGCATATTTCTTTTCGAATGAAAAAACGTGGGATGCATTGGAGCGCAGAAGGCTGTGAAGCTATGGTAAAAGTAAAACAAGGCATGTTCAATCACACCTTACGCGAAGCCTATCTTCATCAGCAAAATAGAAGTACTCGGCAACAACGCAAGTTGAAACAAACGGTTCGTTTATCGTCGTTATTGCATGAGAAAACACGGCAATCAGTTGGTGCAAAGAATGGGACGATTCCATTATATGCCTCTCGTTCATCACCAATAGGACAATTAATTAAAAGTTTTCGTTAATTCCTGTCTTATGGGAGAAGGTTCCTGGTTTTAGGAACGTTCTTCCATAAGATGGGCCAGCAAACGGTGGAGCCGTGCGGTAGCTGACAAGTGTACAAAAATAGAGTGCCTAAACTAGCGGAGTAATAGGACGCTCGAGAAAAACTTGACACAAACTCTACAGTACATTTTTTGACTTCAATCGACATTATCCATTCTCCTTTTTCTGTTAATAATTCCTTTTCTGCCCTTTCTTTACGGCATTCCAGTCAACTTCTATATTCTCTCTCACTTTTTCCAGCAAATCAGAAAGGACTTCAGCTTCTTCTTTTGATAATCCGTTCAATGCAACTGCATTAGAATAAGTATTTTCAGCTAAAATGTATGGAGCTACTTCTTTCCCTTTATTGATTGGAAACAGCCGTTTGATTTTTTTATTCTCTTCATCATCTTTCCGTTCGATAAAGCCATTATCTTCCAACTTCTTGACGGCTCTAGCTGCTGTTGTTCGATCTACTTTGATCATTTCAGCCAGCTTTTCTTGGATGATGCCGGGTTGTTCATAGATGCGTACCAAATAGAGATACTGTCCGCGAGTCAGATCGTACTCCTTAAATTCAATATTTGCAATGGAATCTAGTGCTCTGGCAATCATTCCGATATCTCTTAAAATCTCCGTCATTTGTTTTCTCCATTCTGCTTCGTTTATTAGTTTTATAGTAAATTATTTATGTTGCATTTGCAACATAAATAATCAATTTCTTGTTGCTCTAAAAAATGATTTTTTTGACGAATTGATTTACAATGAGAACTGTCTTATCTCATCTTTTTAGGCCTAATAGTAGCATTCATTACGAAAGGAGCAGCTTACATGTTCATTATGTTTGATATCCGTTCATTCAATCAGCAACTGGATTTCAATCAACCTATGACTTGCCCTCATTGCGGTCATTTCGGTCGTTACGAAGTTTTTGTCACAGGCAGTAGATTCCGGTTGTTTTTCATTCCACTATTCACTTTTGGGAAAAAATACTTAGTTCATACGACTTGCTGTAATTCTTGGTACGAGTTAGACAAGCAAACAGGCAAAGCAATCCAGAAGAACCAATCGGTGCATATCGAGGAAAGCGATTTGACGCAAATGTTGTCACAAGGAGCCTATACTTCAAAATGCCCCAATTGCGGACATCCAAATCTGCAACAGTCCAATTTTTGCCCAAACTGCGGTCAACCATTATCTTGATACTAAAAAAAGTCGCATCAGCTCATAGGACTGATGCGACTTTTTTATGGACTGGAAGTTTTTTTCTAACGTAGTCTTACTTTCTATACACTTATTGAGCAGCGAATATATTTAAGCAAATAGTATTTTTTAATTTTTATTCCGATAGAACCTGCTTAGTTTATAAATGTCGGTTTCGTCTATGAAATTTAAGCCAAGCGTCTCCAGATCATCACCAGTTTTTATAAACAGATTGATGTGTCCAATTTGTTTAGGGAACAGCCATCTCGTTGTTTGTTCAGAAAAGGATTGGACTTTTTGACGTTCGACAAAGGTTTGAACTTTTGAGAACCATTCTATGTTTTGGATACATATTCGATGAGCGGTCTGAATCTGATAACCTTGGTGTTGTTCTTCAAGCCAAGAATTCAGCAGCAATATGAACATCACTGCTACAGCCGCTAATGCCAGCCAATAATTCAGAAATGCCAATCCTGCAGCGATCGGAATAAAGAGCAATTTCCATCTCCAGAAGTACCACAATTTTTTACGGGATACGAACTTTATTTCAGGACGAGTGAAGTTCCATTCCGGCAGTAATTCCGACAATGTCTCATAGAGCTGATGGTCAGAAATGATCGGCAAGATATAAAGCTTTTTGACGATTCCGCTTTCCCCTTCTGCTTCTTGCCCGCCTGCCAAAAGCAACTCAACAGTAGAGATCCCTAGTAATTTTCGAACCGGTTGCTGCCTGATCTTCAGACCTTGGATTTTTTCTACAGGAATCTTTTGGATTTTGCGTTCGAACAATCCACTTTCAATTGTTAACGTCTGATTTGTACGATTGACTTGAAAGTTATAGTACTGGATAAATGTCCTTAGAAGAGATAACAGCATCACGAAAACCAAACTAACGAATAAAATCGATAATGACGCCAACCATCCTGCTCGCAGCAAGCTTTCTGCCATTGAGGTAGTGGTAGTTATCCAATTTTCCGGAATAAATTCAGAAATGAAGATAATAACAGCGATCAATGTGGCAATGATACTCAAATCTGTCAGGGCAAATAAGACAATCTGACTGTTGGTGACTGTGTAGTCTGCAGAGCTTGATTCTTTTTGCATCTCCAGACCTGCTGAATGAATTTCACTTTCCGGCTGGTCTCCTTGGCGATACTTTTCAATCCATTCCCATACCTCAATGTTTACTGCAGGCATAGAGGCTTCTGCTTGCGTGCTTTCTCCCCCGGCAGTTTCGATCAAGAGTTGGATCACACCAAATGGTTTGAAGAAAAACCATTGGCGTTGCTTAATTGTTTGGATGCGTTCATAAGGAATGTCAGTTTCTCTCTTGCGAAAAACACCTCGGTAGAGGATGATTTTTTCAGAAGAAATCTGGTAAGTTTGAGAAAAATATTTCCACAGAGCTTGAATCAGCGACAATAAAACTATCGCAGACAAAGCGATCAATCCAAAAAGGGTCATCAATTCTCCATTGAAAACTAATAAAAGAACTGCAAATGACCAACTCTTCAATCCCTTAAATAAATAAATGAACACCGCCAGGGGATGAAATCTTTTTCGTTCAGACATCCTCTTTCGCCACCTTTACCAATTTAATGATCTGCTGGCGCAATTGGACGGCTTCTTCTACATCTAATCCAGATATATTGTGACTCGACGCTGCTGTATGTATGACGATTTCCATTAATTTTTCTTTGCGTAAAAAGGGTCCTTGCTCTGTTTCGATGTGTTGGATTCGATTAATAGGTACATGAGTAATGCTTCTAAAAATATAACCATCTTGAAAAGATAAATCTTCTGGGGTTATCTCGTACCGATGGAATTGGTAGCGATATGGAATCAACAACATTGCAATCACAGACCAGATAAGAACAATAGCAAAATAAATCCCCATGCTCCAAACCCATATTCCGTCTAATACATCCAACCAATTTAAAAAAGCAGTCACTCCGATTCCGATAATTAGAAAAATTCCTGTTCCTACCAAATTGCTTTTTTTCCACACTTTTTTGATTCGCTCAGGCATTTGTTTTGGTAATAATGGATAATCCACTTTATTCCTCCTCTATAATTTTTCTTAAAAATAATGCGTTCTTATCTTAGTGATTTTGACAGCCTGATCATGTCGCGGCACGGTATCCCATTTTCCATCAGCTCTTCTTCATAATGTTCAATGAAAAAGTCTTTGTCCACACCAGTTATTCTAAAACCGCATTTTTGATAAAACGCCAACTGTGCAATACTGGAGTTTCCAGTTCCAACTTCTATCGTTTGAAACCCTTCTTCTTTTGCTCGTTCCAAAGCATGTCTGATCAGTTGTTTGCCAATGCCTTTGTTTTGAAAATTTTCTTGTACGGCTATATTGACCAGCTCAATCGTTTCAGGTCGTGTCGGCAATAATATGTAGGCTCCAATGAGTTGATTCTGGTTTTCCATCACAAAGCACTCCGCTCTTGTTAAATAAGCTTCAATGATTTTTCGTGAAGGATCTGCCAGCAGCAATAAATCCATAGGTGGCGCTTCATCTGGTTGCAATTTTCTGATCATTTAATTTGCTCCTTAACTTATTTTAAAGGATCTTTACTCATTATAACCGAAAAAACCTGTCCGCAGAACACACAGACAGGTTTCTTTGTTAAATAAATTTCAATACAAAATACGCTACAAAAACGCCGGATAAAACATACATGATTTTAGAAACAGCAGCATGTTTTCCTGAACACACTTTAAGGAATGTGTAAAACGTAAACCCCCATCCGATTCCATCTGCAATGTTGAACGTCAAGACCATCATCAAGACCATGATTACAGCTGGGAAATACTCGGTAAAGTCTGTAAAATCGATATCTTTTAAGTTGCCTGCAATCAGTAAAGCACCGACAATGACAAGCAGTGCAGAAATGACCGCCAATGGAATCAACGCAATAAACGGAATCAACAAGATCGTGAATAAGAAGTAGATTCCTACTAAAAAGGATGTTAATCCGCTTTTCCCTCCGACTGTGATTCCTGTCGCTCCTTCAGCACTTGTACAGGTAGAGCTGCAGCCCAGTACACTAGCTAATACAACAGATAAAGCATTGGATTCCAATGTTTTTTTCAATATTGTTGGATCCTCAGAGTTCAAGAAACTGATTTGCGTTCCAAGATTTTGAAAGACCACTAATATCAACAGTGAGAAGACTGCTATCCAGTAATTGACGGTAAACACATTTGAAAAATCGAACTGGAACAAGAACGGTTCAAGTGAGTTTGTGTCAATCAATGAATAAGAGAATGAACCAATGTCTGTTACACCTAAAACGATTGAAATGATCACTCCGAAAATAATCGTCAGCAAGAAATTCCCTCTGACATTTCGGATAAACAACACTAACCCGATCAATAAGGTCAATAACATCGTCAATGGAACCGGCTGGAAGATATTGTTCAAGGCTACGATCGTTTCTGGAGAAGATACAATGATTTCACTGTTTTTCAATCCTAGAAAAATCAAGAAAAACCCTACTCCGGCACTCATTCCTTTGATCATGGTCCCCGGTATAGCCAACAGCAATTTGCCGGTGATATTAAAGTACGTCAATAAAAAAAACAATATTCCGACGATCAAGACGATCGATAAGCTTTCTTGCCATGTAAAGGCAAAGGCACCCACTAAAATGTACGTAAAGAAGGCATTATCACTCATACCTGGCGCTAAGATCAATGGCGATTTGGCATATAATCCCATCAACATGTTGCTTAAAGCAGTCGTTAAGATCGTAGCGATCATCACGGAATTGTAACTCATGCCGGTTTGAGATAAAATCAGCGCATTTACAGCAACGATATACACGACAGAGACAAAAGAGGTGACGCTTGCTTCGATCTCTGTTTTTAGATTACTTCCTTTTTCTTGTATCTGAAAAAATTGTTGAATCCCAGTCATCATCTCACACTCGCATCATAGTGGGTTCCCAAAGCTTTCGGTCCACGTGTTTTTCTTCCAGTAAAGATTAGTGCCAGTAAAGTTACTAAGTACGGCAGCATGTAGAATACTTCTGTAGGGATCGCATTTGCAAAGTCTAGAATCTGGATCTGGTCTTTGATGGATTGTGCAAATCCGAATAATAATGCTCCTAATAAAACGCCGCCTGGGTTCCAGCGTCCTAAAATAACGGCAGCAATTGCGATATACCCTTGTCCTGCAATCGTGTTGAATGAGAAGTTTCCGTTAGTCGTCAATACGATCGTAGCGCCCCCTAGAGAAGCGATTGATCCGCTCAACATAACCGCCCAAAACTTGATCTTCATAACATTGATCCCTGCTGTATCGATAGCCCCAGGGTTTTCCCCAACACCTCTTAAACGCAATCCTAAAGATGTGCGGAAGAAAAGGTAAGTTAAAAGCAATACGACAGCAAATGCCAGATAGGTTGTTGGATAAGATTGGAATAACGCTTTCCCAATAACCGGAATATCAGACAATACAGGAATAGATGCTTTCAAAAACATATTTTTCAAACGCGGCGTTTCAGCTACTCCATCAAATAACAATTTGACGAGAAAGAATGTCACGTTTGAAGCCAGCAAATTGATGACTACCCCGCTGATAACGTGGTTCGCTTTGTATTTCAATGTGGCTAAAGCATGCATACCTGAAAATATCGAAGTAAAGACAAACGCTGCTAATAAACCAATGAAAGGACTGAACTTGCCCATACCAGCTGTTTCAGCAAAGTAAGCTCCTACGGCAGAAAAGAACGCACCGGAAACCATAAACCCTTCTACCCCTAGGTTGATGACTCCAGCTTTCTCACTAAGCATCCCGCCCAAAGCACCAAACAACAATGCTGTGGCAAAAATCAAACTTCCGCTTATAATATTGGCTGTCATTTATTTTACCTCCTTTTTCAGTAATGCTTTTTTAGGCAGTATGGCTTTCACGATTCCAGGAGCTGCTACAAAGAAGATGATCAACGAAACAACGATTCCGATGATTTCGCTTGGTACACCTGCTCCAAATTGCATCCCTTGAGATCCATAATTCAATGCTCCGATCAAAATTCCGGATAAAGTCGTTCCTAACGTAGAATTGCCTCCTAATAATGCAATAGCTACTCCATCAAACCCGATACCGCTGGTAGAAGAAACGATCGCTACATATCCGTAAACTCCTAAAGTATCCAATGCACCAATCAATCCGCCTAATGCACCTGAAATAAACATGGTACGAGTTAAGATGTTATTCACTTTCATCCCGGAATAGTCAGAAGCATTGGCATTCAATCCAACTGTTTTTGTTTCGTAACCCCAACGTGTTTTTTCAAAATAGTAGTAAAATCCAAAAATAATGAATGGTACAATGATGAATCCCCAATGGATACGAGCGCCATTGAACATCTCATTCAATGATGGGAAGTTGATTCCTGCCGATTCTTTGATCATGGCAGAACGTTGTGTTCCCTCTTGTGCTGCAAAAGCTTTGATCAAAATATGGCTTAAGTATAAAGCGATATAATTCAACATAATAGAACTGATAACTTCATTGATGCCAAATTTCGTTTTAAAGCTAGCAATCAATACGCCCCATACTCCACCAGCAACGACACCGGCCATGATTGCCACGATTCCGTGAATGATTGGAGGCAGATCCACAAGCGTTCCCACTAAAAGAGAACTGACGCTTCCGATGATGATCTGTCCATCGACCCCGATGTTGAAAATACCCGCTTTACTGGCTACGGCGACGGCAAATCCACTTAAAATCAGAGGAATGATCGCACGGATCGTTTCACCCATATCGTACACTGAGCCGACAACTTTAAAAATCAATGATTCATACGCCACTAATGGGCTGTATCCGCCGATCAGCATGACTGCTGCTCCGATAAAAAGCGCGATAAAAATGGCAATTATTGGAATCATCACGAAATTATTTTTAGTATTTTGTCTTATTTTTTCCATGTCCTCACCCCTCACCCGATCCTTTACCAGCCATCATCAATCCTAGTTCTCTATCGTTTGTTTCTTTAGGATTGGTTTGACCGATGATTTGTCCATCAAAGATAACGTCTATTCTATCTGATAAGGTCAGAATTTCTTCCAGCTCAAAGGAAACCAATAATATGGCTACCCCCTGATCGCGCAAACGAATAATCTGACGATGGATGAAGTCGATCGCACCAACGTCTAACCCTCTTGTCGGTTGCACAATGATCAACAGATCAGGGTTTCGGTTAATCTCTCTGGAGAGAATGATTTTTTGCTGGTTCCCACCAGACATTCCGCGTACGATCGTATTTTCATTTTCAGCACGAATATCGTAATTGCGCATAGCTTCTTTTGCTTCCTCATACATCAATGCTTTGTTTAATTTGATCCCTTGATTGTATTTTCCTTTGTAATACTCAATCAAAATCAAGTTCTCAGCAATATTGTTGTCCAGTACCAATCCATGTTTGTGTCTGTCGGCCGGTACATAACTCACACCTGACTCATAAATCTCACGAGTCGTTTTCTCTTTTTGAGAAACTCCGTTGATGAGAATATCTCCTTCATCAAATGCACGCATTTTGACGATGGCTTCTGATAACTCTGTTTGTCCGTTGCCATCCACTCCGGCAATCCCTACAACTTCTCCTGCAGCCACCGATAAATTGATGTTGTTCAACACTTTCTTTTTGTTCGGACCGAACATTGTCAGGTTTTTGATTTCCAATACGTTTTGTTTTGGATTGTAAGCTTCTTTCATGATTTCACGCGAAATATTCTTTCCGATCATCATTTCAGCCAGCTCTTCTTTGTTGGTCTCTTCAATATCTACAGTAGAAATGTATTTCCCCTTGCGAATGACCGTACATTTATCCGCTACTTTCATGATTTCATTCAATTTGTGGGTGATCAAAATGATCGATTTGCCTTCAGCAACCAACAGCTGCATGACTTCAAGTAGTTCGTTGATCTCATCCGGCGTCAATACCGCTGTCGGCTCGTCAAAAATCAGCAGGTTAGCCCCGCGGTACAAACATTTTAAGATCTCAACTTTTTGCTGCATTCCAACAGGCAAGTCTTCTATTTTGCTGTTCGGATCTACTTTCAACCCGTACTTTTCAGAAATGTTGCGGACTTCTTTTACAGCTGCTTTCATATTTAAACGCATGCCGTTTTTTGGTTCCATACCGATAATGATATTTTCAGTGACCGTAAAATTATCGATCAATTTAAAATGTTGATGAACCATTCCGATTCCTAAGTGAATAGCATGGTTGGGGTTTTCGATTTTTGTTTCGTTTTCGTAAACCGAAATACTGCCGCCCTCAGGCTGGTACATACCAAATACGACATTCATTAACGTTGATTTTCCTGCGCCATTTTCGCCCAGTAAGGCGTGGATTTCTCCACGTCTTATGGTTAGCGAAATATCATCATTAGCAACAAAATCGCCGAATTTTTTTGTAATATTTTTCAACTCTAACACTTTTTCGACTCGTGTTTGTTTCATCCTTTTTCTCTCCCTTATGGTTTATCAGGAACGGTGATTTCTCCAGAAATAATCTGTTCTTTGTATTGTTCTACAGTGTCTAACACTTCTTGCGGCACGTTTTTCTCAGAAGTATCTGCTAGTCCAACCGCATCTTCCGCCAATCCTAAACGAACCACTTCTCCACCTGGGAAGTTTCCATTTGCTGTCTCTAATGAAATGTCATAAACAGCTTTATCAACATTTTTCATCATAGAAGTTAATGTGATGTCATCCCCGAATTCTAATGACTGATCTTTATCTACTCCGATAACCCATACTTTTTCTCCATTATTGAAACGCTCTTGCGCTTCGTTGAAGACTCCGTTTCCTGTACCTCCTGCAGCATGGAAAATAATGTCTACTCCATCGTTATACATTGTGCCTGCTGCTGATTTACCCATATCTACACGGTTGAAGACCCCTGTGTAGTTGGCTACTACTGTCGCATCTGGATTGACAGCCAGAACTCCTGCTTCAAATCCAGCATGGAAACGTTGGATAACTGGAATTTCCATCCCGCCGATGAATCCAACCTTATCTGTTTCACTCATGCTTGCTGCAACTACACCTGCTAAGAAGGCGCCTTCATTTTCTTTGAATGACACAGAAACAATGTTTTCGATTCCTTCGATTTCAGCATCTACAATCCCCAATTGTGCTTTAGGATTGTTGTTGGCAATCGTTGTAACGGCATCTGCTAATGTAGCAGCTGTTGCCCAAGTCAGATCTGTATTGCTGTTGACAAATTGAAGCAAACTCGGCTCCACTTCTGAATCTGCTGTCGGTTCTAAGTATTTCACTTTGTATCCTTCATCTTCTTGCAGTTGTTGCAATCCTTCCCACGCACTTTGGTTGAAAGATTTATCGTTCACGCTTCCTAAGTCTGTGACCATTCCGATGTTAAAATCACTTTCACCAGCACTTGAAGCCTCATTTCCGCCTCCGCAAGCTGACAGCAATGTCATTGAAAGTAAAGCCGCTCCGATAGTTTTGATAGTTGTATGTTTCATTTTTTATCACTCCTGTATTTTTATAGGTTAGTTTAATTCCGCTAAGAAACTTGATCCGTTTTCCATTTTCGGTATGTTGAAGTTATCTGCTATTGTTGCGCTGATATCTGCAAAGTGTTGAGCTGTCTTCAGTTCTCCTGCTTGTTGGAATTGTTTTGAGAAGACCAGTAAAGGCACATATTCACGAGTGTGATCCGTTCCTGGAGCTGTCGGATCATTTCCATGATCTGCCGTAATGATCAGCATATCATCTTCTTCCAATAATTCAATAATCTCTGGTAGTCGTTCATCAAATGCCATCAATGCATTTCCGTATCCTACCGTATCTCTTCTGTGTCCGTATAAAGCATCGAAATCTACCAGGTTTGTAAAGGAAAGTCCTTCAAAAGGTTTTTCCATCACTTTCAATAACTGATCTACACCGTCCATATTACTTTTTGTTCGAACCGCTTGTGTGATACCGTGGCCGTTAAAGATATCGCTGATTTTCCCTACTGCGATCACGTCTTTTTCGTGTTCCTTTAATTTGTCCAATACCGTTGGCCCGAATGGACTCAAAGCATAATCGTGTCGGTTAGCTGTTCTCTTGAACGCTCCTGGTTGTCCTACATAAGGACGTGCAATAATGCGTCCGATCATATAAGGATCGTCTTTAGTGATGTCTCGGACATATTCGCAAATGTCATACAATTCTTCTAAAGGAATGATTTCTTCGTGTGCTGCAATTTGAAGAACAGGGTCTGCAGAAGTATAAACAATCAAAGCTCCTGTTTCCATTTGTTCTTCACCTAGTTCATCTAGAATACCTGTTCCTGAAGCGGGTTTGTTTCCAATGATCTTTCTGCCAGAATAAGCTGAAATTTTATCCAGCAGTTCTGCTGGAAAACCTTCTGGAAAAACTCTGAACGGCGTATCCACTTGTAAGCCAGCTATTTCCCAATGGCCTGTCATAGTATCTTTTCCAACACTTTTTTCAGCTAATTTTGTCCAGTAAGCTTGGCTGGTCTCTACTTTTTTAATGCCTTTGATGTCTGCGATATTTCCTAGACCCATTTTTTCCAAATTCGGTAATTTTAATTCCATTCCTTCCGCAATATGTCCCAGCGTGTGAGCTCCTGTGTCATTAAACGCTGCAGCATCAGCTGCCTCTCCAATTCCGACTGAATCTAAAACAATCATGTGTATCCGATTACAGTTCATAGTCCATTTCCTCCTATTTGATGCTATAATGGTATTGTTCTTAAATTTTTAACGAGGTGAAAGCATGAGTAGAAGTGTTCAATTATTCGATGGTTTGTCAGATGAACAAGTTACAAACATCTTGTCTACCGTCCCATCTAAGAAATATAAAAAAAATCATATCTTGATTTTTGAAGATGATCCCATTGATAGAGTCTACATCGTAAAAACCGGGATCTTAAAAATCTATCGTACTTATGAAGATAAAGAAATTATTCTTGATCTAGTTAAAGAGTATGAAGTACTGGGTGAAGTAGAGCTGTTTTCTAAAAGTCCTGCTCTCTCTTCTGTAGAAGTCATTAAAGATGCTGAGATTTATCACCTTTCCCAATCAGATTTTATTGCGTTGATCTATGAAAATAAGACGATCTTAGAAAACATTTTTCGTATTCATCATCATCGTTTTGAAACGTTGAATGAATCTATCCGAAATTTAACTTTCTATAGTGCACACACACGTGTCTGCCGTTTGCTGCTCGAATTCCTTGAAGACAAAAAAGTCGAAAATCCAACTGAATGGACTATAACAAATGTCAATCAAAGTATGATCGCCAGCATGGTTGGCGTAACGCGTGAATCTGTCTCAAAAGTTTTCAAAGATCTGCAAGATGAAAAGATTCTTTCTTTGAAACCCAAGTTGATTCAAATTCTCAACTTAGAGAAGCTGCAAGATTACGCTAACAACTATTAGACTTCTAATGTCTATGTTTATCTTAATAAAGAAAGCGTTTTCTCACAATGAACCAACTAACAACTTTACTGTGAACATGATTACTAAAAATATGATAACGCCTTCATAACGTTTTTGTTTTTTCTCCTTTATCATGGGTACTAACACCAAATAGAGGAGGAAATGAACATGAGTTTTCACATTAATGCAGAAAAAGGTCAGATTGCTGACATCGTTTTATTACCAGGAGATCCCTTACGAGCAAAATACATTGCTGAAACATTTTTAGAAGATGCAGTTTGTTACAACACTGTAAGAAACATGCTAGGCTATACAGGAACATATAAGGGCAAAAGAATATCCGTACAAGGTACAGGAATGGGTATGCCATCAGCAGTTTTATACATCCATGAGTTGATCAATGATTACGGCGTTAAGACATTGATTCGTGTAGGAACTTGTGGAGCTCTTCAACAAGACGTCCACATTCGCGATGTGATCGTTGCACAAGCTGCTGCGACGGATTCTTCTCTTATCTATAAAGAGATGGCACCTATTTACTTCCCGCCAATCGGAAACTACGAATTGATCAGCAATTCTTACACTATCGGAAAAGAAAAAGATATGAATGTTCATGTTGGGAATGTTTACTCTTCCGATTCTTTCTACGATGACAACGAAGACATCATGAAAAATATGGCTAAAATGGATGTATTAGGAGTGGATATGGAGACTGCTGGTCTTTACTACTTAGCTTCTAAATTCCATGTACGTGCCTTAAGCATTTTAACAGTTAGCGACCACTTACTGACAGGTGAACAAACAACTGCCGATGAACGTCAAACAAGTTTCAATGACATGATCAACGTAGCTTTAGAAGCAGCAGTTAAATAAAAAGAAAACAAAAGACCACCATTCCACTACGGATTTTCTGTAGTGGAATAGTGGTCTTTTGATTGTTTACGGGCTACTTTTTGACACTAACTAGTTTACTGGAAAATGATCTATTGACTATTTTTTTAATTGAGACAAATGGAATTCCAAGTGTTCTTCAATAAATGTCGCGATCGTGTAATAACTGTGGTCATGCCCTTTTTGCATACGAACGGTTAACGGATAATCTTTCTCATCTGCCACTGTTGCAATTTTAGAGGGTTGTAATTGCTTTTCATAAAAAGAATCCGCATCTCCTTGGTCGATCAGGACAGGGATTTCTTTGCCAGTATGCTGCTTCAGCAATTCCGTTGCATCCCATTCTTTCCATGTTTCTTGATCATCGCCTAGATACTCAGTGAAGGCTTTTACTCCCCAAGGCACTTCGATCGGGTTAACGATCGGCGCAAATGCAGAAATCGAACGGAATCGATCACTGTTACGCAATCCGATTACTAAAGCACCATGTCCACCCATTGAATGACCGGATATGAATTCTGGACCGTTCAATTGAAAGTGGTCATGAGCGATAGCGGATAACTCTTTAGTGATGTAATCATACATTTGATAATGAGGTGCCCATGGTTTTTCCGTCGCGTTGAGGTAAAATCCGGCTCCTTGGCCTAGATCCCAATCCTCTGAATCGGCTATCTCTTCGCCGCGAGGGCTGGTGTCCGGCATGATCATAGCCACTCCTAAACGAGCAGCTGCTTTTTGTGCCCCAGCTTTATGCGTAAAGTTATCATCAGTACACGTTAGTCCAGACAACCACCAAAATAAAGGCGGGTTGGAGAACGTTTCTTTATTCGGCAAAAACAAACTGAACGTCATCGGACAACCTAAAACGGTCGAATCGTGACGGTATTTGTATTGTGTACCGCCAAAAACAAGGTGCTCTTCAAGTAATTCTAATTGAGACATCCATATCCTCCTCATGTGAAATTAAATTGGAAAATAATTAGTAAGAAAGTACCGTACGAATTGATTTTCCTTCGTGCAGCAAGTCAAATGCTTCGTTGATTTGTTCAAATGGCAATGTGTGTGTGATGAACGGGTCAAGTTGAATCTCGCCAGTCATCGCTTTTTCTACCATACCTGGTAATTCAGTACGTCCTTTGACTCCTCCAAATGCTGAACCGCGCCAAACACGACCGGTAACCAATTGGAATGGGCGTGTGCTGATTTCTTCTCCAGCTCCGGCAACACCGATAACGACGCTTTCTCCCCATCCTTTATGACAGCATTCTAAAGCTGAACGCATAACGTCTACATTTCCAATACATTCAAAACTGTACTCTACTCCGCCATTTGTTATCTCGACGATCACTTCTTGGATCGGACGGTCGTATTCTTTAGGGTTTAAGAAATCTGTAGCGCCCATTTCTTTCGCCAATGCAAATTTGTCAGGATTCGTGTCGATCGCAATGATGCGTCCTGCTTTTGCTTGGACTGCTCCTTGAATGACCGCTAATCCAATCGCACCTAACCCGAAAACAGCAATCGTGTCGCCTTCTGCTACTTTCGCTGCGTTGCTGACAGCACCAATTCCTGTTGTCACTCCGCAACCTAGTAAACAAACCTTTTCTAAAGGAGCTTCTTGATTGACCTTCGCTACTGATATTTCAGAAAGCACTGTATACTCACTGAACGTACTAGTTCCCATGTAGTGGTAAATCGGCTCTCCTTTGTAAGAAAAACGAGTCGTTCCGTCCGGCATCAACCCTTTACCTTGTGTTTCACGAATGGCTTGGCACAAGTTCGTTTTGCCTGATGTACAATACTCGCATTTGCCGCATTCTGGTGTGTACAAAGGAATAACGTGATCGCCTGGTTGAACCGAAGTAACTCCTTCTCCGATTTCGACAACGATACCGCCGCCTTCATGTCCCAATATTGCTGGGAAAACACCTTCTGGATCTGTCCCGGATAACGTATACGCATCCGTATGGCACACAGCTGTATCTGTGATTTTTACTAATACTTCCCCTTTTTTAGGTCCGTCTACATCGATCTCTACGATTTCAAGGGGTTGACCTGGTCCAAATGCAACTGCTGCGCGTGATTTCATGTTGTTGAGCTCCTTTTATGTGTTCAATTTTCATTTAAATCTGAGGAATAGATGCTTGTTACATGCTTAGTTTCCTCTAAATGCCTGCATCAAATATAACATGCTTATCTTTTGGCAACAACTTCCTTACTTATATAGTTTGTGTCAAGTTTTTCTCGAGCGTCCTATTACTCCGCTAGTTTAGGCACTCTATTTTTGTACACTTGTCAGCTACCGCACGGCTCCGCCGCTTGCTAGCCCATCTTTTGGAAGAACGTTCCTAAAACCAGGAACCTTCTCCCAAAAGACAGGAATTAACGAAAACTTTTGATTAATTGTCCTATTGCCGATGAATGAGAGGCATATAATGGAATCGTCCCATTCTTTGCACCAACTGATTGCCGTGTTTTCTCATGCAATAACGACGATAAACGAACCGTTTGTTTCAACTTGCGTTGTTGCCGAGTACTTCTATTTTGCTGATGAAGATAGGCTTCGCGTAAGGTGTGATTGAACATGCCTTGTTTTACTTTTACCATAGCTTCACAGCCTTCTGCGCTCCAATGCATCCCACGTTTTTTCATTCGAAAAGAAATATGCCGTTGATTCGACTCCATTGCGCCTAAACCTCTTGCGTCCTTCGGCACTTGTTCTGCTTTTTCACGCCAGTCGAAAATCCGATCCCAATTCCGTAATACGTATGTTCTGAACGTATTCAATTTTTCCACTGCCGGTGTCTCGTCTAATGTACTTTCATACGTATCCAACCAAATAGTTAATTCATCTAAATCATACGTTTTTAATGCTTGACGGACATGCTGTTTAAAAACGTTAGTTTGCGATCCAAACGCGCGGTTTAAGCCTTGGAAGACATGATAAGAGTCTAGTTGATTTAAAACAGGATAGTTCGATTGAGAAAAAGCTTCTTGGAATTTGTCTGCGGTATACCCTTGTCCACCGTCACTATTGGTAATGATTTGAGCTTGCTGCAACGAATAACGGCTCGCTGTAAAGGCTTGAACTTCTGCCCAAAAACCAGCGGTTTTTTTAGTCGTCATGATGGCTTTAGGTTCTTTTAAAGAAACGCGCTTTCCGTTTTTCTCCCAGCCTTCGTAAAGGATGGCATGACGAACTTCTAAGCTTTTTTTCTTTTCTGTCCCACGTACAAAAACCCCATCCGCTTCGGCGTAAAAATAGTCCACCTTTTTTCCTTCGGGCAACTCCGTGGCTTCTTCTAGTTCCAATACATTTTCTTCATCCTCACGTGATTGTGCTGCTCCAACGCGTTTAAGAAGACTGCCGACTGTTTGATGACTCAGCGTAATGGCCGTCCATTCGTTTAGAATAGCTGCGGTATCTCGATAAGTAGCTTTACTCACCAACTCTGACACTTTTACTTCTACTAGTGGGCTATGGCGTTGATATTTTCGAATGCCTAACCATTCATCTAGTGGATAATGGTTCTGATTATTAGTATCCACCATTAGCGTACGCCGGTACCGAACGGGACCGAAGATAAATTGAACCGTTTTCCAATCTGCTCGTTTTACTTTCCAACCTTCACGTTGTTTTTCCTCTTTGATCACTTCGTTGAAGTTCGACAAAATCTGACCCATTAACTGAGCGAACACATCATACATATAGCCTTGAATCGCTTCTTCTGTTTCTATTAAGTTGCTTGAATCCTTTATTATTTGATAAACCTTTGATATAATCTTATCCATAAGAAGGCCTCTTTCATTTATGTATTTGCCCTGCAAAGCATACATTTATGATAAAGTGCCTTCTTTCTTTTTTCCAGTAAAATTATTGGCTCTCGAGAACTATTTTACACATACACTTATATAAGGAAAAAGCTCTTTTTTGATCAAGTGGACAGTCAGATAGTCTTCACTTGACTAATAGACTCGATTTTCATCGTTGTAAGACCCTATCAAATCCAAATAAGCTATATACCTGCTCATCATCTTTGCTATACTAAGAATATCTTTATTTTGAGAGGAGCAGATTATGCGGGCATATAAAGAGGTAGACATTCTTCACAATAAAAAAATGATTATTTGGTTGAATATACTTTCGTTGGTTTTAGTCGTAGGGTTTTGGGTTTTATTTGCTCAACTAGCATCTTTTGGTCATCCCGATTTATCGTTATCTGGTAAACTAGAGATTGCGGAGATGTTTATTTTATCTATCGGATTTTTTATTTTGATCATAGTTCACGAATTGATTCACGGGTTGTTTTTCAAATTGTTTACTCCAGAGGGAAAAGTGACCTTTGGATTCAAAAATGGGATGGCGTATGCTGCCAGTGTGGGAAATTATTATTCAAAGATGAAGTACGCCATTATTATATTAGCGCCTTTTGTCTTTCTTACGCTGCTTCTGACCTTATTGTTCTATTTGGAATGGATTACGCCGTTTATGTACATCTCGTTGGCTAGCATTCATGCGGGTGCTTGTGTGGGTGATTTTTATTACATACTTTTATTGATCAGAGCACCAAAAAATATCGTAGTCGAAGACACCTCCATAGGAATGAGTATGTTTTTCGATCCACAACATACCTAAACAAATATGAGCTGGTGCGGTTTCAGTCATTATCTGAAATCGCACCAGCTCATCCTGTTTTATTTAGCTAAAAAACGGCTTTTATTTCCTTTGTAAGTCATAAACAAGTTTTGCATCCCACGAGAGACAGCGGTATAAAGAATACGCTGGTCGCGCTCGTCCACATAGTTGTACTCTGACACATCGTACACTAAGACATTATCGAATTCCAAGCCTTTAGATAAGCTGATTGGCAACACATTGATCGTGTAGGCAAATGGAAATTCTGCTTTCAAGTAATCTGTCAGTTGTTTAGCTTCTTCCTCGGTTTTCGTAATGACCGTCAAAGCTCTTCCATCCAACTCCAGTAAAAGCTGATCAAAAACAGCTTTCAAATCCACATTATCCGATACTTTAAACCATTCCGGCTCATTTCCATATGGGCGTACTGGTATGATTTCGATTTGCTGATGCCCTGAGATCAAACGGCTGAAGACTTCCGTAATTGCTCCACTAGAACGGTAGCTGTTCACCAAGTCATAACGTTGGACCGTTTTTTGTTTATTTTCAATAATTCCGGCGATTTCAGCAAACGTGATCGAAGAATTGAAGATCGCTTGATTTTCATCTCCTACCATCGTAAAGTCACTCTTCGTAAAGAGGTCAGACATTAAGCTCATTTGCGCTGGAGTGTAATCTTGCACTTCGTCGATCAGCACAAATCGCATCAACGGAAACGAGATTCTCTCGACAAAAGTATTCATGATCAGCAAATAGATCACAGCTTCATCTACAGTTAGCACTTCTCTGGAATGAACATACGATTCTTTTTGATAGTGAAGGTACAAAGCATCAAAAATACGTGTGAGATCGACCCATTTATTTTGTTCGATCCCTTTCGTAACGCCTCGGTATTTCTTCCGCAGCAACTGCTCCCCATATTCGATCACTTTCTCTTCGTTGTCTTCTGTGATCAATTCTCCAAAATGCTTCATCTGCATTTTTTCAGACATTTCCAAGATCTGATCTTGTATCGCGTGAGTCTTCGATTGAGCAATCAAGCGTCTTTCCCAATAGCTCGCCAGACGGCTTTTTGTTGCTTGGATTCTGTCTATCATGGGACTGGATTCTGGTGTCGTTTGGTAAATATCCATCATTTTTTCTTTTGAAATGATGATTTTCCCTTTGTGCATCAAATCTCTGAACAGATCACCTTCCGCAGCCACGACTTCATTAGCTTGCTTGATGAAATCTACAAATTCAAGACTTCTCAATACTGCCGTTTGCTTGTCGACAGTTGGTTGACTGATGCGCGAGAAGTATTCTTCTTCCGTTTCCATTTTCCAGTTGACCTGTTGCCCAACGAATTGCAGCAGCGTCATGTTCAATGGATTCTTCTCTCCTAAAGACGGCAGTACATTTGAAATGTAATTGATAAATTGATTGTTAGGGGACAAAATCAATACATTATCCGAAGTGATTTCTTTACGTAAAGAATAGAGCAAATAAGCAATACGCTGCATGACGGTAGAGGTTTTCCCGCTTCCAGCAACTCCATTCACTAACAAAATTGGATGCTTAGTGTCTCGAATAATCACATTCTGCTCGTTTTGAATGGTCGCCGTGATGTCTTTCATTTGCTCAGTAGTATCTTGTTCCAAGGCTTCCAGCAGCACGTCATCTTGGATAGCCACTGTCGTATCAAAATAATTCAGCAGACGATTGGCTTCGACAATCAATTGTCGGCGGCTCTTGATCTCGACGTCTATCGTATGTTGGTTCACCTCATACGAGGAGTTTCCAAGAGTGTTGTTGTAAAACAACTCCGCAATCGGCGAACGCCAGTCATAAATCAAGTTGTCTCCTTCTTCATCCGCAAATCCATTGATACCGATATAAAATCCTTCATTTGGCTCGTCATCCAAGAAATCGACCGTTACTTTGCCAAAATAAGGCGATTGCAATAAACGTTCCACTTTTTCCAATAACACAAGAGCTGCCTTTAGTTTGATGTTCATTTGGTCAATCTCACGGCTCTTCATTTCCAGCCCTAAAAAAGTATCCAAGTTGTCCAATGTACTATCAAAATTCAAGCTGGAATCTCCAGACATATTTTTCAATGCCGCGATGCCCTCTGTCTTATTTTGCTCTATCGAATCCCTAAGCGTCTGCTCAGTTGCCTCAAGTCTTTCGTACACAAACTGAAGGTACTCTTGTTCTTTCTTAAACTCGGTGTCGACCATCTGTGTTGCCCCCTGTCTGTTTTATAGCGAACAGTTATTGTACCGCCTTTTTGCTTAGTAATCAATAGGTTCATCATTAAAATACGTTTTAGAAATGTTGATTTTTTCTATTGATCAAATGAACATCAATTATCGTCTCACTTGATCAATAGACCTATTCTATTAGTCAAGTGAACAATATTTCGAGCCGTACTTGATTAATAGCTCTTCTTATACTACAAAAAGCCCTCTTGGAAACCATGGTAGTTTCCAATAAGGGCGTATTCTAAGTTGTTTAGTCCAAGCTAAAATCCAATATCGGTCCGACTGGGACGATTCCTGTCGGGTTGATGTTTTTGTGACTGCGATAGTAATGTTCTTTGATATGCTTGAAGTTCACCGTCTCAGCGATTCCAGGCCAATTGTACAATTCTCTCGTGTAACGCCACAGATTTTTATAGTCGCGGATTTGTCGGATGTTACATTTGAAATGACTGTAATACACGCTGTCAAAGCGGATCAGTGTAGTAAATAAGCGCCAGTCTGCTTCCGTGATCTGATCGCCAACTAAGTAGCGCTGATTTTCTAAGCGAGCTTCTAATTGGTCCAACGTTTTGAATAACCTGCCTACTTCTTCTTGGTAGACTCCTTCATTAGTCGCAAAACCTGCTTTGTACACACCATTATTGACGTTATGGTAAACGAGTTCGTTGACCGCGTCGATTTCTTCCTGCAGCTCTTTCGGGTAATAATCGCCTTCCTTGGCTCCTACACCATAAAAAGCTGTATTCAGCATGCGCATGATCTCAGAAGATTCATTGTTTACGATTTTATTTTGCTTCAAATCATACAATATCGGTACTGTGACTCGCCCACTATAATTAGGGTCCACATGAGTGTACAATTCATGCAAGTAAGTCGCGTTGATTACAGGATCCGGGATAACGCCCACTGCCGGCTCAAATGTCCACCCGTTTTCTGCCATCAATGGATTAACAACGGATACGGAAATCATGTCTTCCAATTTTTTTAATTTGCGCATGATCAAAGTTCGGTTCGCCCATGGACAAGCCATGGCTACATATAAATGGTACCGATTCGGTTCTGCTTTGAACCCGCCTTCACCGGTTGGACCGGGACTGCCGTCTGGAGTAATCCAATTACGGTACTGGGCTTCCGTACGAATAAAACGCCCTCCGTTTCCTTCCGTATCATACCACTGGTCGTGCCACTTTCCATCTACTAATAATCCCATAATTTTCCCCTTCCGAATACCTTTTGATACTTCATTATCCAAGTGTTTTCTATTTCAATTATAAAGGTATGATGAGCGATTAACAAATGAACAGCTGTCTCATCGTTATTTTTACAACTAATAAAGCCTTGACTGCTTTAATAAAAAGAATAGTTTATTTGTAGTATTTACTCTTTTAATCTCCCTTATTTGAGCGTAAATTAGTAGAGAGGTGAAAAAATGAAAAAGTACAAACACTTAATTTTTGATTTAGACAATACGTTGCTGGACTTTAATGATACAGAAGAACAAGCTCTTAAGAATGTATTTAAAACATTCAACGTTCCAGAAACTGCAGAATCCTTTGATACATACAAATCAATCAATAAAGGCTTATGGTCTTCTTTAGAAAAAGGAACAATCGCTAGAGAAGATATTTTCAAAACTCGATTTGCCTTGTTTTTTAAGGAATACAACTTGGATGTTGATGGGATAAAAGCAGAAAAACTATACCGTGGATTTTTGAATGACGGCTGCAAGACGGTTGAAAATGCCGAGATACTTTTGAGCAAGCTAAAGAAACGAAACTACCGGATCTATGCGGGTACCAACGGCATGGGAGTTACTCAAAGAAAACGATTAACAGATTCTGGTCTGCTGCATTATTTTGACGACCTGTTTATTTCAGAAGAAATCGGTTATGAAAAACCTGATCCTCGTTTTTTTGATACTCTATTTGATTCGTTGCAGATTACAGATAAAGAGTCCTGTTTAATGATTGGAGACAGCTTATCTTCCGATATTTTAGGTGCTCAAAACGTCGAGATCGATAGCGTTCTTTATGACCCAGAACAAATCTTATCGTCATCAGCTGCAACTTATACTATAAATGACTTATTGCAAATTTATTCTTTATTAGAAGAGGAAAAATAACTGCAGCTGGACGATTCTTTATTTCTGCTCTTTAGAATACAATAAAATCCCTTACTGCAGCACTTGTCTGCAGTAAGGGATTTTTAACATGGTAACCGATCTATCTTTCTGTCACTTCTTCGTTATCAAATGAGTAGCTCTTCTTTTTGATTCCAAAGTATATTATCATCAACCCATTGCTCACTAGCAATAATGCTGCAAACAACCACACTGCTGTCGTCATCGATCCGCCGATCGAGATCGCGTTTCTTAAAGCCTCGATCGCATAAGTCATCGGTAAGTACGGATAAATACTTTGGTAAAAACCATTTGATAGAATAATGGGATAGGTCCCTCCAGAACTTGCCAACTGCAAGATCATGAAAATCAGCATCAAGAAAGCACCTACTTTGCCTAATACAACATTGAACAACGTCACCAATGACATAAAAGCCATTGATTCAAGTATCAAGAAACCTAAAACTTTTCCTGGAGAGATCGGGTCCATCCCCAATACATAGATCAGCACGGCAAAGACAATAAGAGCCTGCAAGACACTCACTAAGCCAAGAATCGACATTTTACTGGCCCACCAAGAGACCCCAGAAGTCGGCTGCATTTTTGGTTTGTAAGCATCAAACATCATATTCGCTGTCAAAGTCCCTACAAATAATGCCACAGACATCATATACGGTGCCATGGATGTTCCGTTGTTGGCTAGCTTATCTTTATCTGTATGATGGGTCGTAACAGGATCCGAAACCGCTGCTGCTGCAGATTCTGTCGTATTCACTTCTCTGATCTGAGCTGCTCCATCAGTCAAACTATCTGACAATGTTGCTAAGCCGGCATCAACTTCCTTCAAAGATCCTGCAACTTTGGCTTCACCTTCTGCTAATTGTCCGCTTCCAGAAGAGATTTGTTGAGCCCCATCGGATAGTTGGTCAGAGCCCTCTACTAATTTACTGCTGTTAGCTGTCAATTGAGAGGTCCCATTTGCCAATGTTTGTGCTCCAGACTGTAAATCCGTTACTCCATTGCTTAATGTCGGGATTTTTTCTGCTACTGTCGAAAGCCCATTTGCTAGGTCATTTGCTCCGCTTATCAAACCAGCGGAATTTCGGTCCAATTGATCAGCTCCGTCAGCGATTTGACTAGAACCTTCAACTAATTGATCCACACCTGTCACTAAAGCTCCTGTTTTCTCATTCAAAGTCGTTAAGCCATTAGAAATTTGTGCTGCTCCGTTGTTTAACGTGTCATTTTTTTCTGTTAGTTCATTCGTACCTTCTAAAATCGTCTGGCTGCCTTCTTGCAGTTGTTGCAAGGAAGCAGTCAATACAGGCAATGATTGATTCAACTGTTCCGTAGCTGCAGCAATACTCTGAGCAACGGGAGCAGCTTTTTGGGAAAGAGCCGACACATTACCTACGATTGCTGTCAAAGCTTGCGTTTGTGCATCTGTCACTCTCACTAGTTGCTCTGTAGCTGTTTTCAGATCTTGTTCTGCTTGACTATTGGGCAACAGATTTTCTGCCGCTGTCAACGTTTGGCTATTTTGCTTTTGCATAGTTATTAAAACCAACGCTTGCTGTTCTTCGGTCAAATCCACTCCGCTATCTGTTAAAGCTTGTATGACTGCATCAGCATTCACTGCTAAATCTGCTTCGTAACTCGCTTCGATAGGATCTGTATCAACCGAAGAATTTGAAGCTCCTAACACTTGTGAAACTTGTTTAACATACGATTGTACACCAGTCAAATATCGTTGCAATTGGTTTTTATTTTCTTCTGTTAAATTTACTCCCGTTAAGCTGTTGGCTAACTGGTTCGCCCCATCATTTAATTGTTGGACTTGTGTGGGCAGATTTTTTGTCTGATCAACCACTTGGGTCAACCCACCGTTCAGCTGTTCAGCACCCTCGTTGACCGCACTCACGCCAGATGTGTATTGTTGGATACCATTTTTTAAACTGGATGCTCCAGTATCCAGATCACTAATTCCCGTTGTCAGCATCGGCAGCTGTCCTGAAAGCCCAAGAAGTCCGTTATTCAGCTGTGCCACACCAGCAGATAAAGAACCTACACCGTTTGTATATTGCAGGACTCCATTTGCCAAAGTAGTCCCACCACTGTTCAACTCATTGATACCCGTTGTTAAAGTAGGTAATTTCCCTGACAAAGCATCGATCCCTGTTGACAATTGACCCGCTCCATTGTCGATTTGAGCGACGCCGGCCACGTAGTCTTTCAATCCGATACTCAACGTTTGGCTGCCTTCTGCAAATTCCAGTGAGCTGGAAGCTAATGTTTCCAAATTGGTTTGGATCAACGCGCTGGCGTCCGCTAATTGAGTCGTTCCGTTTTTAAGCTTTTGACTACCTTCTGACGCTTCTTCCATCCCTGATCCTACATTGCCAAATTGTTCTAATATAGTCGCTGTGTACATTTCTGTGACTTGATTGGAGACTTGGTTTTTCAATTCGGTGATCGCTGAAGCCGCCATTTTATAAGCTGTCAAATTTCTTCCTTGTGTTGTCTGGTAATCCACGACCATTTGCTTTGGATGGTCGGACAACAATGTGGTAGCATTCTGCGAAAAGTCCTCTGGAACAGTGATTTTTAAGTAGTAATCTCCATCAGAGAGTCCCTCATTCGCTTCTTTTTCCGACACAAAATGAAAATCTAAGCTTTTACTCTCTTTCAAGTTATCTACCAGCTGATCTCCGATTTCCAACGTTTTTCCTTGAAACTCTACTACCTTATCTTTATTGACTACCGCTACAGGTAACTGATCGACATGTCCATAGGGATCCCATAGAGCACCCAAGAAAATCAAATTATATAAAGCCGGTATCAGGGCTATAACACTCAATACAATGATAAGAAATTTATGTTGTGCGATAAATTTCCATTCTTTTTTTATCATGACACTATTTCCCTCTTTCTTTTGTCCTAACCTATGCCTAAATTATTTTCAACAGATCATTTTTAGACACTTGTAAAACTCATAAAGTCATGATAGATTCTATTTGAAACGAAGGCAAGATACAGATTAAGTCCTGTGTTTAAATTTAGACAAAATCAAAAATCTGCAAATAAAAGAGGGGTAGTAAAATGAAGTATGACTTGTCCAAAAAACCGACTCGCGGCGCTCAACGAACGCTCGAAGCTTTCTCAAAAACCATGTTCAATCTGTTAGCTAAAAAGTCTTTTGAATCGATCAGCGTGAATGAAATCTGCGAGATCAGCAATTTCCCTCGAGCTACTTTTTACAATTATTTTGACGACAAATACGATTTATTGAATTACTGTTGGCACTTATTGAGCAACCAGATCTATCTTAACGAACCATCCAATGTTGCTTCCGATAAAATACTCAGTACATTGTTTGATCGGACGTATTATTTACTATCCTCGCATAATGAACTATTGAACGATATTCTAAAGAACAATCCCAGCAACAGTTCTTTGATCAATCACTTCAGTAGTTACTTAAAACGTGTCATCCAAAATATTTTCCATGAATACTTAGACTTCAGCAGTAAAGATATACCGTTAGAATTAGTCGTTGATCACTTCAGCAACACTGTTATGCTGATCTTAGAGGCTGTTTTCTTGAAAAAACAACCTATCTCCCTTGAAGAAGCCCATAAATACTTAACCTTTTTGCTGGGACATTTAATAGTAGAATCTCCAGAAAATAATTAACCGAGTCTTTTTTACTCTAGTTTGGTGAGCAAATTGGTTCTAATAGTCAAGTGGAGAATATTCACTCCTTCACTTGATTAATAGATCGCTTCTATTTATCAAGTGACCACTGCCAAATCCCTCACTTGATTAATAGATCACTTCTATTGATCAAGTGGCAATAATTCCAACCTTCACTTGACTATTAGAGTAACTTCCATTCCATTTCAGAGTACATAAATGACCTAAAAGCATTAAAAGAGCGAGGACTTCATCCTCTCTCTTTCTTCTCATATCAAAATCATAATTCTTTACTCATTGCCTTATACTCTTCTACAATCTGTATCCCAGCACTCGTTCCCAAACGTTCCGCACCAGCTTCTATCATGGCTCTAGCAGCAGCAATGTCTCGAATACCTCCTGCTGCTTTCACTTTGACGTCAGAACCGACAATGTCTTTCATAAGTTTTACATCTTCCACAGTGGCGCCGCTCGTTCCAAAACCAGTAGACGTTTTTACGAAATCCGGTTGAACTTTTTTAGCTATTTGACACACAGCGGCTTTTTCTTCATTGGTCAGGTAGCAATTCTCTAAAATCACTTTACTCAAAATACCATGTTCTCGACAAACGCCTACGATTTCAGTCATTTCCTTCTCGATGTAATCCAGCTTTCCATCTTTTAATTCTCGGACATTGATGACATAGTCAATTTCATCGGCTCCGTTTGCGATGGCATCTTTGACTTCAAAAACTTTCACCGCAATCGACGTTTGTCCTAATGGAAAGCCAATAGCTGCACCAACATGGACAGGACTATCTTTCAACAACTCTTTACAAAGAGCCACTGGCGCTGAATTGATCGCTACCATTTTAAACCCATATTCGTCGGCTTCTTGGCATAATTTCTCAAATCCTGCTTTTTGTGCATCCGCTTTTAGTAAAGTCTGGTCTATCATATTGGCTAATTCTGCTACCCTCATTTGAATAGTCATTCTTTTTCCTCCTCTTACTGAATTTGGTTTCATTTTAACACACTACATCAGTTGAAACATTACTAGTGTCACGATGCTTATCCTGTTTGGTTTCCTAATTACGGACATGAGCAACAATCTCCTTTTCAGCAGACGTAATCACCCTAATTCTTCTGCTGAAATCAATCATCGGATCAAGGAAACACTGCGATTTTCTGCTGTAAACGACGCTCCTATTCTTCAAAGCTGATGGTTTCTTTGCATTTGATCTAGATTGAATCACCGACGTCGTTTGGCTTTTCTGATGTTTTCTACTATCCTTGTAAAAAACGTATGAACATAATGTTCAGTAGGCATGACTTTATTTTTTAAAAAAAGGAACATGAGAACCTGAATGGATAAGCAGCCGCTTATCTCATGCATTTTCCTATATAATCTAACTATTAGATATTATAGGAGGTTTTTTTATGTTAACAGTCGCTTATATCGGTAACGGAAAAAGTACGAATCGCTATCATCTGCCTTTTTCCTTAAAAACAAAGAACGTTAAAGTGAAAACAATCTATTCTCGTCATGAAAACAGCTCTTGGGATAAAGTTCCTGGAGTCCACTACACAACGAATTTAGAAGATATTTGGAATGATCCGGAAATTCAACTGGTTGCGATTTGCCTTCCAGGTTCATTGCATTTTGAATTTGCAAAATTATCACTGGAAAAAGGGAAACATACGCTGGTTGAAAAACCGTTTACTGAAACTGCTGAAGAAGCAAGAGAATTATTTGAGTTGGCAAAATCAAAAAATTTACTCGTTCAATGCTACCAAAATAGACGCTACGATTCAGATTTCCTGACGGCTCAAAAAGTCATCGAAAGCGGCGTGATAGGTGAATTACTGGAAGTCGAAATGCATTATGATTATTTCAGACCAGAAGTTCCAGAAAACAGCACCGAATTTTCAGCATCTTCCAGCTATTTATATGGACATGGGTGCCATACGATCGATCAAGTTCTTTCCTACTTCGGAGATCCAGATTCCATCCATTATGATGTAAGACAATTATTGGGTCCTGATCGAATGAATGATTATTTTGACTTGGACTTTTACTATTCAAAAATAAAGGTTTCTGTTAAATCAAGCTACTTCAGAATAAAACAGCGATCAAGCTTTGTTCTGTATGGTAAGAAAGGCATGTTTATCAAGCACGATAAAGATAGACAGGAAGAACACCTAAAATTATTCTATATGCCGACTCACGCTGATTTTGGTGTGGATACCCCAGAACATTACGGTACGGTGACTTATATGGATACTGATGGCCTTTACCATGAAGAAAAAGTCGTTTCAGAAATTGGGGATTACAGTCGTGTTTATGAAGGATTGTATGAGGCTATTATCAATGGAAAAGATAAAACAGTGAAAGATGAAGAAACGATTCGTCAACTAGAGATACTCGAAGAAGGCATTCAAAGTATCACATACTAACTTATCCATGCAGTTAAAAAATAAGGAACCCTCAACTAAGAAAGAAGGTTTGTTATGAAACTCGCCATTATAGGTTCTGGCATGATCGTACATGATTTTTTAACTATGGCCCTTGATATTCCAGAGATTCAGTTAGAGATGATTGTAGGAACGAATAGAAGCAGCGATAAAATGCAGCTTTTAAAAGACACATACGGCATTCGCCAAGTCTCCACTAGTTACGAAGATTGTTTAAATGATCAACGTATCGATACCGTTTATATCGCACTACCCAATCATCTGCATTTTTCTTTTGCTAAACAAGCCATACTGAATAAAAGAAATGTGATTTGCGAGAAACCCTTTACCTTAAACTTAGCCGAAATGAAAGAGCTGAGAGAACTGGCTTTGGCAAACAACGTCATGTTATTAGAAGCTATAACCAATCAATATTTAACCAATTATAAAAGGATAAAAGAAGCCATAAGTACTATTGGAGCTATTAAAATTATTGAATGTAATTATTCACAATATTCATCAAGGTATGATGCCTTCAAAAAAGGAGATGTCTTACCGGCGTTCAATCCTAAAATGGGTGGCGGAGCTTTAATGGATATTAACATTTACAACATTCACTTTGTAACGGGTATTTTTGGGGAGCCCCAAAAAGTCAGTTACTTGGCAAATGTGGAAAAAGGAATTGATACTTCCGGCATCCTTAGTCTTGATTATGGGGATAAAAAAGCAGTCTGTATAGGTGCTAAAGATTCTACAGCTCCGATACGAACCATTATCCAAGGCGATAAAGGAGCTGTCATTATTGAAGGTCCTACAAGTACTATCGACCGATTTACTGTAATAGACCATCAAAATAAGAGTGAAACCGTTGATTTTAAAGTGCATACGCATCGGATGTATGAGGAATTCATTGAATTTGAACGAATCATAAGAGAATCAGACGTTGAAGCTATGATGAAACACCTTGATCACAGCGAAATGGTTATGTCTATTGTAGATAAAGGATTAGAAACTGCTGGTATATCCTTAGGGTAAATTTTCACAGTAGAAAACAGGCACTTTTTCAATATGTGGATCGTCATAGTTCTTCTGACAAAATTCCATTTTGAATTAGTAACTGTTTTTCTTTTAAATTTTCCACATTACTTCTATATTCTTTTGCATATAAAATAGAATATAAAGTATCTAATACATATTGAAAGGCAACTTGTGAGGCGAAAGTTCCCACCTTTACAAAATCATATTCTTCCTGAACTATCACTATTGTTTCAGCAGCTAATGGAATCAAATCAGATTCTGTATTTCCGGTTATTAAAATAGTAGGGATATTTTTGTTGGAAAAATGTTGTAACATACGCTTATATTGCGGACTAGTTCCACTATAAGATAAAAACAGAGCACAGTCCTTTGCAGTAAGGTTAGAAGCATTCCATGCCTCGTCTGCATATTCTTCAGAGATAATTGCAAATTTATTGATTTTTACTAATTTATTTTGAAAGCTTCTCGCTCGTATTTGTGAATCACCACGTGAAAACAGAAAAATATGCTTAGATTTGAACAGAATCTCTGCCACTGATTGCAGCAACTCTTCATCTAATTGATTCAATGTTTTTTTTATGGTATCCATTGTTAAATTGGCGATATTCTTAGCAATATCCATGGTTAAATCTTCTTGTTTAAAAGGAAAGTTAGCATCCACTTCATTAGGTAAATGTAGCTGACTGTAGACAACACCTGAGATGGCATTCTTAAAACTTCTAAACCCATCATAACCCATTTTTTTGCAGAGACGGATAATCGTCGAATGAGAAGTGTACGTTAGTTTTGCCAGATCCTCAATATATATCGTCGGAATTTTGGTGATATTCTGTATAACATAATCGGCTATCCTCATTTCTGTATTTGTAAAGTTCGTTTGATCTTTCAACTTAGTTAATACTTGCACCAAATCCAACCACTCCTTTATAACTTGATTCTATATTATTTAGTGAACGTTTACTAACTTTAAGGCACTGATACTTGTTTTCCAAATGATAATTTGCTATAGTTATATTGTAATTAATACAATTAAACAACTATTATGAAATGGAGTGATTAGGATAATGAGTATTGATTTTAAAGATCATGGCAAAAAACCTTATGTTGTAAATATTGAAGATGCTACAGTGCAAAATGATAACTACCGTACAACGATATGGACAGGTGCTAAATTACAAGTAACCGTCATGACTATTCAACCAAACGATGATATTGGCCTAGAAGTTCATCATGGAATTGATCAATTTATTCGCATCGAAGAAGGACAAGGGCTATGCCAAATGGGACCTTCTGAAGATGACTTAAATTTTGAACAAGTTGTTTCTGAAGATGAAGCCGTATTGGTTCCAGCAGATATGTGGCACAATATTAAAAATACTGGTGACAAACCATTAAGATTATATACCATTTATGCGGGTCCTGATCATGTTGAAGGAACTATTCACCCAACTCATGAAGATGCAGAAAATGATCCTAATGAACACTAAAAAAAGCCTCGCTGTATAAAGAATTTTATACAGCTAGGAAAAAACTAAAAGATTAAACCAATAAAAGTGTGTGAGCCTATCGGAAATCCCAATAGGCTCACACACTTTTATATTTTTTATTAACGCAACAAACGCAATCCATTCAAAATAACTAAAATCGTCGATCCTTCATGGAAGACAACTCCTACCGGCAAATCTAAATAACCTAAAAGGTTTAAAATCATCAATAGGATGATCACACTGATAGAGAAGAAAATATTTTGTTTAATAATTCGGTTCAATCGTTTGCTTAAGTGATAACTATAAAGCAATTTAGCTAAATCATTTTTTACAATCACCACATCCGCTGACTCTATCGCCACCGATGACCCGCTCCCCATAGCAATACCGATATCCGCATTCGCTAACGCGGGTGCATCATTAATTCCATCTCCAACCATGCCTACCACCTTTTTATTTCGCTGACTTTTCAAGATATGTTTAATCTTATCTTCTGGAAGACAATTGGCTACATAATCATTTACTTTGACTTTCTTAGCAACTTTCGAAGCTACCATTTCATTGTCTCCAGTCAAAAGTACAACTTGAATACCTTCTTTTTGAAAACCAGCTACTGCTTCGATTGCCTCATCCCGAATTTCATCAGAAAGAGAAATGTACCCAACAATTTCATTGCTTTTCGCCACAAAAATCGTCGTATTTTCTTCAACTGCTTTACCAAGATAATAATTTTTATCAGGGTACCCACTAAATGTACTTGGTTTCCCTATTTCAATTGCTCCTTTTCTAACACCTTGTCCAGCTATTTCCTCCACAGGTTCTGAAGTATCAATGTCTGTAAAGTTTCTGTTTTCAAAAGCTGCCACAATAGCATTGGCTATTGGATGGTTAGATTGTTGTTCCATATAAACCACTTCATTCAAAACGTCTTCTGGAACTTCATAATTTAATACTCTGAAATCACCAAATGTCAGTGTCCCCGTTTTATCACTATATAAAATATCCATCGTATTCAAAGACTCCATTGCTGCTCCGCCTTTAACTAACACCCCATTTTTTGCTCCATTACTGATAGCACTTAATGTTGCTGGTGTAGCAGAAGCAACCAAAGCACATGGGCTAGCAACGGTTAATAAAACCATCCCTCTATAAAAAGCGTCCTCAAAGCTATACTCGTTGAAATAATAAAGACTCGCAATGAACAATGGGACCATAATTAAAACAACTAGTACGTATTTCGTTTCAAAACGGTCAATAATTTTAGAAATTTTCGAAGGGCTTTTCTGTGCTTCTTCTACCATTCGTATAATATTTGAGAAGACGGTTTGGTCACTCGTTTTATTCACTTCAAGATGAAAGGCATTTCCTTCATTGAAAGTCCCAGAAAATACTTCGGCTCCCTTTTCTTTTTCAACAGGCATTGATTCTCCAGTAAGGCTGGATTCATTGATTTGTGTTTTTCGGTCAGAATACCCATCAATAGGTATCTGTGCTCCTTTTGAAACGACTACAATGTCACCAACTTTTAACGATTCAGTAGGTACTTCACTCACTTCATCATTTTCTTTTAGCAATTGCGCTGTAGAAGGCACATGAGATAGCAACTCAGAAATAGCACTTTTGGATTTATTGGTTGCATAGGATTCTAGAGCTTCTGAGCCAGCAAAAATAAGCAGTAATACAGCTCCTTCTGATTCATAATGAATCAAACATGCACCTAATGCGGCTAAAACCATTAGCAAATCAACATTTGGAGCTTTAGAATGAATTGTTTCTGTCACCGCTTTTTTAGCTGAAAAGAACCCTAAAAAGAAAATGGCCACATAAAAAGAAAGTGAACTATAAAAACCTCCCATCGTATTTAAAATAAATCCAATAATTGTAAAAAAGACTCCAATGACTAAAAACTGTCCTGAACGCGTATTGCTTAAAAACTTCCACATTTCCCTCTTCCTTTCTTTAATTTTTTTTTAAGTTAGTGGTTAGATTTTCCCTCCTTAATAAAAAGTAAAAATAAAAAAGGCACACCTATAGGACAGTAGTACTGTCCCACAGGTGTGCCTTTTTGGCACTACTCTGCTATCACACATGTGTGATCCGGCTGCATGAACCTCTAAGAGTTCACCGCCTGTTCAGATTTAATTGGCTCTCATTCTTACATTAACGATAAGAAAGAAGAGCAAGTTAAATTAGATTTGTATACACTTATAATACCATTTATTAATTGAAGTATCAACGGGAGAGTGTAAAATAGTCTCGTCTTATAAACAAGCTGTGGGAAAACTTTTACCCCATTTCCCGAGAAATCTCTTTTGCGACTTTCAAATTTGTGAGATACTACTAAGCGTGACTGATAATGGAGGGAACAACATGATTTATATAAAAGAAGCTATTTTACATATTTTTGATGTGAACAGCAACGAGCCTATCTTTTCATTTGCTGGCTTGGATATTTCGGAAAAATTCACCATGGACTACATCCATGCCATGATTGAAAAGGTAGAAGATTCAGACAACATGAAAAAAGGGGTTTTAACAGAAAACACCCCTTTGATCCCCGCTTTTTCTACTCTTCAAGATAACTTTGTGGAGACTACAAAAGCATTAGCGGAAAAGTTCTTTTCCATCACAAAACTTAATCCAGAGATACCGCCTGCTGATTTATTGTGCGTCTATTTCACTTTGGACGAAGTACCTTGTTTAGGGCTTTTCAAATTAAATTATTCGGACAGTGTAACTCACTATGTGTCTTATGAAACAGAACAACTCAGCAACCAATTGATGATCAACCGCTCAATCTTGCCTAGTGCTCGCCAAGCTATCCAAGAAGGTTTGGTCTTAAATTTGAACAACATGGAATACCATGTGATTGAGAAAAAACATTTGATCGATGAATTAGGGGAAAAAGTCTTTTATTTCACAGAAATGTTTTTAGAAGACAAGCCTCAACCTAGCTTGAAAGAAAATATTGCCATCATCAAAAAAGCTGTTCAAAAAACCAGTAAAGCTTTTAACGAGGAAGAATTCCAAGTTCTCGCCGATACGAAAGACGCCATCGTTCACAGTATGACGGAAGAAAATGTCATCGATAACCAAATGATTGCCGAAACCCTTTACGGCGACAACTATGCTAAAAAAGAAAAATTCTTTGAAGAAGTCCAAGAGATGGGCTACGTAGATCGCGCTCCTGCTGAAGTAGCGGTTGCCGGACCTAAGTATTCTAAACAAAAATTTCGTTTAGACAACGGCATTGAGATCAGTATCCCGATCGATTTGTACAAGGATCCTGAAGTTGTCGAGTTCATCAACAATCCAGACGGTACCACATCCGTTATGATCAAAAACATCGAAAAAATAAAGAACTTATTCTAAAAAAACTTCCTTTGTCTGAGCTTTTACTGCTCCGTACAAAGGAAGTTTTTATTTACGTTATTTTTTGATTTCTTCCATGTTCTCATACAACTGAGGAAACTCATGGCATCTTTTTATTCTAGACGTACAGATCTCTTTTCCAAATGAAATCATAGATTGATGCGCTCTGCCCCAGTATTTTGCCGGGATAATTTCTGTCACACGCTCCTCGATTTGCTTAGGCGTAGCATCTTCTTCTACTATTTTATGGTGTTTGCAGACACGTGAGACGTGCGTATCCACCGCAAATGCCTCTTGATCAAAAGCAACACTCAATAAAATGTTGGCAGATTTAGGTCCGATTCCGGTTAATGATTGCAGTTCTTTGCGCGTATGTGGAACTTCTCCGTCAAATTTCTCAAGCAGCTCCTGGCTGCTTTTATAAATATATTTAGCTTTATTTCGGAAAAGTCCAACCGTTTTGATGTACGACTCAATTTCTTCAGGCGAAGATTCTATAACAGCTCGTGGACTTGGATAGCGCTCAAATAATCGATCTGTTACTTTTGCGACTGACTCATCGGTTGCTTGAGCACTCAATATGACAACCATCAACAGTTGAAACGGATTCTGGTAACGCATCGTTGGAACAGCATCAGGATAAAGTTTCATAATCTCATAAATCACATGTTGGGCAGCTTCTTTTGTCAGCATAAGTATTCCTTTCTTTGATTCTTTTCTTTCAATATATCATATTTTTATCAGCTGTTTTCAGATATGTCTATTACAAATAATGAATTTTGATATAATAAGTAAAGCGATTTCTATTTTAATTAAGCTTGCAAGAAAGGTGCTATATCAACATGATACGAAACGTGTCGTCTTTATTTGATCAATGACACTTATAGTGGCTATCGTTTTCTTACAATTATCCTGATAATAATTACAGAGGTGATACGATGAAAATTGGAGACAAGATTAAAGAAGAAAGATTAAGAAAGGAGTGGACTCAAGAACAACTAGCCCAATTATTAAATGTGTCTCGTTCAACTGTTTCAAGCTGGGAAGTAGCTAGGAATTACCCAGATTTAGAAACAATTGTTGCAATCAGCGATTTATTTGGTATCTCTCTAGACAGATTACTTAGGGAGGATAAACAAATGGCGAAAGATACGACAAAAAAATTAAAAAGAGGCCAATTATATAAATATGCTTTAATAGCATTGAGCATAATTGTTCTGCTATATTTTGGCTACAATGCAAAGTTACGATTAGATGAACATACTTATAGAAGCAACTTAGAAGAATACGGGTGGGAAAACATTCAATCTTCTTCTCCTGCTCAATCGAAAGATGAAAGCAATGCTTACGAATTAGCAGAAAATGATATTACTTATAAGAGTCATCTTCTGACTGCAGAAGATTCAATTGGTTTTCCATTGCCAGAACAGAATATTTCAGTAATCACTACAAAAGATGATTTCGTAGTAGATGTTTCTTATGAAAATGAAATCGGTGTGAGCATTTCACCCGAAAATGATCAGACTGTCAGTAAGCAATTTTACGTAACCGTTGACCGCAATGGTAATCTTGCTGAAAGTGACTCAAGTTGGTCCGAAGATGAAAGACAAGCAATCCTAAATTACCTTTCAACTTACCAAGATACACACCAAGAACTGATCGATAAAACACTTGAAAAAATAAGCGAGATCACAGGAAAATAACACTATCTTCAGATTAATAGAAATAGAAAGATTGGTAGCAATATCCATATATAATGGATGTCTCTACCAATTTTTTTACTTAACTACTACCAAAAGCGTTATAAAACTTTCTATGTAATTCAATCATTTCTTCGTGAGCAGTAATAAACAAAATGATCTCATTATCTTCTTCTATAAAAAAATCTATTGTAGCGTCGGCATCATTTTCACCATAATAATTAAGAATGTCATCCAAAAGTTTAATAATGTCTTTTTTATCTTTCGGTATCCAGTAGTAATCAATCTTGGCCTTTTTAGAACTGACTGTTCCTGGCCACTTCTTATTGTATTCTGTTTTTACCAACTTTCCAGCCATATTTTTTTAACTTCTGGAATGAAGCCTTCTGATGGATAATATTCCACAACACCAATTAAACTATTCATTGCGATCAACTTAAGAAGTTTCCTAAAATTCTTTTTCAAATAAAAGGCGTCTATTGGTTTCATTAGCTCATAGTTTGTCGTTTTGGTCATACAGTCTCCTTTCGACTTATTCTTCATCCTTTTTATCTTCCAATAATTTTTGAATATTGTTCAGCACATTTACAATAGCTGAGCCATAATGAATCAAAATCATGAACACTGGTACCCAAGTTAAGAAATAAAACATTCTGCCACCTCTTTTGTTAAGCGTTTTCAAATTATCCTTATACTGAATAATAACATAACAAATCATTTGTATAACTAAAAATCTTAATAAGTTTTTTTTGAGTTCCAATAGTTCTTTGGCCCTACCTGCTGCGGTATAATAGAAAAAACAGTTCCTAAAAAATAAACCTAAGGATGGTTCTTGAGATGAAGCTAACGCAAGACGAAATACTCAATGCTATTTATAACCTGATCCTTAATCCTGGAACTCGAAACTGGGAGCGGTCTTTACTCTTGGAAGCCAGAAATGCCTTAGAGAACGGTGCGAATTTTGATACTCAGCTTTCGAAATTGGAAGCTGACTTGCGTCCATTGGCTCTCAGAAATAATTTAACACCTGACGTGACCGATTTTTATCATCACATTACAAATCAGCCAACTTCTGATACTCCATTTGATTTCAACAAGCACTCTCTTGATGATCCAGTTTATCAAGACTCTGCGATATTTGCTGGCGGTTGTTTTTGGTGTATGGTGGAACCATTTGAAAACCGGAATGGAATCCTTTCAGTTCTATCCGGCTACACTGGCGGAAAGGTAGACCATCCGACTTATGACCAAGTGAGCGGTCAGTATACAGGTCACGTAGAAGCTGTTGAGATCATATTTGATACACGGATCATTCAATACGCTGATTTAGTGGAGCTTTACTGGCAATTGACCGATCCGACTGATGCATCTGGTCAGTTTCAAGATCGAGGCAATCAGTATCACCCCATCATTTTTGTAAAAGACGAGCAGCAGCGTCGAATCGCTGAGGCTTCCAAACAACGATTAGCTGATTCAGGCAAATACACGAAACCGATCGTTACCTCTATTGAACCTGCAACTGCATTTTGGCCGGCAGAAAACTACCATCAGCAGTTCTATCAAAAGAATCCTGAACGGTATAAAAGAATCGAGCGATCACGCCGCCAACTCAAGGCTTATCAAGCTCTGCAAAGGAAACTTAGAGCTCCATTTCAAAAATCTAAACGCGATTAGAAAGGAGCTGCTCAGAAATGGATATGGAAAACGTGGTAAAGATACAAACGCGACAAGAACTGAGAACCTGGCTTGAAACGCATTCCACCTCCAAAAGGGTTTGGGTTTGATGACGGAAGAGGGATTGAAAGTCTTGCCTGATATGCGTATTGAATCTTTCATCATTGATAAAGAGATTGAAAAACGGTTGAAAGAAGACGAACATGTATATCAGAACTTTTTGGCTTTTCCAGAATTGTATCGAAGAATCCGAATCGACACCATCCAAAGTTACAAACATGATCCGCAACTTTTCAACAAACGGTTAGATAAATTCATTGAGAATACAAGAAACAACAAACAGTATGGTCAGTGGAATGACAACGGCCTTTTACTTGAGGATTGACTGCTGGCTTTTAACACATAAAACTCCTCCAAAAGATCAACTGATCTTTTGGAGGAGTTCATTGATTGATGAAATATTCACTTCAGATTACAATTCGCTGACTGCTTCTTCAACCGTCTTGTCTCCAGCCAGAACTTCAAACTCTTTACGAATGGTATTGTCATTTTTGAGTACAGAAATCAACGTGCGTGCCACATCTTGACGAGGAACTTCATTGATTTCTTGCCCCATGCCTACTTTGATTTGATCCGTACCATCTGTATCGACTAACATCCCTGGATGCACGATCGTCCAGTCCAATTGCGTACGGTTTTTCAACCATTCATCCGCATAATTTTTTGCAATGGTGTAAATTTGCAGATCGTGTTCTTGTGACATGGCTTCGCGACCTGTACGGAAGGTACTCACCATAACAAAGCGTTTCACGCCTGCTTGTTCTGCAGCTGTCATAGCTTTTACAGCTCCATCTAGGTCAATCAAGATCGTTTTATCCAGCCCGCTTCCGCCAGCTCCTGCACTGAAAATGACTACATCGGAACCTTTCATCGCTTCAGCTAATTCATCTATTGAGTTTTTGACCAAGTCCAAAAGAACTGTGTCTATTCCTCTTTCTTCGAAGAAACCTGCTTGTTCTGCTTTACGTATCATAGCTGTTTCATCAATTGCACTGTCTTCTTTCACAAAGTCCGCAAAATGACGAGCTACTTTTCCATTGGCACCTACAACAAATACTTTCATTTGAAATCCCCTTTCAGTAGTTAATCAACTGAGTTCAGCATAGCACGTGTCTTTTTATTTTTCCATTAGTTGATCTCTTTAATGATTCGAGCTGGTGTGCCAGCAAAAAATCTTCCATAAGAGCTCTACTAATCTCTCATTTTTTTGTATTCGTATTCCTAATTTCATGTCCACTTTGGAGAAATTTGTCTCAGTTTATTATTTTCGGCCATGAGCAACTATTTTTTCTCTCTCATGGCCGTCTTTGTTTCACTATTCAGCCATGAGGAGCCAAAATACAGTACTCATGGCTTATGTAACCCCTCTTTTCGGCCATGAGATCCTTTTTCTTGAGCACCATGGCCGAAACAATCCTTATTTGCCTGATGAAAACTCCATCTCTAAATAAAAAAGGAATGCAAATCCAATTTGCGTTCCGTTTTGTCCTAATCTTTAATTAATAGGCACGTAAACTAAGTTTCGATACTTCATCAACCATTTGTGCAAACGGATTGTTCTAAACGACCTTAGTATGATAGGTCTTCTCCATTAGTTGCAATGACTTTTTTGTACCAGTCAAACGATTTTTTCTTGGAACGTTTCAGCGTTCCGTTTCCTTCGTTGTCGCGGTCTACATAGATAAACCCATAACGTTTTTTCATTTCTCCGGTACTTGCGCTGACGATATCGATTGGTCCCCAAGTGGTATATCCCAGTAAATCAACTCCATCAATCTCTACTGCATCTTTCATGGCTTGGATGTGTTGTGCCAGATAATCGATACGGTAATCATCTGCTACATATCCGTTCTCATCTGGTGTATCCACGGCACCTAATCCGTTTTCTACAATAAACAACGGTTTTTGGTAGCGATCATAGATTTCGTTCATGGTGATCCGTAGTCCTAGTGGGTCAATTTGCCATCCCCATTCGCTGGCTTCCAAATATGGATTTTTAACGGACGACATAATATTTCCGCCTACTTCATCGACTTCCGGATCCGTAACAACGACTCTGGAAGAATAATAAGAAAACGAAATAAAGTCGACTGTATATTGTTTAAGAAGCTCTAAGTCTCCTTCTTCCATTTGAATATCGATTCCTTTTTGTTCAAATTTCTTCAACGCATACGCTGGATATTCTCCGCGAGATTGAACGTCGATAAAGAAGTAATTCTCGCGATCAGCTTGTTGTGCAGCTAAAACGTCTTTTGGATTTGGCGTATACGGGTAAAACTTCCCAGCTGCAAGCATACAGCCGACTTGGTTTTCCGGATCCACCTCATGCGCGATTTTCGTAGCCACTGCACTGGCTATCAATTCATGGTGAATCGCTTGGTATTGGACTTGCTCTTCATTTTCGCCTTCTTCAAAATAAAGCCCCGCTCCCATAAACGGCAAGTGCATGATCACATTGATTTCATTGAACGTCAGCCAATATTTGACCAGACCTTTGTAACGACGGAAAATAGCGTTGCACAAGTTCTCATAAAATCCAATCATTTTTCTATTTCTCCAACCGCCATACTCTTTTACTAAGTGCATTGGGATGTCAAAATGTGTAATGGTCACAAGCGGCTCAATGCCGTATTTTTTACATTCTTTAAAAATGTTCTCGTAGAATTTCAAGCCTTCTTCATTTGGCTCAGCTTCATCGCCTTTTGGAAAAATACGCGACCAAGCAATCGATAAGCGGTACGTTTTGAAACCCATCTCCGCAAATAAAGCAACGTCTTCTTCGTAACGGTGATAGTGGTCGATAGCCTCTTTCGCTGGATAAAAATGGTCCTCGTCGAAATCGAACATTTTCATATGTCCTTTCATCACAGGAAAACGATCTTCTCCATGCGGAATGACATCGACATTGGCCAACCCTCTTCCACCCTCATTATACCCGCCTTCTGTTTGGTTCGCAGCGGTTGCTCCGCCCCATAAAAAATCTTCTCTAAATCCCATTTGTCTCCTCCTTTTAAAGCCTAATTGCTTAGATATGCAGAATAGTTTTCTATCCTATTATCAGTATAACCTTATCAATGATAAAACGCTTACTTATTTGCCGTGTTTTAGAAAATAATATATCTCTCATGTAACAATGTTCTTGCCATTTTTCCATCTCCTTTACGTTTTTCATCTTATCTAAAAAGCTATAAAGATAGTGTTAATCTTTCAGGGATTTCTTTATGGTGTCTTTACACGAAGGTTAAGGGTGTCAAGGACAGTATAAAATTGTAGGTTTATGACAGAATAAAAATGTAGGTTTTTGACAGTCTAATTTAGAAGTCCATTTATATTTTCCCTTTCATACGATATGATTTTCCAGTAATCTTGAAGACTTTAACATGGTGAACCAGACGATCAAGAATGGCGGCGGCTATTTCAGAATTCTGAAATAGCTCCCCCCATCGAGATAAGATAATATTTGTCGTAATCATTGTTGATTTTTTTTCGTAACGCATCGTTAATAGTTGAAAGAAGAGGTTAGCTTCAACTTTTTGAATTGGTAAATAACCTATTTCATCAATGATCAAAAGATCATATTTGGCATATCGTTTCAGAACACGATCGACGGTCCCTTTTTCAAAGGCAGAACGAAGACGTAAAAGTAATTCATGACAACTGATAAACAGCGTACGGTAGCCTTGATGACATGCTTCAATGCCTAATGCAATGACAAGGTGTGTTTTCCCTACACCAGGGTTTCCAATGAAAACTAAGTTTTCTTTTTTCTCCATAAAAGCCATATGTTTCAAGTCTAGAATCTCTTTTTTGTTAACGCTTGGTTGAAAGTTGAAATCAAATTCTTCAAGTGATGTCCGTTTGGGAAAGTGTGCGCGCTGGATGACACGTTCCACAGTCTGATTCGTTTGAAAGTCTAATTCTTGATTAGTTAATTCTAGAAGAGCTTCTGTTAAAGAAAGCTCATCCCGATTGGCAATTTCAATATAGTTTGGCACATATTCTCTCATATGTTTTAAATTCAAGGCCTCTAGATTATTTAATAGCTTTTGATAGTTACTGCTCATTCGAAGGCACCTCCAGTAAATCATATTGCTTTAAACTTCGTTTAATATGTTCTTGGATGTCATCTTCTTCTTTGTGGCTCATGACATCTGATTTAAGTATCTGAACCAAATCTTCTTGGTTATAGTTCAATTTTTTTGTGGTAAGTGGGTGCGAACGAATCTGTTCTCCGTTATAATAAATGTGCACGTACTCTTCGTTTTCGGAAAGATCCAAGTCAACTTCTTTTCCGATATAACGAGGGTCTACAGAGTACCTACATTTGCGGAAAATGACCATTGCTTCCTTTGTGACTTTACGGCGAATAGAGTCTTCAAAATAAGGATTTAACAAGTCATCTTTTAGCTTATGGAGGTGCTCTTTTTCATTAATTTTCCAAAGTATATCAGGAATCTCGTCCGTTGCTTGAGACACTTCCGAATTTAATTCATCACAAAGTTCGTCAACGATTCGAATGAGGTCTGTCGAATCATAAAATTCATGATTGTAAACCCGTAACCGGTCCATTGTTCTGGCGAGAGCTTCTACGCTGCCTTTTGTTTGGGGGCGAAAAGGACGACAGACCATTGTTCTGAACCCTGCATCTTTACTAAAAGAATAGAAGCGATCGTTTAAATGAACCTGAGAGAATTGAGTTCGTGACCGGTCGACGACAGTTTTCATATTATCGAACCATATTTCTTCTGGAACACCACCGGTGTGATAAAAGGCATCATTCATGCACTCAAACAATGTATCTTGTTTACGATCAAAGGTAAGCGTAATAAATTTCTTCTTTGAGTAGGGCAATATATAAAGGAAAATATTAAAGCGGAAGACTTCTCCCTGACTGCTTATCAGTCGCATTTCTTCTTTCCAATCGATTTGTGCTGAAAGACCAGGCGTATATTCGACGCGTACCGTTGCTTTCTGTATCCGTTCTTTTTTCACTTCTCGGCAATAGTCTCTAACAAGACTGTAACTCCCATCGAACCCTTTCTTTTGTATGAATTTGAAGATACTTTTAGCGGTACATTGATCTTCTAACTTAATATCTATGATTTGTTTGAATGAATCTAATTTACTCGGATATGTCCTCCTTGTTTTAGGTTTATTACCTTGTAACGCTTCTTCATACGCTGCTTTAACCGTACGATAGTCACATCCGTATTGTTCCGCTAACGCAGTATAATTGGGCTTTATGCCATCAATCATATGTTTTTTCACTCCTTCTCTGATATCTCTTCTCATTCCTATTCCACTCCAATTCTATAGGGGATAAGAAGAGTATATAAAAAATGTAGGAAAACCAACAATTTTACATTGTCATTTTCCTACATTTTATAACTGTTCTTTACAAAGGGGAAGACGTTTCACAGCCTATACATCATTCTTTAAACGTAAAAATACACCTAAAAGTAATTATTCTACTTTTAGGTGTATTTTTACAACATCTTTTTATTTTTGTGTTTCTTCAAATGATTCAAAACAACTTTGATGATTAATGACGACACTGCGACATAAACCAACCAAGTAATCAAAAAACTATTTAAAGTAAAATATCTAGGAACGAAATAAGGGTAACAAAGAAGAATGATAAGATTTATTGGAGCCACAATGTAATACATATATTTTTCCATACTTAAAAACCAGCTAACTCTTTTTATTCGTTTAGTTTGCTACTATAGGTTTGATTTTTCTAGCTACTACAATAATATAGCACATAAAACTTATATGAGAAATCGTTTTCAAAAATAGTTGTTGTGCTTAATATTTACAAAATTATACTTTCTTTATCTTAAAATAACCGACTCCTGTTTAATCTTAAGATTGAACTTATTTCTATTGGTCACTTTCGTTTTCTGCCCGCTCCTTTGCGTTCCCTATTTCCTAGATTATTTGAAAAAAGGGAACGCAAATTCAAATTACGTTCCCTTAATGGTGAGTTCACTCCGAAAAAGACACGCAAACACAATTTGCGTGTCTTTTTAAGCGTCAAATATCATTAAAGGGTACGCAAAGGGGTTTTTACTAATTCATTTGAGCTGGAAGTGGTGTAACCAGACCGTCTTCTATTGCCGTTCAGTTGATATCTCAACAATCGCATGCCGTTAAAGATAACGACTAAGATACTGCCCTCGTGCACCAACATTCCGATCGACATATTCATCCATTCACTGAAAAAGACGCTGGCCATTAAGACTGCGACCACTCCAACTGCGATAATGATGTTTTGTTTCATATTCCGCGCAGTAGCTTTCGTCAACCCCAACGCATGAGGCAAGCGGCTGAAGTCAGAGTTCATTAAGACTACATCCGACGTTTCAATCGCTACATCTGTCCCGTTCCCCATCGCAATTCCGATATCGGCTAAAGCTAAAGATGGACTATCGTTGACCCCGTCACCGACAAACGCGACGATTTGCCCTTGCTGCTGCAATTCCGCAATGTAAGCTGCTTTATCTTCCGGCAGCATATTTCCATGCGCTTCGGTCAACTCCAACTCGCGAGCTACTACATCCACTGTTCCTTGGTTGTCTCCTGAAAGAACGATTAGATTTTTCACGCCTAGCTGCTTCAACTCTTCTAAATCACTTTTGACTCCTATGCGAACTTGATCGCGAATCCCCATCAGAATCTTCAATTCGCCATCGACCGCTGTCAACACCAACGAATTGCCGTTTTGTTCAAATCGCCTGATATCTGCTTGTGCTTTTTGATTCAGCAGCACGTGTTCTTGTTCCATCAATGCTGCATTCCCAACCGCTACTCGGTGACCGTTCACTTGAGCTGTGATACCGCCGCCTTTAACAACTCTTGTATCTTCTACTATCGAAAAAGTCGTTTCTCCTATTTCTTGCAGAACGGCTTTTGCGAGCGGATGATCGGATTCCCGTTCTACACTGGCTAAATACCCAAGAACTTCATCTGCCTGCCCATCGTAAAATTCCATTTCTGCCACAGCGGGGTTCCCTTGTGTCAACGTCCCGGTCTTATCAAATACAATCGTATCCACTCGGCTGAAATCATGGATGACTTCACTTCCTTTGAGAAGCACTCCATTGCGCGCACCATTTCCGATGCCTGCAACGTTAGAAACAGGCACCCCAATGACTAAAGCACCAGGACAGCCTAGTACCAAGATCGTGATCGCCAATTCGATATCTTGGCTGAACAGCCACACTGCAAAAGAGAGCACCAATACCGCCGGCGTATAGTATTTGGAAAAGCGATCGATAAACCGTTCCGCTTCCGACTTGGAATCTTGTGCTTCTTCTACCAGCTCAATGATTTTCCCAAATGTCGTATCCTCGCCCACTCGATCGGCGCGAATTTGTAAAGTGCCGTTCTCTAAAATCGTTCCAGCATACACTTCAGCATCCGCCACCTTGTTCACCGGCACCGATTCGCCTGTGATACTAGCTTCATTGATGTGGCCTTCTCCTGACAAAACGGTGCCATCTACTGGAACTTTCGCCCCCGTTTTGACAAGCAGAATATCTCCTTCATCAACGGCATCTACCTCTACTTCTTCAAATGCTCCATCATCCATTTGGCGCAAAGCACTTTCTGGTGCCATTTCCGTCAGCTCTTTGATCGCCGAACGAGTTTGATTCAATGTTCGCTGTTCTAAAAAATGCCCGAACAAAAATAAAAAGGTCACTATAGCTGATTCTTCATAGTTTTGGATCAAGAAAGCACCAACGACCGCAATAGTGACCAAAACATCTATGCTGACCACTTTCACTTTCAACGCTTGAACGGCTTGAATAGCAATCGGCGCAACTCCTAGAATAGATGCCACGATCAATGCTCCTTCAGAAACCCACACATTTTTTAACACAAAGTGGCTGAAGAATCCAATGATGATCAACATTCCACTGATCCAAGTAATCTTACTTTTCTTACTTAATACATACTGTTGCATGAGTTTCCCCTACTATTTTATGGTTAAACCTAGTATAAAAGACTTCTTCAACTTAAAAATTGACTGCCATCAAGTTTAAGAACCTTATTGCCTTTTAGCATAAAAAAGATTCCAGAAAACTTTCTGGAATCCACAAGATGGATCACGCCTGATAAGCTCGATCCATCTCCGAAAGCATGTTGTACACTGCTGCATACGTTTCACACACATCGTCAGGAACAGCGTACTGATTTGTGACCTCGCGTAATTTTGAAAACTCTGTATCCAAATTGGGACTCGCAATCCCTGCTGCTTGTGTTTTTTCCTTTATCTTACTAAACAATTCCCGCACTTCAAATGCTTCAGGATGGTTCTTTCCATGTGCACGAGTGATTGCTGACGTGAACAAATCTAATTGTTTAAAATGGTTGTTTGCGACTTCCTTAAATGCTGTCATAATAAGGTTCCTTCTTTCTTGAATAATAGTTTTAAGCAGATTTAACGGTTGTTTTAAGGACTGGATAACCCAAGTCTACAATCGCTTTTTCGATTTCATTGATAGAAAGGATCTGTTCGTCAAATTCCGTTTTTACTTTACTGGAATTAAATAGAACTTTGACGCTTTCTTTGTCGATCCCCTTCAATCCTTTTACAGCACTCTCGATTTTTTGCAGGCAGCTTGGACAAGATAAGGTTTCTAAAGTCAAAACAGCTTTTGTCATGATGCATTTCTCCTTTATCGTTTTATTTGCAGAAGAGGATTTCTCTTCCTTACATCTGCAGTATAGCCAATTTGGTTGAATCAAAACTTGATCCTTATCAAGTTTTGATAGTTTTCCTAAAATAAAGAAACGACCTCCCAGATCTGTCTGGTGAGGCCGTTTCACATTTTTTGAATCAGGCAAACAAGTTGAGCAGTGCTTGAAAAGTTCCACTCTCTGCCATAATATATAGTCCCAATCCGATAAAGACAACCGGGACAATGATCCGTTCATACTTTTCAAGCGTTTCAGAGACAAAAGAGACTTTTGCCAGTCGATAACTGATATAACAAAGAAGTGCAATCGAAATAGCAAATACAACTAGAGCTACTCCAATTTCTAGAGCTGACAGAGCGGTAAAGTAAGGAATGTAAATACCTAGATTATCGCCGCCCGATGCAATCGTTATTAAGGCAACAGTCCAGAACAAGCGACTTGTTCCTCGAGACTCCAGCTTTTCAACTACTTCATCTTCTTCTTCTTCCTCCTCACCCACTAAGGCAACTCGCACCCCTAAATAAATCGGAATCAGCCCCAGAAGCCCGATCACCCAATCTTGAGGAATAAAGTTCAATACATATGCAGCAAATAAACTTACTGCCACTAAGATTCCTGTGCCGAGATATTGTCCCCAATAGATTTGACGGACACCTTTTTTGGTATAACTTTGCGAAAAAATAATCAATAGGATAAATAGATAATCAATACTCGTGGAAATATAAACAGCTATAGCTGTAAAAATACTTTGCAACAAACTTGTTTCCTCCAAACTAAAATTTCATCATTTTGTTTCTGACATCTTGAAAAAAGCACGAATAGTCGAATGCACTTCTTCATTCGCTATAGAATAATAAACCATTTTTCCATCTTGCCGCGCTTTTGTCATTCCCTGCTTTTTTAAAAATCGTAAGTGGTGTGACGTTGTAGCTATACTTGCATCTAATACAGCCGCCAGATCACAAACACACATTTCCTTATACGTTTCTAAAGCATAAAATATCTTAATCCTAGATATGTCTCCAAAGCATCTCCCTAATGCAAGTAAACGTGAAAAGTCGTTTTCGTCCAATCTATTTTTTACATTTTCTACTTTTTCTTTATGTACGATATTCGCTTTACAAACTTCTATACTCATTTTCTTCACCTCTCATTCAAACTTTCATTTGAATGAAGTATATCTCTTGAATTATCCTTTTGTCAATCGCCTCAACGTACCTGGTTTTCTTCTATCAGCACTGAAAGACGTCACAAAAAAATCATGCTGAAAGTCTGCACGATTTTTTGACCTATCAAATATTTCTCTACTGTTATTCTGCCTCTCCGGAACGAACCTTGTCTTTGTATTTGACCATACTATACGCTGAAAGCCATGCTGTAATCGGGATGATCAAAATAGCACCCGTTCCTGTATAAAAAATCGAGATGGCTTCAGACGCGAACACTTTCGAATTTAAAACCTCGCCTAAAGAGTAGCCTAAATCCTTAAACCAAATAATCAGAGCCAGATAACCGCCGATGAAAGCAAAGAATAACGTGTTTGTCGTTGTCCCAAGAATATCTTTTCCAACTGTCATCCCGGACTTGAATAATTGGTACCGATCTAAAGTCGGATTGTGAAAGTAGATTTCGCTCATCGCAGAAGAAATCGAGATAGCTGTATCTGTTATTGCTCCGATCGTTCCCATGATGATCGTACAGATGATGATGTCGCCAAAATCAATCCCGACATAAAATGAGAACGACAGCAGCTCTTCAATTTCTTCTATCCCAAACCCTTGGATTTTAGACTTCTCTACCAATACAAAAACAGCGAAAATCAACAAAATCAACGTAAGAATCGTTGAAACAAAGGCCGTAAGAGACTTAAAATTAAACTGATTGATGTAAAATAAATTAATGCAGCTGATCAATATACAAGCAATGATCGTTAGAAGAATCGGATTGATTGCTTGGTCTGTCATAAGGATAATAGTGATCAGCATGATCCCGAAGTTGAAAAACAAGGCCAGAAAAGAGCGCGTTCCTTTTTCACCGCCAATCACTTTCATGAGGAAAAATAAAATCAGCGCCAACCAAATCAATGCATTCATTTGACCACCCTCCCCTTACGAATGAAGTAAATCGCTGTATAGATGCTGATGGGAATCGTTAAGACGATCCCGATGCTTCCTACTAGCGCCCTCGTCAACTCTAACGACAAATTCATCGACAATGTATAATTCACTGCCATACCGTTTTTCAAATACAACAAGATCATCGGAATACTGCCGCTTACATACGCAAAGAACAGCACATTAGACATGGTGCCCATAATGACTCTGCCGATTTCTCTGCCGGATGTCTTCAAGTCTTTCAATGCGATCGCCTGATTTTTCTCCGTCAGCTCATACAGCGAGGAAGTGATCGTGATGGCAATGTCCATTGCCGCTCCTAGAGAACCGACTAAAAGGCTGGCTAAAAATACCGACTGCGGATTTCTGGTGATAAAAGCCATCTCTTCGTACCGCAGTCCTTCTCCAGCTGTCAATTTAATGACCGCATAAGCAATCAGCAACGACGAGAATGTCCCTGCCACAGTGGCTAAAATAGCCGCATGGGTCTTTTTGTTGTTTCCGCTCACCAACAACAATGAAAAGACTGTAAAGAAAAGCACCAGTCCGCTGCAGATCCAGAATAAATTTACGTCTTCTCCCTCAGTGTAGTAATTCATCGCCAGCATCAATACCAAAACATTGACGACTAAACTGATCAATGAGTACAAACCGCTCTTTTTCCCAACCCATAGGACCGTCACGATAAACAACCAAGCAGCAACTACAATAAACGTATCTCGTTTAGCCCCTTCGATATTTCCTGTCAAATGCGTTCCCTCATCGTTTTGAATACTCACGAAGATTTTATCTCCCATTTGATATTCGTGGTCCGCCGCACCGGATGCGGAGTATTGGTTTTTCATTAGAATACGTTGCCCTTTACGGTCGCCGTTTTTGATTTCACCGATCACCGTTTGATCAAATACTTGATCTGTATTGCTCAGCGAATCTGCCGTTTCTTCTTCATCCGTCACCGTAGTTTCTATCACTTCTGCTATCGGCTTGTCGTATAGGTAAAAGTTGTTTTGTACAAATAAGATGGATAACACCATACTGAGTAAAATCAATCCATAGGTTATAAACGTTTTATTTTTCCATTTGATATTCATCAGAATACCTCCAATTGAATGAGTACCTCAGTGTAGCCTATCATTTTTCACTCTTCAGAGACAACCCTTTTTTAGCATTTTAGCCCCTTATTTGAAGCTTTCATTTGCTTCATGTAAGATTGATGTAGAGAGTACGGCAAGTTTTAGGATAAAAACAAGAAGGAGCTAATTAGGATGAGTGTTTTTACAGAGCAGCAAAAATTAACTATTTTAGAAGATCTTGTAGCTATTAATAGCGTCAACGAAAACGAGATCGAAGTAGCGGAATACCTGAAGAAATTGTTCGCAGAGTACGGTATCGACTCCACGATCGTTCCCGTTACAGAAACCAGGGTCAATTTGGTAGCGGAAATCGGTTCAGGATCGCCGGTATTTGGGATCTCAGGACATATGGATGTCGTCTCACCGGGGGATGTCTCCAACTGGTCGACAGACCCATTTGTGCTGACCGAAAAAGACGGCAAGCTTTATGGACGCGGCGCTAACGACATGAAATCAGGACTGGCTGCTTTAGCCATCGCTATGATTGAAAGGTTCTGTCCGCTTCATGGCAACGACTGGTGAAGAAGTCGGCGGAGCTGGCTCGAAGAAATTATATGAAGAAGGCTACATGGACGATGTCGATGCTTTGATCGTCGCAGAACCCTCTCAAGACGTGATCGTTTATTCGCATAAAGGTTCCTTGAACTTCAAAGTCACTTCAAAAGGACAAGAAGCGCACAGTGCTATGCCGCATTTAGGTTACAACGCGATCGATCCACTAGCTGAATTCATCACTCGAGTGAACTCAGAAGTACGCGACCCGAGCCGCTCAAATGAAACGCTGGGCGAATTGATTATGAACTGCACGATCGTACAAGGCGGACAGCAAGTCAACTCGATTCCTGAGGTTGCTGCTGCAGAATTCAACGTGCGGACGATTCCTGAATACGATACGGAAGAAGTCATTGCCAAATTCAATGAGATTGCTGAAGAAATCAACAAGCAAAAAGATGCTAAGATTCATGTAGAAGTCACAATGGCTCTGCCGAGTGTGTTCACGGATGGAAAATCTGAACTGGTAGAAATCGCTCAAGATTTAGGCGAGAAGTATTTCGGTGAAAAACCTGGAACGATTGGTTCTCCAGGAGTAACTGACGGATCCAACTTCCTGCGCTCTAAAGGCGACGAGTTCCCGTTAATGATGTTTGGACCCGGCTTAACTAAAATGGCTCACAAAATTGATGAGTACGTGCACAAAGATGTTTACTTGAAATTCATTGATTTGTACAAAGAAATGATTTTAGCATTTAATCAGTAAAATCGTTTATTAGATAGATTTTTTTGATCATACTAAATAAGACCTCTGCTGAATTCAGCGGAGGTCTTATTGTATTGAAAGATTGAAGTCACTAGCTTTATTCATTCGGGTAAAGATTTTGATACGTTTCTACTGACTGTTCGATCAATTTTTTTAAAACTTGAGTGTCGATATCCGCTAGTTTATTGACATAGATACAAGCCTTTCCTGTCGTATGTTTGCCAAAGTTTTCCAGCATTTTTTCTATTTCTTCACTTTCATAAGCTAAATAAAGACTGATCTTCGCTTTTCTTGGCGAGAATCCGGCTAAAGGCGCGTCCCCTTCATGTCCTGAAGCATACTTATAGTAGTGATAACTGCCAAAACCAATAATGCTCGGACCCCACATTTTCGCTTTATAACCCGTTACTTCTTCAAAAATGTCCAACAACTGATAAGCATCAGCTTTTTTCTTTTCGCTCTCTACACTTTCGATAAAGTCGATCACACTATTATCATTTTCTTTCATTTTCGGTTCAGCCATACAGTCACACTCCTCTTCTTCGAATAGATCTTAGTTCCATTATGGCACTTTAAAAGTACAAGTACAATTCTCTGAAAAAGAGCTTCCATAGCTACAGCAACAAATAGAAACATTTTTAAAAACATCATTTATTTAATCAAATGTTATGGTACACTTAGCTCAATTAAATTGCTTCGTAACTGTTATATTTGAGGAGATGCAGGATGAAAAGAAAAATAAGTCTTAAATGGATTTTCTTGCTTTTAGTTTCAGCTTTAATTGTTTTACTATCAGTTTACTTACTACATCTAAGGTCTGTAAAATACGAAGGTAGACCGTTAACTATCGCTGTTGTAGGACAGGTTCCAGAGATCAAAGAAGAACAAGTCAGTTTTGAGGAGATTACTTTTGATGATGTCATGAATAATGATTTCGATTCCTATGATGCGATTTTTATCATGCCCCAAAACTTATCGCAAGCCAGTGAAATTCCGTATGCAAAAATTTACTCAGATTCTCCTATTCCATTCTTTTTCATAGGTGCTAACAGCCATATTCCATTTACAGAAGCAGAGTTAGATTTTGACGATGATTCATGGGAAAATTGGGAATGGACCCCTGGAACGAGTTATGCCAGTGGATTCTATTTTGACACTGCCACTAGATCAACAACAGCTTGGGAATTTTATTTATACGATGACGAAAAAACAGATGAAAATATAGAAGCAGTTTATACAGAAATATTCAACTCTATTACAGAAATTTGACAATACTCATTCAAACAACATATTAACCTATCAAAAACTCGAGGCTATTTTATAAGCCTCGAGTTTTTGCATCATTTAACACGCACAAAAGCGGGAAGCTGATGCTCCCCGCTAAATCAAACCTATTTATTTAATATTTGCAAAGTGTTCTAATGTTCCGACCATGTTGGCTACAAAACCGTACTCGTTGTCGTACCAAGCAACTGTTTTGACCAATTGGCCGCTTTCGCCATCCATAACTTTCGTTTGAGTTGCGTCAAAGATAGAACCAGCCGGCACTCCGATAACGTCTGAAGATACGATGTCATCTTCATTGTATAAGAATGCATCCGTTGCAGCTTCTTTCATTGCTGCGTTGACTTCATCTACGGTTACTTTTGTATTCAATACTGAATACAATTCTGTCATCGAACCTGTAACGGTTGGGATACGGACAGCTGTACCGTCGATTTTACCTTCCAATTCAGGGATAACTTTCCCTACTGCTTTAGCAGCACCTGTTGAAGCTGGAATCGCATTTTGCGCTCCGGCACGATTTTTACGTCCGCCTGGTGAATCTTGAAGCGCTTGTGTTGCGGTATAGGCATGAACCGTTGACATCAATGCACTATTGATACCGTATTTTTTGTTCAACACATTTGCCATCGGTGCCAAGCAGTTCGTTGTACAAGACGCTGCAGAAACGATTTGATCATCTGCATCCAACGAATCATGGTTAACTCCATAAACAATGGTTTTCGTGTTGTCTACTTCTGCTCCGGCAGCTTTAACTGGCGCAGAGATCAATACACGTTTGGCTCCTGCATCCAAGTGAGCTTGGGATTTTTTCGCTGAAGTATAGAAACCAGTACATTCTAGAACGATGTCGATACCTAAGTCGCCCCAAGGCAATTGGCTCGCATCTTTTTCTTCGTATGCTTTGATTTCTTTTCCATCCACAATAATCGCGTCGTTCCCTACTTCTACCTCATAAGGGAAGCGTCCTTGAGCAGTATCGTATTTTAGCAAATAAACTAAGTCGTCATTATCCGTCAAGTCATTGATCGCAACTACCTCTAACTCTGTGTCCATTTCCAACATCCGGCGCAACGCCAAACGTCCGATACGTCCAAATCCATTAATCGCTACTTTTATTGACATGAATATTTCCTCCTTCTTTATTTGAATCTACTTTTATGGTAACGCTTATGAAGGAGAATTTCCAATTGTACGCATTAAAAAAGATAGACGCTCTCACAACAAAACAGTACCTTGTATTCTCTATACGAAATCAAGGTACTGTCTCTAAAATCTTTCAATTATTAAACAACCGTTTCTGCACTATCAGAGTAATCCAAAGCTGAAGAACCAGAATCACCCGTACTGATGCGGATCACATTTTCCACCTCATATACAAAAATCTTCCCATCTCCAACATGGCCCGTATAAAGAACCTTGCGTGCCGCTTCAACTACTCTTTCTACCGGAACACTGCTCACAATGATTTCTATGCGTGTTTTAGGCAGCAGGTTGGCATCCACTTCTGCTCCACGGTAATAAGTGGTGTGTCCCTTTTGTATCCCATAACCGTAAACATTTGTTACTGTCATTCCAGTAACACCGATTTTGTTCAGCTCATCTTTTAGTTCTTCAAATCGATCTTCGTTAGCAATAATGTCGACTTTTGATATTTTTTCTTCTCCTGAAAGGGGCCGTCCCAATTTTGGCAATTCCGTTTTTGTTTCTGGGATCGTATCTTCCGTATCAAAGTCTACATCCCCCAAGCCCATTCCAGCAAATGCCAGCTCTACATCATTTGGTTGCTTATTGATTCCTCTAAATACAGGAACTTGGCCAAAAGGTACAGTAACAAAATCTCCGTAACTTGATTTTAAGCCATGTTCTGAGATATCCATTCCGGCAATTTCCTCTTCTTTACTGACTCGCAGCCCAACCGTTTTATCAATTACAAGGAACGTAGCAGTCATTGTCACAGCCACCCACAACGCTACTGCCGCAACTCCAAGTATTTGTACGCTAAGCAATTCAAAGCTTCCGCCATATAAAATTCCGCCATCGACAGCGAATACGCCTACTAAAATCGTTCCTAAAGATCCCGCTATTCCATGGACTCCAAAAGCTCCAACCGGATCATCGATTTTTGCTTTATGTTCTATAAATTCCAGACCGTATACTAAAGCCATAGAAGAGAGCGCCCCGATTGCAACTGCTCCAATTGGCGAGACGACTGTACAACCAGCAGTGATTCCTACAAGTCCAGCAAGCGAGCCGTTTAACGTCATCGAGATGTCTGGCTTACCGTACTTCATCCAAGTGATCGTCATAGCTACTAAAGTTGCTGTTGTTGCAGAAAGGTTTGTATTTAAAAAGATGGTTCCGATCAACGTCAACGTTTCATCTCCTGTAGCTGATACCGTTGACGCTCCATTAAAGCCAAACCAAGCAAACCAGAGAATGAACACTCCCAAAGCTCCCAGTGTTAAACTATGACCAGGAATGGCACGTGCTTTTCCATCTTTGTCATATTTTCCAATACGAGCACCAAGTATTTTAGCTCCAATCAAAGCTGAAACGCCACCTACCATATGAACTGCCGTTGAACCGGCAAAATCTATAAATCCTAATTCAGACAACCATCCTCCGCCCCAGATCCAGTGACCTGATACGGGGTAAACAATAGTTGAAATGATCAACGTATAAATCAAGTAAGAACTGAACTTTGTCCGCTCAGCCATTGCCCCTGAAACAATCGTAGCCGCAGTTGCAGCAAAGACTGTTTGAAACATCAAAAACACATTTCCAGGAATCGTTGAATCGTAATTCCCTTGCACAAATAAATCAGGAGCTCCGATAAAGCCTGCAATACTTGGTCCAAACATAATTCCAAATCCAATGACCCAATACATCAAAGACCCCAATACAAAATCCAATAAGTTTTTCATAATGATATTCCCGGCATTTTTTGCCCGAGTAAACCCTGTCTCTACCATTGCGAATCCCGCCTGCATAAAAAATACCAATACCGTCCCTACTAAAACCCAAAGTGTATCTGTTGCTTCAAACATCTTTAACTCCTCCTTTTGACCAGCTATTTTTATAACATGTTATAAAAACTAACATCAAATAACGAAGGTTGCAACACATTTCATTCAATTTATCAAAATAATTTCCTAAAGCTTACTTTGCATGTCAGAACACCTAACATCAAATATGGTATATATTTGTATTTCGATATAAAAATTAATAAAAAACCTTTTATAAATAGTCTTTATAAATTATAAACTAAACACTTTTATATATTGGTATATACTATAAAATGTTTATAAAAAACTTATAATTCATTAACCAAACTAACGAACGATATTATAAAAACAAATCATTATGTACGTACTTTCCTCATCTAATCTCTTTTTCAATTAAAACACACAAAAAAACAGCACATACCCTTTTTCACTAAGGATATGCACTATTTTTATTCATGGTAGATCCATCACACATTTTCTGAATTTCTGCTATGCCAAGTTCTGACTAAAACAGACAAGGTAAAACAAATCAAGAAATACACTACAGCTAAGAAAGCATAGATCATAAAAACTTCTGAGGTTTTAGTGACTTTCCCTAAAATCACTTGTCCGCTTCGAGTGAACTCCATGATTCCCAACCCTGCAAGGAATGAGGTATCTTTGATGGTCGTAATCACTTGCGACAACAAAGACGGAATGATTTTTTTGAACGTTTGCGGCAAAATAATGTACCACAAAGTTTGGAAGAATGAGAATCCTTGAGAGTGAGCCGCTTCAAATTGTCCTTTTGGAATCGCGTTTAATCCCCCGCGAACGATTTCAGCTACTACTGCAGCAGTATATAGGAATAAAGCAAACGACCCTTTCAATAAGATCGTACTTCCTGGAATCAAGAATCCGCATGCCAACATCCATAACAGCAACGGTGTATTACGAAACAACTCGATATAAAATCCGGCTAATTTGCCGAAGATTTTTCTTTCATAGTTCCGCACTAATCCTAAAAGAGTTCCGAATAGGATGGAAAGAATGACCACTCCTAAAGAAATCAGTAAAGACGTTTTTAGACCGTCCAATAGAAAAAGAACATTAGGCTGAGTAAAAACGGTTTTTAGAGACTCGATCATTCCATCACCTCCGGAATATCCACTACTACGGAATCATTTTTCTTCAATTTCTCTTCATATTTCCGCGAGAAAGTAGCCAGCGGGAAGCACAATAAGAAATACAGCAGCCCCGCTATAACATAAGCCGGTCCGTAATTTAACGAATAAGAAGCGTAAGAGTCAGCTGCATACATCAAGTCTGCTCCAGCGATGATCGCCAATACAGATGTGTTTTTGATCAAATTGACCGCCTGGTTCGTTAATGGCGGCAAAATACTCTTCACCATTTGCGGCAAGATGATATAGCGCATGGTTTGCGCATAGTTGAATCCTTGAGAATAAGCGGCCTCGTGCTGACCTTTAGGCATAGACAAAATCCCGGCACGCACGACTTCTCCGACATACGCTCCATGATACAGCCCAACACCGACTACCCCAATCGTGAATTCACTTAACACTAAACCAGCCATAGCCAACCCGTTGTACATGAAGAAAATCTGAATGACCAGCGGGATGTTTTGGAAAATCTCCACGTACACCCGCGCGATAGAACGCGGCAGCCAGCTTTGAGCTGTGGAGAGAATCCCAATGAATACCCCTATCACCAAAGACAACAGCAAGGCTAAGACAGCGATTTGAAGTGTCCTTAAAAAACCAGTCCCAATACTGTCAAAGTTTTGAAACAGAGCCTCCCATCTCCAAAGAGCGAACGGATTTGTACTGTTCATTATTCATTCAGTCCCCACTCTGAAACCAATCCATCAAGAGTGCCATCTTCTCCCCATGTAGTGATCAACTCATTTACGTGCTCTGCTAATTCTGTATTAGATTTCTTCGTTGCGATTCCATAATCTTGAGTCGCAAAACGATCTGGTAAGATCACTGTAGAATCATCCAAATAACCAGCCAAGATCGATCTGTCCACACTGAATGCATCTACACGACCAGAATCCAAAGCCGCTTTGATTTCTGGATAAGTTGCGTACTCAGAAAAGTCCATCGTGATGTCGTATTGTTTAGCTTCTGCTTTAATAGCATCGGCTGTTGTTGAACTTTGCGATACTCCGATAGTTGCTCCATCCATATCTTTCAAGCCTTCATAATTCTTATCTTTTTTCACCAGCAAACCAACTGCATCTTCATAATAAGCTTCTGTAAAGTTATACGTTTCTTTTCGTTCATCGGTTACGGTAAAGGTAGCGATGATCATATCAACTTCGCCGTTATCCAATAATGGTCCACGTGTTTTTGCTGTAACTGGCGTCAATTCGATAGCGTCTGGGTCGCCTAAAATATCTTCGGCTAATTTCTTCGCAATATCGATTTCAAAACCTTCGATTTCGCCGGTCTCGGTATTTTTCAAACCGAAGTTCGGAACATCTTCTTTGACACCCACTTTCAATACGCCTGCATCTTTGATAGATTCAATAGTAACTTGATCCGCACCGCTTGTCGGCTCAGTCGCTGACCCTTCATCTGACGAACAAGCCCCTAAAAACAATAAACTGGACAACATCAATGCAGCGAATAGATTTCTTTTTTTCATCTCTTTTTCCCCCTAATTATCCCTTTTTATCGTAAAATTTTGCTTAAAAATTCTTTCGTTCGTTCATGAGTCGGATTATCGAAGAAATGTTCCGGAGTCCCTACTTCCAAAATCGTTCCTTCATCCATAAAAATAACTCGGTCTGCTACTTGCCTTGCAAAGCCCATTTCGTGTGTCACGACGACCATCGTAATATTCATACTCGATAGTTGGATCATAACGTCCAGTACTTCTTGCACCGTTTCCGGATCCAAAGCTGATGTCGGTTCATCGAATAAAATGATTTTCGTTTCTGAACAAAGAGATCTCGCGATAGCGACCCTTTGCTGTTGTCCACCTGATAAAGTGGACGGATAAACATTGGCTTTCTCTCTCAGCCCTACGATATCTAAATACTTATAGGCTGTTTCTTCTGCTTCTTTTTTAGATTTTTTTTGCAGCTTTATTGGACCAATCGTCAGATTTTCCAACACCGTCATATGCGGATAGAGGTTGAACTGTTGAAAAACCATTGCAGAAGAATTGCGTACAACTTCTAATTTGTTTTTTGCAGTCACTTGTTTGCCTTCAATAAAAACTTCTCCTGATGTCGGTTCCTCAAGGAAGTTCATACATCGTACAGTCGTACTTTTACCAGAACCCGAAGGCCCGATAATAACGATTTTCTCCCCTTCCGCCACCTCTAGATTGATATCTTTCAGTACATGGTGGTCTCCAAAATATTTATTTACATTTTGCAGTTTAATCAACGTTGCCTCATCTCCTTTTGCAAAAAAATATGAACATTTCATTATTTTGAAGTATTCATGCACTATCCTCTAGTACAAATTAAAATTATAATGATGTTTAGATTAGAAATCAATTAAAATATGCAATATTTATGTAATGTTATCTTACATGAAAATGATAGTTAGTATTTTTTACGTCTCAAAAGCTTATTCTAAAGCCACTTTCCGAAATTAGAGAACGTTCATTATTTTGTCATTAATTAGCAAAAACCTTTTTTATTTTGAGAGAGAAGCTTTTTTAAAATACGGTGATATACTACAAAATCTAATAACTGTTTATTACCTGAATAATTCATACTTTTTATAAAACTGGATTTTATAATAAAGTTAGCCACTTAAGCTAACATAAAAAAACGCCATGTGAATTCATCCTGTATATTGAAGTTACCACTAACTCTCAATAGACAGGATGAATTCACATGACGCACTCTAACGATAACACATTAAGACGAAAGGGAAAACACTTATCTTATTCAGAACGGGCTCAAATTGCTATTTTGAAGAAAGAAAACTACTCCAATAGACAAATTGCCAAAGTGATTGGTTGCGTTCCTCAAACAATCAATAATGAAATACATCGCGGAACCATCACTCAACTTAAGCGTCAAAAACAAAAGGGCAAGACGTACGATTACTATATTGAACGATATGATGCCGATGCCGGACAAGCAGCGTATGATAGACACCGATTGAACTCTGGCCGTCGGCCAAAATGGGCGGATACGAGTGCATTTATCGACTGGGCTGATGAGAAAATGCTAAACGATAAATGGTCACCGGATGTGGTTGTCGGATTTGCTAAAAAACATGACTTGTTCGATCCCTCTATTATTCCTTGTACAACCACCCTTTATGGTTGGATAGACAGAGGAATCATGCGTACAAAGAATATGGACTTGTTAGAAAAACTGTCTCGCAAATCGAAGGTTTCCACACAAGTTAAACGATCACATAAACGCGTTCTTGGCCAGTCGATTGATAAGCGCCCAGCTGAGGTTGACAGCCGCCAAACCTTTGGGCATTGGGAAATCGATACTGTCGTAGGAAATAAAGAAAAATCGGACGCCGTGTTGCTTACATTGGTTGAACGACAGACACGTTTTGAAATCATTTTGAAGGTGAACGGTAAAGATCAAGCGTCTGTTAATCAGGCGTTACAGTCTCTTCAAACACGCTCAGGTGATGCCTTTTCTACTTTATTTAAGACGATAACGTCTGACAATGGTTCAGAGTTTGCGGGGCTTCATGACGCTCTGAAGGACTCGCTGGATGTCTATTTCAGTCACCCCTATGCCTCATTTGAACGAGGCACGAGTGAGAATCAACACAAATTTATTCGACGGTTCATTCCTAAAGGGAAGCCCATCAGCCAAATCGCGGACGTTCAGTGCTTACGTATACAACAATGGATGAACGATTATTCAAGAAAAATACTAGGCTACAGAACACCATATGACTGTTTCGTTCATGCGCTAAGGTCAGAACGGCAAGCGGCTTATCCCGTGAGGGCTTGACAACGAGCCTCCTTCGACATGACTTGAATGCTGGAAAGCTGGACTAGGCCAGCTTGTCAAAAGACTATCATGTCTCAGCTCATTATCAAGCCCTCACTATCTAGGCGAAACGACTAACAATTTCACAAGGAATTAATTAATATCAAGTGGCTAACTTAAACTTGAAATTTACAGAAAATTAATTTTATAAAGAGCATACTCTATACTTTTATTTTTTTTTTCAAGAACTCAAAAAAGCGGAAAATCCCAGATTTAAAAATCTGAGTTTCCGCTTTTGTCATTTCAAGGATGGACTATTGTCTCAGCCTCTTCTAATTTATTCTTAAGATATTTTTACTTTCTCTGCAGGTGCTGATACTTCTTTTTGTTCTTTTCGACCTTTCAACTTATACTTCATTAATCTCATGGCATTGAAAATTACCACCAAGATACTACCTTCATGAACCAACATTCCGATAGACATATTCATCCATTCGCTGAAGAAAACGCTGGTCAACAAGAGCAACACTACTCCAACTGAAATCACGATATTTTGTTTCATATTATTTGCGGTGGCTTTTACTAATCCTAATGCGTGAGGCAAGTTGCTGAAGTTCGAGTTCATTAAAACGACATTGGATGTTTCAATCGCTACGTCCGTTCCGCTTCCCATTGCGATGCCAATGTCTGCTAAAGCTAAGGACGGACTATCGTTAACGCCATCTCCAACAAAGGCTACAATTTGACCACGTTGTTGAAGTTTTCCGATGTAAGCCGATTTGTCTTCCGGCAACATATGTCCGTGTGCTTCGGTCAATCCCAGTTCACTCGCTACGACATCGACGGTTCCTTGATTGTCTCCTGAAAGAACGACCAGGTTTTTAACACCTAAATCCTTCAATTCTTGCAAATTAGCTTTTACTCCCGGACGGACTTGGTCGCGAATGCCCATCAGTACTTTCAATTCGCCGTCGACCGCTGTCAAAACAAGAGAATTTCCTTGTTGTTCAAACCGTTTGACATCTTTTTGAGCTTTTTTGCTGAGCGTGACTTTTTCTTTTTCCATCAAGGCTACATTCCCAACAGCCACTCTATGTCCAGCTACACTCGCAACGATCCCGCCGCCTTTCACGACCTCTGTTCCTTCAACCGGAGAAAATTTTGTTTCGCCAATTTGCTGTAAGACAGCTTTTGCTAATGGATGATCTGATTCCCGTTCCACACTGGCCAGATAGCCAAGCGTTTCAGCAGAATCTTTTTCATACAGTTCAGTCGCTGCAACGGTTGGGTTTCCGACAGTTAACGTACCTGTCTTATCAAATACAATTGTATCCACATTGCTGAAGTCTTGAATGACTTCACTCCCTTTTAAAAGAACACCGTTACGAGCACCATTCCCAATACCGGCAACGTTTGAGACAGGCACTCCGATAACTAATGCGCCTGGGCAACCTAGAACCAAGATGGTGATTGCTAACTCAATATTTTGACTGAACGCCCATACAACAATTGCCAGAACCAAGACAGCTGGTGTGTAGTATTTAGAAAAGCGATCAATGAACCGTTCCGCTTCGGATTTAGAATCTTGTGCTTCTTCCACGAGTTCAATAATTTTTCCAAATGTGGTGTCCTCACCAACTCGGTCAGCTCTGATTTGAATCGTTCCGTTTTCTAAAATGGTTCCTGCAAAAACTTCTGCATCAGCTAGCTTGTTGACCGGAACAGCTTCCCCTGTAATGCTAGCTTCATTGATATGCCCTTCACCCGTAAGGACTGTGCCATCCACTGGAACTTTCGCACCCGTTTTAACGAGCAAGATATCCCCTTCATCTACATCATCCACTTCTACTTCTTCAAATTCGCCATTATCCATTTGTTTCAAGGCGCTTTCGGGTGCCATTTCAGTCAATTCTTTGATAGCAGATCGCGTTTGGTTCAATGTTCGTTGTTCCAAGTAGTGTCCGAATAAGAATAAGAACGTGACAATAGCCGATTCTTCATAATTTTGAATAAAAAGCGCACCAATCGCTGCAATACTGACTAAGACATCAATACTGATGACTTTGACTTTCATTGCTTGAAACGCTTGAATGGCAATTGGCGTAATCCCAAAGACAGAGGCGATGATCAAAGACCACTCTGAAAGTCCTACGTTTTCTAAAACAAAGTGACTGAAGAAACCGAGTGCGATTAACAATCCACTGATGACGGTGATAACATTTTTCTTGCTTAATATATATTGTTGCATGCTTTTTCCCTCCATATTTAATTTCTCTTTTATTGATAAACACAGTATAAGATAATTGCCTAAGTAATTAATTGACTGACATCAAGTTTTGAAAAAATACGTGTCCCTTTTCACTATTTTTTGATCAAACAGCCTCAATGACACTTATTCCTCTCTACAGTTATAACGATACCCTCTTTTTATCGAATAAAAATTTACGGCTATCAAGTTTAGAAAGTTCTCTTTTATCGTTTCTAAGCACCTCGAATCGGATTGCAACAAAAAAGCAATCCTGAAAAAATAGCTTTTCTTCCAGAATTGCCTAGTTCATTTAATCTGTTAAGCGGCCTTGACTTTTGCTTTAAGGACCGGATAGCCTACGTTTTCGATAGCTTTTTGAATCTCTTCAATCGAAGTGACAGCTGAATCAAAATTGGTTTTGACTTTGCTGGAGTTGAATAATACTTTAATGCTGTCTTTATCAATACCGTTAACTGATTTCAAGGCACCTTCAATTTTTTGCATACAACTTGGACAAGACAACGTTTCTAATTGCAATATAGCTTTTTCCATAATTCCTATCTCCTTTATGTGTTTTTATTTTATCGGCATTTGAATACTGGTCTTCACTGACCCCATAAGCATTCAGAGCTTTTGGTGTACTACCACCGCTTTGATCAAGTGCCGCGATAAAGCCGTCTTTATTCTTTATAGTTATCCTTCACTAATTAGTTTATTAAAAATTTTCATCATAACAGGTCTTCTTTGCCTATTATCGCTGTTATTACATTTTCTGATTATAAAAGTGGCAGGACTAACGCAATTGCCCCAATAATAATCGCTGTCCAGTTGAGTCCTTTCTGTGGGGAAAATAGCCCGATGATTCCTAGAACGACTGCAGCTACTCCCATCCATACCGGTTGCCAAAAGAAAGCGATTATCCCTACAAGAATTCCAATCCATCCTAACCATTGCCCAGTTGTATTACTCATGATTTATCTTCTCCTTATGCATATTTTTTAATTATTTATTTAATCGAGAAACATATTCTGTTAAGCGGCCTTGACTTTTGTTTTAAGGACCGGATAGCCTACGTTTTCGATAGCTTTTTGAATCTCTTCAATCGAAGTGACAGCTGAATCAAAATTGGTTTTGACTTTGCTGGAGTTGAATAATACTTTAATGCTGTCTTTATCAATACCGTTAACTGATTTCAAGGCACCTTCAATTTTTTGCATACAACTTGGACAAGACAACGTTTCTAATTGCAATATAGCTTTTTCCATAATTCCTATCTCCTTTATGTGTTTTTATTTTATCGGCAGCAGATTAATGAACACTGCCTTTTCCTCTTTACAACTGTAGTATAGCTCACTTTTAGCAAACGAAAATTGACGCATATCAAGTTTTGCACTTCTTTTTATCTTTTTGCTCAATTCACCATCTTAATAGTCTTTTTCTGCCCCTTATTGCCATCAGAATAATAAGAAATTGGTGGATAGTCTTGTCTGCGTATAAACCATACTACAATCGCGCCAATAAACAGGGCCAGAGACAAGGCTTGCGAAACGCGGATCCACTCGCCAATCCATAAACTGTCCGTTCGCATACCTTCAATGAAGAACCGACCCACTGAGTACTGTCCCATTGTTAATGAAGAGCGACAGAACACCAACGTGTACAAAAAAGTGTGTCCGATTATTCGCTGTAAAGCAATAAATCATCTAAATCCTGAATCTTAATCCTTTTCCCAGACAGCTGTTGAATCAATCCCTCGTCCTCCAATTCTCCAAATTTGCGACTGATGGTCTCAGGTGTCGTTCCTAAATAGGAAGCAATGTCCTTTTTTGCCATCGGCAGGGTGATGGTGGGAGAGTTGCCCATTTCAGGTTCCACATTTTCTGCCAAAAACAAAACTAAACGGGTAATGACACTCTCCACGGCTACTTGTGCGGTTTGACGTTCGGAGCTTTCTAACCGCTGCGACATCTCTCCTAGCAGCTTTAACGAAATTGCAGGATACTCTTTTAGAAACTCTTGTACATCATGTTGTTGAATCATGCAGACAGACGTATCTCGAGTAGCTTCTGCGTATTCCTCGTGCACAGCATCAGGATTGAACAACGTCCATTCTCCCGTAAAGTCACCCGGATTCAAAATACGAACTAGTTGCTCTTTGCCAGAATCAGACAAGCGATAGATACGGACTTTTCCGCGATTCACAATATACAAGGCATCATCTTTTTCTTGCGAGCGAAACAGAAACGCCCCTTTTTGATAGTGCTTCGTGTGAGCTTTTCCAGCGATGCGATCCATCGCGCTTTCCTCCAAATGATTGAATATCGGGACTAAGCGGATACAAGCTGAGTGGTCTCCTGCTGCATGTGGTTGGGTGTATTGAGTCAATTCGTTCTTCCCCTTTATCAGTTTATTGTCCTTTTTTTAACTTTCCTATATTTAGTATAAAGGCCCCCTACCTCAAAAAAATTGACGCTCATCAAGAAAAGTCTTTTTAACGGCAAAAAAATAGGAGCTGGAAAGAGTCCCAACCCCAAAATCTTTAATTTTTAAATGTATGTTTACGAAAAACCTAATCTTCATCCTCATCAAACGCATCGTCGTCTTCCAATGCCTCTTTGCCAATGAACGCTTGCAGCATCCAAATGTTTTTATCTAAGTCATTTTTAAAAGCAATCAGTGTATCTTCTAAAGCATCGTCACCCTCATCTTGTACTAAACGAATAGCACGAATCGTTAATTCACGGGTACTTCTGAAATCTTCGATAATATTTTCAACCATGTCTTCTGCTTTAGCGTATTTATTGATGGCATCTTCTGAAAGCATGGAATATTTTTCAAATTCAGCGGTGGTTGAAGCCGGTTTATGACCGGAAATAATCAAGCGTTCTGCTAGTTTGTCGAACCATTCTTCGTTTTGATTATACAATTCTTCAAATTTTTCATGCAGGGTGAAGAAATTAGCGCCATTTACATACCAGTGATATTGGTGCAATTTCACATGTAAAGTATGCATGTTCCCTAAAAGATGATCCGAAATGGCCGCTGCATTAATTTTTGTATGATGGACATGTTCCTTGTGTTCTTGTTCTTCTTGCAATCTTTCTTGGGGTGTTCTTTCTTGAGACGCTTTATTTTCAGTCATGATCTATTCCTCCTATAATTTTGGTTTGTTTAAAACAGCTTCCTTTGATTCCTCCTTTTCCTTTACTGAATTTAGTATAGGATAGATTTCCGTTAAAAAAATTGACGCTCATCAAGAAAAGTATTTCTTAATAGACGCCAGGCTTCTCTATTAAATTCAACTGAAATAATCAAAGGAATGAAGTCGTTCCCTCCAAACAAAAATTTCATTAAAGTAGGGCCTAAAAAAAGAATAGCAACTATACTTTGTCAAGAGACCTGACTGCTATTTTTTTGCTTGTTATTCTTCAATTACCAAATGTCTTACCTTGCAGTATATTTAATACTCTTTCTCACTAGTGTTGCATGCAACACTAGTGAGAAAGAGTATTAATAAGATTAACCTAGACGAATAACTTCACTTTATTTATGTCATACCATAAAAATTGAAAAGAATTTTTTTATTTATTTTTAGTAGATCGATTAATAGGAGTTTTAGCTTATGGAATACCTATATTATTATTAGTTTTGACTGGTTTTTATTTTTATGACGGTTTGTCAAATTAATCTCTTATTTTGCAATACATGATTCTAAGCAATCTCATGTATTAATTTTTGAATAACTGACAAAAATTAATGTCCTTTTAAATAATTTTACAGAAACCTGAATAATTCATAGTTTTTCAAAAACGCTTCAAAAACCTTGTTATAACAGTCTATTTTGTTTCGTTTATTCGCACCCTTTGGGTGTAAAAAAAGAACCCCAATCTGCTATGGTTAAAGTGACTAAACCTAACCAAAGAAAGGGGTTCTCTCAATGGCAACTTTACACGAAAATCGTCTACTTTTCAATTCAAATGTTACAGTATCTCACTCTGGTGGAAATTTGTCCTCAGATTCCGGCTTAATATTAGCAAAAGAGTTCATGAACAAATTTGAGTTTAGCCAAATCTTATGTAAAAACATCCAGATTCAAGATGACCGACTGTATCATGTTCATGAAAATGAATCTATTCTGGAACAAATCATCTTGCAGTTGATTGCAGGCTATCCTACAGATTCTTCAGCCAATATATTAGTAACGGATCCTATCTTTCAAGCTGTTTTAAGCAAAAAGCGGTTGGCTTCACAGTCATCCATTTCTCGCTTTTGGGATCGGATGTCAACAGAAAATATCGTCCAGCTACAAAAGGTTAACCAGATTTTGATTGATAAAGCACGTACGATTCGAAATACGAACGAAATGATTTTTGATTTAGATTCTACTCACAGTGATACCTTTGGAAACCAAGAAATGACCGATTATAATGCGCATTACCAGACAACCGGTTATCATCCACTCGTTGCCTTTGATGGTCTTACCGGAGACGTTCTTAAAGCAGAACTTCGTTCTGGAAATGTCTACACCTCAAAAGGCGTCGCAGCATTTACTCGTCCATTATTTGAGCATTATCACTCTGTGACACCAGTAAGCACTATTATGGTACGTGCAGATAGTGGATTCGCAATGCCTGATTTGTATGAACTTTGTGAAGAGTACGATAGTTTGTATACTATCCGTTTGAAATCCAATCGTAATCTGTACAGAATCGCTGAGCAATTCGTTACCATTAAGGATCATCACGATTGGAGTAAGAAAGAAGTTCATTACTATAACGCCACTTATCAAGCAAAGTCGTGGGGAAAATCCAGAAGGATCTGCATAAAATCAACCAGAGAAGCTAGTGAATTGCTTTTTAGACATGAATTCATCATTACCAATTTTTCAAAAGACGTCTCTCCAGAAATGGTTTTCCAAACGTATTCAAAAAGAGGAACGATGGAAAATTACATTAAGGAAGCAAAAAACGGCTTTTACTTGGATAAAACAGATAGCCCACGTTTTATAGAAAATCATGCTCGTATGATCGTAAGCCTATTGGCTTACAATATCGTGAACTTCATGCGAACATTATGTTTTACCAATGAAACGAAAGGGTATCAGGTTTCTACTATTCGCTTATTTCTCTTTAAAATTGCTGGAAAGATAGTTCATTCCGGAAGAAGACAATACTTGAAATTAAGTAGTTAACATGTTTACCAGAAGCTATTTTATCGGATTCTACAAAACATTCAGGTACTGCAGTGTTAGTTGCGTTTATTGCGCCATTCAAAAAATTTCGTTAACCATCCGATAGGATGAGTGCGCCCAAAATGAGGTCTTTCTTGAACTTAATCAGTTAGCAAAAATAAATTAAACCCTTTAGAAAAATATTTTTGAGAAAAAGAACCATTGAGCATAAAACTAAACAGATAATTATAAAATTTGGTAGTTTATAAAAAGTATGAATTATTCAGGTTTAAAAAGCTTTATTATTTTGTTGAATACATTTTTCCTTGTACTCTATCTTTCTCTGTTAACATTTCTTCAGACACTGGTAGCATAAATATATCTTCAATAGTTCTTGTTAACTCATTATATTTATGGTAATCCTTATAAGCGTGGTACCCTACGAATACAAGCGCCAATTGTAAAATTAAGCTAGACAAATAAAAAAGAGAAACTGTTGTAAACAAGTACTGAATCTCTACCCAAAAACTGAACACTCAAAAAAAGAGTGTTGTAAGTTTTCGGGTTATTTTTATGCAAAATTTTCGGTATACTCTATTTGAGTTATACAGAAGGGAGTGGACAGGATGAGTAAAAAGATATATAGCCAAGCTGAGATTCAAGCTTTAAGAAACAATCCTAATGTGAAAAGTGTGACAGAGAAAAGTATTACCTATTCATCAGAATTCAAAATAAAGGCCATTAAACAAAGCAAACAAGGCATGAAATCCACTCAGATATTTGAACTTGCTGGACTTCCTTCTCATTTAATCGGAAAAGGAAAATCCGATCAATCACTATCACGTTGGAAAAGATTATATAAAGATCACGGAGAAGATGTATTGTTACAAGAGACTCGTGGTTCAAAAAATAATGGTCCCTATGGACCAAGAGAACAATTATCGTTACAAGAGGCGCTAGACAAAGCAAATGCCCGTATAGCCTATCTAGAGGGGAATCTTGAACTAGTAAAAAAATTAGAACAGCACGAGAGGAGCGTGAAAAACGACAAAAGAAACGACTTAAGTAAAACAGACCTTCCCAGGTAAGGTGCAATAACCTTCCACTAATATAACTGCCTCATTTACTGAATGGGATTCTTACAGTATTAGACTTTGCTTTGTGTTGCAAGCTCGTCCGTCCCAATACAGTCTTCATATGAGCTTTCTGTTCGTCAGTGTGAGGTTTGCTTTCAGCTTCCACCTCACACCGTGGACACCCTTGCCTTCACTTCAGCTAACAGTTGTTACTGCCAAGCCTGTAGTGGACTTTCACCACCAAGTTATCGCCCATGCTGGGCGCACAACACAAAAAAGGTGCGAACTTTTGTTCCGCACCTTTTTTGCTATTTTTTACATTCCAAGATATGAAGCTGGATTTACACGAACACCATTTTGGTAGACTTCAAAATGTAAATGAACCCCGGTTGAAGCACCGGTTGTTCCCATTGTTCCTATTTGCTGACCTTGAGAAACTTGTTGTCCAGAACTTACACGTAAGCTACCTTGTGCCATATGAGCATATAATGTAGACAAGCCGTTTCCGTGATCAATTTTCACATACCAACCCCATGTGCTGTGGTATTGTGCGATTGTTACAGTTCCGCCTTGTGCAGCAACGATTGGGCCACCCCCGCCAAAGTCCATTCCACCATGTAATTTCTTCACACCACTAATTGGGTGAACACGATAGCCGAATGGAGAAGTTGTATATCCTCCAGAAGGGCGAATGAAACCTGAACTTGATTTAGTAGAACCTGAATTGCTAGATGAGGAAGGAGTAGAACTTGAACTACTCTTTGAAGACGGAGCAGAACTTGAACCGCTATTTAAAGAACTACTTGGGTTCGCACTTTGGGTAGCGGCTACTTTTTGATTAGCCGTTTCTTTTTCAGCAGCTACTTGAGCTTCAGCTGCTTGGTGTTCTCTTTCTTCTAATTCTTTTTGTTCAGCTGCTTCTCTAGCTTTTTGTTCAGTGATGATGCGTTGTTGTTCAGCTTGCATATCTGCTGATAAAGTGCTTGTTTTTGCTGCAATCACTTCTTGCTCTTTTACAAATGCATTTTTCTCTTCTTCTGTCATATCGTAGTTGGTTGCTACTGCGATAATGGTTTTATCCAATTCATCTTTTTGAGCCACTAAGTTATTGCGGTTCATCTCGATTTCAGCTTTTAACGTTTCAATAGCTTCTTTTTTAGCTTTTGCTTCTGCTTGTTTATTCTCTAACGTCTTTTGATCTTCAATTTGTGCTAGAACAATTTCTTCGTTAGCATCTACTAATTGATTCACAAGACTAATACGCCCTAATAAATCGGTCAAATTTTCTGCAGAAATCACAATATCTAATAAGTTCGCACTGTTCCCATCTGTTTGAACGGCTCTTGCTTGATTTTCGATTTTTCCTTTGCGTTGTTCAATTAAGTCTTTAAGTGCTTCGATTTCTTTATGTAGTTGAATGACTTTTTCTTCTGCTGCGGCTAATTTATCTTCTTGTTCTTTCAATTCGCGAACAACTTGATCAATTTCTTTTTGTAGTTGAACGACGTTTGCTTCTAATGAAGATTTTTCTTCTGCTAAGGATTGTAATTTTTCTTCCTTAACATTTATATTGCCTTTAATGTTTTGGTTTTCTTTATCTAAGCGTTCTTTCTCTTGCTGCATTTCTTCTAACTTATTAGCGCTAGCTGTAACTGGTGCAATAAAAGGGCTGACGAACATAGTTGCTGCAAGCAAACCTGTAATAAATTTCTTCTTCAAATTCAATCCTCCAGAAAAACTTCTTTTTAAATTCAATAGTGTTTTTATTTAGTAAAATACTGTTTTATTTACTTATAAAATATATCACATCTTAAATTCTTAAAAGATATCAATTGTGTAACAAACAACAGTCAACATTACAAAACTATTTCCATATTTTTTAACAAACGAAATTTTATATAGCAACTTTAGTTTAGGCCTTTATTGGTTTTATTTTTGCTATATAATGCCTTTTTTTTATCAGTTTTCTATATCTTTAACACTTAACCATCCACAGATTCGAAATTTAGTAAACTTAATTTCGTTGTTTTATAAAAAGCACTACTAAATATGACACAGTTTGTTCGAATATTCCTGGAGCTAAATTAATTTCACAACTAGTTTTTACATTTTTAGTACTGATTAGGTTCTATAATATTTAATATCTTTACCGACACTATTAAAAAGCAGCAAGATATTTCTTTAAAAAAATAACCCCCAAAAGTTAAGATTTCACTCTAACTTTGGGGGTCGCTGTCTGACAAAGACTTTTTTTATCTTTATTTAGCAGCATCCACTACTTCTTTTAATGTTGATTCAACTTCTCTAGCAATCATTGTCAAATGATCATCTTTGAGTGATTCGATTAATACTGTCGGGTTTAATAGTCCAATATACACATCGTCTTCTTTTTCATAAACTGCTACCTTACACGGTAAAAAATAGCCAACTTCAATACGCTTTTCCAATAGGTGGATTATATAGTGAAGTTAGCCACCAGAGATAACAAATAATCTTTTTTGACAAGTCTTGAAATGAGATTTGCTGTAGCTTAACGGGATAATCAAATATCATCCGCCAATTCTTATTTTGGTATAAAAGGATTCTCACGGATGATTTCTAAAATTTTCTTTTCTTTTTCATTAAGGCCCATCATCAATTTAATTGTTCTTGCAAATATTGTACCGTCTCTTGATCTGTTTTGGTCTTTAAAGCATAATTTTCTTTGTACTGCTCATGCCCTTTGCCTAATAACAACACCCAGTCACCTGCTTCAGCTTCTCCAATCGCTTTTTGGATAGCCAATGTTCGGTCCATGATGATACTCGTTTTATCTGCTACATGACACTCTTTTTGGATGGATACATAATCGGCATATAGGTTGTCGATTGTTGAACCAAAAAGTTCGGTTACCGTTAAAATAGCATACGTGCTTAATCGGCAAACATTTTCTAGCATCGCTTTTCGCTTGGATTTATCACGGTTGCCCGCAAACCCGAATACGGTTATGACTCGTTTTGCACCATTGCTGATGGCTGCATTGATTGAAGTAGCTAGAGCATCTGGCGTATGAGCGTAATCAACGACGACCGTTACCTTATTGGCTAAGTCGAAAATTTCAAAACGTCCTACAATGCCAGAAAACTGCGCCATATAAGGTGTAACCTGTTCATAAGGTACTCCCAGTTCGTGAGCAACACAACTAGACATCGTTAAATTGTCCAAATTATGCACTCCAGGTAAGGGTGTGCGCAAGTTATACTCCTTATTTTTATACCTTACTGAAACGTTGTCTAGCTCTTTAGCTAAAATTTGAACTTCATTAGTCGGTTCTTCGCCAACAATTATGACTTTTTTTTCTTGTGCGGTCAAACGCTCGCTCAGTTTTTTGCCCCAGCTGTCATCATAATTGATTATAGCTGTACCATCCAGTTTAAGTTTTTCGAACAATAAGGCTTTGCATTCAAAGTATTCTTCCATTGTGCCGTGGTAATCTAAATGATCATGCTGTAAATTATTAAACAAAGCATAATCAAACTTGATTCCTTCCAAACGATCTTGTTCTAACCCTTGAGAAGATACTTCCATGACCACAACTTGGTCGTTGGATGCCGTTAGTAATTGATTGATTATTTTAGCATTTGGCGTCGTATTGACCGATTGGAGCCTTTTCCCGTTGATTTCATTGTAGATGGTTCCAATCGAGGAAACACTGTAACCCTGTTTTTCTAATAGCTGTTTAACAAAGAAACCAATTGTTGTTTTGCCATTTGTTCCAGTAATGCCGATCATAATTTTATTTTTTGAGGGATCTTTGTAAAATTCCTTTGCTACTTGACCTAATGTCTTTCGAGCATTTTTTACTTTCAAATAAGGAACTGTTAAATCAGTGAGATCATTTTCTCCAATAATAAGGATTGCCCCATTGACAATGGCTTGCTGGATGTAGAGGTTCCCATCTTCCTTGTATCCTTTGATTGCAATGAATATATAGCCAGGGCTGACTTCATTTGAATTATCAGTAATCCCTTTTACGTTTCGTGATTGATCAAAAGTTTCGCTGTAGTTTAAATCACCCATTTTTAGTATATCTGTTACTTTCATCTGTAAGCAGCTTCTCCTTTTATTCTTTAATACATACAAATTGAACTAGTAGTATCTATTCTTTTTAACAAGCCATCTTCCCTACGAAATAAATCGCTTGTTTCTAAATCATTCACTAGATACTCATTATCTCAACCTAATCAGCACTTAATTTCAATTTATATCCCTTTATTTAGGCGAAAAACATTTCTAAATTAATTTTAACGTGGTAATTCAACAATGAATGAATGATTGTCCCAGAAAACATGGGATTATAGGGCCCCACATGAATGTTTTGTGAACCCACTCCGATTAGAACAGCAAGCCGCTTAAACCGTTAAGGTTTGACAACGAGTCTCCTCCGACATAACTTGAGAGCTAAGAAGATGGCCGTAGATAGGTAGTCGATAAACTTGTGATGCCTCAGTTTATTATCATACCTCACAAAATGAATTAGGTTCTTTAATTTTCACATAAAATACTTCTTTAACAAATAGCTAGCTTAAACTTGGACTATGAGTTTTGATATTCAATATCCAAGGTCTTAATATTCTTTTTAAATCTATAGACTAAAAAGAGAGAACGCAAAGATAAGTCTATAGCAATTGACAACCACACACCGGCTATACCTAGATTAAATATTTTTGATAATACAATGACTCCAACCACTCGAATCACCCACATACCAAAGGCCGTACTGTACAAAGGTGATTTTGTATCCCCCATACCTTGCAATGAACCAGTGGTAATCAAACTAATCGCTAATACGGGTTGTGCGAATGAATCGATTCTAAGAGCTGTTACAATTTGGTTAATTGCTTCAGAATCATTGGTAAATAGTGTAGCAAATAGTGGTGATCCGAAAAATAAAATGACACCTAATATGGACATAGATATCACTCCATATTTAGCTGCCGAGTAAGCATAATGGCTAGCTTTGGATAAATCCTTTGCTCCAATACTATTTCCAACTAAAGTAGCTGAAGCTGTAGCTAGTCCATATGCAGGCATATAAGTGAAGCTTTCAATGTTTCCAGCAATAGAGTGCGCTGCAAAAGTTTTTGCGCCAATACTGACGATTAAACCAAAATAAAGAACTTGGCCCAAACGCATGACTAAACGTTCTAGAGTAGCTGGAATAGTCAGGTTAATTAAGAACTTATAATTCGATTTTTTAAATAAAGTTGAGAAATCTATGGGACTAGTCGATTTTTGAACTTTATTTAATAATAAAATCGTGCCTATTAATCGTGAAACGGCCGTACCAATTGCAGTTCCAATAACGCCTAATGCAGGTATAGGTCCTAAACCAAAAATCAATATATAATCTAACACGATATTTCCTATGTTTACGATTGCGGTAACTTTCATTGGTGTTTTTGTGTCGCCAGTTGCCCTTAATATACTTCCTAAAACAGTCATAAGGGAGATAAAGACAGATGTCCCTCCGACAATATAGAAGAATTGTGTCGAATAAACTAAAACTTCATCTGAAGCTCCCATAGTGGCTAACAACGGTTTTCCAAACAACAGAGAGACAATAGAGAAAATAAGGCCTACAACAAGAGCTAAGACCACCGATTGATTTGTAATTTTTTGGGATTCTTTTGCTTTATTTGCTCCTAAATATTGAGCAATTAAAGCAGATGCACCTACCCCTAGTGCGATAAACACCGCGACGTAGACATTTAATATAGTGTTAGCAACACCAACAGCTGTTACCGCTAGCAATCCAATTCTAGAAATCATCATCGTATCGATAAAACCAACGAGTGTCTGTAAAATATTTTCAATAGTGGCTGGAATGGCTAAAGAAAGAATTTTGTTTTCTTTTAATTTTTTCATGAATGATTGACCTTCCTAAATCATCTTGCTGTATTGTTTAATAGCACGACGTAAACTTTCTAATTCTTTTTCAGTTTGACCACTTGAAACAGCATCCATAAAAGTATGATCCGCATGAGCTTCCAATAAAATTTGACTAATTTTTTGTAGTGCAGATCTTGAAGAGTTCAATTGGACAATAACCTCATCATAAGGACGATCGTCCATAATCATGTTTTTTATCCCACCAATCTGACCTTCAATGCGGTTAAGACGTTTAACTATATTCTCTTTGCTATGATCTGGATGGTGTGCCATAAAATTCCTCCTATAATTCATTATAGGGTATAGGGCATACCCCTATACCCTATAATGAATTATAGAATTGAGTACAAAAGAAGTCAACCTGTAGGGAGAATTATGGAAAATTAGTTAAATGAATTTTGTTTAAATAATAAAGCAGTAAAATTCTATTAAAATGAAGCCAGATTATACATTTAAAGAAGAGATTATACTGGCTGTACAATTATATTATTGTTCATAAATCTAGTTAGTTACGAGAGTAAAATCGCTGCAAAAGTGACAAGCGAATAAAGGGTATGATTGATTTTCAAGAAATATTTTTATCATCTTTAGTTACCTAAAATTAACTTATATAAGATTGACGGAGATCGAAACAAAAATAAAGAGATATAAAACGAATTTCAACACAAGCTAGTGGAAACTATTTATTTAGGCGGTTGATGATTTTTCCACATTTTTATGAGAAAGGCAGTAATCAAAAGTTCAAATTGAAGAAAAAGCTAATTCCGGCGTAATACTGGAATCAGCTTCTAAGATAAACTCCCTGACTCTTTTTAATTGCTTTGGATCGAATACTATATTGGCCCTTTCTATCGCTCGTCTCATTTCCCTAATCCCTTTTTGGATGCAATGCCCTCCTCTTTTTCGAAAAAGAGGAGGTAGACCATCAGGGTACCCACTCCGATGGTAAGGAAAACATCTGCTACATTGAATATCGGAAAATCAATGAAATCGAATCGAAACATGTCTATAACATAGCCTAAGCGCATACGATCAATGAAATTGCCTAAAGCACCCGCCAGGATGAAAGAAAAGCTGATACCAGATAAAATACTCTTCTGTGGCAAGTTATGGAATGTGTAGATCAGGTACCCTACTATCAGGATGGTGATGATGAAAAAAAACCCATCCTCCCTGGCAATATTCCCCAAGCGGCTCCACGATTCTGAATGTAGTACAGGGAAAAAAATTCTGGAATAACTTCCAGCTCATCGTATAAGGAAAAATTCTGGACAATTTTCCATTTGACCATTTGGTCTATGGCAATCAAAACAGCTGCCAGTAGGTAATATAAAATCATAAATAACCTCTCTTTTCAGTGATACAACCACTATTTATTATATACAACAGGAACCAAGGAAGTATAGTTCCTAACTAGCAAATTGAGAGATACAGGATCTCTCTAGTTTACATTAATATACGAAAAACTCGTACATAAGAAATTTCTTCCTATGACGAGCTCTCTGACTTAAAGATAATATTTTCTAATAACTTCTAATCCCTCATTTAATTCATAAACAAGTGGTTGTCCTGTCGGTATCTCTAGTTCCATGATTTTATCCTCAGGTATATTTTCCATATATTTCGCTAACGCTCGAATGGAATTACCATGGGCAACTACTAAGACGGTTTTCTGATCTAGAATTGCCGGTGCAATTTCATCTTCCCAAAAGGGAATAACCCTGGCCAACGTAATTTTCAAGTTCTCACCCATTGGGATACTCCGTTTTTGTAAATGGGCATAACGTCGATCATTTAAAGCAGAATTAGGATCCTCTGGTTTTGCTAGTGGAGGCAGCGTATCGTAGGATCGACGCCAAATCTGAACTTGCTGAATACCAAATTTCTCAGCAGTCGCTTCCTTGTTGAGTCCTTGCAAAGCTCCATAATGGCGCTCGTTCAAACGCCAGGTTTTGATTTCAGGTACCCAGAGTTGATCGGAATCCTCTAAGATAATGTGACAAGTTTTAATGGCTCGTTTCAAAACAGAAGTAAAGGCTAAATCAAACTCTAATCCAGCTCTTTTGATTTTAAGTCCCGCTTCGTGAGCTTCTTTCAGCCCTAACTTCGTAAGATCAACGTCCACCCAACCAGTAAATTGATTCAACGCGTTCCATTCGCTTTGACCATGGCGCACAAAGACAACTCTTTTCACGTTTATCCCCTACCTTCATTATTTAATCGATTTTTTCTTATACCCATTAATATTAACTATCAGTTGATTAGGTAGACCGTAGCAATCGAAGTCCGTTTAGTATAACAACCAAAGTACTTCCTTCGTGGATAATGACACTAATCGCTATATCGGTTAAACCCAATAAACTAGCTATAACTAAAAAGGCGACAACAGCCATAGAAAAAATAATGTTTTGCCAAATGACACGATTCATTTTAGAAGAAATATTATGGGATTGGACTAATTTTAATAAATCATTTTTCATTAAAACCAGGTCAGATACCTCTACCGCAACGTCGGTTCCGTCACCCATAGCGATTCCCACATCAGCATTCACAAGCGCGGGTGCATCGTTTACACCATCGCCCACCATTGCTGTTACACCATATTTTTCTTTTTGCTCGTCTATAATACGTGATTTGTCTTCCGGCATGACATTCGCAATTACTTCATCTATTCCTAATTGTTTAGCAACTGCTTTTCCCGTCATTTCTGAGTCTCCAGTAATTAGGGTAGTGTGTATACCTTGTTTTTTGAAGTACTCAATCGTTTCTTTTGCATTTTCACTAGGAATGTCCATAAGGGCAATAAGTCCTACAACTTTTTCCTCTTCTGATACGTATACGACTGTCTTACCTTCTGAAGCCCACTCATCATTTAGGCGAATGTATTTATCTGCAACATTTGAAAAAGAAGTTGGCTTACCTATACGATAGTTTTTACCTTTGTAATCTCCTGTCAATCCTTTACCAATTTGATTTTCTACTTCCATATCTAATTTATTTTTTTGTTCAAATTTTCTTAGAATGGCATCTGCTAAGGGATGATTAGATTCTTTTTCAAGAGCCACTACGATATCAATCATCTTTTCTTCGTTTACGCTATCAGCAAAATAATAATTGGTTACTTCTGGTTTTCCTTTCGTTAAGGTTCCCGTCTTATCAAAGGCAATGGCTTGAATATCGGCTAATTGCGACAAATAAGAACTTCCTTTTGAAAGCACGCCTCTTTTGGCTAGATTAGAGGTTGCTGATAATGTTACAGATACGGTAGCTGCTGCTAAAGCACATGGAGAAGCTGCGACTAAAAGAACTAATCCTCTATAAATACTTTGTGACCAAGTCCAATCTAACATCAAAGGTGTGAGTAATATGAAGAGTGGAATCGCAATTAAAACAACTGTCACATATTTCGGTTCAAACTTTTGGATAATACTGGCAGCTTTCGTTTGATTATTTTGATTTTGATTAACTAATTGTAAAATCTTTGAAAAGACAGTATCTTTATTTTCTTTTGTGACTTCCATTGTGAAACTACCCGTTCCATTAATCGTACTCCCAAAAACCCCGTCTCCTTTAGATTTTTCTTTAGGGATACTTTCTCCATTGATAGAAGATTCGTCAATGGAGGTATTCCCAGTTAAAATGACTCCGTCAATAGGTACTTGATCTCCGTTCAGTACCTGGAGTTGGTCCCCTACTTTTAGTTCATTGACATCAACAATCTTTGTATTTCCGTCAGACATGATTAATCTTGCAGTCGTCGGATTCATTTCAAGTAATTTTGTGATTTCTCGTTTGCTTCTACCTTCAGCATAATCTTCTAAAAAATGCGCCCCAGAGAAAATGAGAATCAGCAATGTTCCTTCCCAGAAATTACCGATCAGTGAGGCCCCCAATGCAGCTAATCCCATTAAGATATGGGAGTTAGGCGTAAATCTCTTTTTAGATTTTGTATTCTCAATCGTTTCTCCAATTCCTTCAAGAAGAATAACATGGTAGCCCGCACTAATCGAAGCAATTGAAAACAAACTATTTTGTAATAAACTATTTTCTCCATCTAGAAATAACGCAATTATGGCTAATGCTAAACCAATAAAGTACAAAATAATGGGCATCTTTCCGTGATCATGGTCGTGATTGTGACCATGTTCATGACTATGATCATGACTTTCATGGGATTTTTGTTTTTGAATATTTTTCATTTTCTCTCACCTTTCTAAACAGATATAATTACCTTTGCTCTAAAATCGTAATGATTACGAACTATAAATGAGTAGTCATTCATATGTTTGTGTGCTCATTATATATCAGAAATTGAACTCTGTCAAAGTATTTCTCTTTATTCTTATTTCTATTTACTACCAAAAAAGCAGGAAGGTAACTTTCTTAGTCTCATAAACAAAATCTTTGCTTTCTATATGGTATGTGATATCCTAAAGAATGAGCAAACAATCATATGAAGGGATTGAGATTATTTATGAACACCCCACAACCATATCAAGTAGATAAAGCATCTACACAAGAAGTAAGTAAGCTTTTTAAAATCATCAGTGACCCCACACGACTTTCAATTCTTTTTCTGCTGCATCATGAAGAACTTAGTGTAGGAAATATTGCCCTCTCTTTAGATATGGAACAATCTGCTGTTTCTCATCAACTAAAAACATTAAAAGATTCACGTTTAGTGAAATCAAAAAGAGCAGGTAAAAGCATGATCTATAGCCTCGATGATCACCATGTTTTCAGCCTTCTCGAACAAGTTTTAACTCATATTAAAGAACAAGAAAATTAATGGCTGGCGGTAATCATAGTATAAGTGAAGGAGGATTTTCGAATGTCAAAAACAGACAAAAATCATGACGACGCTCATCAGAATCAACCTAAAAAAAATATAAAAATTGCTTTTTTTGTTAATTTTATTTTCTCTATAAGTGAATTTGTATTTGGTTTTCTTTTTAACAGTGTATCGATTATGTCGGATGCTATCCATGATTTGGGAGACTCCATTTCCATTGGATTTGCTTGGTTTTTTCAAGAATACTCAGAGAAAAAGAAAGATGAAAGGTTCACTTTCGGTTATAAGCGCTTTTCCCTGTTAGGGGCGTTGATAACAGCAGTGGTATTGATAGGTGGATCATTCTTCATGATTTATCGGAGTATTCCACGTCTGATTGAACCTCAACCTGTGAATTATAATGGCATGTTCTGGTTGGCTATCGTGGCCATTGCTTTAAATGGATATGCGGCTTGGATTCTAAGCAAGGGGAGCTCTAAAAATGAGAGTGTGTTGAACCTCCATATGTTGGAAGATGTATTAGGATGGATTGGAGTCTTGGTTGTAAGTATTGTAATGAATTTTACCGAGGCTTATCGTTTGGACCCTGTTCTATCGATTTTAATTGCGCTCTACATTCTGTATAAAACCTTGCCGGAATTTTTCAATACCATGAGAATTTTATTGAATGGTTCCCCTAACAATGTAAACGTAAATAAACTTGCTGATTCCATCAATAACGTTTCCGGTGTAAAAGATTTCTCCCATCTTCACATTTGGTCATTAGACGGGGATGAAAATGCTCTTATTGTTAGTGTCCTTATAGACTCGACAGACGTAAATAGGGCACGAAAAATCAAAAAAGAAATAGCTGAGATTGCGTATGAATCTGATGTAAAAAAACATCTCACGATAGAAATAGCTATAAGTAAGGAAGAATTCGAAAAAGGATACTCCCGTATTACTTAAGGTAATTTTAAAGAGCTACTGACAACCGCTTTACAAACAAAAAGAGATTGGGACATAACTTTGAAGTTATATCCCAATCTCTTTTTGGCTATAAATCGAGAGTGTAAAATATTTTGTGTAAATGAATAAAATCCATACAAAAAAGGAAGTCCCTTCTGTAGAATTAAGTTTACGACAACCAATTCACAGAAAAGAGGACTTCCCTATGAATGATTTTACTACAGATATCTTACAAACTCTAGTCGCCAAAGGCGATTTGAATGAATTCTTTCGGTTCCACTTAGAAAAAGCCCTTAATACACTCCTTCGGATTGAATTAACAGCTTTCTTAGAGTACGACAAGTATGATCGAGTTGGATTCAACTCTGGCAATTCCAGAAACGGAAGCTATCATCGAAAGATTAAAACAGAATATGGCGAATTAACGTTGGAGATTCCTAGGAATCGCAACGGAGAGTTCAAACAACGAACATTACCAGCCTACAAGCGAACCAATGACACACTGGAGTCTACGATTATCCATCTGTTTGAAAAAGGCGTTACGATGTCTGAAATTGCTGATTTGATTGAAAAAATGTATGGTCACCATTATACCCCATAGACAGTATCGAACATGACTAAAGTGCTGATTGAAGAAGTAAATGCATTTAAAGTTAGAGCCCTAAACGATAAGTATGTCGCTATTTTCATGGATGCTACTTATATTCCTTTAAAACGTCAAACCGTCTCCAAAGAAGCAATCTATATTGCCATTGGTATACGAGAAGACGGCACTAAAGAAGTACTAAGCTATGCGATTGCTCCGACTGTGAATCGACCTACGTTTGGAATGAGCTGCTACAGGATATTTACTCCAGAGGAGTTCAAGATGTCTTGCTTTTTATTACGGATGGCTTAAAAGACATGAAAGATACGATTCACCGGATTTATCCCCATGCTAAATACCAACATTGCTGCGTTCACGTGTCCCGTAATATTGATCATAAAGTACGCGTCAAAGACCGAAAAGAAATCTGTGATGATTTTAAGGCTGTTTATCAAGCTAGTTCAAAGGAAGAAGCGAATACCTTCTTATTCAGTATGATTGAGAAGTGGCAGAAAACCTATCCTAAAGTGACGCAGTCACTCATAGAAAACCAAGATTTATTGACTTTATATGAGTTTCCGCCTGGTATCCGCCGAAGCATTTACTCAACTAATTTAATCGAATCTTTCCATAAACAAATCAAGAAATACAGCCGCAGAAAAGAGCAGTTTCAAAATGAAGAATCACTAGAGCGTTTCCTAGTATCCATCTTTGATACATACAATCAAAAATTCTTAAATAGAAGCCATAAAGGCTTCCAACAAGTGACGGATACATTAGCTTCAATGTTTACTGAGTAACCCATTATTTTGCAGAAGGACGAATTATTTACACAAAATTATTGACGCTCCCTATAAATCTAACCGGCACTATCTCATTTCTTTCAAAAAATAAATAACGTACATAAATAATGAAGAGAATTAACTTCTTGCAGAAAAATTTTTCTTAAAAGAAGTGTTTAATAAAAAATCTCAATCCATTCTTCGTACCTACATTGAAGACTCCTGTACTCTAGTTTTATTGACTACCCTATTGATTAATTGTAAAATGAAATATGGTAGAAAATTACAATAAACATACAAAAAATATACAAAATAAGATCTATATTTTTACAATATCGCTGTTTATTTAAAATGGCACGTACTAGTTTGTGTGTGTTCAAAAAGGAGGCAATATCTGTGTCACAACTAAAACATGTTCTTTCTAAACGACTTGGCTTTTTTACCTTTGCAGTGATTCTGTTTTGGTTAAAATCGTATTTAGTCTATCAAGTTGAATTTGAACTTGGTGTTGAAGGATTATTCCAAGAGTTCATCTTATTTATCAACCCCATTGCAACTACCGTATTCTTATTCTCTATCGCTCTTTACTTTACGAAGTCTAAAAAAGCGTATGGAGCATTGTTCGTTGTTTATTTCTTAACGAGTTTGCTCATCTACTCAAATGTACTTTACTACCGTGAGTTTAGTGACTTTCTAACAATTTCAACTATACTTGGTGCCGGTAAAGTATCAAACGGTATCGGCGCTAGTGCTTTTGCTTTATTGCGTCCACAAGATATTCTTTACTGGTCTGATTTCTTTCTACTGTTGTTTATGGCATACAGCAAAAAATCTCCTATCAAAATGGACCCACGTCCAATGTTGAAGCGTTATGCAGTTGCAGCAACCACTTTAGGCATGACTTTATTTGCAGCCAACTTGGCTTTAGCGGAAAGCAATCGACCGCAATTATTGGCACGTACTTTCGACCGTAATTATATTGTGAAATATTTAGGCGTCAACTTTTTTACTGCCTTTGACGGTTACCAAACGGCTCAAAACAACCAAATGAAAGCTAGCGCTGATGAATCCGATATGGAAAATGTATTGAGTTACGTTCAAGATCATCATGCTGAACCAAACACCGATTATTATGGTGTCGCTGAAGGCAAAAACGTGATTTATCTTCAATTGGAAAGCTTCCAGCAATTTTTAATCGATTATCAGTTAGAAGATGAAAATGGCGAACTTCATGAAGTCACACCTTTCATCAACAGCCTTTACGATAACCAAGACAGTTACAGTTTTGAAAATTTCTACAATCAAGTCGGACAAGGAAAAACAGCTGATTCAGAGATGTTAGTAGAAAATTCTTTATTTGGTAGTTCTCAAGGTGGAGCCTTCACCCAATACGGTACTGCGAATACTTTCCAATCCGCTTCTCAAATTTTACGTTCCGAAGCTGGATATACTTCAGCAATGTTCCATGGAAATGTAGGTTCATTCTGGAACCGTGATAACACGTACAAATCATTCGGTATTGATTACTTCTTCGATGATGAGTATTACACGTTTACTGAAGAAAACAAACTTGAGTATGGTATGAAAGATAAAATTTTCTTCCAAGAATCCATTCAATATTTAGAACAATTGCCACAACCGTTTTATTCAAAATTCATTACCGTTTCAAATCACTTCCCTTATCCTTTAGATGAGGCAAATGTTGATTTCCCTGCAGCCACAACTGGTGATAATACCATTGATAACTACTTCGTTACTGCCCATTATTTGGACCAAGCAGTGGAAGAATTCTTTAATTATCTCAAAGCTTCAGGATTATATGAAGATTCGATTATTGTCCTATACGGAGATCATTATGGTATTTCTAATGCCCGTAATGAATCTTTAGCTCCTTTGCTTGGAGAAGATCCTGAGGAATGGAACGGCTACAACAATGCAGTCATGCAAGAAGTTCCAGCTATCTTCCATGTCCCAGGTGCAGGCAATGGTGAAGTCTTTGATACCTATGGTGGACAAGTAGATATGCTCCCTACTCTTCTTCACTTGTTAGGCATTGAAACCACTGATAATGTCTTAATGGGAACAGACTTGTTCTCAGAAGAACATGATGAAACGGTTGCTTTTAGAAATGGAGACATTGTATCACCGAAATATACTGTAAATGGTTCAGTTATTTACGATACAAAAACCGGTGAACAAATTTTAGAACCTTCTCAAGAAGTACTAGATGAAGTGGAACAATTAAAAGCCAATGCCAATCAACAGTTAAGCACTTCTGACAGTATCCTGCAGAGCGATTTATTGCGTTTCTATACTCCTGAAGGATTATTGCAAGATGACATAGCTGATTATGATTATCAAAACCAACTTGAAAAGCTAAAACAAATTAACGAACAGCTCGGCGAAGAAGCAACGAGTTTGTATTCTCGAAACGGACGACAATCAACTGTTCCATTGTATGAGACCAATGCTCCTGAGTTAGCCGATAAAACTAATGATGGAATCGCGGATTATGAAACAGTTCCTGAACCAACTGAATAATCTGTCACTACAGAAGGGAACAGAACAAATAATTATTATGAGCTGGAGTGGATACTCATGTGTAAAAAAAACACTTGAGCATTCTCCCCAGTTACTTTTTTAAAGTGGACTCTTTTTGTAAGCAAATATTTGGAAATAATTGTATCTTATTCAGATTGAAAACATTTTAGGACATATGTTGCTGTTTCAATAGTAAAATAAAGGCGAGTGTTTTGAATATCTATTTAACTATTTGAAATAGACAAAAAAGGTAATTGCACAAATGCAATTACCTTTTTTAAATTACCGGGAGGTTTTGTCCTACCCTTTTTTGTTAACTTGAACTGATAAAATATATGCCACTATAAGAATGAATTAAAAGTCTTACTTATTTAATATTCTCATTGAATTTAATACCGCTATTACTGTTACCCCCACATCCGCAAATACAGCTTCCCACATAGTGGCAATTCCAAAGGCTCCTAGGACTAAGAATAAGCCTTTCACTCCAAGTGCAAAGAAAATATTTTGCCAAACAATGCGACGGGTGTTCTTAGCGACTTGCATGGCAGTGACAATTTTAGAAGGTCTGTCATCCATAAGAACTATATCTGCAGCTTCTATCGCTGCGTCTGATCCTAAACCTCCCATAGCAATCCCAATATCTGAGCGTGCTAGCACAGGCGTGTCGTTAATTCCATCCCCTACGAAAGCAACTTTTTCGTTTTTTTCTTTCCGAGATAAAATTTCTTCAAATTTTGCTACTTTATCTTGAGGAAGTAACTCGCTATAAACTTCTGTAATACCTAATTTATTCGCTACTGCTTCCCCAACTTTTTTCGAATCTCCGGTTAGCATGATAATGTTCTTGATTCCTAATTTCTTCATTTCAGCAATACTTTCAATTGCGTCATCTTTAATCGCGTCTGAAATAAGCAAATGTCCGGTGTAAACCTTATCTACAGCTAAGTAAACAACCGTTCCAATTTCTTGTACTTCCGTAAAACCAACAGAAAATTTATCCATTAGACGGGCATTTCCTGCTAACACTTCTTTTCCACCGATGGTGGCTTGAATTCCATGACCAGAAATTTCGTTATAAGCGGTAATTCTTTCTTCTTTAATATCTCTTCCATATCGCTCTTTAATGGAATCCGCAATAGGGTGAGTAGAATGAGCTTCGGCGTAAGCCGCTAATTCAAGCAGTTGCTCAGAATTGACTCCATTCTTTGGTTCAATAGTTGTTAATTCAAATTTTCCTTTTGTCAATGTACCCGTTTTGTCCATCACCACGTATTTAAGATCGTTCAGACCTTCGAGGAAATTGCTACCTTTTACTAAAATCCCTTTGCGGGAAGCAGAACCAATCCCACCAAAGAAACCAACTGGAATCGAAACGACTAAAGCACAAGGGCATGAAATGACCAAAAAGATACTTGCCCTGTATATCCATTCATTAAATGTAGCTCCTGGTATTAACAATGGAGGAACAATTGCCAATAATGCAGCAGCTATAACCACAATAGGAGTATAGTAGCGAGCAAATTTGGTAATGAATTGTTCTGTAGGTGCTTTCCGTCCGCTAGCATTTTGGACCAAATCTAAAATTTTCTTCACAGTCGACTCTGCAAAGGGCTTTTCTACAACTACTTTTAGCAAGCCGTTTTTGTTAATAAATCCGCTCAAAATAGAGTCTTCTGGCTTTACGCTCCTTGGAACGGATTCGCCTGTTAAAGCAGAAGTGTCCATCGCCGAAGTACCTTCCACTACTTTTCCATCCAAGGGTACTTTTTCGCCCGGACGAATGAGAATAAGATCTCCAATCTTAATGGTTTCAGGAGCAACTTTTTCTACGTTGTTTCCTGTGACTAAGTTGGCATAATCAGGTCGAATATCCATTAAATCCGCAATGGAGCGACGGGATTTTGAAACAGCAATATCTTGGAATAGTTCTCCGACTTGATAAAAAAGCATGACTGCCACAGCTTCGGGGTACTCTTGAATATAGAAAGCACTTAACGTTGCAATGGTCATTAGAAAATTTTCGTCGAATACTTGGCCTCGAAAAATATTTCTAATGGCACGCCCTACAACATCATAACCAGTGATCAAATAAGCCAGTATGAACAACCCAAGCGAGGCTTGTCCAGCCATAGGAAGAAACATTCCGGTCACTAATATTCCTAATCCTAGTATTAAACGAATAATGGTCACTTTAGTTTTGTTTCCAAACAGATTGACCAGAGAAGCTCTATTCGTCTGTTTGTGGCTAGTCTCATCTTTAGCAGAAATTGATTCGATAGAAGTCGAATTTTTATGAGAATCAGTTCCATTTCCAACCAATGTACCGTCCACTTTTTTTCGCAGAACGACGTCAGGTTCTAAAGTTCCTATTGTTTGTTTTACACTAGCCAATACGTCGTTTTTATTTCCACCTGCTACCTCAAAGCTCAGTGTCTCTGTCATAAAATTGACATTGCTGCTTGTAACCCCAGGAACTGTAGCAACTCCTCTTTCCACTTTGGCGGCACAGTTTGCACAATCGATTCCTTCTAATATCCATTCGTAGTTCTTTCTATCATCTTTTAAATGACTTACCTTGATTAATGGCGGGTTTATTTCAATCAACCTGCCGTCCACTTTATTTTTTAAAGTAACATCAGGCTCCAATTTTTTAACTTTTTGTTGCACATTGGATAAAACAAGATGTTCTTTTTCCTCTGTCACTTCGAAACTCAAGGTTTCTGTCATATAGTTCACACTACTATTGGCGACACCTGCAACCTTGGCGACGCCTCTTTCTACTTTGGCTGCGCAGTTTGCACAGTCGATTCCTTCTAATATCCATTCATGGGACTTTTTATTTTCACTCATCGTTTGCTTCCTTTCCTAAATAGGACCTCTACAAACCTAATATAGTTTGGATGGTTCCATTTTCTATCATAATAAAAATCCCTAATCCAATAAATACGATAGGTACAATGATTCGTTCATATTTTTCTAGCGTTTCAGAGACAAAAGAAATTTTCGCCAATTTATAACTGATATAGCAAAGAACCGCAACAGAGATAGCAAATACGATTAAAGCAGTGACAATCGCTGGAAAAGATAACGAGGTAAAGTAAGGAATATAGATTCCTAAGTTATCGCCACCAGAAGCAATCGTTATTAAGGAAACGGTCCAAAACAAACGATTCGTTCCTCTAGATCCTAACTTTTCGATGACTTCCCCTTCTTCTTCCTCCTCTTCGCCTACAAAAGCCACACGAATCCCTAAGTAAATAGGAATTAATCCCAGAAGACCAATGATCCAATCTTGAGGAATAAAATTCAGCACGTATGCTGCAAACAAACTTATGGCTACCAAGATTCCTGTTCCGAGGTATTGACCCAAAAAAATCTGACGGAGACCTTTTTTAGTATGGCTTTGAGAAAAAATAATCAGCAAGATAAATAAATAATCAATGCTCGTAGAAATGTAAACAGCGAGAGCTGAAATAATGCTTTGTAACAAGTTAATTTCCTCCAAACTAAGATTTCACAGATAAACTTTCTGACAACTTTAAAAAAGCACGAATAGCGGAAAGTACATCTTCATTTGCTAAAGAGTAATAAACCATTTTCCCGTCTTTTCGTGACTTTGTCATTCCGTGTTTTTTTAAAAAACGCAAATGGTGCGACGTTGTAGCGATACTAGCATCCAATATTGCAGCTAAATCACAGACACACATCTCCTTGTACGTCTCTAAAGCATAAAAAATCTTAATTCGAGAAGAGTCTACAAAACATTTTCCTAACACAAGTAAACTGGATAAGTCCTTATCATTTAAATTATTTTTGATAATTGCTACTTTCTCTTTATGTATAATATTCGTTGCACACACATCTGTATCCATTTAATTTCACCCCTACTCATTCAAACGACCTTTTGAATGAAGTATATCTAGTTAGATCCCCTCTTGTCAATATCCTTATTTCTAACAGTTAGTTTTTATTAATTTCAGGCAGAACTCATTAGTGGCTTGACGTTAATTGCCTTGATTCTAGCCAGAGGAACAACTTCCCGTTAGTAGCTTTTCCGGCCAAATATCTTTTAGATATCAAAACTGTGGCCCAGAAGTGGAGCAGGATAAAGCAAATTGCATAACTTAATATACAGAAGACAATTAGGAGTTCCTATAAACTGACCCCTATGAAGAGAGCTCTTAAAAGAAAGTCCTCTTCATAGGGACCAGTTTATTTAGTTGTTTCTTTATCTTTTTCTATCATTCTAAAATACGTTTTTTATATAGAAGAGTTATAACACTTGACCCCGTACCTAACTGCAGACTATATAATGAAGTAGAATTTAAAATAGGAAGGTGAGAACAGAATGGCAGACACTATACTCAAAGCAATAAATGTAAAAAAAGATTTTGTTCTTTCTAAATCTCGAAAGATTGAAGCCGTTAAAGGAATCAATTTAGAAGTTCAAGCGGGAGAAATATTTGGGTTTCTCGGACCTAATGGTGCAGGGAAAAGTACCATGATTAGTATGCTGACGACCCAGAGTAAACCAACATCTGGAGAGATATTCATTAATAATCAACAGATTTTAGAAAATCCTGCTCGGGCTCGCAAAAAAATTGGTGTCGTTGCTCAACATAATAATCTTGATAAAGGACTGACAGCACGAGAAAATCTCACTTACCATGCTAAGTATTTCGGGTTAGATGATTCCACCGCCAATCAAAGAGCAGATGAATATCTCGAAAAGTTTGGATTGAAAGATCGCCAACATGATTATGTCAAAAGTTATTCCGGTGGAATGGCACAACGTTTAAAAATTGCTCGAGCAATCATTCACCAGCCAGATATTTTATTTTTAGATGAACCGACAACAGGGTTAGACCCCGCTTACCGAGCTATTCTTTGGGAACAAATATTAACATTGAATAAAGCAGGCACGACTATCTTTCTGACAACCCATTATATGGAAGAGCCAGAACAATTATGTGACCGAATTGCTATAGTGGACAAAGGAGAAATACAGGCAATTGGAACAACTGAAGAGCTAAAAGAATTAATTCCAGCTAATAACATCATTTCCATTACATTTTCTAATTTTTCTTCTGATATTGCTAAACAAGCAAAAGAGTTACCAGAGGTCGAAAATATAGTGGTGAAAGAAAATGAATTACTACTATATATAAGGACTGCCCATCCAAATTTCAATCGAATTATGGAATGGATAAAGACATTAGATACTTCATTAGAGACAATCAGCTTGAGCAGAAGTACTTTGGAAGATGTATTTATTCATTTAACAAGCAAAGGAGGCACTGAGAATGGCAGAACAGAATAACAGACTCTCAACAAATTACTGGGTAACATTTAAAGCCATGGTGAAAAGAGATTTGGTCGTTCAGAGTCGGGATAAGTGGGAGTTCGTTTTTCGTGTGGCGATGTTGCCTTTTATGCTTATTCTATTGTACGGATATATATTACCGAGAATAGGACTTCTTCCCAGCACATTCCCGACTCAAATGTTTCCTGGGATCGTGGGAATGAGTATTCTAGTCACTGGTATACACGGAACAGCGATTCCGTTAACTATGGATTTTAATGTATCTAGGGAAATTGAAGATCGGTTAATGGCACCAGTGAATGTTGGGGTCGTTGCTTTAGCCAAAATGTGCGTAGGTATTATAGAGGCTTGGATAGGCGGATTAATTGTCTTACCTCTTTCTTTGATTTTTATGAGGAACTCCTTAGACTTGACCCTTACATTACAAGGTATCCTCATGTTGCTCCTGATCATTTTGCTTGCGTCTATCTCTTCAGCAACGCTTGGGTTACTCGTTGGGACTATAATAAAACCAAGCCAAGTTGCTGCAATGTTTCCAGGATTTTTAATTCCCTTAGTTTTTTTAGGATCTGTATTCTTTTCCTGGGACACATTAGATGTGACACCCATTATACAAATGGTCGTATTGATAAATCCGTTAGTTTATGTGAACGAGGCTCTGCGATTTGTTTTAACCCCTCAAATCCCTCATATGCCTATAGATATTAGCATTATTGGTATAGTAGTTAGCATTTTGATTATGGGATATTGGGGGAGAAAGAGATTTATTAAGATGGCGAACGGTAAGTAAAGTCGTCCATTCACATGTTAAAATAGAGACATATGAGAGTATAAAAAATTAACTGATTGGTCTTGACCTTATACCTAGGTACAGGGTGTATAAATGAAGAAGAGGGTGAGAGAGTGAATGGCTTAAAAATAAGCGAGATTGCCGAAAAGTCCCATGTCAATATTGAAACAGTGCGGTATTATGAAAAACGTCAGCTTATTCCTGAGCCTCCAAGAACCGAGGCAGGTTACCGCATTTTTTCTTTGGAAGATGTAGATCGCATCAAATTTATTAAACGCTCACAAGAGCTAGGTTTTACGCTCAATGAAATCAAGAAACTCATTTCTATTACGGATAATGAAACTCAATTTGATTCTGAAGAAGTCTTTCAGTTTGCTACCCAAAAAATTAATGAGATTGAAGCACAGATAAAAGACTTAGAAAAAATAAAAGTAGTTTTACAAGATTTATCCGCTCAATGCGCTGGAACAGGTAGTTCTCAATGCGGGTGTCCAATCATTAAGAGTTTAACAGGAGGAGATAATAATGGCTAAAAGAATAGTCGAAGTTTTCACTGCAGGTTGCTATCTATGTGACAATGCGGTTCAACAAGTAAAAGAGCAAGCATGCCAGAATTGTGAAGTCGTAATATATGATTTGAACAAAAAGTGTGAAACAAAAGAATGCGAAACGAAAGCAAAGGAATACGGAATAGAAACTATTCCAGCAGTTGCAGTGAACGACCAGTTGGCCAACTGTTGTAGCAACAGAGGGATTGACTTCGAGGTTTTGAAGAACGCAGGGTTGGGGAAAATAGATTAAATTCTTTAATCTATTTTCCGTACTAACACGAGACTGTATTTCTTTATAAAGTCTAAATACCCGTTATCAACTGCAACAAGCCGTTTAATGTTCCTTAGCTCATTCGCTATTGCTTATAATAAAAAAACCAGACAGCTAAAATATGCTGTCTGGTTTTTTTTATCTATTTCGACTTCGATTCTAACATTTTTACATAACTTTGGTAGTTCTTGTTTCCGCCAGAAAGATTATAAACTTCGTTGAAACCATGGTTTAGCAACACATTTTGTGCAGCATTGCCCGTCGTGCCTTTATTGCAGTACGTTACAGTAGGGACATTCTTATCTAGGTTTTCTAAATGGCTTCTCAAATCATATAAGCCAATGTGAACAGCTCCCTTAACATGAGATTTTTCATGATCTTTTTTCGAACGCGTATCAATTATTTGCATTTTCTCGCCATTTTCTTGACGTCTTAAAATTTCCTCTGGGGTAATCAATGGATTTCTGTGAAGCGCATTGTCCAATGCCATACCCGTGTAGAGGACTGGATCTTTCGTAGTTGCAAATGGTGGCGCATAGGCTAAATCCAGGTGGAAGAGATCTTCTGCTTTGGCTCCAAATGTAATGGCTGTTGCAAGTACATCGATTCGTTTATCTACTCCGCCTTTTCCAATCACTTGTGCACCTAAAATGCGACTCGTTTCTTTATCAGCTAAAGCTTTAATCGTTAATTCTTTCCCACCAAGATATTCAGCATGATCTGGTTTGATATTATATAGAACTTCAACTTCATAACCTTCTGCTTTGGCTTCTTTCTCTGTTAGACCTGTTTGCCCAACATGCAAATCAAAAATTCGGAAAATTCCGGTACCTAATACGCCGCGATGTTCTAGGTTTCCGCCAGTAATCACATCTCCAGCAATTCGACCCATTTTATTGGCCGTTGATCCTAATGGACGGTAGATGGGTTTTCCTGTAATCACAGAGAAGCTTTCTGCCACGTCTCCAACGGCATAAATATCTGGAAGATTGGTTTGCATTTTTTTATTCACCGCAATCGCTCTTGTAGCTCCAATTTCCACACCAATCTCTTTAGCTAGTTCAGTGTTTGGACGTATACCTGCAGACAAGATGACGATATCTGTTTCAATCGTAACCCCATTTGTAGTTGTTACTCTCTCTATTGAGGATTCTCCTTCAATGGATTTTACCGTATCATTCAGGATAAGATGAACTCCTTTTTCACGCATATGTTCTTCCACTCGGAAAGTCATATCCGCGTCCATGGGTGGCATTACTTGGTCTTCCAACTGGACGACCGTTACCTCTAATCCTTTGTGAACTAATTGTTCTGTCATTTCTAAACCGATAAATCCAGCACCAATAATCAAAGCTTTTTTAGGCTGTTTCGTTGAAAAAGCAGCAAAGTCTTGAGCGTCTTGAATATTACGCACTTGGAAGACATTATCATATTGATTTTGATTAAATGGAGGTGGCGTGAATGGTGAGGCTCCAGTGGCCAAAACTAAGACATCGTAATGGTCTTCTTTGGTTTCTCCAGAAGCTAAATCTTTTATTTCGAGTGTTTTCTGCTCGTGATTTATTTTAGTTACTTTATGTTCTGTAAAGATATCTACTTCATATCTTTTTTTGAACCATTCTGCATTACGTGGTGTTAAAGAATCGATACTTTCAACTTCCCCACCCATTTGATAAGGAATTCCGCAAACGGAATAAGAAATGTCTTTCCCTTGATCATATACTACAATTTCTGCTTCTTCTGTGTTTCTTCTTGCTTTTGCCGCTACAGATGTGCCCGCAGCCACTGATCCGATTATTACAATTCTCATATTTCCCAGCTCTTTTCTTTAAAGTAATTTCGTAACTCATGATTTTCTTTCATATCAAAAATTAGTTGCTCACTGACGTTCCTATAGGAACGTCGAGATAACTTTCGATTTCCTTATTGGAAGGATATGAATTTGTCTTAACAATCTCGTCATTCACTACAGTTATCGGCAAAACTTCCATGCCTTTTTCTTGTAGCATTTCACTGACCTTGCTATTGCGAACGAAAGAGTTCGGATTGTTGGATAAATTATAGCGTACAGCTTGAACGCCTTCTACTTTCTTTAATTCTTTAATAACGGAAGTCACTCGTATCAAATCTTTATCTATTGAAGGACCACACACTCCCGTACTACAACACATTGCTGGCTCATAAAGAATTAATTTTTTCAAATCCACTCTCTCCTTCCAGATTAGAGTCAATGATACATACACATCTTTCCGAAGGAGAAAAGACAGCTGCTGTATTCTCAATTAATTGTTCTACGCTTTCTTGATTAATGGAATAATTGTGCCAAGTTCCACTTTTTTCAGTAGTCACCAGGCCTGCCTCTACCAGTATTTTTATATGATGGGATAAAGTGGGTTGAGTAAAATCAAAATGTTCCAGCACATCACAAGCACACATTGTTCCACAAGAAAGCATATCTAATATTTTCACTCTCTTAGGGTCAGATAAAGCTTTCATCGTTCTTGCATAAGATTCATAGTCCACTTTTAGAACTCCTTTCATCCTTGTTCTACTTAATTCTTAATATAGACGATATTCTATATATACACAATATTTTTTCAAAAAAGAAAAAGCCATACATAGAAGCCTATTGTCTATGTATAGGATAATTATTATTGCTAATTTAAAATAGTTTCTATTACTGAACCTTTTACTTCTGTATGACTCCATTCAACCACCGCAAAATGATTGTCAGATAATTCTGCTACTTTATTAATCCAAGTCACTTCGCCTTGAGCACGAGCCATTAAAATTTCATTGGTCGTACCGCTCGCTAACATGCTATTGTTTAATAACCACCACGTATGTGCGATTCCTGCACGGTCTAAATCTTCTTGTAGACGCATTGATTCATAAACGGGGGTATTTTCCGGTAAAGTTACCATAACCACTTCAGTTTGTTTTGGATCTTGTAAAACTGGCAACAATCTGCGAACTGCCTCAGGCACTTCACCAGAAGTTCTTTCTACTTCTTTCGCATAGCTTTGGGAAGAATCTAATAGTAATAGCGTGTGACCAGTTGGCGCAGTGTCAATCACCACTACATCGCAGTCAGCTGTAGCCACGATTTCTGCAAATCTTCTGAAAACAGCAATTTCTTGGGTACAAGGAGAACGCAAATCTTCTTCAACATAATCTAACTCTTCAGAAGACATCGTTTCACGAGATTTAGACAACACTTCTTCTTTATAATCCGCTAGTTCTTTTTTCTCGTCGATATGGCTCATTTTAATCGAGTCCGACTCTTGTATAACAAAACCCAAATGTGCCGCAGGATCTGTTGTGGCTAAATGAACTTTTTTCCCTTTAGCGGCCAAACCTGTAGCGATAGCAGCCGCAATCGTCGTTTTACCAACGCCGCCTTTACCCATAGTGAAAATAACTTTTTTATGCGTCCAATTTAACTCATCTACAATGTGTTGCAATTTAGGGTAGGCATTTACTTCTTGCGCTTTTACTACGACATTTGCTTGATCTGATTTTAAGAGCGATCGGAGATTTTCCACACCTGTAACGTTATAAGAACGTAGTGGAACCATAAATGCTGGGAATTGTTTCAAATTTTCAGGCATATTTTTTAAAGTCAATTGTTGTTCATCATATATCTTTTGAGAAATACTATCCGTCGGTCTTTCTAATAGCCCGTTGATAATGAGTTGTTGGTTTGAAACACCAATTTCTTTTAATTCTTCTGACGCTCTATTGGCTTCAATAAGCGGTCCATTTTGTGGGCGACTCACTAACATTAAAGTTGTCTTTGCCCCATCGGCTAATGTATCTACTGCATGTTTGTACATCTCTTGTTTATCGCCTAACCCTGATAGTTGTCCCATACAGGAAACTCCAGTAGTATTTTCGTCCAAGAAACTACTCCAAGCAGAAGGAAGCTGCAACATTCTTAATGTATGTCCGGTTGGTGCTGTATCAAAAATAATGTAATCATATTTAGCTTCTACTTCTGGATTGGTCAGAAATCCTGCAAATTCATTAAAAGAAGCAATTTCTACAGTGCAAGAACCTAATAATTGTTCTTCCATATTGGCTACAGCTGATTCTGGTAGTACTCCTCTATAAGGACCTACTACACTTTCCATGTAATCATTCGCAGCAGTTACCGGATCAAAGTTGGCAACCGTTAACCCTTTGACTTCTGGAATTTCTAGACCGCTATTGGTTAATTCTTTATCAAAAACATCTTGCAAGTTGCTAGCCGGATCCGTACTAACCAACATAACGTTTTTTCCGTTATCCGCTAATGATACCGCTGTAGCACAAGCCGTAGACGTTTTTCCTACGCCGCCTTTACCAGTAAAGAAAAGATATTTTGTAAGATTTAATTGTTCTGGTTGATAATTTCTCATTTTTTTTAAATCCTCCTAACAACATCCTGAGTTGGGTCCGCAACAGCCACCAGTATCTGAATCCATTGGCACAAACTGTACTCCTGTAAAGGCTGTTATTTCTTCCATTGAAGGGTAATCGCCAACTTTAACAATTTCACCGTTTAATAAAGTGACTGGTAAAGCTTCCGCACCTTTTTCTTGTAATAGCGTGCTCAAAGACGCATTGTCAACGAATGCTTGAGGGTTGCTAGACAAGCTGTATCTTGTTGCTTGAAAACCATCTAGTGTATCTAAAGCATTAATAACTGAAGTAATTTGTAATAAATCCTCGTTTACGGATGGTCCGCATACCCCAGTAGCACAGCACATTGCTGGTTCATATATTGCTAATTCTGTCATCTTCTATTCGCTCCTTTTATATAACTAATTTAATAAGCGTACATAGATAAGTATCTATGTAAGTAATATAGACCTTCATCTATGTATAGTCAATAAAAAACAGATTTTTTGTCCGAATTCTGACTATCAGTTCATTTGATACAGGATTCTACTCAATTTTATGTATTTAAACAAGAAATAATAAAACAAACTTGCAAGTACACTTATAAATGTACTCGCAAGTTTGTTTATTGATTCCTAATGTAAAGGGGAGCGTCAATAATTTTGTGTAAATAAATCGTCCTTCTGCAAAATAATAGGTTACTCTGTAAACATTGAAGCTAATGTATCTGCCACTTGTTGGAAGCCTCTATGGCTTCTGGTTAAGAATTTTTGATTGTATGTATCAAAGATAGAGACTAGAAAACGCTCTAGTGATTCTTCATTTTGAAATTGCTCTTTTCTGCGACTGTATTTTTTGATTTGCTTATTGAAAGATTCAATCAGATTAGTTGAGTAAATGCTTCGACGGATACCAGGCGGAAACTCATAAAAAGTCAATAAATCTTGATTTTCTCTCAGTGACTGCGTCACTTTGGGATAGCTTTTCTGCCATTTTTCAATCATACTCCATAAAAAGGTATTGGCCTCTTCCTTAGAGCCAGCTTGATAAACAGCCTTAAAATCATCACAGATTTCTTTTCGATCTTTGACACGTACTTTATGAGCAATATTACGGGAAACGTGAACACAGCAATGTTGGTATTTAGCTTTAGGATAAATCTGGTGAATCGTATCTTTCATGCCTTTTAAGCCATCGGTAATAAACAGTAAGACATCATGAACTCCTCTGGAGTATATATCCTGTAGCAATTCATTCCAAATGTGTGTTGATTCAGTAGGAGCAATCGCATAACTCAGCACTTCTTTCGTTCCGTCTTCTCGAATACCAATAGCAATGTAAATAGCTTCTTTAGATACCGTTTGACGTTTTAACGGAATGTAAGTAGCGTCCATAAAAATAGCTGCATATTGTTTGTTTAATGATCTGGCTTTAAATGCATTCACTTCTTCAGTCAATACTTTCGTCATGTTCGATACTGTCTGTGGAGTATAGTGGTGACCATACATTTTTTCAATCAGATCAGCGATCTCAGACATCGTAACACCTTTTTCGAACAGATGGATAATCGTAGATTCCAACGTGTCGTTGGTCCGTTTGTAGGCTGGTAAGGTTTGTTGTTTGAACTCTCCGTTGCGATCTCTTGGAATCTCCAACGTTAATTCGCCATACTCCGTTTTGATCGTTCGATGATAGGTCCCGTTTCTGGAATTGCCAGAATTGAACCCAATTCGATCATACTTATCATACTCTAAGAAAGCTGTTAGTTCAGTCCGAAGGAGTGTATTAAGGGCTTTTTCTAAGTGTGAACGAAATAATTCATTTAAATCACCTTTAGTAACTAGAGTTTGTACAATTTCTGTAGTAAAATCATTCATAGGGAAGTCCTCTTTTCTGTGAATTGGTTGTCGTTAACTTAATTCTACAGAAGGGACTTCCTTTTTTGTATGGATTTACTCATTTACACAAAATATTTTACACTCTCATTTCGTCAGAAAAACATCAAATTATCAATGTACTTAATCTCCACTTATAATACACACTAAAAGGGGCGAAAATATAATATTTTATATACGCCGATTTTGGGTACACTCATAATCGACAAAAAAGCTGAATCAAAAAGTCGTAAACTTTTTCTGATTCAGCTTTTGCATTTAACCTAAAAAGAGTTTTATTCATTGACTCTTCTTTTTTCATGATCTCCTGTGGAGTGATTTTGAGGTTTCGTTAGTGTGTATTGATCTGAAATCTCTTCAGGAGAGGGCACATCCAATTCTTCCAGAATCTCTTGCAATGCTCCTTCCATTTCCACTTTGTCGGTCTCTCTGTTAATTAACTGCCATCTGTCTAGCATATCTTCAACTCCTTACTTTGCTGCTTTGGACAGTTTGGGCTCATCCTTATAATAGGGTACTGGCGGATAGGTATAGTACCTGCGATACATCAAAACACCCAGTGCTGCTACGAACAAAACGAGGGACAAGCCTTGTGAAACTCGTAAGAAATCGCCTATCCATAAGCTGTCTGTCCGCATGCCTTCAATAAAAAACCTTCCTGCTGAATACCAAATGACATAGCTGAGCGCCACTTCTCCTTGGCGAAGGAATTGATTCTTGTTCCGCAAAAGGAGCAACAAGGCGAAACCAACTAAACTCCATAAAGACTCATAAAGAAAAGTGGGATGGTAATAGGTTCCGTTGATATTCATTTGGTTAATGATGAATTCCGGTAAGTACAAGTTTTCTAAAAATTGTCGGGTGACTGGACTGCCATGTGCCTCTTGATTGATGAAATTTCCCCAGCGACCAATCGATTGAGCTAGGAGGACACTAGGTGCCAGTATGTCTAGTAAAAGACTTAGCGTCATTTTCTTTCTTCTTGCAAACCAGTATACTGTGAGACCACCCGCAATTAGCCCCCCATAAATGGCAATTCCACCATTCCAGATTGCGATGATTTCACTCGGATTCTGTATATAGTAGTCCCATTTGAATAAGACGTAATAAAGTCGGGCACCGATAAAGCCAATTGGTATGGCCCATAATGCCATATCTACCATGGTATCTTCTTCAAGTCCCAGTTTTTGAGCTTCCTTTGTAGCTAATGAAATGCCAATCAGCATCGCTAGAGCAATAATAATTCCGTACCAATAAATCTTTATCGGGCCAATTGAAATAGCAACTGGATCGATTACACTAAGTAAAACATTCATTCTTCAATCCCCTTCATAGCTTACATTAGTTAATTGTTTTAAATCACATAATTTAAGTTCAATTTGTGTAGTTATTTGTTTACAGACAATAAACCCTCATTTATATTGTCAAACACATTGTCAAAATCCCCTTCACCATTGATAACGTAAAGCAGATTTCGCTCCTTGTAGAAGTGAATAAGTGATTCCATTAATTCCTTATTAATGTGTAGCCTATTTTCAATCACTTCTGGTTTGTCATCCAGTCGAATTTTTTCGCTTTTTGCTTCGATTTGGGAATTTCCTTGTTTTTCTTTTGAACGAAGATTCCCTCGTTGCGCTAACCGATGTCTTAACGTATCCTGACTTACATCTAAAAAGAAAACAGCGTCTAAATTCTGTTTCTGACTTTGTAGGTAAGCTTCGAGCATTTTTGCTTGCTGTAGGGTACGTGGGTAACCATCCAGAACAAAGCCATTTTCAACATCTTTTGCTTGTAAGCGACTCTTAACCAATGAGTTTATCCACTCATCTGGAACTAGCTCTCCTTTATTCATATATTCCTGCACTCTGAGTCCGAATGTATCTTTCTCCTTGGCTGCTTCTCGTAACATTTCACCAGTTGAAATAGCCGTCAGGTGGTACTTCTCTGCGATTCTTTTAGCTTGAGTGCCTTTCCCAGCGCCGGGTAACCCTAAAAGGACCAGCCTCATAATTTTTCCTCCTTATAAACTAAAAAAGGAAGAGATGATTTTTTAAATTATTCCATCTCTTCCTTTCCTGTGAAACTATTGTATTTTTACACGATAAGGTCATTCAATTATTTCATGTGCCAAATGACTGTTTATTTTGGCTCTAATTTCAATGTCATAGCATTGATGGCAACAATAACGGTCGATAAGGACATGAGGACGGCGCCGAAGGCCGGACCCAAGGTAATGCCGATAGGAGCAAGGAGGCCAGCAGCAATTGGAATCGCGATAAAATTGTAGCCTGCTCCCCATACCAAGTTTTGGTTCATTTTACGTGTCGTCTTGTGTGCTAACTCGATAAAGGCTTCAATATCCCCTGGATTAGACTGAGTAAGGATAATATCCGCAGAATCCAAAGCTACTTGCGTTCCAGCTCCGATTGCAATACCTATGTCTGCCAAGGCAAGGGAAGGTGCGTCATTGACCCCGTCTCCCACCATGATAACTGTCTTGTTTTGGTTTTTCATGGACTCGACCAGCTTGTACTTATCTTCTGGAGTTTGATTGGCTCTATATTGAATCCCTAGAATTTCTGCAACTCCTTGTGCAGCTTCCTCGTTATCACCAGTAGCCATGAGTGGTTCAATTCCGTAATTTTTCAGCGCCTCGATCAAGTTTCTGCTGGTTTCTTTCAATTCATCTCCCAATGCGACAGCGCCGATTGCTTCATTGTTTTCTACAAGGATACTTAAAGTAGCGCCTTTCGGAGTATCCATACGCAATGCTTTTCCGTATGCCTTTTGGCTGATTAATTGATAGTGGTGGCCGTTCGCCTCCCCTTCTATTCCTGCTCCCGAAACGATTTCAATGGAGTCAAAGGAAACTGACTTAATGCCTTTCGCTTCAGCGTGGTTCACAATCGATTGGGCAATCGGGTGACTGGAGCCCGCCTCTATACCCGCCAACAAGCCTGTAATTTCTTCTTCAGAATATTTATCACTCAAAACAGTGACGTCCAACACTTTAAATTCACCAGTTGTTAAAGTACCTGTTTTATCCAATACCATAACATCCGCTTTAGTAGTTAATTCCAAAGCTTCTCTATTTTTAACCAGTAATCCTCGGCTTGCACCCAAACTAGTACTACGTGATACTACCAAGGGAATAGCAAGACCCAAAGCGTGTGGGCAGGCAATAACTAACGCAGTCACAGTAAAGATAACGGCTGTGGGTAGGTCCGCAATGATCATCCAGGCTATTAGAGCGATTAAAGCTGCTACAACGGCAATGTAGAACAACCAGCTAGCGACTTTTTGAGCCATGTTCTCTGCTCGAGAAGGTTGGCTTTGTGCTTGGCTAATTAATGATTGTACTTGTGAGATAAAGGACTTATCCCCTGTTTCTGTTACTTCTACATATAGGACACCACTACCATTTGTTGATCCACCAATGACTTGATCTTTAACATTCTTTTCGATTGGCTTAGATTCACCTGTTAAGAGGGCCTCGTTTACACGGGATTCTCCGCGAATAATGATACCATCAGCTGGAACATTTTCTCCTGCTTGAACACGGATAACATCTCCAACCTGAAGTTCAGACACAGGACGAGTCTCAATCGAATCGTCTTCTAAAACAACATGAGCGTCTTTTGGCACTAATTTTGCTAGAGCTTTTTGCGCATCCCCTGCTTCACCCAATGCCTTCATTTCAATCCAGTGTCCTAATAACATGATTAAAATTAACGTTGCAAACTCAAAGAAGAAGTCCATGACATGTTCTCCGGTCACATATCGAGCGGCCACTGCGTAAACACTATAGGCATAAGAAACCGTTATTCCCAAAGTAATCAAGGACATCATGCCTGGAGCTTTTGAATTAAACTCATCTTTCGCACCCATGTAGAATGGTTTTCCGCCATAAATGTATAGAATTGTTGCCAATACAGCTGCTACAACGTCTGCATAAGGAAAGATAATTTGGAAAGGCAACTGAATATCCATCAAAGGAGTAATGAGTAAGATTGCAATTCCTAATGGGAGTGACTTCAAGAAAATCTCCTTAAAGCTACCGTGATGGTGGTGGGCATGCCCTCCCATTGCGCCATGATCCATTTCACTGTGATCCATCGCACTATGATTCATCTTGCTGTGATCCATCTGACTATGATCCATCTTGCTGTGATCCATCTGACTATGATCCATCTTGCTGTGATCCATCTTGCTGTGATCCATCTGACTATGGTCCATTTCATTATGGTCGTGTTTTGAGTGATCCATGTCGCCGTGATTATGATGACTATGTGACGAATGTTTTTTGTTATTCCTCATTTTTAATTCCTCCTTATTATATTAGAGACTGATTTTAAAGTTTTAGAACTTTCTCATCTAACACTGCATATAATTCTCATGAAAAGGGTTCTATACTTTATCTCTATCTACTATCTATGAATAAATGGTATTCGTACTTTATGCACTTAATACTGAATAGTTAGTTTCTGCTAAAGCAGCATTGAGCGTTTCGGTATCAATCTCTGTTTGACTTTCAAGTACTGCTTTTTTAGTCGCTAAATCAACCTCTACAGATTCAACCCCTTCAATAGCTGAAAATCTTTCTTGTACCGTGTTCGCACAACCTGCACATTTTACGCCATCTAATAAGACTTCTTTTTTCATTATTTTATTCCCCTTTTTTTTTTTTTATCTTCTCCTATTATATAGAATAGGAAGAAGTTTAAATCCCAGATAAGCTACGTGTTTTCTAAACAACTGCTGGTTTGAATCGTCTTAACCGTAAAGCATTGAGCAAGACCGACACCGAACTGAAACTCATTGCGACTGCCGCAAAAATCGGGCTCATCAGCGGGCCGCCGAAAATATACAAGAGACCCATTGCAACTGGAATACCTACAAGGTTGTAAGCAAAAGCCCAGAACAAGTTTTGTTTAATGTTTCGTAGCGTTGTATGACTTAAATCAATCGCAGTCAATACAGCCGTTAAATCGTTACGCATTAGGACAATATCAGCTGATTCTATCGCCACGTCCGTACCTGACCCAACTGCAATTCCGACATCTGCTTGAGCTAATGCGGGTGCATCGTTAATGCCGTCTCCAACCATCGCTACCTTCTTGCCTGCCTCTTGTAGTTTTTTGACTTCCTCTGCTTTATCTTCAGGTAATACTTCACTTAATACACTGTCTATACCCACTTGCTTAGCAATCGCTTTGGCTGTACGTTTGTTATCTCCAGTAATCATGATTACTTCAACACCGCGTCTTCTAAGTTCTTTAACAGCCTTCATACTATTTTCCTTGAGTGTGTCAGCTACTGCGATAATTCCAGCTAGTTCTCCATCAACAGAGAGATACATCGGTGTTTTTCCTTCGTCTGCTAAACGATCGGATTCTTTTTCCATGCTTGATAAATCAATCTTTTGCTCTAGCATCAGTTTACGGTTTCCAATGTACATATCTTTGCCCTCAATTTCAACTCGAATCCCGTGTCCAGGAATCGCTTCAAAATGATCTGGTTTAGCTAATGTCATGTTCTCTTCTTTTGATTTCTGTACGATGGCTTCGCCTAATGGGTGTTCAGAACCTGTTTCACCGGAAGCTGCATAATATAAAAGATTTTCTTTAGTAATAAGAGGAGTTACCAAAATATCCGTCACGATAGGTTTACCTTCTGTCAGTGTCCCTGTTTTATCAAATACAATCGTGTCTAAATTATGAGTGGTTTCTAACGCCTCACCACTTTTTATCAAGACACCATGTTCTGCCCCTTTTCCGGTTCCAACCATAATACTTGTTGGAGTCGCCAAACCTAAGGCACATGGACAAGCAATGACAAGGGTTGTTATGATAACGGATAAAGCAAATATACCAGATTGACCTGCAATTAACCAAGCAATACCTGCTAAAACGGCTAATGCTATAACAATCGGTACGAAATATCCGGTAATGATATCGGCCATTCGAGCAATGGGTGCTTTAGACCCTTGAGCATCTTCTACTAATTTTATGATTTGAGATAGAGTTGTATCACTTCCCACTCGAGTCGCGCGGTAATCAATGGAACCATTTTTATTGATACTAGCCCCAATAACCTCGTCTCCACTTTTCTTTTCCACGGGGATACTTTCTCCTGTCAGCATTGATTCATCGACTGAAGTGCGTCCCTCAACAACAACACCATCTACAGGCATACTTTCTCCCGGACGAACTCGAATAACATCTCCTAAAGCGACTTCGTCCACAGTAATCTCTTGTTCCACACCATTACGTATTACTCGAGCTGTTTTAGGAGCCAAGTTAACTAATTTTTCAATAGCTGAGGACATTTGCCCCTTTGAGCGTTCTTCTAAAAATAGCCCTAATGTATGGAGCGCCAAGATAACTCCAGTTACTTCATAATAAAGTAAATCGGAAAAGTTGCCGTAACCCAGGCCTGTCCCGATTGTCGCAGCAAGGCTGTAAACAAATGCAGACGCCGTACCAAGCGCAATCAGGGAATCCATATTTGGGTGACCTTTAAATAAACTTTTAAATCCCTTCTGGAAATATTCCCAGCTTACTACCATTATCGGCAAAGTCAGAATAAGTTGTAAAAGAGAAAAATTAAATGCATTTATCATTGGGTCAACGATATTTGGTAGAGGCATACCTACCATATGACCCATGGATATAATTAATACAGGGATTGTAAATATAATGGATATCCCAAAACGATTTAAAAGTTGCTTCATTCTTTTTTCTTTTTTCTCACGCTTCTCTGCTCGTGAATTATCTTGAGTATCCGTAGTCTCTAATACGGCTGCATAACCACTATTGGATACAGCACCAGTCACATCAGATACTGAAATTGCCGACGGGTTATAGGAAACTTGCATTTTTTCTGTCGCTAAATTGACGGAAGCTTTATCTACGCCCGACAACTTTCCGACGGCTTTTTCAATTGTCTGTGCACAGGATGCGCAGGTCATACCTTCAATTGCAAAGGTTTGCGTCTTTCCCTCTTGGGCAATCAGTTCATACCCTGAATTATCCACCGCTTTTTGTAGATTTTCTACCGAAAAAGTTGGTTCATCGTACTCAATACTTAACTTCTCTGTTGCTAGGTTTACGGAAGCCTGTGTGACCCCACGAACCTTTTTTGCTGCTTTTTCTACTGTCTGTGCACAAGACGCACAGGTCATACCTTCTATGGCAAATGATTTATTCTCCAATTTTTTCGCTCCTTATTCTCCATGATGATGTAAATGGCAATCGCATTGCCCTTCTGCACACTGACAATCAACTTCTTCTACTGCGAAAGCTTTTTTCATCTCTAATATTTCTTCTAGCCGTTGGATATCATCGAAACTTAAAGTATGATCCTTAATGATACTCTCTATTACATTCCCGACATTCTTTCGACAAATACGATCGAAAATATCGTTTGTAAAATTTCTTACCGCTTCTTTCTCTTCGATATTTGCCGAATAAATATATTTTCTACCTTCTTGTTCTGTATTCAGTACGCCTTTTTCCACGAGTCGACCTAAGAGCGTTTTGGTTGTCGCTTGTTTCCAGTCCATTTTCTCTCCCAATGTAGAAATGACTTCTTTACTAGTCACTTGGGTATTCGCCCAGACTACACGCATGACTTCCCATTCAGCATCGGTTATATGAAGGTCTACAGCTATAGTACTCATATTCTCTCCCTCTTTCGTTTTCGCGCGTAAACATTAATGTTAAATAGAGTTTACACTAGTAAACGATTATTGTCAAGAGTTTATGTAAATGAATAATTTGTGATGTATTATTTTTTATAACTTTTTAACTTTCGTTTCGATGCGACACGCCTGACGAAAATATGGATTGTGTTTTAGTTCATTAATTAGGGATTGGTTCGTCGGACACTTCTCTTTTAAAAAAACACCGAAAATAAGCTTTTTCAGAATGTCGGCGGATAGACATCCCACTGTACGGGTTTTCTATCCCCCGATTTCATTTTGATTACAAATTTGAGCCTAACAGGCTCAAGGGGTCACAGCATCGCAAATTATTCATCTACAAACTATTTCAGCTTTAAACACAAAAAAAGCAAGGTGAGAGCCCTGCCTTTTTGCGTCTTTATCGGACTATAATTGTATGAGTAGCTCATTGGGGAGTACCATCTTAAAATCTAGGAGAATGATATGCTACTCTCTGTCTATACTATAATTCGAATGTAAGTTCTGGTATATGAATATTGGAAGTTTTTTTGCAAAGATTTAGTTTTTTACAACAGAAGCTTCATAAATAGAATCCACTGCTTCTTTTAGTTTTGCATCAAAGTCTGCATCACTTTGATTAACAGATAAGTCCTGCGTAAGCGCCCGTGAAAAACTTGCTATAACATTGTCATTTTGACTAAGTATTTCGTTCGCTTCGTCTCTTTCATAACCACCTGATAAAGCAACAACACGTAAAACTTGTGAATGATCGGCTAATTCTTGATATAAATTAGCTTTCGTTGGGATAGTTAATTTCAACATCACATAATCATCAGTAGCTAATGCATCTAAATGGTTTTTAATGGATTGGTTTAAATATTCCTCGATTTGTTCTTTATCTTCAGAATGAATATTCACTTCAGGTTCAACGATAGGAACTAAGCCAGCATCAATTATTTCTTGAGCAACTTGAAACTGCTGGGTGACTACATCATCGATGCCTTTTTCATTATATGAAAGAATGTTTGAACGCATTTTTGTACCAAACATATTTTGTTCTTTTGCTTGTTTAAGTAAATTATTAAGTCCTGGAATTGGCTTCATTAATTGTACACCATGTTCTTCATCTGCAAGTCCTTGATCTATTTTAATAAACGGAACAATTCCTTTATCGCTTAAATAATCTCCAGCATACTGACCTTCTATCCTATTATTCATCGTATGTTCAAATAAAATCGCGCCAATAATTTTATCCGGAGTAAAAGATGGAGATGTGATGATTCGTGCACGCATTTTGTGAACAAGATCAAACATTTCATCGTCATTTGAATACTGGTCTTCACTGACCCCATAATCATTCAGAGCTTTTGGTGTACTACCACCGCTTTGATCAAGTGCCGCGATAAAGCCGTCTTTATTCTTTATAGTATCAAAATGTTCTTGATTCATTGATAAATTCTCCTCCATAGATTTTCTGAAATTCCCATAGTTATCCTTCACTAATTAGTTTAATAAAAATTTTCATCCTATACCACCGATAGTCATTATAAATAATTTGCGATATGTTATTTTTTATAACTTTTTAACTTTCAAACACAAATATATATACAAAACAAACTTATTTTGTGAGGTTTTCCATCTTTAAAAACGTAGTTTTAATCCTTTGTCTTAATCACATGCTAAAAGAAGGTACACTAAAAAACTATCAATTCGAGATTTTTTTGACGTATGGTGTAAGTTCATTATGCTACTTTACTTTGATTACTCCGATGGAGTTCTGCTTTTTTCTTGCCAGCATCATAAAAAAACTTGTGGTCACGTACAAAGACATTTTATTTAACCCCCGAATATTAAATTCATAGCCATAATCACAATCTAATCGACCATTTACGCGTTCAACAGCTGTTCGTTTGTTGTGTAGTCTTTTGAACTTCATTGAATCTCGTGCCACTTAGTTAAACACTCGGGGATTCGTGTCCCTTTTAATGGCTACTTTTTGAATACCTACCCCGTCTTTTTTGTGCTCTTTTGTTGGACGATTGGCATAAGATTCGATGATTTTACCGTCTAGAACGAGGTTTTCCCCAAAATTGGGCAAAGTCTCTTTAAGCTCTTCTCGTAACTCCTCAAATATGTTTACTAAGAATTCCATATGGTTTTCCAATCGCTGTTTAAAGCGAGTAAAAACAGATTTATCCGGAGCCAATTATTTCGTTCCATCTTTTTTAACTTTCGGTTCGATGCGACACGCCTGACGCAAATATGGATGGCGTTTTAGTTCATTAATTAGGAATTGGTTCGTCGGACTTTTCTCTTTTTTTAAAAAAATACCAAAAAATAAGCTTTTTCAGAACATCGACGGATAGAAATTCCATTGTAGAGGGTTTCTATCCGCTGATTTCATTTTTATTACAAATTTGAGCCTTACAGGCTCAAGGGGTAAACATTCTAAATAACAGGTCTTCTTTGCCTATTATCGCTGTTATTACATTTTCTGATTATAAAAGTGGCAGGACTAACGCAATTGCCCCAATAATAATCGCTGTCCAGTTGAGTCCTTTCTGTGGGGAAAATAACCCGATGATTCCTAGAACGACTGCAGCTACTCCCATCCATACCGGTTGCCAAAAGAAAGCGATTATCCCTACAAGAATTCCAATCCATCCTAACCATTGCCCAGTTGTATTACTCATGATTTATCTTCTCCTTAGGCATATTTTTTAATTATTTATTTAATCGAGAAACATATTCTGTTAAACGCACCAAATTAGAAACAAAACCATATTCGTTATCGTACCAAGCAACTGTTTTAACCAATTGTCCCCCATTTGCATCTAATACTTCTGTTAACGTTGCATCAAAAACGGATCCATGTGTATCCCCCACGACATCGGAGGAAACAATTTCATCCTCAGTGTACCCATATGAATCATTCGCGGCTGCCTTCATCACTTCGTTAATCTGATCAACGGTTACCTCTCTATCCAAAACCGAGAACAGTTCTACAAAGCCCGCAGTAATGACAGGAACCCGTGTGGTGGTACCCGTAATGATCCCTTTAACCTCTGGAATGACTTTTCCTAATGCGTTGGCAGCGCCAGTCGTAACAGGAATGACATTTTGAGCACCTGCGCGACTTTTACGTCCCCCGGAAGCATCTTGCATGTTTTGTGTCGCTGTATAGGCACGCGATCCTGACATCAGGCCTCGTTTAATCCCAAACTCGTCCACTAATATTTTTGTCATTAAGGCTAAACCATTTGTCGTACAGGAAGCGGCGGAAATAATTTTGTCACTTGGACTCAAAATCTCTTGGTTGACACCAAAGACAACGACTTTCGTTTCTTCATCTTTAGTTGGTGCTGAAATAATTACTTTTTTAGCTCCAGCGTCTATGTGTGCCTGTGCTTTTTCATTAGTTGTGTAGAAGCCTGTACAGTCCAAAACGATATCAATGTCCAAATCGGACCATGGTAGTTTTTTGGCATCCTTTTCTTCGAATGTTTTAACTTCTTTGCCATCAACCAGAATTGAATCGCCTCTTACCTCGATATCATAAGGGAAAATCCCATATGCAGTATCGTATTTTAAAGAGTAGGCTAAATCCTCATTATTTGTTAAATCATTTACTGCAACAACCTGTAGTTCTGAGTCCCTCAACTCTTTAATACGGCGAAATGCTAAGCGTCCAATACGACCAAACCCATTAATAGCTATTTTAGTAGTCATTATATTCCTCCATTTAATTTTTTAATTTTGTACTATTTTTCTTGATGAATATGTGCTGGTTATCCTTAATTAGCAGCCAAAGTTTAACATTAACCCCCCCTCTACGTCTACTCATGTAAACTATAAGCTGACTTGAGTTTACATTAGTAAATGATGGTTGTCAAGAGTATTTTTAAAATAGTTTTTTTCGTGATCTTACTCTTACAAGTCTTCGAGATTCTTAAAATATCTGATAGAAGTTATATAAATGAACAAGTGAATTATAATAATTCCTTCTGATATTGTTATTGATATATATTTTAATTTAACAAGGAACATAAAATCCCTATACATGTAAAGAACAGTTATAAAATGTAGGAAAATGACAATGTAAAATTGTTGGTTTTCCTACATTTTTTATATACTCTTCTTATCCCCTATAGAATTGGAGTGGAATAGGAATGAGAAGAGATATCAGAGAAGGAGTGAAAAAACATATGATTGATGGCATAAAGCCCAATTATACTGCGTTAGCGGAACAATACGGATGTGACTATCGTACGGTTAAAGCAGCGTATGAAGAAGCGTTACAAGGTAATAAACCTAAAACAAGGAGGACATATCCGAGTAAATTAGATTCATTCAAACAAATCATAGATATTAAGTTAGAAGATCAATGTACCGCTAAAAGTATCTTCAAATTCATACAAAAGAAAGGGTTCGATGGGAGTTACAGTCTTGTTAGAGACTATTGCCGTGAAGTGAAAAAAGAACGGATACAGAAAGCAACGGTACGCGTCGAATATACGCCTGGTCTTTCAGCACAAATCGATTGGAAAGAAGAAATGCGACTGATAAGCAGTCAGGGAGAAGTCTTCCGCTTTAATATTTTCCTTTATATATTGCCCTACTCAAAGAAGAAATTTATTACGCTTACCTTTGATCGTAAACAAGATACATTGTTTGAGTGCATGAATGATGCCTTTTATCACACCGGTGGTGTTCCAGAAGAAATATGGTTCGATAATATGAAAACTGTCGTCGACCGGTCACGAACTCAATTCTCTCAGGTTCATTTAAACGATCGCTTCTATTCTTTTAGTAAAGATGCAGGGTTCAGAACAATGGTCTGTCGTCCTTTTCGCCCCCAAACAAAAGGCAGCGTAGAAGCTCTCGCCAGAACAATGGACCGGTTACGGGTTTACAATCATGAATTTTATGATTCGACAGACCTCATTCGAATCGTTGACGAACTTTGTGATGAATTAAATTCGGAAGTGTCTCAAGCAACGGACGAGATTCCTGATATACTTTGGAAAATTAATGAAAAAGAGCACCTCCATAAGCTAAAAGATGACTTGTTAAATCCTTATTTTGAAGACTCTATTCGCCGTAAAGTCACAAAGGAAGCAATGGTCATTTTCCGCAAATGTAGGTACTCTGTAGACCCTCGTTATATCGGAAAAGAAGTTGACTTGGATCTTTCCGAAAACGAAGAGTACGTGCACATTTATTATAACGGAGAACAGATTCGTTCGCACCCACTTACCACAAAAAGATTGAACTATAACCAAGAAGATTTGGTTCAGATACTTAAATCAGATGTCATGAGCCACAAAGAAGAAGATGACATCCAAGAACATATTAAACGAAGTTTAAAGCAATATGATTTACTGGAGGTGCCTTCGAATGAGCAGCAACTATCAAAAGCTATTAAATAATCTAGAGGCCTTGAATTTAAAACATATGAGAGAATATGTGCCAAACTATATTGAAATTGCCAATCGGGATGAGCTTTCTTTAACAGAAGCTCTTCTAGAATTAACTAATCAAGAATTAGACTTTCAAACGAATCAGACTGTGGAACGTGTCATCCAGCGCGCACACTTTCCCAAACGGACATCACTTGAAGAATTTGATTTCAACTTTCAACCAAGCGTTAACAAAAAAGAGATTCTAGACTTGAAACATATGGCTTTTATGGAGAAAAAAGAAAACTTAGTTTTCATTGGAAACCCTGGTGTAGGGAAAACACACCTTGTCATTGCATTAGGCATTGAAGCATGTCATCAAGGCTACCGTACGCTGTTTATCAGTTGTCATGAATTACTTTTACGTCTTCGTTCTGCCTTTGAAAAAGGGACCGTCGATCGTGTTCTGAAACGATATGCCAAATATGATCTTTTGATCATTGATGAAATAGGTTATTTACCAATTCAAAAAGTTGAAGCTAACCTCTTCTTTCAACTATTAACGATGCGTTACGAAAAAAAATCAACAATGATTACGACAAATATTATCTTATCTCGATGGGGGGAGCTATTTCAGAATTCTGAAATAGCCGCCGCCATTCTTGATCGTCTGGTTCACCATGTTAAAGTCTTCAAGATTACTGGAAAATCATATCGTATGAAAGGGAAAATATAAATGGACTTCTAAATTAGACTGTCATAAACCTACATTTTTATTCTGTCATAAACCTACAATTTTATACTGTCCTTGACAATACATAAGAAGGTATCACTAAGTCTTCTCATATACAGGGATTTTTTCTATATTTAATTGATCGCACATTTTTTGGATTATTATTCTTGACCTAGTTCCTCTTCAGTCAGCCACTTATGGTTACGAACTACTTCTCCGCCGTCGGTTGGTTGATAATCTACCATATATACAGTTGATGTAACAGCATCATCAATTGTTGCAGTTGCTCCTTCCATACCTTCCATATGGTTGGCTTCTAATGTCACTTCTTCTCCAGGTTCAAATGCGCCTTTGGTTGACTCAGAAATTTCTTCGTGGATAACCCAGCGATGATTTTCCTCTCGTTCTCCACCATTGGTTGGATTGAAAGAAACTTCATAAGCCGTCGTAGCAAATACGCCAGAAACAGTTGCTTCGGCACCTTCCATATTTTTAAAATTATATTTTCTAAATATGATGAACACTATTGAGCAATTTAATTGTTTATCGTATTTAGGAAATCAATAATTGAGAAAAAGCGGAAAAATAGAAAAAAACCTATACACACGGAAGTTATCATAGACTTCTTGTGTATAGGGATCTTTTTACTTCTTAAATTGATTGAATGTTTATTCTTCTCCGTTTTCTTCTATATCTTCAATTAATTGTTCCATCTCAGCAATTTCTTCTTCTTGGGCTTGGATAATTTCTTCGCTTAATTGCTGCACCCGTGAATCTGTGAGATTGGCATTTTCACTCGTCATAATAGCGGTAGAATGGTGTGGAATCATAGCTCTCATCCAAGCAGTATCATCTACGCCAACTTGGTTTTGAATAAGCCCAAACGATCCCACCACGAGTAAAACCGAAAGTCCCATTATGACGGTATTTAATTTTTTGTTGTCGTACATTTTCCACATAAAACCCATCATAATTATTGCCATGATAGCCCCCATTAGAATAGCCATATAAACACGGGTTTGACTCAAGTAAATATGTGCAAATTCATTAACATTCACAAACATTAGAAAGTACATCACAACAGTAGAAGTTAAAATCATTAATCCGAAACGTATATATTTATTCACAGTTAAACTTCCTTTCTTAGTAATTTTTTATTATTAAAAAATTTTAAAATCGACAAGTATTTTAATGTACCAATCGTGATTATTGAACTAATTCCTCTTCAACAAACCATTTATGATAAAGAGCGACCCCCTCCCATCTGTTGGCTGATAATCCACCATATAAATATTCGTTGTTACAGTTTAACTTCAATTGACTCAGCAATTTATCTCCTCCAATAATAAGTTTCACCTACAGATGTTTATGGCAAGATAAAAATACATAAGATTGCAGGGTGAAAGTACACAACTCTGCGGACGGCAAAATGCAATATAAAAAGCCATTGCAAGGCACCTGAAAATCCTCTAAAGTTAGAGTTCCTACACTTTAACTGGAGGTATGAAAGGTATGCTCACAATGACTGATATTAATACTATCAAAAATTTAAGGAATAATCACGATAAATCGATTGATCACATAAGAAAAGAACTTGGAGTGAATTGGCGTACAGCTAAAAAATACGCTGATGGCAATAACTTTCCAAAGAAGAAGAAAATAGAAAAAACAGGCATGATGTATGAAGAAAAATGGGGAGATATTTTAACCTTATGGCTGGACGAAGATGCCAAGTTGCCGAAGAAAAAACGACGTACTAACGTAGCTTATCACCGTGAATTGAAAGAACTTGATTTCCCGGGGTCCTATCGGACTGTTTGTGTATTTGTTCAAGACTGGCGTTCTACTCACAACGATAAAGGCGCTGTAGATAAAGGATTTGAACGTCTGGAACATCCCCCAGCAGATGCACAGCTGGACTTTGGAACGATGGAAGTCGAACATGAGGGGGCATTTAAAGATGTCAAAACCTTGGTAATGACCTTCCCGTTTAGTAATGTAGGTTTTGCGGTTGCGTTACCTGCAGAGAATCAGGAGTGTTTATTTGAAGGCATGACTCAATTGTTTCATCAAATCGGGGGTGTGCCGAAAGTCATTCGAATTGATAATATGTCAACGGCCGTAACGGAGAGAAAATCTAAATATAAACCTGCTGTACTAACTGAGGCTTATCTTCGATTCGCCACTCATTACCGTTTCAACACGCAAGTATGTAATCCGCGCAGCGGAAATGAAAAAGGAAGTGTTGAAAACAAAGTTGGGTATATACGCTATAACTTTTTCCCTACAAGCCCGTCAATGAAAGATTATGCTTCTTTAAATGAGAAATTGAGAACACAACTAATTGAAGATAGAGATCGAAATCATTATGAAAAAAATGTCTCCATCATTGAGCTATGGGAAGAAGAAAAAACTGAACTACTGGCTCTTCCGGATGTACCTTATCCCGTCTTTAAAGAGATCGAATGCAAGGCAAACAAGTATAACGAAATCAAACTCGATCAAACACTCATTCACGTGCCTAAGGCACGAAATCACACTAAGATATTTGGTGTATTAACAGCTGAGACTTACACATTCTACAGTGGATCTGGTGACATAATAGCTGAAGGTGATCGCCCTTATATGTTTAAAAAACGACCGATTGACTGGTTATCTATCTTATTAGACTGGCGTAAAAAACTCCGTTCAATGGAGTACTCACGTTACTGGAAATATTTACCGGAGCGGATCAAATTATACTTAACTCATAATGACTGGAAAGTCCAAGCTGAACGTGTCGATATCCTTATTAATTTACTCGTCACTAAAGATATGAAACAAATCAACGAAAGATTCTATGAATTAATAGGGGTCGAACCGAGTTCGGATTCTTACAATGTGGATTGGAACAGTTATGACGCATTAGGAATTTTTCCCAAGGAGGTAGTATAAGTAATGGATCAAGCTTACTTAGAAGAACTGTGTAAAAGCCTCCGGCTCTCTCATATACCAAAAGTCATTGATACGGATGGATTTGATTCTAAAGAGGACTGGTTACTTTTTCTTTTGAAAAATGAACTTCGAAGTCGTGAAGAAGCGAAAACGATACGGCTCTATAAACAATCAAAGCTGCCCTGTAGGCGGACGCTATCCACTTATGAATGGCACAACCAGATATCGCTTCCCAGTCCGACAACTAAAGAGGAACTGACTAGTCTGTCTTTTATCAAACAATGCCAAAACGCTGTTTTCGTAGGAACACCTGGTACAGGAAAAACTCACTTGGCATGTGCCTTAGGCACATTAGCTACAGAAAACGGCATAGATACACGCTTCTGGCGCGTATCTGACCTAGTCAGCGAACTAGAACGTCAATGGAAAAATAACACACTAGATGCTTTTAAAAAACGTTTTGACAAGGTTAAACTGATTATTTTAGATGAAATGGGGTATGTTCCGTTTACGAAAGAAGGAGCGGAACTTCTATTTCAGCTAATTAGTGATTGGTATGAGACGAAAAGCGTCATCATCACCAGTAATCTAGAATTTAGTCAATGGAATAAAGTGTTCATTGACGCTCGTCTGACAGCCGCATTGGTTGATCGACTGATTCACCATGCTCACATATTAAGCTTTACCGGAGAGAGTTTTCGACTAAAGAATGCACTATCCAAACACAAATAACTAAAAGAATCTTTCAGGTGCAAAATTGTGTAGTTTATCGCTGCAATGTGGAGGTGCGGACATAATCTTGGACAACTATAAGTCAGGAGAATGTCCATGTACTCTTACGAAGAAAGAATGAAAGCTGTAAAACTTTACATCAAATACGAACACTCTTTGGCGTCAGTCATTCATGAATTAGGCTATCCTTCTTCAAAAGCTTTATACAAATGGTTTAAGGAATATGAAGAGAATGGTGATCTTTCTAAGACTTCAAAAAGAAAACGTGAATTTACGCAAGAAGAAAAGCAGTTTGCTGTTAATCACTATATCGAATACGGTCGCAATTATTCTAGAACTGTTCGCATGTTGGGTTATCCAGATAGAAACATTCTTAGCGATTGGTGTAAAGAACTTGCACCTGAAGCTCGTAAAATCAGGCGAAGTAAGTTAAACTATTCTCAAGAGCAGAAAAAAGAGGCCGTTATCCATCTTGTGAGCCGAGAAACCTCTGTCCACAAAATTGCTGAGCGCCTGCAGGTCACCCGTAAAACGCTCTATGATTGGAAAGAGGAGCTCATCGGAGAGGAGCTTCCACCTAATATGACGAATATGCCTGATAGCCCTCAACTAGAAGGGTTGAAAAATGAAGTTGATGTTTTAAAACAAGAAGTTTATCGACTACGAATGGAAAAAGATATCTTGGAAAAGTCTGCCGAACTTGTAAAAAAGAATGGGGCATCAATCCAAAACATTTCTCCAACAAGGAAAAAACAAGAGTGATTGATGCATTAAAAACCTTTTATCCATTGGCACTTTTACTAGAGAATTTGGATTTAGTTAAGAGTAGTTATTATTACCACAGAAGTCAGGCTAAGCTTCCGGATAAATATGCTGATCTAAGGGTAATGCTTAAAGATATTTTTATTGAAAGTCGTCGTACGTATGGCTATCGTCGTATGCATGACGTTCTAAAAAAGCAAAATATTGTTGTTTCCGAGAAAGTTGTTAGACGGCTTATGAAGGAAGAAAAACTCATTGTTCATTCAGTAACTAAAAAGAAATATAGTTCATATGCAGGTGAAATTACTCCCGCGACACCTAACCTTATTCAACGAAATTTCAAAGCTGAAGCACCTGACAAAAAGTGGTTGACAGACATTACAGAATTTCGTATTCCCGCCGGAAAAGTCTATCTATCGCCCATTATCGATTGTTTTGACGGGGCCTTAGTTAGTTGGACTATCAGTACACAACCAAATGCGGAGCTCGTTAATAGTATGTTTGATCAGGCACTTGATACACTCGCTGATAATTCAAAGCCAATCATACACTCTGATCGCGGAGCTCACTACAGATGGCCAGGTTGGATTGAAAGGATTAAAACCAACGGTTTGACACAGTCCATGTCTAAAAAAGGATGTTCACCGGATAACTCGGCTTGCGAAGGGTTTTTCGGTAGACTTAAAAATGAGTTCTTCTATGGCTTTAAATGGGACAATATTTCAATTGACGCATTCATTGAACTACTTGATGATTACCTGCATTGGTACAATAACAAAAGAATAAAATTGTCTCTAGGCGGTCTCAGTCCGATTGATTACAGAAAGAAACTAGGTTTAATTGCTTGAAAAAGTCCAAAAAAACATCCGCACCTCCTGTTGTGTAGAAAAGTCTTGCAAAATACAACAGATATAGATATAGACTATGTTCTTAGTTTATGGCTGTCTATCTACATTGTCAAACATTTCGATTTTTTATTAATTACAAGTAAAGACTTATGTCTGTTTACCATTTTTTCAATAGTTGAGAAGCGGTTCTACAATAAAGAAGTAGACCGTCCTAGAAATTAAAAACAGAGTAATTATTCGTTAGATCGTCTTTAAATCGTTTATTAATCTCACTAAGTTTTATTTTAATTGTTTTAGAGGGCTTCTTTTACAAGTTCAGTCAAGCCCATAATCTTGTGTAAAATACTATGGATTTATTCCTCTGGAAACAATGTTGGACTGGTCTAAGAAAGAAGTGAAACTGCATGGAATTGCGCTCAAAAAAATGTGGCACACTTACGGAGAAGGAACCATTAAAAGATAAAAACGTGACATGGAGAGCCTGAATGAAATGGACAATGCCAATCCATCATTCATCAGCTCGACGATGTACTGCCCGAATTATGGAGATCTTTAAGAGAGACGGATAAAGAACAGTTCTTGACCAAGTATGGACGGAAATGGGAAAAATTCAGGAGTCCGATCCCAAAACAGACCGGACTTCAAAAAGTTCCAGATAATTCTTAATATCACTTTGTCATGAATATAGTATTCGACCCCAGTATTTAAATACGTCTCCTAAAAAAGGTCTTAGTAAGGTTTATCGGCAGAGTACATATGAAGAGTCCCTACTATTGTATTAAACTGATTTGTTTCACGGATACCTTCAAACCCTTCTTCTTGAAGCGCTTCCAAAATAATACCCGTGACATGATCTCTTGTCGTTTCAAATCCATCCAATACTTGAACAGGATAGAAGGCCAATCGCATCCAGAAACTTTGCGGCTTATCGAAGTCAAGGATATGCAAGCTTCCGCCTGGTGCCAACACCCGAAAAGCTTCTTGCAGCGTTTTATGTTTCATTTCCAACGTTAAGTGGTGAAAGAGTAGACTGGAAAAAACATGGTCGAATACAGCAGCATCGAAAGGCAAGTGGGAGGACAGTCCCTGATGGAAGGAGATATCTATATTACTATTCTGTGCCTTTTTTTGAGCCAATTTCAATACTTCAGGATCTGCATCCAACCCCATAACGGTTGCTCTCGGTTGTGTGTCTTTCAGCATTAAAGCCAGTGTCCCGGTTCCACAGCCTACATCTAAAACCCGTTGGTCAGGCAGGAGCTCTTCTTGCGCGATAAAACGGTTCTTGAATGTCTCTTCTTGCGCCCATTTCATGAGCGGATCATAGAGGACAGTTAAACAACGGAAGCGAAGTGCAGGGACCAACTTACTGGATTTTCGAGTCAATCTCTTCCTCCTCTCTAACTTTTAAATGTTTATCCATAAATATAGAAAATTTATGCGGTTGTCAAGAAGCTGAACTTCCTTTACTACGGTGGCTATACGCCTGTTTGTTCCCTTACTGACAGACTAACTTGCTCCTTGTATGGAGAGTAGACCAACTCCGATCGTTTCGGAGGGGATTTGGCTTTGAAAATAAGCGGCATACCATGAATCCTCACTCTCCCCTCCTCAACAAATATATCCTCGTTGTTGAGGATATTCCTGTACGTTCCATCTGGAATATCCACGAACATACTGGCATCAGCACCTCGTAAGCAAAAAATGCCAACCCATCTCTCTTCTCCCTTCTGGTAATATCCGTATAAACTAGCACAATCTTTGTCACCAGTTAAGTGGTAGTGTTCTGAGGAGAATGTAGGCTCTACTTTTAACTGTTCAAGTTTTTTGAACAACCAAGTTAAATCAATTCCCTCTTTTTTCTCCCATACTAAAGGGTCTTTGTTAAAAAGGCTTGTCGTATGGAGAATACCTTTTTCTTGTCCTGCTTGTATGAGTGTCATTCCCTTTTCGAAATAGAGGAATGCTGTCCAATTTAATAATGCTCTTTCACTCTTCACCAGTGTTTGGACTCGCTTTTGATCATGGTTTTCTAAAAAACGAAGCTTTATATAATTTTCTGGATACTGGACCTCTTGTCGCTGCTTAATCATTAGGAAAGACTCAAAAGAGACAATTCCGTTTAGATAGCCTTCCATCAAATAACGGCTATCATAATCATAGGTGGCATCAAAAGCAGCATAGACTTCACTATCAGAAGCAGCATAAAAACCTTCATCCCGTAATTCAAAAATATAGTCAGGATACATGGTTTCTGCAACCCAAATACATGTTGGATTAACTTCTTCGACCTCTTTACGGGCCAATAACCAAAAATCGATTGGAATCATGCTAGCACAGTCACAACGAAATCCATCCACCATAGTTGCCCAATATTTTAGAGTTTCGATTTGATAATCCCATAAACGAACATTATTGTAGTCCAAATCTATGACATCTGTCCATTCTACAAATCGGTGAGTAGGACTTCCAGTCCTATCTTGGTAGAACCATTCCGGATGTTCTTTGGCCAATAAGGAGTCAGGGGAGGTGTGATTATAGACCACATCCATTATAATTCCCATCCCTCGTTTATGGATTTCTTCAACCAAGTGTCGAAAATCTTCTTCGGTCCCCAAAGTGGGGTCAATGAATCGGTAGTCTTTAATGGCATACGGACTGCCCAGGTCCCCTTTCCGGTTTACTTCCCCAATAGGATGGATGGGCAGTAACCAAACATAATCAGTGCCCAACTCTTGAATACGATCCAAGTCATCCTCAAGCGCCTTCAATGTTCCCTCATTGGTATGGTTACGAACAAAAATACTATATAATACCTTATTGCGCAAATTGGTATCTGTATCTCTGGCCATCTTCTCTCCACCTTCTTTTATGCTAATCATCTGCTGCTTCTACTTTCTATCTATCAAAAAATCCTATCAAAGAAAAGCACACAGGCTATTCACCTATGAATTAGCCTGTGTGCTTTCTTTATTCTTATCCTTCCTCAACCGCGTTTGTTATTCTTCCATACCAGATTCTACTTCGACGCCAGCAGGTGCTAATTCACTGTCGGTCATCCACTTATGGTTTCGAACCACTTCCCCACCATCAGTTGGTTGGTAATTAATCACGTACACAGTTGTATCCTCTACCGATTCAATAATTGCAGTTGCCCCTTCCATACCAGGCATGTGATCAGCTTCCAAAGTAACTTCAGTTCCAATTTCCAGAGGCTCTTCTCCGGTGTCTGCAATTTCTTCCTGTACAACCCACTTATGGTCATAGACCGGTTCCCCACCATCGGTTGGATAGTAGGTTACAGAATACGCGTAGGTATCAAAAGCACCCACGATTTCTGCGGAAGCGCCCATCATTCCAGGCATATGGCCTTCCGTAATGACGGCTTCTTCACCAGGCTGGTACGTTGGATCCATGGCCGGCTCTATGTCGGCGGGGATAATGCCGGATTTGTATAGCTTGTTGTAATTACTGACAGCTAAACCGTGATGGTTAGTACGTCTTCCCTTATTTTGAGATGCATATTCGCTGATATGTTGACCATGCTTTTCATGATGTCTCATTTGATGTGCCTGAACAGAGGCCTCCGATTTTGCTTCTACTTGAACTGGAGTATACGCGGAGATCATCGTTAGAGAAACAAGGGAAAGTATTCCAGTTCCAATTATTTTCTTATTCATTTTTGCTTACATCCTTTCTAATTATGCTAACTTGATTAAGAGATAAGCTAAGTTAGCAAAAGCCATCCTTTTTTAGTTATTTTTGCCTTACAGAGCATACGAATTGTCGATTTGCGCGCTGAACGAAAAAATAGTACCTACTACTTTTTACTACTGGGCACCCCTCCGCTTCTATAAATCTATACTATCAAGATAACGCATCATTGTGTAGAGAATATAGAGAAAACAAAAAGTTTATACTAGTTTTTTGAAGGCTTTAATTAGTATTCCTAAGGAGGTCGGTCTTCTATACTATTTTAAAAAATAAGCCTCCCTCCTTATCCATAAAACCTACACAATTAAATGGTAAACTATATCAGATAAGAAAAACAAGGAGGAAGCACTATGAAAAAGCGGGTTATATCTATTTTTTTGGGAATTTCCTTACTCTTACTTGCCGTTGTATCTTTTCTCTTAATCCAACAAATGTCCATGCCATCAACAAATACTCGTTCTAACCAAGAAAATGGAACTCCTCAGATGGGAATGACTAACAACATGGGTATGGGTGGAGAAGTGACTACCGAGTTGGTTCCTTCTAACCAAGAGTCTAAGGAACTAGTGTTGCCTCCTGTCCTAGAAGGCAACACTTCTTCAGATGGTGGCATCTCCTATACAATTACTGCTCAAGAAGGCGACACCAAACTGAAAGAAGGCAAGCCAACCCAAACATACGGCTACAACGGTTCTTTCCTTGGTCCAGTCATTCGTATCCGCAAAAATCAAAGAGTGACTATCAGAACGGAAAACGAGTTGAATACTGCTACTTCTTTCCATTGGCATGGATTGAAAGTTCCTTCCAATGTAGATGGAGGTCCGCATACTCCTATTGAATCTGGCAAGACTGCCGAATTAGAATTTACAGTAAAGCAAGAAGCAGCTACTTTATGGTTCCATCCCCATCCTACAGGGAATGCCGGTAAGCAAGTTTATCAGGGATTGGCGGGGCTTATCTATATCGAAGACGAGAATTCCGATCATTTAGCTATCCCTAAGGAATACGGAATCAATGATTTTCCACTTATTGTCCAAGATCGTATCTTCGAGACGAATAACCAGTTCAACTATTCTACAGCTTATAGCCCTGACGGAACATTTGGGGATACACTGGTCGTGAATGGCACCCTTAACCCTTATATAGACGTTAAGAATGAGAAAGTTCGGCTGCGACTCCTCAATGGCTCTAATGCCCGTAACTACCAATTTCGTCTATCAAATGGCAACTCCTTCTATCAGATTACTTCGGATGGCGGATTTCTGAATGAACCTATTCCGATGGAAAGTTTGCAGCTTGTTCCAGGGGAACGTGCTGAAATTATTGTCGATCTCAGCAGCTACTCTATTGGAGAGAGCATCCAGCTAATGGAAGAAAATGTTTCCGTCCTGACTCTTAATGTGACCGAGGAAACAACAGAAGATATTCCTCCTTTGCCAAATACTTTGAATAGCATCTCTAGCGGAGAAGAGAAAGAAACACCAGATAAAGAAATCACGTTCAGTGGTATGGGGAACATGGTGGCGATTGACGGTAAACAGTTTGATATGGACCGAATGGATTTGCGAGCAAAGGTCGGAACAAAAGAGGTTTGGAAAATTGACAATGCTCCCGATATGATGGGAGGCATGATTCATCCCTTCCATCTTCATGGTGTCCAATTCAAAGTGCTAAACCGGAACGGAGAGATCTCTCCCGAAAATGAAAAAGGCTGGAAAGACACCATTGCTCTTTATCCTGGAGAGAGCGTTGAGATTGAAGTTGAATTTCCAGAAAAGGGAATATTCATGTACCACTGTCATATCTTGGAGCACGAAGACAATGGAATGATGGGACAAGTTTTGGTAGAATAAGATTTAGAGTGCACAGACGGAGGGAAATGTATGAAGATTTTGATTGTGGATGACGAGAGCAACATTTTGGAAATTGTGGAGGCATACTTGATTACCCAGAATTATCAGGTATTCCGAGCCATGGACGGGGAAGAAGCCTTGCGTAAAGCCAAAACTATAATACCGGACCTCATCGTCCTGGACCTCATGCTTCCAGACATATCTGGGCTCGAAGTCTGTCAAAAAATCAGAGAATCTTCCAACGTCCCCATTATCATGCTAACGGCTAAAACAGCAGAACAAGATATCTTGAAAGGCTTACAATTAGGAGCGGATGACTATATGACGAAACCCTTCAGCCCTAAAGAACTAGTAGCTCGAGTAGAAACCGTGTTGCGACGTGCACGACCGGAACCACAAGAAGAAAAGTTATCGTTTGAGGGAGGCCTGTTGGAAATCTATCCGGGTAGGAAACAAGTACTAAAGAAAGGCCTAGAGGTCGACCTTACGCCCACGGAGTATGCTTTGCTATTCCTATTAGCCTCTCATCCTAAACAATTATTTTCCCGCGACCAGCTGCTAGATGCGGTCAAAGGGCTAGATTTTGACGGAACGGATCGAATCATAGACACGCACATTAAGAATTTACGACAAAAAATAGAGGACGATAAAAGAAACCCTCACTATATTCTGACAGCATATGGAACGGGATACCGATTTGGTGGTCAGAAATGAAGCGAACGATAAAATGGCAACTCCTCCTTTCCTTTATTTCTCTCTCTTTTATTCTTTTAGGGGGGGTTAGCTGGATAACATTGAACTTAATGGAAAGCCATTTTGCTGACTACGTGAAGGAAAGGCAGGAATCAGAGTTAAAAGAATACACTTCTGAATTAGAGGCTCTTTATCGAGAAGATGACACCTGGGAAGAGGACTCACAAGCAATCCAAAGTTTGGGTCGAAATGCTCTTCAACACGCCGTGATTCTGAAGATATATGACGAAGATGGACAGCTATTATGGAGCCCGTCTCCCTCTGAGGAAAAAGAAGCCAAGGACAAGATTCAGAATCATCTACTGTATATGGAGCAAATGATGGAAAATGTGGAAAGTGACTATGTGCAATCCCGTATGCCGCTTTATAATGGTAGCAAAGAAGTGGGCTTGGTAGAGATACAGTTCGGAGGTCCGTTCGCTTATACGGAACATGAAGCTTTCTTCATTTCCAATATGAGAAATATCTTGATTATGGTGACCCTTATCTCTCTCCTTATCTCTCTCATCTTTGCGGTACTAGTGGCAAAAAAACTAAGTGCACCCATTGTCGTAATTAATGATTTCACCACAGAAATTGCGAAAGGTCGTTACAGTAGTCTCCCTTTGGAAGAATCAGGAATCCGAGAGATTGACGATCTTAGAGATTCAGTAAATGAGCTCTCACTGCAACTTCAACGACAGCAGGAGATTCGAAACCGTTTGTCTTCCGATATTGCCCATGAAATCAGGACCCCTTTGACGACGTTAAAGGGAAATATTGAAGCCATGATAGATGGTGTCTGGGAAGTATCAGAAGAGCGTCTCTACCGTTGTTATGAGGAAGTGAACCGCATCACTCGTCTAATTGGAGAAATCGATCGAATCAATGAGATTGAAAGTCAGGAGTCCCAGCTACAAAAGTCCACCTTTGACTTAAAGGAACTATCCCAACAAATTGTGGACAATTTTCAGGCGTTACTAATCGAGAGACAGATTCACTGTTCCATTAGTGGGAATTCTGTTCTTGTTTCCGCAGACCGAGATAAAATGCATCAGGTCATAACCAATCTTTTATTCAATGCTATTAAATTTACTCCTTCTGGTGGGAAAATTGACATTCATGTTTCGCAAAGTAGAGCCACTGTTTCCTTTCGAATAGGGGATAATGGACAAGGAATCCCTCCGGACGAGGTAAGTCAAATCTTTGAACGTTTCTATATGGCGGAACCATCTCGAAATAGTCAGCTGGGTGGACAGGGAATTGGGCTTTCCATTGTAAAAAGTATTATCCATGCCCATCATGGTACTATTTCTGTAGATAGTGTCTATGGAAAGGGTACAACTTTTACGATTACTCTTCCTAAAAATAAATAGAAGCGTACAAAAAGAGGCTGGGACAAAATCTCCTGGTAACTGAAAAAACGGTAATTGCAAAAATGCAATTACCGTTTTTTGTCTATTTCAAATATATCTGTAAGATTTTAAGCTCAGCTAATCTTCATTTTTCTATATTTTTTGAAATTATTGGCCATAAAGGCCAAGCCGATATCGACTTTTACTTTCTCTTTTCCACGTAAGTGGAAGCGGGCGAAACCTAAATTAGCTTTTACCTGCCCGAAAACTGGCTCCACTTCGATTTTGCGTCTCGCAAAAATCTTAGAACCTTCAGGAGATAAAAGCTTGTTGGATTCTATTTCTTTTAGTGATTCATAGTGCCAATTATAATGGAATGTTTTTTGTTCAGTCTGCTCAGGGTAGTCTGGTTTGTACACATGAATATCCTGACAAAAGCCACTACGGTTTTTCCTGTGACTGATGTGGCTGAAGTCAAAGCGATTGTTGTTTCGATCCGTAAAATAATTTCCTTCGGAATGATACGACCAATTCTTTCGGTTTCTTGGAGATTTTTTATACGATCGTGTTTGTTCTTTATCAAAGAGATTGTATTTTATGAGGTGGTTTACACCAATACTATCTAAGTAATCCAAGTTTTCTTCACTCCCATAACCTGCATCAGCAACAATGGTTTGTGGTAATTGGTTGATTGATTCAACAAATGGAATGAGTGTCCGTGTATCCGTCGGATTTGAAAAGATATCGTACGTTAGTACAAATTGGTTTTCTGTACCGATTTGGATATTATAAGCAGCTTTCAATTGACCGTTCATCATATGATCGTCTTTCATTCTCATAAAAGTAGCATCTGTATCGATTTTAGAAAAGCTATTCCGTCCATTAAATAGTTGATCGTAGTCTTCGTATTTTTTCTTACGGGGTAAAAAATCATCTCTTAGTTTGCGTAAGTGTTTTTTCAAACGTCGTCTTTTTTGCTTTTTGGGATTCTTACCTTGAATAGGTTTTTCTTCAATATCCGCGCTTAATTCAGTGATTTCTTTTTCTATTAAAGTAGCAATGTTTTCCAAGTCAGAAATAGATAATTCGGCTACATCATCCATGTGCATACATTCTTCAACCATCGGTTGAATTTCATCTTGAAAATATTGTTTTGTCTTTATTTTAAGAGAATCAGCATATTTATCGACCGCTTTTTTCCATACAAAAGAATATTTATTGGCGTTGGCTTCTATTTTAGTCCCATCAATAAATAGCTCGTTCATCGTGATAAAATTTTCTGTTTTTAACTTAACCGTAAAATCAACAAAGAGTTCCGGTAATAATTTTTGGCAATATTCCGAAGCACGGAATCGATTGATCGTTCGATAGGAAATGATTTCACTGCTCATTGCCCAAATCATGGGTATATTTTCTGTCATCATTTTTTCTATTTTTCTCCCCGAATAAACCCCTTCAGAATAAGCAAAGAGTAAAGCTTTTATTAGCAGTCGCGGATGATAACCTGGTCTTCCATCGGAAGACTCAAAGAGAGTAAATACTCTATCGTCCCTAGATTCAATAAACTCATGAATCTCAAAAATAATGTGAGTCGAAGGCAAGAAACAAGACCATTCTAGTGGCAAGCTCGTTTGATTCATGGTATAGTTTTTGTACATTAGAAATCCCTCCTATGATTGTATTTGTCGTTATTTACATTATAGCAGAGGGGTTTCTTTTTGTATTAAAAAGCATCCAAAAAGTCATTACGACTTTTTTGGATGCTTTTTTGGACTAGGTTTTGTCCCAGCCTCTTTTTGAGTGGTTAATCATAGTCTCATACACGCAGTATAATATTATCCATCTTTACTATTATTGCACCAGGACGTCAATCTCTGTCTGTTTTGGATTGTCTGATACAATTTCGATTAGCAAGCGATGAGGCAAGTTAAGACTGGTTTCTCCAGGAGATTGAATCCAATCTGTCCTCACCGCAACTTGGTGCATGCTGTTATCTTCTTTATTACGAATCCGCTCACCATCAATCTCAATAATATTATACCGTCCTGGGGCGGGGTAATAGGTAATGAGCTGATGCTCCTTATTTCCTGTCAGGAGAAACCGATCTACTACCTCTCCATTAATCGAGATTACTGCATACAAATCACTGCTCTCACTGCTTGTGTTCTTCATCGCAAAGACCACAACTGGGGAAAAAGAAAGAACAATCAACAGAGAAACAATAATAATATCAAAAGGTTTTACCATTTTCAGATACTTTTTTATCGGGAATGACCTCCTCATTTGTTATCCTCTGTTTTTAAAGGTTACTCCAAATGTTTTTTTCTCTTCAAGTACTCTTCTTCCGTGATATTTCCTCTAGCAAATTCTTTTTGAAGAAGTTCTAAGGGAGTCTCTTTTCCACTTCGATTATCTGTCCGGTCAGAAAGGAGCTTAATAACAAGGTACACTATTACAACAATCAGTACAATCCAAAATAGTCCCATCAACATCATCCAACCCATTCCTCCTTGTGTAAATAAGTTCGCACAGTTCCACATGCTTAACACTCCCTTTTCTATAATTCATCTATGCCGGTTTCTATTTATTATTTTTCCTTTTTGAGTCGCCATCCTTCTAAATAGTAAGATTTAGCGGGGTAATCCCTTCTGCGGTATATCCAAATGCCGATGGCACCAATAAATAGAAGTAAAGATAGCCCTTGTGACACCCGGAGTAAATCACCAATCCATAAGCTGTCGGTTCGCATGCCTTCTATAAAAAATCTTCCTACTGAATACCAGATTACATAGCTAAGTGCCACTTCACCTTGCCGCAATAAACCTTTGCGGTTCCGAATAAAAATGATTAGACCGAAGCCTAAAAGGCTCCACAAGGACTCGTATAGGAATGTCGGATGATAGTACACGCCATTAATTTGCATCTGGTTAATGATAAAGTCTGGGAGATACAAGTTTTCTAAAAAGGTACGAGTTACTTCTCCTCCATGAGCTTCCTGGTTGATAAAGTTTCCCCATCTACCGATGGCCTGCGCCAAGAGAACATATGGAGCTAATACATCAAGCATTAAAGCAACTGGAATTTCCTTTTTCTTGGCGTACCAGTAAACGGTTAATCCTCCCGCAATCAAGCCTCCATAAATGGCAATACCACCGTTCCAAATGGCGATGATTTCAAGGGGATTTTGTATATAGTAATCCCACTCAAATAGTACATAGTAAATTCGGGCTCCTATTAATCCAATAGGAATAGCCCATAGTGCCATATCTATTAGCGTATCCTCTTCAAAGCCTCTCTTTTTCCCTTCTTTTGACGCTAATGAGATAGCGAGAAGCATAGCTACACCAATAATAATTCCATACCAATAGACGGTAAATGGACCAAACGAAAAGGCGACGCGATCGATTGTTTCTGTTGTCATGTTCATGTTTTTCTCCTTATAAATATATATTTATCTTCTGGTTGTGAGTGGATTCATTTTTTATATTCCTAGGTACTGAGAAGGATCCACCGTCGAGCCGTTTTTATAGATTTGAAAATCCAAATGTACACCGGTCGAAACGCCTGTTGTCCCCATGACTCCAATTGGTTGCCCTTGAGCAACTTCTTGTCCCGATGAAACCAACCTATTCGGTTGTAGATGAGAATAAACTGATTTATATCCATCCCCATGATCAATCTCTATGTAATATCCTAAGCCGTTATTGTAAGATGCGGTAATCACTTTACCTGAACGCGAAGCTATAATAGATCCGCTTCCAGCAATATCTATGCCTTTATGGAACCTCTGATTACCAAAAACGGGATGTGTCCGCCATCCATATGGAGAAGTGACTATTCCATTTGCTGGCAAAATCCATCTAGAGTTAACATTCGTTTCCTTATCATTGTTTGGTTCTGGCGGATTAACAGTCTTTAAGTCCTTGTTTGCTTGAACTTTTTTTTCAACCTGTACTTTTTGATTTTTTTCTTGAATTTTTTGGGTTAAAGCGGTCGTTTGTTTTGCAATAATAGTTTGTTCGTTAATAATTCCTTCTCTTTCAGTAGCAGTTAAATTGTATTGTTCGACTATTTGTATAATTTTGTTTTCTAATGTACTACGTTGAGTGGACAATTTCTCTTGGTCTACTTCCAACTGATTTCTGATGGCTTGCATTTTTTCTTGTTTATTTTTGTATTGGCGCTCTTTATCTTCTAATGTTCGCTTATCATCTATTTGGGTTTTCATAATATCTTGATTTGCATCCATCAACTGACCTATTACATTAATACGTCCAAGAAAATCAGATAAGTTTTCTGAAGAAGCTAATAGACTAGCAATATCTTGAGGATTTGCCTGCGTTTGAACCGATCTTGCTTGGGATTCTAAACGAGCGGTTCTGCTGTTAATTTTATCTTGTAATTGAACCGTCTCTTTTTGCAGTTTCTTAATCTCTTCCTCAATTTGATTCATTTCTTCTTCCTTGCGCTTAATTTTTCTATCAATGTAGAAATATCCTTCTGTAATCCTGCCACTTCTCCTTCTATCTGCTCTTTTTTTTCTTCTAAAGATTCCATCTCTTGTTCTTTACTTTTAATTTCCTCGTTTAGCAACTCTGATTGTTTACCTAATTCTTGCTCTTGTTGTTTTAATTCTTCCGTTTTTTCGGAAGCGGCTTTTACTTCTAAAGAACTAAACATCGGTGTCATCAAAAAGATTGTCGTTGCTATAGGAAAGAGGTACTTTTTCTTCATTCTTCCTTCTCCTATGTATATAGTTAGTATTGACTGCTTGAAACAACTTATTTCTTCCTTTATCGTGTATCAATATAACAATGAATTATGTAGATTTTATGGAGTTATCCTGAATAATTCATAGCTTTAATTCTTTGGCACATTTTATTGAAATATGTATCACTAATATCCCTATCAACTGATTTTGACTAAAAAGTTACTTCAAACATTCACTGTTCAAAAATATTGAGGAATAAATTTTGGGTGTAAGGCATTTTGAGCATACTTCTCCCTGGATAACTTCCCAGTAAAAAAATCGTTAGATTGTTGGATTAGATCCATTGACTGGCTCGCCTCAGGCGAGCAAAGACCCTGTAGAATTCATTCTGATACACATGATAACTAGATAATTTGAGATAGACTCGTCTACCCGTTTGGACTAATTTCCCAGCAACTTTCAGAAACTTCAATCGAATAGAATGAATGGTCATTCCCTTTTGGACTTCTTCAAAGCCAATCGTTCTTAAGAAGTTGACTAAGTTGTAAGCTATCAAGCTGAGCATCATTCGGACATGATTCTCCAAAAAGCGAGGACTGTCTGTTTTGTCAAAGTAAAAGCCAGCTTTCGCTTCTTTAATGAAGTTCTCCATTGTGCCACGTTTGGCATAGAGAGAAAAGATGGTATCAGGAGAAACATTTTCTGATAGATTCGTCACGATAAATTCATGTCGAAAGAGTAGTTCGCCCGCTTCACGTGTTGAGCGTATACACACGTGACGACTTTGTGACCAGGATTGTGCTTGATAAGTGGTCGAGAAGTACTGAACTTCTCGTTCTTCCCACTTTTGATTATCGCCATAAAGTACTGATTTCTCAGCTATTTGACCTAGTCTACGATTATTCTTCAGTCGAATAACATAATGACTCTTTTTTGATTCACACGAATCATACACACCAGGTGTAGCGAACCCGCTGTCTCCACGAACCAAGATGTCAGTGTTTGGTAGAGAGTGATTATAGTGCTCTAATAAAGGTGTGAGAAACTCCTTTACGCCTTTTGATGTATATTGATTTCCTGAACGTAGTTCAGCTTTTAAGAAGTCACCAGTCAATCCGTCAAAAGCTACCAATGGATGGTAACCATAGGTTTGGTAGTGTGTATTATAATTCGTTTGTTCTTGGTGACCAAATGTATCTGAATGGGTCGAATCTAAATCAATGATTAATTCCGTATCATTACGGATGAGCCGTGCTTTATCGATAAGTTCTTGGTTCAAAGCTTGAAGTTCATGGATATTCTCCTCAGATAGTCGATCTAAAAATCGGGAAAGTGAAGATTGAGAAGCGAGTTCTTTCCTATCTAAAACAGCTTTAAACACAGGATCTTGTCTCAGGAGATTAGCTGCAGAATCAGCTGAGTAACCAGCAATTAATTGCATAATGAACTGCTCAAGTATGGATAAGTTGTCATGAGTAAAATACGCTCGTTCGTCTTCAATGTGAATGTGTTGCTTAGCCAGTTCAGAAAAACCAAAGATGTTCATCAGCTCTTTCACTAGGACGAGACCCGAATCACTCGATAATTGACCACCTGTATGAGAAATAGTGATATTTGAATTGAATTTTACTTGGTTTTTGTGTAAGCTAGTCATGAAAAGAACTCCTTTCTTTTGGTTGGTTTAGTCACTTTAACCATAGCAGAAAGGGGTTCTTTTTTCATCACTTAACGGGTGAAGATGAAAAAGTAATTGTAAGCTGCCGTGAGGCAGTTTCACATGGTTTTAATTAAAAGTATGAATTATTCAGGAGTTATTTAATCTACATAAAATCTACATAATTTTTCTTTATTATCGCTACAGAAAGGTAAAAAATAGCGGTCACTTCCAGAGTTAAAATAGCATTTTCAGTATTTTTTATCTTATCGATAGCCAATATGTTATTTCGATGCCTAATAAAAAAAGAAAAAGGAGGAATGGAGATGGAATCAATTCTATTTTTAGTGCTTATGGTCGTAGGACACATGCTCATGATGTTTGTTATGCCCGGTATGCATGGAGGACACAACCATAAGGAACACAGTCATACAAAAAACAATTCTAAAGAGATGGAAGCTCTTGAAGAGGAAAACAAGCAATTAAAAGAAGATTTAAACATACTCAAGTCAAATTCAAATCGAAACGAATGGTGAGGACTGATCTGCTTTGAAACAAAAAATTATTCACTTTTCTGGTTTTATCGCCTTGTCCCTTTTCATCTTATCCTTAGCAATAGCTATCACTATTAACTTTTCCCCTTTATATTCATTCGATGTTAATTATTTGAATATAACAGAATACGTCAACATGCCAAAAGAACAACTATTAACTAATTATCGTATTTTATTGGACTACTTAAACTTCCCTTGGATAAACCAATTAAACATGCCTAATTTCCCTAGCTCAGCTAGTGGGCTTTTCCACTTCTTTGAAGTGAAGAAGTTATTTATGCTGGACTATCTGGTTCTAATCGTTTCTGGAATCTGTGTCTTCTGGTTTTCACGGTATATGAAAAAAACGAATCAATATCAGAAACTTAATCGATACTTTAAGTGGGGAATGCTTATCCCACTTGCTATACTTTTTGCCCTCTTGATCAGTTTTGACACGTTGTTTGTGTTATTTCATCAGGTATTCTTTAACAACGATGCTTGGCTTTTCAATCCAGCAACAGATTCTATCATTTTAGCGTTACCAGCTGAGTTCTTTATGCATAGCTTTATTCTTGCCTTTGGATTGATTGAAGTATTTCTCCTTATAGGTTATTTTATTACAAAAAAAGAATCGCTACTCTTGGTGAGCGAATAATACAATCACGTATCTTTAAAAATGGCTCCTATCTGAAAAAGATAGGAGCCATTTTGCATCTACGTTATTCTTTTGCTACTAATCAATTTTTAAGAGTCTAGCGTTCACAGCACATACTATTGTACTAATGGACATTACCACTGCCGCCATGGCTGGAGTAACCAAAAAACCTTGATCAGCTAAGACACCTGCAGCCAACGGAATGGCGATTACGTTATAACCTACTGCCCAAATTAAGTTTTCCACCATTTTACGGTAGCTTGCCTTGGATAGTTTGATAATGTTCAGCACATCTTTCGGATTACTATTCACCAAGATTACATCAGCTGTTTCGATTGCCACATCTGTACCGGCACCAATGGCGATACCCAAGTCAGCTTCCGCCAAGGCGGGGGCGTCGTTGATACCGTCACCTACCATGGCCACCTTCTTGTTATCCGTTTTTAAAGACCGGACATTTTTGGATTTCTCGTCAGGGAGTACTTCTGCAAAGACTTGTGCTAATCCTAATTTATCACCCACATAATTAGCGACACGCTTGTTGTCACCTGTCATCATGATAGACTCAATATCTTGTTCCTTCAAGGCTCGAACGACTTCATAGGAAGTGTCCCGTATGATATCGGCAATAGCAATGACTCCTTGCAGGATGTCATCTTTTAACACAAAAACTACCGTCTTTCCTTGCTGAGCCAAATAATCAAAACGCTCATGATCATATTCAAGACCTCGTTTTTCCATACCACCTGGGCTGATTACTGCCACCTCGGATCCATCTACTATTGCTTGCAGGCCTTCTCCAGTGAGATTCTGGTAATCGCTGATGGATTTTAAATCGACGCGCCGTTTCTCCCCTTCGCGAACAATCCCTTTCGCAATCGGGTGATCCGATTGGCTCTCTACCGAGTAAGCTAAGGAAAGGATTGACTCTTCTGTGGTCCCATCAGTAGCAATAATATCTGTTACGCCGAAGTTTCCTTCGGTCAAAGTGCCGGTCTTATCAAAGACAATCCGGTCAATTCTTCGGGCATCTTCAAATTGGGTCCGATTACGGATAAGCAAGCCTTTACGGGCAGCGATGGAGGTAGAGACAGCATTTACCAACGGAACGGCTAATCCAAGAGCATGTGGACAGGCAATGACAAATACGGTCACCATTCGAGCTAAGGCAAACTGTAAGTCCGCAGCGAATATCCAGTAAACAAAGGTAATGACTCCAATTACCAAAGCAATATAGAAGAGCCATTTTGCAGCGGTATCAGCGAGTCCTTGGGAGCGGCTCTTTTGCTGCTGTGCAGCATTTACCATTTGAATGACTTGAGCCAGATACGTTTCCCCACCTGTTTTTTCTACTTCGATTTTTAGAACTCCGCTACCATTAATAGATCCGCCGATGGCATCTAATCCTGAGCCCTTTTCAACTGGAACGGACTCTCCGGTCAACATGGATTCGTCTACGGTAGATTGGCCCTCATAAATTTTTCCATCCAAGGGAACTTTTTCACCAGATTTTACCAGAATGCGATCTCCGGGAACCAGGTCCTCGACGGAGACTTCGACAATGTTGCCTGCCTTATCAAGTTTGTGCGCCTCTTTGGGCATCAGCTTAATGAGTTCCTCTAATGCTCGGGAAGCCCCCATCTGCGACTTCATTTCAATCCAGTGACCTAGCAACATAATAAGGATTAGCGTAGCTAATTCAAAATAGAAATCCATTCCTTGAATGAAAAAAGTAGTTAAGCTACTGTAAATATATGCGGAAATAATGGCTAGTGAAATCAACATCATCATTCCCGGTGTGCGAGACTTGAACTCGCTCCACGCACCTGTTAGAAATGGCTTTCCACCATAAAAGAAGACGAAAGAGGACATGAGAAACAGTAGAATGTTATCTCCTACAAAACTGATTTCATAATTGAAAAGCATCATCATGAATTCAGAAAGAAGTGTAATTGGAATGGTAAAGACCAAGGCTACCCAAAAACGTTTCCGGAAATCGGCTACCATGTGTTCGTGGTGATTGCCATGTCCCATATCGCCGTGGTTCATTCCACCATGGTCCATGTCACTATGATCCATCTTGCTGTGGTCCATGTCACCATGATCCATCTTACTATGGTCCATGTCACCATGATCCATCTTGCTGTGGTCCATGTCACCATGATCCATCTTACTATGGTCCATGTCACCATGATCCATCTTGCTATGGTCCGTTGCTTTGTTTCTTTCTTTATGCTGCTTGGTGTTCATAAATCTCTCCTCCTTGTGCCTTCGCTAAAGGGATAATTTACATTTTTTCCTCTGTTTTTAATGAAGTCATAAAACTGAAGTTCACCGAATAGAGTTTGAATCCAAATAAACAGCTACATTGCAACCAATCAACCTATTTTATTTACACCGCTATTATACTATAGATAACTGCACCTCTTAAAAAAATAGAGTCCCAGCTTATAATCCTAATGTCTAATTGAAAAGGATAAAGCTGAGACCCATAAAACAAACCTATTAAAATTTTTCTAAGTTATATGCTATTTACTAACTGCTCTACTCTGCTACAAAGTATTTTGTGTCTTCTAGTACAGAGTCCAATTCTGTTCTATCAATAGCAACCGATGTTTGAATAGTAGCTTTTTTGTTCTCTAAATCTACAGAAGCTGATTCTACTCCTTCCAAGGATTCAAACCTATCTATTACAGTGTTGGCGCATCCTTGACACTTCATGCCTTCTACTAATATATCTTGTTTCATCATTATTTCCTCTTTTCTTTATTGTTTTATTTAATTTCTTCTTCACTCTTTCAGAAGAAGTTTTAAACCGTTTTTTTAGTCTAACACCAGGTTAAAATAAAACTCTGTGCAGCAATGACAGTTAGCTGATTCACTGACGCTTGTCAAAATATCTGGTGTACTAGACAATACGTCTAGAAAATCTTCTTGATTTGCCTGTTTTTCTGCTTGGATAAGAGCCGTTTTAGTGCTTTTATTAATTTTTACTTTTTCAACCAATGGATGTTGTCCCGTTTTTTCCATTACTAACTGTAAGCAAGTCAAACAAGTAATTCCTTTAACCGTTAAATTCATGCTCATCTTATAGCCTCATTTTTTATTTCATGACAGATGGTTTGAATCGTTTTAAGCGTAATGCATTTAATAAAACAGAAGTAGAACTAAAAGTCATTGCCCCTGCCGCAATAACCGGGCTAAGCAATGGACCGCCAAAGGCATAAACTACACCCATCGCGAAGGGAATACCTAAAATATTGTACGCAAATGCCCAAAACAGGTTTTCCTTAATGTTTCGGATGGTAGATTTACTCAATTCCACAGCCGTAGGGACATCCATGAGGTCACTACGCATTAGGACAATATCTGCTGATTCCATCGCTACATCCGTACCAGATCCAATGGCAATTCCTACATCGGCTTGCGCAAGTGCAGGAGCATCATTAATTCCATCGCCTACCATACCTACTTTTTTGCCTTCATCCTGCAACTTTTTCACTTCGTTAGCTTTATCTTCCGGCAAAACTTCGCTCAATACACGGTCGATTCCCACCTGTTTTGCAATTGCTTCTGCCGTTCGTTTGTTGTCACCAGTAATCATGGCTACTTCAATGCCCATCTTATGCAACTTTTCAATGGCTCGTAGGCTGCTCTCTTTTACCGTATCGGCGACCGCAATGATTCCGAGAATTTCACTACCTCTGGAAATGTACATTGGCGTTTTACCTTGACTAGCCAATTCATCGGATACCTTCGCCAACTTGCCTAGTTGGACATTTCGCTCATCCATCAGTTTTCGGTTACCCAACGAAAGGGTAGCTCCGTCGATTTTTACCTCGATTCCATGACCCGGAATCGCCTCAAAAGCTTCAGTTTTCTTCAGAGACAATCCTTTTTCTTCTGCATCCTTAACTATTGCTTCCCCTAGTGGGTGTTCAGAACCTTTCTCACCGGAAGCCGCCAACATCAAGAGTTCCTCTTGAGAGATCCCTTTTGCAGTAATAATATCTGTTACCTTAGGCTTTCCTTCTGTAATGGTTCCTGTCTTGTCAAAAACGATGGTCTTCAGTTTATGAGTTGTTTCCAATGCTGTCCCACTCTTAATCAATACGCCATGTTCGGCACCTTTCCCTGTTCCAATCATGATTGCTGTAGGGGTAGCTAACCCGAGTGCACATGGGCACGCAATCACCAGTACCGAAATGGCTATGGTCAACGCGAATACCCCTGTTTGTCCAGCAAAGTACCACGCAAGCGCAGAAAGGATTGCAATCGCAATAACGATTGGTACGAAGTAACCGGAAATAATATCTGCCATCTTAGCAATCGGAGCTTTAGATCCTTGCGCGTCTTCTACTAGTTTAATAATCTGAGATAGTGCGGTATCTTTCCCAACTTTTGTGGCTCGATAATGAATCGTACCGTTTTTGTTGATAGTTGCTCCAATAATCGCGTCCCCTACCGATTTTTCTACGGGGATACTTTCACCAGTTAACATGGATTCGTCTACCGACGTCAACCCCTCTGTTACAATACCGTCCACAGGCATTTTCCCTCCTGGGCGTACAACAACAATGTCTCCCACTGCCACTTCGTCGATGGAAATTTCTGTTTCTTTTCCGTTTCGTACTACCAATGCTGTTTTTGGTGCTAATCCCATCAGTTTCTTAATGGCTTCAGATGTTTTTCCTTTGGTCAGGGTTTCCAAATACTTACCTAGAACAATCAATGCTAGGATAACGGCCGCCGTTTCGTAATACAATTCATTGGCATAAGATGCCTCTCCTAAGAAAATCATGACCGTGGCAAATACACCGTAAAGGAAAGCGGCACTTGTTCCCAAAGCGATTAATGAATCCATGTTGGGGTGTCCCTTAAACAACGCTTTGAATCCAGTCTGGTAAATTTTTTTATTGACCACGACAACCGGAAGCGTCAGCAGGAGTTGAATGATAGCAAAATTTTCCGGATTCATCATCGGATCGATAAAAGCAGGTAGGGGCGCTTTTACCAAATGACCCATTGCGATATAGAGTAATGGGGCAGTAAAGATGGCCGAAATCACAAATCTCTTCCAGAGGCTCTTGATTTCATTCTGTTTCTTTTCTTGGTCTAAGTCCACCGTGTCCGCAGTTGCGATCTCTTCATGTGCCTCATATCCCGAATCGGATACGGCCTGAGTGATATCGGAAATATTTAACCTACTTGGATCATACTCTACCACCATTTTTTCCGTGGCTAAGTTTACAGACGATGTATTTACTCCGGTAAGTTTATGGGTAGCTTTTTCAATGGTTTGAGCACAAGAAGCACAAGTCATTCCTTCAAGATTAAAAGTCTTCCTTACAGTATTAGGTATTGCAGCATATCCTGCATCTGAAACGGCTTTTTGGATGTCAGCCTCCGAAAGTGACGCCTCATCAAACTGAATGCTCATTTTTTCCGTTGCAAGATTTACATTAGCGATTTTTACGCCTGATAACTTCTGTGCCGCTTTTTCTACTGTTTGGGCGCAAGAAGCACAAGTCATTCCTTCTATGGTAAATGTTTTATTTTCCATCTTTTATTCCATTCCTCTCATCTTCATTCCATGGTGTTTCATATTGCATTCACATTGCCCTGGCGCACAGTGGCAACTAACTTCTTCTACAGCAGATTTTTTTTTCATTTCCAAAGCTTTTTCCAAGCGTCGTATATCATCGAAACTCAAGATGTGATCTTCAATTAAACCTTCAATTACATAACCTACCTCTTTATTGCAAATCCGACTAAAAACATCATTTGTGTAATCTTTTATGGTCTCATTTTCCTCAATTTTTGCGGAATAGATATACTTCTTCCCTTCTTGCTCAGTGGACAATGCACCTTTCTCTACCAATCGGCCTAATAGCGTTTTGATTGTAGACTGTTTCCAATTCATTTTGTCTTCCAAAATAGCGATAACTTCTTTACTGGTGACTTTTTTATTTGCCCATACCACACGCATGACTTCCCATTCAGCATCCGTTACGTGGGGCGGTAAGACTGTAGCAACCATCTTTCACCCTCCTCATTTACATTCGTAAATTGTTTATTACAGGATTAGTTTACATGTGTAAATGTAATTTGTCAACAACTTATTTTTATTGTACTTAATTCTCTAAAAAACCGTGTTCGCCATCATACTGTGCTACTATTTTTACTAATTGAATCCCGTCCCGCTCCATTATCGCTATCTAGGTTGCATCAAAAATAAATTTACCCATTGTCAGAAGAAACGGCTGGATCAAGAGTAAAATAAAAAGAAGTGTTGGCTACCTCTAACATAGTATGACTAACCTAAATACTTATATTTTAGAAAAAAGAACCATTGTATAAAAATGCTTAAAGCATCTCTACACAATGGTTCTATTTAAACTTTGATTATTTTCTACAAACTTGAAAAATCGTATCTTTTATATAAATGATTTTCTCAAATTAGTTATTTTGGAGCTAATTCCTCTTCAGTAAGCCATTTATGGTTGCGAACAACTTCTCCACCATCTGTTGGCTGATAGTCTACCATGTAAACAGTTGTGGTGACAGCGTCTTCGATTGTAGCAGTTGCTCCTTCCATGCCTTCCATATGTTTAGCCTCTAGCGTCACTTCTGCTCCAGGTTCGAAGGGCTCTTCACCTGCATCAGCAATTTCTTCGTGGATGACCCAACGGTGATTTTCCTCGCGTTCTCCTCCATTGGTTGGATCATAAGAGATTTCATAGGCTGTTGTATCAAAGGCGCCTACAATAGTAGCTTCAGCCCCTTCCATGCCTTCCGTGTGTCCCTGTTGAAGAATAACTGTTTCACCCACTTCATACGTCGGATTTTCGGCTTCTTCTAGTCCTTCTGGGATTTCTCCTGAATCATCATGTTCCATGCCCTCCATTTCTTCCATATTCATACTGGATTCCATAGTTGAAGAATCTGAATTAGGAGTATCGTTTTCTTCAGATGAGCAAGCACTCAGAAGCGCTATTGAAGAAACCGTTAATAGTCCTTTTAAAAATAATTGTTTTGTCATTTATGCGACCTCCTCTTTAACAACATCGTAATGTGAGCGAATTATAAAGTCAAACAATTTATCTTGGCGCTTAAGTGCCTTTATGCCTAGTGAGTTATTAAATCAAACCTCTCCTAAATCAAAAGATGATATTATTCCTGAATAATTCATACTTTTAATTAAAACCATGTGAAACTGCCTCACGGCAGCTTACAATTACTTTTTCATCTTCACCCGTTAAGTGATGAAAAAAGAACCCCTTTCTGCTATGGTTAAAGTGACTAAACCAACCAAAGGAAAGGAGTTCTTTTCATGACTAGCTTACACAAAAACCAAGTAAAATTCAATTCAAATATCACTATTTCTCATACAGGTGGTCAATTATCGAGTGATTCGGGTCTCGTCCTAGTGAAAGAGCTGATGAACATCTTTGGTTTTTCTGAACTGGCTAAGCAACACATTCACATTGAAGACGAACGAGCGTATTTTACTCATGACAACTTATCCATACTTGAGCAGTTCATTATGCAATTAATTGCTGGTTACTCAGCTGATTCTGCAGCTAATCTCCTGAGACAAGATCCCGTGTTTAAAGCTGTTTTAGATAGGAAAGAACTCGCTTCTCAATCTTCACTTTCCCGATTTTTAGATCGACTATCTGAGGAGAATATCCATGAACTTCAAGCTTTGAACCAAGAACTTATCGATAAAGCACGCCTCATCCGTAATGATACGGAATTAATCATTGATTTAGATTCGACCCATTCAGATACATTTGGTCACCAAGAACAAACGGATTATAATACACACTACCAAACCTATGGTTACCATCCATTGGTAGCTTTTGACGGATTGACTGGTGACTTCTTAAAAGCTGAACTACGTTCAGGAAATCAATATACATCAAAAGGCGTAAAGGAGTTTCTCACACCTTTATTAGAGCACTATAATCACTCTCTACCAAACACTGACATCTTGGTTCGTGGAGACAGCGGGTTCGCTACACCTGGTGTGTATGATTCGTGTGAATCAAAAAAGAGTCATTATGTTATTCGACTGAAGAATAATCGTAGACTAGGTCAAATAGCTGAGAAATCAGTACTTTATGGCGATAATCAAAAGTGGGAAGAACGAGAAGTTCAGTACTTCTCGACCACTTATCAAGCACAATCCTGGTCACAAAGTCGTCGCGTGTGTATACGCTCAACACGTGAAGCGGGCGAACTACTCTTTCGACATGAATTTATCGTGACGAATCTATCAGAAAATGTTTCTCCTGATACCATCTTTTCTCTCTATGCCAAACGTGGCACAATGGAGAACTTCATTAAAGAAGCGAAAGCTGGCTTTTACTTTGACAAAACAGACAGTCCTCGCTTTTTGGAGAATCATGTCCGAATGATGCTCAGCTTGATAGCTTACAACTTAGTCAACTTCTTAAGAACGATTGGCTTTGAAGAAGTCCAAAAGGGAATGACCATTCATTCTATTCGATTGAAGTTTCTGAAAGTTGCTGGGAAATTAGTCCAAACGGGTAGACGAGTCTATCTCAAATTATCTAGTTATCATGTGTATCAGAATGAATTCTACAGGGTCTTTGCTCGCCTGAGGCGAGCCAGTCAATGGATCTAATCCAACAATCTAACGATTTTTTTACTGGGAAGTTATCCAGGGAGAAGTATGCTCAAAATGCCTTACACCCAAAATTTATTCCTCAATATTTTTGAACAGTGAATGTTTGAAGTAACTTTTTAGTCAAAATCAGTTGATAGGGATATTAGTGATACATATTTCAATAAAATGTGCCAAAGAATTAAAGCTATGAATTATTCAGGACAGTAAAAATAAGTTAAGAATATAATGTTTTTTCTTATTTATATTCCATCAAGAATAGTAAAAGGAATCTGCTTCTGATCTTTAATTAGCCTGAGTATCAGATTCAATAGTTTGACTTATGACTATTAACGTATAAATATTGAGCGCTCCTACCTTGTTTTTTATAGGCGCCGATTGTAAAATTAAGCTAGACAAATAAAAAAGAGAAACTGTTGTAAACAAGTACATTAGTTTCTCTTCAGATTTATTCAATATAATTTCTTTTATCCTTAATATCTTCTAGCATTTCAATAGTTTCTTCAATTTTAGGAAGAATTTCTTCGTACCAAGACAATCTTTTCCTACGGATTAAAACACCTACAGCATGTGGCCTTGGATCAATTTCCTCCCAATAGGATTGTCGATCCAATACGACTTTTTTAAGATCCTCAAAATACTCTTTAACTTCAACTGCACTTACTTCCATTACAACAACATCTCCTTTTATTATTTTGCAATAAAAAAAGCGCCACTTAGTAATTAAGAAGTGTTCGCCTGAATGTTTTACTTATTTTTCAAGTTTACACTTGTTGGATTTAGCACCGTTCCCTTAAGGTCGGTTGCTGAAGCATCATCGGGCCAATTCCCTCCACTTTCTCTTAATAAGTTTTGCTATTCTATTGTCAAGATACAATAACACACATTTTTTAAAATGTCAATACTATGATCACTAAACGTGTAGTTTATTGGTTTACTATTAAGTCTCGTGGTTAGCTTATTTACCCTGTACAGCTATTTTGTAACTCAAAGATAAATAATAGATTAATCTATCTTCAGGTATAGTTTCTAACATACTCTCCGATAGACCCCATATAAATTCTTGTAGTTCCTCTAAAACTATTCTGTTTTCTTCGTAATCTTGTATCATTTCGTGTAATTTTTCCATGTCTTTTGCTATCCTTTATGACCACCAACAAGTCCACTTCGCTGGATAGCTGTCCCTCCTTTAGTTAGGCTACTTGCATGGACTAAAGAGCTAAAACCGTATTTTTCTCTAATTCTATCTACAACTAGTTCTAAATCTTCTGCAAGAATCGTTTTTTCAGCGTCTTCAAACAAATTCAACTGCAATTCTTTTTTATAATCAATTTTCCCGCATCGTATTCCTATTTGACGTACTGGTTGTTTTTTATAATAGGTTCTGAATATCTGTAAACAGGTTTCTATGATTTTAGTGTTTGAAGAGGTGGGATAAATTTTCATTTGGTGACTAAATCCTTTATCTAATATCTCTCTAGAATAGCCTATAGATAAATGAACAACTCCTGTTTCCACATGATGTTTTCTTAACCTCGCTGCAACTTCATCAGCCATTTCTCTGATAACTACTTCAATTTCATATTGATTTATATAATCTCTTTTTAAGATTTGGCTTTTACCAAATCCTTTAGCCTTTGGAATATATTTTTCAGAAATAATACTATGATCTATTCCATGAGCGTGATAAAAGAGCTGCTCTCCAACAACACCATGAATTCGTTTCAAAGCTTTCACATCATACTGAGAGAGTCTATAAACAGAATCTATCCCTAATTGATAAAGATTACTTGCTGTATTTTTTCCAATTCCCCACATTTCTGTTATTGGGTGAATGTTCCAAACCTTTTCTGAAACATCTTCATAATGCCAAACCGCTATTTGCGACTTATTTTTTTTCGCTTCATTATCTAACGCTAACTTGGCTAGTAAGGGATTATCACCAATTCCAATCGCCGTCACTAGTTTTAACCGCTGAAAAATAGTGAATTGTATTTTTCGCGCTATTTCTTTTGTTGATCCGTACAGTGCGTGTGATTTGGTCACGTCTAAAAAACTTTCGTCAATACTATAAATATGTATGTCTTCTTCAGCTACAAACTCTTGAAAAATCTGGTTAATCATCCGATTAACTTTTATATATAAAGCCATACGAGGCTCAACAATTTGGATTTTTGAGTTTTTTGGTATTTCAAAACGTCTTGAACCGGTCCGGATGCCGTATTCTTTTTTGACTCGTGGCGAAGCAGCTAAAACTAACCCTCCTTCTAAATCGGGGTTGCTCATGACGACTATATAGGAGTCTAAAGGATGTATTTTCCGCTTAACTGATTCCACTGAAGCAAAAAAAGACTTAACGTCAATGCACAGAATATCGCGCCTTGGTTGGTAGGTATAGTCCATCTTGATCATGATTCATGCACCCCACTTCATTCCTCATTTTATACTCTAAACCATTTAGTCGATTCATATTCTTCCACATTTCGTATCAAATCTAACTCACACACTACAATTCCTGATTCTCTCGTTTGTATATAAACGTAATTCTCATAGTAACCAGCAACGACGCCTACGATATCATCTTCATATCTACCATTAAATAAGCAGTCTAATTGAATGGCTATTACTTTTTTTTGACTATAAGAGTTATCTATTAAGTGATAGATAACTTCTACAGTTTGTTTCTCTTTTTTTATAATTACTTTTTCACGCTTACGTTTTTCTTCTTTTATGAGTTCACTATGCTCCGACAGTATCAAACCTTGCCACTTAGCCATTTTCCTATCTCTATAACCAGTGGTATTTGGATTGATTAGTCTATTTTTCTCTTTCGATTTATTCTCCAATTTAAACACCTTCTTGTTCTCTTTTAACCCTATTATACGAACGTATGTTCGATATGTAAAGAAATAACGAACTCGCGTTTGCATAAATACATCGTTTAGCAATACGATAATGTGTGACGCCCAATTTTTTAGAATAGTTTTATTTACTACTTCACTCACAAAATCTGGAAAATCAATATAATTTTTTCAGCGTATAGCTAATAAGATATAAAAAAAATAAGAGCCACTTTGAAAGTAGCACTTATTTTTTTATATCTTTCCAATTTTCTGTAGATAAAAATCTAATATTCTTTTTTATAGACCACTCTTGAGTGAAAACTATTATTTATACCTTTTAATTACAAAGAAGTAGCCCTATTTTTCAAGTGTGTCAAATCGGCTGAAACGTAATAAAATAGCGTTTAAGCAGATTTGGAAGTTATTATCATCAAGTCCACTAAATATTCTAAGCGGGTCTGGTGATGGATTGCCATTGTATAAATTAAATGCAAGTTCAAGCATTTTCTTACTAGTGCTACTAAAATCAGTTTCTTCAAAACAATCTGTCTTAATCCTTAAGTTTTGACCATGAAAATAGACAAAAGTAAAAACTCCGTTCTATTTGTAATCTATAAATTATTTGATAGTTTAAATTTTCCATTGATACTTGAAAAATTAATTTCATGATTAATTTTAGACATTCTAATCATAGCAGATTGGAATTCTTTTACAATGTGTGGAGAAGTAAACAAAAAAACTCAGAAATCATTATTGATCTAGACTTCTAGACTGCATAAAGATGACCACAAACCAAGCTTCCTTTTTGTGTTGCCTTTGACTACATCTTAAATAGACATTCAAATGAAAAATCCGCACTACTTCAAAAAGTACGGATTTATAATTAACGTCTTATTATTCTATTTCAGAACGCATGTCTTCGTACTCAGATAACGTCATTTCTGGATATTCTACATTATTCTCTACAGCTAAATCATATGATTGCTTTGATTCGATATAACGATTGTATAAATCAATCTTGGATACGGACGTTGGGTCAACAGAAGCATCTTCATAACCCATAGATCCATTGTAAACGACTCCTTCAACAGGTGTGATTGTTTCCTTATCGTATTTAATAGCATACCAAGGATGCCCTACACCTGCTCCCGAATGAATATTCACCAGTAAAGTATCTCCATCAAAATTATAATATAAATTGAAACCTAAAAGTTCTGGTGTCATGGCTCTCTCGTCTACTGTTGTCGCAGCTAATAATACTTTTAAAGCAATATCCAATTCGTTATAGGCTTCTATAATATCTGCTGAGCTTGATGAATCTTCTACAGATTCTTGTTGTGTCTCTTTTTCAGCTTGAAGAATTTCTAACTCTGATGGCCATTTCCACCCTTCTTCAATAAGATCCTGTTCTGTAATCGGGTAAATTACGCTGCCTGTTTCAGGAAAAAACAGAGTCTGTTCACTATTTTTTTCTACTAACTCAAGTTCTAGATTTCCATTTACAGCTCCATTACCACCGCCTTCAGGAGCGAAATAATCAAATTGCAGCACATTTTCTATTACTTCTTTGTTTGAAATTTCATTAACAGAATAACTGGAATCTTTTAAGCCTTCTACATAGTAATCGTCCATGAATGTAAAGGCATATTGAATAGGCGATTCATAAGGAACGTCTTCAAAAAAGGCATACGTTCCTTTGAAGTTATCGTATGTATAAGCTATAGTTTTTTCTTCATTATTAGTACCTTCATCGTCAACTTCTGCTTCTTCCTCGCCTTTGACGTTAGTAATTTCTTCTTGAGTACCCTCTTCGTTTTGAATTGATTTGTTATGAGATTCTTCACTTTCGTTTCTGCATCCTGGCAACAAAAGAGAAAGAAACAACATGCTATAAGATGTCCGTGTTTTCATTTTTTTGTCCTATCCATAAACTCATCAATTTTCTAATAATTCTCTGACTAACATATTTAGAAAGTAAACTCCACCCCTGTTTCCTTCTGAAACGGAGTTTGGTATTCTTTAAAAACCAATTGATACTCAGATTTATCGTCAGGCAGAGCAGGAGATACCACAAAGGTAAAAGTTTCGTTTCCCATAGTTCCGCCGCCACCTTCGTTTCGGCAATCGTATTTAATGCCGTCTTCTCCCAAAATTGAAAGTTCAAAATGACTCAGATCTCGTTGATACCATTCAGACGTGTCGTCATCAGTAATGTTGCTGTTGATATTCAAATGGACCACACTCGCATTCTCAAATTGACGCACGAAAGTTACCGTATAGAATTCGTCGTTTTTATCAAATGACTTTAAAATAGGGATATTTTTAAGAAAACCTTTTGGCTCTACAGCAGGTCTGTGTATTTCTTCATATAAAAAACTGGAAAAAACACTATTTAAGAATTCCTCGTAAAAACCGTATTTTTTTGACCAGTCATGGATATATTGCTGGGTTGGAAATCCTGGATTGTTATTTGAGATTTCTTTCCGCTGTATTATCAACTGGCAAATTTGTTCGTCTACTGCTGCAATTCTTTCATCATAGTGATCTACCGGCGGTTCAAATGGCATTTGTTTCATCTTCTTATCCCCCTAAGTCTAATTTTTAAAATTGCTTAACTCATCAACGTATTGTTTAGCTTCGAGCAGGCTTGCTCCAGTAGCCTTTCTGTATTCTTTAACAGCTTTAATTGCCTCCCCTTTTGAGACGAGTTCTAAAAGAACTATTTTCAACTCATCGCTTACTGGATCAGGTAAACCAATATGCTCACTAATCCTATTCAGTTTTGTTTTCATATTAAGGATGTCTTTTTCTAGTTTGTCCATTCTTATAGCAAGAGAGACCGTTACTACAGAAATCATTAAGAGAGCTGCTAATGCAAGTATATTATTCATCATCTACTCCTATAAATATTATTTTTTGATGTCAAATGGTGCGCTTTCCCACCCATAAACTTCTTCCGCCAATTTACTATAACTAATTTCAAAACAAGTCACATCAACATACTTGGCACCTAATCGTTGATAAAAGAGTTTAGCAGGATTACCCTTTAGCACTTTAACCATCACATGTTGTATCTCACGTGCTTTCAGTTCACCGAATAATTTAGAAACCAACTCTTTTCCTATGCCTCTTCCATGGAACTCCTTTAAAATATAGAGCGCATATAATTCCCCTTCATACGCTGGAAATTCTTCTATCTCCCGATTTTTTCCACCTGTAATATACCCGACTACTTCTTCGTTCTCTTCTGCTGCATACACAATGATTTGCTCATCACCTAATGCCTTTTGAAAAGACTTTTCTCTTAAACCATAACTCATACTATCCAGATATGTTTCAGGGATAATGTTTTTATAAGTTGTCCTCCATGAATCCACATTTACTTTAGCCTTACCTTTGATGTCATCGTAAGTCGCTTTTCTGATCAACATAGAATAATCCCTCTCTATAGATTGTAGTTATTAAATAGTTTAAACTTTAATACAAAAGTCTAATATTTTGAAAACGTTTGTTTGAGCTAATTATAACACAGGGATTTTTAATCGCTTTCAAAACTTCACTTGTTTTTGATCCCACTTATTATTCTTTATCATTTCTAGTAACTATATAACTATGTTTATAATCGAAGTCTTTTAAAGTTCTATAGTTATTGCTATAGTTAATTTACTATAAAAAAAGTTATTTAGAGGAGAATACCCTTGTCTGACCTACAAAGTGCCCTTACATATGGATTCAGTGTTTTTGTTGGAGTGCTTATCTTCAACTATTTTCTGGACCCGTTAATTTCAAATAAAATAATTAATTATTTAGCGCTTATTGTTTTTCTATTTCTTTTTATTTTGGTTGTACATACCCTTGTAGAAAAAGCAGTAACAAAAGCTAAATCTTAGATTGGAAGTTTTATTTATGAACAAAAAAATCAAATGGATCGTTTTAGCTATCCTTTCGTTTATGATCTTCGCTGCAACAATGTCTTATGCTGATGATGCGGCATGGAGCATGATCATTTCTTTAATCAGTTTTGTGCTATTCATGCTCTCGATGCAAAAATTTTTTCTTAGCTTTTACTCAAAATCGGAGTCCAACTAGATAACGAAAAATGACTGCTTCATTTCGAGGCAGTCATTTTTTATATCCTTTAACATTCCACTAAATATTATCATCAAAGACTATACGGAGCGCGTATGGTTTCTCAGTCCTCAAGCTCGATGTTACAATTAGTATGGAAGATTAATTTATAAACACACTCATCGCTTCTCATAACAAATTGGCTTTCTTTTTCAATTTATACTAGTATATTACACAATGGACAATTAGCTGTGAGGTACAGTTTTAAAAAGAAAGTGGAAAATTTATGTTAAATGCAATCAAAAGAATCCCAGCCGGTACGTTCTTGGTACCGATGTTGGTTAGTGCTTTTATTTATGCGTTTTGGCCTAATTTGTTCCAAATCGGCGGCTTAACGCAGCACATATTTGGAGGAGACGGTACAAATGGAATTATTGGAGCGATTTGTTTTTGTTCCGGAACCGGGATCGACCTCAAAAAAATCAGCTATGCCTTAAAACGACAAGGTGTTCTGCTTTTAGCGAAATTTATTATCGGAGCAGGAATCAGCTTATTATACATTTCAACTTTTGGACAAGCGGGCGTTTTAGGTATCAGTGCATTAGCTTTTACGATCACTATTTGCTCAATCAATCCAGCTGTTTACTTATCTTTGATGCAGCAATACGGAAGCGAGCAAGATACTGCGGTATACGGCGTTACTGGGCTTTTCAGTATTGCAGCTGTACCGATGATCGTGTACGGAATCGCCAGTGGTGGCGGAATGGATTGGACACCAGTCATCAGTACACTGATCCCAATGGCTGCTGGAGTTATTTTTGGAAATTTGGATGCAAATTTTAAAGGATTCTTCATGCCTGCTTTACCAGCATTGACGTGTTTGATGGGCTGGAACTTAGGTTATGGATTGAATCTAATCGACGCTTTGAAAGCTGGAGGCGGCGGATTGATCTTGGCTATCGTCTTTTACGCTATCAATATCACTATGCTTCTTATTGACAAATTTGTATTAAAAAACGACGGTTCAGTCGGCGCGACTTTTATGACAGTTGCCGGATTATCTGTTTCTAGTGCGGGGTTATTGGGTGCTATTTATCCAGAGGTTTTAGGTGAATACGTATCTGCAGCAGCTTCTCAAGTATTGCTGGTCGTAGTTGCCACAAGTGTTATCACACCGTTTATTGTTGCAAAATTATCTACAAAGAATAATAAAATTACTAGTTAATGATGCTAAAAAAGCCGACTTCTCTTAAAGAGAAATCGGCTTTTTATTTATGCTTTAGCGTGAAGCTTTTGGCGGTTGGCAAACATCACATTTGCGTTGGTGATTGTTTTTGAATTTCTTAAAAGTCTTTTCAAATTTATTGCCGCATGCACATTCAAATTCCAACTTTTGAGAAAAGCCTTGGTATTCTGTCGTCAATAATTTGCTGTCTGAATTGGTTTCAACAAACTTTTTGATTTCACCGATCGTCCATCGTTTTTGCATTCTCTTACACCTCCATATATATCACTAGCGGAGGCTTTTCGGCATCCGTTCTTTATTACTATCGTAGTGATCTTAAGCTACTCATTATAGCATGTTTTGATGGATTTAAACAGATGATGGAAAAGTTGTTCGCAACTTTGTGAACATAGTTTTTGAAATCATGGATCACTTTGCTATTACAGGGACCCAAAGCTCATTATTTGGAACTCTGTCAGGAGCCAAGTAATTCTCAATACACGGCAAATCTGCTAATTCGTAACCGGAAGTCGGCATCCATTCCGTATATAGGCGTTTCCAAGCTTCAGTGATATTAGGAAAGACAACCCAAGTACTTTTAGGGATTACTGTTTTTTCCATGTCACCAGGGTATTCAGCAGTATAGCGGCACCCTATAAGATAATCAAATTTTTCGTCTGTTATTGCGGCTTGTTTTCCGCATACTCCTAAGATTCCTTCCATTTTGCATTGCGGATTTTCCCAAGACATCTCAATGATACGCGGTACCAATCCACTAGCAGTCGCTTCTTCCCATAATTTAGGAATAGTATGAAAAGCCTCTTGTGTAACGACTTCTTGCTTGACCCCGACAATCTCAATATCAGCATCTAGCACTTCTATCCTATAATCCATTTCACTCTCTCCCTTGATCGTCATTTGAAAGAAAAGTCTTGGAAAAGCTTTTAATTCGACCCCTTTGCTGCGGGCTGTCGTTGGAGTAACTCCATGAAGGCTTTTAAAAGCCCGAGTAAAAGAATCTGGGGAGTCGTACCCGTACTTGAGAGCAAGATCAATGATCCGAACATCAGGAACATTTTGCAACTCAAATGCGGCTTGTGACAATCGCCTCCTTCTAATGTATTCTGACAGTGATATTCCGGTCAGAGCAGAAAACATCCTGGGAAAATGATATTCAGGGCAACAGGCTAGTCGGGCTGCCTCTCTCCCATCAATTTCATCGGATAAATTCTGCTCTATATAGTCCATTGCTCTATTTATTCTCTCCAGCCAGTCCATTTTCTTCTCCTCTCGTATACATACTATAGGATACAGAACTTTTTCTCCCGACAATACTTGCTCAAAAATTGTCGGGTGCTCTATTCTTTTTGAAACATTTGTTGAGCCCTCGGACAAGATACCGCTTTCATTTATTTGTATTAGTTTTACTTTACCAGCGGGATCATCAAAAGCACCACAATAGAATGGTGCTTTTACTCTTGCGTCTGCGTCTTCTTACTATCAGCTTTCCTTCTCTTCCACAAAATCTCGCAATGCGTTAAGTTCATCTGGTGTGACGGACCGCTCATTATTGTACAACTTCTCTAAGCCGTTTTCCGGCATACCTAATTCATTTGACAGGTCTTCGTCCGACAGCCCTTCACTCTCTTGGATATCCCTAATAGTCGTAATCAGTAAAATCGCTTCGATATCCTCATCTGACAAGGCGCCTTCTTGTGACTGATCGTAATTGATCAATTCTTTGATCGACTCTTTTCCAAGAAATTTGCCGATCCCTTCTGCTAACTCTTGCACTTGGCGCAAAATAAAGTCTTTGTCTTCTAGTCCCATCCTGAAATCCATCTCCTTGATCGCTGATTTGCTTTCGGTACTTACTCTGTTATTATAATCTTTTTTAGAGAAAGAACTAGTGAAAGTTTCGTTACTTCGCTCCAAAAAATGTATCCGAAACAATACGCTTTTTAGAGATTCCTTTTTCTCGATAGCGTTTTTTGACGAACTTCAATACAGCAGGTGATCCTGAATTGAAATAATAGGCGGTATCCCCGTATTTTAAAGCGAGTTCATCCAATTTTGCAGTAGTTTCTTCTCGCGAGGTCATTTTGTGCAAATGGATCACCGGATTGTTCTGGACAATCTTTTCAATTTCCTCACCAAAGAGATAATATTTTGAGGAGGAATAAACGACTTCAATTGGACGACGAGTATCGAATTCCAGCTGCTTCAACAATGCACGAAATGGCGTTATCCCGACTCCGCTCGCGAACATCACGATGGGAGACTTCTCGTCTTTCACTTTCATCCAGCCAAATGGACCTCGTATCGTAATCTTTTCTCCTGGCTGCATACTCACTAACGCTTTCTTGAAACTGCTGATCTCTTTTCCCGTTCGTGTCCCAATCAATAAGAATCCCTCTTCTGGTATCGAAGCTACTGAAAACAAGCGGTACTTCCTGCCTTCGATTTGTTTGTTGGGCAATGTATAAACGCCGTGTTCTCCCGGAACCCATGTTAATCCGGCATCATTTTTGATCTTGACGATATAGTAATCACCATAAGGATTTTCAACACTTTCAATCGGAAGTTCGCCTTGTCTGACCACGCCTTTTACATCGTTGAAGTCCATCATCTTTCCTCCTCAATGAATCAGATGAATACTTAGTATGTAAGCAACTCTTACACGGATTGTAGGCGCAGTCTTATGTGCTGTCAACTCTGGGTGATTTAACTAAATGACTACGAAAAAAAGCACCTGAACCCCTTTTTAAAGGAGCCAGATGCTTTAAGTATCAAAGAGCGAATCGTTTGATTACTCTCCAACTACGCGAACTTGTTCGCTGCTGTCGATGAATTCTTTTGGATTTGGTTCTGCTTCGATTGAACCAAATGGCATTTGAGCGATCATTTCGTATGATGCTGGTAAGTTGAACATGTCTTTTACTGATTTGTCAAAGCCTTGTTCAAAGCCAATGTTCATATGTTGTAAGCTTCCACCTAGACCTAAGTCAGTCAATGCCAACCAGATACCGTATTGTGCATTTGCACTGTGGTGGTGTTTGTATACAGTTGCGCGTTCGTTTTCGCCTAGTGCTCCTGTAACTGCATCACGGTCTTCGAAGAATAATACAGTACCAACGCCAGCTTTAGCGCCTTGCATTACTCCTGACATCATTTCCCACATGTCGCCTTCCATAACGTCTTTTTGAACGTCTAAGATGTGGTCCCATAATTTAACGTTGTCTTCTCCAAATACAACTACTAAACGAGTTGTTTGGCTGTTGAAAGCCGTTGGGATTTGTTGTGCTACTTCGCGAATGCGGTCAGCGATCTCTTTGTTTGATAATTCCGTGTTTTTTCCAATTGCATAAGCCGTACGGCGTTGTTTGATTAAATCTGTAAATTGAGTCATGTATAAATCTCCTTTAAAAGTTTATTTGCTTGTTTAGCACTTATTAATAGTAAGTTTAACAAACAAAAAGAAGTAAGTCAACACCGAATATATCGAATTCGAAATAATATTTAACTATTTTTATTCAGTTCACAAATTGATAAGACTTATCCCTTTTATCTTACACTCCTGGGATTGGTTCTAGATGTAGTAAATGATGTTGGTTGTCAAAATACGTTACTTCTTTCGTTACTAAATTGCTCGTCCAAAATGGAACGCCTGCTTTTCCAGCTAGCTCACAAAACCGTTCAAAATCAATTGCTCCTGATTGTGCGGTTTTCACAGCCGACTTGAGGGCTTCAATATCGCTTCGATCAGCCACTTCTTTTGGTACTCCATTCATTTTCAGCTCGACAAAACTCTTTTCATCATAATAATGATATACCCCTTCAGCAACAAAATAGTCGTATCGTTGAACACCTAACCTTTTGAGTCCTTGCATTACCTGAGCAAATTCACCGGCGTTAGATTCTGCCTCTACTACCCGTTCAATCTCCTTATAGTCCAGACTCATTTGTATACGCTCCTTTTAATGGACCATCAAAGTTTTGATGATACTAGTTTAATTTCATCATAGCTTACTAAAAAATTGATATCAAAAATAACATTTACTATTCTGTATCTGCACAAAAAGCCATGCATGACACCTGTCATGCATGGCAAAAAATATTTTATTTATTTGTTTACCTACTTAACAGGAGCAATTCATATTTAAAAACTTTTTATTAAGTAGCTTGAGTATATTTCTCTATATCATCTATACTCAAAAACGAACTCTCTTAACTATAAATCTTTATAGTATTCTCTTATCTTATTTGCCATCAATTTTCTTCGCTGCTCTAAAAATTGATGATAATCCTTCACGTCCATATCGAACAACGTCAATGGGACTGCATTTTCCTTGAAATTTTCTTTAACTTCCGCTGAATCTTTTTGCATCTGTAATAAGGATAAGTAGTCTTTAGGCGCTTTATCACTGATTCGAATATTAATTTCTTTTTGAACCATAGCGTAGTTTGCTATTTGATTGTAATCTTTTTTATCATTGATTCCATTTTTACGCAGGTAGTTCTTAGGGAAAATATGATGTATATCCCCATGCATTTCTAACATCGATTGAACACTTATTGGTGCTGACAAAAAACCGTTATCTTTTTTCTTAATTTGAGCAAACAAATAGATATAATGAATTGGTCCTATTTGATTGGTTTCCAGTCTTTGAATAAGAGTATGTTGCCAAAATGCATCAGACAATTCTGCTGCTTCAATATTTGATAAGTGCTTCTCAGCATTATTTTCGTTAAATCGTCTTATATCATAATCCATTTGTGATTCACTAGAACCTGAAAAACGCTGTGTTAGTAGAGACAGCATAATAAAACGACGTATGATTCTATCTCTTTTTTCTGTTTCTATCCCTTTTTCTTTCAATAATAGATATAGAGCATAACCAAAGTTTAAGGAATTGATTGATCGTATGTAGTTAAAATTGTAAATTCCCATTGAATGTAGAATCATCGTATAATTTTCAAAGTTATTTTTGTTACAAAAATCAACTACTCCATCTTTGAATTTTAAGAAGGTTTCTTCTGCGATTTCTTCACGATTTTCTTTAGATTCAAAATCTCTTCCTGACAATAGCTGAACTAACTGACCAATTTTCCCACGTTTGAATTTATAGGCAAAAACAACTTTTATTACGTCTGCATATTTTGGTATATATGCGTAAGATTTCTGTTTTTCTACCCACTGTATTTTATCAAATAACGAGCTTTGAACAAATTCCGTATCATTATTTTTAATATTTGCAAAGTCTTTCGGGCTTTCCATAGCATGACAAAAATAATCGATTGCTTTTCGAATATTTACGCCATCATATTCATCGTTCGATGCAATCTTAGACATTACAAAGTCTGATTGAGACAAACTAACTCCTTTAGAATTAATACGTGTAAATATTTCTGTCACTACATCAATCTCGATCTCATTACTGAGTTCAATTACACCGACTTGCATGTTCTTCATGTTTATTAATTTTGCTAGAACATTCCCAACTTGATTCCCATCTACATCACTATTTTTCCCAACAAAATCATTGACGAATTGCCATTGGTTGAAGGTTTCTGAAAATAAAACATTGATGTCAGGAATCCATTTGCTACTTTTTTCAATAGCAGGTGTCCAAACTTCAAATTTTTCTTCAATAGGATTAAAAGCGATCTTAATCCGCCTTTTTTGATACTTCTTATTCAAGATTTCTTGTCCAATCATAGCTGAAGTAATGGCTGTGATCCTTTGCTGTCCATCAATAATGACGCTCTTACCTATTGACATACTGCCATCTTTTAAACGAGTATCAGCATTTTTCCAAGTTATAATAAAACCAATTGGAAAACCTCTATATATTGAATCCATCAAATCACGTACTTTTATGTTATTCCATACAAAAGGTCTTTGAATTTCTGGAATGGCAATGTTGCCGTCTCGAATTGCTGTTAGCAATGATGAAATCGCCATATTTTTTGTCTCATATGTACTCACTTGGTAATACAGCTCCTTATCTTTTACTTATCTTGTCCTATAAACGTATAGATTCAGTATTCTCTGATGTAAAATTGAAAGATTATGTCTTTTATTTTATAAAGATTATACCATCTTTATATGTAATTTTCTTTACGCCAATAGAAAATGATACAAATTCCATCGGTGTTCTCTTTTATATCGACTAATTTTAGTAACATGAAGTACAGCTTTGTATAACAATAAATCATACTTTTTCTTCCCTAAGTATGTCTGATTTAAATTGATTTCAGTGCTTCATACTTAAGATCAAAAGTAATATGATAAAATAGATATATGAAATGAACAGAAAGAAGTGAATCCATTGAAGGAAATTACTGTTGTAGGCGCTGTTTTAATAGAAAACGGGAAAATCCTGTGTGCACAAAGAGGCGAAAGCAAATCGCTAGCTTATTTGTGGGAATTTCCTGGTGGGAAAATAGAAGCTGGGGAATCCCCTCAAGAGGCCTTGATACGAGAACTTCAAGAAGAACTCCTTATTGAAGTGGATGTACAACCTGATGTGTTTGAACAAACCAGTTACCAATATGACTTTGGTTTAGTCCACTTAACCACTTTTATTTGCTTCTTGAAAAAAGGGACGCCACAGTTGACTGAACACATTGCTGTAGAGTGGTTAGAACCTAAAGAATTAAATCAATTAGAATGGGCACCAGCAGATATACCAGCTGTTGAAAAATTAATGGAAATGGGAATAGTAGAATGACAGATATGTTAGAGCGTTCATTAAAAAAAGCCTTTATAGATCAAAAAACTGAAGGATCTTTATATGATCCTCAAATCATCATCAATGATACAAAGAAAAAGCAATATATGCTGAATGTAGTACAAAATGAATTGGATACCTGCGAAGAATTCTTTTTCTCAGTAGCTTTCTTAACTCAAAGCGGTCTTGCAGCACTAAAAACACAACTAGCCGACCTTCATCTCCGTGGAATCAAAGGGAAAATTTTGACTTCTATCTACTTAGCCTTTAATCAACCTGCTGTCTTTGAAGACTTAATGAAAATTCCTAATGTAGAAGTTCGCATTTCCAAAAAGGAAGGTTTTCACTCCAAAGGCTATTTATTTAAGCAATCGGGATATCATTCTTTCATTATCGGGAGTTCTAATTTGACCATGAGCGCTTTAAAGGTCAACTATGAGTGGAATGTGCGCTTAACTTCTTATGACCACGGTCAAATGATCCAAGAGATTCAATTACATATGGAACAAGAATGGCAAGCGGCTCTAGTATTAAATGATGATTGGCTTCGCAACTATAAACGGACTTATCAACCAACAACCTATTATAAAGAAGTCAACATTATCCAAGACCCAACTCTTATTGATGAGTCGAACTCCTATATCGTGCCAAATAGCATGCAACAAACCGCTCTATCTAATCTTAAAGAACTACGAGCTACAGGCGCTAAAAAAGGATTAGTCATTTCTGCTACAGGAACGGGAAAAACGTACTTATCCGCTTTTGATGTGTTACAAGCTAAGCCTAAAAGGGTTTTATTTATTGTTCATCGAGAACAAATATTGAATAAAGCTAAAAGTGATTTCCAAAAGATCCTTGGTGGAAAAAATGAAGACTACGGTATTCTCTCTGGAAACAAAAAAGAAATAGAAGCCACTTATTTATTTGCTACAATCCAAACTATTTCTAAAGATCTAGTCTTACAACAATTTGCTAAGGACCACTTTGATTACATCTTAATTGATGAAGTCCATAAAGCTGGCGCTCCTTCGTATCATCGAGTAATGAATTATTTTCAACCAGACTTTTTATTAGGCATGACAGCAACTCCTGAGCGAACAGATGGCTTCAATATTTTTGAATTGTTTGATTACAACATCGCTTATGAAATCCGTCTTCAAGAAGCATTGGAAGAAGATATGCTGTCTCCTTTCCATTATTTTGGAGTAACCGATTATGTAAAAGATGGAGAACTGATTTCTGAGTCGACAGATCTGAAGTATTTGATTGAAGAAGAACGCGTCACTTATTTGCTAGAAAAACTTGACTATTATGGATGTTCTGGCAATATCCCTAAAGGGTTGGTTTTCTGTAGCCGCAAAGAAGAAGCTAAAACGTTATCTGCTTTGTTCCAACAAAAAGGACATCCTAGTTCCTATTTAACTGGAGAACACTCGTTAGAAGAACGAGAAAGACAAGTCGAACGGTTAGAAGATGGCGAGATTGAATACATTTTTACTGTAGATGTATTTAATGAGGGAATTGATATTCCGAAAATCAACCAAGTAGTCATGCTTCGGAACACTCAATCAAGTATTATCTTTGTCCAACAATTGGGACGTGGATTAAGAAAAGATCCTTCGAAAGAATTCGTCACGGTGATTGATTTTATTGGTAACTACAAAAATAATTACATGATTCCAATGGCTTTATCTGGTGATGTGTCTAGAGATAAGAATAATTTGCGCAAAGACACCTTTGATACGAATTTTATTTCAGGCGTTTCTTCTATTAACTTTGAAAAAATCGCCAAACAACAGATCTTCTCGTCCATCAATCAAACTTCTATGGACAGCATGAACGAATTAAGAAAATCATTCCAATTGCTTTATAATCGCCTTGGACGGGTACCGTACTTGAAAGATTTCGAAGAGCAACACACAATTGATCCTTTGCTGGTTGCCAATAAGAAAAATAGTTATTACGATTTTCTAGTCAACATCAAACAAAACGAAGGAAGCCTTTCTGAGATAGAAAATCGATTCTTAATGATCGCTTCAAGGGAACTGTTACCAGGAAAGAGAAAGCAAGAATTGGTTTTGTTAGAACGATTGATGAGGGATCCAGCAAAAAGTACCTCATTAACAAGGATCAAAGAGTTATTTACAAAGCACGGAATTCTAGCAGATGAAGAAACAGTCCATTCTGTCCTTAATACTTTAGATTTAAGCTTTTACACTGGTTCTGCAGCCGCTCTATATAAACAACAAGCTTTTATTGAGCGAGTAGAAACAGGAGTATCTTTGTCGCCTTCATTTAAAGAAGCGATGGAAAACAACTATTTTACACATTTGATGAATGATATTCTTGAAACAGGATTACTAAAATCTAAAGAGTATTCTTCTACCGAACCCTTAACGCGTTACCAAAAATACAAACGAAAAGATGTTTTGCGTTTGTTGAACTGGGAGAAACAAATGGTGGATCAAAATGTGGGTGGATATACCTCAAGCAAAGATGAATTTGTCATTTTCGTCACTCTGAAAAAAGGCGAAACCTTCTCAGGTGCCCAAATGGCTTACGAAGATGAGTTGATCGATTATTCCACGATGAAGTGGTTTACGAAGTCTCCTAGAACGATGACTTCTCCAGAAGTACAGAAGCTAAAGGAAGCTGAAAAATGGCACATTCGTGTATTTGCGAAGAAATCAGACAACGAAGGAACAGAATTTTATTACCTTGGAGAAGTAAAACCTGTACAAGATTCCATCATTGAATTAGAAAAACCTCTACAAAACGGCGAAAAGAAGAAAGTGGTAGAAATGTTTTTGAAGTTTTTAGTACCGATTGATGTTAATCTTTATCGGTATTTAGAGGCTGGTCAGGAGTAATAGAGTAATTAAAAAATACGTTTATTATCTTAGTATTTACTAACTCATACCGTAGTTTTTTGCTATTTTAGCCATTAGTGATGCTCATTTAATGTATCTAAATATAAAAGAATTGCCAAACGGCAGCAACCCTCTAAAAGTTTAAGTTTTTAGAGGGTTGCTGCCCTGCATTATTTTATCAACTCTGAATGACTAGCCGATGGATTCGATTTTTAGACACAAAAAAGAATAGCATAAAGCCATTCTTTTTGCGCTGAATAAATATCAGACGTCTTTATTTACTATGAAAAGCTATTTCGCTTGATTCATTTATAATGCATAAACTTGCCATATGCCCTTGGCTGGCAGAAACAATCAATTGAGTGGGTCCCGTGATTTCTCCTGCAGCATAAATGTGAATGCTAAACTAGAATCAACAATTATTGCTTGATTAGTTTCGGCACTTTTTATTCAGAAAAACACCCAGTTCGATTATACTAGAATGGTATAACTTGAATTGGAGGATGAAAGGTGAACAAAACAAAAATGAACTTATACTATGAGATACACCGATTGAATCGATTAGGATTCAATAAAAGCCAGATTGAAAGAAAGGTTGGGGTTCATAGAGATACTGTCAGGAAATACTTAACTATGGATTTTGAAGACATGGTCCAGTGGACCCACTCTCTTCAAAATAGGAAAAAAAAGTTGGACCACTATGAAACGACTATTGTGGATTGGTTAAAAGAACACCCCGACTTATCTGCAGCACAAGTGGAAGACTGGTTATTAGAAGAGTATCCCAAACTGAATATTGGATCCAGTACCGTACGGTCCTTCGTAACCGACTTGAGAGACCGGTACTCTTTACCGAAACAGAAACAAGTCCGTCAATATGAGGCTATTCCTGAAGTAGAGATGGGAGAGCAAATCCAAGTGGATTGGGGCGAGATATGGCAAGAAACAGTGACTAATGAAAAAGTAAAGTTATACTTTATCTGTTTTGTGTTGGGTCATAGCCGCTACAAATATGTAGAGTGGTTAGATCGTCCATTTAAAACAACCGATGCGATCCGTTGTCATGAACAAGCTTTTCGTTTTTTTGGCGGTATAACAAAAGAAATTATGTATGATCAAGACAACATCATTGCCGTCCATGAAAATGCTGGCGATCTGTTATTAACGCATGAATTTAAGTCATACCAACAAACCCGTGGGTTTGAAGTTTACTTATGCCGAGCAGCGGATCCTGAAACAAAAGGAAAAATTGAGCGTGTAGTCGGTTATGTAAAAACGAACTTCGCAAAAAATAGACGGTACAACGGACTGGATGATTGGAACGAGAAATGTCGGGCATGGTTAGACCGAACAGGAAATCACAAAGTGCATGGAACGACAAAAAAGAGACCCGATTCAGTGTTCCTTCTGGAAAAAGCACACTTGAAACCAGTCTCTCCTCTTAAAAGCAAAGAAATTTCTTTTGATGCCAGTATAACAGCAAAAATCGGGAAAGACAATACGATTCGCTTCAAAGGAAATCGTTATTCAGTTCCTCTAGGAACCTATCAAACCGTTGGTTCTAATGAAGTTATCTTGAGTGTTCATGACCAAGAATTAGTGATTTTAAATGACCTTAGTGGAGAAGAAATTACTAGACACTCGATTTCGTTGGAGAAAGGGAAATTGATTAAGAAAAGGAACCATGGAAGAGATCGTTCAAAGACCATCAAAAAGTATCGAGAAGCTATGATTCATTTATTTGAGGATGAGCAAAGAGCCGCTTTTTTTATTGACAAAGTCATTGCCAGTCATAAGAGATACGCTCGAGACCAGTTTCTTGTCTTGGAAAAAGCCATTCAAGACTTTCCTGAAGTACGAGAAACCACTTTAGAAAAATGTATTGTAGAAAAATTATGGAGTGCGAATGACTTCCGAGATGTCGCGGCATACATAGCTAGTCAAAAACCGCCTACTATTCGCCAAACGACACTAGAAGAGCCTCTGACTTCTCTGAATCCCTCTACTCCACCTATCACAGTTTCGACTCGCTCCATTAACGAGTACACAAAACTTTTAGGAGGTGAAACAAGATGAGCACAGGTCTCGAACCTCTTCAGCTAGCCTTTAAGCAACTTCGTTTAGCTGAAGTATCGCTAGAGCTTCCCACTCTTATGCGAGAAGCAGAACAACAGTCTTGGACGTACCATGAATTTTTAGATCATCTACTTACTTTTGAATTGACTAAACGCGAAGAGAAAAACAAAGTAAAGCGATTAAAATGGGCTAAATTCCCTTATCATAAAACACTTGAGGCTTATGAATTAAGTGAACAAACAAGCCTCACAGAGCGCCAAATGAAACAGCTAAAAGAAATGAATTGGCTTGAACAGCAATATAACCTTATCCTGCTTGGTCCCCCTGGTGTAGGAAAAACGCATTTGGCAATAGGAATGGGATTAGAAGCTATTGAAAAAGGATATCAAGTGATGTTTCTCCCAATGGGAGAACTGATGACAATACTGAAAACAAGCGAGTATACTCGAAAATCTCAATTGGCATTAGGTCGAATTAAGAAAGCTGATTTAATTATTATTGACGATTTGATGTATATGGCTATGGATCAACGAGAAGCGAACCAATTTTTTCACTTAATCAATCACTTATATGAACGAAGTTCAATTATTCTCACTTCCAACAAAAGTCCAGATCAGTGGGGAGAACTACTGGGAGATGAGGGGATTGCGACGGCTATACTAGACCGTCTCCTTCATCGCGTAGAGGTTGTTCAAATGAATGATGAGAGTTATCGAATGAAGAACCGTCAAAGCATGTTTACGTAACAAAAAAGTGCCGAAACTTATCAAGCAGAATGTGTGGAAAATTAATTAGCATAAATTGCCGATTTCTACTTGACGTCAACACATAAATGCCTTTTACATTCGTTCGATCCAAAAATCTGTAATAACGAATCCTGCTTCACCTAATTTGATATCTAATGAGTCGATAAATGAAAAGTGTTTATCTAATAGTATCGTACAGAAATCACGGGATATGCTGATTTTTTCTCCGCTTTCGAAGATAACGCCTTGAAGCTCTTCATCTGTGCCTTCCAGTCCAACGATCCGTTCTTCTATCAGGTAAATCTGATTATTCTCTAGCAGTTTTTTTCTGGTCAGCGTCAAATACTTCATTACAATTAGTGGCTATAATTAAGTCATCCGTCCAATTTTAATAACTTAGCAGAATGTAATACCACAGTCGATTTTGTTATCAATATCAACGGTCTATCTTTCATTTCTCAACCATCACAGAAAGGACAATAAAAAATATGGGCCGCAATGAAAAAAGTAGAGCAGGGAAACAACTCTCAACTCCTGAATTTTTACGAATCATGCTCGGATGATCTACGAGCATCCGAGCATGATTCTTGAAGTGGTATGAGCTAAGCGGCTTTTTTCCACTCTCGCTTTTCACACTTATTATTTTATAAACAGTTGTTTCTCTTCAATATCCTCTATTAGCGCGATAGCTTCTTCGATTTTAGGAAGAATCTCTTCATACCAAGTCAATCTCCGTAAACGTACAAAAACTCCTACAGCGTGTGGTCTAGGATCAATTTCTTCCCAATGGGTTTGTCGTTCCAAAACTTCTTTCTTAAAATCATTAAAATACTGTTTTACTTCAACTGGTGTTACTTCCATTACAACAACATCTCCTTTTATTTTTTGCAATAAAAAAAGCGTCACTTAGTAATTAAGAAGTGTTCGCTTGAATGATGGTCTTATTTTCCAAGTTCACACTTGTTGGATTTAGCACCGTGCCTTAAGGTCGGTTGCTGAAGCTTCAACGGGCCAATTCCCTCCACTTGCTCTTAATAAGCTTTACTATTCTATTGTAAAATTAGTATAACATAAACTTTTTATGTTTCAAGTTTAAGATAGTACTAATTTCTACTTGACGTCAACACATATTTTCAAACTCAATGTTTACTAAAGTCTCTAAGTTTGTATTGCCACACACCAGCCAAATTTGTTTTAATCTAGTACACCAGTTTTTATACAACAAAAAGGGTAGGAATAAGTTATTCTTAACAAAACTACTTATTCCTACCCTTTCCTTATTAATTATTTGTCAAAACAAGAAGAATTTTCCCTCAGTTTTTTTCCTTTTCTTTTAAAAGCACCAAGACATGTTCGGTCAGTTCTTTTAGTTTGCTTACTTCTTTTGCCATATTTGAAAGATAGTAATAATTTTTCGTACCTTCACTGCGTATATCAACAATGCCCGCTTGTTTCAAAATCTTTAGGTGGTGAGACACTGCAGGCCGTGACAGTTCTGTAATATCTGTTAAATCGGTTACGCGTAAACCTTCACATGATTCTTGATGCAATAATGCAATAAGAATCAATTGTCTTTTTTCATCGCCCAACGCTAAAAGAAAATCTTTTATGTCATCAAATTCAACTTTAAGTCTGTGATAATCCTGTTTATTCATTTTTATGCTCTCTTTCTGTTCAATAGTCTAAACTATTAAACCATCTAACATAGTTCCTGTCAACGCACCTGTCCATACGCTAGTTGCTAGCTTCAACTGCTACTTCAAAAGTTTAGTGTTGACAAATTTAAAAATAATCTCTATTATGTTCATTAGTTTAAATGTTTAAACCATAGAACGGTTCAGGAGGAATATATTTTGACTCAACAAATGAAAGCAATGGGTATTTCCCATTATAAACAAAAGCATTTAGAACCATTGACTCTTCCAATTCCAGAAATCTCTAACAAAGAGGTATTAGTGGAAATTTATGCTGCCAGTCTTAACCCGATCGATTTTAAAATTCGAGATGGAAAGTTAAAAATGTTATTAAAATACAATATGCCGCTTGTATTAGGAAATGATTTTTCAGGTAAAGTCGTAAAAGTAGGTAAAGAGGTCAAGAAGTTTAACGTTGGGGATGAAGTTTATGGGCGTCCTCGTAAATCAAAAATAGGAACTTTTGCTGAATTCTTAGCTATTCATGAAGAGGAAATCGTATTAAAGCCCCGAAATCTTTCTTTTGAGGAAGCTGCCTCAATCCCACTTGTTGGATTGACCAGCTATCAAGCTTTACATGACATCATGCAAGTAAAACCTGGTAATAAAGTCTTGATTCAAGCAGGGGCTGGAGGTATTGGTACATTTGCGATTCAACTCGCGAAAGAATTAGGAGCCTATGTTGCAACAACAGCTAGTGATGCAGGAAAAAACTTAGTCTCAGAATTAGGGGCAGATCAGATTATCAACTATCGAAACCAAAAATTCGAGGAAGAATTAACTGACTATGATTATGTCTATGATACACTAGGCGGAAAAAGTTTAGAAGATGGGTTTAAGATACTAAAACCAGGTGGAAAAATCGTTTCTATCTCTGGATTACCTAATGCACGTTTTGCAAAAGAATATAAACCAGGCGTTATAAAATCTCTTCTTTTCAGAATTGCCTCCAGCAAACTTACTAAACTAGAAAAAAAGCATCAAGTTGAGTACCACTTTTTATTTATGAAGCCGAGTGGCAAACAGTTAGAAATCATTCGAGAACTTATTGAAGCTGGAAAAATTATTCCAATCATTGATAGAGTCATTCCTTTTGATGATATACAAAAAGCGGTGGACTATTCAGAGTCTGGCAAAGCTAAAGGAAAAATAATTGTGAAGTTAAAAGGATAGGCGAGCTTTCTTAGCGGGCGGTTTCTCAAACATAGATATACTTGAAGAAGTTTTCTTTAAAAAACACGACTTAAAATTTCTTTATGATGAATCTGTTGTTGACGAAAGCGAAGTTCTTCTTGCCATAAAAGAAAGCTCCGAGCACGAGTATTATCAGCCAACAAAAGCAGCTACAAAAGATATTGACGATGGGATGGATTTGATTGCAACACATATAAAATTAAGTCTCAGAATGCAATTTCTTATTGACGATTTAAATACCTTCTATGATAATATTTTTGACGATATGGACGATATCATGCTATTTAGCCAGTTGTATAAAGATATTGAACAACCATTCCCGCAAATGGATAAATGGTGGTAGTACTACCCTAGAGCATTAGGGAACGTAACCACGTCCATTTTCTACTCCAGAAAACATACCTTTGGCTATGGAACAACCCGCTAATCTTAATCAATTTATCCGAGCGAAAAACATTTGGTCGCAACGACCCTTAACCGTGCAGCAACGGTAATAAATACAAACATTATCATGGGAAATAACCCCAAAATCAAAAGACTAACAACTATTTAGCGGTTGTTAGTCTTTTGATTTTTCTGAAAAATTTAATCATCTTTAGAATGACGTTCTCCAACTTGAAATTTGTCCGCATGTTCAAACATGTATTGAACTGAAATAGGTTCATCATTCGTCAGTTTCTTAAAATCATCTGTAAAGTTGTTCATTTTACCTTCCCGGATGGCTTGAGCAAAAGTGACCATGCCATCTGAAGAGTATGGTGCTTCAGAACCTTTTTTGAATTTCCCTTCAGTCGTTCTCGGAACACCCATTGCATCAAATATTTGGTAATTTTCTTCGTCTGTGATGGCTTGATAAGTGACATTGTTGCCTGTCACTTGATTACCGATTTCCACAAATTCGCTCATCGTTAATAATTCTTTTCCATTGATATCTAAAACAGTATGGTGAAGATCTTCCGCAATCAATGCATGAGCTACCGCCTTGGCACAATCTTTTCTTGAAATATAAGCCATTTTTCCATCACCTTGGCTGTTTTTTAAAACACCATCTGCTTTTACAAAAGTAAAGTAATTAGTGATCATTGCTTCAGCATATTGAGAATTACGCAAGAAAATATAATCTAGTCCTGATGCTTTAATATAGCTTTCAGTATAAGCATGATCAATTTTCTCTACACTAGGGTTTGTTTCATCTTGAGCATTAACTAAAGAAGTATAAATAATTTTTTCCACGCCTGCTTCTTTAGCTGCATCTACAACATTCTTATGTGCGCGTTGTCTTTTTTCACCTACAAACGGCATAGAAATCAATGCTAACGTTTTTCCGCCTGTAAATTTTTCTGCTAATCCTTCGCTATTGTTAAAGTCAGCCTCTCTTGCATCAATACCTTCGTTTTTATAGTTTTTAATCACTTCTGGATTATAACCGCAAAAGATAACTTTTTCTTTATCCACTAACTGTAATAAAAAGCTTGCTGCTGCACTACCTAAATTTCCATCGACACCGGTTAAAATTAATCTGCTCATCCTTAATTCCTCCTTGTATTGTTCTACTGTTAGTATATGTGAATAAACGAACATAAACAAATACATTAAAGTGATGAATGATAACTTTTTGTTATACCAGTGACTTTACATACCGTAAAACAGCCGATATTTGTGGGTTTATATTATTTTTATTATATGCAACAACGATTTTATACTTGTGATGATTATCTTTAATGGACAACATTTTCATTTCGCCTCTGTCTATTGGAATAGGATAATTTTCAGGAAAGAACCCTAATAGTGATTGTGTTTGCAATATAAATAATTCGGTTTCCACATCATCTACTAATTTTTCAATGTTAGGAATAAAACCATAATGTTGCGCTTTGCTGATCATCATGTAATATGATTTTCCGATGGATTGCGGAGAGAGCATCACCAGCGGATAATCATATAATTCAGACATAGTAATCTCTTTTCGATTAAATAGAGGATGTCCCTTCCCAACTACAGCTACATAATCCCCTTCATAAAGAGTGATGGTTTCAATTGAAGAGTGGTCTTGGAACTCTGAATCAAAGCTGATAGCTAAATCTAATTTTTGGTTCAGTAATTTATCCGACACATCTTTCAGCTGCAAATGTTGCATGTCAAATAAGTAATTAGAATTTTGTTTCATAGAATTGACCATTCTAGCCAATAAGTTAATATCCAGAATCGAAGTATATCCTATTTTAATCCGTGTTTGTTCATCCCTTGAATCAACAATCCTTTTTTTTAACTCAATAAACTGAGCTAATATCTTTACAGCCTCTTCATACAGGACCTCTCCCACTTTAGTGGGTCGAACCGGCTTGCTGGATCGATCAATTAATTTGCATTCAAAATATTCTTCCAAAGATTGTATTTGCTGACTAATATTTGTCTGCGACACAAAATTTTTCTCCGCCACTTTTGAAAAATTACCGATTTCAACCAAATCAACAAAGTACTGTAGTTTTAGTAAGTTCATAATTTCACCTTTTCTAACTCTTCATCATTTTTAATGTAAATCACTCTCAAAAAGTTGTCCTGCTTTATCTCAATCCGTTTAACTTTTGTACACTGGTACAACCATAACGGCTCCTATAAACCAACCAATTCGATAGCAATAAGAAGCATAAGTACTCCTGTAAGAAAAATGCTAAAACAAAAGACCGTTAGCCAACAAAAATTTGCTTGCAGTCTTTTAAACAAATCTTATTACTAGTTTGTTCGTTTCTATGCAAACCTCTTTTTTGACATATGTCAAAAATCGATGTAGTATAATGTTGTTTTTTTACTTTTTGTGACTACTCTGAGAAGTACAGTTCCTGTTGAACTTATTGCACCTGTACCAAGCTTTATCTATTTTCATCTCTCATTTTCTGCAATGTTCGCATAACATTTTATCTGAAGCTATTTCTTTAACTTGCTTTTTTTACACGTTCAAATTGCTTGAATCCTTTATTATTTGGTAAACATTTGATATAATCTTATTCATAAGAAGGCCTCTTTCATTTATGTATTTGCCCTACACAGCATACATTTATGTATAAAGTGCCTTCTTTCTTTTTTCCAGTAAAATTATTAACTCTCGAGAACTATTTTACACATACTATTTCTTCATAACGCTAGATAAAAAAATCCTAACCAGAAAGGATAGTCTCTTTGGACTTTATATTAATTCAGTTACCGCTACGGCAAAAAACAGTCCGATAAATACTATAAAATTCCTTTTCTTTCTTCAATTGCGTTTTTCATTTCAGTTATTGCGAAATAAAAATCTTTTGCTGGAAAAATTCCATTTCAATAGTTCAACTAACTTTGGAAAAAACGGTGTGTTGTAAAATGAATTGCAACACACCAAACTTAATTGTTCTAAATTAATGTACGAAAACCATTTATTTATGGTCATTTTTGTTTTATACTTATCCATGTTGGAGTCCTTTGTATTGGTCTTGGATAAGTCATCCAAGTACTAGTATAAAGGATTTTTTTTTGGCATGGAATAGTTAAAATTTTAATGCAACACTAGTGAGGTAGATATAGTCTCTTTTTTTCCTTTATTGCCTGTTTATTTAGAAAAAGAACCATGCTCAGTCCAATGAGACCTCCTATGTATAGAAGATGATCCAGGTTAAATAGTGTAATATACTCTCCGTATGCTGTCATTTCTATAGAATCTCCTTTTTATTGAGAAAAACACCCTCTTAAAATAAAGAAGGTGTTTCGATTGGATTAGTCTACTCGTTTATCTCCCATGAAAAATAAAGCAACTGTTCCTGGCCCTGTATGAGAACCAATAACTGTTCCAACACTATTGATTTCCACTTTTCCTATAAGTGCAGGGAAGGATTGTTCGATTGCATCGGCTACTTTTAAGGCATCATTGTACACTGCGGAGTGGGTGATAAAGCATTTCCCATCGTAATCCGTCCCATTAACAGCTTGTTCTTCCATCTTTTTAACCATTTCTTTGATGACCTGTTTTTTACCTCGAATTTTTTTACGAGGTGTCAGTTCCCCTTTGTTATTCATGTTTAAAAGAGGAGCAATATTTAGCATGCCACCGAAAAAGGCAGAGGTTGCAGATATACGTCCCCCACGTTTGTAGTGAGTTAAATCTGTAGAGAAGAACCAGTGGTTGACATTTAATTTATTTTCTTCCACCCAGTCTCTCACTTCTTCCAGTGTGGCCCCTTCTTCTTTTTTGTCCACTGCATAGTCAAGTAATAATCCATATCCCCCGGATGCAGCCAAAGAGTCAACGACTTCAATCTTTCGGTCTGGAAAGTCTTCTAATAATTGTTCTCTAGCTATTGTGGCTGAGTTATACGTACCTGATAAGCCAGATGAAAACTCAATATGAAGAATATCCTTACCTTCTTCTAAGAAAGGGGTAAAGAAATCTACAAACTGGCCCACATTTACTTGAGATGTCGTAGGCATAGATCCTTCAGATATTCTTTGGTAGAAATCTTCAAATGATATGGATTGACCTAAGTCATCGGGATATTCTTTTCCATCTATCATAAAATGAAAGGGAACGTATGGAATATTTCTTTTTTCAAAGTATTCTAATGGCATATCTGCTGTAGAACTGCTTGTAATAATATAATTGCTCATAATCAGCTCTCCTTTTAACTTCTTTCTGTCATACTAATCTAACCTACCCAAAAAGTAAAGTGAAAATGAAAACAGAGTAGACGCATCTACTCTGTTTTCCTATATGTATTGCTCTAAATAATAAGTTCTCAACTGTTAACGTAACTTGAAACAGCTACTTCAAATTCAGGTGCTGGTCTATATCCCCTTTCCAACAATTCTTTTATGTATAGTTTGTTATAGATCAATAGTGTTGCATAAAACTTCTTAATAACCATTTCTGTTAATTGTTACGATTATCACAAAAGGTTTTCACTAAAAATTACAAAAGACTCAAATGCTGGCGCAGCTGATGACTTTTTTCCAGAATTTTTAGTGGGTATTCAGTTGTGGATAACTCCTATTGCGACTTCTTTCACTTAATCCGGCTCGAAGATTTCCTTAAATATATCAAATGATTCATAATAAAGGGCACGTAAATGCCTCAGAATCTGAAAAAGGGTCTGTTTTAAGCCTAATTCAAGCTTAACGAGTAACGTCAATAAATAGGTGATCATAGCCAGAATGACTTGATTTTCTACTCCTTTTTCAGACTTTGAGAAAAAAGTCTTAATCGTCATGTGTTGTTTGATATGCTTGAAAAAGAGCTCTATCTGCCACCTTGACTGATACACTTCACCTATTTCTTCGGCTGAAAGATCAAATCTGTTGGTTATGATACGTAAGTTTGACTGGTTTTTTCTTTCAATCGTTACCAAGCGAAAAAGACTCGTGAGGTAGGTTGTGCTCCCCAATTGAACCAATTGATCGCTAATTACACCAGACTTTTTAGACACTTTTTGATGGGCTTGAACATGAACAACGGTATTCTTTTTAATACGAGAAACGAAGAAGTACCCGTCCCATTTCATCTGATCAAATTGAGCGAAATCAAGATAGCCTCGGTCGAAAACATAGGTTGCCAAAGTATTATTAACGAAGACATCTAAGTAATCATGGTCGTGTTCGGAAGCATGAGATAACTTAAATTCTTCTGGATGAACCCATCCTTCATTCATAAAACAAAGTTTTAGATGCAATTTTATTCCCGACTTTGTCGATCTAAAACGTGCCCAAGGGTAGGAAGTTTGGCTAAATGAAAAGGTAGATGAGTCAATCAAATACAGCTTTTCTTTTGATTTGACCGCCGTCTTTTTATGCACAAATGAAAGTAAATGAGTAAATATCTCCATTAAAACAGAAGGTTCCAATGCTTTTATTGCGCGAGATAACTGAGAATAACTTATTGAATCAATCCCTATTGCCTTCTTTAAATGTGGATTGACCAGCTGTTGATCAAGATGACGCAAACTTTCTGTTTCATCATTAATCGCATAGAGAAAGAGTCTGATTGTTTTATCAAAAGTTAATTTCTTTGCGTATCGATTAAAGTTTTTAATCGCTTGACGTGAGTTAAAACTTAATTGTTTGGAAAAAACCGCAAAAATTGCCGATTCTTACTTGACGCCAACATTGGATTAGATAAACTCTAATGTGATACATTCATTTTAGCAATAGTGATGAAATAATTAATGAGGTTTTCGCGTACAGTTAGAAAAAAGTTTAAAGAGGCTTTATGATATGCTACTAATTTAGATAAATCACTCTGCATTAAAAATAAATCAGCCACTTCTACTGCTGTATCAGTACTATTTTATTTCCCACTATGGCTGTTACTCTATATTTTTCCTTTTTGTTTGTTTATTATGTTAGATTTATCTCTAAGCATCACATTAACGACAACTTCATCTATTCCTAATTGTTCAGCATTTTCCATTTCCATGACTTTTCTAAAAAAAAAAATTTTATCCATTACTTTAAAATATCCAATTAACACCTGTACAGTACATTAAAGTAGATACCAAGTCGTTTATTTTTTTCGTAAATCAGAATAGTTCTAAACGACCTGTGTACAACAACTGTTGACGTCAAGTAGACATCGGCAATTTCTGCTAATTAATTTTCGGTTCTTTCCGCTGTTAGTTGAACGATTGGGAATGGAGTTTTTCCAGCAAAAGAATTTTATTTCGCAACAACTCATGCATTTGTATATTCATTATATCGGCTGCCTATAATTCGTCAATAAAACCATCTTCTTTTCCAAGTTATGTTTAACTATGGATTTATAAAAAAATTAAAACGTAACATTGAGTAAATGTATTAGCCTTTATTAATAGGCCACTTGTTTTTTTTCATTACCAAATATCTGGATCATTTATATTCCCCTTAATTTGTATTAATAACTTAGATAATAATAAAATTATAGCATTATTCTCTTGCTCTGAGTTTTAAGTATTTCTTCATTGCGAAGAATTTCAATTAACTTCTTAAAGGGTTTTGTTTGATACTTACCTTTACTGAAAATAATATGATTCACACTTATCAGCTCTAAATGGTTTCCTTTTATTTCTACTATCTCTCCACTATTAAGTTCCTTTTCAACCTTCTGTCTTGGCAAAACACTTATTCCTAAATTCTGTTTTACTGCTTGAATCAAAGCTTGTGAATTTGCACTTGTCCATACTGGAGTCACGCATATATTGTGTAATAATAATGCACTATCAAAAACATCTCTGAGTTACACTAATGTAGCAAAGAATTGATATTTTGAATAACTCTCTCTACGTTAGCTTCATACTACATCCAGAAATAACTATATCCTTACAGTTACAAAAAATTGAGATCCACAACTTTCGTATACAATCGAGTAGGAGATAAATAATTAATTTATTTATCGTCCTCTCACACCACCGTACGTACCGTTCGGTATACGGCGGTTCAATTTCATATAACATGCTTTTGTTTTAAATAGTAACTATCTGGAGATACTAGACCTTTGAAGGCTAGTATCTTATTGGTTACTGTGGTTGTCATAACCCAGGACAGGGCTATTCGGGCAGTTCCTTTGGAACTGTGGCTATTCATGTAGGCGTTGTAGTCGCTCATCCCTAGTTTAGTGAGGGCTCTTCTTCGATTTTTGGCTGTTTTCCATTGGTGCCAGATACACATCCTCAGTCGATAACGAAGATGACTCGCTATTTTCTTGAGTTTTGTGTGCATATTTCCTATTTTGAAATAGTTCACCCATCCTCTGATGACTTGATTCAATTTAACGATGCGGTAAGCCATATCAATGCCCCAGCTTTTCTTGCTTAGCTGATGAAGCTTATATTTAAACGTCTCGATTGATATGGCATGAGGCTTTGCTTGATAGCCTTTATCTGCTTTCGACCAATAGAATCCAAATCCCAAGAATTTAAAGGTTGGGTCATTAGGTTTAATGATTTTCGATTTACTCGTGTTCACAGTTAAACCCAGAGTTTCCTCAATATATCGTGTAACCGAACGCATTACGCGCCTTGCTGCGAATTCGCTCTTAACGAGGATAATGCAGTCATCTGCGTATCGCACGAAGTGTAGACCTCTTCTCTCTAGTTCTTGGTCGAGTTCATTTAAGAGGATATTACTCAATAATGGCGAGAGGTTTCCCCCTTGGGGAGTGCCAACTGGACTTTCCTCATATTCTCCGTTTACCATAATGCCACTCACGAGATATTTCCGAATCAATGATATCACATCACCATCGGTTATTTTCCGAGAAACTAGATTCATCAGTCGATCATGGTTAACAGTGTCAAAGAACTTCTCTAAATCAATGTCGACAATCCAGTGATAACCTTCGTTCATATCTCTTAGCCCTTGCGCTATAGCCATATGGGCGTTGCGGTTTGGACGGAATCCATAACTACTGTTGTGGAAGTGTTCGTCAAAAATGGGTGTGAGAACTTGTGCAATCGCTTGTTGAATAACTCGGTCAACCACTGTCGGTATACCCAGTAGTCTGACCCCACCCGATGGTTTAGGTATTTCTCCTCTTCTGACAGGTTTAGGTTGATAGTGACGTTGACGAATAGTCTGAATAAGCTCTTCTTTGTGCTGACGAAGATATTCTTTAGCCTCTTCGATAGACATACCGTCAATGCCTGCGGCACCTTTATTCCGTTCCACTTGTCGAAAGGCTTCGTTTAAATTATTTCTGGATAGGATTCTATCCAGTGTCCTGTTTTCCTTGCATGCTTGTTACTCCTTTTCTGCTCTCGTAAGGCAGCTATCTACTTTTACGCTGTCGTAGCCAATAGTCTTTGGCGGCCTCCAATAAAGATGTTTGTAACGATAAAATTGTTCGGTCCTTCGCTCTTTCTAGCTTTCACTAGCTGTCTTCACTACTACGACCTCTGCTGACTTCTCATGAGTCAAGCACTTATCACTAAGTGTATTTGGTATAACGTCATGAGACCTCCCCAGTTAAGGTGCGAACTCTTTCACTCCATCTATCTGCCACATTTATGCTTCGAGTTAGGACAGTTATCGGACTTTAGCTTCTTTCGCAGCCTTATCCACTCGACTCACCTCTTATGTGATTTCTGTTCGTCAGACCAGAGTTTTGCCTTAGGCTTCCTTCAGATTCCACCTCACGGTGGACACCCTTGCCGTCAGCTATATGCTTACCACTGTCAGGTCGCATTCGGGACTTGCACCCGTTAGAGTTCGCCCATGCTGGGCGAACAAAAGAAGAGAACTGCAATAAGCAATTCTCTCTTGATACCCAATATTGTAATATTCCACAGAACTGTAAATAATCACAATTCATAAAAAATATTGTATAAAATTACCGACTAATATCTTCAAAGTATTGTAAATCAGACTACTTGTTAAAGATCTTCGGACCTTTGCGCATGTTTTTCATATCGTTTTTTGGATCGGTCGTTTGTTTAGATTTCCCACCGCCTGCTTGTTTCTTTTTGATCAACTCTAACATTTTTTCTTTTGAATTCATTTTCCCACCACCTCATTGGTGTAACACTAAATACTCTCAGTGAGATAAGAGGAGCGGCAACTACATGAATGGAAGTTTTAGAAATGACTACCTTCTTCTTGCATCCATTATTATTTCCCATATCCTTTGCCCAACTTCACAATATCCGGTTTACATTCTTCCCTAAATCATACAGGATAAACCGCGATGTGACAACATATTTTCATTTACTGAACAGATAAATTGTCTAAGAAATGTCAGTAATGTCGCACAAGAATAACTCACACTTTTTATATTTCAAATGTACTCCCTGTAACTGCCATTAAGGATATTGGGAGTGCATTCTGTTATAGTAAGGAAAAGAACCACTAGTTTTCTATTGTTTACTAACTGTTGGTTTGGTACATTTTCTCACTATACGGAGTGTTGTTATGTTTACATTAGGCAGAAAAATCGATTTGCGTTATAAACCCAATCTCATAATCGTACTCGCTTCATTGATCGTAGTTGCGGCAGGATGGTTAATATTTGGGGAGTTCCCCTTAGGAATCTCACTAGGCGGGGGATTCTTTTTGACTTGGGTATTCTCTAGAGAATTGGATCCGGCATATGACTATTCCGCCTACTTAGCGGCTGTTTTGTCTCTTTCGATGCTAATTGATTTTGAAGCCATTCACTTCCTTAACGCCTTATGGCTGGTGCTTCACATGAGAGCAGTAAATGGCATCACAGGCAAAGATTTGACCCTTTTCGATGTACTCACCTTAATGGGTCTCACTGTTTTTCTCTCTTTCAATTATCAGAACAGCATCTATTTGTTTCTCTTTGCTTTAGCCATGATGTTTATCCGGCAAACGAGAACGAAACCAAAAGCTGCAGGGATAGCTGGAATTCTGGCTTTCATCTTGTTTATCGTCCAAAGTACTTGGATGTCCGGCTTATCTTTCAACCCAGTCAACTTCTTGAATTTGTTTGATCTGCTCATGATAGCAGGACCCTGTTTTTCACTGATCGTATTTCGGTCATTGTCCCGTATCAAAATGGAAGACGACAAAGGGAACAGTGTCGCTCAATCTAGAATATTTTCCAGTCAACTGTTGTACAATATGGCAGTGCTGCTTTTATTTTTCTTCAGCGACATCTCTTTTAGCGATCAAATGATTTATTTGTCTGCTAATATCGGTGTCGTCCTTCATTTTCTTATCCTTAAGTCTAAAATTAAATAACGTTAAACCAGCGCCCATGCGACTAATCAGACACATGGGTGCTGGTTTCTTAAGTTAATGAAATTGTCCTATAGCTAGTCCCGTTAGAAATCTAAATCATCATCTTCCTGTTTAGGTTCTTTTTTAAACAGCAACGAAACTAAACTGCCTATCAAAAGGACCACTATCGCTGCGAAAATAAGTTTTGCTAAAAAGAAAACCATTTTATCACCTACTCGTTAGTATCTACAATTGCTTGACCCGTTTGTACTTCAACCCAACCATGTTCCAAGCGAGCTTCTACTTCTTTTAATTTGATCAATTCTTCTGTGATTGATTCAGATAATTTTTTATTGGCTTCCGCCTCTGCTTCTGCAGCTTTCACTTTTTGGTAAGCTAAACTGTCCGCTTTTGTTTTTGCTGTATCAGCTTCTAAGAGAGCTTTTTCTTTTTCTTGACCAGCTTTGATGATCTCATCAATGGATTTTTGCGTTTCCGCATCAACATCCGGAACTCCAAAAGCAACATCTTCTACCAAGAATCCTTTAGGCTCAACTGCTTTAGTGAAATCTTCTAAAATTGATTGCTGAACTTCTGTCGATTTCGATCCCGTCACATCCAACAAGCTGTATCTAGCAACAACACTACGCGATGATTTCAACAATTGGGCTTTCAACCAGTTAGCTTCAATATCTTCTACACTAATGCTTCCAAATTCTTTAAACACATCAGAAACCTTTTTTGAATCTACTTTGTAAGCATATGTAATCGATACATGAGTAGCTTTTCCATCTTCCGTAGCCAAGTTCAATTTCTCTGCTTTAACCGTCTGTAAGCGAATTGGGTACTGTGTTACTTTATCCAAACCGACAAATTTAACCCCTTGGCTTAGCGTTTGATCTCTTACTCCGCCATTCATTGAGTAACGGACCCCAACATAACCATTTTCAATCTTTTCAAAAAACACTAAAAATCCGCCCACTAATAAGATAATGACTAAAAGACCAATCATTAACCCTTTGATTTTTTTGATGCTGTTCTTATCGTATATTTTCTCGTTCAATTCTATGTCCTCTTTTCTCTTTTTCAACTAAATCACTAATCTAATAATTACTACTTCTTACTTATTCCCTTGCAAAACCACCCCGTGTAACTGTTTACTGCCATGCACAAAAAGAAATACACAGGCTTTTCTGCTGTAAGCCTGTGTATTCTTTTCGCCATACTTTCTCTTTTACGAGTTGATTCTATATACACGTCTCTTCTCGTAAAAAATCATCTCAATCATTATACCAAAGAAATGGAGCAAAACGCTGGATTCCATAAATATCTAACATTAATTATAACAATTAATTTAATTACCGCGATTCTAGAAAGCCATTTTTATATAAATCTAGTTCTTTCATAAATGTTTGCTTCCTAAATCAGAATTAAAGGAATTATGTATATAGCCTTTGATATCTACATCACTCCCAATTCCTATTGGGTTAATTTCATACTCTTTGATCATAAAGTTGTTAAGACCTGAATTTTTTAACTCTGCTGCTTAGAATCAAAAAAGCGGTTAAACTCAACCTGCCTTGTACATCAGGTATGTCTAGTTTGATTCTGCAACTTTTAAAAAGTTCTTTATTGTCTCCATCCCTCTCACTTGGATCCTTTTTAGATAAATCAAATAAAACGGATGAATTACATTAAAATCACTTAAAGGTATCTTTTTCAATATTCCTTTGTTGAGTTCCTCTTCAACAGCTCTCTGATAAATAAAACTGATCCCTAAATTTTTTTCGACTAATTTTTTAGTTGCACCAATGCTCCCGATCATCATAACTTTCGAAAAGCTGTCTAAGTGGATCCCTTTACTTTTTATGGCTGTTTCGAAAATCAGCCGTGATCCTGATCCTTCTTCACGGACTAGAAGAGGTGTAGAAAATAAGTCGTTAATGCTTTGTTCTTGTTTCCATAAAGAACTTTTTTCTGAACAGACAGCGATAAACGGTTCTTCAACGATTTTCTGGAATTCAAATACAGACTGATTGAATTCTCCTTCTACGAACGCAAAATCAATTTTTCCATGTTCCATCAATTCGATCAAATGTTGGGTATTATCTGTTACCATCGAGATATCATGCGCTGGATACTGGTTCAAATACGACTCAATGAGTCCAGGCATCATGTATTCCCCAATCGTCAAGGAGGCTCCAAATACAAGGGTATTGTGCTCTACAGTAGAAGTTAATTGTTCTTGGACCTTAGCGATCTCTCTTTGGAGCAAATAAAGATCCTTTTGCAGCTTTTTTCCTTTAGCGGTTAACGATAATTTTCTCTTTTCATAATGAATCAGTTCAACCCCTAACTCCTGTTGCAAAGACTGAATATGCTGGGTGACAGCCGGCTGGGTAATGTGCAATCTTTTGGCTGTGGTCGTGTAATTCATTTCTTCTGTCAAAGTAAGGAACGTTCGGTACCGATAATCTAACATCTAATGCCACTCCTAAATAAGAATTTCTTATAATTATATAATAAATGATTATTTTATTTTATACAATCTTCGATATATTATAATACTATAAATATTTGGAGGAGGTTTAACATGCTCGCAAAATTAAAAAAAAGCTATTCTATTTTGCCCGGGCTACTAATCAGTGTTTTGATATCATTAATAAGCCAGTATTTATCTGCCCTTCTGCCAAATTTAGGCGCAGCACTGATCGCAATTTTTTTAGGAATTTTGTTAGGAAATACTTTTTTAAACAAGCCTTATTTTAAAAAAGGAACTAAATTTTCTGAAAAATCTCTCTTAGAATGGTCGATCGTGTTAAATGGAATAATTTTAGATTTTCAAATCATCAAGCAAGTTGATTTTACTGGATTGGTTTTTATTATTCTTCAAATGGTTTTGACGATTTTATTCGCTTATTGGATCGGTCGAACTATGAAGTTTAATAAAAAAATGTCTTTGTTGATGGGTGCCGGCAATGCAGTCTGCGGTTCTTCTGCTATCGGGACCGTTTCTCCAGTGATCGATGCTGACAAGAAAGATAAAGCTATGTCCATCACTATAGTTAATGTAACAGGAACCATATTGATGGTCTCACTGCCTATTCTCGCTTCTGTTCTGTACCACAACGAAGTCGTTCAAACATCAGCCTTGATTGGAGGAACGGTCCAATCCATAGGACAAGTCGTTGCTTCAGCTAAATTGGTGAGTATGGACGTTACTAATTTGTCTATAGTATTCAAACTTATGAGAGTCCTCCTTATCATCGGAGTAGCCTTATCTTTCAGTAAATTAAACACTAAAGAGGAAGAACCGCTATTTTCTAAATCAGCAGTTGATCCAATATCTGCTGATTTGGAAAAAAATGCAAGCCTAATGACTATTCCCTGGTTTATTGCAGGATTTTTCATTTTGTTCTTGCTTAGAAGTTTTCTACCCTTACCTTCCTTTATGATCCATAGTTCCGAAGTCATCAGTAATCAATTTGAGATTACCGCTTTAGCTGCAATTGGTCTTCAGGTCAAGTTCTCTGATATCTTGAAAGAAGGGCCTCGTACCATGTTATATGGCTTACTGATTGGCTGCTTCCAAGTTATTCTAGCAATTAGTTTGATTTTTTGGCTGTTCTAGTTTAGAATACAATATTTCAAAAAAAGCAGCGGCTGATTGATGATACTCTCTAGAAAGCATACAGTGCACCGAGTCTTACCCCAAGTATCTAACAAGAGTAATAATAAGTATTCATTTCTCACTCTATAAAGTAGCTGCAACCATTGGGAGAGTAAGTATTAGAACACTATTTGATACCTATTAACCGACTATACTAATAGTATCAAAGTCGATACTTATTTAAGAGTATTAGTTGATTTTTCTCTATATGTACACTATAATGTACATATAGAGAAAAAGGAGTTGAGAAAAGATGGATATAATCACACCAACAAACTTCAGAAAAGACATGTTCAACACTTTAAACAAGATATCAACTGAAAACGCAACTTTAGAAATCACTTTAAATGCGAAGAATGGTTCAAATGATGGTGTAGTCTTACTCTCTAAAAGAGAATATGATAAAATGCAAGAAGAATTGTACTTGGAAAGAACTGGCACATTGAGTTATGTGTTAGATGCAATGGAAAATTCAACTGAAGACGATTTCGAGGAAATTTAATGACAGATTGGAAAATAAGACAATATAAAGAAGTCAAAAAGAAGCACATTCCATTATTAGAAAAAGCTGGTCTAAAAGGTGACTATGATGAAATAGTTGAAATACTAAGAAAGAATCCTTTTGAGCAGGTCAGGAGAAATGAAGTTCTTCAGCCAAAACACAAGAAAATCCATTCAATGAGAATCAATGGACAGCATAGAGTTGTGTTTACAATTGATAAGAAGGAAAAGACTGTGACAATATGGACAGCATGGTCTCACTATGAGAAGAACATACCTATCTGATACTGGTGTATGTTCTTCTCATTATTACTTATTTGGAATCCTATCATATGAGTAGGGTAATGTACGAGAGTATTCCTGATTCTATTAGGGTTTCCCCTTTTGAAACAAAAAAAGAACCTTAAACTAATAAAATTCTCAATACATGATTTTATATAAAATAGTGTGTTGAAAGTTATAAATAGCTTTTTTCTTAACCTATAACATATTTTTATCGTTTAAGTAGCTAATTACCACCGGCGTAGCATTAAAATTTTAACCGTTCCATGGCATAAAAAAAGCCTTTATAATGGGAGTGAATGACATATCTAAGACCATTACAAAATGGCTAACGACGTGGCTGTTTATTAAACAAAAATCATCCTAGATAAATAGTTTCCGTTTATAAATTAAAAAATCTCACTCCTACATCTCGTTAAGCGATAGCGGTCTTTAATCAGTACACGAAAAAATATCAATTCAGTCAAAGAAGAATGTCTGATTTATAGGAAAAGAACGCATCCATCCTGAACAATTCAAGATACCAACGCTTACCATCACGATTATGATTCCTTTGATGTACTTTTGAATAAACCCTTAGCCACTTATTGAGCTATTTATTCTCTCTGTTTTAACTTCACTTTATAAAGGACTGATACGATTGATAATGGATAGACTAAATGATGTGACAAATTCCTATAAAAAAAATTCGACTTTCTATATATTAAGCTTATTCTTTCAAGAGCATATTCATGAGATTCCTTATATTACAATGGATGAGGTTGCTATTAGAACCTTTGTATCAAAAAGTCAAATTTCTAAATATGTCAGATATTTAGACTATAAAACTTACATTGACTTTAAAGACGCTTGCTTAGAATACCTTGAATCCTTAGAGAGACGCCGTCACGATTCGAAAGAATCTAATAATATGAAAGATACTATTCTAAACTTTACAGATACTATGATTCACTTTCTTAACTTTTTAACAAGTTTGTTAGACTATAATCACCTGGAGTTATTAACTGAACAGCTTACTTCTGCAAGCACTATATTTGTATTTGCTCAAGGCGATGCGCGCTACCTCTGCCATCAGATCCAAACAGAACTACAAGTGATTAACATGAATGTTATTATTTGCGATGTTGATTTTCAACATTCCTACGATATTAGCGACGATGATTTATTATTAGTACTCAGTATTGACGGCAATACTTTCAAGTACGACAAACGAGTAGTGAAGAGACTCGAGGAAACGAATGGAACAAAATGGCTCATAAGTTGTCAAAGTAATATAAAATTCAAAGGGCAACAGTTGCATGTTCCCATACAATATGGACAATTCAATGCCTACTTCTTCAAATACGTTATTGATTTATTAATTCTCAATTTAAAGCAAACCTATTAAGCTTGTTCGTCAAGGAAGTTTCTTTTAAAGAAACTTCCTTTTTGATTAGCAACATATCCCTTATACTTTGTGATAAGAGCAAGGAGGAATATACATGTCATTTCCAAACAATTTTTTATGGGGCGGAGCAACCGCTGCGAATCAAACAGAAGGTGCTTACGATATTAATGGACGAGGCCCATCAAATCTAGATTATATGCCATACGGGGATTTACGTTTCCAAGTAGGTACAGGAAACTTGGACCCTAAATCTTTACCAGAGGATGCTTTCTTTCCATCAAGAGTCGCCATTGACCATTATCACCATTACAAAGAGGATATTGCACTGATGGCCCAAATGGGATTCAAAGTCTATCGATTATCACTCTCTTGGTCAAGAATTTATCCTAAGGGAAATGAATCAAAACCTAACCCGTTAGGTCTTGATTACTATCTGAATGTCTTTAAAGAATGTCGAAAATATAATATCGAACCCTTAGTAACTATCAATCATTTTGATATCCCTATGCATTTGGTTGACGAATATGGTGGATGGAAGAATCGCCAAACTATTGATTTTTATTTAAAATTCACCGAAACGTTGTTTAATCATTATAAAGATTATGTCAAATATTGGCTTACTTTTAATGAAATCAATATGGTCTTACATTTCCCCTTTGTAGCAACGGGCTTAACTTTTAAACCAGAGGATAATAGAGAGCAGATTACAACTGATGTGATCCATCATCAATTAGTCGCCAGCTCTAAAGCAACTCAGCTTGCTAAAAAAATAAACCCAGATTTTCAAATTGGATGTATGCTGGCTGCTGGAAGTTATTATGCTCAGACGCCGCGTCCAGAAGATGTATGGAAATCTATCCAAGATTCACGTGAAAGCTATATGTTTTCAGATGTCCAAGTAAGAGGAAGCTACCCTAATTATTACTTAAAACAAATCGAACAACAAAATCTCACTCTTCCTATTAAAGACGGTGATATTGAAGTTTTAAGAGACCACACTGTAGATTTTATCAGCTTTTCTTATTATTCTTCAAGAGTAAGCAGTGCCCAACCTGATGCTGCGAATCAAACTGAAAGCAATATTTTCGCTTCAGAAATCAATCCTTATTTAGAAACTAGCGAATGGGGTTGGCAGATTGATCCACTAGGATTTCGAATTACAATCAATGAAATTTATGATCGTTACAACAAACCTATGTTTGTTGTAGAGAATGGTTTAGGAGCTGTCGATAATTTAACAGAAAATGATGAGATTCATGATGATTATAGAATTGAATACCATAAAGAACATATCAAAGCCATGTCTGACGCAATCACTCTAGATGGTGTCGAATTAATCGGCTATACATCATGGGCATGTATTGATTCTATTTCTAATGGAACTGGTGAAATGGCTAAGCGCTATGGTTTTATTTATGTTGACCGAGATAATTCCGGTAAAGGAACATTCAGACGTATTCCGAAAAAATCTTTTTATTGGTATCAAGAAGTAATTAAAAATAACGGTGAAAATTTAAATGAAAAATAAATTTAATCTAACCTCATTATTTCGTTTCTTTCTTCTTTTATTCGGATCTTTAGTCATGGGCTTGGGAGTTTCATTATCCATATCAACAGGTTATGGGAGTGATTCTCTTTCTTGGGTCTGGCAGGGTATTTCACTTCATACTAATTTATCTTTAAATCAAGCCAATATGATCATCACTTTACTAATGCTGATTCCACCTTTAATTTATGACCGCGCTCAATTAGGTATTGGGAGTATTCTCCAGCCTTATATTGTTGGAGCAACTGCCGAATATATATTAAACCAAGGACTCAGTAATCCGGGCAACTTTCTTTTCTTAATTATAGGTATTTTATTACTTGGGATTGGAGCCGGTATCTATACTAGTGCAAATCTAGGGAAAGTGCCTTATGATGCATGTGTTTTTTGGATTAGTAAGGCCACGAACAGCTCAATTGGATTGATTAGAAGTTTAGGAGATTTGTGTCTCTTTATTATTGCTTGGTTGCTTAATCAGCATCTTATTATTGGTCCTTTAATCTCCGTATTTCTGATTGGTTACATTCTAAACACTACGTATAATTTAATTAATACGTCTTTACAAAAGAGTAAGTACACGATATTTAAGTAATGCGCTTAAAAATTTTCTGATACTAAACAAAAAATCATGTTATTATCTTACTTTCTAGAAATGATGGATCAAAAGATTGGATAAACATTAAATATGATTCGAAGTACAGTGCAATATAGACGGAGCTTAGCATTAAAAGAATTAAAAACTGAAACAGAGGGATAGAAGAGCATGAATAAGCTCTTCTATCCTTCTGTTTTTTTATTAATCAGTTCTTATCTCTCTCAGTTATCCAATTTGCTCAATATGAAAATGCAAAGGCTATTCATCTTATTTTGAAGCAGTATCAGCCTTATATGAAAAATCAGCTTTACGGTTTGTTTAAGATGCAAATGGCACACAAAATTCTGAGTACTTCTTATTTGCTTACAGTAAACCATCTGGAGAAGTTAATCGTTCGTTGCACATTGATTAGTTGAACTGCCGAATTGACACATTTAAAAATAGCTACGACAATAATTTGTGTGAACATACTAAACATAGTGAATTTAGATGGCTACAATGCTTTTGATTGGGTTCAAAATAACCTTATTTTAAATAAAAAAGTATTGATGTTATCATAGAGATGCGAGGAATCTTAATCAGAATAGGTTTGAACTGAATGCAAAATACTCTAATTGTTTGAAAAGTGTGTAGAGGATGAACAAATATCGAAAACGTACTGTTTCTATTTCAATTGCTACACTTGTTGGTTTTTTAGTATTGTCTTTACTAACATCTAATTGGAAATTCTTTTTATGGAGTTTATTACCTATTTTTATGGTTTTGATACTTACATTTACTGCTAAACCTGATAAAAAAAGCAGTCGGGAATAAAATGAAAATTCTATGTCTCTTCTTTTTCTAAAAAAATTGTTAATTCAGGAGGATTTTATGAAAAATTTCGTTACACAATCATGGTTATTAGAAAATTATTCAAATGATAACTTAATCTTACTTGATGCTCGTGCAGAATTAAATGATCCAAAAGCCGGATATAATCAATACAAAAAAGGACACCTCAAAAGAGCTCAATTCGTCTCTTTAGAAGATACAATGACTGGAAAAGTTAGCGAACATGGCGGTCGGCATCCTTTACCAGATATGGAAGTATTTATTAAGGAAATGATGCAGCTAGGTATTTCTGATTCTTCCACAGTTATCATTTATGATGATGGGAAACTGGCAATGGCAGGCAGATTGTGGTGGTTGTTAAAATATGCTGGCAAAGCTAAAGTGTTTTTATTAGAAGGCGGTATAAAACAATGGGTCGATAATGGGTTAGAAATGACTACTGATATTGTAGAACCGCAATCTTCTGGGACTTTAAGCTTGAATTTAAATGAATCCATGATTGCAGAATTCTCTGAAGTAAAGACTGCTGTTGACTTAGAACAAACAGCCATAATCGATTCCAGAGCGTACGAACGGTATTCTGGACAAGTGGAACCCTTAGATAGATTGCCTGGACACATTCCTAGTGCTTTAAACTATCCTTGGATGGAGTTGGTTAATGAAGGTACTATAGCAGACATCAAAAATATAAATGAAAAGTTCAAATCTCTGGAGGAGTATGAGGATATTATTGTTCATTGCGGATCTGGAATAACCGGGACAGTAAATATGTTGTTTATGGAAGAAGCTGGCTTGAAACCGAGGTTATATCCAGGAGGCTACAGTGACTGGGTCAGTTACGAAAACAATCAAGTGGTAAAAGACTAAAAAACAATGGTTTATTATTGATAGCGCTTAAGCTAAATGCTATGCTCAAAATAATAAAGGAGGAGATAGCTATGATTCGTTATCAACTGTGAAGAAGGTAAGAGAATGTGTTTTAACATGCATCGAATTTTTTGCAAAAAACACATTCAGGAGGAATAAATAATGGCTCATCAAATCAACAGAACTAGTTTGATTGAAAAACAACAGGAACTTCAATTCTCTGGGAGCATCCATGTTCGTAAGAGTGGTAAAACAATCATTACAGAGGGCTTTGGCCATGCTAACCGCTCTGATAAAATTGCAAATCAACCGCATACTCGTTTTTCAATTGCATCTGGCAGTAAGATTTTTACGTCTATTGCGATTTGCAAGTTGGTCGAAGAAGGAAAACTCACGTTTGACACGAAAATCATTGATTGTTTGGATATTGATTTCCCGCATTTTGATAAAGACATTACCATACACCATCTACTAACGCATACTTCTGGTGTTCCAGATTATTTCGATGAAGATGAAATGGATGATTATGAAGTGCTTTGGGAAAGCGTGCCAATGTATCGTGTTCGCTGTGCCGAAGATTTTTTGCCCATGTTCCAGTATGAAAAAATGCAAGACAAAGTAGGAAGTCCTTTTGAATACAATAATACGGGCTTTATTATTTTGGGACTTGTTATTGAGTCTGTTAGTGGGATGAGTTTCAGTGGCTATATCGAAAAAAACATCTTTCAAACAGCTGGTATGACTGGTTCAGGATACTTCTCAATGGATGAACTGCCTGAAAGCACTTCGCTCGGGTATATAGAAAAACCTGATGGTACGTGGAAATCAAATATTTATTCTCTACCTGCCAAAGGCGGACCTGATGGTGGTGCCTATGTTACCGCAACTGATATGGGCATATTTTGGGAAGCATTAATGAATGGGAAGTTGTTATCAGAAGAAATGACTCGCCTGTTATTGACTCCTCAAGAAAACGTTGTAGAAGACATCTTTTACGGTTATGTTGGGTACATGGAATCAAATGAACAGGGCGTCGTAAAGTATATACAAATGGGTTATGACCCAGGAGTAAATTATCGTGCTGTTTATTATCCAGATCAAGATCTTACCATCATTGTTTGCTCCAATCATTCAGAAGGTGCTTATGAGATGCTGAAGGAAATAGAGCGTTTAATAGTGAATAACTAGAGTGTCAATCAGGGCTGATTCTGTGATTAGTCCTGATTTTTTAATGTGTTGGCAAAAATAAGGACTTAAATACAGTTCCCTCTCCTTCAAATGTTTTATTCCTCATAACAATGCACTTAACCTAACGGAATAATATTACACTCCTTTCAATGCACCTTAAGTTGAATAAAGGTGATTGGTCTTTATTGAGATATTGAAATGGACCCTATATCAAGGACATTAAAAAAAAAAGACCCTATGCAACACCCATAAAAAATTACTTCCTGTATTGAGCAGGGGGCAATTTTTTTAGATTCCATTGTCCGCGTTCATTATTATAATAGTCAATGTAGTCACCTACAATTGTTCGCAATTCTTCTAAATTTGTACAATCTTTATATTTTATTTCATCTTTCAAATGCTCAAAGAACGACTCTTGTGGAGCGTTATCACAACAATTACCTCTTCTGGACATGGACTGGCCTAACTGATTATCTGCCAACTTTTTATGAAACTTTGGACTAGTGTAATGGACACCTTGGTCTGAATGGATAAAGGCATCTGCGTATAGCGTTGCGCCGTGGGCGCTCATTAATAAATCAACAGAATTTAAAGAAATATCAAGTTTTAGGTTATCAGACACATAATGAGAGAGCACCTCTTTTGTCGTACCGTCATTAATAGTTGATAAATAACCTATGAACCCATCAACTCCAGGTAAATAAGTGATATTTGTTAAGAGAACTTTATGAGCTATTCCTTGATCAAAATGACGTTCCAACTTATTCTCAACAGTCTGGTGTTCTTTAGTAGCTTTCGCCATTCTCTTATGTCAAGGACAGTATAAAATTGTAGGTTTATGACAGAATAAAAATGTAGGTTTTTGACAGTCTAATTTAGAAGTCCATTTATATTTTCCCTTTCATACGATATGATTTTCCAGTAATCTTGAAGACTTTAACATGGTGAACCAGACGATCAAGAATGGCGGCGGCTATTTCAGAATTCTGAAATAGCTCCCCCCATCGAGATAAGATAATATTTGTCGTAATCATTGTTGATTTTTTTTCGTAACGCATCGTTAATAGTTGAAAGAAGAGGTTAGCTTCAACTTTTTGAATTGGTAAATAACCTATTTCATCAATGATCAAAAGATCATATTTGGCATATCGTTTCAGAACACGATCGACGGTCCCTTTTTCAAAGGCAGAACGAAGACGTAAAAGTAATTCATGACAACTGATAAACAGCGTACGGTAGCCTTGATGACATGCTTCAATGCCTAATGCAATGACAAGGTGTGTTTTCCCTACACCAGGGTTTCCAATGAAAACTAAGTTTTCTTTTTTCTCCATAAAAGCCATATGTTTCAAGTCTAGAATCTCTTTTTTGTTAACGCTTGGTTGAAAGTTGAAATCAAATTCTTCAAGTGATGTCCGTTTGGGAAAGTGTGCGCGCTGGATGACACGTTCCACAGTCTGATTCGTTTGAAAGTCTAATTCTTGATTAGTTAATTCTAGAAGAGCTTCTGTTAAAGAAAGCTCATCCCGATTGGCAATTTCAATATAGTTTGGCACATATTCTCTCATATGTTTTAAATTCAAGGCCTCTAGATTATTTAATAGCTTTTGATAGTTACTGCTCATTCGAAGGCACCTCCAGTAAATCATATTGCTTTAAACTTCGTTTAATATGTTCTTGGATGTCATCTTCTTCTTTGTGGCTCATGACATCTGATTTAAGTATCTGAACCAAATCTTCTTGGTTATAGTTCAATCTTTTTGTGGTAAGTGGGTGCGAACGAATCTGTTCTCCGTTATAATAAATGTGCACGTACTCTTCGTTTTCGGAAAGATCCAAGTCAACTTCTTTTCCGATATAACGAGGGTCTACAGAGTACCTACATTTGCGGAAAATGACCATTGCTTCCTTTGTGACTTTACGGCGAATAGAGTCTTCAAAATAAGGATTTAACAAGTCATCTTTTAGCTTATGGAGGTGCTCTTTTTCATTAATTTTCCAAAGTATATCAGGAATCTCGTCCGTTGCTTGAGACACTTCCGAATTTAATTCATCACAAAGTTCGTCAACGATTCGAATGAGGTCTGTCGAATCATAAAATTCATGATTGTAAACCCGTAACCGGTCCATTGTTCTGGCGAGAGCTTCTACGCTGCCTTTTGTTTGGGGGCGAAAAGGACGACAGACCATTGTTCTGAACCCTGCATCTTTACTAAAAGAATAGAAGCGATCGTTTAAATGAACCTGAGAGAATTGAGTTCGTGACCGGTCGACGACAGTTTTCATATTATCGAACCATATTTCTTCTGGAACACCACCGGTGTGATAAAAGGCATCATTCATGCACTCAAACAATGTATCTTGTTTACGATCAAAGGTAAGCGTAATAAATTTCTTCTTTGAGTAGGGCAATATATAAAGGAAAATATTAAAGCGGAAGACTTCTCCCTGACTGCTTATCAGTCGCATTTCTTCTTTCCAATCGATTTGTGCTGAAAGACCAGGCGTATATTCGACGCGTACCGTTGCTTTCTGTATCCGTTCTTTTTTCACTTCTCGGCAATAGTCTCTAACAAGACTGTAACTCCCATCGAACCCTTTCTTTTGTATGAATTTGAAGATACTTTTAGCGGTACATTGATCTTCTAACTTAATATCTATGATTTGTTTGAATGAATCTAATTTACTCGGATATGTCCTCCTTGTTTTAGGTTTATTACCTTGTAACGCTTCTTCATACGCTGCTTTAACCGTACGATAGTCACATCCGTATTGTTCCGCTAACGCAGTATAATTGGGCTTTATGCCATCAATCATATGTTTTTTCACTCCTTCTCTGATATCTCTTCTCATTCCTATTCCACTCCAATTCTATAGGGGATAAGAAGAGTATATAAAAAATGTAGGAAAACCAACAATTTTACATTGTCATTTTCCTACATTTTATAACTGTTCTTTACACTCTTATAAGGGTTTGCTTTACGGATGGGGCAGAAGATATTAAATTTTCTCATCAAACGTTGTATTTTTTTAGATTTACTGTAATGCCCAAAATATGCCAGAAGTACATGACAATGCCTCGAGAACCTTTCTTGTAACCATGGTAATGATAAGCTTCTTCAATTTGAATTCTCCAAAACTGATCTGCTTCTTCACGTACTGCTCTACTGTTTATTCCCTTTAAATAATTATAGTAACCTGAACGAGAAACTTCCAATAATCCAAAAGCATCTACTATGGTTCTTGTATATGAACCATCGGTCTTCATACTATAAATTCTTACGAAAATTTCACTAGTCTTTTCGTCGTCTTCTAGCCTCCTTTCGCTCCATTCTGATTTTTTAATAATTCGTTTTCTTGTTCTAATAATGAAATTTTAGCTTGCAATTTCTCAATTTGTTGCTCAGATGTTAGTTCTGTCTTTCTCGGTCTGCCTGAATGACTTTGTCGAGTATCTTTCAGTGCCAAAGCGCCATGATCACGATATCTTTTCCGCCATTTCTTAGCGAATGCTTTTATCTTGGTTTCACCAATCATTTCCGGACCAAATCCTGCTTCAATAAATATTTGTTTAGCCCTTTTTAAGTTCAATGATTCTGAAACAAAATGACGCTTGAATTCATCGGAATAAGTAATGCTTTTCTCTGATACATTTTTAACATATGGATTTCTCTTCAAAATCTGGATTTGTTCTAGCGTAAAAGTTAATTCTGATATTTAGCGGCTCCTTTCTGCACGTAGTGCAGTTGATATAAACTATGGTCTTAACGGATTGGGTAATGTTACTTTAAGTATCGCCATATTAATCTCTATATAAGTATACAAAAATGGACCCTATAGAGGGCACTTTTTTTAGTGTCCATTCTATAGGGTCCATTTTAAAAGAGTTGAGAGGTTTTTTTTTGTTATGAGGCTGAGTTTTTCCCAGCCCCAACATAAAAAACTTTTTATACTTATTTAAGAACTGTTTTTCTTTTAACCTGTTTAACAAATATTAATTATGGATCACTGTACCGGTATTGCTCAAGATCGCTTCTTTAGCTTTTTCCAGAGAAGAAATAATCGCTTGACGGCCAGGCTTGGATTCAACAAATTTGATAGCTGCTTCTACTTTAGGCAGCATACTGCCAGCTGGAAAATGTCCTTCAGCTCCGTATTCTCTAGCTTGTTGAACACTTAGTCGGTCCAATTCTTTCTGATTCGGCTTGCCAAAGTTGATGGCTACTCTATCCACAGCTGTTAAGATGAAGAAGAAATCAAGATCCAATTCTTCTGCCAACTTCTCGCTGGCTTTGTCTTTGTCGATTACGGCTTCGATCCCAATCAATTCATTGCCCTCTTCAACAACAGGAATACCGCCGCCGCCTGCTCCAATGATGATATGGCCGCTATTGACTAATTCTTTCATCAGGTCTGCTTCTACCACACTTACTGGTTCAGGAGAAGGAATGACTTTTCTATACCCTCTGCCTGAATCTTCAATGTACGTATCGCCTGTACTTTCTGTTAGTTGATCTGCTTCTTCTTTTGTATAAAATGGACCAATAGGTTTCGATGGAGCTTGGAATGCAGGATCTTCTTTATCGACCACTACTTGTGTCACTAAAGAAACAACTGATTTTTGGATTCCACGGTTCAATAATTCAGTTCTCAATGAATTTTGAAGATGGTAACCGATATAACCTTGGCTCATAGCTCCAGACTCTGGAAACGGCATACTGTAACTGTCGTCTCCTTTAACTTTTGCATACTCATTAAACGCCAAGTTGATGGCTCCAACTTGTGGTCCGTTTCCGTGAGAAAGAACTACTTCATGACCTTGTTCGATCATGTCAACAATAGCGACCGCTGCATTCTTGGCTAATGCTTTTTGTTCTGCAGCGTTATTGCCCAAAGCGTTTCCGCCAAGAGCGATCAATATTTTACTCATTTAATATCCCCCTTGTAAGTCTCCATGAAAGAAATAACTGCTTTTTCAAAACATTCAAATGGCGGGTGAACAATACCTGCACCGATTTGTCCTACTCCTGCTTCTTTATGAGCCATCCCTGTATTGATAACAGGCAGAATGTTTGTATCGATTACTTTGATGATGTCGATTCCGTATGCTCCACCTCTAAAGTTCAAGGTAGGAATAGAGTAGTTGCTGTTTTCGCCAACGGTTATTTCATACATTTGTTCACTGTATTGGATAGCATCTTCCACTTCACCACCAACAAATTGAACGATTGCAGGTGATGCACCCATTGCAAATCCACCGATTCCCATCGTTTCTGTAATCGTGCTGTCTCCTAGGTCAGGTGCTGCGTCATCTTGGCTGTATCCTGGGAAGAACATGCCTTTAACAAAGTTGGCAGGTGCTGTAAACCATTCATCTTTGCCCAATCCACTGACGCGGATTCCAAATTCTACACCATTTCGAGCCATAGTTGCCACAACTGTAGAATATTTCACACCTTGTGCAGCATCTAGAGCTGATTTGCTGGCTGGCATAGATAAGTTCAAGAAGTAATGCTCATTTTCACGAATGAAGCGAGTAACGTCTCTGACTTCATCTCTTGATAAATCTGTCTGCAAGAAGTAATCGCTGATTTCACGATAAAACAAACTGGTAGCCGCTTTGTTCCTATTGTGACACTCATCTCCCATGTGAAGAGCTTGGGAAGTGATGGATTTCAAGTCTACTCCATCTGTCAGAGCCAAGGCTTTCTTAAGCGCTGGCGCAAAAGTGGTTTCGATCCATTTTAGACGGTCTAGTACTTCTTGCGAGTTAGCTCCAAAACGAAGTACTTTTCCTAATCCTTCATTGACTGTACAGAAAGCTTTATTTCCGTGTGTGCGGTTTTCAACGATGTGTACAGGCATTGAAGCGGAAATAATTCCAGCCATAGGACCTACTGCATCATAGTGATGCGCCGGTGAAAATTCGATTTCTCCAGATGCTGCTAATTCTTCAGCTTCTTTTTCATCCGATGCCAATCCCTCGTACATCAAAGCTCCGATGATAGCTCCTTTTACCGGACCAGCCATTCTGTCCCAATTGATCGGAGGACCAGCATGCAGGATCAATTTTTTGTGCATTCCTGGAATCGCATTGATTGCTTGTTCGATATCCACCAAGAATGGATGTGCATCTTTGATGATTTTGATTACTTCTTGATTGGCTGCTTCGATTTGTTCTTTATTTTGCAAGAAATCCAATGCATCAATCAATTTAGCATTTCCTCCTGCAGGCGGTCTCCAGTCATATTGCACCGATTCTACTTGCTGCAGATTTAAATCTTCTTTGAATTTTGATGTTCCGATGTTGATTACGCGTAATCCTTCATTTAAAATGTCTTTGCTGTTACCCATTTAAACAACCTCCTTGTTTGCGATCATTCCTGCTGCTTTACTTGCTTTTTCATTGCTGTCTGCAATAAATGCTCCAAGTTCTCTCAGTTTGCTTTCTTGCTCAGCTAGTCCTTGTTTATCTGTATCCGTACCGCAAATGTACGCCACGATCGGTAGAGAACGACCATTCTCTTCAGCAATTTTTTGTGCTTCCTTCAACGTTTTAAATGACTCGCCGACAGGATCTTCGTGAGAACCGTAGCCTATTTCAAAATCCAACAATAGAACTGCTGTATTTTCATTTCTTGCTTCTTGTAAGATACGTTCGTTTCTCAAGTTTGGTTCAATCATTGGATGCGGTTTGCCTTTAGTAAACACATCATCTCCCATATCCAATAGAATATGTGTGTCACTAGTGCCGACGTCTTTTAATTTTTCTTCTTCGCGTTTAGCTACATTACTTTTCACGCCGTCAACTTCTTCTCTCAACAATGATAAGGCTTCTGCTGTCAGCGTTCCCCCGCAAAATAGTCCTTTTAGGTATTTTTGAGAATCCGCTAATTTTTTGATTTCTTCGTCGATCCAAGCTTTTTCATCTGCATGCAGCTCTGTATCAAACGTAGCGCTTCCATCTAATGCTAAGATTGATTGACGAGCTCCTTCGATTAGTGTTGGTGCAAAAATAGCGCCTGACTGCTCAATAGCTTCTTTGTCTCCATCTAAGAAACAAATTACTACTGGTTTAGAGATTTCTTTGACTCTCTTTAAGATTTTATCTTGAACGGATTTAGCTGGCGGTTTTGAAATCAACGTGATGACTTTAGTTCCTTCATCTTCATTCAACAATTCCAAACCTTCCAACATCATGATACCGCCAATTTTTTCGTGCAGGTCTCTACCGCCTGTTCCAATGGCATGTGTGATTCCATAGCCTAAGCGGTCAATCTGTACAGCAACTTCTTGCAAGCCTGTTCCTGAAGCCGCTACTAATCCAATAGCTCCTTTTTCTACATCATTCGCAAAACACAATCCTGTCTGATTGATCATCGCTGTTCCGCAGTCTGGACCCATAACCAGCAATTTCTTTTCTGCTCCAAGTAATTTTAATTCTCTTTCATCTTCAATAGAAACGTTATCACTAAACAACATAACGTTTAGTCCGTTGTTCAAGGCTTGTCTAGCTTCTCTGGCTGCATATTCACCAGGAACTGAAATCACTGCCATGTTAGCTTCAGGTAATGCATTCAGAGCCGCTTTAAATGTTGTTACACTTTGATTTCCTTGTTTGTTCTTAGAAGATTTTTTAGATGTCAATTGGTCATTGATGTAATCCAATGCTTGTTCCAAGTGATCTTCGTCTTCTGATTTGACAGCAATGATCAAGTCATTTTCCGTTGCAGTTTGAGCTTCTTTTGTGCTCATCCCTACGTTTTCCAGCAAATCTTTGTTCATGTCTGTAGCCATAGATACGACCGCATCTACAACTCCTTCTTGTTGCAAAACTTTTCCAGATAACGACATCAGTGTAACTGAGTCATGGTAAGCATTTTTTTCAATAATCACTTTAGTTTCCATATTCTTTTTCCTCTTTTCTTTTTAGTAAATAGGCTAATCCAAAGCTTACTCCCGACAACATATCTGTTCCTGATGTAGAACCGATTTTGAGGACCTCTTGAACTGATCCAGAGCTGATTAGATAGTCATACAATGCTTGATTGATATTGTTTTCCAACATATTTTGGATCATAAAATAACTCACTGTTGTAGTCCTGTGCGCAAATTCCACTGCTTTGAATTGAGTGAGCAGCTTTTTTGCACCTTCATCTCCCGGGCCATAGCAGCTCAATACCGCTAACAAGCCTGTCGCAAAATCATCTCCGGATGGCGTCAGACCGATTCCCAATCCAATAAATCGCAACAGATTTTCTACGGTCAGCTCGTTTTCGAGTTGCGTTAGCAATTGAATGTAGTGCTGATCATAAACCGTTTGCTTAGCAGTATTTCCCTGCACATCCCGATGCTTTAAAAAAGCTTCTAAGATTCCATCGGATTTCCCACTCTCTTTTAAAAAAGCTAGTAAAGAACGATCTTTTTTGTCCATCTCACGAACTTCTAAGGACATCGGCTGCAACGGGTAATGCCAAGTTGCAGCATCTGCATAGTTTAATTTATGCATCCCGACAAGAAGTCCTTCCCCTCGTGTAAAGTACACAAGGTCTCCTATATCCGATGAATCCCGCAATTGCGTAAAAGAGAACATGTCGGTTGTTTTCAACATCCCTGGAGAAGACACAACACTATCGATCGCAATAGCTATCAGACAATGCGGAGAAGAAAATTCGAAATTGATGACTTTATCGAATTTATTGACGATTCTTCCCCGGCTGTTTTGTTCTTTCAGTGCGCGGATTTTATCGAACAGCTGATGGTCCATTTGATTTATCCGTATATCCATAACGTTCCCTTCTAACTATTCGCCTCGAAACTTTCATCGGCTTCAACAACAGCTTTAGACTCTAGTTCAAGTGCAGCTTTTTCCTCAGGATGTTTATACAAGTGGAAGAACATCAATCCAGCTGACATAGTCAAGTACCCAAGAGCTGCACTTGCACCCGTTCCCAGACCGATTTCTCCTGCATGGATAAATCCGAAGTAGGATAACGCGGCTGTAATTAGAGCATACACTGCGGCTGTCTTGAAATTGCGCTCAACCAAGTAAATCACGATACTGATCAGCATCATAGAGACTAAAATATCTGATGCTCCTAATGTGTTCCAACCTTCGTAATAAACCCCGTTATCTTTCAATAGACTCAGTCCAACTTCTCCAGCACTTGTGCCGGCTGCTGTTAGAGCATTGTCTACTTGCAAGGTGACAAAACTAGCTATAAAAGGCAGCAAACCTAATATCATCGCTGGGATATGCTTAGATTTGGCTGTAGAAAAGGCTTGTGTCCCAATCGACATAGAGATGTAAACTAAGATCGGCAGTAAAGCTACCAACGGAATGACTGACATGACTAACGGCATCAATCCAACAAACGCTAAAACCAATACCCCTATTCCGGTTGCCATAGAATACCCAACTCTAGCTCCAGCTGCTTTCCAGCCTGGATGACCAATGTATAAAATTGTTGGAAAAACACTTCCTAGCAAAGAACCAAAGATTGTCAGCAATCCTGGAACCAATAAAGAAAGTCCAGTCGGATATTTGTCTCCTCCAACTTCCGCGCTTTCAATATTGTCCAGACTTTCTAAAAAGTCATAGATCGCTAAAGGAATAGCTGCGGCAAGGAAAGGAGATAAGTAAGCAAATCCTTGTACCAATTGCGAAATGGCAAAAGATGGTAAAGATATGGAGAACCCGCTTGCAGCACTTTGTACGGCTGCGACATCCATATACCCTGTGCCCCATGCTAATAACATTCCGATAACAATGGCCAACAATCCAGCTGGAATATTGCCCGGTAATTTCTTGTGTGCGATCCAACCGCCTAAAACGATAACTAACGTAAGCATTCCAATATAAGGTGTACTAAATATTTCCCCCATCGGATTCATAGCGATATACGTCAACGCTAATCCTGTTAAAGATCCCAGCAAAGCACTTCTTGGGATATACTTTTGAATGTAAGGTCCTACAAATGCTCCAATCGTCATGATGATTCCTTGAACAAAGTTCCAGGCTATCCCTGTTGCCCAAGCTAACATCCAGTCTTGCGTTTGTGCGTACACTGGAAGCATGACTCCGAACGCCACGATAAAGTAGTGAGGCACGCTTAACCCATAAGGCATAGCCGTTACATTAGATACGCCTCGCTTGATGGATGCTCTTCTCGCTTGGACTGCGAAAATAATTCCGCCCAATCCGATCGAAATCGCTGCTCCTGGAACAATGTTTCCATATACAATCGCCGATGGCATATTTATCGTTGCCAATAATCCGATTGCAGCCAGAAAATTAGTCAGCACGTTACTAAACAATCCAAAGAAACCGTCACATCACCTTTTACAAACCAAGGTGTCCCTGAATGTTGATTTTCCATTACTTTCTCCCCTTATACTTTCAAGTATTATTTCTTTATAACCGATAACAAGTTTTCAGATGGCGAAGTCCAGCCAAATATCCCGCCTTGCTGGTTGATCATACGGATTGAATCTTCGTGGTCTCTTGGATCAAATGCTGCACAACAATCTTCCAACATCAAGCACTCGTATCCTCTATCGTTAGCTTCTCTGATAGTTGTTTGAACACACACATGTGTAGTCACTCCAGTTACAATAAGACTCTTGATATTTCTGTTTCTCAAGATAGATTCCAGATCCGTTTGGTAGAAGGCACCTTTTCCAGGTTTGTCTAACACCACTTCATTTTCTCTTGGCACAAGTTCATCTACGATACCGTGTCCGTATTCTCCTCTAATCAATATTTTGCCCATAGGACCTTCTTCACCGATGCCTCCGCCTCTTTTAGCTTTACTGATGGCACATCTGTAAGATCGGGTCTATGTCCTTCTCTTGTATGGATAACCAGCATTCCTTGTTTTCTGGCTTCTTCTAATACTTGCTCGATATTTGGAATGATGGAATTCGTTGCAGACACGTCATTCCCTAATTTTTCACCAAATCCGCCTGGATATAAGAAATCTCTTTGCATATCTATAATCATTAATGCAGTAGACTCCAGATTAAATTCAAATGCATATGGTTTTGCTGAAACTGAATAAGTTGACATTAAAATTACCCCCACACTTTTTTGTTGGAACTTAACACTCATCTTTTGAAACCTGTCCGTACCGTTCTCTGTTCACCACCCTCAATTTATTCTTTCTTTTTCTCTCTCTGTTTTGTAACAGCAACAGAGACTCCAACTTTCAACCTGTACTCTAACAGTTAGTAGTTTTTTGACAACCAACTGGATCATGCATAAATTCGCTATCATTTTACTTCTCTTGATGCACAAGCCTTGATAGCGCTTTATTTATTGGTTAATGCAATATTAACACGCTAATAAAAGATTATCATTGTCAAAACGTGACATAAAAAAAACTTTTCCTTATCATAAAATTACTAAAAAAATGACGGTCTATTTGAGTCTACAAATCCACAAGCAATAGAACAGAAAATTGATCGATTTCATTTTATACTTATTTTTTTACAATAGACACAGCATGGTATGTTTGCTGAGAGAGATATGTTATGATGTTGAAAACGGTTAAAAAAGAGTGTGTCTCTTCTCTTACAATAGACACACTCTCATTTTTTAAAGGAGAAATACTATACTATGGCAATCACTATAAAAGATATTCTGTCCCTGGACGGCTTTGAACATGCAATTCTATTAGCTGGAGAAAAGAAGATGGACAATGAAGTGAGAAAAGCTACACTAATGGAAGTACCAGATATCTTCCCTTTTCTTGAAGAAAAAAGTTTTATTCTAACGACTCTTTACCCAATCCGCAGCGATAAAGAAGCACTCGATGAGTTGATTCCTCGTCTGTTGCAGTCAGATGCCACAGGTTTATGCATCAAAGTTGGCCGGTATATTGATAAAATTCCTGAAACTATGATTCAGCAAGCGAAAGAATTGAATTTTCCTTTGGTAGAATTACATGGAAGTGACAACTTATCCTCACTTGCCATGGACATTTTGAGTATTTCTTTGGATGAGCATATAAATCAGATCTCTTTTCTTAATTCTGTTCACTACCAACTAATGAAATTATTCTTAAAAGGGCATGATATAGACAGTCTTGTGAACGAGTTTTCAAGATTGATCCAAGCACCTGTACTTCTATTAGACAGTACATATAATGTTCTCGCTACTTCTCCAACTCTCGAGGAAAGCAAAATGGACATTCATACCGAAACTCCTTATCACGGAAATTCATTGATTTCTATTGAAATAGACGGAAATAATTATTTGCCCAATGATTTACTTGTACATCCTATTGAAGCAAGCGAACGGATCTTTGGTTACTTGATTCTTTTACAGCCGGAAAACAATAATAAGAATTTGATGATGGTAGTAGAAGAAGCATCGTTACTGTTGGCGACAGCTTTTTACAAAAATTATGCAGTTGCCGAGAAAGAACGAAACTTCCAAGATTCATTTGTTCGGGATCTTTTGCAAGGTTCTAACATTTCTCAAATGGATGCCCTTCATACTGCAAAACTGTACGGTTGGGAGATGGAGTTCCCACAGATTTTGCTTGTTTTAAAAGTTTACAGTTCTGATTCTTCTTTAGTTCGTTCTACTTATGAAGAGCTTCTTACTCAAAGGACTATTCAAAAAATCATCAGCAGAAAGTTGTTTACTGATCCCAATAAAATTATGCTGACCTTTCTAGATGACTCGCTGGTTATCTTTGTCAATGCTGCTTTTATAGAAGACAGCAAAGAAAAAATGAAAGAAATCGGCCAGCTTATCTTAGAAATTTTAAGTCCCAGTTACGATGCAGGCATTGGAATTTCCAGCCCTGTTTTAGATACCAAGAGCATCCCTGAAGCATACGGAGAAGCTCAAACTAGCCTTCGGATAGGACGGAAATTAGAAACCTCTTCTTTTGTCAGCCATATTGAAGATAACCTCATCTACAGTGTCTTAAAAGAAATCAAAAATCAAAGCATCCTAGAAAACTTTGTTGATAATGTTCTTGGCGAAGTCATACAGCACGACAAAGAACATAATGGCCAGCTGCTAGAAACCCTTTATGTCCTGATTCAGACTGGATTCAATCTAAAAGAAGCTGCTGTCAAGTTGTTTATTCACTACAACACTTTACGTTATCGAGTCAATCGCTTGAAAGACTTGGGAATCGATATTCGCAACGAATTGAGAATCGCTGATGTCACAGTCGCTTATCATATTTATCTCTGGATCGAGGCCAGCAAACGATCTGAAGATTAACTTTACTTTGAATAAAAAAGAAACCGCTGCTGAATTTATTTCACTCACCGCGGTTTCTTTTTTTAGGTTCATCATTTAGTTGATTTGAGAATCTTTTAAAGCGGATAGAACTTTTTCTGAGTCCGATACATTACCGAACACCCCGCCTTGCATTTTGACAGACTTGATCGCAGCTAAATGATTTCCGTAATCTGTAGCTCCAACGCCGTCTTTCAGCATTGTACACCAGTAGCCGAAGTCGTTAGCTTCGCGCATGATAGTGTGAACACACACATCTGTAGTGATACCGGCAATAATCAAATGTGTGATTCCAAGATTTTTCAATACCATGTGAATATTACTGGAACCAAAGGCACCTTTTCCTGCTTTATCCACGACAAAATCGCCTGGCTCTGGGTACAACTCATCAATGATATCCCAGTTTTCCTCGCCTCTTACCAGCAGACGTCCTAAGCCGCCATCTGGTTTTTCCCCTAATCCAGTACCATTTCCAATGATCTTGGAACGCAATACTTTATTGTAAGGAGCATCAGACAAGTCAGGCTCATGCCCTTCACGTGTATAAACGACCGTAATGTCCGTTCCGCGAACTGCATCCAACATTTTTTTGATTGGTTTAATAGGAGCTGCAGTCAATGAAAGATCATACCCCATCACATCCACATACCCTTGCTCTCCACAAAAGTCTGTCTGCATATCAATGATCAGGAAAGCCGTACGACCAGAGTCGAATTCCAAGTAAGCTGTTTCCCCAAAATTCGGACTGTCTTCCACTTCTACTTTGAATAATTTTCCTTTTGGCTCTCCATACAACCATGAAGGGTAGGCAAATGTTTTTGATTCTTGAAACGCTTCATAGTCTTTTTGTACCCTGTCTAAATAATTTTCTCTGTTTTTTGTCAAATAAGATTCATAGCTGCGATTCTTTTTTTCAATACTTTTTTCCATTATATATTCCTCCTATAAAGGATTTTTCTTTGGTTCTGTACGGAATAGCGTTTGTTCTAAAATAATGACTAAGAGAATCACTAAGATGACCGGATTATTTAGCAAAGTAGCTATTAGGCGCGGGAATTCTTCGAAGAATTCCCGCGGTAAAGTGAGCGTACCTAAAGAGAAAAAAATTGCAAATCCAACGATAAAAATCTCGCGTGCTTCGAAAGTTGATGCTTCTTTTACAGAATTGATCCCAATCCCAATCAATGTAGAAGCGACTCCCAGCAAAACGGCTCCTGCAACTTGCTCGGGCATCGCAGCCATAAATCCGCCGACTTTTCCGAAGAAGCTTAAAACGATAAATACAACACTCGCTACGATCAATAAGAATTTAGAAGCTATTTTTGTCAGCAGCAAAAAGCCCATATTTTCACCAAGTGCTACAGAACTAGGTACTCCCATTATTCCTGTCATTACTCCGTCTACTAGCCCAAAAACGACTAAGGAACGCTTCTCATCTTTAGTTGAAAGAAGAGTGCCAAGAAGACCAATAAAGCCGCGCATATTTCCATATAAGTTGACTGCACTGAATAAATTGATGATGACCATTACCAGAATCAAATCCATGGGTGGGAAAGTTAATCCATATGGAAAAATCTGAGGTACTGCAAATAACGGCATGCTGTCTACTAAGTTCCAATTGAAATCTCCGCCAACTATAAAAGCCAGGTAACCTAATAGAATCGTTATCATAACAGGAATCGTACTTAACAGTCCTTTACCTTTTATAGACAACCAGCCGCACAACAGCGCTAAAAGAAGACCCACATAATAAGGCCAAGAAGCTCCATCGGCTGCTATCATACTCATACCTGTAATACTCGTTGTTAATCCAATCATTAAGAGCATAGCGCCTTGTACTAAAGGCGTCCAAACCGCACTAATTTTACTGATTACACCAAAAGCTCCTAAAATCGCCACAATTAATCCTGCAATAATATACGCATTAAACGAATGCAGCGCATATTCCTTACCCCCAATTGAAAATGCAGAAACGATTGCAAGAGATGGGATAACGCTAGGTCCGGAAACCATGGAAAGTTTGTGACCAGATAACACATGCACAAGCGTAGATACTCCAATCATCAGTACCACGCGTGCCATGTAAGCTGAAAGCTCGTTCTCACTAAAGTCGACACTTACTCCTACAATGGCGTATCCCCAGACGACTGGGTAAAACATAATAAATACCCACTGCAAGGAGTATAAAATAGTATCCCTTACTGATTTAGGCCGTTCTTCAGGTCCATAGAGCAGCTGTATTCCGCTTTTTTTTTCTTCCATTAAACCTACTCCTTTTCAGAAAAGAGTTTTTTATTCTGAATGCGATTACAAAAACGCGTCATAAATGATGGTTCCTGCTTCTCCCAACACAGCTTCCCGCGATTTTTCCAATGACGTAATAATCGCTTTACGTCCGGTTTTGCCTTTGACAAATTGAATAGAAGCTTGTATCTTCGGCAGCATACTTCCCTCTTTGAATTGCCCTTGCTTCATCCAACCTTCAGCCTCTTGAATAGACATAGTCTTCAGATTTTTCTGTTGCGCAGTCCCATAGTCAAGTGCCACTTTTGAAATACGTGTTAAGATGAACAGATAGTCTGCGTCCACAGCGTCCGCCAGTAAACAGCTGGCAGCATCTTTATCAATGATGCCGTTAGCTGGAACATAGTAGTCTTCATCTTCAAAAACAGGAATCCCCCCGCCTCCGCCTGCTATAATAACTGAACCCTTATCTAATAACGAACGGATAAGTTTTTTTTCAACTAAGTATAGAGGTTTTGGCGAAGCAACCGCCATTTCATTTACCATATTTTCTTGATCTTTAAAAACAGTTTTCTCATCTTGAAAGTCATTTTGTGCATAAGTTCCGATGATCTTTGTTTTAGTCAAGAAGGCAGGATCTTCGCGATCCACAACTACTTGATTCAAAACGGTAAGGACTTGCTTATCAATCTTTCGCCGCTGCAACTCTTTTGTTAAACAGCTTTGAAGATGATACCCGATGCCACTTTGGATCAGCGCAATACAATCAGCCAATAATACTTCTTCTTTCCAGCCATTTAACGTTGCATAGGCAGTAAAAGCATCGTATACAGCTTTAATCTGCGGACCGCCGCCATGAGCTAGAACAACGTCATGACCTAGTTCTATCAAATTAACGATGGGAATAACCGCTTTCCTTGCTTTAATGTCTTGTTCACTAGGAGTCGTTCCCAATGCGTTTCCCCCTAAAGCCACGACTATTCGGCTCATCACAATCCCTCCACTTCTTTTGCCACTTCCATTCAATGAACGGCTAGACACAGCTTTCTATCCAGCGAATCTTTGTGTCTTAAACTTTTGCAATAACAGCTACAGGACCGCCGCCATCTGGACCTTGGTGTTCTGCTCCACCTGATACATAAACCATTGGATCTCTTGTTAAAGTAGAGATTGCCGCATTAACTACTGCACGAGCATGACGTGTATGGTTGATATCAGAATCATCTAACATAATCGTACGTCTTCCACGACATGTTCCAATTGTAGCTGCTTCAGCTTTAGCTAAAACGTTGACTACTTTGCTGACTTCTTCTTTTGAAGGATACTCGTCAAATTGAAGACCTGCGCCTTTCATTGCTTCTTTAACAGAATCGATATCGATAGCATCTTTCATGACTGAGTGTCCAATCATTAAATCACTTGCTGATTCTGTTGAGTTTCCGATCAAAATGATCTCATCATGCATGATTTCTACACCAGCTGATGTAGAAGCCACTGTTGAATATAGATCCCAATCTGTACAAATCACTTCATTTATAACGTCTGCTTCAGAAACTTCTCCTAATGCGATCGCTACACCTAATGCAGAAGCTCCACGAGAGAAGCCCATTGATTTATAAGTGTCATGAACAACTACGTTTTCTCCTCTATGAGCAGCTTCTTCAATACGGTCTGCTGTCAATAAAGGACATTTGATTTGAACAAAGTGAACGTCTTCTGGTTTTTCGATTTTTGCATCTTTCATTGCTTGACGAACAGCTTCCGCTACTTCAAGTACTTGTTCCATGCGTCCGATTTCTTCAGGTTTGAATGGACGAGTAAATGCAATGCCTGCAGCCAATCGTTTTTCTGAAGCTTCAGGGGCATCAACTTCTTTACGAATAAATACTGTTAAGTGAGGAGACATTACCCCTTCAGTACCGCCGGACATGATGAAAGCAATTTTTTTATGGACTTCATCCAAACCGATATGCAATTCATTAGCCAAGTAAAACGCTAAAGATTGAGTAGCAAAACCGCGTGTAAAGTCATTTACACAACCATTACCTTCTGTTTTACCAAGGACAGCAATGATTTCCTCAGGAACGATCGTTTTGTTGTCTATTAACTCTTTCAATCCAGAAATGTCATCAGGTGACCCTGTTGCTATACGAAAAACTTCTACTTTTTGCATGTTATTTCCTCCTAATATTTTTTTTATATAAAGAAACCTACAACACATAATAAAGCTAACGCACCAAGCATATATGGAATATTTATTTTTATGATATCTTCCATATCCACATGGAATGACGATGATAACGATGCTACATTGATTTGGGCCGGACTAACTTGTGTTCCGATCCCTACCGCGATAGCCGCCAAACCTAACTGCATAACACTTAAATTAGATTCCACCAGTAATGGCATGATCAAGGCCGAAACCCCTACACTATAACCACCAGCTGGGATCGATACTAGGAACGTAATCAAGATCGCTACTGGAACGACAACGAAAGATGGTGCTAATTCAATAAAACCGGCAATATAAGCAAATGTTCCAATTTCTGCCAGGATATTGATGAATCCTAAGAATATACCAATAGAGAATAATTTTGTTAGTATAAATGCTGAATTGTCTACCAAATCTTTAGCGATCTCATCCATATGTTTACGAGCTATGAATGCTGTCAGGAACAGTGTACTGATCATATTGAAAATAGGCGAGAATACATTGTAATCATTAAATAGAACATTCAAGTATTTTCCAGCTACTACTACGATCAAGAAGTAGATTGGCGGGATTGACAATACAAGCAATCTTTTCATCGACAGTTCTTCTTTTACGGCTACTTCTTTGTCACCTAGCATGCTTCCGCTGCGGCGAACCCCTATAACCGCTACCAACATTGCCAAGATCCAAATAATAATGGTTGGAACAAGCATGGCACTACTATAATCCGCGATAGGTATTCCAGAAATTTCTGAGATAGTAGCAGCATCAGCTCCTGACGGTGAAGTCATGAAAGATGCAGCTGTCCCTATTGACATACCTGCAATAACGGCAGGATGTGCACCTAGAATAGCAAATGCTAAAGGCCCAGTCACCATTGTGTTCCCTGCTCCCAAACCGGCAGCATACGTTGCTAACGATTGAATCAGAACGATCAACGCTGCAATAATGTATTCTTTATCCCCCACAATTTTTCGACTCAACCTCATTAACGCTTCAAATCCGCCAGCTTTTGCAACAACAAGAGCTGTAGTAGAGTAAATGGCGGGCGTTATAATACTGACCATCCCAGGTATAGCAGCAGATACGATCGATGCAGCTTCTGCTAAGCCAACTCCGCCAATAATCATTGCTGCGATCCCACCAGCTAATCCAGCTATCAACATGTGATGTTTCATTACCATCACAATCAATATAACAAGCAACGGAATCAACACGAGTACTTCCATATCCTTTTTCCTCCTTTAATTAGTTTGATACTATTTGCTTAATTTTTTATTCTCCACCTAAATAACAAGATGATGCTAGAAAAAGCAGCTTTTTTTATCCCTTTATTAATTCTTATTCTAGTTCTATATGTAAGCACTTACAATGTCAAAAACAGACAAAGTTGAGGACTCTATTTTATCAAAAAAGAACCATAGAATTCTAAACTGATATTTTTATCATCAGTCACCAGCTTCTAGATCGAACCTCAACTAAAAAAAGAACAGACCAAAACCTAGTGTCTGTTCTTAGATCAATCGCTTCCTTGTATAGGTTTGACTGCACTATTTCAATCATTCTATTGCTGAAATTATTGCCTGCAAAATAAAAGCAGATTATAAAAAGAGATTCTCGTAGTTGATATACTCCCTACAAAGTAGACAGGTTAAAAAAACAAAATAATTGTTTATCCTACCACGTTAAATAAGATCCTCAACGTGGTATTTTTTAACCCATGAATAGATTTGTTGGTAAGATACACCATACTTTTCAATAGCACCCTGATAGTCATTGTCTCTAGCAATAGTAGATTGTGTGATTTCCAATCGTTCTTCAAATGTTGTTTTACGCCCTTTAATCATAGTGGTCTTAGATCTCCCCATACTCGTTAATTTGAGTTCTTTTCCACTATTATATAGGTTAATCCATCGTTGGAGAACTGAAAATCTGGAAATATGATATTTTTTCACCGTACTATTCTTAGAGCACCCTCGAAAAACCACGTCTTCGATTCCACTAGTCCTTCAAAACCATCAACTTTATATTTGCGGATCTATGTCTGAATTACAGAACCGTGAAGGTTCATTTCCTTACTGACAATTCTTAATGAAGAACAACCGTCAAGTATTGGTTTAATGATGGCTAATTTTTCGTCTGCACTTAATTTAACTCGTTTAGACAATAAAAAAAACTCCCTACAAAATAGTTTAGAATTTTTTTTATTTCTAATGTCTACTATATTGGGAGCATATCACTTAGACAGATGCTTTTTGTTCGCCTTGTACTACATCCGTACATCACTGCGTTCTTACGGCTGAAGCAAATTGAGAGCGACAATTTTCGCATACGAAAAAAGAGAACTGCCATATAGGCAATTCTCTTTGATAAAGCATATCGTAAAATTAACGTTTTGAAAATTGGCTAGCTTTACGAGCTTTCTTAAGACCTGGTTTTTTACGTTCTTTCATACGTGGGTCACGTGTTAATAGACCAGCTGATTTTAATGGAGAACGGAAAGAAGGGTCAACTTCTAACAACGCGCGTGCGATACCGTGACGAGCTGCTCCAGCTTGTCCAGCGTATCCACCACCATTAACGTTGATCAAAATATCGTAGCTTCCTGTAGTTTCAGTTACTTCTAAAGGTTGTTTTACGATAACATGTAAACTTTCGTATGGAAGATATTCTGCAATATCTTTGTTATTGAAAATGATGTTACCAGTACCTGGTACTAGGCGTACACGTGCAGTTGAGTTTTTACGACGTCCTGTTGCGCTATATTGTACTTGTGCCAATGAAATTCCCTCCTTAAATTAAGTTTGTGATGTCTAATGTTTTTGGTTGTTGTGCTTGGTGTGTGTGTTCTGAACCACCATAAACGTGTAATTTCATGCCTTGTTTGCGGCCTAAAGTGTTTTTAGGAAGCATCCCTTTTACAGACAATTCAACTAATTTACGAGAGTCTTTAGCACGTAGGTCACCAGCAGAGATTTGTTTCAATCCACCTGGGTTTCCATCGATGTTACGAGAATAGATTTTGTCAGTTGCTTTTTTACCAGTTAATTTGACTTTATCAGCATTGATTACAATTACAAAGTCCCCTGTATCTACATGAGGAGTAAAAGTTGGTTTATTTTTTCCGCGTAAGAAAGTTGCAACTACGGTAGATAGACGTCCTAATGGAATATCAGTAGCATCTATTACATACCAGTTACGTTCTACTTCGCTTGGTTTAGCCATATAAGTTGTACGCACGTTAATTTCCTCCATTTTCTTCTGTTTGTTTGATGCACAATAAGTTTCCGGGGCTCATCATGGGGCAAACAATACCATATAATATCTTACCTTTTTTTCAATCCTTTGTCAATAAAACGCGAAATAAAATCCGGCAAATCTACAAGTTTTTTTCACTCTGCTACTTTTAGTTCACATTTAAAAACTCGGGATTCTGTTCAGCTCTTTTTTACTTTAAGATGCCGGCACTGTATCATCAATCACCAAGTCGTTTTGCTCCAGATCAACGACTTTCAATTGCTTCTCATCTTTAATAAAAATGCTCTTATACACTTGTTTCTCTTCATTGGTGAAGATAAGGATTCGAGTACCGGGATTATCTGAGACGATGTGTCCAGTTAACTTTGTCAGATCGATGGTTTCTTGAATTGCCGTTGTCTCCGGATATTCCGTTAGATCATCAATCACTTCAGCTTCATTCAATTCTTCTTTTGAGACACTTTCTTCTACTGCGTCTTCACTGCTGACTATTGCAGTAGAATCCTGCTCTGAATCAGTTTGTTGTTCTGTACTGCATCCTGCTAATAAACCTAACGTCAAAAGTAATATCAGTAATTTCATATTGATTTCCTACCTCACTTTTTATTCAGCATCTTCCGTTTGCTCGAAGATCGTTCCTTTAGTCGCTTCTCGTTTGTCATAATATGTCTGCATCATATACAATCCATGAGCTGCGGCAGTCGGTCCAGCTTGGTTGCGGTCTTTAGCTTCCAAGATCCGCTTCATGTCTTCTGCGGGGCGCAAACCGTTCGCAATTTGCAATAGAGTGCCGACGAAAATGCGGACCATATTGTATAGAAAGCCGTTCCCTCTAAAGGTAAAAATGATTTCTCCGTTCAATTCGTCTCGTTCGACTTTCGCTTCATAGACGGTCCGGACTTTGTCTTCTTTGCCGCTGTTGCTGGCACAGAAACTCGTGAAGTCATGTTTCCCTACAATAACCGCCAAAGCCTCTTCTAAGGCTTCCATATCGATTCTATACGGGTGATGCAGCGCGTATAGTCGTTTAAAGGGTGTCATGACTTCGTTGATGTCTACTCGGTACTGGTATTTCTTTCCGGCAGAAGAGTACTGCGCATGGAAACTTTCATCCACTAACTCTACTTGGTAAACAGCAATCTCATCTGTCGTCAGACTGTTCAATGCGCGTTTCATATTTTCAGGCGGCAAATGGACTGGGTAATCAAAATGGATAACTTGCGCTTTGGCGTGAACACCTGAATCCGTACGACCAGCACTGCGCAATTTGATCTCTTGCCCTTTTGTCATGATTTTTAAAGCTTTTTCGATGTCCTCTTGTACAGTCCTGCCATTCGGCTGGATCTGGAACCCGACGAACTGGCTTCCATCATACTGCAACGTAACTTTATAGCGGTAGCTTGTCATTTCCTGTCTCCTAACTTGAACATTGATTACTTTTATAGTTTAAAAAGGGATTGAATTGTTTTTACGTTCCTTTTTTCGGCTATTTCAGCTAATAATGTAACGCAAATTTCGTTTACGTGCCATTTTTGTTCTTTTTCCTCTCAAAAGGTAACGCAATCCGATCTTGCGTTACCTTTTCTACGATTTATTGCTGACTTTGGAACGTAAAACTGCTGGTTGCTTCTTTTACCTGCATTTATAAGTTTATACGACAATTGATGTTTGTAAGCAAAATCTAAGTTTTTTTTTGAAATCCACTTCTAGAAATTTCAGGAGGAATATGGGTGGCTTGTAGCCATGAAGAAGGATGCAATGAGAATTACTTAGTGTGCGGCTTCAGCCGTTACAATAAGTTTGAAGCTTGCAAGTCTTGAGACGCTCTTTGGCTCAAGGCGGTCCCATGGCTCTCACTTAATCACCCATAGACCGGAGGGGATTTCTTTGACACCATTACCGGAAAAATTACTTTACCAATATATCCAAAAAAAATGCCTCACACAACGCTTCGTTGGAAGTGACTGTGGTGAGGCATCTTTAAATTCAAACGATTTAAGTTCTTAATAAGACCAGTGCACCAGTCATCAATACGAATACGGCCATTACAAGCGTATCAGAAGCGCTCCAGTCCAGTTTACGGAACTTGGTACGTCCTTCTCCGCCACTGTAGCCTCTAGCTTCCATAGCGGTCGCCAGCTCTTCAGCACGGTTAAATGAACTCACAAACAGTGGGATCAGCAATGGTACGATAGCTTTCATTTGCTGGAAGACATTTCCTTCTCCGAAATCTACCCCACGTGCTCGCTGTGCATTCATGATCTTCTCTGTCTCGTCCATCAATGTAGGGACGAAACGAAGCGCAATAGAGAGCATCAATGCGATCTCATAAACAGGAACCTTCAAAGCTGTCAAAGGACGCATAAGGTACTCTAATGCATCTGTCAGCGATAAAGGCATTGTCGTCAGCGTCAAGAGTGTCGACATGAAGATGATCAACACAAAACGGCAGAAAATAAATACCCCGTTCATCAATCCTTGAGAGGTTATCATCAAAATGCCCCACTGGAAGTAAACTTCTCCTCCCCCAGTAAACAGCACTTGGAGAATCACCGTAAATAGGATCAGCCAAATCATCGGTTTTATCCCGTTGATGAAGAAACTCATTTTGATTTCTGATAATAGTACAGCAGTTAAGACAAAAATGAATAAGGTCAGATACGTTTGCCAGTTATTTGCTAAGAAGATAACAAAAATAAAGAAAATCGTACTCAATAATTTCGCTCTCGGGTCTAAGCGGTGAATCCAAGAATTACCTGGAATGTAACGCCCAAAGATCAATTTCTCCATCATTTGGCATCACCACCCTCAACTGGATTCAAACCAGCAGTAGTTTTCCGATTCAATTCAGCAACCAATTTGTCTGCTAATTCTTCTGTCGTCAACGGGATCTCGCCTAATTGAAGACCGATACGTTCTTCTAAACGGCTGGCAAAAGATACTGTTGCCGGAACGTCCAATTGTTTGCTTTCCAACCAAGCTTCATCTTTGAAGATCTCACGCGGAGCGCCTTCTTTAACGACAGTCCCATTTTCAAGGATGATCATGTGGTTGGCGTAATTCGCTACGTCTTCCATTTGATGCGTGACGAGTACGATCGTGATGCCTTGCTCTTTATACAAGCTGTAGAACATCTCCATCATCTCGGTACGTCCTTTAGGGTCTAAGCCGGCTGTTGGTTCATCTAAGACCAATACTTCCGGTTCCATCGCCAACACACCTGCGATTGCCACACGGCGCATTTGTCCGCCTGACAGATCAAATGGAGAACGTTCCATATACGTTTCGTCTAGCCCGACTAACGGCAGCATACGCTTCGCGATCTCGACTCCCTCTTCTTCTGTAGCGCCAAAGTTCTTCGGACCGAAAGCAATATCTTTTGCGATCGTTTCCTCGAACAATTGAGCTTCAGGGAATTGGAACACGATCCCCACTTTTTTACGAATGTCTTTTAAGTTTTTATTGTTTGTTGTTGAAATGATTTCCCGATCGCCGATGATCACTTTGCCTTCGGTTGGTTTATTTAAGGCGTTCAAGTGACGAAGGATCGTCGACTTCCCGCTTCCTGTGTGCCCAACGAGTGCTGTGTAGCTGCCTTGTTTGATATCAAAGTCGATATCATATAAAGCACGGCTTTCGAATGGTGAGCCTTTTTGGTATGTGTACCCTACTTTTTCGAAAGTAATGTCCATAACCATTCCACCATCCCTTCTTCAGTTAAATAAGTTTCGGGAACTGTAATGCCTCTTTCTTCTAAAGCCACTTTCAGCTTTTCAGGAAAAGGAAGGTCCAATCCCATATCGATCAGCTGGCCGCCGTTAGAGAAGATCTCTTCGGGAGTTCCTTCTTTCACTAATTTGCCAGCTTGCATCACTAAGATCCGACTAGCATTTGCAGCTTCGTCGATATCATGAGTGATCGAGATAACAGTCAGGTTTTCTTTCTCTTTGATGCGTTGGACAGTCTCTATAACTTCTTGACGTCCCTGCGGATCCAGCATGCTTGTTGCTTCATCCAAGATGATGATCTTAGGAGCGATCGCTACAACTCCGGCAATGGCTACACGTTGTTTTTGTCCGCCAGAAAGACGCGCCGGTTCTCTCTCTTTGAAATCCAGCATCTTAACTTGCGCTAATGCAGATTCTACTCGCTGAACCATTTCGTCTCTTGGGACCGCTTGATTTTCCAACCCGAAAGCGACATCGTCTTGAACCGTAGATCCGACGAATTGGTTGTCAGGGTTTTGGAACACCATTCCGACTTTCTCACGGATGCTCCAGATATTTTCTTCTGTCAGCGGCAATTGATCAATAAAGACTTCTCCGCTGTCAGGAGCAATCAGTCCGTTGATCGTTTTTGCCAACGTTGATTTCCCAGAGCCGTTAGGTCCAATGATCGCTATCCATTCGCCTTCTTCGATCTCTAAAGATACCCCATTCAGAGCAGGTCTTTGATCCGTTTCATTGTAAGTATATATCAGATTATTTAATGTAATGATTTTATTCATAGCTAACTCCCCGCGTATTCTTTTAGGTTGCAAATCAGTTCTAAAACTCATTTGTGGTAAAGATGCATCTATAGAGACTAGTCGTGCTTTTATCCCAGCTTAACGGCAGTCTGTCATCTTTTATAGCCCATTACGCTATTCTACGTTACATTATACTATACAGACCTGTTCATTTTATAGAGTATCTGAGAAATTCATACATTTAGTCTTTTTAGTTTAAAGTAAATGAAAAATAAGGCTGACCCTATTTTCCAGCTGCTTTAAAATAAAAAAAATCACTTTTATTGATGAATGTACCCCTCTTAGAGAACTGATTCTCTAAGAGAAGTTTAGAGCTAGACTAGAAAGACGGATCTTTCATCATCATAACACTCCGTTTCATACATCTAAAAAGTGAACGTCATTTATTACCATATTATTTAACCATCTGTCTAAACGCGAACGTTTTTGACAAATGGCTAAATCTGAAGTACTCAATAGTTGAATTAAACTAATTCAATAACAACCATTGGAGCACCATCACCGCGACGGTTTTCAGTTTTCAAAATACGAGTGTATCCACCTTGACGTTCAGTATAACGTGGTGCAATGTCCCCGAATAATTTTTGTAAAGCTGATTGTACGACGATTGCATCTTCTTCTTCTTTAACAGAAGCAACTTCGTTACGAACGAAAGCAGCTGCTTGACGACGAGCATGCAAATCTCCGCGTTTTCCTAAAGTAATCATTTTTTCAGTCGTTTTGCGAACTTCTTTAGCGCGAGCTTCAGTAGTTACAATACGTTCGTTGATGATTAAGTCAGAAGTTAAGTCACGTAACATAGCTTTACGTTGAGAGCTTGTACGTCCTAATTTACGGTAACCCATTGTATATTATCCTCCCTCGATACAGTACGACTAGTCATCGTGGCGTAAGCTTAAATCTAGTTCATTCAATTTGAATTTAACTTCTTCAAGTGATTTACGTCCAAGATTACGTACCTTAATCATTTCAGCTTCTGATTTGTCAGTTAATTCCTGTACGGTATTAATTCCAGCACGTTTCAAACAGTTGTATGAACGTACAGACAAATCAAGTTCTTCTATTGTCATTTCAAGTTTTTTCTCTTTTTGAGTCTCTTCTTTTTCCACCATGATTTCCACTTTACGTGTTTCATCCGTTAGATTTACGAAGATATTCAAATGCTCCGTAAGAATACGTGCAGCTAAACTAACTGCTTCTTCAGGGCTAATTGAACCGTCTGTCCATACATCAAGTGTCAGTTTATCAAAAGTATCCTTTTGACCAACACGAGTATTTTCGACTTGGTAGTTCACACGACTAACTGGGGTGTAAATTGAATCGACTGGCAATACACCAATTGGCATATCGTCTTTTTTATTGTGTTCAGCTCTTGCATAACCTCTACCTTTTTTAGCTGTCAAACGAACATGGAAATGTCCGCCTTCAGATACAGTACAGATATACAAGTCAGGGTTTAAGATTTCAACATCACTATCGAAAATGATGTCTGCTGCTGTTACCACTGCAGGGCCTTTCACATCGATTTCAATCGTCTTGTCCTCTTCAGAGTATAATTTGAGTGCCAATTTTTTAATATTTAAGATGATTGCTGTAACATCCTCAACAACACCATCAATAGTAGAAAATTCATGTAAAACACTGTCAATTTGAATATTTGTTACAGCTGCTCCCGGAAGAGAAGACAATAATATACGACGCAAGGAATTTCCTAACGTAGTTCCATACCCGCGTTCAAGTGGTTCTACAACGAATTTACCAAACTTGGCATCATCGCTGATCTCAATCGTTTCAATTCTTGGCTTTTCAATTTCGATCATTCTGCTATTTACCCCTTTCAAAACGTTAAGTTCATGTTATCGAGTGCAAACCTACAAAAAATGAAGCAGCTCTCAATTAAACACGACGGCGTTTTGGAGGGCGGCATCCATTATGAGGAATTGGAGTTACGTCACGAATAGCTGTAACTTCTAAACCTGTTGCTTGCAACGAACGAATTGCTGCTTCACGACCTGAACCAGGACCTTTAACTGCAACTTCGACTGTTTTCATTCCATTTTCCATACTTACTTTAGCTGCTGCTTCAGCTGCTAATTGAGCTGCAAATGGAGTTGATTTTTTTGATCCGCGGAAACCTAGTGATCCTGCTGATGACCATGAAATTGCGTTTCCATGAGTATCAGTAATCATTACAATAGTATTATTGAATGTTGAACGGATATGAGCTACTCCGCTCTCAATATTCTTTTTCGCACGACGTTTGCGTTGAACTTTTCTTGCCATTAAGGTTTACCTCCTTACTTCTTAATTATTTTTTCTTACCTGCAATTGCCTTAGCTGGGCCTTTACGAGTACGTGCATTATTTTTCGTGTTTTGTCCACGAACTGGTAATCCACGACGGTGACGCATGCCTCGGTATGAACCAATATCAATCAAACGTTTGATATTTTGGCTTACTTCACGACGAAGATCTCCTTCTAATTTCAATTTGTCCACTTCCACACGGATAGCGTCTAATTGATCGTTGGTTAGATCGCGTACGCGAACATCTTCTGATACACCAGCTGCTGCTAAAACATCGCTAGCTGTTTTTTTACCGATTCCATATATATAAGTTAGAGAAATTACTACACGTTTGTCACGTGGAATATCTACACCTGCAATACGAGCCATTACAATTACACCTCCTAATATTTTATATTATCCTTGACGTTGTTTATGTTTTGGATTTTCACAAATGACCATTACCCGACCATTACGGCGGATAACTTTACATTTATCACACATTTTTTTAACTGATGGTCTTACTTTCATGAACTAACCCTCCTATTTTAGTGACGGAGTGCAATTATTTAAAGCGGTAAGTTATACGTCCACGTGATAAATCATATGGAGATAACTCAACTGTAACTTTATCCCCTGGTAATATACGAATGTAATTCATACGAATCTTACCGGAAACATGCGCCAATACAATATGGCCATTTTCAAGTTCAACTTTAAAACTTGCATTTGGCAAAGTTTCAACGACTGTTCCTTCAATTTCTATGACATCGTCTTTCGCCACGCCTAGTACCTCCTTTAGTTTTTTCGCTTCTAACACGCGATAAACAGTGAGCGCGATCTTGCCCCCACTTGTTTTCATCTTAACTTATAGATTATAACACAACAAAAAAGCATTTTAAAGTCAATACCTTTAATATTATAGCATAACCCAAATTCTTCTACAAGTTTTCCAAAAATCATTTATTGACTTTTTTGAACAAATGTGAAGTTTATTTGCTTAAAAAAACAAATAAAAGAAAAGATGGATTTTGTAATAAATGGTAAAGATTATTTGCTTTGGTCAATGACTGCTTTAATTGCAGCAAAAACATCTTTCACATCATCTTCGCCGTTTACGGTGTACAAAACCCCACGCTCTTTGTAGAAGTTCAAAAGAGGTTCTGTTAATTCAACGTTTACGTTTATACGATTCTCGACTGTTTCAGGTTTGTCATCTTCTCTTTGATAGAACTCATGCCCTCCGCAACGATCACACGTACCTTCAACTTGTGTCGGTTTATTCAGTTTGTGGTATGTTGCTCCACAATTGCTGCACATAAAACGACCAGTAAGTCTTTGCATTAAAATGTCTTTGTTCACTTCAATGTAAAAAACAGCATCGATTGGTTTGTTTAAGTTGTTGGTGATTTCTTCTAACGCTTCCGCTTGATTCAATGTACGAGGGAAACCATCTAAAAGAAATCCTCTTTCAGTGTCGGATTCAGCCAAACGTTCGTTGACAATTCCATTGGTTACTTCATCAGGTACTAAGTTTCCAGAATCCATAAAAGATTTTGCTTTTAGTCCTAACTCGGTTTGGTTTTCAACTGCAGCCCGGAACATATCTCCTGTTGAAATATGAGGTATTTGATAAGCATCTACAATTTGTTCTGCTTGCGTCCCTTTTCCTGCACCAGGAAGCCCCATTAAAATGAGATTCATCATTTTTCCTCCTTAAATGTAAGAATTAGTGCTGAGGAAAATCCTCAACACGTTCTTCTTATTGGATAAAGCCGCGATAACTTCTTTTTGCAGTTTGTCCTTCTAGTTGTCTCATAGATTCAAGAGCCACACCTACTACGATGAGTAAGCTGGTTCCTCCAAGAGCCACAGAAGAAGGTAAATTCCACAAGTTAGATGCAAGAATCGGTACCAAAGCAATAATGCCTAGATACAGTGCACCTATTGTACTTAAACGGACAAGAACTTTTGATAAATAATCTTGAGTTGCTTTTCCGGGACGTACACTTGCGATGTAACCACCCTGTTTTTGCAAGTTTTCGGAAACTTTCTCCGGATTAACTTGGATGAAGGCGTAGAAGTAAGTGAACACTACGATCAAGACCGTATAGATCACAGCTCCTATTGGTTCTTCCAAATTGAAAATTTGATTAAGCACTTGATACCAAGTCTCATTTCCAGAACTCTGACTAAAGAAACCTAAGATGGTTTGAGGAGTCATGATAAAGGAACTCGCAAAAATAACTGGAATAACACCAGCTGAATTTACTTTTAATGGTATATGGGCGCTTTGGTCATTAGACGAAACACGTTTAGAGTACTGTACTGAAATTTTGCGTCTGGCGTTTTCCATATAAACCACTGCAATCACTAAAAGGATAAACCCAATAGCAATCAACGTGGAGAATAGGATCGCTTCTGTCATTTCAGAACCCGCATTTCGAATTTGAGTGTTGTAAAAATTGTAAAGGTCTGAAGGAACACGGGCAATGATACCTGAGAAGATGATCATTGAAGTGCCGTTCCCAAAACCATTAACAGTTATGAGCTCAGCTAACCATAAAACCATCATTGTTCCTGCAGTAAGAATAAGTGCAATGGACAGATATGTCGTCACACTTGGATTATTAACCAACCCTAAGTTTGTTAAGGCATTGAATCCATAGGATATACCGACCGCTTGTACAAACGCTAAAAAAATCGTCAAGTAACGAGTCACTTGATTCAATTTACGACGTCCAACTTCCCCTTGATCAGCCCACTCTGCAAATTTAGGAATAATATCCATTTGCAGCAATTGGACAACGATAGAGGCGGTGATATACGGAGAAACACCAAGCGCAAATATAGAATAGCTGCTAAGTGCTCCACCACCAAAGGTATTCAATAAGCTAAATAGTCCCGATGAAGATAAATCTCCCAACGCACTTGCATTCACGCCAGGAACCGTTATATGGGTTCCTAAACGAAAGAGAATCAAGATTCCTAGAGTGAAGAAAATTCTTCCTCTAATGTCCTTATCTTTAAATGCATCTTTTAGGACCTTTAACATTAAATCACCTCAACTGAACCGCCAGCAGCTTCGATTGCTTCTTTAGCTGCTTGGGAGAATTTATTTGCTTTAACAGTCAATTTACGTTCAATTGTTCCGTTTCCTAGCACTTTAATTCCTGACTTTTCGTCTTTGATGACTCCTGTTTCTACTAGTAAAGCTGGTGATACTTCAGTTCCGTCTTCAAAGCGGTTAAGTGTATCAAGATTAACAACAGCGTATTCTTTGCGGTTGATATTCGTGAATCCACGTTTTGGCAATGTACGGAATAAAGGTGTTTGTCCACCTTCAAAACCTAAACGAACGCCACCACCTGAACGTGCTTTTTGTCCTTTTTGACCACGACCTGAAGTTTTACCGTTACCAGAAGAAGTTCCGCGTCCTACACGGTTGCGTACTTTACGAGAACCCTCTGCAGGTTGTAATTCATGAAGTTTCATTATTTGGGCACCTCCTTCAATTTGAATCTTACGAAAGTTTACATTAATTAAACTTCTTTAACGTCCACTAAATGTGAAATTGTGTTAACCATACCTTTGATTGCTTCATTAGCAGGTTTAACTACAGTGCTGTTAGTCTTTTTAAGACCTAAAGCTTTAACTGTATCACGTTGATTTTGAGGACGTCCGATAACGCTACGTTTTAAAGTAATTTCTAAATTAGCCATTTCTTATTGTCCTCCTTTTATCCGATAATTTCTTCTACAGATTTACCGCGAAGTTTTGCAACTTCTTCAACGCGTTTTAATTGAGTTAATCCTTCGATTGTTGCACGTACCATATTGATTGGAGTGCTTGAACCTAATGATTTACTTGTTACGTCAGCAATACCAGCTAATTCCATTACGGCACGAACTGGACCACCAGCAGAAACTCCAGAACCTTCAATTGCAGGTTTGATTAAAACATTTCCACCGCTGTAGCGACCAACAACTTCATGAGGTACTGTTGAACCAGCTCTCGGTACTTCAATAAGATTTTTCTTAGCACTTTCAATTGCTTTACGGATAGCTTCTGGTACTTCTTGAGCTTTACCAGTACCAAATCCTACGTGTCCGTTTTTGTCTCCGACAACAACTAATGCAGCAAAACGTAAACGACGTCCACCTTTAACTACTTTAGTTACACGGTTGATTGTAACAACACGATCTTCTAATTCCATTGAGTTTGGATCGATGTATACCATGTGTGGTTTTCCTCCTTTTCTTAAAAGTCTAGTCCATTTTCGCGAGCAGCTTCAGCTAAAGCTTGAACACGGCCATGGTATAGGTATCCACCACGGTCAAAGACTACTTCTTTAATACCTTTTTCAACAGCACGGCTAGCAATTAATGCTCCGACAGCTGATGCTTGTTCTGTTTTTGATTCGCCTGAAACTTCTTTATCTAATGTAGATGCACTTGCGAGCGTGACACCCGCTACGTCGTCAATTACTTGAGCGTAGATATTCTTATTTGAACGGAATACGTTCAAACGTGGGCACTCAGCAGTACCAGAAATTTTAGCACGCACACGTCCATGTCTTTTTAGACGGACTTTGTTTTTGTCTGGTTTTGAAATCACAATTGTCACCTCTTTATTTTATTTGTAACGATTTAGGCTGCCAGGTTATTTACCTGTTTTACCTTCTTTACGACGAACGAATTCGTCAGTGTAACGAATACCTTTACCTTTGTAAGGCTCAGGAGGACGAACTGCGCGAATGTTAGCTGCAAGTTCTCCAACGTGTTCTTTGTTGATTCCTTTAACAATAATCTTAGTGTTTGAAGGAACTTCAACAGTTACGCCTTCTCTTGCTTCAAATTCAACTGGATGTGAAAGACCAACGTTCAATACAAGTTTGTTACCTTGTAATTGAGCACGGTATCCAACCCCAATCAAATCTAAAGTTTTTTCAAATCCTTCAGTAACTCCAACAACCATGTTGTTAACGATGGCACGTGTAGTTCCGTGGATTGTACGGTGAGATTTGCTGTCATCTGGACGGTCGAAAGAAATTTCGTTGTCAGCAACAGTCATTGTGATAGCTGGGCTTTTAGAGAAGTTTAATTCTCCTTTAGGACCTTTAACAGTTACCACATCATCGTTTTGAGTAACTTCTACTCCAGCAGGAATAGTAATAACTTTATTTCCAATACGGCTCATAGCAGGGCACCTCCTTATTTAATCTTAAATATTACCAAACGTAAGCGAGTATTTCGCCACCGATATTTTTTGCTCTTGCTTCTTTGTCTGTAACGACGCCTTCTGAAGTTGATACGATCGCAATACCAAGTCCGTTAAGAACTTTAGGTACATCGCCAGCTTTAGCGTAAACACGCAAACCTGGTTTAGAGATACGTTTCAATCCAGTGATAACACGTTCGTTGTTTTGTCCATATTTTAAGAAAACACGGATAACGCCTTGTTTGTCGTCTTCAACAAATTCAACATTTTTTACAAAACCTTCACGTTTTAAAATGTTAGCAATATCTTTTTTAGATTTTGAAGCAGGTACTTCTAATGATTCGTGTCTAGCTGAGTTAGCGTTACGAACACGAGTTAGAAAATCTGCGATTGGATCAGTCATGACCATGATTTTTAGCCTCCTTTTTGCGAGTTTCGTTTTACCAGCTTGCTTTCTTCATACCAGGAATTTCACCTTTATAGGCTAGTTCGCGTAAGCAAATACGGCAAAGTTTGAATTTGCGGTAAACTGAATGTGGACGACCACAACGTTCACAACGAGTGTATGCTTGAGTTGAGAATTTAGCAGGGCGTTTACTTTTAGCAATCATTGATTTTTTAGCCACTATCTTCGCCTCCTATATTATTTTTGGAATGGCATTCCAAGTTGTGTTAATAATTCACGAGATTCTTCGTCAGTGTTAGCAGTAGTTACAATAACAATGTCCATTCCGCGAACTTTATCAACCATATCGTACTCAACCTCAGGGAAGATAAGTTGTTCTTTAACTCCTAGCGTGTAGTTACCACGTCCGTCGAAAGCTTTATTGCTCACACCGCGGAAGTCACGTACACGAGGAAGTGAAACAGAAACCAATTTGTCTAAGAAATCGTACATTCTGTCTCCACGTAATGTTACTTTAGTACCAATCGGCATACCTTCACGTAAACGGAAGCCAGCGATTGATTTTTTTGCTTTTGTGATTACTGGTTTTTGACCAGAAATTACTGTCAATTCATTAACAGCTTTGTCTAAGTTTTTAGTGTTAGATACAGCATCACCTACACCCATGTTGATAACGATCTTGTCAACTTTTGGAGTTTGCATAATTGATGTGTAGTTAAATTTTTCCATCATAGATGGTGTAATTTCTTTTTGATATTTTTCTTTAAGGCGGTTCATGAAGTTAGTCCCTCCTTCCTTAATATATTAGTTTAAAACTTCACCGGATTTTTTAGAAATACGTACTTTTTTACCATCTTCAACTTTGTAGCCAACGCGAGTTGGTTCACCTGTTGAAGCATCGATCAACATAACATTTGACACATGAACTGGAGCTTCGATTTCTAAGATCCCGCCATTTGGTTCAAATGATGATGGTTTTTGGTGTTTTTTCATAATGTTTACACCTTCAACGGTAACACGATTTTTCTTAGGAAATACAGCAGTAACTACGCCTTCTTTTCCTTTATCTTTACCAGTGATAACTTTAACTTTATCTCCTGTTTTAATAAACATATTTTTCTCGCACCTCCTTCGTGGATGGTTGGGTATTAAAGAACTTCTGGAGCCAATGAAACGATCTTCATGTAGTTGCTGTCGCGTAATTCACGAGCAACAGGTCCAAAGATACGAGTTCCTCTTGGGCTCTTGTCATCACGGATGATAACACAAGCATTTTCATCAAATTTAATGTAAGAACCGTCTGCACGACGAGCTCCTGTTTTTGTACGTACAATAACAGCTTTTACAACTTCACCTTTTTTGACAACGCCACCTGGTGTTGCATGTTTAACCGTACAAACAATTACATCACCAATGTTAGCAGTCTTACGGCCAGAACCACCTAGTACTTTAATAGTCAGTACTTCACGTGCTCCAGAGTTGTCAGCTACTTTTAAACGACTTTCTGATTGGATCACTTTCGTATCCTCCTTTCGGAATTAGAAACTTCATTTTTTTCAATTAGGGTATTTATTAGATAATGATTGACTCTTCTACGATTTCAACCAAACGGAAATGTTTAGTTGCTGATAGTGGACGAGTTTCCATAATTTTAACGATATCGCCTAATTTTGCACTGTTATTTTCATCATGTGCTTTATATTTTTTAGAGTATTTCATACGTTTACCGTATACTGGATGACGTTTTTGAGTATCAATTTGAACTACAATAGTTTTGTCCATTTTGTCAGAAACTACGCGTCCTTGATAAACTTTACGTTGATTACGTTCTTCAGTCATTCGTTAGCGACCTCCTTTATCGATCAACTATTTTTGTAATTCAGCTTGACGCAACGCAGTTTTAATGCGCGCGATAGATTTGCGAACTTCGCTCAATCTTGAAGTATTCTCTAACTGACCAGTAGCCAATTGGAATCTTAGATTGAATAATTCTTCTTTGAATTCTTTTTCTTTTTCAATCATTTCTGAAGTGGATAATTCTTTAAGTTCATTAGCCTTCATTAGATTCACCACCAATTTCTTCACGTTTTACGAATTTCGTTTTGACTGGTAATTTGTGTGATGCTAAACGTAAAGCTTCACGAGCTACTTCTTCAGATACGCCGCCAACTTCAAACATGATTTTTCCACGTTTAACTGGTGAAACCCATCCTTCAGGAGCACCTTTACCAGAACCCATACGAACTCCGATAGCTTTAGATGTGTATGATTTGTGAGGGAAAATTTTGATCCATACTTTCCCGCCACGTTTCATGTAACGAGTCATAGCAATACGAGCAGCTTCAATTTGACGGTTTGTGATCCAGTGTGATTCTATAGCTTGTAAGCCGAATTCACCATAAGCGATTTCTTTACCGCCTTTAGCTTCTCCACGCATTTTACCTCTAAATTCACGACGGAATTTTACACGTTTAGGTACTAACATGTTATTTCCCTCCTTTCTCTGCATTCTTTTTAGCTGGTAATACTTCTCCACGGTAGATCCAAACTTTAACGCCTAGTTTACCGTAAGTAGTGTCAGCTTCTTCCCAAGCGTAATCGATGTCTGCACGCAATGTGTGCAATGGAACAGTTCCTTCAGAATGTGTCTCGCTACGAGCCATATCTGCACCGTTCAAACGACCAGAAACTTGAGTTTTGATACCTTTAGCTCCAGCACGCATTGTGCGTTGGATAGCTTGTTTTTGAGCGCGGCGGAAGGCTACACGATTTTCTAGTTGACGTGCGATTCCTTCTCCAACTAATTTTGCATCTAAATCAGGTTTTTTGATTTCCACGATGTTGATGTGAACACGTTTGCCTGATAATTCGTTTAATTTCTTACGTAAAGCATCTACTTCAGATCCACCTTTACCGATAACCATTCCTGGTTTAGCAGTGTGAATTGAGATATTTACACGGTTAGCAGCACGTTCAATTTCTACTAATGAAATTGATGCATCGCTAAGGTTTTTGAAGATGTATTCGCGAATAGCGATATCTTCATGCAAGTAAGCGCCGAATTCTTTTTCTGCATACCATTTAGAATCCCAGTCGCGGATGATACCTACACGCAAGCCTTTTGGATTAATTTTTTGACCCACAGATTAGCCCTCCTTTTTTTCTGATACCACGATAGTAATGTGGCTTGTACGTTTCATGATTGGTGAAGCTGAACCTTTAGCACGAGGACGGAAACGTTTCATCGTTGGTCCTTCGTCTACGAAGGCTTCGCTTACTACCAAGTTTTCAATGTTTAAATCATAGTTATGTTCTGCATTAGCAATAGCAGATTTCAATACTTTTTCGACTACTGGTGAAGCGCCGCGTGGAGTGAATTTCAAGATTGAAATTGCTTCTCCTACACTTTTACCTCTAATAAGATCGACAACTAAACGAACCTTACGAGCGGCAATGCGAACACTTTTAGCAGTAGATTTAGCTGCTGTAATTTGTTCTGACATGAGTAATCCTCCCCTCAAATATTAACGTTTAGTTTTCTTGTCATCCGCAGTATGTCCACGGTAAGTTCTTGTTGGTGCAAATTCACCTAATTTGTGTCCGACCATGTCTTCTTGTACATAAACAGGAACATGTTTCCGTCCATCGTATACCGCAATTGTGTGTCCAATAAAGTTCGGGAAAATTGTTGAACGACGAGACCAAGTTTTGATAACTGTTTTCTTCTCGCTAGCATCCATTGCTTCTACCTTTTTCATTAAGTGTTCATCGACGAAAGGTCCTTTTTTAAGACTACGACCCATAGTTGAACCTCCTTCCAGTTATGCAGCAAATTGGTTTTCCAATTCGCCTAGATTATTTTGTTTTACGACGACGTACGATTCGTTTGTTAGATCTAGCTTTTTTGTTACGTGTTTTCAATCCTAATGCAGGTTTACCCCATGGAGTTAATGGACCAGCATGTCCGATTGGAGCTTTACCTTCACCACCACCGTGTGGGTGATCGTTAGGGTTCATTACAGATCCACGAACAGTAGGGCGTTTACCCATCCAACGTGAACGTCCGGCTTTACCGATGTTGATCAATTCGTGTTGCTCGTTACCAACTTCACCGATTGTAGCACGGCAAGAAGCTAAGATTTGACGAACTTCGCCTGAACCTAAACGAACTAATACGTATTTACCTTCTTTACCCAAAACTTGAGCGCTTGTTCCAGCAGAACGAACTAATTGTCCACCTCTACCTGGTTTCAACTCAATATTGTGGATAACAGTACCAACTGGAATACTTGATAGAGGTAAAGCATTACCTACTTTAATATCAGCATTTTCTCCTGAAAGAATATGTTGCCCTACTTCAATTCCTTTTGGTGCAAGAATGTAAGTTTTGATCCCATCTGTATAGTGTACTAATGCAATATTAGCAGAACGGTTTGGATCATACTCAACAGTTTTTACGATACCGACAACATCGTCTTTATTACGTTTGAAGTCGATAACACGGTAGCTGCGTTTGTGCCCGCCACCTTGGTGACGTACAGTGATTTTACCAGCGTTGTTACGACCAGCCTTTTTTTTGTTAGGTTCTAGTAAAGTCTTTTCAGGTGTTGTAGATGTAATCTCTGAAAAGTCAGAACCTGTCATATTACGGCGGCCGTTAGTGGTAGGTTTGTACTTTTTAATCGCCACGTGATTTCCCTCCTATTTGATAGTATTTTGAATTATTCAGCTTCGAAAAATTCGATATCTTTTGAGTCTGCAGTTAAAGTTACTACAGCTTTACGACGTTTTTTAGTGTATCCAGAATATTTACCCATACGTTTCAATTTTCCACGTACGTTCATAACATTCACGTTTTTAACTTTTACGCCAAAGATTTCTTCAATTGCTTGTTTGATGTGAGTTTTGTTTGCGCGAACGTCAACTTCAAAAGTGTATTTTTTGCTGTCTTCAGCAAGCATAGCTTTTTCAGTGATCATTGGACGCAAGATTACTTCGCGTGCTTCCATTATTGAAGAGCCTCCTCTACTTTAGTTAGAGCAGTTTGTGTAAAAATCAATTTTTCATGAGCTACAACATCTAAAACTGTAACGTTGCTTGGAGATACTACTGTTACTCCTGGAAGGTTACGAGCTGATAATGCTGTAAAATCATTTCCGTCTTCTACAACTACTAATACTTTTGTATCAACGTTTAAATTGTTTAACACTTGTGCAAATTCTTTCGTTTTTGGTGCATCGAAGTTCAATGCATCTACAACGATTACGTTTTCGTCTGCTACTTTAGAAGAAAGAACAGATTTGATTGCTAAACGACGAACTTTTTTAGGAAGTTTGTAGCTGTAAGAACGAGGTGTAGGTCCAAAGACAACACCACCGCCACGCCATTGTGGTGAACGGATAGATCCTTGACGAGCACGTCCAGTACCTTTTTGTCTCCATGGTTTACGGCCACCGCCTCTTACTGCACTACGGTTTTTAACTTTGTGTGTTCCTTGTCTTAATGAAGCACGTTGCATGATGATTGCATCAAAAACAACATTTTCATTTGGTTCAATTCCGAAAATAGCATCGTTTAATGTAACTTCGCCATTTTGAGAACCGTCTTGTTTAAATAAGACTAATTTTGCCATTCCTTTGCTCCTCCTTTCTTCGATCTTTATTTAACTGCTTTAAGAGCAGTTCTGATTTGGATTAAGGATTTTTTAGCTCCAGGTACATTACCTTTAATTAAGATAACATTTTTCTCAGCGTCAACACGTACAATTTCAAGGTTTTGAATTGTTACACGGTTTCCACCCATACGACCTGGTAATAATTTACGTTTGAATACACGGTTAGGATCAACGGGACCCATAGAACCAGGACGACGGTGGTAACGAGATCCGTGAGACATTGGTCCACGAGATTGGCCATGGCGTTTAATAACACCTTGGAATCCTTTACCTTTTGTTGTCCCCGTTACATCAACGATGTCTCCGGCTTCAAATACTTCTACAGTTACTTCTTTTCCTACTTCGTATTCCCCTAGCTCAACATCGTCGAATTCACGTATGAAGCGCTTAGGAGTAGCGTTTGCTTTTGCTACATGACCTTTAGCAGGTTTGTTTGACAATACTTCGCGTTTATCTTGGTAACCAAGTTGAACTGCTTCGTAGCCATCATTTTCCATTGTTTTAAGTTGTAAAACAACGTTTGGAGTAGCTTCGATTACTGTTACAGGAATTAATTCCCCAGCTTCAGTAAACACTTGTGTCATACCTACTTTTTTTCCTAAGATTCCTTTGGTCATGAGTACACCTCCATTATTTTTAGTTTGTATTATAATTTAATTTCGATATCTACGCCTGATGGTAGATCAAGTTTTGTTAATGCATCAACAGTTTTTGGTGTTGGGTTAACAATGTCGATCACACGTTTGTGTGTACGCATTTCAAATTGCTCACGAGAGTCTTTGTATTTGTGAGTCGCACGGATCACAGTATATACACTTCTCTCAGTTGGTAATGGAATTGGACCAGACACGCTAGCACCAGTTCTCTTTGCTGTTTCTACAATTTTGTCCGCTGATTGATCCAAGATACGGTGTTCGTATGCTTTTAAACGGATACGGATTTTTTGTTTTGCCATAATTTTCCCTCCTTCGCCTATTCTTATAAAGTAGACATTGCTCCACGAAAATTTCCGACACACTCGCCGTGGCAAAGCGGCCGGGTGTATCGCAATCTCCCGTTTCTTAGCCATCGATTCCGAAATGAAATCGGGGTCTGTGCTTCTCTCTTTTAAATCAGCACCTTAAATAGTATAACGGAAATACAATACTAAATCAAGCATATTCCAACGTTTTTTTAAGTTTTCTGAAAAGTTTTTCGTTCACCTAATAAAAAACTACTATCTTATTTGTCAGCAATATTAAGATAGTAGCTTATTTAAAATTGTTTGTCTATCGATACAAATTTTTATTTCATAATTCCTTGCCAGATTTGGACATTTATTGTCACACTTTGACGATCCAGCCCTCTGGAGCTTCTACATCACCAAATTGGATTCCGACCAGTTCGTCATACAATCTTTTTGTCACAGGTCCTACTTCAGTCTCACTATAAAACACATGGAAGGTATCTCCATATTGAATACCACCGATAGGAGAAATTACTGCTGCTGTTCCACAAGCCCCTGCTTCTTTAAATTGATCCAGCTGATCGATATAAACGTCCCCTTGCTCCACTGTTAATCCTAAACGATGTTCTGCCAGATACAATAGAGAGTATTTAGTGATACTCGGCAAAATAGATGGAGACTCCGGCGTGATGAACTTGTCGTCTTTTGTGATTCCAAAGAAATTCGCTGCCCCTACTTCTTCTATCTTAGTATGAGTGATAGGGTCCAAATAAATCGCATCACTGAATGCTCTTTTGTGCGCCTCTGCTCCAGGCAGCAAACTTCCTGCATAATTCCCGCCAACTTTTGCAGCACCGGTACCTCTGCCAGCTGCGCGATCGTAATCCGATACTAAGAAGTTGGTTGGTGTTAGCCCTCCTTTGAAATAAGGACCGACCGGCATACAAAATACAGAGAAAATGTATTCTGAAGCAGGCTTCACTCCGATATTATCTCCAACACCTATTAGAAATGGTCGAATATATAATGTTCCGCCCGTTCCGTATGGAGGCAAATAATGTTCATTAGCTTTTACCACTTGTTTGACTGCATCTACGAATACATCAGTCGGCACTTCCGGCATCAGCAGACGGCGGCAGCTTCTTTGCATGCGTTTGGCATTTTCTTCCGGTCTGAACAAATTGATGTCTCCATCTTTTGTGCGATAAGCCTTCAATCCTTCAAAGCAAGATTGTCCATAGTGCAGCGCAGTTGAACCTTCACTGATATGTAATTGATTGTCTTCAGTCAATACACCGTTATCCCAATTTCCATCTTTCCAATGAGATAGGTAGCGTAAATCCGTTTTGATGTAATTAAACCCTAAATTTCCCCAGTCGATTGAAACTTCTTTTCCCATTTGAATCCCCCTTAATAAATTTGTTACTTAGTGTAACACAATAAATAGAAGAAAAAAGAGATTACTTTTAGTTTTTGGTGTTTTTTACGGAATATCGATGTAGCGCCCTTAAACTTTCGGCCATGAGCAGTTATAATTTCTACGCCATGGCCGAAGTGAACCGTTGAATTGTCCATGAGCTGGATATTTTTTGTCCTGATGGCCGCAAAAGATTTTTTTCCGGCCATCAGCAACATCCGCTTTTGCTTCATGGCCGATTCACCACCCGGCAGCATGAAAATTCACCCCTTTAACCATTGACCTATACACTCAAAAAACAGTTAGCCTATTTAATAGAAATTTCCACTTCTACATATAGTAGATTGTTCCCCTTTTACTTGATCTTATAAGAATGCTCTTGAGTAATTTTCTTTTTTGCTGTTTTCGGCCTTGAGGGATTCAATTTGCTTCGTCATGGACTAAATGAACTGCCACGTCTTAATACCCAAGATCCAAACCTTCAACCAAAAATGACTCACACTCAAAGACACAAAAAAAGAAGCTTTCCTCGTTAAAGGAAAGCTTCTTTTGAATCTTACTTGCGTAAGAAAGTTGTCTTTAGTTGATTAAGCTTCGATTGAAGCAACAACGCCAGCTCCAACAGTACGTCCACCTTCACGGATAGTGAATTTAGTACCTTGGTCTAAAGCGATAGGTGCGATCAATTCAACGCTGATTGTAACGTTGTCTCCAGGCATAACCATTTCAGTACCTTCTGGTAACTCGATAACACCAGTTACGTCAGTTGTACGGAAGTAAAATTGTGGGCGGTAGTTAGCGAAGAATGGAGTGTGACGTCCACCTTCTTCTTTAGATAAGATATAAACTTCACCTGTAAATTTTGTGTGTGGAGTGATTGAACCTGGTTTAGCTAATACTTGTCCACGTTGGATGTCTTCACGAGAAACCCCACGTAATAAAGCACCAATATTGTCTCCAGCTTCAGCGTAATCTAACAATTTACGGAACATTTCAACACCAGTAACAGTTGATTTAACTGTATCGTGTAAACCGATGATTTCGATTTCGTCTCCGACTTTAACTTGTCCAGCTTCAACACGGCCTGTAGCAACAGTACCACGTCCAGTGATTGAGAATACGTCCTCAACTGGCATCATGAATGGTTTTTCAGTATCACGTTCTGGGTTTGGAATGTAAGAGTCAACAGCATCCATCAATTCCATGATTTTATCTTCGTATTCAGCTACGCCTTCAAGAGCTTTAAGAGCTGAACCAGCGATAACTGGAGTGTCATCACCAGGGAATTCGTATTCTGATAACAAGTCACGAACTTCCATTTCTACTAATTCTAATAATTCTTCGTCATCAACCATGTCAACTTTGTTTAAGAAAACAACGATGTATGGAACACCAACTTGGCGAGACAATAGGATGTGCTCACGAGTTTGTGGCATTGGGCCGTCAGCAGCAGAAACTACTAAGATAGCTCCGTCCATTTGAGCAGCACCAGTGATCATGTTTTTAACGTAGTCCGCGTGACCTGGGCAGTCAACGTGAGCATAGTGACGAGCGCCTGTTTCATATTCAACGTGAGAAGTTGAAATAGTGATTCCACGTTCGCGTTCTTCTGGAGCTCCATCGATTGAAGCGTAGTCAGTTGCAGTACTTGCAAAACCTTTTTTAGCTAATACAGTTGTAATTGCAGCAGTTAACGTTGTTTTACCGTGGTCAACGTGTCCAATTGTACCAATATTAACATGGGGTTTTGTACGTTCGAATTTTTCTTTTGCCATTTTATTAATTTCCTCCTCATATTGAGTTGCTATTTTAATCGAATCCAGTTGTCTGCATTTGCCTAAATCAAAGACCTAATCAAATGGCAAACTAAACCAATTCTTTAGTAAAAATTATAACGATTTTAGTAGAGAAAAGCAATACTTAACAGTTTTACGCTAAATAATATTATTCAGCTGCAGAACCGTTTTTCTTGATAATTTCTTCTGAAATTGATTTTGGTACAGCTTCGTAGTGGTCAAATTGCATTGTAAATGTACCACGTCCTTGTGTAGATGAACGTAACGCTGTTGCGTATCCGAACATTTCAGCAAGAGGAACAATACCTTTAACAATAGTAGTGTTTCCACGTACTTCTGAACCTTCAATGCGTCCACGACGAGCGCTGATGTGTCCCATGATATCTCCTAAATAATCTTCAGGAATAGTAACATCAACTTCCATCATAGGCTCTAAAATTACAGGACCAGCTTTCTTCGCAGCATTTTTCAATGCCATTGAAGCAGCTACCTTAAATGCAGTCTCATTCGAGTCAACATCATGGTAAGATCCATCAAAAAGTTTCGCTTTAACGTCAACTAAAGGATATCCAGCAAGAACACCGTTGTCTAGAGAAGCCTCTAAACCAGCTTTAACTGCAGGGATGTATTCACGAGGAACAGATCCACCAACGATAGCATCTTCGAATTCAAAACCTTTACCTTCTTCGTTAGGAGCAAATTCAATCCATACGTGTCCGTATTGACCTTTACCACCTGATTGACGTACAAATTTACCTTCAGCTTCAGTAGCTTTAGTAAATGTTTCACGGTAAGAAACTTGAGGAGCTCCTACAGTTGCTGCAACGTTAAATTCACGTTTCATACGGTCAACGATGATGTCCAAGTGCAACTCACCCATACCAGCGATAATAACTTCGCCAGTCTCGTGGTCAGTTTCAGCACGGAAAGTTGGATCTTCTTCAGCTAATTTTTGAAGAGCGATACCCATTTTATCTTGGTCAGCTTTTGAGTTTGGCTCAATTGCAACTTGGATAACTGGTTCTGGGAAGTCCATTGATTCTAAGATAACTTGTTCTTTTTCGTCAGATAAAGTATCACCAGTAGTTGTATCTTTCAATCCAACTGCAGCAGCAATATCACCTGAGAATACTTCAGGAATCTCGCTACGTGAGTTCGCATGCATTTGCAAGATACGACCTACACGTTCACGTTTACCTTTAGTTGCATTCATAACGTATGAACCTGATTGCAAAGTACCAGAGTAAACACGGAAGAATGTTAAACGACCAACAAATGGGTCAGTTGCTACTTTAAATGCAAGAGCAGCAAATGGCTCGTTGTCATCAGCATGGTGTTCGATAATTTCATCTGGATTATCCACAGAATGTCCTTGAATTGGAGGAACATCAAGTGGTGATGGAAGGTAATCAACAACAGCATTCAATAATAATTGAACACCTTTGTTTTTAAATGCAGTACCACAAAGAACAGGGTAGAATTCTACTTTAACTGTTGCAGTACGGATAGCTGATTTAATCTCTTCTACAGAGAATTCTTCACCTTCAAGATATTTCATCATGAACTCTTCATCTGTTTCAGCAAGTGCTTCTAACAGATTAGTGCGCCATTCAGCAGCAAGTTCTTTTTTATCTTCAGGAATTTCGATTTCTTCAACGTCAGTACCTAAATCATTTGTGTAATTGTAGGCTTTCATTTCAACTAAATCGATAATACCTGTAAATTGATCTTCAGCACCGATTGGCAACTGAATTGGGTGAGCGTTTGCTTGTAAACGGTCGTGGATAGTGTTTACAGAGTACAAGAAGTCTGCACCTGTTTTATCCATTTTGTTTACAAATACAATACGTGGAACACCGTAAGTTGTTGCTTGACGCCAAACTGTTTCAGTTTGAGGTTCAACACCTGATTGAGCATCAAGTAAAGCAACAGCACCATCTAATACACGTAATGAACGTTCAACTTCAACAGTGAAGTCCACGTGACCAGGTGTATCAATGATGTTAACACGGTGACCATCCCAAGCAGCAGTTGTCGCAGCAGAAGTGATTGTGATACCACGCTCTTGCTCCTGTTCCATCCAGTCCATTTGTGAAGCTCCCTCATGAGTTTCACCAATTTTATGGATACGTCCAGTGTAATAAAGGATACGCTCAGTCGTTGTTGTTTTACCAGCATCGATATGGGCCATGATTCCGATATTACGAGTTTTTTCTAGAGAAAATTCTCTTTTTGCCATCTTGAATATACACCTCTTTTTTGTAAATTTTTAAATCTGTTTATTTCCCAAAGCTGCTATAGGGCAGCTTTGAAAAACAGAAAGCAGAATCTTACCAACGGTAATGAGCAAATGCTTTATTTGCTTCTGCCATTTTATGTGTATCTTCGCGTTTCTTAACTGCTGAACCAGTGTTGTTTGCAGCATCCATGATCTCACGTGCTAAACGAAGATCCATAGTATCTTCTCCACGTAGACGAGAATAGCTTACTAACCAACGTAGTGCAAGCGCTGAACGACGTTCTGGACGAACTTCGATAGGCACTTGGTAGTTAGAACCCCCAACACGGCGAGCTTTAACTTCAAGAACTGGCATAATATTTTTCATTGCTTCTTCAAAGACTTCCATAGGATCATTTCCAGTAGTTTCTTTGATTGTATCAAATGCGTTATAAAGAATAGTTGCAGCTTTACCACGTTTTCCATCAACCATTAAACGGTTGATCAAACGAGTAACCAATTTTGAATTGTAAATTGGATCTGGCAACACTTCACGTTTTGCGACAGGACCTTTACGAGGCATTCAAATTCCTCCTTTCGAATATGTTTAGTTTGTTGTGTTTTTTAACACGAGATTTATTTAGGTTTTTTAGTACCGTATTTAGAACGACCTTGTTTACGATCAGTAACTCCAGCAGTATCTAAAGCACCACGAACGATGTGGTAACGTACCCCTGGCAAGTCTTTAACACGGCCTCCACGAAGAAGTACCACACTATGTTCTTGTAAGTTGTGACCTTCACCTGGAATGTATGCTGTAACTTCGATCAAGTTAGATAGACGTACACGAGCATATTTACGTAAAGCAGAGTTAGGTTTTTTAGGAGTCATAGTACCTACACGAGTACATACACCACGTTTTTGTGGAGAGAATACAGTAGTTTGTTTTTTCTGTTTACTGTTATACCCTTTGTTTAAAGCAGGAGACTCAGATTTTTCAATTTTTGATTTACGAGGTTTGCGGACCAATTGGTTAATTGTTGGCATTTTTTGTTTCCTCCCTTCCGGTTATTAAATTCTAATCCCACACATCCAGGCGTTCCTTTTATTTCTAAAAAAATATACGCTGCATGACGCAACTTCTGGACAATATGGATATACGCCTTTGCAACAGTCAGAACGACTGGTTTACAGGAATCTGCGTACAAAAGCACCTTATGAATAATACCACGTCTAATTTTTTTTGTCAACAAACCGTAAAAGTTTTTTTCTTCTTTTTTGCCTAAAATTTTAAAACGGTTTTGCACGCTTTATTCGTACAGTACTAGTGACAAAAAACAAAGGCAGGAGATACGTATGGAAACAGTCTATCTATTGATTTTATGTGTTTACGGAGTTGTGTGGGGCTCTTTTTTAACCGTAGTCGGCTTAAGAGTCCCATTGAACCAGCCAATAACTGTTAGTCGTTCAGCTTGCCCTAATTGCCATCGCATATTAAGCGCCAAGGAATTGATCCCTGTTTTCTCTTTTTTGCACCAAAAAGGAAAATGCCGTAACTGCGGTCAGCAAATCTCTCTTATTTATCCCATTATTGAACTGGTGTCAGCTGCTGCCTTTTGTCTGATTTATGTATCCAGCAATGATCAACTGTTTCAGATAATCAGTCCAGGACTTTTACTTACATTTGGGATCATCTTTTCTGTTTCCGATCTGACTTATCAAATTCTGCCCGACCGAATCATGAGATGGTTCGCAACAACCGTTTTTGCTGCACATCTTTTCAATGATATGCAGGATTTCTTGTTCTATTCAGCAAGCGGCATCATATTCTTTCTGTTGTTTTATCTTTTCTACCGGATTTTTCCGGACAGCATAGGAGGGGGCGATGTGAAATGCTATGCCGTTTTAGGGTTTCTTTTAGGCTACCAGACGTGCGTTTTGGCCCTACTGTTAGCTTGTCTATTGGTTTTTGCAGTATACTTGCCGCTGCTGTTAGCCAAAAAGATCACTTCGCAGCAAGCCATCCCTTTTGCTCCTTTTATTTTTACAGGTGCTCTTCTAGCTTATTTCATTGGTCCAGCATTCTATGAGTGGCTAAATCTGTTGTTGTTCATCCAATAGACAAAAAAACAAAGAGAGGTTATCCCTCTCTTTGTTTAAATACACTGTCCAATTTTAGTCTTCCATAAAATAAGTGGTATGAACGAATTTCACTTCCATGAATTCTTCTACTCCGTATTTGCCGTTTTCACGACCTAATCCTGAGTATTTCACACCGCCGAAAGGAGCTTCTGATTGCGATACACCAGTATTATTTACACCTACCATACCGTATTCCAAAGCTGTGCTGATTTTTTCAGCAATGCGCATGTCTTTTGTAAATACATAAGAAGCTAACCCAAATACTGAATCGTTTGCCAGCTCAATGACTTCTTCTTCGTTCGTAAAGCCAATTAAAGGAATCACCGGACCGAATGTCTCATTATAGAAGATATCCATTTCTGTTGTCACTTTGTCCAATACAGTTGGTTGATAGAAGAAACCTTTTTCGTATTCTCCCTCATTTAATCGTCCTCCGCCGATCAATACCTCAGCGCCTTTTTCTTTTGCATCTGCGATTTGTGCATCAATGGTTTCTCTGGCATCTTCATTGATCAGTGGTCCGACCATGACATCATCCAATCCATTTCCAACAGTTACTTTCTCAACAGCTTCTACTAATGTTTCGGTAAATTCTTTTTTGATTGCTTCTTCAACAAAAATTCGATTAGGCGCAGTACAAGCTTGTCCATTATTTCTGAACTTCATAGCGACTAAAGTATCAACGGTTTGTTTGATAGGAGCATCTTTAAAGACGATAAAAGGAGCATGTCCGCCTAATTCCAGAGACATTTTTTTCAGTGTCTTGCCCGACTGTTCATACAGCATTTGACCGACTTCAGTAGAACCGGTAAACGTTAATTTACGTACATCTTTACTTTCTGCAAAAACTTCTCCGATGTCGCTTGCACGTCCCATCACTAAATTGACTACACCTTTTGGCAGTCCAGCTTTTTCAAATAGTTCAAACAAAGCAATTGCCGATAATGGAGTATTTCCAGCCGGCTTCAATACGATGGTACATCCAGCAGCGATTGCTGGAGAAATTTTGCGAACAATCATATTGGATGGGAAGTTCCATGGTGTGATGGCTCCAACTACTCCAATAGGTTGCTTTTTCACTTCATATTTATGGTTGTTCGGCGCAGGTATCGTTTCCCCATAAACGCGTCGAGCTTCTTCAGCATTCCAATGCAGATTGTCTACATTGGTTTTGATTTCGCCTTTTGCTTCTTTTAACGGCTTCCCTTGTTCCAACGTCATGATCAACGCCAAACGATCTGTATTTTCTTCTACCAAATCTGCCATTTTGTGCATGATGGCTACTCGTTCCTTCAATTCCCTTCCTGACCAGATTGGAAAAGCTTTTTTCGCTGCTTCTATAGCTTGGTGTACTTCTTCTTTCCCGCCTTGAGAAACTTGCACTAATTCTTCTCCTGTAGCAGGGTTGATCACTACACGTTTCTCTCTCGATCCATCAACCCAGTTTCCGTCAACAAATAATTTAGTCTGAATATTTGGTAATATTTGTTTTTCTGTCAAATAAATCCGCCTCCTGATTGAAGTTTTTCTATACGTTCCGTAACACGAAAACAACGTTCGTTACATATGCTTTCTTCTCTATTATTACTATATCTAATATATTACTATATCTAATAAAAATCTCAACTGATTTTATTTACTCTTCTTAAACTAATAAAATTCACGGCCCTAAACATCAATAAAGTCTGCAGTGAAATCCTTCTGCAGACTTTATTGATTAACCTATCACCACTATATTCCTTTGATTCGTTGTTGAGCAATTGTCAGTAGTGCTGCAGGGATTCTATAAGGCGAACAAGAAACATAATCGACCCCTTCCTTCAATAAAAATTGGATCGATTCTGGATCCCCACCTACTTCACCACAAATACCGATAGAAACTTTTTTGCTTGTTGCTTTGATTTTTTGAATAGCTTCATGTAAGAGCACCCCTACACCATCTACATCAATATGTTGGAATGGATCACTTGGCATGATATTTTTTTGTTCGTAATCTTGAACAAACTTTCCAATATCATCTCTAGAAAATCCATAAGTCAATTGAGTCAGATCGTTTGTTCCAAAACTGATAAAATCTACTTGCTCCGCTATTTTATCTGCAATTAAGCAAGCTCGTGGTGTTTCGATCATCGTTCCGATTTGATAAGAAACTCTTTTACCCATTTTTTCAAATATTGTTTCACTTTTTCGAACAAGAGACTCTTTTATGAGTGCCAGTTCTTTTTCGATAGATACCAAAGGAATCATGATCTCCGGTACTACTTCAATTCCTTTTTCTTCTCCAACTTCGATCGCTGCCTCCATAATGGCTTCTACTTGCATCTCATAGATTTCTGGATCAGTCACTGCTAAACGACATCCTCGATGACCAAGCATGGGATTATTCTCAGCTAATCCTTCTATTCTATATTGCAGATCTTCTACTGAAATGCCTAACACTTCTGCCACGGTTGGTATCTCTTTTTCATTTGGTAAAAATTCATGCAAAGGCGGATCCAATAAACGAATGATAGCCGATTTACCATTCGCTAGAGAAAAAATGGTTTTAAAATCTTCCTTTTGAAATTCTTTCAGGTTAGTTAAAGCCTTGATTTTAGCCTGTTTGTCGTCTTCTAAAATCATTTTCCTCATCTCTAAGATTCGTTTTTCGCCGAAGAACATGTGCTCCGTACGGACTAATCCCATCCCTTCGCCTCCTAATTCTAAAGAAGCTGCGATTTCTTTACCTGTTTCTGCGTTGGCCTTAACACGAACATCGCTTAATTCTTTACACCATTGTACAATTTTGCTCAATGTGCTAGAGCCGCCTCCGTGGTTTTCTTTTGCAATTTCTCCTAAATACACCTTACCAGTCGATCCGTTAACAGAGATCAATGTGCCTTCTAGTATTTCTTGCCCATTGGTATAAGCTTTTCTTTGCTGCTCATCAATCACGAGTTGGTCGCATCCTACTACACAACAAGCTCCCATACCTCGAGCCACTACAGCTGCATGAGAGGTCATTCCGCCTCTAGCTGTAACGATTGCTTCACTTATAGCCATTCCTTCAATGTCTTCAGGTGATGTTTCATTTCGAAGCAAAATCGTCTTATCCCCAGCAGCATTAGCCTCTTTTGCAGCTTCAGCGGTAAAATATACCTTCCCACTAGCAGATCCTGGACTAGCCGGCAATCCTTGGACTAACGGACTATGTTTCGCCAACTCACTCGCTACAAATGTGGGATGTAACAACTGATCCATCATTGATGGCGTTAAACGCATAAGCCCTTCTTCTTTAGAGATAACTCCTTCTTCCACTAGATCTAACACGATTTCTACAGCTGCTTTAGAGGTGCGTTTGCCATTTCGTGTTTGCAGAATGAATAATTTGCCGTTCTCAATCGTAAATTCAATATCTTGCATATCTTCATAATGCTTTTCCAACTTTTCTGCTATCTCTGTGAATTGGTCATATGTTTCAGGCATGATCTGTTTCAATTCAGAGATCTCTTTTGGAGTTCGAATTCCTGCTACCACGTCTTCTCCTTGAGCATTCATTAAAAATTCTCCAAACAATCCAGTTTCGCCAGTAGAAGGGTTGCGAGTAAAGGCTACACCTGTACCGCTTTTCATACCTGAATTTCCGAAAACCATTTCTTGTACTGTTACTGCAGTACCCAAGTCATCTGAGATTCCATTCATTTTGCGATATATTTTGGCTCTTGGATTATTCCAAGAATGAAAAACAGCCTCTACCGCTCCATATAATTGTTCCTTAGGATCTTGTGGAAACCCCTCTCCTAAATGACTATAGTAAACTTTTTTGAACTGGCGAGTAATTTCTTTCCAATCTTCATCCATCAATTCCGTGTCCATCAGATAATTTTTTTGGTTCTTATAATGGGTTAAGACTGTTTCAAAATAGTTTTTATCGACTCCTTTGACTACATCCCCATACATTTGAATCAGTCTTCTATAGCAGTCGTAAGCAAATCCCGCATTATTCGTCACACCAGCTACTACTTCTACAACTTGATCATTCATACCTAAATTTAAAATCGTATCCATCATGCCAGGCATAGAAAAACGTGCACCGCTTCGGATAGAAACTAATAGCGGTCGTTTTGGATCGTCCAGCTTTTTCTGCGTAACCCTCTCAAGCATGTCTATTTGTTGTTCTATCTGTTCTTTCAACGAAAAACTCAGCGCTTTTTTTTCTAAGTAATCTAAGCATGCTTCTGTTGTGATAATGAAGCCATTAGGTACAGGCATCCCTAAACGAGACATCTCTGCTAAGTTAGCTCCTTTTCCACCAAGAAGTCCGGTCATTTCTTTGCTGCCTTCAGAAAATAAATAAACCCATTTAGTTGCTTCAGTTTGTAAATACATCCTCATAACCTCCAATTAGTGTATCACATATAACTTAAAAAGATTATATAGTGTAACACATTAATTAGTCAAGTACTTTATTTCAAGTATTGATTTTGAATAGTGTGTTATATATAATAAAATCATCTTAATAAATGAGGGACATACTGATGAAACTAACTGAAAGACAATTAAAAATCATTGAAATCGTAAAAGAAAACGAACCAGTCAGCGGAGATAAAATTGCACAACACCTGGATTTGAGCAGAGCTACTTTGAGAAGCGATTTTTCCGTATTAACGATGACAGGAATACTCGATGCCCGTCCAAAAGTTGGATATTTTTACAGTGGACAAAGTCTTAAACCGTTGCTTTTCGAAAAAATGTACGAAGTTTCTGTAAAAGAAGTCATGTTACCACCTATAATGGTCGACCCAAATCTTTCAATATACGATGCAGCAACCAATCTGTTCATGTACGATGTAGGGTCGTTGTATGTCAAAAATGAGAATCAAGAATTATTAGGTGTGATTTCAAGAAAAGATTTTTTACGTTTTATGATTGGTAATGCCCACGCAGAAAAAACTCCTGTGGCAATGATTATGACTCGGATGCCGAATATTTTCACGATCACACCTGAATGGACCATTTTAGAAGCGGGTAATTTACTGATGCAACATCAGGTGGATTCTTTACCAGTTTTAGAGTCAGCAGATTCTAACCGTGTAGTAGGTAAAGTGACTAAAACACGTATTCTGCATCATTTCATTCACACAGGTAATGATGCTACTAAAGATTTAAAGGAGATATAAATCATGGAAAACTCTACCAAACCCATTTACATTATTTCTGATTCCGTTGGCGGAACAGCAAAAACTCTTACTTCAGCAGTTTTAGCTCAGTTTCCTAATTTAAATACAGCTGAATTAAAGCGCTTCCCCTTCATAACTGAAATAGATCAAATAGAAGACATTTTAATTGATGCTGAAAAAGAACGTGCATTGATTGTTACGACCTTAGTCAATAAAGAACTGATCAAGTATGTTGAGCGTTTCTCAGAAAAATCAGCTTTATATCATGTTGATTTGATGTCTCCTTTGACGAAATCGATGGAGGAACATTTCGAAACCAGTTCGATTCAACAGCCAGGTGCGTTGCATAAATTAAATGCAAGTTACTTCAATAGAGTTTCGGCTATGGAATTCGCTGTTCGTTACGACGATGGTAAAGAACCTTCGGGTATTCTAAAAGCCGATATTATTTTATTAGGCGTCTCCAGAACTTCTAAAACGCCTTTAAGTCTATACTTAGCAAACCTTGGATATAAAGTCGTCAATATACCGATTATTCCAGAAGCTCAAATCCCTGAAGAACTGTTTAAAGTTCCATCCGAAAAAATCATCGGGCTGACTACAACATCCCGCACTTTATCAAAAGTTCGACAAGCTCGCTTAGCCTCTTTAGGTCTGCAAAAAAATAGTTTATATGCCGATGAAGCTCGAATCAAACAAGAATTAGCTGCTGCTGTTGACCTATTCGACCGCTTAGAAATTTTGACGATTGATGTTGAAAATCGCTCCATTGAAGAAACTGCTGTTCTGATTGAAGAGTATTACCGCGAGACTTTCCATCGAAGCCAGTCAATCACTTGATCTTTCTCTTTTTTAACAAATATAATTCCTGCGAATAGTACATTTTTTTAAACTATTACAAAAATACATCGATTCAAGTTCCTATAACTTTTTGAGATAAAGCAAAAAAGCCAAGCAGCTAGACATAAAGTCTAGTCGCTTGGCTTTTTATAATCCATTAAAATTCTGAAGGAGTTTCTGTTTCTAAATCATTGATGCTGTAAACATTTTCGCTTACAACGCCAATTCCTTTAGGATCCATCTTACGGTATTTACGCATTCCTGTACCAGCTGGAATGATCTTACCGATGATAACATTTTCTTTCAATCCTAATAATGGGTCGCGTTTACCGCGGATAGCAGCATCTGTCAAGACGCGAGTTGTTTCTTGGAATGATGCAGCAGACAAGAAACTGTTTGTTTCAAGTGATGCTTTAGTGATTCCAAGCAATACAGGACGACTTGTAGCTGGCAGACCGCCAGTCGTTAAGACTGCTTTATTTTTCTCTGTAAATTCAGCGATATCGATTTTCGCACCTGGCAATAGATCAGTATCACCTGGGTCAAGAACTCGAACTTTACGCAACATTTGACGAACCATAACTTCGATATGTTTGTCCCCAATTTCTACCCCTTGCATACGGTATACTTTTTGAACTTCGGCTAACATATAGTTTTCGACCGTCAATACATCACTAATGTCGATCAATTCTTTCGGATCAATAGAACCTTGAATCAAGGCTTGTCCACGTTGAACGATATCTCCTTCAGCTACTTGCATACGAGAAGTGTAAGGAACAGTGTAGGTACGTGTATCTGTTGCACCTTTGATCGTTACTTCTTTAATACGCTCAGCTTGTTTATCTTCAATAGAGATAACTTCACCGGTAACTTCAGTAATTGTTGCACGTCCTTTTGGATGACGAGCTTCGAAGATCTCTTGGATACGAGGAAGACCTTGAGTAATATCGTCTCCGGCAACCCCACCAGTATGGAAAGTACGCATTGTTAACTGAGTACCTGGCTCACCGATTGATTGAGCGGCGATTGTTCCAACTGCTTCTCCAACTTCAACTTCGCTACCAGTAGCCAAGTTGCGTCCGTAACAGTATTTACATACCCCATGAGGAGTGTTACATGTAAATGCAGAACGGATTGTTACTTCTTCGATACCAGCATCTAAAATAACTTTGGATAATGGTTCTGTGATTAATTCGTTTCTTCCAACGATCACTTCACCAGTTTCAGGGTGAATAACAGATTTGTTCGTGTAACGACCAATCAAACGCTCTTCAAGAGGCTCGATAACTTCGTTGCCGTTCACAATAGCGCGAACAACTAAACCGCGGTCAGTATGACAGTCAGTTTCACGAATAATAACATCTTGAGCAACGTCAACTAAACGACGAGTCAAGTAACCAGAGTCGGCTGTCTTCAAGGCTGTATCGGTCATACCTTTACGAGCCCCATGGGTAGAGATAAACATTTCCATAACGCTTAGACCTTCACGGAAGTTCGAAGTGATCGGTAATTCCATGATTTGTCCGTTCGGAGCAGCCATCAATCCACGCATACCAGCTAACTGAGTAAAGTTGGAGATGTTACCACGGGCTCCAGAGTCACTCATCATAAAGATTGGGTTTCTGTCGTCCAACACTTCCATTAATTTTTGTTGGATAGTGTCTTTAGCAGCATTCCAGATATCAATAACTTTAGAGTAACGTTCTTCGTCAGTGATCAAACCACGACGGAACTGTTTAGTAACTTTCTCAACTTGTTTATGAGCGTCATCTAGAATTGCTTCTTTTTCTCTTAACACAGCGATATCGGCGATACCTACTGTGATACCAGATTTAGTTGAATGTTTGTAACCCAAGTTTTTCATTCTGTCCAACATTTTTGAAGTTTCAGCGACTTTGAATCGTTTGAATACTTCAGCGATGATGTTACCAAGATTTTTCTTCTTGAACGGTTTAACTAATTCTTGTTCAGCAATAAATGCTGGAATGTCTGTTCCATATTCAACGAAGTATTTATCTGGTGTTTGAACTTCTAAGTTTACTTGTGTTGGTTCGTTCAAGTAAGGGAATTCTACTGGCATGATTTGGTTAAAGATCAATTTACCAACAGTGGTAATCAATACTTTATCGCGTTGCCATTCAGTAAATGGTTTGTTTTTAATATCAGAAACTTGGATACCCACTCTAGAGTGCAAGTGAACATATCCTTGTTGATAAGCCATTTCAGCTTCTTCGATACTACTAAATACCATTCCTTCGCCTTCACGACCGTCTTCTTCCATCGTCAAGTAGTAGTTACCTAAAACCATATCTTGAGATGGTGTAACAACTGGTTTACCATCTTTAGGGTTCAAGATGTTTTGTGCACCTAACATTAAAATACGTGCTTCAGCTTGAGCAGCGTCGCTTAATGGAACGTGGACAGCCATTTGGTCCCCATCAAAGTCGGCGTTATAAGCTTCACACACTAATGGGTGCAAACGAATCGCTTTACCTTCTACTAAGATTGGTTCAAATGCTTGGATCCCTAATCTATGCAATGTCGGTGCGCGGTTCAATAGAACTGGATGTTCACGGATAACTTCTTCCAATACATCCCAGATATCTTCATCTTGGCGTTCGATTTTACGTTTAGCATTTTTGATGTTGTTCGCGATTCCGCGTTCAACTAATTCTTTCATTACGAAAGGTTTGAACAATTCAACAGCCATTTCTTTCGGCAATCCACATTGGTACATTTTTAATGTAGGACCAACAACGATAACTGAACGACCTGAATAGTCAACACGTTTACCCAGCAAGTTTTGACGGAAACGACCTTGTTTCCCTTTCAACATGTGAGAAAGTGATTTTAATGGACGGTTACCTGGTCCAGTAACTGGACGGCCACGACGACCATTATCGATCAACGCATCTACTGCTTCTTGCAACATACGTTTCTCATTTTGAACAATGATGTTTGGTGCGTTTAAGTCTAATAAACGTTTCAAACGGTTGTTACGGTTGATCACTCGGCGGTACAAGTCATTCAAGTCACTTGTTGCAAAGCGTCCACCTTCCAATTGAACCATCGGACGAATTTCCGGAGGGATAACTGGAACAACATCCATAACCATCCATGTAGGATCGTTACCGGACAAGCTGAAAGCTTCCATGATGTCTAAACGACGGATCGCACGAGTTCTCTTTTGTCCTGTTGCAGTAGTCAAATCTTCTTTTAATTCAGCTACTTCTTTTTCAATGTTTACATCGTCTAACAATTGTTTGATCGCTTCAGCACCCATTCCGGCTTTAAACTCGTTGCCGTATTGAGCACGTTTTTCGCGATATTCTCTTTCAGTCAGCAATTGTTTCTTTTCAAGCGGTGTGTTGCCTGGTTCAATAACGACATAAGAAGCAAAGTAAATGACCTCTTCTAGAGCACGAGGACTCATGTCTAAAACAAGACCCATTCTGCTTGGAATACCTTTAAAGTACCAAATGTGTGTTACTGGTGCTGCTAACTCGATATGTCCCATACGTTCACGACGTACTTTTGAACGAGTAACTTCAACACCACAACGGTCACAAACGATTCCTTTATAACGGATACGTTTGTATTTACCACAGGCACATTCCCAGTCTTTAGATGGGCCGAAGATGCGCTCGCAGAATAAACCATCACGTTCAGGTTTCAGCGTCCGGTAATTGATTGTTTCCGGTTTTTTAACTTCACCATAAGACCAACTGCGGATTTTATCAGAAGAAGCCAAACCTATTTGCATACTTTCAAAATTATTAACGTCTATCAAGGGGCCAACCTCCCTTTATTTGTTGAGCTGCCCTAACTGCTCGAATTGTTTCGTACTTAATTGAATAAGATGCAGAGTTGGTCTCGGCTTTGAAACCAACTCTCTTACGCATTTATTCAGTTTCTTGTTCTTGTCTAACTCTTTCTTGTTCTTCAGCGTATTTGCTCAACGCATCAACAGTACCGATGTCATCGTCATCGTCCATATCGCGTAATTCAATTTCTTCGTCTTGTGCGTCCAATACTTTCATGTCTAGTCCAAGAGATTGCAACTCTTTTACTAATACACGGAAAGATTCAGGAACACCAGGAGTCGGAATTGGTTCACCTTTAACGATTGCTTCGTAAGTTTTCACACGTCCAACAACATCATCGGATTTGTACGTTAAGATTTCTTGTAAAGTATAAGCAGCTCCATAAGCTTCAAGAGCCCAAACTTCCATCTCACCAAAACGTTGTCCACCGAATTGAGCTTTACCACCCAATGGTTGTTGTGTCACAAGAGAGTATGGTCCAGTAGAACGAGCATGTAATTTGTCGTCAACCATGTGAGCCAATTTGATCATGTACATAACCCCAACGGTTACACGGTTATCAAATGGTTCACCTGTACGTCCATCATACAATACTGTCTTAGCATCTGCTGCCATACCGGCTTCTTTAACAGTAGCCCATAAGTCTTCTTCACGAACTCCGTCAAATACTGGAGTTGCGATACGAATACCTAAACGACGAGCAGCCATACCCATATGTGTTTCAAATACTTGTCCAATGTTCATACGAGAAGGAACCCCAAGTGGATTCAACATGATATCAACTGGTGTACCATCTGGTAAGAACGGCATATCTTCTTCAGGCAAGATCAGGGAAACTACCCCTTTATTACCATGACGTCCAGCCATTTTATCCCCAACGTTGATTTTACGTTTTTGAACGATATAAACACGAACTAACATATTTACACCTGGTGATAATTCATCGCCGGCTTCACGAGTAAAGATCTTAACATCATGAACGATTCCGCCGCCACCATGAGGTACGCGTAATGAAGTATCTCTAACTTCACGAGCTTTTTCTCCAAAAATCGCGTGCAGCAAGCGTTCTTCAGCAGATAATTCCGTAACCCCTTTAGGAGTAACTTTACCTACTAACAAGTCGCCATCTTTAACTTCAGCACCGATACGGATAATACCCATTTCGTTCAAGTTCTTCAGTGCGTCGTCACCGACGTTTGGAAGTTCACGAGTGATTTCTTCAGGTCCAAGTTTTGTATCACGAGCTTCTGATTCATATTCTTCAATATGGATAGAAGTATAAACGTCATCTTTTACTAAACGTTCACTCATGATGATAGCATCCTCAAAGTTGTATCCGTCATAAGTCATGAAAGCAACTACCGGGTTTTGACCAAGTGCCATTTCACCTTGATCCATTGATGGACCATCAGCTAAAATTTCACCTTTGTCTACACGGTCGCCTTTAGAAACGATCGGATTTTGGTTGTAAGAAGTACCTGAGTTAGAACGTTGGAATTTGATTACTGAATATTTGTCCAAAGCACCATTGTCGCGGCGAACACGGATTTGATCAGCATCTACATACTCAACAATTCCGTCATTCTTACAAATCATAGCTGCTCCAGAGTCTCTTGCAGTTACATGTTCCATACCAGTTCCTACTAAAGGAGCATCTGGTTTGATCAACGGTACAGCTTGACGCTGCATGTTGGCACCCATCAAGGCACGGTTGGAGTCATCGTTTTCCAAGAAAGGAATACATGCTGTCGCAACGGCAACTACTTGTTTAGGTGAAACGTCCATGTAGTCTACACGAGATACAGACATCTCTAAGTTTTCATCTTTGTAACGAGCTAGAACGATATCATTTGTAAATGTACCATCTTCGTTTAATGGAGCATTCGCTTGAGCGATAACGTAATTATCTTCTTCGTCAGCTGTTAAATAATCGATGTGCTCTGTTACTTTTCCAGTTTCACGATCCACACGACGGTACGGTGTTTCGATGAAACCAAATTTGTTTACTTTAGCAAAACTAGATAAACTGTTGATCAATCCGATGTTGGGACCTTCAGGAGTCTCGATAGGACACATACGGCCATAGTGAGAATAGTGAACGTCTCGAACTTCGTATCCAGCACGGTCTCTTGTCAAACCGCCGGGCCCTAAGGCAGATAAACGACGTTTGTGCGTCAACTCTCCTAATGGGTTTGTTTGGTCCATGAATTGAGACAATTGAGAAGAACCAAAGAATTCTTTGATTGATGCTACAACTGGACGAATATTGATCAATTGTTGTGGTGTTACAGTAGACATATCTTGAATAGACATACGTTCACGAACCACACGTTCCATACGAGACAAACCAATACGGTATTGGTTTTGCAGCAATTCACCAACTGAACGGATACGACGGTTACCTAAGTGGTCAATGTCGTCTACGTTGCCGATGCCTTCTTGCAAGTTGAAGAAGTAGCTCATTGATGCAAGGATATCTGCAGGAGTCACATGTTTGTGGTCTTCTGAAACATTTCCGTTACCAATCACGTTTACAATGCGTTCAGGATCTTCTTTAGAATAAACTTTTACGATTTGCAATGTGATAGGTTCTGGAACTACACCATCTTCACTTGGATAGAAAGTAACATTGTTCAATCCATTGTCCAAGTGCTCTTCCAATTTGTTCATTTGGTCGCGGTCTAATAGCGTACCAGCTTCTACAATGATTTCTCCTGTTTCAGAATCAATCAATGTTTCTGCTACTGTTTGGTTGAACAAACGAGTTTTCAAGCTTAATTTTTTATTTACTTTGTAACGACCTACTGCTGCCAAGTCATAACGTTTTGGGTCGAAGAAACGAGCTGTCAGTAAGCTTCTTGAGCTGTCAGCTGTTTTCGGCTCACCTGGACGTAGTCGTTCGTATACATCTTTAAGGGCTTCTTCTGTACGAGAGTCGCTCGCATTTTTATGAATGTCTTTTTCTAACGTTAAGTTCAATGATTCGTTTGAACCAAAAATGTCTAAGATTTGATCATCAGAACCGAATCCTAACGCACGAACAAGTACACTCAAAGGAATTTTACGCGTACGGTCGATACGTACATACGTAATGTTTTTAGCATCTGTTTCAAATTCTAACCAAGCTCCACGGTTAGGGATCAATGTAGAACCGAAACTTTCGCGGCCATTTTTATCAATCTTCAAGTTGAAATACACACCTGGTGAGCGAACTAATTGAGAAACAATAACACGCTCAGCTCCATTGATAATAAAAGTACCCATTTCAGTCATTAATGGGAAATCACCAAAAAATACTTCTTGGTCTTTTACTTCCCCAGTTTCTTTGTTGATCAAGCGTAATTTTACATATATAGGTGCGGAATAATTTGCGTCATGAGCACGAGCTTCTGAAACAGAGTATTTTGGTTCTTGTAATGTGTAATCCAAAAACTCTAGTGATAAGTTTCCTGCGAAGTCTTCGATTGGTGAAATATCTCTAAACATTTCACGTAATCCTTCATCTAAGAACCATTGATATGAGTCTGATTGGATTTCAATCAGATTCGGCAGTTCTAAAACTTCATTGATACGTGCATAACTTCTACGTGTACGGTGTTTACCGTAATTTACTAAGTGGCCTGCCAACCTGTTCACCCCTTAAAAAGATTATTCGTATCTTCCTATATGCCGCCTTATATTACATTTGTGTTACAAATGAAAAACTTGCTGAAAAAGACGATTCCTACCCTGTTTTTAGGCAAAAAAAAACCAAAAGATCCGTAACTTTTTCAAAAAAAAGCACATTTTCTTTTGTTTTGCATACATAACCCATTGATTTGGACAATATTTCAAATCAACAGCTTATTTTTTTAGATACTACTGCATCTATTGATTTTACTCTTATCTGCTTAAATAGTCAAGCCTATTTTCAGTCTATATTTTGTCTATTTAGTGGACACTCACAACTTTTTTCAATAAAAAAAACATTCCTCCCTCTCGCAAGATAAAAATCTTACTTAAAGGACGAACGCTTTTTATTCTTTTACACTTTTTATAATCCAGTAGCCTTTGTCTTTTGTCACAACTTCCGTATTGCCGAACGTTTCTTCCATTTTAGACATCGCACTTGGAGCACCTTGTTTCTTTTGAATGACAACCATCAGCATGCCGCCGACTGTCAATTTTTCAAATGCACCGGTCAAAATTTCATGCACCACTTTTTTTCCAGCACGAATTGGAGGATTACTAAAAACAGCTGCCAATTCTGTACCTTTTACTTCATCATAAATATTAGATGTATGAATAAGAACATTAGAAATGTTGTTTTTTTGTGCATTTTGCTGCGCTAATCCGATTGCACGTTCATTTACATCTACCATTTCAACGATGCGTTTCGGATCTTCTTTCGCTAAAGCTAACCCCATTGGTCCATATCCGCAACCTACGTCTAACAAATCTCCCTCGGGCAATTCATTAAAGTCGACTGTTTCAATCAATAAACGTGATCCAAAATCAACTGTCGCTTTAGAGAATACTCCTGAGTCTGTCGTAAATTGAAATTCATTTCCTCTTAACGTATATTCCCAAGAAACGACCTCGCTTTTCGCATGCGGGTTGCTTGTATAATAATGATCTGACATGATTACTCACTCCTTGCTTATGCGTTCTATCTGTCTTTATATGAACGCTAAATTTTAGACTTATCTACCAATTCAGTTAACGGAACGGTTTGCTTCGCTCTCTAGACGAGCTGCACATGGCAACTTACGTGTCTATAAGCTGTATTCGACCTGTTAGGAAAAGCACCTAACTGGTCGAATCCTTCTTATATCCAGTAAGCTGAACGCCATGCTCCGCTCTCTTCTTTAATTATACTCAAAAGTGGGCAAATAAAAAAGGCTAGAGTCGCAATGACTCAAGCCTTTTAATTGGTTGTAAAGGATAGTTAATTATTTAAAAAATAATTATTTAACTTCTACAGATCCGCCAGCAGCTTCGATAGCTTCTTTCAATGCTTCAGCGTCTTCTTTAGATACGCCTTCTTTGATTGCAGCAGGAGCTCCGTCAACTAATGCTTTAGCTTCTTTCAAGCCTAAGCCAGTAGCTTCACGAACAGCTTTGATTACTTTGATTTTAGCAGATCCAGCGTCTGTTAATTCAACAGTGAATTCTGTTTGTTCTGCAGCAGCAGATTCTCCAGCTCCACCAGCAGCAGCTACAGGAGCAGCAGCAGTTACGCCAAATTCTTCTTCAATTGCTTTTACTAAGTCGTTTAATTCTAAGATTGTTGATTCTTTCAAATCAGCAACGATTTGTTCAATGTTTAATGCCATTGTTAGTTCCTCCATTATAATGTTTTAGTTTTTTATTAGCTTGCTTGTTTGTTCGTTAAAAGAGTAGCGCTTAGGTTTAAGCAACTTCTTCTTTTTGTTCTGCAACAGCTTTGACTGCAAGTGCAGTGTTGCGGATTGGTGCTTGAAGTACAGATAGCAACATAGAAAGTAAACCGTTGTGGTCTGGTAGTGTTGCAAGTGTGTTGATTTCCTCTACTGAAGAAACTTTACCACTGATAACTCCACCTTTGATTTCTAAAGCTTCTGCTTCTTTAGCAAAATTAGCAATAATTTTTGCTGGTGCAACAACATCTTCATTACTGAAAGCGATAGCTGTAGGTCCTTTAAATACGTCGTCCATTCCTTCAAGTCCAGCTGCATTAGCTGCACGAGATAAAATAGAGTTTTTGATAACACGCATTTCGATTCCAGAGTCACGCAATTGTTTACGTAATTCAGTAACTTCTTCAACTGTTAATCCACGGTAGTCAACTACTACTACTGCGGCAGCATCTTTAAATTTTGTTGTAGCTAAATCTACTAATTCTTGTTTTTTAGCGATTGCTGCTTCACTCATTAACATTTCACCTCCTGATCAATTGGCGGGAATTTTCCATTCAGACTTTTCAAAAAAGTCCTATACAAATAAAAAATCCCATGTCACCGTAGACATAGAGATTGTGTAGTGTGTATTCACGACATATCATCCTCGGTAGGAAATTAAGGCAAAAGCCACCTACTGTCTTCGGTAATAATTCAATTTATTCTTAACCTAGACGAGTTTACCAATTCTCATCGCCTAGGTCAAGAACTTTTTTGGTTTTTAGAATGATTGAGGGTTAACTTTTACCCCAGGACCAAATGTTGAAGTGATTGTAACGTTTTTGATGTAAACCCCTTTAGCAGTTGCAGGTTTAGCTTTCAACACTGTATCTTGGATAGTTTTAAAGTTTTCGATCAATTTATCAGCATCGAAAGATACTTTTCCGATTGGAGCATGCAAATTACTTTGTTTGTCCACACGGTAAGTTACTTTACCAGCTTTGATTTCATTGATAGCTTTAGCTACGTCCATAGTAACAGTTCCTGTTTTAGGGTTAGGCATTAATCCTTTAGGTCCTAAGACACGTCCAAGACGTCCAACTTCACCCATCATGTCTGGAGTTGCTACGACAACGTCGAAGTCCATCCATCCACCATTGATTTTTTGAACAAGATCAGATTCACCTACGTAATCTGCTCCTGCAGCTTCTGCTTCAGCAGCTTTTTCGCCTTTAGCAAAAACTAAAACTTTTTGTGATTTACCTGTTCCGTTTGGAAGAACAACTGCCCCACGAATTTGTTGGTCAGCTTTTTTAGGGTCAACTCCAAGACGGTAAGCAACTTCAATAGTTGCGTCGAAATTAGCATAGTCAAGTTCTTTTACTAAAGCTACAGCTTCTTCAACTGAGTAAGCTTTTGTAGCGTCTACTTTTTCCAAAGCAGCTAAGAATTTTTTACTCTTTTTAGCCATGTTTATTTTCCTCCTTGATTGTGGTTATAACGGTTAAACCTCCCACTTATCCTTCGAAAAGCAAAGCTTCTCGAAGAGATACTGAGAAGCTTCGAATCAGATTAGTCTTTTACGACAAATCCCATGCTTCGTGCAGTACCTTCGACCATACGCATTGCAGATTCAACGTTTGCAGCGTTTAAGTCTTCCATTTTTGTTTCAGCGATTTCTCTAACTTGGTCACGAGAAACAGTAGCAACTTTTTTGGTATTTGGTTCACCAGAACCTGATTCAACACCTGCAGCTTTTTTCAATAAGATTGCAGCTGGTGGTGTTTTTGTAACAAATGTAAATGAACGATCTTCATATACAGAGATTACAACTGGAATAATCATACCTGCTTGGTCAGCTGTACGTGCATTGAATTCTTTACAGAATCCCATGATGTTTACTTGTGCTTGACCTAAAGCTGGACCTACGGGTGGAGCTGGACTTGCTTTTCCTGCAGGAATTTGCAATTTTACTACGTTTACAACTTTTTTAGCCACGAGACATTCCTCCTTGATTTTGTCCGGGTGTGGTTGAATGGGGTTAATATTTCCCCTCCCACATTGGTACATACGCCTAGACGTACCATGGAATTATAGAACACTTACCACTGCTTGTCAACCGGTTTTCTAGACTTTTTTGTTAAAAATCCTGTAATCTGTGTCGCTATTCTTCACTATTATTTGATAGATTCTTTTCGTTTTCTTGTTTCTGTTCGAGTGCGAATTGGTTTCTCATTTTGTTCATCCATCGTGTCGATGTTTGGCTCTGGTTTTATTTCAGCTTTGGAATCAGCTGTATTCTTTTCAACTATTGGAGTTGAACGGTCTTTTTTCAACTTTTCTTTTTTGCGCCCAGTTTTCTTCCCTCGAGCCATTCGATACATACCATACAAGAGTCCAGCAACCACAGCATAAAACAGCAAAAAAGACAATAAATCCCCATAACCCCGCTATGGCATCCGCAAATTCCATATTTCCGCTGTTCGATACGGCTTGCTGGATCTCAATGGCAAATACAAATACCGTCATCATGATGAACGTAAAGATAAACGACAAAATCGTTGTATGGAACTTTAACAATTGGATCAATTTCACTAAAACAAATACGATAAGGAAAGTCACTAAACCAATGAACCCTATCACCCAGAAGTGCAGTTGTTTATCTGTCATATTTATGCCGACTCTAACCATTAAAATATCGTGTATTTGATTCATAATTTCCGATAAAATCAATATAATGTCTCTCATCCTGCTTCACCCCTTGAAATGATTTCTGTTTAGTATAGCATAAACTCTTATAGCAAATTTGCTCATAAAAAGTAAGGCTGTTTTCAGCCATCTCTTTTCCTATTAAGGTATACTGTTTCTATCAACTACTTCTGCTAAGGAGGATACTATGTGCAATATCGGATTTCAACTTCAACAAAGCGAGACCTATAAATTCATCTTCGCCGCAAATAGAGACGAATCTTATTCTAGACCTACTCAACGTGCCCACTATTGGCCAGAATATCCTGATCTGTTGGCTAGACGAGATGAAATGCAAAAAGGAACTTGGCTCGGGATTACTAAGCAAGGAAAATTCGCTGCACTGACGAACTGTCGGCAATCATCTGTTGGCCCTTCGATTGATGCTGGATCAGAAAAAACATTCACTACTTCTCGCGGAGCACTTGTAAAAGACTTCTTAATCAGCAGCCAAACAGCTGACGAGTACGCTGTTCATTTAGTAGAAACTAGAAACCAATATGATGGGTATAACTTGATTTTCGGCAACATACTTGATGGTCACTTTCTTCATTACAATAACTTCGACGGCAGTTTATCGCCTATTTCATCGGGCATTCACGGCTTAAGCAACGCTACTTTGAATACGCCATGGCCCAAAGTCAAAAAAGTCACCGCCGGGTTGAATCAGTTGCAAGGCAGCCAAACTGACATCACAGAACAATTATTTGATTTGTTTGCCGACACAGAAACGGCTAAAAAAGAAGAACTTCCAGAAACAGGGCTCCCTGTTGAGTTTGAAGAAGCAGCATCGGCTGTTTTTATTCGAACAAAGGAGTATGGGACGGTAGGGACGACTGTGATTTTAGTGGATCAACAGAACCAAGTCACCTTCACAGAGCGCAGATTCACTGAAAACGGCCTTCTTGAAGAGAATTCTTTTTCCTTCGTGTTAGATCGTTGACGTTTTGATGCCTGGGGACGATTTGCGTACCATTTTTAACATCAAATACAGAAAACCGTCACGCAAATTTAGTTTGCGTGACGATTTTCTATCAACATCTTTCAAAAGGTAACGCAATTTGTTTTTACGTTACCTTTTGAAAGAAAGTTTGCGTTTATTGGAACACAAATTTTACTTCGCTCCATATATAAAGAGGGTTAAATAAAGATTATTTGGCAGCAAAATAGCTCCTGATCAGTTAGTTATTTACCTAACTGGTCAGGGGCTGAAGGCATACTGCTTTTCTAAACGAGCTATGCAGAGCAGGCTTCCTATGATTTCATTTCCGGTTTTTATTGGGGAAGATACCCAATAAAAACCGGAAACTGAACTCTACGGAATCCTTAACGCTCTGCTCCGCTCTCTTTAAACGAGCTGCACAAGGCTGCTCACGCGCCTATAAGTTAACCCCCAACTGTCAGGAAAAACACCTAACTGTTGGGGGTTTAAACTTATATTCGAGGAGCAAAACGCCTTGCTTCGCTCTCTTATAGTTTGTCTACTTGGTCGAATTCTAGTTCGGTGCTTGTTTCGCGTCCAAACATTTCTACGTTTACTTTCAACTTGCCTTTTTCTTCTTCGATTTCAGTAACTCGACCGGTCATACCATTGAAGGCACCTTCGATGATTGTTACCGTTTCGCCGATTTCAAAGTTCAATTCTTGGTGGCGAGTGCTCATTCCTAAGCTGCGCAAGATCGATTTCACTTCTTCAGGCAATAATGGAGCTGGTTTGCTTCCTGCTCCGTGTGAACCAACAAACCCAGTTACACCAGGAGTGTTACGAACCACGTACCAAGAGTCATCTGACATGATCATTTCCACTAATACATATCCAGGGAAAACTTTCTTCATTTTTACTTTTTCTTTACCGTTTTTTACTTCGTGCTCTTCTTCTTCAGGAACTACCACACGATAAATGTAATCTTCCATGTTCATGCTGTTTGCACGGGATTCAATGTTTTGTTTTACTTTATTTTCATAGCCAGAATACGTATGCAGTACATACCACTGTTTTTCAGTTTCTAATTCTTCCATTATTAACACTCCTTGTATGGGTTTTGGGGTCAAGTTCATTCTACCGGTTTACTTTCTTTTAAACACACAAAAAAACCTTCTCCATCATATAAGGAAGGCTCTGCGTAATGCTTTATTGTGCTCATTATACCATTAGTCAAGTCTTAAGGCTAGTTATATCTTGACCACTGCATGTAATTTAGATAAATAAATCCAGTAATGATGTGATGGCAAAATCAACTACAAAGAAGAAAATAGCAAATAAGATGACTACTCCAAAGACAGTAACTGTGTATTTTCTCAATTCTTTTCCTGTTGGCCAAGTCACTTGGCGCATTTCTTGACGAACACCGCCAAAAAAGTTTTTTACTTTCCCCACTTTATTCCCTCCAAACTATCTTTAGCTTGCTTGATTATTTTGTTTCACGATGCAACGTATGTTTGTTACAGTATTTACAGAATTTTTTAACTTCTAAACGTTCTGCACGAGTTGTTTCACCTGCACGAGCTGTGTAGTTTCTAGAACCACAAATAGAGCAAGCCAACGCTGTTTTTTTTGCACTCAAATCTTTTCACCTATTCTTTCTTAAAAACCTAGGGTATCGCTCACAATTTACCATTACTTCCCTTTCATGTCAAGCTCTCTTGCGCTTTCTGCGGGGAAGATGTATCTGCTTTAATGCCTTTTGATCTCTTTAAAATACCCTGTAAGCTGGCAGAAAAAGTTATTTTGCCAGTCTACAGGGTTCAAATCCATGCTTTTAATCTTTATCGGTATTAAAGGGTCGGGTCGCTCAATTCTGGCATAGACAAGAGTTCTTCTTCATCTGTTTCAGGAATCAACTCAACGAAAGTTTCAAGAATCCGTCTAAACCTTACTTTGGTGACCGTTATTTTAAGGTTGTGATAAACGAATGTATCTCCTTCATCAGGCAGTTTTCCCATTTGCTCCATCACAAAACCGCTCACGGTATTGGAAATAAACTCTTCTTCGATACCAAATAAACTTAATACTTTATCTAGATTGGCAGAAGCTGCAATGCGGTAAGTAGATTCATCTATCTTCACTACTTCTTCGGTAACTTCATCATGCTCATCCCAAATCTCGCCTACCAGCTCTTCCAGGATGTCTTCTAACGTTACTATACCAATTGTTCCGCCATATTCATCACTCACGATCGCCAAATGAGCTTTTTCCAACTGCAACTGTTTCAACAATTTAGAAATCTTCATATTGGCCGGTGTCCAAATGACATCTTTGACAATGGATTGAATCGATTGATTTATTTCGGTACCAGCATTGTTTTTGACAAAAGCATAAAAATCCTTCTGATGCAGTACACCAACGACTTTATCAATGGAGTCATCATACAACACTATTCTAGAATAGCCTTCTGTCAAAAATAACGTTTCTATTTCTTCCAGACTGCTGTTCACATCTGTTCCAATAACATCTACACGTGGCGTTAAAATATCTTGAACTTCCAATTCATTGAACGTAATGGCTGACCGGATCAATTGGTGTTCATGATTTTCGATCCCACCACTATTTTGAGCCTCATCTACCAAGAAAAGCAGTTCCTTTTCGCTAATACTGTCACTCGCCTCAAAAGTAAAAAGTTTGTTTAACAGTTTTTTCCACGACTTAAAGAAAAAGTTGACTGGAGTTAGTACTACCATTCCGATCCTTAAAAAAGGAGCAGCATTCACTGCGAATGCTTCAGGCCTTTCTTTAGCAATACTCTTTGGTGAAATTTCACCAAAAATCAACACTAAGATTGTCATGACGATTGTCGAGATGGTTACGCCAGTTACTGGAAAATAAGTGACAAACAATACAGTGGCTAAAGACGAAGCTAAAATATTTACGATATTGTTTCCTACTAAAATAGTAGATAAGAGAGTGTCGTAATTGTCTGCTAGAGACAATGCTAACTTAGCTTTCTTGTCTCCATCTTCTGCTAACTCTTTCAAACGCATGCGGTTCAACGACGTGTAAGCTGTCTCAGAAGCAGAAAAGAATGCGGATGCTGCTATGAGTAGCCCTAAAAAGATAATGTACCTTATACTATCACTGTCCATGTAATAGTTATTCCCCCCAAAATTGCAATTTATTTCCTATAATAGCATGACTGTTATTCCCCTACAAGTCTTACTTCATTTTTAACCGGCCCATTATGAACACTCTTTGTCCAACATCACAAAACACGCGTTCTTTATTTTACGTTGATTTTGTTTTCTCAACGCATATCTTTTGCTGTTTTCTAAAAATCTCTTTACACTGAAGTCACAGTTAAAAAGGAAACTTATTCGATAAAATTCAAGGAGGAAAGAATCATGGGAAAATTTGTTCAAGGAAGTTATTCAACGATCGATGAAGCTAATGAGGCTATTGAAAAACTAGTGCGACAAGGTTATGACAGAACTTTACTGACATTGATCGCGAACCAAGAGGCACATGACCGTTTTGCTGATGCCGCAGAAACTCAAATCAATACGGAGCATGCTGATACTGACGAATCAACATGGGACAAAATCAAAGATGTTTTTTCCAACGATGATGATGGATATGAAGCAGACGAAGAAGTTTTAGAACCGTATAAAGACGATATTGATGACGGAAAAATCGTCCTTTTAGTAGATGATTTCTCGCAAGAAGCGGGTGCGACAGATTTCACTAACAGTACACCCCCTGTAGCTGACGAAGAGCACTATGTATCTGAACCTACTGATGAAGAACCTACCAGTTATCCTCCTATTTTAGACAACGAAGACGATATGGATACTAGACGCCGTAATTCTCATTATGCACCTAATGAAAATCCAGGCAATGCTAGAACACCTTCTTTATTTGAAGACGATCTGTCTGGCGACAGCTCTGAAGATTATGATTATAAAAATGAAGTAGATACTTCTATTGATACAAACTACTTGGCTGACACAGAAGAAAATCTTTTACCTGATGAAACAGTAGATCCTGCTACAGATATCGGTTCAATGGGATCATCTGCATCAGATGAAGCAACAGGAAATACTGAATCAGATCACTTAACAAGAGGAAATCGTCCTGGAAGACATGACACAGTCGTTCCTCCTTCACCAGAAGACAATGACGATTCTTCTAAATAAAATAAACACTTAATATAGTAGAAACTTGATAAAAAATAAACCCTGCTTAAAGGATAGTTCCTTAAGCAGGGTTTATTTTTTGTTTTTTATACGGTTGTATTCTTTAATTTTTGTACACTAGCCATTTTTTTAGACGGTTTCGTTTCCATATTTTCTTCTGGTACATATTCGCTTTCTTGCGGCAAGATCAAATTCAAAAGAATTCCCGCTATAGCGCTCAATGCTGTCCCAGAAAAAGAAATGACTGTCCCGATTTCCAATACTGCTCCGCCAAGCCCCAAAACCATCATGCTGCTGGCAATGATCAAGTTGCGGACTTTTCCAAAATCTACTTGCTCTTCAATCAAAACTTTCAAGCCATTGCTTGCAATAACGCCGTACAACAAGATCGACATGCCCCCAAGAACTGCGGTGGGAATCGTAGAGATCAACGCGGTGAACTTCCCGAAAAAACTCAACCCGATCGCTATTAGAGCTGCATTGCGAATGACAGACACTGAAGCTATTCTGGTCATACCGATAACACCCGTATTTTCTCCATACGTCGTGTTGGCCGGACCGCCGATAAAGGCTGAAACAGCTGTTGCAACTCCATCTCCGATCAACGTTCTGGATAACCCAGGATCTTTCAAAAATTCTCTATGAGTAATTTTGCCTAAAACAGTGTGATCTCCAATGTGTTCAGAAATAGTCACTAAAGCTACTGGCAGGATCGCTAGCGTTTCCGGACCAAGATAGAATTCATAGTTTCCAAACCAAGGTGTGGCAAATGGCAAGATCAAGCCTGGCATTTCAACCCACTTAGCTTCTAAAACAGGCGTGAAGTCAACTAGCCCTAAGACTAATGCTATCACGTATCCTCCTATGATCCCAATCAAGAAAGGAATGATTTTAAACAATCCTTTTCCTTTAGTATTCACAAAAGCTGTAATCAAGAACGTGCTGATGGCTACAAGAATATGCCTTAAGTCTCCGCCTGCTACAAAACCTGCGTTTGTGACTGCAGATCCCGCTAGGCCTAGACCGATGACCATGATCATTGGTCCAATAACGATTGGAGGCAATAATTTATCGATCCACTTAGTTCCCAATAATTTAACAAAAGCTGCTGCAACAACATACAACAACCCGACCAATACGACTCCTGTTTGAGCAGCGCTGATGTCTCCATCCATTTGCTGGATAGCAACCGCCATTGCAGTGATATAAGCAAATGAAGATCCTAGGTAAACCGGAACTTTTGACTTAGTAGCGACTTGATAAATCAGCGTACCGACCCCACTTGCAAGTAGAGCTACAGATACTGGCATTCCTAAAATCAACGGGACTAAAATAGTGGCTCCAAACATTGCAAAAATATGTTGAAGACTTAGTAATAAACCTTTGGCTACTGGAGGCTTCTCCTCAATATCCAATAATAACTTCTTGTGTTCTACAGCCATGACCATACTTCCTCTCCAGGGCACAAAAAAATGCCCTATGTGAATTTTTTTATTCGCAAAAGGACCTCTGGTATCAAATATATTCGATTTGTTACCCTTCTCGATCTCACAGGATCAAATTAAAGGACTTTGCTGTAATTGATTGTAGCAGTAAACCAAACGAAATACAAATAGAAAATATTTTCTTTTATTTAAAAAAATCCTATCTACTGATTTCTTCCTAAAAACGGTACAATATAAATTAATAAGAATATCTACATCGTTATTACGAGGAGGAATTATATGGGATTTTGGGTTATGTTAGTATCATTTATTTTCGGATTAAGCCTATTGATGTTTGGTTTTAGTTCCAGAAGAAGTTCCAAGGTTACAAAACATTCTCTCAGTAAGTTTAGTTTTTTTACAGGTATTCTATTTATTGGACTTGCTGTTTATCTAGCTTGGCCAAAATAAAGAGGTATTTAAACTCACATGGATTAAAAATGTAAGGAGTTTTGAAATGAAACGTATTTTAATGATTGGAACCGGCGGAACGATTGCTTCTGCATTGACAGCAGATGGATTAGAACCGCAAATGGCTTCCTCAGATATTTTGCATTACATACCGAATATTTCCAAATTTTGCGAAGTGAGCACTTTAGAAGTTTGCAACATAGACAGCACCAATATGTCTCCTGACATTTGGACTTTATTAACAGAAACAATTCGAGACAACTACGATCAGTATGATGGTTTCGTTGTTACACATGGAACAGATACGATGGCTTATACAGCATCTGCCTTGTCTTACATGATTCAAAACTCGCCGAAACCCATTGTGATTACAGGATCTCAAAAGCCGATCAATATGGAGATCAGCGATTCGAAAACCAATTTGTACGACAGTTTTTTATACGCATCATCCGATAAAGCCAGCGGTGTTCAAATCGTATTCAACGGGAAAGTGATTTTGGGGACACGAGCTAGAAAAACGCATTCCAAAAGTTTCAAAGCTTTTTCCAGCATCAATTATCCCTATATCGCTATTATCCAAGACAATCATTTGATTCAATACATTCAACAACCCGCAGCTGCTCAGCCTGAATTTTACCCAACCATCAATCCAAAAGTAGGTTTGTTCAAATTGACCCCTGGTGCAGAAGCCGAGATCTTAGACTTTATGTTATCTAAGAAAGACGCTATTATCATTGAAAGTTACGGTGTTGGAGGCATTCCTTCATTTCCGGAATACGGCTTCTACGATGTTATCAAGAAATGGACGAAACGCGGGAAAATTATTGTGATGACCACACAAGTGCCTAACGAAGGCAGCGACATGGAAATCTACAAAGTCGGTAACAAACTGAAAAATAAAGTCAGTGTGTTAGAGGCTTACGATATGACGACCGAATCCGTGGTCTGTAAATTGATGTGGGCTCTCGGCAGAGAAAGCGATCCAGACAAAGTCAAAACCCTGTTTTATCAAACGATCGCCAACGATATTTTGTTTTAAGCTAAAAATGGTCCAAGTTCTCTTAGAAGAGAGCTTGGACCATTTTTTTATTCAGGAAATGTGATATAAGCAGGTTTGGTTCGTTTCAAAGAATCGATGACTTCTTTTCCAGTTTCATCCCATTGCATCATTCGATAATAAGCGTCATGGTAAAAAATAAATTTGTACTGATTTTCGTATGCTTCTTTCATCCATTTTTCTTTGCTGAAAACAGATGTCATTGGATAATCATCATACGCCAGCACCCATAAAGGATTTTGATGGGCATGTGTCGGCATGATATCAGCCATATGCAGTAATGTTTCATCTTGTTGGGACAGTTTTATAACCGCATGTCCATCGCTGTGACCGCCTGTATGGATCATTTCTATTCCTGGTACGACTTCTAACCGATCATGATAGGTAACAACTTGCTCTTGAATCGGTTCCCAGTTTTCTTTCCAATACGTACTCTTCGAGCGAATATTGGGATTGCGCAATTCATCCCATTCTATGTCGTTCACATAAATAACGGCATTTGGAAAAGTAGAGACTAACTCCCCATCCTCGAAACGAGTCAATCCGCCGGCATGGTCAAAATGCATATGCGTCATCAACACTACATCAATATCGTTTACCGTCAATCCTAGTTCCTTCAAGCTTTCATCTATTTTCGTTTCTTCCGTCACGCCAAAGTTTCGCCGTTGTTTTTCACTTAATTTTCCTTGTCCTACTCCGGCATCAATCAAATAGTTTTTGTCTTGGTATTGGACTACAATTGCATCAGTCGGCAATTCAATTTGGTTTTTCTCGTTATGCGGGTATTTTTTTGACCATAAAGGCTTTGGCACTACACCAAACATAGCTCCTCCATCCATAGACGTGATTCCGCCGTCTATCCAAGTCAATGTCATGTCGTAAAATGCTAATATATCCATTCTTTTCCTCCTAAAAATAAAAACGTTTCCAATCCATTATACTAACTTTCTTCCCAGAAGCAAAAAAATTCAGGCTGTTCAAGGTTTTATCCTTAACCAGCCTGATGTCTGTTCGCTTAGCGTTTGATACCTAATATATCTTCTTTAGCGTGGATCAATTGAGTTATTTGTTTGCTGTAAGGAGCTTCAAAGCCGTTTCTTTCAGACTCTTTGGCCACAACACCATTTAAAAAGTCGATTTCTGTCGGACGTTTATTTTTAAGATCTTGATGCATTGAAGGGTAGTGTCCTCCTACTTTTTCCGCAACAGCTTTTAAGTAATCGACCGTTTCTTCCACGTCCAGTTGGACTCCTTCTGTTTCAGCTACGCGTGAAAATTCGGATACGATATTGTGATTCAATTGTTCGATTTGAGCAGTCTCAAACAATTCTTTGATATTGCAGTCTAATAGAGAACACAAAGCATTCATTGTTCCATTGACACAAGCTTTTCTCCAAGTAGTAAAGTGGACGTTTGAACTATATACTCCGTTTAATCCGCAATCCGCCATCATTTGCACCACTTGGCGAGCTGCCGCTTCTTCATTCTCGTCGGAATTTTGAACCTCTACGGGACCTTCACCCATAAAGTGCGTTTTCCCTGGAGCGTCCAGTCCTCCTGTCCATACCGTTGTTCCCATGATGATATTTTTTTTAGGAACGTATTTAGAAATCGTGTTGGCATGTCCCAGTCCATTCAATAAACAAACTACTTTCGTATTTTCGTCTAATAAGTGTTTGACGGCTTCCAACATATGTCTTAAGCCCATTGATTTGGTAAAGATAAAAACCGTCTCAAATGTTTCATTGAATTCATCTGGTTTACCTACTGGAATAGTGATGTTGTCTTCTTTCCCATTAACCGTGATAGAAAGTCCATTTTCACGAATCGCTTGAATGTGGTCTTCCCAAAAATCAAGCAGCGTTACTTCATTACCGCCCTTTTGCATCATATACCCGAACCCGCATCCTAAAGCTCCTGAACCTGCAATAGCAATTTTCATATCGAATTTCCTCCGTTTGTACTCATTAGTTTATTGTTTTTAATTTGAAGCTGGAATAAATTTGAAAATTTCGTCTTCATACACATGCAGCAATTTGGTACATATAAAGTCGATTATAAAGCCTCCGACAAATGGAATGATAAAGTAAGCCGCTAATACACTGATTAAACTTGTTCCCATGTTATACGCTTGAATGGGTCCGACTAATCCGACGATACCAAATCCAGCAGTTTGAGGAGTTCCTTGAATGGTTAAGAAGTAAACTCCTGCACCTGATACGATAGCATTCAATACGATCGGAATCATGATTTTAGGGTATTTGATCAAGTTGGGGATCATCATTTTCATAGCTCCCAGCAAGATAGCTAAGGTTGTCCCAGATTGATTGATTCTTAAAGAACCAATGATCAAAATTGCTGTACAAGCTGTCACTCCGACTGCTGCTGCACCTGCGCCTAATCCTGCTACTCCTATCGCGATTCCGATAGCGACTGTTGAAATAGGAGAAATAATCAAAATAGCGAAAGCGACTGATATCAATACAGCCATCAATAACGGTTGAAGAGTCGTAAAGCTGTTGATCAAATTACCTATTGAAGAAGTGATCATCCCTACATAAGGCAGCATCACTAACCCTAAAGTTCCTACGCCGGCTCCTACGATGATCGGCATTAAAATCAGTGTCAACGACCCTAATTTACCTTGCAGCAAACGAGTAACAAAGACAGCAATCGCTGAGATGAGCATCACATTGATCAAATCTCCGATTCCCACTAATTGGACACCAGTTTCAGTCACTTGGTAAGCTCCAGAACCTAAAAAGGTTGCTGCTCCGATGATGACACTTTCCATTCCATTCATTTTGAATTGCATAGCTACGAGAACGCCGATAATTGCTGGTGTAATAAATTGCATGATTTTGACTACATTTGCTAACAAAGCAAAAATTGAACCATAAGGAATAAGTGCGGTAAAAATAGAACCTAAAATCGCATTAGCAATCAACCCAATAACAATACCTGATGCCGTGCCTCCTAAAACTTTATTCAAATAATCTTTACCCGTATATTTTACTCTTTCTTCCATCAAACTCAACCTCTCTTCTTTTGATAATCAATAAACGTTTCTTTTTGCTCAAATATTCACTAATTATTACAAGTTAAATTTATCACAAGTTGAATGTTAATACAATATTTGACTGGTTTTCTCATTTATAATTTAGATTAAGAAAACAATTCCCCTTTCAATTTTTCCTTTTACAACTGTACCAGTATTTTTTTTATTCTGATTACGCAGTATTACATGCTAGAAATAATAAGATTTTTTTGTTTTTTTCCATTATTCCAATTTCTATTTTCGAGCTTTTTATTTATGAGATTTTTTTCACAATTAAGCAGATTACCCATTAATAAAAACAGAGCTGTGTCAGAATAGATTCTGCACACAGCTCTGTTTTATGTTCTTTTAATTATTTTAAGAATAAATTATCTAATTGTGTTCAATGCTTTAGTCCATAACAGTAAGTCATTGAACATACCTTCAGCATTTACTTTGTTGTAGTCATTTGGTTTGAAGACACTCATATTTTCAAAGTCTGTCATCAATGAGAAGTTGGTCGTTGTACGAACAGTTGCTACACTTAATTCGCCTAAAATAACACGCAGGTTTTCGTGAGCACGAGCTCCCCCTAAACTGCCGTATCCAACTAATGCTGCTGCTTTATTAGCTACTTCTGGCTTCAAGAAATCAATCGCATTTTTTAATGCGCCGCCTACTGCGTGGTTGTACTCTGGAGTAACAAATACATATCCGTCAAATGAAGCTATTTTTTCTGACCAAGCTTGAATAGCAGCACCTGCAGCTTCTTGACGTTCAATAGGAAGTTTAGCTCCTAACAACGGCAAATCATAATCTGCTAAAGAAACTAGTTCGTATTCTACACCCTCGTCGTTTCTGTTATTAGCAAAATCTAAGATCCATTGTGATACTGCTGCTGCATTGTTTCCTTCACGTACACTTCCTGATATAATACCGATTTTCATAATTTTGTTCTCCTCTTCTATTGTTTGTTGTTGGTTACTGAATAAAGTATTCTTTATTCGTGTAATAAAGCTTTCTGTTGCCAATGCGTTTCCTCCCATTTTTGTAATGAATTGTGGGAAACCCACTAACTCTTTACTTACTTTTAGTTAACTTACTTACATTATGTCATGAAAATAAATTAAATACAAGAGGAAAATTACGAATTCGAGATATTTTTTTATCCATCCTAATAATTAATACCATGCTCAACTTCAATCAGTACAAATCGAAGTATGGTGTAATTGATTGAAGATGATTTAGGAGGAAAGCATACTTATAATAAGTTTCCAAATCATGTAGGATTAAAATATGAAATAGAAAAGAGATGGATAAAATGAATTTTTCTTTTAAAGGTTTAGATCATATTCACATTACTGCTCCATTAGGGACAGAAAAAGAAACTAGGCACTTTTTTACCGAGATTTTAGGATGCCAAGAGATTGAAAAACCAGAATCACTTAGTCACTTTGAAAGTTTATGGTTTGATACTGGCAAACACATTCTGCATGTGGGGTTAGATGAAAACTTTCACGCAGAAAAAAGAGGACATCCTGCCTTCGAAATAACTAATATTACTGGATTGATGGACCGTTTGACAGAATACAACATTCCGTTTGAGGAAGATCACAATCTTCGTGGGGCCCGCCGCTTCTACACGTATGCCTTTTTCGGTCACCGAATGGAGTTTTTGGAATGGCAAAACAAACCTCAATCGATGATGACTGACGTAGAGAAATCGGATATCAAGGATAACAATTCTAATGTGTAAAGTTAGTCATCACTAATGAATCAGTTTGCAGAACTGACGATACAAAAAGCAACCATTCCCCTGACGAATTTTTTCATCAGGGGAATGGTTGCTTTTTTAGTTGCTTATCAATCTAATTAAACCAAAACATCTACATGATTTTAGTGCATTCCCTTATTTTTACTGAACTTCAATAAATTGGAAGCTTGACCAAGGAGTTAGGTAGTCCAACAAGAAAACGGACTCTGGTGTTAATTTGGCGACGATATTGCGTGATCCATCATCTTCCATAGTTTTTAGTGCTATTTGGGTTTCCCCTTTGTATTGACCAAAGCTGTTGTTGCAGATCACTACGTCTCCTTTTTTTGTTTCTGCAGTAGAATGCACTGGAAAGTCTTCTGCTTTGTACTTTACTCGAGTCATAGAAGAACGAATCATGTATTCTGATCGGTCACCACGGTATTGGTGTACTTCTTCTAAGATCACTTTCTTTTCCAATTCTGTTGCATGCGGCTCAAATACGATTTCCAATTGAGGATGCGCATTTGAAAATGCACTTGCCATAGCTTTTAATTCAGTTTCAGAAGCGTATCCATTCCCGATCAATAAATCATCGATCGTGTCCATTAAACGGTAATGTGTGACTTGCGTCTGGATAGACAAATGTCTATGCTGTTCTAATGTGCATAATCCCATTTGAACAGGCCATGGTCCCAATTTCCCAGCTTGTGAAGTAACAAAAGCTGCTGTATTCAATCTGTAGTGAGTGTATTGAGCAGTTGTTTGTTCAAAGTGGTCTTGAGCCAAACCAGAGTATCTTTGAGGGTAGAAGTTTTGTGAAGCGGTCAAATTTTCTTTGTTTGGTTGGTAACTCATAATATTGTCGATGTATTTCGTCCCACTGCTCATATTGACTTCAATTTGAAGACCGTATGGATTTTTGGTCATTCGCGCCTCTTCAGCACCCGTAAAACCTAAATCTAATCGAACGGCTGTTGCGCCTAGTTCATGGAAGAAAGATAAATCATCATAACTGACATTTAATTGTTCAAATAGACCAGGATTAATATCGACCACAGTCTCCATATCTAATGAATTGCCGTACTCGATGATCTTTTTGAATTTAGCTACAACTTCTTTTGAATCTCCTGTAATTTCCAGCAAACTAGTAAAAATACGTTTGTACCCGTATTGATGCGCTAAGTCTAAATAATCTTTGTCTTGTTCATAAGTGCTTTTTTCCGGGTAGATCGATACGCCCATTTTTTTCATGCTTATTGCCCTCTCTTCTCGTTGCAAACGCTTTATCATAAACACTTAAATAGTCTACCGCTTATATAAAAAAGTGTCAACGACAAAGAAAACGGATTCAACGAACAACTTTCTTCAATAACACACTTTTCTGTCAGTTATCTTTCTATCCATTCAAAAAATATGATAGGATAAGAGAACCAGTACATTAAAAGGAGACCGATAACCATGGCTTTATTAGAAATCAAACAGCTGTCTTTTGAGTCTGAAGGTAAAAAAATTTTAGCAGATATTCAGTTTACAGTGGAAAGTGGAGAGTTTGTATCCATTACCGGGCCATCTGGCAGTGGGAAAAGCACTTTATTAAAAATCATTGCGACCATCTTATCTAAAACGAACGGCGAATTGCTTTACAATGGTCGCTCTATTGAACAGTATGATCCTATTGAATACCGAAAAGAAGTGTCTTACTGCTTCCAGTCCCCTGTTTTATTTGGAGACACGGTGAGAGACAACTTGAGCTTTCCATATGAGATTCGCCAGATGGCATTTGATCAACAAAAAGCGACGGACTATTTAGGGATGGTCGGATTGCCTGAGGATTACTTAGACAAACCGATCAATGCACTATCAGGTGGAGAAAAACAACGAATTGCTTTGATCCGCAACGTTTTGTTCCAGCCGAAAATTTTATTGTTGGATGAAGTAACCAGTGCTTTAGACGAAGAAAACCGTCAAATCATCTGGCACTGGCTTCAAGAAATGCGTTCAACGACGGAAATGACGATTTTGATGATCAGTCATAATGAAGCAGAAGCTGCTTTGGCAGATAAACGGATCCGTATCGTTGACGGGAAAATTGTTCATAAGGAGGAATTGCAAAATGAATTTGCAAATTAGCCCAACAACCATTGCTCTTAGCTTTGTTTTAGTTCTTGTAGGTGTCTTTATTTCTTATAAAGAACAGTTAGGGACCGCCAAAGAAATCTTGTACAGCATTACTCGAGCGGTCATTCAATTAGTGGCTGTGGGGTATATTTTAACTTACTTGTTTGGGATAGACAGTCCTTTGGTGACGATTGGTTTAGTCTTTGTGATGTCTTTCAATGCTGCGTGGAACGCTCATAAACGCAGCAATCAGATTCCAAATTCCTTAAAAATCTCCATCATCGCTATTTTTTCTACTGTTATTTTAACGTTAACGGTACTTGTTTTATCAGGCTCTATCAAATTTACCCCTTCCCAAATCGTTCCTATTTCAGGAATGATTTGTGGGACAGCTATGACGACCATTGGTTTGTGCTACCGTAACTTGAATACCCTGTTTCGAGACCAGCGCCAACAAATATTGGAAAAACTGTCGCTTGGCGCTACACCTAACCAAGCTTCGCGTTCGATTTTACGAGAAACGATTAAATCCGGCATGCAGCCTTCTCTAGATTCTGCTAAAACCATTGGGATCGTGACACTGCCAGGTATGATGTCAGGATTGATATTTGCCGGAACTGTCCCTACTACAGCTATCATGTATCAGATCATGGTGACTTTCATGATCGTAGCGACGACCAGCTTGTCTTCTTATATTGCATCGTTCCTGGCTTACCGCAGTTTCTTTAATGACAGACAACAGTTTTTGGGTTAGATATTCATAACAGATGTGTCTTTTTGTTCACTCAATCCGAGGGAGTAAAAAAAGATATTCAGCGTGGAGCTTTACTTATCTCGAAATAAAGGGTATAGTATTAATTGTAGTAGTTTTATTAACAAAATTAATTGGTAGTTTTATTCATTTTATGACTAAATTCCCTCTTCTTTTTTTAAATGAAATATTGCAAATACAACGTGCTCAAAGCACAAAACAATGGAGGAATTTTATTATGAATAAAGGTACAGTTAAATGGTTTAATGCAGACAAAGGTTTCGGTTTTATCGAACGCGAAGGCGAAGAAGATTTATTCGCACACTTCTCAGCTATCCAAACTGACGGTTTCAAAACTTTAGAAGAAGGCGAAACAGTTACTTTTGATATTGAAGAAGGTAACCGCGGACTTCAAGCAGTAAACATTACTAAAGCATAATTTAAACTTAAAACTCAAACACCCCAACTAGATTAGTCTAGTCGGGGTGTTTTTTTTAGGTTTACTAAGCCTTATTTTTGCATATCGTCCCATCCTTTCTTTAAAATAAAGAGTAAAGAAAGAAATGTTGAAGCAATTGTCATTAGGAATAAATTCTTTTTTACTGGTTGTGGACCACAAACTATAAAATAAGGAGGATATTCATTTATGTCAAAAGAAAAAATGCCCGTCAATAATATGAAGTTGCCTTTGAAGAAATTAGCTGATCAAGTCATTGTTATCACAGGAGCATCCAGCGGGATTGGGTTAGTTACTGCCAGGATGGCAGCTGCTAAAGGTGCAAAGGTAGTTGCAGCCGCAAGAAACGAAGAAGCCTTGAAGAAATTGGTCGATGAACTGAAATCTAAAGGGCAATCTGCCATGTATGTAGTAGCTGACGTTTCAAAAGAAGAAGATGTCTATAGAATCGCTGAAATGGCTATTGCAGAATTTGGACATTTTGATACGTGGGTCAACAATGCCGGTGTTTCTATTTACGGACACGGTACAGAGATCAGTACTCCTGATATGAAGCAAATGTTTGAAGTCAACTTTTGGGGCGTTGTCTATGGGACAAAAACTGCGGCCAAGCACTTTAAAGAAACTGGGCAACCCAGCGCAATTATTAATGTCGGATCAATTTTCGGGAACAAAGCTTCCTTGATTCAATCGATTTATGCTTCCTCTAAATTTGCTGTACACGGCTGGACGGAAAGTATTCGTATGGAATTTGAAAAAGATCATGTTCCGATTTCTGTTACTTTGATTCAGCCTGGAAAAATCGATACCCCATACAATGAGCATGCACACAGTTATTTGGAACACCAACCGACTCATATCGGTATGGTCTATCCTCCAGATGCCGTCGCAGAAGCTATTCTATTTGCAGCTGAAAAACCAACAAGAGATGTTTATGTAGGCGGGCAATCGAAGTTCTTGACCGTTCTATCTCATATGCTGCCGCGCTTCACGGACAAATTTGTTGAAAAAGTGATGCACCCTTCTCAATACGATTCTCGTCCATCTAAGCCAAAAGAAGAAAGCAGCCTATATCACGCTGGATACGGTCTGCATGAACGCGGCACCAATAAAGGCTGGATACGAAAGAAAAGCTACTATGTCAAGGCTACTAAAAACCCTGTGTTGGCTACTGTTGCTGTCACTAGTTTAGCTTTGATCGGGATGAAACTGCTGAAACATAAAAAATAATGAGTAAAGTAACGAGCCCCTCACTGGATGATTGAGGGGCTCGTTTTTTGAGTTATGGTTTCTTATTTTGCCATGAGCCTTCATTTTTGAAATCTCATGGCCGATAAATTCTTTTTATGTGCCATGAGCTCGGTTCTTAGCTTGCTCATGGCCAACTATTTTTCCTGATTTGCCATGAGTATTGTTTTTTAGTTGCTCATGGCCGGAATTACTTCATTTTCAGCCATGAGCCTAACTCCCATATCATTCATGGACTATCTTCAAAATTCAACAAAAAAGGTCCTCTCTACTTATACAGCAGAAAGGACCTTTTAACTGTTTATTGTTCAAATGAAGCCTGTAAATTAAGCTTCTTCAAATTGGCTATTATACAAGTTTGCATAGAACCCGCCAGCGGCCAATAATTCTACGTGATTTCCTTTTTCGATAATGTCTCCATTATCCATTACCAAAATCACATCAGAGTTCTTGATCGTAGACAAACGGTGAGCAATCACAAATGACGTACGTCCAACCATCAAACGGTCCATTGCTTGTTGAATCAAGGCTTCTGTACGTGTATCTACTGAACTCGTTGCTTCATCCAAAATCAATAATGGCGCATCTTTAACTAAAGCACGAGCGATCGTGATCAATTGTTTTTGTCCAGCAGACAAGCTTGTTTGATCATCTAATACTGTATCGTATCCATGAGGCAGCGTATGGATAAAGTGATCGATACCTACTGCTTTACATGCCGCTACAACTTGCTCATCAGTTACACCTTCGACGTTGTAGACGATATTTTCTCGTACAGTTCCTTGGAAGATCCAAGTATCTTGAAGCACCATACAAAACTGCTCATGGACATCTTCACGCGTCAGATCCGTTGTTGGAATTCCATCAATTTTGATCGAACCGCTATTGATCTCATAGAAACGCATCAATAAATTGACGATCGTTGTCTTACCAGCACCAGTCGGTCCAACAATAGCTACTTTTTGACCAGGTTTGATATGCACAGAGAAATCATTGATGATTGTTTTCTCAGGTGTATATCCGAAATGAACATGCTCAAATTCCACGTCTCCACGGATGTTTTCCAATTGACTTGTCTTCCCTTTTTCGTCTATCAATTCGACTTCATGCAAGAAGTCGAATACGCGTTCACTTGCTGCAGCTGTTGATTGCAGACTTGTTGCTGCTTGTGCAAATTGAGATAACGGTTGGGTGAACAAGCGAATGTACATCATAAAGGCTACGATCACTCCAAAAGTGATATCTCCATTTAAAGCCAACACAGCTCCTAAAATACTGACAACTACATAACCGAAGTTCCCGATAAAGTTCATCAATGGCATCATGATCCCAGAGAAGAATTGAGACTTCCAGGCACTTTGGTACAAATCATCATTGATTTGGTCAAAAGTTTCTTTGGCTCCTCGTTCAGCATTATAGGCTTTTACGACATTATGACCGGAATAGATTTCTTCCACATGTCCATTAACGGCTCCTAAAGCTTTTTGTTGTGCTCCAAAGTATTGTTGAGAGTGTCTCACGATTAAGATCATTAGACCGAACCCGATCAACGTTGAAGCAATTGCTGCAAGAGTCATAGGGACATTTGTAATGAACATCATAAATAATGAACCCAAGAACATAGTTGTTGCTGTTACTAAAGTACTGATACTTTGGTTCATCGTTTGACTGATCATGTCGACATCATTCGTTACTCGACTCAGTACATCTCCGACACTGTTAGAGTCGAAATAGCGCAACGGCAAACGATTGATTTTTTCAGAAATGTCTCTTCTTAATTTTTTAGAAACGCGTTGCGTGATCGTTGCCATGATGAATCCTTGAACATAGTTGGCAATGTAACTGATCACATATAAAGTCACCAAGAGAAGAGCGATTTTTTCGATTGCTGCAATATCCAATTGACCGGTCAATCCTGCTGTGATCAAATCTGTGATCTCACTTAATTGGCGCGGACCGATCAACGAAATGACTGCTGCTCCCATAGCTAAAACAAGTGCTACTATCACAATAGGCAAGTACACATTGATGTAAGCCAATAAGTCTTTATACGTTTGTTTCATATTTTTCGGTTTCATACCCGATACTTTTCCAGCATGTTTACTCACTAGCTAATTCCTCCTCTGATAATTGAGAATAAGCAATTTCGCGGTACACTTCAGATGTTTCCAGCAATTCTGTATGCGTACCTTTTCCAACGATCCGACCTTCATCTAGTACAATGATCGTGTCAGCGTCTTTGATTGTTCCAATTCGTTGGCCAACAATCAGATTAGTGACTCCGCTTGCTTCTTCTTTCAATTGCGAACGCAATTCGCGGTCTGTTTTGTAGTCTAATGCAGAGAATGAATCATCAAAAACGAAAATTTCCGGATCGCGAGCAATCGCTCTGGCAATCGCCATACGTTGTTTTTGACCTCCGGAGAAGTTGTTCCCGCCTTGGGCAACGTGACCTTCATATTGATTTTCTGTTTTTTCAACAAAATCTGTTCCTTTGGCTACACTGATTGCACGTTTTACAGCATCTCTAGAGATGTCTTCTTTTCCATTTTCTCCGAAAGCAATATTCGAAGCAATCGTTCCACTGAATAAAACAGCTTTTTGAGGAACGTACCCGATTTTATTGCGCAACGCTTCTTGGGTATAATCTTTTACGTTCACACCATCAATTAAAATTTCACCTTCTGTTGAATCGTAGAAACGCGGAACAAGATTGACGATCGTACTTTTACCGCTTCCTGTTGATCCGATAAACGCAATAGTTTCTCCTTTACGCGCTTTGAAGCTGATATCTTTGATTACATAATCAGCAGCATCCGGATATTTGAAACTGACATTGCGGAATTCAACTTCACCTTCTAAATCGTCTTTTCCTTCTGTTACTGTTCCATCATTAATAGTAGAATCTGTATTTAAAACTTCTTTGATACGATTTGCTGAAACTTGCGCTCTTGGCAAGATCACGAAAACGAATGTCAACATAACGAATGACATCACGACTTGGATGGCATAAGAAGAGAACACGACCATGTCACTGAAAATAGTGATACGTTCCATCATGTCCATCGATTCATTAATCAAATAAGCTCCGATCCAGTAAATAGCTAAACTCAATCCATTCATTGCAGCGACCATACTTGGAGACATAAACGCCATCAAACGTGTCGTAAATAAGTAATTTTGATTCAAAGCTGTATTAGCTGTCTCGAATTTACTTTCTTCGTGGTCTTCAGCGTTATATGCGCGAACTACGCGAATCCCTGTTAAGTTCTCTCTTGTAACAGAGGTTAAGTTATCGGTTAATGACTGGATACGTTTAAATCTAGGCAATGCCAAAGAAATAACTGTAATAATCACCGCTAACAATGCGACTACAGTGATTCCAGTAGCTGCTGTCCATTGCCAGTTCTTATTAGAAATTTTTGTTAACGCCCAAACTGCCATGATAGGTGCTTTAAACAATATTTGCATTCCCATTGCAATAAACATTTGCACTTGAGTGATGTCATTTGTTGAACGAGTGATCAAGCTGGAAGTCGAGAAACCATTGATCTCTTGCATCGAGAAACTTTCCACTTTATCAAATTGTCTTTCTCTCAAATTTTTAGCAAACGAAGCTGCTAGTCTGGTAGACAGGAAGCTGACGATAATTGCCGCCACTAAACTTCCTAAAGCACACAGCATCATGTATCCACCTGTTTGGATGATTTCACTGGTCTCACTACCTGGTGTTTGAACCTTAACAGTGATTTCAGACATATAGTCTGGTAATTTCAAATCTAAGAAGACTTGAGCAATAATAAATAGGAGAACCATAAAAACGATTCCCCAGTCTTTCGTTTTTAAATATTTTAACAACTGTATCATACATAAACTCCCTTACATTCTATTCCATATCTTCTATATTTTTTCTGATTTTACTTAATACATTAAAAAAGGTTTCCAGTTCTTCTTCGCTCAATCCGGAACGTACTTTACGTTCTACACTTTGAATGCATTCTGCTGCTTTTTTTGAAAATTCGATTCCTTTAGGAGTGATGACCAGTTTTTTCAAGCGAGCGTCATGACTCACTGGCTGGCGCTCTATAAGCCCTTTTTTTTCCAGTGTATTTAACATACCAGTGGCTGTTGAACGGCGTATTTTCAATAATTCTTCAATGTCTTTTTGAAAGACATCTTGGTCTTGCCGACTATGAATGAAACCAATGATTCTGGATTGCATCATATTGTTTTGATCATCTGAGATCTCTGTCATTTTGGCAGCGATAGACTTTTTGACTTGGTGATTGGCTGCTTGCAGTGAGAAACAAACGTAATCCTGAAATTCCCTCACTTTTTACCTCCTCTTAAAATTTCTTGGTTGTTTTTATGAATCCTTCGTCTAATAGTTCGGCACCGAACTGTTAGGCAACTAACAAATAGTATGCTCTTATTGTATCCTGTTTGCAAGCTTTATTTTCAATGTAAAAGCCCGTCTTTTCAATGTTTGTCCTTACATTCCTTTAGGCACAAAAGAACCTCAACTAAGAAAAAGTTGAGGTTCTTTTGATTTATGTTGTTATATAAATTTCATCTTATCCCTGATTACTTTTTTACTCATCAACGTGACCGAATACTCAAATCCGACTCAAAAGCTTCTAACATTTCATCAGAAGCATCCTCTACAGAGACCTTTTGGACAAATTCAGCAGTGGTCAATAAGCGAATAACTCCATCATCGTCACACGTAATCAACGTTAATAATGTTTGGTTCGGAACATCGTCTATGACACTGACTTCGGTAGCTTCGATTGTTCGCTGCTCGATGACTTGGTACTCATAAATGTAGTTCAAGTCAGTCAGATAAACCGTATCGCCTATTTCTACCTCATATAATGGTCTAAACAACAAATCAGGATCATTCATATAGTGGCCGGCTAAGGCATAGTTTCCCTTCCCCATTGCTTGCTCTTCTTTCATGGTTCCTGCTGTCAATGCCAAGGTATAAGGAGAGGTACCTTTTCCAATTGCCAGATTCAATCCAACGCTAGGTATACTGATATCGCCTAACACCATTATTTGATCGCTGTTGAACTGGGCTAAGGCTACTGTTTCCATATCTAACAGTTCCACTTCTCCAAAATCAAATGACGCATCACTGGTCTGATTTTCTTTGCCCTTTTTCATTTTCCCTCGCTAACTTTCGAATTTTTTTCTACCTAATATACAAATGTGTTAAGCAGAAAAGACAAGGAGAGCATTATCTATTTTATTCGAACTTGTTTTAAGGCATTTACCTTAAGATTGGAATTTATGATTTGGTAAGGTAAGATAAGGTAAAACTAGGTTTTAAACCTAGAAAAAGGAGCGTTTTTTTATTGGGGGCTGTATTAACACAAGCAATCAGCTTTTTATTGGTCATACTAGTAGGTTATTTATTTAAAGCAGGTGGGCTATTAGAAGAGCGGGACGGCCACACCATTTCAAAAATCATTCTGAACTTAACTTTGCCGGCTACGATTATTGTCGGCTTCAATGCCGTTGAGATTGATAGCATATTGATCATTATGATTTCTTTAGGTTTGTTGTCAAATATTTTGTTGGTGTCAATCGGCGGAATAATCTGGCGTAAGAAAGACACTTCTGATCAGGCTTTAATGATGTTCAGTCAAGCGGGGTACAACATTGGGAATTTTACGATTCCATTTGTACAAGGTTTTTTCCCTGCTGCTATTCCTTTTATCGGCAGTTTCGATACAGGTAATGCGTTGATGTTATTTGGCGGGACGCCTTTATTAGCAGATAAAATGCTGGGACAAAATCGAAGCTCTCGCGGGGCTAAAGAAGTGATTTTTCGTTTGTTTCGCTCTCCTTCTTTTTCTACTTACATTGTTATGATCCTACTGGCTCTTTTTCAATTTGTGATTCCGGAAAATGTTCTTTCGGTCGTCAAACTTTTTTCTAGCGGAAATGCCTTTCTATCCATGTTTATGATTGGGCTTTACTTAGACTTTAAGATTCCTCGAGTCGATTTGACGAAAGTAGCAAAACTATTGTTTACACGCTACTTATTAGGTATTTTACTTGCGTTGATTTTCTATTTCTTGCTGCCATTGCCGCAGCTCGTTCGAATATCGTTAGTCTTATTGGCTCTTGCTCCAATAGGGACTGTTTCTACCATCAACATGGTGGTTTATGGAAACAAAGCTTCTCTTTCAGGATTTTTATCTTCAATGAGCATCCTGTTATCCTTGATTCTCATGATTGGAGCTTTGATCTTCATTTTGTAAACAAAAACTCTCGCCAGATTCGGCGAGAGTTTTTTTAAAATTAACCGACATATTCTACAGCTTTCACTTCAACATCAATGTTGTTTTGAACAGCTTTTGAATACGGGCAGAATGCATGAGCTTTTTCAGCTAGTTCTGTTGTTTCTTCTAACGTTTTTCCTTCAATACCGACTTCTAAGACAACAGATAATTTGAAGCCATTGTCTGACGGATCTGAATTTAAAATTACTTCAGCCGTTACTTCTGATTTAGCCTCTACTTTTGCTTCTTTCATTTTCGCTTCTAAAGCAGAGTTGAAACAAGCACTGTATCCTAATGCAAATAATTGTTCAGGGTTGCTTCCTTGTCCTAGACCACCTAATTTTTTTGGTGTAGAAACTCTAACTGAAAATGACCCGTCTGGTAAACGGCTTTCTCCGTTACGTCCACCTGTATTGATTGCTTTTGTTGTATAAAGTTTTCTTGATTCAGTCAGGATTGATTCCTCCTAAAGTTTTGGTCAGAGCATTGATGCGTTCGATCAAATCAAAATAATCTTTTTCTTCCAATTGGAGAAGCTGCAAACAGGCAGAAACTTTTTCTATTACTTCACTTTTGATGCCCATCGCTTTTTCAGTCACAGCAATTACGACTTTTCTATCATCTTCCGGATGACGATTTCGAGTAACATATCCCGCTGTTTCCATTCGCTTGAGCATAGGCGTCAACGTTCCGCTATCTAATCCTAATCGATTACCTAATTCTTGCACGCTTTGGTTATCGTTCTCCCATAAAATCAATAAAGTTACATATTGAGGGTACGTTAACGAATACGGTTCTAAAATTGGCCGATAAAATTTGGTAAATTGTTTAGATAGAGTGTACGTCGAAAAACAAAGCTGTTCTTCTAATAAAAACTGATTTCCTTCCATTTGATTTCCCCCTAATTGGTTGTGCACAATTGAATTGTACACAACCAAATTGTTTTATGCAAGCGCTTAGCTTTTATTTGTAAATTCTTCAGAGCTTATTATTAAAGCGCTTCAATCATGATACAGTTTATTTATAAAAACGAAAGTAGGGAAAGAAATGGCAAAAGTTTTAGTAGTACGCCTTCACCAGTTTGATCGTTCAGTTTCAAGTTCAATGAAAGTGTTAGATGCTTTCTAGAAGAATACAAAAAGACTAATCCTGATAACAGCATTGAAGAGTTGAACTTATACCAAGTAACTCTTCCAGAAATTGATTGCGACTCCATTATGGAATCTGCATGTACCTTCTCGCCTGAAATCTTGGATCGATACCGTAACGGTTGCTGGCAAAACATTCCGCTATACTGAAACAGGATCCGAAGGTTTGATCAACAACAAAAAACTTTTACATATTCAAGCCAATGGCGGCGTATTTCACGGACAAGATCCTGCCAGCCAATACCTCAAAACTATTTTCGGCTTCCTAGGCATCAAAGACTGTTCCGAGTTATTTGTTGAAGGCATGGATCACGATCCTGAAAATGCAGACAGCATTGTAGCGGCAGGAATTGAAAAAGCTAAAGAATTAGGAAAGACTTTTTAAATCCAATCTGATAATAAAGCAAGCGACTAGGATTTTGTTCCCAGTCGCTTGTTTTGTTGTTTATTTAGTTGTTGAATGTACAGCATCTGCATGATCTTTTGGTGTTGTAAAGAACACACTTAAGAAAGCAATCACCACAAATAAAATGTTGACCAATAACCCAATAGAACTTGCTTCATGCACATGTCCATCAGCATTTACGGCTGCAAAGACACTTGCTGAAATAGCTACACCAATAGCACCGCCTAAAGAACTGGCCATTTTGTAAACACCAGATGCAACGGCTACTTTTTCAGCGGGTGCATTTGAAACAGCGGTATCTGTTGAAGGAGTCGCATAAATTCCTAATCCGAATCCAAATAATGCATACCCTACGATGATAAAAATGATGTACAGACTATTTGGTAAGAACGTCAATGACATCAAGGCAATCCCTATTGCAGTAATGACTGCACTAGCCAGCATTGGCATACGCGCACCATATTTTTGCAAGAATTTTTCACCCATACGAATCGCGATCAACACAAAGACTAAGTAACCGATTGTTAATAGTCCTGTTTGGAAAGAAGTGAATCCGCGACCAGATTGAGCATACGTGTTTACAACGATCAATGTGCCCGCTGCTGCGTTCAATAAGAAGTTCGACAAAGTTGCTCCAGCATAAGCTTTGTTTTTAAAAAGCGAGAAATCAATCAAACTATTGTCTTTACTGGTTTCTAATTTGACAAAAACTAATGTTGAAAGCAGGAAAACAGCAATAAGTCCAAGTCCAGCTAAGCTAGTCCAGCCTAATGCAGACCCGTTCGTAATATAAAGGTTGAACGACAACATCATTACCACGAAAGCCATTAATCCCGAAAAATCAAACTTTTGACTCCCAATAGCTTCTACTTTGCTTTCAGGTGTACCTTTCAGCAACATCATCCCGATAACAGTAATCACGATAGACAAAATGAAGATTGCTCTCCATCCAAGTGTACTGGCAACCAATCCAGCAAATAGAGACGTTAATCCAGAACCGCCCCACGAACCAATTGACCAGTAACTTAGCGCCCGTTATCTTTCTTTTCCATCAAAGTACACTTTCATCAAAGCCATGGTGGATGGCATGATAGCTGCTGCAGACAACCCTTGGATGATCCGTCCAAGAATCAATAGAGGCGCACCTTGTGCCACTACAATAAACAAGGAACCAGTAATGCTTAAAACCATACCAATATTCGTCATTTTTACGCGTCCGATACGGTCAGCCAAGCTTCCAGCTCCAACCATGAACATACCGGAGAATAAAGCGGTCAAGCTGACAGAAATATTCAATACTCCTGCAGAGATCCCTAGATCTTGTTGTACAGGTTGTACAGCTGGACCGATATTCAGCATCGTTTGGGCAAACAACCAAAATGTGATAACACCCATGACGATACCTGCGATTAATCTGTTATTCCCTTTATACTCTTGTTCCAATTACTTGCTACTTCCTTTCAAATAATCAACAACGATGGCACCCATTGCTTTAGCAGAGATCATTAGTGATTTTTCATCAATATCAAACTTAGGATTGTGGTGAGGGTAAGCTTTTCCGTTTTCAGGAGTTGCTCCTACATAGAAGAACATACTCGGACGTTCTTTGGCGTAATAAGCAAAATCTTCTGAAGGTGGTTGCGGTTCGCACATCTCCACACCTGTTAATTCTGGAATATCTGTGTTACGCAATACGTTGACACCAAATTCAGTTATTTCAGGATCATTGTAAAGAACCGGGTAATCATTTTTGTAATCTAAATCATAAGTGACGCCGAACATGGCACTGATTCCATCTAATTTCGCCCGAACTTCTCTTTCGATAGTTGCTTGTGCTTCATCAGACATGGAGCGGACATCTCCTTCAAGGGTCACTTTGTCTTTGATGACATTGAATGAACCTTTTCCATCAAAATTTCCGATCGTGATTGAACCTACATCAAATGGACTCAACGCACGACTGACCACACTTTGAAGAGCCACTACAAAATGACTCGCTGCAACGATCGCATCTTTTGCTTTGTGTGGAGAAGAACCATGTCCCCCAACACCATTGATGGTAACTTTAAAATAAGAACGTCCTGTTTGAACATTGCCTGGACGGTAGAAGATTTTACCTGATTCCATTTCTGACATCACGTGGATACCAAATACATTGTCCACTCCGTCTAGAGCTCCATCTGCGATCATGCTGATAGCTCCGCCTGGGGGAACTTCTTCTGCATGTTGGTGAAGGATGACAACTTTACCTTCTAATTTATCTTTCATTTCGATCAACGTTTCTCCAAGGACCAACATGTAAGCTGTATGTCCATCATGTCCACATGCATGCATGACTCCTGGATTTTGCGAAGCAAATGGCAAGTCTGTTTCTTCTGTAATCGGAAGTGCATCAAAATCGGCACGAATCCCGATAGTCTTTCCGGGTTTACCACTATCAATCGTTACAACAACGCCATTTCCTCCAACGTTTGCACGAACATCGCACTCTTTTTCTTTATAAAAATCTTGAATGTATTTAGCCGTTTTATCTTCTTTAAAAGACAATTCTGGGTGTGCATGCAAATAACGACGGATTTCAATCATACGATCATTTTTTTCTTCTAATCGTTTCAGCAACTCTTCTTTAACCGATACTTCTGTCATTTAACATTACCTCCTAATTTTTTACCTATTCCTTTAATACCAAGCTTTCATTTAGCGACAATCTCTATTATAGCCTCTTTAAAAGTTTTAACCAGAGCGGTTCTTATCCTTTTTTACTGCTTTTTTGCCCTCTTCTCCTAAGGTAAAACAAAAAAGACAAAATCCAGGGGGTGTTTTTTGTCCTTTCGTCTTTTTTGTCATTTTATTCTTTTATAGCAAGTAGAAACTTTTTTTAATTCCATTATATAACTTTTCTCATTTCAATAAAGTGAATAGTATTGATATTCAATAAGGAATAAAAAGACCAGTCTCCTTCAATGCTTTCATCTGTTAACTCAATGGCTGGACGAGATGTTTGAACAATGTAATCTATGATTTCTTTATCAATACCATACTGACTGTTTAATTTGCCCCAATTTTTATATAGACCGCCGTTTTCGCTGTCGAATCGGAATGTACGAATTTGATAATCGCCTTTTTCTAACCCCTTCAAACTGAAATGCAGCTCTTTTTTACGAGATTGGACAAACAGTTCATCCGTAGAGTATTGAGGATTAAATCGTTTCTCGTTATATAAAATAATTTGATAACCCTCTTCATTTTCAGTCATCAAAAAGCTGTCTCCTCTTGCAATTACTTTTCCTCGGAGTCTTTCTTTAAACATGACCGCATAATACACTGGCCGTTTTCCATCGAAAAAGTGAAACAATTCCAGTCCATCAATCAAGATGTTGCGGCTGCCGCTGCTTTTTTCATGCAATTCATTGTTGATCCAAAAGCCCAAGCTCTCAACTTCCTTGCTTAAAGCAAGAACAGTTCTCAGAATCAGTGCTCCTCTAAAGAAAGTTCCATTCGTATAACGCGTATTACCTGTTAATGTATTCCAGTTGTTCAAGTACAAGGGTTTATTCAATTGGTGTTTTCTTAAAAACTGTTTTAATCTGGCTGTCTTATCAACGATGTAGTCCTGACTCTTGATAAAATCTTTGTCGCTGATTTTATCAAAATCAATCAAATCGTTTTGATCAGCGTCGTAACTGATAAATTCAATTTTTTCTGCTTCATCGAATATCCAATGCTGATCCTGTGAAATAATATCTTTTTTTCATCATAAGAAACATAATAGCCAACCGCTATGTCAGATACACGATTCTTTAATAATTGCCGTAACTTCAAATACATCTTCTTCAACTCATCAGCGGATACAGATTTTTGATTTGGTCCTTGAAATAAGACGCGCCACTGTCCTACAAATGAACGTCCAAAAACCAATAATGAATGCTGAATAAAGCGATCAAAACGATCAAAAAAGGAGAGTTCATCTTGTTTGATTTCTTTGTAATCGACACGGATAAATAAAGGGATGTGCTGCTCTTTTAAAAATTGGATAGCCAAATCGGAATTAGCATATACAGGCGATGTTGAGATCATCTCGTCAGTATCTACTTCCGGCAGCAAAGTAGTTCCCTCCAGTAATTTTCGAATTCCTATATAGTGGATTCCTAATTGTTGATTAGCTGTTAGAACTTGTTTTTTAACATTTTCATTCAGCAATTCTTTCAATTCACCTATGAACACTAAATGCTTTTCGTGCCCCAATTTTTCATCGCTTTCTTTCTCTAGGCGAATCTCTAATTCTTCTACTGGAGCTTTATCGTAAACAAAATTTTGGTCTGCACTTTCATCTAAATATTTGGCTAATCGGATCAAGACTGCTGGGGATTCCATCACTGAACGTGTTTCTTCTTGAACTTCCTCTTCTTTTTCTCTGATCAAATTGGCTTGCTGATGCTGTTTTCGGTACTGTGAGGGAGTCATGTGGTAGACCGACTTGAAGATTGCAGAATAATTTTTAGCCGTTGAAAATCCATTGTTGTGAGCAATTTCGTATAAATTATCTGTTGTGTACAATAAATCATCGATACTGTGTTTCAAACGAACTTGATTCAAATAGTTCAAAAAACCGATCCCTGCCATTTGCTTAAAGTAGCGCGATAAGTAAGAGACAGATAAAAACTCGTTTTCAGCCACTTCAGATAACGTCAGCGGTTCTGAATAGTGTTGTTCGATTAGTTGAATGATGCGAGCAATACGTTCATCGTTGGCTTCAGCGCCTTCCCACATCGGCATCTCTTTTTTGAAGAAACGCGTCATCATCAACATAATTTGGTAAACACTGCTTTGGATCACGAGTGCACTGCCATCTTCGTCGCGGTACTTTTCAATAATCATTTCTGACAATAAAGGCCTCAATTGTTGAGTGACTTTTTCTCTTCCTTTATCCAATTCTTTAGAGAAAGACTGAAAGTAACTATGGAAATAATTTTTATAATGCAGCGCAAAAAAATGACTGGATATGGATAAAGATATCAGTATATTCTCTTCATTTCCTCTAATGGAATAACGAGAATTCCGGTTGATAAACAAAATATCATTTTCTTTCAGTTCATCTTCTTGACCTTCATACCTGACTTGTGCCGTTCCCTTAATCATAAATAAAACGATGGTCCCATAATATTGTTGTGGAGGAAAATATAGGACATTTTCCATTACAATATTAAAATCTTAGGTTTGATCACTTTTCAAATTCGTCACTACACCCTTTCGTTTAAAACAAATCGCCTCTTAATTCAGACCTTCTTTTCTATTACCCTTACTTTAACACGTCAGAAAATGTCTAGCCAATAATGGATTCAAATATTTTGAAATCCGATTGAAAACATACCAAACAAGTAATCTTTTACAATTTTAAAGTGGATTTTTTTAATATAAAAACTGTTATACTTAGCTATTTTTATGTCATTCTGTGTGTTATATTAATCATGAAATAATATAGAAGAAAAAGGAGTTACACAAAATGGATGAGTTTAAAACAAGCTCTGAACTTAAGCAAGATGCTCGTGAGATGTTGAAAGGTCGATGGAAAGATGCGGTCTTAATGAATCTTCTTCCAGCATTATTGGGGATAGCCACTTTGGCGCTGTTGGTAGTAGGTATTGCTACTTTTTCTGCAAGCACAAGCGACTATTTTGCAACGGAAAGTACATATGGTGATATTGAATACGAAGATAGAGGCGCTTATTCTGATACAGATGTATTGTACGAAGACGAAAATTCCTATAATGATACTAATGATACAAGAGTTACGTTCGTTCAAAATTTATTTACGACGATTATCACTACTGGAATGTCATTTGCCTTCTTAACAGCCTTTAGAGATCCTGGTTATAAAATTCGACCATTTAGAGATGCATTCCAAGTATTCTCTAAAAAATATTTTTTAGGTGTATTTCTGATTTATATCGTTTCAAGCCTGTTTATAGTTTTATGGACATTGTTATTCTTTATCCCTGGGCTCATCAAATCTTATTCCTATTCGCAAGCTTACTTGATTTACAAAGACCACGCGGATCATCCTAATACGGAAAAAGTCTCAGCAATCAATTGCATTACGGAGAGTCGAGAACTGATGGATGGACACAAAGGACGGTTGTTCGCCCTTGATTTAAGCTTTATCGGTTGGTATTTGATTGGTTTCCTTACTTTAGGAATCGGGTTTTTATGGATCACTCCATACACAACTGCTGCCAGAACAGCATTCTACAATGATTTAGTTGGTGGAACACCTACAGAAACTGACATGGAATGGGACGAAGATTGGGAAGACGAAGAATGGAATGACTCGCTTATTTAAAGAAAATTCAACAGAGCATTCATCAAAAAACTACCTCACTGAATTGCAGTGAGGTAGTTTTTTATATAACATGCATTATTTAAGAGTGCTAAAAAGAGCAGACTTATTTAGCAAACGCTTCCATTTTTAGTTGCAGTACTGCTTCATTTTTCTTTTACATCTATCTAACGCATTGATTACTTTTACGGTTTCACAATTAAACTCTTTTGCGATATCTTCTCGTGGTATATTTCGAAGATACCTAATAAAGACTTGATGTTCGAAATCAGATAATGACTCGAAGTATTGAGGTATACTCTCCTTAACTTCTAAAGCTTCTTGGAAGCTCATACTGCTGGTATAATTTTGTATGTATTGCGGGGAAAAACCATTTTCTAACAAACTGTCTAACGACTCAGAAATTTTTTCTATCCTTCTCTTTTTAGCCATATCTTTTCGTATCAGACTGAATAAATGATTTTTTAAGTTTAATTTGAAATAATTTCCGAAAGTATGTCCTCTTGTTTTATCATAAAAAAGAATGGTTTTATTGAAGACAATTCTTGCTTCTTGGACAAAATCATCTCTTTCGTAACCCAATATATAATAATCCTTGATGACATTCTTTACCAATGGAGTATAACGTTGAAATAGAATTTCAAAAGGATAATAATCGCCGCTTTTAATTACTGTGATCAAATCTTCATCTTTTAACTGCTCAAAGAATTCCTTGGTACCACTCACTTGTTTTCCTCCAGCCTATGTTTTATTCTTTTGGCCTTTCATTCAGTCTGCTCTTTTTCTGAATTCTCAAATAGTGTATGGTTATTTTTTTGCTAAGTCATCTCGGAATCTTTCTAGTGCATCTAGTTGACGATGGTTCCAAGGAGAATTTCGTCTGTAACTTTGCCCGTGCAATGTTTTTGCATCATTTTCAATTGCCTTTTTGGAGTGTTGCAGATCTTTGTACAATTCATTAGCTGATTTGCGCAAAGCTCCTCTTTGAAAAACGATCCATTGTTCCGCCAAATCGCTTGTAGCGACGGTAACTTGAGTGATTAGTAAGTTTTCTTCTCCAACAACACGTTCAATATAACTGTCTGCCGTCTCACCTTCTTTAGTGAAAATAACATCTAAGTGAAATTTTTTATAGCTTTTTTGAATGCCGGGAACCAGTTGGGCGTCGAAGACCACACGTACTTCAATGTCTTCATATTTGGCATAATTCGACAATTCATGAAGCAGAAGGTCTCTTGCCTCTTCCATCTCATCTTGGTTCTTTAGTTTTTCCAACATAGGCCACGCGCCGATCATATTGTATCCATCAACAAGCAGTACTTCTTTTTTCATGGTCTCGACCTCCCTTCTTTTCTTGTTACTTTATCCCATACTATTCAATCAATTATAATGGATTTCGACCACGATAAACTTCATACATCAATAAGCTGGCTGCCACACTGGCATTCAGACTTTGAACGTGTCCAGTCATAGGAATCGTAATAGTTCCGTCCATTTGTTCTTTTACTAGCCTTGAAACACCTTTTCCTTCATTTCCGATCACAAGTCCGACAGGCAATGTTGCATCCCAACGACGGTAATCTTGCCCTTCCATATCTGTTCCGTAGAACCAGATACCGCGTTCTTTTAGGTCTTTGATCGTTTGAACCAAATTAGTAACTCGAACAACAGGTACATGTTCGATTGCTCCCGTAGAAGATTTGGCTACAGTAGCTGTCAAACCTACTGCACGACGTTTAGGAATAATGATTCCATGAGCGCCACTCGCATCTGCCGTACGCATGATGGATCCCAGATTATGCGGATCTTCCACTCCATCCAATAAAATAAAGAACGGATCTTCATTTTTCTTAGCAGCTGCTTCAAATAAATCATCAATTGACGCATATGGATAAGCTGCAGTTCCAATAACTACACCTTGGTGATTTTGGCCTTCAACTAGTTGATCCAACTTTGATTTAGGTACGATAGAAATCTGCAACTTGCGTTTTTTCGCCAGTCCTTGGATCTCATCTAATTTAGTACCAGACAGCCCTTCTTGCAAGAAGACTTTATTGATGTCTCTTTCAGACTTCAATACCTCGATTGCCGGGATTCTTCCCATGACAAAATCGCGTTCTTCTTCGTTCTCTACAACTTCTACTTCTTCTCTCGGCTGAGGACGTTTACGCTGAGGGCGTTGTTGATTGGATTTTCTTTGTTCTCTCTTAGGCGATCGTTTATCATTTCTTGGCATCGTTCGTCTCCTCCACTTTCTGGATACACCAGTTGATTAGTTCTTCCATACGTTCTTTTCTGCCGGACAAATGCAAGAAACCCATCAAAGCTTCGAATCCTGTTGAAATACGGTAAGTCGTGATATCCGCGTTCTTAGCTGATGTATGGCTCTTAGCATTTCTTCCTCGTTTGAACATCGTTTCTTCTTCCTCAGACAGTAACTCTGCCGAAATCATTTCATGCATCAAAAAGGCTTGTGCTTTCGCTGAAACAAAATGAGTTGCCATGCGATGCAATTGGTTGGGTCTAGTCTGTCCTTGGTTTACTAAATAATCTCGTATATATGTTTCATAAATGGCATCCCCAATATAAGCTAAAGCCAATCCGTTAAGTAATGCCCAATTCTTTTCAGTCATATTATCCTCTTTTCCATCTGGTTCCTTGCGGTGTATCGTCTAGAATAATGCCCTCTGCTTTTAACAGGTCTCGAATCTCATCACTGCGTTGGAAATTTTTAGCCGCACGGGCTTCATTTCGTTCCACAATTAATTGCTCGATTTTTTCATCTAACAACGTCTCTTCTTCAAACGTGATCCCGAATACTTGCAGCAGCTCACTCATTAGTTCACGCATAGCTTCTAGTACGACTTTAGACACTTCTGCTTGTTCGCTATAAATATTCATCGTTTTTGCCAACTCGTAAACCACTGTGATTCCGTTAGCCGCATTGAAGTCATCATCCATTTCATGAATGAAATCTTGTTTAAATTGCTCCAATTGAGCAAGCTTCTCATCATCTGTTCCTATTGATTCTACAGCATCTTTCAAACGATGACCAACATTTTCGTAAGCGTTTCTCAATTTTGCCAAATTGTTCTTAGCTTCTTCAATCGTTGCCATGCTGTAACTGATCGGACGGCGGTATTGAGTCGTTGCCATAAAGAAACGTAAAATCTGTGGATCTACTTGTTTGATAATATCGTGCACTAAAACAAAGTTCCCTAGGGATTTGCTCATTTTTTCGTTGTCCATCGTCACAAATCCATTATGCATCCAGTAATGCGCAAATGGGTGACCGGTTTTCGCTTCACTTTGAGCAATTTCATTTTCATGATGAGGGAAAGCCAAATCTTGGCCGCCAGCGTGGATATCGATCGTATCTCCTAGATATTTCGTAGCCATCACCGAGCATTCAATGTGCCAACCAGGACGCCCTTTACCCCAAGGTGAATCCCAACTTATTTCATCTGCTTTGGCAGCTTTCCACAGCGCAAAATCTAAAGGATCTTCTTTCTTTTTGTTTTCTTCATCCTCTAAACGATTGCTGGCTCCAACTTCTAAGTCATCAATCGACATATCGCTCAGTTTTCCATAATCTTTGAATTTGCGCGTACGGAAATAAACATCTCCCATAGACTCGTAAGCATACTCTTTTTCAATCAATGCTTGAATAAACTCAACGATATCCGGCATACTGTCCATTACACGAGGATTCTTGGTAGCTTTTGCAACACCTAAAGCCGCTGTGTCTTCATAGTAAGCATCAATAAATCGTTGTGCTACTTCTGGTGCCGTGATGTTCAACTCTTTAGCAGTACGAATGATTTTATCGTCTACATCAGTAAAATTGGAAACATAGTTCACGTCAAAACCTTTGTACTCAAGGTAACGGCGAACGGTATCAAAAGCAACAGTACTGCGAGCATTCCCAATATGAATATAATTATATACAGTCGGGCCGCACACATACATTTTGACTTTGCCTTCTTCTAAAGGCACAAATTTTTCTTTCTGTCGGGTCAATGTATTGTAGATTTTTAACATAGATTTACCCCTTCCTTATAAATTGCTTTGCTTAGTGGTTTTCTTCGTGTACGCGTTGTCCATTCAATTTGACGACTACAGCAGGTATCCCAACCGCCGTAGCATCAGCCGGGATATCCTTCAACACTACTGCGCTGGCTCCGATTTTAGAATTATCTCCGATCGTAATAGGGCCTAAAACTTGCGCGTGAGCCGATATCAAGACATTATTTCCAATTGTCGGGTGTCGCTTCCCTCTACCTTTTCCTGTACCGCCTAGCGTTACTCCGTGGAAAAGAACGACATCGTCGCCGATTTCAGTCGTCTCTCCTATAACCAATCCCATACCATGATCAATAAACAATCTTTTACCAATAACAGCGCCTGGATGAATCTCAATGCCAGTAATAAAGCGAGCAACAGCTGCTATCACTTTTGCTATCAGAAACCATTGACGCTGATAAAAAAAGTGAGCAACCCGATGAAAACCTAATACATGAAAACCAGGGTACGTTAAGATGATTTCTAAAGTACTACGAACTGAAGGATCATTTCGTTTTATCGTTTGTATACTCTCTTTAATAGTACGCATTTTAACCACCTTTTCTTTTCTATGGTTGAAATTGTTTTTTTTTGCAGCTGGAAAGTGAATCGGGATTTTTTGTATTCTTTAACTGAGTTCTTGTCGTGTCTCTAGGCACTTGAGATAAAGAAAACAACAACCTTTGCATCCTTTTAGTAGAGCTTCGAAAGCCAGAGATTTTGGAAAAAAGATGAAAAATTTTATGGTTGAAAAGCACCACAACAATTTTACCCTATTTTTCCTTCATCTCTTTCGGGCTTTCTCAGCATCCTGATAGTGCAGCTACGTGTCTCAACTCCTCGGTAAAATCATTTCAGTTTTCGAGGATGAAAAGAATCCTCTAAAACTGAAATAGATTTTTCTGCCGGAGCTTAACGAGGCACTTCGCTTACTGTTAGTAGAGCTGCGAAAGTCAGAGGTTTTGGAAAAAAGATGAAAAATTTTATGGTTGAAAAGCACCACAACAATTTTACCCTATTTTTCCTTCATCTCTTTCGGGCTTTCTCAGCATACTGATAGTGCAGCTACGTGCCTCAACTCCTCCGTAAAATCATTTCAGTTTTTGAGGATGAAAAGAATCCTCTAAAACTGAAATAGATTTTTCTGCCGGAGCTTAACGAGGCACTTCGCTTACTGGTAGTAGAGCTGCGGTCGCTTGGCTTTTGGAAATATCATTCTGTTTTTTGAGGATAAAGAGCATCCTCTAAAAACAGAATAGATATTCCTTCAAGCCAAAACAGCGACCTCCGCATCCTGAAAAAAATAAGCGTCTTTTGTTGTTTTCACAATAAAAGACGCTTTGGGCGTGGTTCCACTTTTTTTCATCGGCTGCTTAAGCAGGCGATCTTTGACAGGGTAACGGTTGTTAACCGGTGCGGTCTACTTTATTCAACAGCACGACTCCAAGAGGCACTTCACTGAATTCACGTCATCTGCTTCCAGCATCGCAGACTCTCTGTAGGCGTTTGTTCAGCTACTCTTTCTTATCATCGTCTTTAATCATATTGTACTGAACAGCTCTTGCTTTAAGCTAGAGTGTTTAACACTTCTTCTAAATGTTTTTTCGTTTTTTCGCGTCCCAACAATTCAATCGTTTCGTTCAATTGTGGTCCATGCATTTGGCCTGTTACAGCAATACGAATCGGCATGAATAAGTTTTTACCTTTGATGCCTGTTTCTTTTTGAACTGTTTTGATTCCTTTTTTGACATTTTCTGCATCAAATGGTTCGATTTCATCCAACACTTTATCAAATGCAGCCAATACTTCAGGAACGGTTTCTCCCGTTAGAACTTCACGAGCTTCGTTTCCTAACGTTGGTGCTTCAGTAAAGAACAATTCAGACAATTCAACGATTTCTGCCCCAAAACTCATTTGTTCATGGTATAAGCTGACAAGATTTTTTACCCACTCTTCTTGTTCAGGAGATAGATTTTCTTCAATACGTCCAGCTTTTACCAAATGTGGTTTCGCTAATTCAGTAACCGTTTCTAAATCTGCTGCTTTCATGTAATGGTTATTGATCCATTCTAATTTCTTCGCATCAAATGCTGCTGGAGATTTACTCAAACGAGCTGAATCAAAGATATCGACCAATGTCTTAGGATCAAAGATCTCATCTTCTCCAACTGGCGACCAACCTAATAAGGCAATAAAGTTGAACATAGCTTCTGGTAAGTAGCCTAATTCACGGTATTGTTCAATAAATTGAAGAATACTTTCATCACGTTTACTTAATTTTTTACCTGTTTCGCTATTGATGATCAATGTCATATGTCCAAATTCAGGTGCTTTCCAATCAAATGCTTCGTAAATCATCATTTGTTTTGGTGTATTGGCGATATGGTCATCCCCACGTAAGATGTGAGTGATTTTCATGTAGTGGTCATCTACTGCAACAGCAAAGTTATACGTTGGGAATCCGTCACGTTTACGGATAACAAAGTCTCCCCCAACACTTTCTGCTTCAAAAGAGATGTGTCCTTTAACCAAGTCTTCAAAAGTATACGTATTTTCTTTGGGTACGCGGAAACGAATAACCGGCGTGATCCCTTCTTCTTCTTTAGCTTTTTGTTCAGCAGCAGATAAATGAGCACATTTTCCGCCATAATGAGGCATTTCGCCACGAGCTCGTTGTGCTTCACGTTCTTCTTCAAGTTCTTCTTCTGTACAGTAGCATTTATACGCGCGGTTGCTCATCAATAATTGATCGATCAGCGGATCATAAATATCCTTACGTTCTGATTGGCGGTAAGGTCCATATTTACCAGGGTTTTCTGGACTTTCATCCCATTCGATCCCTAACCATTTCAAGTTTTCCAACTGGCTTTCTTCTCCGCCTTCGATATTCCGTTTTTGATCGGTATCTTCGATTCGGATGATGAATTCTCCGTCGTGGTGACGAGCGAATAAGTAGTTAAATAAAGCCGTACGAGCATTTCCGATGTGTAAATGTCCTGTTGGGCTTGGTGCATAACGTACACGAACTTTTTTTGTCATAATATATCCTCTTCTCTGAAATAAGTGAATTCATTTTATGCTGAAGCGTTTAAGCTTATCAAATTAAAGTTAACATGCAAATGTTCCTTTGACAATTGTTAACTCTAAGATGGCGGTCAATTTTTAGTGAATTATTATTATTGACCGGGTACTTCTTTGTTCTGTTGGTGACAAAGAATAGCTTCGCCTGTGACCCAGTCTTCTGGTGTCGTCATTTTGATATTGTAGTAATTTCCGGAAACGATTCGGATACCGGAAAAAGTTCTTTCCACCACTGACGCATCATCTGTTCCAAAAAAGTCTTCCACTCGTGCTTTTTCATGAGCTTCTAAAACTAGAGAACTCTTAAATGCTTGCGGAGTCTGAGCTTGCCAGACCGTTTCTCGCAAAATCGTCTGTTCAATAATGCCGTTCTTTACTTGTTTGATGGTATCTTTAGGTGGAACAGCTAAGATAGCTGCGCCGCTTTTTTGCATTTCTTCATTCAATTCATCGACTGCAGATTGTTCCAAAAACGGACGTGCAGCTTCATGGATCATAACATAACCATCTTGAGGATTTTGTAGATATTGCAGTCCATTGTAAGAACTGTACTGTCTTTCTGCTCCGCCTACAACGAGTGTAATTGGCTTTTTGGTGTCTGAAAACTCTGCTTCAATCAGTTCTTGCAGCATTTCGATTTCATCCGGGTTGACCGTCACAATAATGTGGGTACAAAAAGGGTCTTTCAAAAAAGTCTCTAGAGCTCGTTGAATCAGTGGTTTTCCCATTAAAGACAACCATACTTTATTGCGATCGCTTTTCATGCGCTTGCCTTGGCCAGCTGCTAGTAAAACCAGCTCATAACTTGTCTTTGCCAAATCCAATCGCTCCTATTCTTTTTCATTCAGTTTCTTTTGTCCATTAGCCAGCTTCGCAAAAATCATTCGACCAGCTGCTGTTTGAAGAGCACTTGTCACCACTACTTCTATAGTTTTGTTCATGTAATGTTGTCCTTCTTCTACTACGATCATCGTTCCATCGTCTAAGTAAGCGACACCTTGAGTTCTTTCTGTACCGGCTTTTACAATAGTAACCACCATATTTTCACCAGGAATCACAACTGGCTTAACAGCATTTGCTAATTCGTTAATGTTCAACACAGGTACATTTTGGAACTCACATACTTTATTTAAGTTGTAGTCATTGGTAACGACGATTCCGTCTAATACTTTAGCTAATTTGACGAGCTTAGCATCTACTTCTTCGATTTCATTGAAGTCGCCGTCGTAGTTCTCTACTTGCAAACCTTCTTCTTTTTGCAATGCATTTAAAATGTCTAAACCACGTCTGCCTCGTACTCGTTTTAAACTATCAGATGAATCGGCGATATGCTGTAATTCATGCAACACAAAATTCGGAATTAAAATCGTTCCTTCTAAGAATCCCGTCATCACGATATCGTAAATGCGTCCATCAATAATGACACTTGTGTCTAAAATCTTGTATTTGCGGAAATTGTCATCTGCGTTACGTTCTAAGATCTGACTGCTTTCTTCCACTTCTGGTTTCGGTTTAGATTGAAATAAAGCTCTGATTTCTGGTTGGCGTGATGTCCCCACGCGAAAACCCATATATGCCAATAAGATACTTACAACGATCGGCATCACTGTACTGACGATTGGCCAGTTTAAACTGTAAAGCGACATGTTGATCAACCATGCCAACAATAACCCTATAATGGTTCCAATACTTCCTGCGATCAAATACATTAAACTCAAATGGCTGATAAACTCTTCTAACTTTTGAACCCCTTGTTCAACATACTTCACGGAAGGTAAAGAGATAATATAAAAAATAAGTGCACCAATCAAAATATTCGTGAAAATGTTGTTGATCAACTGATTATGAACGCTGATTATTTCCCAAAAAACTGGCAGAAATGTTGCTCCGATACTTCCACCGATTAAGATAAAAACAAGCGAAATGATTTTTTTCTTCAACTATATTCCTCCTTTTTAAACTCTTTATTTAAAGAATAATACGAGCCATTGAGCAGCTTCGTTTTAGTATAACTTACTCTACCAAAACAAAGCTTTTCAGATGACTTGATGACTTTTAGTCGCCGAGCGCTTTTTTCAATGCTTCGCTGATTGTTTCCACACCTACTACGGTAATTTCTTTAGGCAATGTCCAGCCGCCAATATTGTTTTTAGGAATAAAGATTCTTTCAAACCCTAACTTGGCTGCTTCTTTAACACGCTGCTCGATATGACTCACTCGTCGTATCTCACCCGTCAAACCGATTTCGCCGATAAAACAATCTGTAGCTTGGGTACCTCTTTCTTTGTAGCTTGATGCAATACTGATTGCTATCGCCAAATCAATCGCAGGTTCATCCAACCTTACTCCACCAGCTGCTTTCAAGTAAGCATCTTGGTTTTGCAACAGCAGGTTAGCCCTTTTTTCCAGCACAGCCATGATCAGTGACACACGGTTGTGATCCAATCCGCTCGCCGTCCGTTTCGCATTACCAAATGCTGTCGGAGTCAGTAACGCTTGAATTTCCACTAAGATCGGTCTTGTACCTTCCATAGCTGCTACGACTGATGACCCGTTTGCTCCAGTCAGCCGCTCTTCCAGAAACATTTCTGATGGATTCAGTACTTCTTGCAGACCGCTTTCCCGCATTTCAAAAATTCCAATTTCATTCGTGGAGCCAAACCGGTTTTTGACTGCCCGCAAAATTCTAAACGATTGGTGACGGTCGCCTTCAAAATACAACACCGTATCCACCATATGTTCCAACATTCGCGGTCCAGCTAAAGCTCCTTCTTTGGTTACGTGCCCAACAATAAAAATTGCAATGTTGTTGGTTTTAGCTATTTTCATCAATTCTGAAGTATTTTCACGTACTTGTGAGACGCTTCCTGCAGCGCTCGTAATATCTGGTTGATTCATTGTTTGGATTGAGTCAATAATAACGTATTCCGGTCTGATCTCTTCAATGGTTTTTCTAATCGCACTCATATCTGTTTCTGGGTAAATGTAGAATTTTTCTCCATCTACACCTAAACGAGTAGCACGCAGCTTAATTTGTGTCGCGCTCTCTTCTCCAGTTACATAAAGTACTTTCCCGCCTGTCATGTTGAGTTGAGCTGATACTTGCAATAGTAAAGTGGATTTTCCGATACCCGGGTCTCCACCGATAAGGACCAATGATCCAGGAACTACTCCCCCGCCTAATACTCGGTTCAATTCGCCTAATTTGGTTTTTACACGAGTTTCATTTGAAATCGTTACATCTTGGACGAGTTGAGCTTTAGCGGTCGTACCCGTCATACTGACGCGGCTGCGACGATCATCTTTATCTACTACCATTTCTTCCATCATTTCATTCCAACTGCCACAATTAGGACAACGTCCCATCCACTTAGGAGATTCATAACCGCAAGATTGACAAACAAATTTAGTCGATTTCTTTTTGGCCAATAGGTGAACCCCTCTTTCTTAAACTTATAGAATCACTGTCTTTATTTTACCACATTTAGCAAGCTCTATGGGCTTCAGATCGAGCAATTAGCTTAAATATCCTATAAGTTTTTTCTTTATTACACTAGTATATGCAAAAACAGCTAAAAGTAGTGTTTATTTGCTCGGTGGTTTATTTCCCAGAAGAGCCAAAACCGCCAGTACGTAAAACACCTTCGTTTTGATCGCCATCCGCTTTCAAATACGGCATAAAGATCCCTTGACCAATGCGGTCTCCTTTTTTGACCACATAATCTGTTGTTCCATAATTGATGAACTGGAAGTAAATATGCCCTTCATTTTTTTCATTTCCATAGTAATCCGCATCCACAATGCCCACTCCATTCGGCATAGACAACTGATTTTTGATTGGATTGCTCGAACGGTTTGCCAATTGCAAATATTCGTCTTCTTGCATGTAAGCTTTAATTCCTGTAGGAACAAGCGTAGATGCTAGATAAGTCTTGTTTTCTTCCGGTAAAACAATCGATTCTGATTCATTAGCATTGCTTAACGCTTGATTTTTCAACAGTAAGTTCCAAATAGAAGGAATTACCGTATCTTCGGCTGCTTGAAAGTCATACCCTGCTGCTTGTTGAGTAGCTCTTTTCGGCAACTCGATTCCTTTTCCTTCATACGATGACACAACTTCAAAACCTCTTACTTTATTCATTTGATAATTCCTCTCTCTATTAAAAAATTTCCGCTTTCTGAGCAGATTTCATCTTATTAGTTTAGCATATTCTGCACACCTCATGAATACAATTCTTGTAATTACTATGACATACACATGAAAGATTCTTTTTACTGAATATCAGATACTTATTTTTATAAAGGAGCTATGTCAACTAGTGGATATTGGCAATGGATGAAATGCAAATTATGAAGCGTTTGCGCTTTAGCGCGTACGCTCCGTTTGAGGCTTAAAAGTCTGGAGACTACAGGCTCCATACGATCCCATGGCTCTTCATAAGCAAACACGTCCATTCCGGAGGAAAATTCATTACTAAGTCCCTAAAACTATCGAATACAGTTTTTTTTATTTAATTTTTTTATGCGTATGACGTATGTAACTACCCATTTCACTCCTGAGCAATTTGCACAAAGAACGCTTTTCATTTTTGTGCACTCCAACATTTGAAAAAGAGAGCGTTTACAATATACTGATGATATTCAAACAAACACTTTACTTAAAGGGGACAAACGACATGGTAGAAATGGCACTAAAACAAATTCATAAACGTTATGACAATAATGATACTTACTCAGTAACAGACTTCAATTTAAACATCAAAGATCGTGAGTTCATCGTATTCGTCGGACCATCTGGATGTGGTAAATCCACTACATTGCGTATGATAGCTGGTTTAGAGGAAATCACAGATGGCGAACTTTGGATCGGCGACACAATGATGAATGACGTTGCACCAAAAGACCGTGATATCGCGATGGTTTTCCAAAACTACGCTTTATACCCTCATATGACTGTATACGACAACATGGCTTTCGGGTTGAAATTGCGTAAGTACAAAAAAGAAGAAATCAAAAAACGTGTTGAAGAAGCTGCAGAAATCTTAGGTTTAACAGAATATCTAAAACGTAAACCAGCAGCTCTTTCTGGTGGACAACGTCAACGTGTTGCTTTAGGACGTGCCATCGTTCGTGATGCGAAAGTATTCTTAATGGATGAACCTTTATCCAACTTAGATGCTAAATTACGTGTAGCGATGCGTGCTGAGATCGCTAAACTACACCGTCGCCTTGAAACAACAACGATTTATGTAACCCATGACCAAACAGAGGCTATGACTATGGCTGACCGTATCGTTATTATGAAAGATGGATTCATTCAACAAATCGGTTCTCCTAAAGAAGTTTATGATACTCCAAACAATGTATTCGTAGCTGGTTTTATTGGTTCTCCGGCAATGAACTTGTTTGAAGTAACTCTAAATGGAAACATGATCTCGAATGGAAGAGATCTAGAGATCGAAGTTCCTGCAGGTAAATTAGGCTTATTGAAAGAACGCGGATATGATGGCAAAAAATTGATTTTCGGTATTCGTCCTGAAGATATCCACAGCGAACAAGTGGCAATTGACGCTAGTCCAAATACTGTCGTGACATCTGAAGTAGTGGTATCTGAATTATTAGGTGCTGAAACGATGCTTTACTCAAGAGTCGGCGATACAGAATTCATTGCTAAAGTTGATGCACGCGACTTCCACAACCCTGGTGAAATGATCGAATTAGCTTTCAATATGAATAAAGGTCACTTCTTTGATTTAGAAACTCAAGAAGTTGTTCGCAGAGAACCAGTAACAATGAAACCATAATTTTGGTTCAAATGATTACCCCTTTTTATCCTTTCTGTCTTTGTGGCAGAAAGGATTTTTATTTGAGCTGCTGCCAAAAAGCCGAGAGTGGGAAAAAAGGCGTTTAGCCCCGAATCACTGGAGCGAATAAGCACAGGATGGTCGTAGACCATTCGAGCATTATTCGTGAAGTGGACGTCGGGGCTGCCTTTTTGAGCACGTTTACGAAACCAATATTCGTAAAAAAAGCCGGAGCTGGGAGTTATTTCCCAGGTCCGGCTTTTCCCAGCTTTATTTCACTAAATCTTTAAATTGTTTTAAAGCTATCCCTAATGGAACAACCTCCCGGTGCAATTCCAGCGGTGTTGTCAGGCGCGTGTTCATCCCTGACTCGCATGTAAAAGCAAACTCCATACCTGCGTTCTTTAAACGCAGCACATCTTCTTTGTTGTAAATGCCAAAAGGATAAGCAAACACTGAAGGCTCTTCTACAAACTCTCCACATTCATCCAAATCACTTTTCAACTCTTCAAAAGAAATATTTTGGAAAGCCGTGCTGCCGTCTGCATACCTTTGATGCAATCGCGTTGTATGATTAGCCGTTGTTATACTATCTGCCATCTCTGACAATTCTTCTTTGCTCATCGTTAGAGAAAGATCAGGTGCATACGATTCTCTCTCTTCACTCAACCATCCCAATACTACAAAAGAAACGATGGGAATGTTGTGTTTTTTTAGAATCGGGTAAGCATACTTTTTAAAAGATTGATACGCATCGTCAACCGTTAGTAAAATAGCTTTCTTCGGAATATCTTGTCCTGTGTAATATGCCCGTACTTCTTCCAACGTCAAAAAGTGATAACCTTCCGCTTTTAAATAACCTATTTGCTCTTCAAAATCTTCGACATAAGTAAACAACGGTCGCGGCAATGCATCTTGATAATCTTGCGCAACTTTTATTGTCGATGGACCTGTTTCAGTTATTTCTTCTCGTTTGCGAAATTCATGGTAACACAATGTTCTAAACCCCATACACCCTCAGCCTTCTCTCTGCTTAATCATTGCGCTTCACATTAACCAAATAAAATCCCCAGACTGTACAATACAATTTGCGCTCCATGGTAAACGACTAAATTTTTAATAGCCAACCCGAATGTGGTCGCTTTATCTTGCTTGTCTTTAAAAAGCTGGATGCTTTTTTGCACGATGATAAAGAACAAACACGATCGTATAAAAAATCTCCAAGAAACCGAAAGAATTGGTCGTATCATTCCGAAGGAAATTATTTTACGGATCGAAACAACAATCGCTTTGACTTCAGCCACATCAGTCACAGGAAAAACCGTAGTGGCTTTTGTCAGGATATTCATGTGTACAAACCAGACTACCCTGAGCAGACTGAACAAAAAACATTCCATTATAATTGGCACTATGAATCACTAAAAGAAATAGAATCCAACAAGCTTTTATCTCCTGAAGGTTCTAAGATTTTTGCGAGACGCAAAATCGAAGTGAAGCCAGTTTTCGGGCAGGTAAAAGCTAATTTAGGTTTCGCCCGCTTCCACTTACGTGGAAAAGAGAAAGTAAAAGTCGTTATCGGCTTGGCCTTTATGGCCAATAATTTCAAAAAATATAGAAAAATGAAGATTAGCTGAGCTTAAAATCTTACAGATATATTTGAAATAGACAAAAAACGGTAATTGCATTTTTGCAATTACCGTTTTTTCAGTTACCAGGAGATTTTGTCCCAGCCTCTTTGTTACATAGTTGCTTTTAAAGGTGGTGTATTGATTTTTTCAAGATCCAATAGTTCTTGTTTCATTTCCAAACCACCACGATATCCATTCAATTTTCCATTCTTGCCAATCACACGATGACAAGGAACAACGATTGCAATAGGATTCTTTCCTACAGCAGAACTGACTGCACGAATAGCTTTTGGATTTTCTACTGCCCAAGCAATATCAGAATACGTTCTTGTTTCTCCATAAGGAATATTCAGCAATTCTCTCCAAACCATTTTTTGAAAATTTGATCCTTCTACATCTAATGGTAAATCAAATTTCTTTCTTTTACCTGTAAAGTATTCTTCCAACTCTATACAGTAAGGTTCCATAAACATACTATCTTCTTTTAATAGCGTTCCTGGTCGGTTTTTTTCGATCCAAACGACTAATTCTATCAAACCAGCATTTTGCGATCCTACAAAAGCTAAACCTTTCGTAGTAGCAGCAATCAAATATTCTTTGTCATTCAGACTAAGAGCACAATAATACATTTCTTTAGTTGATTCTTCCATATAATCCACTCCTCTTGATACTCATGGAGCTGTGACAGATATCAAGATCAAATATTCTGTCTTTAGTTTCCGTATCTTTATCTTACATTTATTGTACAAGGATTTCTAAAACTAAGATAGCCAAATCAACAATAGTAATCTTATTGTAACTTAAATATGTACAAAAAAAGCACCATCCGAAGATGGTACTGTCGATTTGCGTGGCAACGTCCTAGTCTCACAAGGGGAAACCCCTCACTACCTTCGGCGCTAAGAAGCTTAACTTCTGTGTTCGGCATGGGAACAGGTGTGACCTTCTTGCCATCATCACCACACATATGAGAACTTTGCGCTCTCAAAACTGGATTTGTCTAATATCGCATTCGTTCGGATCCGTTGAATCCACCTAAAATCTTGGTTAAGTCCTCGACCGATTAGTATTGGTCCGCTCCGCCTATCGCTAGACTTCCACTTCCAACCTATCTACCTGATCATCTCTCAGGGGTCTTACTCACTTACGTGATGGGAAATCTCATCTTGAGGGGGGCTTCACGCTTAGATGCTTTCAGCGTTTATCCCTTCCACACATAGCTACCCAGCGATGCTCTTGGCAGAACAACTGGTACACCAGCGGTGTGTCCATCCCGGTCCTCTCGTACTAAGGACAGCTCCTCTCAAATTTCCTACGCCCGCGACGGATAGGGACCGAACTGTCTCACGACGTTCTGAACCCAGCTCGCGTACCGCTTTAATGGGCGAACAGCCCAACCCTTGGGACCGACTACAGCCCCAGGATGCGATGAGCCGACATCGAGGTGCCAAACCTCCCCGTCGATGTGGACTCTTGGGGGAGATAAGCCTGTTATCCCCAGGGTAGCTTTTATCCGTTGAGCGATGGCCCTTCCATGCGGAACCACCGGATCACTAAGCCCGACTTTCGTCCCTGCTCGACTTGTAGGTCTCGCAGTCAAGCTCCCTTCTGCCTTTACACTCTACGAATGATTTCCAACCATTCTGAGGGAACCTTTGGGCGCCTCCGTTACATTTTAGGAGGCGACCGCCCCAGTCAAACTGCCCGTCTGACACTGTCTCCCGACCAGATCATGGTCGAGGGTTAGAGTGGCCATACAGCAAGGGTAGTATCCCACCAATGCCTCCACCAAGACTGGCGTCCTGGCTTCAATAGCTCCTACCTATCCTGTACAAGCTGTACAGACACTCAATATCAAACTGCAGTAAAGCTCCATGGGGTCTTTCCGTCCTGTCGCGGGTAACCTGCATCTTCACAGGTACTATAATTTCACCGAGTCTCTCGTTGAGACAGTGCCCAAATCGTTACGCCTTTCGTGCGGGTCGGAACTTACCCGACAAGGAATTTCGCTACCTTAGGACCGTTATAGTTACGGCCGCCGTTTACTGGGGCTTCAATTCTGAGCTTCGCCGAAGCTAACCCATCCTCTTAACCTTCCAGCACCGGGCAGGCGTCAGCCCCTATACGTCATCTTTCGATTTAGCAGAGACCTGTGTTTTTGATAAACAGTCGCTTGGGCCTATTCACTGCGGCTGACCAATGGTCAGCACCCCTTCTCCCGAAGTTACGGGGTCATTTTGCCGAGTTCCTTAACGAGAGTTCTCTCGCACACCTTAGGATTCTCTCCTCGACTACCTGTGTCGGTTTGCGGTACGGGCTGTTTGTTTCTCACTAGAAGCTTTTCTTGACAGTGTGACATCAGAAACTTCGGTACTTAATTTCCCTCCCCATCACAACTCATCCTTAGAGAAGCAAGCATTTCACTCACTTCAAGACTCATTGCTTGGACGTGCATATCCAGCAGCACGCATTTCTTAGCCTCCTGTGTCCCTCCATTGCTCAAACAAAACAAACAGGTACAGGAATATCAACCTGTTGGCCATCGCCTACGCCATTCGGCCTCAGCTTAGGTCCCGACTAACCCTGGGAGGACGAGCCTTCCCCAGGAAACCTTAGTCATTCGGTGGACGGGATTCTCACCCGTCTTTCGCTACTCATACCGGCATTCTCACTTCTAAGCGCTCCACTAGTCCTCACGATCTAGCTTCAACGCCCTTAGAACGCTCTCCTACCATAGAACCAATGGTTCTATCCACAGTTTCGGTGTTATGTTTAGCCCCGGTAAATTTTCGGCGCAGGGTCACTCGACTAGTGAGCTATTACGCACTCTTTAAATGATGGCTGCTTCTAAGCCAACATCCTAGTTGTCTAAGCAACCCCACATCCTTTTCCACTTAACATAAACTTTGGGACCTTAACTGGTGGTCTGGGCTGTTTCCCTTTCGACTACGGATCTTATCACTCGCAGTCTGACTCCCGGACATGAATCAATGGCATTCGGAGTTTATCAGAATTCGGTACCCCGATAAGGGGCCCTAGTTCAAACAGTTGCTCTACCTCCATGATTCTACATTCCGAGGCTAGCCCTAAAGCTATTTCGGAGAGAACCAGCTATCTCCAAGTTCGATTGGAATTTCTCCGCTACCCACACCTCATCCCCGCACTTTTCAACGTACGTGGGTTCGGTCCTCCAGTGCGTTTTACCACACCTTCAACCTGGACATGGGTAGATCACTTGGTTTCGGGTCTACGACCACATACTCATTCGCCCTATTCAGACTCGCTTTCGCTACGGCTCCGTCTATTCAACTTAACCTCGCATGTAATCGTAACTCGCCGGTTCATTCTACAAAAGGCACGCTATCACCCATTAACGGGCTCTAACTATTTGTAAGCACACGGTTTCAGGTGCTATTTCACTCCCCTTCCGGGGTTCTTTTCACCTTTCCCTCACGGTACTGGTTCACTATCGGTCACTAGAGAGTATTTAGCCTTGGGAGATGGTCCTCCCGGATTCCGACGGAATTTCTCGTGTTCCGCCGTACTCAGGATACTGATCAGAGTGAACGTCGTTTCGAATACAGGGCTTTTACCTTCTTCGGCAGTCCTTTCCAGGACGCTTCTTCTACGACGTTCATTTATGGCTCTATGTGTTCAGTCCTACAACCCCAGAAAGCAAGCTTTCTGGTTTGGGCTCTTCCCGTTTCGCTCGCCGCTACTCAGGGAATCGAATTTTCTTTCTCTTCCTGCAGGTACTTAGATGTTTCAGTTCTCTGCGTCTACCTCTACTGACCTATGTATTCAGTCAGCAGTAACATCCTATTAAAGATGCTGGGTTCCCCCATTCGGAAATCTCTGGATCAAAGCTTACTTACAGCTCCCCAAAGCATATCGGAGTTCGTCCCGTCCTTCATCGGCTTCTAGTGCCAAGGCATCCACCGTGCGCCCTTAGTAACTTAACCTATCATTACTAAATTGGTATTACTTGTTTTATCTTACGATAAGAACATTAAAAAACTCATTTAAAAACGCGGTGTTTTCTCGGTTTCTTACTTAAATGTTTCTATTAGACAATATCCAGTTTTCAAAGAACAAAGTTCTGAGAGACTAAACCTCTCAAAACTAAACAAAGTAAAAGCGAACCGTGTAAAGTTCCGTTATATCCTTAGAAAGGAGGTGATCCAGCCGCACCTTCCGATACGGCTACCTTGTTACGACTTCACCCCAATTATCTGTCCCACCTTAGGCGGCTGGCTCCCGAAGGTTACCTCACCGACTTTGGGTGTTACAAACTCTCGTGGTGTGACGGGCGGTGTGTACAAGGCCCGGGAACGTATTCACCGCGGCGTTCTGATCCGCGATTACTAGCGATTCCGGCTTCATGTAGGCGAATTGCAGCCTACAATCCGAACTGAGAATGGCTTTAAGAGATTAGCTTAACCTCGCGGTTTTGCGACTCGTTGTACCATCCATTGTAGCACGTGTGTAGCCCAGGTCATAAGGGGCATGATGATTTGACGTCATCCCCACCTTCCTCCGGTTTATCACCGGCAGTCTCACTAGAGTGCCCAACTGAATGCTGGCAACTAATAATAAGGGTTGCGCTCGTTGCGGGACTTAACCCAACATCTCACGACACGAGCTGACGACAACCATGCACCACCTGTCACTTTGTCCCCGAAGGGAAAGCTCTATCTCTAGAGTGGTCAAAGGATGTCAAGACCTGGTAAGGTTCTTCGCGTTGCTTCGAATTAAACCACATGCTCCACCGCTTGTGCGGGCCCCCGTCAATTCCTTTGAGTTTCAACCTTGCGGTCGTACTCCCCAGGCGGAGTGCTTAATGCGTTAGCTGCAGCACTGAAGGGCGGAAACCCTCCAACACTTAGCACTCATCGTTTACGGCATGGACTACCAGGGTATCTAATCCTGTTTGCTCCCCATGCTTTCGAGCCTCAGCGTCAGTTACAGACCAGAAAGTCGCCTTCGCCACTGGTGTTCCTCCATATATCTACGCATTTCACCGCTACACATGGAATTCCACTTTCCTCTTCTGCACTCAAGTTCTCCAGTTTCCAATGACCCTCCCTGGTTGAGCCAGGGGCTTTCACATCAGACTTAAAGAACCGCCTGCGCTCGCTTTACGCCCAATAAATCCGGACAACGCTTGCCATCTACGTATTACCGCGGCTGCTGGCACGTAGTTAGCCATGGCTTTCTGGTTAGATACCGTCAAGGGACGAGCAGTTACTCTCATCCTTGTTCTTCTCTAACAACAGAGTTTTACGATCCGAAAACCTTCTTCACTCACGCGGCGTTGCTCCGTCAGACTTTCGTCCATTGCGGAAGATTCCCTACTGCTGCCTCCCGTAGGAGTCTGGGCCGTGTCTCAGTCCCAGTGTGGCCGATCACCCTCTCAGGTCGGCTACGCATCATCGTCTTGGTGAGCCATTACCTCACCAACTAACTAATGCGCCGCGGGTCCATCTACAAGTGACAGCCGAAACCGTCTTTCTTCTTTCTGTCAGGAGACAAAAAGATCTATGCGGTATTAGCATCCGTTTCCGAATGTTATCCCCCGCTTGTAGGTAGGTTACCCACGTGTTACTCACCCGTCCGCCACTCTTCTTTCCCGGTGCAAGCACCGGTAGGAAGCGTTCGACTTGCATGTATTAGGCACGCCGCCAGCGTTCGTCCTGAGCCAGGATCAAACTCTCATATAAAGTCGTCACCCGAAGGTGACTGCTTAATGATGCTTGAAGCTCATTAATTGATTGCTAGCGAATAATTATTCACTAATGTTGTTGTTTCGGCACTTGCCGAAACTCCTTACACGTTTGGTTCGTCTTACTTTGTTTAGTTTTCAAAGGTCTAATTTCGTGTTTCGTTGTCGTTTTGACAACTACTTAATAATATCAGGTTATCAACTCGATGTCAACAACTTTTTAAAACTATTTTTTCGTTGTCATGAAGGCTTTTTTACAGCTCCCTCAGCAACGTATTTTATTATAACAGGGATTTAAAAAGCCGTCAACACTTTTTTAACATTTAGTTCACTTTTTGAATATCAATTATTTTGATCCTTCATAGCTTTTGTCAGCATTATGGCTTCTAGACCTCAGTGTTAGCACTGTTTTTATGCATTTCAAGCATAAAAAATGTATGTTTTTATTGTGTTTCCCCTCTATTACTTTAACGATTTTAATGCTCTTTTTTTACTTTCTTATTTTCGAAGTGGTGTAATTTTCCATCCAAAATTTATTTCATTACGCGCTGTTTCTTAAACTGACATTTATTGAAGATTCATTCCTAGTACGTAAAGTATTCATTTCACTTAAATTTGATTTCTATATTTTTTAGAAGACCTAATTTTCTAGGTACCCTTTCTAAGCCGTTTTTACTATGTAAGAAAATACCATTAATTTATTCATTATCTTTCATTTCAGTCCCCTCTTTTAGTACCTGCTTACTTAAAACTATACCTTCTTTATCTTCTGAGAATATATACTTTAAAAAGCAACTCCTTTTCGAAGTTAATCCTTATCAATACATCTTATATAGTTTGTCAGCTCCATACTCAGTTTTTTGATTTTCTGATAAGCTTTTAAATTCATTGATTGTAGGTTTACACTGAGCCGAGTTATCGAGGCTAAGTATACAAAGAAAAACTCATTACTACAACTAGTTAAAATCTCTAGTCTTTTACAGTAATGAACTTTAACTCATCGAAGAAGAACTACACTGCGTAAATCATTCTTTTGCGAATGAATCACTAGAGGCAAATTATTATTTTTTGCTGCACTATTATTCTTATTAGTCTCCTACATAATAAACGTTTGCGTAAGTAAAGGTTCAATCCATTCTCACCCTTGTGTAAGACATCTTTTTCCATTAAATAAAGGTAAAGAGTAAACGACAACGGAATCAGCAGAATCAGTATTATAAGGAAAAACGTCTGTATCACCAGATCGAATTTGATACAGACATCCAGGGGTATTTACTTTTATATAGTCCAATAGAAAACAGGAAAAGTAGAACTCCGTGTACAGAAATACTAAACATAAAAAAACGAAAGAACCCATGAGAATATTATGTAATTGACAGACAATGAATGCTTTACTCACTCCAACTTTACTTAGTCATCATCTGTAAGATGCTTAACCATTTTTTTCATCGCTTTCACCCGTAATTAGTGATCATAAATCAGAATCTCGAATGTCTTTACTTTTTATTCGAAAAGCAGTTGGCATTTATATAAATTTCTCCAATTAGATGCCTACTTATAGCCTTTGGCTAAAATAGGAATGAAAAAAATATATTTCATGAATATCGTCCGACCAAAAACATCCTATTGGTGATTTTAAGATGTTGTTTTCTTTATAAAACAAAAAAAGCACCATCCGAAGATGGTACTGTCGATTTGCGTGGCAACGTCCTAGTCTCACAAGGGGAAACCCCTCACTACCTTCGGCGCTAAGAAGCTTAACTTCTGTGTTCGGCATGGGAACAGGTGTGACCTTCTTGCCATCATCACCACACATATGAGAACTTTGCGCTCTCAAAACTGGATTTGTCTAATATCGCATTCGTTCGGATCCGTTGAATCCACCTAAAATCTTGGTTAAGTCCTCGACCGATTAGTATTGGTCCGCTCCGCCTATCGCTAGACTTCCACTTCCAACCTATCTACCTGATCATCTCTCAGGGGTCTTACTCACTTACGTGATGGGAAATCTCATCTTGAGGGGGGCTTCACGCTTAGATGCTTTCAGCGTTTATCCCTTCCACACATAGCTACCCAGCGATGCTCTTGGCAGAACAACTGGTACACCAGCGGTGTGTCCATCCCGGTCCTCTCGTACTAAGGACAGCTCCTCTCAAATTTCCTACGCCCGCGACGGATAGGGACCGAACTGTCTCACGACGTTCTGAACCCAGCTCGCGTACCGCTTTAATGGGCGAACAGCCCAACCCTTGGGACCGACTACAGCCCCAGGATGCGATGAGCCGACATCGAGGTGCCAAACCTCCCCGTCGATGTGGACTCTTGGGGGAGATAAGCCTGTTATCCCCAGGGTAGCTTTTATCCGTTGAGCGATGGCCCTTCCATGCGGAACCACCGGATCACTAAGCCCGACTTTCGTCCCTGCTCGACTTGTAGGTCTCGCAGTCAAGCTCCCTTCTGCCTTTACACTCTACGAATGATTTCCAACCATTCTGAGGGAACCTTTGGGCGCCTCCGTTACATTTTAGGAGGCGACCGCCCCAGTCAAACTGCCCGTCTGACACTGTCTCCCAACCAGATCATGGTTGAGGGTTAGAGTGGCCATACAGCAAGGGTAGTATCCCACCAATGCCTCCACCAAGACTGGCGTCCTGGCTTCAATAGCTCCTACCTATCCTGTACAAGCTGTACAGACACTCAATATCAAACTGCAGTAAAGCTCCATGGGGTCTTTCCGTCCTGTCGCGGGTAACCTGCATCTTCACAGGTACTATAATTTCACCGAGTCTCTCGTTGAGACAGTGCCCAAATCGTTACGCCTTTCGTGCGGGTCGGAACTTACCCGACAAGGAATTTCGCTACCTTAGGACCGTTATAGTTACGGCCGCCGTTTACTGGGGCTTCAATTCTGAGCTTCGCCGAAGCTAACCCATCCTCTTAACCTTCCAGCACCGGGCAGGCGTCAGCCCCTATACGTCATCTTTCGATTTAGCAGAGACCTGTGTTTTTGATAAACAGTCGCTTGGGCCTATTCACTGCGGCTGACCAATGGTCAGCACCCCTTCTCCCGAAGTTACGGGGTCATTTTGCCGAGTTCCTTAACGAGAGTTCTCTCGCACACCTTAGGATTCTCTCCTCGACTACCTGTGTCGGTTTGCGGTACGGGCTGTTTGTTTCTCACTAGAAGCTTTTCTTGACAGTGTGACATCAGAAACTTCGGTACTTAATTTCCCTCCCCATCACAACTCATCCTTAGAGAAGCAAGCATTTCACTCACTTCAAGACTCATTGCTTGGACGTGCATATCCAGCAGCACGCATTTCTTAGCCTCCTGTGTCCCTCCATTGCTCAAACAAAACAAACAGGTACAGGAATATCAACCTGTTGGCCATCGCCTACGCCATTCGGCCTCAGCTTAGGTCCCGACTAACCCTGGGAGGACGAGCCTTCCCCAGGAAACCTTAGTCATTCGGTGGACGGGATTCTCACCCGTCTTTCGCTACTCATACCGGCATTCTCACTTCTAAGCGCTCCACTAGTCCTCACGATCTAGCTTCAACGCCCTTAGAACGCTCTCCTACCATAGAACCAATGGTTCTATCCACAGTTTCGGTGTTATGTTTAGCCCCGGTAAATTTTCGGCGCAGGGTCACTCGACTAGTGAGCTATTACGCACTCTTTAAATGATGGCTGCTTCTAAGCCAACATCCTAGTTGTCTAAGCAACCCCACATCCTTTTCCACTTAACATAAACTTTGGGACCTTAACTGGTGGTCTGGGCTGTTTCCCTTTCGACTACGGATCTTATCACTCGCAGTCTGACTCCCGGACATGAATCAATGGCATTCGGAGTTTATCAGAATTCGGTACCCCGATAAGGGGCCCTAGTTCAAACAGTTGCTCTACCTCCATGATTCTAAATTCCGAGGCTAGCCCTAAAGCTATTTCGGAGAGAACCAGCTATCTCCAAGTTCGATTGGAATTTCTCCGCTACCCACACCTCATCCCCGCACTTTTCAACGTACGTGGGTTCGGTCCTCCAGTGCGTTTTACCACACCTTCAACCTGGACATGGGTAGATCACTTGGTTTCGGGTCTACGACCACATACTCATTCGCCCTATTCAGACTCGCTTTCGCTACGGCTCCGTCTATTCAACTTAACCTCGCATGTAATCGTAACTCGCCGGTTCATTCTACAAAAGGCACGCTATCACCCATTAACGGGCTCTAACTATTTGTAAGCACACGGTTTCAGGTGCTATTTCACTCCCCTTCCGGGGTTCTTTTCACCTTTCCCTCACGGTACTGGTTCACTATCGGTCACTAGAGAGTATTTAGCCTTGGGAGATGGTCCTCCCGGATTCCGACGGAATTTCTCGTGTTCCGCCGTACTCAGGATACTGATCAGAGTGAACGTCGTTTCGAATACAGGGCTTTTACCTTCTTCGGCAGTCCTTTCCAGGACGCTTCTTCTACAACGTTCATTTATGACTCTATGTGTTCAGTCCTACAACCCCAGAAAGCAAGCTTTCTGGTTTGGGCTCTTCCCGTTTCGCTCGCCGCTACTCAGGGAATCGAATTTTCTTTCTCTTCCTGCAGGTACTTAGATGTTTCAGTTCTCTGCGTCTACCTCTACTGACCTATGTATTCAGTCAGCAGTAACATCCTATTAAAGATGCTGGGTTCCCCCATTCGGAAATCTCTGGATCAAAGCTTACTTACAGCTCCCCAAAGCATATCGGAGTTCGTCCCGTCCTTCATCGGCTTCTAGTGCCAAGGCATCCACCGTGCGCCCTTAGTAACTTAACCTATCATTACTAAATTGGTATTACTTGCTTTATCTTACGATAAGAACATTAAAAAACTCATTTAAAACGCGGTGTTTTCTCGGTTTTCTTACTTAAATGTTTCTATTAGACAATATCCAGTTTTCAAAGAACAAAGTTCTGAGAGACTAAACCTCTCAAAACTAAACAAAGTAAAAGCGAACCGTGTAAAGTTCCGTTATATCCTTAGAAAGGAGGTGATCCAGCCGCACCTTCCGATACGGCTACCTTGTTACGACTTCACCCCAATTATCTGTCCCACCTTAGGCGGCTGGCTCCCGAAGGTTACCTCACCGACTTTGGGTGTTACAAACTCTCGTGGTGTGACGGGCGGTGTGTACAAGGCCCGGGAACGTATTCACCGCGGCGTTCTGATCCGCGATTACTAGCGATTCCGGCTTCATGTAGGCGAATTGCAGCCTACAATCCGAACTGAGAATGGCTTTAAGAGATTAGCTTAACCTCGCGGTTTTGCGACTCGTTGTACCATCCATTGTAGCACGTGTGTAGCCCAGGTCATAAGGGGCATGATGATTTGACGTCATCCCCACCTTCCTCCGGTTTATCACCGGCAGTCTCACTAGAGTGCCCAACTGAATGCTGGCAACTAATAATAAGGGTTGCGCTCGTTGCGGGACTTAACCCAACATCTCACGACACGAGCTGACGACAACCATGCACCACCTGTCACTTTGTCCCCGAAGGGAAAGCTCTATCTCTAGAGTGGTCAAAGGATGTCAAGACCTGGTAAGGTTCTTCGCGTTGCTTCGAATTAAACCACATGCTCCACCGCTTGTGCGGGCCCCCGTCAATTCCTTTGAGTTTCAACCTTGCGGTCGTACTCCCCAGGCGGAGTGCTTAATGCGTTAGCTGCAGCACTGAAGGGCGGAAACCCTCCAACACTTAGCACTCATCGTTTACGGCATGGACTACCAGGGTATCTAATCCTGTTTGCTCCCCATGCTTTCGAGCCTCAGCGTCAGTTACAGACCAGAAAGTCGCCTTCGCCACTGGTGTTCCTCCATATATCTACGCATTTCACCGCTACACATGGAATTCCACTTTCCTCTTCTGCACTCAAGTTCTCCAGTTTCCAATGACCCTCCCTGGTTGAGCCAGGGGCTTTCACATCAGACTTAAAGAACCGCCTGCGCTCGCTTTACGCCCAATAAATCCGGACAACGCTTGCCATCTACGTATTACCGCGGCTGCTGGCACGTAGTTAGCCATGGCTTTCTGGTTAGATACCGTCAAGGGACGAGCAGTTACTCTCATCCTTGTTCTTCTCTAACAACAGAGTTTTACGATCCGAAAACCTTCTTCACTCACGCGGCGTTGCTCCGTCAGACTTTCGTCCATTGCGGAAGATTCCCTACTGCTGCCTCCCGTAGGAGTCTGGGCCGTGTCTCAGTCCCAGTGTGGCCGATCACCCTCTCAGGTCGGCTACGCATCATCGTCTTGGTGAGCCATTACCTCACCAACTAACTAATGCGCCGCGGGTCCATCTACAAGTGACAGCCGAAACCGTCTTTCTTCTTTCTGTCAGGAAACAAAAAGATCTATGCGGTATTAGCATCCGTTTCCGAATGTTATCCCCCGCTTGTAGGTAGGTTACCCACGTGTTACTCACCCGTCCGCCACTCTTCTTTCCCGGTGCAAGCACCGGTAGGAAGCGTTCGACTTGCATGTATTAGGCACGCCGCCAGCGTTCGTCCTGAGCCAGGATCAAACTCTCATATAAAGTCGTCACCCGAAGGTGACTGCTTAATGATGCTTGAAGCTCATTAATTGATTGCTAGCGAATAATTATTCACTAATGTTGTTGTTTCGGCACTTGCCGAAACTCCTTACACGTTTGGTTCGTCTTACTTTGTTTAGTTTTCAAAGGTCTAATTTCGTGTTTCGTTGTCGTTTTGACAACTACTTAATAATATCAGGTTATCAACTCGATGTCAACAACTTTTTAAAATTATTTTTTCGTTGCTCGTGAACGTTTTGTTTGTCCCCTGCAACGTTTATTAATATACCAACATTCCTGAGTTTCGTCAACTGTTTTTTCGAAATAAATCAAAAACTTTTATAAAACTGAACTATTTTATTTTTACCGCTAAAAAACGAGGGGAATTCCCCTCGTTTGCCGAACGATTTCTTTCAGTTAACCAAGATGGTACAGATAGGTGAAAAATGAATATTTATTAATATAACAACTTATTATTCATTTCCCCAAGTTTGTTGAATAAACCCTGCTCTACCTGATCCATGACTATATCTATTATAATGGGCACTATTCTTCTTATAAAAGTCTTGATGGTAGTCTTCTGCTTCATAAAATGGTTCAGCTGGTTCTATCGAAGTAACAATGGGAGCATTAAACTTCCCGCTATTTTGTAACGCTTCTTTTGAGGCTTCTGCTATTTCTTTTTGTTCTTCGTCATGGTAAAAAATTACTGGACGATAGGAATCGCCTCTATCTGCAAATTGCCCCGCCGCATCAGTGGGGTCTGTTTGTCTCCAATAGATCTCGACTAACTCTGCATAATCAAATAATTCTGGATCGTAAGTTATTTGAACCGCTTCAGTGTGTCCTGTAGTTCCTGTAGTAACTTGTTCGTAAGTTGGGTTCTTTACATGTCCGCCTGTATAACCAGATACTACAGACTCTATACCTGGTAGAGAGTCAAAAGGTTTTACCATGCACCAAAAACATCCGCCAGCAAATGTCGCTTTTTTTAAATTTGTTTGTCTCATACTTATACCTTCCTTATCTCATTAGTATTCAATAGTATATCACGTCTAGTTCTCTATTTAAAAAAATTACGATCAAAAAAAGGAAAGCCGAGTCAGCTTCCCTTTCATCTTCTTACCTATGTTGTTAACGTATCTCAGTTACTCCACCCATATAAGAAACTAATGCTTCTGGAACTTTTACTGAACCATCTGCTTGTTGGTAGTTTTCTAAAATGGCTGCCACTGTACGTCCAACTGCTAAACCAGAACCATTCAATGTATGAACGTACTCCAATTTCCCAGTTTCTTCATTACGGTAGCGGATCTTAGCTCTTCTAGCTTGGAAAGCTTCAGTGTTTGAACATGAAGAGATCTCTCTATAGGTGTCTTGAGCTGGAATCCAAACTTCCAAGTCATACGTTTTAGCAGCAGAGAAGCCCATGTCTCCTGTACATAAAGCTAGTACACGATATGGAAGATTTAGTTTCTTCAATACATCTTCTGCGTTAGCCGTCATTTTTTCCAATTCTTCGTATGATTCTTCAGGCTTACTGAATTTCACCATTTCTACCTTATTGAATTGATGCAATCGAATCAACCCTCTAGTATCACGTCCAGCACTTCCCGCTTCAGATCTAAATGATGGACTTAGCGCTGTGAAGTATACAGGCAATTCTTTTTCATCAATGATTTCATCTTGATAGTAATTCGTTAAGGGAACTTCCGCAGTCGGAATCAATGTCAAATCACTATCTTCCATTTGAAAGACGTCTTCTTTGAATTTAGGGAATTGGCCTGTTCCAAACATCGCTTTACTGTTTACCATATAAGGTGTCATCATTTCTGTATATCCATGGTCGTAAATGTGCATGTCTAACATGAAATTGTATACGGCACGTTCTAAACGAGCACCTAACCCTTTATAGTATAAGAAGCGACTTCCAGATACTTTAGCTCCACGTTCAAAATCAAGTATGCCTAAATCTTCTCCGATCTCCCAGTGTGGTTTTGGTTCGAAGTCGAATGCTTGAGGCTCTCCCCATTTGCGTACTTCAACATTCTCTTCTTCGTCTGCGCCGACTGGTACTGAGTCGTGTGGTAAGTTAGGTAATCTAGTAGCGATGTTTTCGATTTCTTCTTCTATAGAAGAAAGTTCTCGATCTAAGGTTTTGATTTTGCCGCCTAATTCACGCATTTCAAGGATTTTTTCATCTGCGTTTTCTTTATTGCGTTTTAAAGAAGCAATAGCATCTGATACTTCATTACGGTAGCTCTTTGCTTTTTCTGTTTCTACTATTAGATCTCTACGCTTACTGTCTAAGTCGACGTAATGATTCAATTCCTCTTCTTTTACTCCACGTGCAGCTAATTTCTTTGCAATAACGTCAAAATTAGTTCTCAATTCTTTATTATCCAACATACCTTATTCCTCCTCTAGTCACTCTTACAAATAAAAAAAGCCCAATCCTTCCCTGTTATAGGGACGAATTGGACTTCACGTTCGCGGTACCACCCAGATTTAACTTGTTACAGTTACTCTCTACTTCAGATAACGGTCTGGAGCCGAAATAATTTAATACTTAATAGAAGAAACTATTAAGGTTCATTATTTACTTCGTATGACGGATTCAAGAAAATTAACCATCAGCTTCCACCAGCCGCTGACTCTCTAAAGAATTAACTTTTCTTTACTAGCTCATACTACTAACGTTCGTTGTATTCTTTTAATTGAGTTTATTTTAACCAACTCATTTATATAAGTCAATACAAACTCTACTGGTGAGAAGTTCTAGCCAAAAATATTAGCGTAAAGATCGGTGAAGAAGTTTCCTACCCAACGTCCAGCAAGAACAAAGACATTAGCTTTTTTGACTTCTTCTGTAGTTGTTGCAGCAACTTGTTTACCTTCATTGCCATCAATGTAACCTAACTCATCGCCTTCTACGTTCACTTGAACTTGACCGATCTCTTGTCCTTTTTTGAACGGTGCTGTCAATTCGTTTCCTTCGTTTAACAAGTCAGGATCTGCTTGGTATGCAGCAGTTACTTGTTCAGCATCTGTTCCTTGAGGGACAACGATGGATACATCTGATCCCGCAGCAACCTCAATCGCGTCGTCTTTACCTTTAGCTACTGGTGTTTTCCCAGCTTCCGTTACCACATCGCCTTTTTTATAAACATCTAAAAATTCCCAGTTCGCAAAAACCCAATCCATGATCTTGTCTGTTTCTTTAAAGCGAGAACCTTTGTCTTCTTCGCCATTTTCCGCATTCATGACAACTGTAATAATGCGCATGTCATTTTCAACCGCTGTTCCTGCAATAGAAGCACCAGCGAAATCTGTCGTCCCAGTTTTCAAACCATCAACGTTTTCACGTTCAAATAACAATCCTTCTAACATCCAGTTCCAGTTAGACATATCGATAGCATCATCCGTGCCTTCTCTAAACGTCATTTTTGGTATGCTGGTTGTTTCCAATACTTCTGGATAATCATTTACCAAATGCATCGCTACTTCTGCAATTCCTCTTGCAGTCATGATGTTTTCATCTGTATCAGAACTTCCTGGATACACATTTCCTTGTAAATCACTATTGTTCAGACCTGTTGAGTTATACAATTTGTAATCTGTAATACCCCATTCGTCCAGTTGCACTTTCATCATGTCTACAAATGCCGGTTCAGTACCTGCAATAGCTTCTGCGATAGCTATAGTCGCACCATTTGCTGAATAGATTGCTAAAGCTTGGTACAATTCTTCAATTGAATAAGTTTCGTCTGGTCTCAAGTGTACATTAGATAATCTTGTATCTTGACTGATTTTAAATGCATAGTCACTGATGGAAACTTGTTGATCCCAGCTGATTTTACCGCTCTCGATTGATTCAAATAAAATGTATTCAACAATCATTTTTGTCATCGATGCTATTCCTAGTGGTGTATCGCCATTTTGATTCAATAATACTTTCCCAGTTGTAGGCTCAATAGCAAATGCAGCTCCAGCTTTGATCTCAGGTGCTTTTGTTGCAGCAGCAACTTCGGTATTAACATTGAACTCAGTTCCTGCTATTTGGAAAGTTGGTGCAGCTGTTCCTAGTAATACTGTTGCAGCAAATATTGCTCCAAATTTTTTTAATGTTTTCATCGATGTATGTTCTCCTCAAATATGTCTTTTTCTTTTAAGTTAATTGTCCATTTTATTCATTTACTAAGTAAATCTCACTTTTTCTATATTAACGAACATGCTATAAAAAAACAACCCTCTTTCTTCTATAAGAACAAAGACAGTTGTTTTATATTCACACTTTTTTTGAAATTGATTCACGTGAAACATTCTTCTGTTTCACTTATGCCTCATTCAGCGGCAATCGAATAATAAAACTTGTCCAACCGCTTTGAGAATGCGCACTGATATCTCCATGATGCAATCGCACGATGCTTTGAGCAATTGCCAATCCTAGCCCGGTTCCTCCTGTTTCTTGCGATCTCGATTCATCTGCTCTATAAAAGCGATCAAATAAATGCGCTAAAGCTCTAGGTGAAATTTCCGGACCATCATTTTTTACAGTAATAACTGCTTCTTCACTCGTTTTTTCTACTTTGATCAAGATTCGTTTCCCGTCTTTGCCATATTTTAATGCATTAGACAGCAGATTATTGAATACACGAACGAGCTTTTCTGTATCAGCTTCCATATACAAACTAGGCAATGCAGAAACCACTTCTATAGTCATTTCCTGTTTATTGGCCTCTAACTCAAAATCTGCAGCAATTTGTTCCAACATTTGGATCATATCAAAATGAACCAAGTTCAAAGGCGTTGTTTGCTGCCGAACTCTAGTGTATTCAAACAAGTCATCTACCAGCACTTTCATTTGTTTAGCTTTTTGGTAGGCTGTTCTCGTATATTTCAACAATTCTTCTTGATTGTGGTATCTGCCTTCTTCTATCAATCCTAAATACCCGATGATAGAAGTTAGCGGCGTTCTGATGTCATGGCTCACATTTGTGATCAGCTCGTCTTTAGACTGTTCGATCATCCGCTCTTCTTCCATAGCTCTCACTGTACTATCCACCAATACATGTATACTATCAACAACTCTGGACATATCCCCTCTGTAATCATGAGTGATGCGGTGCTCGTAATGTCCTTCTGCGATGTAATGCAATTCATTGATAATATGATTCAATTGATACTGGCGGTAACGTCTCTTTAAACGCCAATACGTCACAGATCCTGTCAAAATCAACACTAATATGAGAAAAGGCGGTGTAGAAGTGAATACTTGATTCCCTTCAATATTGACGATGACATCACCAATCCCCCAAATCGATTTAAAAGACTCAGGAAAAATAAGTACGACGCGTTTCAAAATCATATGAACCGCATAGTAAGATAAAAACATGAGGCCAATAGTGATAAAAGCTTCTAGTATCATTTTACCTTTTTCTCTTCTAGATAGATTCACTAAGAAAAAACTCCCTTACGTATAGTAGAAACTGGACATTCATTCCATCTTTCGCTCATTACCGGTCTTCGATTTTATAGCCTACTCCCCATACGGTTTGAATCACTTTTTCGCCGCCTGTAGCTTCTTCGATTTTATCGCGCAAATGACTAACGTGGACCATAACTGTTTTAGCAGATACGATACTTTCTTGCTGCCACACACGTTCAAAAATTTCTTCTGCGCTAAACACACGATTTGGATGGCTTGCTAACAAATAGAGAATCCCAAACTCCAATACCGTTAAAACGATGCGTGTACCCGTAAGTGTTATCACTTCATGCGAATTTTTTTCAATGATCAACGGTCCAATCTCTAACTTGTTCGGCTGCTCTGGCACAGCTGTATACGTACTTCTACGCAATAAAGATTTGATGCGAGCCATAACTTCCAGTGGATTGAACGGTTTTACTACGTAGTCATCCGCTCCCGTTATCAAACCTTTGATTTTATCAACATCCGTTGACCGCGCACTCAACATCAAAATAGGCAATTGCGAATCTTTTCGAATCTCTTTAATGATCTCATAGCCGTTCATTTCCGGCATCATCACATCCAATACTACCAAATCGATTTCTTGGGTGTTCAATTTGCTCAAGGCTTCTTTTCCATTGTAAGCTTTCTCTAATTCGTAGCCTTCGTTTTGGATATAGATGCCTAATAGTTCGACGATTTCTTTGTCATCATCAATGACTAATACCTTCATACCGATCCCTCTTCCCCTACAATATAGTTAACCTAATCATAACAAAAAAGGGCCCTTGGAAAAGTAAAATAATGTTTAAGTTTGCTGGTTTTCTGCATAATAAAAAGACTGCCTCTTTTGAGACAGTCTTTCCTCTTTACTTCAGACGCGCTTCCTAAGCCAGATTCTCTATGATTTCACTCCCTTTTTACTTGGGAAAAACCCCCAATTAAAAGGTGAGATGAACTCTACGAGAATCTAAACGGCTTGCTCCGCGCTCTTTTTAGACGCGTTGCGCAAAACTGCTTCTGCGTCTGTAAGCTGAAAGCGACTTGTTAAGAAACACACCTAACCGGTCGCTTTCTTCTTACTTCCGAGAAGCAAATCGTTTTGCTCCACGCTCTTCCTACGTTTAGTCAAGCTAAAATAACTATAAAACAGAAAAGATTTTTTGGAAAGAAGAGGGGGCATATCATCTCTTCCAACAAGAGGGCACACCAAAGAAACCTCAGTTTCTTCTGTTTTTTTTCTGAGAGCTTCGTGCTATACTACAGTTAAATTAGTGGTCCTCGAGACCGTGTACGCATAGTCGTACCGAGTATGGTTCCTCACCATGGAATGCATACATTTTAGGAGCTTGTTCATGCAGGCGACTGTGGCAACCTTGTCTTTCTTGGAGACGGGTTGCTTTTTTAATTTGTAGTAATAATCCACGATATGATTAGGTGCAGATTTTTGTTGCCGGATCATATTTCGTACGCTGAAAAATAATATTTTTCTTCCTTTTGGATTGCCACGCTTATTGATATGGTCCAATCCTACATAATTGCCAGATTGGTACCTACGGATATCAATGCCTATAAAGGCATTCAATTGATTAGACGTTTTAAACCGCCGCACGTCTCCCAATTCTCCGATGAGTAGGGCTGACGTTAGTTCTCCGATGCCTGGAATCGTGAGGTATAACTCATGTTCAGGGAGTTCCTTTGCTATGCGTGTCATCTGATTTTGGAGCTCCTCCTTCTGGAGGAGTAAGTCTTGGAGCTTTTCTGCATAATAGATTGTCTTTTGACAATGGACACTATTTTCGTCCACAGCTGGATAAGAGTCTTGCGCTAAGAAGATTAATTGTTCTGCCTTCTTGCGGGCCCGGTTTTCCGATATATTCTTTCTTGTGGATTTTATTAGTAAATTTTTTATCTTGGTAGTCGTGGATTGTAAGACTATTTCAGGATGTGGAAACAGGCTGATTAGTGTCAAGGCGTAGAGATTGATCCGGCTTGAGAAGAACTGTTCCAACTCCGGAAATACCAGCTGGAGACAGTTATGCAGATGCATACGTGTCCGTTTTATTTCCTCTTCCACCTCTTGGTAGAAGCGAGACAAGTCTCTCATGTTTTGGTAGATCTCTTCCTGAGCCACCTTTGGTGTCCGTTTCTTAAACTCATGCGTCTGTGCTAACTTATGGGCATCTTGTTTATCAGTCTTCCAACTTCTCAGAGTATCTTCTTCTAGCTGTTTTTTGGCCTGAAGCGGGTTGAGTAGTGTGTAGAGTAGCTTGTTCTTTTGGCAGAAAGCTTCTATCGGTCGGGAATAAACACCTGTGGCCTCGAAAACAACTTCTGGAGTGCGTGGAAGGTTCTGTATTTTATCCAATAGGATGCCAAAATCCGTTTTCGTGTGTTCAATGGTGCCCTCCCATAAGCAAGTACTGCTTTCATAAATTACTGCATAACTTTTCTTCATGGATACGTCTAGTGCTACTACGAACATTAATTTTCCCTCGCTTTCTTGTCTGTTTTGAAAGACCCTCACTGATTCATTTCGATTCCAATTTCCTTTACACGGACTCACGGTCCCACATACTTAAAACTGATTCTGAAATGACAGTGAAGGAGCTCGGTTTATATTTCGGACTCGAAGTCCTTGAGAGCATGGTCGAGCTTCCTTTCACCACTACTATATCCTAAAAAAAGAAAATAGCAGGCAGAAACCCCCGTCGGGGTTTCTACCTACTAATCTTAGTATGTTTTTATTGAATGGAGTAGTTTGGTGATTCTTTTGTGATTTGGACGTCGTGCGGGTGAGATTCGCGTAATCCAGCTCCACTCATTTGAACGAATTGAGCGTCATCACGCAATTCTTTCAAGTTAGCAGCTCCAACATAACCCATACCTGAACGAATTCCGCCAAGCATTTGGAAGATGATATCTTGAACACTTCCTTTGTAAGCTACGCGTCCTTCAATCCCTTCTGGAACCATTTTGTTTGCTTCATTGGTAGATTTTTGGAAGTAACGGTCGCTAGAACCTGCTTTCATAGCTCCTAAGCTTCCCATACCACGGTAAGTTTTGAAACGACGACCTTGGAAAATTTCAAATTCGCCTGGAGACTCATCCGTTCCTGCCAACATTCCGCCTAACATAACGACATGTCCTCCAGCAGCTAACGCTTTTACAATATCTCCAGAGTATTTGATTCCGCCATCAGCGATAATCGCTTTTCCATACTCACGAGCCACTGCAGCAGAATCGTAGATAGCTGTGATTTGAGGAACACCCACACCAGCTACTACACGAGTCGTACAGATAGAACCTGGTCCGATCCCTACTTTGACAACATCTACTCCTACTTCAAATAAAGCACGAGTACCTTCTCCGGTAGCAACGTTCCCAGCGATGATCGCAACATCTTGAAACTCTTCACGAATTTCTTTGATTTTGCGGATAACGCCAGCACTGTGACCGTGAGCTGTGTCGATAATGATGGCATCTACGCCTGCATCAATCAATGCTTGAGCACGTTCAAATGTATCACTTGTTACACCAACAGCCGCAGCTGCTAGTAAACGTCCATGTTCATCTTTAGCAGCATCAGGGAATTGGATTACTTTTTCAATATCTTTGATGGTGATCAATCCGCTCAATCGACCTTCTGCATCCACTAATGGTAATTTTTCAATCTTGTGTTGTTGTAATAAGTGTTCAGCTTCTTTTAGAGAAGTTCCTTCTGGAGCAGTTACTAAATGTTCTTTAGTCATAACGGCATCGATTTTTTGCGTGTAATCAGAAATGAAACGCAAATCACGGTTTGTTAAAATACCGACTAATACGCGATCTTCTAAAGTATTTACAATTGGGACACCACTAATACGGTAACGGGACATCAAAGCTTCCGCATCAGACACCAGATGATCTGGAGTTAAATAAAATGGATCTATGATAACTCCGCTTTCTGAACGTTTAACTTTACGAACTTCATCAGCTTGAGCTTCAATACTCATGTTTTTATGAATAACACCCAACCCGCCTTGACGAGCAATAGCAATAGCCATTCGAGAATCTGTTACAGTATCCATACTTGCACTCATGATCGGTATGTTCAATTTGATTTTGTCCGTCAATTGTACACTCAAATCTACTTCATTAGGCAAAACATGGCTTTCTGCAGGCATTAGTAAAACATCATCAAAAGTGAATCCTTTTTTCGCGAATTTTGTATCCCAGTTAGACATTTTTATCAAGCACTCCTTCTCAAATCCACTGAACTTTTGTCAGATTTTTTACTATCTAACCTACCACCTTAACCAACTGGGGTCAAGGTGTTTTCCGATTTCTTTCATAAAAATACATTAATTTTAATCTATTACTAATCAGCTAGATCTATTACAGCACAAAAAAAGCTGCATTTCTGAAATTCAGAAATGCAGCTAGGTTTTGCACGGTAAGCTTAACGCTTTTTTCGCGCTCTTTTAAACGCGTTGCATTCGGCAGCTCATACTACCATTTCACCGTTTAGACTGTTTGGAAAGGACCCAAACTGTTTAAACGGTGAAATGTACGGAAGCCTTAACGGTTTACTCTACGCTCTTTCTTAGACGCGCTGCAAAAAGCAGCTTACACTACCAAAATCCGGGTGTGACTGTTAGATAAAAAACATCTATCAGTCACACCCGGATTTTTCACGGTAAGCTTAACGCTTTTTTCGCGCTCTTTTAAACGCGTTGCATTCGGCAGCTCATACTACCATTTCACCATTTAGACTGTTTGGAAAGGACCCAAACTGTCTAGACGGTGAAATGTACGGAAGCCTTAACGGTTTACTCCACGCTCTTTCTTAGACGCGCTGCAAAAAGCAGCTTACACTACCAAAATCCGGGTGTGACTGTTAGATAAAAAACATCTATCAGTCACACCCGGATTTTTCACGGTAAGCTTAACGCTTTTTTCGCGCTCTTTTAAAATAATGTTCCTTTTACTTTGTATTTGCGTTTGAAGTACCATTTTCCTGCGAATGCTGCGGCACCTATTACTAGGTTGACAGCTGGCGGCATTAGTGGGTTGAGGGACTGTGGTATGATCGCCATTGATCCTGTCATTACAATGATCCATCCGAACATAGCGACTACAGAAACTAAGATATAACGCAATAAGCTTCCTTTAACGCCTTGAACGGGTGCATTTTTAGTGATTGCCAGAATAACAAACCCACCTACGATGAAGTTTAACAATAATGTAATGATCCCCATACCTGTAGTGTTGCTTTCATTTCCAAACAAAGCAGATAATCCGGTGATCAGTGCAAACATTCCACCTAACATCAAGGCTCCATCTACATACAGTTTCCAATTTTCAGAACGTTGTACTTGCCCTTCAGTTTCTTGTTGCGGTCCTTCTACGATTTCAACCGATCTCTCAGTAACAGTTCCGTATAATTTACGAGCCGTTACACCTGCAGATTGTTGAGAAACGATTTCTTTCAACATATCGTTGAAGACTCTTGTTTTCTCATCATCTGGGTAATTCGCTTCTGTTAATCGTTTGTCTAATTTGACCATGTATTCTTCATTTTTGTTTGTTAGTTGAGAAAACAGCGTGTCGTTTTCTTCTTTTAATGCTACTAGATTATCCATTTGTTGCTGTTCAGTGTTTAATTTCTTTTCATCATTCTTTTTCACCGATCTAAAGCCCCCTAATTAATCTACACGTTGAATCTGAAAAGCATAACGTCGCCGTCTTGAACAACATATTCTTTTCCTTCAGAACGCATTTTACCTGCTTCTTTAGCTGCTTTCTCACTGCCTAGTTCGTCAAAATCTTTATAAGCAATCGTTTCAGCACGAATGAATCCACGTTCAAAGTCAGTATGGATAACTCCAGCTGCTTGAGGTGCTTTCATTCCTTTTTTAAAAGTCCATGCGCGCACTTCTTGAACACCAGCTGTAAAGTAAGTTCCTAAACCAAGTAAATCGTAAGCTGCACGAATCAATTTGTCTAATCCTGCTTCTTCAATTCCCAAGTCTTCTAAGAACATAGCTTTTTCGTCGTCATCCAATTCAGCAATTTCTTCTTCCGCACGTGCACAAATAGTGATGACTTCTGCATTTTCTTTAGCTGCATATTCACGAACTAATTTTACATACTCGTTATCATCTGCGTTAGTGATATCATCTTCAGAAACGTTCGCTACATATAAAACAGGTTTAGTAGTCAATAAGAACAACCCTTTAACAATCGGCAATTCATCATCAGTGAACTCTACTGAACGAGCTGATTTCCCTGCTTCTAAAACGGGTTTGATTTTATCTAAGACAGCTAATTCAGCAATAGCCTCTTTATCTTTTGTTTTCGCTAATTTGGCAATACGTTTGTAACGCTTGTCAACAGACTCTAGGTCAGCCAACACCAATTCCAAGTTGATTGTTTCGATATCATCAATTGGATCTACTTTGCCGCTTACGTGAGTAATATTATCGTCATCAAAACAACGCACAACTTGGCAAATCGCATCCACTTCACGGATGTTCGCTAAAAATTTATTTCCTAAACCTTCACCTTTACTTGCTCCTTTAACGATTCCGGCGATATCTGTAAACTCAAATGTCGTTGGAACCACACGTTTAGGGTCAACCAATTCAGCTAAACGGTTTAAACGGTAATCCGGAACTTCTACAACTCCTACGTTAGGGTCGATCGTAGCAAACGGGTAGTTCGCTGCTTCTGCTCCTGCTTTTGTGATTGCGTTAAATAACGTCGATTTACCAACGTTAGGCAACCCTACAATTCCTGCTGTTAATGCCATACTATCTGCTCGCTTTCTTTAATTAAGATTCACTGCTTACATCATTTTTCTCGGCAGTTTCGAGAACTTTTTTCATTTTGCGTTCAAAATCTCTTCTGGGCATCATGACCATGTGGCCACATTTGGTGCATTTGATACGAATATCCATTCCCATTCGAATAATTTGCCAGCGGTTTTCGCCGCACGGATGCGGTTTTTTCATTTCTACAATATCGTTTAAATCATACATCAAAGCCACTTCCATTCATAAATTTCTTTATCATGTCAGAATCGACTTATTCCTCATCAAACTGAATTTCAAGAATATCTAAAATTCTTGTTAAATCTTCTGGAGAAAGATATTCAATTTCAATCTTACCTTTGTTTTTCTTCTCATTGATGATAACATTTGTCCCAAATTTATCCATTAATCGTTCTTCGCTTTCACGAATGTAATAAGGTTTCTTTACAGGCTCTTTGCTTGGTTGTTTAGGTTTTGCTTCATTCATTTGAGAGACTAACTGTTCTATTTGACGAACCGTCAAATTCTCTTTGATCACTTTTTTAGCCACTTTTATGATTTGCTTTTTGTCTTTCAAGCCTAACAGTGTACGTGCTTGTCCCATTGAAATTTCGTTTGTCTGAAGCATTTTCTTCACTTCTTCAGGCAAGCCCAATAATCTCAAGTAGTTAGCGATATAGGGACGACTTTTGCCTAAGCGTTGAGCTACTTCTTCTTGAGTCAATTTTAGATTCTTCATCAACATATTGTATGCTTCAGCTTCCTCTAGTGGAGACAGGTCTTCTCTCTGCAAATTCTCTAAAACGGCAACTTGCATCATCGTTTCTTCATCGAATTCTCTTACAATAGCAGGAACGGTCTCTTTACCAGCAATCTTGGACGCTCTGAATCGGCGTTCTCCCGCAATGATCTCATACCCTTTGACAGAAGATGCTCTCAAAATAATGGGTTGGAAGACACCGGATTGTCGGATAGAAGCTGCCAATTCATTCAGCGCTTCTTCATCAAAAGTGCGTCTTGGTTGGTAAGGGTTCGGACGGATCTCATCTAATGGAATATCTTGTACGCGCTCATCATTTTTATCTACTTTATCAAATTCTGCAAATTCACTGAACAATGCATCAATTCCACGGCCAAGACCTTTACTGTTTTTATTCACCAACGGATAACACTTCCTTTGCTAGTTCAACATACACTTCTGCACCTCTGGAACGTGGATCATAATCGATGATAGATAACCCATGACTTGGCGCTTCTGATAATCGGATATTGCGCGGAATGATCGTTTTATATACTTTTTCGCGGAAATATTTTTTCACTTCGTCCACTACTTCGTACCCTAGATTCGTACGAGCGTCTAACATCGTCAGCAATACACCTTCGATACGCAAATCTGGGTTGAAGTGTTTTTGAACTAAACGGACAGTATTCAACAATTGGCTAAGACCTTCTAGGGCATAGTATTCGCATTGCACTGGGATAAGTATTGAATCGCTAGCTGTAAACGCATTGATCGTCAAATGTCCTAACGAAGGAGGGCAATCGATCAAAATATAATCGTAATCATCTTGCAAGTCGCGTAGAGCACTCTTCAATCGCGACTCTCGAGCCATTTGAGTCGTCAACTCGATCTCTGCTCCAGCTAATTGAATCGTTGCAGGAACAACCCATAAGTTTTCTCTTGAGGAAGGTAATACCACTTCCTCAACTGGCGTTTCATTGACTAAAACGTCATATATATCTTTTTCAACATCTGCCTTGCGTACTCCTAAACCACTTGTCGCATTCCCTTGAGCATCAATGTCAATCAATAATATTTTTTTCCCTTGATGCGCCAAAGCAGCTCCTAAATTAACAGTGGTAGTTGTTTTCCCAACGCCGCCTTTTTGATTTGCTACTGATATCACTCGCGCCATTTCATTTCCCCCATATTATAAACTCGATAAAGCATTCCTATACTAAAAGAGAGATACACTATGCGCATCTCTCTTTTTACGCATTTCTTCCAAATGATTCTTCATTTGTCGCTCTTTATTCTCTTTTTTCTTTAGGAATCTCAATCGTTATCCGATAGACATCTTCAAGATGCTCTTCCGTTGCTTTGATCTCCATGCCTGTTTCCTGCACCAAAGAGATCGTTTTTTTGATCGTATTCACTGCTAAACGAAGATCCTTAGAAACACTTTTACGTTTAGGTTTCTTAGGCAGTTCGTTTCCAGCCGTTTCTTTTTTGACCAGCTGCTCCAGCTCTTTGACCGTTAACTTTTCTTCTATAACACGGTCTAGATAGGCTGCTTGTTTCTCCTCGTCAAGCGCCAGTAAACTGCGCCCATGACGTTCGGTGATCTTTTTTTTCAACAAAGCTGTTTTCACCGGCTCGGATAATTTCAACAACCGAAGCTTATTGGCTACGAAAGATTGACTCTTTCCGATTCGTTTTGCCAAGGTTTCTTGTGTGATTTCATTCATTTCCATCAAATCACGATACGCTTGAGCTTCTTCAATCGCTGTCAATTCTTCTCTTTGCAAATTTTCAATCAATGCTACAGAAGCTGTTTCTTTATCTGTCATCTCTGTTACGATAGCAGATACCTCTTGCCATCCTAATAACTGTACTGCCCGAAAGCGACGTTCACCCGCAATAATCTCATACTGATCTTCGCTTGATTTGCGCAATATAATAGGCTGGATCAATCCATGCTGTTCTATTGTCTGCGAAAGCTCTTGTAATTTTTCATCATTAAATATTTTTCTGGGTTGGAACTGATTTGGGTGAATCGTATTTATCGGAATTTGTTGAACTTTTGAAGAATCATTCAGCTCTTCAGCAAATAGTTCTTCAATTTTCTCTGTTTTCTTTTTTGATTTTCCTGAACCAAACAAATCAGACAAAGCCATAATCCGCTGAACTCCCCTTAATTTCTACTCTATATACTCCATATACCTAACTGCTTTATTATAACAAATGCACTTCTTAAAACATAGTTGCCATCTTAAAATGACAATCCTTGTTCAAAAGCTGCCAACTTTATTTATATTGGAAAATTACAAAGGATTTTTATTCGGCGTACCAGGTTTTCTCGGGTACTTGTTCGGAGTCTCTTTTTTCTTGTCGATCAACAAGATATGGCGCTCTCCAGCTTCGTTAGGCAATTCGAAAGAAAACTCTTCTTTGAATTTACCACCCAAAGTAGCAATCGCTTTTTTGCTGTCTTTCATCTCTTCTTCGCTGCTTGCAGCTTTCATAGCAATGAACGTTCCGCCTTTTTTAACTAAAGGTAAACACAATTCTGACAACACACTCATTCTCGCTACAGCTCTTGCTGTCACGTAATCGAATGTTTCTCTAAATTTCTTATTTTGACCAAATGTCTCTGCACGGTCATGGTATAAATGAACATTTTCTAACCCCAATGTATCAACGAGTAAAGTTAAAAACTGAATCCGTTTATTCAAGGAATCAACAATCGTAACTTCTAATTCTGGAAAAGCAATTTTTAGGGGGATGCTTGGAAATCCAGCACCAGCACCTACATCACACAGGCTTTGGACCCCTTTAGTAAAATCCACATACAATCCAGCAGTTATCGAATCATAAAAATGTTTTAAATAGACTTCTTCACGTTGCGTAATGGCGGTTAAGTTGATTTTTTCGTTCCACTCTTGCAACAGCTCTAAATATTGCTCGAACTGCTCCATTTTTTTATCCGTCAGTGGAATCCCTTTTTCTTGAAGGGCTTTTCTAAACTCTTCTGGATTCATCATTCCAACTCCTTGTTTTCCAATCGTGAAACACAATTTGTTTCACGGGCTACTTGTTTAACTGTATAACAAATTCCTTTGAACTTCAATGCTTTTGGAAGATTTTTTTGCTAAAAGATAAAGAACATTTAGTGTGTTAATTCAATTATGAGAAAGATTAAAATTAAATGAATAAACGATTTGACTTTCTCATAATATGCAGTTACACTATCTTCACGGTCAAAAAAATACTGACGAAAAGGAGAGGTTGAGAATGAAAACAGGCACATTTACACTACACATGCGTTCTGCTGAATTTTTCAGCCTTTCTTTTTTAGTCATTATTATTTTATTACTTTAGCTGGGATTCGAACTATTCATTTAGTTGAGTCCTTGTTCGCGTTACACGGGCTCAGCTTTAGTAATGAAGCAAGCCCTAATGATTTGGGGCTTGCTTCTTTTTTGTTTCCCGCTAAAAAATAAAAACGACTGTAAAATCACTGAAAATCGGAGGGCAATAAGTATGAAAAAATATTTAGTTGATCGTATGTACAAAGCATCTTCAGGAATAGCAAATGCTATTTTTGTCACTATCGGAATCGGCTTACTGTTAGAAACAATCGGCAATATGACAGGTCTCTCTGTATTGGTGATTATTGGAACAGCTACTAAAATGTTGATGGCTCCCGCTATTGGTGCCGGTATTGCTATCATGCTTGGCGGGAATACACTGACAGTCTTCAGTGCTATGGCGGCAGGAACTGTGGGGGCTGGTGCTGTGCAGACAACTGCAGAAGGCGTCGTTTCGATTGCTTCAGGAGAACCAATTGGCTGTTTGATCGCCGCAACCATTGCTACATTTGTTGGGAAACGTATTTCTGGAAAAACACCGTTAGACATGATGGCTATTCCTTTGGCAGCCGTTTTAGTCGGCGGCTTAAGCGGATATTATTTGAACTTTGTGATTTCGCCCTTATTAAATGCTTTTAGCAGTTTCATTTCTGCTTCAGTTGCTGGCTACCCTATTATTGGATCAGCTGTTATTGCTGTCGTTGGAGGACTTGTTTTGATGTCGCCTGCCTCTTCAGCCGCCATCGCTATTGCACTGAACTTAGACCCAGTATCCAGTGCAGCAATGCTGATTGGAACGACTAGTATGTATGTTGCTTTCTCTTTTGTTTCTTTACGCGAAAATGACCTAGGAGGATTTTTAGCACAATTTGTTTGTACGCCAAAAGTACAATTGCCGAATATCATCAAAAACCCTATGATTCTAGTAGCTCCCACTATTGCTTGTGCAGTTGCCGCACCGATAGCGACTTCAGCACTTGGCTTTACGACCGCAAGTGCATTAGGCGGACTAGGGTTCTGTTCCTTCATCGCACCGATTACTGTACTGGGTAATCAAGGTTTGACCAGCTTCCTGAACTATATGATAGCTGGCGTTGTGATCCCATTTGCTGTAACATTCTTTATTTCATTTGCAATGAAAAAATTCGAGTATGTGCGTAATGGCGATATGGCTTTAGTGGTCAAATAACATACTGTTCAAATTGAAAAACACGAGAGTGTGAAAAAAGGCGCTTAGCCCCATATCCATCCACGAACAAGGCTCGAGTGGTCGTGGACCATCCGAGCCTTATTTGTGAAATGGATGTCGGGGCTGCCTTTTTGAACACGTTTAAGAATTCAATATTCATAAATATGAAAAAGTTGGAAGTTATTTCCAGTCGCGTGTTTTGGGCACCAAAAATTGTCAATTAATCTTTATGTAACAGTTTTATTCCTAAAATAAACGAGAAAATAGAGAGAACAACGTATCTTACTATGTGCAGAATCACTTCTAGTAAATACTGGTGAGTATCTACTCCATCCTCACTGATAGTAGGATACACTAATTCAGGCAAACTAATCAATATGACGACAGCTAGTAAAATAAACATCCATGCTAAAAACAGCTGATACTTTTTCATCATTGTTTCCTTTCATATGTCATAATAGAAGAATAGATAAATTATTTAGAGGAGCATAATAATGAAATTTAACTTTTTTAAGTACACCGCTACGTTTACATGGGTATTAGTCGTCTTTTATTGGGCTATCTATACCAACATTCCAAAAAGAAGTATTGAATACGTAGTAAAAACATTGCCTTTGATACTTTTAGGGATATGGATAATCGAAAGTATTTTCAAGAAACTCAGCCGGAAGAATTAAACTGTTCCAAATTAAGAAATACCATAAATCAGAAATGAAATAACTGTGTCGATTGAAATAACAATAAAAATGGCGGCAAAAAGTCGGTCTATCCACTTTTGATATTTATTTCTGTTGTCTGAATCGTTAGTAGATAAAGATACTTCATCACGCACATAGATCACTGCTGCAATAAGAATAAACAATGAGCTGATCGTTACTTCAGAGCTAGATGTATTGAAAACATAATTAACCGTGCCGAGAACCAATACGACTAAAAACAATCCTTTGAATAGATATTTTCTGTTAATCATCAAAGTCTCCTCATAAGTAATAGATTGTAAAGCATTCTATTTGTTACCCTTTTTTATATTGTAGTTTAATTTCTTAAAATAATAAGCACCTATTGGTTTACATTAACGCAACCACTAGTTGCACTTACATATACATCGGTTCAAACATCAAAAACGACGGTTATTATAATATTTCATTTGTTTATTTTTACGCATTCGATTAAGGTATCGTTTAATTTAAAATGACAGATTCATCAAAATAGACTGACTCTCCATTTATCTGAACATCAATGACTTCATGTTCGGGATCTAGGAATAATTCGTATACATGTTGCTTCATATTTTTATCTGTTTGATCTGATACGTTGAGCAAGATATTCAATGTATCTTCACTGCTGTCAATCTCCGCTGTTACTTTTCCCGTAGATTGAAAGATAACGTAGTAAGGATCATTATCGAAAGTCATTAGTTGAAGTCTATAATCAGGATTAATAGCTGTTTGGACCTCATCAGGTATTTTATCAACTTCGCTGATACCAGCTGCAGGTTTTCTGCACGCCGCTAATAATAGTAAGCCACCAAATAGAACTAATACCCACAAAATAATTTTCTTCACCATAATTCCCTCCTATTACTTCTAGTATATTTTTCCTATTTATATAAAAAAGAGCAAAAAAAAACGGCAACGATTTTTAAAGAAAAAACCGTTACCGTTTATCGTTATGGTCCCTACTGGTTTAGAAGTAGGCATTTTGACTGCTTTTAATGAGTTCAATATTTTGTGGTATTATATGGAAGAAACTAAAAAAGTATAAAATAGATATAAACTACAACCAATAATGTATGCAAGGGGAACATGCAAGCAAAACTACTACTACATGCGGGCGTTGGATATGAAGCTACTCAATAGAGAGTGGCTTTTTTTTATTTGTTTAGACGTGAGAACGTTGTGCAATTCAATACTGCGATACCTTGCCAAAACCTTACCTGTTTAAATCATCAAAATAAGCCTGTTTAAGCGTTCCTGTATTGTTCATAGCTTAAATATGCCAACTCGATACAAAAGAAGTCTAAAACACTCATATTTTAATTCTGGTAGTCTTTTATACCTTGCAATAGTCTTGTGCCACTATATATATTATGGCATGATTCACTTGCGTTGTCTAAGGAGTATTCTAAGCACGTTTCAAACTCTTATTGGTATAAGTATCTGTAAATCAATTCTTAGTGATATCTGACCACGTATAGAAAAAGAGCTACCCATTTGGATAGCTCTATCTTTTTTTATCTTCCCCATCTAGACTTTTGCTGATTAAATTTAATGGTGTACGTTTCTTTACCTACATTGAACATATCAGCTAATCTCCGTAGTTACTTCTTGTGTTTGGTTTTTATCAAATGAAGTTTTTTTATTGATATCATCATTTTTTTGTTTTAAAGCTACTGCTTTTTCATGCTTAGCTAACATATAATTCAAATGTTTTTGTGTGTCATAATCTGGATTAGCTATGTTGTACATAAAATTGTCTGGTTCATGGTACCGTTCTTTGAGATATTTAAATTGAGATACAATATCGAATTCCGGATTACCACGATTCACTCTTGGATCATCATCTTGGTATTCATAGTTAACTTTTTTCCCTTTCTTCTCCATTTCAGCGGCATATTCTTCTTTTTCTTTTTCAATTGTCCCGCTAATGCTTCTTAACCAGTCATTTTGAGATTGGATATTACTTTCCATCGCTTTTAGACCAAAGTTCACTTTTTTAATAGTGTCTTCAATTTGATAGATTTTATTATGCTTAGCTCTCTCCAACGATGTTATAGTTTCCATCGAAAGTCCGCTTTCTGTTGGGAAATAAATAGAAGTGGCATTCCCTCTTGGACTAATAAGCATTAAATATTCATCTTCTTGAGCTAGTTTCTGATAATTAGCATCGTTTTCGTATTCTTTTCCTATTTTCGAATTTCTCTTATAGACTAGGGCTGGGGTTTCATTTAAGCCCCTATTTTTTAATTCAGCATGGACACGATTAACCTCATATGTGCTTAAGTCACGTCCAGATTTCGTTAATAAATCTTGTAACTCAGGGTCTTTCATCACTTTAACTTCCATCTCAAAATCCTGACGATTTAATTGTTCAGTCAATGGATCTTCATACGTCTTCTTATTATTCTTATAACTTGTTTCAATACGTTTTTTTTCAGTTTGAACTTCGCTTTTTTTCTCAATGTAATAACTATTTAATTGAGAAAGTAGTTTGCTGCTTGCGGCCTTCACGTCCTCATTGATACGTTCTGACTTAACATCCCGTTTTTTCTGTTTTTTAATTGTCTCCATTGCTTCTAGATATTCTTTAACAATCTTTACGTAGCGCTCATCTTTCATAAAAGGTGTCATTTTCATCTTATATTCTCCAATCTTTTTTTAAATTCATTTTGATAAGTTAAAGTTAATTCAGCATTAGTTGTTTCAGTAATCTTTCGAATCAATTGAATAAACGTGCAGATATCGTCAATTTCCCTGTCGTTTAAACTGTCCACTTCGATTGTTGGCAAACGTGCTACCACTTGTTTAAAAAGCTTGTATTGTTGCTTATTTCGCTTTATACGCTGTTCCAATAATAAGCAACTGTCTGCAATATTGATGGCTACCAAATCAACTCTGGGCGCTTCACTAATAATTCCCCTTACGTCGTCATACACGACATGAGAGTAAAAGCTATGTTCCTGGTAGTAATTACTGCTAAAGGTTGCCCTCTCGTATTCCAATTCAGCAATTGCAACCGGCAGATTCAGCCATCTTGTTATTTCTTCATTTTTTTCTTCTAATCTGTAGTCTTTCAGAACTTCCAATGATCCGTACACCACCATTCTGCATTCTTTTTTTGCTTTAAATGCAACTAAATATGCAAGTATTACTGATTTCAACTATTAACAAAAGCTCTTTTTTATTGATATAGCAACTCTTTTCTTTTCATACAGTTTGGAGTTACCTACATTCGCAACACCTCATTTTTCGCCAGCTGCTATTTACAACATCTCTTTAAAACTCAATCTTTTCAACTGGTACATTATCAATACTCGGCTCTTTAGTTTTCACCATTGCAGGGTGGTCGTATAAATCATAATCAAAAATTACAGTTACAAAAGATACGATACATGGTTTCCCTATTAAGTTATTCAGCCATTCCAATAGTCTTGGCTTAGTGAAACACAACTCCATACCGTCTGCATGACTTAACGTATATACCTTTGCGGTGGTGTCGTAATCGGCTAAATAGAAGCCCTCACCGCTTACGTTTAGTATTTCTTCCATTCTCTTTAGTCGTGTTTTTAACTCTTTGTTCATTGTTTGCCTCTTTTCTTTAGCCTAATCGTTCATCGAGCGCTTCCTCTAGTTGTTCGATACGTTGCTGCAAGTCATCCATCTCAATTCCTTTATACGCGTTCTCTAAGACAGTTTTGGAGGCTTGTACTCTTGCTGAAGATGTTGATAACTCTTTATCAGCCATTACATCTAATAACGTTTCTACGGCTATTATTGAGGCTTGTTGAAGCTTGCTAGTCACTTGCTGCATTGTTTCCCGTCTGATTCTTCGGTATTCACTAGAGAAAAACGGATCTCTCAAATATTTGAATGCTGTACTTCTGTTAATACCAGCTTCTTTAATCGCTTCTTCTGTTGTTGATTTACTCATTAATGCAATGATAAGTTTTTCTTGTTTTGGTTTTAATTCTGGCAACTTTTCACCTCCATGTATGCTTTTGTATGTTTTACGTCTTAAATTATTCACTATCTGAAGAAATATCATCTACGAAACTTATTTCAAATACTGCCCTTTGATCAGATTTCATAAAACGTTCGCTGTGTCTTTCGTATTGCTCTTCAGTCATTCGTTCTTTTTTTCCATCTACATCAGAATAAATTTCAACCATGCCGTCACCAAGAATTTCAATGAATATCGGAGGAAGTATGCCCTTAAAAGTTTTATGTTCTAACTGCTTTAAACGTTCATTTAACCTGTATCTCAATTTATTCAACTCCTTTCTGTTGTTACCGAGACTTCTTATTTCAATTTGATATAGTAACCAGTGGCAACAAAAGGAGAATTAGTTTTCTTCTCACAATGAGCCACTCTTGACCCTTCAGTATTCCCATGGTAATGATTCTTTAAACAGTGTGGACACCATACTTTAACTTGGTTTTTGTTGATTGGTTCTGCTAGTAACACAGGTTGTTCGATTTCCATTGGCCAGCTCCTTTCTTGATTCGGTAATATGCTTTTATATAAAACCTTGGCGAGGGCAGTTTATACAAATTAATAATGTATACTCTTTCTAAACAATAATTACCGATTAACAAAAGTCGATAAGTCGGTTTAATGTCGGTATTTCATTTTGCTTTTATATCAACGTTTCTAGGCGTTTTTTTAGAAAATACCGACTACCGACATTAAATGTCCTGAAAAGCTTATATATATTATTTTTGTCATTCTCTATTATTTTTTTATTTTTTCAATAATATATAAATTTAATGTCGGTAAGTCGGTTAAAGTCACTATATCCTTAGAGCCACAACGATTTTGGATACCGACTTCTTGTTTTTTCAATGTCGGTTTGTTGTCGGTTTGTCAGTTATTCCGCTTTTTCAATTAACGGTTGGTATTTTTTAATATCAACTTCAAATCTGTATTTGTAGTTCGTGTCCCAACTTTTCAATAATTCAGCATCTCTCTTAGAAAAGTAATGAATTGGGGCTAGATTCTTCACGTCATAATTCCAACCATCTTTCGCTACAATATTTCTCAAATTCTTGGTAAATGTACGCTGTTTCATTTTAGTAGGGTTGTTCTCGATGTCGCACCAGGCTTGATATAAAGAGAATATGAATTTCGTAGGAAGTCTAGTACTTTCGAGTTGGTAAAATACATCTTCATAAAACTCGATAACCGGATCATTTTCTTTTGCTATGTCCCTTACCGCTTCTTCACTTTCTTTAGTGTTCTCCACCTCAACAACATCTGTGTTTAAAGCCACAAACAAAATGTATTCTAATAGACGATTATCACAAATGTACTCTTCTTTAATCCTTCTATTTCCCTGATTTCCTTTGTAAGAATGGTTGAAACGAACGATTCTTAGCCTTCTAAGCAAACCGTCTGATACATCGTTAAATCTAGGTGTCCCATTCATACTTTGGATAACAGTAGGTGTTAAGATGGTTGAGAATGGTTTAACCATTTTTGGATTGATTAACACAAGTTCCCCGGTAATAACAGATTTGAAATTCTCGCTTGTCTGATTAAAGTCTTTTGGGTTATTGTCGTCTCCAATAATCAAACTTTTGCTATAAGCACTAGCTAACTTAAAATCACTTTCAAACTCTTTGATCTTTAAACTAGTTGTATTCTTGTTGCCAATTAAATTTTTTAACAAATTTTGAAAGGTTGATTTACCAGTTCTACCTTCTTCACTAACAAAGAAAAAAGCTACTTCAGAAATGTAATTGCTATTTACCGCTACTGCAAAAATTTGATAAAGAAGATTTTTCTTTTTTACATCATTATCGGACAATTCGTTTATCCATTCTGAAAAGTTCCAATCTTCGAATAGAGGTTCTGTTGCGTTCTCTACATAATCAGTTGCAATTTTATTTACAAAAACATATTCATCGCTGAATGGTACAAGAGAAGACTTTCTTTTGTCATAAATACCATTATTAACAATGATTAGGTTTTTATCCTTGGTCGGTTCTTTTTCTGTGCTTTCAACAGTTAAATAATGTCTTACTGTTTTACAAGCTGGTTCAGTAAGTGTTCTTTCTACTACTAGAGCAAGGCTATTTATAAATCTTTCTCCTTTGTTGTAGATACCGTTATCTATATCGTATACAGCTAGCGGAGAACTCTCTGGGTCGTCTTCTCCAATAAGACAAAATGAACATTCTTGCTGAAGTATGTCTGCTGCTGCTCTGGGACTTACTGGATATTTTTTTATTTTCCCTGTTGTTTCATTTATAGATTCGTGTTCTTCTCTCCACATTTCCCCTCTGCGAGAAAGAGCACTTCTTAGCTCATTCATTGTCTTGTAGGGTTTACCCGGCAACGAAGGCTCTAGTTGTTCAAACTCATCTATTAAATTTTCAATGTCTGACGGCATTTGGCTCATTCAATTGTTACCTCCCCCGCTTCCTAGATTCTGCTTTGAGAATACTTTTAAAAATGGTATTTACTTCTCGATCATCTAAACTAGGGTTGATAAAATTCTCATTCACTACCCTAATGAAGTGGTAAGCATCTTTGGGGTTCATTCCTAAAGACAAGAGTTTACCGGTGTATCGAGTTAACCAAATATTTCGTTCTGATTCGGTTACTCCCTGAACAATTTCTTCTAGCAGAATGGCAGTATACTTTTTAGTACTTCCTGTACTGCTGTAATTTAACCCATTGTTCTCATTTGATTGCTTAGACTGCTGTTTACTTGTAATAGCTTGTAAAAGAAATTGTGGCGGCTCTTTTATGCTATCCAGAGACCCGTTTACTACTTCATACGTTCCGACAGTTCCATCTTTACGCTTCACTCTACTTCCAGGGCCAACAACAAAATTTTTAATGCAATCTAACCCTGGTTTAAAGCCAATTTGTTGTTTTATTTCTATGTTTTCTGGAACTTTAAAGTATAAATGAGTACCATTATTCGGTGTCTGTATAGCTGTGACGTCATCTGGCAACGGGCTGCCATTAGATAATTCCATAAGAGACTTCATACCGCTTTGAGCACCGTCATGGTCATCTATATCAATCACGAAGTAAGGCGTATCTACCAATGCTATTCCTACGTTAGCAAGCGGCTCGATTTCAGTGAACCATTCAAATATCTGTTCTTCGTCAGTGGTAGCTTGCTTGAATCCCGACGTGTTTTTTAAAGGAATTTTGGAAAACGGACTTAACGGAAATACAGGAAACTCTGCTTTTGCGTAACTCAAAGCCGTTATAAGAAGTGATTCATTACCCATAGTTGATACCTACACTTCTTCAGTTTTCAGTTCGAGTAGTTGAGTTATTACTTCATCGTTCAACTTGGTAGAGTCAGATATTAACTCAAATAGCAAATTAAAAAGAGATTCTGTCCTTTCTGCCACTCGTTCTACTTCGTAACGCGTCCACATTTCTTTATCTCCCTTTTGATTCGCACTCTCTACAATTCCGTCAAAATTTTGGTAAATTGATAATAAAAGAGCTCTCGAATATCCGTTCTTTGTACCGATTCTTTCCATTTTTTCTTGCAGTTCATTTATTTGTTCGTTTGTCATAAAAAAAACTCCCTTTTGTATAGTGTTTTTATTTTCTTTGGTATATAATAGGGAGTGAAGAAACACCCATATTATAAATAGTTTCACTCGTTGCCTTTAGCTACTCACTTCCCGGTGCTGCTAAAGGTTTTTTTGTGCTTTCCTCTAATACTTCAAGCAATAACTTATAAGCAACTCTTGTGGCATGATATGCGATAAATCCAAGTATGAACCCAATTACTAATGAGATAGCGATCACTTTACCCAACATGCTGTTTCCTCCTATACACTGCCGTTTGCCCGCGGTAGTTTTTTTTATTTCTGATGATCCATCATGAATTGGTCAATTGTAGTTTTAGCGATATATTTTTTACCGCCAATGATAATCACTTTCAGATTTCTTTCCCTAATCCAATCATTCAACGTAACGTTTGAACAACCAACGTACTGACATGTTTCCCTCAAATTCATAAACGGTTTACCCATCGGTTCTCTCTTCTCTAATTCAGCCAGTACATTCTTCGCTGTATTGAACACCATACTTTCAATTTGTTTCTCCAATTGTGAGGAAACTTCAAATGATAGTTGAGCCATATTTTTCACCCCTTTCAAAATATAAAGAATTAGTTGATGTCAGGAGAACTCTATTGCAGCTTTTTCAATTGCTTTTACTACCATTTGTCGTTTTTCTTCTGTCAATGGGACTCTTAACCACCTTGAAAAACTAACATCTGTGACGCCCATTTTTAAAGCAACTTCCCATTGATAGACACCTTTCTCTTTCATTAGAGTTCTAATTTCTTGGTTAGCCCTTTTTTTCATATTTTTGTCACCGCCTTAATATCGTTACAAAAGTGATATTCTGCTTCTGTAATTACATATTATCACTTAATTAATGATATTGCAAATGATTTTAATAATTTTTATCGTTATTCTTTCAATATCATTTTTATTGTGATATTATTCGTTTAGAACAGATTATCGCTATATAAGGAAGGTGATTTATTTGAGTAAATGGATTAACTATACTTTTGCAGAGTATTTAAAAGAGGTAAGGAAAAATAAAAAGTTGACCATGATTGATTTACAAAAGGCAACTGGGATATCCCAGTCTTATCTATCTCAATTAGAAAATGGGAAAAGCTTACCTTCTGATAAAATAATAAAGAAGCTTTCAAAAGGGCTTGCTTCTAACGATGAGGAAAGTCATGTTTTAGAGAAAGAAATGAACGACAGAATATTAGCGGAAGAAAATAACAAAATTTTTGAACAATTAGAAAAGAGTAGCGGTAACAATAGATTTATAGTTCAAATCAGCAATTTATCAAAAACTATTAATGATTTAGAAATACAGTTAAAAGCTTCTAAAAAAAATGTCAATTTAAATAATGTATTTAGTTATCGTGAAAAACTAACTTCAGAAAATGAATCAAATAGTATAGTGATTAAACTAGATAACAAACAGTTGTCAGACTCTGAAATACAGTCATTAGAAACTTTGTTATTAGGCATTCAAGAAAAAAGGAAAAAGGATTAAAAGAAACTAGTAAAATACCCCTTCTACATACCCAATGCCCGCGGTAGTAAAAAGGGAGAAATGAAAATGTTACAGATCAAATCTTATACAAAGAAAAATGGTAAAACTTACTACAAATTTCAAACGTATCTAGGTACGGATGAAACTGGCAAAGTGGTTCGTGCTGCACGTCAAGGTTTTGCCACTAGAGCAGCAGCAAGAAAAGAAGCTATGCGGTTAAAAGCGGAGTTTCAAGAAGAAGGTTACCAAAAGCCGACTTACGAAACTTTTGAAGAGGTTTATGAATTATGGTTTGAATCTCGCTATGTAAATAAGGTAAAAGAAAGCACTGCTGTTAAAACAAAGGAACTGTTTAAAAATCATATTCTTAAAGATTTCGGTAAAATGCGCATTACCGCCATCACATTCGCTCACTGTCAGGAATCCATAAATAAATGGAGCAAGAAAACGACTAAAACTAAGTCTATGGCTGGTTATTGCAAACGTATCTTTGATTATGCTATCTATGCAATGGAGATCATCAAGAAGAACCCTATGGACGGTGTGGACATTCCTAAATTGAAGAAAACTTCTAAAGAGGACTACGCTTTTTATAGTCGTGAGGAATTGGAGCACTTCCTGGAGTGTGCTAAACAAGAAGAAAACCCTAAATGGTATGTGCTTCTACGTCTGCTGTCCTTTAGTGGTATGCGTAAAGGTGAGGCTTTGGGGCTGCAATGGAAAGATATTAATTTTGAGAATAAGACAATCTCTATCAATAAGACACTTGCTAGGGGCGAGGATAACAAGCTTATCATTCAGACCACTAAAACAACGTCTGGAGAGCGTACAATCTCATTAGACGATAAAACCCTTGAGATACTCAAACAATGGCGTACAGCGCAACGTTTGGACTATTTAAAGCTTGGCATGAACACAAACAAACCTACACAAACCATCTTTACCAATCTTAATAATGACTATATCCAGCATGCACACTTAACCACTGTGATGGATCGTATCGTGAAGAAGCATAATCTTAAACGAATCACTGTTCACCAGTTACGCCACTCTCATTGCTCTTTGCTGTTTGAAGCTGGTGCAAGTATCAAAGAGGTTCAGGAAAGACTTGGCCATAGTAGCTATGAAGTAACAATGAATATTTACACTCATGTAACTAAAGAACGTAAAGAAGAAACGGCTGCTAAGTTTGCTAATTTTATGGGCTTTTAATCGTAAAAATTACCTCGTATGCAAGGGTTATATGCAAGGAACGCAAAAAAAGAAGCCTAGAACGTTGTATAATCACTGTCATACCAACGTTTCTAAGGCTTCATATCATATTATTGTATGGTCCCTACTGGGCTCGAACCAGCGACCCCTACCTTGTCGAGGTAGTGCTCTCCCAACTGAGCTAAGGAACCTTTTGTTATTTACTGAACAATCAATAGTATACCTTAAAAATAATAAAGAGTAAATATCCATTTGATAGAAATCAATTATTCTGTCTAGAAACCACAAACATTTGTTACACGAATAGAATCCTGTTTAATTTTGTTCCAGCTAACGTATGATTAAAACGTGCTACGATTTGACAATGAGCGTAAGGAGCTTAAGATAGTCCAGCACCGCCATTACTCCTGGCAGGCGATTCAAGGTGCGCTCCTTACGGAGGCTCGTTGTCAAATCTTTTTCCTTTTATATAGTCCTTTATGCAGCCGAGTCGCTATCTAATATTCTAAAATAATCCTCTACAACTTGGTTAGGCGATTTAAAGTTATGCTTTTGTTTCGCTATATTGTTGTATCTTGAGTTATATCTGCGATGTTTTTTTCTTAAATCTTCTTCTGATTTAAACAAATGCCGACTATAGAAACGCTCACCATCTATTCTATGAGAACGCTCGACGATTCCATTTTGCCATGGAGAATAAGGACGAGTATGAATATGTTGAATACCGAAAGAGTCTAGTACACGTTGAAAAACGGTTTTACCTTTGGCATTAGGATGCGTGGATAAAAATTCTGATCCATTGTCTGTTTGGATACAATCTATTTTAAACCCCATTTTTTCTTCAAGTTCTAAGGCAAATCGAGCCGTATTCGTAACACTTTTCTCATCGACCATGCCCAATACTCTTTTCGAACTATATGTATCTATAGCGGTTATTTGATAATAACTGATTCCTTTACTATCAAAGCCAATGCATTCTTTTGGCACATATTTAATATCCATTTGGACTAATTGCCCTGGATAGGTTTTTGTTTGTTTTGGCCCTTGATTGTTCTTTTTCCACTTTCTTTTTTGAGGCTCTTTTTGTTTGATCACTTTTTTAATGACTCGTTTCATACCATTAAAACTTCTCGTATAGCCAGCTCTTTTCAATTGGGCATAGACCTCAGCTAAGCCTTCGTGACTGAACCGTTGGTACTTCTTTTTAACGAGCTGAATTTCTTCCTCTGTGTGCTGATTAGGATGTGCTGTCTTTGGTTTTCGTGATTTGAGAGCTAAGCTTTCGACAGTTCCATCGTACTTATCTAATTGGCGATAAATAAATTGACGATAAGTGTTATATCTTCTAGCAGCTTTCGAAACGCCATACTTAAGTGCATACTCGCACATTTTCTTTCTTACACGCATTTCTTCTGTTATAATAGACATATAGGGACATCCTCCTGATTTTGTGTGGTAACTTAATTATACAGGATGTCTCTTTTTTTTGTGTCTATTTTTGTAACATATCTATTGTACCTCTACACATTTGATAGAAATCAATTATTCTGTCATTAACAAATGATAATGTCTTAATAAATAACAAATGAAAATGTCCCATAACTACGTTACTCTAATCTTATTGGATTGGAGAGATAGAATGGGAGCAGAATTAACTATGTTTGAAAACAAAAAATATGAAGTCATAAAAAAAGTATGTAATGGTCAGTGTTCAAAGGAGCGGGCAGAGATTGAACTAGATTTATCCCGTAGGCAGATTAACCGATTGGTTAATCGCTATAAAACGCAAGGAAAAAAAGGTTTTAAGCATGGGAACAAGGGACGAACTCCCGCTACAACGTTGTCAAAAGAAACCCAACAAAAGATTATTCGACTCTACAGAAAGAAATATGATGGTTTTAATTTGTTCCATTTTACAGAAAAACTGCAGGAGGAAGAACAAGTAACCGTCTCTTATACGACCGTTCGCAATTTATTATATCAAAAACATATTCTTTCTCCTCGTGCTTCTAAAAAAACACAACGAACGAAGCGCAAAGAATTAAAAGAGAAAGAACGGTCTGACCAACTACTAACAAAGAAAGAGAGCCAAGTTTTAAATGAATTAGAATACGTAGATCCTGTGAAAGCTCATCCTAGCCGCTCACGAAAGAAATATAAAGGTGAACAGCTTCAAATGGACGCTTCAAGACACGATTGGTTTCAAAACGGAAAATATGCGCATCTCCACGCTGCTATAGATGACGCCACTGGAATCGTGGTTGGGGCTTACTTTGATAAAGAAGAAACATTAGATGCCTATTACGAAGTAACACATCAGTGTCTGACTACCTACGGTATTCCGTATAATATTTTGACGGATAATCGAACCATCTTTCACTATAAACAAGAAAAGAGCCCTTCAGAAGAGAAGGACACTTTTACACAATATGGATATGCCTGCCATAACTTGGGAATAGAGTTAACCACAACAAGTATTCCTCAAGCAAAAGGAAGAATTGAACGATTATGGAATACCCTCCAAGATCGTCTCCTAAATGAAATGGCCTTAAAAAATATCCAATCCATTGAAGAAGCAAACCAATTTTTGAAACATTATATTCCTACATATAACGCCAAATTTGCTTTACAGCTAAACGATACCAAAAGTGTTTTTGAAAAGCTACCAAAAGATATCCATTTAGATTATATACTGGCTCGCTTTTCACACCGAGTTGTCCAGAAGGGACACGCACTCAAATATCAGAACAAGTTATATCATTTATATAATCAAAATCAGCACGTCTTATTGGCCCCAAAAACGAAGTTAATGATTATTCATACTAAAGAAAATCAACTGTATGCTAGTCATCAGGATTCACTTTTCATGTTAAAAGAAATTCCGCTTCACGAAAAAGTTTCAAAAGAATTCGATAAGCCAATCGAACGTAAAAAGATGCAGGTGCATATCCCTCCAATGAGCCATCCTTGGAAAAAAGCATCTTATGATCGCTATCTTCGGAAGAAAAACCAAAAGGAAGCTCTTAAAACCAATTCTAGAACATGAATACAAGTTTTTAACTAGAAAATAGATTTAGAACGCTAATTTCAGTTGATTCAGAAAATGGCTTCGTGGTTTTCGAAGCCATTTCCTGAATCAACTTTACCAAGCGTAGCGCGGTAGTTTTGCCAGGAATAGGATCAACGAAATAATGACAGTGAACCTAACTCAAATTTGAATAAAATCGGGACATTTTCATTTATCATTGACATATCCATTTGATAGAAATCAATTATTCTAGCGTCTTTTGTTTCTTTTGGTTCTAAAAAGCTCAATCAAAGTCAGTCCTATAGTTCCGTATAACGCTGTACCAATAAAGTCTTTATTTACTACGTATTCGATTAAAATTCCAATAAAACTCGAAGTTGTCATTAGAAGTATGACGTGTTTATACGGGTGTTTTTCTGTGAATTCTTTATACTTATCAAACATATTTTCACCTCTAACTTATTCAACTATTTTGCAGCTCTTTGATTATATTAGAATACTCTCGTTTTTAATTATGCCTCAATTAAGCTGTAAATAAAAGCACACCATAGTTTACATCTTAGCAACCATTGCGTGCTAACATGCAACTGAGAAATGATAGTCAAAATTGAAGACTTTAGGTATGATATGAGCAACAGGTAATAAGGAGGAAAACACATGGCGTTAGGAGAAAGATTAAAAGAGAGCAGAGTGAGTAAAGGCTACTCTCAAGGTGACGTGGCGGATTTTTTACATATTTCAAGACAATAGATTTCTAAATGGGAAAATGGCAATAGTTATCCTGACTTAGATAATTTAGTAAAACTCAGTACCTATTATGAAGTTTCTATTGATGAACTACTGAAAGAGAATCAAGAATTTAAAAAACGAATAGCAGAAAATGAAGTCAAAATTGAAGAGAACTTCCAAAAGCTGGATTTCATCCGCGGAAACTCTGAAAAAGATGAGGGACTTATGCTGCTTATTCTCGCTTTTATAGGTTGCCTGATCGCCCCTATAGGCTTTCTGGTGGCTCCGGTCCTTATTAAGCGCAACAAAAAAACAAACACACTCTATAAGTTGGTGTACTTAGCATGCGTTTGTTGTTTACTCGTTAATTCATTTGTTGTCTATAGCGCTTTAGGCGACTATTTAGGTTGGGGAACAACAACCGTTGAATACATTGGGGAGTAACAGTTAATAAGTGACGACAATATTCCCATTAGATAATTTGGCTCTCAAATTTATTGAAGACTCTACAAGCAGTAATGTTCTTTTCAAATAATAAGCGGCTTGTGTAGGACTGTCTACTCTTAATGAAGTACTTTTAAAACTTCCAGTTATAGCTGTTGCTGACGCGGAGTGCGCTCTGGTAATTTTATTACTGCTCACATCGATTTTGTAGCTAGCTTTCCACTGTAAGGGTCTTTCTTTTGTGATTTTGTATGTACCATTCTTGACGCTGCTGGCCATCATTAAGAGTTGAGTCTCTTCTTCAATTGTAATAATGTAGGGCCGTCCCAAATCATCTTCAACTTCAAATTGTTGCGAACCACCTTGATCTATATCATAAACTACACTATTATCTGGTAAAGAAAATTCCTCTTCAGCATAAACCTTTGGTGTAATGATAAAACTAAAAAAAGATATACAACCTAAAAGAAAAAGTATTTTTTTCAACTAAATCCCTCCGTTTTTAAAGTTTAATCAAACTTTCTACTAATAAAACTACCTTATTCGACCCTGTCATTTTCGTGACAGGGTTTTCATTTTGCTTGTAAAATGAAAAAAAGCCGCAATAACATCAAGTTATTAATCAAATCTACAGAAAAAACAATCTATAGCTATTGTTATTTTCCAACTATTATTCGAATAGTTAAAACTTAGCCGTAACTAATCTTTAACTCCTCCTTTCTACTCTTTAGTATACTTTCTAGTTAACAAAACAACTAGCACCTATTAGTTTATACCTGCGCAACCATTAAGTGCTAAAAGGCAACTAATGGCGTTTGTGTCAAGTTTTTCTCGATCATCCTATTTTACTGCTTGATTAGGCACTCTATTTTTGTACACTTGTTGCTACCGCGCAGCTTCGCCGCTTGCTGGCCTATCTGTTTAAAGAACGTTCCGCAAACCAGGAACCTTCTCCAAACAGACAGGAATCAACGAAAACTCTTAATGAGTTGTCCTAAAGCTGAAGAGTTTGAAGCGGACAAAGAGATGGTTCCCATTTTAGCTCCTAAAGAAGGACGGGTTCTTTCCTGGAATAAGGATGCCAAACGAACCGTCCGTTTGGCCTGACGTTGCTGTCTGCTACTTCTATTTTGCTGATGAAGATAGGCTTCGCGTAATGTTTGGTTAAACATCCCTTGTTTGACTTTTACCATCGCTTCGCAACCACGCTTGCTCCAATGCATGCCTCGTTTTTTCATCCGAAATGAAATATGGCGTTGATGAGACTCCATCGCCCCTAAGCGTCTGGCGTCCTTCGGTGCGCTTTCCAATTTTTCACGCCAATCAAAAATACGCTCCCAGTTGTTTGAAATATAGGTTCTAAATTCCTTTAATTTTTTGAGTTCTTGAGCGTCTTCCAAAGTACTTTCATAGGTATCCATCCAAATGGTAAACAGGTCTTTATCGTGGTTTTTAAGGGCTTGCTTGATAGGTGTTTTAAATTCATGCGCTTGCCTTCCAAATGCTCGATTCAAGCTTTGAGAAACATGATAAGCATCTAACTGATTGAGAACTGGAAAAGCGGACTGAGAAAAAGCTTCTTGAAACTTTTCGGCAGTATACCCTTGACCACCATCACTATTCGTTATGACTTGAGACTGTTGTAAAGCATAACGATTAGCCGTAAAAGCTTGAACTTCTGACCAAAAACCGGCTGATTTTTTGGTTGTCATAATAACTTTGGGCTCCTTCAAGGAGACCCGTTTGCCATTTTTCTCCCATCCTTCATAGAGGAGGGCATGATGAACTTCTATGCCTTTTTTCTTTTTAGTTCCCCGCACAAAAACACCATCTGCCTCGGCATAAAAGTAGTCCACTTTTTTTCCTGTTGGTAAGGTAGCTGATTCCTCTAGTTCGGTCACCGTCTCTTCGTCCTCGTTGGCTTGAGCTTCTCCTACACGTTTTAGTATGGTGCCCACGGTTTGATGACTAATCGTCATGGCTGTCCATTCATTCAGGATATCTGCGGTATCTCGATAAGTAGCTTTACTCGCCAATTCGGCCGCTTTCACTTCTACTAATGGACTATGACGCTGGTATTTTCGAATGCCTAACCACTCATCTAGCGGATAATGGTTCTGATGATTTTGGTCCATCATTAAGGTACGGCGGTACCGAACGGGACCGAAAATAAACTGGACCGTTTTCCAATCCTCTCGTTTCACTTTCCAGCCTTCACGCTGTTTTTCCTCTTTGATCACTTGGTTGAGGTTGGTGAAAATCTGCCCCATTAACTGAGCGAACATATCATACATACAGACTTGAATGGCTTCTTCTGTATCTATTAAGTTACTCGAATCCTTTATTATTTGGTAAACCTTTGATATAATTTTATCCATAAGAAGGCCTCTTTCATTTATGTATTTGCCGTGCAAAGCATACATTTATGATAAAGTGCCTTCTTTCTTTTTTCCAGTAAATTTATTAACTCTCGAGAACTATTTTACACATACACTAATGGCTTATAGTCAATGATCGATACTTTCCGTATGATAAGTAGTAGGAATAGAATCAATTGCGCAGCATAAGCAACATGCTTAAAAAGAACCGGCATAAGTAAATCATCTATCAATTCGACTATTAAACTTCGAGTCACAGATGAAGATAATATCTTAGTTTATCGTAATGCCACTCTTCTTACCTATTTGCGCCAGAAAGATAAAAAGGAGAACTAAAGATGAATGAAGTCATTTTTCTTACATGTGTTTCTATAATTCTAGGAGTGTCTTATATTCTTTTTGAAGTCTATATCGGTAGTAATGTTGTGACATTTCTGATTGCTATTATCTTAATATTGATTATTTTCCAATTAGCCTGCCAATATATCGATAAACACAACTAAGTTACTTGTTTCTAGCTATTATTTCCCAGGAAATATTTATAAACATTGAATAGTCCAGTCCTTAGACCGACCCTGTTTTCAGCTCAGCATGTTATACTATTTTTACTTAACTAAAGGAGAAAGGGTTTTGTAAATGGAAAAATGGGCTTATTATTTAAGAGAAGTAATTTACGCAACTGGTAAAGGCATCAAAGGCTTTATCATTGCTCAATTAAAACTCTCCTTACTGACATTCATTTTGTTGTGTATTGGTTTTGTAGTGATTGGAATCGAATGGTGGGGAATGAAAGCATTTGGAATTGCTATTGTGGATATGATTCCTGTATTGGGAAGCGGCATTATTATGCTGCCTTGGGCAATTATTCGAGCACTGATGGGTGACGGAGATGTAGCATGGAAGTTAGGTTTGCTTTACGCTATTATACTCTTGGTTCGACAATTTGCTGAACCTTATCTTACAGGAAAACAAATCGGCGTACGTCCTTTGTATACTTTCCTTTCCACAATTGTTTGTGTACTGATTTTTGGTCCGATTGGCGCTTTATTAGGCGCAGTAGTTGCCATCATTATCAAAGCTGTTTTTAACGTTCGAGACATGAGTCGAGTAATCGATGAATCAAATCATTATAAATAATACTCAATTTTAACAGTCGTTTGCCTTGGATTTAAAGGTGAAACGGCTGTTTTTCTTTGTGAAGTCACTTTGGTTGACTCTATTTCCCGAAAAAAATACGATAATGAATGAATACCCATCACCAAAGGAGGGATCTATATGTCTCATCATGCGCAAATGCCAAAAGAAACAGGCTTAGATCATTCATTGAAAATTTTAAAAGAAGGTTATCCTTATTTTTTGAAACGCCGGGAAGAAATGGATACAGACGTTTTTGAAACGACTATCCTTGGACAAAAAGCTTATTGCCTTGGTGGAGAGTCAGGTGCGGAATTATTTTACGACACATCAAAATTCAAACGAGATAAAGCCATGCCTAAGCCTATACAAAAAGTATTGACTGGAGAGCATGGGGTACAATCTTTAGATGGGAAAAAACACGAAGACCGCAAAAAAATGTTCATGTCTTTAATGTCACCCAAAGAGCTAGATCGCTTAACGACTCTTTTAGAAAATTACTGGCATCAATCAGCTAAAAAATGGGAGTCTATGGATCAAATTGTATTATATGACGAAGTAAAAGAAATTTTATGCCGCACAGCTTGCGAATGGGCAGGTGTACCGTTGTTGGAAGAAGAAGTTAAAGATACTACTCGAAATCTAGCCAACTTATTTGAAAAAACAGCTTCTATCAGTCCAAGCTATTTACAGGGGACTCATTCCAGAAAAAAATTAGAGAACTGGATTAAAAAATTGGTTCAGCAAGTACGCAACGGCGAGCTAAAGCCCGAAGAGAATACTACTCTTTATGTTTTTTCTTGGCATAGAGATGATATAGGAAAATTAATGGATGAAGATGTCGCAGCAGTTGAGGTATTGAACATCATCCGCCCTATTGTAGCCATTGCTATTTATATTGCCTTTACCGCTCAAGCCTTGATTCAATATCCAGAAGAATCTAAAAAATTAATTACCAAAGGTTCAAAACAGTACCAGTATTTTGTCCAAGAAGTCCGTCGTTTTTATCCTTTCTTTCCTTTCCAAGCAGCTATAACTACAAAAGATTTTACTTGGAATGGTTATCACTTCAAAAAAGAAACTTTAACTATTCTAGACATTTATGGTACCAATCATGATCCTAAAATATGGGACAATGCCGATCAATTCTTCCCTGATCGATTTAACAATTGGAAAGAGAGCCCTTTTTCTTTTATCCCTCAGGGTGGCGGAGATCATTTAGGAGGACACCGCTGTGCTGGAGAATGGATCACGATCAAAGTCATGAACGTTTGTCTTGATTTTTTAGTTAATCAGCTGAGTTTCTCCGTTCCTAAACAAAATCTAGAATTCAATTTAACAAAATTCCCAACCCTTCCTAACAGCAAAATTATCTTTTCAAATGTTAAACGTACGAAACCAGTTCTAGATTCCAACCTATAGGATAAATTCCGTTTTTGGTCATTTTTGCTTGCAAAAAGAGTCTGCTAAGTTTAAAATCAGTTTTAGACAAGTCTAAAACTACTTTTGAGGTTCGATTTAAAAAATGTATAAAAAACTTTATACTATATGGTTTATATTCAAGGAGGAGTAAAGGAATATGGTTGAGTCTTTTCAATCTTTCAGTCCTGTATTACAAGCTTTTTTAGCCGGTTTGTTCACTTGGGGCTGTACTATTTTTGGTGCATCTTTTGTGTTTTTATTCAAAGAAGTTAACCGCAAGTTTTTAGACATCATGAACGGCTTTGCAGCTGGTGTAATGATTGCAGCTTCATTTTGGTCTTTACTAGCTCCATCTATTTCGTATGCGGAACAAAATGGCTATGGAACTTGGTCGTGGGTTCCAGCAGTAGTAGGTTTTTTTAGCAGGTGGACTATTTTTAAGACTGATTGATGTGGTCATCCCCCATTTGCATTTTAATGAGCCGATAGAGAACAGAGAAGGACCTAAAACTAAAGCATCCAAAAACTTGCTGCTGTTTTTAGCCGTTACGATCCACAATATTCCTGAAGGCCTAGCTGTCGGGGTAGCGTTTGGAGCAGTTGTTTCTGGAGCTGCTAACGGAAATGCCTTTTTAAGTGCTTTAGGATTAGCTTTAGGTATTGGGATCCAAAATATCCCTGAAGGTTCTGCATTATCTATGCCGATTCGAGCAGCTGGAAGCAGTCGCTGGAGAGCATTTAACCTTGGTCAGTTATCTGCCATCGTAGAACCGATAGCGGCAGTAATTGGTGCTGTAGCAGTTATTACGATGACAACCATCTTACCATATGCCTTAGCGTTCGCAGCAGGTGCAATGATCTTTGTTGTAGTTGAGCAATTGATTCCCGAATCTCAAACCAACGGCAACAAAGATATCGCTACACTTTCCTTATTAGTAGGATTTAGCGTCATGATGGTTTTGGATGTAGCCTTAGGATAAATTTTAAATATACAGATAAAAAAATACCGTATCATTAAGAAGTTGAATCTTAATGATACGGTATTTTTTGATTATTTATACTTTAGCAATTTTGCCTTGTTCCACGTAAACCATTAAAATAGAGATATCTGCTGGGTTCACACCACTGATTCGGCTAGCTTGAGCAATCGTTTCTGGTTGAATTTTGATCAACTTTTCTTTTGCTTCATTTGCTAGTCCATTGATTGCACGATAATCGATATTTTCTGGAATGCGTTTGTTTTCCATTCGTTTTTGCTTGTCTACTTTACTAGCAGCTTTTGCAATGTACCCTTCGTATTTCACTTGAATAGATACTTGTTCTTGAACATCTTCAGGTAATTCAACATCATTACCTGCAAATTGCATCAATTCCGTATAACTGATTTCTGGACGACGTAAGAAATCAATCGCTAAGATCCCGTCTCTCAATGGAGCATGTCCTTTTTCCGTTAAGAAACGTTGGATTTCTTCTGTCGGTTTCAAACGGATGTGGCTCAATCGTTCAATTTCGCCTTCAATTTGAGCTTTTTTGATTAAGAAGTTGTCGTAACGTTCTTTCGTCACTAAGCCAACATCGTAACCCATTTGAGTTAAGCGCAAGTCTGCGTTGTCATGACGCAGCAATAAGCGGTATTCTGCACGAGATGTTAGTAAACGGTAAGGTTCGTTCGTTCCTTTAGTGACTAAGTCATCGATCATTACTCCGATATACCCTTCACTACGTTTTAACACTAGAGGCTCTTTTCCTTGAACTTTCAAAGCTGCATTGATTCCAGCCATAATTCCTTGTCCAGCTGCTTCTTCATATCCAGAAGTTCCGTTCATTTGCCCAGCTGTAAATAAGTTGTTTATTTTCTTTGTTTCCAAAGATGGGCGTAATTGATATGGCGTAACCACATCATATTCAATCGCATAGCCAGTTCGCATCATACGAGCGTTTTCTAGACCAACGATAGAATGGATGATTTCTTCTTGGATATCTTCTGGAAGAGAAGTTGACAATCCTTGAACATATACTTCTTCCGTATTGCGTCCTTCTGGTTCTAAGAACAATTGATGACGCGGCTTGTCGCTGAAACGAACGATTTTATCTTCGATTGAAGGACAGTAACGAGCTCCTACTCCTTCAACGATACCTGTAAACATCGGTGCACGATGCAAGTTATTTTGAATGATCTCATGCGTTTTTTCATTCGTATACGTCAAGAAACAAGACAATTGATCTTTCAAATATGCCTCATTCGGTGTTTCGTAGCTGAAATGATTTGCTTCTTCGTCTCCTGGTTGTTCCGACGTCACGCTGTAATCAATTGTTGACGCATTTACACGAGGAGGAGTTCCTGTTTTGAATCGGTTCAACTCGAATCCATGCTCCAATAGATTTTCAGATAATTTGATGGACGGTTGAGAGTTGTTCGGACCTGAAGAATATTTCAATTCCCCAATAATGATCTCTCCACGAGAAGATGTCCCAGCAGTCAATATTACAGCTCCTGCACGATAAATAGCACCTGTATTAGTAATAATTCCTTGAACAGTGCCGTCCTCGATCACTAATTCTTCTGCGATCCCTTGTTTCAAATCTAAGTTTTCTTGTTGTTCGATGGTTTTTTTCATTTCATTTGCATACATAAATTTGTCTGCTTGAGCGCGTAATGCTCTAACTGCAGGGCCTTTTGACGTATTCAACATACGCATTTGAATATACGTCTTGTCGATGTTGCGTCCCATTTCTCCACCTAAAGCATCAATCTCACGGACAACGACTCCTTTAGCCGGTCCGCCGATAGACGGATTACATGGCATATAAGCAACCATATCTAAGTTGATTGTGATCAACATAGTCTTTGAACCCATGCGCGCTGCTGCTAAAGCTGCTTCTGATCCTGCGTGTCCAGCTCCTACAACAATGACATCATAATATCCAGCTTCATACTGATTCATCTAAACATCCTCTCTTTGTAAACCACTCATTTGTTCTTTTATTTTCCTAAACAGAATTGAGAAAACAGTTGTGTCAGCAATTCATCTTGCACACTATCTCCTGTGATTTCTCCTAACAGATCCCAGCAACGAGTCATATCAATTTGAACCAGGTCGACTGGCATTCCGGATTCCACTCCATCTATCACATCGTCCAATGCTGTTTCTGCATCGTTTAATAACGCGATATGGCGCACATTTGATACATAAGTAGCATCTTTTTCGCCAGTATTTCCTGAGAAGAACAAGTCTGCAATTTTACTTTCCAACACATCTACACCAGATTGAGTCAGCACAGATGTCTTAACGATTGCGTCTTCTCCGACTAAGAACTCTAATTCTTCCAAATCTAATTTATTCGGTAAATCCATTTTGTTTAAAATAATGATCCGATGATTTTGGTTTGTCGCTTCAATCAACGCTTTATCCTCATCAGTCAGAGGTTCGTTTTGATTGAACACCAATAAAATTAAATCTGCATCTACTAAAGCTTTACGACTCCGTTCAACACCGATTTTTTCAATAATGTCTTCTGTTTCGCGGATCCCGGCTGTATCGATCAGTCTCAACGGAACACCTTTGACACTGACGTATTCTTCGATAACATCACGCGTCGTTCCGGCAATATCGGTTACGATCGCTTTTTCTTCCCTCAGCAAATAGTTCAGCAAGCTGGATTTCCCAACATTTGGACGACCAATGATCGCCGTAGCTAAACCTTCTCTTAGAATTTTACCTTGGCTGGCTGTTTCCAACAATTGTTGAACAGCGGCTTTAACTTGCTTAGCTTTTTCAATCAGCAAGATAGAAGTCATTTCTTCTACATCATCGTATTCAGGGTAATCGATATTTACTTCTACTTGAGCCAGAGTATCTAAGATCTCTGAGCGTAAATTGCGGATCAAGTTGGACAGATTTCCATCTAATTGTTGTAAAGCCACATACATCGCTTTATCTGTTTTGGCACGAATCAAGTCCATAACAGCTTCCGCTTGAGACAAATCGATTCGACCGTTCAAGAAAGCACGTTTTGTAAATTCACCAGGTTCAGCTAAACGAGCGCCATTTTGCAAAACAATCTGCAATACTTGATTTACCGCCAATATCCCGCCATGGCAGTTGATTTCTACTACATCTTCTCTGGTAAATGTTTTTGGCGCACGCATGACCGTCACCATTACTTCGTCTACTGTGTCGTTGGTTTTGGGATTCACGATATTTCCATAATGAATCGTATGGCTCGTTTGGTCTGCTAGTTGTTTCGATCCTAATTTGTAAACACGGTCTGCAACAGCTATTGCTTCCTCACCGCTTAAACGGACAATACCAATAGCTCCTTCACCAGGAGGCGTTGAAATGGCTGCAATAGTATCAAATTCAAATGACAAACTCGTTCACTCCTTTAATTTTTTGCACGAAAAAAGTGCCCACTCCACCCCTTGATTTGAATTGTTCAAATTAGAAATGGATAAAGCACTTTGACTACTTTTTATCCTTAGATAAATATATTTAATTGACTTGCCCGTAGAATCACTTTGTATTCTACATCCTTAAAGCATGATACAAGGTCTCTAACTTTTTGTCAATAAGATTGAAAAAGTTTTTCTCTTTTCTGGTCCAAGGTTCTTTTTTTATTCAAAACCAGTGATAAGAAAGGGATTTAGCAGCCTAAATGTGCTAAACTAAGAGGGAATGAAAGATTGAGAGGTTAACGAAAATGAATAAATTTAATGAAATTTATTTGGACCTTGAGGCAGCAATTTTAAATCAACGATATAAACCGGGCGATTTGTTGCCTAGTGAAAACACATTAGCTGCAACTTATAGTGTTTCACGCGAAACGATTCGAAAAGCACTCGTTTTGCTGCTCGAAAGCGGCTATATTCAAAAGCAGCAAGGAAAAGGATCCATCGTTTTAGACGTGAAAAGATTTAATTTCCCAGTCTCAGGTTTGACCAGCTATAAAGAAATCCAAGATACCCAACACATCAAAGGCAAAACGATTCTTACAAAAAATGAACGTCAGTTGATGCCTCAGCACATTATCCAGCAATTCAACCTTCCAGCTGATACACAAGTGCATTATATTGAGCGCCAACGCCAAGTAAACGGCGAGTCAGTGATCTTAGACAAAGACTACTTGCTTACGTCTATCATTCCTGAAATGCCTGATAAAGAAGCAGAGAATTCATTGTATAACTATATTGAGCATACACTAGGCTTAGTTATTGGGTACGCTCAAAAGGAATTTACTGTCGAACCGATCACAAAAGAAGACAAACTGCTGATGGATCTGCACAACGATTCTCATGTTGTCGTTGTCAGAAGCTCTGTTTATTTAGAAGACACACGCTTTTTCCAGTATACAGAATCCAGACACCGTTTGGATAAATTCCGGTTTGTAGATTTTGCACGAAGAAGAACTCCATAAAAAAGATAACCCGCTCTTCACCCATAACTTATGGATGAAGAGCGGGTTTTATACAAAGCAGCGCCCCTTGATTCTCTCATCAAGGGGCGTTGCTATACTTTATTTTTCAAACAAATAAGCCACGGTTTCGAAAGCTTCTAACGTAATAGAAGAACCTAATTCTCGTTCTTTTCCATTACCGATCAAATATTTGCTGCTGCGGTTTTGGAATTCTTCAGGCACTTCAATCGTTACCGGCTCTTCATAGAAGTGGTTCAGAATCAGTAATTCTTTACCTTCATACTCACGCACATAAGCATATACGCTTGGATGATCCATTAAGATTCCTCGGTAACTTCCTTCAGAAATAACTTTCATTTCCTTCCGCAAAGCAATCAAACGTTTATAATACTCTATTATAGAACCAGTAGATAATTCTTTCTCCACGTTGATCTCATGATAATTATCTGCAACTTTCAGCCACGGTTCGCCCGTTGTGAATCCTGCATGAAGGTCATTTGACCACTGCATCGGGGTACGGCTATTGTCACGAGATTTTTCTCGAATAATGTCCATGATTTCTTCGTGTTCCAAGCCTTTTTCTTTCAGTTCTTCATAAGCATTGATGGTCTCGACATCAACAAAATCACTAATATCTGAATAATTTGGATTGCTCATCCCGATTTCTTCACCTTGATAGATGTAAGGCGTTCCTCTCAGCAAATGAATTGTTTGAGCTTGCAGCTTAGCTGAAGCTTCAAAATGATTCACAGGGTCGCCGAATCGGCTGATAGCTCTAGGCTGGTCATGGTTGTTCCAGAACAATGCGTTCCATCCGTTTCCTTTAGACATGCCTTCTTGCCACTCATCCAATATCTTCTTCAATTCCATGAAATCGTAGTCTACTTTAGTCCATTTTTCACCATTTTCGTAATCCACTTTCAAATGGTGGAAACTAAAGATCATAGACAGCTCTTCATTTTCTGGATTAGAATATTGCACCCCATTTGGCACTGTCGTAGAAGACATTTCTCCAACTGTCATAATATCTTCATATCGACCAAATGTGCGTTGGTTCAATTCATGCAAAAATTCATGTGCAATTGGTCGGTCAGTATAACGTCCCTTCCCAACACCGTCTTCTGCATCCAATAAGACTTCATCTTTCCCAATCAGATTGATCACGTCAAATCTAAAGCCAGTAACGCCTTTTTCCAACCAGAAATTCACGATCTTAAACATTTCTTCGCGTACTTCAGGGTTGCGCCAATCCAAATCGGCTTGAGTCACATCAAAAAGGTGAAGGTAATATTGATCTGTATCTCCAAATTTTGCCCACGCTGGACCTCCAAATTTGGAGACCCAGTTCGTAGGTAAACTGCCATCTTCTTTTGCTTCTCTTAAAATATAGTAATCTTGATATTTTTTCTCTCCGGCTAAAGCTTTTTGGAACCATTCATGTTCAGTAGAAGTATGGTTTAATACCATATCCAACATTAGTCCCATGTCATTTTCTTTCGCTTTTGATACCAACTCATCAAAATCAGCCATTGTTCCAAATAACGGGTCTATTTCTGTATAATTTGCAACATCATAGCCATTATCGTTTTGTGGTGAAATAAAGAATGGGTTAAGCCATAGCATATCTACGCCTAGTCCTGCTAAATATGGGATTTTTTCAATAACTCCCCTTAAATCTCCTATTCCATTTCCGTCCGAATCATTAAATGACTTTGGATAAATTTGATAAACGACTTTTTCATGCATGTTACTCACAGAATCCCTGCCTTCTTATAGTTGATTATTTTTTTATTATGATCCCAATTTAGGTTGTGGTAAGTCATCAATACCCATTTTTTGGAATCTCTTATTTTTACTGAATGCAAATGTCAATACGATAGGAACTACGATTGCAATAACCATACAAATCAAGAAAATTCCCCAGTATTGGTTTTGAATAGACAAAATACCTGGTAGTCCACCGACACCGATAGAGTTTGCAGTCACATTAAAGATAGATGCTACTAAGCCAGCAATACCTGAACCAATCATAGCCGCAAAGAACGGGTAGGCATATTTGATATTGATACCAAACATAGCAGGCTCAGTAACTCCTAGATAACAAGAGATAGCTGCTGGAATCGAAATGTCGCGTTCTTCCTTGTTTTTGCGATTGATGAAGATGATTGCTACTACGGCTGAACCTTGAGCAATATTTGATAAAGCAATCATCGGCCATAAGTTTGTTCCGCCAAAGTCGGCTACCAACTGCAAGTCGATCGCGTTTGTCATATGATGCAATCCAGTAATAACAAGCGGTGCATAGAATGTTCCGAATAGTAGACCGAACAACCAGCTCAGTGAACCTGTCAAACCAGAATATACAAGGTTTGAGATCCAGTCTCCAATTTGCCAACCGATTGGTCCTAAAACAGTGTGGGCAATCAAAACAGTTGGTACTAAAGCAAACAATGGAACAAAAATCATTGAGATAGCTTGCGGGATGATTTTACGCAATCCTAATTCCAGATAAGCTAATAAGAACCCTGCCAACATAGCCGGTATAACTTGAGCTTGGTAACCAATCATGTCGATTTGGAAGAATCCAAAGTCCCAGAATGGAATATCAGCTGCTGCTGTTCCCGGTACTGCATAAGCGTTCAATAATTGCGGAGATACTAATGTGATCCCTAATACGATACCAAGAATTTGAGTAGACCCCATTTTCTTAGCAATACTCCATGTGATTCCTACTGGTAAGAAGTGGAAGATTGCTTCCCCTATTAGCCATAAGAAAGAGTTGACTCCACTCCAAAATTGAGATACTTGAACGATTGTATTGTAAATAGGTTCTCCAGCTGCATTGACTTGCGGCACACCATCTGCCATTGCTTGTCCCAGTGTTTCCATAGGAATAGCTTCCAGAATGTTACGGAACCCTAAAATAAGACCCCCAACAACGATAGCTGGAATAATTGGAGAAAAGACTTCTGCCAACACCGACATTGCACGTTGCAATGGATTTTGGTTTTTCTTACTCGCTTGTTTTACCTCATCTTTTGATACTCCAGACTTACCAGAGATCTTTTCAAATTCATTGTAAAAAGTAGCTACTTCGTTCCCAATAATAACTTGATATTGACCTGCTTGAGTAAAAGTTCCTTTAACAGCTGGAATTTTCTCAATTTTCTTGTTGTCTGCTTTCGATGGATCATTCAATACGAAACGCATGCGTGTTGCACAATGAGTAACAGCTGAAATATTTTCCGGTCCACCGATATCTTCTAACAACTGTTTTGCATCTTGCTTAAAATCTACCATGTTACTTCCTCCTCAAAAAATAATAGTATAAGTGCCGATAATGATTACTTGTATATACAAGTTCATTATAGCGTTTTTTTCAATTATTGCAAGCGTTTTAAATAATGAAGTCCATTTCTTAATTTCAAGGCTCATCAAGTGACTTTGGGACAGACAATTGACCATAAGGAATTATTCGTAAGAACTACACGAAACCATGTAAGATTCCTTTATAAATCGATGTTTCTATCCAACTCCTTTCTTTGATTTAAATGTAGCTTTATGCCGGTATTTATGCAAAAAAAAAGTCTCAACCAAAGTAAAGACTTTGATTGAGACTTTTTAAAGATTAAATTTGTTTCTCTGATGGTTCGACTACTAAATAACGATGAGGTTCTCTTCCTTCTGAATGAGTCGTCACCCAAGTATCTTGACTCAGATAAAAATGGATCACTTTTCTTTCAAAAGCTGGCATAGGTTCTAAAAATACCGGCTGATTGGTTTCTTTCACTTTAGCAGCTGTTCTTTCTGCTAACCGTTTTAGAATAGCTTCTCGTCGTTCTCGATAGTCGCCGATATTCACTATAGCAACCATTTTTGATTTTGCATGCCTATGGAGCAAAACTTGGGCTAAAGATTGCAATGCATTCAATACTTTTCCATGCTTTCCAATCAATACTCCAGCTTTCTCGGCATCTAAGTTAAAGACCACTTGTTTATCTTGCTGTTCTACCTTAATGGAAGCAGGAGCTCCTAATGTTTCAGCTATATTAGTCAGATAATCAGCTACTAAATCTATAGCTTCTTCATCATTTCTAGTTCCAGCTTCTTCAGAATCTTCTTGAACAGCTTGATACTCTTCTTTTCTAGGAGAAAAATCAGGTCTCGCCTGTTCGACTTCTTCTGCTGGTTCCAGTTCTATTGGTGCAGCCGGAACTTGTTTTGCTTCAGTCGCAATATTTTTAGTGACCTTCACAACTGCATCTTTTTGACCAAATCCGAGAAACCCTTTTTTTCCTTCTTCAATAACTTCAATGGAAGCTTCTTCTCTCTTCACTCCTAAAGTGCGTAAAGCTTTTTCGATCGCTTCTTTCACAGTAGGAGCTTTTGCGGTGTATTTATCCATTTCTATCCTCCGTTCAGAACTGTTAGATATTTATAATGAATGCATAACTGTTTAGAGATTATTTTTTCTTTACGTTACGTTTCGTTTTTTGAGCCAATTTCAAAGCTCGTTGACGATCTTTTTCACGTTGTCTTTCAGCTTCTTCTTTTTCACGACGTTCTCTTTTAATTTTAAATGGATTATTTAAAACCAGTGTTTGCAGAACAGAGAATCCATTACTTACTACAAAGTATAAGGAAACCGCACTCGGCAACGAGATACTAATGAATAAAATCATGATCGGCATCATGTAAGTCATGATCGCCATAGTAGGATTCGATCCTTCTTGACTCATGCTTGATAATTTAGAAGTTGCTAAAGTTAAAATCGCTGCTAAGACAGGGAAAACAAAATATGGATCCGGTGATCCCAAGTTTGCCCATAAGAAATCTCCTGATCTCAACACTTCGGTACGACTGATCGCTTGATACAATGCGATTAATACAGGCATTTGAACCAATAGCGGTAAACAACCTGCTGCTGGATTGACTCCTGCTTCTTGATATAATTCAGAAGTTGCAGCTCGTAGTTTTTCTTGTGTTTCAGCATCTTTAGAAGAATACTCTTCTTGTAAAGCTTTCAGCTGTGGTTGAACATCCGTCATTTTACGACTGCTCTTTGTTTGGTAATAAGTAAGAGGTAACAGAATAATTCTAATGATCAACGTAAAAGCAATGATCCCTATCCCGTAATTTCCGCCTAGTAAGTTAGACAACCAAATGATAACTTGCGAAAAGTTATAAATAATATATCGATCAAAAAAACCTGTACTTTCATTGTTTATTGGACCTGTACCACAGGCTGCTAAAACTACTGTTAATGCTAACATTCCTAATAAAAGAAGTAATCGCTTACGCTTTTTCACGCTTTTTTTCCTCCGCTCTTATAAAAAAATTGTTACTTGTCTAACATTTTGGCTAATTTTAGAACGTGAATTAAACTTTTCTTTATTTCACTCATCGACATATCTGCTGTAGGTTTACGCGCTATAATGATGAAATCTTTGTCTGTTTTCAAATCTGCTTTTAGTTCTGTAAGACTTTGGCGGATTCTTCGTTTGACATAGTTTCTCGTCACTGCATTCCCTACTTTTTTCCCAACAGAAATGCCTACTCTAAAATGAGGTTGATTTTCTTTAGTTAACACGTAAACAACAAATTGACGATTTGCTGTGGATTTCCCGTGATGAAAGACTTTTTGAAATTCAGCTTCTTTTTTTACACGATACGCTTTCCTCATGATATCTATACCTCATCTTTATAACACTTTTTTATCGAATTTTCTTCAATAAAGAAAATTTTTTATTTGAATTTAAATAGAAAAAAAAGACCACTGAGACGGTCAGTGATCTTATGCAGACAATACTTTTCTGCCTTTGCGGCGTCTACTTTGCAATACATTACGTCCATTTTTTGTACTCATACGTTTACGGAAACCATGTACTTTTTGACGTTTACGCTTTTTAGGTTGGTAAGTTCTTTTCATGCGTGTTACACCTCCTGAAAAACTATCTTTCTTAAAATGGGTTGGGAATTTATAAAGACAGTCTTGAACATTTTAATGATAAAAACCAGACTTGTCAAGCCACAATCACCCAATCTAAATCATTCACTAAAATATCATACCATAAATGGGAAAAACATAAAACAACTTTTTGTTTTTTTCTTGTTATTTGTTCTTTTTTTGTGGAATAGAGTATGAATAAAATTGAAAAACGTCTAAATTATTGCTTTTTGACTGGTTTATTCCTCCTTAAAACAACATGTAGCTCTTCCACCCTTAAATTTCGGATCACCATAATTGACCTCATCCACAATTTCAAACCAATTCTTCTAAGTTCGCTAGCATTACTATCCTATTGTCTTCATTTCGCTGACATTATTAAATTCCACATAGCTATATGAAGACTTCTTTCAAAAATCCAGTTTTAGATTGTGCTCCAATTAACATGAACTTGTTTGATGGCGCACAATCTTTTCTCAACAGAATTTTCTATTTTATCTCTTAAAAAATTTTCTTTTATCTAAATAACTTAGCCTGCAAAATACTCTCAGACACCACCTTAAGTTATCCACAGTGTCAAATTCTTATCCCCTTTTGGTTTTTTCCTAATTTTTTTCTAATTTCTTCTCCACTGGCTTTTCCCGTGTTTATCCACAAACTAACACACTGTTTATTCTTTCTATCCACCGACCCTTCTCGCTTGTGGATAACTCTCGTAACCACTGGTACTAAAGTATCTTTTTTGCATTTTTATCCACAATTTGTTTTGGATTAAAAAATCTTTTTCAGGTTACCCACATTCTTTTTTTAGCATGTGGATAAGTTTATGCACTGCCTTTGGATATATTTTCAACAGGTGGAAAGTACTTGTGGAAAACTTTTATTTATCGTGCTAAAATAAAACAGACACTCATAAAAAATAGAACTGAGTGATGATTATCCTGTTTGCTGAATTTTTCAAATAGTTATCAACAAGCAAACGCATAGACAATAAGAGGAATATTATTTTACAGAGCATAATTATGATATCAATAAAGTTTTTGTCTAACACATTATAGATAAAGGGAGGATTTCGGTTGGATGAATTACATTCTTTATGGAACTACTTAAAAGAACGATTTAAAGATTCACTTTCTAAAGTAAGTTATGATACTTGGATTGAATCTGCAAATCCTATCCGAGTAACAGATCAGCATTTAATTGTTGAAGTTCCTTCTTCATTGCACAAAGAATATTGGGAAAATAATTTGACAACTAGAATCGTAGAAAATATTTACGAATTTTCTGGTCAAGAGTTGTCGCCTATTTTTGTGATCAAAAATGAAGAAGAAGCCATAGCAGCACAAAAAAAATCACCATCTTCAGCAATGGAACAGAAAAATCCATTTAAAAAGAATGCTTTTTTAAATGATAAATATACTTTTGATACGTTTGTTATTGGAAAAGGGAATCAAATGGCCCACGCGGCAGCTCTTGTTGTAGCGGAAGAACCAGGAACAATATACAATCCGCTATTCTTCTATGGAGGAGTTGGATTAGGAAAAACCCATTTGATGCATGCCATCGGACACCAAATGTTGTTATTAAACCCTGATGCAAAAGTAAAATATGTCAGTAGCGAAACTTTTGCGAATGATTTTATCAATTCCATTCAAAACAAAACACAAGAAAAATTTCGACAAGAATATCGAAGCGTCGATTTGTTATTGGTCGATGATATTCAATTTTTCGCAGATAAAGAGGGAACACAAGAAGAGTTTTTCCATACTTTTAACGCATTATACGATGATCGAAAACAAATCGTTTTGACAAGTGATCGTTTGCCAAACGAGATTCCTAAATTGCAGGAACGGTTAGTATCCCGTTTTGCTTGGGGCTTGTCAGTCGATATCACACCGCCGGATCTAGAAACAAGAATTGCGATCTTGCGTAAAAAAGCTAATGCAGAAAGATTGGAAATTCCTGATGATACATTGAGCTACATTGCTGGACAAATCGATTCAAATATTCGAGAACTTGAAGGAGCTTTAGTACGCGTACAAGCTTATGCAGCCATTGAAAGTCGTGAAATTACTACAAGTTTAGCTGCTGATGCACTGAAAAGTATGCTGCCTTCTTCAAAACCAACAACCATCACGATCAAAGATATCCAAGCAGCTGTCAGCAAATACTACCAAATCTCTATGATCGATTTAAAAGGTAAGAAGCGGGTAAAATCTATCGTAGTGCCGCGTCAAATCGCAATGTACTTATCAAGAGAATTGACATCTTCATCTCTACCTAAAATAGGAGCTGAATTTGGCGGGAAAGATCATACGACCGTTATTCATGCTTATGAGAAAATTGCCCAAGCTTTGACAACAAATGATCAACTGAAAAAAGAAATCAGTGAACTGAAAAAAACTTTTAGCTGATTATCCACTGTGTATAACTCGAGATGTTTTCCCAAAACTTTCCACAGGTTATCAACATGTGGAAAACCTTGTGTTTCTTGAGTTGGTTTTTGTTTTCCACAGTATCAACAAGCCCTACTACTATTACTAAAGTAATTACTCTATTAAAAATAAACAGTCGGAGGTTCATTTTATGAAGTTTACAATCAATCGAAGTGCTTTTTTAAACAGCTTAGCAGATGTTCAAAGAGCTATTTCATCTAAAACGACAATTCCTATCCTAACGGGTGTAAAAATTATTGCGAATAATGAAGGACTTACATTAACAGGTAGCGACTCAGATATTTCAATCGAAGCCTTTATCCCTGTTGAAGACGAAAAAAATCAATTAGAAATTATGGAAACTGGCGGGATTATTTTACAAGCTCGTTTCTTCAACGAAATCGTCCGTAAACTACCTGATGACAAAATGACGATTGAAGTACTGGATCATTTCCAAACATTGATCACATCAGCATCAGCTTCATTTACGATCAATGGATTAGATCCAAACAATTATCCACATTTGCCTGTCATTGACAGCAATGAATCTTTTATTTTGAATGTTAACTTGTTCAAACAAGTGATTTCTCAAACGGTTATTGCAACATCAACGCATGAAAGCCGTCCTATCTTAACTGGTGTGAATATTGTGATTGAAAACAATACTTTGTCAGCTGTAGCTACTGATAGCCACCGTTTAAGTCAACGAATCATTCCTTTGGAGATGAGTGAAGAACAAGCTCGACAAAAATATAAAATTATCATCCCTGGAAAAAGTTTGATTGAATTAGCAAAAATTCTAGAAGAGGATGCAGAAACTGCAGAAATGATGATCACAGAAAACCAAGTTTTGTTTAAAACAGAAAACTTGTATTTCTACACTCGTTTACTGGAAGGAATTTATCCTGAAACTCAACGATTGATTCCGGATACCAGCTCTACCAGCGTAGTATTTAACGCTACATCATTATTAGGTTCAATCGAACGTGCTTCATTACTATCTCATGAAGGTAAAAACAACGTGGTCAAATTGTCTGTCTCAAAAGATAAAGTGGAAATTTCTGGAAATTCTCCTGAAATTGGAAATGTACAAGAAGAAATTCATTTCCAATCTTTCCAAGGAGAAGAAATTGAATTGTCCTTTAATCCGGACTATATGAAAGATGCGTTACGTACATTTGGGCAATCCGATATTTTAGTGAAATTCACTTCGCCAATCCGTCCATTTGTCATTGTACCTTCTGAAGATGGAAAAGAATTTGTTCAATTGATTACACCTGTTCGAACATTTTAAAAATTAAATCAAGATTAAAACACTGTTTGAGACAATTCATCTCAAACAGTGTTTTTTTATGCAAGTGGTTTTATATAGGCAAATTTTCCGTTTCTAGCTATTTTTAGTCTTTTTGGCAATTTCCATCGTTTTTAACAAAAATCGAAAGAAACGTGCTTATTTTAAGATAAATTTGTAAAATACCTAAAAAAAGAGTATAATAGTAGTAAGACATAAAGAGATATGCGTGGATTTTTTACGTTCCACGCTTATTTTATTGAAAAGCAGGTGAAACGATGAAAGAAACAATTTTAATAGACGAAGATTTTATTACACTTGGCCAGTTATTGAAACGCGTTGACATCATTTCCAGTGGAGGGATGGCGAAGCATTTTTTAGCTGAAAATACTGTATATCTGGACGATGAGTTGGAAAATCGCAGAGGTAAAAAACTTTATCCAGGATCAATCGTTGAAATTCCAGGAGAAGGAACTTACTTTATCCAAAAAGAAACTTCAGAGGATACTTCTGAGGAAACGCGCTAATGTTCATAAAAGACATGAAACTGACTAATTATCGCAATTACCACGATGCAGAAGTGCAATTTTCAGATGGTATCAACGTTTTTTTGGGAGAAAATGCCCAAGGGAAAACGAATTTGATGGAAGCTATCTATGTTTTGGCTATGGCCAGAAGTCATCGAACTTCCAGTGATAAAGAATTGATCCAATGGGAAAAAGATTTTGCTAAAATCAGCGGCAGAGTTCAAAAAAAGAACTCTTCTTTCCCGTTGGAAATCGTGCTGTCTAAAAAAGGCAAACAAGCGCGATTAAATCACTTAGAACAAAAGAAATTGAGTTCATATATTGGGAATTTAAATGTGATTTTATTTGCGCCAGAAGATTTATCTTTGGTCAAAGGATCGCCTTCTGTGCGAAGAAAATTTGTAGATATGGAATTAGGCCAAATGAGTCCAGTGTATCTTCACCATTTAGTAGAGTATCAGCATGTTTTAAAATCTCGAAATTTATATTTGAAACAACTCAGTATGAAACAAGCGTCTGATTTAACATTTTTAGAGGTGTTAACTGAACAAGTGGCTGTCCATGGTGCTTCGATTTTAGCGGAGCGTTTTTTATTTGTGGAGCAATTGCAAAACTGGGCACAGCCCATCCACCAAGAGATCTCTAAGCAAAAAGAGGTATTAGAGATTCAGTACCACTCGAATATTCAGTTAGATAATCCCACTGATAAGGATTCAAATTACTTGAATTTAATGGACGCCTACAAAGCAAATAAAACGAGAGAATTGGAACAGCGTACAACACTCACTGGGCCGCACCGCGATGATTTGAAATTTTATGTGAACGAAAAAAACGTCCAAACATACGGATCTCAAGGTCAGCAACGAACGACAGCTCTCAGCGTGAAATTAGCAGAGATCAATTTGATGCAAGAAATGACTGGAGAATATCCAGTATTGCTGCTGGATGACGTTTTATCAGAGTTAGATGACAGTAGACAAACACATTTATTAAAGGCGATTCAAAATAAAGTCCAAACTTTTTTAACCACTACAAGTCTGGATGGCATTGAGAAAAACCTGATCGAAGCTCCAAGAGTATTTAACATTGATCACGGACAAGTAGAAATGGAGAGTGAATAAGAGTGGCAGAGGAAATAAGAAGCAGAGATGAGTTAGCTAAAGATTATAATGCGAGTCAAATTCAAGTTTTAGAGGGACTAGAAGCTGTACGTAAACGTCCTGGGATGTATATCGGCTCAACAAGCAGCGAAGGATTGCACCACTTAGTATGGGAAATCGTAGACAACTCAATTGATGAAGCTTTAGCTGGATTTGCTGATCAAATCAGCGTCACTATAGAAGTCGATGAAAGCATCACCGTTGAAGATAATGGACGTGGGATTCCAGTAGATATCCAAGAAAAGACTGGACGTCCTGCTGTTGAAACAGTATTTACTATCTTGCATGCTGGTGGGAAATTCGGCGGCGGAGGGTACAAAGTTTCAGGAGGACTGCATGGTGTAGGGTCTTCTGTAGTTAATGCTTTGTCTTCAGCGCTGGAAGTATACATTCACAAAGATAGAAAAAAATATCATTTATCATTTGCAAGAGGAAAAGTTATGAGTGAATTAGAGGTAGTTGGCGAAACGGATCGTCATGGTACTACTGTTCACTTTACGCCTGACCCGCAGATCTTTAAAGAAACGACTACTTTTGACTTTAATAAATTGGCTGTTCGTGTTCGAGAATTAGCATTCTTGAACCGTGGTTTGTCTATTTCGATCGAAGACAAGCGCAATCCAAAACAAGAAAAGCTGGAGTATTTTTACGAAGGCGGAATCAAGAGTTACGTTGAGTTCTTAAACGAAAATAAGGAAACACTCTATTCTGAGCCTATTTTCTTAGAAGGCGAACAAGAAGGAATCACCGTCGAAGTAGCTATGCAACATACAGATGGATACCATGCGAACTTAATGAGTTTTGCAAATAACATCCATACTTACGAAGGCGGAACTCACGAATCTGGGTTTAAAACAGCTTTGACTCGTGTAGTGAATGACTATGCGCGTAAAAATAAATTGATGAAAGAAAACGAAGACAACTTAAGCGGAGATGACGTTAGAGAAGGCTTGACGGTTGTCGTTTCGATCAAACATCCGGATCCGCAATTTGAAGGACAAACGAAGACTAAATTAGGGAACTCTGAAGCACGTACGATTACAGACCGTTTATTCTCTACACATTTTGACCGCTTCTTGATGGAAAACCCGCAAGTAGCTAAGAAAATCGTGGATAAAGGATTACTGGCTGCAAAAGCGCGCCTTGCTGCAAAACGTGCGCGTGAAGTAACACGTAAGAAGAGTGGATTGGAAATCAGCAACTTGCCTGGTAAATTAGCAGACTGCTCAAGCAAAAATCCAGAAATCAGTGAGTTATTCATCGTTGAGGGAGATTCAGCTGGAGGTTCTGCTAAACAAGGACGCTCACGTATTTTTCAAGCTATTTTACCGATTCGTGGGAAAATATTGAACGTTGAAAAAGCTTCACTAGACCGCATTTTAGCAAACGAAGAGATTCGTTCGTTATTTACAGCTATGGGAACAGGTTTTGGAGAAGAGTTTGATGTCGCTAAAGCACGTTACCACAAGTTAGTGATCATGACCGATGCGGACGTCGATGGCGCTCATATCCGTACGTTATTGCTAACATTGTTCTACCGCTTCATGCGTCCAGTTGTTGAAGCTGGATATGTCTATATTGCTCAACCGCCTTTGTATCAAGTAAAACAAGGTAAAAAAGTAGCTTATTTAGATAGTGATGAAGAGTTGGAAAACTACTTGGCAAGTATTCCTGCAAGTCCTAAACCTGGTATTCAACGGTATAAAGGTCTTGGAGAAATGGATGCTGAGCAATTATGGGATACAACTATGAACCCTGACAACAGAAGAATGCTTCGTGTAACGGTTGAAGATGCAGCAGATGCAGACAAAGTATTGGATATGTTAATGGGAGACCGGGTAGAACCAAGACGAGAATTTATTGAAGACAACGCTAAATATGTTCAAAACCTAGACATTTAATCAAGGAGGATGAAAAGAATTGGTAGAAAATCAATATGATGGAAAAGTAGAAGACATTAATCTATCGAAAGAGATGCGTAAGTCTTTCCTTGATTATGCGATGAGTGTTATCGTAGCCAGAGCATTACCAGATGTTCGTGATGGATTAAAACCTGTACACCGTCGTATTTTGTACGGTATGAGCGAATTAGGGGTAACACCGGATAAAGCTTATAAAAAATCGGCTCGTATTGTTGGGGACGTTATGGGGAAATATCATCCCCATGGAGATAGCGCCATTTATGAATCAATGGTTCGGATGTCCCAAGACTTTAGTTACCGTACTCCTTTAGTAGATGGACACGGAAACTTTGGTTCAGTGGATGGAGACGGAGCGGCAGCTATGCGTTATACGGAAGCCCGTTTATCTAAAGTTGCTATGGAAATGTTGCGTGATTTGAATAAAGATACCGTTGACTTTATCGACAACTATGATGGTTCAGAACGTGAACCTGAAATCTTGCCGGCTCGTTTTCCAAACTTGCTGGTTAATGGTGCCACAGGTATCGCAGTTGGTATGGCAACGAATATTCCGCCGCACAACTTAGCGGAAATCATTTCAGGATTACAAATATTAATGGATAACCCTGAAGCTACAACAGCTGATTTGATGGAAGCTGTTCCTGGACCAGATTTTCCAACAGGTGGATTGGTTATAGGAAAATCAGGTATCAGAAAAGCTTATGAAACTGGTAAAGGTTCGATTACTTTACGAGCTAAAGTAGATATTGAAACATTGAAAAACGGAAAAGAACGAATCATTGTTTCTGAAATTCCTTACATGGTCAATAAAGCGAGATTAGTGGCAAAAATTGCTGAATTAGCTCGTGACAAACGTTTAGAAGGTATTACAGATTTGGGTGACGAATCAGACCGTGACGGAATGCGGATTGTCATCGATGTGCGCAGAGACGTCAGTGCCAGCGTAGTTTTAAACAACTTGTACAAAATGACTTCTTTACAAACTTCTTTTGGATTCAACATGCTGGCTATCGTTAATGGAGAGCCTAAAGTATTAGGCTTGAAGAGCATTTTAGAAGAGTATTTAAAACACCAAGAAATCGTTATCCGCAGAAGAACAGCTTTTGACAAGCGAAAAGCAGAAGCAAGAGCGCATATTTTAGAAGGTTTAAGAATCGCGTTAGATCATATTGATGAGATCATTTCTATTATTCGTGGCTCACAAACAGCTGATTTGGCTAAAGAAACATTGATCAGTCGTTTTGGTTTATCTGAGAAACAAGCTCAAGCAATATTAGATATGCGTATGGTTCGTTTAACTGGTTTGGAACGTGAAAAAATCGAAGGCGAATACTTAGACTTATCTGCTTTGATTGCAGATTTGACTGATATATTAGCTAGACCTGAACGAGTTCACCAAATCATCAAAGAAGAATTAGCTGACGTTCAAGAAAAACATGGAGATGCACGCCGTACTGAATTACTAGTCGGAGAATTGTTAAGTATTGAAGATGAAGACTTGATCGAAGAAGAAAATGTCGTAATTACATTGACAAATAAAGGATATGTAAAACGTTTGGCAAGTTCTGAATTCAAAATCCAAAATCGAGGCGGTCGAGGCGTTCAAGGTATGGGCGTAAACGATGATGACTTTATTGAAACACTTGTTTCATGTTCAACGCATGATACTTTGCTGTTCTTTACCAATAAAGGAAAAGTATACCGTTCTAAAGCTTATGAAATCCCAGAATACGGTCGTACAGCCAAAGGTATCCCAGCTATCAACTTATTGGGAATAGATTCTGGAGAAAGCATTCAAGCGGTTATTAACGTTCGAGGAGAAGCTGAAGAAGGTCTATATCTGTTCTTTACTACTCGAAAAGGAACTGTTAAGAGAACGTCTGTTACTGAATTTGCCAATATCCGCAGTAATGGTTTAAGAGCAATTTCGTTAAACGAAGATGATGAATTGATGAAAGTATCGGTAACAGATGGAAATCAAAACATCATTATCGGAACACACGAAGGTTTAGCGGTAAGTTTCCATGAAAGTAAAGTTAGAAATATGGGACGTACAGCACGAGGAGTCCGCGGTATCCGTGTAGCTGAAAATGATTTCGTTGTAGGGATGGATCTGTTGAAAGACGATTCAGAAGTGTTGGTCATTACTGAAAATGGTTATGGTAAACGTACAGCTGCAAGTGAATATGCTATTCGCGGACGCGGCGGAAAAGGTGTTAAAACGGCTAACATTACAGAGAAAAATGGTAAATTAGTTGGTTTGACGACTGTTAATGGGGAAGAAGACATCATGCTGATCACGAATTCTGGAATCATTATTCGTATCGGTGCGGGAACGATCTCTCAAACCGGCCGCTCAACTTTAGGAGTTCGTTTGATGCGTCTAGCAGAAGGTGTTCTAGTTTCTTCAATGGCGAAAGTTGAACCAGAAGAAGAGGAAGAAGTACTTTCTGAATTGAATACAGATACTGAAATTAGTCCAGAAGTTGCTGATGAAGTGGAAATAGAAGTAGAAGATGCAGAAATTATCAATGAATTGGATAGTGAAACAGAAGATTAAAAGTCAGTTTTAAAAATTTAATCGTCTCAAAAAAGGTACTAGAGAAAATCTCTAGTATCTTTTTTTTGACAAAAAATAAAAAAGAAACAATCTGACAAAAATATTGACAATTGGCAAAAAAAGCTATATACTAATTAGACGTGAGTAATCTACTCGTTAGAATACTCTCCTTGCTCTTTTTGCAAAAAAAGGGCCAAAGTCCACAAGGAGGTGACAGTCAAGATGAGTCAAACAGCAAAATACGAAATTTTATACATTATCCGTCCTAATATCGATGAGGCTGAAAAAACAGCTTTAGTAGAACGCTTCGATAACATTTTAAAAGATAATGGTGCTGAGGTAACAGAATCTAAAGACTGGGCGAAACGTCGTTTAGCATACGAAATTAAAGGTTACAGAGAAGGTTTATACCGTCTCGTACATTTAACTTCTTCAGATGCAGCGGCTATCAATGAATTTGATCGCTTAGCTAAGATTAATGAAAATATCTTACGCCATATGATCGTTAGAGAAGACGACTAATTTAATTGTTTCACGTGAAACAATTTGAAGGGAGCGGATGTAGTGATTAATAATGTTGTGTTAGTTGGAAGAATGACTAAAGATGCAGATTTACGATATACGTCTAATGGAACAGCTGTTGCTTCTTTTACAGTAGCTGTAAATAGACAATTCACTAATCAAAGTGGAGAACGTGAAGCAGACTTCATCAACTGTGTTGCTTGGAGAAAAACTGCTGAAACGTTAGCAAATTTCACTAAAAAAGGATCATTAGTTGGTGTAGAGGGTCGTATTCAAACACGGTCTTACGATAATCAACAAGGTCAAAGAGTTTATGTTACTGAAGTAGTAGTAGATAATTTTTCAATGCTTGAACCGAAATCTGTTACAGATCAACGACGAGTAGAGGACAATGGATCAGCGCCTTCTTCTAAAAACTTTAATTCTTTTAATACTAATCAGAATAGATCACAATCCCAACAAACTCCTGCAAAAGACTATCAAAACTTTGGAAGCTCTGATCCTTTTGAATCAAGCGGACAACCTATTGATATCTCTGATGATGATTTACCGTTCTAATAATCGATAATTAAAGGAGGAAATGAAATGGCTCAACAACGCAGAGGCGGACGTAAGCGCCGTAAAGTTGATTTCTTTGCTGCTAATCACATTGAAAAAGTAGATTACAAAGATGTCGAACTTCTAAAAAGATTTATCTCAGAGCGTGGTAAAATTTTACCTCGTCGTGTAACTGGAACATATGCTAAAAACCAACGTAAGTTGACTAAAGCTATCAAACGTGCACGTGTTATGGGATTATTACCATTCGTTACAGCTGAATAAAAACAAACTGTATTAAAGACCGTGAGCTTACACTTTCACGGTCTTTTTAATTTTTGTACTCAAATGTTTCATGTGAAACATTTGAGTAAGAAATTATATGAAACAATAACTGCTGGTAAAGATTAAGCTGAGATTCTAAGGAGGAGTAGTGGGCTGATTCCTAAGAGTGAGAAGCCTTAGAGACTGTATAAACGTTCTAGTATCTTAATTCGATAAATGGTAGAATAGAATGGAGCGGCAAACAGAGATGAAAAGGAAAAGGAGTTATAAATGAAAAGCAAACTAACAGATGAAAAACTCCCTCAATTTTTAAAAAACGAGAACGTTAAGATATCTGTAGGAGTATTAATCTTGATGCAATTGGTTATTATTATATTAGGGTTTTTTTCTAATATCAGCATAGGACTTGTCATGCTTATAATTTTTCTTGTTTTCTTATCTTTACTTTATGTTTTTTCACAACGATTGATTGAAAAAATCAATAAATATATCGAAGATCTTTCTTATCGCATTAAACGTGGTGAGCAAGAAGCCTTAATTAAAATGCCCATTGGTATTATTTTATTTGATGAAGAATATAAAGTTCAGTGGACAAACCCCTATTTTCAATCTCATATAGGATATCAAGAAGAAGTATTAGGGAAGAAAATTGAGGAAATCGATGAAGAATTGAATCAACTGATTCAAAAAAGTTATGCGGATAATGCATCCACGATCGTGTGGGGAGACAAGAGTTATCGAATCATTATTCAAGAAGACATCAAAGTTATTTATTTGATGGATATTTCAGAGTACAGTCAAATTAAAAAAAGGTATCAGGATGAAAAGTTTGTTCTAGGAAACATATTCGTCGATAATTACGATGAAATCGTGCAAGGGATGACGGATAGAAATATTTCTAGTATCAATACTTTCATTACGACTCAATTATCTAATTGGGCAAAACAACACAGAATTTACTTGAAGCGTGTATCTGAAGATCGTTTTATCGTATTTATGCATCGTAAATCTTTAGAGCGTATGGAAAAAGAGAACTTTAGTATACTCGATCAAATACGAGAAAAAACGTCTAAACAGAATATTCCATTAACTTTAAGTATTGGTGTTGCCTACACTGAAGCAGATAAAGAAGATGAGAATTTAGATGAATTAGCTAGTTTGGCTCAAAGCAACTTGGACTTAGCTTTAGGTCGTGGTGGAGACCAAGCGGTAATCAAATCTCTTTCAGGTGAAATGCGTTATTACGGTGGTAAGACAAATCCAATGGAGAAGAGAACACGCGTTCGCTCTCGGATGATTAGTCAAGCTTTACAAGAATTGATGAAACAAGCTGATCAAGTAGTTGTTATGGGGCATGTGAATCCTGACATGGATGCTATAGGTTCTGCGTTAGGGATTAGAAGAATCGCCCAAATGAATAATAAGGAAGCTTGGATAGTAGTTGAACCAAAACAATACAGTCATGACATTGAAAAGTTATTGGAAGAAATAGAAACAGACAATCAAATCAGCCGTTACATTATTACACCAGAAGTAGCTGAAGAGATGATGACAAAAAATACACTTATTATTTTAGTCGACTTCCATCGACCATCTATGGGAATCGCTCCGAATTTACTGAAGCAAAAAAACAGAGTAGTGGTCATTGACCATCATCGTCGAGGAGAAGAATTTCCAAATAATCCAGCGTTGGTTTATATAGAACCTTATGCTTCGTCGACAGCTGAATTGGTCACAGAGTTGTTTGAATACCAATCTCAAGAAGCAGAGTCGATTACTAAGCTTGAGGCTACTGCTATGCTGGGTGGAATCGTAGTAGACACTAAGAGTTTCTCTTTACGCACGGGTTCTAGAACGTTTGATGCTGCTAGTTATCTTCGTTCATGTGGGGCAGATGCTGTTCTAATCCAACGATTATTAAAAGAAGATGCGGATACGTACTTATTGCGCAGCCATTTGATAGAATCGATGGAATTTGTGACAGATAATATAGCAGTTGTTACTGGTGAAGAAAACAAAAAGTATGATACAGTAGTAGCAGCGCAAACTGCGGATACAATGCTTTCTATGACGAATGTAGATGCGGCTTTTGTTATCTTCAAACGACAAGATGATCGCATAGGTATCAGTGCTCGAAGCTTAGGAGAAATAAATGTTCAAGTAATCATGGAAGAACTAGGCGGCGGAGGGCATTTATCCAACGCAGCTACTCAATTAGAAAATACTTTAGTCAGTGAAGCTAGAACGCAACTTCACGAGGCTATATTAGCACATTATTCTACCAAGGAGGATGCAACAATATGAAAGTAATTTTTCTACAAGATGTTAAAGGTAAAGGAAAAAAAGGAGAAGTAAAAGAAGTTCCAAACGGATATGCTTCTAACTTTCTTTTCAAAAAAGGATTGGCTAAAGAAGCAACGCCATCTAGTGTAAGTGAGTTAAAAGGAAAGAAAAAAGCTGAAGAGAAACAGGAAGCTGAAATTTTAAAAGAAGCAAAAGAACTGAAGGCTTTCCTAGAAAAAGAAGAAAACGTAATTGAAATCAAATCTAAAGCTGCTGATGATGGACGCTTATTTGGATCAGTAACTACAAAACAAATTGCTTCGGCAGCTAAAAGCCAATTGAACGTTGAATTAGATAAAAGAAAAATTGAACTGAATGTTCCAATGCGTTCGTTAGGAACTCAAACAATGGATGTTAAAATCCATCCTGAAGTCGTAGCGGAAATTACGGTTCGAGTAGTATCCGAATAGCAAATAGAATAAATGGATTGTAAGACTAAGTAAGCTAGCCTAAATTATATGGCTCTTTGTCAAATAGTGTTGGTAAGAAAATAATTCAATAAAATGAAGTATCCAATAGAGTATTCAAACCTAGTCGTTTGAATACTCTATTGCTATTTTTGAACCGTATTACAAGATAAAAGAATACGGGTTTTAAACTTGGTAAAACGACGAAAACCAAAAGCAATTCGCTTCAATACTTTGATTTTGTTATTCGTCCCTTCTAACGGTCCATTTGTGAAGGGATAAGAAAACGTGTTTTCTACGTAGATCTGGTATTTTTTAAGCGTTCGTAAACTAGTTTTCATATAAGAGGAGAGCCCTTTAGGAGCTGATTTTAAACAATCATTAAACATGGCGTAGTCTTGCTTATCAAAGGCGTATAATAGGCGTTGATAAAAGTCATAGGTCACCTTAAAGGTGTCTCCTAAATCCAATAAGTAATCGACAATTCCTCGTTGTGTTTTCATTCCTTTGAATAAGCGTTGGTAAGTGTAGTCAAAGGAATGAAGATTTTTCTCTTTTTTTAAGACGAGCGGCCAGTAGTTTTTTAGCTTACGATACTTTTTCATCTCTTCTCCATCAGAGGTTCGGTAAGAGTTCATTAAGGCTACTCTTGTTTGATTCATCGAGCGACTGATGAGCTGGACTAAATGAAACGGGTCAATAATGATTTTTGCCTTGGGAAAGAGTTCGTTGATTAAAGTAAAATAAGGTGCATTCATATCAATAACGATAGTTTTAACCTTTAACCGAGTTTTGTAAGCATATCTTCCAAAATGCAGCCGTAAGGTTGTCAGTTTTCTATCAGGGAGAACATCGAGTACTTGGTGCGTTTCAGCGTCCATATAAATAAAGCTTAACTTCTTAGAGACCGATTTAAATTCATCAAAACAAAGGTTCTCAGGAAGCCATTCGGTATTCAATTTATAGTGGTTTCCTAACAACTCCAAGATTCTCGAGGTGGATGCAACACTAACATGGTGCCGTTTAGCCAAATCTTTTTCAGAAATTTTATCCGCTGCTTCAATCGCAATGGACTGTTTTGTTTGCTTTGAAATAAAACAATGACGAGCCACTTCGTCTGTTTCCGCAGAAAAGGTAGACGCACATTGCTTACAGAAAAAACGTTGTTTTTTCAAAAACAAATAAGTAGGGTAGTGAGTCGGACTGTTTAAGGTAATGCGCGATTCTTTATACCCATGTTTGATAATAGAGTACTCTTTTTTCTTCATGCCGCAGTTGGGACACCGTTCAGGTGTGTAAGTTAATGTAGCATAGAAAGCTTTAGCAGACCGCTCTTTTAGCTGAATATCTTTACAAAATTCTTTTTCAAATTGAATGTTTATATCTTTCAAATTCAGTGAAGTTCTTATAGAATGAGAGTAGGACATGTGAGATTCTCCTTTAGAGTGGTTGTGTAGTAACTTCATTCTATCGAAAATCTCCACATGTCTCTATTTTTTTGCCAAAAAAGAGTGCTAGTGATTTTTCTTCACCAACACTAAAAATTATAGAACCAATTATATTTTGGCTAGCTTAGTTTGTCTTGTGGCAAAATAATTAAACTATAAACAAAACTGAACAAGTGTTCGCTATATTGGATTGTATTCTTAATTCTTTTGAGTTAGAATAATGACAGAAAACATCGGATAGGAAATACGATTTCTTATGTGTTTGAAAGGAAGTAGAAAAACTTGGCAAATGAAGCATTCCAAGATCGTTTACCACCACAGAGTATTGAAGCTGAACAAGCAGTACTAGGATCTATCTTTTTAGATGCGGATACATTAGTTGGTGCTTTAGAGTTTATTGAAGCAAAAGACTTTTATAGACGCGGACATCAGTTGATTTTTCAAGCGATGATGAATTTGAACGATGAAAATGAAGCAATTGATATTGTTACGGTAACAAACGCACTAGAATCAAAAAATCAATTAGAAGATGTGGGCGGAATCCCTTACTTAGCAGATTTAGCGGTTGCGGTTCCTACTGCAGCTAATATGGAGTATTATGCAAAAATCGTTGAACAAAAGTCTATTCTGCGGAATTTAATCCATACCGCTACGGAAATCGTTGCTAAAGGATATGAAGAATCTGATGAGGTTGCTTCGATTTTAGATGATGCTGAACGAAGTATCTTAGAAGTTTCTGAAAGACGAAGCAGGACAGGTTTTTTGTCCATTTCAGACATCTTGAACTCTACTGTGGCTCAAATTGATCAACTGTATCAAAACGATGAAGAAATCACGGGGTTACCCACTGGTTATAAATTGTTGGATAAGATGACCGCCGGGCTGCAAAAAGAAGAATTGATCATTCTTGCAGCTAGACCAGCCGTTGGTAAAACGGCATTTGCTTTGAATATTGCACAGAACGTTGGAACTAAAACAGATGAAACAGTAGCTATCTTCAGTTTGGAGATGGGTGCTGAGTCTCTTGTTAACCGTATGCTGTGTTCTGAAGGAAGCATAGACGCCAGTCATTTAAGAACGGGTAACTTAACAGAAGAAGAATGGCAAAGTTTGATCATCGCCATGGGTAGTTTGTCTAAAGCGAGTATTTATATTGACGATACACCAGGAATACGTGTAGCGGAAATTAGAGCGAAATGTCGTCGATTAAAACAAGAAAAAGGCAACTTGGGGCTTATTTTAATTGACTACCTTCAATTGATTGAAGGGACTGGTAAAGAAAGCCGTCAGCAAGAAGTATCAGAGATCTCTCGTCAATTGAAAAAATTAGCCAAAGAATTGAAGGTTCCTGTTATTGCGCTGTCTCAATTGTCTCGTGGTGTAGAACAAAGACAAGATAAAAGACCTGTTTTAAGTGATATTCGAGAATCAGGATCTATTGAACAAGATGCGGATATTGTTGCTTTTCTTTACCGTGATGATTATTACGATCGAGAAGGTCAAGACAATGATGATGATAATAGTGAAGCAGATGAAGATAATGTTATTGAAGTCATTATTGAAAAAAACAGAAGTGGTGCAAGGGGAACAGTCAAGTTACTGTTTATCAAAGAGTATAATAAGTTTTCTTCTTTATCTTATTATCCTGAAGATGCTATCCCGCAATAATCGAAAGCTTATAAATGAACGCTCACGTTCGTTTATAAGCTTTTTTATTATTGTTTTATTGAAAATAGTTCGCTTTTGAACTGTTTTTTCAATAAAAAAGATATTAATATTCGTTTTTTATTGAATAGTAGTCTCTTTCTTGGTACACTACTAAAGGATTTTTAAAAATATGAATGAGGTGTTTATATGTCTTCTGTAGTAGTGGTCGGTACGCAATGGGGCGATGAAGGTAAAGGAAAAATCACAGATTTTTTGAGTGAAAATGCTGAAGTAATTGCTCGTTATCAAGGTGGAGATAATGCAGGACACACCATTGTATTTGGTGGAGTAACATATAAACTTCATCTGATTCCTTCTGGAATTTTCTCTTCAAAAAAAATCAGCGTCATAGGGAACGGAGTAGTTGTAAATCCTAAAGCTCTGATTAAAGAATTGGCTTATTTGCATGAAAGAGGAATCAGTACAGATAATTTAAGAATATCAGATCGAGCTCATGTCATATTGCCTTATCACATTCAATTGGATCAATTGCAAGAAGAATCTAAAGGCGAAAACAAAATAGGGACTACCATTAAGGGAATTGGTCCAGCTTATATGGACAAAGTTTCTCGAGTAGGAATCCGTATTGCCGATTTACTAGACAAAGAATTATTTGAAGAACAATTGCGCAGAAACTTAGAAGAAAAAAATAGATTGTTTACTAAATTATATGACTCAACAGAAATTGCTTTTGAAGACATCTTTGAAGAGTACTATCAATATGGTCAAGAAATCAAAAAATATGTGACAGATACTTCAGTAATTTTGAATGAGGCATTAGATGCTGGGAAAAATGTATTATTTGAAGGCGCGCAAGGGGTTATGCTGGATATCGATCAAGGAACTTATCCATTTGTGACTTCTTCTAATCCTGTAGCAGGCGGAGTTACTATAGGAAGCGGAGTTGGTCCGTCAAAAGTCAATAAAGTAGTTGGCGTATGTAAAGCTTATACGTCTCGTGTAGGAGACGGTCCTTTCCCTACTGAGCTGCATGATGAAATCGGCCAAAGAATTCGAGATATTGGAAAAGAATACGGTACAACAACTGGACGTCCGCGTCGTATTGGATGGTTTGATGCTGTGGTGATGCGTCATTCAAAACGTGTTTCAGGTATTACGAATCTGTCTTTGAATTCTATTGATGTGTTAAGCGGATTGGACACGGTTAAAATTTGTACAGCTTATGAGCGTAATGGAGAAAAAATCTTGCATTATCCAGCAAGCTTAAAAGAACTAGCAGAGTGCACACCAATTTATGAAGAGTTACCAGGCTGGAATGAAGATATTACTAACTGCCGTTCTTTAGAAGAATTGCCAGAAAATGCTCGTAATTATGTAAATCGTATCTCTGAGCTGGTCGGTGTTCGTATTTCTACTTTCTCAGTAGGACCTGGTCGAGAACAAACGAATATTTTAGAAGATATTTGGTCTGAAGGATAAGACAATAGGAATAAAAACAAGTTCTTTTATTAACGTTATTGATTATTGAATATTTTGATGTAAAATAAAATTACAGACGTGTTTTATTTAAGGTTGATTTACTAACAAGCTTCTCCTTAGTAAAGGGGTGTTGTTGTTGAAAATCACAAAATATTTGATGATCTGTATAGTGTTTTTTTCAATTTTTATGACAGGCTGTTCAAACGAAGCCAATTCTTCGGGAAATAAAATCATAGTGCAAAAGCGCGTGGGAGAAGAAGATCAATACGAGTTATTTAAAGAAATAACGGATAATGATGTCGTAAAAAAAGCAGCGGAGTTACTAGAAGATGTACGATGGAAAAATGGAGTCGTATTAATGACACAGCCTCCGCATTACAAATCTCAATTTGAAGGCGATGATCAGTCGATTGGTTCGAATTATGATCTATGGATCAGTCCAAATAAGGACCAAGTTGAGCTTGTAATAGAAGAACAAGAAAAATATATTCAACTCAATAAGAATCAATCTGCTGAATTGTTTGAGTTCGTCACAGAATCTCAACTAATAAACAGCAATGAATAATTCCAGATTTAATGATAAAAAAAATTGCATCACAGTAAAAAGATGTGCTATAATTTTTTTACTGTGATACGAACGGGTTGTTAGCTCAGTTGGCAGAGCAGCTGACTCTTAATCAGCGGGTCGAGGGTTCGAGCCCCCCACAGCCCATATATTGGATAGCCAAATCCATGAGATAGTTATACGTTAATGCGAAAGCATGTAAAAACGTGTGCTATCTCTTTTTTTATTTTTAAAAGGTTATAAGATATAAATTGATTCAATAGCTGCTGTTTTAGAGCTTAGTTATGCAGATCGAAAGTTGATAATAAGTACATATATAAAACTGATATTATTTCCCAGGAAATAATATTTCATAGAATCATTGTATTTTCTACTCATTCTGCTAGAATACATCTGTTGACCACTTTTTATTTTTTATTTGAATGAGTAATTATTTAACAGCACATACCATTACCAATTATTGTTGCAGTTATAATGCAATCATATTAGGAGGAAGAATACTTATGAATATTATCATTGCTGGAGGCGGAAAAGTTGGAGAAGTTTTATGCTCTGAACTTTCGTCTGAGGGGAATGACATTATATTGATGGAAAAAAATAGTAAAAGATTGAACGCCCTGATTAGCAAATATGATATAACAGGCATAGTTGGAAATGGAGCTAGTTATGATTTGCAAATGGAAGCCAATGTTCCAAAATGCGATATATTCATTGCGGTAACGTCACAAGATGAAATCAATATTATGTCGGCTACGATTGCTAAAAAATTAGGAGCCAAATATACGATTGCTCGAGTGAGAAATCCAGAATATACAAAGCATCTGGATTTCGTAAGAGAAAGCCTTGGAATTACAATGATGATTACTCCTGAACTAGAATCAGCAAAAGATATTATGAAAGTAATCAAATATCCTACTGCATTAAGTGTAGAATCATTTGCTAATAATCGAGTGAATATAGTAGAACTAAAGATTAAGGCAAATAGTCCTTTACGAGATATGAGTTTAAAGAATTTTAGAACACGTTATGGGAATATCTTAGTGGCTATTATTCAACGGGGCGATGAAGTGCTTATTCCTTCTGGAGATGATTTTCTAAGAGAAGGAGATCATATTTTTGTTGTCAGCTCATTAAAAGAGGTGAACAAGTTTTATAAGCTGATTGGAGACAATCGAGCTAAAATGAAATCAGTTTTGATTGTTGGCGGAGGACGTATCACGTACTATCTAATCAATATGTTAAAAGAGTATAAAATGGACATAAAAGTCATTGAAAATGATCCGGAAAAAGCGAGAGAGTTAAGTGATGTTTTTCCTAACATTATGGTCATTCACGGAGATGGTACGGATCAAGAGTTTTTAGAAGAAGAACGTCTGGAAGCCTATGATGTATTTATCAGCTTAACAGGTGTTGATGAAGAAAACATCATTACATCCTTATACGCTTCTCAAAAAAATGTGAAGAAAATCGTGACGAAGGTGAATAGAACACTGTTGTTGAAAATATTTGGGACTATGGGACTGCAAACAGTTGTGACTCCAAAGAGAGTGATTGCTAATAGTATTTTACAATTTGTCCGTTCATTAACGAACACATCTGTTTCAAATGTAGAAGCTTTATTCAGATTAGCAGACAATCAAGTAGAGGCTCTCCAATTTAAAGTGAAAGAAACTAGTCGTGTCATAAATAAGCCGTTAGAAATTTTGCCAATAAAAAATCATTTGTTGATTGCGTATATCATTAGAGGGAAAAAATTGATCGTTCCAGGTGGACAAGACGTAATCAAACCAAATGATCATATTATTGTGATTACAAAAGAAAAAAAATATGATGATATAGACGATATTTTAAAATAAAGGAGCAGCACAATTGAATTTTAGCATGGTAAAATATACGATTGGGAGACTATTGCAAGTAGAAGCAATACTATTAGTCGCTCCATTGGTAGTCAGTTTGATTTATCGAGAAGAATGGAAATATCCGTTTAGTTTTTTATCTATTAGTTTACTGTTACTGACTATTGGTTATTTACTAAGCAGTAAAAAGCCGATTAAAAAGAACATGTTTGCTAAAGAAGGATTTATAATTGTTTCTTTATCATGGATCTTGCTATCATTTTTCGGTTCACTTCCGTTTGTGATAAACGGAGATATACCTAGATTGATTGATGCTTTTTTTGAAACCAGCAGCGGTTTTACAACTACTGGATCAAGCATTTTGACTGATGTAGAAGCCTTAGCTCAGTCTTCTTTATTTTGGAGGAGTTTTACTCATTTGATTGGTGGAATGGGAATATTAGTATTTGCTTTAGCAATATTGCCTCAAATAGAGTCTGAATCTGTACACATCATGAAAGCTGAGGTACCAGGACCAGTTTTTGGCAAGTTGGTTTCAAAACTCTCATCTTCAGCGCGTATTTTATATAAAATCTATTTGATTTTGACTGCTGTAGTAGTGATTTTGCTCCTTTTTGGAGGAATGAACTTTTTTGATGCCTTATTGCATGCCTTTGGCGCAGCTGGTACTGGAGGGTTTGGTATCAAAAATGGAAGTATTGCTTCTTACGATAGTGCGTATATAGATTATGTATTAAGTTTTTCAATGTTGATTTTCGGTGTGAATTTTAACTTATTTTACTTAGTGCTGATAGGGCAAATCAAAGAAGTGCTTAAAAGTGAAGAACTGAGATGGTACATAGGCATTGTTTTAGCAGCCGTAACGTTGATTTGCCTAAATCTTTTTTCTCATTATGATTCTTTTTGGAGAATGCTCCGTGATGTCTTTTTCTCAGTTTCATCTATTATCACTACCACTGGTTTTTCTACCGCTGACTTTGGCAGTTGGCCCGTATTTTCTCAAACTGTTTTGCTTATCTTGATGTTTTTTGGAGCAAGTGCTGGTTCTACAGCGGGAGGATTAAAAATTTCCAGAGTAGCTATTTTATGGAAAACAGCCGTTTCTGAATTCAAAAGAAACGCTAATCCTAATAGAATAGTGACGATCAAGTATGAAGGGAAGCCTTTAGATAAAGAAGTCAAACATAGTGTAACGAATTATTTCGTTATTTACATGATCATCTTTTTTGCTTTGTTACTGCTGATTAGTTTTGATGCACCTGACTTCACGTCTGCTTTTAGTGCAGTAGCTGCTACCTTCAATAATATTGGGCCTGGTCTGGGTACTGTCGGTCCATTAGCAAGTTTTGCACATGCTAGTGATTTTTCTAAACTGGTTTTATCATTTGCGATGATAGCAGGAAGGCTGGAAATCTTTCCAATCTTAATTTTGTTCAATCGAAATACATGGCGAAAACATATATAGGGTAATAGGAGCCGTACAAATGTTATCTAACCATGTTTCTTCAATTAAAGGCCGAACGAGAAAATAACATTCTCGTTCGGCCTTTTGTTTATAGATTTCTAGTATTGCTTTTCGTACTGTGTTCAAAAAGCAGATATTTGAATTATCATATGGAACTTTACTATTATTCCCAACTCCTTGGAGCTTTAAAATTGCTATTAAATCAATAAAGTTTTATGATTTAGTTATATTTGTTTTTTAACAGTACTAATACTATAGATTCTATTGAATTTATTTAGGGGGAAGAACGATGGTTATGAATGGAACAATGATGCAATATTTTGAATGGTATATTGATGCTGACGGAAAACATTGGCAGCGTCTAAAAGAAGATGCGGCACATTTACACGACATTGGCATTACAGCTGTCTGGATTCCACCGGTATTTAAAGGGGTAACACATAACGATGAAGGTTACGGTATATATGACTTATATGATCTAGGTGAATTTGATCAAAAAGGCGGAATTCGTACGAAATACGGGACTAAACAAGAATTATTAGATGCCATAGAAGAACTTCATAAATATGGAATTCAAGTTTATGCAGACGTTGTATTGAACCATAAAGGCGGAGCAGACGAAACGGAACGTTTCATGGCAGTAGAGGTAGCTGAAGATGATCGAAACAAAGAAATATCCGAACCGTATGAAATTGAAGGATGGACAAAATTTACTTTCCCAGGACGCCAAGGAAAATATTCTGACTTTATATGGAACTATCATCACTTCAGCGGTATTGATTATGATCAGATAAACGATAAGAAAAGTATTTTTCGTATTGCGGAAGATGGTAAAAGTTGGGCGGATGATTCAGCAGTTGCTAATGAGTTTGGTAATTATGACTATTTGATGTTTGCAGATATCGATTATGATAATGCAGATGTGGTTAATGAGGTTAAAAATTGGGCCAGCTGGTTTATCAAAGAAACTGGAATAGACGGGTTTAGATTAGATGCTGTAAAACACATCCATGCGGACTTCATTAATGATCTCGTATGTGGAATAAGAGAAGAATTCGGTGAAGACTTCTTTGTAGTAGCTGAGTATTGGGACCAAAAATATGGAAATTTGAAAGAATACTTAAATACCCTTGATGAAGACATCAGCTTATTCGATGTTTCGCTGCATTACAAGCTATCCAACGCATCTAAAGAAGGCAATGCATATGATTTGCGCCCATTATTTGACGAAACATTGATGCAAAAAAGACCCACTTCGGCAGTTACATTTGTTGATAACCATGATTCTCAACCGTCTCAAGCATTAGAATCTTATGTAGAGCCTTGGTTCAAACCACTAGCTTACAGTATTATTCTATTGAGAAAGTATGGATACCCTACAGTCTTTTATGGTGATTATTATGGATTGAAAGGTGAGAATCCAATTGACGGGCAACCAGAGATATTGGATAAATTGATTTGTGTTAGAAAGAATTATGCTTATGGTGAACAAGTTGATTATATCGATCATGCTAATTGCATTGGCTGGACGAGATCGGGGGATGAAGATCACCCAGATGGATTAGCGGTTGTGCTATCTAATAGTGAAGAAGGCTTTAAAGAAATGTCCTTCGGTGAAGAGAGAGCTGGGGAAGTCTTTTATGATTACTTGGGACATCGTCAAGACGAAGTCACATTAGATGAGAATGGTGTAGGAATCTTCCCAGTAAATGCTGGTTCAGTTTCAGCATGGGTGAAAAAAGTAAACGAGTAATCTTTTATTCAAAAATTTAAATCAGCAACAATAAAAGCCCTGTAAAACCATTAAGATTGGTTTTACAGGGCTTTTAATTGTTGAATATTTTATAAAGGATTGTTTGGGTTATGCGGATCAAGCGGATCTACTGCAGGATGCTCAGCTGTTGGTAAAACATCTGGCTCTACAGGCGGTACCGGTAAATCTCCAGCTCCAGCAGGATCCGGATGAGTAAGTCCATTAGGCGGAGTCACTAAATCTGTTGGTTCAGGTGGCATAACGTCTGCTTTTTCTTGATGCGGATGATACAAATCATTTTCAATATCCGCAATCGTTTCGCTCAACTCAGGATCTGGATTTGCATAATCCATTTCTTCTCCTACTTCCTGATAAGTTTGTTTGAACTCATCCGCTAATTCATTTACTCTATCCATAGCTTTATCTTTTAAATCTAAACCTTGTTCTTTTAAATCTTCTCTTAGTTCTCTCCCTGATTTAGGAGCAAAAAGTAAAGCAGTTGCTGCTGCAGCTAATCCAACGATCAACGTTTTTCCCATATTGCTGTTTCCCATAATATGACCCTCTTTTCATTATTAATTAATTGTCTGTTATTTTTTACGGCGTTTCTCAAACATGATTTGAGCAGTTTTTCCTGCTTTGACAAGAGCTGGGAAAGTTCGTTTAGTAGTTTTCCCAGGAGATGTCACAAATTGATTTTTTAATTCCGTTCCGGAAGTTTTTAAGTGATTGACTGAATCACTAAATTCCGAAGTTTTTGATGAAAATTCTTCGATATACTGTTGTTTATTTGTGACGTCTTGGATCATCGACTCAGCACGAGTTTGGATATTGGTAACTTTTGTATTGATGGCATTTATATCATTGTTGAATCGATCAACGGTATGATTAACATCCAACACAACAGTATTTACTTCATCCATTAAACTGCTGATTCGTTTTTTCATTATCAACCCGCCAACAACAAGACCGACAATAGCTAATACGACAATAGCTATGGCAATATAAAATCCAATAGACATAGTTGAAATTGACCTCCTATCAGTATATTTTGAACATATTATGAACGCAAGTTGGCTTAAAATCAAGCAAACCACTTACGCTTACTTTGATAACGTTGTTTCTAAATGAGAAAACCCTTTATTCTAAGTTTAGTCTATCATTTATCTTAAATTTCTCCAAACAAAAACAGTTGCGCGTTTGTGTCAAGTTTTTCTCGAGCGTCCTATTACTCCGCTAGTTTAGGCACTCTATTTTTGTACACTTGTCAGCTACCGCACGGCTCCGCCGCTTGCTAGCCCATCTTTTGGAAGAACGTTCCTAAAACCAGGAACCTTCTCCCAAAAGACAGGAATTAACGAAAACTTTTGATTAATTGTCCTATTGCCGATGAATGAGAGGCATATAATGGAATCGTCCCATTCTTTGCACCAACTGATTGCCGTGTTTTCTCATGCAATAACGACGATAAACGAACCGTTTGTTTCAACTTGCGTTGTTGCCGAGTACTTCTATTTTGCTGATGAAGATAGGCTTCGCGTAAGGTGTGATTGAACATGCCTTGTTTTACTTTTACCATAGCTTCACAGCCTTCTGCGCTCCAATGCATCCCACGTTTTTTCATTCGAAAAGAAATATGCCGTTGATTCGACTCCATTGCGCCTAAACCTCTTGCGTCCTTCGGCACTTGTTCTGCTTTTTCACGCCAGTCGAAAATCCGATCCCAATTCCGTAATACGTATGTTCTGAACGTATTCAATTTTTCCACTGCCGGTGTCTCGTCTAATGTACTTTCATACGTATCCAACCAAATAGTTAATTCATCTAAATCATACGTTTTTAATGCTTGACGGACATGCTGTTTAAAAACGTTAGTTTGCGATCCAAACGCGCGGTTTAAGCCTTGGAAGACATGATAAGAGTCTAGTTGATTTAAAACAGGATAGTTCGATTGAGAAAAAGCTTCTTGGAATTTGTCTGCGGTATACCCTTGTCCACCGTCACTATTGGTAATGATTTGAGCTTGCTGTAAGGCATAATGATTCGCTGTAAAAGCTTGGACTTCTGCCCAAAAACCAGCGGTTTTTTTAGTCGTCATGATGGCTTTAGGTTCTTTTAAAGAAACGCGCTTTCCGTTTTTCTCCCAGCCTTCGTAAAGGATGGCATGACGAACTTCTAAGCTTTTTTTCTTTTCTGTCCCACGTACAAAAACCCCATCCGCTTCGGCGTAAAAATAGTCCACCTTTTTTCCTTCGGGCAACTCCGTGGCTTCTTCTAGTTCCAATACATTTTCTTCATCCTCACGTGATTGTGCTGCTCCAACGCGTTTAAGAAGACTGCCGACTGTTTGATGACTCAGCGTAATGGCCGTCCATTCGTTTAGAATAGCTGCGGTATCTCGATAAGTAGCTTTACTCACCAACTCTGACACTTTTACTTCTACTAGTGGGCTATGGCGTTGATATTTTCGAATGCCTAACCATTCATCTAGTGGATAATGGTTCTGATTATTAGTATCCACCATTAGCGTACGCCGGTACCGAACGGGACCGAAGATAAATTGAACCGTTTTCCAATCTGCTCGTTTTACTTTCCAACCTTCACGTTGTTTTTCCTCTTTGATCACTTCGTTGAAGTTCGACAAAATCTGACCCATTAACTGAGCGAACACATCATACATATAGCCTTGAATCGCTTCTTCTGTTTCTATTAAGTTGCTTGAATCCTTTATTATTTGATAAACCTTTGATATAATCTTATCCATAAGAAGGCCTCTTTCATTTATGTATTTGCCCTGCAAAGCATACATTTATGATAAAGTGCCTTCTTTCTTTTTTCCAGTAAAATTATTGGCTCTCGAGAACTATTTTACACATACCAGTTGCGCAAATGTGAATACAGTGACGATACCGTGAGAAAAAAGTAGGAAAAGTGTAGTAATAACCCTTTATTTGTTTTACAATACAAAAAGATAAGGCAAATAGAATAGAGATAGTTGGAGGAAAATAAGTTGGCGCAAGCAAACAATTCAAATCATGTTGACGATCGACAAAAGTGGGACAGGTTCCAGCTTGTAACTGTTGCTGATGGAGAAATTATTCGCTTGGAAGAAGTTCCAGATCCTGTTTTTTCAGAAAAAATGGTAGGTGAAGGATTTGCTGTCATTCCGACATCAGAATACGTTGTGGCTCCTGTCAGCGGCGTATTATATCAAGTTGCAGACACTTTACATGCCTATGTGATCGAAACAGATGAAAGCGTTGAAGTCTTAGTACACATTGGTATCAATACGATCAGTCTGCAAGGAAAAGGATTCCAATCTGATTTAAAAAAAGGGATGCATGTTACTAAAGGAGACGTACTGGCTACGTTTAGTCGAGCGTACTTTGAAGAAAAAGACATTCCATTAGTTATACCAGTAGTAGTTATAAAAGGTATGGATGACGAGACTACAGTAAAAATGGATTACACAAAAGACGGTATTGCAGGAGAGACTGTAGCCATGTGTGTATCTAGAGAAGAACAAAACTAGATGCTCAAATGAAAGCTGCACCTGATAAAGTGGTGCGGCCTTTTTAGTCATATTGGCGTATGAAAAGATTGTTACCCCTTTTTGCACTTCTTTTCTAGATTATGTATAATGAAAGTTAGGAAAATGCGTTTTATATAGATAATTACTCGTATATCGAGGAGGGCAGAAGATGAAAAAAATATTGGTTGTAGACGATGAGAAACCAATCTCAGATATTATTAAATTTAATTTAACTAAAGAAGGTTATGATGTTTATACTGCTTATGACGGAGAAGAAGCCGTTGAAAAAGCAGAAGAAATTGTTCCAGATTTAATTGTATTAGATTTAATGTTGCCAAAAATGGATGGCTTGGAAGTTTGTAGAGAAGTACGCAAAAAACATGACATGCCGATCATTATGGTAACAGCAAAAGATGCTGAAATCGATAAGGTATTAGGGCTTGAACTTGGAGCTGATGACTACGTAACGAAACCTTTTTCAAATCGAGAGCTAGTGGCGCGTGTCAAAGCCAACTTGAGAAGACAGCACACAAGAGCACCTCAAGTTGAAGAAGAAGTTTCAAATGATATCGAAGTAGGAGCGTTAGTGATTCACCCTGATGCATATATTGTGTCAAAACGCGGAGAAACGATTGAGTTGACACACCGTGAGTTTGAATTGCTGCATTATCTAGCTAATCATTTAGGACAAGTGATGACTAGAGAGCATTTACTGCAAACTGTGTGGGGCTACGATTATTTTGGAGACGTTCGTACAGTCGATGTAACAGTTAGACGATTAAGAGAAAAAATAGAAGACAAACCAAGTCACCCAACATGGTTAATTACCAGACGTGGTGTCGGTTATTATTTGAGAAACCCTGAACAGGAGTAGCTAATGAAAAAAAGAATTCAATTTTTCCAGTCTATCAATTTTAAAATTGTGCTTATTTTTATTCTTCTGTTGACAATAACGCTAGAGATCATAGGCGCTAACTTTGTAACACAATTAGAAAATCAATTAGTAGACAATTTTAAAGAAGATCGTCGGATCCAAGTTGATTTCTTAGAAAACACCTTGCAGCCTATTCTTTTAGATGAGGAAAATAAAGATAAAGAAGCCAGTATTGCTAATTTATTGAGAGATTTTTCCGGAAGCGGGGTCATTGAAGTACAAGTTATTGACCCTGAATACTATATCATCGGCACAAGCGACAATACGCAACAATCATTGATTGGGAGAAAATCCACAGATCCGGATATTCACCAATCTTTATTGCTTGGGAATAATGTGACCAGCCAATACTTAGATCCTTTAACCAACGACCGCAGATGGAAGTTGGTTTCTCCTATTTATATAGGAGGTTCTAAAGATATTTTAGGGGTCATTATGTTGGAGACGAATATTGAAACGATTTATGAGCAAGTAAATGAAATCAGTATTATTTTCATCAATTCTGCCTTGATTGCAATTGCTTTAGTGATCATACTGACTCAGTTTGTTTCGCGTGCCATTACTAAACCCATCTCAGAGATGAAACAGCAGACGATTCAAATTGCTGAAGGAGATTATTCTGGGCAATTAAAAGTTCATGGGGAAGATGAGTTAGGGCAATTGTCTAGTGCGATCAATGAATTGTCTACTAGAGTGGAAGAAGCGCAGGAAACGACAGAAGCTGAACGGCGAAGACTGAACAGTGTTCTTTCTCATATGACAGATGGCGTTATTGCAACGGATCGCCGCGGTAAAGTGGTGATCATCAACGAAAAAGCACAAGAAATGTTAAATATTTCCCAGGAAATAGCGTTAGGACAATCTATAACAGAAGTATTGAATAACGAAATGACTTTGAGACAATTATTAGAAGTAGAAGAAGAAATTTTATTTGATTTTTCGACAAACGAAACGCCGTTGATTCTGCGTGGAGGTTTTTCTTTGATTCAGAGAGAGTCTGGATTTATTAGTGGTCTCGTTTGTGTGTTGCATGATGTAACCGAACAAGAAAAAATCGAACGAGAACGAAAAGAGTTTGTTTCCAATGTATCGCATGAATTGCGTACGCCGTTGACAAGTATGCGAAGTTATCTAGAAGCATTGAGCGATGGTGCTTGGAGAGATGAAGAGATCGCTCCTCAGTTCTTAAAAGTGACTCAAGAAGAAACAAATCGTATGATTCGAATGGTTCAAGATTTATTAGATCTATCCAGAATGGATTCAGGAAAAGCTAATCTGCAATTGGAAGTAATCAATTTAAATGAGCTGTTCCATCATGTATTAGATCGCTTTGAAATGATGCTTAATACGACAACAGACAATCCAGTAAAAGATTATACGATTGTAAGAGAAATTACAAAGCAAGACATATGGGTAGAAGCAGATGCTGATAAAATCATGCAAGTGCTGGATAATATTCTAAATAATGCATTCAAATATTCTCCAGACGGCGGAGTAATCACGTGTCGTTTAGTAAAAACACACAATAATGTCGTGCTAAGTATTTCAGATCAAGGGATGGGGATTCCGAAAAAAGATTTGACCCATGTATTTGACCGATTCTTCCGAGTAGACAAAGCAAGAGCTCGATCTATGGGTGGAACTGGTTTAGGATTAGCAATATCAAAAGAAGTCATCCAGCATCATGGCGGAAAAATTTGGGCAGACAGCATTGAAGGAAAAGGGACCACATTCTACATTTCACTCCCTTATGTTCCTTATGAAGAAGGTGATTGGGAATGAATTGGGCGTTAATCAGAAAAATTACACTAACTGTTTTAATCATGCTCAGTTTGTTTTTAACAGTTCTTATATGGAGAAATCCAGGAGGATATGTTGTGCAAACAGATACTCCTGAGACTTCTGTTATTTCTTCCGTTACGTTTGATCGACAGTTATCTTCAGTATTTGGTCCAACAGAAGTGGTTTATCATACGAGTCAATCTAGTCTGTTAACCAAAGATTCAAAGGTTCTAGGGAATATGTTCTCTGTTTTTCAAGAGTGGGAAGTAACGGATATAGCTGACCCGATTACGTTGAACGGAGACAATTATATAGAATCCGTTACTGAGTCCAGAGCTGTTGAACTTATTTTTTCTAACAGTATCCCTTTTGGAGTGTATCAAGAAACGTTTTCTTTTTTACCTCGAGAATATGAGAATCGGACGTTTAACAGAATGTATATTCCGATAGATAATCCGCAAAGTGTTTATTTCTACAATACTCATTCCATGTTGTTTTATGAGGCTGAAGCGTCCAATATAGATCTTGATTTGTTAACACAAGTATTGAATGATGACAAAGTCGAATATTTACAAGCTGAGTCTGTCTCTTTGAAAGAACACATTGTGTATCTTCCAGTAGAACCATTTGAAATGCCGGTATTGAATTATTTAGTGGAAGAACAACCAAATAGCTTGTTTATTGAGCGATTATTTGAAGATACATCAGAAATCCAAACGGTGATCAATGATGAGCTATCTCGTTATTACGACTATTTCAGTGAATTAAGTATTAATAACGATAAAGATATGCTGACGTATACGCGTCCTTCTGTAACGAATGAAGGGGTTAGTTTGACGACTACAGTACTGAATAGTTTCAACAAGTTGATTCGATACGAGCATTGGCCAAATGAAGTGTATTACTACGGGTATTCTTCCGTAACTACTGAAGTGGAGTTTCGACGATATATTAAAGGATATCCTATATTCGGAGAACCGGATTATGGTGGTACATTTATAACAGTCGCAGACAATAATGTGACCAGTTTAGAAATGCCGACAATTGTTGCTCAAACGCCCATATCAGATGATCATTCAGATGAAAAAATGTATTCCTCGCAAAACATAGAAGAAGTTTTAGCTAATGCTGGACACGACTTGGAAACTGTTGATGATATCAAAGTAGGTTATATATGGAATTACAGCAGTGAATCCAATCGTGTTGTGACCCTGGTACCAAGTTGGTATGTTGAGATCAATGGAAATTGGATGAGCTTGCAGTCAGTAGTAAACGAAGACAAAGGAGGTGCGGATGATGGATTTTAAAAAAATCGAAATCATCTTTATCGTGACCTTTCTTGTCTTGAACGGATACTTGTTGTATCGTGTGTTGGATAATTACGAAAATGGTTTTACTGGCAATGCAGCGACTCAAATCAATTTGGTCCAAGAAATGAAAGATGAAAACATTGAATTGCCTGAATTTGAAGATGAAAAACATGATGTTCCTTACGTTCAAGCTGCAGCCAATAATTTATTGGAAGAAAACGCGGAACAATTAACGAAACAAACTGGTGTCATTGAAGATAATGGGTCTTTGTATGCTAGTATTTTGTCGGATCCGATTCAATTGTCAGAAGGTGAAGAGCTGACAACGAAAGATATTGCGACTCTGTCAGAATTCGTTTTGAGTGATGCGATCTTGTTTGGAGATGAGTACCAATTTATACGGTATGTTCCTTCCACTCGCCAAATCATTTATGGGCAAGTAGCGAAAAACATTCCAATCGTTGACGGAACATCAAATATCATCTTCCACTTAAATGGCAAAAAAGAGATCATTTCTTATGAACAAACCTATGCTGGTCCAGTTACTGTCCAAGGACAAAGCAGAAAATTGATTACCGACCAAGATGCAGTGGAGATTCTTTACCAAAACAGTGAAGTGCCTTCAGGAGCTAAAGTACGCAAGCCGTTATTGATTTATAACAGAACGTTGAGTTTGGAAGACCTGAGTATGTATGTTCCTGTTTGGTTGGTAGAAGTGGTGACTAGTACAGATACCATCATCAAGAAAGTAGATGCTGTAAATGGGAATGTGATTCAAGAGGCAACGAATGAAACGCCTATTCAACCAAACGAAGAAAGCAGTTCAAAAGAGTAAAAAATAGTGCTGAAGCTGTGTTTACATTTATTCTTATTCTTGCTAGAGTGAGGATAAATGTAAATGCCAGTAGTTATTGAGGTAAATACGAAATAAAAGATAAAAGGGACGAGGGTTCAAAATGGCGATACAAACAGAAGGATTAAAGATTAGCATTCTAGCGAGCGGAAGCTCAGGGAATGTTACATACATTGAATCCGATAAAAAGAAGCTGCTGGTCGATTGCGGGCTGAGTGGTAAAAAAGCGACCGCCTTGTTAAGCCAAATTGGCCGTACTCCAGAAGATTTAGACGGTATCTTAGTGACTCATGAGCATAGAGATCATGTTCATGGTGTAGGTGTCTTGGCAAGAAAGTATAATCTAGACATTTATGCAAACGAGAAGACCTGGTCTGCAATGTCTCCTATTATTGGGAATATCAAAATGGAACAAAAACATCTTTTTGAAATGGGAAAAACGATGACGATTGGCGATATAGACATTCAAAGCTTTGGTGTATCTCACGATGCGATCGCTCCCCAATTTTACAGCTTCCACAAAGACAATAAATCTTTCGTGATGTTGACAGATACAGGGTATGTCAGTGATCGTATGCGTGGAGTAGTGGCCAATGCGGATGCCTATTTATTTGAAAGCAATCACGATTTAGATATGCTGCGCATGGGAAGATATCCATGGAGTTTGAAACAACGTATTCTAGGCGATAAAGGACATTTGTCTAATGAAGACGGAGCCTTGGCTTTATGCGACGTGATTGGAGACAACACTAAGCGAATCTATCTAGGTCATTTAAGCAAAGACAACAATATGAAAGCTATTGCTCATGATACAGTCGACAGTATCTTGAGGGAAAAAGGAAAAGGCGTTGGCGAAACATTTACTTTATACGATACAGATCCTGACGAACCTTCATTATTGTTTTCTATATAAAATCAAAAATACGAACAGCGTAGGAATAAACCTATGCTGTTCGTTTTTTTGTCACAAATCCAACAAAAAATAAATTTTTGCCGGGCTTCTATTTTAATTTTAAAATAAACCATGGTAGAATTTTGTCAATCATATAAGACGGCCGCTATTCTTCATCAGTATAGTTTCTGGCATTCACTCAGTTGGATAGTCTTGTACTTTTCCCCATGTATTTTTCTGCAAGTAAGTTTAACACCTTTATATGCATTTAACCTTCATACTATTACCCTATCTAATATCACTTCGATACTGCAAATGAATAGTCTATGGTAGTTTTGTTTACCGTACTTTCATATACAAAAAGTCTGTTTTCGGTCATTTTATTGTTCCCCAAAGAGTAATTCCAAGAATGAAGCATACAGTAAATGACTCAATCTTGTCCTCGACCCAACAATAAAGCACCTCACGCATCTTTATTTACGGCACACGGTGCGCCGTTGCATTCTTGGAATACTCTTTTAAAATATAAACCATTTAATTGTTATGATCACCATAAAATCACATCCCCATTACCATCTCTTTATGAATGAAAACCTACAAACATACTTAATTAATTAATCACTTACTCTCTATTTATTTGTAACGAAAATTATTTGTTAAAATAGGAGGAATTTAGATGAATAGAGTTATTGGAGTCATTGAATTAGGACGCTTAATCAGACAAAAATGGTATTGGATCTTAGCCTTTTTATTGATCGGAATTAGTTCCGCTCATATTTTAACTACTTATGTTATTGTTCCGCAGTATAGTGCGGAAACGAAAATACTGGTCAGCAGGCCTGTTGATTCTGCTCAGGCTTTGGAATTAGGGGATATTGAGACGAATATCCAAATGATCAATACTTATCGAGATATCATCCAAGATCCCATTGTGTTAGATAAGGTCCGACAAGAGTTGGACAACACACTTTCTGAAGAAGAATTAAAAGGAAAAATGGAAGTCATCACTCAGACAGATTCCCAAATTTTTAGTATTCGAGTGGAAGATGCAGATCCCATGCGCGCTGCTCTGATTGCAGACACCATTGCAATGATTTTTAAAGAAAACGTAGGATCAGTGATTAATATAGACAATGCAGCTATTTTATCCCCGGCGCGTATCCCCACTGAACCTATCTCACCTCATTACTTGTTCAACATTGTGATTGGTGCCTTAATGGGGTCCGTATTCGGTTTAGGACTCATTCTGGTTCAGAATTTAGCAGACAAAAAAGTCCATGATGAAAATTTTGCTGCTGAACATTTAGAGTGGTTGCCATTAGGTGCTATTTCAACCATAAGCAAAAAGGAATTGATTCAAATGAATGACCTTATCCAATCTATTGATGAAACAAAAAAAGTATCTTCTACAGAAGTAAAACACATTGCTGGAAAGGAGCCTACTCATGTTTAATCATAAAAAAACTTCCCATAGTGAGAAACTCAATAGTTTGATCACATTGATAAAACCAAGTTCAATTATTTCGGAGGAATTCAGAACCCTGAGGACAAATATCCAGTTTTCAATGGTAGATAAGCAACTCAGTACGCTGATGTTCACTTCTGCTGCCCCAGGAGAAGGTAAGACTACAGTAGCATCTAACGTGGCCGTGGTATTTGCGTCCCAGGGTAAGAGGGTATTGCTGATCGATGCAGATATGCGAAATCCTAGTGTCCATCGACTGTTCAATTTTGTAAACCATAGAGGATTGACCAACTTATTGACAGAAAATAAAACGACTATCCAAGATGTGGTTCATCGCACGACCAAAAAGAATCTGTTTGTATTGACTTGTGGTTTGATCCCTCCTAATCCCTCGGAACTTTTAGCTTCTAAACGAATGGACCAGCTGATTGAAAATATGAAGAAACATTTTGATTTGATTATTTTTGATCTTCCCCCTATTTTAGCAGTGACCGATGCACAAGTGATGGCAAATAAAACTGATGGGACCGTTTTTGTCATTCGGGATGGGGTAGCTGAAAAGCAGAGTTTGTATAAAGCAAAAGAATTGCTGGAGCACGTTCATGCAAATGTTATCGGTGTTGTTTATAATGATAAAAAAAGGGAAGAAAATCCTGCTTATCAATATTATGGAATAGAAGAATAAGAGAGTAGTTTGAATCGGTTGAGCTGGAAAGGAGGTAAGAATAGTGATTTCAATTATCCTGCCTGTTTATAATTCGGAAAAGTATCTGGTGAGGTGTTTAAACAGCTTACGCTATCAAACGTATCACCGTCTGGAAATTATATTAATAGATGATGGTTCAACCGACTCAAGCAAATTAATTTGTGAAAAATATCAAAAGCTGGATAATCGTTTCCGTCTGATCAATACCAACCAGATTGGACTATCTGCAGTTCGTAACGTGGGTATTTTAGCAGCTAAAGGTGATTGGATCGGTTTCGTTCATCCAGCTGATTGGGTTGAGGAAATCATGTTTGAGCAATTGATGACCACAATAACCATTCATGAAGCTGATATTGCAGATTGTAAGTATGTAGAAGAAACAAGGGATGAATTGATCTTTCCTCCAGGTCCAGAGGATAAGCGGTTTTTATCTGCAGAAGAAGCTATCCGCTTGCTGCTGCTGCAAAATCGTACAGAAAGTTTTTTGTGCAACAAACTGTTTTCGATCAAACTATTTACAGAAGAACCAGTGATCATGTTTGATCAAAATATACATTTGTATGAGGATTTTGATGTCTGTTGTCAGCTGTTTTTAAAAAGTCGTTCTATCATATACGTATCAGAACCTCGTTATCATTATATGTCAGAAAATCACCAATGGGAAAGCACTAAGGTTGAAAATTATTACTCTGGATCCGCAGCGCTCCTTAGAGCGTTGGAACGTCTTGAATCTCAATCGATCCAATTAGATTTACTGTGGTTGATAAAAGAAATGTATCTGCGTTTAAATTTATATTTATTGATGGTCTTGTATGAACGCCGACCTAAGGACAAACATCAGTTAAAAGAGATAAAACGCAACTTATATCGATTCAAACTTTCAGAGATTAATGATATGGCTCTTAAACGAATCATTACGACTGCACGGGTCAATCTTTCAGCAGGGTACTATATGTGGGAAAATTCAGATATCAGCAAAACGAAGTGATGGAATAAAAAGGATTCCCAAAAAAACACAACAAATGCTGTTGTGTTTTTTTATTGTAGCTTGCTGAAGGAGCTTATATGTCATAAAAACAGCCGTTTGTGATAAAATAAAAAAGAAAAGTGGATATTTTATCTAAATTGTTTCATATAAAATTCAAGAATCTTAGATAAAATGAATTCATAGCAGAGTGGGATATTGATTAATGACTGTATCTTTATTTATCACAGGGTCATTGCAAGAAGTATAGAGATCAATCAGTCCATGCGGAAAATAATATTAAGAGGTGAGATCGGAAAATGAAAAAAACAGTCAACAAAATTAACTAGAAGTTTACTAGTAGGTGTAGCAGCATTAACGCTTGCTGGTTGCCAAACTGCTTCTAATGAAGGAACAGAATCAACTTCTCCGACCCAAAATGAAGCAGACACAACTCAAGTTCGAGTAGAAGTTACGTCAGATATCACAGAAGCTGTAGAGAAAGTAGAAGGCGCAGTCGTTTCAGTCATTAACATGCAGCAGCAAAATATCGAAGGATTCAACGGCTTATTTGGAACTACAGAATCCGCTCAAGAAGATGACCAATTACAAACTGCTGGAGAAGGTAGCGGGGTCATCTATAAAACAGATGGAGACAGCTCGTATGTCGTTACCAACAACCACGTTATCGAAGGATCAGATGCAATAGAAGTCTTGATGAAAGATGGCACTAAGGTAGAGGCTGAGTTAGTAGGAGCAGACTCTTGGACAGATTTAGCTGTTTTAAAAATTTCTTCTGAAAACGTGACGACTGTTGCGGAATTTGGAGATTCAGATCTATTGAATGTCGGAGAACCAGCTATTGCTATTGGATCTCCATTAGGAACCAACTATGCTTCTTCTGTAACTTCGGGAATCATCTCGGCTAAAAATAGAAGTGTTCCAGCTGATATTGATGGCGATGGAGCTGCCGATTGGGAAATGACAGCCATCCAAACAGATGCAGCAATCAACCCAGGAAATTCTGGTGGAGCGTTAGTAAATATTGCAGGTCAGGTTATTGGAATCAATTCAATGAAAATTTCTTCAGATACTGTTGAAGGAATGGGCTTTGCGATTCCAAGTAACGATGTAGTTGAGATCATCGCAGAGTTGGAAGCAAATGGTGAAGTGGTTCGTCCTGTATTGGGAATCAGCCTATTGGACTTGAGCCAAATCTCTGAACAACAACAATCCGCAGTTCTTGAATTACCTGATGACGTGAACTCAGGTGTTGTGGTTGCACAAGTTGAAGCAGGTTCTGCTGCTGAACAAGGTGGTCTGGAACAATATGATGTAATCGTAGGCTTTAATGGAGAAGAGATCACAGACACGATAGAATTGCGTCAAGCGATCTACTCAACAGATGTAGGACAAGAAGTTGAAATCGAAGTTTATCGTGGCGGAGAATTGGTAACTGTCAACGTGACAATGACTTCTTCGGATGACATGATGTAAAAAAAGTCATTTTAAGTAACCTGACAAAAAACGCTGATGAGTTTATTACTCACCAGCGTTTTTTTATGCGGAAAATAAAGAATAGTTTTCAGAACCGAGGCAAAGTAAAGCTCGCTTTTTGTGGATAACTTTTGTAAAATAAAGAGAAAGCTACTATTTTCAAGGTGGAAAAGTTATCCACAAAGTTTTTAACGGCTGTGCACAACTATTATAAATATTATTTATATAGCTCTTTAATGTTTATTAGTTAGGGTTTTGAAAAAAAAAAACTAAAAAATGCATAAAAATTATCTGTGGATAGATCAGTAAAAATAGTTATCCACAAAACTACATTTAGTGATGAACATATTTTCGGACACTAGATACAGTTTTAAAATTGTGGATATGTGGATAACTATTGTGGATAACATGTGGTCAAAGGGGGATAACTGTGAATATTAAAATTATTAGTGTTGGAAAGTTGAAAGAAAAGTACTTAAAAATGGGTATCGAAGAATACTCTAAAAGATTAGGCGCGTACTGCAAGTTAGAATTGGTGGAAGTTCCTGACGAAAAAGCTCCTGAAAAATTGAGTGAAGCGGAAATGATTCAAGTGAAAGAAAAAGAAGGAGAACGAATCCTGGCAAAAATACCCGATCAAGCGTATGTCTTTGCTTTAGCGATTGAAGGGAAACAACGGACTTCTGAAGCTTTCTCTAAAGAAATCGAACAGTTGGGCATCCAAGGTAAAAGCAATATCGTCTTTGTTATAGGCGGGTCGTTAGGTCTAAGTAAAGCCGTTATGGATCGAAGCAATACTCAAATTTCATTTGGAAAAATGACGTTGCCTCATCAATTGATGCGACTGGTGTTGGTCGAACAAATCTATCGTGGGTTTAGAATTATGAAGAATGAACCGTATCATAAGTAGGTGAGGTTTTTCCTATTGCCTGTGAAATAACTACTCAAAATTGATGTACTTTAAAGGTTTGTAATTAGAGGGGGGAATAATTGCATGATTGAAATGAATTGGAATATTTTTAATGCAAAATTTTCGGGTCGTACTAGAGAAAAGTTTGAATGGTTTTGTTATATGCTTTTTTGCGCTGAAAACAACTATAATAAAGGGATATTTCGGTTTTTCAATCAGGCAGCTATCGAAACAGAGCCAGTAGAAATAGATGGAGAACTGGTTGGATGGCAAGCGAAATATTATGACACTACTCTATCTAACCATACAAATGAGATTGTTGAGACTATTGAGAGTGCAAAAAGACTTTATCCGGATATAAAAAGATTAGTTATTTATTCTAATTCTGAATGGGCACAATATCGAGGAGATAGACCTGCCGGAATAATTAAGATTGAAGAAGTTGCAAAGGAACAAGAAATAACAATTGATTGGCGTCTCAGATCGTTCTTTGAAAGTAAGTTTGTGACAGTCGATAACGAATCTATATCTAAATATTTCTTTTCTTTAAACGAAAATGAATTTGATGAAATAACTAGACGTATCAATCATACTAAGAATCTCTTGTCAGAAATTCATAATAATATTCAATTTCAAGATATTAATATTCATATTTCTCGTGCTGACATAATAGATGAGTTGTTAAGATCTGAAGATCAAATAATAATTATTAGTGGAACTGGAGGTGTGGGGAAAACAGCAGTAATAAAAGATTATTATGACAGTTGTAAAGATGCGTCCTCTCTTTTACTATTTAAAGCAACAGAGTTTGAAATAACAAATGCAGATACACTTTTTAAAAGTACCAGTCTTGAGCGTTTCTTCAAAATGTATGAAACAGTTAGTGAAAAAGTACTGGTTATTGATTCAGCTGAAAAACTTATAGATATAAAAAATACAGATACATTTAAGATATTCTTATCAAGGGCAATTAAAGATAAGTGGAAAATTATTTTTACTTCAAGAACTATGTATGTTAAGGATCTGAATAATGAATTCTTAGATCTTTATAATATGCTGCCTAGGAACATTCACATAGATGATTTGACATTAGATGAACTTGAGGAATTAACAGATATTTATGATTTTATCTTACCAAAAGACTTTAAACTGATAGAGCTAATAAGAAATCCGTTTCATCTTAATGAATATTTAAGATACTATAATGAGAATGATGAAATGGATTATCAGACGTTTAAAGAAAAATTGTGGGCTAAAAATATTAAAAAAAATAAACCAGCAAGAGAACAATGGTTTATGAGAGTTGCTCGGCAAAGGGCAAATTCAGGACAGTTTTTCCAAATATTTGATACAGAGACTTCGATATTGGATGAAGAGCTTATACCTGATGGTTTAATTGGGTATGAGACAGCAGGATACTTCATTACACATGATATATATGAAGAATGGGCATTAGAAAGAATTATCACGGTGGCTTTTATAAGAGCTAAAAGTGTGGAAGATTTTATTAAAAAAATTGGAAATTCAATATCAATGAGACGTGTATTCCGCAACTGGATGTCAGATAAGTTGTTTCATACCCCTTCAGATGTTGGTTTCTTAATAGAAGGAATTCTTAGAAATGACGATATAGAAGTTTATTGGAAAGATGAGTTAATTATTTCGATATTATTATCTCCATATGCTGAGACATTCTTTATTCAATATAGTGATATTTTATTGCGGCTAGCATGCAAAGAGCTTAATGATATTAATATGGGTAAAATTGTTGGACAGCAGTATGACTTGTTCAGTGCATCTTTTGTATATACAAAGCCACATGGTGAAGGATGGGTTGCATTTATTGAGTTCATTTATAATAATATCGCAGCTATTGGGAGAGAAAATCTTTTCTTTGTGATACCAATAATTAACACTTGGTCTGGTATACCAGGAAAAGGAACAGAACTTGCAGGAAAGATTGCATTAGAGCTATACAAATATAGCTTTGAAAAAGAAAAGTTCTATATTAGTAATGAGAATGAAGAGAAGTTAATAACTACAATCCTTAAGTCTGCAAATGAAAACAAAGATACTATTGTAAAAATTATTGACGAAGTAATTGAGAACAAATGGAAGTTAAGTGGAGATCCATATAATGCATTATGTAGAGCAATGATAAAAAGTAAAGAGAGTGGTTATACTGCAAAAGTAATTCCGAAAAATGTATTAAAGATTGCTAAGTTATTTTGGTTAGAATCAAATGTAGGACTTTCTAATGACTTTTATAATTACTCATCGATGCAAATCGAGAAGAGTTTTGGGCTATCATCATTATCAGACAGATATTTCCCTCCTAGTGCGTATCAAACACCAATGTATAATATTCTCCAAAGAGCTCCTTATGAAGGAATAGATTTCATTATTGATTTAATGAATGAATGTGTTGCTGCGCTTAAAGAAAGTGACTTTGATAACGATATACGGAAAATATATATTCAACTCGATAATGAAAAGACTAGTGAGCAATATATAAGCAATTGTATATGGGGTATTTATAGAGGAAGTGGATCTCCGATAAGTCCCTACCTACTTCAATCTCTTCATATGGCTTTAGAAAAGTACTTACTTGACGTTGCAGAAAAGACTGATCATAAAATACTTATCCCTTTATTCAAAAAAATGTTGATGAAAAGTAATTCTGCATCTATTACTGCAGTGATTCTTAGTGTTGTATTAGCGTTTAAGGAAAAACTATCTGAAATCGCAATAATTCTTTTTCAAACTTACGAAATTATTAACTATGACCTTGATAGAGCTTTCGGAGAAAGTAGCATAAAGTCTTTAAATTCAATTGGATATGGACTGAATAAAGTGAATGACTTTTATATAGAAGAGCGTATAAATACATGCGAGCAAAAGCACAGAAATAACACTTTGGAAGGTGTTATTGTTTCATACCAGTTTTTTATGCCGGAAGGTTCAGATGAAGAGAAGTTCAAAGACCGACAGGAAAGAATATGGGAAATACTAGATAATTATTATAATGAATTTGAAAGGGAGGATTATAAAGATGGTGCCACTAAAGAATTAATCATAAGGAGGATGGATAGACGTATTATGGAACCGAAGCTTGAAACGGTTGATGAAGGAGTATTAATCGAATTTAACCCTCAACTTCCAAAAAACATAATTGAATATACTGATACTGCAAAAGAAGAATCTGATAATAAAACAAAGTATGTGAGATTAGACTTATGGGCAAAAATGAAGTTAGAGAATAATAAAAAAGCGGATGAGTATGAAGAGTATAATTTGCATCCAGAGAAAGCTTTGGAAGATATAAAACAATATAAGATTGATTTGAAACAAAGAAAATTTGGTGAGTTTGGCTCGATCTATAGAGCTTTATTGCCGAATGTTTTTGCGGTATTAATTATTTATTACTCTGATACACTGAATGAAGATGACTTTATCTTGGCAAAGGAAACTGTAATAGGCGCGTCCTTAGCTCCGACACAAGCAAATTATAGATACCAAATTGGCGATGGTGTAGAAGGCGCGGTAAATGCTATTCCATGTTTATTTGGTAAAGTAGATTCGGATGATGAATTAATTCTCCTTTTATTGTTGATTCTTTTAAATCAGAATTCATTAGGTATGTATAAACGTATATGTGATTTTGCCATTGAATCGATTAATAACATATTATGGGAACAAAACCCAGAGATGGCAAAAAGAATTACTCTGTGTTATATAAATATTGCGTCTAGATTTGACGACTTTTGTCAGACAAAAAGGAATGATTCACAATATATTCGAGGAGATAATAGTAATAACATTTATATGGATTTCGTTGAATCTCATGAAGAAATGCTAGAAAAGTTAATAACATCTAAAAACAAAGATATTATTGTTACAAAAGAAAACTCAACTTTGACAATAGTTGAAGTTGTTCTTTCATTAATTCCTTATGATACTCAAGATGCTCAGTTACTTAATATTGTAGAAAATCTTATTAAGGAAATAGCAGAAGAGGTTTTTCAGGAAAGCCAAGCTGACGATTATACGGTTAAACTTAAGTTATTGCAAGAGTACAGTAAATTCTTGTTAACAAGAGATGTTTCTGAAGTAGATAGGTTTAATAACTTTTTTGTGAATAGCTTTTTAATCAGTAGAGAGTCAGGAAATCTTTTTGATCAATTACTATTGGCAGAAGATACAATGAATAATTTTGATACATTTTGGAAAGTTTGGTGGTCATATTTTGACAAATTAATTGAATGTACAAAAAATGGAGTACCCCTCTACGGAAAAGAAGTCATACAAACATACACTTTGGCATTCAGATATTGGAAAATTGGAGCTACTGAATGGCATAGTTTAAAAGTGGAAAATAAAGGTTTTTATACACGGCTTACAACAGAATTATCACATATTCCAGAAGTGTTAGCGGGGATTGCACATCTTCTTTATTCTGTAGGTTCTTTATTTCTTGAGGATGGAATTCCATGGATATCTTCAATGATATTGAGCAATCAAGAGATTCATATTAAAAAAATGTCAGATAACACCATTTTTTACTTGGAGAATATAGTTCGAAAGTATGTCAACGTATATAGAGAGGTTTTGAAGACTAATGTCAGAAAGAAAGAGGAGGTTCTGGTTATACTTAATTGCCTCGTTGAAAAGAACTCTGAAGTTGCATATATGATACGAGAAAGGATAATCTAAAAGTAAAGTATTATATTTGATAACCACTTAATGTAGTTTAAAAACCTCATTTAGACATGCTACGGAGAACCGTATCATAAGTAGTGAAAAAAAATGAGTGATGAAGTGAAAGATTTTATCTTTCACTTCATCACTCATTTTTTATTTCCTCAGAAACCTTGTCAAAAGGATAATCAAATGTCCAACAAAGTTCCAATGAACAAAGTGATAATAATGGGAACTGGAATGACAGCTGAGTTGATAATGGTTGTTATAAAGGTTGTTTTTTTGTCTTGTTCTTTCATGAAGATGCGAATATTTTTTAAGACGTAAGGGAAAGTCAATAAAGACAATGCCACGAGTCTTGGGAAAGTTCCAAAAAGAAGTGATAAAATAATCGCGATATAAGCAGCATAATAAAAGTACTTGAAGACAACTAGTGCTTTGTCTACGCCGATATGATAAGGAAGAGTAAACCGGTTATCTTCAATATCTTCTTCCAAGTCGCAAATGTTATTGGCTAGTGAAACGGACATAACCGTAATGGATGTTGGTATGGACGCGATGATCAGTTGGACCATGGTTATCCAATCCAGTTGAATGACATCGTATGCGTTGAGATAGACCATGGCTGTAAAGATGCCAAAGCCCATTGCCAACCCGACGAAGAATTCACCATACGGCGTACTATTGATTGGAACAGGACCCATAGTATAAAGTGCTCCAATCAACATACCTCCAAAGCCGATATAGAATAAGAAAAGAGATGTTTGAAGAACTAAGTACAGACCGATTACCAGAGCAACAATACCAGAAATCCAATAGGCCAAACGAACATTTTTGAGCGGAATATTTTCTTTACCTACCACCATTTCTTGAGCATAGTCTGCATTTTTATTGTCGGCGATGTAATAGTCCAAGTAGTTATCGCGGATATTGACAGCTAAGTGAAAAAGGATAGCTGTAAGTAACCCTAATAGCGAAAATCCCAAATGAAAAGTGTCATAATTATACCAAGCATACAAGATACCAATAAAAGCTGGAAAAAAACTAGTAGTGGTGGATTCCATTTGAGCAAGCAAGATATATTGTTTAAGTGTCATAGTGATCTCCTTTTTAAAACTCTCTTTTGAGTAGTGATTTGGTCAATGAATACAATACGTCTTTTTCAGGATGACTTGGAAGTGCATCAATGGATGCTAAAGCTTCATCAATGTATTTCTTTGCAATGTCGTGTGCATGTTCGATGCAATTATTCTTGTGTAATAAAGCAACTAAAGCAGTTAGGTCACTGTCTGATAAGTGTTCACCTTTTTTCAATAGAGGAAGAAAGGCTTCATCTCTCTCTATGCCTAAAATGAGCGGAAGGGTATAAATCCCTTGTTTGATATCGTTTAAAACTGGCTTTGAAAAGCTTTCAGGTGTTTGGGTGTAATCCAAAATATCATCCAGCATTTGAAAAGCGATCCCAATAGTTTGACCAATCGACCGACTTTGTTCGGTGACCTCAAGACTGCATCCTCCAAAATAGGCACCTTCATAACAACTTAATTCAAACAGTTGTGCTGTCTTTCCTTTGATACTTTTCAAATAGTCTTCAAAAGTAATCTCTGTATTATAAGCATTTGTCATCTGATTGATTTCGCCTAATAATACTTGCTTCATCGAGAGTGTATTTAACTTGATGATTTCAACGGAATCCGTTGCATCCGCTAATAAATCAAAATACACTGAGATCAATAAATCGCCTGCATAAACGGCAACATCTTTACCATGTTTAGATTGGACCGTTTCAACACCGCGACGCATTTTTGCCTCGTCTATGATGTCGTCGTGAATGAGAGTAGCTAGATGAAGTACCTCAGTAGACGCAGCGGCGGCTATGATTTTTTTATGCGCATCTTGAGCAGCGTCTCCTAATCGTGAAAAAAGTAAAAAATAGGCAGGTCTGAGTAATTTTCCCTGACTCACTATTAGATCAGCGACTGTTTTTTCAATTTCTTTATTTTCAATGGACGTTTTTTCTACAATCAGTTCAAGACATTCTATTAAAAGGGGTTGGATGCTAGGGAATTTATTCCACATTGGATGAGTGTTAACCATGTCGATCTCCTTTATGAACCGCTGCAACTGGCACGATGGTTCTTATGTTATATTTTTATGTATACTTACTATCTCTGTTTAATCAGTATACTGTAAAAATCGTAAAGCTATACATAAAAAGCATTCAGCAAACTTATTGAAGTTAGTATGAAAAGAAAAACTAAAAAAATGTAAGCATATTGGCAATAACCAACATGCTTACATTTAAAAACAGTCAAAAAATTATTTTGCGCGTTTTACTTCAATTCTATAGCCGTCAGGATCGGTCACAAAGAAATAAGTCGGTGTACCACCTGAAAGTCCTCTTAACTCACCTGTTTCGTAAGAAGAAGCTTTACAAATTTCGTGCATTTTTTCTAAATCACCGACAGTCACACCTAAATGACTGAAGCCGTCTCCTACATTGTAAGGCTCAGCATCATAGTTGTAAGTAAGTTCAATTTGCACGGAAGAACCGGGAGAATTCAAATAAACTAAATCAAATTTATTTTCAGGGAATTCTCTGCGGCTGGCAACTTCAAAATCGAATAAATTAGTATAAAAATCTAGAGTAGCTTCAAGATCTCTGACACGCAGGCAAATTTCAACAAGTTGTTGGTTCATAATAATATCATCCTCCAAAATAGTTTCTTATTTCATTCTAGCATGAATAGGTCATCTAGGCACGTGTAGGTTCTTTTATGAGAAAAATGTTCAAACATATGACTCGAGTACCTTTTTGAAATCTTGATTAACAGAGGAATTGAATACTTTATTCAGCAACACTTTTTTCTGATCGCTAAGTACAAGAACTGGGTAATAATTCACTATCAAACTTCTTCTAGCTTTTATTTCTTGGTATTCTATGTGACTGATCTGTTCTTTTGGAATAGAAACTTCCTGTCCTTTATGATTCAGAACGATCGCATTTTCATAGATGAAAAATTCCTCGCTTCGTTTAAATAGAAGCAAGTACAATCCAAAAAGGGTAAATAATCCACCTACTACCAGCGCAAATGTTTTTGCATAGATAAAATTTGCTACGATCAAAAACATGATCCCTAAAAGAACAAATACAAACCCGTTTTTATTGTTATCGGTTTTTCCAGTGTATAAAAGTTCGCCAAAATGATTCAAGTTGATCCCTCCTAATATTTTTTCATATCATATTTTAATCTTGTTCGGGAAATCATACCAGTATTAAATTCATTTTAGCTGCTCTTTCACTATCCTTGTATGATGAATTTCCCTTAACATTTGAGTCTATCGATGTAGAAGTAGTATGATGAGGTTACGAAAAATTTTATGAGGAGTGGTAAGATGTCAGATTATAAATTACCGAAAGTATGGAAATGGGAAGAAGAGAATTCTGATAAAACCGGCAATCGTCCTACAGCAGGAAGTCGATTTGAACAGAAATTACCTGTAGGAGATGCTCCGTTCCAACTCTATTCATTAGGAACACCCAATGGCATCAAAGTTACGATCATGTTGGAAGAATTGAAAGAATTGGGCGTAGAAGGCGCAGATTACGATGTCTACACCATCAACATTGGAGAGGGCGACCAATTTGGTTCAGATTTTGTTGATATCAACCCGAACTCTAAAATTCCAGCTTTAGTTGACCAAAGTCAAAACCGAAGTCCTCGTGTAAAACTCTTTGAATCAGGATCTATTCTCCTTTACTTAGCGGAGAAATTTGGACAACTGATCCCGACAGATATCCAAGGCCGTACAGAAACCCTTAATTGGTTATTTTGGCAAATAGGATCCGGTCCATATGTTGGCGGCGGGTTCGGACACTTTTTCGCTTATGCTCCAGAACCAATGAAATACCCGATCGATCGCTTTACGATGGAAACAAAACGTCAATTGGATCTGCTGGACAAAACCTTAGCAGAGCGTCCTTATATAGCTGGAGATACGTACACTATTGCAGATATTGCGATCTGGTCTTGGTACGGTCGTTTGGCTTTAGGGAAATTGTATGAAGGTTCTTATGAATTCTTGAATTTGGATGAATACACTCATTTATTAGAATGGGCAAAACGGATTAATGAACGTCCAGGCGTTCAAAAAGGTCTGGAAGTAGAGTATCAATCCATTGAGGAGTAAATTGATTCCGGTAAGATGTCACTAACCTTGAGGATTCTGGGATACTATATTTGAATGTCACAAAATAAGTATTGCAGATGTTAAAATTCAGCTAATATCTATGCGAGCGAAAATTATTACATCGGCTACGCTTTGGCAGATAAGGATGGACCTGTCCATCAGCTGAAGTGGGAGAAATATCCTAATAACTATACTTACTATCCGTTGGTGAAAGCCAGCCAACACGTGGAGGGAACTGGTCATACCGCATTGATAAAAGCGCCGAACAATGTAGATTTCTGGCTCTTTTATCACGGGCAGGAGACAGGAGGAACGTGGTCTCCCGAAGAGGATCATCGGACGCTGCGAATGGACCGTTTGTTTTTTGACGGAGATGCTTTGATGACCTATGCTCCTTCTGCCAATGAACAACCAGCACCTGGACTGCCCGATCTGCAAGAATTTTTTGAAGGAGAAACAAAACTAGTAGTCGAATCCGGAGAACATACCGTTTTAGACAAAGGTTGGCTCACTGCAAAAACGCCTTTCATCGCACTCTATGATAAAGAATACCAATACTACCATCTGGAGCTGGACCTTACAGCAAAGCCGGCTAATCTTGGCAGCAAGGATGGTGCTGTGATTGCTTACCGCAGCGAGCATGACTACACAAGTGTTTATTTGAGGAATGGGACATCAGTCTTGGCAGTGGAGCAAGTGAAGAATGGTATACACTCTATCTTGGCCACGTTTCCGTTAAAGGATTTTGATGCAACAGTGAATCAACACCTTGAAGTCATTCGCCGATTTGCCGATTACGAGCTGTACTTAAACGGAGTCTATATCGGTCGAGTGCTCCTTGATGAACAGCCAGCACGCGTGGGAATTTGTTCCGGGTATACAACGACTGTCTTCCATTATTTTGCAGTGACAGAAACGATCGATCTTTTTGGTTTGCAGATGCGTTTGATCGGAAACTTTTTTTCTTCTGATGTGCCGGTATTGGTCAACACGCTCAATCAGCTGGCCTCTTTTCGAAAAGACCCTGTCACTCTAACAACAGAGCTCAAAAAAAATTACCAATATAGTCTAACGTATACTTTGCCAAATGAAGAGAGTAAAGTCATTTGTCGCTTGCAATTAGGGGCAGAGAAAATTGACATTCACTTGGAGCCTACAAGAATCACTATTCCAGCACTTCAACTGCAGCATTCTTTTCATTTAGCCAAAAATGATAAGAGCGCGGCAACTTTTATAGTGGTAGATCAAATGGTAATACTGCTGTTCAAGAATGAAACTTATCAATTTTCGATACCCTCTGGCCAAGATGACATACCTTGTCAGTTTGTGTTGAAAAAAGCGGCGCTGGATGCTTGGGAATTGGTAAAACTGGTTCACCCAACTTGAAAGCAACGTTGAAAAACACAACAAAAAAAGGGGCTGGGAAATAACTCCCAGCTCCTTCATTTTTATGAATATTGATTTCGAAAAACTGCTCAAAAAGGCAGCCTAGACGAGTTCCGCAAACCAGACTTCCTATGATTTCATTTTCCGATCTAGTTAGTAAAAAGCACCAACTAAATCCAAAAGATGAACTCTACGAAAGCCTAACGGTTTGCTCCACTCTCTTATTTTTGTGCAATGCAAATAGATTAATAGTTCAAGGCTTTCAAGTCATCTAAAGTGACTTCTTGTTCGACGTAGTTGTCTACCATGAAGCCGCTCAAATTTGAGAATTCTTTGAAGAATGTATCGTAAGCCGTCATGTCAGAATTGAAGTTTTCTTCGTTCAATTGCTCGATTAATTCTTTTGTTTTAGCTTGTGTATCGCTATCTAGTTCCCAGCTGTCAGGTCTTAGTCGACCAACTTCGTCATATTCAGGTTTGTCACCGTAGATCATGTCGCGATAGATACGGTCTATGTGCATAATCGGCGTTTCATGAGTGCCTTTTTCTTCCATCACTTTGTAGAGACCGATACAGTAAACGGGGAAGAAAGGAATAACTGAACTGGCTTTAGTGGTAACAGCAGTCGCTACAACAATTTGAGCTTTCCCGTTGATATCAGCTAATAATTGATTGATGTTTTCTGCTTTTTCATCACAATCTGCTTTTGCACGACCCAAAGTACCGCCGCCATAATACGCATGGTTCAATTCAGTTCCTAAGTAAGAATAATTGGTCGTAAGAACGCCTTCTGTTAATACGCCGGCTTCTTTTAATGCTTCCATCCATAGTTGCCAGTCTTCTCCACCCATCACGTTGACTGTATCAACGATCTCCTGCTCGTCTGCGGGCTCTAGAGTCTCAGTGTAAAAAGATTCATTTTGCATATTGATATGCGGACCAACAACTGGTTCACCAATAGCTTTGATCGATGATTTGTACAATTCGCCAGTTTCTGGATCTTTTCGTACCCCACTTGCCAGACTGTAGACAACTAAGTCGACTTTGCCGCCGAATTCGTTTTTGATGTACTCAATCACTTCTTGTTTCGTTTCATGGCTAAAAGCGTCTTGAACAAAGTTTTTAGCGATCAAGCCTTCTTTTTCAGCTTCTTCTCTAAAAGCAATGTTATTGTACCAACCAGCTGTTCCAAGATTTCTTTCGTTTTTTGGTCCTTTTTCAAATGAAATCCCAATAGTGTCCGCACCTGCTCCGAAAGCCAAATTGATTCGAGTAGCTAGACCATAGCTTGATGATGCGCCGATAATCAATACTTTTTTAGGACCTTCGTAAGTACCGTTGCTTTTTACATAGTCGATTTGATTCAATACGTCTTGTTTGCATCCAAGCGGATTAACGCCTAAGGCCACATTCCCTCGGATATTTTGTTTAAATGTCAACATGATTCTATTCCCCCAATTAATCGTCATAAGAGTATAATATCAGAAAAGGCACTTCAATAATAACTTATTGATGAAATTTTCATTCAAAAATAGAGGAAATAATAAAAAGGGAATGCCAAAGGAGGGGCTCATGTGATCATTAATCTAGAAGGGTTTTTGAGAACGCATGGTATTTATTTTGAGCTGTATAATCATGATCCAATTTATACAAATGAAGCGGCTGTGAAGATGAAAGAAGAAAAAGGATTTATTGGAACAGAAACTAAAGCTCTCTTTTTAAAAGGAAAATCTGGACGTTATTATTCTTTTGTGACGTTTACGACAAAAAATGTGGATTTCAAACAGTTAAAACAAGTTGTTGGCGAAAAAATAAAAATCGTTCAACCGGATGAAATGAAAGCAGTCACTGGACAGATACCAGGGGCGGTGGCGCCATTGGGATATGAAGACACGGTTTATTTAATCGTAGATGAGGAGTTGTTTCGGCAAGAAAAGCTTGTATTTGCTCCTGCCCGTCCAGATCAGACGATGGTGATAGCAGCAAAAGATCTAAACAAAATCATTCAGTTGCTTGGCAACGAACTATTTGTTTACAATGAAAGGGAATATAAGGAGGAATCGAAATGACTATTAAACCAATCAAAGCTCTTTCAGATAATTACATCTGGATCATTGAAGAAGGAAAGGAAGCAGTGGTGGTCGATCCAGGAGAAGCAAAAGACGTGCTTAATTACTTGAAGGAACAACAACTGGAGCTAACGACCATTCTATTGACTCACAATCACGATGATCATATTGGCGGGGTAGAAGAAATCTTGGAACATTATTCAAACATCGCTGTATATGGACCAGAAGAAACGAAACCGTTAGCTGACCATATTCTTCAAGAAGGAGATACTTTTGAATTAATGGGGCAGGATGTTCAAGTCTTTAAAACCGCTGGACATACTCTTGGACACATCAGTTTTCTAATGGGAAATCAGCTGTTTTGCGGGGACGCTTTATTTTCAGCAGGTTGTGGCCGAGTGTTTACAGGGGACTACCAAGCGCAATACGAAGCTTTGCAAAAGTTTAAAGGATTAAACGACGAAGTAAAAGTGTATGCAGCGCATGAATACACACAGACCAATTTACGATTTGCCCAATCTATGGAGCCGTCTAATACAGAAATTGCGGAGGCTTTGAATCAAGTACAAGAGTTGCGTGCAGAAGATGTACCTACTTTGCCATCGACTATCAAACAAGAGAAAAACATCAATCTATTTCTTAAGGCAGAAACCCTAGAAGACTTTACAACATTACGTAAAGCTCGTGATGCATTTTAAACCATTCATTTAGGGTTAAAAGGGTTTTAGCAGGAGTTGTTATACAAGATAATATTTGTTATATTTGGAACTGTTAAGACCTTTTTTATGGCATCAGCGAAATAGGTATACCAAATACAACAGCGTATCATTTGAGAAGGGATTTGTTCATGTGCAGAAAGAAATCGTTCGTCAATTATCTAAAGTAGAATTGCACTGTCATTTAGACGGTTCTGTTCCTATGGCAACCTTAAAAAACTGGCAGAAAAGCAAGACTTTGATATGAGTTTATTGGATCAAATAGCAGCACCGGAGAAATGTACTGATTTGGTGGATTATTTAAAAGGATTTGATATTCTGCTTCAGCTCTTGCAGACTAGTGAGCAGTTAGAAGAATCAGCTTTTGCTATCGCTGAAGCGGCGGCTTTAGAAAATGTGCGCTATCTGGAGCTGCGTTTTGCTCCTTTATTACATACAGACGCTGGTATGACGGTACCGGAAATTATTGCAGCTGTCAGCCGAGGGATCAAAAAGGCTATGGAACAGTACGATATCGTGGTGAATTTATTGATTTGCGGCATGCGTCCGCATTCCAATGAAGACAATTTGAAAATGTTGTCTGAAGCTATCAGTACACAAGAACAGCTGCTGGTTGGTTTTGACATGGCCGGTCCAGAACCGGATATGGCAAACGATCATATTGAACCGTTAACGGCTTTTGCACAAGACAGCGGACTTCAACTGACACTTCATGCTGGCGAATGCGGCTGTGCGCATAACGTGGTTCAAGCGATACATCTAGGAGCCAAACGTATCGGGCATGGAATCGCTGCTCAAATGGACGAAACAACGCAACAACTCTGCATTGAAAAAGGCACTGTCATCGAAATGTGTCCGACCAGCAATATCCAAACGAATGCTGTTGAAGATTGGGAATCTTATCCATTATTGGATTTTATGGAAAAAGGCACCAAATGCTGCATCAATACTGACAATCGAACGGTTTCTGATACGACACTGACAAAAGAATACCTGCTTCTGGCGGAACACTTGGGAATTGATTATGCAATGATGAAAAAATTGAACTTGAATGGTTTAACAGGGACATTTACGACCTCAGAGACAAAAGAAAAACTTTCTGCAGTGATCAATTCAGCTTATGCACCATATATTTGAAGGTATAAACAAATAAAGACGAAAAACCTCATGATTTTTAGTGCACAGAGAAACGTGCACTGAAGATCATGAGGTTTTTTACTATGGGGGTTCGAATCCCTCCTGAGACTTACCACACTCTCGGTTCGTAATTCAATTCAGCGAATAATTGAGATTTTTCTTTTTTAGACAAATAGCGCCATTGTCCAACAGGCAAGTTGCCTAAATGGATATTCATGATTCGTAAACGCTGCAGGCGATAAACGTTGTATCCTAAGGCTTCACACATACGACGGATCTGGCGGTTCAATCCTTGCGTCAAAATAATTTTGAAATCAAATTTAGACAATTGTTCAACTTCACATGGAAGAGTCTTCGTGCCTAATATGTTAACGCCTTTTGACATGTTCTCTAAAAATTCAGGAGAAATAGGGCGGTCTACTGAAACAACGTATTCTTTTTCATGGTGATGATCAGGACGCAAGATTTCATTTACGATGTCTCCATCATTTGTCAGCAGAATCAGGCCTTCAGATTCTTTGTCCAAACGACCGATGTGAAAGACTCTAAAAGGGTGATTGACTAAGTCGACAATATTTCCTTTAACTCCTTTTTCAGTTGTACTTGTAATCCCGATGGGTTTGTTTAAAGCAATATAGACGTTGTTTCTTGCTACAAAGATGTGTTGACCATCGACCAATACTTGGTCCCCTGGTTCGACTTGGCTGCCTATTGTAGCCTTTTTAGCATTGATCAGAACTCTTCCTTCAGCAATTAATTTATCTGCTCCTCTTCTAGAGGCTTTTCCTGCTTCACTGATGTATTTATTTATGCGCAAATCTCCACTCCTTTGACACTAGTATTATCTTCCACTCATAACTGTACTTTATATTACAACAAAAGCAAGCCAGACTAGTGAACTAGGCATCAATAGGATAGATATGTCATAAGTAGTTCACATATAAAAAATAAATTATTCTATACTCTTTGTTTACAGAAAAAAGATTATATACCTTTTTTCACTAGTGTTGCATGAAACATAATATGTTTCACAATGTTATGTATCCTATTCCAATATGCAAAAAAGTCCTTTATACTGAACTTGGATGACTTATCCAAGACCAATAAAAAGGACCCAACTTATGGATAAGTATAAACTAAATTCTGCTTTTAATAAATGGTTTTCGGCAATTAAGTGTCATTAACAAATGATAATGTCTTAATAAATAACAAATGAAAATGTCCCATAACTACGTTACTCTAATCTTATTGGATTGGAGAGATAGAATGGGAGCAGAATTAACTATGTTTGAAAACAAAAAATATGAAGTCATAAAAAAAGTATGTAATGGTCAGTGTTCAAAGGAGCGGGCAGAGATTGAACTAGATTTATCCCGTAGGCAGATTAACCGATTGGTTAATCGCTATAAAACGCAAGGAAAAAAAGGTTTTAAGCATGGGAACAAGGGACGAACTCCCGCTACAACGTTGTCAAAAGAAACCCAACAAAAGATTATTCGACTCTACAGAAAGAAATATGATGGTTTTAATTTGTTCCATTTTACAGAAAAACTGCAGGAGGAAGAACAAGTAACCGTCTCTTATACGACCGTTCGCAATTTATTATATCAAAAACATATTCTTTCTCCTCGTGCTTCTAAAAAAACACAACGAACGAAGCGCAAAGAATTAAAAGAGAAAGAACGGTCTGACCAACTACTAACAAAGAAAGAGAGCCAAGTTTTAAATGAATTAGAATACGTAGATCCTGTGAAAGCTCATCCTAGCCGCTCACGAAAGAAATATAAAGGTGAACAGCTTCAAATGGACGCTTCAAGACACGATTGGTTTCAAAACGGAAAATATGCGCATCTCCACGCTGCTATAGATGACGCCACTGGAATCGTGGTTGGGGCTTACTTTGATAAAGAAGAAACATTAGATGCCTATTACGAAGTAACACATCAGTGTCTGACTACCTACGGTATTCCGTATAATATTTTGACGGATAATCGAACCATCTTTCACTATAAACAAGAAAAGAGCCCTTCAGAAGAGAAGGACACTTTTACACAATATGGATATGCCTGCCATAACTTGGGAATAGAGTTAACCACAACAAGTATTCCTCAAGCAAAAGGAAGAATTGAACGATTATGGAATACCCTCCAAGATCGTCTCCTAAATGAAATGGCCTTAAAAAATATCCAATCCATTGAAGAAGCAAACCAATTTTTGAAACATTATATTCCTACATATAACGCCAAATTTGCTTTACAGCTAAACGATACCAAAAGTGTTTTTGAAAAGCTACCAAAAGATATCCATTTAGATTATATACTGGCTCGCTTTTCACACCGAGTTGTCCAGAAGGGACACGCACTCAAATATCAGAACAAGTTATATCATTTATATAATCAAAATCAGCACGTCTTATTGGCCCCAAAAACGAAGTTAATGATTATTCATACTAAAGAAAATCAACTGTATGCTAGTCATCAGGATTCACTTTTCATGTTAAAAGAAATTCCGCTTCACGAAAAAGTTTCAAAAGAATTCGATAAGCCAATCGAACGTAAAAAGATGCAGGTGCATATCCCTCCAATGAGCCATCCTTGGAAAAAAGCATCTTATGATCGCTATCTTCGGAAGAAAAACCAAAAGGAAGCTCTTAAAACCAATTCTAGAACATGAATACAAGTTTTTAACTAGAAAATAGATTTAGAACGCTAATTTCAGTTGATTCAGAAAATGGCTTCGTGGTTTTCGAAGCCATTTCCTGAATCAACTTTACCAAGCGTAGCGCGGTAGTTTTGCCAGGAATAGGATCAACGAAATAATGACAGTGAACCTAACTCAAATTTGAATAAAATCGGGACATTTTCATTTATCATTGACAGGTTTTCGGCAATTAAGTTAGAAAAATTACCGATTCCTATTCGTGAAAAGGTTTTTGCCTTTGATAAATACCATAAGAAACTTAGTTTCTTTCGAGCTCTGCAGCTTTTTCTTCATGCGATCAATGAAGAGAAAGAAAGTCTCAGAGATATGGATACTGCTTTTGTTTCCAAAGAACTTCAAAAAGAGATTGGGATTGAAAGCATCAGTTATTCTCAGCTTTCTAGAGTTCTTCCCAAAATGGATTCAGAAATTCTTTTAGCTATTTTTTACCAGCTTCTCAGTCAGGTTAAAAAGAAAATGCCCGTGGATAAGCGAAATAGTCTCTATTTAATTGACTCTTCGACCTTTTCATTGAATCAAAATCTTTATCAATGGGCTGATTTTCGTAAAACGAAATCAGGAGTTAAGCTTCACTTAAAACTCTGCTTTATGGATAATGACCATCTTTATCCAGATGATTTTACACTAACTAATGCGATTGAACATGATACAAACCAGTTGGAAGTGTTGGTCAATCAACCTGAGGCAACTTATGTATTCGATCGTGGTTACCTAGATTTCGAACGAATGGATAAAATGCACTGGAATGGTTATTTCTTTGTGACGAGAATCAAAAAGAATACAAAAGTTCATGTTTTGGAAACATTAGCAGCTTCCAAAGAAGACTCTATTATCAGCGACCAATTGGTCGCATTAGGTGCTCAAAACTATCTAACTTCCCGATTTCGTTTAGTGACTATTCAAGATCAAAAAGGGAAAGTTCTTCAGTTCATCACGAATCGTTTTGACTGTTCCTCTGCTGAAATTGCAGAAATGTATAAAGCTCGTTGGCAAATAGAACTGTTCTTCAAACACATTAAACAGCATATGACAATCAAAAAGTTTTTTTCAAGAAGCGAACAGGGAGTCGTAAATCAATTGATTTTAGCCTTGATTGCCAGTTTACTAACCTATTTGATTCAGTTAGAAACAAAGACTGGACAGTCTATTTTCCAAATTAAACGACTTTTTCGTTACCTCCTATTTCAACCTGCAGAAAAATGGATTGAACTTTTAGTGCCCAATTGACTACAATAAAACGTTGTTGTTGGATGCTAATGGAATCAGCTAAATAAGCAAAATTTTCTGGAAATAGTCATCCTTTGCGTAAGCATTCGATTTTTTTTACTTTTTTCAAGAAAATAATAATTCAGAATATTCTGACTATATTTATGCAACACTAGTGACCTTTTTTCACTCCTTTTTTACACATAAGTTCACAATCTGTTAATCTTTTTTCATTTTAATTATATATTTTTTTATATATTATGTTGACGTAAAAATTCTTTGGGGGTATAATTTGGGTGAATTAAAAATGTGAATAAAATCACAATAAATGATCATGCTTGTTTGGAGGGATAAGTCTTGAATACAAAACGATTTGTTGAAGCGCGTAAAGCTTTGGGGCTTTCTCAGATGGAATTGGCAGAGGGGATATGTACTCAAGCTACATTGAGTCGTTTTGAAAACAATGGCAAAGTACCGAATTTGAAGATTTTGATCCAATTGTGTAATCGTCTTAACTTGCCTTTAGGCGAATTATTCCCAAGAGTAGGTGTTAAGCATACAGAAACCATCGAAAAAATGAACCAAGCAGAATTCTTTTTGATCACTAGCGAGTATGAACAAGCTAAGGCGTTGTTGGACACTATTTCTAACGATGACATCAAAGAGCCAGGTTTGGGTATGCGGTACTATTACTTGAAAGGCTTTGTGATGATTTTCCAAGGTCGTCCTGTGACAGAGATTCTTTTCTTATTTGACCAGATTTTGCTCGCTGACGAACCTAATGAAGAGAACATTTTTCATTTGCTGGCGTATACAGGAAGCGGAATGGTGTATTCTCGCGAGAAAGACCAAGAGAAAGCAGAGTTTTACTTCAATAAAGTACTGGAGAAAATCTATACTTATCCAACAACAGAAATGGAAGATACTTGGAGAGTATTGAATATCGTATTCCAGTGCGGTGTTTTCTATTCAGGAATACAAGAATTAGAGATCAGTAATGCTTTATTGACTTATGCTGTTTCTATTTGCTCAGACAATCACGTGACGTACTACTTGGCAAGAGCAGCTACTCAATTAGCGAAAAATGCTATCGTTCAAAATAAGCCTGCAGCAGTCATCTTAGAATTGATCTACGATGCCAGAGCCTACTCCAAAATCAATAAAAATGCGATTGCCTTAAAAGAATTAGCGGATTTGGAACAAAAAGTATTGTCGACTAAAGGAGCGGATTAAAGATGCCGGAGAAAATGAAAACGGTCCATTTGATGGGAACGGTCATTGATGTACGGATTGAGCATGAACAGCCGACTCCTATTTTAGAAGAAGCTGTCGCTCGATTAAAGAAATACGAAAAGCGGTTCAGCGCCAATGACCCTGATTCTGAATTAATGGCGGTCAATCAAAGTGCCGGCATTCGTAGCGTTGTGGTTCATCCAGAGTTGTATGAGTTGATCCTGATAGGAAAGATGCATAGTTGCGCGCCTGAAAGTTATTTGAATATTGCTATTGGTCCTTTAGTCCAAACTTGGCGAATTGGATTTCATGACGCGAAAGTTCCTTCAAAAGAAGTCATTGATGGGTTATTGAAGAAAACAAATCCTCAAAATATCATCTTGAAGAACGAAGAACGGTCGGTTTATTTGACCGAAAAAGGTATGCGGATTGATTTGGGCGCTTTAGCAAAAGGGTACATAGCAGACCGGATCATTCAGTATTTGAAAAGCGAAGGGGTTACGTCCGGACTGATCAATTTAGGCGGAAACATCGTAGGGTTAAATCCTTTTCAACAGTCTGGAAAAGAGTATTGGAATATAGGGATTCAAAACCCAAGCGCATCTCGCAATCAATATTTGACGACCGTAAAAATCAACAATCAATCGGTCGTCACTTCAGGAATCTACGAAAGAAGTTTGGTAAAAAAAGGCCAAACGTATCATCATATTTTAAGTCCACAAACGGGGTATCCCATTGAAACAGATGTGGCCAGTTTGACTATTCGGTCTGAACGATCGGTAGACGGTGAAATATGGACGACTCGTTTATATGGCAAACCCTCTGATGAAATAGTGAATGAGCTGAATCAGTTGGAAGGAATCGAAGGTTTAGTCATTACGAAAGATGAGAAATTGATGTATTCAAAAGGATTTAAAAGCTAAAAGTAAAAAATAGATTTGAAAGGAAGTAAAAAAATGAAAAAATTTATTGGAATCGTAGGAACCAATTCAGATCACTCTACAAACCGTCAGCTGTTGCAATTCATGAAAAATCATTTTTCTTCAAAAGCAGAAATCGAGATTATAGAAATCAAAGATATACCCGTATTCAATAAGCCCGAAAATAAAGATATTCCTGAAATCGTACAAGCGATGGCAGATAAGATCGATGATGCAGATGGCGTCATTATCAGTACGCCAGAATATGATCATGCCGTTACAGCTTCATTAATGAATGCATTGAGTTGGCTTTCTTATGGTATCTTCCCTTTTGTTGATAAGCCCGTAATGATTACAGGAGCCTCTTACGGGACTTTAGGAGGTTCTGTTGCAAAGTTTTCCGATAAGTCTATTTTAGTGTAAAATGGGATAGAAAGACAGCGAGGACATATGGATGAATCATTTTAAAGGCAAACAATTTCAGAAAGATGTGATTATTGTCGCTGTGGGCTATTATCTACGTTACAATCTGAGCTATCGTGAAGTCCAAGAACTCCTTTATGATCGTGGGGTTGACGTTTGTCACACTACGATTTATCGCTGGGTACAAGAATACAGTAAAATCCTCTATCATCTCTGGAAAAAGAAAAATAGACAGTCCTTCTATTCGTGGAAAATGGACGAAACCTATATCAAAATCAAAGGCAAATGGCATTATCTGTACAGAGCAATTGATGCGGATGGATTGACTTTAGACATCTGGTTACGAAAGAAACGGGATACTCAAGCTGCTTATGCATTCTTGAAACGACTACATAAGCAGTTTGGTGAACCTAGAGTAATTGTCACGGATAAAGCGCCGTCTATTGGCTCTGCCTTTAAAAAGCTACAGCACAATGGGTTATATGTAAAAACAGAACACAGAACCGTTAAATATCTCAATAACCTCATTGAGCAAGACCATCGACCAATCAAACGACGCAATAAATTTTATCGAAGTCTACGTACTGCCTCAAGCACAATTAAGGGCATGGAGACAATTCGAGGAATATACAAAAAGAACCGAAGAAATGGAACGCTCTTCGGATTTTCGGTGTCGACTGAAATTAAGGTATTAATGGGTATTCCTGCATAAAACATCTAGGACTTAACATTCATTGCTTTTCATTTTTGAATTTTGCAACAGAACCGATTATAGGGGCTGTTTTTATTTGATTTCTTAGGGGTTGTTATCTAATTATAGACCCTAAACAAACATCTTTTGTAAAAAGCCTTTTTTCTGTTCTTTCAACAAATCTAACTTACGTTGATGAAGAACGTTACTGAAGAAATCTCGCCAAATTCCACGCGGGCATCATCATTTAAACCGATTTTAAAGTGACCGTCTTCTGAACGGGCTTTCCATAAATAGCGCGAATCATCAATTTTATCAGCCATGTTTATCATCCTTTCCTGCGTATATACGCTACTTTCTATTATCGGACTTATATTGGAAATTTGATAGTAGGAGATAATTAATTTTTACAAAGCGTGGGCCAGATAGTTGCCTTCGGTGCATGTTTCCAGTCGATAATAATCGTAATAAAAAACAAACAGGACTGAACAAAATTACTTTCGTCTCAGCCCCTCATAGTGACACTATTAATATTATCGAATATCCAACGGTTGCTTACTCGTCGGCTTTGGAAAGGCCTTGTCGATTTTTGCCAAATCATCCTCATTTAAGGTTAATGAAGCGGCCTTTATGTTGTCAACTGCATGCTTAGGGTCGCCGGATTGTGGGATAGCCAAGGTACTGCCATCGCGAATTGCCCAAGCCAATAAAATTTGCCAAGGGGTTGCCTGATGGGCCTCGGCGACTTCTTTAACGGCCGGATTATTAATTAGCTGACCGCGTTCGTCACCGGCAGCTACCGGGGTGTAGGCGATTAGCGGAATCCCCTGTTTTCGCTGCCATGGTAATAGACTGTATTCGATCCCTCGACTACCGAGGTTATAGAGATCTTCGTTTGCGGCAACCTGATCACCGCCTGGGAGGGCAAGCAGTTCTTTCATATCGGGGAGGTCAAAGTTGGAAACACCCCAATGTTTGATCTTACCTTGCTGTTGCAAGGACTGAAGCGTTTCGACGGTTTCACTTAACGGCACAGCACCACGCCAATGATATAGATATAAATCCACGTAATCGGTTCCCAGTAACTTTAAGCTGGTATCCAAGCTGTGGGACATTCTGTCGGCGGAAGCGTTTGAAGGCAGTACCTTATCAATCAGGAACAATTTTTCCCGGTCAATATTGGCAATGGCTTCACCAACCAGACTTTCACTACGGCCGTTACCGTACATTTCCGCGGTATCGATCACGGTTGCGCCGGCGTCAATACCAGCTTGAATGGCTTTGATTTCCTTTGCGCGGGTTGCAGTTGAATTGCCCATGTGCCAAGTACCAAGCCCGATTGCCGGCACCGTTTTGTCGCCAAGATGTAATTCTCTCATAAAAATGAAACCTCCTATTAGTAGAAATCCGTTTTTCAGCATAAAATCACTTTGCCGAAAAACGTGTATGGAAATATCGTACCTGTTTTCATTATAGGAGTCTTGGCTTAGTTGCGCAAGTAGTTCCTACGCGTATTTTTAAATTTGATTAAAAGCCTGGTTAAGTTCGACCGTGGCTTTTAATCAAATTGAATTAAGGGTAACCCATTAATCAATAGGGTTACGTCAAAACGGCGATCAGGATTGACATCTTGAGTACCAGCTAACCGTGGTCGCACTGCTTGCCGTACCACTTCATAACTAGATTTACCGCCAGCAACGTCCGCTTTCCAAAATAACTTGAGCGTCACCGTGCCCAGCTTAGCATCATCACGTTCACCTTCCACTTTGCCAATGCCATTTTCGGCGGCTAGTAACTTAGCTGCTTCGTAAGGTGTCGGGACCTCAATCGCCCGTTTAATCTGATTAAATTCGGTATCAGTTAAAGGGTGTCCCTGCAATTTAGCATAGTTATTGTTATTTAATTTATCACGAAAATTAGCCCATAATTGATTCGGCGTCGCACCATACAGGTCTTTTCGTTCCACCCATTGATTACTTCCGGTCGTTAAGGTTTTAACAACTTCTTTTTCAAATGACAGTTCCAACATAAAAACATTCCTTCTCCCACCTTTAAATTACTCACTAGTTGGTTCTGTTGCAAAGTTTTAAATCTACTATCAAATAAGGTAGAATAATAGAAAAAGATAGCAGGAGGAATGACGATGAATCATTTTAAAGGAAAGCAATTTCAGCAGGATGTGATTATTGTAGCCGTGGGCTACTATCTTCGTTATAACCTTAGCTATCGTGAAGTTCAAGAAATCTTATATGATCGTGGCATTAACGTTTCTCATACGACGATTTATCGTTGGGTGCAAGAATATGGCAAACTACTCTATCAAATTTGGAAAAAGAAAAATAAAAAATCCTTTTATTCATGGAAAATGGATGAAACGTACATCAAAATTAAAGGAAAATGGCATTATTTGTATCGAGCCATCGATGCAGATGGTTTAACCTTGGATATTTGGTTACGTAAAAAACGGGACACACAAGCAGCCTATGCTTTTCTTAAGCGGTTAGTGAAGCAGTTTGATGAACCGAAGGTTGTAGTCACAGATAAAGCCCCCTCTATTACAAGTGCCTTTAAGAAACTAAAAGAATACGGCTTTTATCAAGGGACAGAACATCGTACCATTAAATACCTGAATAATTTGATTGAACAAGACCATCGTCCAGTAAAGAGACGCAATAAATTCTATCGAAGTTTACGCACTGCCTCACCCACGATTAAAGGCATGGAAGCCATCCGAGGATTATATAAGAAAACCCGAAAAGAAGGCACTCTCTTCGGGTTTTCGGTCTGTACTGAAATCAAGGTATTATTGGGAATCCCAGCTTAAATCATAGATACCGTAAGGGATTTTATTCTTTATTTAAAACTTTGCAACAGAACCCTTTAGGATCTTCAAGGGCTCAACTTCACTTGCGTCAAATCCTTGATGCTCCAGAGTTGAAAGCACGTATCATGCCGAGTTCTGAGTTTTTATTAAGTCATTCATTACAAGCTTTTGATGAAGAAAACAACTTAACGAATGTGGAACAAACTGAAAAATTAGACAGACTGTTTGAAGATTTCTTAACTTTTGTGACCATCACTAATCAATTGACTCATGCACATGAACAAAACAAAAAAGAAGCGGAAAACTTTTCTTGGGAAACTATCTAAAAGGGGTTAATAAAAATGAAATTAGTCGGTATTGTAGGTTCCAACGCAGAAGTATCTTATAATCGTACATTGCTAAAATTTATCCAAAAACAATTCAGTCCATTATTCGATTTGGAGATCATTGAAATCAAAGATGTTCCTATGTTCAATCAAAGTGACGACCAGACAAACAGCCCGGTCATCCAAAAAATAAACAGACAGATTCTAAACGCGGATGGTGTCATTATTGCTACACCTGAACACAACCGGACAATTCCTGCTGCATTGAAAAGTGTTTTGGAGTGGTTGTCATTTAAGATTCATCCTTTAGAAAATAAACCTGTCATGATCGTGGGGGCTTCTTATTACGATCAAGGATCTTCTCGTGCGCAGTTGCATTTACGTCAGATTTTGGATGCTCCAGGGGTCAATGCTATGGTATTACCGGGAAATGAGTTCTTATTAGGCAAAGTAAAAGAAGCATTTGATGAAAATGCGAACTTGAAAGATCCAGGAACCGTTCAATTTTTAGGCAGCTGTTTAGAAAAATTCATTCAATTTATCAAAGTGGTGGCTGTCATAGAAGGACCTAAAAAAATCGAACTTGAACCGGAAGATCTTTACGCAACCGGAAAAATAGATACGACTATTGAAGGTGTCGATATGTATGCTGACGATTGGTTGGAACAAGCGGCCCAAAAAGTTGGCGCAGTTGAAGGAAATACGTATGTCAAATTGGATCGCGGATTATTGACTGTCGACCAATTGAATTATTTCTTAGCATCCATGCCAATGGAATTGACCTATGCAGATAACAATAACCAATTCTTGTATTACAACCAAACAAAACCGGCAGAAGAGATGCTGGCTGCACGAGTGCCAGGACAAGTAGGAAACCCATTGGCTAAATGTCATCCGGAAAAAGTGCATAAAAATGTAGGGTATGTGATCCAGCAGTTGCGTTCTGGCGCTATGGATGCGTTTCGCGTTAACGTACCTACTCATGGTCCTGACAAATATGTCGTGCACAATTACCAAGCTATGCACGATAAAGAAGGCAATTTTGCTGGAATCAATGAATTTATCTTAGACTTCAAACCAATCATCGATTGGTATTTGAAACAAACTGGACAAGCCTTGGTTGGCGATGTAGATGCGGTTTCTGGTGCTTCTGCTAAAGACCATAAAACAGAAGACGTCGATGCTACTTCAGGAGCTTCTATGAGTACAAAAGAAGAAACCACAGAAACAGTTGATGCTGTATCGAGTGCATCTGTCAAAGGTTAAGCTAAAAGAAAAAACTTCTCGGTTATGAGAAGTTTTTTTCTTTGCCTACTAATAAAGTTAATGGCTGGTTAAGTCAAAACTTCAATGTCAGCAGCTTCATCGATACCTTTTAAAGCGAAACACATAGCGCCCCATTTACTTTTAAATTAAAAAAATCTATCATTAGCTATATCGTTTTTTACTGGGAGGTTTACTTTTGAATAAAGAAATTAAGAAAAATCCACTTTTTTTATTAGGACTATTCAACTTTCTTATGGGAATGTTTTTTATTTTTCAAGACGAATTAATAGCAAGACCTGCTGCTTATCTCTTTCAACTAAATTTTATTATTTTGCTTTATCTTGCTAAAAAAGAAATAAAATAAAATCTAGTAAAGCGACATCCAAAAAAGTATCTGAGTCTCATTTTAAAAAAATGAAACCAAGTACTTTTTGCAATGCCTCTAATAATAAAGAGATAGACTGATTGAAAAAAGAGCTGTAGACTCTTACCCCTGTTAGTAAGGGATTGATGAGAGATGTTGTTAAGAAGGACTCGCCTTCTCTTAAAAATGATATGATGGAAACATTATGCATTAAGGAGAAGAGTAAAGAATGAAGGTTCATGTGTTGTATGAAGATAATCATTTGCTGATGGTTCAAAAACCTGTCAATATTCCAGTACAAGCAGATAAAAGCGGGGACTCAGATTTGCTGACAGTACTGAAAGAAGACCTGAAAGTGCGGTATCAAAAACCTGGGAATGTGTATTTGGGGCTTATTCATCGATTGGATCGTCCAGTTGGCGGTGCGATGGTGTTTGCTAAAACATCCAAAGCAGCATCCAGGTTATCAGATATGTTCCGCCGTCGAGTCGTCGAAAGGAGTTACCTTTCTGTCGTTCACGGTGTCCCAAAGCAGAAAAAAGGGCAACTGGTTCACTATCTTCATAAAGACAAAAGAGAGAACAAAGTTTTCGTTGACCCCAAACATCCAAAAGCTAAAAAAGCGGTGTTGGATTATGAAGTACTTGAGTCTAGAAATAATTTTAGTTTGCTTGCTGTCAAACTTCACACAGGAAGACCTCACCAAATTCGTGTCCAATTGTCTTCAATAGGTCATCCAATTTTTGGAGATCAAAAATACGGACAGCACGTCAACAAACCTGGACAGCAAATTGCACTTTGGGCAGATGTGTTGTCATTTGACCACCCTATAAAAAAAGAACCTATAGAAGTATATTCTTTGCCTCCCATGGATCATCCGTGGAATATATGGAGTCATTTAAGAGTAAGACAAACAATGCCATTTAATACTCTAAAAACCAGTGAAATAAGTTCCTAAAAGAAAAGCATCATTATTTCCTCAAATGGAGATAATGGTTCTTTTTTTTGTGCGGAACAGTTGCTGAATATTCAAAATAATTATTTATTGTGTCTGGAGACCTCAATTTATATAATGGAGAGGTCTCTTTTCCTCGTTTGAGACTGTTTTACAGAAAGGTGAGAAAAGAATGGATACGAATGAGAAAAGTTTAGCTCTGCATAAAGAAAAAAAAGGGAAAATTTCTGTTGAAAGCAAAGTTTCAATCAATACAAGAGAGGATTTAGCTTTGGCTTACACGCCAGGTGTTTCGGAACCATGCAGAAAAATCCATGAAGACGTAAGAGAAGCGTATACTTATACGTCAAAAGGGAATCTTGTGGCGGTCGTAACAGATGGAACAGCTGTCCTTGGATTAGGAGATATCGGACCAGAAGCTGCAATGCCGGTAATGGAAGGAAAAGCGATCTTATTTAAAGAATTTGCTGAAGTAGATGCCGTTCCGATTTGCTTAGATACAAAAATTTCTGAGGAAATCATTCAAACGGTACGTTTTTTAGCTCCAACATTTGGCGGGATAAACTTAGAAGATATTTCTTCGCCAAGGTGTTTTGAAATCGAAAAACAACTGGATGACTTGTTGCCGATTCCTGTTTTTCACGATGACCAACACGGAACAGCTATCGTGGTAGTTTCGGGGATCATGAACAGTTTACGTTTGATCAAGAAAGAGTTAAGTGAGATAAAAGTGGTGTTGAACGGACCTGGAGCAGCTGGTACAGCCATCATAACGATGCTGATGGATATGGGAATAAAAGAAGCTGTCATCTGCGACGAACATGGTATTTTAGCAGAAAACAGACCAGGACCAATGGATGAACATAAAAAACGATTGGCACAACGCTCTAATCCTCAACAAGCAAACGGAGACTTGAGCGACGCTATGAAGGGTGCAGATGTTTTTATCGGAGTTTCTGTCGGAGGGATCGTTACGCGTGAAATGATTCAATCTATGGCGAATGATGCGATCGTATTTGCGATGGCCAACCCAATACCTGAGATCATGTATGATGAGGCTAAAGCAGCCGGCGCACGCATTATGGGGACAGGCCGCTCAGATTTTCCAAACCAAATCAACAATGTACTGGCTTTCCCAGGTATTTTCAAAGGGGCACTGGCAGTACGTGCAACGACGATCAATAATGAAATGAAAGTTGCTGCAGCAAAAGCAATTGCAGACATGATTCCTGAAGAAGAATTATCGGAAGACTATATTATACCGGATGCTTTAAATAAAAAAGTTGCAGAACAAGTGGCTGAGTATGTCGCTCAAGCTGCTCGAAACACTGGAGTAGCGACTATCTAGGAGGAATAAGAGTGGATAGAATCGAAAAGGACTCTCTTGGAGAAATAGCCGTTCCCCAAGATGCTTTATGGGGGGCTCAAACTCAACGGAGTATAGAAAATTTTCAAATCGGAACAGAAAAAATGCCGCTAAAGTTGATTGAAGCGTTGGTTCAAGTGAAGAAAGCCTGTGCTATTGTAAACGAAGAAGAGGGCAAGCTTTCTTCAGATAAAGGGACCAGTATCCAAGAAGCTTGTGCGCTGGTATTGGAAAATTTGGACGAGTATGAATCGCAATTTCCGTTGTGCTTATGGCAAACCGGAAGCGGGACGCAAACCAATATGAATGTGAATGAGGTGCTGGCTCATTTAGCTTCTAAAGGGACTTCAGTACACCCTAATGATGATGTGAACCTGTCACAAAGCTCGAACGATGTATTTCCAACGGCTATGCATATTGCAGCTTATAAAGAAATTCAAGATCAGCTGATAACGGAAATGAAACTGTGGCTGGAAGTCATTTCAGCATTGATGAATCGTTATGAAGGAATCATCAAGATAGGCAGAACCCATTTGCAAGATGCCACGCCTCTTACATTTGCTCAAGAACTGAGTGGATGGAGAAGCATGATTGAAAACAGCTTAAAAGCCATAGAAATGAGCAGCAGTACTTTATTGCAACTGGCTATTGGAGGGACGGCCGTCGGGACTGGAGTAAATGCATCCAGTGATTTCGGTGTTAAAGTTTCTCGAGAGCTGGAGAAAGCTTTAGGGATTCCATTTGTCAGTGATGAGAACAAGTTCTTTGCTTTGACTAGTCATCAACCGTTGTCATTTGTTCATGGTTCTTTACGAGCATTAGCCAGTGATTTGATGAAAATAGCCAATGATATCCGTTGGCTGGCGAGTGGACCCCGCAGCGGATTAGGAGAGCTGTCTCTGCCGGTTAATGAACCGGGAAGTTCCATCATGCCGGGAAAAGTTAATCCTACTCAAGCGGAAGCTCTGACGATGATCGCCGCTCAGGTTATGGGGAACGATACCACGATTCAAGTGGCTGCCAGTCAAGGAAACTTCGAATTGAACGTCTATAAACCTGTTATTATTCATAATTTCTTGCAAACGGTCGGTTTGTTAACGGACGGGATGCGCTCATTCAGAGAAAAATGTCTGGCAGGATTGACCGTAAATACCGATCGTGTGGATGAATTGGTTCATCGTTCGTTGATGCTCGTTACAGCTTTGACACCTCACATCGGGTATGAAAAATCAGCTGAGATCGCTCATAAAGCTTTAAAAGAAAATACGACATTAGAAGAAGCCGCATTGTCTCTAGAATATGCGTCTAAAGAAGAATTGAAGCAGTGGTTAAATCCAAATTCCATGATTTAAAGAGTGTGATATACTGCTAAAAGGATGAGTACCATGCTTGATTTTATAGACAGCTACGATGATTTGACTGAAAGCGAAAGAAAGGCCCTAACTTATATGATAAATCATTTGGAAGAGAGTCCATACGTGAATATCAACCAGCTTGCTGAACTTTCTTTTGTATCTAAAACCGTGATTATCAATCTTGCGCAAAAAATGGGGTTCAGTGGATTCAAAGAACTCAAGTACCATATCAATCAGCAATTGCGGGAAAAAGCTGTTACAGTAAACAATAGCAAACTATCTGCAAAAGAAACAGTGACCAGCAGCATCGATAAAACTCTTTCTCTCGTTTCAGAAGAAGATCTTGATCGCTGTGCTGAAGAGATCATTCAAGCAAAGAATATTTTCATTATGGCTCGGGGAACTAGTAAGCCAGTGGGGTACTATCTGGAACACTTGCTCTTTTCATTAGGTCTGCACTGTTTTTTCATCAAGGATTATAATTTATCGGAGACTTTTACAAATTTGGTCACCGAAAATGATGTAGTGATCTTGATCTCGTTGTCAGGCAGTACGAAAAAAATCATTGATACAGCTCGCAAAGTCCATATGAAAAAAGCCAAGATTATCAGCTTAACAGCCTTTCAATCGAGTATTTTGGCATCTTATGCAGACTTGAAACTGTATTGCCATACAGAAGAAATGGATACCAAACGAGACGATTCTATTTCGCGAATTGGATTCTTTTTGTTAGTGGATTTAATGGTGAGAACGATCAAAAAATATATTTAATATTCTATCGCAAAAGAAAGCCTACAAGTGGCTTTCTTTTTTTGTAGACATTTTTAAAAGCCTTATCTTTCGAATACTAACAGAAGATGAACTAAAATATAGGAAAGTAAGTACTATTATCAACTAGTCATCTAATAATTTGAAACTTAGAGTCAATCAGGAGGTTGTAAGCAAAATGGAAACTATTGAACATACGTTTATTGAAACAAACGGCATCAAGTTGCATGTGGTTCAAGCAGGACCGAAAGAAGGAGAAGTGGTCCTTTTACTGCATGGTTTTCCTGAATTTTGGTACGGGTGGGAAAAGCAAATCTCCGCTTTAGCGAGTCAAGGCTATCGAGTTTGGGCTCCTGACCAGAGAGGGTATAATCTCAGCGACAAACCTAAAAAGATCCGTGACTATCAAATGAAAGATTTAGCAGCCGATATTGCAGGATTAATCAAAGCCTCCGGAAAAGAAAAAGTCTATTTGGTTGGACACGACTGGGGAGGCATAGTTGCTTGGAGAGTAGCAAGAGAGTATCCTGACCTATTGCACAAATTGATCATTTTGAATGCACCTCATGAACAAGCTATGGCTAAGCAAATACTGCAGCATCCGCTACAAATTTTGAAAAGCTCTTATATCGGTTTCTTCCAATTACGAGGAGTGCCGGAACGACTGTTTAGTGTGTCTGATTGGGAGCCAGCAGTGAAAGCGTTGAAAGCAACCAGTCAAAAAGGGACGTTTAGTGAAGAGGACCTGCAACGTTACCGCTCTGCTTGGTCGCAGCCTAGAGCGATGCGTTCGATGATCAATTGGTATCGCGCTTTAGTTCGTTACCCTTCCAGCCAAAAGGTTTCCGCAAGAGTGAAAGTCCCGACTTTTGTGATCTGGGGAGCTAAAGACCAGTTTTTAGGTCAAGAATTAGCAAGCAAAAGTTTAGAGTACTGCGATAATGGTCGAGGAAGATTAATCGGCGAAGCGACGCACTGGATTCAACATGAAAAAGCCGAACAAGTAAATGAGTGGATGATTGATTTTATAAGAGAATAACCAAAATAGAGACAGTGTTTGCTGAAAGAAGCAGCGCTGTCTATTTCTGTGTTTTTATTCATCAAATTTGAAACGATACACGATTCATGTTACAGTGGATAGTGGCTATTCTAAATCGGTGACCTGCTCTCAAGAGAGGAGGCCTCAAGATTAAATTGCATATAAGTGAATAAAAACAGGGGTATACTTCTGAGTATTAATGGATTCCTAATAGAAAGAACTGCTTATTTGTACATATGGTTATCGGTAATCAAAAAACAAAGTGGAGCGAAAAGACTAACTATCCCTTGATTGATGCATTTAATCATGCGTTGCTCAAGGACGAAACATTAGCCGAAATAAAAAAGTGGAATGCTTTTGATATGATGGAGGAAAAGAAATGAAAGTAAGAAACATAGGGATAACGATGGGATTGACAACGGTGCTGCTTGCAGCAGGATGCGGTAGTACAGAAGAAGATGCTGCAAGTGCGAATAACAGCATCAGTGAACAAGTAGAGCATACGATTATAGGTATCGAACCTGGAGCGGGATTGACAGGTTTATCAGAAAAGACATTAGAAGAATACGATAATCTAGAAGGATGGGAACTGGAAGAAAGTTCTACAGCAGGTATGTTGACGCTGCTTGGGCAAGCGATTGAAAATGAAGAACCTATTATTGTTACAGGCTGGGCTCCTCATTACAAATTCACCCAGTATGATTTAAAATTTATTGAAGATCCTAAAGGAACATTGGGAGAAGTAGAAAGTATCCATACCATTGCCCGACTAGGATTTGAAGAAGAAATGCCAAATGCTTATAATATTTTGGATGCCTTTGAATGGGAAGTGGAAGATATGGAAAAAATTACGTTTGACGCCCAAACGAGTTCCATTGAAGAAGCTTCAGCAGATTGGATAGAATCCAACCAAGATAAAATCAATGGCTGGTTAGAAGGTACAGAAAAAGTAGACGGAGAAGAAATCGACTTAGTCTCAACGCCTTGGGATTCAGAACGAGCTTCTAGCCAAGTTCTAGCAACTGTTTTAGAGCAACAAGGCTATGATGTGACAGTATCTGATGTCGATCCTGCAATTTTATTTGAAGCAGTAGCAAACGGAAAAGCAGATGCTTCTATTTCTCCTTGGCTGCCTACTACACACAACTCTTTTTATGAAAAATACAAAGAAGATCTAGTAGACTTAGGACCTAACTTGACCGGAACGCAAAACGGTTTTGTAGTGCCGGAGTATATGGACATTGATTCTATTGAAGATCTAGAACCAAAAGCATAAGAAACGAAAAACAGCCTCTCGATTCACGACTTTTCGCGAATTGAGAGGCTGTTTTCGTATAAATGATGGAAAAGTGGGCGTTCAATCTGTTCTATTAGTCAAGTGAGGATGCAATAGGCTGTCACTTGATCAATAGGACTGAGCTATTAGTCAAGTGAGCATAAAAAGAGCTGCCACTTGATCAATAGAACCTATCTATTAATCAAGTGGGTCCTAAACTCGACTTCACTTGATTAATAGACCGAATCTGAGCACCCATTTTGTCGTAGCAAAACCAAAAGTACCTTATATTTAAAAAACCAAAAAACGGCTGGAAGAAAATCTTCCAGCCGCTTTCGAAATCAAGCATTTTCATGTGTTAAAACAACTTTCTCCGCTCTCTAAATGTGCTTTGAGATTCAGACATCTATGCTTTTAAAACGAGCTGCGAAAGTTAGATCATATGCCTATAAAGATGCCCACCATTGTTAAGAAAAGCACTTAACTATGGTGGGCATTTTTATATTCAATAATCTAAACAACTTTCTCCGCTCTCTAAACTGTGTAGTTGTCGAAGTATCCTTGGATGTAGACCATAGGTGTTCCTTTGTCTCCACTTCCAGAAGTTAAATCAGACAATGAACCAATCAAGTCAGTCAGACGACGAGGAGTTGTTCCTTGTGCTTCCATTGATCCAACCAAGTCTTCTTGTTTGTTTTCAATGTATTTAGAAATAGCTTGTTTCAATTCGTCTCCGCGTAGTTGAGAGAAGTTGTTGTCAGCTAAGTATTTCAATTTCACTTCATTAGGTGTTCCTTTAAGACCTTCAGTAAAACCTGGAGATACTACAGGATCAGCAAGTTCCCAGATTTTTCCAACTGGATCTTTGAAAGCTCCATCGCCATAAACCATTACTTCAACTGTTTTTCCAGTCAATTCTTTGATTTTTGCTTGGATGCCGTCTACGATAGGTTGGCAATTATTAGGGAATAATTTTACGCTTTCTTCGGTTGCTTTATTTGATCCAAGCAAACCGTAAGCTTCATTAAAGCCGCTGCCGTTGATCGATTCTGAAAGGATGTCGTCAAGACCATATACTTTTTCAGCACCATTAGCTTTTAGGATACGTTTTGTTCTGAAACGTGAATGGATATCACATGTCAGTATGCTTTTAGTGTATGTTAAAATGGTTTTTGGATTGTTCGAGAAGATAACTTCACATTCAGCGCCTTCTGATTCAACAATTCCTTTGTAGTAATCAATATAGTCTACTCCAGTAAACGGGTGGACAACTTGCCCAAAGTGTTCACGGAATTGAGGCTCAGTTAAGATATCAGTCCAAGGGTTGATACCTTTAGTATCTAACTCATCAATATTTACTAAGTGATTTCCTACTTCATCAGATGGGTAGCTCAACATTAAAACAACTTTTTTTGCTCCACGAGCGATTCCTTGCAAGTTGTTTGCAAAGCGGTTGCGGCTAAGGATCGGGAAGATAACACCAATTGTATCTCCAGCAAATTTAGCTTGAACATCTGCTGCAATATCATCAATTGTTGCATAGTTTCCTTGCGCACGAGCAACGATAGACTCAGTTACAGTTACAATATCGCGGTCTTCAATTGAAAAACCTTCAACTTTTGCTGCATTTAAAACTGTATCTACTACGATTTGCTCAATGTCGTCTCCTTGATTAATGATTGGACCACGAAGTCCTCTTACTACTGTTCCAACTACTCTTTCCAATATGATCTCTCCTCTAATAAGGTAACCTAATTTCAAACCATTATTAACTATACCTTTTTATTGCAAAATTGTAAATTATTGGTCTTGATTTATCATGTAAAAATCAGAATTCTTTTACCAACCTCAAGAATAAAAATAAGACAAATCGCTGGCAATAGTTGGATAAGCAAAAATGTGTTTAGAGACTGCTGCAGCGGTAACTTTTTGCTCGATCAGCTGGCTGAAATAATTGATCAGTTCATCTGCTTCATTGTTCAAACAAGTGGCGCCTACTAATAAACCAGTTTTCTTATCTGTAACGACTTTGATTTTTGAGATAGCTTCGTTTAATCGTCTGTAACTGAACCACTTACTGGCGTCTATAGTAGACAGTTCGTAGTCATTTTCGTTATTCGCTGCTGTTTCTGGCGTTACGCCAACTTGGGCTAATTTGGGACCGGAAAAAACCATCGTAGGAATGCTTGGATAAGATATAGGTTTAGTATTTTGTCCAGTCAAATGTGACACTAAATAGTCCGCTTCAAAACTCGAAACAGGGGTCAATTTAGGTTGGGTTTTAGACAAGACATCTCCGATCGCAAAGATAGCTGGATTGCTTGTTTGGAGAGAATCATTAACAGTGATCCCTTTTTTATCCCACTCAACTCCGGCATTTTCAAGGGCTAATGCTTCCGTATTCGGTATCCGTCCTGTAGTGCAGAAAACCAAATCGCTGTCTAATTGAAAGTCCGAATCATCAGATAATGAATAACCATTCGAGGTCGCTTCGATCTTAGAAACTTCTATATTCAAATGGAAAGTCACCCCTTTAGCTTCTAATTGTTCCATTAAAAGGTCGACCAGTTCTCGGTCAAAGGCTTTAAGAGGACTATCATTGTGTTGGATCACATGTACTTTCGCACCTGCCGCATTAGCGATGGCCGCAAATTCAAAAGAGATATAACCACCGCCCACTAAGGTGATAGTATCAGGCATTTCTGGAAGAGACAAAAAGTCATTACTGTTTAGGAAATGCTTTTTCCCTTCAATATCCAGCAATGAGGGACGTGCACCAGTGGCAATGACAAAGTGCTCCGCTTTTAGTTTGTCTTCATTTACTTTTAAAGTTTGGCTATTGATAAATTCTGCCTTGCCAGTGAACGTTTCTACTCCAGACGATTCCAAGCTTTCTTTACTTTGTTTCGGCACAGGGGCAGTGAATGTTTTTTTAAAAGCCATGAGTTCTGTCCAATTCACATGAGGGACAGTTTCTAATCCTTTACCTTGTAGTTGCTGTGCACGATCTATAGCCTCAACGGCGGAAACCAAAACTTTTTTTGGATCACAACCTCGGTTTGGACAAGTTCCTCCCCATAGATCTTCCTCTATTATAGCAACTTTTTTACCCGCAGAGGCTAAACCAGAAGCTGCTGCCATACCACCTACGCCACTACCAATGACTACTATATCGAATTTTTTTTCCATTGTTAAAAACTCCTTTACCAAATGTTTTTTCCGCTAATTATCTGTATCCTCTTTGTAACACAGAAATTGTGACAATAAAAACGAAAGAGCTTGTAAAAGCTGTTTTATTCGGAAGGGTATGAGTAGGGAAATTAATAAATGTATAAAATCGGAAGAGATGCAACAATAAATTTACAACTTAGAAAAACAAAATTAAAAAAAATTTGACAGAAAAAAATTAGTTGTGTAAGATGATCTTAGTTAAAAAATACGTAAAAAAGAAAGGAGAGAATTCCATGCGCAAAATGAACTGTTGTTGTTTAGTATGTTGTTGTTGTTTAAATGAAAATAAACACTCATGCTTAACACCAGACTCATTTGCGTAATTCTCTCTTTTTATAGTGCTTTTCTATAAAGACAGATAACGGTTTCATACAATCTTTTTCTCCATAATTGGATTTAAAGGAATGAAACTAGTTTGTTCTGTTGAAAACACTTATAAAAACAAATGATGAATGCCAAAGTGTGCATGAGTAGAACGTTACTCATGTGCGCTTTTTTTGTACCTTAAATTAGAAAAGGAGTAAAAAAATGCCTGTTAAAACAATCATAGACTTGATTGGGAACACCCCGCTTGTCGAAATTGAAGGAATCAAAATTCCAAATGGCAACCGTATCCTAGCCAAACTGGAATCGTTCAATCCTGGCGGCAGTGTAAAAGATCGTTTAGGCTTCAAACTGCTGCAGGACGGGTTCGATAAAGGATGGATCAATAAAGATACCACGATCATCGAACCAACTGCCGGCAACACAGGTATTGGGTTGGCTCTGGCAGCACAAAATTTTGGCTTGCGGACGATTTTTACGGTTCCAGAAAAATTCAGTCTGGAAAAACAAATATTGATGGAGGCTTTGGGAGGAGAAATCGTGCATACACCTACTGAAAAAGGCATCACAGGAGCGATCGAAAAAGCTCGCGAACTGCAGCAAGCAATCTCCAATAGTTATATTCCATTGCAGTTTGAAAATCCGGCTAATCCTTTAACGTATTACGAAACACTCGGTCCGGAAATCAAACGGGACTTAGAAAATGAGAAGTTGACTTCATTTGTGGCAGGTGCAGGCAGTGGCGGGACGTTTACAGGGACAGCTGCTTATCTAAAAGAATGGGACAGCCGCATCCGAACGGCGATCGTTGAACCAGAAGGCTCGATCATTGCAGGAGGACCAGTTCACGGCCATGAAACGGAAGGTATTGGAATGGAATTTATGCCTGACTTTATGAAGAGAGAACAATTTGATGCTGTCTACACTATTTCGGATGAAGAAGCCTTTTTCTATGCCAGAGAATTAGCCGGAAAATCAGGTCTGTTGATAGGAAGCTCAAGTGGAGCAGCATTTGCAGCCAGTATGAAAGAAGCAGAAATGCTGCCACCAGGAAGTACGATCGTGACTATTTTTCCAGACAGCAGTGAACGTTATTTAAGTAAAAATATCTATCAAAAGGAGAATCAGACAAAATGAATTTAAAAACAGCTCTTATCCATGGCGGGGTCAGTCGAGACAAAGCAACAGGTGCAGTGAATGTGCCGATTTATCAAACATCAACGTACAAACAAGAAAAAGTAGGGGTGCATAAAGGATTTGAATATTCACGAACGGGCAACCCGACTCGCTTTGCAGTCGAAGAATTGATCAAAGATATTGAAGGTGGAGTCAAAGGCTTTGCTTTCGCCTCTGGTTCAGCAGGAACGCATACTATTTTCTCGTTATTTTCACAAGGGGATCATATCATAGTAGGTGACGATGTGTACGGTGGAACTTATCGTCTGATCAATTCTGTATTGAAAAGATTGGGGTTGACCTTTACGGTAGTAGATATGAGTGATTTAACGACTATCGAACCAGCTATTCTTCCAGAAACAAAAGCCGTTTTCTTAGAATCGCCTACTAATCCATTATTGAAAATCACTGATATTCAAGCAGTGGCTGAAATCGCTAAAAAACACGATTTGATAACGATTGTAGACAATACATTTGCTACACCTTATCATCAACGTCCATTGACATTAGGTGCGGATATTGTCTTACACAGCGCATCTAAATATCTAGGTGGGCACAGTGACATCGTGGCTGGTCTAGTAACTACAAGTGACTCACAAATAGCGGAACAAATTGGTTTTCTGCAAAATGCGATCGGCGGTATTTTAGGACCACAAGATAGCTGGATTTTACAACGCGGGATTAAAACATTAGGTATTCGGATGGATGCTCATGAAAAAAATGCTGCAGCTATCGTAGAGTACTTAGACAATCATGCGGCTATCGAAAAAGTTTACTATCCTGGATTAGAAAGCCATGTCGGACATGAGATCGCGAAGAAACAAACAAGCGGATTTGGCGGAATGGTCTCATTCGAATTGAAAGAAGGACTATCTGCTAAAGCATTTGTAGAGAAGCTGGAATTGCTCACTTTAGCGGAAAGCTTGGGAGCAGTCGAAAGTCTGATCGAGATTCCAGCCTTAATGACTCACGGTTCCATTCCTAAAGAAGACCGCGAAAAATCAGGTATCAAAGATGAATTGGTCAGATTCTCAGTAGGCTTGGAAGATGCTGAAGATTTGATCGCAGATTTAGAGCAGGCTTTAACACATGTTTCATCATCTATGGAGGGATAATGAATGGGAAGAGAGTTTCTGGATATTTTCACAGATTGGGCAACGGATTACGATGATTTTGTAACTGGAGAAGACGAAGAGTATAAGGAAGTTTTTTCAGGGTACGACTTGATTTTGCAAGAACTGGTCAAACGAAGTGGCGAATTTGTTCTGGAGCTGGGGGTCGGGACTGGAAATTTAACGCGAAAACTGTTGGCGGCGGGGAAAAGAGTTTATCCCATTGAGCCTTCTGGAGAAATGCGGCAACTAGCAGATGCTAAACTGTTGGGAACTGTCGATATCATCGATGGGGATATGCAAAATTTTCCGTTACCACCGTACAAAATAAACACTATTTTGAGTTCATATGTGTTTCATCATTTGAATGCCGGCGAAAAAGCAGAAGTTCTGTACCAATATTATGACCTTCTGGAAGATGGAGGAAGCGTAGTTTTTGCGGACACCATGTTTATAGATCAAGATTCTTATGACCAAAAAACAGCTGAAGCTGCTCACAACCAATTTTATGGTCTAGCTGAAGATTTAAAACGAGAATATTATCCATTGATACCTGATTTGTATCATTCTTTCAAAGATGCTGGTTTCAGGGTTTCCTTTACGCAAATGAACCCGTATGTTTGGATCGTAGAAGGCAAGAAAGAAAGCAAATTGAATTAGAAAAGGGGTTTTTAATATGTCAGAAAAAATGAATGTTGAAAGTTTTAACTTGGACCACACAAAAGTCCGTGCACCATATGTACGTTTAGCGAGTGAAAAAACAGGATTGAATGGGGACCGTATATTAAAATACGATGTGCGTATGGCACAACCCAATAAAGAGCACTTGGATATGATGTCTGTTCATTCTTTAGAACATTTGACGGCAGAATTGATCCGCAATCATGCAGATTATGTGGTTGATTTTGGACCGATGGGATGCCAAACAGGTTTTTATTTGACAGTTGTGAATCACGAAGACTATCAAGATATCTTGGAATTACTTGAAAAAACAATGAAAGATGTATTGGTAGCTGTAGAAGTTCCAGCCAGCAACGAAAAACAATGTGGCTGGGCAGCTCACCACACTTTAGCGGGAGCACAACAAATTGCTCGTGACTTCTTAGCTAAGCGCAATGAATGGCATTTAGTGTTTGAACATGCAGAAGCAGAATAGGTAGGTTCACTTAGTAGGAGATTGCGCTTCAAATGGCTCTAATCAATTAGAAAATGAAGAGCGAGGAAATGGTGTAATATACCAGTTCCTCGCTCTTTTACGTTCCCTTTTGCATTCATTATTTGGAAAAAGGGAGCGCAAATGGACTTTCGACACTTTAGAAGCAGCGTATCTTTTGGGACGGGCCATTTCTTGCTTTTACAACTCGCGCAAAGCAGCAATCAATTCAGTATTGCTGGCGGTTTTTTCATCTTTTGCTTTTAAAACACGCGCTGGAATACCGCCAACCACCACATTTTCTGGAACATTTTCGATCACCACTGCTCCAGCAGCGACAACACTTCCTTTACCGATTCGAACGCCCTCAATAACAACAGCATTAGCGCCAATCAAAACGTCGTCTTCGACTACTACAGGAGTGGCTGAAGCGGGTTCAACTACGCCAGCTAAAACAGCACCAGCACCGATATGGCAATTTTTACCAACAATAGCTCGACCGCCAAGAACAGCTCCCATATCGATCATGCTTTTTTCACCGATGACAGCACCAATATTGATGACCGCTCCCATCATGATCACAGCATGATCGTGGATTTCCACTTGGTCTCGGATGATAGCTCCGGGTTCTATGCGGGCATTTATGTCGGTAGCGTCAAGAAGAGGAACAGCGCTGTTTCTACGATCGTATTCCAATTCTACATCACTGATGTATTCTTTATTTAGTTCAAGAATGACCTTCAAATCTTCATAATCTCCGAAAACAACTTTAGAGAGTCCTTCTCCAAATACTTTACAGTTCGGGAAATCAATAGACTCGGTCAGGTTGATATGAGCTTTTACCGGTGTCTGTTTTTTAGCTTGTTGGATAAATAGAATAATGTCTTGTGCGTTCATGGGAAATGTCCTCCTAGTGGGTTAAAGAATATTTTGCTAAAATTATTTCTTGTATTCAAATACAGCTGGACCGTTCATATAAACATCTTCTGTTCCAGAAATGGTCAATGCCCCTTGTTCTAAATGTACAGTCACCTTATCTTTTACGAGACCTGCGTCTCTGGCTACGACGAAGCTGGCACTGCATCCAGTCCCGCAAGCCAATGTCCAGCCGACACCGCGCTCAAAAGTCCGCACGATCAGTTCATCTTGATTCAACACCTGTACAAAATTAACATTGGTTTGCTGTGCAAATAAAGGGTGGTGACAAAGCTTTTCGCCTAAATCGGATTCCAGCATAGCCGGTGCATCTTCTACAAAAACAACCGTATGTACAGTTCCCATAAATAAACTAGTGAATGTAATCTCTTTCCCATCAATATAAATCGTTCGATTGACGTAAGAAGCATCATCCGCAGCTCCAAAAGCTTCATTTGAATAATCAGGCCGGCCAATATTGACTTCGCAATAGAAGGGCTCATGTTGGAGGATGTCTACGATCATTTCGCCCGCCAAGGTTTGGACAGCAAATTGGTTTTCTGCAGTCAATCCTTTGTCTAGAACGTATTTGGCAAAACAACGAATTCCGTTGCCGCACATCGGAGCTTGAGAGCCGTCACGATTGAACAGCAGCATCTCCAAAGGGTTTTGTTTGACGACGATAAGCCCATCTGTATCAAATTGTTCTGAACTGCATAAAACAGCAGCCTCTTCCGCATAATTCATTCCATCTTCAAAATCACGGATCACAAAAGTATTGCCGCAACCGTTGTATTTATAAGTCGACATACCAAAACCCCTTTTATATTTTTTTCCAAGCAACAAAAAAAGACCCATTGCTGGCGTCTTAAATGTATGCAATTGTTTTGCAGACATATAATAGCGCCTCTGCTGTTCCAGCAGGAGTGACATAGGTATTCCCCATATCCCCACGAAAAAAGATCCGCCAATCTTTATCGTTCGGCAATGGCTGCCTTTCGTACACCGTCACAGAATGCCTTCTTTGGTGTAGTACTCATCTACATTGCTACCTCTATTCAATTTTTAATTTACGTTTTTGATTTTTTATATCTTACCACTAAATGTTTTCTTTGTCTATTTGTCAAAAAAGAAAAATTAAAGATTGTTTTTTTTCTGCAAACTGGTACACTTTTTTTCATAAGAAAAAGGAGTGATCGAATGAAAGAACTGTTGAATAAAGACGTCCTTCAATTGCAAACAAGCGAAATACGGGCATTTAACCAATATGCAGTAGATAATCAGGCTTCACTGTTTCTAACTTTAGGAGAACCAGATTTTCCAACACCAGAATCTATAAAAGAAGCGGCAATCGATTCCTTAAATAGAAACCAAACACGCTATTCATCAGCTCAAGGAAGCCTTGAACTAAGAGAAGCCATTTGTGCATTTGAGAAAAAAACGAATCACGTAGATTATTCACCAGAGGAAGTCATGATCACAGTTGGTTCTACAGAAGCTATTTCAACGGCTTTAGCGACCCTATTGAATCCTGGAGAAGAAGTGATTATTTTACAACCCGCTTTTCCTTTATATCGGCAATTGATTCAAATGAATAGAGGAGTATGCGTCTCAATCGATACTTCTGAGAACCAATTTCAACTGTCAAAAGAAATGCTGGAAGCAGCGATCACTCCTAAGACTAAAGCTATTATCATCAATACTCCAAACAATCCTACAGGAACGATGCTGGATGCTTCTTCACTAAAAGTGATTTATGAAGCTGTGAAGAAACATGAGCTTTTTGTGATCAGCGATGAAGTGTACAATCAATTAGTGTTTACTGAGTTACCTAGTCCATTATCGCAATATACGGATATCAAAAAATATATCATCACGTGTCAAAGTTTCTCGAAACCATACGCTATGACTGGTTGGCGTATCGGATACTTAATAGCGGATCAGGAATTTATTGAAGAAGCCCTCAAAATTCACCAATATGTGCTTTCATGCGTCAACACCTTCATTCAAGATGCCGCTATAGCTGCACTGGATTACGATGTGAAAGAGATGCTGGATTCTTACCGCTTACGGAGAGATTATGTTTATGACCGTTTGAGAGCTATGGGCGTGGACGTGGAATTGCCAGACGGTACTTTTTACATACTGCCATCGATCAAAAAATATGGGATGACTTCCTATGAATTTTGTAAACAATTAGTTCTTGATCAAGGAGTAGCTTTGATTCCAGGCAGCTATTTTGAAGCAGATGATTATGTACGAATCAGTTTTTGTGTCGACAGGAACGTTTTAGAAGAAGCGATGGACAGATTGGAGCTTTTCCTTTCTCGTTTACCTAAAGCAGAAGAGCAGTAAGGTATGCTCAAATGGTTTGCGTTCCTTTATTAGCGGAAACAGCAGAAAAACGGTACGCAAAAATCATTTGCGTACCGTTTTCTCGGTAAAAAGAGAAATAAAGGAACGAAAGCAACATTTGCGTTCCTAAAAGGCATCAAAATCCTCAAAAAGGGGACGGAAAGCGTTCTCGCAGATTCCGCAATACCTAAACCAGCAAATAAAAGAAGAGTCCCATACAGACAGAGCATAGAATGCTTACTGTATGGGACTCTTCTATGGGTTAAACGATAAAATTTCAAGACCATCAGATTATCGGCAAGAGCTCCTTGAACCTCGTCGTTTAAAACTTACGTTAAAAAAACAATATTAAATGCAATGCTAAAGCTAGTTCAATACTCGAGACAGAAAGGCTTTCGTACGTTCTTCTTTAGGATGGTTGAAGATTTCTTCAGGAGTTCCAGCTTCAGCGATGACGCCTTTATCCATGAAGATCACGCGGTCGGAAACTTCTTTTGCAAAACCCATTTCATGCGTGACGATGACCATCGTCAAACCTGTTTCTGCTAAGTGTTTCATAGTTTTCAAAACTTCTCCGACGATTTCTGGATCCAAAGCAGAAGTCGGCTCATCAAACAGCATAACGTCTGGATTCATAGACAGAGCCCGTGCAATAGCTACACGCTGTTTTTGTCCCCCAGAAAGTTGATCCGGTTTAGCATTGACGTATCTTTCCATATCAACTAGTTGCAGGTTTTCTTGAGCAATTTTTTCTGCTTCCTCACGATCTCTTTTCAATACAGTTACTTGTCCAGTGACACAGTTCTCCAAAACGTTCATGTTATTGAACAAGTTGAAAGATTGGAATACCATGCCTAGATTTTTACGGTATTTTGGCAAACTGTATCCTTTTTTCAGAACATTTTCACCTTTATAAATGATTTCTCCGCTGGTTGGTTTTTCTAATAAATTTATGCAGCGAAGCAGTGTAGATTTTCCTGACCCGGAAGAGCCGATAATAGTAACAACTTCCCCTTTAGTAACGGAAAGGCTGATATCTTTCAAGACTTCGTTTTTTCCAAAATTCTTTTTTAAATGATTAATTTCGATAGTTGCTGACACGAGAAGACCTCCTTATTCCTCAGGATTTAATTCATCAAGCATGGCATATTCACTTGGACCATCAATTTTTCGTTCGACCAGACGCAAGAGCTGAGTTGCTGAAATTGTTAAGACAAGATAGATAACACCAACGATCGTAAAGGTCTGGAAGTATTGGTAGTTAGTACCCGCAGCGGTTGTTCCTTGGAAGAACAAGTCAGCAACACTAATAACACTCAGAACAGCCGTGTCTTTAATATTGATAATGATCTCATTACCCGTTGCCGGCAGGATATTCCGCATTACTTGGGGAAGGACAACCTTGATCATTGTTTGGCCATGTGTCATTCCAATGGCTTGAGCAGCTTCAGTTTGACCTTTGTCAACAGCGAAGATACCCCCTCTGACGATTTCAGACATATACGCTCCAGTATTGATCGACACAATCAACAACGCTGCAACTGTCCGGTTCATAGAGACACCAAAGGCTAATGCCGTTCCATAATAAATGACCATTGCTTGCACGATCATGGGAGTTCCACGAAAGACTTCAATATAGATAGTCAAAAGTCCATGAACAATTTTTTGGAGGAAACGGCTAAATGGATTTTCAGCAGAGGGCAGTGAACGGAAAATACCAATGAGCAATCCAATCAGCAACCCAACAATAGTTGAAAATACAGCGATAAAAAGAGTCAGACCTGTTCCACGAAGAAAGAGGATACCATATTCATCTAAAATGTTTCTAAAATCACTAAGCAACCCTTCATCTGAATCAGATTCTGCAGTTTCGCCATCAGGTACTTCTTCTACTGCAGCAGGTTGCTCTTTAATGGCAGTGTCCATTAATTCTGTACGTTCATCTTCGGAAATGGTTGCGATGATTTCATTGATTCGTTCAAGATCTGGATCTCCTTGACGCATTCCAATAGCCACTTGCACGTCTTCGGGATTGGTTTGGAATCCTTCTCCCTCATCAAATTCCACCATGGTTAAGTCTGGATTAGCACCAGTAGCTGTTATCCCTTCAGGACGTTCGCTAACGTAACCGTCAATGACACCTGAAGCAAGGGAAGTACGCATGGCCGAAAAATCTTTCATGGCTTGTTCTTTTTGTACATCGGGTATTTGATCAATAACAGTGTAATGAAACGTACTCTGTTGGGCAGTGATTTTTGCGTTAGAAAGATCAGACAGGTTGCGTGCATCGGCAAATGGACTGTCTTTTCGAGTGACTACCACTAAATCTGACTCATAATAGGCATCGGTAAAGTCGATTTGCTCACGGCGTTCTTCAGTTGGAGACATTCCGGCAATAACGGCATCAATCGTTCCAGACTGCAACGCAGGAACCAGGCCATCCCATTGGACTTTGACAATGACTAATTCTTTGCCTAATCCGTCTGCGATTTTTTTCGCGATCTGAACGTCATATCCACCAGCATAAGCAGACCCTTCCTCTCCAAAAATAGGAATAGCACCGTTATCTGGAGATGTCTGTGTCCAATTAAAAGGTGCATAACTGGCTTCTAAACCAACCCGAAATTCATTATCTGGACTTTGTTCTTGTGCTTTCACCGTTAGAGGTTGTGCTAAAGAGACAAAGCAAATGACACTTAGTAGTAAAAGTAAAATATTTTTTTTCAAATGACTCATTCCTTTCACGAGGTCTGAACAAATGATAGAAAAAAAGGTACAAAAAAAGCCATCGTCCATGATTGGAAAATGGCTGAAGACTTTACGTCGGCAAACCTTTTACAAGCATAGCGCAACTCAGCAATAGCTGAGACAGTTTACAAATTGTTCATTTGCAACCCAACAAAATGTTCAAGCAAGAATCATTTTGTTTCGGCGATGTCCCCTAGCTCTGCTTCACAGTGTTGCCTCACTCAGCAGGATTAATGAACCTCGCGACCTCTATCAAAATATTAAGGATACTCGTATTTAATTGGTGATCTTTATAAGATTTTAGAAGAAAACTATGCAGTTGTCAATTTTTTATTGTAAAATTTTCCATCTTGTAGTTATTAAGTAAAGACGAGACTGTTTATTTACGCGTCTTTATAAAAACTATTTTAGTTTTAAGGAATTCAATAAACTCTTTAAATGCGACAAAAATTCACCGTTCAAAGCCAACAAGGAAGTGGCGAAGACAGTATGTCACAGCTTCACGAATCGATCGTAACTTATTAACATCAAATAGTATACAATCTGGTTTTTATGCAAATACTAGAACTGAAAAGAGTTGACTAAATACATTTATTTTTAATTCTAAATTCATGAGAAACATACGTCTAAAAATTTCAGGAGAAACATGGGAGTGCTTGTAGCCTTAGGACATGATCTTTGGCTCGAGGTGGTCCCATGGCTGTCTATAATTCCCCTATAAGTCGGAAGAAATTTTGTTAGAAATTAAAGAAAACAAAAAATCCCCTGCCGAATAGCAGGGGATAGAATAATTAGTATTTAGCTAATTTTTCTTGAAGACCTGGTACATCTGATTCACGACAGTACACAAAATGTCCTGGTGCGATTTCTCTCAGCTTTTCTTCTTCGCCATTTGAAGGACGAGGAGTGTAAGCAAAGCGAGTACGATTGCGTTCGTAATCTGGATCAGGCAATGGAATAGCTGAAAGCAGACTTTCTGTATATGGATGCAATGGTTTGTTGTATACGTCATCAGCAGGTGCTAATTCAACGATTTTACCAAAGTACATTACACCGATACGGTCACTAATGTATTTCACCATAGACAAGTCATGTGCAATAAACAAGAACGTTAATTTTTGTTTTTTCTGCAATTCCATCAACAAGTTGACTACTTGCGCTTGGATAGACACATCAAGAGCAGAAATCGGCTCATCCGCAATGATCATTTTAGGATCCACTGCTAAAGCACGAGCGATTCCGATACGTTGACGTTGTCCACCTGAAAATTCATGCGGGTAACGAGAAGAGTGGTCTTTGTTTAATCCAACTAATTCCAGCAATTCTTCTACACGAGCAGTAACTTCTTCTTCGCTGTTGGCTAATTTATGAATCTCAATTCCTTCAGCAATGATATCTCTTACTTTCATACGAGGATTCAAAGAAGCATAAGGGTCTTGGAAAATCATTTGCATGTTTTTACGAAAGTCTAATTGATCTTTTCTTCCGTGTAAAGAATGAACTTTAGTACCATCAAAGTAAATTTCACCGTCAGTTGGGTCGTACAAACGAATGATCGTACGTCCAGTTGTCGTTTTCCCACAACCAGATTCCCCTACAAGCCCGAAAGTTTCACCTTCATAAATATCGAAAGAAACATCGTCAATGGCTTTGACTTCATTTTTAGAACCAACGTTAAAGTACTGTTTTAAGTTTTTTACTTCTAAAAGTTTTTTACGATTAGTATCTTGGCTCATTTACTTCTCCTCTCGAATCACGTTCAGTTGTGATTTCATCAACTGAAAGATTGCCTTGTTCTTGATCGATCTCAACATCTTGACCGCTCAGTTTTGTCAGGTCGCTTGACGGAGCAAGGTCCACTTGCTTAGCACGGAAGCCGTTTTGACGGGCTACGATACCAGCTGGAGGAGTAACTTTTGGAGCATCCGGATGTAATAACCAAGTTGCTGCAAAATGAGTGTCAGATAATTTGAATAAAGGCGGTTCGTACATTGTATCTACTTTCAACGCATACTCGCTACGAGGAGCAAATGCATCACCCTTAGGAGGATTCAACAAGTCTGGAGGTGTTCCAGGAATAGCGTACAAATAACCACTTGTTTCTAAAGTAGGCATAGAACTTAATAGTCCCCAAGTGTAAGGGTGTTGTGGATTGTAGAAAATCTCGTCAACCGTTCCCACTTCCACAAATTTACCAGCGTACATAACAGCTACACGGTCTGCAACGTTTGCTACAACACCTAAATCATGAGTGATAAAGATGATAGACGTTTTGATTTTTTGTTGCAATTCTTTCATTAATTCTAAGATTTGAGCTTGAATGGTTACATCAAGAGCAGTAGTTGGTTCATCAGCAATCAAAATATCAGGGTTGCAACCTAATGCAATCGCAATAACGATACGTTGACGTTGGCCACCTGAAAATTGATGAGGGTATTGCTTCATTCTTTTTTCAGGGTTTGGAATACCAACCAAACGCAATAATTCTTCCGCTTTTTTGTAAGCTTCGTCTTTAGATACGTTTTGATGTTTCAAAATAGGCTCAGCAATTTGTTTACCAATTTTTTGAGTAGGATTCAAAGAAGTCATTGGATCTTGGAAGATCATAGCAATCTCTGAACCACGAATTTTTTGCATTTCTTTTTCAGATTTTTTGACAAGGTCTTCACCTTTGAAGAGAATTTCACCACTGTCAACATTAGCATTGTTAGCTAACAAGCGCATAATGCTTCGACTGGTAACCGATTTTCCGGATCCGGATTCACCAACGATGGCTAGTGTTTCGCCAGGCTTCAAATCAAAATTTACTCCGCGAATGGCGTGGACTTGTCCTGCATACGTATCAAATGAAATGTGCAGATCTTTTACTTCTAATATATTTTCCATGAGGCTTCCTCCTAATCTCTCAGTTTTGGATCAAACGAATCTCGTAAACCATCTGCTAATAAGTTGAAACTGATCATAATGATACTCATAACAGCAGAAGGGTACCACATCAAGTGAGGTAAGAAACGGAATGTTTTGTATCCATCATTGATCAATGTACCTAATGAAGCTTCAGGAGCAGGAATACCGATACCGATAAAGCTTAAGAAAGCTTCAAAGAAAATAGCGGACGGAATTGAGAACATAACTTGAATAATAATAATACCCAATAAGTTAGGCATAATGTGTTTAAAGGCGATACTTAAAGAAGATTGTCCAAGTGTTTTAGCCGCTAAGACATATTCTTGGTTTTTCAATTTAAGGGTTTGTGCCCGAACAATACGAGCCATTGAGATCCATTCAGTCAAAGCTAAGGCAATGATAATAGATTTGATACCAGGATCAAACACTAATAACATTAAGATAACAATAACCAAGTTGGGTACCCCAGAAAGAACTTCCAGTATACGCTGCATCACAGTATCTACTCTTCCGCCAATCCAGCCGGATAATAGCCCGTAAGTTACTCCAATAACCAGATTCAATAAGGCAGCCACGAATGCAATAAACAGCGATACTCGTGTACCATATAGAATACGCGACAATAAGTCACGGCCTAGGCTGTCTGTTCCTAGATAGTAGGATACGTCACTATCAACGCCTTGTTGTTCATATTTATCTACGCGTGTTCCATTTTGATCAATTGTTCCGTTTAAACCATTAATATCCAAACCAGGGATTTTAGGCGGTAAATTCGCATGTTCAATAGTTTGAACATTTGGACTTTGAGGAGCAATTACTGGAGCAAAGAGACTCAATAAAGTAATGACAATTAAAAGAACCATACTGACCATAGCGACTTGGTTTTTCTTTAGTCGACGCCAAGAATCTTGCGTAAAACTTAGAGAAGGGGCAGTAATTTTTTCGTTATCTTGAACATCTAAACTATCTGCTTTTTTAAATAGATCTGGTGTCAATTCAGGTAGTGGTTGTTCAGAATGAAAGTTATTGTTGCTCACCATAAATTAATTACCTCCTTCTGTAGCTACTCTAATACGAGGGTCAATAATTCCGTAAAGAATATCCACTAATAGAATAACGGAAACCAATAACGCTGAATACAGCATAGTAACACCCATAATTGTTGGGTAGTCATTTGTTAAAATCGATTTAACAAATTGTTCTCCGATTCCAGGAATCGCAAAAATATTCTCAACAACCATAGAACCAGTCATTAAAGCTACGGCCATTGGTCCTAAAAGGGTAACCAGTGGAATCAAAGCATTACGGATTCCGTGTTTAAAAGCTACTTCCCACTTACTTAGACCTTTAGCTTTTGCCAATTCTACGTAATCACTGCTTAATACATCTACCATCTCGGTCCGCATAAATCGTGCCGAATCGGCTAGTGGGGAGATTGCTAATGCAATAGACGGTAAAACAGACGATGCAAAACCAGTCCATAAAGCGATAGGGAACCAACCTAACCAAACTCCAAAAATTAATTGCAGCAGTACTGCAAATACAAAGTTAGGAATGGAACGGCCGATAATCGCGGTTAATGTTGCTGTTGTATCGATCCAAGTTCCTTGTTTCATCGCGGAAACGACACCCAGTACAATCCCGAGAATCGTTCCGACGACTACCGCCTGAATACCAATCTGGGCAGAAGGGGCTATCCTTGAGCCTATCAATTCTGCAACAGGAGTATTATTGAATTGGAAAGAAGTTCCCAAGTCACCTGTAACAAGTCCAAATAAATAAATTCCATATTGCACGATAATTGGTTCATTCAAACCATATTTCTCATTCATAATAAAAATTTGTTCTTCACTTAACTTATCTTGGTTACTATAAGGAGTACCAGGTAAGAGCTTCATGAGAAAGAATGTTATCGAAGCAATCAGGAACAAAGTAAGAATCATATATAAAACGCGTTTTCCAAAGTACTTTGCATAATTCTTCATTGTAATCCAACCTCCGTAATAAAATTTGTTCATAGATGGTATTGTACCATATCAGTAGCGAAAAAAATAATCTAGAATTGTATAATTAAATTGTATTTAAATGAGTTTTTAGTTACATTAGAAATATTCATTCAAAGAAAGGATTCACATCTCATGAAATTCACTAAAAAAAATCTTTTGATTTCATTGGCTTTATTTATTGCAGTTGTGCTGTTTCAGTGGATCAAATATCAAACCATTCAATGGATTCCTTTATCCAACAGCCTGTTTTTGGTATCTTTGCCGCTATTGATCATCGGACTTTTCGGCTTAGTTTTATCTAAAGGGACATTTGATTTTTTTCACTACAGCATGAAAAAAGTAATAAAATTAAGAAAAAGAAAGCAAGAACCAGATGAATTAGAAGACAACTCTAGTCTAGATGCACTATCTAAATCAGTAGGAAAAAGTTATCAATCTATTCTTACGGTTGGACTCATTCTTCTGGCTCTCAGCATCCTATTCTTATGGAATTACTTGTTATAACCATAAAATAAAGCAATTATCAGTCACTCGAATTAACGGAGGCTGATGATTGCTTTATTTTGTTCCTTCATCAAAGATCGATTAAACGGTTAAAAAAATTATTTTTCAACAGATGCCCATTTGTAAGTGTATTGTGCTCCTACTAAATGTTCTGCAATACCTTTAACGTAATCTTTTTCTAAAACTGCGTTTGCACGTTGATAGATAGGTGCAATTGCGGCATCTTCAATCAAGATTTGTTCTGCTTGCAATAATAGGTTCCAACGAGCACTTAAGTCAGTTACTTCAGCACGAGCTTGTTGAATCAATGCATCGTATTCTGGGTTAGAGTAACCTAAAGTGTTGTTTCCGTTATCTGTTTCAAACAATTCTAAGAAGTTGATCGGGTCAGCGTAATCAGCACCCCAGCCAGCTACTTGGATATCGTAATCTCCAGAACTATCAGAAGCTAAACGAACTTTGAACGGTACGTTACGTAAGTTGATACTCAATCCAGGTAAGTTAGTCACTAATTCACTTTGGATAAACTCAGAAGAACGTTTTGAGTTGTCTGTATCATCAGATAATAATTCTAACTCAATAGAATCTACACCTAATTCATCCAGACCAGCTTGCCAGAATTCTTGAGCAGCAGCTACATCATAAGTTGACAAGTCGCCATTTTGTTCACGGAAGTCTTCGCCAGTTTCTGGGTCTGTAGCCAAGCCTTGAGGTACTAAAGCGTTAGCTGGGATAGAACCATCTTGCAATACAACTTCTGAGTAAGCTTCTTTATCAAATGCCATTGACAATGCTTTACGAATGTTTTCATTGTTTAATGGGCTTTCAGGGTCATTTTGGCTAAATTTCAAATAGAATACAGAAGATGTTGGCATAGTGTGGATTTCTGCATCACCAGCTCTTTGAGCTACGTATTCACCTTTTAGCAAGATACGGTCAGTAGCGTCAGTGTCGTATAAGTTCAAAGCTGTTGAAGTTTCTTTAATAACTTCAACATTGATTTGGTCTAGAGCAACTGTTGCTGCATCCCAGTAATCTGGATTTTTAGCGTATGTCCAAGATACTCCTGCTGCAGTCCAGTCTTCAAGTACGAAAGGACCATTGTAAACTAAAGCATCACTAGACAACGCATAATTTTCACCTTGTTCTTCTACAAAAGCTTGGTTTTGAGGGTAGAACATAGCTAAAGAAAGTAAATCTTTGAAATATGGTAGATTTGAATCTAATTGTATTTCTAATGTTTTATCATCCACAGCTGTAACACCTAACTCGTCAGCTGCGATATCTCCATTAATGATTTCTGAAGCGTTAGCGATAACACCGTCCATCATGTAAGAGTAAGAAGCTGCAGAAGCTGGGTCAACTAATTTTTTCCATGCATAAACAAAATCCTGAGCTGTTACTGGGTCTCCATTAGACCAGTTAGCATCTTCGCGAATTTTGAATGTGTATGTCAAACCATCTTCACTGATAGTTGGTTCTTCAGCTGCCATACCTAATTCTAAAGAGCCGTCTTCTTTTTGACGGTATAATCCTTCGTTAACATTTGTCAAAACAGTAAAAGCAACAGTATCTGTAGCTTGTGTTGAATCCATAGTAGGGATTTCAGCAGTTTCGACTAAGTTTAGTACTTGTTGGTCTGAAGAAGCAGTGTCTGAAGTTTCGCTTGAACCACCGCCACAGGCAGCTAATATAAAAGCAGTACTTAATGATAATAATAACGTAGCAGTTTTTTTATTTATCATTTATTATTTCCTCCATCAATTTTTTTTTTGATACTGTACTAGTATAAGTGCACTCATTATTAAAAACAAGTTTGAATTTAACAAAACCTCTCATTTTTAACGTTGTGTACAATGTTGCATATTCTGAATATTCAAAAAACGCTTTAAAATAAGGAGTTTCAAAAAAAAATGCTAAAGTTGAACGAAGTAAAAAAAATTAATTAGTGGACCTTTCTTATCGTAATTGTTACTCTAAAATGATGAACAAAAATAAAAAACACCCTCTTTCTGCTGCTAAGACAGCGGAAAAAGAGTGCTTCGTTTAAGAAGTGCTGCTATTTTTCGTGAATGGCTCCTTTTAATGCGGATGAATCAGCAGGAGGGTCGCTCAAAATAGTGCGGACATCATCTAAATCCGCTTCAACATTCCATAATAAAATACCGACTGGTTTATCGTCTTTCAGATAATAAACAACTTTCCCATCGTCTACTGTGTCGATCAGCGTGTCTAATTCAGGATCCAAGGTTCCGATAGCTTTCCATGAAATGTCAAATACAACAGAGTAAAAGTAGGGGGTATGAGTATAAGGCTCATTTGACCCAGCCATAGCTTTTCCAACAGATTGTCCTGAATGACGAGCGTGGTCTACGTGTTCGATACGGTTGCGTCCTAGAATTTGGTCAGGGTAAGCAACGATATCTCCAGCCGCGTAAATGTCAGGGTCATCCGTTCTGAGGAATTCATCTACCACAATTCCATCTTCTACATTCAACTCACTTTCTTTAGCTAAAGAAACGCGCGGAGAGGCGCCTAGACCAAATACGATGGCGTCACCATTTAATTCTGTTTCATCGTCAAGGGTCAAAACAAATTCGTCATCCTCTTTTCGGTAAGATTCAACGCGTTTTCCGCTCACCAGTTCAACGCCAGCCTTTTTGAAAGCTGCTTCGTATTCAGCAGCAATCTCTTCAGGGAATTGACTGGAACCTAATACTTCGTCAGGATAGACTAAGGTTACACGTGTATCGTTCTGTATCAAGCCAGCTGCTAATTCAGCGCCGATATAACCGCCACCAACGACTAAAATGTGTTGATGGTGACCTGAAAGAGAGCGTAGCTTACGGTAATCTTCCCAACTTCTGAAAAAGAGGACTTTATCTGATTCTGGGCCGTCAATCTTATTGGGTTCACTACCGGTTGCCAATAATAATTTTTGGTAGCCGATAACCGATCCGTCTGCTAGCTGGACTGTATGTCTGCCGCGATGAATTGCAGTAACCTCAGATTCTAATTGGATTTCAGCACCAGTTTCTTCCGTAGTATTCAAAGGAACTTGGTCGTCTGTAAAAGAGCTATCTGTCCATAATTTTTTGGTTAAAGCCGGACGTGTATAAGGAACATCTTTATCATTGGACAAGATTTTGATTGTCCCAGTACTATCCAGTTCTCGAATCCCTTTCGCGGCATAGCCAGCAACCATCCCGCCACCAATAATCAAATAATCATAAGCTTGATTTGCTTGCTGCATTTTTTGGATATCGCTTAATTCTTCTGCCATTTCTCTTCCTCCTTTTCCAAATTAAATCGTAGAGACTGAACCAGCATCAATCCTGTAATTAGAACCGTTCACGAAAGAAGCTTTGTCTGAACAAAGAAAAGCAATCACAGCTGCGACTTCTTCCGGTTGTCCACGACGTTTCAGTTCAATATTGGGTCTTTTTTCATCTAGAAATGATGCGATGGCTTCTTCTTTTTTAGACACGTTCAATTCTTCAGAACGTTGCTCCATCATAGCGTCTGTCATAGGTGTTTCAATAAAAGCTGGAGAGACAGCGTTGACTAAAAGCCCTTCTTTGGCATAAGTTTTGGACAAACCTTTAACTAAAGCCAAGATACCTGCTTTAGCACAGTCATAAGGAATTTCATCTAGATAGGCTTCTTTTGCATTCTCAGAAGAGATCATGATAAGTCTGCCCCAGCCACCAGTTCTTAGGTCAGGTAAAAATTCTTTAACCGTGCGTACAGCACCCATCAAATCAACATCTAACGTCTCTAGCCAGTCTGTTTCTTCAATTTCATGGAATAGCCCACTTGTACCTGAAATACCTGCTGAGTGCACTAAAATATCGATTTTACCCACATCTTGCTGGATTTGCTGATGCAATTTTGCTAATGACTCGCTTTTAGTCACATCAACAAGATAGTGATGTAGACGAGGATAGTCTTTTAAGCTTTCAGCAGCCTTGTTGAGTTGTTCTTGCTCAATTCCAGTGATGATGACTGCTGCTCCTTCTTCCAAGAGTGTTTTAGCTGTTGCTAAGCCAAGACCCGAATCACCACCAACCACTAAGGCTGTCTTTTCTTTTATCCCTAAATCCATTTGAAGAACCTCCTTTTATAAGTAGATAATTCATTTACGTTTTTTTTCTTTACTCTTAAAATGGTACACGTTCACCGAAATAGATTCAAATAATTGGCTTAAAAAAAGGGGCGAGGAACCATATGCTAAGAACTTTAGTTGATAGGTTCCATTCGAGATTACAAATTCAGGAGTAAAGGCTCCGATAAGGTTTCTCATGACCATTAGGGGTCACAAAACAAGGGTTAATCGCTCTGATAAGCGATCTCATGACCATTAAGAGACGCAAAACAAGGGTTAATCGCTCTGATAAGGTTTCTCAAGACCATTAGGGGTCGTAAAACAAGAGTTAATCGCTCTGATAAGCCCTCTCATGACCATTAGGGGTCGCAAAACAAGGGTTAATCGCTCTGATAAGCCCTCTCATGACCATTAGGAGTCGCAAATTAAGAGTTAATCGCTCTGATAAGCGATCTCATGACCATTAAGAGTCGCAAAACAATAGTTAATCGCTCTGATAAGCGATCTCAAGACCATTAAGGGTCACAAAACAAGAGTTAATCGCTCTGATAAGCCCACTCAAGACCATTAGGGGTCGTAAAACAAGAGTTAATCGCTCTGATAAGCCCTCTCAAGACCATTAGGGGTCGCAAAACAAGGGTTAATCGCTCTGATAAGCCCTCTCATGACCACTAGAAGCACAACGCCAAGAACATTAGCTCTGACAAATCAACGTTATGGCTACCTTAAATCTTAGAGGCATACATAAAACAGAAAACTGCCTCAAACTCGAGAATACTCGAATTTAGGGCAGTCCTTGTATTTATTTATCTAAGATAATAAATCCCAGCCATAAGTTTTCACAAAGGGATAAATGTGGAAACCTGTTTCAATTGTTACTCTTCAATCTCTAAAGCAATCCCAAAATGATCGGAAACAACTGGTTCATTTGTCCCGTTAAAAATCACTTGAGACGATAATGTTTTGACAGGTCGATTGGCAAAAATATAGTCGATTCGCAAACCACTTTGGTTGTCTGTCCAACCATCGATAGCTTCAGCAACCGTATAACCGGAGTCTTTGTGCTCCGCCAAGTGGTAGGTATCAAACCACGTTTGCGTGACCAATTCGTAACCTTCTTGCTTAAGATGGGCAGGATTGTTGAAATCACCTAGTAAAAAAATTGGTTCACTTAAGCTGTCAAAAATAGTAGTACATTTTTTCCATTGCGCCTGAAAAGGGTCGTGTGCATCCTGCCACCAGCCCAAATGCAAACTAAAGAACCATTGATTGGCTGATTTGATGCCAATCACTTTTCGACTTTTGTAATCATCGTAAGCTGTATTTTCTGAAGCAAAGAAAGAGCAGACGTCTTGAATAGGTTGCAAACTCAAAACAGCCACCCCTTCATCATAAATGTCATATCCGATATGAGAAGGCTCCCATGTCCAGTAGTAATCCAAACCTTTTTTCTGCAGCTTTTCTTGCAACAGAAAAGCAAAATTATATTCTTTGATAGGACGCTCCTTGTTGGCCTCTGCAAAAGTGCTCAATAAAGATGGGTCTACCAAGGGAGCAGCTATGAGCTGATTGACTTCTTGCAAGGCGATCACATCAAATGAGTGACGAAGGATCGCTTCGCATAAGTCGTCCAATTTGTCCAAAGGATTTTCTTCCATCCAACTATGCGTATTCAGTGTTAAAAATTTCAAACATTACACTCCTAAAGTATCGTTGATATCTGATTTTAAGACATCAGCTTTTGGTCCATAAACGGCTTGGATACCTGTTCCTTTTTTCACCAAACCTAAAGCGCCAAGTCTTTTCCAAGCGGCTTCATCTTTAACGACCTCAGGATCTTTAACCGTTACACGAAGACGTGTCATACAAGCATCTACATCTGAAATGTTGTCTTTTCCACCTAAAGCTTCGATAATTCCAGTAACTTGTGCATCAGCAGTGCCTGTTGCCGCGGGAGCTCCTTCAGTTGCAACTTCACCGTCAGCATTTCCTTCTTCGATATAGTTGCCCAAACGACCTGGAGTAGCGATTTTAAATTTGCCGATCATCCAGTAAGAAACAAAGTAAGCCAAGAAGAAGAAGACCACACAAGAGATGACAAAGTTGACGACATCCCAGACTAATCCGGCATTGATAGACATTGGGATACGAGTCAAGAATTCAAGGATACCGAACGAGTGGACCCGCAAGGCAATAATATCTGCCAGCGCAAATGAAACCCCTTGAAGAACAGCGTAAACACCATATAAAGCTGGTGCGGCAAACATAAACATAAATTCAAGCGGTTCAGTAACACCTGTTAAGAAAACAGCTAAACCAGCAGATAGAAACATAGATTTGTATTTCGGACGTTTTTCTTTATCCGTACGACGGTACATAGCAAATGCAATCCCCAGTAAAGTCCCAGCTGCACCAATCATTTGACCTACTTTGAAACGAGCAGGAGTAACAGTTGTCAATAATTCATTGTAAGCAGCTGTATCGCCAGCATTTTTTAAGTTAACTAAGTCGCTGACCCATGCCAACCATAGTGGATCTTGCCCAAATACTTGACTTCCTGCAGCAGCTCCAGTCAAGACAGTGTAAGTACCACCAAGAGCTGTGTAGTTCACTGGGATCGTTAACATATGATGCAATCCAAATGGCAACAACAGACGCTCCAATGTACCATAAATAAATGGCGCAAATACAGGCGCTGTTTCACTAGAAGTTGCGATCCATTGCCCGAAGTTGTTAATACCAGTTTGAACAACTGGCCAGACAAGTGCTAAACCGATAGAAACGATTACTGACCATAAAATAACCACAAATGGTACGAAACGTTTCCCATTAAAGAAAGAAAGGGCTTCCGGTAATTTGCGGTAGTTATAATACTTATTGAAAATAACGGCCCCTACAAATCCAGAAATAATTCCGACGAACACACCCATATTTAAAGCAGGTGAGCCTAAAACCGAAGTGAAGTAACCATCTACAGGGATTATTTGTCCAAATAGAGTAGTTGTTGTAGCGCCTTCAGTTACTAACATATCTGAAGTAACTCCGAAGACAGCGCCTGAAGTCATATTGATTAAGATGAAAGCTAAAAGAGCAGCGAATGCTCCACCGGCCCGTTCTTTAGCCCAAGAACCACCAATAGCCACTGCAAATAAGATATGTAGATTGCTGATAATAGCCCAACCTAAGTTTTCCATAACGCTTCCAATTGTCATTACAAGTGAAATATCGCCGCTGAACATAGCGATCATTTTTCCAATACTGATCATTAATCCGGCGGCAGGCATAACAGCCACAACGACCATTAACGCTTTACCTAGTTTTTGCCAAAAATCAAATGAAAATAATTGTTTCATTTTAAATCCTCCCTTAAACTATTCAATTTGCTTATGCAAACGATTGCTTTAAATATACGTTCTAACTTTAAAAAATGCAAGCGTTTTATTGGTTGGAAATTTTGTTACCGGTAACAGAAATGAGGAATGCTGTTATTTCAACGTTGTTTAACTCCTTGTATAAAAATTAAAGCCTTTTCAAATTGACAACGCAAACGTTTGCGTTTAAACTTGCGTTAAAGAACTTAGAAAACCAGCATTGCACCATTTTTGACTTACGCAATGAATGTACAGGAGGAAAAAAAGTGGCTTATAATAGACTATTTGAAATTGATGAATGGAAAGTAAAAACAACGGTATTAGATAAAGAAGAACGCAGATTACAAGAAAGCTTGACCAGTATTGGAAACGGTTATATGGGGATGCGCGGAAACTTTGAAGAAGCTTATTCAGGCGATCATCATAGAGGAAGTTATATCGGAGGAGTATGGTATCCAGACAAAACGCGTGTTGGCTGGTGGAAAAATGGTTACCCTGAATACTTTGGTAAAGTGATCAATACAATGAACTTTATCCAAATCGATATCCTGATTGACGGTGTCAAAGTTGATTTGTATACAGATAACGTATCAGACTTCGAACTGGAATTAGATATGCAGCGCGGAATTTTGAAAAGAAGTTATATAGTAGAAAAAGAAGGTAAAAAAGTACAAGTTGCAGTAGAACGATTTGTCAGCTTGGATCAAAAAGAATTGTGTGCGATTAAAATAGAAGTAACAAGTTTATCTGATGATATTCGTGTTGAAATGGTTCCTGCATTAGATGGAAACGTGACGAATGAAGACTCTAACTATGAAGAAAAATTCTGGTTGCCAGTTTCTTATGGTCAAAACCAATTAGTGATCGAAACTAAACCGAATGATTTCGGGATCGAGCAATTTACGGTAGGCGCAGTGATGTCGAATCATGCTGTAAATCTTGAAAAAACGACTGAATCTTCGACAGAAATGCACATTTCTCAAACTTATGCAGGTCAGTTAGCTGCCGGCGAAAAAGCCATCATGGAAAAACGCATTGTGATCACTACTTCTCGTGATTACGACAAAGAAGACGTGGCAGACAAAGCTCAAGAAATCAGCAAAATGGTGGATCAATTACCATTTGAAGAATTGCGTATGCGTCATGAATCGCTATGGATCGAACGCTGGAAGAAAGCAGACATCGTGATCGGCGGAGATGCTGCTGCACAACAAGGGATTCGTTTCAACTTGTTCCAATTGTTTTCAACGTACTATGGAGAAGACGAGCGCTTGAATATTGGACCAAAAGGCTTCACTGGAGAGAAATACGGCGGAGCAACTTACTGGGATACAGAAGCTTATGCTGTACCGTTATATCTAGCTTTAGCTGATCCGGAAGTAACGGAAAACTTGCTGCAGTATCGCCACAACCAATTGCCGCAAGCTGAACACAACGCACGCCAACAAGGATTAAAAGGTGCTTTGTACCCAATGGTAACTTTTACGGGAGTGGAATGCCATAACGAATGGGAAATCACATTTGAAGAGATCCACAGAAATGGTGCAATGGCTTATGCTATCTACAATTACACGAACTACACTGGCGACCAAACGTATTTGAAAGATAAAGGATTGGACGTATTAGTGGGCATTAGTCGTTTCTGGGCTGACCGTGTGCATTACAACCGTTTCAAAGATCAATACATGATGCATGGGGTAACGGGGCCAAACGAATACGAAAACAACATCAACAACAACTGGTACACAAATAAAATGGCTGCCTGGACACTTCAATACACGCTTGAATCATTAGAATTGGCAGCTGAGAAAAAAGAAAGCTTGCACGTGTCGGCTGAAGAAATGGAAAAATGGAGCGAAATCATCCAAAAAATGTATTACCCGTATGATGAAGAACGTGATGTATTCGTACAACACGATACATTCTTAGACAAAGATTTGCGTCCGGTATCTGAATTGGATCCGAAAGATTTACCATTGAACCAAAACTGGTCTTGGGACAAAATCTTGCGTTCGCCATTCATCAAGCAAGCGGATGTTCTACAAGGAATGTACTTCTTCCGCGATCAATTCACGAAAGAAGAAATTGCACGCAACTTTGATTTCTACGAGCCGATGACGGTTCACGAATCTAGCTTGTCGCCAAGTATCCATGCGATTTTAGCCGCTGATCTAGGGAAAATGGACAAGGCTGTAGAATTGTATGAACGTACTGCTCGTTTAGACTTAGACAACTACAACAACGATACAGAAGACGGATTGCACATCACATCTATGACTGGAAGCTGGTTAACGATCGTTGAAGGATTTGCAGGGATGCAGACAGTAAATGGTCAATTATCATTCAGACCGCTATTGCCGGAAAACTGGACAAACTATGCATTCCATATCAACTACCGCGGACGTTTACTGAACATTTCGGTTACAAATGAAAAAGTAGCGATCACATTGATCGAAGGAGAAGCTTTAGAAGTTTCTGTTTATAACGAGACAATCTTATTGGAAACAGTTTATACTTGTGAAGTACAAACAGCTCAACCGGTTTCAATCAACTCATAGAAGGGACGAGAACAGATGAAAGCAGTCTTATTTGATTTAGATGGCGTGATCACGGATACAGCCGTGTACCATTATCACGCATGGAAAGCTTTAGGGGAAAAAATCGGTATTGAAATTGACGAGGAGTTCAACGAAGAACTTAAAGGTGTCAGCCGAACAGATTCATTAAACCGTATTTTAGCTAAAGGAAACAAGGAAGAAGCGTATTCTCAAACTGAAAAAGAAACTATGGCAGCTGAGAAAAACGAGTTATACAAAACAATGATTGAAGAGATGTCTCCAAAAGACATTTTGCCAGGGATCAAAGCGTTGTTAGACGGATTAAAAGAAAGAAACATTTTGATTGGATTAGCTTCAGCTAGTCAAAACGGACCAACCATTTTGGAAAAGCTCCAATTGACAGATTACTTTGATAAAATCGTTGACCCGGCTAAATTAAAAGCTGGAAAACCAGACCCTGAGATTTTCTTGACAGGTGCTAAAGACCTTGGCGTTAAACCTCAAGATTGTGTAGGAGTTGAAGATGCAGCAGCAGGAGTCGAAGCTATTGCCGCTGCTGATATGGTTTCTGTTGGAGTCGGCGATGCGGATACGTTAGGTAAAGCTACAAAAGTCGTTCCTGAGACAGGTGCATTGACGGTAGAATTGCTAGAAGAAGTTTGGAGTGAAGCGGTTGGACGTTCATAAAAAACTATACGGACATCATAATGGTCAAGAAGTCTTTGAATATGTCTTAACAAATCAAAACGGTCATGTTTTTCGCTGCATCAACTATGGTGCAGTAGTAACTGGGATTGAAGTGGCGGATAAATTCGGGAACGTCGAGAATGTCGTTCTTGGATTTGACCGACTGGAAGATTATGTAACGGATTCACCTTATTTTGGAGCTTTAGTAGGCAGAGTGGCTGGAAGAATCGCTGATGGGAAATGGTCTGATGTGCAACTGACTCAAAACGAAGGAAGCAATCACATTCATGGAGGTCCAGTGAATTTCAGTCATCAAGTGTGGGAAAGTGCGTTGATTCAAGAAGAAGACAAAGCCGGCGTGGTGTTTTCATTAACCAGCCCAGACGGAGATAACGGATATCCCGGTAATCTGAAAACAACGGTCACCTACTATTGGACAGAAGATTCTGTATGGGAGATGCTGATCACTGCTGAAACGGATCAAGAAACGCTTTTCAATCCGACCAATCATACTTACTTTAATTTGAGTGGGGATGTTAAAAGGAAAATTTTGGATCACACGCTGCAAATTGATGCCGACTTGTATGCAGAAATCAACTCGAAAAAGTTGCCCACAGGAAATCTGCTGCCGGTTTTAGATACAGCTTTTGATTTCAAAATAGCGAAAAACCTTCAAGACGCCATAGAACAAAGACCTGAAGGATTTGATACACCGTTCAAATTAACAGGAGAGAAAAAGATTCGACTGCATGATGCACAAAGTGGTCGAGGAGTAACGATCGAAACAGATCGAGAAGCAGTAGTGGTCTTTTCGACGACAGGAATGGAAGAAGACTATTTAGTAGCGGGAGAAAAAATGAGCAGTCACAGGGGAATTGCATTGGAAACCCAAGAATTGCCGGACGCTGTTCATCATCCTGATTTCCGCTCTATTGTGATCGAACCTGGAAAAACGTATCGTTATTCAACCAAGTATACGTTTACAGTTTAAAAGATGTAGATTAGAATAAAGGGTAATCAAGCAATCCAGGAAAGGAAGCGGGAAAATGGCTGTAACCATTAAAGATGTAGCAAAAAAAGCCGGGGTCGCGACTTCGACGGTTTCCCGCACCTTGCAGGATTCTCCAAGCATCAGCGAGAAAACAAAACAAAATGTTCGCAAAGTCATGGATGAAATCGGTTATCGACCCAACCTGACTGCACGTGGATTAGTCAATCAAACGACTCAAACGATCGGTGTTATTTTGCCGGTTTCTCAAGGAGAAGCTTTTCAGAATACGTTTTTCCTAAGCATGCTCCGCGGCATCAGTAAAGCGTGCAACGAGAAAAAGCACATGGTTTCGATCGCTTCAGGAACCACTGAAGCAGAATTGCTGGACAGTGTGCAGACAATGGCAGAAGGCGGACGTGTAGATGGTTTCATCGTCTTATATTCAAGGAAAGACGATGCCGTCATCGAATATTTATACCAAGAACAGGTTCCATTTGCCATGATCGGGAAGCCTTACAAATACGAAAATGCGATGCTGTACGTAGACAACGACAATGTTGTCGCAGGAAAAGACGCAGCGAATTATTTGCTGCAGCTGGGACATGAAAAGATTGCGTTTATTGGTGAAGACACTAAACAAATGGTGATTCGAGAACGATTAAAAGGCTACACACAAGCTTTAGAAGAAGCAGGTCTTGAAATGAATCCGGAAATGGTGGTTGATATTACGCTTCCTGAAGCGGATTACCGTGAGAAGATGCGACAACTGTTCGATCACGATGATTTTCCGACCGGCATCGTAGCTAGTGATGATTTGATTGCTTTGAACATGGTTTATGTGCTGAGTGATTATGGATTGAAGGTTCCCGCAGATGTGTCGATTATCGGGTTCAACAATTCGATTTTTGCAGAAAAAGCGCAACCTGAATTGACGTCGATCGATCTACATATCGATTCGCTGACATCGCAAACGGTCTACCAGTTGATTCAACGAATCGAAGTGAAACAATCGTTGGCTGTAAAAATGATTCTTCCGCACCAGATCATCGAACGGCAGTCTTGCCGAAGAAAATAGCTTACTACACACAAGAGACTGGGATTCTGATCCCGGTCTCTTGTGCTTTTTTGTTGTAGGAGGTTACATTGATCGAAATGGGCTCTATTAGTCAAGTGAGCAAAGTTTCAGCTGTCACTTGACTAATAGAATGGGTCTATTGATCAAGTGAGCGAAATTCCGTTCCCCACTTGACTAATAGAGCGCTCCTATTAATCAAGTGAACAGAATTTCACCTCTCACTTGACTAATAGCACAAGATTCCGACGGCAAATTACCCTTTCAATCCAACAAAAAAACAACGAGGTAAGAGAAATCACTCATCTCTTACCTCGTTGTCATCTTTATGCTACTAAAATAACGGCACTGTGCGGTTCTACAGTAACTGTATTTCCCGTGATCGTTCCTAGTCCGTCCAAAGATACAGCTTCTTTATTCGCTGCAATTGACCACTCGTTCGGCAACTCCATTTGGCTTTCTAGAGCGACTTCTCGAGCCTCGTTAGATGAGTTCAACACTACAGCCATCCAACGCCAATTGTTCCCTTCAGCTGAAAGATTTGGAATAGTATAAGCAATCAAATTATCAGCAGTGTCTTTCGAAAATGAGATGGCTTTAGCGGTTTCTGGAGTTGCGTCTCGTAATGGAGCATACTGTTTGCGCAATTGCCATAATCCCCGGTAGTAATCAACCAAGTCGCGATTCTTCACAGTCAATTCCCAATCCAGCTGGTTGACTTCAATAGGAGAAATAAAACTATTTTCATCGCCATGTTTTGTCCGAGCGAACTCTTCCCCAGCTTGCATGAATAATCCACCTTGTGAAGTGAACAGCGCAGCAGCAGCTAATTTATTCAGCTCGATCAGCCAATCATTTCGTCTATAGTGTGGCGTCTCGTATAAGCTGGCAACTAATTTATCGTAAAGGGTCAAATTATCATGAGCAGAATGATACGTGATGACTTGAGTTGGGTTTTTCGCCCACGTTTTGTCAGCCAAGCCATATTCTGAATGATCAGCACCAATGGTATTTGCACAAATGCTTGCCATCACCTCTGTATTTTGAACAGTGGTCCCGCTTTTGCCTTGAAGGAAAGCACCCGCTGTTTCTTCAAATACATGACCTTTCATAGAATCTCTGAAATCGTCATTGAAAATTGCGATTCCCTCCATAAGATGAGCGCTGTTGCTCTTATTAGCAGGAATATTTGGTTCTTTGATTTCGTTGCTACCGGCATCCCAAGGCTCTCCATAAAGAATGACATGTTCTAAGCCATTCTCATTCAAAGCAGTGCGGATGGCGTTCATAGTCTCTACGTCATGAAGACCCATTAAATCGAAGCGGAAGCCATCTAAATGGTATTCTTTTGCCCAGTACAATACAGAATCGATTATGTATTTGCGCATCATTGCTCGATCGCTGGCTGTTTCATTGCCGCAAGCGGAACCGTCTGCAAATTCTCCTGATGCTGTTTGGCGGTAATAATAATCGGGCAACGTCAAATTAAAACTGGACAGCTCTGTTTCTAGAGTGTGGTTGTAAACAACATCCAGAACAACACCGATATTCTTTTTGTGCAGGCTTTGGACCATTTGCTTAAACTCGTTAATACGCGCTATAGGGTCCGAGGGATCTGAAGAATAACGCCCTTCTGGAACATTATAATTTTTGGGATCGTAACCCCAATTGTAATCCGAACCTGCTTCATCATTTTCGAAGTCAAACGCCGGCAGCAAGTGAACATAGTTTACACCCAAATGAGTCAAATAATCGATTCCAGTAGGGAAGTCTTGTTCATTATTGTAAGTAGTGCCTTCTTCTGTGAACGCTAGGTATTTCCCGCGATTTTCAGCACTGATGCCAGAATTTTCATGCGAAGAAAAATCAGCTACATGAACTTCCCAAATAAACGCATCGGTCAAATTTTCTTGAGTTACATGAGTATCTTTTTCCCAGTGGGGTGGATTAGTTCTTGCAAAATCGATGATGGCAGCTCGGTTTCCATTGATGCCGGCAGCTTTGGCATAAATATCAATGGTTTCCTTTGAGTCGCCATCCATATCAATCGTATAAGTGTAAAAAAGATTTTCAAAGTTTCCGTCTAATGTAATGGTCCAAACGTTGTTTTCAAGAGTTAAAGGGTAAGAATCAAGCAATGAATCGTCATGGATATCGCCAGTTTGATAAAGATTGACAGCAACCTTCTCAGCAAGCGGCGACCACACTTTGAAGCGAGTGTGTGTTAGAGAATAAGTGGCACCTAAATCGTCTCCGTAATAAGCATTGTTTTCCAAGTAAGTTATCTTGTCTTCTAGAGTCGTGATATGATCAGTCATGAATGAACTTCCTTTCTCGCTTGAAGTAGGGGAGGACCCTTATTTAGTTTCTTTTCTACAGTTTAGCATTTTCTGAATGAAAAAGCTGTCAAAAAAAACATGAACTGGGAAACAACACCAGTTCATGTTTTAAAGTAATTAAGCTGGGTCTTCTGTTTTTCCTAAGTAATAGGTTAACAAGAAGCACAGTCCTGCAAATAACAATCCAAGAATTAAAAAGAGGACAGCGTTCGAGCTTTGGAGATCAGCTAATGCATTTGTATTATACAAAATAGCAAAAGGCGAAGCTAAAACTAATCCCAAAATCCCGCTATATGTTAAAGCAGGTTGGTTTTTAAACAAGTATTCAATCAATTTGCTGATAAGAAAGATCCCAGCTAAAACGCCTATGCCAAATGGGAATAAAATTCCTGTGTAATGCAATAGTTGTTCTATATTCATAGAAGTCAAGGCGCTAAAAAATCCAGTGACTGAATTTAGAATACCGTAATAATAACCAAGAACCATCAGTACAAGCGACCCGCTAACTCCTGGCACGACCATCGTAGCCGAAGCAACGACTCCGACAAAGAACATTTTAATAATAGATCCAAAAGACAGAGTGATCGTTGACATCGTATTTCCTTCTGCTTGAACTAATGCAAGGCCGACAACGAGAGCAAAAAACACAAGAAATAACGCAATGTGGGAGAAAGAAATGTTCTTTTTATCTTGACGTAAAGCAAGCAAAAAGGATTTTGTCAAAATCGGGATCCCACCCAAAATCAACCCAATAAAAGCTAGTGCTGTCGGTAAAGTGTACTGGCTGAGCAACACTTCAATCAAATAAGAAAACCCAATAATACCTAAAACCAGACCTATACCTAAAGGCAGCAACACCCTCATGCTTTTTTTCCAATTTTTAGCCAAATGCGTAATCGAATAAATCAAATCATCATAAATACCTAATGAGACCGCCATAGTCCCTCCACTAACACCTGGAATAATATTTGCTATTCCCATTAACATTCCTTTTAAAATCATCCATATATAACTCATCATCGATCTCCTTTATTTATGGTAAAATACATAAAACAATTGTACGGAAATCTCGAGTAGATAGCAATAATTCTTTCAAATTGCTGTTTTTTCAGAATTGGAAGTCAGAATTAGAATGATCACAGGAATAGGGTAGAAAAGGATACATGTGCTAAAATAAGATTTTAGAAATTATTTTGGAGGAGTTAACAGAGTGGATCATAAAAAGGAAGATCATACAGCTAAATGGAAAGATAGAGTAGGTCAAATCGTGTTAGTTTTGCTTGGTATATCTGTTATCTATGCTGTGTATATGTTGTTTACGGCCCCTTCAGGTGTGCCAGATAACGGATTTGAAAAAGTAAAGAGCGATTACGTACTGACATTATTGCAATGTTTAGTAGGTGTTATCGTGATGTTTATTCCGTCTGTTATTGAGAAAAAGTTTTTAGTGGATATTCCAGATGTGATGGAAATGCTTTATTTTGTGTTTTTGTTTTGTGCTATTTATTTGGGAGAAGTGAGAGATTTTTATTACCGCATTCCAAGCTGGGATCTGATTCTTCACATGTTTAGTGGAGCTATGCTGGGTGCATTAGGTTTTGTTTTGGTCAGTTTCTTCAATGATTCCGAAAAAGTGAATATGCAGTTAAGCCCAATTTTTGTCACTTTATTTGCTTTTTGTTTTGCGCTGGCAGCCGGAACGTTATGGGAAATATATGAATTTTTAGCTGATGGTCTTTTAGGGACGAATATGCAAAAATTTATTACAGCTGATAGAGAAGTGCTGGTTGGACGTGACGCTTTAGCAGATACGATGGAAGATTTGATTGTCGATGCATTGAGTTCTCTGGCAGTTTGTATTATAGGTTTTTTTACATTAAAAAAGAAAGTAAATCGTTAGAAAAATAACGCTGTCTAGGCAACTTGATTGCAACTAGTTCGTAAAGTCGTAGAGGTGGCACGATGAAATGACTTGAAAGGATGAATTGCCGAAGTTAACAGCGATGCCAATTGTTGTTTGCTGGGGGTAAGCAGAAAATGTTTATCACTGTCATAAATTTTTGCAAAAATTTGTGGAGGACTATTAACGAACGGATACATGACGTCTATTAGAGATAACATAATGCCTCGAGTTGAATAGAACTCAAGGCATTTTTTTGTGTCTAAAAGAAGGGGAGTTTAAAGGTTGAAGAAAAATATTTTGATCGGGATAGTCGTCATTGCTTTTGTGGCAATAACTTTAGCGACTGATTTTACAACAGGTGCAGATGGTGCAATCCAATTTGGGTGGTTTTCATTAGTTCCTCCAGTAGTGTCCATACTATTAGCATTTATAACCAAAAACGTTCTGATTTCATTATTTTTAGGAATCTTTGCAGGGGCTTTCGTTTTGCATTCTGTGGATGGTTCGATTTTCAGCGCAATCGTGCAGTCATTTTTAAGCATTGTGGAGTACAGTTTAACGTCACTTGCAGATCGATACAATGCAGGGATTATTTTACAAGTTTTAGTCATCGGAGGACTGATTGCCTTAATGACTAAAATGGGCGGGACAAAAGCTGTAGCAAATGCTTTAGCAAATAAAGCTAAAGGTCCTATCAGTGCTCAAGTGATATCTTGGATATTAGGGCTGCTGCTCTTTTTTGATGATTATGCTAATGCCTTAATCGTTGGACCCGTTATGCGACCGGTAACAGATGAAAAGAAAATTTCTCGTGAAAAATTGGCTTTCGTTGTTGATGCTACTGCAGCCCCTGTAGCAGGTATCGCATTGATTTCAACATGGGTAGGTTACGAAGTAGGGTTGATTCAAGATGGCTACGAAGCTATCGGACAAAACGTAAATGCGTATAGTATTTTCTTAGAAACGATCCCTTATCGCTTTTACAATATTCTAATGCTGTTGTTTGTGGTCTGTACAGCATTGTTTTTAAGAGAATTTGGCCCAATGTTGAAAGCCGAGAGAAGAGCTAGAAAATACGATGCAACGAATGAAGAAGAAATTGATCCTCATGCAATGTCCAGTGAGTTGGATGAAATGAAACCTGCTAAAGGGGTCAAATTAAGTATTTGGAATGCGATAGTGCCTGTTGGTACGCTGATCGTCACTTCTTTGATCGGTTTTTACTTTAATGGATACAACACTATTATGTCTGGCGAAGATGCAGCATTGATTGCGGACCTGAAAAACAGTCCATTTTCTTTTACAGGGATTCAAGAAGCGTTCGGTGCTTCTGATGCCAGTGTGGTTTTATTCCAAGCAGCCTTATTTGCTAGTATAGTGGCCATGGTGATGGGGGTACATCAAAAAGCCTTTACTTGGGGAGAAGCCGTTGATACTTGGATTGGCGGTATGAAGTCTCTAGTAGTTACAGGAGCGATCTTATTGATGGCGTGGTCTCTAAGTGCTTCGATCACTGATTTAGGTACTGCCCAATTTCTAGTCTCTTCATTGTCTGATACGATGCCGGCGTTCCTATTGCCATCGGTTATTTTTATCTCAGGCTCAGTCATTTCCTTTGCAACAGGAACCTCTTATGGAACGATGGGGATCTTGATGCCGTTAGCTATTCCATTAGCAGCTGGCTTATCTGGAGATCCGCAGTTTATTGTCCTTTCAGCTGGGGCTGTTTTGACAGGAGCAATATTTGGCGATCATTGTTCACCGATCTCAGATACAACAATCTTGTCTTCTATGGGAGCTAGTGTAAACCATATTGATCATGTGCAAACACAAACGCCTTATGCGCTTACGGTAGGAACCATATCCGTTCTATTCGGCTTCCTTCCAGCAGGTTTAGGTATGCCGATTTGGATTATTTTACCTATTTCCATCCTAGTAACCATCGGAGTTGTTTACTTTATTGGTAAACCCATAGAAGAACCAGTTACTCAAAAATAAAAACAGTCAAACTAGATAAAACAGTACAAGTACTATTCTAATGGAAACTTGTACTGTTTGTTTGTTTCATCATTGTTACCCTTGGTGAAAAAATGGTTGACATTCATTCTCTGAAAAGTAAACTAGAATCAGTAAATGAATGCAAGGAGTGTCAACATGACGACAAAAGAAAAGGTATTAATGTATTTGATCGAGCACAAAGGTGAAGTCATTTCAGGTCAGGAATTAGCTGACAAATTAGCTATCTCAAGAACTTCTATTTGGAAAGCAATCAAAACGTTGCAGACAGAAGGGTATCAAATCGAGGCCACAACCAATAAGGGGTACTTGTTGGCTCATGAACCAGATGTGTTGTCTAAATCATTTTTATATTCCCAATTGACTGACAAACCAGACGTTTTAGAAGTACATAAACAAGTTGGATCGACAAATGATGAGGCAAAAAAATTAGTCACTGAACGGTTTGTTGGAAAAGGAGTCCTATTAGCAGAAGAGCAAACGAACGGCCGAGGACGATTGGGTCGGCAATTTTACTCCCCTACTCAAACAGGCCTGTATATGAGCTTGATTTATCCAAATAAACAACAAGCAAATGCTGGTTCTGTAACGACTGCAGCAGCAGTTGCTGTCTGTAAAGCCATTGAAAAACTGACCGACAAAAAGCCCGTTATCAAATGGGTCAATGACATCTTTTTAGAGGGTCGTAAAATCTGCGGTATTTTAACAGAAGGCGTCATCAACTTTGAAACAGGAACGATTGATTCCATCATTGTAGGAATTGGGCTGAATGTAAAAGCAGCTTCTATGATTCCTGAAGAATTCCAGTCGATCATTGGTTCCATTTATACTCACGAAGAAACCAGTAAAGTGACGCGTAATCAATTTGCGGCGGAAATCATCAATCAGCTAGATATCATGTATCAAAACTTAGACCACAACAACTATTTAGATGATTACCGGGAACGGTGTTTTGTTTTAGGACGATCCGTAACTTTCACAGAAGGGCAAACGACGTACAAAGGAATTGCTAAAAGTATTGATGATGAAGGCGGTTTGGTCGTTAAATTGGAAAGCGGAGAATGGAAAACAGTGCGTTTTGGAGAAATCAGTATTCAAGTAGAGGGGATCAAAAAATGAAGCTGACAGTCAAAGACCTCACTCAAATCAGTTTACTGGCAGCTCTGACATTTATCAGCGGCTTTATTATGATTCCTTTTGGTCCGGTTCCGTTCACGCTGCAAACGTTATTTGTGTTAGTGACCGCTCTACTGTTGAAACCGAAAGCAGCTTTTTTAACACAAGTGGTACATTTGCTGTTAAAAATTTTGCTCGGAGGCGGACAACTATTTTTGAGTCCTAGTTTTGGCTTCCTGTTCGGTTTTATCTTAGCTGCAACTGTGATGAGCCGATTATTGTTGAAACGAGAAGAAAGCCTCTCTGCTTATATCCGAGTCACAGTTATAGGAACACTCTTGATTTACCTTGTCGGCATGCCCTATATGGGGATTTTATTGAACGGCTATTTAGGGGCGGATTACTCCATCCTTCAATTATTTTGGACAGGTATGGGGTTGTTTATCCCTGGAGATGTATTAAAAGCAGGTCTGGCAATTGTAGTGGCGACACGCATCAAAAGACATCTACGCTAACCCGTTTAAATAGAAAAATAGATGAAAAAGCCTTATGATGAAAAAGAATTTGATTCTATTTCTGGAGGGATAAACGTGATAACAATCGAAAATGACGATTTACTAGTGGAAATTTCCGCTAATGGGGCAGAATTGCAAAAAGTCTACAATAAAAAAGAACAGTTTGATTATCTTTGGAATGGCAATGCAGACTTTTGGGGCAGCCGTGCACCGAATCTTTTTCCTATCATTGGGCGTTTGAATGAATACAAGTACAAAAAAGACGATCAAGTCTATGAATTGCCGCAACACGGATTTGCGAAAGATATGACATTTGAAGTACACCAAGAGTCAGACATCAAAGCTGTTTTTACATTGAAAAATAATGAAGAAACAATCGCTATGTATCCATACGAATTTACATTAACGATTGAATACACATTGGTTGGAGCGCTTTTAGCGGTCGACTATCGAGTAGAAAATCATTCGAAAGAACGTATGCCATTTTCAATTGGAGGACACCCAGCGTTCAATGTGCCTTTAAATGGAGCAGGCAGCTATGAAGATTACACCATCACCATTCAACCTAAAGAAGAAGTAAAATACTTTGAGAGCAATCCATTGCCTTACAGAAGCGGAAATCGAAAAGTCCTCCAAGAAATGAAAGACGGCGTGATGACATTGAGTCACGAGACGTTCCGTGAAGGACTAATTATCATTGATGAGCCGAAGCTAGATGCCATTACACTAGAAAGTCCTGAAAAACACGGCGTCACACTAAACGTCATTGATTTCCCCTATGTATGTCTTTGGACAAAAGAACAAGCGGATGCGCCGTTTATTTGCATAGAGCCATTCTTCGGATTGCCGGATATCGCTGGCGAAATCGGTACCTTAGAAGATAAAGGCGGCATTATTCTGCTGGAATCTGGAGAAGTAAAACAACTCGGCTTCACGATGGACCTTTTTTGATTCTCTAAACAAACTTAAACGAGAAAGAAAGTTCAGTTTTTGGCGCTATTAGTCAAATGGAACCTTTTTTCTCGCTCACTTGATTAATAGAGACGCTGTATTAATCAAGTGGGCATATTTTTCCTGTTCACTTGATCAATAGACCATTCCCTGAAACGATAGGGTGGTTTTTGAGTTAGAAGTAATTGAGTGGATTGAACAATTCGAGAAAAAAGTTCCAAAAGGTTTCCTTGAAAGTTGTTTTGAATGGAGCTTTTTTGGTGATTTTTTTAAATATACTGACAACTAAAGCTATTAATGCGCATACTAAAGGATAAAAAAGCAGTACTAGAAAAATAACGGTGAAAAAATCTGTTAGAGATAAATTATCCATCAATTTGATCAGCTCTTTCTTAGGAAGGGTGTAAAAACTGTGTGATGTCAGATGAAGTATACCGTAAAAAGAAAAACATCGCTCGAAATTTTCCAGTTTTTATACTGAAAAATCCAAGCGGTGTTTTATTGGTTGATTTGAATAATTCTGTTTAGATAAACGGTTTGCTCCGCTCTCTATCTAAAACGAGCTAGGCAAACCAGAAGCCCTATGATTTCACTTTTCCATTTACTTGGGGCTCTTTCCCAAGAAAATGGAAAAGATGAACTCTCCGGTCTTCTAAACGCTTTTCTCCGCTCTCTAGCGGTCTCCGTTAAAAATGGAGTTCTTAACTAGTACGTAATCTACTTTGCGGATGGCTTCGATGTCTTTACCGCCGGCGTATGAAATGGAAGATTGTAAGTCTTGTTTCATTTCAATCAACGTGTTTTTGATGTTTCCTTTGTGTTCAAGAAGGATTTTTTTACCTTCTACGTTTTTGTGTTCGCCTTTTTGGTATTGTGATGCACTACCAAAGTATTCTTTGTATTTCTTGCCGTCTTTTTCGATCGTTTGCCCTGGAGATTCTTCATGTCCAGCAAATAATGAACCGATCATAACCATTGAAGCGCCGAAACGGATAGATTTAGCGATGTCGCCGTGATCACGGATACCACCGTCAGCGATGATTGGTTTACGAGCTGCTTTAGCACACCAGTTGATAGCCGCTAATTGCCAGCCACCAGTACCGAAACCTGTTTTTAATTTCGTGATACATACTTTACCTGGACCAACACCAACTTTAGTCGCGTCTGCTCCAGCATTTTCTAATTCACGAACTGCTTCAGGAGTTGCCACATTACCAGCAATTACAAATGATCCTGGTAGATGTTTCTTGATGTGTTGGATCATATCAATGACAAACTGTGAGTGTCCATGAGCAATATCAATCGTAATGTATTCAGGAACCAATTCTTTTTCAGCTAGTTCTTCAATAAATGAATATTCATTTTCTTTTACCCCTACACTAATAGAAGCAAATAAACCTTTAGCGTGCATTTTTTCAATAAATGGGATACGGCTTTCTTCATCAAAACGGTGCATAACATAGAAGTAATTGTCAGCAGCCAACTTTTCAGCTAATTCTTCATCAATAACTGTTTGCATATTAGCCGGTACCACTGGCAATGCAAAAGTTCTATTTCCTAAAGTAACAGTAGTATCACATTCTGAACGACTTCTTACGATACTTTTGTTTGGAATCAATTGAACATCTTCGTAATCAAAAATTTTCATGACTATTCCTCGTTTCATTAATAGTGTTATTAGCACACAAAAAAAACACGAACTTTTTAAGATCGACGTCTAATTAAAATTCGCACCTAGAACAATTTACACTATATATTCTTTTTTGTCAAAGGAAATCCGCCGTAAAAAGGGAAAATATGGGTAGTTTTGACAAATTTGATCAAGGAGCTTGTCTTAAGTTAAATTAGGACACTTTTTTGTTCGTTATTTGATACAATAAACTAGATACAAAAAGAAATGAGGAGGAACAAAATGCCTAGTCAAAAAAGGATTTTGGTTTTAGTGGGGGCAAGCGGAAGCGGTAAATCGACGGTCAGTGATTTGTTGATTGAAAAAGGAATTCCTAAATTGGTGACATCTACCACTAGAAAGCCGCGACCAGGTGAAGTGAATGGCATCCATTACCATTTCCGAACCATTGAGCAAATGACCGAAGAACCCTTTATTGAACAAACAACTTATGCGTCAAATATTTATGGTCTGTCTGTAAAGGAAGTTGAAGACAAATTGGGAAAATACGACATGGTTCATGTAACGTTGGATAAAAATGGTGCAAAGGTGATGAAAGAACAGTTTCCTGAAGAAACTAAAATCATTTTTTTCAAAATTACGGAACAAGAAATGGCTGAACGAATGAAAAAACGCGGCGATTCCATAGAAGCTATTGAACACCGTATCCATTTCAGTCGATCTACTGAAGAGTTGGAGCCTGTTGAAAACACTGATTTCGTTGTTTCACATGGAACCCCTGAAGAAATTTTGCACCAAATTTTAAATGAATTTGCTTCATAAACATATCTGAAGCCGATAGGAGAGCTTATGGAAAAACCAATCATAAAAAAACTGATGAAAAAAATCAAAAAGCATAAAACTTGGACAGAAGGAATATTTGTTAATCCCATATCTTATCGAGTGAACAACAAATTGTATTACATGGCGGATTTCAAAAAGGGAATGAAGTAGTGGCTACGGCGTGTGTAACACTGGACGGAGAAGAAGTACGGGAGGAAGCCTATGAAGCACAGCTTATGTTGTCCAACTTTGCAGACATCAGCAAAAATATTCTTTTTGGCGGGGAAGAACGGATGAAAATAGATCCTGCTTACTTTACGGGTCCTCTAGCGGTACCATTAACGACTGATCAATCACAAGTGAAAGAAGGCGCGGAAGCTTTTACCAAGCTATGGAATGTGCACCAAGATTACTTGCAAGATTTTTCGGCATATAAAGACTATTATGAAAAAGATGTCATGGTGAGAGAAGAGATCACCGTTGATGATGTAAGGACAACTCAAAAAACAGCCTCAAAATTCAATATGTATCAATACAAGACATTGAAGACATTATTGGAAAAAAATGATGATTTGAAAGCTTTTGCTGCTTATATTGAAAGCACATCTGCGTGGAAAACGATGACTAACCATCAGCGTGAATTTATTACTGGAATAACTTCGACTAAAGAGCAGTTAAAGAAAAGTTTGGATGAGCTGAATTTGATTGAGCATGAAGATGAAGAAAAGATGCTTCAATTGAATTACGAACAGACGATCAAACTGAATGAAGAGCAAATGCTGAGCCAGCAAAAATACATTCGTTACCCCAAATAGAACTTTGATTGGATAGGGAGTAAAAGGGTTTCCACAAACTTTTTTTCTCCCTATTTTATGCTGAAAAATGTGCTATACTGAACGAGAATTCATGCAGGTTGACGTTTTTCAGAAATTATTTGAAAAGATGTCAGCTGCTTGAAAAATTCGGAAAAGATAGTTACTTATGAGGGGAACTAATGAACGTTTACTTACTTTTGACAGATACTGGGACTGTTTTCAGCACAGCTATCAAAAAATATACCCGCAAGCCATATAACCATGCGTCCTTAGCTTTAGATCAGCAGTTGACAGAAGTGTACAGCTTCGCTCGGAAAAAAGTCTATAATCCTTTTATTGGTGGATTTGTTCAAGAGGACGTGACGAAACATTTGCTGAATGAAGCGTCGTGCGAAATCTATTGTTTGACAATCACACCTTTACAATATGAACACTTGCAGCTGATCTTGGAACAATTTGAATGGGATAAAGAGCAGTATAAGTATAACTTGTTGGGAGTTTTAGCCATTCCCCTGAGACGAGACATCTACCGAGAGAATGCTTATTTTTGTTCTCAATTTGTGGCTTATGTGATAGGAGAAGCAGGGATCTCTTTGATCGACAAACCGACGCATTTGATCACTCCAGATGATTTCAGGCAATGCGAACAAGTGGAATTGGTTTATGAAGGGAAAGTGCAAGATTACTTGATCCAAGAAAAACCTGAACTTTATTTAGAACAAGAAGCAACTTTGCGCGAAGCGTTGCATCACTTTTTCAAGCAGTGTCAAAAACGGTTAGAATGGAAGTGAAAATAAAATGATTAGAGAAGTTTGCGTTGAAAATTTTACTCTTGTTCCAAATGCTATCCAAGCAGGAGCAGATCGCATAGAATTATGTGATAACTTAGCCGTTGGCGGCACGACTGTCAGTGTTGGCGTAATGGAAACAACGATTACATATTGTAAACAAAAAGCTGTTCCTGTTATGGTTATTATTCGTCCTCGAGGTGGGGATTTTATCTATTCTGAAGTCGAAAAAGAGATTATGCTGAGGGATATTCAAACAGCTAAAGAATTGGGAGCAGAAGGAATCGTGATTGGGGCGTTGACCACTGATTATACACTGGACACTGATTTTTTAACTAAAGTCATTCAAGTCAGTGAGAATATGGAGCGCACATTCCACATGGCGTTTGATGAATTGCCGAAAGAACAGCAACGAACGGCTATTGATTGGCTTTCTGAAGCTGGATATTCACGAATTTTGACGCATGGCGGTCCTTTAACCAATCCAATAGACCAACATACCACTACTTTAAAAGAATTGATCGCTTATTCTAAGGGGAGAATCACTATTTTGCCGGGCGGAGGAATCACCAGTGACAATTCCAGTCGTCTTCAAAAAGAATTATCAGTAGAAGAACTACACGGAACAAAAATAGTCGGAACGCTGGAGTAAAAATAAACGGTAAAAACTTTTAATGGAGTCGGAATTTCATTCTGACTTCTTTTTTTCTTTCCATCGAATTAGTGGCAATTTAAGAAAAACCCCTATATGATGATAGTAAGGAAAGCAGATAAAACCTTTTTCAAATGAAGATCAAATCAACTAAAGTATTCATCTTAACTTCGTATGTAGATTCTAGGCATTACCTAAATTCTGTGAAAGCGAGGGGATTTGTATGGAATGGAAAAAGGAACTGGAGAAATTGAATGAAAAATACGAGTCTTTGCCAACAAAAGGGCTAGTTATTTCTGACGGAGAAACGTTGTTTTCATTTCATGAAGAAAAACTATTCAGTGCAGCTAACTTGATCAAATTACCCATTTACTTGTATTACTATGAACACGCTGTTTACGGGCAATTGGATATATTGGAAGAAATTTCTGTTCCATCTCAAGGACGGATCTCAGGAAAAGGCATTTTACACTTATTGCCGGAAATAGAAGTCTGGACAGTAGAAGAGCTGTTAAAAGCAATGATTGCTGTATCAGATCATGAAGCAACCAATCAGTTGATCGCCCATGTGGGATTAAATCCTATCCAAGAATGGATTGAAACAAAAGAATGGAAAGAAGACGTCAAATTGAGACGCTACTTGATGGATTATGCTTCAGGATTAGTAAATGAAATGTCTCCTCAAGGAGCGGTCGCAGTCTTGAAAGAAATTATCCAGCTGGGAGAAAAAAATCCAGATTGGCAAAAACGCATCGAATTTCCATTATTGAATCAACAATTCAGAACCGGATTACCAGGATCGCTGACGGAAAAAGAAATCCCGGTATTAGAAATCTTAAACAAAACAGATGAAGACAAAACTGTCTTGCACGACGCAGCCCTGTTCCGTTACAAAGAAAAAAACATCTACGTCGCAGCAATGACCCAAGAAGCCGAAAATGAAGCCCAAGTCTACGCCTGGATGCAAGAAATCGGAAAACACATCTTCCAGAGCGTGGAGTGAGGCGTCTAGGCTTCCGTAGATTTCACTGATCCTTTTAGTTGGGGCACTTTCCCAACAAAAAGGATCAGGAAAATCATAGGAAGACTGCCGAACGCAACGCGTTTAAAAATCAGAGCGTGAAGTGAGGCATTTAGCTCACCGTACATCTCCCAACCCTAACAGTTTGGGCTTTTTCCAAACAGTTAGGGTTGGGAAATGGTAGCGTGAGTTGCCGAACGCAACGCGTCTAAGAACTACGCACCAAAAATCGATTCACCCCCGATAGTCAATCTCGATTATCGGGGGTGAATCATGTGTTATAATAGATAGAAAAATTTTTTAGGAGTTTTGAACATGATAGAAAAATGGTTGGAGCGCTATTTAAATAAGAAGCATACAAAGAATCAACGGAATCAATTAGGTCTCTTTTCTGGAAAAGTAGGACTGTTTTCCAACTTGGTCCTTTTTTTGATTAAAATGAGTGCGGGATTGATTTCAGGAAGTGTCTCTATTGTAGGGGACGCCATCAATAGTTTAGCGGATTGTGCTTCTTCCATATTAACGTTGTTTGGATTTCATATAGCAGCAAAGCCGGCGGACAAGCAGCACCCATATGGACACGAGCGTTCGGAGTATATTACAGGACTAGTAGTTTCTTTAGGAATTTTATTTGTCGGATTTCAGTTTTTATTGAATTCGATTCAACGCATCATGGACCCTACAGCGCTAAACACAACGACATTGGTATTTGTTTTATTGGTTATTTCGATCATCATCAAAGTAATTCAAGGCTACTTTTATCGAAAAGTAGGTGAAAAAATCCATTCAAATGCCATCGATGCAGCAGCTCAAGATAGTTTTAATGATGTTTACACGACGCTAGTAGTATTGGGAGCATCCGTTGTCGAGACAATTTTTGGTTGGCGGATCGACGGGTACGCCGGAGTATTTATCGCACTATACATTTTATACAATGGGATTAGTATCATTCGAGAATCCATTGATGATTTATTGGGAAAAGGACCAACAGAAAAGCAGATCAATGAAATTAAACACTTTTTAGATTATTACACTTCTATTATTGGCTACCACGATTTATTGATGCATCACTATGGGCCAAATAAAACATTTGCAACGATTCACATTGAGATTGATGACAGCTGGAGCTTGACGGAAGCCCATCGAGTGATTGATGCCATTGAAAAAGATTTTAAAGAATATTTAGGTGTAGAATTGGTATGCCATTTAGATCCAATCGCTATCAAGAGTGAGGAACAGACAACTATTTACCAACAAGTAAAACGCATTTTGCAATCTTACGAACTAAATTTGAAGTTTCATGATTTTCGTGTAGAAGAGGACGAGGGCTTATCAACGATTCATTTTGATATCGTAGTCCCAGATAATATTGAAAAAACCAACCAAGAACTTTTGGAAGCAATTAAGAAAGATATTGCTGAAAACATCGGTACGTTTGAAGTAGAAATTGAATTCGACCGTATTTACTTATTAAAGTGAAGACAAAAAAAGCAGCTGGAACAATTTTCCAGCTGCTTTTTTAATAAATTATTTTAAGAAACCGAAGCCTCGTAGATTTCTTTGACAGAATCCATAAGAATGGCATCGAATTCTTCATCTGATTGATTCGCGTATAAACCTTCTGAGAGAGCACGTGAGAAGCTGGCAATCAAGCCGCGGTTGTTTCGTAATTTTTCATTGGCTTCTTCACGAGAATAGCCGCCTGAAAGAGCCACTACACGCAATACTCTAGGGTGTTCAATCAATTCGACATAAAAATCAGATACGGTAGGAATGGATAACTTCAACATGACATTTTCATGTTCTTCCAACTGATCTAAATACGTTAAGATTTCTTCTTTTAAGATGCTTTCGCATTTTTCTTTGTCTTCACTGTAAATATTTACTTCAGGTTCAATGATAGGCACCAAGCCTGCATGAAGAATCTGTTTAGCCACTTCAAATTGTTGATCGACCACTTGGTGGATACCATCTCTATTTGGTTCTTTGATTAACGAACGCATCTTAGTACCAAAGATATTTCGTTCATTGGCTCTTTTTAATAAGTCATTCAATCCTGGATTTGGCTTCATCAATTGAACGCCTTCGCTTTCATCAGCTAAACCTTTATCGATTTTCAAGAAAGGAACAATTCCTTTCTTTTCCCACAGATAATCTGCCGTGTAAAAGTCTTCAATTTTGCGATCCATTGTTTGTTCGAAAAGAATAGCTCCTAGAATATAATTTGAACTAAATGCTGGTGAAGTGATGATACGAGTCCGCATTTCATGAACAAGATTGAACATTTCATCTTCACTTGAATAAGATCCTTCGTCCACGCCGTAAAGAGATAAAGCTTTGGGTGTACTTCCACCACTTTGATCGAGGGCAGCTATAAAACCATTTCCGTTTCTGATGATGTCTATTTGTGCTTGATTCACAACAAACTCAGCTCCTTAGTTTTTTTTGAAAGATAGAATAATCTTTTTCGCTATCAGTATAACAAGCATTCAACAAAGGGTAAAAAGATAGGCACTGTATAACGAAGTTAATCCTGAAATAAAAAACAATGAATAACGGTATTTATATTTTACTCTTTAAATAAAGAACGTTATAGTGGATATAGGAGATTTATGTTTCACCAATATGAAAGCGTTATTATAAAATAGGAGGCAAGAAGATGGAAAAGAAATATATTATGTCGATTGACCAAGGAACGACCAGTTCGAGAGCTATTATTTTCGATAAGGAAGGGAATCCGAAATGGAGCTTCCAGAAAGAATTTACACAATACTTCCCAGAACCAGGTTGGGTAGAACATGATGCGAATGAAATCTGGATTTCTGTGCTGACTGTTATTGCCGGTGTTTTAATTGAGTCTGGACTTAAACCAAGTGAAATCGACAGTATCGGAATCACGAACCAACGTGAAACAACTGTTGTATGGGACAAAAACACAGGCAGACCGATTTATCATGCAGTGGTATGGCAATCTAAACAAACAAATGACATTTCTACAAAATTAAAAGATGACGGCTACACTGAAATGATCCACAATAAAACTGGTTTAGTGATCGACTCTTACTTCTCTGCAACTAAAGTAAGATGGTTATTGGACAAAGTTGAAGGAGCTCAAGAAAGAGCTGAAAAAGGCGAGTTGTTATTTGGAACAATCGATACGTGGTTAGTATGGAAATTAACAGGCGGAGCTGCTCACGTTACAGACTACTCTAATGCTAGTCGTACTATGATGTACAATATTTACGATTTAGAGTGGGATGAAGAGATTCTAGAGATCTTGAACATTCCTAAAGTCATGCTTCCAGAAGTAAAATCTTCTTCTGAAATTTATGGAAAAACAATTCCTCAACACTTCTATGGAACAGAAGTACCGATTGCGGGAATCGCTGGTGACCAACAAGCCGCTTTATTTGGGCAAACGGGTTACGAAAAAGGAATGGTGAAGAACACTTATGGAACAGGTGCGTTTATCATCATGAATACAGGAAAAGAGCCGATCAAATCAGACAATGGTTTATTAACGACTATTGCTTACGGATTGAACGGAGAAGTTACGTACGCTTTAGAAGGAAGTATTTTCGTAGCCGGTTCAGCGATTCAATGGTTGCGTGACGGTATGCGGATGTTTAGAACATCTCCTGAATCAGAAGAATATGCGACAAAAGTGGATACGACAGATAACGTATATGTTGTACCGGCATTTACTGGATTAGGAGCTCCTCACTGGGATCAAGATGCTCGCGGTTCGGTATTTGGTGTGACAAGAGGAACTACTAAGGAACACTTTATCAGAGCTACTTTAGAATCGTTAGCATATCAAACAAGAGATGTTATCGACACAATGAACAAAGATTCTGGAATTGAAACGACAACAATGCGTGTCGATGGAGGAGCAGCCAACAATAACTTCTTGATGCAATTCCAAGCCGATATTCTAGATCTTACGATCGAACGTTCTAAAGTCAGCGAAACAACTGCTTTAGGTGCTGCTTACCTTGCAGGACTGGCAACAGGATTCTGGAGCAGCCAAGAAGAAATCAAAGAATACTGGGAAAAAGATGCTACATTCAATCCAGAAATGGACGAAGATTTACGTGAAGACTTGTATCTGGGATGGCAAAACGCTGTTGAAGCCACAAAAGTATTCAAGCACAAACCATTAAGAAAAAAATCAGCTGAATAAAACAATCATTTGTAAGACCGTAAGATGTTGTCAATAAAGATGTGGTTAGAAGGGTCTTCAAACGGATCCTTCTAATCATTACGATTATGTAATAAAATTCATTTTATAAACATTCAACGAACTTATTTTTAGATAAAATTTACCATTAAAGGAGAGAAATTATCATGGATACGACATTATGGCAACAGTTAATAGGAGAATTTGTAGGAACAATGATTTTAGTTTTACTTGGAGACGGGGTAGTAGCTGGATCTGTATTGAATAAAACAAAAGGATTCAATACAGGTTGGTTGATGATTACTCTTGGTTGGGGGCTTGCTGTTACCATTGCTGTCTACTCATCAGGGTTCTTAAGTCCGGCTCACCTTAACCCTGCTGTAACATTAGGAATGGCTATAGCTGGCGAGATTGCTTGGAGTTCAGTCTTACCATATATTGGAGCTCAAATCCTTGGAGGTATTGCGGGTGCAGTGATCGTTTGGATCCACTACATGCCACACTGGAAAGCAACTGACGATTCTGAAACAATCTTAAGTGTATTTTCTACAGGTCCAGCAATCAAAAGTCCAATCAATAACGTGATCAGTGAAGCCATTGGAACGGCAATGCTGGTATTTGGTCTATTAGCCTTTACTCAAGGACAATTTACAGATGGATTAAACCCGATTGTTGTTGGTTTGCTAATCGTTGCCATTGGTCTTTCATTAGGAGGAACGACAGGTTATGCAATCAACCCGGCTCGTGACTTAGGACCAAGAATCGCTCACCAAATCCTGCCGATCGCTAACAAAGGAGACTCTGACTGGGGTTACGCTTGGGTTCCAATTGCAGGACCTTTTATCGGAGCAGCTTTAGCAGCGTTACTTTACCAAATTTTACCATTAGGCTAAAAATGCACAACTAATTGCCGAATCTTACAGAAATAATCGATAGTTAACAGAAAAACTTGTGTCCTGAGAAATAATATCTCAGGACACAAGTTTTTTATTTTGACAAAAATTCGGCTGCAAAACAAACGTTTTCAACAAAACGTTTACTTTTTGTCTCAATAAACTTGTTAAAGGTCTCTTTGATGGTATTATGTATTACATTATGAGGCACACATGTTAGATTTTGAAATTGTCAGAAAAGAGGTAAAGAAATTATGGCAAAAGAAAGTTATGCAAATCCTGTTGTAGATGATAGAACACAAGAAATCCGTCCATTTGGAATTAAGGACAAGTTAGGGTACATAGCTGGAGATATTGCTAATGATATGTTTTTCATTTTCGCTAGTTCATTCTGAATGGTTTTTTACACAAACGTTTTAGGCATCAGCGGAGCAGCGGTCGGAACATTATTTTTAGTTTCCAGAATCATGGATGCGTTTACAGGCGTTGAGATGGTAAGAATTGTAGATACGTTCAAACCAGCCAAAGACGGACGACTCAGACCTTGGATTCGAAGAATGGCACCATTTGCGGTTATTGCTGGTTTCTTAATGTTCTTATATGTGGTAAAAGACTGTTCTATGCCAGCTAAAATGATTTATGCTAATGTGACTTATTTATTCTGGGGCAGTTTTTGTTATACAGGTATCGGTTCTATGGCTTCTGTTATCAGCGACAAAGCAGAGGATCGTGCAGCACTTTCTACTTTCCGTAGTGTAGGAGCAAGTATTGCTTCTATGGTCATTTCTTTTGTAGCCCCTTTAGTGGTTTACACAACAAATAGTTCGGGAGATCAAGTTATTGTTCCAGAACGATTTACAATGATTGCTTTTGTATTTGGTATTGTTGCTTTAGTAATGTATGGAGTATTGTATTTCTGGTCAATGGAGAGAATTCAACTTCCTGAAAAAGATGCTTCCAGTACAGAAACTGTAGGACAGCAAATGAAATCAATCGTAATTGGATTAACGACTAACAGAGCTTTATTAGGCATCATTTCTGCAGCAATATTTCTATTGTTGGCGCAAATTTTAGTTGGAACAATGAACGCTTACTTGTACACAACTTACTTTAATAGTGCTTCAGGTTTAGCTGCTGCAGGTATTTTAGGAACAGTAGGGGTTTTAGTCTTAGCACCATTTGCTAGTAAGATTGCTGCTCGCTTTGGTAAGAAAGAATCTGGAACTGTTGCTTTACTGATTAGTGCTACTATGTATGGATAATTTTCTTTTTGCAAATCAATAATGTATAGGCTTTCCTGGCGTTTGCGCTTGTTGGAAACTTAGGAATGAACTACTTTAACATTATTATCTGAGCATTCATTTCAGATATTATCGATTATCAAGAAGTACGTACTGGAAAACGTGAAGATGGAACGATTTATGCTGTTTACTCATTCTCTCGTAAAATCGGACAAGCTTTTGCTGGAGGATTAGGTGGATTTGCCTTAAGTGCTGTTGGATTTGTTTCGGGTGCAAGTGGACGTCGGGGCTGCCTTTTTGAGCACGTTTACGCAACCCATAGCTAGGAGTTATTTCCCACCCCTACTATTTTTTTTGAAGAGGATAAATGGATTTGCTTCTATTGCACAGATAGGCTACTGAGCAGACGATAGTAAAATAAGGAAGATAAGTAAAGCCGAAGACTTCTGCACCAATCAATATAGGAGCCAATAAGGTATTGGTCGCACTGCCGAATACACTCGCATAACCTAGAGCAGCCGCAAATTCGATTGGAAGTCCTAAAGCAGCAGCCAGTACAACGCCTAATGAAGCTCCAATAGAAAATAAGGGAGTGACTTCACCGCCTTGAAAACCTGCTCCAATCGTCAGTATCGTCAACAAAAACTTCAGTACCCAATCATAAGCATAAACCGTCTGTCCAAAAAAGCTGGCATCGATCAAATTAGTTCCTAATCCAGCATAACGACCTTGAAATAAGAACCATAACAATATACTCAAACCAATTCCTATCCATCCGATTCTCTTGACTGGATCAGGCAAGTTATGCGCTAAAAAAGATTTTACTTTTTTTAGAATGTGAGCAAATAATCCTCCCGTCCAGCCAAATACAATACCTAAAATCAACAATTTTAAAAGCACTTCAAAGCTCATATGTACAGGTGAACGCAAAGCGAAAGAAAATTTCTCCAGACCAAGCCGATTGGAAACAAAACTCGCAGTAAAAGCAGCAATTACAGAAGTGTAAAGAGCATCATAACGCAATCGTCCAGCGGTTAAGACTTCGAGTGCAAAAAAAACAGCAGCGATCGGTGTTTGGAATAATCCAGCAAACCCTGCAGCCATACCCGTTATGAGAAACATACTGGTCGTATTCGTATTCGCTAACTTCACTTTACGACCGATCCCATTTGAAATTGCGGCTCCTAATTGGACCGCGACCCCCTCTCTGCCGGCACTGCCGCCAAATAAATGTGTCAGCCACGTTCCGCTGATCACAAACGGAATAAGTCTTTTAGGAATCATGTCTTGTTCTTCATGACCTACTTGAAAAATAAGGTTCATTCCTTGTGTACTTGTTTTGCCATAAGACGAAAACAGATAAACAAACAACATTCCAGCAGGTGCCAGAAATAAAATAAGAGGTGTAAAATGTTCACTTCTGAAATCAGATAAACTTAATAATACTCTACCAAATAATGTGTCAAGAGCTCCGACTACACAGCCGATTAGAAGACTGGCGAATCCTAATAGAATCCATGTCTTGATTTTCTGGCGATCTAGTCTCCAATGATGCTTCATTTATTCCACCCCTTGCTTGATAATTGCCGCTTCAGTACATCATTTTAGCTATTTGCTGTTAGAGTGTCAATGAAGGCAGCAAAAAAAACTCTTGCTCTGTCATTAACAAATGATAATGTCTTAATAAATAACAAATGAAAATGTCCCATAACTACGTTACTCTAATCTTATTGGATTGGAGAGATAGAATGGGAGCAGAATTAACTATGTTTGAAAACAAAAAATATGAAGTCATAAAAAAAGTATGTAATGGTCAGTGTTCAAAGGAGCGGGCAGAGATTGAACTAGATTTATCCCGTAGGCAGATTAACCGATTGGTTAATCGCTATAAAACGCAAGGAAAAAAAGGTTTTAAGCATGGGAACAAGGGACGAACTCCCGCTACAACGTTGTCAAAAGAAACCCAACAAAAGATTATTCGACTCTACAGAAAGAAATATGATGGTTTTAATTTGTTCCATTTTACAGAAAAACTGCAGGAGGAAGAACAAGTAACCGTCTCTTATACGACCGTTCGCAATTTATTATATCAAAAACATATTCTTTCTCCTCGTGCTTCTAAAAAAACACAACGAACGAAGCGCAAAGAATTAAAAGAGAAAGAACGGTCTGACCAACTACTAACAAAGAAAGAGAGCCAAGTTTTAAATGAATTAGAATACGTAGATCCTGTGAAAGCTCATCCTAGCCGCTCACGAAAGAAATATAAAGGTGAACAGCTTCAAATGGACGCTTCAAGACACGATTGGTTTCAAAACGGAAAATATGCGCATCTCCACGCTGCTATAGATGACGCCACTGGAATCGTGGTTGGGGCTTACTTTGATAAAGAAGAAACATTAGATGCCTATTACGAAGTAACACATCAGTGTCTGACTACCTACGGTATTCCGTATAATATTTTGACGGATAATCGAACCATCTTTCACTATAAACAAGAAAAGAGCCCTTCAGAAGAGAAGGACACTTTTACACAATATGGATATGCCTGCCATAACTTGGGAATAGAGTTAACCACAACAAGTATTCCTCAAGCAAAAGGAAGAATTGAACGATTATGGAATACCCTCCAAGATCGTCTCCTAAATGAAATGGCCTTAAAAAATATCCAATCCATTGAAGAAGCAAACCAATTTTTGAAACATTATATTCCTACATATAACGCCAAATTTGCTTTACAGCTAAACGATACCAAAAGTGTTTTTGAAAAGCTACCAAAAGATATCCATTTAGATTATATACTGGCTCGCTTTTCACACCGAGTTGTCCAGAAGGGACACGCACTCAAATATCAGAACAAGTTATATCATTTATATAATCAAAATCAGCACGTCTTATTGGCCCCAAAAACGAAGTTAATGATTATTCATACTAAAGAAAATCAACTGTATGCTAGTCATCAGGATTCACTTTTCATGTTAAAAGAAATTCCGCTTCACGAAAAAGTTTCAAAAGAATTCGATAAGCCAATCGAACGTAAAAAGATGCAGGTGCATATCCCTCCAATGAGCCATCCTTGGAAAAAAGCATCTTATGATCGCTATCTTCGGAAGAAAAACCAAAAGGAAGCTCTTAAAACCAATTCTAGAACATGAATACAAGTTTTTAACTAGAAAATAGATTTAGAACGCTAATTTCAGTTGATTCAGAAAATGGCTTCGTGGTTTTCGAAGCCATTTCCTGAATCAACTTTACCAAGCGTAGCGCGGTAGTTTTGCCAGGAATAGGATCAACGAAATAATGACAGTGAACCTAACTCAAATTTGAATAAAATCGGGACATTTTCATTTATCATTGACATGAAGGCAGCAAAAAAAACTCTTGCTCAAAAAAGAGCAAGAGGAGAGAGTAAGCGATAGCCGTCTATTAATCAAGCGGACATCGAAATCTGCGTCACTTGACTAATAGAGCAGTCCTATTAATCAAATGAACGCTCAAAATCGTCCCACTTGATCAATAGACGCGTTCTATTAATCAAGTGAAGCTTCAAATACGTCTCACTTGACTAATAGAGGCATCCAAACCGATTATTTCACTTTCAATTCGGCTAATTGTTTATCGATATCTTCAACAGGCACATCGACTTGCAACAGAGAAGCTGCAGTATATGCACTTTCGATGAAAGCTGTGTCGTATAAAGTAATATTCTTATCCGTTGTTTCAATCGCCATTTCTAAGTTCATTTTCGCACTGCCTAAGTCATAAAAAGCCAGAATAGTATCTTCTTCAAATTTCTCTACGGCAGCAGAGATTTTATCAAAGCTTGTTCCGACTTCACCATCTTCAGTTCCGCCGGCTGCTATTATTGTCACGTCGCCCGCTACTTGGCCTAACAATGTAGCCAATCCGTCAGCAATGTCTGAAACGTGAGAAACAAGCAGAATTCCTGGTTTATTTGCCATCATAGACACCTGCCTCTAACATGGTTTTGAAAAGAAGGCTGCTGGACATAGCTCCCGGATCCAAATGTCCGATAGAACGATCTCCTAAATAAGAAGCTCTTCCTTTTGTAGCTTTCATATCTTTTGTTTTCTCTACAGCTTCTTCGATAGTCTCTGTTGTTAATGAGTTATTTTTGACAGCTTCTACGACAGGAACCCACTCGTCCACCATCGTTTTTTCGCCGGCTTCAGCTTTTCCTCGTTTTTGGATGCCGTCTAAACCAGCTGCCAACAAATCAGCTAATTCCAAACTGTCATTGTCTTTGCTGGCTTTTGCCATACTGATGAAAGCTGAACCGTATAAAGGACCAGAAGCCCCGCCGATTTTACTGACGAAGACCATTCCGACATCTTTCAATAAATCAGTTAAAGCTTCATACTCATTAGCTCCAAGCTTTTCTTTCAACGCTGCAGCGCCACGAGCTAAGTTGTTGCCGTGATCACCGTCTCCGATGGCCGTGTCTAATTCGCTCAAATACGTTTTGTTTTCCGTTAATTGCTCACCAAATAGTTCCATCCATTTTGTTACCGTTTCAACTGATAGCATTGTGTAAACTCCCTTCTTACCAAGAAATTGTATTTACGGGTGCAGTTAAATAGTCTACCCATTTTTCGTCTTCTAATTTTAGTAATGTGATCGAAACTCCAGCCATATCAATAGAAGTCATGTAGTCTCCGACTTTCTTAAAGACTAATGTGATGCCTTCGGCTGCTAGTAGTTCGCGTACGTCGTTTGTAAAAACAAACTGTTCCATTAAAGGAGTAGCGCCCATTCCGTTGATCAAAAGTGCGTACTGTTCATCACCAGACCATTGGAATTCTTTTTTCAATTGTTTGACCAGCTCAGCGGCTAAGTCTTTTGACGGTTGCAATTTTTCTCTGCGATACCCAGGTTCCCCATGGATACCGACACCAAATTCAATTTCATCATCGCCGATTTCGAATCCTGGTTTACCCACTTCTGGATTCGTGGCAGGAGATAATGCCACACCGATCGATTTGATTGCAGGAACTAATTTGTCAGCCAGTTCTTTGATCTCGGAAAGAGAAGCTCCTTCTTCAGCGGCTGCGCCTAAAATTTTGTGTACTAGGACAGTTCCAGCGATTCCTCTTTTACCTGCTGTATAAGTACTGTCTTCTACAGCAATGTCATCATCCACAACAACAAAGTCTACAGGAATATCTTCCATATCAGCTAAATCCTTAGCCATTTCAAAGTTCATGATATCGCCAGAGTAGTTCTTGATGACCATAATACTCCGTTGCCTTCATCACTTGCTTTGATGGCTTCAAGAATTTGATCAGGAGTAGGAGAGGTAAAGACTTCTCCGCAAACAGCGGCAGACAGCATACCTTGACCTACAAAACCGGCATGTGCTGGCTCATGACCGCTTCCGCCTCCGCTCACTAAACCGACTTTGCCGTTTTTCGAATGCTTGCGGTGGACTACGTTTGTTTCAGGTAAACGCTCTACCAAACCATCATAAGCAAAAACCATACCTTTAATCATTTCATCAACAACTGCAGATGGATCATTAATAATTTTTTTCATGAATTTTCCTCCACTTCAATATAGTTGCTTCATTACTATTGTAACCGTTTCCTCTCATAAGAACAAATAGTAACTCGAAAGAAAAACAAGTTAAAAATGGAGAATGTGTTGTGAGATAAAGCATTTATTGAGATAATAAACAGGAAACACTAAAATGGAATGATAAATCTGACTTTAGTGTACAGGAAATATAAAAGCGGGACGAGAAATTCAACTTAGTTCTCTAGGAGTGTGAGCGATGGAAGCTGAAACAAGATTATTCGAACTAGCCAAACAACTTTACCAGGCAGCGTTCTGGGAAGATTACTGGGATACAGATATTTTAGCGCTGCAGTTGCCTGGGAGAACCGATCCGGTTTTCATGTCTATTCTAGGGAAAACAGAAGACAACTATGGGTTTCTCTTTTACCGTGATTTAGAAGAATTAAGGTACTATTTTGAATTGGTAAAGCAAGATCAGTTGAAAGACGCCGAAGCGACATTAGAATGGCTGCTGATTCAGAATGGGCTCTCTCTCACGTACGAAAACCGTCTTGATTTGCCAACGGAAGATTACCAACGAATCAAAAACAGCGGTGTTCCTTTCAGAGGGAAAAAAGCGTGGCCTTTGTTTTTAGATTATAAGCCAGGATATTATCCTGACCCATTACCAGAAAATGAAGTTCCATTTATGATTGATTTGCTGGAAAGATTTATGGAAATGGCGGAAGAATACCGAACTGAATTAGATTTATATGATGCTGAAGAAAATAAAGAAAGTGTATTTTTGCGGACTTATACAGAAGACGGACAGTATGAAGACAGCATGTTTGTCTTGCCATCGGATGTCTTACAAGGTTTAGCTGCCCAAAAGTACGCTAAAGAGCCAGTTAAAGTAACGGATTTTGAGCTCAGACGTGTGAATCAATTAAGAATCGGCAGTTCGATTTGGGAGTTGGAATTGAATTATATTGCGGTTCCTAGAGAAGGGATGGATGAAGAACGTCCTCGTTTTTCTATTATGTTGATGATCATAGATGCCAAAAGCACCGAAATCCTTTTAGGTGAACTGGTTGAATTTGAAGAAATAGAAAAAATTCAACGGCTCTTCATTAAGGCGCTGCTGGCTAATGATGTAAAACCGCCAACTGTTGTTGTCAATGTTAGTCGTTACCACAGAATAGCGAGTATAATGGGAGAGTTGCTGAGAAAACTAGATATTGAGCTGGTTCCAGTCTATAAACTTCCGATGATCTCAGCTGTACAAAATGATATGATAGAATTTTTTGATGAAGAAGATGCAGAATAAAAGCCTTCTTCAGTGTATTGGAGGAAAAAAGATGAAGACTTTAGTGATCATTTCACATCCGGAGATCTCTGAATCCGGCAGCCAGCAGTTTTTGTTGAGTTCTATTCCTGAAAGTGAATCGGTAAAAGTTCACCATTTAGAAGGAGCCTATCCAGACAATCAGATAGATGTAGCAGCAGAACAACAGTTGTTGAAACAATTTGACCGTATCTTGTTTCAATTTCCATTTTACTGGTACAGCTCGCCGCCGTTATTGAAGCAATGGCAAGATGAAGTACTGACGTATGGATTTGCTTATGGTAAAAATGGACATGCACTGAATGGAAAAGAGTTCGGTTTAGTTTTATCTGTAGGGATCAAGGAAAGCGAGTACCAAGCAGGAGGCAAAGAAGTCTTCAGTATCAACGAATTAACGAAACCTTTTCAAGCTGTTGCAGTGAAAACTGGAATGACTTACTTGAAGCCGTTTGTGATTTACCAATTTCCATATATGACAGAAGAACAGAAAATGACCTTACTGATCGATTATCAGCAAGCTGTTACGAGAGAAGCAGATGACAGTTTAGCGACTCGGGAAAAATGGATCATTCAAGAGTTGGAAAAAACACCAGAAGAAACCTTAGCTCCAGGAGATGAACTGCTGATGCAGCATGCAGTAGATCTTATTGAAGAAAATCGAGATACGATAGATGGATTAAAAATGGTATTAGATGAAATGAATTCCTAATAATCGAAGAAGCATTGGAGAGAATGAGATGGATCAAAACGAATGGATGATTCAAGAACTGGAACGTGCTTTTGAAATGAGTCGGGACTATAAGCAAAAAGCACTGTTAGCAGCAGCTAAGCGTTTGATTCAAGAACAGACAGTGCGTATCCAACAAATGGAAGGAGAACTGGATGGAACCTTATGGAGTCCAAGAAATTGGAGCGAATAACGGTTTAGTTCATTCTTTTAACAAAATACTCCGCAATTGACATAGAATAGTCCATTGCGGAGTATTTTTATTTGATGAACGACTAGAAATGACCTAATAAATTAGATATTTTTCTGGTTGTTTCCACTATTTTAGCAATATACTGATCTTTTTTCTCAATTTCTGAAACAGGCAGAGAAATGCTGATAGCTCCAGCGGCTAAATCTTTGTAACTAGCAAATGAAGCACCGATACAGACGATACCCACTTCGTTTTCTTCGTAATCCAAAGCATAACCTTGCTGGCGGACAGTTTCCATTTCAGCTAAAAAAGCATCTAAATCTGTAATGGTATTTTTTGTTTTCTTTTGAATATCTGCTTGCTCCCAATACTCGATGATTGCACTGTTAGGTTTAGTAGCCAGAATGGCTTTTCCTACAGCAGTTAAATACATAGGAGCTTTCTTTCCTATTCTAGAGTGCATGCGAGTATCTGATTGCTGAGCATCGTGTTTATCGATATATAAAACTTCATGATCATCTTCTATAACTAAATGAACAGTTTGATTAATTTCTTGAGACAACTGACGAATCATGCTTTTAGCAACATTCAAAAAATCGATATTTTGAACTCGTCTGTTCCCTAACTGGAATAATTTTAAAGAGATACGGTATTTTTTGGTTGTCGGGTCTTTTTCAATGTACCCGTTTTGCAATAGAGAGTTGATTAAACGATGTGTCGTAGCTTTATGCAACTGAACTTTTTCGCTTATCTCCATTAAACTTAAATTATCATAATTGGAAAGGGTTTCTAGAATGGTCAGGGCTCTATCTATTGTTTGTACCCCACCAGTGGAATTATTCGTCATATTATTACTCCTTTTAAAAGTTAATTTCTTGATTACCCGAATGACTCTTTCACGACATGTTTTATTATATGAGATAACTTTTAGTTGTACAAGTTGAGTTTGAGAAATCCATCTCGTATCAAGTATGTAAAAATAAGCATATGAACTATTTGTGACAACAGTCGCTGGAAGCGATTAAACGAAAAACAACTAGACCTTTCCAGTTTGTGTTGTATAACAACTGTGGTTCTTTTTTGTGTAAAAATAAACTATTGAAACTATGTATAAGACAATTAACCTGCAAGAAAGACACGTACTTGGTCAGCTGAATGCGTGTTTTTTTGATTTTGTTGACAAGTATGCTTGGCAAGTATAAGATGTATTTGACAAGTAAACTTGGCGAAAAGAGGGAATGAAATGGATAAAGAAGAAATACTGAACAAGTACCGCACTGAAAACAAGGATGAAGGGAAAAATTATGAAAATAAGCATGCAGATGACCAAGGGTTTTACGCACTGTGCTTCTTAGCATTATTAATAATGATGTATCAAATTTTCAATAACTTGCCTTTTGGTGATATAACGGCGTTGCTTTTTGCATTCATGGCGACCGGAGGATTTTTACGATATCGTTTAAGAAAAGAGAAGGGGATTTTATACTTTAGTATAGTAAATAGTTTTTTGTGCGCAGCTTTTCTTATCTGGTATGTTTTACAAACTTTATAATGGGAGAAATGGATTTGGAAAAGGAAGAATTGGTTTTAAAAAATAATATAAAAGCAGCTAGAAAAGAGCAGCAATTGTCCCAAAGAGAGTTATCTGAAATGATAGGAGTATCCAGAAATACGATCAGTTCGGTTGAAACGGGGCAGTTTAACCCTACAGCGAAACTTGCTCTGATTTTGTGCATTGCTTTAGACAAAAGGTTTGAAGAGCTGTTTTATTTTTAAGAGATCCTACATACGAAGCACACCTTTTTATTCTACTTACTTTTTGTGTTAAGGTTGAAAAAGAATCAGACTCGAAGGGAGATTGCATACATGAAAGTATTAGTAGTGGGAGCAAATGGAAAAATAGGAAAACAATTGGTCGACTTGTTAAATAAAAGTGAGAAACATTCTGTTCGAGCATTTGTCCGAAAAGAGGAACAAGCAAAAGAACTGGAAAGCAACGGTATCGAAACTCACTTGGGAGACTTAGAAGGCTCTGTGAGCGATTTGGAAGAGGCAGTCAAAGGAACTGACGCAGTAGTCTTTACAGCAGGCTCTGGCGGCAGCACTGGGGCAGATAAAACGTTGCTGATCGATTTAGATGGTGCGGTGAAAGTCATTGAAGCAGCCAAAAATGTTGGTGTGGATCGATTCTTGATGGTGAGTGCATTTGGTGCAGATCAACGCGAGAAATGGAATGAAGAAATCAAATCTTACTATGTAGCGAAATACTATGCGGATAAAGAATTGATGCAAAGCGGATTGAATTATACGATCGTTCGTCCTGGGGGTCTGACAGATGACGCAAGCAAAGGCAAAGTGGTCGTGTCTGACAATATGCAGTTGGCTGATTCGGACGACTGGACTATTCCGCGTGAAGACGTGGCTAAAGTGGTGTTCGAGAGCTTAGACAATGAGAAAACATACTATAAAGCCTTCGACTTAGTGTCTGGCGAACAGTCGATTGAAGAAGCATTAGACCAACTATAGAAGAGATTATGGTAATAAGGTGATCTATTAATCAACCGGAATGTTTTAAAAGTTCCACTTGATTAATAGGACTGGTCTATTAGTCAAATGGAGGCTCAATAACTGCTCACTTAATCAATAGACCTATTCTATTAATCAAGTGAAGCTGATTTCATACTTCAGTTGACTAATAGATCCATTTCAAAGAGAAAAAATCTAGGCCGCAAACGTTGATATACGTTTGCGGCCTAGATTTTTTATTAAATAAACTGTCCATCGGCTTCCATGTCGCGCCCAATCGCCAGCAGCCATTCTTCTCTGCCTTTAGGAGCAGTGAATTGAACTCCAAGAGGCAGTCCGTCTTTGGTCAAATGAACCGGCAAACTGATCGAAGGCTGCCCAGTCAAGTTGGCTTGCATGCCGAATGGCGTGATCGGCAAGCTTTCACTAAACATGTCCCAGACAACTTGCTGCTGCTCTGTGGAGTCGACTTCAGTGATATTGCGCATGCGTTCCAACATTGTTTCATCTTGCCAGTCTGTCCCGACTTTTGGAGCGCTGTCAGCTGTGGCAGGAGTCAAGAATAAATCAAATGACTCATTAAAATTCGCCATGACTTCAGCAGCTTGGTCCCAAGTGCTTAATGTGTTAGAGTAAGCAGCAGCAGAAATGGTTTTTCCGGCATTGTATAAAACCCATGTGACCAATTCCATGTCGTTGATGGTCAATTTGCGCTGAAGGGCGGACTCGATATTTCCCATCATTGCTGTTGTTTCGCCCGAGTTCATGACGTAATAGCTCTTCATCAAATGTACCCCGTCGATCTCAGGTGTTTTTTCAACAACTGAATGCCCTTGAGCTCTTAACCATTCAACGGTTTTCAAAACTGCCTGTTGCGCTTCTTTGCTGACTTTGGAAAGTACAGGAGATTCCAGAGAGTAAGCGATCCTAAACGTTTTTTTAGGTGCATAGTGCAAATGATTCATGTATCCTTCAGTAAAAAGTGGAGTCTGGAAAGCTGCGGCTGGTTGGATAGTTTGCAGTACATCCATCATAGCGGCAGTATCTCGGATCGATTTGGTCAGTACAAAGCTAATCGAAGCCCCTTGCCAATTTCGACCAGATCCGGGACCGATGGGCGTTCGCCCACGTGTAGGCTTCAAGCCGACCAATCCAGTAAATGAAGCTGGAATCCGAATAGAACCGCCTCCGTCGCTGGCACCGGCAATCGGCACCATACCCGAAGCCACGGCCGCCGCTGCACCGCCGCTAGACCCGCCTGGTGAGTGATCAGTATTCCAAGGATTGCGTGAAGGTCCATACAGTTCTGGTTCAGTGATGTTCTTAAAGCCGAACTCTGGTACATTGGTTTGTCCAATTACGATAAACCCTGCGTCAATCAAAGCTCGAGTGAAGTGGCTCGTTTGAGCAGCCACAGAATTTTTCAGCAAATGTGACCCTGATGTACTAGGCTCGCCAGCTAAAGATTGCCCCAACCCTTTCACCAGGATTGGGATGCCGCCAAACGGTTTACCGCTGAAGTCTCGTTCTTCCGCTTCTTTTAACGCTTTTTCTTTGCGTTGATGAATCACAGCATTTAATGCTGGATTTTCTTTTTCGATGACTTGAAAACATTGTTCTACCAATTCTTTTGGAGAAATGACCTTGTTTTGTAATTGTTCTGCGTAAAATAAACCATCTTCTTCACGATTAAGAATGCTCACAAAATCCCTCTTTTCTGAAATTATTCTTGTTTAGTGTAGCATTCCTGATTTGAGAAAAGAACGTACAGGGCAAAAAATGAGTCAAAAAAAGTGGATATCCAGCCGCTTGCAGCTGCAGATATCCACTAAATAAGCAAAGTTGTTTTTAAAGACTATACCTAAAAACATAATCGTCCATCACAAAACCATTCCCAATGTCTGCGACTTGTTCTCGAATTTGTTCGAAGCCCATTTTTTGGTACGCCTTTATTGTAGGAGCGTTGTATTTATTGACCGTCAGTTCAATCGACTGTTTACTCTGATCTGCCGCAACTTCCTTCAGCTTTTCAAATAAAAAACGCCCCAAACCTTTACCGCGAGCAGCTTCTGTCAGATAGAATTTGCTCAAGAAAAGAGTGTTTTCCTCCAATTCGTAACTGACATAACCAACATCTTGACCATCTTCCTGAACCAACCAATAGATTTTTCCCTTTTCAAGATCTTGTTGGATAGCTGGTTCGGACTGTATCGTCTCCAACATGTAATGAACTTGTTCTTCTCCAAGAATAGAAGTATAGTGCTCTTTCCAAATGATACGAGCTAGCTCAGCTAATGCATGCGCATCAGCAGGTTGAGCTGTTTTGATTTGAATCATATGGTAATCATCTCCTTTAAAAGTTGGGTAGGGAATGAATGTTTTATTGTCTGACTAACAAAATCTGGTGAAAACAGGAGAAACTTGTTAGAGAGAAGCCTTCTCACTCACAAGAATGGAGTGCAAGCCTCTGGTTTTGTTAGAGAGATATCTTTTATCACCAAAAACCTATAAAAGTAGCTGCTTCCTCGTTTTTAATCCCAAAAATTGGAATTGTGAGAGTAGCAGCTAATTTTTCTATTCGGTAGGCTTAACGCCATACTCCGTTCTAAAACGAGCTGCGCGAGGCAACTTACACATCTATAAGCTGAAGACCATCCTGTTGATAAAAGGCATCAACTGGATGGCTTCTTCTTATATCCGGTAAGCTTAACGCCTCGCTCCGCTCTCTGCTCTAAAACGAGCTGCGAAAAGCAGGCTTCCTATGATTTCGATTTCACCTTTTTATCGGGAAAAGCACCCAATGAAAAGGTGAAATTCGAACTCTACGGAATCCTTAACGCTCTGTTCCGCTCTCTACTTTAAAACGAGCTACGCGAGGCAGCTTACGCGTATATAAGCTGAATCCATCCTGTTGATAAAAAGCATCAACTGGCTGGCTTCTTCTTATATTCGGTAAGCTAAACGCCTCGCTCCGCTCTCTGATTTAAAACGAGCTGCAAAAAGCAGCCTATACGCCTATAAGCCAAGCTCAACTGTCAGGTAAAAAGCACCTGTCAGTTGATCTTTTCTTCTATTCGATAGGCTTAACGCTTTTCTCCACTCTCTATTAGTTTCACCAGGAAGTATTTTTTCTTGCCTTTTCGGACTAGGATGAAGCGTTCTTCGAATGAGTTTTCTGGTTTGATGATGGCTTCTACGTCGGTTTCTTTTTCGCCATTGATGGAGATGGCACCGTTTTTGATATCTTCACGAGCCTGGCGTCTTGATGGTTCGATGCCGACAACGTCAACCAACCATTCTACGATGTTGCGTTTTTCTTTTGGTGCTTCGAAAGTCGGCATGTTTTTGAAGCCTTCTTCGATTTGTTTAGCAGTTAAGTCTTTTACTTCGCCTGAGAATAAAGCAGCAGTGATTTTTTCAGCATCTGCTAAAGCTTCTTCACCATGGACGAATAAAGTCATTTCACGTGCCAATGTTTTTTGAGCAGCACGTTTATGCGGTTCAGTTTCTACTTGTTCAGCCAAATCATTGATGTCGTCTTGGCTCAAGAAAGTAAAGTATTTCAAGTAGCGAACGACGTCACGGTCATCTTGGTTCAACCAGAATTGGTAGAATTCGTAAGGAGTTGTTTCTTCTGGATCTAACCAGACAGCTCCGCCGGCAGTTTTTCCAAATTTAGTCCCGTCAGCTTTCAACAATAATGGAATCGTTAGACCGAATGCTTTAGCTTCAGCACTTTCTTGTTTACGAATGAATTCTAGACCAGCAGTAATGTTTCCCCATTGATCTGCTCCACCAATTTGCAATTGAACATCTTCATTGCGGTATAAGTGTAAGAAGTCCATAGACTGCAAGATTTGGTAAGTGAATTCAGTAAAGGAAATCCCAGTTTCCAAGCGGCTTGCTACGATATCTTTAGATAACATCGTATTAACGTTGAAGCTTTTTCCGACATTGCGCAAAAAGTCCAACAGGGTTAAGTTTTCAGTCCATTCTAAGTTATTGACTAAACGGATCGATTTTTCATCTTTTCCTGCATCAAATAATTTTTGCATTTGTACTGTTAACTTCTCGATATTTGCTTGAACTTGTTCTGTCGACTGTAAAACACGTTCTTCTGATTTTCCGCTTGGGTCTCCAATCGAGCCTGTCGCTCCGCCAATTAAAATAACGGGTTTGTGGCCGGCTAGTTGGAATCTTTTTAAGATCATAAAAGGAATCAAGTGGCCAATATGCATGCCTCCAGTCGGATCGATTCCGCAGTAGACACCGATTTCTTTTTCTGAGATCAATTCGCGCAATCCAGCCTCATCAGTTTGTTGGTTGATGGCTCCGCGCCATTCTAATTCATCAATAATGTTCATGTTGTTTGCCCCTTTTCTATATTTTTGCACAAAAAAAACCGATGAAAAGAACGTGTCTTTTCATCGGGACGAATGTTAGTTTCCGTGGTACCACCCAATTTGCAAACAAACTTCCTTTATAGGAGTTCGCTGCCTCTTCAGTACTAGTATCGCCAGTATCGCGCTTGAGGTTAATCAAGTTGCTCCAGAGTGTAATTCGATGTATTGTGTGTGCTGATTTGCAGCGACCATCAGCTCTCTATAAAACAGGGACAATACTTCTACTGTATTCCTTCATCGCAAAAGTTAGAATATTTAAGAGAGTTATAAACTTATAAATTTATAACTACAAGAGTTAAGTTCAGTATAGAAAATTACCCTCAAAATGTCAATTGCAGAAAAAGTAAAATAATTTGTTGACAGTTTTAGTGTATTAAGCATATAATACACATCAAGAGGTGTATTAAGTGAGCAGTACACTACTTTAACTATGGTGTATTAAGTGGTTAATACAGAAAAAGGAGGGACTGAAACCATGTCAGAGATGTTTAATCAAAGAGAACCGGTCTATTTGCAAGTGGTTCGTCATTTCAAAGAAAAAGTAGCCTCAGGCGAATTGCAGCCTGGAGATGAAATGCCGTCCAGAAGAGAATTAGCTAACACATTAGGAATCAATCCCAACACAGTTCAGAGGGCTTTCAAACGAATGGAGGAAGAAAACTTATTGTATACAGAAGGAAATATGCCAAGCAGAGTCACAGAAGATCAATCTATTTTAGGTCAAGTCCGGTCTGAACTAATGTTGGATGCGGTAGAACACTTTATTGCGGCTGTTAAGCCAATCGGGGTTACTTTGAAAGAAATACAAGACAAAGTAGAAGAACAGTACCTATTGGAAGCCAATCAAAACGGAGGCGACAACGAATGATCGAAGTCAGACAGTTAGAGAAGAAATACAAACGAAGAAAAGTGTTGAACGGAATCTCTTTTACGGCAAATAAAGGAGAAATCACTTGTTTGATCGGAACAAATGGTTCAGGGAAAACGACGATATTAAAAGCGATCATGAATTTGACTCCTCTAGAAAAAGGAGAAATTTTCATTGATGGAAAAGCGTTGGATAAAGAGACCTATGAAACGATTGCGTTCTTTCCAGATGCGATCACGATGATGCCTTCTATGACGATTCAAGAGGCGATGGAGTTTATGGCTGAGTTCTATACCTCTTGGAATCAGGAAAGAGCGACAGAATTGTTGAACTTTTTCAAATTGAGTGCCAAAGATAAAATTTCTCAGTTATCTAAAGGAAATACGATGAAAGTAAATATGGTTTTGGGATTGGCCTTGGATGTGGATTACTTACTGATGGACGAGCCTTTTTCAGGAATCGATATTTTCAGCCGAGAACAAATAGCGTCCGTATTTACCAGCAATTTAGTCGAAAATAGAGGCGTTTTGATCACCACTCATGAAATCAGCGACATTGAACATTTGATCGACAAAGCTGTTTTGATTGAGAATGGGAAAGTCGTTACCGAATTTAATGCAGAAGAAATGCGCGAAGAGAAGGGTAAATCAGTCGTAGATGTCATGAGAGAGGTGTACCAACCATGAAAAACTTTGTCAAATTAGTTCGGTTTGAATTCAACCGTTTTGCTCCAATTTATGCAACATTAGCTGTATTAACAGCACTTATTCAATTGATTGGCGTATTTGTTACGACAAATGTGGACCTCTGTCAAGAAAATGGACACCAAAATAGTCAAAAATTTATATAAAAAGACTAGACACAAGCCATTAAAAAAAACAGTAATCTATTTAATCAAACGCTTTGAAGAGAAGGAATAGTCGCTTCAAGAACGATTTTAGGTTGTTGACGTTCATATTGATTAGGCGAAAGATAGTTGTTGGAGGAATGCCGTCTTTTTTCATTATAGAATGCAGAAATATACCAGTTTATGGTTTGGATTGCCTCAGCTTTTGTTTTAAACTGTTTGCGATAAACCAATTCTTTTTTCAATGTCGCAAAAAACGATTCACTGCACGCATTGTCATAGGGATTGCCTGTTCGGCTCATACTGCCAACAGCTTCAAAAGCTTCCAAAGCTTTTCGATATTCTTTTGAAGCGTACTGACTACCTCGATCAGAATGGTGAATCAAACCTTTTCCTGGTTTGCGCAAGTCAACGGCCATTTTAAGTGCCCTTATGGGCACTTCCGTCCGCATATGGTCTGCGATGTGCCAGCCTACTACTTTACGCGAATACAAATCTAAAATAGCGGCTAAATAAATCCAGCCTTCCCAGGTCCAAACATAGGTCATGTCGGTTACCCACACTTCATTTGGCTGATTGGTCTCAAAATCTTGGTGAAGAAGATTTTCAAAAATAGGTTGAGAATGATTAGAATCTGTTGTAATCATAAAGGGTTCACTTGGAATAGCGCGTAAGCCCATTTCGCTCATATAGCGGCCAACTGTCTTTTCAGAAACAAAATAGCCGTTGGCTACTAGGTCTTTATGGATACGTGGAGCGCCATAAGTACCGAAGCTTTCATGAAAAAATTGGAAGATTTTTTGTCTGACTTTTTGACGATACAACTGATTTTCAGTGAGTTCTTTTTGCTTCATCTTTAGCCAATTGTAATAACCACTTCTTGAAACTTCAAGTACTTCGCACATCCTCACCACCGAAAATTCATCCTGGAAGTCTTCAATGAACTGAAACTTTATTCCCGGTTTTTCGTGAAGACATGCATGGCTTTTTTTAAGATTTCATTTTCCTCTGCGAGCTTCTCTATTTCTTTTTCTCGTTCCTGTATTTCTTTTTTATAATCTGAAGGAGTTTTATACTTATCTGATTCAGTAACGTCTTGTTTTTTGTGGTCTTTTTGTAGCCAATCTTCTTGGTTTTTATATTCTCGAATCCAACCACGTAAAGTGCCGTAAGGCAGACCTAATTCACGGGAGAGTTCCTTCATTTTTCGGTTTTCTTCCACAACCATTCGGCAGACATATTCTTTATATTTTGAATCATACAATTTTGGCATACTGAACACATCCTTTAGTTTATAGTTTCATTGTACTGAAAAAGTGTCCTTAAACCAGTGTCCAGTATTTAGACTACCTTAAAATGGTTATCTAAGATCTGTCAGCGAGCAAAAACAATCAGGAATAGTCAACGATACTGAAATCGTTGCAAATATTGGGAAAATGGGGATGACCGATTTCGTAAACAGCTTATGGTTTTTAGGTCCGATCATGTTTTGCGGAGCGGTATTGATGCTTTATAGTGTATTCATTTGGTACCGAGATTGGCTGGGGAAAAATACTTTCATCTACCGTTTGTTGATGTTGCCGACGCAACGGTTGAACATCTTATTCTCTAAAGTAACAACGATCTTTTTAATGGTCATTGGATTGATTGCTTTGCAATTAGTGCTGCTGTATATAGAAAACAACTTATTCCAAATGCTTCTTCCAACAGCTTATTTCAATTACGCCAACTTGAATCAAATGATTCAAAGCTCTTATTATTTGATGATGTTTTACCCGACTTCAGGACTTGTCTTTATCTCGAGATACAGTAAAGGATTACTGGGACTTTTAGTGGTTTCCACAGTCGTTCTTTTTGAGAGAAGTTACAAAATCAAAGGACTTATCATAGGCGTTGCTTATGCAACATTTGTTCAATTGATCTTTTCCGCTGTTTATTTCATGCAATTTTACAATGTTATGTTGTACCTGTTTGCCAGCGAAATTTTCTTGATTTCATTAGTATTAACGGTTGTGGCAAGTGCCCTTTCGATTTGGATCAGCCATAGATTATTAAATAAAAAAGTAACGGTTTAAAACAAACTACACACGGGGGAGTAAAAAATGAAAAAGTATTGGAAATTAATCACTTTAATAGTATTCAGCGTAATCAGTATCAGCACTTTTTATCTTGTGACCGTTTCTGCTGAAAATAGTTATCCTCAATACTCTATCGAGACACGTTCTGGAGACGAGGCAGTTATTAAAGACTTGGTTCTGGCTGCGAGTACATTTGATGAAAATAGCGATTACGGCGATATGTTTCAAATTAAAGCAGAAGGAACGATCGGGAACAAAGACGTTCCGTTTACCCAACAATTAGATATGACGCATCAACATGATTTTTCCGTTCAGAAATTATATCGTGAGCACCGTGGATTTTTCAGAGGGAAAACTTGGAATATGTTCCAGTATCATGAAGACGAGGACTTTATTACTTACGCCAACAACTTCTATACTGTGGTCGACGATTATGAGGAGATCCACGACAAACTAGATATAGCAGTACTAGACAAGAAAACAGAAGAAGAAACAAACTTTGAAGTGGAAGTTCCTGGTTATGAAAATTACGATAGTTTTTATGTAGAAGATGTGCAAAAAAGCGGGAACATTCTACATGTATTTACAACAAACTACATCGAAGGGGAGACAGAATTATATCAACCCATCACAGAATTGCACGTTTATAAAATCAATTTAGACAGTCAAAAGATTGTAGAAGACTTGATTCTAGCACCATCTAGCGATGACGATATGGATTATACGTCTTATATTGTTAATATTGGCTCAACGAACAGTGAAATGACGCCAGAACCCTATATTATTATTTCATCAAACCCTACTGTACAACCAGAGACTACTGAATCCGGAGTAGAGATCAACCCAGAAGACATTACAATGATGGCTTACAATGTAGAAACAAGTGAAGTTTCAGAACTAGCTGTTCCAAATGAGTTCAAAGGCTGGTCTGAGTCTATGTATCCATTGGTAACAAACGTAGAAGACGAGTATATTTACTACACTACGCTCAAAGAAAATGGTTTTGAGATGAATAGATTTAATATAGAAGAAAATACTATGGAACAAGCTCAATTAATAGAATTACCAAGTGAAGTGATGGAGAATTTCTTAACCAATCCTGAAGGCTATGCCACTCCATTAGTCTCTATCAAGGGAAATCAAATTTGCTATGTCAGCACACTGAAAGACAAAGCTGGACATGATGTCGGCATAGTCGTCGCTGATCTGGAAAACGGCCAAGTCTTATACGACGGAACGATTAAAAACAGCGAGAAAATGAACGACGTCTTTAAAGATGTCACTTTGACCATTGACTCATTTGCGTTCTAGTTTTGCAAACAAAAACAGCTATCTACTTTTTGTAGAAAGCTGTTTTTTGCATTTTAATGAGTCAAAAATGGGTTGGTATTCAGTTCGTCTTTTACGGTCGTAGCATCCCCGTGGCCAGGGAATAAAACTGTGTCTCCGGGCAATGGCGCAATATGTTTGTGGATTCCAGCGATCAAGCTTTCGTGGTCGCCATAAGGGAAATCACTTCTTCCTACGCTGCCTTTAAAGATCACGTCTCCAACGATCGCAAAGCGACTATCTTTAAAAATGAATACTGTACTACCTGGTGAATGACCTGGAATGTGCTGCATGTCAAAGTGGAATTCGCCGATAGAATAAGGACCCATTTCTTCCAAATATACGTCTGCTGTTTGAGTGCTGGCAATATTCTCCATGCCAGGATGATTCCCTGAACCGTTTTGAGCGGGATCGACCAGCCATTCTTTTTCGATAGGGTTTTGATAGACCGGTATTTCATAAGCATCTCTGATCTCATTCAAAGCTCCAATATGATCGTAATGCGCATGCGTCAAAACGATAGCAATAGGATTCAATTCATTTTCTTCAATCACATTTTTCAATGTGTCCGGTTCTGCACCTGGATCAAAAATGATGGTGTCGCGGTTATTGTCTCCGACCAAAAAATAACAATTCTCTTGGAGCTGTCCAACTGTTGCTACATATAATTCCATTCTTACTGCCTCCTAAAATTCATTTGTTTCCAGTATAAAGGATTTGCTGGAGGTTGTCTTACAAAAGAGAGATTGCATAAGAGATGCCTAAGAATTTTTGCAATAAACTTTCTATCCAATAAAAAAAGTGCTACAGTTAACTGCAAAAGGACTTACTTTGAATTAGTAAAAAGATAATAAAAAAGTGAATGTCTGGTAAGAGGAAGATTTTGTTCAGAATAGAGAGGGGAATATTTAATGAAATTAAGTGTTTTAGATCAAGCTCCAGTGACCCATGGAAATACAGCCGCAGATGCATTATTGAAAGCGGAAGAGCTGGCGATATTAGCCGATGAGTTAGGTTATGTACGGATGTGGATGGCAGAGCATCATGGTACCGAAAACTATGCTAGTTCCGCGCCTGAGATCACGATCGCTCATTTAGCAGCTAAAACGAAAAATATCCGTTTGGGGACAGGCGGAACGATGATGATGCACTATTCTCCTTTGAAAATGGCGGAAGTATTCAAAACATTGAGTGCTTTTGCTCCAGGAAGAATTGATTTCGGAGTAGGAAGAGCTCCAGGCGGAGACCACGCGTCTATGTTTGCCTTGGCTCAAGGGAATCGTCCGCAGCTGGACAATATGTATGAAAAGCTGGACGTTTCTCTGCAATTATTGAATGATGAAGTTCCACAAGATGAGCTGTACAACAAAACTATTGCCACTCCAAGCCAGATCGTTGTACCAGAGGCATGGCTACTTGGTTCTAGCGGAAGCAGTGCTGTTCAAGCTGGTCGCAGAGGAATCGGCTATTCATATGCGCAATTCTTTACCGGTTATATGGACAAAGGAGTTCTAGACCAATACCGGAATTCATTTGTGCCGAGTGCATTCATGGAAAAATCTGAAATCAATGTGGCTTACATGGTAACAGCTGCAGAAACGACTGAAGAAGCTGAGTACGAAGCGTTGCCGCAAGATATTGTTCGCTTATGGATGTCTCAAGGGAAAATGGGCCCAATATTGACTCCGGAAGAAGCGCAAAACTTCCCGCTGACAGAAGTAGACCGAATGAATATCCTAGAAAGCCGTTCTCAACATATCGTAGGGTCTGCTAAAGAAGTTGCAGCGGAATTGACACGCCAACAAGAACATTACGGATTCGATGAAGCTATGATCTGCAGCATCCCGCATTCACAAGGAATAAATCACGTTGTTGGCGAGCCCATGGGGCTCTAGGGCTGTAAATGTGGTTAAAATAAAAATCGTCAATAAGAAAGACTGCTGTATCAGCATTTTCTTATTGGCGATTTATCATTTTTGATATTTTGCGACTAACTAAAAAAGATAAGAGAAAAAGTGCCTCAAACTACTGAAACAGTAGTAAAATATGGTTATCAGACTCATATAAGGAGGTCACTTTTTCCATGAATAGAATAACACAATTATCATTATTTGAAAACCATGAATTAGGCGATTTAGAAAAGTTGAATGATGTATTAACTGCATTACCGGATGAAAACCTGTTAACTGCATTAGAAGAAGAACGCGGAAAGGGCAGAAATGATTATCCAGTTCATACCATGTGGCGTGCTTTCGTAGCTAGCTTTGTCTTTCAACATCGCTCTGTCGCTTCTTTGATTCGAGAGTTGAAGCGGAATAGCCAACTCAGAGAACTATGCGGATTTCAACCTCATTTTTCGCGCTCACAAAAAGGAAAGTATAGGGTTCAACTAGCTCCCACAGAAGCTGCTTTTTCTCGATTTTTAAAAAAGTTACTGCTCCATCAACACCTATTAGATGAGATGTTTACTGAATTGGTCACTAATTTATATGAAACACTGGATGGATTTGGGCAAACTTTAGCTTTAGATGGAAAAATTATCCCTTCTTATGCTACAAAACCAAATAAAAAAGTAGAATATGATGGCAGAAGAGATACTGAAGCAGATTTCACACTAAAACAATATACCACTACGACAGCCAATGGCGAGAAGATAACAAAGAAGAAAACATGGTTTGGTTATCGACTTCATTTAATCGTTGATGCAAATTATGAATTGCCTGTAGCCTACGAAGTGACTAAAGCATCTGAAGGCGAACCGACGGTCGCAAAAAGACTGATCAAACATTTTTCTACCTCACAAGCGAAACAGTGTGACTATCTTCTAGCTGACAGAGGATATGATGGAGCTCCATTATTAAGTCTCATTGAATCTAAAGAAATAATCCCTATTATTGATATTAAAAACCAGTGGGATAAAGATACGCTAACCAAACAATATCGAGATACAGATTTGATTTATACGTATAACGGAGCGGTTTCCTATGTCGATGGAAAAGGAAATGAGATAAAGCTAGCGTATAAGGGATATGATAAGAAAACAGATTCTTTACGTTATGGATTTAAACCTCAATATCAGGATAACCGGCTTTTCAGAATAAAATGTGAAGAAGACAGACGTATATTTAACAAAGTCGCTAGGGATAGTTTTAAGTTCAAACGAATCTACAAAAAGCGAACCTCTATTGAGCGAGTAAATGGACGAATCGATCGAGATTACCTATTTGAGAATCATACGATACGAGGAAAAAAGAAACTGAATCTTTTTGTGACAATGACTTTTCTCATTATGTTAGCCTTTGCGAAAGATAAGATCAGTAAAAACCATCTAGCTCATCTAACTGCTTGGGTAGCTTAATTTTTTAAAAAATTAGAAGGGATAGCTTATTTGGCGTGCGCAAAAATAAAAGCAGAGTTAAAAAACAGACGCTTTTTTTACACAAACCATGGAATGAACTGACTACTTTTCGCTATTTTACAAATAATGAAGCCTATGGCTTATTTCTATGCTAGTTATTTTCACAAAAAATGGTACAACGTAATTTATTCACAAGAAAAACGACTAGACACTTACCGCTTATTAGCGAAAGAACTGCTATAAGAGCAAATGAGTACCGAAAAAAGCGGCGAACCTTGTGTTCGTCGCTTTTTTCGATATGCGGTAGTGTTCTGATTCAGGGCTGAATACTTTTTCGGCCATCAGGCGGATTTTCTTTCGCTTCATGGTCGAAAATGGCCGAGATGCCGGCCATGGTGAACAGAATTTACCTGCTCATGGCTGTTTTGTAATACATCCTCGGCCATGAGCGTTCAAATTTACTCGCTCATGGCCGAAAAACAACTTAACTAAGAAGAAAACACTGAATAAAAGTCTTTAATAAAGATGCGCCTTTAGGTAATCATCTTTTTCTGCTATAAGAGAGTCAAAGCTGAATACCTTTTCGGCCATCAGGCGGATTTTCTTTCGCTTCATGGCCGAAAATGGCCGAGATGCCGGCCATGGTGAACAGAATTTACCTGCTCATGGCTGTTTTCAGTTGTCTCCTCGGCCATGAGCCTTCAAAATGCCTCGCTCATGGCCGAAATAAGACCTAAACAAGAAGGAAACACTGAATAAAAGTCTTTAATAAAGATGCGCCTTTAGGTAATCATCTTTTTCTGCTATAAGAGAGTCAAAGCTGATTACCTTTTCGGCCATCAGGCGGATTTTCTTTCGCTTCATGGCCGGAAATGGCCGAGAAGTCGGCCATGGTGAAGGAAACTTACTTGCTCATGGCTGATTTCAGTCAACTCCTCGGCCGTGAGCCTTCAAAATGCCTCGCTCATGGCCGAAATAAGACCTAAACAAGAAGGAAACACTGAATAAAAGTCTTTAATAAAGATGCGCTCTTAGGTAATTATCTTTTTCTATCCTAGTTAATTCAAAGCTGATTACCTTTTCGGCCATCAGTCGTTTTTTCTTCCGCTTCATAGCCGGAAATGGCCGAGATGCCGGCCATGGCGAACAGAATTTACCTGCTCATGGCTGGTTTGCAATACATCCTCGGCCATGAGCCTTCAAAATTCCTCACTCATGGCCGAAACACTACACAAAAAATCTTTCGTCATTGAAGAAATAGTAACCAACAATGAAAAAAGCCTGCCAAATGCATCATGACTCATTTGGCAGACTTTTAAAAATCGATTATTTAGTGGCTCCTTCTGTAATTCCTTGGATGATGTGTTTTTGCAAGAACATGTAAAGCAGGATGATCGGGATGATTGCAAGAACCAACCCTGCCAGTGCTAATTCCCATTGGATCGTGTATTGTCCGAAGAAATAGTACATTTGCAAGGGAATAGTGTACATGCCATCTTTATTGATCACCAATGAAGGCAGTAAGTAGTCATTCCAAATTCGAATAGAGTTCAAAATAATGACAGTGACGGTTGTCGGCTTCAATAATGGGAAGACGACGCGCCAGAAGATTTGGAACGGATTGGCTCCGTCTAAAATAGCTGCTTCGTCTAGTGATTTTGGTACCGATCTTAGCGCACCGAAGTACAGAAAGATCGACATACTGGACCCGAATCCTAAGTTCATGAACGTCAGTCCCACTCTGTTCAGCATATCAAACCGACCAAACAAGCTGACTAAAGGAATCATCAAGGATTGAAAAGGGATCAACATCGTGATGGCACAAATAAAGTAAATGACTGAACTCATTTTGCCGGGATAGCGCGACAACGCATAGGCGGACATGGAGGAGAACAGTACAATCACAATGATGCTGGCTACTGTGATCATCAAGGAGTTCATAAAACTTTCAGTATAATTCAAATCTTCATAAGCTCTTGGGTAATTTTCCGTAGTGGTTTCATTTGGCCAGAAAAGAGTATTGGTAAAAATTTCTCGTCTCGTTTTGAATGAATTGATAAAAATCAGTACAAATGGATAGATCCAAGTCAGAGAAGCCACTACGCCTAAAATGATGATCAACCAATTATGCATTTTTTCAGATTTCATAGGTCAACTTCTCTCTTTCGTGTGTAGTAAACTTGCGTCAATGAAATAGCTGCGACTAGTAAGAGATAAAGAATCCCTTTAGCTTGAGCGTATCCTTGCTGGTATTGGAAAAAGGCCGTGTTGTAAATGTTCATAGCCACCATTTCGGTAGAACCAAAAGGAGCTCCATTTGTTAACGCCAAGTTTTGGTCATAAACTTTAAAAGCATTAGCCAACGTCAAGAAGAGGCTGATGGTAAAGGCAGGTGCCAACATCGGCAGCTTGACTCTCCAAAAAGTCTGCCAAGTGTTTGCTCCATCAATAGCTGCGGCTTCATTGATGTCTGCCGGGATACCATTCAAGAATGAAATATAAATGATCATGATATACCCGCTCATTTGCCATAAAAAGACAATGACCAGCCCCCAAAAACCTGTACTGGTATCTGCTAACCAACCGCTGAAAGCACTCAGCCCTGTCAATTGTGCGATCCCTTCAAAAGCTTTGACAAAGATAAATTGCCAGATAAATCCTAGAATGATTCCGCCCACCAAGTTAGGCATGAAAAAGATTGTACGGAAAAGATTGCTTAAACGACCGGTCTTTTGTGTGACTAATAAGGCCATGGCTAAACCAATCACGTTGACTCCAATAACGGAAACGACTGCAAATCGAATCGTGAACCATAAGCTATGCAAAAACTGATCATCGCTAAGTAAACGTCGATAATTTTCCAGACCGGTAAAGGCCATGTTGTAACCGTCAGAGTCTGTAAATGAAGTATAGATCCCATAAAGTAAAGGAATGAAGATCACTAATGATACAGCTAATATGCTGGGGAATAAAAAGGCCCAGTAGAAATATTTTTCGTTTTTTCGTTTCATATGGATGTTGCTCCTTCGCTTTAGGATAAAAAAACAGACACACAGGAAATAGACGGTAAGGCTGATCTATTTCCCGTTATCTGTTAGAAGAAAGTTAGCGCATATCTGCGAAGCCTTTGGAAGTGTTGGCTTCGAAATCTTCCCAGCTGATGTCGCCGTTCAAGTATTTTTGATATTCAGGGAAAAGAACTTGTTGGAACCAGCCGTCAGGATATTGTTTGTGCGTCATAGCGCCCGTTTCTCCATCTAGCAAAGCTTGATAGATTTGTTGAGAAACAGGGTCGCTGATGCTGTCCGCTTCGTATCCTTCTTGAGCCGGTACAAAGTTGAATTCTTCAACGATAGCTGTTTTTCCTTCTTCAGAAGTGTACATCCAGTCTATAAATGCTTTTGCTTCTTCCACAACAGCTTCGTCTAGATTTTTATTGATTCCAATGTACCAAGGAGCTCCAGCAATGATTTTACCTGTTGTATCATTTTCACCAAATACAGGCAGGATGCCCATTTTGTTAGCGGAAAATTCAGGATCAATACCGTTTAAAGTAGGAACGATCCAGTTACCTTGATGCACCATCGCTACAGCGTCATTGATGAAGAGTTCTTCTACAGAACGACTGTAATCGATCGTTAAAATAGGTTGAACGTTATACTGATTGAATAGGTCTGTATATTTCTTCATTTGGTCGCCGTATTCCCAATTCAATTCAGTTGCACTGTAACTTTCTAAAATACTGTTGTCGTATTCAGGAGAAGTAAAGTTGGCTGAAAATTGGTTAGCGATGTAATTTTCTGCCCCGCTAAAAGCGAAAACAGCATCAATTCCCAACTCTTCTTTTTGGCTGTCCAATGTTTCTACAGCGGTTACAAAATCGTCATAGCTTTGGATGTCGTCTGGATTGACACCGGCTTTCTCAAAAATTTCTTTATTGTACATCCAGCCGAAACCTTCAATATTCATCGGAACTCCTAATGGAACGCCATCAATTGTACCGCCTTCCAACATGCCGTCAATAACAGTATCCGTCATTTCCAATTCAGTAACATCTAATAAGGAATCGCTATAACGCTCAACTTCAGGCAATCCCCCAAGCATCATCAAAGCCGGTTCATCTCCCGAGGAGAATTTAGCTTGAAGAGCTGCTGAACCTTCCCCGCTCCCTACCGTAGTGATGTTCACACGAACATCTGGATTTTGTTCTGTATAAGTATCCACTAAATCTTGCAGCTGAGTAGTGATTTCAGGCTTTTGACTGAAAAATTCTACCACTACTTGTTCACTGTCGCCGCCAGATTCATTTGAACCTCCGCCGCACGCAGCAAGAAGTGTTGTGGTGAATAAAAGAGTCATTCCCAGTTTTTTTAACTTTGTCATTATGTTTAACCTCCTCGTGATAAGTAAGTAATAAGTAAAATGAAACAATTATTCACAGACACAGCAAAAGAACCATTAAAAAATGGATCAGACGTCAACTTCCGCTTGAAATGTAGAATGAATGATGGAACTAAACTCCTGAAGGGGAAAAGTGAAGTTGATGTTTTGTTGCATCATGAACACCTAAATATTAACAAAATTGATAGCGTATTCATAACGATATGATTTGAGAAATAATTTATTGATTTGCAAAGGTGGTAGCGCTACAATGATTGCAGCTATAAACAATAAGAATTTTTCATATAGGAGAATAAAATGGCGAAAATAGTTTTCTTTGATATTGATGGTACATTGGTCACGCATAACAATTCGATTCCAGATTCCACCAAAGAAGCGATAAAAAAGCTGAAACATAATGGGATCGTCCCTGCTATTTCAACAGGTAGAGCACCTATTTTGATGCGAGAAATCGCAGACGAACTCGCTATTGATACTATAATTACTCTTAATGGACAACATGTAGTTTATGAAGGAGAAGTCATTTATAAGCGCCCTTTATCCAATGAATCAATGAGTCGATTGGCTAAAGAAGCTCACAACAACAAACAAGGCATTGCGTTTTGCGGCAGTGATAAAATCACGGGCAACTCAGCGATCAAACTGGCAAACAATGGTCTGATTAAGCGCGTTCGTCCGTTTTTGTCAAAGTTAGCTCCTAGAAAAGCGATGAAGTTTGTAAATCATCGTTTATCTACCAAACCGGTTGATCCTAGTGAATACGAAAGTCATCAAGTGTATCAATGTATTTTAAATGCAGACGAATCTTTTGATGCTTTTTACGAGGAGAAATTTCCGGAATACACGTTTACCCGTTCCAATCCTTACTCTATGGATGTCATCAGCAGAGGAGGCTCGAAGGCTGTCGGAATCCAAAAAATCATTGAACACTTAAACATTGGTATTGAAGAAACGGTAGCTTTTGGAGACGGATTGAACGATCTGGAAATGATCGAAACAGCAGGTGTCGGTGTAGCGATGGGGAACGGAAGAGACGAGTTGAAACATAAAGCTGACATGATTACCGATACAGTTTGGAATGACGGCATTTATAAAGGGTTGGACAAATTAGGATTGCTTTAAAAAAGAGGGTCGTTTAGGAGGGAAGCTGTTGTCAGAAACGAACAAAAATGTATTTTTAAAATCAGCTTGGATTTGTATACTGCTTTATATGGTTTTGTTTTGGAGTAGTGGACTAGTTGTAATGAGCCCATGGCCTGGGTTTCTGTTTTGTGTTGTACTGTCTATCGGCAGCTTTATTCTTTCTATCCTTTCTATTATCAAAGAAACAAGACGAGGATTATCTTTATTAGCAAGTCTTTTTGCCATCTTCCTTATCTTATTTACTGTGTTTATGTATTTGCTTCCAGAAGCAGGTATCCCACCTGAGATCCCATTATTTTATCCCTAATTTATCAATTGTAAAACGCGTTTCTTTGTTTCTAAAATAGAACTACTAAAATAAGACCTTTTATGCTGAGGTCTTATTTTTTTGATTTCAAATGATGAAGAGGAAATGAGAGGCGAATCATTTGGATTTTTCTGAGAAGAAAATTATAACAAAATTAGGCATTGAAACCGCCTGCAGTCCAGTTAGTTTTTAAGAAAAAGCTGTAAAAGGCACTCCGTTTTTTCACATCATTACTACGCACCATTTTTCATGTGTTCAAGTACATACATTCAACTATAAAATCTTTCCTAGGGGGTAAAAAAATAAAAAAGAAATTAGGGCTATTATTTTCGAGTACATTGAGTTTGATTTTACTAGCAGCTTGTTCAGGAGGAGGAGAAGAAGCTAGTTCAGAAGATTTTGCCAGCGCAGATGACAACACATTGACTGTCTGGGCTTGGGATACCAACTTTAACATTCCAATCATGGAAAAAGCAGGGGAATATTACGTTCAAGATGGAAACGAAGAATTTAAAATAAATGTTGTTGAGATGTCTAATGAAGACACTAAACAGAAATTGGTTTCAGGCTTTACATCAGGCGTTTCAGAGGGGCTGTCGGATATCGTTTTGATGGACGATTACGATGTGCAAAACTACATCACGAATTACGAAGGCAAATTTGCTGAATTGTCAGAGGATATCGATTTCAGTCAGTTTGCTGAATACAAAGTTGATAACGCTACAAAAAACGATGGGGTATATGCACTTCCATTCGATTCAGGATCGGCCGGTTTGTATTATCGCACCGATTATCTAGAAGAAGCGGGTTACTCACAAGAAGATATGCAAGATTTAACGTGGTCTGAATTTGTGCAGATCGGAAAAGACGTGAAAGAGAAAACGGGCAAATGGTTCGTAGCGTTCATTCCAAACAGAGGTACTCACTACATTCAAATGGCGATGCAATCAGCAGGTTTGTGGTATTTCGATGAAAATGGAAACATTTATTTGAAAGACAACCCAGCTGTCCGTGAAATGGCGGAGATCTTAAAACAAATTGAAGAAAATGAATTATCGAAACCAGTGGACTACTTTGCTCCAGAAGGAATCGGGGCAGTGACAAGTGGAGAAGTTGCGGCAGTCAATTCAGCGATTTGGTTCTCAGCAACCATTCGCTCGGCAGAAGATCAAGCTGGCAAATGGGCTTACACCAATGTTCCTCAATTGGAAACGGTGGAGACAGCTACCCCATACACTAACTTAGGTGGTGCGAGCTGGGTCATCCTAGAAGAGTCGCCAAATAAAGACTTGGCCATCGACTTCATGAAAACTGAATTTGCCGGAAACGACGAGTTTTATCAAGACATCTTAGTGGAAAATGGAGCAGTAGGAACCTATTTGCCTTCACAAACGGGAGAAGCTTATCAATTTGAAGATCCGTTCTTCAATGATGCGCCAATCTACAAAGATTTTTCTGAATGGATGGCAGAAATACCAGGTGTAGACTACGGAAACAACACTCAAGCTGCAGTAGATGCACTGCGCTCTGTATTACAAGGCTACTTTGACGGGTCCATGACGTTAGACGAAATGTTGGAAAAAGCCGAAGAAACTTACACGATGCAAGTAGGACAATAGCTGAACGCATCAACATCAAACAATAAGTCGACAGCCAATCAGTGGGGCTTTACCTCACTGATTGTTGTGTCATTAAAACTAATTTCGTACAGCAAAAGGAGGATGAATATGCAAATCCGGTCAAAAGACAAACGTGGACGCCGGCAAAATCAGGATGTCTGGAAATTCATTATCTTTTCCGTCGTGTTAAGCAGCGTATTCCTGCTTTACCCGATTTTGTATTCTATTTATCTGTCCTTACATAATATGCAAGGACTGCAATCCGTATTCGTTGGATTTGGGAACTACTTGCGCATGTTCCAAGACGACATTTTTTGGAAAGCGCTGATGAACAACTTTACGTTTTTGATTTTCCAAGTGCCGATTATGGTCGTTTTAGGATTGTTGATGGCGTTCTTGTTGAACACGCCGAATTTGAAAGGGCGGACGTTCTTTAAACTCGCGCTGTTCCTACCCTGTGTGACATCATTAGTCTCTTACGCTGTATTGTTCAAAATGATGTTTCAAATGGGCGGAATCGTCAACGATACCTTGATGGCTATCGGAATTGTTCAAAACCCGATTGATTGGCTGAACAGTCCTTTCTGGGCAAAAGTGACCGTCATCATAGCGCTATGCTGGCGTTGGACAGGGTACAACATGATTTTCTATTTAGCAGGTCTGCAAAATATCTCGGATGATACTTTAGAAGCTGCTGAGATCGACGTAGCTAACGGATTTCAAAAGTTTTTCAAAGTCGTGATTCCGCAACTGAAACCGGTCATCGTCTTCACAACGATTACTTCAACGATTGGAACGATTCAATTGTTTGATGAAGTGGTCAACTTAACGGGCGGCGGGCCTTCAAATGAAACCTTGACGGCAGCGCAATTGATTTACAATCATTCGTTTATTTATACGTCTAATTTTGGCTATTCAGCTACTTTATCTTGGGCGTTAGTCATCATTATCGCTATTTTGTCGATTATTCAACTGAAAATTTCTAATCGAGAATAACCCATAACGGCGAAGGGAGGAGGACATATGAAAAAATTAACCAGTCTATTAAAATATACGTTTTTGATCATCAGTTCCTTTATTTCCATTTTCCCTTTTTACTGGATGATCGCAGGAGCGACCAATACCGCCAACCAAATAGCGGAAGGGAAATTAACTCTTGGGGATCAATTATTCGTCAATTTGCAAGATTTGTTTGGAGCTTATGATATTCCGCTGATCATGTGGAATTCGCTGAAGATCTCAGGTGTCACAGTCCTTTTAAGCCTGATCATCACTTCATTAGCCGCTTTTGGATTTGAAAAATTCACCACCAAGACCAGTGAACTGATTTATGGACTCATTCTTTTATTTATGATGATTCCATTGGCGTCACTAGTGATCCCGCTGTTCAAAATGATGGCTGGATTACAATTGGTCAACCAGCATTTGGCGATCATTTTGCCTGCTATCAATAACTTGTTTTTGATTTTCTTTTTCAGACAGAACTTCAAGTCTTTTCCAAATGAAATCATTGACGCCAGTAAAATAGAAGGAGCCAGCAACTACGAAATCTTCTTCAGAGTTGTATTTCCGATGATGAAATCGACTTACGCAGCTGCTGCAATATATGCGTTCATGAATTCATGGAATAGTTACTTATTGCCGTTGATTTTCTTACAAACGGAAAACAAATATACTATGACATTATTGATCTCAAGTCTTTCTTCTGCTTCATACGTTGCCAATTACGGTACGCAAATGGTCGCCATCATCATTGCGACGATTCCAACCTTAATTTTGTTCTTATTTATGCAGAAAGGCTTCGTAAAAGGAATGACAGGATCGTTGAAAATGTAGCAGAGCAATTTTTTGAAAAAAATCTTGACGTTCACTATGAAAATAAGTATGATTTTAAATGGGCTCGCACGATTTGGTGAGAGCAAGATAAAATGAATTTGACTCCCTGTTCCGATTAGATGGAATGGGGATTTTTTTGTTTTATTTCTCCTCTATATTCAAGCTAGGGGGATTTATCATGACAAAATATATATTCGTAACCGGAGGAGTCGTTTCTTCTATTGGAAAAGGTATCGTAGCAGCTTCTTTAGGGAAATTATTGAAAGAGCGCGGACTGAACGTCACGATCCAAAAATTCGATCCATATATCAATGTGGATCCAGGAACCATGAGTCCTTATCAACACGGAGAAGTGTTCGTAACGGATGATGGTACAGAAACGGATCTAGACTTAGGTCACTATGAGCGTTTTATCGACATTCGTTTGAATCAGTATTCCAATTTGACGACCGGTAAAATTTACTCGTCCGTGATCCAAAAAGAACGTAAAGGCGAATATTTAGGCGGGACAGTCCAAGTCATTCCCCACATCACCGATGAAATCAAAGATAAGATCGTTCGTGCCGGAGAGTCGACCGGTTCTGACATCGTCATCACAGAAGTCGGCGGAACTGTTGGGGATATCGAATCATTGCCATTCTTGGAAGCTTTGCGTCAAATGAGGAAAGACGCTGGAAGCGACAATGTGCTGTATATCCACGTGACATTGGTTCCTTATTTGAAAGCTTCAGGAGAGTTGAAGACCAAACCGACACAACATAGTGTAAAAGAATTGCGTAGTTTAGGAATCCAACCGAACTTATTAGTCGTGCGTACAGAAGAAGATTTGCCGCAATCTGTTAAAAGCAAATTGGCTAGTTTCTGCGATGTCGAAGAAGAAGACATTATTGAAAACCAAGACGTGAACTCTATTTATGAAATTCCGTTATTGCTGAAAGAACAAAAAATGGACGACAACATTTTGCGCAAATTAAATATCGAAGCTCCTCAAGCTGATATGGCTCACTGGGAACATTTAGTAGACAATATCACTCATTTGGAAGACACAGTCCGCATCGCGGTCGTTGGAAAATATGTAGAGTTGCCGGATGCTTATTTATCCGTAGTGGAATCGTTGAAACACGCAGGCTACCAAACCAAACACAAAATCGATATCGATTGGGTGAACTCTGAAGAAGTGACGCCAGAAAATGTGACCTCACGATTGAAAGATGCAGACGGCATTTTAGTTCCCGGCGGATTCGGCCATAGAGGATTGGAAGGAAAAATCGCAGCGATTCAATTTGCCCGTGAAAATAAAGTGCCATTCTTAGGGATCTGTCTAGGAATGCAGTTGGCAAGTATTGAATTTGCCCGCAATGTGGCTGGATTGAAAGGCGCTCATTCTACAGAAACTCATCCAGACGCTGAACATCCGATCATCAGTTTGATGGCGGATCAAGATGAGCAAGGCGACTTAGGCGGAACACAACGTCTAGGCTTGTACCCGTGTGAGTTGAAAGAAGGGTCACTGGCGCGTTCGTTGTACCAAAAAGAATCGGTTGAAGAACGCCATCGCCATCGTTATGAATTCAAAAACGATTACCGCCAAGTGCTTGAAGATAAAGGGATGGTCTTCTCCGGATTATCTCCAGACGGACGCTTAGTAGAAGTGATCGAGTTGGCTGATCATCCATACTTCATTGCCAGCCAATACCACCCAGAATTTCTTTCCAGACCAAATGCACCACACCCATTGTTCTTAGGATTGATTGAAGCATCCATGAAAAAATAGCAAAAAAGCGAGAGTGTGAAAAAAAACGTTTAGCCCCATATCCATGCACGAAGAAAGCTCGAGTGGTCGAAGACCATCCGAGCTTTGTTTGTGAAATGGATGTCGGGGCTGCCTTTTTGAGCACGTTTACGAATTCAATATTCGTAAACTATCTCCCTTTCGCTTTTTTGATTACTCTTCAATAGGTTCTAAATCCAAGAAAGCATCATCAGTTTTAAACAAAAGAGCATTCACTTCATCCCTAAATAATCGATTTCCTAAAACAGTCAATTCGTAACGAATCTTTTCATCTACTTCAATCGTGATGGTATCATCTTTTCGGCTCACTTCATAATTTTCATAAACTTTCCCGTTTTCAAATGGAAAATCAATGATATTAGCCGGATCCCAATAGCTGTAGTCTGTTTCAATTCCCTGTTCAGAAAACATCAACGTGACCGGATCAGTAGCTTGAAGCAAGATACCTTCCTCTTCAGCTGTACTGTGCCATTCGTCGTTGAAAGCTTCCTCATTTGAACAAGCGGATAAAAATAGTCCTATCATCAATACACTAAGAAAAACCAATAAACTTTTTCGTTTCATTCTTATTCCCCCTTAGGATAACTATAGCACTAAAAAGTGCAAACGTTTTGTATTGGGTCATATATGACAAAAATTAATTTTTTTCCAGACCAAATGCACCGCATCCATTGTTCTTAGGATTGATTGAAGCATCCATGAAAAATAACAAAAAAGCGAGAGCCGATGGGCGTTCGCTTTTTTAATCGAAATAATTTAGGTTTGATTTTAAGATTACTTGTAAATATCTTTTCTATGACCAATTTCTAAGATCAAAATGGTTACAGTATTATCATTGATATCAGCTATTAAACGATAATCGCCAATTCTGTAGCGCCATGCACCTGATCGATTCGCTGTTAACCCTTTTCCGTGCTGCCTCGGATCGGTACAATTTACTAAATTCTTTTGAATCCATCCCATGATTAAAACCGCTTGGTGCTTATCCAATTTTTTTAACGTTTTTCGAGCTCCTTTTTCAAACTCCACCTGATATCCCAAGCTCATTTTAATCAGCTAGCTCCTTTAGCATATCTTCAAAAGATATACTTTGTGGGTTATCTTCGTGATCCTTCATTGCTTGATTGTACAATCCCAAATCGATCTCATTCTCTATTTTTTCCAAGACAGAATCTCTAAAGAGAGCCGAAACCGAAGTATTCTTAGTCTTAGCGTATTCTTTGATCAATTTTTCTTCTTCAGGATCAATTCGTAATGATATGACGGCCATTATAATCAACCTCTCTTTCTTCCTTTGTTTGTATATACATTGTATTACAAAAGCGAAGAGGCTGCAAATTTTTCACATGCCTTGTGACTTTTAAAAAAGCACTTTCGTTGTGTGTAATGTATAAATGACAAACATCCAATCTATGAAGTCTAGCTAGTAACTAATAAATGAACACAAAGCGTTTATAAAGAGCCATTGATCAAAGAAGAAGTCGCATAACACTACAGTTCTGTGGTATACTATTCAGGAATGATTTTTGAAAAAAGACCAATAGAGTAATGGATACAAACATAACTATTGATATGAAAACGAGTAAATGATTTATGCTTTATAAACTAGACACTCATGATTTTACTGAAACTAAGGAGGATTTCCCGTGGCAGATAAAGAAACATTTTATATTACGACCCCGATTTATTACCCAAGTGGAAAATTGCATATTGGAAATGCGTACTCAACGATTGCGTGCGACGTTATGGCACGTTACAAACGCATGAAAGGGTATGACGTATTTTATTTGACAGGAAGCGACGAGCACGGTCAAAAAATTGAGCAAAAAGCTGAAGAATTAGGTGTTTCTCCTCAAGAATACGTAGATGGTATGGCTGAAGGAATGCAAAAATTATGGAAAACCTTGGATATCAGCAATGATAAATTCATCCGCACAACAGATCCGACTCATGAAAAAGTTGTCGCAGCTATTTTCGAGCGTTTCTTGGAGCAAGGCGATATTTATTTGGACGAATACGAAGGCTGGTACTCTGTTCCAGACGAAACATTCTATACTGAAACTCAATTAGAAGATGTTGAACGCGATGCAGAAGGTAACGTCATTGGCGGAAAATCACCTGACAGCGGACACCCTGTAGAATTGGTCAAAGAAGAGTCTTACTTCTTCAAAATGAGCAAATACGCTGACCGTTTATTGAAATACTATGAAGAGCACCCGGATTTCATCCAACCAGAATCGCGTAAAAACGAAATGATCAACAACTTCATCAAGCCAGGATTGGAAGATTTAGCGGTTTCTCGTACAACTTTCAACTGGGGAGTAAAAGTTCCAAGCAATCCTAAGCACGTTGTATATGTGTGGATCGATGCGTTGGCAAACTACATCACTGCGATGGGATACGGTACGGAAGACGACGAATTGTTTAACAAATTCTGGCCTGCAGATGTGCACATGGTTGGAAAAGAAATCGTTCGTTTCCATACCATCTACTGGCCGATCATGTTGATGGCATTAGATTTGCCATTGCCGAAAAAAGTTTTTGGACACGGATGGTTATTGATGAAAGACGGTAAAATGTCTAAATCTAAAGGAAACGTTGTGTACCCAGAAATGCTGGTAGAACGTTATGGATTGGATTCATTGCGCTACTACTTGATGCGTGAAGTTCCATTTGGAAGCGACGGCGTGTTTACTCCAGAAGACTACATTTCAAGAATCAACTATGATTTGGCAAATGACTTAGGAAACTTGTTGAACCGTACTGTAGCCATGATCAACAAATATATCGGCGGCAAATTGCCGGCTTATAAAGGCGATCAAACAGAATTTGACGCGGACTTAAAAGCTCTAGCGGACAAAGTCGTTGAAGAATACCAAACAGAAATGGACAATATGCAATTCAGCAGTGCATTGAGCCACGTATGGACACTGGTTTCTCGCGCGAACAAATACATTGATGAAACAGAACCTTGGAAACTGGCTAAAGACGAAAGCAAAGTAGAAGAGTTGTCTAATATCATGGTTCATTTGGCAGAGAGCTTGCGCGTAACTGCAACCTTATTACAACCATTCATGACGCATTCTCCAAAAGAGATCTTCACTCAACTAGGTATGGAAGATGCAGCCGGTTCATGGGAGACAGTTAAATTTGGTTCAATGAATATTGAAACTCAAGTAGTGGCTAAAGGAACACCTATCTTCCCACGTTTAGAAACAGAAGAAGAAGTCAACTACATCCAAGAGCAAATGGCTGGCGGAACTCCTGCTGTCGAAGAGGAAGAAGCTGCAGCAGAATGGAACCCAGAAGAAACAGAATTGGTTTCTATCAAAGATAAAGAAATCAAATTTGATGCTTTTGAAAAAGTAGAATTGAAAGTAGCAGAAGTTATTGAGTGCTCAAAAGTTGAAGGAGCCGACAAACTCTTGAAATTCCGCTTGGACGCTGGAGACAAAGGACACCGTCAAATCCTATCCGGAATTGCACAATGGTATCCAGATCCAGAAGCATTGATCGGTAAAAAAGTCATTATCGTAGCCAACTTGAAACCACGCAAAATGCGCGGCGAAATCAGCCAAGGCATGATCCTATCCGCTGAAAAAGACGGCGAACTAAAAATCATCGAAGCACCAGCTGATGCACCTAATGGGTCAGAAGTAGCGTAGAGATTCAGAGCGTGGAGAAAAGCGCTCAGCCTATCGACAATAAGAAAATTCCAACAGACAGGTTCTTTTCACCTGGCAGTTGGAATTAGCTTATAGGCGCATAGGCTGCTTTTCGCAACGCGTTTTAAAACCGACCGCTTATAGTTTTGCGTACCTTTTTTGAGGAAATTCAGTAAAAAAGGGAACGCAAAATAAGAAATCTGTAAAATCAACCAATAAAAAACTCCAAAAGTAAGGGATGGGATCAGTTGTCCCAGCCCTTCTTTTGGTTTACAGTTTGAGAGAAAGGATAATGTAGTTATGTTATTTGATACACACACACATTTGAATGCTGTGCAATTTGATGAAGATGTTCCTGAGACGGTTCAAAAAGCTGCCGAACATGATGTAACCAGAATGGCAGTTGTTGGATTTGATGCAGAAACGATCGACAAATCACTTGCTTTGAGTCAACAATACGATCACATCTACAGCATCGTCGGCTGGCACCCAACAGAAAGTCATTCTTATACGGACGCTATCGAAGAAAAGCTGTACCACCAATTGCAATTGCCGAAAATCGTTGCTATGGGCGAAATGGGCTTAGATTATCACTGGCCGGATTCAACGAAAGAAGAACAATTCGAAGCTTTCCGCCGCCAAATTAGGATCGCTAAAGAATTGAAACTTCCAGTATCGATCCATAACCGTGAAGCGACTGAAGATGTTTACAAGATTCTAAAAGAAGAACACATTGAAGATATCGGCGGAATCATGCACAGTTTTGGTGAGAGCACAGATTGGATGGAACGCTTTTTGGATTTAGGCATGCACATTTCATTGAGCGGAGTGGTGACTTTTAAGAATGCTCCTGAAGTACGCGAAGTAGCTAAAGCTGTTCCATTTGATAAGCTCTTGATCGAAACGGATGCGCCGTACTTGGCTCCGGTTCCTTTCCGCGGCAAACGCAACGAACCAGCTTATGTCAAATATGTAGCGGAAGAAGTCGCGAAACAACGCGGCATCACATATGAAGAAGTTGGACAGCAAACGATGATCAATGCTAACCGATTGTTTGGGTTAGACGCATGAAAAAAATAAAAGAGATCATTGTAGTCGAAGGGCGAGACGATACCCGTCGCATCAAAGAATCCGTTATTGCGGACACGATCGAAACAAACGGATCAGCGATCAACGAACAAACATTGGCGTTGATCGAAAAGGCGCAGCACGACCGAGGCGTGATCGTGTTTACGGACCCTGATTACCCAGGCGAAAAAATCCGCAAAACGATTTCTCAAGCGATTCCCGGTGTGAAGCATGCATTTTTGACGATCGACGAAGCTCGTCCAAAATACAAAGGCAGCTTAGGTATTGAACATGCAACACCTCAAAGTATCCAAGAAGCGCTGGCAAAAGCTTACACGCAAACAATCGACCAAGAGGAATTGATTCCTAGAGAGTTGCTGATCCACTTAGGATTGACTAGCGGACCAAACGCCAGTCAATACCGAAAACAACTTGGTGACGCGTTGAAAATCGGCTATACTAACGGCAAACAACTTCAAAAACGATTGCAAATGTTTCAAATTACACCCGAAACCCTGATTCAGACAATGGAACAAATAATGGAGGCACAACAAAATGAATCTTAAAGATATCGCAACTCCGAGCAGAACAAAAGAAATTTTACAAAAACATGGTTTTTCACTGAAGAAAAGTTTGGGTCAAAACTTTATTGTCGAACCCAACATTTTAGCCAACATCGTAAAAGCTGCTGGACTAGATGAGAATACAAATGTCATCGAAGTTGGACCAGGAATTGGTGCATTAACGGAATACGTGGCGCGAAGCAGTAAACAAGTCGTTGCATTCGAAATCGATGACCGATTGATCCCAGTACTGGAAGACACTTTGAGTCCTTATGACAATATTCGTGTGGTGCACCAAGATGTATTGAAAGCTAATTTGAAAGAAGTATTAGCTGAAACAATTGATCTAGAGGAACCTTTAATGGTCGTTGCCAACTTGCCTTACTACATCACTACACCGATTATTATGCACTTTTTAGAGTCGGAATTAAGAATAGACGGATTAGTTATTATGATGCAGAAAGAAGTTGCAGATCGCATCACAGCGGCTCCAGGCAGCAAAGCTTACGGCTCGTTGTCGATCGCCATCCAATATTATATGGAAGCAGAAATAGCGTTCATCGTGCCAAAAACCGTTTTCGTGCCTCAACCAAATGTTGACTCAGCGATCCTCAAATTGACCCGCAGAGATAAACCGGTTGTGGAAGTCAAAGACGAGAAGTTTTTCTTTGAACTGATTCGCGCTTCATTTGTACAGCGTCGTAAAACGATTTGGAACAACTTGCTGATTCGTTACGGCAAAACGGATGAGATAAAAGCGGAATTGACTGCCGGATTAGAAAAAGCAGGTATTGATCCTAAGCGCCGCGGGGAATCATTGAGCATTGCCGAGTTCGCCAAATTAGCAGACAGCTTGCGAATTGAATTGTTAAAATAGGATTAAAATTAAGCGAGTAAAAAAACTAAAACCTTTATTTAAAGGTTTTAGTAGCGCTTTATTATTAGAGAAATATTATTTGTGCAAAATTATTTCTTATGATACACTTTAAATCTTTGCCTAAATGTGTTATAATAGAATATATTAGGTGAGGTGAATCTGAATGCCAATAACATTGGGAAGCATTAAAGAAAGCTTAGATTGTCGATTAGGTAAGAAGATTATGGTGACCGCGCAAACTGGTCGTAAGAGAAAGACAGAAAGAAAAGGTATTTTACGAGATACTTATCATTCCGTATTTGTAGTAGAATTAGACCAAGAAGAAAATGCATTTGAACGTGTTTCTTATAGTTACACGGACGTATTGACTCACGCTGTTGAAGTCGAATTTTTAGACGAAGAAGTTATGCAATACGCTTAAAACAGAAATAGTAAAACCAAAGTAGGCTGAACCTGATAGGTTTGGCTTTTTTTGTGGTCAGAAATACTCCTATTAAAAAAGCCATGAGCTAAGACAATTTGCCGCTCATGGCCGACCACAACCCTAAAACAGCCATAAGCACCTGAATGAAAGTTCTCATGGCCCAATCCACCGCTCAAAACGGCCATGAGCATCTTTTTCTGCTAGCTCATGGCCGTTTAAACCATCAGACACCTTTTTTTAAGTCTTTAAAATGTGCTCTTGGGTAATAAACGATTTTGAATCTTTAACTAATCACCTTAAAACCTGATTACTCCTATTAAAAAAGCCATGAGCTGAGAAAATTTGCTGCTCATGGCCGACCACATTCCTAAAACAGCCATAAGCACCTGAATGAAAGTTCTCATGGCCCAATCCACCGCTCAAAACGGCCATGAGCATCTTTTTCTGACCGCTCATGGCCGTTTAAACCATGACACACCTTTCTTTAAGTCTTTAAAATATGCCCTTGAGTAGTAAACGGTTTTGAATCTTTGACTAACTAGCCTAAAACCGAATTACTCACATCAAAAACAATCGACAGCACCCATTACATTTCACTCATGGCCGACTATAGTAAAATTATCTATTCTCATCCTTCAAAAGACGCAATATCTTAATAGTTTCATGAACTTTTCATGAGATTGACAACTCGTCCTTTTCAAAGCGGCTTTTTTCAGCTACTATATTTTACAGAGAAGCAAAAGAAAAGCAGAAAGGAGGAACGATCATGGAAATTATAGAAAAAGCGCCCGCTAAGATCAATTTGAGTCTGGATGTCCTTCATAAACGAGATGACGGCTACCATGAAATGGAAATGGTGATGACTTCGATTGATTTGGCGGATCGCTTAACGCTGAACTTACTGGATGAAAATCGTATCGTCATTGAGAGCAATAATGGCTTTTTACCGTTAGACGAACGAAACATTGTTTACCGATCGGTACTGATGCTGCAGAAAGAATTTGATGTGCAGCAAGGCGTTCATGTGTATATCGAAAAAAATATTCCAATAGCAGCTGGTCTTGGCGGCGGCAGCAGTGATGCGGCAGCAACATTGCGCGGATTGAATCGCTTGTGGAACTTAGGATTGAGTATGGATGAATTGGCTGAACTGGGTGCTAGAATTGGTTCAGATGTACCATTTTGTGTATATGGCGGATCAGCGTATGCGTATGGTCGCGGCGAAAAAATTGAACCGATAACTGAAATTCCTCAATGTTGGGTCGTATTGGTAAAACCACGTAGAGGAATTTCTTCATGGACTGTATTTGAAGGATTGGAAGTCGATACACTGACTCATCCCAACACAGAAGACATTTTAAGAGCCATAGAAGAGGTTGATTATGAAGAAATGACCAATTGCTTAGGAAATGCATTGGAAAACGTTTCGATCGTAAAACAGCCGAAAATCGAGCAGATCAAAGATAAGATGCTGCAGTTTGGGGCAGACACTGCTTTGATGAGCGGGACAGGACCAACGATTTATGGATTGTGTCAGAAATATTCACGGGCAAAACGCGTATTCAATGGATTAAAAGGTTTTTGCAACGAGGTCTATCTAGTCCGCACGTTGAAGTAAGATAACCCGTAATGCTTACATTCTTTTAAATGAAAGATATAATTAAACTGAATAAGCAGTTGCGTCATCAAGATTGGGTAGATTGGAGTTTTAGACATGAGGACGAAGGAATTGATTACATTTGTTTTAGATATTGGTGAACAAATGCTTATCAGTGGAGCGGAAGTCAATCGAGTGGAAGATTCGATTACGAGAATGTGCAGCGCATACGGAGCGAAGCGCGTAAATGTGTTGACGATCACGTCAAGTATTTTAGTGACGGTAAAGATGGATGATGGCGAGATGTATACTCAAACGAGACGCATCAGATCTTATCTGACGAACTTGAATAAATTAGACAAATTAAATGATCTGTCGCGGTATATTTGCGACCATAAACCAGATTTGGAAGAGATCGAACGAAGAATCGAAATCGTCGATGAAGTAGGCATTTATTCCCCTAAACAACAATACGGAATCTATGCCTTGGTGGCTTCATCGTTTACAGTCTTCTTTGGAGGAGACGTCAGTGATGCTATAGTATCTGCATTGATTGGGATGCTGTTGAAATTAATGATGGGATTCATACGGAAAATCGACAAGAACACCGTGATCACAAACGTATTTTGTTCCTTTATCGTAGGATTGGTCACGATCCTCTCCGTTAGTTTGGGGTTCGGGACCAATGTTGACCACATCATTATCGGAAATATCATGCTGTTGATTCCTGGATTAGCGTTGACAAATGCTATCAAAGACATCATCAGCGGCGATACGATTTCTGGATTATTACGGTTGAATGAAGCCTTTGTGATTGCCGTTTCGATTGCCTCCGGATTCAGTTTGGCAACATTGCTGATGGGAGGTCTGGTCTAATGATGATGGATATGCAGGACGTGATACAGATTATAGCCGCTTATTTCACTTCCGTATCATTTGCTTTGTTGTACAACATTCGAGGAAATGCGGTCAACTTGGCTGGGATCGGCGGGATGGTCTCTTGGACACTTTACTTAGGGATCGGGTATTTTTATCCAAATGAAATCGTCCAATACTTCTTCGCAGCAGCATTGGTAACGTGGTATTCAGAGTTCATGGCGCGCAAATTAAAAATGCCGGCTGTAGTTTTCTTGTCTCCTGGAATCATTCCGTTTGTTCCCGGAAGAGGGCTGTACTACACAATGAGCTATGCATTAAACGGAGAGATGACGCTGTTTTCTGAGATGGGTATCGAGACGGTGACGATTGCTGTCAGTATTGCTGCAGGAATCATGGCCGCAGCTGCGATTTACCAAATCGTTCGAGGAATCGAGCGTTTCAACAAACGTAAAAAACGTACAGCTTAATAGAATTAGATTTGAACAGGCAGGACTTGGCGTACAGGTCCTGCCTTTTTTATGCGCAAATGGAATCCGAGTGAGGATTTGCGTTTCATTTTAGAGCCATTTTAGACAATCTAACTTAAAAAATAGGACGCAAATAAAATTTGTGTTTCATTTTTATAAAATATAGAGCCAAAATGGTACGTAAAACCCGTGCCAGAGGCTAATTTGAGAAGAAAATAAAGGAGCCAGTAATCTTCCAAAATTTTTTATTGACGTAAACGAGAGATAGTGATAAGCTACTTAAGGGTTCGTAAATAGGAACAATTACGATTTAGAAAAAAGAACCTAAAAAAAGCATTTATCTGGAGGTAACAATGAAAAAATTACATAAAGGAGCCTTAGTCGCAGCTGTTTCCAGTTTAGTATTATTCTTAGCGGCTTGCGGTTCGGCGCAAGAGACGGAACAACAAGCTGGAGAAGAAAAGCTGCAAGTCGTTACGACATTTTATCCAATGTACGACTTTACAAAACACGTAGCCCAAGACTTAGCAGAGGTTAGTGTCCTGGTTCCATCAGGGACAGACATAGAAGGATTTGAACCAAGTGCGAAAGACGTTGCGAAGATTCAAGAAGCTGATGTATTCGTGTATAACAGCGTCGAAATGGAAACTTGGGTGCCAAGTATTCTAGAAACGATTGATTCAACAGACATCGTGATCGTTGATGCCAGCGAAGGCATTGAATTGCTGGACGGCGACCACGAAGAAGAGGGACACTCGCGTGAAGTGGATCCGCACATTTGGTTGGATCCCGTTTTGGCGCAAGACGAAGTGATGAACATCAAAGAAGGATTAGTGGAAGCAGACCCTGAAAACGAAGCGGATTACACAAAAAATGCTGAAGCTTACCAAGTTGAATTGCAAGAATTGGATGCAGAGTATGCGGCTGCTTTTGAAAATGCTGAGAATCGTCTGTTTGTAACACAGCATGCAGCTTTTGCTTACTTAGCAGAGCGTTACGATTTGGAACAAATTTCGATTGCCGGCTTATCAACAGACGCAGAACCAAGTCCGTCTGAGTTGGCAGAGATGACAGAATTCATCCAAAATCAAAACGTGGATTACATTTACTTTGGAAAAACAACATCTTCTAACATTTCAGAAACGTTAGCAAATGAAACAGACACTGAGTTAGCTGTTTTAGACCCGATCGAAGGCATTACTAAAGAAGACCAAGAAGCAGGCATTGACTACGTAACAGCCATGCGCAATAATTTGGAAGCTTTGAAATTAAGCATCCGATAAAAACAGGAATGGAACAGAAAGAAGGGAATACTATGCACTATATTGAAGTGGACGATCTATCGTTTCGTTACGAAGACGAACCGGTCTTGCAAAACATTCATTTCACAGTGGATCCAGGCGAGTTCGTGATCTTGACCGGCGAAAATGGAGCAGCAAAATCAACACTATTGCGCAATATCTTAGGTTTATTGAAGCCGTCTCACGGATCGGCAAAAATCTCTCCCGTTAATACACGAAATGAAAAATTGGCGATAGGCTACATCTCTCAACAAGTGGCTTCTTATAATGCCGGTTTTCCCAGCACAGTACTGGAGCTGGTGCAATCCGGGCGTTACCAGCGTGGTAAATGGTTCAAGCGCTTAGATGAAGAAGACCATGTCCATGTCAAACGAGCACTAGACTCTGTCGGCATGTGGGATCAGCGCAATAAAAAAGTCGGGGATCTTTCCGGTGGGCAAAAACAACGGATTTCGTTAGCACGTATATTTGCGACAGATCCTGATTTGTTTATCCTTGATGAGCCGACGACTGGAATGGATATCGAGTCGCGGACGCAATTTTATGAATTATTAAAACACAACAGTGAATTTCACGGCAAAGGCATCTTGATGGTCACGCATGACCACGAAGACATCAAGGAATACGCAGATCGCCACATTCACTTGGTACGGAAGGAGGATTCCCCTTGGAGATGTTTTTCTATGGATTCATGCAAAGAGCCTTCCAAGCTTCACTCTTAATCGCCGTCATTGCACCGATATTAGGGCTGTTCTTGATTTTGCGCAGACAGTCTTTGATGGCAGATACGCTGTCTCACGTTTCTTTAGTCGGAATTGCGCTCGGATTTTTATTAAATTTCAACCCTACTATCATGACATTATTAGTGGTTATCGTAGTCGCGGTTATTTTAGAATATTTGCGGTTGGAGTTTAAGTCGTACTCTGAAGTGTCTTTAGCTATCTTGATGTCTGGAGGCTTGGCATTGGCTTTAGTACTGATGAGCCTAGTAGACGGCGGAACCAATATCAGTATCGACCAATTCTTATTTGGATCGATCGTTACCATCAGCTCGCAGCAAGTACTGATTTTAGCGGTATTATGTGTGCTGACAGTCGTGATGTACTTGGTTTTCCGCAAGCCGATGTACGTTTTGACATTTGATGAAGACACAGCTTACACAACAGGGTTGCCTGTCCGCTTGATGTCAGTTTGCTTCAACGTGCTGGTCGGAGTAGCAATCTCAGTGATCATGCCGATTGCCGGGTCATTATTAGTATCAGCGATTTTGATCTTGCCGGCAGCTATTGCCATGCGATTGAGTAAACATTTCAATACAGTAATCTTAGTCGGTATGGTGATCGGTGTGATTGGTATGCTGTCTGGATTGTCGGTCTCATATTATGCTGGAACACCAGCAGGAGCTACGATTGCATTAGTCTTTATTGCTTTATTCATCCTGACTTCAGCCGGCAAAAAGCTGATGACATTGGCTCGAGCAAGCAAATAACATTCTTTTGCAAATGGAATCACTTGATGCTTTCTAGTATCGGGTGATTTTTCATTTGGCAAAAAACGAACTATCATTTTTCCGCGTATACGAAAGTTGAAGTCAAAAAAAGGTTAAATGAGGAGGAAAAACGAACATTTTTATCTTTTTCACACCGATTTACTACCTTTTATTCATATAAATGCGTATAATAGGAAGAGAGCCCTTTGGCCAGAAAATGACTTAAGAAAGAGAGGTGTCATAATGAAAGTAAAAAGAAGTGAACGATTGATAGATATGACTCGTTATTTGCTGGAGAACCCGCATGCATTGGTCTCATTGACCTTTTTCGCGGATCGATATGATTCAGCAAAATCATCGATTAGTGAAGACTTGACTATCATCAAAAAAACATTCAAAGATAGAGGAACAGGTATTTTAGAAACCATCGCCGGAGCAGCAGGCGGCGTCCGTTATATCCCAAGCATCACAGAAGAAGAAACCGAAGAATTCATCACACAAATGTGTGAACGTTTATCAGAAGTAGACCGTCTTCTTCCTGGAGGATATGTGTACTTGTCCGATATGCTTGGAGAACCAGCCGTTTTAAAAACAATTGGAAAAATTATTGCTACTCAGTATTTGAATCAACGAGTAGATGCAGTTATGACCGTAGCTACTAAAGGTGTACCTATTGCACAAGCTGTTTCAACTTACTTAGATGTCCCATTTGTAATGGTGAGACGAGATTCAAAAATTACAGAAGGATCAACAGTAAGCATCAATTACGTTTCTGGATCATCCAATCGGGTGGAAAAAATGGAATTGTCCAAACGCAGCCTGAAGAGAGGTTCGCGTGTTTTAGTGGTAGATGATTTCATGAAAGGCGGCGGAACCGTCAACGGAATGAAGAGCTTGATTGAAGAGTTCGAAGCCGAATTGGTGGGTATCACTGTATTTGCAGAATCCACTTTCCAAGGCAATCGAATGGTAGACGACTATACTTCATTGTTATGTGTAGACGAAGTAGACGTCCGCAACAAATCCATCCACGTAAAACCAGGCAATTACTTTGAGAAGAGCGCTAAGTAAGGCGTTTTGACTTTTGTAGATTTCACTTTAAGGTTTTAGTTGGTGTTCTTTACCAACAAAAACCTTAAATGAAATCATAGAAAGGCAGCCTTACGCAGCGCGTCTAAGAAAAGAGCGCTAAGCAAGGCGTTTTGAAGATTGAAGAGAGTAAAAAAGCGAGGCAGATGCCTCGCTTTTTTATTTTGATTAATAATTGAAGTCATGAATAAACACTCAAGCAGTATTGGAAGATAATTTACGGCCATGAGACTGCAAGAAACCTGGCTCATGGCCGATTTAAGTTGCACATTCGGCCATGAAGAGATTAAATTGAGTGCTCATGGCAGTTTTAGGAAAGAATCTCGGCCATGAGCATGAATTTTCCCCCGCTCATGGCCTTTTTGATGTGAGTAATCAGGTTTTGACTTAGAGAGTTAAAGAGTTAAGACCTCTATTACCTAAGTGCATATTTTAAAAGTACAGCTACTGATGCTTTTGAAGTTTGTTGACGACCATGAGACATCTAGGAACGAACTTCATGGCCGAATTAAAGGTTGCGTTCGGCCACGAAGAGATTAAATTGAATGCTCATGGCAGTTTTAGGAGAGAATCTCGGCCATGAGCATGAATTTTCCCCCGCTCATGGCCTTTTTGATGTGAGTAATCAGGTTTTGACCTAGAGAGTTAAAGATTTAAGACCTCTATTACCTAAGTGCATATTTTAAAAGTACAGCTACTGATGCTTTTGAAGTTTGTTGACGGCCATGGGACAGCAAAAAAAGAAGCTCATGGCCGAATTAATGGTTCGTTCGGCCATGAAGAGATTAAATTGAATGCTCATGGCAGTTTTAGGAGAGAATCTCGGCCATGAGCATGAAGTTTTCTCCGCTCATGGCCTTTTTGATGTGAGTAATCAGGTTTTGACTTAGAGAGTTAAAGAGTTAAGACCTTTCTCTATTACCTAAGTGCATATTTTAAAAGTACAGCTACTGATGCTTTTGAAGTTTGTTGACGGCCATGGGACAGCAAAAAAAGAAGCTCATGGCCGAATTAATGGTTCTTTCGGCCATGAAGAGATTAACTTGAAAGCTCATGGCAGTTTTAGAACAGAAACTCGGCCATGAGTATGAAGTTTTCTCCACTCATGGCCTTTTTGATGTGAGTAATCAGGTTTTGACTTAGAGAGTTAAAGAGTTAAGACCTCTATTACCTAAGTGCATATTTTAAAAGTACAGCTACTGATGCTTTTGAAGTTGGTTGACGGCCATGAGACACCTAGGAACGAACTTCATGGCCGAATTAGAGGTTGCGTTCGGCCATGAAGAGATTAAATTGAATGCTCATGGCAGTTTTAGAACAGAAACTCGGCCATGAGTGTGAATTTTCCCCCGCTCATGGCCTTTTTAATATGAGTAATCAGGATTTGACTTAGATGGTTAAAGAGTTAAGACCTCTATTACCCAAGTGCATATTTTAAAAGTACAGCTACTGATGCTTTTGAAGTTGGTTGACGGCCATGAGACAGCTATAAACGAAGCTCATGGCCTTTTTAATATGAGTAATCAGGTTTTGGCTTGGAGAATTAAAGAATGGAGACTTCTAATTAACCAAGCATATTACCAAAGCAGCCCCAGTGAAACTCGACATTCTTGCACAAGTTTTATCGGGCGAAAACTTTCGCTAGTTTCACAAAATGTTTCACGTGAATCATTTTTCAGGTAAATTTTTATAAGCCAATTTCTCGATAATTTCTTGGTGATCTGGGTACTCTTTCAGCAATTCAGATTGAGTGAACAATTCAAAGTCGTGGTAGTCAAATCCTGGTGAAACCATGCAGCTGACCAGAGAGAAAGCGTCTGGCTCATCGGATTCTACACTGGAACCAAAAATCGTCCCTTTAGGAACCACATACTGCAGAACTTCTCCCTTGTCAGCCGCCAAACCTAATTTGACAGCTTCATACTTGCCGTTCGGGTGGATCATATGGACAGTCAGGGACTCACCGGTATGGTAATACCAAATTTCATCTGATTTCAAACGGTGGAAGTGAGACGGACTAGATAGATTCAACAAGAAATAAATACTCGTGTAATAAGGACGCTCGCGTTTGTCCCAAGTGGTCGTAGAGTGATCGCTGCTGTAGACTGATTTGTAAAAACCGCCTTCAGTATGCGGGTCCAATTGCAATTGGTCTATCCAAAATTGTTCTGAGTGTGTGGTCATAAATGCGCTCCTATCATTTTCTTTTTAGTCTAAGCGAGTTAAAGAGAGAATGCAAAACCTATTTTAAAGGTGGCAAAGTTTTGACGCGGCCAAAGTGTGCGAAAGACGAATATATGAGCATTCCTTGAAAACAAGCCTTTATTAAGCTATTATAAAAACAGTTGAAAAAATAAAAACGTTTAAATAATGAAAATTAAAAATTACACTTATGAGGAGTTTGAAAATGACACAAAGATTCGCAGTGGTATTAGCAGCTGGTCAAGGAACACGTATGAAATCTAAATTATACAAAGTATTGCATCCTGTAGCAGGTAAACCGATGGTAGGTCACGTGGTAGACCAAGTGGAAGCAGCTGGAGCAGATAAAATCGTCTCAATCGTAGGCGTTGGAGCTGAAAAAGTTCAAGAATACTTAGGAGACCGTTCAGAATATGCTTTACAAGAAAAGCAATTAGGAACTGGACATGCCGTATTGCAAGCAGAATCGTTATTAAGCGGTAAAGAAGGAACGGTATTAGTCATTTGTGGAGATACGCCTTTATTGACAGCTGAAACGCTGACTGGTCTATTTGATTATCATCAAAATCAAGGAGCAAAAGCAACAATCCTGACAGCTCATGCAGAAGACCCAACTGGGTACGGACGTGTGATCCGCAGCGAATCTGGAGCGGTTGAAAAAATCGTTGAGCAAAAAGATGCTTCTCCTGTAGAAGCAGCGGTTCAAGAAATCAACACTGGAACATACTGCTTTGACAACAAATTGTTGTTTGAAGCATTGAATGAAGTAGGTAATGACAACGCTCAAGGCGAATACTATTTGCCGGACGTAATTGAGATCTTGAAAAACAAAGGCGAGATCGTCGGAGCTTACCAAATGGAACACGAAGCAGAATCTCTAGGTGTAAACGACCGTGTTGCTTTAGCTGAAGCGACTCGTTTGATGCGTGCAAGAATCAATGAAAAGCACATGCGCAATGGTGTGACTTTCATGGATCCTCAATCGACTTACATCGACAGTGAAGTAGTGATCGGTTCGGATACAGTAGTAGAAGCCGGTGTAGTATTAAAAGGGAAAACAGTGATCGGCGAAGACTGCTTTATCGGAGCAAATTCTGAGATCTCAAACAGCAAGATCGGCGACCGTGTACGTGTTGTCAGCAGTAATATTGAAGATTCAGTTATGGAAGAAGACAGCAATGTCGGACCTTACAGCCACTTGCGTCCTAACAGCAATATTGGGAAATCTGTTCATATCGGAAACTTTGTTGAAGTGAAAAACGCGAACATTGGTGAAGATACGAAAGTCGGACATCTAACTTATGTTGGAGATGCTGATTTGGGCAAAAACATCAATATCGGATGCGGTACAGTATTCGTAAATTACGATGGTGCGAAAAAACACCGCGTAACGATCGGCGACAACTCCTTTATCGGATGTAATGCCAACTTGATCGCACCTGTAACAGTAGAAGAAAATGTTTATGTGGCTGCCGGTTCTACGATCACAGATGACGTTCCGAGCGAATCATTAGCTATTGCAAGAGCAAAACAAGTGAATAAATTAGATTACTATAAAAAAATGCCTCGTAAATAAGCAAAATTTGGAATAAGGCTTGATTTCTTGAACGAAAATGACTAACATTAGTTTGATGATAAGATACGTTATGAGAGAGTGAAGCAAGGCGTCATGCTTTCCGGCTATAAGAGGAACACGACCAGTTAGTTCTTTTCACTAACAGGGCGTATTCCACTTATAGACGTGGAAGCAGCCTTGCGCAGCTCGTCTAAAAAAGAAAGTGGAGGTCATTATGTCCGAACAATATTTCGATCCGAAGTTAAAAATCTTTGCCTTAAACTCAAACAAGCCTTTAGCTGAAAAAATCGCTAAAGTTGTTGGTGTTGAACTGGGGAAAATTTCAGTAAATCAGTTTAGTGACGGAGAAATTAGAATCAATATTGAAGAAAGTATCCGTGGAGATCATGTTTACATCATTCAATCAACTTCGAGTCCAGTAAATGATAATATAATGGAATTGTTGATCATGATTGATGCTTTAAAACGTGCAAGTGTAAAAACGGTTAACATTGTTATTCCTTACTATGGATATGCTCGTCAAGACCGTAAAGCTCGTTCAAGAGAACCGATTACATCTAAACTAGTTGCGAACATGATTACTAGAGCTGGTGCAGATCGTATCTTAACACTGGATTTACATGCTGCTCAAATTCAAGGATTCTTTGATATGCCAGTGGATCATTTATTAGGCGCTCCACTATTAGCTAACTATTTCTTAGACAACGGTATTGCTAATGAAGACACAGTAGTTGTTTCACCAGATCATGGTGGAGTTACTCGTGCACGTAAATTAGCTGAATTCCTGAAAGCTCCAATTGCGATTATCGACAAACGTCGTCCTAAAGCAAACGTAGCAGAAGTAATGAATATTATCGGTAACGTTGAAGGCAAGAAATGTATTTTGATCGATGACATGATCGATACTGCTGGAACAATCACTTTAGCTGCTCAAGCTTTAGAAGATGCGGGTGCAACAGAAGTTTATGCATGTTGTACACACCCAGTTTTATCCGGTCCAGCGATCGAACGGATTGAAAATTCAGTTATGAAGAAAGTTATTGTTACGGACTCGATTCAACTGACTGAGGACAAAATGAGTGACAAAATCGTTCAAATCAGTGTGAGTGAATTAATGGGAGATGCCATTAAACGGATTCATGAAAATAAATCTGTCAGCCCACTATTTGAAAAGAAATTCCCATCAAATAATAAATAAGTACGATGAACTGGATTTGCGCAGCTGCAGATCCGGTTTTTTTGTATATTCATTCAATATTTAGCCTATTAGGGTGTATGTTCGCTGTTTTTTTATGGTACTATTTATTTAAGATTAAAATTCAGCTAGGAGGTCAAGGAATGACAACATGGGTAAAAGAAAATCACCAACAAGAAAGTATTGAAGCACTGAAAGAGCTGATTGCTATCGGTTCAGTAAATGCTGGAGACGGTTCGAGTTTCCCGCCATTTGGAGAAAAAATCCAAGAATGTTTAGAAAAAGCATTGGAAATCTCTGAACGATTAGGCATGAAAACGTTCATTGATCCAGAAGGTTATTACGGATATGCAGAATACGGCGAAGGGGAAGAAATGCTGGGTATTCTCTGTCATTTAGACGTTGTTCCAGGCGGAAACTTAGCTAAATGGATCACTCCTCCATTTGAACCCGATGTTCGTGACGGCGTAATCTACGGTCGCGGGACTCAAGATGACAAAGGACCAACGATAGCTGCATTATATGCATTTAAAGCAGTTTTAGACGAGGGCGTAACCTTCAATAAACGCATTCGATTCATTTTCGGAACTGACGAAGAAAGTCTATGGCGTTGTATGGAACACTATACGAAAAAAGAAGAGATTCCATCATTAGGTTTCGTTCCGGATGGTGTATTCCCTCTGACATATGCTGAAAAAGGATTATGGGAAATCAACTTGATCGGTCCAGGCAGCGACTCATTGAATTTGGCATTAGGAGAAGCTTCTAACGTGGTTCCAGGAGAAGCAATCTATGATGGCGACAAAGCAGCAGCTTTGGTAGATGAATTGAAACAATTGGATGTTGAGTTCGTTGAAGAAGACGGAAAAGTTATCGTCAAAGGTAAATCCGTTCACTCAAGTGTTTCAGGTGAAGGAATCAATGCGATCAACAAATTAGTTCAAGGATTGAACAAAGTAGAATCTCATCCAGCGTTACGCTTCATTGCTGAAAAAATCGGCAACGAAACAAACGGATACAGTCTTTTAGGCGAAATCAAAGATGAAGTATCTGGAGAAATGACGCTGAACACAGGTAAATTAGTGATCGACGAATATAAATCAGTGATTACATTGGATATCCGCTACCCAGTAACGTATGACAAAGAAGAATTAGTTACAGGAATTACTAAAGCAGCGGAAGATTACGGCTTGATGTACGAAGAGTACGACTCAATTCCTTCATTATACGTGAAAAAAGACAGTGAATTAGTAAAAACATTGATGAGCGTTTACCAAGAAAAAACTGGCGACCAAACAGAACCATTCGTATCTGGTGGAGCAACGTACGCTCGCCAAATGCCAAACATGGTAGCGTTCGGCGCACACTTCCCAGGCTCTAAAAGCTTGGCTCATCAAGAAAACGAAGCCCTGCCCTTAGATGAATTATACAAAGCAATGGAAATCTATGCAGAAGCGATTTATCAATTGGCTGGTAAGTAACATTATTGAATTTAGGCTCCATCTTTCCGTTTTTTCGGAGAGATGGAGTTTTTTTTGGGGTTAGGTTGCTCTTTTTCGGCCATGAGCAAAGAAAGTTGAGTGCCCATGGCCGTTTGGGCAAGTAAATCCGGCCATGAACCAGAAAATCCGGATCACCATGGCCGACATCTCGGCCATATTCGTCCATGAAGGGGCAACAAGACCAGCTGATGGCCGAAAAGTAATCAATCTTTGCTTGGTTTAGAGGTGGAAAAGACAACTACCTAAAAGAGCATCTTCACTAAAGCTTTTTGTTTTAGTGTTTTTCGGCCATGAGCAAAGAAAGTTGAGTGCTCATGGCCGTTTGGGCAAGTAAATCCGGCCATGAACCAGAAAATCCAGATCACCATAGCCGACATCTCGGCCATCTCCGTCCATGAAGGGGAATCAAGACTATCTGATGGCCGAAAAGTAATCAATCTTTGCTTGATTTAGAGGAGGAAAAGACAATTACCTAAAAGAACATACTCACTAGAGCTTTTTTTTAGTTTGTTTTTCGGCCATGAGCAAAGAAAGTTGAGTGCTCATGGCCGTTTGGGCAAGTGAATTCGGCCATGAGCCAGAACATTCAGCTCACCATGGCCGACATCTCGGCCATCTTCGTCCATGAAGGGGCAGCAAGACTAGCTGATGGCCGAAAAGTAATCAATCTTTGCTTGGTTTAGAGGTGGAAAAGACAACTACCTAAAAGAGCATCTTCACTAAAGCTTTTTGTTTTAGTGTTTTTCGGCCATGAGCAAAGAAAGTTGAGTGCTCATGGCCGTTTGGGCAAGTAAATCCTGCCATGAGCCAGAAAATCCAGATCACCATAGCCGACATCTCGGCCATCTCCGTCCATGAAGGGGGAATAAGACCAGCTGATGGCCGAAAAGTAATCATTCTTTGCTTCATTAACAACAGAAAAAGCTGATTACCTAAAAGAACATACTCACTAGAGAGTCTTTATACACCGAATCTCATTTCATTTGCGTATCTTAATAGATAGAGACTGTTGAATTTGGTGAGGGGATGTAAAGGTGATGACTCAAAAGAGGGGAAAGCCGTATGATTTACTAGTGTTGGAGGCGCTCGGGAATCGAATGACTTTAGAACATAAATACCACGTCCGTTATGTGAATTTGTCAAAAGGGTATGGTGGCGAATGCTGTTTAGATGACAGAATAGATAAAATAAAACATTGCATAGTACTTAAAGATTTGTCCTTCACCATTGGAGGCGTTGATGTTCAATTAGATACGGTAATCATTACTAGTAAGGAAGTTATTTTATGTGAGGTGAAGAATTATGAAGGGGAGTTTGTGTATAGAGAAGAGAGTTTATACAAACTAGATTCTAAAATAGAAATTTATAATCCACTGCTGAGGCTTCCCCGTAGTAAACTATTACTAAAGCAGGTGCTCAAAGAACTCAATTATGGTCATATGCCGGTTGAAGCTGTTCTTGTATATGTAAATCCGAATTTTTCTTTGTATGAAGCTCCTTACTTTTCTCATCTTGTTTTACCGACAAATATAAACAGCTACTTCGAACAAGTAGAAAAAAATTTAGAACCGTTGACTCATGTGCATACAGCACTCGCAGATAAATTATGCAGTTTAAACCAACCTAAAAAGTACGAAGATAACTTGCCGCAGTATGAATACGAAATGTTGAAAAAAGGAATGATTTGTTTAAATTGTAACTCGTTTATTGAGTCGTTGGCACCCAAACATCAATCGATCTGTTGTGAGCAGTGTGGGAGCAGAGAGAAGGTTCAAGAAGCAATCGAGCGTCATGTGAAAGAGTATCAACTTTTGTTTCCTGAACGCAAAGTGGGTGTTTCTGCTATAAAAGAGTGGTGCGGTGGGATGGTTCCAGAAAAGAGAATACGACAAGTCTTAAAAAAGAAATGACTTAAAAGATTGATGACTTTTGAAAGAATATCGGGAAAAGACCATTGCTTAAAGCAGGCTTATAAATTACCTGCTTTAAGCAATGGTCTTTTTAGGTGGGGTAAATTGTAGAGCAGACCTTTTTCGGCCATGAAGAGAGTAAATAAAGTGCTCATGGCCGAAATGAAGCAGCCTTTCAGCCATCAGACGATAAAACAGTAGGCTCATGGCACATTAATTTTGAATTCCGGCCATGAGCGAACTAATTACCGTGCTCATGGCCGAAAATCAATACCACATCAACAAAAAAGCCTCTCAAAAAGAGAGGCTTGCAAAATTTCATAGGCTATTGCTCGTTCATAACTTCTTCCAATGCTTCTAAACCAATTTTTCTTAAGGTTTCAGCAGAGTGAGTCATTTTGCTTCGTTCAGAGTCGTTTAGTGGAATCTCTACGACTTTGCGGATTCCTTGGCGGTTGATGATTGCTGGAACTCCGATGTAAACGTCTGATTGACCATATTCGCCGTCTAAATAAGCGGAGATCGGCAATACGGCGTTTTCGTTGTCTAAGATTGCTTTAGTGATACGCGTCAATGCTACGGCGATACCGTAGAATGTAGCACCTTTTTTCTCGATGATGTCGTAAGCAGCGTCACGAACTTTGAAGAAAACATCTACTAAAGCTTCTTCGTCTACGCCAGGATTTTCTTTGATCCATTCGTAGATTTGTAAACCGGCAACGTTGGCGTGTGACCAAACCGGGAACTCAGTGTCACCGTGTTCGCCTAAGATGTAACCATGCACGTTACGAGCATCGACGTCCAATAAAGTAGCAATCTCTTGACGGAAACGAGCGCTGTCTAGAGATGTACCTGATCCGATAACGCGGTGTTTTGGAAGTCCTGAAAATTTCCATGTTGCGTAAGTTAAGATGTCCACTGGGTTTGTCGCCACTAAGAAGATGCCGTCAAATCCGCTGTCCATGATTTGGCCAATGATGTCTTTAAAAATGCGCATATTTTTCTTTACTAAATCCAGACGAGTTTCGCCGGGTTTTTGTGCTGCTCCTGCAGTGATGACGACGATATCCGCATCGTGGCAGTCGCTGTAACTAGCTGAATAGATTTTTTTTGGAGAAGTAAAAGCTAAAGCATGAGATAAATCCAATGCGTCGCCTTCTGTTCTTGCTTTGTCGATGTCGATGATCCCTAATTCTTGAGCAATATTTTGTGTGACCAGAGAAAATGCGTAGCTAGAACCTACTGCTCCGTCCCCCACCAAAATAATTTTTTGATTGTCGTTGTTTTTTTTAGTCTCCATGTTCAATTCCCCCATAATCTTTGTAAGTATGTTAGATCCTCTTTGGACTACTTTCAGTATACTTGAAAAGGAATCATTTTTACAGAGTTAGCGATTAATTAAAACGCTATCATGTGAAAAGTTTCATAAACTTTTTAAATCAAGCATCCTATTCCTTTTGTGATTTGAATTGTGCTATACTAGTAAAAAGTAAAAAAAGAGTGGTACTGGGCGAAAGTTGTTTCGTGCAGCGCTTTTTTGCGTCCATTAACTATCAAATTGGAGAGTGCACAATGAAGATGATTGTAGGCCTGGGAAACCCTGGGAAAAAATATCAAGACACAAAACACAATATTGGTTTTATTACATTAGATGAATTAGCTTATCAACACAAATTTACTTTCAACAAATCAAAATTTGAAGCAGACGTAGCAGAAGGTTGGGTAGGCAGAGAAAAGACGTTGTTCATTAAACCGCAAACTTTCATGAATGAGTCTGGAAGAGCTGTTCGACCATTGATGGATTATTACAATATAGACACAAAAGATCTATTAGTGATCTACGATGATTTAGATTTGCCGGTCGGAAAAGTTCGCTTGCGCCAAAAAGGAAGTGCTGGCGGACACAACGGGATCAAGAGCATCATCCAACACATCGGAACGCAAGATTTCAACCGCATCCGAATCGGAATCGATCGCCCGTATCCTAAACAAACAGTAGTTCAACATGTGTTGAGCGGTTTTCCGAAAGAAGTGCATGAAGACATGTTGAATGCTGTCAAAAAAAGTGCTGAAGCAACGAACTATTGGCTGGAAGGTCATGAATTTATTGATACAATGAACCATTTTAACTAATGCAGAAGATGCAAACGGAGGAAATTTGATATGGGAGATGTAGTACAGTTACTGGCTGGTATGGATAATGTAAAAGCAGTGATCGATCCTATCGGTAAGAAGCAATCGCAACTGATTACCGGTTTGTCTGGTTCAGCTAGAACTTTAGTTATAGCTGCCATCTTAGAGCAAAAGCAAAAGCCGATCGTTGTGATTGCGCACAATTTATTCCATGCCAATCAATTGATGGAAGATTTCAGCGGAATGGTCGATGAAGACCAGCTGCACATTTTTCCGGTAGATGAAATGGTGTATGCCGAAATGGCCATTGCCTCGCCAGAAGCCCGCAGTGAGCGGATTGCGGCGATGGATTTCTTATTGTCCGGTAAGCCGGGGATCGTACTGGTTCCGGTGGCTGGTGTGCGCAAATTATTACCGTCTGTGGAACTATGGAAAGAGAATTCATTTGAAGTGGAAATGGGCGGCGAATTGGATCCCAGCGAACTGGCGCAAAAGCTGGTCGATATGGGGTATGTGCGCCAACAATTAGTCGGAAATCACGGGGAGTTCAGTATTCGCGGAGGGATTATCGACATTTATCCTCTAACGGAAGAAAATCCGGTTCGTATTGACTTATTTGATACGGAAGTCGATTCGATGCGCTTTTTTGAAGTCGGTTCGCAGCGTTCTGTGAACACGATTGAATCCATCAAGATTTTACCGGCCAGCGACACGATCTATACAAAAGAGCTGTTGCAGCAAAACGCTGGAGCCTTCAATGATGCGGTAGAACACAATAAGAGTTTGATTACTGACGATGCCGATAAGCAGTTATTTGCTAAAAATCTGGCGCCGATAGTGGATGCTTTCAATTATGGAGAGTCGATCAATGAATTGGTGATGTACACCGATTATATCTACAACGAAAAAAACAGTATCTTGGATTACATGTCGAACGACAGTGTGATGATACTGGACGATTACCCGCGCATTTTGGAAGCGGAACGCCATGCAGAAACGGAAGAATCTGAATGGGTCGTCAACAAATTAGGGGCTCGTCAAATATTGCAGAATCAAAAGTTTTCGCATGATTTTAAATCTGTCATCAAAGAAACAGAAGCGGATCGTTTGTATTTTGTCTTGTTCCAAAAAGGAATGGGAAATGTGCGATTTGACGCTATCCATGCTTTCCAATACCGCAACATGCAGCAATTCTTTGGGCAAATGCCACTATTGAAAACAGAGATGACTCGTTGGGAAAAGCAACACCATACGGTTTTAGTGACCGTCCCAACCAATGAACGAGCGCAAAAAGTACATCAGACATTTGAAGACTTTGAAATCCATAGCAAGATCGTCGATGTAGATGCGGTAGAAACCGGACAAGTCCAAATCGTGATCGGGAATTTCCGTAATGGATTTGAGCTGCCGACTGAGAAGTTTGTGTTGCTGACAGAGCGCGAATTGTTCAATAAAGTAGCGAAGAAAAAACCGACTCGCCGTCAAACGATGACCAACGCCGAACGGATCAAGAGCTACAGCGAATTGAATCCTGGCGATTTTGTCGTTCACGTAAACCACGGGATCGGGAAATATGTCGGAATGGAAACCCTTGAGATCAATGGGGTCCATCAAGATTACATGTCCATTATCTATAAAGACGATGCGAAATTGTTCATCCCAGTCACGCAGTTGAATTTGCTGCAAAAATACGTATCTTCTGAATCCAAGAAACCTAAAGTCAACAAACTAGGCGGAACAGAATGGGCTAAAACGAAAAACAAAGTAGCCAGCAAAGTAGAAGACATCGCCGACGAATTGATCCAGCTGTATGCAGCGCGTGATCAAGAAGTAGGGTATGCATTTGGGCCGGACACGGAATACCAAAAAGAATTCGAAGACGCCTTCCCTTATTCAGAAACGGAAGACCAGTTGAGAAGTACGGAAGAAATTAAACGCGACATGGAACGAAAAAAACCGATGGACCGCTTATTGGTCGGAGACGTTGGGTACGGGAAAACGGAAGTTGCTTTAAGAGCTGTTTTCAAAGCTGTTCAAGAAGGCAAGCAAGCCGCCTTTTTAGTCCCGACAACGATTTTAGCGCAGCAACATTACGAAACGATGGTGGAACGATTTGCTGATTTTCCTGTGAACGTTTCGATCATGAGTCGTTTCCGAACTAAAAAACAACAAACGGAAACGATGAAAGGTATCAAGAACGGACAGATAGATGTCGTTGTAGGAACTCATCGTTTGCTGTCGAATGACTTGGAATTCAGTGATTTAGGATTATTGATCATTGATGAAGAGCAGCGATTCGGTGTGAAGCATAAAGAAAAACTGAAAGCTCTGAAAAAACAAGTGGATGTACTAACACTAACGGCTACGCCTATCCCAAGAACCTTGCACATGTCGATGTTGGGAGTGCGGGACTTGTCGGTTATTGAGACACCGCCTTCCAGTCGTTACCCTGTCCAAACGTATGTCATGGAACAAAATCCAGGTGCTATTAGAGAAGCTGTCGAGCGCGAAATGGCTCGTGGCGGACAAGCATTCTACTTGTACAACCGTGTCGAAACGATCGAAAGACGAGTTAGTGAACTGGAAGCTTTGATTCCGGATGCGCGAATCACTTATGCGCATGGGCAAATGACGGAATCGCAATTGGAAAATGTATTGTATGAATTTGTGGATGGTCAATATGACGTACTGGTCACGACGACGATCATTGAAACGGGAGTCGACATGCCGAACGTGAACACGTTGTTTGTCGAAAATGCTGACCACATGGGATTGTCTCAGTTGTACCAATTGAGAGGACGAGTGGGTCGAAGCAACCGCGTGGCTTACGCGTACTTGATGTACCAGCAAAATAAAGTCTTGAACGAAGTCAGCGAAAAACGTCTGCAAGCGATCAAAGACTTTACAGAATTAGGTTCAGGATTCAAGATCGCGATGCGCGACTTGTCGATTCGTGGAGCCGGTAATCTGCTTGGAAAACAACAGCACGGATTCATCGATTCAGTCGGATTTGATTTGTACTCTGAAATGCTGAGCGAAGCCGTTGTACGTAAGCGCGGTATGGAAGAGAAAGAGAAGAAAACCAAAGTGGAGATCGACTTGGGCATCAATGCTTACTTGCCAAACGAATACATCTCGGATCAACGCCAAAAAATTGAGATTTACAAACGCATTCGCGAGTTGAACAGCCACGAGGAATACGTGCAGCTGCAAGATGATTTGATCGACCGCTTCGGCAACTTCCCAGATGAAGTAGCGGATCTGTTGACGATCGGTCTTATCAAATACTACGGAGAATATGCGCTGGTCGAAAATATCCGACGCAAAGACGACGAAGTAGAGATCACCTTCTCAAAAGAAGGCACGAAGACTCTTCCTGGAGAAGAAACCTTCCGTGCGTTAAGCGAGGTACCGTTGAAAGCCAATGTAGCAGCTGCAAAAGATCAGCTGAAAGTAACGTTGCGCTTAGAAAAAGATTACCTCAAATCCATTTACAAATGGTTGGGGCACATCGAAAAATTTGTGCAGCACATTGCGGAATACCGCATCAAAGAAAAAGAGCAAGACAACTAAACGCAGAAGAAGGACGGAAAATGTATGGGAAACCAGCAGCTGAAAAAAACAATGAACGGTGCGGTCATTTTAACGATTGCTGCTTTTATAGCGAAAGTCCTTAGCGCTGTCTACCGAGTCCCCTTCCAAAATATGGTCGGCAATACGGGATTTTACGTCTACCAGCAGATTTACCCGCTGTACGGGTTAGGGATGACGCTGGCGCTGAACGGGTTGCCGGTCTTCTTATCCAAGATCATTGCAGAAACTCCAGCTGGTCTGCAGCGAAAAGTCCAACAACGCTTATTTATCCTGTTAACGGGATTTTCCCTTGCGATCTTTTTAGCTTTATATCTTGGCGCAAATAGGATCGCAGACGGGATGGGAGACCGCCAACTCAGCGGCATCATTCAAGCCGTGTCCTGGCAATTTCTGCTGGTGCCTTTCTTATCGGTATCGCGCGGTTATTTCCAAGGCACCTTTCAAATGATTCCCACCGCAGTCTCTCAAGTCGTTGAACAAGTGGTGCGAGTAGCCGTGATTTTGTTGGTGGCGTATACTTATACAACCAGCAAAGATTCCGTTTATCAAATGGGTGCGGATGCGATGAGCAGCGCATGGATCGCAGGAATGGCTGCAACGGTTACGATGGTGGTGTTTATGGTATCTCATCACAAAAAGAGCCCATTTTCTGGTGTCATGTATCCAGAATCAGTGCCTTTACCGACCTATCAAACGCTGTTGAAACGGTTAGGAACAGAAGGATTGGTGCTGTGCTTACTGAGTGCCATGCTAATCTTGCTGCAATTGATCGACTCGTTCACGTTGTATAACGGATTGGTTCAATCGGGAGTCACTCCTGCTGTCGCCCGAAGCATCAAAGGGGTTTACGACAGAGGCCAGCCGCTTGTTCAATTAGGGATGGTCGTAGCCACAGCCTTTTCTTCTAGTTTGCTGCCGACATTGACGACAAGTGTGATTGAACGAAAAACGAACGACTTTAACCATATCGCGAAGTCGTTCTTACGCATCACGACAACGATCGCTGCAGCTGCAACGATAGGGATGATCGTCTTGACGCCTTACTTGAACCACACGTTGTTCGGCGACAAGGAAGGCGATGTAACGATCGCCATTTATGTGGTGTCTGTATTTGAAGCCTCATTGATCGGAGCAGTGAACGCTATTTTCCAAAGCCGCAATCAGCACCGCTTAGCTTTTGTAGGTCTGCTGCTGGGGCTAGTGGTCAAAAGCATCCTCAATACTCCTTTAGTGGTGTTATTAGGCACAGCAGGCTCTAGTCTGGGAACGGTGTTGGCGCTCTTGTCTACGCTGGCTTTCAGCTGGTGGAAACTGACGGATCCAATCAAAATAGCGGTCTTTGCAAAAGGATTCGGCTGGAAGTTAGCTGCCAGTTCCTTCATTATGGGAGCAACCGTTCTAGCAACTGTGAGTCTTTTGAGCTTGACTAGTTTAGATGCTGGTCGTCTAGGGTCGTTTGTCTTGGCTCTGGCTGGAGTAGCAGTGGGTGCTGCCGTTTTCGTGAAAATCATTATTTCATTCAAACTCTTGACGCTTCGGGAATGGTTGTCACTCCCATTTGGCAAAAGAGTACTGAGAAAGTAGGGAAGCATATGGAATTATCTGTACTAGAAGCTGTTTTTAAAGCAGTCGAACAAGATACATCAGCTGGATTTCAATGGATCCCGGTAAACAAGCTGGACGGCGACCAAGTCGTTTCGGGTCAAGCTGTGATCATTGATGGCATCCAAGAGGTTCCGGCGCTGAGCTTAGTGGCGTCTATCCTAGATAAAAAGTATCCTTCGACTCATCGGGTAGCTTTCGTTGAACAACCCGGAACCGAAGAAGAACACGTAGAATGGTTCGCCTTGAATGAAGAACCCTCTTTTCAAATGGAATCCAAATCAGGCGCGCTATTTGTTCCCGCTTTAAAGCAAGACGAACGTACCAAGTCGTTCCAAACGCTGCAGTTTTATTTGGATGAGATCACTGGAGAAGGCGGAGATATTTGGATCAAGCAGCAAACGCATGAAACGCTGATCCCGTTCTTGCATGAAGAAGTGGACGAATTCGTAGAAGCCATCTACAACAAGGATCCGCGCAATATGGCGGAAGAATTGGGCGACTTGTTGTGCCACATCTTGTATCAAACGAGTTACGCAGAATCAACAGGTGCTTTTACGTTGGAAGACGTTCTAGAAGCCATCAATACCAAATTAAGACGTCGGCACCCGCATGTATTTGACGGGGTCGAAGCCAATACAGTTGAAGAAGTAGATGCCATCTGGCAAAAAATCAAAGCAAAAGAAAAGGAGCTAGGTTTATGAGATTAGACAAATTCCTAAAAGTTTCCCGCATCATCAAACGCCGTACCATTGCTAAAGAGGTTGCCGACAAAGGCCGCATCCAAATCAACGGAACGGTTGCAAAATCATCTTCTACAGTTAAAGAAGGCGACGAGTTAACGATCGCATTCGGTAACCGCACGCTTGTCATCCGCATCGACAAGCTGGTCGAGACGACTAAAAAAGATGAAGCAGCAGATATGTACACTATCTTGAGCAATACTGTAAAATAATTGGGTACTTAAAGGAGCGCACAAAAAAAGTGCGCTCCTTTTTTCTGTTTGCGTTTCTTTTTCCAGCAGAAACTCTCCAAAAGGGTACGCAAATTCAATCAGGATACTTTTCGTGTCCGAAAAGCTGAAACCTTATTAGGTAAAAGAAGGCTTGAAGGTTTTAATGAGGATGCACTTAGGTAATGAGTGTTTCGGTGTCTGCTGGTGAGAAGGAGAGTTGTGGAAAAATGCCATGAGCTGGAATTCAAACCTCTTCATGGCCGAACAGCTTCAAGAAAACAGCCATGAGCGGAGAAACGACCGAGCTCATGGACCAAATAAGCACTCAACTCGGCTATGAGCAGCTAAAACCAACACCTCAAGGCAGAAAAGGACACTTTTCGTGACCGAAAAGCTGAAACCTGATTATGGAAAAGAAAGCTTCAGGGGGTTTAATGGGAATGCACTTGAGTAATAAGCGTTTAGGTATCTGCTTATGAAGCAGAAAAACTGCTGAAAAAGTCCATGAGCTGGAATTCAAACCTCTTCATGGCCGAGCAGAATCAAGTAAATAGCCATGAGCGGAGGAACGACCGAGCTCATGGACTAAACATGCCTGAAACTCGGCCATGAGCAAGAAAAAAACAAGCTCATGGCCGAAATAAGCCCCCCCCCTAATCATAAGTACACAAAAAATGACTATCTATAGACAAAATAATGCTGAAACTTTTTGAAAACGTGATAGAAATGTAAAGGCATACTTGGTATAATGTTTGCAAGATCAAGCGTTTAGAGTTTTAGGGGTTTTTTATCTCTTTTCAGCTTCTAAAAAAGCGAGCAAGGGAGCTTATTTGCTTAAGAAAAATACAATATTGTTTAGAAATCGTTTAACGCGATAAAAATTTGAAAAATTGTTACACTTAAAAAGAATGTTCAGTCAGCCGAAAAAATAACTGTGGATTGAGGTGTAAGGGATGAAAGAAAGAAACAGAAGCAAGGTAACTCAATTAAGGAACGAATATACGCAAACCAAAACGGTACAAGCTCATCGCGAAAACAAGTTTAGAAAACAGCGGAAACGACGAGTAGCCAGTATCGCTGTTATCAGTGGATTATTTATCGCGGGATTGTCTATGAACTTAGTGAAAAACACTCAGTTGATTTCTGACTTGGACGCGCAAAAAGCAGCAGCAGCTGAAGAGTTGGAGCATGTAGAGGCAACTCAAGAAAATCTTCACAATGAAGTTAAAAAGCTTCAAGATGATGAATACATAGCTAAGCTAGCTAGAAGCCAATATTACTTATCGAAAGAAGGAGAGATTGTTTTTAGTTTCCCGGAAGATAACGCGGCTAAAACGCAAAAAGAGGAAACACTAGAAGAGTCAGACTCCGCTAAAAGCGACGAAAAATCAAAAAACGCTAATCAAAACTAAGAGTTTAACGTGCCGGAAAAGGGTTCAACATCCACCACTGCGGCAATGAGAGAGAATAAAAAAGCTTTATGTGCAAACGAAGTCATGCTATAATGACAGTACTAGTATTCAAGGAGGAAATGAATTTTATATGTCAATTGAAGTCGGTAGTAAAGTTCCTGGAAAAGTAACAGGAATCACAAATTTTGGTGCGTTTATTGATTTGGGTAATGGAAAAACAGGATTGGTTCATATTAGTGAGATATCTGACAGCTTTGTAAAAGATATTCACGACGTATTAAGTGTTGGAGATGAAGTAACGGTTAAAGTGTTAACAATCGGTACTGATGGTAAAATCGGTCTATCTATTCGTAAAGCAGTTGATCAACCAGAAGCAGCAGCGCCAACAAGTGCACCGAGCGCAGCTACAAGCTCTAGACCAAGTTCAAGTTCAAGACCAAGCAGTAATTATCAACGAAGCAACGATAGAGGAAGTTCTTCTTCAAGAGGACAAGGTTACCAAAAAACAAATCATTCTTCTTACGCACAAAAAGATAAAAAAGAAGACTTTGATACATTGATGAGTTCATTCTTAAAAGACAGTGACGATCGTTTGACGTCATTGAAACGCAACACTGAAGGCAAACGCGGCGGACGCGGCGGACGTCGTAACTAATTATTGCGTCATGCATTCATAAATAAAGCTATAAACAAAAAGAGGCTGGAAAATTTTCCAACCTCTTTTTTTAAACCGCTAATGCTTTAATATGCGAAATTGGGAAACGAGCATAGAGATTATACACAGTCTCTGGATTTTCTTTTGCATACCTTGCAAGATCCGGTTGGTTCAAACATTCAAACAGCTGAATCGCTTTATGGATCAGCCCCGGTTCAGAAAGATCTCCAATTTTAGTCATACACACTTCTTTACGAATCAGTGTGACTCCCCAAAGGATAGGACACTCCAACATAACATTCGAGTTATCCAATAAACGCAAGTACACTAAGGCCTGCTCATATTTTTTATCCATCATCAGCAAATTGGTCACGTGCAGCAAAAAGCTGTGCTGTAAAGTGACGGCTTCGTCAAAATCTTTGTATTTTGAGAGGATTTTCACGGCGCGATCAGTGAATGCGACTGCAGTCTCACTGTTAAACAAATATAAGATGCTATTGATGACATGCAATTCTGCTAAGTACCAGTTGTCCAACGTTGCCATTCGTTCCCACACTTTTTCAGCATAGCCTTTTGCTTTTTCTAAATCGTGTTCTTCCAACAACGCTTTATATCCTCGGCAAGCATTCAAGATATCCAACACTAATTGGTCGTAACGGTCTTGGACTAACGCTTCCCCTTTTTCAATAATTTCATCCAATAATGCAAGAGTAGGGCGTTTTTCCAATTTTTTAAATAAATGCAAGAAGTATTCTTTTTCTCCTAAATGATAATCATGCAAAATATACATGAATTCCTCGTGCGAAATATCCATATGGTCTATGACAGCAAGGTATTTAGGCAGAGTAGGACTGATCGTATCATTTTCGAATTTGGTGTAAGTCGATCGAGCCATTTTTTCATCTGAAATTTGTTTTTGTGTATATCCTTTGTTTTCGCGGATTTTTTTTAATGTTGAACCAATAGGTATCGGTTGATAAGCCATGTGAATTACTCCTTACTATAGTCTAGTTACTATTGTCACTTTTTGCTCTAATACTGTTTTTAATAGGTATACTATTGTTGAAATGCTCGTTTATAGACTCTAAAAATAAAAAGGCTTTGTGTATATGAGGCCCATAAAAAGGCAGGCGAACAGTGGTGATCAGTGAAGAGCAGCAATATACTTCAGATAACTCGCAGCAGAAGCATTATTTTTACGTCATTATCGGTCAACATGAAACCGTTCGCTTAAACGTAGACAACAAAGATGTCATTTTAAACGCGGATGGTATACTGGACTGCCCATTTGATACGGTCTTGCGAAAGAATCAGTATACTTTTGAAGACTTGAATACTTTCTTAGCTAGAGAAATCCAGTTTATCGAAGTGGCTGGGGACAAAGAGGAAATTTTACAGTCCATATCATTAGATATGAATCTCTAATTAAGGTCAAGTTATTGTAGCACGAAACCGGTCGGAAATGAATAGCTTATGGATGAAAAAATAAGCGCTGAAGCACTGCGAGAGCAGACTTTATACAATAACCAAGAAGGCTTCCTCTAATAAATGGGAGTCTTTTTTGCGTACTGCCATAAAGTTGCAATGGCCAGCCCTTTTTTAAATAAAAGAACATGGTATACTGAAGTCAAACGAATTCAAAGGAGTATCTATATGAAAGTAGCCATTATTGGTGCTTCATTTGCTGGCGTAACGGCAGCTTTAGAAGTGCGCAAACACCACCCGAACGCTGAAATCAGCTTATTGGAGAAGCAGCCTCAATTAGGCTACATCCCTAATGGACTGCATTTGTATTTGGATAAAAAAATCGACTCGCTGTCACAAGCTTACTTCATTAAAGAAGCGGACCTGGAACAACGACGCATCAAGATTTTGCTGGAATCAACTGTCGAGAAAGTCGATACCGCGAACCATCAACTGACATACCGACATGACAACGAAGCCATCACTTTAGAATATGACAAATTGATCATCGCGACCGGTTCGAGCCAGTTGTCGCACAAAATCGAAGGAAGCGGCTCAGACCGCGTACTGAAATACAAACGTCTAAAAGAAGCGGAAGATGCTCTGGAGAAATTACAAGCCAGCCAACACGTCACCATCATCGGCGGCGGGCAAATCGGGGTAGAAGCAGCTGACTTGCTGACAAAAAACGGGAAGCAAGTGGCATTAGTCGAAAATATGGACTATGTCTTGTTCAAATACTTCGACAAAGACATGATCCAGCCGATCCAAGAAGAAATGCACGAAGCCGGTGTGGCGCTGTACATGAACCAAACCGTTTCTGCTATTAATGAAGTCGGAGACAAGTTGGAAATCAAGCTTGGAAACAAAAACATTGAAAGCGATACAGCTATTTTAGCGGTCAACGTTAGACCGGACTTGAGCTTTTTAGACGGACAAATCGACTTGCACATGGACCACACGATTGTGGTGGACGAATATTTGCGGACCTCACATCCTGATGTATTGGCGGTAGGAGACTGCATCCAATTGCCTTCTTGTATGGGAGAAGAAGCAATGTATATCCCGCTAGTGAACAATGCCATACGGACCGGTATCGTCGCAGCAGCTAACCTAGTTAAACCAGCACAGACATTCAACGGATCGCTGCGGACAATCGGTACGTCAGCATTCGGCTACCATATCGCAAGTACTGGAATGACCGAATCGGACGGTTTGTTTTCAGACTACCCTATAGGTGTCAAACGGCAAATCGTTCCAGCCAACAGTCTGCCATTTGCAGAAGAAGTCCTAATCAAATACGTATATAATGAAGAAACGCGCGAGCTGTTAGGCGCTCAGCTGGTCTCAAAAGCTGATGTGCTGGAGAAAATCAACACACTTGCTCTTGCTATCCAGACAAATCAAACGTTGGAGGATCTGAGTCAAAAGGAATTCTTTTTCCATCCAACCTTTACCAATACTATTGAAACGACAAACTTAGTTGCTTGGCCACACATAAGGCGGGATACGGATGAAAGTTGAAAATTTTCTTGAGAAGCATGAAATCAGAGAAGTGAACTTGGTGAAAAAACTCGTGTTGAGCGGAGGAGAAGTCAGCCACAACGACATGGTCGACTATCTAGATGTCTCTCGAGCTTCATTAGACAAAGACTTGGCGTCGCTGGCTTACCGATTGGAGCCTTTTAAAAAAAGTGTTCGAGTAAAGTTTGATGGACCGATGATCACCTTGTTCATGAGCAACGAATTTTCCCTGGCTCACATCTATCAAGTGTACCTAAAAGAGTCGGTCAAAGTGAAAATCATCAGCTACTTGTATCGCCATCAAGAGTTTTCAATCGTACAGCTGACGCAAAAACTGATGATCAGCGAATCTTCATTGTTTCGAAAAATCAAAGAATTGAACGATTACTTGAAAGAGTTCCACATCAAGATTCGAAATGGTCGACTGCAAGGGGAAGAGCTGCAGATCCGCTACTTTTATTATCAGTTTTACTGGTATGTCTCGGACAAACAAACCAGTGCGGCGAAGAAAAATGACGATCAAGTTGCCAAATTGCTGCAAGCAACGATCAACTTCATGGGCATCGATTTGGAACCGGAAGGCAAAGAGCGGTTGAAAGTGTGGCTTTACATCAGCAAAAACCGCGTCAACAGCAAAAAAAAAGTCTACAAAGAGTTGCGCCGATTGATGGAGCCCTATATGGAAGACCACTTTTACCAAAAAATGCGCTCGATGGTGTTGCGCTACTTCAGCCGCTATTCGATTGAAGTAGATGAAGAAGAAGCGATGCTGCATTTCGTCTTTATGCTGGCTTTCCCCGTATTGACCGAACACGATTTTCATGAATATACGTTGCTGCGGGCTAGACGAGCACCGATTGCTACGATCGATACGTATGTCGTTGAGACGATCATCATCCACTATAATTACCGCAGACTGCCGTATATGCTGGAAAGAGAAATGTTTTACTACTTGTCTCAGATCCACGCGAAGATGTATTTCTTAAAAGGCGCAATCGAAGTGTATGAATACGATACGATTCTATCGAAAGAAAAGCAGTTCACCGGAAAAGACTTGATCTCATTCGCTGAACAATTACGGATGATCAGTATGGGCAAATTCGAGATCGAAGAGTCGTCGGAAGACAGCTTATTGAAAATGGAGCTGTTGAAGTACATCAGCTTGTTAGCTATCGTGACGTTCAACATGACAAAAATCAAAAAAGTCGGTATCGATTTGAAAATGGAAACCATCTATACAGAAGCATTGAATCATCTGCTGATTTTAAACATGCGGCACATCAACGGTATCCAAGTAGAAAAATATCAGCCGAAAAAAGCCTACGACTTGGTCTTGACCAACGCGCCTGTCAGAGACAGTTCGCCTTATGGAAAAGCCGAGATCTATGTCCTTTCTGAAATTTTATCCCCTTTCGACATGAAAAATATCCAAAATATCATTCAAAATCTGACACTGTAACAGACGCTTTTCCAAAAAGGGATGGCGTCTTTTTTTTTTGCGCTGTTAATAAGCTGGATAGAGAAATTTATTCCGGTATTTTGGATTGCTGTTGAATAGCCATGGGAGCGACTTGAGCCAAAAAACGTCTCAAGTCTTGCAAGCTTCAAACTGCAAGTAAACGCTAAAGCGTCAACTTGCAGTAATTCACATTGCATCCTTTGCATGGCTATAAGCAACCCAATACCTCTACAAATTTCTATGGAATACTAGTAAGTAAATGAGTAGACTGACCAACTTTAGATGTTTTACAAGCGAAAAAAGTAATCACTCACAAATTAGGTGTATTCTTTCATTTCTTATTAGTGATGAATCCTATAATAAATAAAATTAAATTAGTTTCTTCTATAATAAGATAAGCAATAAACTGGCTTTCTCTAAATGTTTCCTTTAATTTCTTTGAAAATAGCTAAAGGTCTATAAAAGACTTCTCATGAACCAAACAGGCACAAACTGCCAGTATTATTCAATACCAATCATTAGATTTATAACCATAATTCTTGTTATATTAGGGTTAATAAAATAAGATTCATCTATACCAACTGGGGTTTTGTTTGTAAGGGTATACAAAAATGCCATTTATTTTGCTTATCTGCCAAAAACATGACATTTTTTTGGTGTGAAAACGTATTACAATAAACACATCAATTAGAAATCGCTTGCATACACAAGGAGGAACTATTAAAATGACTGAAAAAAAATACATCATGTCCATTGACCAAGGAACAACGAGTTCAAGAGCTATTATTTTTGACAAAAACGCTAATAACGTTGGAAGTTCACAAAAAGAGTTTACTCAGATTTTTCCTGAAAGCGGTTGGGTAGAACACAATCCAAACGAAATCTGGAATTCAGTGCAGTCTGTCATTGCAGGGGCATTTATTGAATCCGGTATCAAACCAGCTGAAATAGCAGCTATCGGGATTACTAACCAACGTGAAACAACTATTATTTGGGACAAAAAAACAGGACGTCCAATCTATAACGCAGTCGTATGGCAATCACGCCAATCTGCACCGATTGCTGCTAAATTAGCAGAAGACGGACATGCAGACATGATCCACAAGAAAACAGGACTGATCATTGACTCATATTTCTCAGCAACGAAAATCCGCTGGATCTTAGACCACGTTGAAGGCGCTCAAGAACGTGCTGAAAAAGGCGAATTGTTATTCGGTACGGTTGACACTTGGTTGACTTGGAAATTAACTGACGGAGACTCATTTGTAACGGACTACTCTAACGCAAGTCGTACAATGTTGTTCAACATCCACGAATTAGAATGGGATCAAGAAATCCTAGACCTATTGAACATCCCTCGTTCAATGATGCCTGAAGTAAAATCGAACTCTGAAGTTTACGGTCACACAACGAACTACCACTTCTACGGAGCTTCAACTCCAATCGCAGGTATGGCTGGAGACCAACAAGCTGCTTTATTCGGTCAAATGGCCTTCGAACCAGGAATGGTGAAAAATACTTACGGTACAGGTTCATTTATCGTCATGAACACTGGTGAAACACCGCAATTGTCAGACAACAACTTATTAACCACTATCGGTTACGGAATCAACGGAAAAGTTTACTATGCATTAGAAGGAAGCATTTTCGTTGCAGGTTCAGCTGTTCAATGGTTGCGTGATGGATTAAAAATGTTAGAAAGTTCTTCTGATTCAGAAGAAATGGCTAAAGCATCAACGAACGAAAACGAAGTATTTGTTGTACCAGCCTTTACAGGACTAGGCGCACCTTACTGGGATTCAGACGCACGCGGAGCAGTATTCGGATTGACTCGCGGAACAAGCAGAGAAGATTTCGTAAAAGCAACTTTACAAGCAATTGCTTACCAAGCACGCGACGTTATTGATACAATGAAGACAGACGCAGAAATCGAAATCCCTCTATTAAAAGTAGACGGAGGAGCAGCGAACAACGACTGGTTGTTGCAATTCCAAGCAGACATCATTGGAACAAAAGTACAACGCGCTCACAACTTAGAAACAACAGCACTAGGAGTAGCTTACATGGCAGGACTAGCAGTTGGATTCTGGGAAAGCATCGAAGAAATCAAAGACATGTACGAAGAAGGCGGCACATTCGAACCACAAATGTCCGACGAAGAACGCGAAAAACTTTACCAAAACTGGAAACTAGCCGTAAAAGCAACACAAGTATTCAAACCTTAGAGAGCGGAGCGAACCGTTTAGACTCCCGTAGAGTTCGATTTTGGCTTTTAGGTGGTGCTCTTTACCACCAAAAAGCCAAAACGAAATCATAGGGAGTCTGGTTCGCGCAGCTCGTTTTAGAGTAGGCTGCTACGCGCAACTCGTTTTAGAGTAGGCTGCTACGCGCAACTCGTTTTAAAAAGCAGAAAACAAATTAATGACCGTAGCCTCACGGCTACAAACACATATCAACAGGCTGGTTCGTGCAGCTCGTTTAAAAACACAAACCCTAAAACATTTTTAACCAACCAACAGAAACTAAATCCTTAAAGGGGGAAAAGAGTCATGGTTTTTTCAATTAAAAGAAGACAACAAGACATCAAAGCACTAAAAGAAGAAACGCTAGACGTCTTAATTATCGGTGGTGGAATCACAGGAGCCGGTACAGCATTACAAGCCGCTGCTTCAGGTTTGAAGACTGGTCTTGTGGAAATGCAGGACTTTGCAGAAGGAACATCTTCTCGTTCAACAAAATTAGTTCACGGTGGCTTACGCTACTTGAAGAACTTTGACGTAGAAGTAGTTGCTGACACAGTACAAGAACGTGCTGTTGTTCAAGGTATTGCACCTCACATCCCTAAAGCAGATCCAATGATCTTGCCAGTTTATGACGAACCAGGTTCTACTTTCTCAATGTTCTCATTAAAAGTAGCTATGGACTTGTATGACCGATTAGCTAATGTTACAGGAACAAAATACGAAAACTATACATTGTCAAAAGACGAAGTGCTAGAACGCGAACCGCAACTGAAAAGCGAAGGCTTACAAGGTGCTGGAGTATACTTGGACTACCGTAACAACGATGCTCGTTTAGTAATCGAAAATATCAAACGCGCTGCTGAAGATGGCGGACATATGGTCAGTCGTACAAAAGTTGTCGGTATCTTACATGACGAAAATGATAAAGTATGTGGAGCAACTGTTGAAGACTTATTAACAGGCGAAACATATGATATCAAAGCTCGTATTGTATTAAACACAACAGGTCCTTGGTCTGACACGATCCGTCAAATGGATGCTAAATCAGACGCTGCTCCTCAAATGCGCCCAACAAAAGGGGTTCACTTAGTAGTAGACCGTGATAAATTACAAGTTCCACAACCAACTTACTTCGATACAGGTAAAAATGATGGTCGTATGGTATTCGTGATTCCTCGTGAAGAAAAAACGTACTTTGGAACAACCGATACAGATTATACAGGCGACTTCGCACACCCAACAGTAACTCAAGATGATGTGGATTACTTATTGGAAGTTGTGAACAACCGTTACCCGTCAGCTGATATCAAATTAGACGATATCGAATCCAGCTGGGCAGGATTGCGCCCATTGATCTCTACAAATGGCGGATCTGACTACAATGGTGGAAACAGCCAACCAATTACAGACGAAAGTTTTGACAATGTAATCTCTACGATCGAAAAATACCAACAAGGTGAAGTAGATCGCATTACTGTAGAAGATGCATTGAAAGATATTCAAACAAGCAACTCTGAATCAGAAGCTAACCCTTCAGCGATTTCTCGTGGAAGTGCATTAGACATTGATGAAGATGGATTGATCACTATTGCCGGTGGTAAAATTACGGATTACCGTAAAATGGCTGTGGGTGCAATGAGAAAAGTTATCGAAATCTTGAAAAATGACTTCAACGAATCTTACGAATTGATCGACTCTTCTGCATACCCTGTATCAGGTGGAGACATCAATGCGCAAGAAGTAGAAGAAGAAACTGAAAAACTAGCCCAAATGGGTATTGAAAAAGGATTGAGCCAATCAGAAGCTCTATACTTGGCACACCTTTACGGTTCAAATGCTCCTAAAGTGTTCGCTTTACTAGATGAAGTAGAACAAATTGAAGGATTAACGCTAGCTGACTCATTAAGCTTACGTTATGCGATGGACGAAGAAATGGCACTGACGCCAAACGACTTTTTAATTCGTCGTACGAACCATATGTTATTCATGCGTGACACACTGGACGATATCATCGAACCAGTAATCGCAGAAATGGCTCGCTACTATAACTGGACAGATGAAGTAAAAGCAAACTATACTAAAGAGTTAGAAACTGCGATTGCGGAATCTGATCTAAAAGAATTAAAAGGGGAGTAGACAAATGAGTGGAGATACACTAACAATTTTTAGTGAGTTCTTAGGAACAATGATTTTGGTGTTATTGGGAGACGGCGTATGTGCTGCCGTTAACTTGAAGAAAAGTAAAGCAGAAGCAGCTGGTTGGGTTGCGATTGCTCTTGGATGGGGAGCAGCAGTAACGATTGCTGTTTATGTTTCAGGATTTATGGGACCAGCTCACTTAAACCCGGCTGTAACAGTTGGTATGGCGATGATTGGAGATTTTGAATGGAGCTTAGTACTTCCATTTATCTTGGCTCAAGTAGCCGGAGGTTTTGTGGGAGCAGCGTTAGTATGGTTGACTTACTTACCACACTTCAAAGAAACTGAAGACCAAGGATTTATCTTAGGTACTTTTGCAACAGGACCAGCTATCCGCAACAACGTCAGCAACGTTATGACAGAAACTATCGGTACTTTCGTATTGGTATTTGCTCTTATGATGTTTGGACAAAACACTTTTACAGATGGATTAAACCCGTTGGTAGTAGGGGTATTGATTCTTTCAATCGGTTTATCTTTAGGTGGATCAACTGGATACGCGATCAACCCTGCACGTGACCTAGGTCCGCGTATTGCTCATCAAGTATTGCCAATTGCAAACAAAGGGAACTCTGAATGGGATTACTCTTGGATTCCTGTAGTAGGACCAATCTTAGGTGCAGTACTTGCGGCATTGTTGTATATGGTTATTCTATAACAGAAACCAATTAAAATAACAAATAATCTAAGAACCTCATGCTTACACTTACAAGTGTGCAGCGTGAGGTTTTTATGTATTATTTTGCTTATTTATGTAGATTTATATCTGAAAATTAGATATACTAAGAACGCTATTTTAAATAACACATATTCTAGTTGTGATGGAAAGAAATGTTTGGCATAATTTGTCTATACAAAATGTGTTTTCTTAACATTTTGTCCATAGTATCAAGGAAATAATGTGTTATAGTAGTAAAGAACATTGTCAAAATTGGTCTATCCAAATGGTAATGTTTCATTATATTTTGGCAAAACGCCGTTCAGGAGGAAATCATGGAAGAAGAAATTAGTTTAGTTGAGCTGTTTGATGTTATAAAAAAACGAATGAGCATGATTGTGAGCTTAGGTCTAATCGGATTGATCATTGCTTCAGTCTTCACTTTTTTTATTGTCACACCACAATACAGTGCGACTACACAAGTGTTGGTTAATCGTACCACTGAATCGGCAGAAGGCATTCAGTTAAACGATATTAATACTAATGTACAAATGATCAATACATATAAAGACATCATCAAAGGTCCTGTTATCTTAGATGAAGTTAGTCAAAATTTAAAGACTAACTTAACTACAGTTGAATTAGCAGAGAAAATCCAAATTATAACTCAAGATAATTCACAAGTCTTTTCATTAACAGTGACGGATGAAAATCCTTATGATGCAGCTGAAATTGCCAATTCTGTGGCGAGTACTTTCCAAAGCGAAATTGGTAATATTATGAACGTAGATAATGTAACGATTATTTCTGAAGCAATTGCTAATACAAGTCCTGTTTCACCAAATACTCCTTTAAACTTGATCATTGGACTATTATTGGGATTAATGATTGGAGTCGGCTTAGCATTTGTGTCTGAATTCTTAGATAAAACAGTTAAAGATGAAAAGTTTATTACAGAACAACTTGGATGGACAAATCTTGGGAAAGTTTCTGAAATGTCTGAAGACGAGTTGAAATCAGAACAACAAATTCCACAGCGTAATACAGAAACACGCAGTGCAAGAAGCCGTGTATAGAAGGAGGAAATGAAATGTTTGGAATGAAAAAGAAACCACAAGGAACTAAAGAACGCCCTGGATTGGTAGTTTCAAGTAAACCTAACTCAGTTGTCTCTGAACAATTCCGTACTATACGGACGAATATCCAGTTTTCAATGGTAGATGAAAACTTGAAAAGCTTAGTCGTTACTTCTTCAGGACCAGGATCTGGTAAATCCATTATCTCAGCTAACTTAGCTGCAACATTTGCTTCTGAAGACAAGCGAGTGCTCTTAGTAGATGCTGATCTGCGTAAACCAACTGTGCATAAAACATTCCGTGTCCGCAATAATGATGGATTAACTACCTTATTAACAGACCGTGGGACAAGAATTGAAGATATGGTTTATCGCACTAACATTGAAGGTTTATATACCTTAACAAGTGGAGCTATACCGCCAAATCCGGCTGAACTCTTAGGCTCTAAACGAATGGACGAGTTAATGAAGGAATTGGAAGAAGAATTTGACTTTATTGTTTATGATATGCCTCCGGTTCTTGCAGTAACAGATGCACAAGTGATGGCGAGTAAAGCAGACGGTACCATTTTTGTATTACCAAAAGGGCAAGCCACCAAAGAAGAAGTCCTTAAATCAAAAGAGTTATTAGAAATGGTGAATGCCAATGTTTTAGGAGCTATTTTCAACAGAGTAGAAAAAGCAAGTGATAGCTATTATTACTATTACGGAGAAGAATAGATAGCAACTATCATACAGGAGGCAAAAAGTGAATCCACATCACCATTTTAGCAGGTGATTAAAAATTGCAGATTCATTTTTTGCTGTAAATTCAGTATAAAATGCGGAGGAGGAGAGATTAAGTGATAAATCGCAAAATGAAGCGGAGGGTACTGTTAGCGTTTGATATATTTGCTATTCTGGCTTCTAGTATTCTTTCTTACATATTTTTAGAACCTTACATTTCATTATTAACAAGAGATTTTTGGATTGCCCTCGGTCTAAGCTGGGTGTTTTACTTGTTCTTTGCCTTGCGTTTCCACCTTTTTTTCAAAATCAATCGCTACACGAGTATTCGAGAAACGTTTAATCATATGGCAGCAGTCACGTTAGCTTTTTTTGCAGCTTCATTGATATCCGTACCGTTCGTAGAATCCATTAGTCTTCGCTTCATGTTATTGACATACCTATTTTCTGTAGCACTTATTCCAGGAAGTCGGATTATTTGGCGGATTTATAACGAACATCAACAAAAATTGAAAGAACTGTCGGTTCATGGCGAAGTTACTCAAAAAGTACGAACTTTGATTGTAGGAGCAGGACAAGGTGGCAGTTTGTTTATCAAAAGTCTTCAACGACATGACTTTGAAGTGGAACTGATTGGAATAATAGATGATGATTCAGCTAAAGAGCGCATGACGTTATACGGTGTGCCGGTTATTGGAAAAGTAGAAGATATTCCAGAATTGGTCAAACTTCATGAAATCGAACAAATTACGGTAGCTATTCCTTCACTTTCGCCTCAAGACTTGAATGACATTGTTGAAGTTTGTGCTAAAACAAATGCGAAAGTGAATCAAATGCCTTCAGTAGAAGAAGTAGTTTTAGGCAAGTATGAAGTCAACAAGTTTAAAGAAATTGACGTTGTCGATTTATTGGGTCGTGAAGAAGTAAAATTGGATATGGAAACCATAGCTGAAAACCTATCTGGTCAAACTGTTCTCGTAAGCGGAGCTGGAGGTTCAATTGGGTCAGAAATATGCCGACAAATTATACGCTTCTCACCAAAACGGATTTTACTATTAGGACATGGAGAAAACTCCATTTATTTAATCAATAAGGAATTAAACAATCTACATACTAGTACAGAAATCGTTCCGATTATAGCTGATATCCAAGACAGAGAACGTATTTTTACAGTTATGGAAGAATATAAACCAGACCGTGTTTATCATGCAGCTGCTCACAAACATGTGCCATTAATGGAGTACAATCCGACAGAAGCTGTAAAAAACAATGTCTATGGAACTAAAAATATGGCAGAAGCTGCTAAAGCAGCAAATGTACAAAGTTTTGTAATGGTTTCTACTGATAAAGCAGTAAACCCACCGAACGTGATGGGGTCTACTAAACGAATTGCTGAGATGATTGTCACAGGATTGAACGAAAAGGGAAAAACGAATTTCGTAGCAGTTCGCTTTGGAAACGTGCTGGGCAGTCGTGGAAGTGTCATTCCGTTATTTAAAGAACAAATCGAAAACGGCGGACCAATTACCGTGACGGACTCTAGAATGACACGTTACTTCATGACGATTCCAGAAGCTAGTCGTTTAGTGCTTCAAGCAGGAGCATTAGCAAAAGGCGGAGAGATTTTTGTCTTAGACATGGGGGAACCGGTTAAAATTATTAATCTAGCTAAAAAAATGATCAAGCTTAGCGGCTATACAGAAAAGGAAATTCCTATTGTAGAAGCTGGTATCAGACCTGGTGAGAAATTGTATGAGGAACTTCTCGCTGGTAGTGAACACACGGATCAGAAGGTGTTCGAAAAAATCTTTGTTGGTAAAGTAAACAACTTACCTTTACCTGAAGTAATGCATTTTGTTCACAGCCTAGAACAGTATAATGAGGAACAACTTAAAGCAAAATTAGTAGATTTTGCCAATGGACGATATTCAATGGTGAAAGAAGAAGCACTAAAAGACTCAAGCGAAACGAGCGAAGGTTTAGTATTTGTTTAACAATTCAATAAAAAACTTTAATTCAGCAAAGCAAAGTAAAGGATTGAAGCTTTTTGTTTTTTTTAGAGGAATAAGGAGGAGACAATAGAGTGAAGTATAGAAAAGTAAAAAGAGTATTGGACATTCTGTTATCTATTTTAGGGCTTATTGCATTATCTCCTGTTTTTTTGTTATTGATTATAGCTATAAAACTGGATTCTAAAGGACCTATATTGTTCAAACAAAAAAGAGTTGGTTTACATAAAAAACACTTTTACATCTTGAAATTCCGTACAATGCGGATAGACACTCCGAAAGATACTCCAACTCATCTATTGGTAAATCCTGATCAGTGGATTACTCGAGTAGGGAAATTTCTTCGGAAAACGTCATTGGACGAACTCCCTCAAATCCTCAATATTATTAAAGGTGACATGAGTATTATTGGTCCTCGCCCTGCTTTATGGAATCAATATGATTTGATTGCTGAAAGAGATATATATGGTGCCAACGATGTACCAGCAGGACTGACTGGTTGGGCACAAATTAACGGTCGTGATGAACTACCTATTGAAAAAAAAGCCATATTGGATGGAGAGTATGTTGAAAAAATGAATTTTCTGTTTGATGTAAAATGTTTCATTGGAACCTTTATAAGTATTGTTCATTCTGAGGGTGTTGTAGAAGGTGGAACTGGCTCGCTGAAGAATCGTGAGGTTATAAAGAATGACTAAAAAAATTTTAATAACCGGTAAAAATAGCTACGTTGGAAACCAATTAGCAGACTGGTTGGCTAAAGAACCTAAACAATATGAAGTTGTAAAAGAGTCAGTGCGTGATGGTAGATGGAAAGATATTGATTTTTCAATTTTTGATGTAGTTGTTCATGTGGCTGGAATTGCTCATCAAGATACAAAAGCAAATCAAGAAGATCTGTATTATGAAGTAAACACCAATTTAACTATTGATATTGCAAAGAAAGCAAAACTAGAAGGTGTTAAGCAGTTTATATTTATGAGTAGTATGATTGTATATGGAGCAAGCAGCAAAATTGGTGAGACAAAGGTTATCACAAGAGAAACTAAGCCTGACCCTATTAATTTTTATGGAAATAGCAAACTTCTGGCAGAAAAGGGAATTCAGTCATTACAATCTGATGATTTTAATGTTGTAGTTATCCGGCCGCCAATGATTTATGGAAGAGGCTCTAAAGGGAATTATCCTATATTATCAAAATTTGCAAAACTATCGCCTGTTTTTCCAAACATTGAGAATCAAAGAAGTATGTTACATATCGATAACTTAACAGAATTTATTCGGTTGATGATTGAAAACAAAGAAAAAGGTTTGTTTTTCCCTCAAAACAGAGAGTATGTTAACACTTCTGAAATGGTGAAATTGATTGCTAATGTTAATGGAGAAAATATTAAAATTACAAAAGTATTTAATCCTCTAATAATGATTTTTAGAAAAAAAATAAAAATTTTCGACAAGATTTTTGGAACATTAGTTTATGATTTTAATTTGACATTTTACCAGGATAATTATCAAATTAGAAATATGTCCGAATCCATTATATTAACGGAAAAAAACGTATCTTTATCGGAGGGAGGACAGAAAGAATAATGAAAAAAGTACTTATACTAACTTCGGTAGCTTCAATGATAGAACAATTTAATATGCCGAATATAGCTTTATTACAAGGACTAGACGCTGAAGTACATGTCTTAACAAATTTTAAAAATGCAGGAACTATACCGAAAGAAAAAGCAGACAATTTAAAGAAAAGGTTAGAAGAGCTGGGAATTAAGACTTTTGATGTAGGAATTAGCAGGAATCCATTTAGTACTATGAATATTAAAGCGTATAAAAAAATAAAGAAAATAGTCTCAAATGAGCGATATGACTTAATACACTGTCAATCTCCAATTGGAGGTTTTTTAGCTAGAATAGCAGCGAGTTCATCTAGGAAGAAAGGAACTAAAATTGTATATACAGCACATGGGTTTCATTTTTTTAAAGGGGCAACAATAAAAAATTGGCTTATATATTATCCTGTGGAATTTATATTATCAAGATTTACAGACTGTCTAATAACTATGAATAAAGAAGATTACACCATAGCTCAAAAAAAATTAAAGTGCAATGAAATTAAATTAGTTAATGGAGTTGGCGTGAATTTAAATAAGTTTGAAAAGCAAACAGATGAAAATAAAATGAAGCTGCGTAAAGAATATGGGTTTGAACGAGAAGATTTTCTAATAATCTATACTGCAGAACTTAGCGACAGAAAAAATCAAGATGTATTAATTGATATGATGGCTGTAGAAAACTTTAAAATCAAAAATGCGATTTTATTACTAGTTGGTAAAGGAGAGAAAGAAAAAGAATATAAAGACAAAATTATGAAATTGGGTTTAGAAAAGAAAGTAAGACTTTTGGGGTACAGAGAAGATATAAATAATTTAATCATGGTTTCAGATATGGCTGTATCTGCTTCTAAACAAGAAGGATTGCCCGTAAATATAATGGAAGTTATGGCTACAGGATTACCTTTAGTAGTAAGTAATTGTAGAGGGAATATTGATTTGGTGGAAGATGGCATAAACGGTTTCGTAGTTGATGATAATAAAGCTGAGAAGTATGCTGATAAAATACTGCAAATTTATAATAATCCTCAAATTAAAAATGAATTTTCAAATGAAAATTTAATTAAAGCTAAAAATTATTCTTTAGACACAATCAATAAAGAGATGAGACTTATATATTCTAATATGTTGGGGTCTACAACAAGGTGAGAGGAAATTAAGATGAGAAAAGTTACAGTATTGCTATCTACATACAACGGAGAAAAATACTTGAGAAAACAAATTGATAGTTTACTCACTCAAAAAAATGTAGATATTTTTATACTAATTAGAGATGATGGCTCTACCGATAGAACTGTAGAAATTTTAAAAGAATACAAAAATAGTGGTAGAGTTGAATACTATGCAGGTGAAAATGTAGGCTATGGAAAAAGTTTTTTAAACTTAACTTTAAAAGTTAAAGAATTTAATATGAATTCTGATTATTATGCTTTTTGTGATCAAGATGATATTTGGGAAGAAGAAAAAACATATAAGGCCATAGAAAAATTAGAAGTGTTCCCCGAAGATAAACCTAACTTATATTTTTCAAATCTAAATTATGTAAACGACGAAGGCGAATTTCTAAAACAAAAAGATTATAGTGAAATGAAAATATCACTAGGAAGTTCTTTTGTTAGACATAGAGTTGCTGGATGCACAATGGTTTTTAATAGGAAATTGCTATTTTTTTCTAATATAGTTAATTTGGAAGATTGTAATAAAAAAGTAGAACATGATTCTTGGATATATAAGCTGTGCATTAGCTTAGGTGGAAATATTATTTTTGATGATAAGAGCTACATTAAGTATCGTCAACACGACGACAATGTAACTGGGTTAAATCAAGGCATATTGAAAAGAATTTCAAAAGAAATTAAACCCAAATTTCTTACAGATAGGCATAATCGTCGAGAAACAGCTAAGTTAATATTAAAAAATTATAATGACTATATACCAAATGGAAATAAGGAAATTTTAAATGAATTAGCTTATTATGATCAGAATTTTAAAAGTAGCTTAAATTTACTAAAAAACAAGAATGTACGAAGTGGTGTTCTTTTGTTTGATTTTATGTTAATAATAGATATTTTGCTAAGGACACTATAACTTATAGAGAAGTGAGATAATAATAATGAGTAATGTATCAGCTGTAATTGTTTTATTTAATCCAAATATTGTAAGATTAAAAGAAAATATTAATTCTATTATAAACCAAGTTAAAGAAATTGTATTGGTTGATAATGGCTCTAAGAATATTGAGTTAGTAAAAAAAGAGTATGAAAATAATGAAAGAATCTTTTTCATCAATAACAAAGAAAATTTAGGAGTTGCTGCAGCCTTAAATCAGGGGATGGACTTTTTTAAAAAGAAAAATTATTCTTGGGTTCTTACTTTGGATCAAGATTCTGTTTCACCGAGCAACCTCATCTCTGAACTTGGCAAATATACAGAGATTCTAGATGTTGGTATAATATGCCCTAATATTATTGATAGAAATAATATTAGGAATCAAGAAAAGACGAATGGTATAGAATATACAAATCAATGTATTACATCAGGATCTTTAACTAACACACACATTTGGGAGTCAGTTGACAAATTTGACGAAAAGTTATTTATTGATTTAGTAGATTTTGAATATTGTAATAGATTAGGAAAAAACGCATTTAAAATTATTAAAGTTTATAATGTTGATTTATTACATGAAATTGGAAATATAACTCAGCACAAGTTTTTGTTTTGGGAAGTTAATGTTATGAACCATTCTGCTTTCAGAAAATTTTATATGTCAAGGAATTTACTATATTGTGCTAGGAAAAGTAGAAATATTAGTTATCTTTTTACAGCTTATATAAGAATAGCTAAAATTTTATTAAGTGTACTGCTGTATGAAAGTAATAAGTTAGATAAAATTAAAGAAATTTTCCATGGTCTTTATAAAGGTATGATTATGAGTCTATGAATTTTTATTTTGGAGTGATAAAGTGAAAAAAAAATTTGAAAAAGTATTTATTGTAGGCATGAACACTTCTACGAGTGGGGGACCTGAAAGTTTACATCAGTTGGCATATAAGTTAAGAGAATTGGGTTTAGATTGTTCCATTATGTATGCAGATTCAAATTCTACAGAAGTACCAGAAAAATTTGAAAAATATAATATACCTGTTGTAAAGCAAATTCCTGATAGTAAAGATAATCTTTTAATTGTTCCAGAAACGTATACAGAAGTATTAAAAAAATATAAAAATATAAAAAAAGCGATCTGGTGGTTGTCACTTGATTTTTACCTTAAAGATTTACCAATTAATAGAACTAAAGACTTTTCTAAAAGAAGAGGTATACCTAGATTTTTGAATTTATTTTCTATGATAGGATTATTAACATTTAGAAAATTTAAATTTGATATATATAAGTTCAGGGAAAATGAAAGAGAGGTATATCATTTTTATAATTGTGAATATGTAAGATTATACTTACAGAACCATGGTGTGGCTGAAAACAAAATGAGCTATCTTTGTGGACCTTTGAGAGATGAGTATTTTCAAGAAAAAACCTTTAATAAAACTAATGTAGTATTGTACAATCCAAAAAAAGGTTTAGATTTCACAAAAAAAATTATTAAGAGATCGGAACAGCAAAAGAAAAACATAAATTACGTACCCATTGAAAATATGACACCATTAGAAATAAGTAAATTAATGTCAAAAGCTAAAGTATATATTGATTTTGGGTTTTTTCCAGGTCCAGAAAGAATTCCTCGCGAAGCTGTAATGTTTAATTGTAATATAGTTACAGGCAGAGATGGGAGTGCGGCTAATGATATTGATATACCAATTCCTGGAAAATATAAATTTGAAAAAAACGACGAAAACATAGATGCAATTATCGAATTAATTGAAAAATTTATAGTAGATTATGATAATTACGTGGATGATTTTGATTTTTATCGTCAAAAAGTAGTTTCTCAAAAAGAAAAGTTTAATAAAAGTATAGAATTATTTTTTGTTTAAATAGCTGTAGTAGTTTGTATAAAATTAATTAATGGAGTAGTAGTTTAATTCCTAGTTTGAGAGGTTAAATTGACTAAAAAAAATTATTTAGGAAATGTTATAATATTTTTCTTATTAGCTATGCTTTTTAAAGAGAGTGCATTCATAGTTTATAATTTCCCAACCTTTGGTACTCTAGTTTTGGTTGTTTTGTTGATACTATTTTTGATAACAATTTCAAATAAAACGGTAAACTTTAATAAAAATCAAAAGTATTTGATAGTGTTATTTTTAGCTCTTTTTGTAGTAATATTGACAAGTGTGACTTATTACTACACGTTAGACGCTTTAACCGAGAGTTTACTTTTAATAATACCTAGTAGCATAGTTTTTATGCTTACCATTACGGATTCAAATCCAATAGAAACATTTAATAAGTTGTCAAAAATATTAATGATTATAGGAATAGTAATTTCTCTTTTTGGAATTATTTTATATTTATTTGGCGAATTAGGAGTGGTTTTTAATAAGTATGGATTAGTAGTAGATTTTGGTCCTTTAACAATTGGGCAAATTACAGTGGGAAATGCTTCTCTCGGTTATAGAATATCATCTATAACAACTAATCCAAACATTTTAGGATGGCTTTTAATAATAACTCTTTCTTCAACAATATATCTCCTAAAAGCTGAGAAGGTAAAATTACTACCTTTTTTAGTTAGTGTAATTCTACAAGGATATGCTTTGATTTTAACTCAATCTAGAAGTTCATTGATTTCTATTCTAATAATTATAGTCCTTTTTGAATTTATAACATCGAAAAGAAAAAAGAATTTCGTGATTTATGCTATCATACTGAGTTGTGTAGCTTTAATTGTTTTTTTTGGTATGGGTTTTTCTTCTATTGGTAGATTTTCTGAAGGCTTAAGCAGTCGCAATGTAATATGGGATAAATTGTTGTTTTCCTTTTCTCAAAATATTTTTGGAGGAGTAGGCTTTGGAAACTCTAAAGATCTTATTATCAAAAATTTTTCATCCAGTGCACATAATATATATTTAAGTTTAGTTGCGGAAGTTGGAATATTTGGTCTCATTATTTTTTTAATGATTTGGTTTTTTGGAATAAAAATGTGTCTTTCTCAAATAAAGAAATCAAGAAATAGAGACCAATTAAAAAATAATGCCATAATAGTATCAATATTAATAGCTTTGATTGCCCATCAGTTTTTTGAAAAACAATTACTTAGCTATAATTTTCTTTCAGTATACTGGATTTATATATTAAGTTTTTCTACAATAACTAATTATAAACTTGATTCGCGAGAACAAACTGCTGAAAAATAGGATTATTACAAGAAATATATTATTGAAAAGAAGAAAAAAACAGACTTTTTAGAACAGCTATTTAAGAAAGTAAAATTTAGTGGCTTACTAAAACATTTTTACAGAGCACACACATTCTATAATTGTCAACACCTATGTTAATTAAACCAAATATTACTAGTTTTAGTTAATAGCGAATCAGTCGTGTTATTAATAGAAGTAAAGTTTGGGTAGTATCGCTACAACTGTATCTAATGTGAATTTATCTATAACTTCATATCAAATTTTTGTTGCTAAATATACATTTTTGTCACACTATGGAGGGCTTTTATGAGCAGAAATAAAGAGTTATTAAAACTTGTATTTCCAAAACTATATAGTAGTTATTTAAGGAAACGAATTTCCAATCGATATGAATACATGAAATCCTTGGAATCAGATGAATATCCCTACGTTCTATCAAAGTTATACAATGAAGCCACAGGAAATAAACTAAATCTTTCTAATCCTAAAACCTATACAGAAAAAATGCAGTGGGCTAAGCTTTATGAAGATAGTAAATTAAAAAAAGAACTAACAGATAAGTATTTAGTGAGAAAATGGGTTGAAAATAGAATAGGGAAAGAGTATTTAATACCTCTATTAGGTGTATGGGATGCTTTCTCAGATATTGATTTTAGTAATATACCAGATAAATTTGTATAAAAAACTAATCACGGCTCTGGATGGAACATAGTAGTTAAAGATAAAGAAACGTTTAATAAGAATAAAGCTAAACAGAAATTTGATAAATGGATGAAGTTAGATTTTACTTATTTTACCGGTCTAGAATTACATTATAAAGATATAGAGCCAAGAATTATTGCTGAAGAATATCTTGAAGATAAAAATGGAGAACTTAATGACTATAAGTTTTTATGCTTTGATGGACAAGTTTATTATTGTTGGATTGACGTAAGCAGATTTGATGATCATAAAAGAAATGTATACGATTTGAATTGGAAATTACAGCCATGGCAACAATACACATATAGAAACTCTGAGGATGAGATCCCTGTACCAGAGAATTTTGAATTAATGATTGAACTTGCCCAAAAATTGTCAAAAGGTTTTTCGCATGTTCGTGTAGATTTATATAATGTTAATGGAGATATTTATTTTGGAGAAATGACATTTACCAATGGTTCAGGATTTGAGATTATACAACCAAGAGATTATGACTTAATGTTAGGTGAGTTGTGGCATTTACCTGGTTTAGATAAATAAGCTTTTATGCTAGTCATTATTAGTATGAATGTATTCGTAAATTTCAAGTTTAAGTTAGCCACTTGTAGTTACTCTGTTTTACATTTTAATATCTAGCTATCGAACTGTAATGAGTCCTGTTTGTTAAAAATTCACGAATCAAGTGGCCATACGTTCTTGTTGGAATGCTTTCACGAAACAGTCATGTGGTATTTGATAATCTAAGATTCTTCTAGGATAGTCATTCATCCATTGTTGAATTCGTAAGCATTGAGCTTCGTTCACATCAGTCATCGGCTTCCCTTTGGGAAGGAAACGGCGAATCAATTTATGCTGGTTCTCGATTGTCCCGCGTTCCCATGAAGTATAAGGATGACTAAAATAGACATCCACTACATCTTGCAAGGCTTCGTGCAGTCCTGTGAATTCAGATCCATTGTCGGAGGTTACCGTTTTAAACAGGCAGCTAAAGTGTTCATCAGCACGCTCTCGCAATACATGAACTGCCTGGTCAACTGAATGAGCGTCTTTTCCATTCAATTTTAAGATGACTTCAAAACGTGTTTGCCTTTCGGCTAACGTCAGTAAAACGGCATCTGATTTCACCTTGTTTCCTACAACAGTATCGATTTCCCAATGGCCGAATGTTTCTCGAGTTCCGATGATTTCGGGACGCTCGTCTATGGATTTTCCTAATATGCGCTTGTTAAGATTCGATTTATGATTCTGTTTTTTTATTTTGCGAGACAGCTTTTCGAGCAAGTCTAAGTTCGTTGTTTTCATGATGCCTCGATCAATCCACTGATAAAGAGTGGTGGTGCAAGGAATGATTGAAGGATTGAACAATCCCTGATTTAAGGCAAAACCAATTACAACATCTGGGGACCATTTTTCATGGATCATCTTGTCATCAGCCCAGTTAGTAAAAGCATCTGTATCGGCCCATTTGGGCCGTCTACCAGAGTTCAGACGCTCTTTATCGTAGTGAGATTGTCCTGCGTCAGCGCTATAAACAGAATCATAATAGTCATACACTTTGCCATTTTGATTTTGGCGTTTTAATTGTGTAACTGTCCCTCTTTTGATTTCATTATGGATGGTTTGTGGAGCTCGCTCAATAACTCCAGAAATCTGTCGGTTTGAATAGCCTTCTTTTTTTAGAACCTCTATTTGGCAGCGTTCCGCATAAGAAAGGTGTTTTCCCTTACGTGAATCTATGTTATTCTTAGTTTGCGTCATGTGAATTCATCCTTGTCTATTGAGAGTTAGTGGTAACTTCATTATATAATCCACCGTATGAATGTATTATGTAATAGCTGGAAAATGGAATAAATAAAATAAAGTTGTGCTTATGAAACAATAGTCTTTAATAAAAAATATTTTTTTAATTTTTCGTATATGTCCTAAACTTGCTTTTTCCACTTATAACTGCGCCCTATGTTTTTAGAGTTTTAGGGGTTACTAATCTTTGGGAGGTCGATTTTGCAACTAATATTGTTAGTTGGTTCATACTGTTTGTAACCTTTTGAACGGCTACATATGGGGTTGGAGAAGTTTCCCGAAATCGCGATGATATAAATAAGTTAAATAAATTTTTTTCGAATTAGTATGTATAAATAGAGTAATGTCAATTATTTTTACTATTATTTATTACTTTCTAGTATTTAATATTGATAAACTCTACAATGATTTACTCTTATATATAATTATGTCACTAAGAATTGTACTGAATATTTTTCTATATAGTTGGAAATTACATTATTTATAATTAAATTTATTGTTTAGAAAGGAATGCATATATTGAAAGGTATAATTTTAGCTGGAGGAAGTGGGACTCGCTTATATCCTCTAACAAAGGCCACATCAAAGCAATTAATGCCGATTTATGATAAACCGATGATCTATTATCCCATGTCTACATTAATGCTAGCTGGTATTAAAGATATTCTAATTATTTCAACGCCCGATGATACCCCTCGATTTGAACAGTTATTTGGAGATGGATCTGAGTTGGGATTAAATTTGGAATATAAAGTTCAAGAGCAGCCAAATGGGTTAGCAGAGGCATTCATCGTAGGCGAAGATTTTATCGGTAAAGATTCAGTTTGTTTGATTCTCGGAGATAATATCTACTATGGTGGTGGATTGTCTAAATTACTACAGCGAGCAGCTGAGAAAGAAACAGGAGCAACAGTTTTTGGTTACCATGTTCAAGATCCGGAACGATTTGGCGTTGTAGAATTTGATGATAATATGAGGGCTGTTTCTATTGAAGAAAAGCCAATAAACCCAAAAAGTAATTATGCTGTGACAGGATTATATTTCTATGATAATGACGTTGTGGAGATTGCAAAAAATATTCAACCTTCTGCTCGAGGAGAACTCGAAATTACTGACGTGAATATAGCTTATTTAGAAGCTGGCAAACTAGAAGTTGAAGTAATGGGACGTGGGTATGCTTGGTTAGACACAGGCACACACGAGTCGTTATTAGAAGCGGGTACTTTTATTGAAACGATTGAGAAGCGCCAAAATCTTAAAGTAGCTTGTTTAGAAGAAATTTCTTACCGTATGGGCTACATTTCTCGTGAACAATTAATCGAACTAGCTCAACCATTAAAGAAAAATAAATATGGCCAATACATGTTACGATTAGCTAACGAAAACTAATAAGGAGTTGGGTAAATGAAAGTATTAAATACAAACTTGCAAGACGTTAAAATTATTGAAACAGACGTCTTTGGAGATCATCGTGGTTTCTTTACAGAAAGTTATACGAAAGAGAAATTCGTAGAAGCTGGAATTGATATTGATTTTATTCAAGACAACCATTCTTTATCTGTAGAACCAGGAGTTCTAAGAGGATTGCATTTCCAAACACCTGGTAAATCACAAACCAAAATGATTCGTGCGGCAACGGGAGTCATTTATGATGTGATTGTGGATATTCGTAAAGGATCTCCAACCTATGGGCAATGGGAAGGCTATATCTTAAGTGAACATAACCATCGTCAATTATTGGTACCAAAAGGTTTTGCCCATGCTTTTGTGACTCTTACACCAAATTGCCATGTGCAATACAAAGTGGACGAGTATTTCTCTAAAGAAAATGATGGCGGCATCGCATTTGATGACCCAGCTCTAAATATTCAGTGGCCAATGCCCATGAATGAATTAGTCTTGTCTGAAAAAGATACGCAACATCCGACTCTTGCCGAGTTAGATAATCCGTTCGTATATGGTGAAATTTAATATTAGGAGTTACTAAAATGAAAAAAATAATGGTTACTGGTGGAGCTGGCTTCATTGGCTCTAATTTTGTTCACTATGTGGTGAAGTATCATCCTGAAGTACATGTTACTGTTTTAGACAAGTTGACCTATGCTGGAAACAAAGGAAATTTAGCTGGATTACCCGAAGATAGAGTTCAATTAGTGGTTGGTGATATTGCTGATGCTGAATTAGTAGAGCGCTTGGTAAAAGATACCGATGCAGTGGTGCATTATGCCGCAGAGTCGCATAATGATAATTCTCTTAAAGATCCCTTTCCATTCGTGCAAACGAATATTATTGGGACATATACCTTGATTGAAGCTTGCCGTAAGCACGATGTGCGTTACCATCATGTTTCCACTGATGAAGTATACGGTGATTTACCGCTGCGAGAAGACCTTCCGGGGCATGGAGAAGGACCTGGTGAAAAATTCACTGCTGAGACACCTTATAATCCTTCTAGCCCTTATTCGGCTACCAAAGCTGGTTCAGATTTATTAGTCCGAGCGTGGGTACGTTCATTTGGCTTAAAGGCTACGATTTCGAATTGTTCGAATAATTATGGATCTTACCAACACATTGAAAAATTTATTCCGCGTCAAATTACCAATATTTTATCCAATATTCGTCCAAAATTATACGGCGAAGGGAAGAATGTTCGTGATTGGATTCATACGAATGATCACTCTTCAGCAGTTTGGACAATTTTGACTAAAGGACGAATCGGAGAAACGTATTTAATTGGTGCAGACGGGGAAGAAAACAATAAAGAAGTGTTGGAATTAATCCTAGAATTAATGGGACAACCCAAAGAGGCCTATGACCATGTCGCAGATCGCGCGGGGCATGACTTGCGTTATGCCATTGATTCCACTAAATTACGTGAAGAATTAGGTTGGACACCTGAATTTACCAACTTTAAAGCCGGTTTGGCGGATACGATTCAATGGTATACTGAAAATAAAGCTTGGTGGCTGGCAGAAAAAGAAGCTGTCGAAGCGAATTATGCAAAAAATAATCAATAAAAAATACAATAATTAGCGGAACAAAAAAGGTAGGACTTGTCCTATCTTTTTTGTTAGAGGAGGTCAAGACATGATTTTAATTACGGGAGGAACAGGGCAACTGGGTTCCGAATTACGAAAATTGTTGGATGAAAAGCAAGTTGATTATGTAGCAACGGGTTCTAAAGAGTTAGATATTACCGATGCAAAAGCCGTAGATCAATTGATTTTAGACTTAAAACCGACTATTATCTATCATTGTGCAGCGTATACAGCCGTAGATGCCGCTGAGGATGAAGGAAAAGAACTGAATCAGTTAGTGAATGTCCAAGGCACAAAGAATGTGGCGCGAGCTACAGAAGCAGTAGGAGCGGTATTAGTTTACATCAGCACAGATTACGTTTTTGACGGGACGAATGAGGGCGAATATAGTGAAGATGCTTCAACGAATCCAAAAAATGAATATGGGCGTGCAAAATTAGCTGGTGAACAAGCAGTACAAGAAATATGCAGTCAGTATTATATTGTCCGGACTTCATGGGTGTTTGGTGAATTTGGCAAGAATTTTGTCTTTACGATGAAAAGCTTGGCTGAAACTCATGACCGTTTAACGGTCGTCAGCGATCAAGTAGGACGACCAACTTGGACGAGAACACTGGCAGAATTCATATTTCATTTGACTGCAACGCATCAAGAATATGGCATCTATCACTTATCAAATGTTGGACACTGTTCTTGGCACGAATTCGCGCAAGAGATCTTGAAAGATGAAGCAGTAGAAGTCGCTCCAGTCACTTCTGAAGAATACCCTCAAAAAGCTTATCGTCCGAGACACTCAGTAATGGACTTATCTAAAGCTAAAGCCACGGGATTTATACTGCCTACATGGAAAGAAGCATTGAATAGAATTAAAGAAGTAAGAAGTTAACTTTAAAAGTTTAAATTATTTCAGGATAAGACATAGCAAAGGTGTGTAAAAATGAAACAAAAGTCTTTAATTAAGAATGCGATGTATAATTTTTTATATACAGGATTGAATTTATTATTTCCCTTGATAACATCACCCTATATTTCAAGAACGTTAGGTGCGTCTAATTTAGGGGAAGTCAATTTTGCAACTTCAATAATCAGTTGGTTTATATTATTTGCAACATTTGGAACGGCTACATATGGCGTTAGAGAGGTTGCAAAACAGCGAGATAATAAAGAAAAATTGAATAAATTATTTTCTGAAATTGTTGTAATAAATGGAGTGCTCTCACTAATTGTTACAGTAATCTACTTTATTCTAGTAGTAAATATTGACCAGTTTTCTCAAGAGTTGCCGTTATACTTAATTATGTCACTTAGTATCATTTTAAACATGTTTGCTATTGACTGGTTTTATCAAGGAATAGAAGAATATAAGTATATAACAATAAGAAGTGCTATATTTAAAGTGATTTCCTTAGCAGCCATTCTAATGTTTGTTCGTAGAGAAGAACACTATGTTATATATGGTTTAATAAGCGTCCTAGCCACTAGTTTAAGTGGTGTTTTAAATTTTGTATATAGCAGAAAATTTGTCCAATTTAACTTGAAAGGAATTAACCCTTTTAAACATATTAAATCTTTAAATATTTTTTTTATAAACACTTTAATTATAAGTGTCTATACAAACTTAGATCAAACACTTTTAGGTTTTTTTGTAAATACTAAATCTGTGGCGTTTATGAATAGAAGTAAAGCAGTTACGAATTTAGTTATCTCTGTATCAACTGCAATGTCGAATGTCACTTTACCTCGTGCATCTTATTATATTAATACTAATAAAGAAAAATTTGATGATTTGTTGAAAATAATACCTAAGTTTATCTTGTGGATTACTATACCAATGACAGTAGGAGTAGCGGTATTGGCGCCTAATATAATGCTATTATTAGGTGGAGAGGAATTTGTAGAGGCTGCTGTCTTATTACAAATTATTTCTTTAATTATTATTTTCTCGCCGTTATCAGGCTATCTGCAAAATCAAATTTTAGTCCCAACAGGTAATGAAAAGTTGGGATTATATGCTGCTATATTTTCTAGTATAGCTAGCTTAGTACTCAACTTTACATTGATTCCTACAATTGGTTATCTTGGAGCAGGGTTTACTGTAGTCATTGCAGAATTAGTTGCAGTTGCATCTAGATATTATATTGTAAAACACAAATTAAAACATAAAAATGTTAATTTTTTTGATAAATCGACATTTTTGTATCTAATTTCTGGATTATTAATGGGTGTATTAGTTTTATTTATTAGAAATAGCATTGAAAACTCCTTTGTATCTTTGATAACAGGAGTTGCTATAGGTGCTGCTTTCTACTTTGTGGTTCTTATTCTTTGTAAAGAGCCCATAATGATGCTTATTTTAAGTAAAATAAAAGATAAGATAAAGATTAAATAAAATATCGGAGAGAAAATAAAATAAATTTAAGAAAAGATTGGTTTTGATACCCAATTGTCAAGGACAGTATAAAATTGTAGGTTTATGACAGAATAAAAATGTAGGTTTTTGACAGTCTAATTTAGAAGTCCATTTATATTTTCCCTTTCATACGATATGATTTTCCAGTAATCTTGAAGACTTTAACATGGTGAACCAGACGATCAAGAATGGCGGCGGCTATTTCAGAATTCTGAAATAGCTCCCCCCATCGAGATAAGATAATATTTGTCGTAATCATTGTTGATTTTTTTTCGTAACGCATCGTTAATAGTTGAAAGAAGAGGTTAGCTTCAACTTTTTGAATTGGTAAATAACCTATTTCATCAATGATCAAAAGATCATATTTGGCATATCGTTTCAGAACACGATCGACGGTCCCTTTTTCAAAGGCAGAACGAAGACGTAAAAGTAATTCATGACAACTGATAAACAGCGTACGGTAGCCTTGATGACATGCTTCAATGCCTAATGCAATGACAAGGTGTGTTTTCCCTACACCAGGGTTTCCAATGAAAACTAAGTTTTCTTTTTTCTCCATAAAAGCCATATGTTTCAAGTCTAGAATCTCTTTTTTGTTAACGCTTGGTTGAAAGTTGAAATCAAATTCTTCAAGTGATGTCCGTTTGGGAAAGTGTGCGCGCTGGATGACACGTTCCACAGTCTGATTCGTTTGAAAGTCTAATTCTTGATTAGTTAATTCTAGAAGAGCTTCTGTTAAAGAAAGCTCATCCCGATTGGCAATTTCAATATAGTTTGGCACATATTCTCTCATATGTTTTAAATTCAAGGCCTCTAGATTATTTAATAGCTTTTGATAGTTACTGCTCATTCGAAGGCACCTCCAGTAAATCATATTGCTTTAAACTCCGTTTAATATGTTCTTGGATGTCATCTTCTTCTTTGTGGCTCATGACATCTGATTTAAGTATCTGAACCAAATCTTCTTGGTTATAGTTCAATCTTTTTGTGGTAAGTGGGTGTGAACGAATCTGTTCTCCGTTATAATAAATGTGCACGTACTCTTCGTTTTCGGAAAGATCCAAGTCAACTTCTTTTCCGATATAACGAGGCTCTACAGAGTACCTACATTTGCGGAAAATGACCATTGCTTCCTTTGTGACTTTACGGCGAATAGAGTCTTCAAAATAAGGATTTAACAAGTCATCTTTTAGCTTATGGAGGTGCTCTTTTTCATTAATTTTCCAAAGTATATCAGGAATCTCGTCCGTTGCTTGAGACACTTCCGAATTTAATTCATCACAAAGTTCGTCAACGATTCGAATGAGGTCTGTCGAATCATAAAATTCATGATTGTAAACCCGTAACCGGTCCATTGTTCTGGCGAGAGCTTCTACGCTGCCTTTTGTTTGGGGGCGAAAAGGACGACAGACCATTGTTCTGAACCCTGCATCTTTACTAAAAGAATAGAAGCGATCGTTTAAATGAACCTGAGAGAATTGAGTTCGTGACCGGTCGACGACAGTTTTCATATTATCGAACCATATTTCTTCTGGAACACCACCGGTGTGATAAAAGGCATCATTCATGCACTCAAACAATGTATCTTGTTTACGATCAAAGGTAAGCGTAATAAATTTCTTCTTTGAGTAGGGCAATATATAAAGGAAAATATTAAAGCGGAAGACTTCTCCCTGACTGCTTATCAGTCGCATTTCTTCTTTCCAATCGATTTGTGCTGAAAGACCAGGCGTATATTCGACGCGTACCGTTGCTTTCTGTATCCGTTCTTTTTTCACTCCACGGCAATAGTCTCTAACAAGACTGTAACTCCCATCGAACCCTTTCTTTTGTATGAATTTGAAGATACTTTTAGCGGTACATTGATCTTCTAACTTAATATCTATGATTTGTTTGAATGAATCTAATTTACTCGGATATGTCCTCCTTGTTTTAGGTTTATTACCTTGTAACGCTTCTTCATACGCTGCTTTAACCGTACGATAGTCACATCCGTATTGTTCCGCTAACGCAGTATAATTGGGCTTTATGCCATCAATCATATGTTTTTTCACTCCGTCTCTGATATCTCTTCTCATTCCTATTCCACTCCAATTCTATAGGGGATAAGAAGAGTATATAAAAAATGTATGAATATTGCATATGAATAGAGCCAACTGGAGGTGCGGACATAATCTTGGACAACTATAAGTCAGGAGAATGTCCATGTACTCTTACGAAGAAAGAATGAAAGCTGTAAAACTTTACATCAAATACGAACACTCTTTGGCGTCAGTCATTCATGAATTAGGCTATCCTTCTTCAAAAGCTTTATACAAATGGTTTAAGGAATATGAAGAGAATGGTGATCTTTCTAAGACTTCAAAAAGAAAACGTGAATTTACGCAAGAAGAAAAGCAGTTTGCTGTTAATCACTATATCGAATACGGTCGCAATTATTCTAGAACTGTTCGCATGTTGGGTTATCCAGATAGAAACATTCTTAGCGATTGGTGTAAAGAACTTGCACCTGAAGCTCGTAAAATCAGGCGAAGTAAGTTAAACTATTCTCAAGAGCAGAAAAAAGAGGCCGTTATCCATCTTGTGAGCCGAGAAACCTCTGTCCACAAAATTGCTGAGCGCCTGCAGGTCACCCGTAAAACGCTCTATGATTGGAAAGAGGAGCTCATCGGAGAGGAGCTTCCACCTAATATGACGAATATGCCTGATAGCCCTCAACTAGAAGGGTTGAAAAATGAAGTTGATGTTTTAAAACAAGAAGTTTATCGACTACGAATGGAAAAAGATATCTTGGAAAAGTCTGCCGAACTTGTAAAAAAGAATGGGGCATCAATCCAAAACATTTCTCCAACAAGGAAAAAACAAGAGTGATTGATGCATTAAAAACCTTTTATCCATTGGCACTTTTACTAGAGAATTTGGATTTAGTTAAGAGTAGTTATTATTACCACAGAAGTCAGGCTAAGCTTCCGGATAAATATGCTGATCTAAGGGTAATGCTTAAAGATATTTTTATTGAAAGTCGTCGTACGTATGGCTATCGTCGTATGCATGACGTTCTAAAAAAGCAAAATATTGTTGTTTCCGAGAAAGTTGTTAGACGGCTTATGAAGGAAGAAAAACTCATTGTTCATTCAGTAACTAAAAAGAAATATAGTTCATATGCAGGTGAAATTACTCCCGCGACACCTAACCTTATTCAACGAAATTTCAAAGCTGAAGCACCTGACAAAAAGTGGTTGACAGACATTACAGAATTTCGTATTCCCGCCGGAAAAGTCTATCTATCGCCCATTATCGATTGTTTTGACGGGGCCTTAGTTAGTTGGACTATCAGTACACAACCAAATGCGGAGCTCGTTAATAGTATGTTTGATCAGGCACTTGATACACTCGCTGATAATTCAAAGCCAATCATACACTCTGATCGCGGAGCTCACTACAGATGGCCAGGTTGGATTGAAAGGATTAAAACCAACGGTTTGACACAGTCCATGTCTAAAAAAGGATGTTCACCGGATAACTCGGCTTGCGAAGGGTTTTTCGGTAGACTTAAAAATGAGTTCTTCTATGGCTTTAAATGGGACAATATTTCAATTGACGCATTCATTGAACTACTTGATGATTACCTGCATTGGTACAATAACAAAAGAATAAAATTGTCTCTAGGCGGTCTCAGTCCGATTGATTACAGAAAGAAACTAGGTTTAATTGCTTGAAAAAGTCCAAAAAAACATCCGCACCTCCACTGTGCGGAATAAGGAGCCAGTAATTGCGGGAAATAGAGCCAACAACTGCGTGCAAGAGAGCCACTTAAATATATAGCTTAATAAAAGAAACCTTCTGTATAATGATATTGCATGCCATCGGGCATGACACTTTATACAGGAGGTTTTTTCATGATTCAATACCGTAAGATTCTGGAGTTGCACTTCAACGATGTCTCTCAGCGCACTATTAGTACCAGCGTTGGAAGTTCGCGAAACACAGTTTCAGATGTTATCAAACGTGCTGAAAAGTTAGGGCTAGAACGTTTGGCAGATAATATGAACAATCACTGGCTGGAAGAATTTCTCTTTCCAGAGAAACAAGCGATTGAGAAAGGTTACTTTCCACCCGATTGGGAAAAGGTTCATCAAGAATTACAGAAGAAAAACGTGACCTTAAAATTACTCCACATGGAGTATGTTCAACAGGCACGCGACGGTGAAAAAATTCCCTATGCTTATCGGACTTTTGCCGAGAATTATGGAAAGTATGCGAAGAAATATAAAGCAACAATGCCTATACGAAGGAAACCGGGTGAAGTATTAGAGGTTGATTGGGCTGGTTCTACACTGTCTATTAATGATCGTTCAAATGGAGGGACGTTAACGGTATATATTTTCGTAGCCACCTTTCCCTACAGTCAATACAGTTATGTAGAAGGCTTTTTAGATATGAAATCCGCCAACTGGTTAACAGGTCATATTCATGCTTTTGAATATTTTGGTGGGATTCCAGAATCACTAGTCCCTGATAATTTAAAAACAGGTGTGTCTAAACCTTTGCGTGGAGAACCCGTTCTTAATGAAGCTTACCGTGAACTAGCTGATTACTATCAAACCGTTATCGTTCCCGGAAGAGTACGGAGTCCAAAAGACAAAGCGAGTGTTGAAGGAACCGTTGGGTTCATTTCTAGACAAATTATAGCTGCTTTACGTCACTATCAATGTTTTGATCTTCGTGATTTGAATCAGCAAATTTGGAAGAAACTCAATGAACTAAATCAAGAAGCCTTCCAAAAACGTCCCGGTTCAAGAAAAAAAGCATTTGACGAAGAGGAGAAATCCTACCTTCACCCCTTACGTCAAACACGATTTAAGTTGTCAGAATGGAGAAGTGCAAAGGTTCAACCAAATTACCACATTCAAATCGAACGCATGTATTACTCCGTTCCCTACGAGTATATCCAAAGTGACGTTGATATTCGTCTCTCAAAGGATTTAATTGAAGTATACTTTAAAGACGTTCGAATTGCATCCCACAAGCGATTATATGGAGAAATCGGTCAGTTTTCAACCCTTTCCGAACACATGCCAGATAATCACCGTCTCTACCTAGAACATACGCCTGAAAACAGTCGAGAATGGGCACAAGGCATTGGATCAAATATGGAAGAGTTTGTGGAAATCTTGCTTAAGAATGGATCTGAAAAAAAGGCTCTGAATCAATTAATGAGTTTACGTAGTCTAGAAAAGAGATACTCAAAAGAAGAGATGGATCTCGCTGCTCAAAACTTACTGCTCGCTTCTTCTAACCCTACGGTTAGTGTCTTTAAAACGATTCTTGCAAGAAATAAAAAGCGTGAACGAGCAAAAGATAATGGATCATTGACCAAATTGACGACGAGTGAAAACTATGGGTTTGTGCGCGGCGCAAACTACTTTGGAGGGAACCGTAAATGACAAATGAAGAAACGTTACGTAAATTAACAGAAATGAAGATGAGTGCAATGGCTGATTCATATAAAGAGCAAATGAATAATCTTGATTATCAGGATATGACGTTTGAAGAACGTTTTAATTTACTTGTAGATCATGAGTATTCTCGTCGTCAATCAAACAAACTACAACGTTTGATTCATCAAGCCCAATTCAATGAACCCTCGGCAGCTATTGAAGACATTGAATATCACCCTGACCGTCATCTGGATAAACACCTTATTCTTGAACTGGCTGCAGGTAACTATATAGAAAAGCATTTAAATATCATATTAATGGGAGCCTCTGGAAATGGAAAAACATGGTTATCAAATGCCTTCGGCATTCAAGCCTGCCGACAACATTATAAGGTAAAATATGTTCGTCTGCCAGAATTATTAGATGAATTTATTTCAGCCAGAAATGAAGCAGATGGGAGTTTCCGTCGCTTAATTAAAAAGTATAAGAAAGTTGACTTACTCATCATTGACGAATGGTTATTAACAGTATTACCTGAAGAACATACCTTAACGTTATTTGAAATCATCGAATCTCGTTTGAAGACCGCTTCTACCATCTTCTGTTCACAAACTGCTCCTGAAGGATGGTATGAAAAACTAGGTGAAGCCCTCGTAGCCGACGCGATTCTTGACCGTATCGTGCATGATTCTTATAGTATTCTGATTGACGGTGAGGTTTCTATGCGTGAAAGACATGGATTGAGAGCTAGTATCTAACTTTTTTTAAACTGAATGCTTGTCCTTTCAATATTATTGATCATTAGGCTAAGCGACTAACACATTAAATGAGTATACAAACAGTTCGCATTAAATAATAAAAGAGAAAGCCAATGATTCAATCATTGGCTTTCTCTTTCGCACTTAGTGGCTCTATTCAATGCAACAAGTGGCTCTGAACTCCGCATAAGGGAGGTGCGGATGTTTTTTTGGACTTTTTCAAGCAATTAAACCTAGTTTCTTTCTGTAATCAATCGGACTGAGACCGCCTAGAGACAATTTTATTCTTTTGTTATTGTACCAATGCAGGTAATCATCAAGTAGTTCAATGAATGCGTCAATTGAAATATTGTCCCATTTAAAGCCATAGAAGAACTCATTTTTAAGTCTACCGAAAAACCCTTCGCAAGCCGAGTTATCCGGTGAACATCCTTTTTTAGACATGGACTGTGTCAAACCGTTGGTTTTAATCCTTTCAATCCAACCTGGCCATCTGTAGTGAGCTCCGCGATCAGAGTGTATGATTGGCTTTGAATTATCAGCGAGTGTATCAAGTGCCTGATCAAACATACTATTAACGAGCTCCGCATTTGGTTGTGTACTGATAGTCCAACTAACTAAGGCCCCGTCAAAACAATCGATAATGGGCGATAGATAGACTTTTCCGGCGGGAATACGAAATTCTGTAATGTCTGTCAACCACTTTTTGTCAGGTGCTTCAGCTTTGAAATTTCGTTGAATAAGGTTAGGTGTCGCGGGAGTAATTTCACCTGCATATGAACTATATTTCTTTTTAGTTACTGAATGAACAATGAGTTTTTCTTCCTTCATAAGCCGTCTAACAACTTTCTCGGAAACAACAATATTTTGCTTTTTTAGAACGTCATGCATACGACGATAGCCATACGTACGACGACTTTCAATAAAAATATCTTTAAGCATTACCCTTAGATCAGCATATTTATCCGGAAGCTTAGCCTGACTTCTGTGGTAATAATAACTACTCTTAACTAAATCCAAATTCTCTAGTAAAAGTGCCAATGGATAAAAGGTTTTTAATGCATCAATCACTCTTGTTTTTTCCTTGTTGGAGAAATGTTTTGGATTGATGCCCCATTCTTTTTTACAAGTTCGGCAGACTTTTCCAAGATATCTTTTTCCATTCGTAGTCGATAAACTTCTTGTTTTAAAACATCAACTTCATTTTTCAACCCTTCTAGTTGAGGGCTATCAGGCATATTCGTCATATTAGGTGGAAGCTCCTCTCCGATGAGCTCCTCTTTCCAATCATAGAGCGTTTTACGGGTGACCTGCAGGCGCTCAGCAATTTTGTGGACAGAGGTTTCTCGGCTCACAAGATGGATAACGGCCTCTTTTTTCTGCTCTTGAGAATAGTTTAACTTACTTCGCCTGATTTTACGAGCTTCAGGTGCAAGTTCTTTACACCAATCGCTAAGAATGTTTCTATCTGGATAACCCAACATGCGAACAGTTCTAGAATAATTGCGACCGTATTCGATATAGTGATTAACAGCAAACTGCTTTTCTTCTTGCGTAAATTCACGTTTTCTTTTTGAAGTCTTAGAAAGATCACCATTCTCTTCATATTCCTTAAACCATTTGTATAAAGCTTTTGAAGAAGGATAGCCTAATTCATGAATGACTGACGCCAAAGAGTGTTCGTATTTGATGTAAAGTTTTACAGCTTTCATTCTTTCTTCGTAAGAGTACATGGACATTCTCCTGACTTATAGTTGTCCAAGATTATGTCCGCACCTCCAGATGGTACAAATTAGATGCAATAATCACAATTTTAATACAGCTTGGGAAAACCCTTTGAACAGCATGAATACCATGGAATTATTGAACCGAATAGAGGATTATAGAAAAGTAGACCTTAAGAGAGTTAGTGAAAGCGAATTATTTGATTTAACTTTAAAAACGATGCCTTGTTTGTCTATTTCTGCTCGAGACATCCCTGCAGATACCAAGCTATTTAGGGTTCGTAGAAAGCAAAAAGGTGCACAATTCAAAAGAAAAACTGATGTTTGGTACCCTGAATCAAAATATGTAACAGAGCGACAAAGATTAAATGATGTTGGGGAACCAATATTGTACACTTCGTTAGATAAAGCAACTCCTTTTTATGAAAGTAAAGCAAAAATTGGAGATTCATTTGCTCATTTCGAATATGTTGTCAAAAATGGTCAGCATATTCAAGCGACATCGGTTGGAATGAATGAAGTGTTTTCACAAGCAAATTTTAATGGACAGGGGAATATAAATAATAGAATTATCGAACAATTTTTGCATACAGAGTTCACAAAAGATGTTGGTATTGGAACTGAATATTTATATAGAATATCCATTATGTTAGCAAAAAATTTTTATGATATCCCCCACTGTGATGGTTACATGTATCCTTCAGTAGCTATTGGAAAAGGAATAAATATTGCGATAAAACCAGATTCTGTTGATAAGAAATTGCAACTAACAAGAGTAACGAATTTAGTAGTTACTTCAATAACAGATAATGGCACTATAGGATTTGATGAAGAGAGTCAAGCAACTTCCATAGATACTCTAGGTAATATTAACTATTGATCTATCAAATAAAAAGTTACGTTGGTTCAGGCATGGCTTAGGCTATTACTTACAAAGATTACTTTGAAAAGTTTAGCCGTTGAACCAAACTATGTGGTAGTTAAAAAATATATAAAAAATAGCTTCTAATTGACAATATTGGAATTATTGACACTATTTACTTGGATGGTATCCTTTTTGGTTTGTGAAATAATCTGGGAATAAAGATTGAATCAGTTGGATAATTCAATCTTTTTTATTTCCTGATTTATAAAATAAATAAATACAAAATAAACTCCAAATGGTAAAATAAAGCGTATTCAAAAAAAATAATGATATGGAGAAATGAGTATGCAATCAAAAATGATTTATAGTGCGCCTTACGAGGCAGCAAAGTTTATTATGTATCCTAGGGAAGTGGTTATTCGTTATAAGAGTGAACCTTTAAATGGAGTCTCGTATAAATATGCCACGGAAAAAGAAACACTAGACGTTTATGAGTTTTGTATGGATTTGATGGAATACTTGGAGAAGAAACTAGAGTTTGAGGATATTGAAACGACATTTAAAGCAAAGTTAAAGTTGAAATTGGAAAATTAAGAGTACATCTTTTATTTTTTGTAATCGGATAAACTAGTGCTGTTGGGACGTAAAAAAAACGAAGCTTTTATAAAGGCTTCGTTTTTTTTTTGTGATTTATTTGTGGAATCCACTGTTGACTCAATTTTTTAGATTTGTTCCCACAATTTTTAGGTTATAATAAACAGGAATTGCAACAAAGGGAGTGAGTCAATGGTGCAATTATTGCATTACGTGAAGGATTATAAACGGCAAGTTATTTTAGGGCCGTTTTTTAAGTTTTTGGAAGCTGTGTTTGAATTGATATTGCCTTTGTTGATGGCAAAGCTGATTGATGAAGGAGTGGCGCAAGGAAATAGTCTGAAAATTTGGCAAATGGCTGGGTTAATGGTCTTGATGTCGGCAGTTGGCGGGGGATGTGCACTGATTTGTCAGTATTTTTCTTCGATTGCTTCGCAAGGATTTGGGACGGAGCTGCGGAATCAGTTGATGAAGAAAATCAATACGTTATCCCACGATGATTTGAACAAGTTCGGTACAGATACATTGATTACACGGATGACAAATGACATCAATCAATTGCAGCTGGCTTTAGCCATGTTGATCCGTTTAGTGGTTCGGGCGCCGTTTCTAAGTGTTGGTGCTGTCTTGATGGCTTTTATCATCGATGTCAGGATGGGTTTTCTTTATTTGTTGTTATTGCCTATCTTCTGCGTTGTTTTGGTGTTGATCATTCGCTATACAGTGCCTTTATACAAAAAGGTGCAACAACGTCTGGACACGTTAAATGAGCTGGTGACTCAAAACTTAAGCGGCGTTCGGGTGATTCGTGCTTTTGCCAGAAAAAAGAGTGACACGAAACAGTTTGCCAGCAGTACGGATGAATTGGCACAAGTCAATGAAAAAGTGGCGAATGTCTCTGCGTTCCTCTCACCCAGTACGAACCTGATCATGAACATAGGAGTCATTATTCTATTATACTTAGGCGGTTTCTCTGTAAACAACGGGTCTTTACAACCAGGACAAGTTCTAGCCCTGATCAATTACATGAACCAGATGTTGTTAGCCTTGATTGTGGTTTCCAATTTAGTGATCATTTTTACCCGTGCTGCTGCTTCGGCACAACGGGTGAATGAAGTGTTGGACACGACACCCAGTTTAACTTCTCCTAAAGAAGGGAAGACGAGTGAGGATACTTCTGCGCCATTAGTGGAATTTAAGGATGTCGATTTCCGCTACAGCAAAGAAGCCGGCTTGTCTTTAAAAAACATCACCTTTTCCGTTTCTGATAAGGCGATGATCGGGATAACCGGTCCGACCGGGAGTGGGAAGTCCACTTTGACCCAATTGATTCCGCGCTTTTACGATGCCAGTGCTGGGAGCGTCAGTTTTCTAGGGCTGGATGTCCGGAAATGGGATATGGCGGAATTGCGTGAAAAAATCGCGATGGTCCCACAAACGGCTGTTCTGTTTAGTGGAACGATACGAGAGAACTTGCAATGGGGGAAAAATGACGCCAGCGATGAAGAATGCTGGCAAGCTTTAGAGACGGCTCAAGCTAGCGATTTCGTGAAGCATCTTCCAGACCAGCTGGATTCGCTAGTAATGGAAAACGGAAAAAACTTTTCAGGTGGACAACGCCAACGTTTGACCATCGCCAGAGCCTTGATCGCTAAACCCATGCTGCTGATACTGGATGATTCGTTGTCTGCTTTAGATTACCAAACCGATTTGAATTTGCGGGAAGCATTGAAGCGGGACATGGATTGTACCGTCATGATTATTTCGCAAAGAATCCGCTCTTTACAAAAAGCGGAGGAAATCTTATTGATGGATAGCGGTCGATTACTGGCTAAAGGAACTCATGAAGAATTACTAGAAACCTCGCCGGATTATCAAGCATTAGTTGCATCACAGGAGGAGAATTAAGATGAAAAAATTATCTTCCCAAGGATTGCGTTACTTTTGGCCTTATTTGCTGGCTTATCCCAAAGAGTTGATCGGTGCTAGTTTGTTTGGCATCGTCAATGGAGCAACGGTCGTCTTGATGACGTATTACATTGGGGTTTCTGTTGATTTGCTAATTGGTGCTGGTAAGGTAGATTTTTCCGGGTTGTTTCGGATATTGATGCTGTTCGGCGGGTTTTTAGTTTTAACGGTACTCAGCCAATGGGTCATCCAGATTTTAGGGAACCGGATTGCTTATAAATCGGTTGCTGAACTCAGGAAGGAGACCTTTGAACAGTTGAATCGCCTGCCGTTAAGGTACTATGACCAAACGGCGCATGGGAATATTGTCAGTCGTTTTACCAACGATATGGACAATGTCTCGGCTGCGATTTCAGCGGTCTTTATTCAATTGTTTTCAGGCGTATCGACTTTGGTACTGGCTTTAGCGTTTATGTTGTATTTGAGTCCGTTGTTGACGTTGGTTGTACTGATTGCTACGCCGATTATTTTTACCGTGATGTGGTTAGTAGCCCGGGCTTCCCAACACAATTTCAGAAGCCAGCAGAAAATTACGGGAGAACTGTCCGGTTTTATCAATGAGCGCATTCGGAATCAGAAAATTGTCAAAGCCTTCCAACAAGAACAGGATTCTCAAGAACTGTTTGAAGAAATCAATCAGCGCTTGTATGTAGATGGACAAAAAGCTCAATTTTCTTCTTCATTGACGAACCCTCTGTCACGTGTGGTGGATCACTTAGCCTACATTTCGGTGGGATTAGTCGGGGGATTATTGGCATTGAGCGGGAATTACGGGGTAACGATTGGAGTCATTTCCAGTTTCACAATTTACTCTAGTCAATTTACGAAACCTTTTATTGAGATTTCAGGAATCACTACGCAGATTCAATTGGCTTTGGCTGGTTTGGACCGGGCTTATGACATCATTCAGCAGCCGATCGAAGAACCAGATGAAGAAACGGCTCGTGTACTGACACAAGCCAAAGGAGCGGTCTCTTTTCGGGATGTAGAATTTGCGTATGAAGAAGGGCAAACGTTGATCACGGATTTTAATTTGGAAGTGGAGCCAGGAGAAACGATTGCTATTGTCGGGAAAACGGGAGCTGGGAAATCAACATTGATCAACTTATTGATGCGGTTTTATGATGTCGATAAGGGGAGCATATTAATTGATGGAACCGATATTCGACACATCACTCGGGATAGTTTGCGGAAAAGTTTCGGAATGGTGCTGCAGGAAACGTGGCTGTTTGAAGGTTCTTTGCGAGCAAACTTGCGGTATGGTCGCAAAAGCGCGACGGATGAGGAAATCTTCGAAGCGTTGAAAATGACCTATATGTATGATTACGTAGCGCGTCTTCCGGAAGGCTTGGATACGCGTATTGGCGACAATGGGATCAAAATCTCTGATGGACAACGCCAATTGCTGACCATTGCTCGGACCATGATTTCTGAACCGGATATGCTGATTTTAGATGAGGCGACCAGTTCGGTAGATACGTTGACAGAGCAAAAAATCCAATCGGCGTTCTTGCACATGATGGAAGGGCGAACCAGTTTTGTGATTGCCCATCGTCTGTCAACGATTCGGGATGCTGATAAAATTCTCGTGTTGGATCAAGGGAATATTTTAGAAATCGGGAGCCATGATGAGTTGCTTGCGCAAGATGGCTATTACAAGAAGCTTTACAAGGCTCAATTTGCGGCAGAAGAATAATAAATAGTATATACAGAACAAAGCTCAGGACTGAGAGATGAAACATCTCGGTTCTGAGTTTTGTTTTGTGCTTAGTTAATTTGCATTCAAATAGCTTCTTGAAACTGTTTAGCTTAAGCTTTTTTTGGATTCTCTAACTCAGCTAAAATATCCATGACTTTTTGGTATTCTAGATTTGGGCTTCCCTCTAAATTCTTATCTGTGATCTCAAATGCTACATCAAAAGAAAAGATTTTTTTCTTGATGGGCGTCAATTTTTTTGCTGAAATTCTGTCCTATACTAAGTTCAACAAAGAAAAAGGAGGCATCGATCGAAGCTGTAGGGAACAAAAAATTCATTTTAAACAAAAAATAGGAGGAATGAATCATGACTGAAAATAAACCGACTCAAGAAAAAACAGCCCAAGAAAGGTTGCAAGCCGAACAAGAACACAAAGAACATGTCCATCATACAAAAATCAACGCAGCGGCCATCGCGGATCACCTTTTAGGAAATATGCATTCGTTACATGTGAAATTGCATCAATATCACTGGTACGTAAAAGGTCCAAACTTCTTTACGTTACATGAAAAATTTGAAGAACTGTATAATCAAAACGAAGAATGGTTCGATAAACTGGCGGAGCGTCTGATTACTTCCGGTCACAAACCTGCTTCCACAACGGCTGAATTTGAAAAATACTCCATGCTTTCAGAAAATGCGGTCAATAAATACGCTAAAGCAGAAGAAATGGTTGAAAACATTGTCGACGATTTCAGAAGCACCCGTGAACTAACCGTTCGCGCTATCCGTTTAGCACAAGATGAGGGCGATGATGCTTTAGAAGACACCTTGATTGCTTTTAAAAATGATGTAGATAAAAATATTTGGATGCTGCAAGCGTTTATTGGCAAAGAAGCTTTGGAAGACGATGATGCTTTTGATGAAGACGAAGAGTAGGTCTTTTATAAACACACATTAAAAAATGAAAGATTTGGGGTTGGGATTCTTTCCGACTCCAATTTTTTGCCGTTAAAATAGTTTTCTTGATGGGCGTCAATTTTTTTGTGGTGCAGACCTTATATACTACATACAGGAATGATAAAAAACGAAAATAAAACAGATAAAGGGGGAAAATGAGTTGACTCAACACAACCAACCACATGCACCAGGAGACCACTCAGCTTGCATCCGCTTGGTTCCGATATTCAACCATTTGGAAGACAGCTCGATGGATCGTATTGCTGAAAAAGCCCGCACGAATCATTATCTAAAAGGCGAATTTCTATTTCGCTCACAAGAAAGAGAGGGTGCTTTGTATATTGTGAATCGGGGAAAAGTCCGTATCTATCGCTTGTCCGACTCTGGCAAAGAACAGCTGATTCGCATTCTGAATCCGGGTGACTTTACTGGAGAATGGACTTTATTCAATCCTTATGCTTTGCATGAGGAATACGCAGAGGCTACTCGAGATACCTCTGTTTGCATGATCCAACAAAAAGATATACAGGGGTTTTTAGAAGAGCACCCGGCAATTTCGTTAAAACTGCTCGCAGAAATGTCGCAACGATTAGAAAATTCAGAACGGCAAACCGCTCAAGTGGCAGTAGAACATGTGGTCACTCGGTTGATTTTATTTTTGGTCGAAAATATAGAGCCTGAAATGGGCAATTCTCCTATCATCACTCTGCCGATGGCGAAAAAGGACATCGCTTCCTATTTAGGCACAACGCCTGAGACCATCAGCCGTAAATTTGCAGAATTGGAGAATGAGGGACTGATCCAACAGCTGCCTGAGAAAAAAATTAAGATTCATGATGTAGATGATTTATTGCTTTACAGTGAGTAGCCAAGAAATGATCTCTAAAAGGAAGGCTTTTGAGAAAAAGTATGTCCGATTTAGTGAATAAACGGGTACACGTTCTTCTACATGTCTGAGTTCTGTCGTCCCTCTTCATTAACCACGAGACAAAGCTCAGTGCCGTGGCTTTTCTTTCCAGCGAGGTTATCAAGCAAATCGGGAAAATAAGGAGTGAATTAGAGTGCATTATTTTTGGATCACGGTTGCTACTACGTTATTAACAGCAGGGATTCTCTTGTTCAGTCCTTTAGCCGGGAACGCAACTGGTGAAATAAGGAGATTTAACGTTGTTGAGACAGGTACAGCTGTGGAAAGAGAGCAAGTCATGTATTACATAAACAACACTCATTTGGTTAAACCAGAGGAACTTTTGACAGGAGATGGTGTCATCGGAAACGAAAAAGTGACGTATTACCAACTGAATGAAAAGGTAGAGGAAAATTCATTCTTAAGCTGGCTGCCCTGGAATTCAGCAGGTATTTTGTTTATCACTATCATGGTCAGGATTACGCGAAAAAATGAGGAAACGGAGCAAATAAAATGGAATACGTATTAGGTATTTTGAACCCCCACGCAGTGGAGATTGGTTCATTTGTGATCCACTGGTATGGAGTGATTATTGCGGCAGCCATATATGTGGCTCTCCAGTTGAGCACTAAGGAAGCAACGAAAAGAGGACTGGAAGAGGATACCGTCATCGATATGGCCTTATGGGCGATTCCGATTGGTCTCATCGGTGCTCGGTTTTACTATGTGTTATTTGAACTTGATTATTACCTGCAAAACCCGAGTGAAATCTTTGCGATTTGGAATGGGGGCATTGCAATTTATGGGGGATTGATTGCAGGAGGGATTACGCTATATAGGTATGCAAAGAAAAGAGACCTTTCTTTGGCACTCGTGTTAGATATTTTAGCGCCTAATGTGTTGTTAGCACAATCTATTGGCCGCTGGGGGAACTTTATGAATCAAGAGGCGCATGGTGGACCAGTTACCCGTCAATTCTTGGAAAAACTTTATTTACCTGAATTTATCATTGAACAAATGAATATCAACGGTACTTACTACCACCCGACCTTTTTGTATGAGTCCTTATGGAGTTTGTTGGGATTTGTTTTAATCGTGACTCTGCGAAACCGCAAACAGTTGTTACGCCGAGGGGAAGCTGCCTTGAGTTACGTTTTGTGGTACTCAGCGGGCCGGTTCTTCATTGAAGGCATGAGAACGGACAGTTTATGGATTGGCGATTGGATACGGGTTTCGCAAGCGTTGTCTCTGGTCTTGTTTATTGGTGCGATCGTAGTGTGGGTTCTGCGCAGACAAGACTATCCGCCGATTCCTTATTATTCTGATGGCAATAAGGAGCGGAGAAAGACTGTTCAGATGATGAATTGAGCAGAAAAAGAAGCGCAAAACTTGATCTGCGACAAGTTTCATTTGCCGAAAGTGGGCTATACTATAGTTGTAAAGAGAAAAAGGCCTATTGTTGCCGATAAAATAAAGAACAGACGAAGGAGAAATGAGTCATGGAAAAAGCTACATTGCAATTAGAAACATTGTCTTGTCCAAGTTGTATGCAAAAAATTGAGGGGGCACTAAAATTGGTTAATGGAGTGGATAAAGATAGTATCAAAGTATTGTTCAACTCCAGTAAAGTCAAAACCAATTTTGATTCAGCCGTCACTTCGGTTGAAGATATTCAAAAAGCGATCGAAGAGGTAGGCTACCCGGTGTTGAATACAAAAGTAAAAGCAGCTTAACCCATCAATAAATGTCTTTCATAAACAAGCAATCCTGTAAGAAGAGAAATCTTTTTAAGGGTTGCTTTTTTGTTGCCTTCATTTAGAAGCGGTTTATCTCAACAAAGATGGATCAAATAAAGTTAAACTTCCAAACTTGACAGTAGTCAATTTTTATCCAATCGAAAGACTTTATAGTAATCAATGTAAAGAGGGAGCTGCATTCAAAATAAAAAATGAATTCTTTTTTCACAACTTGACGGCAGTCAAGTTGTTACTGAAGCGGTTATCTTATACTACATGTATCAAGAGCATCATTACTGAATTTGGAGGGGAAAAACATGCAACATTATATATTAAGCAAGAAAAATGTCATTACCGTTATCAGTGGATTGTTGATCGCATTAGGATTCTTCAGTCACTTTGTATTAGAAAATACCGCACTTTTTGAATGGTCTTTGATCATCGCATCTATCTTTGGGATCGCACCGATAGCCATTCAAGCGTTACAAGCTATGAAAGTCAAAGTCGTCAGCATTGATATTCTGGTCAGTATTGCAGCAATTGGCGCACTCTTCATTCAAAACTATGAAGAATCAGCTATTGTCACGTTCTTATTCTTATTCGGACACTATTTGGAACAACGGACATTGAAGCAAACGCGCTCCGCTATCAAAGAGTTGATGGAAATAGCACCCGAAAGCGCCTTGAAGCAAATGGACAATGGGGATTTTGAAGAAGTGGAAGTGGAGGATGTCGACGAAGGAGACACCTTGCTAGTTAAAACCGGCGCAAAAGTACCTGTAGACGGTACCGTAATTTCAGGCGCAGGGCATATCAATGAAGCCAGCATTACCGGCGAATCAGTACCCGTCAATAAAGCTGCTGGTTCCGAAGTTTTTGCGGGTACCATTTTAGAAAACGGCACGATCCAAATTCAAGCAGACCGTGTCGGTGAAGACACCACATTTGGAAAAATTATTGAGTTGATAGAAGAAGCTCAAGATTCTAAATCGGAAGCCGAACGCTTCATTGACCGCTTTTCTAAATACTATACACCTGCGGTCTTGGTGCTGGCATTTGTTGTTTGGCTGGTTAGTCAAGACATTGAGTTAGCAATTACTATATTGGTATTAGGCTGCCCAGGTGCATTAGTTATCGGGGTTCCGGTTTCAAATGTGGCTGGTATCGGAAATGGCGCTCGCAACGGCGTACTTTTAAAAGGCAGTGAAGTCATCCAAGACTTCAGCAAAGTGGACACGATTGTATTTGATAAGACAGGTACCTTGACTGTTGGAAACCCAACTGTTGCTGAGACGGAACTGTATGAAACAGATTCTGCTGAAATGCTAGGCTACCTAGCCAGTGTGGAACGGGAATCGGATCATCCATTGGCAAAAGCGGTCTTAGAACAAATTGGGGAAACGAACATCTCTGCTGTTGAAAAAACAGAAGTAGTGAAAGGTGGCGGAATCGTTGCAAGTGTAGATGGACATAGAGTGGCTGTTGGGAATGTGGCACTGATGGAAAAAGAAAACGTCACCCTCAACAAAAAAGCTCAAAAAGATGTCCAACGGTTTGAACAACAAGGAAACTCTCTAGTATTGACAGCGGTCGATGGTGAATTAAAAGTGTTGATGGGTATTCGTGACCAAGTCCGTCCGGGCGTCAAGGCCAATCTGCAAGAGTTGAAAAACTTAGGCGTGAAAAATCTAGTCGTCCTTTCGGGAGACAACCAAGGAACTGTGAATGTTGTAGCCAGTGAACTCGGATTGAGCGAAGCATACGGGCACATGTTGCCGGAAGATAAATCAGCTTACATCGAAAAACTGCAACAACAAGGACAAATTGTGGCCTTTGTTGGTGATGGCGTCAACGATAGTCCGTCTTTAGCATTAGCCGATATCGGTATCGCAATGGGAAGTGGAACAGATGTAGCCATTGAGACATCCGACGTCGTCTTAATGAACTCAGATTTCAACCACTTGCCTCATGCATTAGGATTAGTAAAAGCCACCGCAAACAACATGAAACAGAATATTGTGATTGCCATAGGAGTTGTGTTGGTCTTGCTGATGAGCGTTTTCTTCAGTGAATGGATGAACATGTCGATTGGAATGCTAGTTCATGAAGGCAGTATTTTATTAGTTATATTCAACGCGATGAGATTGATGAAGTTCAAATTGAAAGGCAGAAGGAAGCAAGTAGAAACTGTGGCACGAACAGAAACAGTAAAAGCGGCATAAAGTGTATTGAAATAAGGACAAAATATAAGACTCATTCCTGACATTGATGAATAGGATCATCAACGTCGGGAATGAGTCTTTTATAGGCTGGAATAGTCCAATCTTTTAGTTTGTGAAATGTATAGCCTAAATAACTTAATCATTTAGGTTAAAGGAGCTGTTTAGCTGACTCCACAGTTACTTCAAGTAATTTATTCATAAAAGGAAATTCTGCTTTCATTTGTTCAAATTCAGCGCCAGAATCTGTAAAACGTGCTCGACCTTCTACTAAGAAGCCGGTACCTTGGTAATTATTGAATCCTTCTACTTCACGACTGCCTAATGTTAAAATAATGCGGTCATTCTTAGCAACATCACCTTGGACACTTGTAAATCCTGCAATAGGAGCTAAAATGCGTTCATCCTCTGTAATACGTAAATAGGAATTCCAAGTACACCGCACGTTGGGCTTATCATCGTTTCCCCATGAAGTTATAGAAACAACGCCCTCATGTTGAGTGACTGCATAAAATTTTTGACTTAACATATTTTTTCCTCCTTCTATTAACCATTGTGACGTTTCTATTATACATAAATGCGAACACTTGTTCAATATGAGGAGAAGAACTTCGTGAAGCATATTATGTTTCATGAAACACTAGTGAGAATAAATAGAAGTTTTTTTATTTTTGCAAAAACTGGGGTTTCTATTTCTGATAGACACTTATATCCCTTTACACTGGAGCCACACTTCACATTTAGCAATAATTACATAAAATTTGAAGTTAACTTCAAATAATGTTAACATTTAATGGAAATAGAAGATTAGTTATTGGAGGGGTTGTAATGTTTCAAAGACCAGATTATCTTAATCAATTGATTCAATTTAAAGACTCTGATTTTATAAAAGTTATTACAGGAGTACGACGTTCTGGAAAATCAGTTCTCTTAATGCTTTTTAAAGAGCAGTTAAAGCAGGAGGGAGTATCCGAAGATCATATTATCTATATAAATTTTGAAAGCTTTGAATATCAGACAATTACAACGGAAGAAAAGTTTCGTGACCAGTTAAATAAGCTGCTTCCTAAAGACAATAAAAAAATCTATTTATTATTTGATGAGATTCAAGTCGTAAAAGGATGGCAACGTGTCGTAAACGGAGTTCGAGTAAGTTTTGATAGTGATATTATCATTACAGGGTCAAATGCAAATATGTTATCTGGTGAGTTAGCTACGCTTTTGAGTGGGCGTTATATCGAAATTCCAATCTATCCATTTTCATTTCGTGAATTTTTAAGCGTAAAAGGAATTGAAAGGGATTCACGGAAGGTAGATAGCGCTTATAATGAATACGAAAAATACGGGGGATTTCCAAGTGTTGTTATTGCAGAAGAATCTATTAAAGATACCATTTTGTCAGGAATTTTTGATACCATTGTTTTAAATGATGTGGCACTGAGATCGGGTGTAAAAGATCTTACAGCCTTGAAATCAATTATCAGCTTTTTGGCAGATAACGTTGGTCAATTAGTAAATGCATCAAAAATTGTCAACACTTTAAAAAATGAGGGTGTTGAAACAACGACTCATACTGTAAATCGTTATTTAGACTTACTTGAGAACGGCTATCTATTTTATCGCGCGAAGCAATATGACATACGAAGACGAGAATACCTTAGAACCAATGGCAAGTATTTTATTGTAGACGCTGGGTTACGAAGAAATGCAATTGGCAGAAAAGATGGTAATTATAGTAATCGATTAGAAAATATAGTCTATATAGAATTACTGCGAAGAGGGTATACAGTTGATGTTGGCAGACTGGATAGGAAAGAAATAGACTTTGTGGCACGAAAGTTAGACGAAATTCTTTATGTTCAAGTAGCATATGAACTACCCAATAACACACATGAAACAGACAACTTATTGAATATAAAAGATAATTATAAAAAAATAGTTGTCACAGGCAGGTATCATGATGTGGAACAAGTAGACGGCATTCCGATTATCTACATTGCAGATTGGCTGCTGTCAGATTAATCAAAAGACCATATAGCGGTGAACTAATGAAGAAAATTCGGCATCGCTTTTTTTCGCAGGACGTGTTCAAACTTGCATGACAACAACCCTATCAAAAGCAGTATCTATTTTCTTTTGATAGGGCGTATCTTTACTAAAACAAACTCTTACAAATCAAAAAGATCAATAATTGAATCGTCTTCAATAATTCGACTGGATGTTGCAGTATGCGCGTTTTCTAATAATGTCATCATTTTTTCTTCAACGGATTTTTTGATTAAAGCGGTCGTATCGATTCCCCGTAATTCGAATAAAAGCAGCGGGTCCAAATCCAATTTAGCGCCTACAGCGTAAAGGACTGCAGAAACATGCTTGCACATATGTGCCCAATCCGGACAATTACAAGAGAGATTGATTTCATTTAGATTAGGAAACAAACCGTTCTCGTTAGTCAAGAAAGTTTCAGCGAGTGTTTTGGGAAATTGGCCATTCGCTAGAACCTCTAAACTATCAATATGCCCGCCAATTTGTTGGACCAACCGTTGATCGGTAATGGGATCAATCGCAATAGCTACTTGGTATAATTTTGAACTGCTTCCGCAAACAACACCTTGTACGTTTCCTTTTTCAATCGTTAAGTCAAAGACAAAGCCATTTTTGATATAAGACCGTCCACGGTCGATGCGGTTGTCATAATCGGCATAGTGTTTTAAATGATCGCACCAAGCTTTTCCCCAAAATGAAGTAGCGATTTTGGTGCCTGTAATCAAAATGGGTTGAGCATCAGGATGTTTCTTTTGATAAGTGGTCAATTTACGAGCAGCCTTTTGCTTTTTTTCGGCCATACTTTCATAGGTATAAAAATCATAAGGGGTCATTTGTCGCTCACCTCCAAGGTAAAGAGATTCCTTAATTCATCGTTGCTCATTTCTGTCAGCCAATTCTCACCGCTTGTTTCAGTGATTAAATTATCGGAAAGCTGTGTTTTTTCTGCCAACAATTCATCGATCTTTTCTTCAATCGTTCCACTGGTAACAAATTTATGCACGAAGACGTTTTTTTCTTGCCCAATTCGAAAGGCTCGATCGGTAGCCTGGTTTTCAATGGCTGGATTCCACCAACGGTCAAAATGGATCACATGGTTCGCAGCCGTCAAGTTCAGGCCCACGCCACCGGCTTTTATAGAGAGAATCATATACGGTGTGTAGGTATCAGCCGCGTTAAATTGTTCAACCAGATCTCCGCGTTTTTTTACAGGAACTCCTCCGTGTAAGACCAATCCAGACTGTCCGAAAACTTCTGCTAAAAAATCATTGAGAGGCTCGCACATTTCTTTAAATTGTGTGAAGATCAAAACGCGTTCGTGTTTGTCACGAATCGTTTCACAAATGTCTCGCAACGCTTCAAATTTTCCGCTGAGTTTAGGTTTGAATTCTTGATTGCCTAAATACTGGTCAGGATGGTTGCAGATTTGTTTGAATTTAGAAATCGCGGCTAAGACTAGCCCTTTTCGTTGAATGCCATCAGTGGCTTCCATTGATTTTTCAATATCTCGTTGCAGACCTTTATACAACGCAATTTGTTTTTTGGAAAGTGAAACGTATTCTTTCTGTTCATTTTTTTCCGGCAGATCGGAAATAATGCGTTGATCGGTTTTCAGACGCCGTAAGATAAAAGGCGAGATCATTTGACGTAACGCTCCATAGTCGGTGCCTTTTGTGATTTGTTTTTTGAATTCCGTTTTTGAACCTAACAATCCGCTGTTTAAAAAGTCAAAGACACTCCACAAATCCGTTAGCCTGTTTTCAATTGGGGTACCGGTCAGCGCAATTTTTGCGCGGGCTTTTAAGGTTTTGATGCTTTTAGTCTGTTTGGTACCTGGATTTTTAATGGCTTGGGCTTCATCCAAGATCAAAAGATCAAACTGTTCTTCTTTAAGTGCCTCAATTCTAGCCACCATACCATACGTCGTAATCAGCAGATCAGCTTCTGCATCTTGGATCAAGGTATTTTTTCCATGTAAAACCTGGATCCGCAAATCGGGTGCAAAGCGAGCAGTCTCTTTTTTCCAATTTTCGAGTAAAGAAGCTGGGATAACTAAAAGAGTCCGTCTATTTTCATAACGCAGAGAATCGAGTAAAGCCAAGACTTGGATGGTTTTCCCTAATCCCATGTCATCCGCCAGCAAGGCACCAAAAGACTGAGCTTGCATAAATTTCAACCAGTTGTATCCTACGAGCTGATAAGGGCGCAAGTCTGCTTGAAAAGATGTTGCAGGTGGTTCTTGTTTGATCTGTGTGGGAGTGGTCATCTGTTGGAACATAGTTTGCAGCCATTGGCCATTCGTTGTTTCGATCAAAGACAGATTGTCTTCAGCATCAGAAACTTGCTGCTGCCGCAAAGCATCAAAAAGAGTCCATTGGCTGCTTTCTTTCGTATCGTAAGTCGTCAATAATTGCTGCAGTTTTTGGTGGTTGATTTCCACCCATTTGCCTTTCAAGAAAGCCAATCCTTCATTTTGCTGCAATAAAGCTTCTATTTCTGCTTTTGAATAGAGGTCTTCACCGAGATAGATTTCTGGTTTACTAGCTAAGAGAGCCTCCATTCCGACTCTGCTTGGTTTTGTATCGCCAATGGTTACTTTAATGGTTGTCTTGCGCTCTTTTTTCCAAAAATCAGGAATACGGCAAATGACTCCTTGTTCTTCATAAAGAGCTGTTTCTGTCAAAAACCGATAAGCCTCCTCTTCGTTGAAGCGCAAAGGTGAAAATAATTCCCCAGATTCAACCAATTGAGAGATGAAAGCAGATTTATCGGCAACTCGTCCAACAGCGGACAGTAAAGAAAGCATCTCAGAAGTGTCATTGAATTCTTTGAGTGCATTTTTTAGAGGCATATGGCTGACTCTGCCTTGATCTTTTGTCGCATAGGTAGCCAAAAAAGCGAAAGGAAAGCCGTCTTGTTTGCTTTCCACCAAATGAAAGTAAACTCTGCCCGCAACAATTAAAGCTTTATTTTTTGAATGAATATACTCAGAGACACTGCCTTGAAAATGGCTGATTTCCTCATTAAAAATCGTTGCCAATTCTTGATGAATGTTTTGCAGCCATTGAACAGTGATAAACTCATGGCCGATGGCAAAAGGTGCCTTAATCACAAGACTTTGATAAACCGTTTCTGAAGGGGCTTGGAAGGTACGAGTGACTTCAATTTCTCCGTCATTTTTTAATGCGGAGACAAACTCTTGCGCTACATTGAATAGATAGGCAATCGAGTCATCCGTTTCTACTGTCTCTGAAGAAAAAACTTGTTCATAAAGAGTGCGAAATGGAGCTTTTTGTAATGCACGTTCAAATTCTGTTGTTGGGTTTTCAATATAAAAGCCTTTTTCTAAAAAAATCGCTTGTGCCATATGTTTATGTAGTCCTTCCTTTTGAATCATCCCATTGAAAAAGCAATCAACCGGAATAGAGCATCTTTTTAGATTATTATACGATGTTTAGGATCAAACTGAAAGCAGGAAGGGAAAGTTATAAATTTCTATTGGGGGTTTGGTAAAATAAGGTGAAGAAAAAAAGGAGATGAACAGAATGAAGACGAGGAAATAAGAGGATAGCGTTTAGATACATTTTGACTCTAGCGGCGGAAGGAACATGTAAATGAAAGGGATTGATTTTATGCCAAAAGAAAGAGCCGTAACTTTTATTGAAAAGGCTGCGTCTGCTGAATTAGGGATTGTTGCACAAATCGGTCCTCTTATTTCTTCCTTTGATAAACTGTCAGGAGAATGAAGTGCCTTTATTTATTATTCATTGCACATTTAACCGTTTTTAAATCTTTAGACCAGCTAGAATACCCATTGCTTTTTGGTAGTCTAGATTAGGACTTCCATCTAATTTCTTATCTGTGATCTCAAACCCTAACTTTTGGTACAAGCGAATGGCTGCGTGGCTCCAAGTTTGAGTATGGAGATAAATAGGAGAGGTGTCCTCCAGAGTTTGCAGTGTCTTAAGTGTGCGAGTCACCATAGCCTTAGCTAGTCCTTTTTCTTGATAGCCTGGTTTTACTGCAACCCAATGGACAAGCGGGTAGCGATCACCATTAGGAGCTTTTTTCCACCAAGCTGAAGCCGTTCCGACTTTTTCTCCTGACGGATCTGTGATAAATAGCATGTGCTGTTTCAACTCTTCTGTGTAAGGAGCAAACGACCTTTCAAAATAATCCAATGCTTGTGTTTCATCCTCAAATTCTGCGACAGCCGTTTCAATAGCGGCCCATTCACGTTCATCGCCTTCCTGGTAAAATGTAAATTGAAAGCCTTTAGGTAAAGCTTGTTCCTTCACTGGAAGTTCGCGCTCTCGAGACATCCAAATTTCTGCATAAGGAATTGATTTATCCAACAAAAAAAGCACCTCTTTCTTTTGTAGTGATTTAATCTAATGTACCATTTTATGGTTGTAAAGTTAAATGGATTCTTTCTGTATCAGGAAGGATTTACTAGCTGCAGGAATAAATCGGTAGTTTTTTGGTTATCCAAAGATGTATCGAAAACAGCTGAAGTTATAGCTTATTTCAAGTTTGGTCTGAAAACGATGGAGTTTAATCCATTGACGGACAAAATGGCACTATTGTGCTGTTCCTGATTTCTAGATAAGGGATCTTGGATTTCATTTGTCCATTTGAAGAGAAGAAGTGCTGGTTTGAATAGGTTCGTGTAAATCAATCATCTAAGCTGTTTTGCCGCTAAACTTTCTGTAACAGAGATCTTTGGCGGCTTTTTTGGTGTCTTTGCTTCTTTGTCGGATTGTCATCAGAGCGGTATTCTACAAGTGTACAAGGCCTTGTAACACCACTTGAAGGATATGACAATGATGATAAGAAAATTGACGGAAGCGAAGGAACGAGATTTTTTTAATCAATATTCAGGAATGGTTCATGGAGCTTTGAAACGATTGGGGATGTGGCGCATGCATCCTGATTATGAAGATTTTGTGCAGCAAGGCCTCATAAAATTAGTAGAAGCTTACGAAACCTACCCAAAAGACTTGGAACAAGAGGAGTATTTGAAGCAGTTTGGCGGATACGCGTATCAAAGAGTGTACTGGCATATGATTGACTTGCTGCGTAAGCAGAGACGGAAATGGGAAAGCGAGATGGCTTGGCCGGAAGAATTAGAAGGACAACAGCCAGATCAGCATGCTTCTATCGAGCAAGGATATCAAGAAATGGATCTGTTAGCACAAATGCTGCCTTTATTGACCTTGAAGGAGCAGTCTTATTTAGTCGATGTCGTGGTCAATCGGTTATCTGTGACGGAGATTGCACAAAAGCAGAGAGTTAGTCGAAAGACGGTTTACGCATGGAAGAAAAAAGTGGCAGAAAAGTTAGGACATTTTTTATCTGTATTGAAAGAATAGCAGGAATAGAAATAAGCTTATGCCATGAAAGTGGTATAAGCTTTTTTTGGCTATTATTTGGAAGGTTTATCTTCTTTGTCATCATTGAATAAATCTGCTCTAAATTCGTCAATGTAAGGATTTTTTTCACCAAATGTTTTTTCCATCCATTCACTGAGGCGATAGTGCGACATAAAATGGGTGAACTCTTTTAGCGTGAAGCATGTGGAAACAAATTCAGGGTCCATCAAGCGCTTTTCTATGATATTCAACTCATCAGCTCGATGAGAGGTTTGAGTATTGTTGAAGAGACTGAATGTTTCAGTTGCTAACTTATACTGCACGTGCGAAAGAGTCGTAGCACGATCAATTTGCTCTTTAAAACTATGAGGCGAAATGTCTAAGAGTAAATCATGATGTTGGCGGATAAAAACCCTCATCTGGTTAGTCTTTTTTAATTCAACCACATATAAAATATGATGAGCCGCATACCAACTAGTTGAGTTTTTCGTGGAGCCTTTTTCAGGAATAAAAATTTCATGTCCAGATACAAAAGGACAGCGCTGATGGAAACCAAAACTCTTTCCAATAGATTGAATAAATGCATAACATAAAGGCTTTTGATCAAAATAACGTTCCATAACCACTTTTGAAACTTCTCTAGTCACTAAAGGTGGTTCGGTTAAACTAAAGACAATGGTATTAAAAGGAGTATCTTTTCGGTCACGGATATCTTTAACGTAATATGTAGATGGATCAATTAGAATATGGCTTTTTTCTTGACTGATAGACAAGAGGAAAGGCAGGTTATCTTCTTCAATCAGCAACGGTTTTCTTGTATTTGGTTGAAGATGGGCCTCATAAGCATATCTTAAACCAAGTAATTCATTGAGAAAACTGTTTGGCAATTCTTTTGGGGCATCGTAACTCTTTTTCCAATTCGCAAAGTATTCTTGATGTTGTTCGTGTTCAAAGTCTGATTTCATCCTTTCGTCCTCGTTCCATTAGGGATTAGCAACATTTTATACACCTCTATTGTAAGCGTTATCAAATAAAAATGCACTAGTTTTTTATTTATTTAACGAATAAAAAGAGTATTGACGTATAATCTTCGCCAATACTCTAAATAGCAGCATTAACTCTCATTTGAAAGGATCAAAATCCCTAATAAGAGCTTAATTATCGTGATATAAGTCTCTCGTGTACACTTTGTCTTCAACGTCCGCTAATTCTTCAGTGAAACGGTTCGTCACGATGACATCAGAGATTTTCTTAAATTCTTCCAAGTCGCGGATGACTTTTGAACGATAGAACTCGTCTTCTTTTAAAACAGGTTCATAAACAACAACTTCAATACCTTTAGCTTTAATGCGTTTCATGATCCCTTGAATAGAGGAAGCTCTAAAGTTGTCTGAGTTAGTCTTCATGGTTAAACGATAGATTCCGACTACTTCTGGATCTTTAGCCACAACTTGTGCAGCTAAGAAGTCTTTTCTCGTTCTGTTGGCGTCTACGATAGCACCGATGATGTTATTTGGCACATCCTCGTAATTAGCCAACAATTGTTTTGTATCTTTTGGCAAGCAGTAGCCGCCGTATCCGAATGATGGGTTATTGTAATGAGTACCGATACGCGGATCCAATCCAACGCCATCAATGATTGATTTCGTGTCCAACCCTCTAACTTCAGCATAGGTGTCTAATTCATTGATATAAGCTACGCGTAAAGCTAAATAAGTATTAGAGAACAGTTTGACAGCTTCAGCTTCTGTTGACTCCATAAACAATACATCAATATCTTCTTTGAGTGCTCCTTGAACCATCAAGTTCGCAAACGCTTTAGCTTTATCCGTTTGAGCACCAACAATGATTCTTGACGGGTACAAGTTATCATACAATGCATTTCCTTCTCGTAAAAATTCTGGAGAGAAGATGATGTTTTCTGTTTGGTATTTTTCATTGGTTTCTTTTGTATACCCAACTGGAATCGTTGATTTGATAATCATCGTAGCATCTGGTGCATATTTTAGAACATCTTCAATAACAACTTCTACTGCAGAAGTGTCAAAGTAATTCTTTTTGTCATCGTAATTTGTTGGTGCAGCGATGACGACTAATTCTGTACCTTCGTATGCGAATGCTTTATCGGTTGTAGCCGTTAAATCCAGTTCTTTTGTTGCTAAGTACTCTTCGATCTCTTTATCTACGATTGGTGATTTTTTACTGTTGATCATGTCCACTTTTTCAGGAACGATTTCTAATGCACGTACTTGGTTGTGCTGAGCCAATAGAACGGCATTAGATAAACCAACATACCCCAATCCTACTACTGTAATTTTCATTCAAGTGCACTTCCTCTTTTTTATGTATATAACGTTTTAATCGTATCAAAAAAAGCCCGTTAAAACAATTATTTCTTTGATATACCAATGTTAAATAAGGAAATTTGGTGACTAATTTGGTACGGGAAAGTAGTTTTTCATTTCATACATCAAAGGAGTAGAGCATTTCTCTGAAAAGTTAAATTGCCTATCCTGTTACGTGTGTTAATGAGTCTATCGATTTTTACGCCCTATTATTTTATTATGTTATCTGTATACTAAATAATAGGTTTAATTTAAAAAATACTATACTAGGAGGATTTTATGTTAGAGGCTGTTATATTTGATATGGATGGAGTTATTATTGATACAGAGCCATTCTTTTTAAGATCGGAACAAAGATTGTTGAAGATGTATGGTCATGAAGTGCCGTTAGAATATCATTTTCAATTTCAAGGAACTACACATGATTATATGTGGCAAAGGATGAAAGACCAATACCACTTAGAAGAAACTGTTCCGAATTTAATCGAAAAAGCTAATGCGCTTCGTCATCAGTTAATAAAAGAAGAAGGCTTAGAAACTATTCCAGGAGCACTGGAGTTAATTCATCACTTGCATCAAGAAGGAGTACCTTTAGCTATTGCATCTTCTTCACCGTTTAAAGACATCAAAAACACTGTTAAGGACTTCGATCTAGAAGGGGTTTTTGATTACTTAGTTTCTGGTGAGAGCGTTGCTCATTCAAAACCTGAGCCTGATATCTTTTTAGACGCAGCTGCCAACTTAGGAGTCAAGCCGGAGAACTGTTTAGTCATAGAAGATTCCAAAAATGGTGTGTTGGCTGGAATAGCTGCAGGAATGAAAGTAATTGGTTTCTATAACCAAGAATTCCCACCGCAGGACTTATCAAAAGCGACAAAAATTGTGACCGCTCTCAACCAATTGAACAAAAAAGAAATAGAAAAATTATTCTGAAAAATGACAGCATTAATTAATACAACTTTTTTTGAGGAACCTCGAAAAAAAGTTGTATTAATTTTTCTTCCAACCCACTGTATACTCTAGTTGTTGAAAGGGGATACAAAAAATGGAAAATAATTGGTTAAATTTAGAAGGAAAAACAGCTATTGTTACTGGAGGCGCATCTGGAATCGGATTGCATATCTCTAATGAGTTAAAAGCACAAGGAGTCAATGTCGTTGTTGCGGATTTAAATGTTGAGACAGGAGAAACTGATGGGAAGCTGAATGTTCAAACAGATGTGACTTCTGTAGAAAGTATTTATAACATGGTGGACTATGTTGTCGAAAAATACAAAACGATCGATATATTAGTCAACAATGCCGGAATCAATATGCCGCGTTTGTTAGTGGACATCTATAGTGATGAAAATCAATACGAAGTTGACGAAGCATCATTTGAAAAAATGATTAGTGTCAATCAAAAAGGAATGGTATTCACTACACAAGCTGTTGTGAAAAATATGATTGCAAATAAAGTAGCAGGAACTATAGTGAATATTTCTTCTGAATCAGGAATGGAAGGATCAGTTGGACAAAGCCTCTATTCTGCAACGAAAGGAGCGACAAACTCATATACACGCTCTTGGGGAAAAGAATTAGGCAAAATAGGCATTCGAGTGGTAGGTGTAGCTCCAGGAATCAATGAAAAAACAGGATTAACAACACCTGCTTATAATCAAGCACTAGCATATACAAGAAATATTTCTGAAGATCAGCTAGATACAGGATATGAAAAAAGCATTCCTTTGGGTAGAGTTGGCAAGCTAGATGAAATTGCATATTTAGTGACATTCTTAGCATCAGAAAAAGCCAACTATATTACTGGTACTACCATTAATATTTCTGGAGGAAAATCGAGGGGGTAATAACGAGATGATATTAAATGTCTGAGTGTATTTATTTAGATTCTCTATTAAATTTACTATTGAATGAAAAAGAATTGCCTAAACAAGATGTGCTAAAAAGATTTAGAATAAATAGTGCACAGTTAGAAAAAAGCTTAAAAGAAATAGCTACTATTTATTCAGGAGTTTTAGAAATTGATCAAACTACAGATAGTATTTCCCTTAAGGTATTGAACGAGAAATACTTGTACAATATTTTACGGATGAGTGGAGAACAAGATTTAAATGATCCAGAATATCGTGTAGCATATATTTTATATCGGCTGATTGATGGAAATGACTACATTAATATAAACGACTTGTCGGAAGAGATGTCTGTAAGCCGCAGTACAGTAAATAATGATATTAAGAGAGCAAAAATTTTATTGGAGCCTTACAACGCACAAATCGTAGGAGTTCCTAATCGAGGAATCAGTATCAGTTGCAGCGAATTTAATTTACGACTAATTTTGATTCATTTTCTTTATGATAGATTGGGATCTACTTATATAGTAAACAAAGAAGTGCAAGCAGCTGTTAAGCAATTAGGAAAAAGCTACAAATTGGATCATGCTACAAGGCATTTGCTCTATAAGACGATTATTATCACTATAGAGCGAGTAAGACAAGAGATTCATTTACAAGAAGACATTCCTATGTATAAAAACTATACTGAGAATGCGACAAGCTTTTTGAACTTGATCGAATCTTTAGAAATAAATTACCAGTTGATGTTTAGCAAGATAGATATTGAATTTCTTTCATTCCCTATCAACACATTGAATTCGTCTCGTGTTATAGGGAGTGAAAACAATTATAACGAATCAAAAGTAAAAGAGATCGTGCATCAAATGCTAGGGACAGTCAAACAGAATCTGATGATCAAAATTGATGAAGAAATATTTTTTGATAAAGTAAAGAATCATTTGCTCTTTTTAATCAATCGCCTTACGTTTCATTTGCCTAATAATGAAATCGCTTCTAATCAAGTAAAAACGCGTTTTCCTTTAGCGTATGAACTGGCTCGTCTCTCTTTGAATGATTTAGAAGAACATTACCATTTAAAAGCAACCAATACAGATATCAGTTATCTAGCAATTTACTATGCATTAGTTTTATCTGAAAACAATCAAAAAAACATAGATGATAACCTTGTTAAGCAAATTGCTGTAGTGACAAATAGAGGACAAGGCGCAATAGAATTCATCAAAAAACAGATTAGGGAAACAGTAGGAGCAGATGTCATTATTGAACACTTCACGACGGAAGATATTTCATTTGATGCGTTAAGGAACTTTAATATTATTTTTACCACAGAAGCTTTTTCGACTGCTGCTGATATCCCAATTATTGAAATTGAGCCTTTTGTCAATTCACATGATTTAGATAAAAAGCTGAGAGATATAGAACCGTATATGTTTATTGATAAAGAAAAAATGGAAAAAGAAGTTGAGTTTTATGTTTATGATTTAGATGAATCAATAAACTACATTGAGAACACAAAAAAAATGATTAGAAAAATCTATCGTTCTACTCAAGAAGCTGAGGAAATAAATAATACATTTTTGAAGAAAAATGAAATTAGTCCTATGTTGTATGAAAATGGAGTTGCTTTTCCGCATATAGTAGATACAAGAACGCAAAAAATTACTTTAGCAATGGGGAAAGCTAGTACAATGAACAAAACATTAAATTTGGTTTTCTTCTTAGTGGTACCCGAACAGCTGAATGATTGGCAAGAGAATATTTTGACGAAAATATACGAGAAAATCTTTACTGTAATCTCAAACAAAAAGAAAATCTCAAATTTTCAACAAGTAACATCTATTAATAAGTATGTCTCATTACTACTAGAGGAGGATGAATGGCTATGAGCCCTATAATTTTACTGAGCGGATTTGCTCTTCTTGCTTTCTTTTTGCAAGCGTTTTTAGGATTCCAGCAAATGAAGCATTTCGGAAATGAATACACAAAAATGCGTAAAGATGGAAGAGTAGCTATTGGAAGACGGCCAGGAAAAATCATGTCTGGTACAATAGTCATGTTTTCGCTAGATAAAGAAGGCAACATCCAGTATGGTCGTCTGCTTCAAGGAACAACGATTCTAGCAAGATTCAAAAATTATTCTAATTTTGATCACGACCATATTGAAGAAATAACAACTGATAATCCAAAATTAAAAAAAGAAATCAGTATTACACGAAAAGCCATTATAGATGCTGTAAACAATTATCAATTAATTGTGAATGGTAAAGAAATACCGCAAAAACAAGCACCGTTGAATAGATTATTCAGTAATGCTAAAAACAAAATGATAAAAGGAGTGTCATAGAATATGGATTTTTTAATTAGACTAGCAGAAGGATTTATCGGCCTTTTCCAAGAAGGGGCAAACGTATTTATGAGTTGGATGACAAGTATTGTTCCTCTGGTACTTGTATTGTTGGTATTTATGAATGCTATGATCAATTTGATCGGTGCAGATAAAGTAGACCGATTCGCCGCTTGGGCGTCTAAATACTCTTTAATGAGAAATATGGTTTTACCTTTTATTGCAGCCTTTATGCTTGGTAACCCAGCATCCTTTACTTTAGGGAAATTTTTACCAGAGTTTTACAAACCAAGCTTTTATGCAGCTTTAGCCCAATACAATCACACAAGTAACGGAATCTTCCCACATATTAACCCAGGAGAATTATTTGTTTATTTAGGAATTGCTCAAGGGGTAGAAGCTTTAGGATTAAGTACTACACCATTAGCTGTCCGTTATCTATTAGTTGGTCTAGTGATGAATGCTGTAGGTGCTTATGTAACAGACTTTACTACAGCCTATGTTTCTAAAAAGACCGGCGTTACTTTAAGCAAAGTACCAAGTGTATAAGGAGGATATAAAAAATGAGCGAATACAGAAGTATTAGAGTAGAAAAAGGTCCTGGTGGATGGGGCGGACCACTAACTATTACACCGACTGAAAAAAAACATAAGTTTATTTACGTCGTTGGCGGCGGAGAAAAGCCTGAAATCGTGGATCAAATTGCTGAAATGACAGGTATGGAAGCTGTAAATGGATTCAAAACATCTATACCGGATGAAGAAACAGCTTTAGCTATCATTGACTGCGGTGGTACATTACGTTGTGGAATCTATCCACAAAAAGAAATTCCAACGATAAATGTTATCCCTACTGGTAAGTCAGGCCCATTGGCAAAATTCATTACAGAAGATATCTATGTATCAAATGTAGGACCAAAGCAAATTTCTTTAGTATCTGATACTGAAGCAGCTTCTACTCCAACTAAAGCAACAACCTCACAAAACACAGAAGAAAAACAAGCTGCTTCTGGAAACGGCTACTCTACAGACAAAAAATTAACTGAACAGAGAGCTGAGAAAGGGAGCATCATTTCTAAGTTTGGTATGGGAGCAGGAAAAGTAATCTCTGTGTTACTACAATCTGCTCGTGAAGCTGTACAAACAGTCTTAAACACTATTATTCCTTTTATGGCATTTGTAGCTATGCTGATTGGGATTATCCAAGGAAGCGGTATTGGGAACGTATTTGCTGAAGTAATGAGACCTCTAGCAGGAAATATCTGGGGATTAATGTTGATTGGTTTCATTTGTTCTTTACCATTCTTGTCTCCTTTACTTGGTCCAGGAGCTGTCATTTCTCAAGTAATTGGTACTTTGATTGGTGTGGAAATCGGAAAAGGAAATATTCCACCTCAATTGGCTTTACCAGCACTATTTGCAATCAACACTCAAAATGCTGCTGATTTTATTCCAGTTGGATTAGGATTGCAAGAAGCTGATGCAGAAACTGTTGAGGTCGGTGTACCATCTGTTCTATATTCTAGATTCTTAAATGGTGTTCCTCGTGTATTTGTAGCATGGTTGGCAAGTTTTGGTATGTATTAAAATTTTAGAAAGAGTGGTTATGTATGAGTATTTATTCAACAACAGTAAACGAAATTGGACCTAATGCACTTGATTTTTTAGAAGAAAATATGATGGTTTTATTTGGAAATGAAGCTCCACCTGAATTGAGACCTTATTGTTTCATGATCGACATGAACGAATTAAATGGAACGATTAAAGTAGGGAGTTATCTTACCATAGAGAATCAATCTTATGAAATTACTGCTGTTGGAGAACAAGTCGAAAAAAATTTAAAAGACTTAGGACATATTACAGTCAACTTTAATGGGAGTTCGGTTCCAGAACTGGCAGGCACTCTCTATGTGGAAAACAAAGAGATTGAACCAGTGTCAAAAGGAACAAAAATCAGCATAGTAGAAAAATAAGATTTGAGCAGAGAAGAAACCTTCTCTGCTTTACTTTTAGGTTGGGAGGAAATTCAATGTTTTTAGATACAGTAAATATTAATGAGATCAATAAACAAATGAAATTAGGGATTCTTAAAGGAGTGACATCTAATCCTACACTTTTGTTCAAAGAAAAAAGAGAAAGATTTACGCAAATTAAAGAGATGTTGAGCACTCAAGCTCCATTAGTTTTTGTTCAAGTTGTAGGAGAGACAGTAGAAGAAGCGACTAAAGATTACCAAAAAATCATGTCTATCTCTACTGACAAAAAAATCGGAATAAAAGTGTCTTTAAATTCTATAGGATTAATGTTTATCAAAGAAGTGAAGCAAGAAAATCCTGAGCAAATTCTATTAGGAACCGCGGTTTATTCCGCTGATCAAGGTATTCTGGGAGCTTTAGCCGGATGTGATTATGTTGCCCCATATGTAAATCGTATGTCAAATAACAATATAGACCCTTTTCAATCTATTCACCAAATAAGAATGTTTATTGATGACAGGAATTTAGAAACAAAAATTATGGGAGCAAGTTTTAAAAATACTAATCAGGTTTTGAAGGCATTAATGGCTGGCGCTCATACAGCAACTATCCCAACGGATATCCTTGAGCAAATGATCAATAAAGAGCTAGCTGTAGATGCAATAAAAACTTTCAATCATCATCATTATGAACTACAGAATAATAATGTATCCTAACTAAGGAATTAAGTTGAATAAAAGCCTTAAATCATAGCAGAGAATTGCTGTGATTTAAGGCTTTTTAATATTTGGTGTAGTTTATGTAGAGAATTTTTACTAATCTGCTGCCTAAAATGGATGTTTTTTGAAAAGATGTATTCATTGAAGTCATACACCTTCATATGATTTTAAAAGTTGCTAACTCAATCTTGTTTTGGCGGTTGAACAGCTCTTTAGTAGTTGGATGAGTCAGCAAATCCAGTTCTTCTGTTCTAGGGTAAGTATAAGATGAGCTGGCTAATAAAAACTTATCTAAAAAAGCAGGGTGGCACATGATCTCGACTGTAGTGTGTGTTGCAAATAACTGGGTTAAACTTTCTTCTGATTGGAGAGCAGTTTCCATAGTATACACGAACCCATCTGTAGTTCTTCTGGTTGGATCTTGATTGTTAAAGTTGTTTCTAACCGGCAAATTGTATTCATCAGCCAGCTTGAAATAAATGTCGTTAAAGTCGCCAAAAAGGTTCGCATGATGATGCGCATCGAGATGAGTAGGGTGGATACCAGCAGCTAAGATCTTTTCAATTTGTGCTTTCCATTCGTTATAGACTTCTTGCTGATCGATGATGAAAGAGCCTTTGTAGTAAGATTGGTTGCGGAAATTTCCTTCAGTGTCTACGATAGTTTTCAAGTGGTTCAAAACAGGAGAGCCTGTAGTCAAGTTTAAGTGAACGCCGATACCAAGGTCAGGGTGCTGTTGATGCAACTCTACTGCGTGATCAAACCCTGGCATATTAGCCATCATTGTTGTAGAAGTCAGTACACCATCTGTATGAGCCTCGATAATCCCGTAATTGACACCTTTACAATATCCGAAATCGTCGGCGTTGATGATTAGTTTTTTCATGATTGGTTTAAGTCCTCCTTTGGATGTGAGCAGGATTTTACTGTATTGGAAATCACACTATTATCATAACACAACCGGTTATTTAATCCTCAAACTGACTTTTTTTAAACCGATTAAAGAAAGCATAAAATAAATTCAATACACGTGAAGTTTTCTTTTCTTTTTTCGTCTCGACTATGCTATATTTATCTCTAACAAAAGAAAATTCTTCATTTTTCCATCTCTTAGCATTACCCCCACTTTTTAGAAATTCCTACTGTATTCTTACCTTCTTTATATGATACACCCGCATATTTCACACTACTCGTACCACACCTTATTTGAAACTCGCCCATAGATCGGTCTGTATGATAGTTAACGCAAAAAGTTTATTTACCTAGGATTTTTTAGGAGGGAATGACATGATAAAAGTGTTGTTTTTCGTGTATTCATTGGATGGCGGCGGAGCTGAAAAAGCTTTGATCGATTTGGTGGAGAATTTGGATAAAAGCAAATACGACATCACCATACAAGCTTTTAAAGACGAAGGTGTCTATAGGGACGCTATTCCAACAGGTGTGAAATACCGACCCCTGCTGCGGTTCAAACACTCATTTTCCAGAAAAGTCGCTAGCAAGCTGTTGATCAAATTGATTCATCCAGAGTTGATTTATCGCCTGGCAGTAAGAGAGCACTATGATTGTGAGGTGGCATTTGTAGAGGGGATCGCAACGCGAATCATCGCGAATTCCAGCAATCAGAAATCTAAAAAAATTGCTTGGGTGCATTGTGATATGAGCCAATTAACTTATGCGCTGGAGGATTATAATGATGCCAAAGAACAAATCGAGGCGTATAAGCGGTTCGATCATGTTGTGACGGTGTCTGAAAATGCGGTGGAAGGATTCAAAAAAGGAGTCGCGCTCGAATTTGATCCGATAGTCGTTTATAATTTGCTGAATGTCTCAAAGATACGACAAGCTGGCTTAGAACCAGTAGATGTGCTTTCTGATACCGACACAGTGGAGTTGGTGACTGTTGGCAGATTGGAAGAAAGCAAAGGTTTTGGCGTGTTGCTGCGAGTTTTCAAGCGATTGCGAGATGATGGGCTGAAGGTTCATTTGTCGATCATTGGCGAGGGGATTGAAAGGAGGAGTCTGGAAGAGTACATCAAACATCATCATTTGAACAACGATGTAGCGCTTCTGGGATTCCAAAGTAATCCTTACAAATTCGTGAGTAAAGCGGAAGTCTTCGTCTGTTCTTCATTGTCAGAAGGGTACAGTCTAGCGGTCGCAGAAGCGTTGATTCTTGGAAAAGCGATAGTGAGTACTCGGTGCGCTGGACCTGTAGAATTGCTGAAGAATGGGGAATACGGGATGCTGGTCGATATCAATGAAGAGGAGCTGCATCGAGGAGTAAAAAAATGATCGTGGAAGCACACATCAGAGAATACTTTGCCTGCAAAGCCCGTGAACGGAGTCGGATATTTGATTTGGAATTGCAACTGAAAGAAGTAGAACAACTATTGGTGCCGCCAGTATTTGAGGAAGACGTCGATGAACTGAACGTCAAATCGTAAAAGGGTTTTTCGGTTCATTTGCTACGCCAGCTTTTCACTCTATGGATAAGAGGAAGTCGAACTTTATGGAAAATAAAACTGTTTCTATCATTATGCCTATTTACAATGCAGAAAAATATTTGGAACAAGGGATCCAGTCGATTCTCAAGCAGACGTATAAACAGCTGGAAATCATTTTAGTCGATGATGGGTCAACGGATAGGACAAGGGAGATCATAGAGGCAGCAAAGCAGAGAGATTCGCGTATCAGCTCTATTTTCCAAACGCAGCAAGGAGCACCAACAGCTCGAAACGCTGGCTGTAAAGCGTCTGCTGGAGAGTATCTGTATTTTATGGACTCAGATGACTATTTGCCTGAAACGGCTATCGAAAAAATGGTGTCGGAGGGTTTGAAGTACGCCAGCGATTTAGTGATCGGACAGTACCAGTTTATAAATGAAGCAGGAGAATGGCTAGGCGAGAGCAATTTTATTGAGGAATTGGTCATTTCTTTGGAGGGGAAAGCCACAAAGCAGCAGCTCTCGTTGTGTCCGCCTTTTCCGGGGAATAAGCTGTATCGAGCAAGTATGATTAAGGAAAACGGGATTCAATTTGCCGATGTGAGAGTGGCTCAGGACTTGAATTTTTACTTAAAAGCGCTGCTTTTTGCGGCAAATCCAATCGTGATCAAAGATTCGGTCTATTACTATCGAGTACGTTCCGGAAGCATCAGCCATTCTTACGGGTCAAAAATGCTGGACGTGATCACAAGTTTGGAAGATGCCGAAATGTTTTACCAGCAAAATGGACAGTATGACCGTCCTTTTTTCAGCAACATCAAATTTTTACATTACTACTACCAGCTCCTCAAAGTCCCGCAAATCCAAAACTACTTAGAACGCACCGAAACTTTTTTAAGCTTCAAAAAAGAATTTGCCAAGATCCAAAAAGCAGACCTCACCAAAGAACTCATCGACACTTTCTACTACAAATCAAAACTGAAGCTCCGTTTTAGAAGGCTGTATACGGGCTATTTCAACAGTAAAAGACAGAAGAGAAAGATGGGAGTATAGACTATAAAACCGGTCAGGACTACTCGTGATGAGTGGAGCTGACCGGTTTTGTTTAGTTTCGTAATGTGGCCAGAATAGACATCGCTTTGGCGTAATCAGGATTTGGACTGCCGTCTATATTTTTATCCGTTATTTCAAAACCTAATGTTTGGTATAAACGGATAGCTGGATGGCTCCAAGTTTGTGTGTGCAAATAAATAGGAGAAGTAGTTTCTAGATTTTGCAGCAGCTTAAGAGTCCGAGTCATCATCGCTTTTGCGAGACCTTTTCCTTGATAACCAGGTTTTACAGCGACCCAATGGACCAACGGATAACGGCTTCCATCAGGCGTTTCTTTCCACCACGCGGAACAAGTCCCCACTTTTTCTCCTGATGGATTAGTGACAAACAACATTCGCTGTTTCAGCTCTTTTGGGTAAGGCGCAAACTTTTCATTAAAATAAGCGATCGCTTTTGTCTCATTATCAAACTCCGCCACGGCTGTTTCAATAGCTGCCCAATACAGTTCATCACCTTCTTGGTAAAGCTCAAAGTGAAACCCTTCAGGCAGAGTTTTTTCAACGACTGGAAGTTCTCGCTCACGATACATCCAGATTTCTGCATAAGGAATTGATTTATCTAACATAGGAGCACCTCGATTTCTTTTATGTATTTAGCAAAGTTAATGTACCATTTTAGAAGACTAAAGTTAAGTTCAACTACAAAAAAGGATGCTATAGAGATAAAAAAACTCCTCTGGAAAGAGAAAATATTTACTCTTTCTTAGAGAAGTCTTTTTACTGTTAATTGATTTTAATTCTAGTCAAACTTCAAACCCTTCAATGCATCAAACAATCCATTGTCTTCAGGCTCTTCTTGTTTTTGTTTTTTCAAGTATTTCTGAACGGTCCGTTTATCGGCTTTTCCAGATCCGGATTGGTCGCGGCGTTTTTTGAACGCGGACAGTTTTTCTCGGTATCCGCATGTACACGTAAAGATTTGACCATCTCCTTCGCCGCTGAGGGACATTTTTTTCATACAGTTCGGGCAGCGTGCATTGGATTGACGAGAAACGTTTTTGCGGTAGCCGCATTCGCGATCTTGGCAGACCAGCATTTTGCCTTTTTTGCCGTTGACTTCCAGCATCGGTTTGCCGCAGTCAGGACAAGTCTTGGTCGACAAGTTTTCGTGTCGGAATTTTCCGTCAGTTTGCTTGATCTCAGTGACCAGTTCTTTGGTGAATGTTTTGATGTCATCCACGAACTGTTCTTTCTTCAAGTTTCCTTTGGCAATAGCTTCCAGTTTTTGTTCCCACTCGGCCGTCAATTCTGGCGATCTTAAGTCGGCTGGGACCAACTCTAATAGCTGTTTACCTTTTGACGTGACGTGGATGTTGTTGCCTTTTTTCTCGATCAAGAACGATTTGAACAATTTGTCGATGATATCTGCTCGAGTCGCAACCGTTCCAAGTCCGCCTGTGGCTTTCAATGTTTGAGTCAATGCTTTGTCTTTATGATCCATGTATTGACCAGGGTTTTCCATGGCGGTCAGCAAAGTAGCTTCGTTGAAGTAAGCGGGTGCTTTTGTCTGACCAGTGGTTTCATTGACGTAAGAAACGGTCAATGTGTCGCCAACTTTAATAGAAGACAAGGATTCACCTGAGCTGTCTTCTTTAGCGTCCCCTCTCATCGTCGCTTCTTTCCAACCCATTTTGGTAACTGTTTTCCCTTTGGCAGTAAAGCGTTCGGAGCCAATCGTTGCGGTCAACGTAAACTGCTCGTATTCGTGAGCAGGCAATAGTACAGCGAAGAACCGTTTCACGACCAAATTATAGATGTGGCGTTCTTTTGCGGATAGTTTTTGCAATGGAACGACTTGCTCGGTCGGAATGATCGCATGGTGATCCGAAACTTTTTGATCGTTCACGAATGAACCTTGAGCTTTTATCGGCTGGTTCAATAGCGTTTTAGCGATCGCTTTGTATTCTCCGTGCGCGCTGACTTTGATCCGGTCTTTCAACGTAGGAACGATGTCGCTCGTCAAATAACGCGAATCGGTCCGCGGATACGTTAAAACTTTGTATTGTTCATACAAGGTCTGCATGATGTTCAAGGTTTCTTTCGCAGAATACCCGAACGCTTGATACGCATCACGTTGCAGCTCCGTCAAATCGTATAAGGCAGGTGAAAAAGTCTTCTTCGATTTTTTCACCACATCGGTCACCACAGCGTTTTTGCCTTCTGTATGCTTCACGACTTGTTGGATCTTTTGTTGATCAAATGTTTTCGTATCATTAGATTGAGCGTCTTGCCAAATGAGTTTCAATGAGTGGTCTGTAGTAGCTTCCGCTCCATAGAACGTCTTTGGTTTGAACTGGTTGATCTCTTCCTCGCGCTGCGCAATGATTTGCACGACAGGCGTTTGTACGCGTCCGCAATTCAATTGCGCATTGTATTTGGTCGTCAACGCACGGCTGGCATTCAATCCGATGTACCAGTCAGCTTGGGAACGAGCAACAGCTGCTTGGAAAAGGTTCTCGTAATTTTTAGCCGGCTTCAAATTCTTGAAACCTTCTTTGATTGCTTTGTCGGTGATAGACGAGATCCATAAACGCTTCATTGGCTTGTTAACATTGGCTTTCTCGATAATCCAGCGCGCTACTAATTCTCCTTCACGCCCAGCATCGGTAGCAATAATGACTTCCGAAACGTCTTTACGTTTCAATTGCGATTTGACGGCATTGAACTGACTGCCGGAATTGCGGATGACCGTCAACTTCATGTCGTTCGGCAACATCGGCAAATCGTTCAAATTCCACGTTTTGTACTTTTGGTCATAAGTCTCAGGGTCAGCTAAGGTCACTAAATGTCCCAGCGCCCAAGTCACAATGTATTGATCTCCTTCAAAGTAGCCTTTCCCTTTTTTGGTACTGCCAAGCACACGAGCGATATCGCGCCCCACAGACGGCTTCTCTGCTAAAACTAAACTTTTCATGTTAGAACTCCTTTGGTGTTTTACTTATTTACTTAGTATAGCATAATCGGTGAATGGGGTATTGGATTCAAAGGTGTATTTAATCTCAAATATATTGTATCAAAAAAAGCCTATTAGTGGTGACTAGGCTTCCTTTCGAATTTAAATTCTTATACGTTACATCACTAGTGTTGCATGAAACATAATATGTTTCACAATGTTATGTATCCTATTCCAATATGCAAAAAAGTCCTTTATACTGAACTTGGATGACTTATCCAAGACCAATAAAAAGGACCCAACTTATGGATAAGTATAAACTAAATTCTGCTTTTAATAAATGGTTTTCGGCAATTAAGTTAGAAAAATTACCGATTCCTATTCGTGAAAAGGTTTTTGCCTTTGATAAATACCATAAGAAACTTAGTTTCTTTCGAGCTCTGCAGCTTTTTCTTCATGCGATCAATGAAGAGAAAGAAAGTCTCAGAGATATGGATACTGCTTTTGTTTCCAAAGAACTTCAAAAAGAGATTGGGATTGAAAGCATCAGTTATTCTCAGCTTTCTAGAGTTCTTCCCAAAATGGATTCAGAAATTCTTTTAGCTATTTTTTACCAGCTTCTCAGTCAGGTTAAAAATAAAATGCCCGTGGATAAGCGAAATAGTCTCTATTTAATTGACTCTTCGACCTTTTCATTGAATCAAAATCTTTATCAATGGGCTGATTTTCGTAAAACGAAATCAGGAGTTAAGCTTCACTTAAAACTCTGCTTTATGGATAATGACCATCTTTATCCAGATGATTTTACACTAACTAATGCGATTGAACATGATACAAACCAGTTGGAAGTGTTGGTCAATCAACCTGAGGCAACTTATGTATTCGATCGTGGTTACCTAGATTTCGAACGAATGGATAAAATGCACTGGAATGGTTATTTCTTTGTGACGAGAATCAAAAAGAATACAAAAGTTCATGTTTTGGAAACATTAGCAGCTTCCAAAGAAGACTCTATTATCAGCGACCAATTGGTCGCATTAGGTGCTCAAAACTATCTAACTTCCCGATTTCGTTTAGTGACTATTCAAGATCAAAAAGGGAAAGTTCTTCAGTTCATCACGAATCGTTTTGACTGTTCCTCTGCTGAAATTGCAGAAATGTATAAAGCTCGTTGGCAAATAGAACTGTTCTTCAAACACATTAAACAGCATATGACAATCAAAAAGTTTTTTTCAAGAAGCGAACAGGGAGTCGTAAATCAATTGATTTTAGCCTTGATTGCCAGTTTACTAACCTATTTGATTCAGTTAGAAACAAAGACTGGACAGTCTATTTTCCAAATTAAACGACTTTTTCGTTACCTCCTATTTCAACCTGCAGAAAAATGGATTGAACTTTTAGTGCCCAATTGACTACAATAAAACGTTGTTGTTGGATGCTAATGGAATCAGCTAAATAAGCAAAATTTTCTGGAAATAGTCATCCTTTGCGTAAGCATTCAATTTTTTTTACTTTTTTCAAGAAAATAATAATTCAGAATATTCTGACTATATTTATGCAACACTAGTGACGTTACATGGTTTGTTGTTTTCCAGCGCTTCGAGTGTTTTTAAGGTAAGTGATGGCTGTTTTAATGACAGCAAAAGCTGGAACTCCAAAGATGATTCCAACAAATCCCAGCATCTTTCCTGCCACTAATAAAATGATAATAATCGTTAAGGGGTGAATGGCTAAAGATTTTCCGACAAACTTTGGTGTCAGTAAATTAGCGTCTAATTGTTGAACAATGAGTATGAGTAAGGTTGTTAAGATAGCTGCTGTCGGAGAAATCGTTAAGGCCACAATGACTGCAGGCACACCACCGATAAAAGGACCAACATAAGGAATAAGGTTGGTGAACCCATTAATAATAGCTAATAATAACGTGTAAGGAACTCCAATGAATAAAAAGCCAAAATAGAGTAATACAGCAACAACAATACTTGCTAATCCTTTTCCGCTGATATAAGCGGTAATCACATCATTTGTCAGATGCAACAATTCAAAAACATGTTTTTGATACTTATCAGGAAATAGGTGGGTAATAGATAGTTGTAATTTTTTACCGTCATGGAACATATAAAATAAAATAATCGGGATTGTAATCAAGACAATGGTTAGGTTGGCCAGTTTTCCAATTATCGAACTGATGCTGGATGTGATATTAAATAAAAATGATTTGGACAAAGCGTTCAAAGAAATGTTTAGTTGATTCAAAGATTCTTCTACATTAACATTGTCCAATGAAGATAAAAAGGCAAGGTCTTTAGTTTGAGCTTCAATATCCGAAATAATAGTAGGGATATTATCAATTAGGTCGGATAGCTGATTCATAAGAAGAGGAACCATACTGATGATAAAAATAGCAGCTCCACTAAGAAATAAAACCATAACTAAGAGAATAGCGTAACTGCGTTTGATTTTTAATTTTTCAATGAGATTGATTAAAGGATTCAACAAGTAAAATAAAAATCCTGCACTTAAAACTGGGATAAACAATGTCGAAAACAAAACAAATATGGGTTGGAAAACAAAGCTTATTTGAGTTGCGTAGTAAACAATTAGAACAACGGCTAAAATCCACAGTGTCCAAAATAGTAATTTTGAAGATTTAAAAGTATTCATAAAATAGTGCTCCTTCTTAAGATAGTGTATTAAGTATAATTTTGTGTGAATTTAACTATAATTGGATCTGATAAGCATTAAACAGTGATCAAAAATAATTGATTAGTGATCATTCAACTATCTAGAAGAATAAGGGGATTGTCCTGCTAGATCAATATAGAGCTGTTTTTTTGAATGAGCAGCAGATAATTAATCAAATAATTCATTTGATAACTCTATTATAAGTTATTCAATCTACAATGTATCCAATAATTTCAGTTATTTCAATACGCTCTGATTTTCCTCCTTTATTATTTGATTGTTCTATCAGTTGCTTGATGTGAACCTTTTGTTTAATATAAGATTCAACTTAAAATACTTATTTGAGGAGAACGGAATGAAAAAAAGGAGAATCTTTATAAGTATTATTCTGTTTATTTGCCTGGTTCTTGGTGTAAGTTATCCAATTATTATGAATCATCTCGTTGTGGATGAAAAGCCGGTTCAATCAGATGTGATCATTGTGCCAGAGGGGCAAGAATATATCAGAGCGAATAAGGCTTCGGAGCTGCTGCACGAAGGCTATAGTCGTTCTGATAAGATTATTATTTCGCCTATGGTAGACACTAATGCAGAAATTTATGAAGAATTTGGTGTTGCATTTGAGCAAATCATTCCTGAGACTGAAGCTACCAGCACGTATGAAAATGCGGTTCATACGCTAGAAATCATGGAGGAAAACGGATTTGATTCGGCCATTGTTACATCTTCTGACTATCACATGCTGCGCACGAAAATGATTTATGAACGCGTCAATCGTGACTATGACTTTGAGCTGACTTTTGTGGCGGCTTATCAAGTTGTGGATGGTCAATTTGTTCCGTGGGATGAAGCAGGCGATGAATTAAAAGCAGTCGCTAAGAAAGAATTTTGGAAATATTGGGGCTATTTATTGGGATTGTATCATTTTATTGATGTGTAATTTTCTGATGCAGAAGGAGAATTACATGTTGATGGGATGGTGCTTTTTTAATAGTATATTTAAAGCTATAAATATCCATACGAGAACTAGAATTAGAAACAGTGTTATTATACTCAAATTGAAATTCAATATATAGGTTCGTAAATCCCAGATTTATATGGCTTATGCATCCAATCAAAAACATGAAAGGTGATATGATAGAAATACTTTGGTATTTCTTTGTTCAAAATACGGAAATTTAGTTTGAAAACCGCAAATTTGCAGGTAACAGTCTTTATAATCCGTACTTAAAGTAGTGTTTATAGGAGAGTAAGCTGGTAATATATAAGTTGAAAAAGAAATAGTGTTTGATGCAGTATAATGAGGATGTGAGCGAATGTTAACGTTAGAAGAATATATTTCTAAGAGAAAAAGAGAAGACAAATTAAATGAGTTTGATCTTGAAATGAAAATTCAAAATACTCAAGCTAGTATAAATTATGTATTTGAATATTTTAATCAATACTTGGATGAACTAGTGTTAGATGAGAAGATGGTATTGAATGAAGAACGGCTAGTAAAGTATAAAAAAAGCCTTAGAAAATTTGAGCCAAGCGTTCAAAGTTGGCTAGTGAATATTTATAAAGATTATGATGCACAACTAAACCGTTCGATAGTGAGTTATTTAAGCAAAGACATTCTATTTTATTTGCGTTATACAGATCAAGATTTCCCTAATATTTCTTATGAATATTACGCAGATTTAAAAAATAAGTATCCTTTTTTGACCGAGCAAACTGAAGACCTATTTTTGTTTATTAAGGATTACCATCGAATAAACAGTATTCCAGATACTAATAATTTAGAGGCTTATATCTCAGAAGAAATAGGTTGTTGGTTAAAAGAAACATGGGATAAATATCACGTGAATTTAGCTCTGTTTGCTTCAGATTATGTGAATTATTTTTCAGATGCGAAAGATTCATGGGATGCGAAACATAAAATTAAAAGCACAAGTAATTATCAAAGATATGAGTACAATTATCGACAACAGTACAACTTATTTAACATTAATTCATTATATAGAAAAATAGCTGATAAACCTTTTATGAAAGGGAAAAAGCAAGAACTTGAAATTTTGTTAATGTACAACTGGCTTCATAGTATTGAGGGTGATGAAGATTATTGGGACGAGTATGCTAAAAAAGTGCTGATCATGGACAATAAAGCTGACTAAAAACTTAATGTACTCATTACAAGTTTTTTAAAAGAATTGTGTACCACAAAAAAATAAGCCGCTATTCTTATGTCATATTAAATGGTATAAGAATAGCGGTTTGGGATTCTATATGAACTTACATGGATAGTTGCAATAAAAAATAAAGAGTATTGAAAGTAACTTTAGAAAAGAGTTAGAAACTTATTGAATCAATTGCTGAGTCTTAGCAAAGTAATAATATGCTTCCGGACTAAATTTTTTTATTTTAGCCATTTTATTAAACAATGGTTTTCCGATTAATTCAGGTAATGGCTGTCCAGGATTATACCTTTCAATGATTTGTTTATTATTTTTCAAGAGACTTACTAAATAGGCTGCTTTTGAAGCGCTGACAACTGCTTCTTCTACTATATAATTTCGATGGATTATATGTGATTTAATACGGCGAATACCATTTTCTAAGTTTAAAAAAATTTCTTTCTCGTTACTTCCTCTTCCACCAATAATCATAGCAGTTTTTAAAATATCATCTAAAACGTCTTCCTCATCTAGGTGCCACAATTGACGATAACTCAATTCCTGTTTAGCACATTTTTGAAAAGTACTCTTAACTTCTGCTAAGTTATTTGTTTGATCAAAAAGACTCTCAATATCAAAAAGTTGTTTGATAATTTCCATTTCCTTTCCCAAATTATAAGGGATTCCTGTTGTATTTGGGGCAAAAGCTGTTAATTTGTCTCCAAGAATATTCTCTATGTTAGGAACTGTTACGGTTTTCTTTGGTAAAACAGTTTCAATAAATGGATTTTCTATAGGTAGTTCAAGTAATTGATTGTAAGGAGAATCTTCAAAAAGTACATCTAGTAAGACATAAACTTCTGTTTTATCAAATGGAGATTCATAAAAAAACTTGTAGTGTGCTTTGGGAACTGCTGTTTTATATCGAATTTGTTCTTCATAATGGGTAAAGATAGAATCACGGATAATTCCATCTAAAATATTAATCAAACTTTCCTTATCTGTACTTTCAGAGAGAATAATGTCGATGTCAATTGAAAATCTTCTCATTTCCTGTAGAAGCAAAAGTAAACAAGTGCCGCCTTTAAAGATAAAGTCGAGTTGTGAATCGGATAGTTTTTCTAGTAGATAGAAAGCATGGGTGACTTTATCAAAAAGGTTGCGATCTAAATTTGTATACTCTTGAGTTAAATTTTCATACCATTCAGTTGTTAAGCTATTTTCAGATATCATTTTTTTCTTCTCCTTTCGATAAATTAAATTCTACTAGTCTTTTTTCTATACCTCTTTTTTTAGCGTAACGGCTCAGTGTAGAGTAGTTAATGTTATATACTTCAAGTACATTGGTGATAATCGTTTTAATTTCTGATTGACTTATTGGTAATATGACAGGGGTATTAATAACTAAATCAACAAGTAATTTTTCGAGTCTTGGAATATAATAACTACCTTCAATTTGGGATAGAGGTGCATCAACGTATAATCTTGTGATAATGATATTTTCTTGCTGCGGGGAAATGTAGTAATCATACATTTTCTGATCAGGCAATAAAAAAACGTTAGGAAATTCTTCATTCAAAAAATGAAATACAGCGTCTATAACATCAATTTCTACTTCTAAGATTATGTTTTTTGATTGGTACATATGATTTGAAAAGTTTGTCAACCATTGAGTAGAAAAAATGCTAAATTTTGCATATGGGAATCTGTCTTGTACCGATTTAGAAATAGTTTCTATTAACTCAGTAGCTGAAGGGATAAATTTTTTCTTTTCTTGTAAGGCATAAAAACCTCTTTGCGGACTATAAATAATATCCAGCTTTTTTAATTCATAGATTCTCCAGCGCAAAGTATTGATTTTAAGTGTAGGAACAAATTGCTGATAAAAATGCAAGAGTTCTTTTGTATTAACGGGTTGATTTGACTTTAAAAAAACTTTTAATTCGTCTATTTTTAATGCATCAGTCATGAAACCACTCCTCATTTACAAATTATTGGGTAATGATTATTAATAGACCCAAATATTTGATTATATTATATCAAATGTTTGGGTTGAAACACAACAACGACCCGAATATTTGGTAGATTCAATCTATTGCTAATCATAGTAAAAATAATGTAGAAGCTAATAAGTATTCTTTTCAAGCTATATCCAAGCTAAAATAGAAGGATTTCCCAATTGGAAAGGGTAGCCATTTTATTAATCCAGATTAATTTGGTTGAAGTAGATTGAGGAGTACGTAATAGAATAGAAGTAAATAACAAGCACTCAGAACTTTATTAACAGTCCTGAGTGCTTGTTATTCTAAAATTACGGGAACAAACGTTCGTAAAATGATTGCTTTTAAAGAATCAATGCAGTACATTAATAACAGAGAAACCGTTTGGTAAAATTATTTTCGATGAATGTTTAGATAATGAAAGGAGCGATAAAATGCGATATACAACATTATTAGCAACAAATTTACTTTCTCGAGATACAGCGGTATCCATTGATCTTGAAGATGAGGAACAAGATAGATTAGAAGAAGGTATAGAGTTTTTAAAAGGAGTTCAAATAAGAGTTCAGGGAGCAATATTAGAAGATGACGAATCTTATGACGAAGTTCAAGAGACTTTAAACCTTGTAGAAGCGGGTCAAGTAGATGAGATTTGTGAAATTTCAGGAATGCTTATCTTTGGTAAAGATATGGTTCAAGAAGGTTACAGTCCGTATAGTGTATGTGATGATTATTCTGGAGATTTAGAATTTGTTTATTCTATTCTAAAAGAATATGACCTCGAAAAAAACGGAGGGGAAACTAATAATATTTTTTACATTGAAGATATATCATGGAGCGATAATGTAGATTTGAGTGTCAAAAGGCAAGTAATAAAACAGTTAAAAGGTTTCATGATTAATATCTATAGCTTTCTACCAAATGTTATTTGTTTCTATACTGCTCCCACTGAAGAGTATAGAAAAGAAAAGGTATTAAGTGAACAACGAAATCGATTGATGGCTAAAAAATTTGAAACCATTATGAATGATGAAGATGCGCACTTAAATAGTAATGTAATAGATTTGCATAAACATATTGGTTTTTCCGAAGAGGAAATTAATGAGCGTTTAGGCAGAAGAAATTCGGGAGAATCATATCCAGAGGAATTCATAAATAAAGTGGAATATGAAGAGTTCTGTGATATGGATTTTGAAGAAATCGAGAACAGTAGATTAATGTTCAGAATGGTTTAACATTAAGGTGTAAAAAAACTGTTTCCATTAATGCAGGAAACAGTTTTTTTACAGGTTAGCTATCACTACTCTTAAACGCCTAATTTTTCTTTTAACGCTTCTGTAAGAGTTAATGAAAAATTGATACCTTGTTCATTACCGAGTTCATTTAGGTAGTTAGGAATTGTGAGAGTTTTTTTGACGACTTTATTATCATACTGTGCTTTATATTTTTTGAAATTTATATCCACTAGAGTTGTTATTTGAGCATCATTTTTATTGTATTTAATTTGATCTGGTAGTGGAAGTGGTTCTCCATTTTCTAATTTGTCAACACCTGCAAAGCCGATATAATCTCGAGCCATTGTGATAGCTTCTGCTAAGTCTTTGCCTTGCGTATAGCCTTCCATATCAGGTATTTCAACAAAATAGGGGAATTCTTGTTCTACATCAACGGTTATATAAGCGGGATAGACATATACCTTATCCTGAATCATTTTGAATCACATCTCCTTAATAAAAATGATCTATTAACACATTAATCTTTAGTATATTATACGTGTATGGCACGTGCTAGTAAATAATTTTTGTTTTTAGTGGCAGTAAGGTGCAAAAAATTACTACAATTAAAGTATGACGATGAGAAAAATTGATAGCTTAAATTTGATGACTATAACGTCTAATCAAGCTAAATCCTAGCAGTATCAACGTTCCTGCGTTACTATAGTAAGGAAGATTTGAATTGGAGGAAGTTAGTTTGTCGAAGAAGAATGTGTTTAGAGTTTCACTATTTTTGAATGTGGCGGTTATTGTAGCCGGAATTATTATTTTTTTAAATCAAGGTGGTTGGGTGTATTTGGCAAATGGACCAAGTAAAGTCTCAGCGGATCAGCCTAAAGTAGACCCGATCGTTGAAATCAAGCGAGATAATTTTGAGCTTGGGGACAAGCAATCTAAAGAAGTGGTGTTTGCTGGAGACAGTCAGACGGATTACTTCGAATGGGGCGAATATTTTGAAGGCATAACGGTCGCCAATAGAGGGATCAGCGGCGATACATCGGGCGGTTTATTGAAACGAATCGATCAAGTGACCGAGTTGAATCCTAAAAAAGTGCTCTTACTGATTGGCATCAATGATATCCAACAAGATATTCCTGTAGAGACTATTGAGAAAAATTATAAAAAAATTATCACTGCTATAAAGGAAGCTAACCCGGAAACACAGATTTATGTGCAAAGTGTCTTTCCTGTAGCTGGAGATTTGTATGAGAACAATCAATACAAACAAAGCAAACCAATCAATGAAACTGTAGCTAAATTGAACAAAAAGTTGGCTCAATTAGAAGGTGTGACTTTCTTGAATGTTGCAGAACAGTTTGGCAACGAATTGGCTGAAGAGTATTCCGTTGACGGATTGCATTTGAGCAAAGAAGGCTATGAGGTTTGGTTGAGTGAGATTGAGGAGTATGTAAAAGACTAATAAAATGAAGAGTGCTCAAAACGGTGATCAACGTTTTGAGCACTCTTTTTAATGGATTAAACAATTGTTGAACTAGAAAGACTTTCTAAAACAAACGCGGAATAAAGAACAACATAATCGTTAACCACTTTAGGGTCATAACCCGTGTAGTGTTGAATTTTATTTAATTTGTACTGAAAGGTGTTCTTGTGCAAAAATAACTTTTCAGCACTTTTTGCCACGCTCTTATTTGTTTCCCCATAAGTGAAAAAGAGAAGCTTTAATTCTTCTCTTTCGTCACTAGGAATTCCAGAAAGTATTTTATGAGAATAATGAGCCGCTTTTTCTTCTGACAACCCTGCATATAAAATTCCATTATCCATTTCTTGATACAGTTCCACCGTATGATTCGAAAGAATGGTCCATTTCAAAGCGTCAGCTGCTTGAATAAAAGATTGTCGTGCCTCTTTTTGAGATTCAGAACGTAATCCGATTCCAAAGCGAAATGGTAATGTTGTTTTAGAGTGAATTTCGTCAACTAACTGGCGAAGGATGTGTTGGACATTAGAAGTAGTCTCTTCTCTAAATAAGATGTACAGTTGATCGCTTAAAATCGTGAAAATATGCTTATGATCCAAAATAGCAGATTGTTCAATAATTTTGTGAAGATCATTCCTTAAATCTAAAGGAATTGAAGTGCATTTTCCGATCACGGCTACATGAGGAATCGAATAATCGTAACTAAAAGGATCAGGCGTGTCAGCAGCTTTACTAGAGATTTCCTGATGCAAAAGTGCACTGATAATGTGTCTGGAACGGTCTCTTTGTTTGCTGAGAATGTCTTTTAAGTAATCTTCTTTGATCAAGATCTCTGTCATTTTTTTGATGAGTTCACCATGTTGTTGTACTTTTTCTTTTTCACCAGTGATCCCAATAACGCCAATGATTTCCTGTTCAAAGTAAATAGGGATATTGATGCCTTTTTTACTCCCTGGGTAAGAGTAATCGGTAGCAATAGTGAGTGGGCGTTTCGTTTTGATTACTTCTTTAGCTCCGCCATGCATTTTTCCGATTCTATCAGGATCCGTACTAGCCATGATAATGGCTTGTTTATTCATGAAATTAATTTCTTGATGGATTATTTCTTTCATTTGCGTAACGATTTCTTGAGCCAATGGAGCAGCTAATTCCATCATATGATTCACCTCTTAACACTTAATAGTACTGCTTTGTTGTTCTATGTACCAAATAATCAGCCTTGAATCGTAGGTAATAAGTTCTGCATAACATAGAAAGCGGATTCAATACGCATTATACTATATTCAAGTAGAAAATGAACGTCATTATTTTTGGAGGGAATGTTAATGGAAGTACAAATTACCGCACTTGGAGCAATTATTGGATTAGTGATCTCGATTGGATTGATTTTTATTAAAGTACCACCAATCTATAGTTTATTAGTTGGGGCTTTATCTGGAGGACTTATAGGCGGAGCTAGTCTAGTCGAAACAGTAGAATTGATGGTGAGTGGAGCACAAGGTATGATGACTGCTATTTTAAGAATATTAGCAGCTGGAGTTTTAGCTGGGGTGCTGATTGAATCGGGAGCTGCAGAATCGATAGCTCAAACGATCATACATAAAATAGGGAAAACGAAAGCATTATTTGCACTGGCACTAGCAACCATGCTGCTCACTACAGTAGGAGTTTTTATTGATATTGCAGTTATTACGGTAGCTCCAATAGCATTGGTGATCGCAAAAGATACAGGGATCAGCAAATCAGCTATTCTATTGGCTATGATTGGTGGAGGAAAAGCAGGAAATATCATGTCTCCCAATCCGAACACGATTGCGGTTTCTGAGGCATTTCAGACTTCGCTGACTTCAGTTATGCTAGCAGGTGTGATCCCAGGTATTGTGGCTTTATTTGTGACGTACTTTTTAGCTAAGCGTTTGACGAAAAAAGGGTCTTTTGTAGAAGCCGTTGAAGTAGATGATTCAGCTAATACAAGTAAAGAGCTTCCTCCCTTCATCAAAGCGATAGCAGGACCTATTACAGCCGTTATCTTGTTGTCACTTCGACCATTAGCCGGCATCGTAATCGATCCAATGGTGGCTTTGCCTCTAGGTGGTATTATCGGTTCTCTGATTATGGGGCAAGCCAAACACCTTGTTGATCAAATGAATTTTGGCTTGAGTAAAATGTCTTCTGTAGCTGTCTTGTTGATTGGGACGGGAACCATTGCTGGAATCATTACAAATTCGACCTTAGGAGATATTCTAATTGACAGCATTAGTAGCTTGGGACTACCGATTTACTTGCTTGCACCACTTTCAGGTATCGTGATGTCAGCTGCAACGGCTTCAACAACGTCTGGTTCGATTGTTGCCAGCTCGGTATTCAGTAAAGTGTTGATTGAGTCAGGTTTCAGCGCTCTAGGTGGAGCGGCTATGATTCATGCCGGCGCAACTGTTTTAGATCATTTGCCGCACGGAAGTTTCTTCCATGCGACAGCCGGAAGCGTATCGTTGAGTTTTAAAGAACGCTTAAAATTGGTTCCTTATGAATCATTGATTGGACTAGTTATTACAGCAGTATCCGTTATTTTATTTGGATTGCTGAAAATAGCTTAAATAAATAATAGATAGAGAGGGCTTTAATATGAACATTGTGATTGCACCAGATTCATTCAAAGAAAGTTTAACGGCGATGGAAGCGGCCAGAGCTATTGAAGAAGGTTTTGCTTCGGTCTTGCCACATGAAAATTACTATAAAATCCCCCTGGCAGACGGAGGGGAAGGGACGGTCCAGTCTATTGTAGATGCGACTGGCGGTTCGATCAAAACTGTAACGGTAATCGGTCCTTTGTACGAGCCGGTGGAAGCTTTTTATGGATTGTCGGGAGATAAAAAAATAGCAGTGATCGAAATGGCTGCGGCTTCTGGTTTAGATAAAGTACCTATGGAAAAACGCAATCCTTTAGTGACAACGACATATGGTTTTGGGGAACTCATTTGCGATGCGCTTGAAGAAGGTGTGGAAGAGATTTTATTGGGTATCGGAGGAAGTGCGACCAATGACGGCGGTGCCGGAATGGTGATGAGTCTTGGCGGAAAGCTGTTAGACGAAACTGGCGCCTCGATTTCAGCCGATGGTCAGGGCCTTGGCAAATTGAAAAGCATCGATATCTCAAGATTGCATCCTCGCCTTAAAGAAGTTGTGATCAAAGTGGCTTGTGACGTCGAAAACCCGCTGACTGGGAAAAATGGCGCTTCTCATATTTATGGACCGCAAAAAGGTGGAACACCAGAGCAAATTGAATTGTTAGACAGTCATTTAGCTCATTACGCGCAAGTGATCAAAAAGACACTTGGAAAAGACATTGATCAAGTCCCGGGAGCAGGTGCAGCAGGGGGGTTAGGTGCAGGTCTGTTGGCTTTTCTGGATGCTGAATTGCAACGTGGCGGCGATTTGCTGGTTGAGATGCTGGGATTGGAAGAGCAGATCAAGCAGGCTGACTTGGTGATTACTGGAGAAGGCGGCATCAATCACCAGACGATTTTCGGGAAAACGCCAGTTGCTGTTTCAAGAATCGCTAAGAAACACGGCGTTCCTGTGATTGCTGTAGCAGGGACGTTATCAAAAGGATATGAAAGTGTTCATGACGAAGGAATCGATGCGGTATTTAGTATTCTGACGGAATTGAGTTCTCTTGATGAGGTTCTCGAAAAAGGGTATGAAAACTTGAAAGCAACAGCGGCTAATATAGCGAGTGTCATCAAAATAAGCAGAACTACTGAAATAACACCAAGGGAAAACTAACCTTGGTGTTTTTCCATTTTTATCGTGAACCAAATCAAAAAATAAAGAACAAAATAGTTTCTTTTTTATTCTTAAACAGACTTGTGCTATATTAAAAACACATCTAAAAGCATTATCCACTTTCATTCACTTGTAAAACTCACCTAGTAAGATTCCAATTAGTAACAACTCTATTACTCCATCGGATACTCCGTTTAAACCATTCCTTAACATTGCTGCAATAAAACCACACTCTCTAAGGCAACAAAGGTTTACCTGTAAAGGAGGCGCGCTATGGAAAAGAGAAGATTCTTCATTGGATTTGCAAACGGCCTTTTGATCTCCATTGTTTTATGGATATTGATTGCTTTACTGATCAAATTTTTGTTCCTTTAGTTGATTTTCTTGACCGTAACGACTTTCTGTAATTCGCGAGCATTATTGATGTCGAAAGTTGTGCTGTCATTGTATTGTACATGGTCAGCTGCGCACGCACTGGCGAGAGACAAGCATTCTGTCAGCGGCTGGTTGAGCGAGAGACTGCCTAAAAATGTTCCGACAAAGCAATCGCCGGCACCTGTATCATTGACCAGTTCCACCGGAGGAGTGCTGACCTCATAAACTTCACCTGCATGGCTGCAAATACTGCCGTCTTTTCCAAGAGACACGATCAAGTAATCGATTTTTTCAGACAGCTCTTTGATGTGGTCTAAAAAATTATCGTCAGTAGGAACCAATTCTTGGACTTCAAATCGATTCGGTTTGATGAAATCAACGCCTATTTCAACAGCCTTTTTCAAAGCTTCCCCCGAAAGATCGCACGCAATAAAACACCCGATTTTTTTTAACCGCTCCAGCAACACTTCTAAATCACGCAAATCAAATCCGGGAGGGGTAGAGCCGGCAATTAATACCATATCTTCTTTCTGAACTTTCTGCTCGACTTTTTCATACAGCAATTCGATATCGTAATCGGTCACGGTGAAGCCTTTTTCAGTGATCAAGATACTGCCGCCGATTCCTTCTTCCAGAATGACGTAGCTTTCTCGAGTAGCTTTGCCGTATACCTCCACAAAATCGTAGTCTATGCCTTTGTCCAATAGAATGTTTTCCAATTTGCCGGCATTGGTGGTTCCTGAAAATCCGAGCGCTTGATTCTTGACACCCAGCTGGTTCATGGCGTTAGAACCGTGATGTCCTTTGCCGCCAATATCGTAAGTCACTTTGCGCAGACGATTATTTTTTCCTTTGGTGAGAGTGCCTTCGAGAAACAACAACCGATCGATGGTGGGATTCAACGTAATAGTATAAATCATGGGAGCAGCTCCTTTCATATGGGTATTTCTGCTGTTATTGTAGCACTTATCCTATCTGTATCCAGTATGATATGTCCTCTGTGATTAAAAGCCTGTAAGATAGGGCTTTCATCAAATAAAATCCGTCAATTTTATTTACTTGAAGGGCGGTTTGATATATGATGGTTCAGGTTGATTTAGGAGAAAGAGCTGTTTTGTGCACTAATGACAGCTTAACTATTGGAGGAACATCATGAAGAATAAAATCACTTCTTATTTTGAATTGGAACAGTTACATACTACCGTTAGGCGAGAAATATTAGCCGGATTTACGACCTTTATTTCAATGGCGTATATCTTGTTTGTAAACCCGAGTGTGTTGGGAGCAGCAGGTATGGACGAAGGGGCTGTGTTTACAGCTACAGCTTTAGCGAGTGCTATAGGGTGTATTTTGATGGGGGTTCTGGCACGCTACCCGATCGCCACAGCACCAGCGCTTGGGATCAACGCATTCTTCTCTTATTCAGTGAGTGTAGGAATGGGCATTCCATGGCAAACGACTTTAGCTGCAGTATTTGTGGCGTCGTTGATTTTTATGCTGATTACTTTTTTCAAATTGCGTGAGCGGATCATTGAAGCCATACCGGCCGATTTGAAATACGCGATTTCTGGCGGTATCGGATTGTTTATTGCCTTTATCGGATTAAGCGAAGGCGGTCTGATCGTTTCAAATGAATCTACGCTTGTTGGGATGGGTTCATTGACTGTAGGCTCTACTTGGCTAACAATTTTTGGTTTAGTGGTAACGGCTATCTTGATGATCAGAAAGACACCAGGTGGTATTTTTATCGGGATGATCGCTACGATTCTGTTAGGATTGGCAACAGACTTGATTCAAGCCCCTGATCAATTGGTTTCAGCAGCACCAAGCATTTCTTCAACGTTCTTGGTAGCGTTGGACCATGTCGGTGATATCAATTCGATCCAATTGTGGGTCGTTGTATTGACGTTTTTATTGGTTACTTTCTTTGATACCGCTGGAACATTGGTCGGATTGGCAAATCAAGCTGGCTTTATGAAAGGCAACAAGATGCCCCGTGTCGGTAGAGCATTAGCGGCTGACTCAACAGCTATGCTGGCAGGTTCTTTATTGGGGACATCTCCTGTTGGGGCGTATGTCGAGTCTTCAGCAGGGATCGCTGTTGGAGGTCGTTCAGGACTGACAGCTGTGACAACGGGTATCTTCTTTATCTTTGGCTTGTTCTTTTCACCATTGTTGTCTGTAGTGACTCCGCAAGTAACAGCGCCCGCTTTGATTCTAGTCGGTGTGTTGATGACACATTCGTTGAGTCAAATCGATTGGAGCAAATTGGAAATCGCGATTCCAGCATTCTTGATTCTGATTGGTATGCCGTTGACGTATAGTATCGCAGACGGTATCGCAATGGGTTGTATTTTCTACCCGATCACAATGATCGCCGCAAAACGCGGAAAAGAAGTTTCACCAATCATGTACGCATTGTTCTTTGTGTTCGTTGGGTTCATGTGGATCTTGAACGTATAAGAGTAGAAAAAGCGAGCAAATGGTTCACTAGACCAGTTCTCGCTTTTTTGCGTTCCATTATGCGGTGATTTTTTGAAGAAAGGGCACGTAAAGTTCGGTTGCGTTCCGTTATCGGTGAGATTTTCTCAAAAAGGTAACGCAAATCCAATTTGCGTTACCTTTAAAGGGTTAAATTTGGTAAAAAAGCACGCAAATGGGATTTCGGTTCCTTTAGCAGCAAAAACTGGGGTTGCAATAGTAGATAGGCTCCCTATAATACGAAGTGGAATAAGATATAAGGCGGGATAAAGTGATTAAGGCAGTTGGATTGGATTTAGATGATACATTGTATGACAGGAATCAAGTATATGAGAAAACCGTTGAAGTTATGGAGCAGACCGTTCTTGAAACAGGGGTCTCATTTGAAGCATTCAACGAGATCTTTCAACAGGAATCGCAAGTTGAGTTTCAAAATTTTACGAAAGGGCTAAAAGGGGAAGTCGAGTTCAAAGTGGATCGCGTATTGTCTACCTACGAAAAATTAGGCCATCCTCTCAAATACAAACAAGCTCTCAAGTTCAACGAATTGTATCTTTACCATAAAAAACAAATCGAATTGAGACCCGGGATGGCGAAACTGATCGATTACCTTCAGTCTATCGATATGGAGTTGTTTGTGTTAACAAATGGTGCTGCTGAAACACAAGCGAGTAAGCTGCAGTATTTAGGGGTAGATAAGCAAATACCGGTTGAAAAGAATTTCATTTCAGATGAGATCGGCGTGGCTAAACCCAATAGAGAAATTTTTGATGTGGTAGAAGACTCTCTTGGGTTGGCAGGCAGCGAGATTTTGTACATCGGGGACCACTATGAAAATGACATCCTAGGTTGCATGAAGAACGATTGGGCAGCTGTATTTTACAACGTTAATGACGAATCGGTGGAAGACGAGGACGTTATTCAATTTTCCAGTGATCAGCAAGTTTATGAATACGTTAAAAGTTTAGTTTGATGATGAAGCAGTACGGTTAATCCATAAAAGTAAAGAAGCTGCCAGCACCTTTTTAGATGTTGGCAGCTTCTTTGCATGCAGATACTTCAAGTTGCTAAAGGTGATTATGGTTATCCGCCCAACACAAATCCGACTAAATAAGCGACAACTGCTGCTAGACCCCCGACCGTCAACATTTCCATGCCGGATCGCATCCAGTTGGATTGAGTGATACGTGATTTCACAGCACCTAAAGTAAATAAAGTGGTACCGGTCAAAACAGAAGCCAGCAAAAAAGCATTCTCCAGCAAGAAGGGGATAAATGTTGAAAGAATGTAGGCCAGCAAAGGAACCAAACCGAAAACAAAAAAAGAAAAGAATGTTACTAAAGCATTTTTTATCGGATCTTCTTCTTTGTGGTTATTTCCGTATGCTTGACTTGATAACTGATTCACAAATGGAGTCTCGTATTTAGCTAAAGTCGCAGCAATAGTTTCTGCGTCTTCTTTTGAGAGTCCTTCCACTTCATAGGCTTGTGTCATTTTGTGGACTTCTTCTTGATAGTTGCTTTTAATAGCTAATTTCGTTTGGTGGGTGATGCCTTCTTGGTATTCTTTTTCCGATTTGCTGGACAAATAGTCTCCAACTGCCATTGAGAAACCATCCGCTAATAGGTTTGAAAAACCTAAAATAATGACGATTTTGAGGGGTAAAGAAGCTCCTGCAACTCCTGATACGACAGCGAAAGTAGTGATGATCCCGTCCAAACCGCCGTAGACCATACTCTTAATGTATTCGCCGCCTTGAAATTGTTTGGCTTTACTTTTCATAAGAATCACCTCTTTCCTTGTTTTGTCAATTCCACTATAAAACGCAATGAGGCAAAATACAAGGATTATTTTGTGTAGTTTTGAGCAAATATGCAGACTGAGATGTTCTATTAATCAAGTGGTGACTCAAAAGGGGTTCATTTGATCAATAGAAGCTGTCTATTAGTCAAGTGAGCTCTTCCTAAACCGTCACTTGACTAATAGGCCCGCACGCAACGCCAAATTGCGGTCCACTTTTCTGTATTCCTCATGAAAAATGTGGCAAAATGAGAGAGACTATGGAAAAGTAACGAAATATGTAATTAAAAGGATGGATGGCAGTGAGTATTGGGTATGCTTGTCTGGTCGTGGGAGTTCCGGACACGAACATGAGCAGCGTGATTAAAAAAAACGCGACAGAAGAAAAATTGATGGAAGTAACCAAGCACAATTTAGCGGCATTTGAAAAAATGGTCGATTACAATATCAAAGAAGGTATTATGCTGTACCGAATCAGTTCAGACTTGATTCCGTTTGGTTCAAGTCCGGTGAACAGCTTGCCGTGGTGGGAGTTGTTTAAAGAGGATTTTGAGCGTATCGGCAAAAAAATCATCAACAGCGGGATGCGGGTGTCTTTTCATCCAGGTCAATACACGGTATTGAATTCGCCGGATGAAGGGGTGGTGGAACGTGCGATCGAGGATCTGCGTTACCACAATTTGATCATGGAATGCCTTGGGGTGGATTACAGCCACAAAATGGTCTTGCATGTTGGTGGAGTTTATGGTGATAAAGAGACTGCTATGGAGCGGTTTGTGCAGAATTTTGCTCGGTTGGATGAACCGATTCAAAAACGCTTGATCATCGAAAACGATGACCGGTTGTATACGGTGGAAGATGTATTGAAAATTTCTCAGCAGACTGGAAGTCCGGTTGTCTATGATAATCTGCACCATGCGATCAATCCGCCGGAAGAAGCTCGAGACGACTATTACTGGATCCATGAAACGTCGAAAACGTGGAAGCCGGAAGATGGTCGCCAAAAAATGCACTACTCGCAGCAAGATCCTGGAAAACGTGATGGAGCACATACGAAGACGATTTACTTAGACACGTTTATGGAGTTTTACCGCAAATTAGAAGACCCGACGATCGATATTATGCTGGAAGTGAAAGATAAAAATATATCTACTGTGAAATGCATTAACGCGACGCAGCCTGAAAGAGGAATCGGTGCGCTTGAAAAAGAATGGGCGCGTTACAAATATTCGATTTTGGAACGTTCGCAGCCGATATACCAGCAAATAAGAAGTCTCTTGAAAGACAAAGAGGGTTACCCGGTAGAGAAATTCTACCAGTTGATCGAAGAAGCTTTGGAAGAAGAAATCGATAAAGGTGATGCCATCAATGCTGCCCAACATGTGTGGGGTTACTTTAGAGACCAAGCAGAATTGAAAGACGTGACAGCTTTTAAACGTAATTTGAAAAAATTCGAAGAAGACACGGCGACACTCGCTACTCTGAAACGACAATTGAAAAGATTCACCGATAAATACGACCAAACGTATTTGAAACATTCTTTGTATTTTGATTTATAGATTGTATGGGAATACAATAATGGTTTAATTGGCCATGAGTCAGCATGAAATGCAGCTCATGGACGAAATGAATAAATGAAACGGCCATGAGCATCTACAAAAGATGCGTCATGGCTGTTTGATTTGAAGCGGTTGTCAGTAGAAAGTAATGGGAAGAAATCATTTTGTCTTCATAAAAATATACCAAATAGTCAATCATTTATACAAAACGATTTCTATTGAAAAGCTGCCAGTAGCCGTTAGTTTTCTCCTTGAAAGCAATCTAAAATATTTCATTGACAAAAGAATCGCGGATTGTTATATTAGATTAAATTAATTTTTATGAGAAAAAGATGAATAAACACTGAGAAAAGAAGAGTACATTTTAAGGGAAGCTTATAGAGAGCCTGGGTTGGTGGAAAAGGGCAGTGGAACTGAAGTGGAAGATGGTCTTGGAGTGGAACGGTCGAGGGTTGAAGGACTTTAGACGGTTACGGTCACACCCGTTAACGTGTCACAGTATCAGTAGGCTATTTGTAGTCTGAACGCACTGGATGAGGCAATCGCTGTAAAGCTGTTGCGAATCAAGGTGGTATCACGAGAGAAATGAACTTTCCCGTCCTTGCACAATTGTTAATTGTGCAGGGCGTTTTTTTTATCCAAATTTAAGAAATGGAGTGACGAATAGATGGCATTAGTTGTACGAACTGGACCGCAAGAGTATGAGTGCAGAGAAGGCGTGTTAAAGACTTTAACAGAAAGATTGAAAGCAAGAACTATTCATCGGGTCATCTTGGTTCATGGAACGGTTTCTTGGCAAAAAGCCCTCCCTTACTTAACGCCGCTATTAGAAAGCGGTATTGAAGTGAAACAGATTGATTTTGCAGGGGAATGTACATATGAAGAAGTAGAACGCCTTTCCAGTATCGCTGAACAGTTCGAGGCGGATGTGATCATTGGTGTTGGTGGCGGGAAAATCATGGATGCAGTGAAATATGCTGCCGCAAAAATTGCTGGGACGGAAGCAATATTAGTTCCGACATTGGCCAGTAATTGTGCTCCTTGGACTCCGTTGAGTGTGATGTATTCAGCGGATGGGGTTTGTCTTGGATTTGATATGCATACGAAGCAAGTAGGTCTACTGGTAGTTGAACCGGCATTGCTGCTGGATTCACCGGTGAATTATTTTATTGCGGGGATAGCGGATACGTTAGCCAAATGGTACGAATCAGACAAGATATTGTCTCAGCCTGAGCATCAAGAAAATGCGTTTTTATTGATGGCAAGGTTAGCTGCTCTTAATTGCAAAGTGAACATTTCTCAATACGGAAGACAAGCTGTAAAAGCTATTGAAAGCCAAACCCTAACCACTGCATTCGTCCAAGTTTGTGAAACGATTATCTCTATCAGTGGATTGGTCGGCGGTTTTGGAGACTCTTACGCTCGGACAACCATCGCCCACGCTGTTCATGACAAGATTACCGTTTTTCCTGAGACACATTCGTTTTTACACGGTGAAAAAGTAGCTTATGGTATTTTAGTTCAATTGGCTGTTGAAGAAAAGTGGACCGAAATAGATGAGTTGATAGCATTTTATGACGAATTACATTTGCCGAAATCACTGATGGATCTTGGATTGAACTACTTGACCATAGAGCAAATAGCCGCTTTTTCAACTGAAGTAGCTGCAGATAAAAACTTGCTGGAATCCGCATATGTAGTATCCAACCAAGCGATTCAAGAAGCGATTTCAGCACTAGAAACATATGTCAGACACACCATTAAATAGAACGAACTGGAGGAAATATTATGGTCCACTTTGAACCATCTGAAACATTAAAAAGACTGCCTAGACAATATTTTACGTACTTAGCTGAAAAGAAATCACGGTTAGCAAATGAAGAATGGGATATGATCGATCTTGGGATAGGGAACCCAGATTTGCCGACACCTCAATTTATTGTAGAAGAATTGAAAGAAGCTGCCGACGATAGTCTGAACGATCAATATGGACCGGACAGAGGGTATGATTATTTGAGGGAAGCTGTAGTAAATTATTATTGGCGTGAATATGGAGTTGAATTGAATCCGCAAACGGAAGTAGCGATCCTCCACGGGTCAAAAGCAGGTATCGTTGAGATCAGTCAATGCTTGTTGAATGCTGGCGATACAGTGTTGCTGCCGAATCCATGTTATCCGGATTATTTTTCTGGAATTGCCTTAGCCGATGCAGTGATTGAGCCATTACCGTTATTGGCGGAAAATCATTTCTTACCAAAGTACGATTTGCTCAGTAAAGAAGTATTGGATCAAGCAAAGTTGATGTTTCTAAACTATCCTAATAATCCTACATCAGCTGTAGCGACGCCAGATTTCTTTAGAGATACTGTAGAATTTGCGCAAAAGAACCACATTTGTGTGGCGCATGATTTTGCTTATGGAACGATTGGTTTTGATGGGGAAAAACCGTTGAGCTTTTTACAAACACCAGGCGCTAAAGAAGTGGGCGTAGAATTCTTTACATTGTCTAAATCCCACAACATGGCAGGCTGGAGAATGGGATTTGCAGTTGGAAATGCGTCGGTGATCGGAGCAATCAATTTGCTTCAAGACCATACAGAATGCGGATTCTATGGCGGGATTCAAAGAGCGGCAGCGAAAGCATTGAACGGGGATCAAGCCTCGGTCAGAGAGTTGACTGCGATTTATGAAAGACGCCGCGATTTGTTCCTAGCCGAAATGGCAGGGACAGGGTTGGAAATGTGCAAGCCAAAAGGATCATTTTATATTTGGATGAAAGTTCCTGCTGGTTTTACATCAGAAAGTTTTTGGGACTATTTAGCTCATGAAGCACATGTTTTTGTAGCGCCGGGAGATGGATTTGGCGAATTGGGAGAAGGATATGTCCGAATCGGATTATCCCAACCTGATGAACGTCTTGTAGAAGCAGCCAGAAGAATTTCAAAATTAGCACCATTTGAAGCTGAATTTACGAAGGCTTTAAAATAGAATATATAAAAAGGAAAATAGAGTAGCAATTACCAAAGTACAGAAATTTACTATAAAAATTATTGCTCATGCAAACCTTTAAATTTAAAGAATTGAAGAGTATTAGACATAGAAATGAAGAATTTATAAGAAGTAAAGGATTTTTATAAGGAAGAATCAAAAAGAAACGAATCTTTAAAAATAGTAAATATTCTTAAAAATCATTATTACATGAAACGCATATTTTCATTTGATAATAAATAATAAAAAAAAACAAAAAACAATGGACAATAAAAATGAATAGCGATATACTGTATTTAGAAGCTAGCCCATAAAAAGTGGGTAGTGAGAATCAAAAAGGAGTGATATAATGGATTTCTTGCAGCTAAATATTAAACATTTGCTATCGGCAACTAGTAGTATCATTCGACGCGAAGTAGATTGCATGATAGATGATTTATTATTCGCGAAAACAATCTCAGTGTTATATGATTCTTCCTCATTTACACTACAAGACTTCATTCCCCACCAATCATACAATCAAGAGAATACAGGGAGTAGCAGACGCAAAAATGTGTTACTTTGTGTTTCAAAAGATGGTCAAGATGTTGAAATGATTGAAGCAGCCAGACAATACAGAGAAGATGGCGATCAAGTGTTGACTATAACAGCTAATCGAAAGTCTGACTTGGCGGATCTAAGTGACAGAGTGGTTGGTTTTGATTTAAAACTAGATAATATAGATGGAAATTACAATAGTTTATTATATGAGCAAGTTATTTATATCCTTTTTACTACGATTAAACAAAGTATAGAAAAACGAAATCCTGTTATGCATTAATGTTTTTATTGGAAATCAGAAACTATATAAATCGACTTGGATAGAGAATTACTGCTCTTTTTCGCGATCGTTATGTAAGCGTTTTTAAAAATATGATGTCGACTGACTGTGCTTAAAGAAATAAGGCTAACCTTCTTTTTCTCTATTGTTGCTAATGAGACTTTATCCTTACCAGTTTATCATGATAACTCCTGAGGATTCTATGGGTGGAGTTGCATTTTGAGTGTATCATGAATGATTATCCTAGTTGTAAACTTGCGAACGACGACGAAAAAATACTGAGGAGAAAGAGAATTGGATTTTATTCATGATTACTGGCAAAAAACCATCGATATCAATTTGATGGGTAGTTTTAAAATGGCTTAAAAATTTAGGAAAGTCATGACAAAGGCTGGTAAAGGCGGGAAAAAAATCAATATGGATTCTCAAGTAGCCATGATTGCTTTAGATAATTATGTGGCTTCTTCTAAATCTGGTATTGTCGGAATGGTAATAGTTTTAGCGATGGAATGGCAGAATTCGACATTACTGCAAATGCAATTTCCCCAACAGTGATCATAACAGAACTGGGCAATAATGCTTGTGCAGAAAAAAGGAGAAAAAGCAAAACGAGAGATTTCTTTAGGTTGTTTTGGCTATCCTGAAGAAGTTGCGGTTATTGCTCTTTTCATAGTTAGTAACGCAGCTAGCCTGATTACGAGCGAGAATATTGTCATTGGTAGTGCAAACATCATTAAGTAGGTACTCGTTAATAGAAAAAAACATGCATTGCAAAAATCGCTGGAGGAATTGACATGAAAAAACGGAAGCCTATCGTCGGAATGAGTTTGAAAATTTATCAAAATACAATACAAGAGGCAACAGATTTTGCGGAACGTATTCGTTCTTTTATGGACGATGAGCAGGATGTAGATTTATTTTTATTTCCTAGCTTAGGAACTCTTTTTCCTGTAGCGCAAAAGTTAGCAGGCAGTTCCATTGCGGTTGGAGCTCAAAACATCGCACCTGAAGCAAACGGTGCTTATACAGGAGAATTTTCTATCGAATCTCTGATAGATATGGGGGGGACTTATGTAGAAATCGGTCATTCAGAAAGAAGATATATCTTCCAAGAATCAAATGAGCTGATTCAACAGAAAGTTGCACTTACCTTGAAAGAAGGTTTAGTACCAGTCTTATGCATAGGAGAACCTAAAAAGAATTCTCCATACTCAGAAATCGAGCAATTTTTAGAGCAGCAAATTGCACGTGATTTGAAAGCTATCCCTCTAAAAAAGCTGGAAGAAGTCGTTTTAGCTTACGAACCTGTCTGGGCCATCGGAGCCGCTGAAGCTGCAACAACTAAACATGTAGAACAAACATTTGAAATAATTAGAGATATTTTGAGTCGTCTCTTTGGAGAAGAAGTAGCTAAAAAAATACGTATAATTTATGGTGGATCAGTCAGTAAGAAGAATGTGGTTGAAATGGCAAAAATCGATACTTTAGATGGAGTGTTTATTGGTCGATTTGGTCACAATCCTGAAAACTACCGAGCCATCGTAGAAACAATAAAAAAAGAAAAGAACTATCAATAAGGAGGGGAAATGTATGATTGGCATTATTTTAGTTTCGCATAGCGATAAGATTACTGAAGGTTTGAAAGAAATGATTGATGAAATGGTAGGAGAGTCACCTTATGTGAATGTGCTTTCTGCTGGCGGAACTGGTGATGGAAGGCTAGGAACAAATAGCCTAATGATTCTTGAGGCGATTCAACAGTTGGAAGAAGCCTCTGATATTTTGATTTTCGGCGATATTGGAAGCGCTATTCTGTGTGCGGAGACAGCCATGGATTTGATAGATGACGCTGCTTTGCAATCTAAAACATTTCTTATAGAAGCTCCATTAATAGAAGGGGCTTTTACAGCCGCTGTACAAGCTTCTGCAAGTTGTACCAAAGAGCAGATTCTACAAGAAATGGCGAATATTTCCTAAGGTTATAAAAATATAAAAAAGATTAATAGGAGGAAATTAAAATGAGAAGATTGATTAACGATGGATATGATGCAGTAGAAGAAATGTTGGAAGGATACACAAAGGCTCATCCTGAGTACGTTCATTTAGACCCAAATGACGGTCGAGTAATCGTCAGTAATATGCTGAGTGAAGAACCTCGCGTTAGAATTATTTTAGGCGGAGGAACGGGTCACGAACCTTTATTCTTAGGTTACGTTGGAAAAGATTTTGGCGATGCCGCTGTTGCTGGTAACGTGAATACCTCTCCTTCTCCTGAACCTTGTTACAATGCAGTCAAAGCAGTAGATAGCGGCAAAGGCTGCTTATACTTATATGGAAACTATGCTGGAGATGTCATGAACTTTGACATGGGAGCTGAAATGGCTGCTGAAGATGGAATTCGAGTAGAGACAGTAACTGTAAAAGATGATATTTACTCATCTAAGAATTTTGAAGATAGACGTGGAGTTGCTGGAGACATTATCGTCTTTAAAGTAGCAGCAGCAGCGGCAGCAAAAGGTCTAGATTTAGATGCTGTAAAAGAAGCAGCTGAAAAAGCCAACCGCAATACTTATTCAATGGGCGTTGCCTTATCTTCAGCAACTCTTCCTGTTACCGGAACAGAAATTTTCCATATGGAAGAAGGAGAAATGGAAATCGGGATGGGGATTCACGGTGAGCCCGGAATTGAGCGGACTAAATTGAAACCAGCTGATGAAGTGGTGGATGAATTGCTAGGACACATTTTAGATGAAGCACAGTTTGAAGAAGGAGCAGAGGTGCAGATACTTGTAAATGGCCTAGGTGGATTGCCGCTGATGGACCAATACATTTGTTACCGCAGAGTGGATGAAGTATTAAATGAAAAAGGGTTGAAAATTCACCGTTCAATGGTAGGAAACTATGCGACTTCAATGGATATGATTGGTATGTCTGTTACGGTTGTAAAATTAGATGACGAATTAAAAGAATTACTAGATGCACCATGTGACACACCGTATTGGAAAATCAAGTAACTCAGTTAACAAGATGCATTAAAAGTGAATAAAAGGAATAGGTAGGAAATGCTGAATGACCTATTCCTGTTTCACTAATTCAGATAATAAAGAAAGGAAAATGGACTTATGACACTAACATTAGACAGAGATTTTTTTAAAAAGAGTATTGTAAATATGGCTGATTTAATTGAGAAAGAACGTGACCATCTGACTAAATTAGATTCAGATATTGGAGACGGCGACCATGGAATAAACATGACGATAGGTTTCAGAGAAGTAACCAAAAAACTTGATGAATTTGATGAAAATGCTGAAGACATCAATTCATTTTTGAAGAAAGTCGGTATGTCTTTATTAGGAAAAGTAGGAGGAGCTTCTGGACCATTATATGGAAGCTTATTTATGAAGATGGGAGCTGATGTAACAGGGAAAAAAGAAGTTACATTTAACGAATTCATAGGAATGCTCGAAAACGGGGTTGTAGCTGTTGAAACAAGAGGGAAAGCAGTTGTTGGGGAAAAAACGATGGTAGATGCTTTACGTCCAGGAATTGATTTTTTGAAAGCGCAATCAATCGATGGGAATGAATTGGAAGTATATGGTCAGTTTATTGATGTGATGAAAGAAGGTTCAGACAAGACTATTCCTTTAGTAGCTAAAAAAGGGAGAGCTTTGCGTCTAGGTGAAAGAGCAATAGGGCATAGAGATCCTGGATCAGAATCTTCATGGATGTTGATGAATGCTTTTTATGAAGAAATGCAAAAACAGCTAACAGCATAAAATAAAGATTAGGAGGTATTTATAATGAAATTTCTGCGCAGTACGTTAGGATTTATGATAGCTGGGATGATTGTTATGAGTGTTTGGGACGGATTTGTCGGTTCTTACGGTATAGTAGGAGGCTATTTTGCAGCATTTATTATTATTGGTCCAATGTGGTTCTTGAATCACTATGTTGGTTTGATTGACAATCCAGACGAGTTTGCATTTGTTGACATGGCGGTAGGTATCGGAATTACTGGAATATTCAGAGACATCTTCCTTAAAGGAGCGAGTGAATTTATTGATACTATTCCAACATTGCTCTTAGTTATGTTAGGAGCCACCATAGCTGGTTTAGTAGCTGCTGCTATTGAAAAAGATATGGAGAAAAAAGCAGCAACCAAATTTGGACCAGCTGATGAAGAACCTGGACCTGGTTATAAAGACAGATAGGAGGGAATAAACAATGACAATAGGACAAGCAATAGCAACTGTATTTGGTGGATTTCTTTTTCCTTTTATGATTCGAATGGTGTGGGGAAAAATGGTAGATGAATGGGGAGCAATTGGTGGTTGGATGTGTGCGGCTTTTATAGTTGGTACCGTATGGACCATTAATCACGGTGTTCAAAACCCTATGATTACACAAAGCGGAGGAGTATGGATTGATATGGCAGTTGCTGCAGGTACTGGTGTGTATGTTGCTTCTGTTGCTCGTGGCGGAAAAGTAGGTGGTTCCGTAATCAACTTAGGAGCAGCGTTAGTAGGCGGTGTTCTGGGCGGATTAATTCTATCTTTTTTCTTGTAATTTAAATAAGTACTTATGAGATTATTAAATGCGTATAAAAGTCTTTTTTGTAGTGGATTTACTTCCTATAGAAAGGTCCTTTATAACAAGTAAATTAAGAGTTATCCAATGTAAAAGCAGGATTTAGTGAGCGGGAGCCAAAGTTTTGGCTTGAGGGAATGAAAGGAGTCTTAAAAATTGTGCGTGCCATTCCGGATGCGAATGATTCTATTTAGGTAATCAGTTTTTCAGGTCAAATGCATAGCTTGGTTTTATTAGATAAAAAAGACCGGGTTTTACGAAATGGCATTCTTTGGAACGATATCCAGAAAAAATGTTATGGGTTAAAGAAAATGAACCAGATGTTTAAAAGCGAGTAAAATCAATTTCTATTACCGAAAGATTACTTAGGCTTATGTTTAAAGGGTACAAAGCAGATGGAGTACTCGGATACACCGGATAATGCCGCTTCAGCGATAGGGACCGATATTCTAGATGTCGAGACAGCTATGGCAAGTAAGAGGTAGTTTCATAGGGAATGACAGTAGATACACTAGAACAGAGTTTGCTAAAGCAGTTGTGGAAGGCGAAGACGTCAGCTTCTCTTTGATAGACTCCCAAGTTTTAATGGACAAACATGCTAATAAGCAGTTTGAACAAATCGTTTCTGTAGACTGAGGGGCCAAAAATAAAGACTGGTTGCGAATTCAAGCAGACATATTTGCGCTGAGATCTTAACTTTAAAAACCGAGCAAGCCCCAGCAATGGGAGCAATAATGATTGCAGCTGTGGTAGCGAGATGTTTTTCAAGTCTGAAAAGCTGTGTTGAAAGCTTAGTGAATTACCAAAGTAAGATCTTGCCAGATCCAGAAACGGTTAAGAAATATGATTAAGTTTATACTTTGTATCGGAAGATTTATCATGCTACTAAAGAACTAACGTATCAATTGCAAAGACTAGATTATTGAGTTAACAGCAAAAAAGTTCTTCCAAATGCGGAAGAACTTTTTTGCTGTTAACTTTTTTGCTTATTTTTTGAGGAAACGGATGTTTGAACAACATTTAAGCCGTATTTAGCGTATTGTTCAATTGTTTGGCGATCAAGTCGATGATCTGTAATCAGTACACTTATTTGGTCTGCTGACGCAAAAGACGCTACAGAGGACTGTTCGAATTTGCTGTGATCTAAAAGACCGTATACAGTGTGGACTTTTTCGACGACTTTTTTCTTCAGCTCTACTTCGTAAAGGCTGAAATCTGTCATGCCGTTTTGCAAATCAAACGCCTGTGCGGATAGGAATGCGCAATCAATATTGAGATTGTTTAAGATACCTGCTCCCATCAATCCTTCAGTCGCGTTGGAATTACCTTTAACCGTCCCTCCGATAAGAATTGTTGTGACATTTGAATTATCTTTCAATAACTGAGCCGAATGGAGACCGTTAGTTAAAATAGTCAACCGCATCTCAGAGTGACTCAATAATTTAGCTAACTCGAAGCTAGAAGAACTCGCATCAAGAAAGATAGACATTCTGTCTTCTATATAAGTTAAAGCTTTCTTTGCAATCGCTACTTTTTCAATTTGGTTGTGCTGTGTCCGGTAACCGAAATCTTCTTTTAACTGTTTATTTGTAGAATCTGCCTCTTTGACTACTGCTCCTCCGTGAGTTCGAATGAGCAAATTTTGTTTGTTTAGGTCGTTTAAGTCGGATCGGATAGTCGCTGGGGAATACCCCAGTTCATCACTTAGTTCTTTAACAGAAAGAGATTCGTGCTCTTCTAAAAGTTTAAGAATTTTTTCGTGTCTCTCCATAATAAACATATTCTAACCTCTTTTCTGGCTTGTTTATATAACGTTTTTCTTTTCTCATCATAAGATGAATATAGTTTATATTATACGCGAAAAAGAGCGAATATACAATTGTTGTATTGTTATTTTCTTTCTTTTTTTTTCGTTTAGGTTCAATTCAAAACAAGAAGAGAGTCAAGAGCAATAGAATAGAGCTAATTAATATAGGAATAAAGATTTAGTAAAAGAATCTACAATTGAATTTTTAAATTTTAGGTAAAAAAAGAGGGAATCCTGTTAGAAAGACCGCTTCTTACTTAAAGAAATGCATGTTAATGATTGAAAAGAAAGTGTTCGATAAAAAAATGATAAATATTGACAAAAAAAGAAAGAAGATGTATTATAATAACAAACAAATAGAAAACAAAAAGGAGAATGATTATGATTATTGGAATTGGCGCGGACCATAATGCTTTTCAAGCAAAAGAAGTAGTAAAAAAACACATTGAATCCCTAGGGCATGAGGTGAAAGACTACGGATGCTATTCTGAAGATGATGTAGATTATCCAGGCATTGCTTTTAAAGTAGGAGAAGCCATCAATAATGGTGAAGCTGAACGCGGAATTCTCATTTGCGGAACAGGTATTGGTATGGCGATTGCGGCTAATAAAATCCCAGGCATTCGTGCAGCTCAAGTCCATGATCCTTACTCTGCAGAAAGAGCAGAACTGAGTAACAATGCTCAAATCATTACTTTCGGTGCTAAAATCATTGGCATAGATATTATGAAGATGTTGGTTGAAGAATATTTGAAACACATTTTCCAAGGCGGAAACTCTAGTCGTAAAGTCCAACAGATTATGGAAAAAGAAAAAGAGCATACAGTTATCCCAGGTGGAGAAGGAGCAAGTTGTTCTTAAAAAGCGTGAAAGAATTCTCAGAACAAATGATCAAAATCAGGGAGGAAAAAGATAATGAAATTTTTTCTAGATACTGCGAATATTGAAGAGATCAAGCGAGTAAATGAATTAGGGCTACTGGATGGTGTGACGACAAACCCTACTTTAATTGCTAAAGAAGGTCGTCCTTTTGAAGAAGTGATCAAAGAGATTTGTCGAACAGTCGATGGTCCGGTTAGTGCAGAAGTGATAGGTTTGAAAGCTGAAGATATGATTGAGGAAGCACATGTGCTACATTCATGGGCAGAGAATGTGGTAGTGAAAATTCCAATGACCGAAGAAGGGTTGAAAGCGGTTGCTTCATTGTCTAAAGAAGGCATTAAGACCAATGTAACTCTCGTGTTCTCAGTCGCTCAAGGATTAATGGCGGCTAAAGCAGGCGCGACGTATATAAGCCCTTTTATAGGTCGTCTGGATGACATCGCTGTTGATGGAGTTAAATTAGTAGCTAATTTAAGAAATTTATTGGATCTGTACCGTTACCCTACAGAGATTATTGCAGCCAGCATTCGAGGAATCACCCACTTAGAATCAGCTGCAGCTGTTGGAGCACATATTGCTACAGTGCCGGGTTCGATATTCCCTAAATTATGGGCGCATCCATTGACGGATAAAGGTATTGAAGGATTCCTATCTGATTGGAAACAATATGAAGCCAATTTAAATTAGTAAATCAATAAACAAAATTGAGAGTAAAGAAGAGCATATCTATCAAATGTACTAATTATTACATTACATTTTGATATGGAGGTGCTCTTTTTACATACCCATTGAATAACTATCGATGTGTCGTACAATAAGACTGTATTTCTGCCTATTGCATTTCTATACGTATAGGTGGTTAATGTGATAAAAGCAGTTGGACTAGATTGAATTTCAAAGTTTAATCTGTGAATAAAGAAGTGATCTAAAGTCGAAAATAGATGGGGTGTTACTAACCTATAAACAATTAGGTTTTGATATGAAAGAAGACCCAGCGTTATTTTCCATAGCCTTTATCTTTATTACAGAGATCGGATAGACGTCAGACTTGGGATGGAACAATTAATCGAATACTTTAGCTCTATTGGCATGGCATTTTTTATATTGATAAACGGCACAAAAAAGACTCAATTAGGTAAGTTGTATACACTTGGATTGGACAAAAAAATTTCTTCTGATTATTTTTTTATTTCAGAGCAGTTGGGAACAGCAAAACCAGATAAAAAATATTGATGTAGAGTATGAAGTGTGAATGAAGGGGTCTGATATTTTATGCATTGGGGAGCATTTAGAAAATGATATTCTCAGTCCTCAGCCAAACAACTGGAATACACTTTACTACAACATGAATAAAGAAAAAGAATCAAAAAATATATTTCTTCAATTTTCTTCTGATGTTCAACCATACAACTATGTCAAAAATAGATGTAGTCCACTACCTTAACTTTATGTAGAAAATGAAAGTCTGTCAGCTCCAAAAAGTTTAAACACAAAAATAAGAATAAAAGTTGAGCCCAATGAGCCAACAAACAACCTTGTGTACTTTGGGCCCAATAAAGGTTGAATAGTAAGCGCTAACAAAATATACTTTAGTTAGGAGGAAAACATATATGTTTAACAATCAACTATTTGCTTTGCTAGGTCAAATAGTAGATATGCCACAAATGACTTTTTATGAGCTAGCCATGGTCATTGGAAAAACAAAAGAAGAAACAGAAAAAGAGATGCATGAACTCAACGAAGCAATTGAAAAAGCTGGTTTTCCCATTATGACATTAGAAAAAGAGGGATATAGTGTTCCTGAAAAGCTGCTGAAAAAAAAGGAGGAGCTTGCTCACTTCTTTCGAAAAGTTCAAGTTTATCTAGACGAGGAAGAAAGGCGGTATATCTTATATCTTTATACTTTTATACGGCAAACATCTGTTTCGAACTTTCACTTTCAAGAGTTGCTGCACGTTAGCAAGAACACTGCACTTACAGATGTCAAGAAGTTAAGGGTAGACCTAGAAAAATTTAACCTAGAATTCAAGTATAGTCGTTTAGGTGGTTATTATATTGCTGGAGAAGAAGGAGATAAAAGAAAAGCTGCATTGCACTGCATCAATCTTCTGTTGCAAGAACCAATTGGTGAATGGGCTTTATCGTATATATTTTCCAGCTGGAATCTACAAATAGATTTGGAAAGACTGACGCGCATAATAAAAGAGTTAGCTCTGATTTATGGAGTGTCGTTTGTGGATAGCCGATTAAGTGAAATGAGTTGTTTAATTGAGTTTATACGTGTGAGGCAACATTTTTCACCGTGTGGTTATAAAAGAGAAGAAGAGATGAAACAAATCGAGGAGTCAAACGTGTATCTGATGTGTTTGGAAGCTGTAGAAAAATTCTTATCCGCTGACAGAATCAATTCGGAGGCGTTATACCTTAGTACTTTATTATTAGGGCTTGTAGAAGGAAATATTCACACCAGAATAGATGAACGTTTAATGAAAGTGACTCACCAAGTGATCCAAAGAATGGAAGCGCTAGCTTTAGTTGTTTTTGATGGAAGAGACAAGTTGATTGAAACTCTGTATACCCATTTAGTCCCGGCATATTATCGAATAATATTTGATATGCAAGAGCGTAATACCATAGCTGAGCAAATTAAGCGTGAGAATGAAGAATTGTTTGTAATTGTTGAGAATGCTTTGCAGCCTCTATCAGATTTAACCCGAACTCACATTTCGGATGATGAAGTTGCTTACTTCGTGATTCATTTTGGTGGTCAGATACAAAAACAATTGAATAGAAAAGAGCAACATAAAGCGATGATTGTTTGTCCAAGCGGAGTCAGCTCATCCTTGATTCTAAAATCTGAATTAGAACAATTATTTCCTGAATTTTACTGGTTACAAAAACATTCTAAGGATGATTTTGACGGTGTGTCTGAAATTGATTACGACTTAGTGTTTTCCACTGTTTTTATTCACACGGACAAACCGCTCTATATCGTAAAACCGGTCATGAACCATCAGACAAAAAGCAATTTGATCCATAGGGTATCGAAAGACTTTCTATTAGAGAGAAATGCAACAGTAGATGTAGATGAACTTTTAAAAATTATCCATAAATATGCAGACGTGAAAAATGAGAAGAAATTGGTAGAAGCATTATCTAAAAAAACTTTACACGCATACGATGAAGAAAGGAAGGATTTACCTATGTTAGAAGAATTGTTAACAGAAGAATACATTCAAATTTATGATAATCAAGAGAATGAACTCTCTTGGAAAGAAAGTATTCAATTAAGCTGTAAACCATTGATTGAAAATGGAATTATAGAAGAAAGATATATTCAAGCTATTTTTGATAAACTGGCTGAGTTTGGAGTATTCATTGATTTAGGTCAAGGAGTAGCTATACCACATGCTAGACCGGATGAGGGAGTATTGGAGTTAGGGATAAGTCTATTGAAGTTATCTAAACCAGTCAGTTTGTTAGGAGATGAGGCGCATAAGATTGATTTATTTATTACCTTAGCCGCAATCGATAATGAAACGCATTTAAAAGCACTATCTCAATTAACACAAATATTAAGTGATTCAGAAAAATTAGAACGATTGAAATCAGCATCAGCAAAAGCAGAAATATTTGAAATAATAAAAAATAAAGAGGAGGATGTTAAATATGCTTAGAATTGGGACAGCTTGTGGAAGTGGATTAGGATCGAGTTTTATGTTGGAAATGAATATCGAAAAGGTGTTAAAAGATTTAGGGGTCGATATGTCAAAAGTAGACGTTAACCACTATGATATGGGATCTGCCACAAAAGATGCAGCAGATGTTTGGTTTGTAGGGAAAGATTTGGAAGATGCAGCGAGAGATTTAGGGGATGTGCGTATCCTAAACAGCATTATTGATATGCATGAGCTAAAAGAAAGAGTGGCTCAAGTAGCACAAGAAAATAATCTTATCTAATTCATAGGGGGAGTTTTTGATGAATAATATATTACAACTTATTATTGATATTGCCAGTACTCCAGCTTTGCTTGTGGCACTTATTGCGGTATTAGGTTTGATATTGCAAAAGAAACCTGTATCGGACATCGTAAAAGGCGGAGTGAAAACATTTGTCGGGTTCATTGTCTTAACGACGGGTGCCGGAGCTGTTGAAAATTCTCTTGTACCATTTGGGGAAATGTTTCAAGAAGCATTTAGTATGACAGGAGTCGTTCCAAATAATGAAGCGATTGTTGCTGTAGCATTAAATCAATTTGGAACAACAACTGCTTTGATCATGTTGCTGGGGATGGTGTTCAATATACTGATAGCCCGTATCACTCGCTTTAAATACATCTTTTTAACAGGTCACCATACCTTATACATGGCATGTATGGTTGCTGTTATTTTATCAGTTGTTGGATTTACGACAGTACCTCTTGTTCTATTAGGTGGACTGGCCTTAGGCATTATCATGACGGTTTCACCGGCTTTGGTACAACCGTTTATGAGAGAACTAACGGGAAGAGACGAAGTGGCATTGGGGCATTTTAGCGCAGTCACTTATGCTTTGAGTGGATTGGTGGGTAAATGGTTTGGAAACAAGGAACGTTCTACAGAAGACATCAAATTTCCCAAAGGACTTGGGTTCCTACGTGACTCTACGGTAAGTATTGCGTTAACAATGGGGATTATTTATGTTACTGTAGCTATTTTTGCTGGAGGAGAATATATCACAACAAACATTAGTAATGGAACAAACCACATTATGTATGCTATCCAGCAAGCGGGTACTTTTGCCGCTGGAGTGTTTGTAATTCTTGCAGGTGTTCGCTTGATTTTAGCAGAGATTGTCCCTGCATTTAGAGGGATTTCTGAAAAAATGGTTCCGAATGCAAAACCGGCTTTAGACTGTCCGGTTATCTTCCCTTATGCACCAAATGCAGTATTAATAGGATTCTTTGCAAGTTTTGTCGGTGGATTAGTCAGCATGTTTTTGATGGTAATACTTGGATCAGTTGTCATTTTACCGGGGGTCGTGCCTCACTTCTTCGTAGGAGCTACTGCCGGAGTTATTGGAAACGCTTCAGGTGGATTTAGAGGAGCGGTTCTAGGTTCATTTGTCAACGGGATTGTGATCAGTTTCTTACCAGCATTCTTATTACCGGTATTAGGAGATCTTGGTTTTGCCGGATCCACTTTCTCTGATGGAGATTTTGCAGTCAGCGGTTTGATACTAGGATTAGTTGGACAATATGGTGGACAAGTAGCTGTTGTTTTAGGAATTATCCTTGCTCTAGGAGCTATGATTGGTTTAACAATAATGTTTAAGAACAAAAACCAAAATAAAGAAGCTGTTTAATAAATAAAATCAGGAGGTTCATAAATGGATAACTTGCAACTGTTTTCCAAAAAGATTCGTTATTATACATTGAAAGAATTGTATTGTATGGGATTTGGACACTATGGCGGTAGTCTTTCAATTGTTGAGACATTAGCCGTACTTTATGGTGACAAGATGAATGTATCTGCAGCAACAAAAAATGACCCAAATAGAGATTACTTTGTCTTATCCAAGGGACATGCTGGGCCTAGTTTGTATGCCACACTATTTTTGAAAGGTTATTTCGAAGAAGATTGGTTGTATACGTTAAATAAAAATGGTACTAATTTGCCATCACATCCAGACCGTAATAAGATTCCTGGGGTTGACATGACTACTGGATCCTTAGGACAAGGAATCTCTGCAGCTACCGGAATTGCACTAGGGAATCGATTCGCAGAACGAGACAATTATACTTATTGCATTGTTGGAGATGGCGAACTTAATGAAGGACAATGTTGGGAAGCTATCCAAATGGCTGCTCACCATCAGTTAAACAAATTAATCGTATTCGTAGATGACAATAAGATGCAACTGGATGGTCCTACATCAGATATTAGTCGAACATTTGATTTTGTAGAAAAGTTCAAAGCTTTTGGATTTGAGTCTGAAAGAGTGGACGGAGCTTCGATTGAAGAGATTTCAGCAGCGGTGGAACGGGCGAAAAAATCCACTGAAAAACCAGTTGCTATTGTCTTAGATACGATCAAAGGACAAGGTATTCCGTTTATCGAGCAGATGGACAATAACCATCATTTGCGCCCAGATGAAGAGACAAAAGAAGCTGTCCGTCTAGCTATTGAAGAATTAGAAAAAGAAATAGAGGTGGCATTATGACGTACACTCCTACAAAAGAATCTATCGAAATGAGAGCTGTTTACGCAAATACTTTAGTTGAATTGGCCAACAAAGAAGGAAAACTAGTTGCTTTGGAAGCAGATCTATCAAGTTCGATGAAAACAGATACTATCAAAGATGAACTTAAAGATCGTCTGGTCAATGTAGGCGTTATGGAAGCCGAAATGATAGGGGCGGCTGCAGGGTTATCTGTTGCTGGATTTAAACCATTTGTTCATACATTTGCCAACTTTGCTTCACGTAGAGTATACGACCAGGTGTTTGTTTCGCTTGCGTATGCGCAATTAAATGCTGTTATCATTGGGTCTGACGCTGGTGTAACTGCTGAAGCTAATGGTGGAACTCATATGCCGTTTGAAGACTTGACTCTAATGAGAACCATACCAGGCACTACGGTCTATGAAGCCAGTGATTCTTCAATGTTAAGAGCATTATTGTATAAGGCTTATGAAAGCGATGGGTTAACCTATATTCGGACAATTCGTAAAGCTGCAGACAAACTATATGAAACAGATGAAACATTTGATGAAGGGGTTAAGGTTGTTAAAGAAGGTAAAGATGCTTCAATCCTTGCATCAGGAATAATGGTATCGGAAGCCTTGATTGCGGCAGAAGCATTGGCAAAAGAAGGGATTGATGCAAAAGTCCTTGATGTCTATCGCCTTAAACCAATCAATCAAGAAGCGATTATCGCAGCTGCAGAAACGGGTGCAGTCGTAACGGTTGAAAACCACAACATCATAGGCGGATTAGGAAGTGCTGTAGCTGAAGTACTTTCAGAGAACAAACCGACTTTGCAAACTCGCTTAGGGGTAAATGAAAAGTTTGGGCAAGTAGGAACAACCGAATGGCTTAAAAAAGATTATGAGATGTCAGCAGAACAGATTGTAGAAAGAACGAAAGAATTAGTAGCTAAGAAATCTTATGCCCTCTAGTCATCACGGAAAAGCTTTATTCTTTAAATAGAGAATAAAGCTTTTTTATATACTTAATAGTAAAGGAGAATCATCAAATGTTTTTAGATACGGCAAATATTCAAGAAATACAAAAGTACAAAAATACAGGCCTAATTAAAGGAATTACGACCAATCCGACAATCCTAGCCAGAGAAAAAATGTCACGAGAAAAGCAAATTGATCCGCTCTTACACGAAGAATTACCGATGCTTTTTGTACAACTAGTAGGAGAGTCTTTTAGTGAATTAAGAGAAGATTTCGATAACCTGTTTGCTGGAGGAGACCTGAAAAGACAGATAGAAATAAAGATCCCCTTGAACTTTAGCGGGTTAGAAATGATTCGTTTCATCAAAGAAAGGCATCCGAATAAGAAAATCCTTGGGACTGCTATTTACTCTGCGGATCAAGCTATTATTGGAGCGCTAGCTAGTTGTGACTATCTCGCAATATATGTGAATCGAATGGAGAACAATAATTTAAATCCTTATGAAGCAATCGCACAAACAAGGAAGTTTATTGATGAAAGAAATTTGAATACACGCATTATGGGAGCGAGTTTTAAAAATACCAACCAAGTTATTAAGGCTTTTGATGCAGGAGCGCACACAGTAACCATTCCTGCTGATATTCTTGAACTAATGATTAATAAAGAGCTAGCTGTCTCAGCTATCCATAGATTTAATGAAGATGGAAAATTGAACCTTTAAAGGTAATACAAGAGTTTGGTAGTTTTTTTGATTTTATTTTTTAATTTGGAGAAATATTACTTTTCCTAAAATATAAAATTGGGAGACTTTAAATAAAAAGCAGTCAAAAAAGCAATGAAATAATCAGCTTCATGATTATTTCATTGCTTTTTTATTCAGAGTCAGTGATTTCCAGCCACTCTATTTTTTGATTATTTTCTTCTTAAACATGCTCAGTAAGTCAGTTTCAAGAAATATTTACTCTGGTAAATCGTAATTAAGCATCTTTTTTTATTCTCATTTTTTTTTAAGTTAGTGGTTATAAGCTTCCACCAATTCAATCATTTTTTGGTTAAACTTTTTTTGGAAATAAGTAGCATTGTTGAGATTGTTATTGACGATCAGACTGATGTAAAACTTCGGCGCATTTTCGATTGGTACTCTAACCAAACCGGGTCTGTCTTTTACTAGAATATCGCTCATGAAAGCCAGCATGTTAGTGGATGAAGCGATTGATAAAGCTGTTTGAATCTCTTTTGTATAAAGAGTTTGCGGCTGCTCGATGTGATTGCTTTTAGTCCATTCTTCAAAAATGCGTTCATGAGTGTACCCTTGGGTCAAAGAGACGAACAGTTCATTTTGGATATCAGCAGCAGTAACGACAGCTTTTTGCGCCAATGGGTTGTCAGGAGATACACAGAGCGCCATTTCTTCTTGCTTCAAAGGAATCTGCAAGATGTTGCTGTCTTCAAAACTGGCTACATCGCTTCCGATAATGGCGAGAGGAACCTGTCCTTTTTGGACCAAATCGTACATCACATCGGAACTTTCTTCTTCAATCAATTTCATGGAAGAAGAAAATTTTCCTAAGCGAGGCATGAATTGCGTCATGAAACGCCCGCCTATAGTTGGCAAGAAGCCAAAGTAAACGACTTCGTTTTTCAAATCATGGATCTCTTCAGCAATCGTATCAATCGTACTTAAAATTTGTGTAGAATGTTTGAGAAGTATTTCACCAGTCTCAGTTAAATGCAAGTTCTTGTGAACTCGTTTTCTATCAATCAGGACGGTATCCAACTCTTTTTCCAAGCGTTTAAGCGCCATCGAGATAGACGGCTGCGACACATAGAAATTCTGCGCAGTTGCGGTAAAACTAAGGGTTTTAGCTAAGTGATTAAAATACACTAAATCTTGTAAATTCATGGAAGGCTCCTTTGCTCACTTGTGAAAGATATAACATAAACAAAACGTATAACAAGTGAAGTTTATATAAATATTATTTATAGTACCATAAAAATACAGTATTTCATAACCGAAGAGTACCATGATATAGTTTATGTACTGAAGCGCTTACAAAATATTTATGGAAGGTGTGGTCTTTTGAAAATAATCAAACAACTATCATTGATTTTCTTATTCTCCCTTATTGGAGAAGTCCTATCTATTTTGATTGCTTCATTTATTGCAATCCCTGGGAGCGTTATCGGGCTGGTCTTATTATTCCTAGCGTTACAGCTGAATGTATTGAAAGTGGAACAAGTAGATGAAGTCGGCACATGGCTGACGAGCAATATGGGAATCTTTTTCGTTCCAGCAGGTGTAGGATTGATGACGAACTTTGGTGTCTTGGCGGATACTTGGTGGCAACTGTTGATCATTATGGTCGTGACAACGATACTGATGATGATATTTGTCGGAAAAGTAGTTCAAAGCGTCAAAGAATTAGTCATGAAAAATAATGTGGTAAAGGAAGGAGAGGGGTCGCGTGCTTGATAGTATATTAAACAGCCCAATGTTGTGGATCTCATTGACTGTCGGGTTGTATTTGCTGGCAGGAAGGTTGAAAGAAAAGTGGCCTAAAAACCCTTTATTCACGCCATTAGTATTTGCGATCATTATGATCATTATCCTGTTGCTTGCAACAGACATCTCCATAGATACTTATAACACAGGCGGACGATTCTTCAGCTTGTTCGTTACACCGGCTACGGTAGCTTTAGCGATCAAATTGAAAAAGAATATTGTGTATTTGAAAAAATACTATGCAGCTATTTTATCAGGAATCGTTTCAGGAGTTTTTTTCCATACGATCATGATTTACGCTTTTGCTTTACTGTTCCAATTTGACCACAATATGGGAGCGACGTTAATTCCTAAGTCGATTACTACAGCTATTGCGGTCGGGGTTTCAGATTCCTTAGGCGGCATTGTTTCTCTAACCGTTGCGGTCGTTGTATTTACCGGCGTTATCGGGGCAGTTGTTGGGCAGACCGTTTTCAAGATTTTCAAAATTGATGATCCGGTAGCTCAAGGGGTCGCTCTTGGAAGTTCATCTCATGCAATGGGAACAACAAAGGCTATTGAAATGGGCGAAGTACAAGGCGCCATGTCAGGATTATCGATCGTGGTTACAGGACTGATTGTGGTAGTTTTAGCACCATTGACTGTACCGATCACAAATTTACTATTTTAAGCTAAATTGAGTTATACTTTATAAAACAACAATACCCAAAAAAGGATGGTTGAAAAATTATGGCAGAACAAACAATCAAATATGATGCACCAACAGTAGAGCAAGAAATCGAAGTAGTCAGCACGTACCGTCTTGAAGACCAAGCGCGTGCAGTAGTTCCTAAAGGTGGGTTCGATTATATCTCTGGAGCTTCTGGAGAAGAATACACGTTGAAACAAAACAATGAGTCTTGGAAAAACAAAGGAATCTTGCCTCGCGTATTAGCAGATGTGGAAAATCCAGATACTTCAACATCTATTTTAGGTCATGACATCAAAGTTCCATTCATCATGGCACCGATCGCAGCTCATGGATTAGCTCATGAAACAAAAGAAGCGGGAACGGCTAGAGGGATTTCTGAATTCGGCGGAACGATCATGTCGATCAGTGCTTATTCTGGAGCTACATTTGAAGAAATCGAAAAAGGCTTGAACGGCAATCCTCGTTGGTTCCAAATCTACATGAGTAAAGACGATGACATGAACAAAAATATCTTGGATGAAGCGAAAGCTGATGGAGCGACTGCGATCATTCTAACGGCTGACGCGACATTGAGTGGAAACCGTGAAAAAGATTTGCTGAACAAATTCGTGTACCCGTTCGGTATGCCAATCGTGTCTCGCTACTTGACTGGTTCAGGCAAAAACATGTCACTAAACAATATTTATGCTCAATCGAAACAAAAAATCAATCCAGCTGATGTGAAGTTTATTGCGGAATACTCAGGATTGCCTGTCTTTGTCAAAGGGATCCAAACTCCAGAAGATGCTGTCTTGGCAATCGGTGCCGGCGCATCAGGTGTCTGGGTTTCTAACCATGGTGGTCGTCAATTAGATGAAGCACCAGGTTCATTTGATACACTGGAAGAGATTGCTAAAGCAGTCGCTGGTCGCGTGCCGATCGTATTCGACAGCGGCGTTCGTCGTGGAGAGCACATCTTCAAAGCTCTAGCAAGCGGTGCGGACATTGTTGCTGTGGGTCGTCCGGTGTTGTACGGATTGGCTTTAGGTGGTTGGAAAGGTGTTAAATCAGTTTTAGACTACTTCGAAAAAGACTTGAAACGTGTTATGCAATTAGCTGGTACACAAACGATTGAAGACGTGAAAAATGCTCGTCTGTTCGACATGAAAAAATAATTAGTTCATTTTTAAAAGTGCCGGGTCTTCCGTTGTGGAGGACCGGCGCTTTTTTTGTTGTTTCTCGAGCTTTTGAGCTGCAAATGTCTTACCTGCAGGTGGGTATGTGGATGTCTATTCGACAAGTATGTGCGAAAAAGGTGTTGAGATGTGAAGTAGGAGGTGTCTACTTGATAAGTTGTCGCGAAAAAGGTGCTGAGATGTGAAGTAGGAGGCCTCTACTTGATAAGTTGGCGTAAAAAAAGTGCAGAGATGTGAAGTAGAAGGCGTCTACTTGATAAGTTGTCGCGAAAAAGGTGTTGATATGTGAAGTAGAAGGTGTCTACTTGATAAGTTGGCGTGAAAAAGATGCAGATATGTGAAGTAGGATGCGTCTACTTGATAAGTTGACGTAAAAAAGGTGCTGAGATGTGAAGTAGAAGGTGTCTACTTAACAAGTTGGTGTAAAAAAGGTGCAGAGATGTGAAGTAGGAGGTGTCTACTTCACAAGTTGGCGCGAAAAAGGTGCTGAGATGTTAAGTAGGAGGTGTCTACTTGATAAGTTGGTGTGAAAAAGGTGCGAGGATGTGAAGTAGGAGGTGTCTACTTGATAAGTTGGCATGAAAAAGGTGTTGAGATGTTAAGTAGGACGCATCTACTTCACAAGTGCACGCAAAAATAGCGTGAAGGTGTAAAGTAGCTAGCGCCTTGGCGCCAGACAAACTAAATAAGCTAAAATTTGAAATGAACAAAAAAATAGTCATGTGCGATTAAATTTGTGCAAAATAAAAAAGGTAGTTCGCTGTTCATGCATATATTAATAGTAAGAAGAACAGTGAGGAATGTGAAGCGATGGCTTTTAAAGAGCGGACAAAACCAAAACGTTTACGGGTGATGGAGTTATTAAGCAGACGAATGAATCTATCCAGAGATGAAAGGAACAAATTTCTTTATTGGGTAAAAGGATACAAAGGGGAAATCCAATTTGACGTGCTGACCCAAAAGCTGAAGTGTGATTGTCTGATTTTAAATGATTTATTTCTAAAGGTTAATGGGAAGCAATTTCAAATTGACACTTTGATCATCACGGCTAAAGGCATTTATATCTATGAAGTGAAGAACTTTGAAGGGACTTATTATTATGAAGGAACTAAGATGTATAGTGGTCGCAGCCGAAAAGAAGTTTATGACCCTCTTGACCAAGTGAAACATGCCTCTACCTTGTTGCGACAATTGATGCAGCAAATGGGGTACAGTTTGCCTATAAAAACAGTTATCGTTTTTATGAATCAAGATTTCGCGCTGTACCAAGCTCCTATGTTGGAGGAATTAATATTGCCTGGTGCATTGAAAGCCCACTTAGCAGAAGTCAGTGAGATTTCTGGTCAATTGAGTCAGACGCAGCGTAAGTTTGCTGAAGAAATAAAAGCATTGCATATAGAGGATGTATCGTTGCGCGAGGTACCTTATTATGAAGAGTCTTCCTTGAAGAAAGGTGTTATTTGTTGCGAGTGCGGAACTTTTATAGAAGAGTATACCCAGAGTCTTTATAGTGTCTGTCCTATTTGCCATCATAAAGAACGAATCAGGGATACGGTGATTCGTCAGTTTGAGGAATATAAGCTCTTGTTTCCGGATCAAAAAATAACTAAGACAGTTCTCCTCAAATGGAGTGACGGTCGGCTGTCCGCTAATAGAATCGCTTATACATTGAAACAAACTTATAGAGCCGTGGGTACTGGAAGATGGCGCTACTACGAGTAGTGAAAAAACAGTTGAATAATCGCCCAAGAAAGTTACAATAAAAGAAAAAGAAAGGGTGGTCGTTATGCCATTTGTCCATGTGGAGTTAGTTGAGGGGCGTACTGCGGAGCAAAAAGCTGGGCTGGTCAAAGATATCACTGAAGCAGTTGTGAAAAATGCAGATGTTCCAGCGGAGCGCGTACATGTGATTATTAATGAAATGAAAAAAACGGATTATGCTGTCGGTGGGGAGCTGCTCGGATAATCATACAAAAAAGGCTCTTCTACCTGGTCAAGTGCCAGAGTAGAAGAGCCTTTGTTTATGCAGTTTTTTTCTTTTGTTTGTAGAAGTAGATCGGCAAGCCAATAGCAGTCAGGAAAATGCCGAGAGCTGTGTTGACCGGCTGTGTCAGCAAGGTATTTACTACGATGAAGCACCCACCAATGATCGCGATCAAAGGAATAATTGGATACAATGGCGCTTTATACGGGCGAACCAAATCAGGTTCTTTTTTGCGCAAAATGAAGACTGCGACAAAAACCAACGTGTAGAAAATCCAGATGACGAAAATCAGTAAATCGGTCAGCTGATTGTATTGTCCTGTAAAAATCATGATCACTGCTATCAATAACAGTAAAATCGCACTGTTAGCAGGGACTTGTTGGCGATTGAGTTTCTTCAACTGGTTGCTGAACGGCAATTCGTTGTTCAATGCCATAGCGTAAGGAACGCGAATTCCGGTCATCGTATACCCATTAATGGTTCCGAAAACGGAAATCAAAATTCCGATGGTAACCAATTTTCCGCCTGCGTCCCCGAATATCAAATGAGCTACATCAGCAGCAGGAGTCGGGGTTGCGCCTAGAGCAGCAGCCGGCATCACTTGCAAGTAAGCCAAATTGATCAAGATATAAATACCCATAACAGCTGTCAAACCAGCGACGATGGCTTTTGGCAAATCTTTTTTCGGGTCTTTCATTTCGCCGGCGATGGCGCCAACGTTGATCCAGCCGTCATACGCGAATAAAGTGGCTACTAAACCGGTCCCTAATTTGGAAATAGTGGATGTCGGAGCTAGATTTTCCGGCAGCAGTTGGAATTGAACATCACCTTGGTACAGCAATCCGAAAATGATGATGACGAATAGCGGCACCATTTTAGCTACCGTCGCCACAGACTGTAAGCGCCCGGCTTGCTGCGTTCCCATCAAATTAGTGACGATGATCAAGACCGCCGCTGCGATAGCGATGGGGATCGTATAGTGTGAATCTAAGCCGGTCAAATTGATGGCTTGTGTAGCAAAAATGATGGATAATGCCGCGATATTGGCTGGAAAATAAACCACAGTTTGTGCCCAGCCTAATAAGTAACTCACCAGCGGACCGTAAGCACGGCGCAAATAAACGACCATGCCGCCAGTTTCCGGAATTGCAGCGGAGAGTTCTGCTGTCGTCAACCCACCGCAAATTGTGATCAGCCCGCCCAATACCCAAGCTGCTAAGCCTAAACCAGCCGTTTCAGTGGCTTGGTACACAGCTTCAGGCTTGAAAAATACGCCTGATCCGATAACGGTCCCCATTACGATAGTCAAAGCTGTGAAAAAAGACAGCTCTTTTTTTAAACCTTTAGATGTTTCTTCCATATGTTATTCTCCACTCTATGTTCTTTCTTATAAATGCAATATTACATTTTTTCAACATGCTCCATTGTACAATAATCTGTATCACGAAGAAAGAGATTAAGAACTTTGTCTCTAAACTCTTACTAATGGCTGTAACCTTTACATACCAACCTTTTCCTATCAAATAAACATCCAAAATCATTTGGAAAGAAAAGAAAAACTTCAAAAAGTTAAGAGAAAGTGCTTGCATGAAATTTTAAAAGATGGTACATTTTACGTGTAACCGGTTTCATATTTTAACTTTTGAAAGTGAGGGTTCGATATGACAACCATCAGAGAAGTAGCGAAATTAGCAGGAGTGTCCGTGGCTACTGTGTCCAGAACATTGAACAATAGCGGATATGTCAGTGAGTCTACACGAAAAAGAGTTGAAAAAGCCGTCAAGGAACTAAATTTTTACCCTAATGAAGTAGCCAGATCACTGTTTCAGAAGAAATCGAAGTTGATCGGATTGCTGCTGCCGGACATTACCAATCCATTTTTTCCGGCCGTCGCAAAGGGAGTAGAAGATGGAGTGAACCAACGCGGATACAGTTTATTGTTGGGGAATGTGGAAGATGACGCAGAAAAAGAGAGCGATTATTTAAAGATATTTGAGCAAAACAATATTGCCGGCGTCATCTCAGCTGTTCAAGGAAACACCGTCAAGTTAAACAACATGCCGTTGGTTCTTCTGGACCGAGTAAACAGCCATCAAGAATACGCTGTTCATTCAGACGATTATGCAGGAGGCAAATTAGCTGCACAAGCTGTAGTAGAAAGAAACCCGAAAAAAGTCGTAATCATGGTTGGTCCAAAAAGTGTTGCTGGTTCAGCAATGAGATTAGCTGGGAGCGAGAAAGTCTTGCAAGAATCACTGGTTCCTTATGAAGTGTTCCAAACAGCCAGTTTCCAATTGAATTTGGCAGAAGAAACAGCTGAACGATTCTTTGAACAACACCCGGATGTTGACAGTGTGATCGCATCCAATGATGTGTACGCGTTGGCTGTCATGAAAGAAGCCATCAAAAGAGGGATGAACATTCCCGAAGATCTGCAAATTATCGGTTATGACGATATGCCGTTCAGCAGAATGATGTACCCAGGTTTATCAACGATTGCCCAACCCGCCTATCAAATAGGTTATCAAGGAGCAGAATTGTTGTGCAACATCCTTGAAAAAGGCTATGCACATGAAAATCATATTCAATTGCCTGTAACCTTGAAACTAAGAGAATCATTAAGAAAGAAGGATTTAGATGAATAAAATGATGGTTATTGGAAGTATTTCAACAGATTTTGTGGTGACAACAGATAAACGACCGGAAGTAGGAGAAACGATCACCGGAACAGGATTTGAAACGACTTTTGGCGGAAAAGGAGCTAACCAGGCAGTAGCCAGCGCTCGACTGGGTGCCGATGTGTATATGGTCGGAACAGTTGGGAGCGATATTTTTGGAAAAGAACTGCTCTTAAATTTAACAACTAACAAGATTCATACAGATTATGTGGAACCCGTTACACATGAGCCATCCGGTTCAGCTCACATCACGATTGCGGACGGAGACAACAGCATCGTCTACATTCCGGGAGCGAATAACGAGATCGATACAAGTCGAATCCAATCTTTAAAAGAAGCTATCCAATCTGCTCAAATGGTCGTTGTACAAAATGAGCTGCCTCAAGAAGTGGTGGATGAGATCATTGAGTTGTGCTTTGAGAGTGGCGTAAAAGTGATTTACAATCCGGCGCCGGCTCGTGAAGTACAGCAAAGTATTTTAGAAAAAGCGACTTACTTTACACCGAATGAAAGTGAGTTCCATCAGCTTTTCCCAGATATGACGATTTCTGAAGGGTTAGCAAAATACCCGAATCAATTGATTTTGACGATGGGATTTAAAGGCGTTTATTACCATGATGGAGAAAGCGAGAAACAAATTCCTTCTTATAAAGTACAGCCGGTAGATACAACCGGAGCAGGAGATACATTCAATGGGGCATTTGCTGTAGCGATTTCTTCAGGGATGAGTATGGACGAAAGTATTCGTTTCGGAAATTTAGCTGCTTCATTATCGATTCAAAAATTTGGTGCTCAAGGTGGCATGCCTTCGTTAGCAGAGATGAAAGAGAGTGAACACTTTGAAAAAACTTGGAATATTAAATAGCGACATTGCAAAAGTACTGACAGACTTAGGACATACCGATAAAATCGCGATCGGAGATGCTGGATTGCCGATTCCAACAGGCGTTAAGAGAATTGATTTGGCGATTGCGTTATCCGATCCCTCTTTTATCAAAGTGTTAAAAGCGGTATTGAACGACATGAAAGTAGAAGAAGTAGTGTTAGCAGAAGAGATCAAAGAACAAAATGCTTCTCAATTAAAAGCTATTGAAGCCGAACTTGTAGAAGAAGAGCGCATCACTTATGTGAGCCATGAGGAATTCAAGCAACAATTGAAAGATGTAAAAGCAGTGATTCGTACAGGTGAAGCAACCCCGTATTCCAATATTATTTTGCAATCAGGCGTTTTATTTTAGGAGGTGTGTTCGATGGAAGTGAAAATGACTGGAATCAAGAAAAGTTTTGGCAGCAACTCTGTTCTTAGAGGAGTAGATTTTGATATTCGTGCTGGAGAAGTTCATGCTTTGATGGGAGAAAACGGAGCAGGTAAATCGACATTGATGAATATTTTGACAGGATTGCATAAGGCAGACGCTGGAGAAATCGTGATCGACGGGAAACAACAACTTTTTGCCAATCCGAAAGAAGCGGAAGATTATGGCGTAAGTTTTATCCATCAAGAGATGAACACTTGGCCGGAAATGACTGTTTTAGAGAATTTATTTATCGGAAAAGAAATCAAAAACAAAATCGGATTGATCCAAACGAAAAAAATGAAAGAGTTAGCCAATCAAACGTTCAGCGATTTGGGTGTGCAATTGGATTTGGACAAAGACGTGAAAGACCTTTCTGTAGGACAGCAGCAAATGATCGAAATTGCTAAATCATTGATGACGAACGCACAAGTCATCATCATGGATGAGCCGACAGCCGCTTTAACGGAACGCGAGATCGATGTCTTGTTCAAAACGATCCATACATTGACTAAAAAAAATGTATCGATCATTTACATCTCTCACCGGATGGAAGAGATTTTTAAGATCAGTGACCGCATCACTGTCATGCGTGATGGCGTATCGATTGATACAACTATGACAAAAGAGACGACAAATGATGGAGTCGTGCGCAAAATGGTTGGGCGAGATCTAGAAGATTACTATCCGACGAAACATTCGAAAATCGGAGAGGTTGCATTTGAAGCAAAAGGCCTGACACAAAAAGGCCGCTTCAAAGACATTACGTTCAATGTGAAATCCGGAGAGATCGTTGGTTTTTCAGGATTGATGGGAGCGGGTCGAACAGAGATCATGCGCAGTATTTTCGGGATGGATCCTCTAGACGAAGGAGAAATGATTTTAGAAGGCAAGAAATTGACGATCAAAAATCCAAGTGCAGCGATCAAAGAAGGCATCGGATTCTTAACGGAGAACCGAAAAGAAGAAGGTTTGGTACTGGATTACTCGTTACGAGACAATATCAGCTTGCCATCGATCGACGGCTTCAGCAAATATGGGATAATTGATACCAAAGCAGAAAGCGATTTCTCGACAATGTTGATGAAACGCTTGAATGTTAAAGCGGTTGATGAATTTGATCCTGCATCTAGTTTGTCTGGCGGGAATCAGCAAAAAGTTGTCTTAGCCAAATGGATCGGTATCGGATCAAAAGTCTTGATTTTAGATGAACCTACTCGAGGTGTCGACGTTGGGGCTAAACGTGAAATCTATCAATTGATGAATGAATTAGCGGACAGAGGAGTTGCGATCATTATGGTATCGAGCGACCTTCCGGAAATATTAGGAGTCAGCGACCGAGTAATCGTAGTACACGAAGGAAATATCGCTGGCGAGTTGTCAAAACAAGAAGCGACAGAAGAAAAAATTATGAAACTTGCAACGGGAGGCTATTAACATGATTGATACAAAAAAGATGAAAGAGAATAAAAACGCACGGATCTCAAAAGATTTCCTCGGCAAATTAGGACCGTTACTGGCACTGATCGTCTTAGTCCTATTGGTAACGATCATGAACCCTGGGTTTATTGCTCCGACAAACGTATTGAACTTATTGAGACAAGTATCGACTAATGCATTGATTGCTTTCGGGATGACATTTGTCATCATAACAGGCGGAATCGATTTATCGGTTGGTTCTACATTGGCATTGAGCAGTGCGTTGATGGCAGGAACGATTGCTGCCGGAGTGGATCCTTTACTGGCTATGCTATTGAGCTTGATTTTAGGAACTGTATTGGGTGCTGTGAATGGGTTGTTGATCACAAAAGGTAAAATGGCTCCATTTATTGCTACATTAGCAACGATGACGATCTATCGTGGATTGACGCTTGTGTACACGGACGGAAACCCGATCACAGGAATCGGCGACAGCTTTATTTTCAAATTTGCTGGACGTGGCTACTTGTTTGGTATTCCTTTCCCAGTTGTTTTGATGGTCATCAGTTTCCTTCTATTGTTTGTCTTACTGCACAAAATGACATTTGGACGAAAAACATTTGCAATCGGTGGAAATGAGAAAGCTTCTTTCATCGCAGGGATCAAAAATGACAAAATCAAAATCGGTGTTTATGCATTATCTGGTTTGATGGCTTCACTTGCAGGAATCATTATCACTTCAAGACTAAACTCAGCTCAACCGACAGCTGGAACATCTTACGAGATGGACGCGATCGCTTCAGTGGTTCTTGGCGGAACCAGCTTATCAGGCGGACGCGGAAGAATCGTAGGAACATTAATCGGTGCATTGATTATTGGAACATTGAACAATGGAATGAACTTGCTGGGAATCTCAAGTTTCTACCAACAAGTCGTTAAAGGGATCGTTATTATTATTGCCGTATTATTGGATAGAAAAAATAAAAAATAACAAAAAATGGAGGAATGACGAGTATGAAAAAATTATTGAGTATGGCAGCAGCAGCAACTTTATTTTTAGCAGGGTGCGGGGCAGCAACATTGGAAGGAGAAAATACGACCAATGATGAAGCAGAACAAAAAGATGCATCAGAATTAGTAGTAGGGGTTTCGATATCAACATTGAATAATCCGTTCTTTGTTTCTTTGGACGAAGGTATTGCAGATTTAGCTGAAGAAAATGGATCAACAGTGAAAAGTGTCGACGCTCAAAATGATACGGCTAAACAAACGAATGACGTAGATGACTTGATCCAACAAGGCGTTGATATTCTATTGATCAACCCAGTTGATTCATCAGCGATTACTCCGGCCGTTGAATCCGCTAATGCTTCAGGAATCCCAGTTATCACGATCGACCGCTCAAGTGATGGCGGAGAAGTGGTTACTTTAGTAGCATCAGACAACGTTGAAGGTGGCGAAACGGCTGCTGAATACATCGAAAAAATATCAGGAAAAGATGCAAACACAGTTCAATTAGAAGGTGTTCCGGGAGCATCCGCTACTCGCGAACGTGGGGAAGGTTTCACGAACGTTGCGGAAGAAATACTAAACGTGATCGACAGCCAAACAGCCAATTTTGACCGCGCTGAAGGGTTGACGGTTATGGAAAATATGCTTCAAGCTAACCCAGACATCAAAGCAGTCTTTGCTCAAAATGATGAAATGGCTTTAGGAGCTATCGAAGCAATCCAAGCGGCAGGTTTGACAGAAGAGATCCAAGTCGTTGGATTTGACGGTACAGAAGACGGCATCAAAGCTGTAGAAGCAGGCACATTGAGTGCAACAGTGGCTCAAAAACCAGAAGAGATGGGTAAACTTGCGATGCAAGCTGCCATTGATTACTTTGCTGGTGAAACACTGGAAGAGTACATCGCTTCTCCATTAGAATTGGTAACAAATGAAGAATAAGAGTGGATAGATAGGAGAGCACCGACAGCCAATTTGGGCTGTCGGTGCTTTTTTTGATTGAGGTTGTTTGAATTGGTGGATTTAGGCAGGGGTTTCGGCCATGAGCAATTAGGATTAGTCGCTCATGGCCGTATCGGAGGCTCTGTTGGTCCATGAGCGCTGAAATGTTACTGCTCATGGCCGGAAAAAATAAAAAGTCAGCCATGAGCACCCATCAAGACCACCTCATGGCCAAATTGTCACCCCAGCATTCGAATATACCCACCATTTTCCTTGAAAAATAAAAAGTAGTGATATTAGGTAGCTTCGCTTTGTTCAAATAGGCAAATTTCTATGAATCTATATGCGTTTTCGGCCATGAGCACTGAATAGTAGTCGTTCATGGCCGTATCGGTCACTCATTTTGTCCATAAGCATTGGAATGCTACCGCTCATGGCTGGAAAAAATAAAAATTCGGCCATGAGCACCCGCAATCTCTGTGTCATGGCTGAAGAACTGCCCACAGCACGCCAACATCGCTACCGTCTACCTCTAAAAATCCGAAAATCCGGAAAGCCGACAGACGTATTCTGTCGGCTTTCCTGTTTTTAATTGTCTGCAGGTATGATATCTTTAGGAGTTTTAGCGCAAATGACAGCTTCCGGTTATCCTGCAGCTGAAATCTGGATCAAGATCATCGTCTTTTGTTTCATCGCACCTGCTATTTTAACGTGGGTCATTTCTGAATTGTTTAGAAAATTCGGCTGGATCCAACATGGCGACTTGAAATTGCATTTGGAAAATATGTAAAGGAAAGCTTTCTTTTTACAAATGAACCACTAATGAAATGCAAAAGTGGATAGGTTCTGTTCTTCAACACAAGAACAGAACCTATTCACTTTTTTGCGGTTAAAAATAAGAACCAAGTCATTTAAAGAAACATTCTTGAACTTTTACAAAATGTTCTTTATACTTTTTACGAACTAGTGTTCGTATTTTTTCGAAAAAAGGTTGTTTATTTGATTTTATTTCGCTTTTTATAGATGTAACCAATAAAAAAGAAAATGAGGGAGTGGGATGAACAGAAAAGAAAAACACCTAGAAGAGCAATTAAAGAAAAAATTTCTAAAAGAAGCAAAGTACCAACAAATCTATAAGCATTATCTAGAGACGAATGACTCAAAGCTGTTCGAACAGTTAAACGGCGACTATTCCGATTTTGTGAATTACACTATACTGCTTTCTCTTATCCAAACGAATATCAAATACACAAGCTTACATGTACGAGAACGTCTGCAAAAACAGTATTCTGAAATCGTTTCTGAGGAATCTTTAGAATACGCAGTCAATCAAGACCAATCTGCTGAACTAGGTTTGCCGCCAAAGAGATGGGAATTCATTATGGAAGACGAAGCTCTTATTGAAGCGGTCTCTTCTTTAACGAAAAGGGAAGAGCAAGTAATCTGGTTATTATTTGTAGAAGATAAAACGAATACGGACATCACAACGATTTTAGGCGTCTCTCAACAGTCTATCTCCAAGACAAAAAAACGTGCATTAAAGAAATTAGAATCTTTTCTAGAAAAGGACGGATATACATTGGATAACATAAACGACAAGCTGCTTCAGGCATTTAAAGTACAAGATTTAGAGGTCATCGTGGATGAGTTGACTCCTCTTTTTTATAAGCACATGAAAGGAGTGCCATCTTCCATGCGTGAAGATGTCTTTCAAGAACTAAGGCTAAATTGCATTCAAGTGGTCTCGAAATACGATTTCTCCAAGAAATATACGATCTAGCTGATTAGGGGGGAGAGAAAGGAGAGCGGTTAAGTGGAAGAATGGATGAACTTTATAGGGAATGTTGGTTTTCCAATCTTTATAACAATTTATTTATTGATGCGCTTAGAGAAAATCATAAGCAAAATGACAGAAGCGTTAACTGAATTGAAAGAATCGATTTATAAAGAGTAGTGAAAAGAAAGGAGGATAACAATGACTAAAGAATTATTTCTTGAACAAATCCGTCAAGGCGCACTTCAAACATTTGAAACGTATAACATATTACCATCCATTACTGCTGCTCAATCAATATTAGAAAGTAACTGGGGCAAGTCTAAACTTGCACGCGAATGCCTTAATTTATTTGGCATCAAAGCTGATCAAAGTTGGCAAGGAGATAAGAAAGCTTATTCGACAAAAGAATATGATAAAAATAACAAATTAATCCTGAATAATTCATAGCTTTAATTCTTTGGCACATTTTATTGAAATATGTATCACTAATATCCCTATCAACTGATTTTGACTAAAAAGTTACTTCAAACATTCACTGTTCAAAAATATTGAGGAATAAATTTTGGGTGTAAGGCATTTTGAGCATACTTCTCCCTGGATAACTTCCCAGTAAAAAATCGTTAGATTGTTGGATTAGATCCATTGACTGGCTCGCCTCAGGCGAGCAAAGACCCTGTAGAATTCATTCTGATACACATGATAACTAGATAATTTGAGATAGACTCGTCTACCCGTTTGGACTAATTTCCCAGCAACTTTCAGAAACTTCAATCGAATAGAATGAATGGTCATTCCCTTTTGGACTTCTTCAAAGCCAATCGTTCTTAAGAAGTTGACTAAGTTGTAAGCTATCAAGCTGAGCATCATTCGGACATGATTCTCCAAAAAGCGAGGACTGTCTGTTTTGTCAAAGTAAAAGCCAGCTTTCGCTTCTTTAATGAAGTTCTCCATTGTGCCACGTTTGGCATAGAGAGAAAAGATGGTATCAGGAGAAACATTTTCTGATAGATTCGTCACGATAAATTCATGTCGAAAGAGTAGTTCGCCCGCTTCACGTGTTGAGCGTATACACACGCGACGACTTTGTGACCAGGATTGTGCTTGATAAGTGGTCGATAAGTACTGAACTTCTCGTTCTTCCCACTTTTGATTATCGCCATAAAGTACTGATTTCTCAGCTATTTGACCTAGTCTACGATTATTCTTCAGTCGAATAACATAATGACTCTTTTTTGATTCACACGAATCATACACACCAGGTGTAGCGAACCCGCTGTCTCCACGAACCAAGATGTCAGTGTTTGGTAGAGAGTGATTATAGTGCTCTAATAAAGGTGTGAGAAACTCCTTTACGCCTTTTGATGTATATTGATTTCCTGAACGTAGTTCAGCTTTTAAGAAGTCACCAGTCAATCCGTCAAAAGCTACCAATGGATGGTAACCATAGGTTTGGTAGTGTGTATTATAATTCGTTTGTTCTTGGTGACCAAATGTATCTGAATGGGTCGAATCTAAATCAATGATTAATTCCGTATCATTACGGATGAGGCGTGCTTTATCGATAAGTTCTTGGTTCAAAGCTTGAAGTTCATGGATATTCTCCTCAGATAGTCGATCTAAAAATCGGGAAAGTGAAGATTGAGAAGCGAGTTCTTTCCTATCTAAAACAGCTTTAAACACAGGATCTTGTCTCAGGAGATTAGCTGCAGAATCAGCTGAGTAACCAGCAATTAATTGCATAATGAACTGCTCAAGTATGGATAAGTTGTCATGAGTAAAATACGCTCGTTCGTCTTCAATGTGAATGTGTTGCTTAGCCAGTTCAGAAAAACCAAAGATGTTCATCAGCTCTTTCACTAGGACGAGACCCGAATCACTCGATAATTGACCACCTGTATGAGAAATAGTGATATTTGAATTGAATTTTACTTGGTTTTTGTGTAAGCTAGTCATGAAAAGAACTCCTTTCTTTTGGTTGGTTTAGTCACTTTAACCATAGCAGAAAGGGGTTCTTTTTTCATCACTTAACGGGTGAAGATGAAAAAGTAATTGTAAGCTGCCGTGAGGCAGTTTCACATGGTTTTAATTAAAAGTATGAATTATTCAGGATTAATAGTAGTTACAGCTTATTTTAGGAAATATCAGTCCTATAAAGATTCTTTAAAAGACCATGGAAAATTCTTTCATGAAAATCCACGCTATGTAAATGTATTGAAAGCAAAAGATTACCGGGAACAAGCAAGAGCTATCCAAACAGCAGGTTACGCTACTGATCCACAATATGCAGATAAGCTGATTAGGTTGATTGAACAAAATGGGTTACAAAAATGGGATGCTGATGTTCTCGGTAAAAGGTCAACAGCTCAAGTGGATAAATCTCACATTCATAAAGTAAGAAAAGGTGAAACTCTTTCTGAAATAGCAAAAAAATATAACGTTACGGTTTCTTCGATCGTTCAGGTCAACCAAATTGTAGATAAAAATCTTATATATCCAGATCAGAAACTGATCGTTCCAATTTCTGAGAATAAAAAAGAGGGCAAGTACTACGTTGTGAAAAAAGGCGATACATTATCGGAGATTGCAAAAAAGTTCAACAAAACTGTAGATAAACTTGCTATGGATAATCACATTTCTGATATTGATCAAATAAAGATAGGACAAAAATTGTTCATCGAAGATTGAATGGTATGCATAAATTATTAATAAGGAAGAAGGAATGTAAAATGGCAGATGAAATGGTGAAAAAAGCTCAAGAATGGGTAAATGATGAATACGGAGATAATCCAGGTTACCAAGAAATCACAGCGAATGGGAATACTGGTTGGTCAACGATGTATGCACTTACCCGAGCACTTCAAATCGAGTTGGGGATCACAGCAACATCTAACAGCTTTGGAGACACCACTTTAGCAGAATTCACAAGACAATACGGCACAATTGGACAAGGAAAAAATGACAGAAATTCAAATATCGTTAAAATTATCCAGAGTGCACTTTATAGTAAAGGATATGGACCTGGTGGAATCACGGGCACTTATGGACCTGGCACCGCAGCAGCTGTTCAAAAAATGAAAACTGATATGGGATTGGTGGCAGCTGATGGGTCAGTAACACCGAAAGTATTTAAAGCCTTATTGACGATGGATGCATATATTCGTATTGGTAAAGGAACTGCAAAAGTTCGTACGATCCAACAATGGTTAAATAATCGCTACCAAAACAGAAGAGATTTTTATTTACAACCTACTGATGGAATTTATCAGAGAGGAACTCAAAAAGCGTTGATTTATGCTATTCAATACGAGGAGGGGTTGTCAGATGATGTAGCCAATGGGACTTTTGGCCCTACAACGAAAGCAAAACTTCCGTTGTTACAAGTTGGGAATCGAGATACAAACACTCAATTTGTTCATTTGCTACAAGCAGCTTTGTGTTTCAATAATTTTGAAGTTGATTTTGATGGTATCTTTGGGAATGGGACAAAACAACGAGTAGCTGCATTCCAAGCTTTTTCTGGACTATACAGTGATGGGTATGTTGGTGCCCAGACATGGGCTTCATTATTGGTCAGTACAGGAGACCCTGAAAGAAAAGGGACCGCTTTAGATTGTATTTCAGAAATTACACCTGCGAGAGCACAGACACTTGTGAATGCTGGTTACGAAACAGTTGGACGTTATCTAACCAATGTGCCGGGAGCGACATTGAATAAAAAAATCCAACCGGGTGAGTTAGCAACGATTTTCAATGCCGGGTTGACAGTATTCCCTATTTACCAGACATATGGTGGAGCGGCTAGTTATTTCAACGCTGAGCAAGGCGCAGCAGATGCTAAATCAGCTCATGCGGCAGCTAGAGGATATGGTTTTGAAGAAGGAACGATTATTTATTTCGCAGTAGACTACGACTCAACCGACGATGAGATTACGAATAAAATTTTACTTCATTTTCAAGCTGTTCACTCTACATTGACCGCTCTTGGTTCGTATCGAGTAGGAATTTATGGGACTCGTAATGCTTGCTCACGAGTATCGAATGCAGGGTATGCAGTAACAAGTTTTGTAAGTGGTATGTCCACAGGATTCAGTGGAAATTTAGGCTTTCCTTTACCAGAAAATTGGGCATTTGACCAAATCTCTACGATTACGTTAGGTAGTGGGGATGGACAAATTGAAATTGATAATAATATCAAATCTGGAAGAGATAATGGGGTGTCATCTGTGGAACAAGCTACTCCATCTGAACCATATGATTCAATCATTAAAGAAGCTTTGGCCAATATAGGAAAGGATATACCTATATTTTCCGGTTTAGCTGGAAAAATTATACTGGACGAAAAAGAATATACACTTCTTGATACTAATCTACTAAAGGTTACCCATAGTTCCTCTAGAGAAGTAACTCAAGGTGAAAAAGGTGCTGCGAATGTTATTTATGTAATAGATGGGCATCCGTCTGATACTCCATTTAAAGCATCAATATTAGGAAGAATTCAAAATACGAAAGGGCTTTCAAGTGAAGTTCAAATTGGGAGCGAAGAAATGATAGCTACTCTTTCTTCTAATATAGGGAATGGAAACATACAAACATCTGTTAGCGCAGAATTTGGTCAAATTATCTATACGTATGAAATAACTGTTTCAGAAATTGAGTTTCCTTTTAGTACTAGTGTGTCCGCATCGATCATTTTAAAAGTTTATTTAAAGACTTTTAATTTTCCCACAGAAAACCAAGTACCTGTTGAAGTTACAAATAGAATCCACGAAGTTTCTAATGAGTCTTCTAACGGTAAGGAAGTAGCTCTAGCTATTGGTGGAGTTCTAGCGATAACAGGGTTAGTAGTGATTGGAGTATATGCAGGTCCATTGTTACCAGGAGCTTTAGCAAATCTTGCAAGCTATTTTAATCCTCTTACTACATTACTTTTAATACCTTAATAATTATTAAAATGATGCGTTATGCCAAAAATAAAAAAGTTTCTTCCAAAAATCATATTTTTTGGAAGAAACTTTTTTATTCAAGAAAATTAAAGCATAGTTTTTTTAGTTTTACATGAAAGAAGATTACTGAAATAATCAGCATCTTCTTGTGTTTCAAAAAATGACTTTGGAATAAATAGTAAGGCTTGAGAATTTATATATATAAGAAACATATCACTAAACTCGTATGCCTTAAGTATGTTCTTCCATTCGTAAAAACGTTCTAATTCATTTATCATTTCAAGTTTTAGACCAATATCATTTGCAATATACTTAGTCTTATTACTTAGAGTAGGATTTAAATTGTACAGTGACTCTGTTCTTTTTTTTATCAAAGTCCTACCGACAATTATTCCTAATACTAACCCTAAAAATATTATACCTATTGTCGATAAAAAAATACCTTGTGAAGTTGAATTAGAAATATTATCAATTGCATTATAAAGAATATAGAACATAATACCTACCATAATACCAATATATATTAGTGATCTTTTACGGCGAATCCGTAATTGGTAGCGATTTGATTTATGCATATCCTCTAGTTTCAATCCGCCTTTGAATATTATTTCTGTTTTTTTTTCTTCCATAGTCTTTCCTCCTGATTTGGACTAATTCGTTCTAATAATATTTATTATTTTTCTATAGGCAAGTGTATCGATATGCAATTAGCTAGATTAGTATCCTTATTCCGCCATTTAATTATTTAATAAGAGTATCTGGTAGCCTAATGCTTAAATGGACTAGTAAACATAAATAAGAGGATAGTAGCCCATTTATTATTGATTATAAAATACTAAAGGTAAAGGATAAACGCGATTTAATGTTCTATGCTGCTATTAGTAGACCTATTTTTGTTAAAGCATGTTTTGAAAAAAGAGATGTCTTCTAAGTTGGAAAAACATCGTTTTGGAATAGCATTAGCTGTCCCACTATTCCAAATGACAAAAAAATCATCTAATTCCTTTACATAATCAACATTTTCCCAAGTCAATAAAAAAAAGCCCTCTGTTTGAGAAATGCGAATTCCTTTTTCACCTATCTCATATATTGTTTCTTCTTTATTAGAAAGATTTTTTTTATAATCCTTTTTAAACAAACCTATCGTTCGAAAAAAAAATCAATATTAACAAAGGTATCGTTATTGCAAAACCAATCAGAAAACTGACTGGCCAAGAAAAAAGGAGATGACTTGCTATGGAAAAATATAGTAAACTCAGTATGAACATACATACATATAATATAGCTAAGTTTTTCCACCTAGAAAATAACTTTACTCTAATAAATTCATCTTGAGTTAGTGAAACAGCTAACTGAATAGTTTTGTTTTCCATATTGTCCAACCTTTCAAAATAACAACCAATAGTAAAAGCTTCTGTACAAGGCCCCGTAGGATTCAATTGATGATTACACTATAAAAAATGTCACCATCATTAATTCATCATCAATTCAAAAGTAACCAATCGATCATTTTTTGATAAGCTTCTTTAGCTTGAGGGACAGTTGGGTCACGGTCGAAATCGTGTTCTAAATTGGAAACACTGTAAAAGTAAGAATATGGAATAGCTGCATGCAATTGTTCACCAATAGTATAGGGTACATCTTGGTCATCATGACTATGGGCAATAAAAGTAGGCGGCAGTTCAGCTAGGTTTTCTTCAGTGAGAGAAAAAACACCCTTATTTTCTGAAGAAATGCCTAGAAGATCCAACCATCTGCCAGTTTGTCTGCCGTACAAGTAAAGAGCGTAGCGGGTTTGGAGCGGTCCATCAGCGAGTGGAGTGCTGCCGATCATTTTTTTCACGAGCATCTCAGGGACAGCCGGGTATTTTTGATAAAAAGTATTTTTAGTGCTTAAACTCGGTGTCATTAAAGAAGGATAACCATAGAAACTGATGATTTTTTCCGGCTTTGGCAATTCCTTATCATAAGAAAGCAGCAGAGTTAAATAGGCTCCAGCCGATCGACCAAATAAAATAAAGTCATTCGACTCGATGCCTAAGGTTTTCTTGTAATGATCCATAAACCAGAGAAGGCCTTTTTTGCTTTGGGAGTAAATATCGACCAAAGGTGTTTCAGGAGCCAAAGGATAATCAAAGGTCAAAAAATGATAACCGTTGTCTAAAAAAGTTTGGATATAGGGTTCAGGCAAGTCGTTTCTTTGCCCATAAATCAAACCTCCACCATGAAAGTAAAGAATCGTTTTGTCTTTGACATTGGATTGAGCTGAATAGAAAGTAGCCTTCAATTCCAACGAATGAAAATGCGTATAAGTGTAGTCTTTTCCGTGTAACATAGTCTTCCTCCTTAATTTATCCCTAAAAGAGTACGTCTGTTCCTTTAATTTAGCATAAAAAGGCTTTATTTGATATTTAGAATTCTTTTTTTATCCCTCATGGAGAAAAAGAAGAAACAGATTTATCTATTGATGCTGATGTACGCGTTTTCAATATTCTTTATAATGAGACTTGTAATTAATGAATGGAGGTAGAGAAAGTGATTTATACAAAAATTAAAGAAAACAGTTATCAAGACTCTATCAATTTGATGTTATTAACCAACGCAGTGAGTACAATCGATGGTGTTGAAAAAGCTCAAGTTATGATGGGAACAGATGCGAATAAAGATATTTTAAAGGAAGCTGGATTATACAACGACGAAGTCCAAAAAGCTCAGCCGAGTGATATGGTGGTGGCGGTAGATTCGCAAGATGAAGCCGTTCTTTCTGCTGTAATGGATGAAGTGGAAAACTTTTTAGGCGACTTATCGGTCAAAAAAGAAAGCAGCCAAGTAAAAGATGCACGCAATTGGGATGAAGCACTAGAAGCTCAACCAGATGCTAATCTAGCATTGATCTCTGTACCTGGAATTTATGCTGCTGATGAAATCGAAACAGCATTAGACAACAATCTTCATGCTTTTGTCTTTAGTGACAATGTCTCTAAAGAAGACGAAGTACGTTTGAAGAAAAAAGCTCATGAAAAAGGTTTGTTGGTTATGGGACCTGACTGTGGAACGGGAATCGTCTCAAATGTACCAATGGCTTTTACCAACGTAGTGAAACCTGGAAATATTGGTATCGTTGGAGCTTCAGGTACTGGGATCCAAGAAGTCACCACGATCATTGACCGTTTAGGCGGGGGAGTGATCCATGCAATCGGAACCGGGGGACGCGACTTGTCAGATGAAGTTGGCGCGATCACGATGAAAGACGCATTAGTAGGTTTAGCAGAACACGAACCGACAGACGTTATTGTTGTCATTTCTAAGCCGCCTGCACCAGAGGTTCGCGATGAAGTAGTGCGTTTATTGTATGATCTTCCTAAACCAGTAGTAGCGATTTTCCTTGGAGAAAACCCTGATCATCACGAAGGAGACGTTTATCTAGCACACACTCTAGAAGAAACAGCTCATATCGCAGTTGACTTAGCAAATGGCAAAGAAGTGAAAGACCGTTATCAAGAACAACCGCATCATTTAGGCGGCGAAAAAGTTGGAGCAGATAAAACGGTTAAAGGACTTTATTCAGGCGGAACATTAGCTTCTGAAGCAGCGATGTTGATTTCTGAAGCATTAGAATTAGGCGGCTTGATCAAAGAAGAAGGCTACATTTTAAAAGCTAACGGATTTGAAGTGATGGACCTTGGAGATGACATTTACACACAAGGGAAACCTCACCCAATGATCGATCCTGAAGTTCGGAAAAAGAAAATTGAAGAATACGCCGCAGACGAAAATACCGGCGTCATCTTGTTAGATATTGTTTTAGGATACGGTTCGCATCCAGATATGGCTGGTGTATTAGCTCCTGTCATCAAAGAAGCGTTAGAAATAGCTAAAGCTGAAAATCGTGAACTTTCTTTCATCGGAACCGTTTGTGGAACACAACAAGACCCTCAAGATTACGATGAAGCTAAACGTACGTTGGAAGAAGCGGGAGTCTTAGTGGAAGACAGTAATGCAAAAGCTGTCAGATTAGCCTTGCATTTGATGGGCAAAGACGTAGAAGATGCACCAAAAGAAGTGAAGAGCTACGATCAAGAAAAACGAGCATTGCCAGCAGTGAGTGAAGCCATCACCGATTTATTAAATACGAAACCAAGAGTGATCAATATCGGGGTTGAAAGCTTCAGTGATGTTGTTCGCGAACACGGCGGCCAAGCGGTTCAATACAATTGGAAACCAGTAGCGGGCGGAAATCGCAAATTGATCAAGATCTTGAACCAATTGAAACAAATTGATGAGATCAACGAGCAAAACGAAAAAGTCATCGGACGTTTCAAAGATGCACAGCCATTCCTAGTGGATGTTGTACCAGCTCATACGGTGATTCCTGAATTGAAAGAAAAAGTCTTGCTGCATGCTGGTCCGCCAATCGCTTATGAAGATATGACTGGACCAATGCAAGGATCTTGTGTGGGAGCTACCTTATATGAAGGATGGGCTGAAACAGAAGAAGAAGCGAGAAGAATGTTGGAAAACGGCGAGTTTACCTTTATTCCGTGTCACCATGTGAATGCTGTTGGACCTATGGGCGGAATCACCTCTATGCACATGCCGGTCTTAGTAGTAGAAAACCGCTTAACGAACAACACAGCTTACTGTATTTTGAACGAAGGAATCGGTAAAGTATTGCGTTTCGGAGCTTTCTCTCAAGAAGTTGTGGATCGTTTGACGTGGATCCAAGATGTATTAGCACCTGTTTTAAGCAAAGCTTTGCGCAAATTAGATGGCGGATTGAACGTGAACGTATTAGCTGCTAAAGCCATCACTATGGGGGATGAGTTCCACCAAAGAAATATCGCAGCCAGCTTGTTGTTTTTGAAAGAAATCTCACCAACAATCCTGTCATTAGACGATGTAGACAATGCAATGAAACAAGAAGTAATCCAATTCTTAGCAGACACAGATCAATTCTTCTTAAACATCATGATGGCAACAGGTAAAGCTATCGTTGATGGAGCACGTCAAATCACTGAAGGAACGATCGTTACCACAATGACTCGTAACGGAAAAGATTTCGGGGTTCGTGTCAGTGCTTTAGGAGACCAATGGTTTACTGCACCCGTTAATACACCAAAAGGACTGTACTTTACTGGTTTCAGTGAAGAAGACGGCAACCCGGATATCGGAGACAGTGCGATTACGGAAACCATCGGTGTTGGTGGTATGGCAATGATTGCAGCTCCAGGGGTAACTCGATTTGTCGGAGCTGGCGGTTTTGAAGATGCTTTACGTGTCAGCAACGAGATGAGTGAAATCTGTGTGGGACATAACCCGAACTACAGTATCCCAACATGGGACTTCAAAGGAGCTTGTCTTGGAATCGATATCCGTAAAGTTGTCGAAACTGGAATCACACCGTTGATCAATACCGGAATCGCTCATAAACAAGCAGGACTTGGTCAAGTAGGTGCCGGAACGGTACGCGCACCATTAGCTTGTTTCGAAAAAGCTTTGGTAGCTTATGCTGAATCTGTTGGAATTGAAGTAGAGGAAGACTAATGAATACCATCAAAAGAGAGACAAAAAGCAATTTTTTGTCTCTCTATTTTAAAGATTCGCTGCAAATGGGGAGCATCCATACGTTATTTGAAAACAGTATGAATGTTCAATTTCCATTCGGTTTGCTTCACATTGGACAAATTGGAATGCCCTTATCTCCATTCGGATGCCTGATCAGTACGCAACTGTATCGTCGGCTGCACGAGCAATGTCGACCAGGAGACTTGGTGCGTTTCAAACAAGGAAAGCTGTATTTCTATACGCAAAAAGACATTATCGACATCGACTTCCGTATGTTTGAAGAAGTTGACTTGTCTGTTCCAGAATTAGATTTGGGAAGCGTTGATTTAGAAAAAACGGTGTTTTATCAAGTATTTAAAGAAGCGATGTTTTCCTTATCTATTGAGACTGGATTGCCATTGAATGACGCGATCAAAGATGGACTCAAATCTTTGGCTGAACCAGATGAAGGCAACAAGTCGCTGGCAGATGAAGATATGATGCGGATGCTGATCGGGAGAGGAATCGGATTGACCCCAAGTGGAGACGACATCTTGATCGGGTACACATTTGCGCGGATGTTGTTTCAAGAAGCGGCAGGTTGGAAAGAGAAAGTCGCTGCAGCACTGAAAGAAAAAAAGACGACAGCTATCAGTGAGGGTTACTTTAAAGCGTTGCTAAAAGGGTACGTCAACGAGAATTTCTTGTGTTTGGCACAATTAGTGACGGAAAAAGATCGTGAGAAAATAGGAGATACGATTCAAAGCTTGAAACGGTTCGGCCACACTTCTGGGACGGATACGTTATATGGGTTTGCATTAGGATTGCAATACGTGCAAAAGAAGGAGAGATAAACGAGTGAAGAAAAAAATTGTAGTAGCATTAGGCGGAAATGCGATTTTATCAACAGACGCCAGTGCAGAAGCGCAAGAACGAGCTTTAGCAGAAACAGCTGAAAAATTGGCTGTTTTAGTAGAACAAGGAAATGAACTGATCATTTCACACGGAAATGGCCCTCAAGTGGGGAATTTATTGTTGCAGCAAGCAGCTGCGGATTCCGAAAAAAATCCTGCGATGCCATTGGATACTTGTGTGGCAATGACTCAAGGAAGCATCGGGTATTGGATGCAAAAAGCGATGAGACAAGCATTGAAAGATCGCGGAATCGCTAAAGACGTGGCAACAGTATTAACAGAGGTTGTCGTTGATGTGAATGATCCTGCATTTGAGAATCCGACAAAACCTGTTGGACCATTCTTTACCGAGGAAGAAGTAAGATCATTATCTTCAGAAGCGGTATACAAAGAAGATTCAGGACGCGGATGGCGGAAAGTTGTTCCGTCTCCTAAACCAGTTAATATCACAGAAGCTCCGATCGTTGAGCAGTTGATCAAACAAGGCGTCATCACGATCTCAACAGGTGGAGGCGGTATTCCAGTCGTTGAAAAAGACGGCAAAGTTGTTGGAGTGGAAGCTGTTATCGACAAGGATTTCGCTTCTGAAAAATTAGCTGAACTGGTTGATGCAGATTTGTTCATCATCTTGACAGGTGTGGATAATGTTTACATCAATTACAACAAACCGGATCAAGAGAAACTAGAAGTTGTTTCTACTGATGAATTGAAACAATACATCAGCGAGGACCAATTTGCTCCAGGCAGTATGCTGCCGAAAGTTGAAGCAGCGATTCTTTTTGCTGAACAATCTCAAAAAGGCGGCGAAACGGTGATTACTTCATTGGAGAACCTGTCAAATGTCATCAATGAAAACGGCGGTACGAGAGTCGTTAAGAAATAAGGCTTTTATCTGAGGATACACGTTTAAATGAGCTGGATTGAGCCGTTTAAGCGTGTATTTTTCAGGATTGGATAAGAGATTATAGAGAGTAAAAGGGATTTTAGGCCATGAAAGACAAAATAAAGGGCTCATGGCGGACTATAAATAAAGATCGGCCATGACGCTATAAAATAAGCTGCTGATGGCCGAAACTGGTCATGCAAACGGCCATGAGCAAAAAAAATAACGAACTCATGGCCGAAATAAACAATAACTTAATCACTTTTGCTAAAATTAAAAAAAATTATCGTTATCATAAAACAGAAGAGGTAATCAAAATAGTTGAAGTTTTTTTAAGAATATTGTTACTCTGTAGACAGGAAGAGCATTGCAGAGGAGGAAAGATTGATGAGTGAAGAAACAATTTTGATTACAGGTGCAGGTACTGGATTCGGGAAAGACATTGCCTTTCGATTAGCTGAGATGGGGAAAAACGTCATTGCCAGCGTTGAAGCGATGTCGCAAGTTTCAGCTTTAGAAAAAGAAGCTCGAGAAAAAGGCGTCTCAATGCGAATTGAAAAATTGGATATTACGAATGAAAAAGACCGGAAAAAAGCTTGGGAATGGGACGTTGATGTATTGGTGAACAATGCGGCTATCAAAGAAGGCGGTTCGCTGGTAGATATCCCTGAAGAAAACTTGCGCAGACAATTTGACGTGAACGCTATTAGTCAAATTCTGTTGACGCAAAAATTTGCACGGAAAATGATCCAAAAGAAACAAGGACGAATCGTCTTTACTTCTTCAGTATCCGGTTTAATGGTGAATCCTTTCTCTGGTCCGTATGCTGGATCGAAATATGCCTTGGAAGCTTTCGCCGACACATTAAGCAGAGAGCTGCAGGAATTTAATATTGAGGTAGCAACGATCAATCCGGGACCTTATTTAACAGGGTTTAACGATCGGGAGTTTGAGACATGGAAAGATTGGCCTGAAGATCCAGAACGTGTTTTCAATATGGAAGAGATCTCGTTTCCATTTGAACAGTATGATCCAAAAGAAGTGGTTGAACCTGCGATTAAAGTTATCTTAGGTGAAACCAAGCAATACCGTAATGTAGTTCCTGAAAGCATGATCCAGCAAGTGAAAGAGCAAGCAGAAAGTTTATGGACTAAGCAGACCGATGAAGGATTGGGACAACGCAATGAAATGGTCCAAAAAGCTTATGATATCGATCCTGCTACAAAAGCGGAAGATTATTAACTAATAGATTGAAAAGAGGAACTTGAAATCATCAAGTTCCTCTTTTTGAATGAAAAAAAGAGACTGAACTCCATTTCTTAGAAAATAAAGTCTGATATCTTAATTTATTTTAAAATTCTGGCATTTGTTCTTAAATTCTTCGTATTCTATGGGTATAATAGAAATAAGATCATCTTTTAAAGGAGCTATTTCCATGGATTTGTTTAAAGATTTTTTACAGCTTTGTCAAAAACAATTTTATTGGAAGAAAAGTTCCCGAATTTTACTAGCTGTTTCTGGCGGTGTCGATTCGATGGTGCTGCTGGATTTAATGAAGCGGCTGCCAAAAGAGCTGAAACCATGGTTCGCAGTAGTTCATGTCAACCACCAGCTCAGAGAAGCTTCTGTTAAAGAAGCGGTTTTTTTAGAACAATTTTGCCGGCAAGCTGAGATCCCTTTTTTCATGACCAAATGGGAAACCAGCCAACATCCTAAAGCCTCTACTGAAGAAGCTGCACGTGAATTCCGGTATGCCTTTTTTAAAACAGTATTTGCTGAGCAGCAGGCTACCCATTTGTTGACAGCTCATCATGGAGACGACCAGATAGAAACCATCTTGATGCGGTTGGTACGCGGTGGGTCATTAGAAAGTATGGCGGGTATCAAAGCCGTTCGATCTTTTTCATCAGGACTGTTGGTGAGACCGTTATTGCCTTATACAAAAGAACAACTGTACCAATACAGTGACGAACAGCAGCTGCACTATTTTGAAGATGAGACCAATCAAAGTTCAGTATACACCCGGAATCGTTACCGCAATCAAGTGATTCCGCTGCTGAAAGAAGAAAATCCTCAACTGGTCCCGCATTTTTCTGACTTTTCAACTGATTTACAAGATGTTCTGGCTGTTGCGCAAATAGAAGTCCAACGCCAATTGAAACGCATCAGCAAGAAAACGACTGATGGAAGACTTCAGTTGGATCGAATTAGGTATCTGGAAATGGATCAAAGTCTTCAGCGATTGGTCGTGCAAGAGTTGCTGATGATGGTTTATCAACAAGGAGACCAGCTGTTTCAACGGCAGCACATCCAAGCTGTCCATGACTTGTTGATCAGTCCGCATCCAAATGGTCAAATTGACTTACCAGGACAGTGGATAGCGAAACGAAGGTATGATACGTTGTTTTTCACCTTACCCAAGTCAGTCGAAGTTTCAGTGAAAGAACCTAAAGAATTACATCTAGGAGAATGGATTCATTTGCCGCAAGGAGGGAAAGTAGGGTTGTTTACAGCCGATACTTTCTTAGACATCGGGCATCAAAAGGTAATGTGGATGAATGCTGACAGTGTCGAGCTGCCGCTGGTGATTCGTCGACGTAAACCTGGAGACCGAATGTCGCTGAAGGGTACAGGAGGAACCAAAAAAATCAAAGATGTACTGATTGATCAAAAAGTTCCGCTCGAGCAGCGAGACGAATTGAGAGTCGTGTGTGATGCCGAGGGGAAAGTGCTTTGTTTTCTGGGATACAAAGATTCAAGATTGTCTATTGAGCGGGAAACTGATACAATACAGTACATACTAATTCATAGCCAAAACGGCAATGAGAGCTAAAAGGAGAACTTACTATTATGCAGAACGATATCGAAAAAATTCTAGTGTCTGAAGAAGAAATACAGAAAAGAACACAAGAGTTGGGAGCAGAATTGAGCGCAGAATATAAAGACAAAAACCCTCTTGTAGTTGGGATCTTAAAAGGCGCTATCCCGTTTTTATCTGATTTGACAAAAGCAATGGACGTGAAATTGGAAATGGATTTCATGGATGTCTCTAGTTATGGAAGTGCAATGGTTTCTTCTGGAGAGGTCAAAATTTTGAAAGATTTGGATACGAATGTAGAAGGACGCAATATTTTAATCGTAGAAGACATCATCGATAGCGGACGTACGTTATCTTACATCATCGATATGTTCAAATACCGCAAAGCAAAATCCATCAAGATCGTTACGTTGTTAGACAAGCCAGAAGGTCGTGTTGTACCATTGGAAGCTGATTATGTTGGTTTCTTGGTGCCGAACGAATTTGTAGTAGGATACGGTTTAGACTTCATCGAACATTACCGCAACCTTCCTTACATTGGAGTATTAAAACCAGAGATTTACGAGTAAAAATAATTGGTCAAGTATGGTCAAATATGATATGATAAAGTAGATTCAGTCGCAATAAATAGGGAAAATAATGAAAAAATGGAATGAAAGTAAGGGAGGTCGACTGTGTGAAAAAAGGATTCTTGAAAAATGGGATTTTTTACGCCATAGTGTTTATCGGAATCATCGGGATCGTATCTTGGGCAACTGGAGGAAACTCTAATGAGCAAAGCCAAGGTATTTCCGCAAGTGAATTTATAACACAATTGGAAAGTAATGAAATCAAATCATTTACCATGCAACCAACTGCTGGAGTTTATACCATCACAGGGTCATACCGTGATGAACAGCCGGTAGAGGAATCAGAACAAAGTGATATTCCGATTCTTGGAACAAGCGATTCAGAAGTAACAAACTTTACGACAACTGTTTTACAAAATGATCCAATGATTTCAGAGATTTGGGATCTGTCAAAAGAAAATAATATTGAAGTAACTCCAATACAAGAAGAGTCATCCGGTGTTTGGGTAACGCTATTGATATCTGTATTGCCGCTAGTTATTTTTATCTTCTTCATTTACATGATGATGGGACAAAGCGGACAAGGCGGCGGAGGCCAAGGCGGCCGAGGCGTCATGAACTTTGGGAAATCAAAAGCTAAAGAAGCCGATACTAAAGCAAGTAAAGTACGCTTTTCAGATGTAGCTGGAGCAGAAGAAGAAAAAGAAGAATTAGTAGAAGTAGTCGAATTCTTAAAAGATCCAAGACGTTTTGTTAATTTAGGCGCACGTATTCCTGCAGGGGTATTACTAGAAGGACCTCCAGGTACGGGTAAAACATTGCTTGCTAAAGCCGTTGCCGGTGAAGCAGGAGTACCATTCTACTCGATTTCAGGTTCTGAATTCGTAGAAATGTTCGTTGGGGTTGGGGCAAGCCGTGTACGTGACTTGTTTGAGACAGCTAAGAAAAATGCGCCAGCGATCATCTTTATCGATGAGATCGATGCAGTAGGTCGTCAACGTGGAGCCGGTATGGGCGGCGGACACGATGAACGTGAACAAACGTTGAACCAATTGCTTGTTGAAATGGATGGTTTCTCTGGAAACGAAGGAATCATCGTCATTGCAGCAACAAACCGTGCAGACGTATTAGACCCGGCTTTACTTCGTCCAGGCCGTTTTGACCGTCAAATCATGGTTGGTCGTCCAGACGTTAAAGGACGTGAAGCTATTCTAAAAGTACATGCGAAAAACAAACCATTAGCTGCTGATGTGGACCTAGGTGTTGTTGCAAGACAAACACCAGGATTTGCCGGAGCAGATTTGGAAAACTTGTTGAACGAAGCGGCTTTAGTAGCTGCTCGTAGAAACAAAAAATCTATTGATGCATTAGACATCGATGAAGCGCAAGACCGTGTTATTGCTGGTCCTGCTAAGAAAGACCGTGTCATCAGTAAAACTGAACGCTCTATGGTTGCTTACCATGAAGCGGGACATACTATCGTTGGTATGGTATTGAATGATGCTCGTGTCGTTCATAAAGTTACGATCGTACCGCGTGGGCGTGCTGGCGGATATGCTATCATGTTACCTAAAGAAGATCGCTTCTTGATGACGAAAAAAGAAATGACAGAACAAATCGTTGGATTGCTTGGAGGACGTGTAGCTGAAGAAATGATCTTCAACTCTAAATCTTCTGGAGCAAGTAATGACTTCCAACAAGCTACTCAATTGGCTCGCAGCATGGTAACAGAATATGGTATGAGTGATAAATTGGGTACCGTGCAATACGAAGGAAACAACCAAGTATTCTTGGGACGTGACTACGGAAGCACGAAAGGCTACTCTGAACAAATTGCTTACCAAATCGACCAAGAAGTATTGGCGATCATGAATGAAGCGCACACTGAAGCGCGCAGAATTCTTGAAGAGCATGCACAAGAGTTGAAATTGATCGCTGAAAAACTGCTTGAATTAGAAACATTAGATGAACGCACAATCAAGAGTCTATTTGAAACAGGGGAAATGCCTCCTGTAACAGAAGACGAAGAGTTCCCACGTGAAAAACGTGAAGGAGAAGGTTTATCTTTTGAAGAAATCAAGAGAGCTCGCGAACAAAAAGAAAAAGAACGTGAGCAGCAAGCGAGAGCTCAAGGACAAGAAGCACAGGAAGATCCTGAAAAACTTGTTGAAGAAGCTAAAAAAGAATTAGGCGAAGATGAAAAAGAGGAATCTTCACAAGGTGACGACACGGCATTGACAACTCAAGGCAATGACGTTCCTGATGAAGAGGACAAACAAGATTCCCCTAAACAGTAGACAAAGCATAAAGTAGGATGGTATACTGTCCTTACAAAAAGGAAGAGGGTTGCGGGAAATTCCGCAACCCTCTTTCATACTGAATGAGAATGCAAACGAATAGAAAGTAGGGAAATGAATGTCAGACTATTTATTAAAGAGTGTATGTTATGATGGCCAAATCCGTGTATTTACAATCGATGCTACTGAAACAGTTGCAGAAGCTCAACGTCGTCATGACACATGGAGTGCTTCTTCAGCAGCGTTAGGTCGTACGATGGTAGGAGCTCTTTTACTAGGAGCAACGGTAAAAGGCGATGAAAAATTAACGGTTAAAATTGAAGGTAACGGTCCAACGGGACACATTGTTGCCGACAGTAACGGAAAAGGAACGGTAAAAGGATACATTGCCAACCCTAAAGTAAGTCTTCCGTTGAATGAAAAAGGAAAAATCGATGTACGAGGCGCTGTAGGTACTGAAGGTACATTGACGATCACGAAAGATCTAGGATTAAAAGAAGCCTTTTCGGGACAAGTTCCGTTGATCAGTGGAGAATTAGCTGAGGACTTTACGTACTACATGGCAACCAGTGAACAAACACCATCAGCATTTGGTTTGAGTGTATTAGTAGACACTGATGAGTCAATCAAAGCAGCTGGAGGATTCATGATCCAAGTTATGCCTGGAGCTACAGAAGAAACAATCACAGCTATCGAAAAAGCTATCGAAAACATCCCAATGGTGTCTCGTTTGATGGAAAACGGAGAAACTCCTGAAGGAATCCTTGATCGTTTAGTCGGTGAAGGAAATGCAAAAGTGTTGGATAAAATGCCAATTTCTTTTGAATGTGACTGTTCTAAAGATCGTTTTGCTGGTGCAATCGTTTCTTTAGGTAAAAAAGAAATCGATGAAATGATTACTGAAGATCATGGCGCTGAAGCGGTATGCCACTTCTGTGGAAATAAATACCACTACTCAGAACAAGAATTAGAAGACTTAAAAGCGAACGCTTAAAAATAAGCATTCTATAAACTGTTGAAAAGACCCTTAATGAGGGTGCTTTTCAGCAGTTTTTTTTGTTTTTAGAGGAATTGGCTGGTTGCAAGGTGATTTGCGTGCCGTAATTGAGGTGAAAAGTGAAAAAAAGGGACGCAAAAGTAGGTTGCGTTCCGTTTTGGGCAGAAAAGGTACGTTAATGTAACGCAACGAATAGTTGCGTTCCCTTTTGAAGGATAGCAGCTCAATTTCGTCACGCAAAAGGAATTGAGCTAAATTCTCTTGCCGAATTTTAAATTGTTGCAATTGAAAAATAAAAGCGTTAAACTTATTGGGAGAACCCTACAAAAAGTAAGAAGAATAGCGAAAATTAGGAGGCTTTACGTATATGGTAAAAGTAGTTCATTCAATTTCAGATTTGATTGGAGAAACACCTCTATTAAGGTTAACAAAAGTGGCACCACCTGATGCTGCGGAAGTATATGTGAAACTAGAATCGTTTAATCCAGGCGGAAGTGTCAAAGACCGTATCGCATTGAACATGATCGAAGTAGCTGAGCAAGAAGGTAAATTGAAAAAAGGCGACACAATCATCGAACCGACAAGTGGAAACACAGGTGTAGGTTTGTCTATGATTGCTGCGGCTAAAGGCTATAAAGTGTTGATTGTTATGCCGGAAACGATGAGTATGGAACGTCGTCAATTAGCTCAAGCTTATGGAGCTGAATTGATGCTGACTCCAGGTGCCGATGGAATCAAAGGTTCAATCGCTAAAGCAAAAGAGTTGGCTGAGCAAGATGGTTATTTTATGCCAATGCAGTTCGATAATTTAGCTAACCCCGCAGTTCACGCAGCGACAACGGGTCCAGAAATCTTAGAGGCTTTCAACGGAGAAGCGCCAGACGCATTTGTTGTTGGAGTTGGTACTGGAGGTACATTGACAGGAGCTGGTAAAGTCTTGAAAAATGTTGATCCGGACATTACGATCTATGCCGTGGAACCAGCAGAATCAGCCGTTTTAAGTGGCGAAGATCCTGGATCACACAAGATCCAAGGTATCGGTACAGGTTTTGTTCCAAATGTACTGGACACTGTTTTGTACGACAAAGTCATGAAAGTAAGCAGTGAAGAAGCGGCTGATATGGCGAGACGTCTAGCGAAAGAAGAAGGATTATTAGTGGGTCCATCTTCTGGTGCAGCTATCAAAGCAGCCATTGATGTAGCGAAAACAATGAAAAGCAATCAACGTGTTGTAACAGTCGCTCCTGATAATGGTGAGCGCTACCTGTCTACTGGAGTTTTTAATGTAGAACAATAAGAAGATATTTCAAGTGTCACTACGCTGTTTTTAAGCGTAGTGACACTTTTTTTGTCTAAAAGAATTTATTTAAAATAAAGTTAGTTTATAATGAGTAAGAGAGGTGATGGAAATGAAAACTTATTCATTTGCTATTTGCGAAAATGAAGCTGTTCAAGCAGAATGGCTGCAAGTACAAGTAGAAAATTATGCGGTAAAACATGGATTTTCTGTCTCTATCCATATATGGGAAAGCGCAGAAGCTTTTTTGTTTCACTATGCAGAAAACAAGCAAGTAGATGTGGTTTTATTGGACATTCAAATGAATGAGATGAATGGGATGGAAATGGCTCGTTATTTACGCAAAGAAAACGACTCAGTCGCATTACTGTTTATTACAGGGTTAACAGATTACATAAGTGAAGGGTATAGGGTTGAAGCGGTCGATTACTTAATAAAACCAGTAGATAAAGAAAAATTAATCGATGCTCTAGATCGGTTATTAATGAAACTACCTTCTAAAACAAAGTATTTATTAGCAGAAAAAGATAATGAACAAATCAAACTCAATCAAGATGAGATTCTATCTGTTGAAGTAGAGGGTCGGGAGATAAAGGTGATTCTTGATAACCAAGTCCTTTTTCTCAAAGATACTTTGCAACGTTTTAGTGAGCAGTTAGATCAAGAACAGTTTGTACAACCGTATCGAAATATCATTGTGAATTGTAATCGTATCAAACGCATCAAAAAAGGCGAATTGATTATGGATGACAATAGCGTAATTCCAATTTCCAGAAGAAATCAACAAAAAGTCGTCAATGCTTTTACCCACTATTTTCGAAAGGAGTAGCTCATGCCGATAGAACTGATTATCCTTATTTTTATGATACTTTTTATTGGTATGGCTGCATTGATGTGGCACTACCACCGAAAAACGATTCAGCGTTTATTCCATACTCAAGCAAGTATGTTAAATGAGCATGCAGAAGAAGTAGAAAATATCTATCGTCAAATGCGTGGCTGGAGACACGATTACAAAAATCACATCCAGACGATGAAAGCCTATATTGAAATGGATAAAATTGAGTTGTTAGGAAGCTATCTAGAAGAATTGGATGAAGATTTGGTTGCCGTAGATTTGAGCATTCGTACGGGGAATGTTATGGCGGATGCTATTTTAAACAGCAAATTGTCTCTAGCTGAGGCGCGTCAAATACAGTTGAATGTCAAAGCTGTTATTCCATCAGATTTAGCGATCCATAATGTCGACTTAGGAACGTTGTTAGGGAATTTATTGTCAAATGCGATTGAAGGCAGTCAGACAGTTGCTGATCCGAGTGAACGATTTATTCGAGTGTACATTGCTGAAATGAAAGAGCAATTATATATTTCAGTTACCAATAGTATGAACCAAACCATCAAGAAGACTGGGACAGGTTATGAGACAACAAAAAAAGGCACAGAACATGGATTTGGTTTAAAGAGGATTGATCAAACGGTACATAAATATCAAGGGCATGTAAATCGGAAACATGAAGAAGGAGTGTTTGCGACAGAGATTTTGTTGCCGTTGTGACCGCTTATGCTTAGAAAACGACCATTCGTGGTCGTTTTTCTGAATAGATATTTCAACATGCTATTGTATCCTTAGAGGTGATTAGAATGGAAAAACTACTAAAACAATCATCACATTTGTATTATTTATATCAAAAAATGTGGCGAACAGATAAAAAATATATAGTGTATATGATTATTCGAGCATTTGCAGATATGCTGATTCCTTTACTGTCGTCAGCTACAGTAGCCATCATTATTGCAATGGTTGGAGACAAAGGGGATTGGAGAGATTCGATCTATTTGTTGATTGGAGTTTTGAGCGGCTCATTGCTGTGTTATTGTTTGTCTCAGAGTTTAAGAGTTTATTTTAATTCAGAAGGAAATACTTTTCGAATTCAAAATATGGTTGAACTAGCAGAAGAATTATTGTTTAGAAAATATGAACAAGTTGAAAATGCAGAGAACCAAAAATTGTTTTCTAAAGCTATGGTTCCTACTAGTGATCCAGAAGGAGCGTTTCAAAAAGGCTTTGAAGAGTCTTATCAATTTTTAAAAAACATTACTGGATTATTGTTATATGGTTTTTATATAGGGACGGTCCATCCAATATTGATTCTTGTTATTGTAGGATCATCAGTCATCATGTATGTATTCAGTCTAGGAACAAACCGGCTGGAACAAAGAAATAAAGATACGTTAGCTCCTATCCAAAAAAAGAACGGGTACTTAGTAGAAAACACTGGAGATTTTAAAGCTGCTAAAGATATGCGTTTGTATCATATGGAAGATTGGTTTATGAAAGAATTTGAAGAGAATAACGCGCAACGATTAAAACTGATGAATGCTGTTAATCAGCGGAAATTAAAAGGAAGTGTGCTTTCTAGTACATTATCACTACTACGTGATGGACTAGCGTACTGGATTTTGATTCAACAAGTGTTGAATGGCGCGTTGTCGGTAGCCAGTTTTTCCTTTTATTTTGGAATCATTGCTTCATTATCAATGTTTATGAATGGGGTACTGACAAATATCGCTAATTTTAAATATATATCCAGTGAAATCAAAGATTTTAGGGATTATACAGAACTAGAAAATCAACTCAATCATGAAGCGAGAGTTTCGATTGATTCGTTAAGTTTTCCATTAGATATAGAATTCAAAAATGTTTCTTATCTTTATGATGGTGCTGATAAGAATACTATCCAACAATTGAATTGGCATATTAGAGCAGGAGAAAAAGTAGGAATGGTAGGCGTAAATGGTGCAGGAAAGTCAACCATTATCAAATTGTTATGTGGATTGTATCGACCAACAGAAGGAGAGATTCTGATCAATGGGATTCCTAGTCACTATTTTTCTGACGAAGAGTATACAGAACTGTTCTCAGTCGTGTTTCAAGATTACTTCGAGTTGCCTGTAACTATCCAAGAAACGATTGTGCAAGGAGAATCACGATACTCCGTGTCGTATGAAGAATCAATGGAGCAAAGTGGATTGGACATGGAAACAGCTAAACTTTCTAAAAAAGACCAAACGTATTTGGTTAAACGAGTCAGCGAAGACGCGGTAGATCTATCTGGCGGACAAAAGCAAAAACTGCAATTAGCTCGTGCGATTTATAAAAACGCTCCATTGCTTATACTAGACGAACCTACAGCAGCGTTGGATCCAATTGCCGAAAATGCTGTTTATACTAAATATAATGATATTGCAAAAGATAAAACCTCGATTTTTATTTCTCATAGACTCTCTTCTACTCGATTCTGTGATCGCATCGTTTTCTTGGAAAATGGTTCGATTATTGAAGAAGGGACACACGAAGAACTGATGGCGGTAAACGGAAAGTACAAAGAAATGTATACTGTACAAAGTCGTTATTATCAAAATGATGTGGAGGAGCCCGCATATGCATAAGATAAAAGAAAATTTAGCGATGACGCGTAAAGGTTACCAATTGATGATCCAATTATCTCCGCAACTTTTTTGGTCGAGTCTGACACAAGGTTTTTTTGAAGCAGTATTTCCATTTATACCTTTTTTCTTTACTAGTAAAATATTGAACTTACTTTTGCAAGGAGAGAATGAAGCCACTCTTATCTATTGGGTGATTGGCGCATTAGTTACCGGATACTGCTCTTCCATTATTTCAAATGGAATCTCGCATTATCGTATTGGTTTAATTTATAGTGCAATGGATAGAAAAGAGATGTTGTTGAACACTAAGATTATCCATATGGATTATGAATTAGTAGAAAAATCTGAAACTCATGATCTGAAAAATACCATTAAGCAGTCAGAGTATGCTGGAGGAATAGGGTTATTTCTATTGTTAAATGAGACGAAAAACTATTTTCAGCAGATTTTCTCACTAATTATTTCATTTATCTTCTTATGGAGTTTGTTTACGTCGACTTCACAGACAATGACGATTGCATTTGATGCGGACTCTCCTTCGATACTAATAGGTTTTAGTATAGCTCTGCTGCTGTTCAGTATCCTATCTCTAAAAATAAATGAACGTACACAAGATAAAATAATGAAATTACTGTTAAAAGGTGGTGTGTGGGTAAATAATGCTGCTCAGTTTTTTCTGAGTCAGCTAATGAATTACAATTCAGGAAAAGAAATTCGTTTGTATAAACAACAGCCTATTTATCAAACAAATATGAGGAGATTGTATACCTATACTAGAGATACTATGGCAGAGGTAACCCGCAGTCGGTATCGTACTACGATTATTGTTCAGCTGATGTCTTATTTGTTATTGGCATCTGGATACTTTTGGTTGATTGTCAAAGCAATGAACGGGGCTGTTCTTCCTGGATCGGTCGTCCAATACGCAGGTGCTTTTACATTGTTTATTCGTGAGTTTCCAAATCTGCTTTCTTCTATTCAAGATCTTATCAATAACGTAGAAGGGCTGAAGATGTTATTTGAATTTCTAGAGTTGAAGACAGATAGACACGAAGGCACGCTGCCTGTTGAAAAACGTCTAGATAATGAATACACGTTAGAAGTACGAGATGTATCATTCGCATACCCTGGTACTGATGAAATGGTATTGCAAAATATCAGCTTGAAATTTGAAGTTGGCGAGAAGATGGCCATCGTAGGGATGAACGGTTCGGGAAAAACTACTTTGATCAAACTGATCTGCAGGTTATATGATCCGACAGAAGGTGTCATCCTATTAAATGGGATTGATATCAAAAAATACGATTACCAAGAGTATTTGCGGTTGTTATCAGTGGTGTTCCAAGACTTCCATTTGTATGCCTTTAAGTTAGGCAACAATGTGGCTGCATCTAATGGAATGGATGAAGAAAAAACAATAGCCGCTTTGGAGAAAGTAGGGTTTTCTAATCGACTGGCTACCTTGTCCGAAAAACTAGACACCTTTTTGTACAAAAATTACGATGAATCTGGAATTGAATTTTCTGGTGGAGAAGCTCAGAAAATAGCCATGGCACGTGCTGTATATAAAAATGCACCAATCGTTATTTTAGATGAGCCGACTGCAGCTTTAGATCCGCTATCGGAGTCTGAGATTTATGAAAATTTTGCAGAAGTTATAGGGAACCGCACAGCCATTTATATTTCCCATCGCTTATCCAGTTGCCGTTTTTGTGATCGAATAGCTGTATTTGATGAAGGTAAGTTAGTGCAGCTAGGCTCCCATGATGAGCTAGTAGAAAATAAAAAAGGAAAGTACTACGAATTGTGGAATGCCCAAGCGCAGTATTACCATAAAAATAAAGAGGACGAAATAGAAGAAGTTTCTCTGGCTGCGGTGTAAAACGCCTATTACGACACACATTCTTCAAAATAACGGTTCTTCCCAAACTGTATGCAAATGTGTTATCATATATCGTATGAAAATCGTTAAGTATGTTAAATGAAAAAGTTAGGGCGTTAGGGAGTTAAGTCACTAATTGCCTTGCTTTTTTTGCGCACTCTTGGCATGATTAAGAGAGAGCTGAGAAGCTAAAAAGAATGGAGAGAAACTAATGAGCAATGAAAATTCGCATTTAGAAGAATTGAATGATCAATTGCAAGTTCGCCGTGAGAAACTGCAAACGTTGCGTGACCGTAATATTGATCCGTTTGGTGGCAAATTCAAACGTACACATTTATCTAAAGAACTACACGAAACTTATGATGCATTATCCAAAGAAGAAATCGAAGAACAAGAAATCGAAGTAACGGTTGCTGGACGTATTATGACGAAACGTGGTAAAGGTAAAGTTGGGTTTGCTCACTTGCAAGACCGCAAAGGCCAAATCCAAGTTTATGTACGTAAAGACGCTGTTGGCGAAGAGGACTATGAAACATTTCTAAGTGCTGACTTAGGGGACTTTGTAGGTGTTACAGGTTTATTGATGAAAACCAACACTGGAGAAGTTACAGTTAAACCGACTTCATTGACTCAATTGTCTAAAGCATTGCGTCCATTGCCTGACAAATATCATGGTTTAACGAACGTAGAACAACGTTACCGTCAACGTTATTTAGATTTAATCAGTAATCCAGAAAGCTATGACCGTTTCGTGAAACGCAGCCAAATCATTGCTGAAGTTCGTAAATATTTGAATAACCAAGACTACATCGAAGTAGAAACACCAACTCTTCATAACATTCCTGGTGGAGCAGCGGCTCGTCCGTTCATTACTCACCACAATGCGTTGGATATGGAATTGTATTTGCGTATTGCTTTGGAATTGCATTTGAAACGATTGGTTGTAGGTGGAATGGAACGTGTTTATGAAATCGGGCGCGTATTCCGTAACGAAGGTGTGGATACAACTCACAACCCAGAATTTACGATGTTAGAAGTTTATACAGCATACACAGATTATGAAGACGTAATGGACTTAACTGAAGGCATGATCCGTACAGTTGCTCAAAATGTTCTAGGCACTGGGAAATTCACGTACAATGAAATCGAAATCGACTTAGAGTCTACATGGAAGAGAATCCATATGGTTGATGCTATCAAAGAACAAACAGGCGTTGATTTTTGGCAAGAAATGACCGATGAAGAAGCGCGCGAAATTGCTAAAAAGCACAATGTTCAAGTTGAAGCGCATAGCCAATTTGGTCATGTAGTAAATGAATTCTTCGAAGAATTTGTAGAAGAAACGTTAGTACAGCCAACATTTGTTTACGGACATCCTGTTGAGATCTCACCATTAGCGAAGAAAAATACTGAAGACGCACGCTTCACAGATCGTTTCGAAGTATTCATCGCTGGAAATGAATACGGAAATGCGTTCAGTGAGTTGAACGATCCAATCGATCAAAGAGAACGATTCGAACAACAAATGAAAGAGCGCGAACAAGGAAACGACGAAGCTCATCAAATTGATGAAGACTTTATCGAATCATTAGAATACGGTATGCCTCCAACAGGTGGACTTGGAATAGGAATTGACCGTTTAGTCATGTTACTGACAAATGCACAATCTATTCGAGACGTATTGTTATTCCCAACTATGCGTAATCTATAAAATATAAATGACCAAGACGCTTTTGTCTTGGTTATTTTTTTTGCGGTTGCGAGGATAAGGTGATTTGTTCACAGATCATAAAGAAACATAGTATAATGCATGTAAAGGAGAAGTACTTAATGAAGATAAACAAACGTCATGACTATCAACGGATGTACATAATAATGGAAGCATTGTCTGTACCAACTTCAAATCAGAGAAGGTAAAGAAAAGACAGGTGCGTTTCTTCAAGAGCTCTCCTTTAAGTACAAAACAGACATAAAAGATGAGGAGTGTATAAACTATGAAAGACTCGAAGTATATTTCCTTTCTGGGTGGAAAGAACCTGTTGTTCACACTAGGAGTAGCCATTATGATTGGAATATTGATTTTTATTTATGATCAGATAAGTTTTGTTTTTGAACCGCTGCTGGTTTTCTTTTCTTCTATAGTAGCACCAGTCATTTTAGCTGTGTTGACTTATTTTTTATTCAACCCGCTAATTGATTGGTTGGAAAAGCATCGTTTAAAACGAGTGTGGGGAGTTATTCTTCTGTTTTTAGTATTGATTGGTGCTTTAGTAGGGTTGATATTTTTAGTGGTGCCTTATATTAGCGAACAAGTGACTCAGTTTGTAGTAGCTTTTCCAGAATATGTGGACAACATCGGCGCAACTATTATGGGGTGGACGGACAATTCAGTTTTTGAAGATACAGCTAACAATGTGATTGAATGGTTTAACGGATGGATAGGAGAATTACCTAGCAATATTGTTGATTATCTGACAACTGCTGTATCAGGAATATCTACGGTAGTCTCTACAGTGTCTAATTTTGTTGTGATCATGGTAACTTTCCCAATTATCTTATTCTTCCTATTGAAAGACGACAAAAAATTCTTCAGCTATGTGATGAAAGTCATTCCGCCGAAATATCGTAAAGAAACTCGTGATTTAGGATTAATCATTGCAGACCAAGTAGGATCTTACGTTAAAGGTCAACTAACGATCTCATTATTCCTTGGTATTATGATGTTTATTGGTTTTACTATTATTGGGTTGGACTATGCAGGAATATTAGCTATTGTAGCCAGTGTTACAAGCGTTATACCTTATATCGGTGCTACATTGGCCATGGTTCCCGCAGTTATTATTGCGTTAACTACCTCATGGTTCATGTTAGTTAAACTGATCATTGTTTGGCTAGTTGTACAATTTGTAGATGGAAATTTTGTTGAACCAAACGTTATGGGGAAAAACTTAAAAATCCATCCATTAACTATCATTATTGTTTTGCTGGTACTAGGTGAACTATTAGGGTTAGTCGGGTTGATACTAGGAGTTCCGATTTATGCGATCAGTAGAGTCGTTGTTACCTTCATCTTCCGCAAATTCAAACAACGATACAATCGTTACTACGCTGATGAAGCGGGCGAATACGAAAACGTAGAATTCTCTCCAAGTACTTATCAAGAAGCCGAAGAGAGTAAATAAAGACTGAAGCGTGCTTTAGCACAATATAATAGATGCAGAAGGAGCAGCAGAGGCTGCTCCTTCTTTCTGTATAATCAGGTAATCAATTCAATTGAGTAAAAATACATAGTATTGGATAGATAAACAAATTGACCATTCACCGCGAACTAAAAGAGATAAACGAATGTTGAGTTGTACCAGAATAGGATTATTCGTTTTAAATAAAAGAAAAAGGGAGAAAAAATCAGATTTTAAATTTAATGTTCAGAAATCTGAAAAAAGTAAAAAAAATGAAAGAATTTGTTTGACGAAACCTTATCAGGGTGGTATATTAGTACATGTCGCTGAGACAGAACGACAAATTCTAAAAAAACATTTTAAAAAAAGTGTAAAAAAAGTTGTTGACGAACAGTTAAACATCTGGTATTATTTAGAAGTTGTCAAAACGACAGCGCAACACGAAATTAGACCTTTGAAAACTAAACAAAGTAAGACGAACCAAACGTGTAAGGAGTTTCGGCAAGCGCCGAAACAACAACATTAGTGAATAATTATTCGCTAGCAATCAATTAATGAGCTTCAAGCATCATTAAGCAGTCACCTTCGGGTGACGACTTTATATGAGAGTTTGATCCTGGCTCAGGACGAACGCTGGCGGCGTGCCTAATACATGCAAGTCGAACGCTTCCTACCGGTGCTTGCACCGGGAAAGAAGAGTGGCGGACGGGTGAGTAACACGTGGGTAACCTACCTACAAGCGGGGGATAACATTCGGAAACGGATGCTAATACCGCATAGATCTTTTTGTCTCCTGGCAGAAAGAAGAAAGACGGTTTCGGCTGTCACTTGTAGATGGACCCGCGGCGCATTAGTTAGTTGGTGAGGTAATGGCTCACCAAGACGATGATGCGTAGCCGACCTGAGAGGGTGATCGGCCACACTGGGACTGAGACACGGCCCAGACTCCTACGGGAGGCAGCAGTAGGGAATCTTCCGCAATGGACGAAAGTCTGACGGAGCAACGCCGCGTGAGTGAAGAAGGTTTTCGGATCGTAAAACTCTGTTGTTAGAGAAGAACAAGGATGAGAGTAACTGCTCGTCCCTTGACGGTATCTAACCAGAAAGCCATGGCTAACTACGTGCCAGCAGCCGCGGTAATACGTAGATGGCAAGCGTTGTCCGGATTTATTGGGCGTAAAGCGAGCGCAGGCGGTTCTTTAAGTCTGATGTGAAAGCCCCTGGCTCAACCAGGGAGGGTCATTGGAAACTGGAGAACTTGAGTGCAGAAGAGGAAAGTGGAATTCCATGTGTAGCGGTGAAATGCGTAGATATATGGAGGAACACCAGTGGCGAAGGCGACTTTCTGGTCTGTAACTGACGCTGAGGCTCGAAAGCATGGGGAGCAAACAGGATTAGATACCCTGGTAGTCCATGCCGTAAACGATGAGTGCTAAGTGTTGGAGGGTTTCCGCCCTTCAGTGCTGCAGCTAACGCATTAAGCACTCCGCCTGGGGAGTACGACCGCAAGGTTGAAACTCAAAGGAATTGACGGGGGCCCGCACAAGCGGTGGAGCATGTGGTTTAATTCGAAGCAACGCGAAGAACCTTACCAGGTCTTGACATCCTTTGACCACTCTAGAGATAGAGCTTTCCCTTCGGGGACAAAGTGACAGGTGGTGCATGGTTGTCGTCAGCTCGTGTCGTGAGATGTTGGGTTAAGTCCCGCAACGAGCGCAACCCTTATTATTAGTTGCCAGCATTCAGTTGGGCACTCTAGTGAGACTGCCGGTGATAAACCGGAGGAAGGTGGGGATGACGTCAAATCATCATGCCCCTTATGACCTGGGCTACACACGTGCTACAATGGATGGTACAACGAGTCGCAAAACCGCGAGGTTAAGCTAATCTCTTAAAGCCATTCTCAGTTCGGATTGTAGGCTGCAATTCGCCTACATGAAGCCGGAATCGCTAGTAATCGCGGATCAGAACGCCGCGGTGAATACGTTCCCGGGCCTTGTACACACCGCCCGTCACACCACGAGAGTTTGTAACACCCAAAGTCGGTGAGGTAACCTTCGGGAGCCAGCCGCCTAAGGTGGGACAGATAATTGGGGTGAAGTCGTAACAAGGTAGCCGTATCGGAAGGTGCGGCTGGATCACCTCCTTTCTAAGGATATAACGGAACTTTACACGGTTCGCTTTTACTTTGTTTAGTTTTGAGAGGTTTAATAGATCTTTCAATAACTGCATTCTTTATTATGAAGTCCGATATTGGGCCTATAGCTCAGCTGGTTAGAGCGCACGCCTGATAAGCGTGAGGTCGATGGTTCGAGTCCATTTAGGCCCATCATTTTCATACTAAAGATAAATAGGGGCCTTAGCTCAGCTGGGAGAGCGCCTGCCTTGCACGCAGGAGGTCAGCGGTTCGATCCCGCTAGGCTCCATTGCAACTTAGTTGCAAATGAATTTTGTTCTTTGAAAACTGGATATTGTCTAATAGAAACATTTAAGTAAGAAACCGAGAAAACACCGCGTTTTTAAATGAGTTTTTTAATGTTCTTATCGTAAGATAAAACAAGTAATACCAATTTAGTAATGATAGGTTAAGTTACTAAGGGCGCACGGTGGATGCCTTGGCACTAGAAGCCGATGAAGGACGGGACGAACTCCGATATGCTTTGGGGAGCTGTAAGTAAGCTTTGATCCAGAGATTTCCGAATGGGGGAACCCAGCATCTTTAATAGGATGTTACTGCTGACTGAATACATAGGTCAGTAGAGGTAGACGCAGAGAACTGAAACATCTAAGTACCTGCAGGAAGAGAAAGAAAATTCGATTCCCTGAGTAGCGGCGAGCGAAACGGGAAGAGCCCAAACCAGAAAGCTTGCTTTCTGGGGTTGTAGGACTGAACACATAGAGTCATAAATGAACGTCGTAGAAGAAGCGTCCTGGAAAGGACTGCCGAAGAAGGTAAAAGCCCTGTATTCGAAACGACGTTCACTCTGATCAGTATCCTGAGTACGGCGGAACACGAGAAATTCCGTCGGAATCCGGGAGGACCATCTCCCAAGGCTAAATACTCTCTAGTGACCGATAGTGAACCAGTACCGTGAGGGAAAGGTGAAAAGAACCCCGGAAGGGGAGTGAAATAGCACCTGAAACCGTGTGCTTACAAATAGTTAGAGCCCGTTAATGGGTGATAGCGTGCCTTTTGTAGAATGAACCGGCGAGTTACGATTACATGCGAGGTTAAGTTGAATAGACGGAGCCGTAGCGAAAGCGAGTCTGAATAGGGCGAATGAGTATGTGGTCGTAGACCCGAAACCAAGTGATCTACCCATGTCCAGGTTGAAGGTGTGGTAAAACGCACTGGAGGACCGAACCCACGTACGTTGAAAAGTGCGGGGATGAGGTGTGGGTAGCGGAGAAATTCCAATCGAACTTGGAGATAGCTGGTTCTCTCCGAAATAGCTTTAGGGCTAGCCTCGGAATGTAGAATCATGGAGGTAGAGCAACTGTTTGAACTAGGGCCCCTTATCGGGGTACCGAATTCTGATAAACTCCGAATGCCATTGATTCATGTCCGGGAGTCAGACTGCGAGTGATAAGATCCGTAGTCGAAAGGGAAACAGCCCAGACCACCAGTTAAGGTCCCAAAGTTTATGTTAAGTGGAAAAGGATGTGGGGTTGCTTAGACAACTAGGATGTTGGCTTAGAAGCAGCCATCATTTAAAGAGTGCGTAATAGCTCACTAGTCGAGTGACCCTGCGCCGAAAATTTACCGGGGCTAAACATAACACCGAAACTGTGGATAGAACCATTGGTTCTATGGTAGGAGAGCGTTCTAAGGGCGTTGAAGCTAGATCGTGAGGACTAGTGGAGCGCTTAGAAGTGAGAATGCCGGTATGAGTAGCGAAAGACGGGTGAGAATCCCGTCCACCGAATGACTAAGGTTTCCTGGGGAAGGCTCGTCCTCCCAGGGTTAGTCGGGACCTAAGCTGAGGCCGAATGGCGTAGGCGATGGCCAACAGGTTGATATTCCTGTACCTGTTTGTTTTGTTTGAGCAATGGAGGGACACAGGAGGCTAAGAAATGCGTGCTGCTGGATATGCACGTCCAAGCAATGAGTCTTGAAGTGAGTGAAATGCTTGCTTCTCTAAGGATGAGTTGTGATGGGGAGGGAAATTAAGTACCGAAGTTTCTGATGTCACACTGTCAAGAAAAGCTTCTAGTGAGAAACAAACAGCCCGTACCGCAAACCGACACAGGTAGTCGAGGAGAGAATCCTAAGGTGTGCGAGAGAACTCTCGTTAAGGAACTCGGCAAAATGACCCCGTAACTTCGGGAGAAGGGGTGCTGACCATTGGTCAGCCGCAGTGAATAGGCCCAAGCGACTGTTTATCAAAAACACAGGTCTCTGCTAAATCGAAAGATGACGTATAGGGGCTGACGCCTGCCCGGTGCTGGAAGGTTAAGAGGATGGGTTAGCTTCGGCGAAGCTCAGAATTGAAGCCCCAGTAAACGGCGGCCGTAACTATAACGGTCCTAAGGTAGCGAAATTCCTTGTCGGGTAAGTTCCGACCCGCACGAAAGGCGTAACGATTTGGGCACTGTCTCAACGAGAGACTCGGTGAAATTATAGTACCTGTGAAGATGCAGGTTACCCGCGACAGGACGGAAAGACCCCATGGAGCTTTACTGCAGTTTGATATTGAGTGTCTGTACAGCTTGTACAGGATAGGTAGGAGCTATTGAAGCCAGGACGCCAGTCTTGGTGGAGGCATTGGTGGGATACTACCCTTGCTGTATGGCCACTCTAACCCTCGACCATGATCTGGTCGGGAGACAGTGTCAGACGGGCAGTTTGACTGGGGCGGTCGCCTCCTAAAATGTAACGGAGGCGCCCAAAGGTTCCCTCAGAATGGTTGGAAATCATTCGTAGAGTGTAAAGGCAGAAGGGAGCTTGACTGCGAGACCTACAAGTCGAGCAGGGACGAAAGTCGGGCTTAGTGATCCGGTGGTTCCGCATGGAAGGGCCATCGCTCAACGGATAAAAGCTACCCTGGGGATAACAGGCTTATCTCCCCCAAGAGTCCACATCGACGGGGAGGTTTGGCACCTCGATGTCGGCTCATCGCATCCTGGGGCTGTAGTCGGTCCCAAGGGTTGGGCTGTTCGCCCATTAAAGCGGTACGCGAGCTGGGTTCAGAACGTCGTGAGACAGTTCGGTCCCTATCCGTCGCGGGCGTAGGAAATTTGAGAGGAGCTGTCCTTAGTACGAGAGGACCGGGATGGACACACCGCTGGTGTACCAGTTGTTCTGCCAAGAGCATCGCTGGGTAGCTATGTGTGGAAGGGATAAACGCTGAAAGCATCTAAGCGTGAAGCCCCCCTCAAGATGAGATTTCCCATCACGTAAGTGAGTAAGACCCCTGAGAGATGATCAGGTAGATAGGTTGGAAGTGGAAGTCTAGTGATAGGCGGAGCGGACCAATACTAATCGGTCGAGGACTTAACCAAGATTTTAGGTGGATTCAACGGATCCGAACAAATGTGATAGTAGACAAATCCAGTTTTGAGAGCGCAAGGTTCTCATATGTGTGGTGATGATGGCAAGAAGGTCACACCTGTTCCCATGCCGAACACAGAAGTTAAGCTTCTTAGCGCCGAAGGTAGTGAGGGGTTTCCCCTTGTGAGACTAGGACGTTGCCACGCATAGTTTTTTTGGAGGTTTAGCTCAGTTGGGAGAGCATCTGCCTTACAAGCAGAGGGTCAGCGGTTCGAGCCCGTTAACCTCCACCATGAGTCATTAGCTCAGTTGGTAGAGCATCTGACTTTTAATCAGAGGGTCGCAGGTTCGAATCCTGCATGACTCATACTAGTTGTATTCATATGACTAGTATGTTTATCTATTGCCAAATTAAATATTATGCGGGTGTGGCGGAATTGGCAGACGCACTAGATTTAGGATCTAGCGCCGCGAGGCGTGGGGGTTCAAGTCCCTTCACCCGCATCATTACTTTTTTGAATGGCAATATTACTTGCCGGCTTAGCTCAGTTGGTAGAGCATCTGATTTGTAATCAGAGGGTCGAGGGTTCAAATCCTTTAGCCGGCATCATTTGCGGAAGTAGTTCAGTGGTAGAACATCACCTTGCCAAGGTGGGGGTCGCGGGTTCGAATCCCGTCTTCCGCTTTCTAGTTTATCTAGATACTGAACGTAAATCTTCTGAATCTTGTTCTTTATTGCCGGGGTGGCGGAACAGGTAGACGCACAGGACTTAAAATCCTGCGGATAGTGATATCCGTGCCGGTTCGATTCCGGCCCTCGGCACCATTTATTTTGTACCCATAGCTCAATTGGATAGAGTACTTGACTACGAATCAAGCGGTTGCAGGTTCGACTCCTGCTGGGTACATTTCTTTTATAGAGACTTATAGAAGCGCACATACATACGGGAATTAGCTCAGCTTGGTAGAGCACTTGGTTTGGGACCAAGGGGTCGCAGGTTCGAATCCTGTATTCCCGATAATAGAAGCATTGTTTAAAGTGAGTGGATTCCTATCCAGCTCACTTTTTTTGTCGATTTTTGTTAGAAATGAAATTATATAGGTGTTTATTGTGTAAGAAGTTTCGTTCAGCTATTATGAGAGTTAAAAATAAGGATTCTTTAAGGGAGTGAGAGAAAAATGACGGTTCTTAAAGTAAATGAACAACTATGGCATTCTGGTATTGTTAGAACGATAGAAGTAGGCGGACTTAGTAAAGCAGATTTAATGGATAAGCTGCAGGAGAAGAATGTATTTTTCAATGATTTAGGTAAGCAATTATTATTGGATGAACGAATGAGTGTTTCTAAAGAAGTGTATTTGTTAAAAACTATTGAATTGACTGTTGGAGACCTTGGTTTCATAGAAGGAGCTGTCCTGCCGGATATTTATGCTCGAGCCATAGAGAATGGATTGTCTCTTTGTCCAGTAGAAACGGGACCATATTTGAGATTAGCCTATTTAGATCAACTAGAAGGTTATACGGGTAAACCCGTTTATGAAAAACAGGCTCCATATGGCTCAATTACGATCGCTTCAGAAAAAATCGATGAAGAGGAGGATTTTCCTCAAGGTTTTTACATTAGAAAAATAGAAGGCAACCTTTGGCTGAGAGGTTATGTTGCAGATGACCTTCATATATGGAATCCAAATGACAGATTTTTATTTTACTGCTTTAATCAGTGATGAAGCTCTCAAAATGGCTCAACAGCAACTTTTCATAAGTGGAGCTTTTCAAATCAGGTTTTTTCCAGTATAATATTAGTCAGGATTAGTCAAAGGTTATCGAGGGTAATAAGCGAAGATCAGCGACTAAATGAGATGGTCTTTTTTTGAAGACTAAAAGAAAAGGAGGGTTATTAAAAATCAGGTATTGGAATGTATTGAAAAACAGTGTATGATACTAAAACACCAAGGACCTATTTTTAATAACAACAACGCATGGAAAATAAAAATATGTCAGATATCATTGAATCTTATTTGAAAAAAGTGTTAGGACAATCAGATCAAGTGGAAATCAGAAGAAGCGAAATGGCTGATTTATTTAACTGTGTTCCTTCTCAAATAAATTATGTGATCAATACTCGATTTACGGTGCAAAAAGGTTATTTAGTGGAAAGCAAACGTGGCGGCGGTGGATACATCCGGATCATAAAAGTTAAATTGTTGGACGAATCTGAGATGTTAGATACAATAATAGAAATAGTCGGAAACAGTATTTCTCAAAATGATGCTTTTTCGATCGTGCAAAAGTTGTATGAAGATGATTTTTTAAATAAAAGAGAAGCCGTATTAATAATGGCTGCTATGGACAAAGTCGTATTAGGATTAGATAATAAAACGGCTAAAGAGGTAAGAGCACGTATCTTAAAATCTTGCCTGAACAATTTGAGGTATGAATAACGAAAAGTCGGAGGCGAGAACATGAATGAATTATTTACAGAAAAAGCAAAAACAGTACTAGGTATTGCTCAAGAAGAGGCTAAGGCTTTTCGTCACCATTCTGTTGGAACTGAGCACATTTTACTAGGGATTGTAAAAGAAACAGAAGGTATCGCTGGGAAAACTCTTCGTCAGTTCACCATCACAGAACAGGATGTTCGTGAAGAGATTGAACATTTTACCGGATATGGAACCATGAAATACATTTCAAAAGAAGCTGTCTTACCTTATTCACCTAGAGCAAAACAAGCGATTACGTTTGCTACAGATGAATCTAGACGCATGGGGTCTTCTTTGGTCGGAACGGAGCATTTGCTATTAGGGTTGTTGCGCGAAGAAGATATTCTATCAGCTAAAATATTGGGCAACTTAGATGTAAGTTTGAATAAAGCTCGCCAAGTGATCTTCAAAAAGATCGGACAAGACCAAATGAAGAATACGAAAAGCAAACGTCCAAGATCAGCTGCTAAGCCATCTTCTGCCGGAACACCGACATTGGATTCATTAGCGCGAGATTTGACTGCTCAAGCCAAAGACGGAAAAATGGATCCTGTTGTTGGCCGCAGTAAAGAAGTTAAGCGAATCGTCCAAATTTTAAGCCGCAGAACTAAAAACAATCCAGTTTTAGTTGGAGAACCTGGTGTGGGTAAAACTGCTATAGCTGAAGGATTAGCTCAAAAAATCATTTCAGGAGAAGTACCGGGTACATTAGCAAACAAACGTCTGATGATGTTGGACATGGGTTCTTTAGTTGCCGGAACGAAGTATCGTGGGGAATTTGAAGAGCGAATGAAAAAAATCATCGAGGAAATTTATCAAGATGGCGAAGTAATCCTGTTTATTGATGAGTTGCATACACTAATTGGTGCAGGAGGAGCAGAAGGAGCAATTGATGCTTCTAACATCCTAAAACCAGCTCTAGCACGTGGAGAATTGCAAACTATCGGTGCTACGACTTTAGATGAGTACCAAAAACACATCGAAAAAGATGCTGCTTTAGAAAGACGATTTGCTCCAATCCATATTGATCCTCCGAATGGAGAAGAAACAGAAGAGATCTTATATGGTCTGCGTTCTCGCTATGAAGATCATCACGGTGTGAAAATCACAGATGAAGCAGTCAAAGCTGCGGTCAAATTGTCAACTCGTTACATTACTTCTAGACAATTGCCTGATAAGGCGATTGATTTGGTTGATGAAGCTGCTTCTAAAGTACGAATCGACGTAACTGGTAAACCAACACCAATAGCCGTTGCTGTTGAAGAACTGGATGCATTGGTTGAAGCGAAAGAAGAAGCCATTCAAAATCAAGATTTTGAAGAAGCTGGCGAAATCAGAACACGCGAAATGAAGCAACGTAAAAAAGTCGATGCTTTAATGAAAAAACAACAACAAAAAGAAACACCAACTGAATTAGAAGTTACTGAACATGATATTGCTGAAGTAGTAGCCTTATGGACAAGTATCCCAGTTCAACAAATGGAACAAAAAGAATCTGATCGTTTATTGAAAATGGAAGATGTATTGCATAAACGAGTGATTGGCCAAGAAGATGCGGTCAAAGCTGTTTCTAGAGCGATACGCCGTGCAAGAAGCGGGTTGAAAGATCCGAACCGCCCAATTGGTTCATTTATGTTCTTAGGGCCTACAGGGGTTGGTAAAACCGAATTAGCGAAAGCGTTGAGTGAAGCTATGTTTGGAAATGAAGAAGCGTTGATTCGTGTCGACATGTCTGAATATATGGAAAAATTCAGTACGAGTCGTTTAGTGGGATCACCTCCAGGTTATGTAGGGTACGATGAAGGTGGACAATTGACTGAAAAAGTTCGTCAAAAACCGTATTCTGTTATCCTATTGGATGAGGTAGAAAAAGCCCATCCTGATGTGTTCAATATTTTACTTCAAGTTTTGGATGATGGACATTTGACAGATGGAAAAGGGCGTAAAGTAGATTTCAAAAATACGATTATGATCATGACTTCCAACTTGGGAGCAACTGCTTTACGTGATGAGAAATCAGTCGGTTTTTCATTGGAAGATAAAAAGCAAGACCACAAAACAATGGAAAAACGCATCATGGAAGAATTGAAAAATTCATTCCGTCCAGAATTCTTAAACCGTTTAGATGAAACGATCGTATTCCATTCATTAGAAAAAGAAGAATTGAATGAAATCGTGAAATTAATGTCTCGCACAATCGTTAAACGTTTAGAAGATATGGATATCTATGCTAAAATCACACCGGCAGCGATTGATGTGATCGCTAAAGAAGGCTTCGATCCTGAATATGGGGCTCGTCCTTTACGTAGAGCGATCCAAAAGAAAATCGAAGACTTGTTGAGTGAAGAATTGTTAAGCGGAAATATCAAAATTGGGGATAATGTAACCATTGGTGCTCAAAAAGGAGAAATCCGATTCACAGTTCGAGACTCCAAGAAATCTGCAAAGCAAGACAAGAATAAAGAAAAAGTCACTACTCCGTAAACAATTAGTTGAGCCTATCAGACAGGAGTCTGGTAGGCTTTTTTATTCGTGATAAAAAAGCATTTCTGATATGATGAACCTGAGAAAACAAATGAGAGGAACGTGATTTTCTATGAAGAATTCTACGCGTAATTTGTTAATGGGACTTGGAGCAGCAACGGCAATCGGAGCAGCGTATATGATATTATCGGACTCGGCGATGGAAAAAGTGGAAAATAAGATCAACCGCAAACGTGCCAAAAAATTTGTTCAAAAGAAATTAAATGGCAATCCTAAAGCGATGAAAGTAGTAGAAAGCTTGTCAGACGAAGAGTTGATCAATCTATTGAGTGTAGTTGATAAAGTGAGCAATATAAGAGGCAATATCAGCGAGTACACAGATCAATTAAAAGACGCTACTGTGCACAAAATGAAAAAATAAAATTGCTATTAACTTGAAAAATAAAGAGACGGAGCTGGGAGTTATTTCCCAGCTCCGCCTCTTTTATGATTATTGATTTCGTAAAGTGATTCGGGGCTAAACGCTTTTTTTCCCAATCTCGTTTTTAATTCAACGTCAATAAATAACAAAGCAATAGGTCATCCATATTGCGTAAGGATAAGCCGCTGGCTTGATGGAATCGATCTATACGATATTGTAAGGTATTCCGGTGGATATACAGAGATTTAGCAGCAACGGAAATATTGCCTTGGCTTTTCCACATCGCTAAAATCAATTCCTTGAATTCAGCGTCAAAAACGGTCTCTGCTTTCAACTTCTGCATCAAGGGACTCTTTTTTATGGCGTCAGCAGTATAATGATGCAAGGCAATCGTCGACAAGTCGAACACTTGAGCTTGTTTGTTTTTTTGAGTATCGAATATAGACTGTTCTTCTTTGAAAATTTGCGGCAAAGTAGCCTCTATTGGCCAAAATTGTCCGATGTAATAAACTGTTTTAATGGAAAAGTCATCGTCTAAAGTACGGATGATTCCAGCCATTTCTTCATTGTTTAGTAAATGGTCGTGCTTTTCTTCAATAAGTATTCCTTTAGTTTCAGTAAGAAAAAAAGCTTCTTCTATGTTCAAAAACAACTGCTTAAAGGCATCGAGCCAGACTGACTGCGTAAACGTGTCGTCCATTTTTACGATCTCAAATTGAATGATCCGGTAACTGCCTTCGTTTCTTGGCAAAGCGAATGACTCTTCCAGCAGAAACGACTGCCATTTGGAAGCAGCAGAACGAGTTGAAGAGGTCTTTTTTTGCGTCAAAGCATACTGGATCAAAGCTAATTCAGTGTCGCTTTTTTGTTTTCTTTCCAGTTGGATCCATTTGTCTTTATAAGGGAAAGCGACATATTTTTCTCCAGAGGTGTTGGAATGTGTCAGTACAGCTTCTGGATACAATAATTTCATTTCTTTGAAATTCACTTGTGTTCCTCATTTCTGTAGCAAGATATCGGTTGATGAGAGCTTCCTCTTTATTTTATCATGGTTTGACTTTTTTTGTAGGGTTTGAAGAAGAATATGCTATCATAAGAGAAGTGAAAACAGACAGAGGAGAATGATATGGAATTATCGAGCGTTGAAAAAGAGTTTTTTATGCGAGAAGCTATCAAAGAAGCGAAAAAAGCAGAAGCAAAGTTAGAAGTTCCGATTGGTGCGGTAGTGGTCTTAAATGGAGAGATCATCGGCCGTGGACATAATGTGCGCGAGCTGACTCATGATGCTACTACACATGCAGAAATGATTGCGATTCGAGAAGCAAATCAGCATCTAGGCAATTGGCGTCTAGAAGACACTCAATTGTTTGTGACGCTTGAACCGTGCCCGATGTGCAGCGGAGCAATGATTTTGTCGCGTGTGAAAGAGTTGTATTATGGAGCTCCAGATCCTAAGGGAGGTACTGCGGGAACTTTAATGAACCTCTTAGGAGATGAACGGTTCAATCACCAAGTAGACATTGAAAAAGGGTTATTGGAAGAAGAGTGCGCAGCTCTATTGACGGATTTTTTCCGTATGCTTCGTGCACGCAAGAAAGCAGCGAAACAAGCACAAAAAGAATTAGAAGAAAAAGAGGATTAATATGAAAAAGACAAGAAATACAAAGAATTGGTTATACAGTATCGTTGGAGTACTGGTCCTGTTATTTGGAGGACAACAGCTGGATGTATTTGATACGCTGTTTCCGTCAGAAAACGCGCAGATAGAATCTACAGTTCAAGAGAGTGGTGTTACTGAAGGAGAGGTTTACTCCACGAAAGATGAGGTTGCTGCTTATTTGCATCAATTCGGTGAACTGCCGCCTAATTATTTGACGAAGCAAGAAGCAGAAGCTTTAGGCTGGGATAATGAAAAAGGCAACTTATGGGAAGTGACCGATCAGATGTCCATTGGGGGCAACAAGTTCGGAAATTATGAAGGGCTGCTGCCTGAAAAAGATGGACGCATCTATTATGAAGCGGATATTGATTATGAAGGAGAATATCGAGGCCCTAAACGAATCGTCTATTCGAATGATGGGTTGATTTTTTACACCGATGACCATTATGAATCATTCGAACAACTTTATTAGGAGGTTTCTATGACAAAGAAAATCATTCTTGACGGCAGTCAGATGACGGATCGAGAAGAATTGCATGCTTACTTGAAAACAGAATTGGATTTGCCCGACTATTATGGCAATAACCTGGATGCTTTAAAAGATTGCTTAACAATGGATTTCTCTTGTAAGGTGATTGAAGTCTGGTATCCAGAAATGATAGAAGAGCAGTTGGGCCGATATGGAAACAGCTTGTTACGAGTGTTGAAGGATTCAGCTGCTGAAAACCAATATCTTGAAGTTGTCATTAAAAAAGCTAGAGAATAAACAGTGCAAACTGTTTTCTCTAGCTTTTTTAATGTGTTTGATTTTTAAAGACAGGTGCAACGAAACGATGCAGCAGTACAGCCATTAAAGCCCCAACGACTCCTTGAAGGAGATTCATTGGAAATGCTGCTAAACCTGCAGCCAGCCCGAAGAGAATCCAGTCTCCTAAAACATACCCCACTGCCATCCAGATACCAGCTGTTAAAGCAGGAATCAACGGTTTAGTAGAAGGCAATTTCATAAACAGCCATCCACATAACAAGCCTTCTATCCCTTTGACCAGAAAAGTGATGGGAGCATAGAAAGAATAGCCGGCAAATAAATCTGCCAATGCGCTTCCGATACCACCAATCCAAAAACCGCCTGCCGGACCCAAAAGCATCCCTGCGAGCAACAAAATCGAATCCCCAATGTTCACGTACCCTTGAGCAAACGGGATAGGAATGCGGATAATGAGCGTCATAACGACAGTCATTGCAATAAATAAAGCGAATAATACCAAATTTTGCGTAGTGAGTGTTTTCTTATTCATAGCTTCCCCCCTAATTTATTTTCTATTATACACGATTCATTCCAAAGATAAGCAATAGTTTTCAGAAAAATGATGGTAAGAGGAAAAAATAAAGATAAAACTGGTATAATAAACAAAGAATGTAATGGAATAGTGGTGAAATAGATGAAGCAACCAAAAGTATTAGTTATTCAAGACATCTCAGCCAGCTGCCAGATTTCTATGAATGTGGCTGTGCCGATTTTAAGCAGTTTGAACAACAGCACTCATATGCTGCCTACTGCTTTACTGTCTACGCACACTGGGGCTGGATTTGAAGATTACACTTATTTGGATTTGACGAGTGAGATGTCTAAAATTTTAGACCATTGGAAGCAATTGGGTCTTAGTTTTGATGGAGTACTAGTCGGCTATTTAGGCTCACACAAGCAAATCGAAATCGTGAAACGCATTATCAAAGAGTTTGCAACGCCTGAAGCGGTTATTGTGTTGGATCCTGTAATGGGCGATCATGGAGAATTATATGATGGATTTGACGAAGAATACGTCCAGCAAATGCGGGAGTTGTGCCAATTGTCGACTGTGATCATTCCTAACTTAACAGAGGCAGCTTACTTAACAAAAACTCCTTATCAAAAAGGGCCTTATGCTTCTGAAGATGTTGAACGATTGATGAAAAAAATGGTGCAGCTGAATAAAAAACAAGTAGTTCTGACAGGTGTGATGTTGAGCGAAAACGAAATTGGAGCAGCCAGCATGACACAAAAAGACCAACAAGTCAGTTATGCATTTTCACCCGTCTATCCTGGTCGGTTTGAAGGAACAGGAGACGTGTTCAGCAGCGTGATTGCCGGTTTCTTATTTCAACAGATCTCTTTAGACTTAGCAATGACAAGTGCCGTAGAATATGTAGAAAAAGTGATCAAACGAACACTTGAAAATAGACCTAGCTTAAGATTTGGCGTGCAATTTGAAACAGACTTGCTGTTTCTGATTGAAAGATTGCATGCTTTGAAAAAATAGACGATAAAACTGCTCATTGGGACAATTCCCCAGTGAGCAGTTTTTTTGTCTCTAACATAAGTTGGAAGAACTCGCTGAAAATGCGAGGTCATTCAGTATCTGCCTTTTCTACAAATACTTTAAATGCAGCTTTGTAACTCAGCATAAATGTTTTACCGTCTGCGTTTTGTAAAGCTAACGAGCCCTCGTACGCTTCTTTAGCCAGCAAAGTATACTGTTGTTCTAATTTGATCCCTTTAACAGTGATGTAGTCTAGAAAGTCAGGATCATCTTCGACTTCTTTTACGACAAATGAATCACCGGCAGACAAGTCATTCAATTGCGGGTAGTCATAGCTTTCTGTGGTACCATCTTTTGCAGGGATTCTCCCGCCGTGAGGATCAAATTCTGGTTCTCCTAAGAATTGGTTTAACCGTTCAATCAGCAAATCAGAAGATGCATGTTCTAATCGATCAGCGTCAGCATGGACTTCTTTCCAATCGTATCCCAGTTTTTCCAGTAAAAAAACTTCCCAGATGCGGTGTTTTCGAATCACTTGGTTTGCCAGACGCAATCCTTTTTCAGTAACTTGCACACCTCTGTAAGGAGTATGGGTAATCAACCCTTCTTTTAATAATTTTGTATTCATATCTGTTACTGACGCAGCAGATACATTCATCGCTGCTACCAATTGTTTGTTGTTTACTACTTTGGTGGCCCCTCCGAGACTAACGATGGTTTTTAGGTAATCTTCTTTGCTTGGCGTCATTTGAATACTCCTTTTTTCTTTCGCATACAGGCATGAAGCATGGGTCAACAGTTGTTGCCTGTAAAAGCTCGCTTAATATCACTGACTGTGTTCATCGGTTTCCAGCAAGTCAGTTTAAATCAGTATTCTTATTATACCTCATCCAGAAAAAACAGCCAAGTAAGGAATCAATCGATTTAGGTTGACTTTATATAATTTTTAGTCTAATCTAAAAATAACTTAAAGCAACCCGAAAGAAGGTAGATAAAATGAAAAAACTAGCTGTGCTTGTTTCTGCTGTTGTCCTCTTGATTTTGGCAGGATGCCAATCTGATGCATCAGATGCGAATGAGGGGAATTCGACCGCTCAAGAAGGAGCCGTCCAAATCATCACGACAACAACTATGATCACTGATTTAGTCAACCAAATAGGTGGCGAGCATGTAGAGGTAGAAGGTCTGATGGGACCTGGGATTGATCCTCATGGATATCAAGCTTCTGCTTCAGATGTCACAAATATGATGGAAGCTGATGTCGTGGTTTCAAATGGTCTGCATTTAGAAGCTCAATTAGGAGAAGTTTTCGAAGGACTGGAACAACAAGGAAAAGAAGTTTTTGTATTAGAAGAAGGTTTGTCAAAAGAAACATTTTTGTCATCTGATGATGATTCACTAGCTTATGATCCGCACATTTGGTTTAGTGTCAGCAATTGGAAAATGGCAGCTGACTACATCACAGAGCAGTTAAGTGAATTTGATAGTGAAAATGCAGATGTCTATCAAGAAAACAATAAGAATTATCAAAAAGAATTGGATGAGTTAGCGGCTTATATTAATGAACGTATCACAGAAATTCCGGAAGAAAGTCGTTATTTAGTCACTGCTCACGATGCGTTCCATTATTTTGGAGAAGAGTTCGGATTTGAAGTGGTTGGACTTCAAGGACTGAATACTCAGTCAGAAGCTGGAACACGTGATGTCAGCGATTTGGCGCAACTTGTAGCGGATAAACAAATCAAAGCGATATTTGTAGAAAGCTCCGTGCCTACTCGTACGATTGAATCTCTTCAAGAAGCCGTCCAACAAAAAGGTTGGGATGTGTCGATAGGCGGAGAATTGTTTTCAGATGCATTAGGAGATGAATCTCAAAATGCCGAAACCTATATAAAAATGTACAAATCCAATATTGATACGATTGTGGATGCTTTAAAATAAACAGAAAGAAGGGCTTGTCATGAATCAAACAGCTATTCATATTGAACAACTAACCGTAGCCTATCAAGCCGTACCTGTATTATGGCAAGTAGGTTTAAACGTTCAAAAAGGAAAACGAACGGCCATCATCGGACCAAATGGAGCAGGAAAATCGACCCTCATCAAATCCATTTTAGGATTGATGACTCCGCTGACAGGAGAAGTAGATTTCTCTGTAAAAGATGGAGAATGGGCGGAGTACAAATCGATCAAAAAATCAGTTGCCTATGTTCCTCAAAAAAGTTCTGTAGATTGGGATTTTCCGACAACTGTTTTGGATGTTGTCGTGATGGGGAGATATGGTCATTTGGGCTGGTTCAAGCGTCCAGGCAAAAAAGATACGGCACTGGCAGAAGAGATGCTGGTCAAAGTAGGGATGCATTCTTTCAAAGACAGACAAATTAGTCAGCTTTCAGGCGGACAAAGACAGAGAGTCTTCCTTGCTCGCGCTCTAGTCCAGCAAGCAGAGATTTATTTATTGGATGAACCGTTGGCCGGAGTGGACATGAAGTCGGAAAAAGTGATCATGGAATTGCTGGAGGAATTAAGTTCGGCCGGGAAGACTGTTATTGTGGTCCACCACGATTTGCAGACGGTAAAAGAATATTTTGATGAAGTTGTTTTCTTGAATCGTGAAGTAGTGGCTGCTGGATCAGTTGCAACAACTTTCACTGAAGACATCATTGAAGAGACCTATCGGAAAGACCATAGTGTTGCTGAAAGGGTCGATCAGTTATGATAGAACAATTGACTTCGTTATTGAGCGACTATACGTTTCAACTCGTAGCTTTGGGGACAGGATTTCTTGGACTCCTTAGTGGAGTGATCGGAACATACGCTACTTTAAGGAAAGAGAGTTTGTTGGGAGATGCTTTGAGTCATGCAGCTCTGCCAGGGATCGCTATTGGATTTTTATTTATTGGACGAAAAGAATGGATCGTTTTGATGATCGGCGCAGCCGTTAGCGGCCTGTTTGCTACTTTTTTGATCCAATGGATGAGTCGGAAAAATGTGGTGAAATTCGATAGTGCGCTGTCATTGATTTTATCGAGTTTTTTCGGTCTTGGGTTAGTATTGTTGACGTATATCCAAGATCAACCCAATGCAAATCAGGCAGGGCTGGATAACTTTGTTTATGGACAAGCTTCATCAATGCTGCTGTCCGACGTCAGAATGATCAGCATTATCGGAATCGTGCTGTTAGTCTTAGTCGGAGTATTTTGGAAGGAATTCAAAGTATTTACTTTTGACCCTATTTTCACTCAAACAGCTGGGTTTTCTAGTTCCATACTCCAATTTTTGTTGTCTACGATGATGGTCTTGGTTATCATTTTGGGATTGGAATCGGTAGGGGTCATTTTAATGAGTGCTTTGGTGATCGGACCATCGGTAGCTGCCAGACAATGGACTGACCGATTAAGCGGGGTCATGGGATTAGCGGGCGTGTTTGGGTTCTTCTCTGGAGTGATTGGAACGATACTCAGTTCACTTGGAAAACAAATCCCTACTGGTCCTACTATCGTATTGGTGATGAGTGTATTCGTAGTCTTCAGTCTGTTTTTTGCTCCTAACCGCGGTTTGATTCGAAAATATATCTCTCAGAAAAAACAGCAGCAAATGTATAAGAAACAAATGGAACTAAAAAAGGAGGGGAAAGAATATGCTGGTTGAGATTCAATTGATTGCCATTGTAGTAGCAGTTGCTTGTGCTTTACCAGGTGTTTTTCTAGTTTTGAGAAGCATGACGATGCTGTCTGATGCTATAACGCATACCGTTTTGTTAGGAATTGTTTTAGCGTTCTTTGCGACTCAAGATTTAAACTCTCCTTTATTGATGCTGGGAGCTACCCTTGTCGGTGTGGCTACAGTATGGGTGATCGGTGCTCTACAACGAACGAAATTATTGAGTGGAGATGCTGCGATCGGGATCGTGTTTCCTTTGTTTTTCAGTATAGCCATCATCTTGATCACGCGCTATGCAGGAAGTGTGCATTTGGATACCGATTCTGTATTGATGGGGGAATTGGCTTTTGCTCCTTTCAAGCGGACTCAATTGTTCGGAATGGATATTGGACCACAAGCATTATGGACGATGATCGTTATTCTATTGATCAATAGTGTGTTTATACTCCTTTTTTATAAAGAGTTGAAACTCTCTACTTTTGATGCGGCTTTAGCTGCTGCATTAGGATTTTCTCCAGTGTTATTGCATTATGGACTAATGTCTTTAGTTTCACTGACGGCTGTTGGAGCTTATGATTCTGTGGGATCAGTGTTGGTCGTCGGTTTTATGGTAGGTCCTGCTTTAACAGGGTACCTTCTCACACGGCAATTGCATCACATGATTTGGGTAACTGTCATAACCGCTGTCATCAATAGTATAGTTGGTGTGCAGCTGGCTTTCGCTGTAGATGCTTCACTAGCTGGAATGATTGCTGTTGTCACAGGTGTCACAGCATTTGCAGCATTCTTGTTTTCTCCGGAAAAAGGCTGGCTCAAAAAAACGCTACGTCGTTCAAAGCAGCAAAAGAAATTGTACAAATGGAAAACGAAACAAGAGATGGAACAGCGTTAAAGTTCACTAAAAAGGAGCTGGGAAATAAGTCCCAGCTCCTTTTTTTGTTCGCCCAGCATGGGCGAACTCTAACGGGTGCAAGTCCCGAATGCGACCTGACAGTGGTAAGCATATAGCTGACGGCAAGGGTGTCCACCGTGAGGTGGAATCTGAAGGAAGCCTAAGGCAAAACTCTGGTCTGACGAACAGAAATCACATAAGAGGTGAGTCGAGTGGATAAGGCTGCGAAAGAAGCTAAAGTCCGATAACTGTCCTAACTCGAAGCATAAATGTGGCAGATAGATGGAGTGAAAGAGTTCGCACCTTAACTGGGGAGGTCTCATGACGTTATACCAAATACACTTAGTGATAAGTGCTTGACTCATGAGAAGTCAGCAGAGGTCGTAGTAGTGAAGACAGCTAGTGAAAGCTAGAAAGAGCGAAGGACCGAACAATTTTATCGTTACAAACATCTTTATTGGAGGCCGCCAAAGACTATTGGCTACGACAGCGTAAAAGTAGATAGCTGCCTTACGAGAGCAGAAAAGGAGTAACAAGCATGCAGGAAAACAGGACACTGGATAGAATCCTATCCAGAAATAATTTAAACGAAGCCTTTCGACAAGTGGAACGGAATAAAGGTGCCGCAGGCATTGACGGTATGTCTATCGAAGAGGCTAAAGAATATCTTCGTCAGCACAAAGAAGAGCTTATTCAGACTATTCGTCAACGTCACTATCAACCTAAACCTGTCAGAAGAGTAGAAATACCTAAACCATCGGGTGGGGTCAGACTACTGGGTATACCGACAGTGATTGACCGAGTTATTCAACAAGCGATTGCACAAGTTCTCACACCCATTTTTGACGAACACTTCCACAACAGTAGTTATGGATTCCGTCCAAACCGCAACGCCCATATGGCTATAGCGCAAGGGCTAAGAGATATGAACGAAGGTTATCACTGGATTGTCGACATTGATTTAGAGAAGTTCTTTGACACCGTTAACCATGATCGACTGATGAATCTAGTTTCTCGGAAAATAACCGATGGTGATGTGATATCATTGATTCGGAAATATCTCGTGAGTGGTATTATGGTAAACGGAGAATATGAGGAAAGTCCAGTTGGCACTCCCCAAGGGGGAAACCTCTCGCCATTATTGAGTAATATCCTCTTAAATGAACTCGACCAAGAACTAGAGAGAAGAGGTCTACACTTCGTGCGATACGCAGATGACTGCATTATCCTCGTTAAGAGCGAATTCGCAGCAAGGCGCGTAATGCGTTCGGTTACACGATATATTGAGGAAACTCTGGGTTTAACTGTGAACACGAGTAAATCGAAAATCATTAAACCTAATGACCCAACCTTTAAATTCTTGGGATTTGGATTCTATTGGTCGAAAGCAGATAAAGGCTATCAAGCAAAGCCTCATGCCATATCAATCGAGACGTTTAAATATAAGCTTCATCAGCTAAGCAAGAAAAGCTGGGGCATTGATATGGCTTACCGCATCGTTAAATTGAATCAAGTCATCAGAGGATGGGTGAACTATTTCAAAATAGGAAATATGCACACAAAACTCAAGAAAATAGCGAGTCATCTTCGTTATCGACTGAGGATGTGTATCTGGCACCAATGGAAAACAGCCAAAAATCGAAGAAGAGCCCTCACTAAACTAGGGATGAGCGACTACAACGCCTACATGAATAGCCACAGTTCCAAAGGAACTGCCCGAATAGCCCTGTCCTGGGTTATGACAACCACAGTAACCAATAAGATACTAGCCTTCAAAGGTCTAGTATCTCCAGATAGTTACTATTTAAAACAAAAGCATGTTATATGAAATTGAACCGCCGTATACCGAACGGTACGTACGGTGGTGTGAGAGGACGATAAATAAATTAATTATTTATCTCCTACTCGATTATGAATATTGGTTTCGTAAACGTGCTCAAAAAGGCAGCCCCGACGTCCACTTCGCGAATAATGCTCGAATGGTCTACGACCATCCTGTGCTTATTCACTCCAGTGATTCGGGGCTGAACGCCTTTTTTCACACTCTCTTTTACTTATTCTTTGTTCATATTACGGTCTTTTTCTACAACGGCGTCAACAGCTTTAACCACAGAAGTCATAAACCCATTTTCTTCTAAAGCTAGTACACCTTCAATAGTGGTTCCACCTGGAGAAGAGACTTGATCAATCAGGTTCCAAGGTGTCTGGTCACTTTCTTTGAGCATTTTACCGCTGCCGAGAACCGCTTGGGCAGCGATTTTAGTGGCCATCTCTTTTGGGATACCGTATTTGACAGCTGCTCGAGAAAGAGCATCGACAAATAAAAAGGTAAATGCTGGAGAACAGCCTGCAATCGCAGAAAAGACGCTAAAATCTTCTTCTTTCATCACGATGGCTTCACCAATAGATTCAAATACACTGACAATAAAACCGATTTCTTCAGCAGAAGCGTGCTCATTCCCGCAAACTGCAGCCATTCCTTCACTGATCTGCGAATTTAAATTAGGCATGACACGAATAATACGCATAGCTGAATCTTGTCCGATCATGGAATGCATTTGAGCTAAAGAAATACCTGCTGCAATAGAAACAACGACAGGATTGTGTTCGATCAGTAATGGAGCTAATTCTGGGAGCACGGTAGAAAATAAATTCGGCTTAATGGATAAGATGATAACATCTACTGTTGACACCAGTTCCTCATTGGTTGAACACACCGTAGCCCCTGTTTCACTAGCTAACCGATCTCGTTTTTCTGGTGTTCGGTTAGAAAGATAAAGATTCTCTTTAGGCATCTGCCCTGAAGCAACGATCCCTTTTACGATGGCACTCGTCATGTTGCCTGTACCGATAAAACCTACTTTCATCATTCAATCTCCTTTCAATACTAGAACTATTTTTCTACACTATTTAGTAAATAAGGTGAGGTAGTACTAGAAAACTACTGTCTTATTTTAGCATAGATTTGACCATTAGAAACAAAAGGGTTGACTTAAATCGATTACAGTTGTAAATTTTAGTTGTGGATGATTACAAACGTAAACGATATAATTTTTTTTACGAAAGGAAGAAGACGATGGAAGCTATTGAGAAAACGAAAATCAGTGGTGCTGAATGGGAAATCATGCGAGTCGTGTGGACATTAAAAAATGCAACCAGCAAAGACATCAGTTCTGTTTTACAAAATAAAATGGATTGGAAACCGGCTACAACTAAAACATTGATTGGACGTCTAGTCAAAAAAGGTGCTTTGATCACAGAAAATGAAAGAAATCGATTCATTTATTCAGCTGCTGTGAGTGAAGAAGCAGAAGTGAAAAATGCGGCTCAAAGTATTTTACAAAATGTCTGCAATCGAAAAGTTGGGGAAACGATAGCAGATCTGCTCAGTGAGGCCACGCTAAGTCATGACGACGTTGCTTTGCTCGAAGCGATTTTGGAGGAAAAAAAACTGGCAGCTGTTGATGAAGTACCTTGTGACTGTGTTCCTGGACAATGTACTTGCCAACACATGCATGAATAAGAAGGATTAAAGGAGGGTAACGATGGTACAAAAGACAGTAAAAATAGAAGGAATGAGTTGCGCAAGTTGTGCCCAAACCGTTGAAAAGGCTGCGGCTAAACTAGCAGGGGTACAAGAGGCGAATGTAAATTTGATGACGGAAAAATTAACAGTCCAATTTGATGAAGCCAAAACAAATATGGAAGACATCAAGTCGGCAGTTGATGCGTCTGGCTATAAAGCGGTAGAAGAAGGCCAAACAAAAACGTTTGTGATCGAAGGAATGAGTTGCGCAAGTTGTGCTCAAACGGTTGAAAAAGCAACAGCGAATTTGAATGGTGTTGCTAATTCGACAGTAAATTTAGCAACTGAAAAAATGACTGTTCAATATGATCCGTCTATTCTTTCTGTCAATGATATTACAGGTGCGGTTTCGGCTTCTGGATATAGTGCTCATGAAGAAGTCAGTAATGCAGATTCGATAGACGAAGACCGCGAGAAAAAAGAAGCTCACATGAAAGAAATGTGGCGTCGATTCTGGTTGTCAGCAGTATTCACTGTACCGCTACTGTACATTTCGATGGGGCATATGATTGGAGCACCGTTGCCAAGCTTTTTAGATCCGATGCATCATGCTGGTGTGTTTGCATTAGTTCAATTGATATTGACCATTCCAGTAATGGTATTAGGGAAAAAGTTCTTCACTACAGGATTTAAAGCGTTAGTAAAAAGACACCCTAACATGGATTCTTTGGTGGCTTTAGGAACCAGTGCAGCATTTATCTATAGCTTGGTTGCTACGGTATCCATTTGGCAAGGGAACGATTCGTTGGCAATGGATCTGTATTACGAGTCAGCGGCAGTTATTTTAACGCTGATTACTTTAGGGAAATACTTTGAAGCTCGTTCGAAAGGGAAAACCTCTGAAGCCATTAAGAAATTGATGGGATTGGCGCCAAAAACAGCCAAAGTCATTCGTGACGGCAAAGAAACGGAGATTTCCGTAGAGGCAGTTCAAGTTGGCGACATTGTGGTGGTTCGTCCGGGAGAAAAAATGCCGGTAGACGGGGTTGTGACTGAGGGAACGACTTCTGTTGATGAAGCGATGTTAACAGGGGAAAGTATCCCTGTGGAGAAATCAGTTGGTTCCCAAGTGATCGGAGCCAGCATCAATAAAAATGGAACGATTCAATACAAAGCGACAAAAGTCGGTAAAGACACAGCTCTTGCGCAAGTCATCAAATTAGTGGAAGATGCGCAAGGATCCAAAGCTCCAATTGCCAAATTGGCAGACATCATTTCAGGTTATTTTGTGCCAATCGTTATGGTACTGGCTGTTTTAGCTGGAGCGGCTTGGTTTATTGGTGGTCAATCTGGCGTCTTTGCATTAAGCATAGCGATTTCTGTTTTAGTCATTGCTTGTCCGTGTGCTTTAGGTTTAGCAACGCCGACAGCGATCATGGTCGGTACAGGAAAAGGTGCTGAACACGGAGTCTTAATCAAAAGCGGGGCGGCGTTGGAAACTACTCATAAAGTCCAGACAGTCGTATTAGACAAGACTGGAACAATTACAGAAGGTAAACCCAAAGTGACAGATATTTTATCTGCAACAGGCATTTCAGATGAAGAGTTGCTGAGATTTCGGCTTCTGCTGAAAAGGGATCAGAACACCCATTAGGTGAAGCAATCGTTCGTGCAGCAGAAGAAAAAGGATTGCATTTGCGGAAAACGAACTCTTTCAATGCGGTTCCTGGACACGGAATCGTTGTTCAAATTGATGGAGACGTATATGCACTCGGTAATAAGAAAATGATGGAGCACCAACAGATTTCACTGGATGATTTCTCCGGCAAATCAGATGAATTAGCTGGCGAAGGGAAAACCCCGATGTATGTAGCTAAAAATGATGACTTGATGGGAATCATCGCTGTAGCCGATACAGTAAAAGAGACAAGTGGTCAGGCAATCTCTAAGCTGCACCGTATGGGGATCGAAGTAGTGATGATCACTGGGGACAACCGTCGAACTGCTGAGGCTATTGCGAAACAAGTGGGTGTGGATCGTGTCTTAAGTGAAGTCTTGCCGGAAGACAAAGCGAAAGAAATCAAAAAATTGCAAGAAGAAGGCAAAAAAGTCGCGATGGTTGGAGATGGAATCAATGATGCTCCCGCACTAGCTCAAGCGGACATTGGAATTGCGATTGGATCAGGAACGGACGTTGCGATCGAGTCTGCGGATATTGTTTTGATGCGTAGCGATTTAATAGATGTACCAACAGCCATTGAATTAAGTAAAGCCACCATTAAGAACATCAAAGAAAACTTATTCTGGGCATTTGCTTACAATACATTGGGTATTCCGGTTGCAATGGGCTTGTTGTATCTATTCGGCGGACCATTATTGAACCCGATGATTGCTGGAGCAGCGATGAGTTTCAGTTCTGTATCGGTATTATTGAATGCTTTAAGACTGAAACGATTTACGCCGTCTGCAAATCAGTAGCCGTTTAACTCGATGAGGATTACACTAGAGATAATGACAAAACAAAAGGAGAAATGACAGATGAGAAAAGAAATTACAATTGAAGGTATGAAATGTGAAGGCTGCTCAAATGCTGTAAAACAACGTTTTTTAGGTGTTGAAGGAGTCAACGATGTCGTTGTCAATTTAGAAGCTAAAAGCGCCCTTATTGAAGGGAATTCAGCAATAGATGAAAACGAATTGCGCGAGTCGTTATCAGATACAAATTATTCAGTAGTTGGCATCAAGGAAATGGATGCCTAATTGAAAACAGAACGCTTGTCTTATTTAATGAGATAGGCGTTTTTATTTAAACTTTTCTTTGATTTAGATGAGGTTTAAATCCTCAATATAAAATGAAGGAGTGATTTGAATGGATAAGAAAAATATCGATGAGCATCAACATCATGACCACCACCATCACCACAATGGTCATGAGCATATGCATCATCACAAATCTATGGATGAAGAACACGTGGGTCATATTTATCATGAAGAACAAGTAGAAGAAGGGATGCAGGAGGATTCAAATCCTTCTGAAACACATGATCATCATCATCACACAGAGCATAACCATGGTGATCATCATGATCACATGGGCCATGGCGGACATCATCACCATGGGAATTTCAAAGAGATTTTTTTGAAGTCGCTGCCTTTAGGAATTGTGATCTTGATTTTGTCGCCACTGATGGGAATCACACTTCCGTTACAATTTACGTTTCCTTACTCGGATATCTTGGTAGCCGTATTGGCGACAGTTTTGTTCGTTTACGGGGGGAAACCATTTTATCAAGGGGCTGTAGATGAATTTAAACAACGAGCTCCGGGAATGATGGCGCTGATTACTTTAGGAGTCACCGTTTCGTATTTGTATAGTATGTATGCAGTGGCAGCCAGGTATCTGACAAACGAACACGTGATGGATTTTTTCTTTGAATTTGCATCTTTGATTTTAATTATGCTGTTGGGACATTGGATCGAAATGAAAGCAGTAGGTGAAGCAGGCGATGCACAACAATCTTTAGCTGAGTTGCTGCCAAAAGATGCTCATGTGGTGTTGGAAGACGATTCAATTGAGACGCGCTCCGTGTCTGAATTAAAAGTTGGAGATATTGTACGGGTACAAGCAGGCGAAAATATACCAGCCGATGGTGTGATCAAAAGTGGCGAGTCTCGGGTGAACGAAGCACTTTTGACTGGTGAATCGAAGTCTGTTGAAAAAGGTGAAGGAGAACAAGTTATTGGCGGCTCAACAAACGGCGACAGTATTTTGTATGTAGAAGTAAAAGAAACCGGAGATAAATCGTTTATTTCTCAAGTCCAAACCCTTATTCGACAAGCTCAAGATCAACCTTCAAGAGCTGAAAACATTGCGCAAAAAGTAGCAGGATGGTTGTTTTACATTGCGGTAGCAGTTGCAGGAGTCGCTTTTGTCGTCTGGTTGTTGGCAGCAGATATAGAAAATGCCGTTATTTTTACCGTAACGACTTTAGTCATTGCCTGTCCTCATGCGTTAGGTTTAGCCATTCCTTTAGTTGTAGCTCGCAGCACTAGTTTAGGGGCAAGCAGAGGATTATTGGTCAAAGACCGTAAAGCATTGGAATTGGCCATAAATGCTGATGTAATGGTGTTGGATAAAACGGGCACATTAACTACTGGTGACTTTAAAGTGTTGGAAGTTGAGGCGTTGGATGAGAGTTATTCCCAATCGGAACTGATAGCGTTGATGGCAGGAATCGAAGGCGGATCGAGTCATCCAATTGCACAGTCCATTAGAGCTTATGCAGACAGAAAAGGCATTAAGCCGGTCCTGTTCGATTCTATTAATGTCATATCAGGCGCTGGGGTCAACGGAACCGCTAATGACAAACAGTATAAACTGATCAGTCAAAAAGCTTATGGCAAAGATTTACCAGTAAATACACCTGCAGGGGCAACCCTCAGTGTCTTATTAGAAAATGATCAAGCAATTGGAACAGTAGCTTTGGGAGATGAATTGAAAAAAACGAGTTCAGAACTCATTAAAGTATTGAAAGCAAATGGGATCCGGCCATTGATGGCTACGGGGGATAATGAAACTGCAGCTAAAGCCGTTGCAACCGAACTAGGTATCGATTACAAAGCTAATCAATCTCCAGAAGACAAATACAACTTAGTGGAGTCGCTGAAAAATCAAGGTAAGACGGTCATCATGGTAGGTGATGGAGTAAACGATGCACCTTCTCTTGCTCTTGCAGATGTTGGAGTAGCCGTTGGAGCAGGAACTCAAGTAGCCTTAGATTCGGCAGATGTGATTTTGACCCAGTCGGACCCTGGAGACATTGAGTCCTTTATTGAGCTGGCTCAAAAAACAACCAGCAAGATGAAACAAAATCTATTGTGGGGAGCGGGATATAACTTTGTTGCGATTCCGTTAGCAGCAGGAATCCTAGCCCCAATAGGCTTTACTCTGAGTCCAGCAGTTGGCGCCATCTTGATGTCTTTGTCTACTGTGATCGTAGCGATCAATGCGATGACGCTTAGATTGAAGAACTGATTGTTTCGTAGTGGAGAAAATTCTTTCAACTTTAGTTTAGAAGTTAGATTAAAATTTCAGAGAATGAATATAAATAGGTGTTTTAATCCCTATTGTTTTTAGATAAGTGTATAGTAAATACAGCAACGCAAAGGATTCATTAACGTATACAACTAATGAATCCTTTGCGTTGCTTTTTGCAGAATTAAATCTATTGATCTAAATTGATTATTGCTAGACCTTGTCTATCTTTTAAGAGTCTTTTTTATCCCTTATCTTCTTTTCAAAGTCCGTCCAAGAACCAACCAATTATAAATTCCTTAAAGGTATTGAAAATGCTATACTGAAAAATGTAAGGGATTTTAAAAAGAGAATAAATAGTTGGTGAAAAAAGCAAGTATACCTAGGAGGAGAAAAAATAAGAAAGATTATTTTTACGACAGAGAGCGGGGCTGACTTGCCAAAAGAGTTAGCTGAAAAGCACAATATCAAAACCGTACCCATGCATGTGGTGATGGATGGAACAGATTATAAAGACGATGGATCATTACCGGTCAGTAAAATTTATGACTATTACAATAGAACGAAATTGATACCTTCCACTACATCAACTAATCCAAATGAGTACGAAAAGTTTTTTGCACAAATAAAAGCCGAAAATCCTGACTGTACGATCGTCCACATTGGATACACCTCAAAAGCATCTTCTTCTTTCCATAACGCTGAGATTGCTGCAGAAAACAAAACTTCGAGGATATTTATTTGATTGATGCGTTGAACGTTTCTGCGGGATTGACGGTAGTGACGTTATATGCAGCTCAACTTTTAGAATCAAACCCAGATATTCCGATGGACGAACAGATTCAAAAAATTCAAGCTAGTGTGCCGAAAAGCAGAATGTCATTCGTACCGGGTAGTTTAGAATTTTTAAAAGCTGGCGGACGAGTGTCGAATGCAGCTTATATCAGTGCTTCTTTATTGCAAATCAAACCGTTGATTGAGTTGATCGATGGAAAATTGGTCTCTACGAAGAAATACCGAGGAAAAATGAGTCGAGTGGCAGAAGAACCGTTGAAAGACTATTTGAAAAAATACCCCATCGATAAAAAGCAGATCTACTTCGTCTTTTCAATCGGTTTAGATGAACAAGTTAAAGTACAGATGGAGCAATATGCTAAAGAAAAAGGATTTGAAAACGTAACTTGGATCCAAGCTGGATCAGTTATCTCTACACACGACGGACCTGGTGCTTTTGGGATCGCTGGAATGGAGCAATAATCTAATTTTAATGGAAGGAATAGGCATGAAGAAAGAAATCAATCTAAAAGAACTGTATAGTCAGTTGGATCATTATGTGACCGCAGGAACGACTTGGCCGGCTGATAGTGTCTATGAAATGATGTTGGGAGCTATTTTAGTACAAAATACCACCTGGCACAATACGACTCTTTCTTTAGCGCGCATAGGCGAAGCCACTCATTTCGACCCGGAAGCTATTTCTGCTCTAACCATTGAAGAAGTGAAAGAACTGATTTATTCGAGCGGATTTCATAAACGGAAATCTCAACTGATTCTAGATTATTTTGGTTGGTTGAAAAAACATGCATTTGATTTGGAAGAAATCAAATGCAAGTACCAGGATAAGTTGCGCGAGCGATTGCTTCAATTTAATGGGATAGGTAATGAGACCGCGGATGTTCTATTGTTGTACGCTTTTGAAATACCTGTGTTTGTAGCGGATAATTATGCGCTCAAATTATTCCGCCAGTTAGGCAGTGAACAGAGTACAGATTATCTAAGTTTGAAGAGATATGTAGAAAGCTCTGCTGATTTTACGCTGAAAGAATGGCAGAAATTTCATGGACTGATTGATGAATATGGGAAAGTCTATTTGCGCGGAAAGCAAGAAAGTATTCATCCACATTGGGAAGAATACAAGTTAGTGATTAAACCGAGTTGAGCGTCTAGGAGTGGATTGTAAATGGATTTAGTCGTTATCATAGGACCGCAAGCCGTTGGGAAAATGACTGTGGGAAGAGAATTGGAAAAAAGAATGGATGCAAGGTTGTTGTATAATCACGAAACGATTGATTTATTCGCTAAATTTTTAGATTACGGAGAGGAAACGTTTCGTTTATCTGACCAGACTAGAAAAGAGTTGTTCAAAGCATTTGTCAAAAACAAGACAAATAAAGTAGCAAGCATTATTTTTACAGTGGTCGTGGCATTTGATTTGAAAGAGGATGTAGAATTTCTGCAAGAAATCAGTGACATCTTTTTAAATGCTGATGGTAGAGTATTCTTCGTTGAACTTGAAGCAGACCTAGAGACTCGCTTAGAAAGAAATGTTGGTGAAAGCCGCTTGATGGCTAAACCTTCCAAGCGGAATGTTGAATTTTCGCGTAATGAATTGCTGAAGACTCATGAGAAGCATCGATTAAACTCTTTGCCAAATGAGGTAGATGAGAGATTCCAACCAGTAAATTATTTAAGGATAAACAATACTTATTTAGAACCAGAAGAGACTGCAGAGAGAATAGCAGAATTTATTAGAAGTAAAGATGAAAGCAATTATTGAGGCAGAGTCCTTAACAAGTAGAAGTAACCGTTGCTGATAAAATCAGAGACGGTTATTTTTTCATTAACGATTAATACCTTCGTTTACTTAGTTTCAGGTCTATTAGTTGAAGAGAAGAGCTTCAAAAGGATACAATACAAAGTGAGTAAAGAAAGCGCTTTTTAATTGAATAGATCGGAGCTGATGAGAAGGATGGAAAGTATTTTTGATACCGTTGAATTGAATAATGGGGTAAGGATGCCTATTTATGGTTTGGGCACTTCAGGAAATAAGGATCAGACAGTTTGTAATGATACAATAAAAGCTGCGGTTGAAGCTGGCTATCGGTTGATTGACACAGCCCAAATGTATGGGAATGAAGTACAGGTTGGAAAAGCCATTCGCCAATCCGGTATTGCGGTTGAAGAGTTGTTTATCACCAGTAAAGTAGATAATCCGAATCATGGGTATGAAGCAGCCAGTAAAGCGATTGATGATTCACTGGAAAAGCTGGGTCTAGATGCTATTGATTTGTACTTAATCCATTGGCCAGTTGTTAAAGGCCGAGGAGAGAATTGGCAGGAAGACAATATCGAAACATGGCGCGCATTGGAAGATGCTTATGAAGCAGGAAAAATAAGAGCTATCGGTGTCAGCAACTTTATGGTGAAACATTTGAAAAACCTGCTCGCCAACTGCCGAATCAAGCCGATGGTCAATCAGATTCGATTGCACCCTGGCGTGCTGCAAGAAGAAACGGTCGTTTTTTGTGAGAAAGAACAAATCATTGTAGAAGCCTGGTCACCTCTGTCTCCTATCAAGCAAATGTCTGAGGATGAAAAAGTCAAAGCTATGACAGAAAAATATGGGAAATCCGTGGCACAGCTGTTGCTGCGCTTCAGTCTGCAACACAACTTCGTCCCATTAACGAAGTCAGCGCACCCTGAACGGGTTACAGAAAATGCTGAAATTTTTGATTTTGAGATTTCAAAAGAATATATGGACTACTTGAACAAGTTGAAATTCGATGATTTTGAAGCACCAGATGTAGATATAGAAAGATAGTTTGCATTCAAATCATCAAACATAACTTACTGAGAACCCCGACGATGAAAAAAATCTGTTAGGGTTCTTTTTGATTACCGTTTCTATTTGTTTTTTTCTAAGGTAAAATAGAAGGAAACAAACAACGAGGGAGTGAAGAATGGTGTCAGTTGAATTTTGGGTCGCTGCAGAGACCTTTTACAATACTACAATGGTTGCAGTTGCCGTTGTTATCTTAGTACTGCTGATGTTGTCCGGTATGATTTTAGGTTATTCAAAAAGTCGGCACAAGAAAAAAATCGCTGCAGCAGGCGGAATTTTAGTTTTAGGACTTAGTATTTGGTTAGCGGTCGGGCATTTGAGGTATCAAGAATTCTTGGAAGTGAATGACCATGTCACACCTCTCGTACGCGACAGACAAAAAAAGTTTAGCGATTATACTTATCGTTCAGAAGATGAGATGCAATATTTTGCCAAATTGCATGATCCAGACAGCGTACGATCATTGGAGATGTATCGAGAAGAAATAGTCACTCAACCAATTACCTATATAGGAAAAGATGCCAATTTTTATTACTTTGAAAAAGACGATGATTTGTTTAAACAGCGAAGCAACGTCGTGTTTGACGCTGATGCAACTGAAACGGAAATGGTGGGAAGCGTCTTTTATTTGCTAGATGAATCTTATTTTGACATCGGCTTCCGCAATCCTCCTTATATCATGTATGATCACATTATTGTTGATCAAGAAGAAGGTAATGAATTGATCGATGTCGAAAATGATGATTTCGTAGCTACAGCTGAAGAACATTTCAGCAAAACATGGTCGTTTTAGAAAAACAAGATACAGGCAGGTAAATAATATGAGTAAAATTGTGTTGACGAATATGTGTATGGTGGTAGACGAGAAAAAAGAAGTCGTGTTAGTTCAAAATCGGAAAAAAAGCTGGCAAGGCTTAACTTTTCCTGGAGGCAAAGTAGAGCCAAGAGAATAGATCATCGATTCAACGATCAGAGAAGTGAAAGAAGAAACGGGACTCGATGTCACTCAGTTAACGTTATGCGGAGTGAAGGATTGGTATGAAGAGAAAGAAGACTTTCGATACATTGTTTTTCTTTACAAAACGAATCAGTTTACAGGAACACTATTGAAAGAAACTGATGAAGGGTCACTGCATTGGATGAAAATGGAAGACCTGACAGAAGAGAATTGTGCGCCAGGTTTTGCAAAACTCTTGATGTGTTCAACTATCCAGAAAAGCAGGAACATTTTTTTCATTATAATGAAAATGAGGAACTCATCAGCAATCAAGTGATTTGACCATTAAATTTAAGGGCGGTGTCTATTATGGATAAAGAATACCTTTTTGCTTTGCACGATCATATTGACGGAGAACGTATTTACTTAAGACACGTGTTGCTGAAAGATGCAGAAGATATGCATGAATACGCTAAGGATGAAGAAACGACTAAATTTGTTTTTGATAGACATGAGAGCTTAGAAGATACGCGAAAAAATATCGCTAAATATTTTTTGAGCAGTCCATTAGGCAAATATGCTATCGTCTTGAAAGAAACAGAAAAAATGATTGGGACAATCGATTTTCGTATTGAAGAAACACATAAGAAAGCTGAGTTGGGCTATACTGTAAATAAGGATTATTGGGGAAAAGGCTATGCAACGGAAGCTGGAAAAATGTTGATCCAGTTAGGTTTTGAAGTCTTTGAGCTACAGCGGATTTTTGCTTTTCATGACGTGCGGAATCCTGCTTCTGGCAAAGTGATGGAAAAGATGGGACTGACTTATGAAGGTCATTATCGGACAAATCGTTTTGTCAAAGGAGAATTCGTGGACGATAAATGTTACAGCATCATCAAAGAAGACTATTTTTCTGAATAAATTATAAAGTCACTTTCTGAATCATCTGTTGTTTGGTGTGAGTCTTTTTGAGCAAAAAAACTTGATGAGCGTCAATTCTTTCAAATGTTTTTTCCTCTACAATAAAGGCATCTCAATAAAGATAGCTTGAGAAGAAGGAAAGGAAGCGAAGCGAATGACTTCAATAGAAAAACATAACCATGATCACAGTTTAGAATCTCATAAAGCGTGTGTCTCTTTAGTCCCTATTTTCAAGCATCTAGACGAGGAACAATTAGATGAAATCATGGCGGCAACTCGTTCTGTTTCATTTGAAAAAGGTGAAATCATTTATCGAGAAGGAGATGAAGCAGATTCTCTTTATATTATCCATAAAGGGAAAGTCCGCATTTATCGATTGACAGAAGCAGGAAAAGAACAGCTGGTCCGCTTATTGAATCCAGGAGATTTTACAGGAGAAACCGCTTTGTTTACAGAATCTGTTCACGAATCGTACGCTGAGGCTATGATGGAAACGAAAGTTTGTGTGATTCAACGGTCAGTATTGCAAGGATTTCTATTGAAGTTTCCAAGTATCTCGTTAAAAATCTTGCAGGAATTTTCGAACCGTTTAAATACTTCAGAAACACAAACGACTCGTTTTTCCAGTGAAACAGTGGAAACGAGAATTGCTCTTTTCCTTACTGAGCAAATGGATCAGAAAAATGACCGCAACATAGTCTATTTGCCGATGAGTAAAAAAGATTTAGCTTCTTATTTAGGGACGACTCCTGAGACGATCAGTCGAAAGTTTGCAGAACTGGAAGCTAAAGGGCTGATCCGCCAAAAAAGCACCAGACAAATTGAAATTTTAGAGGTAGATGAATTATTGCTGGTTTAATAAGAAGAGCCTTAATTTCCAAGTTAAGAGAAATGAATTTAACTTGAAAATTGGGGCTTTTTTTACACAACTAAACTTGTTAAAGAAATTGAGTGAAATATCTGAAACCCACTCAATTATTTACATGAGTTTGTTATACTGGTTAATGAAACCAAGACTATTTTTATTTTTGGGGGAGACTACATAAATGATTGAATTCAAGCAAGTGAGTAAAGTTTATGGGACTAAGCAAGCATTGAGGGATGTTTCGTTTACCATACAACCGGGAGAAATATTTGGATTGATTGGACACAACGGAGCTGGGAAATCGACCGCAATCAAATCTTTAGTCAGCATCATCAATCCGACTCGAGGAGAAATATGGGTCGATGGAGAGAAATTGGACCAAAACCGACTAGAAATTAAGAAAAAGATAGGCTATGTACCTGATTCTCCAGATATGTTTCTTCGATTGTCGGCAACAGAATATTGGAACTTGATGGCTTCAGCTTATGAATTATCTGATGAAGAAATGACTCAACGACTAACCTATTTATTGGATTTATTTGATATGAAAGAGAATCAGTACGGAATCATTAGTTCTTTTTCTCATGGGATGAGACAAAAAACATTTATAATCGGAGCTATATTATCTAATCCTGATATTTGGATATTAGACGAGCCGATGACTGGACTAGACCCGCAAGCAGCATTTGATTTGAAAGAAATGATGAAAGAACATGCTGCAAAAGGGAAAATCGTGTTGTTCTCGACACATGCTCTAGAAGTAGCGCAACAGATCTGCAATCACATCGCCATCCTTAAAAAAGGAGAAATCCTTTATGATGGAACGATTGAAGACTTGCAAGCTAAGAATGAAAATCAATCTCTAGAAAGCATTTATCTAAAAATGGCTGGAAGAGAAGCTCAAAGTGCAACAGGGGGCGTCGAATAATGAGGTGGAAACTAGTTGGTGAATTGACCAAAGTGAATCTTCTGTACGCCAATCCACAAATGATCGAGAAAAAGCGGAACAAAGAAGCTGAAACGGGGAAACCTTCTAAAGTGTCGGCTTATAAAAGTGTTTTAGGTCAAAATTTGTTGATGTTCGTCATTTTTTTCTTTTTATTTTTTGTCACGATGTCTATTGGAATCAACTACGCCGATTACCCGGGATTGTTTACTATCAATGTACTTGTCTTTTTGATGATGTCTTTTTTACAGTCTTTTCTAATCGTGTACAACTTGTTCTATGAATCCAAAGACTTAGAGTATTATTTGCCGCTGCCTTTTAAATCGAGCGAGATATTTGTTGCCAAGCTTTCGGTATTGGCATTAATGATTTCACCTTACATGGTGCCTGTTCTGGGGTTGTTCGTTTTACTCGGATTGAGCACAGATAATATCTACTTGCTGTCTGTCATTGGAGCAGTTTTGTTGTTTCTCTTATTGGTGGCCATACTCGTACTTGTTTCTTTCTTGCTGGTCCACTTCATGACCCGGTTAGCTGTTTTTCGTAAGAACAAGAATGTCGTTTCCACTGTTCTTTATACAGTATCCAGCATAGGAATGATCGTAGCGGTTTTGTTCATAACAAATAATCCATTAGGTGGGGATACGACTCTTCCTGGGCAATTGATACCAGACAGTAAAGCGATTCCTTTCATCGAAAGCTTTTATACATTACTCGTTTATCCTTCTCAACTTGAAGGCTGGCTGGGGTTAGCAGGATGGCTTGCGGTACTGATCGCTTTATCTATCGTTGTGTACAAATGGGTCATTCCCAATTTCTATGGAGAACAAACAGATTCAGCTGAAAATGAAACACAAGAACAAACAGAACAGCCTATTCAAAACAAGAAACCATTTATTGGCAGTCGAGTCAAGAATGCTAAACCAGAATCGGTCAATCGTATTCTGTGGAAATACAATGCAGGATTGATTCAAGACGGAACACTGATCATGCAATTTATCAGTTCAAAAATTTTGTTCCCGGTATTGTTATTGGGCCCTACCTTATGGGGCGGATTAGACTTAAGTTCTATACCGCTTGATTATTGGGGAGTATTTTTCTTTGGCGGATTCATTTATGCCTTCTTGACATTGAATAGTATTTCGATCGTAGGGGTTATCATTTCATTGGACAGAGAAAATTTTCTTTATATGAAATCACTGCCTTTTTCAATGAAGCGTTATTTAAAGCAAAAACTATGGTTTGCTTACGCGGTAGAGTTGATTATTCCATTTGTGCTAGGAGTCATTTTCATGGTACTTATCAAACTACCTATCCTTCTAGGATTGTTGCTGTTGTTAGGTCTTGTGATAGGAACATATGCTTTATGCCTGTTCTACTTTGTACGCGACCATAAAAAGTTGTACATTGATTGGCAGAATCTGACGGAATTGTTCAATCGAGGCGGTGGGAATTTCATTCAAGTCATCAGTATCATGGGGTCGATTTTCATCGGTGTGATTTTAGTTGCGCTGCTGTCGTTCTTGGTAACTGCACTTCCTCCAATTGGCCGATTAGCCGTTTCTGTTCTGGCGGTTTTAGTGCCTATTGCAGTGAGTGCGAGCGTCATAAAATGGTACAACAAACAATTCTGGCCGCAATTTAAAGAATAAAAAAAATGAAACTGTTTTTCTATCATTAATCAACAGATAGAAAAGCAGTTTTTTCATGCGCAAAAACAATCATTAAAACAGGGAAAGGCACAAGAAATATAGAGGTGATTAATACAGATTCCAATCCTGTTTCGACATCTGAATAAACAATATTGCATTTTTTGACGTTGTTCGAAAAGTTTGTTTTCACGGTTTTTAAAGGCTTTACATTTTTTTGGTAAGATCATAAAATGTGTTTTTTTTACGTCCTATTGACGACAGAAATACACACTGTTACTATTTGGGAGGCGACTAAAAAGAAGAGGGGATAAAAAATGAAAAAGAAACTGATTTGGGCAACGGCTTTACTGGTGTGCGCGATGCTGTTTGTTTCAGCTTGCGGGACTAAAGAAACAACAGAGGAAGAACAAAAAGATGTAACAGAAAAGTTGGTTTCAAGAGATTGGGAAGTTATTAAAGAAGAGGGAACTTTAAAAGTAGCTACATCAGGGACGTACTTCCCTAATTCGTACCATGATGAAGAGTCAAATGAGCTGACTGGTTTTGAAGTAGAGATTTTACGAGAAATAGCCAATCGTTTAGGGTTGGAAGTTGAGTTTACTGAAATGGGAGTAGACGGCATGCTGACTTCTTTAAACAGTGAACAAATTGACATTGCTGCTCTTGGAATCGATCGAGACGGAGAAAACGCGGATAAATACAACTTTACGATTCCGTATAAATATTCTTTTGGATCTATGGTCGTTAGAGAAGAGGACAATTCTGGTATCGAAAAACTGGAAGATTTAAAAGGGAAAAAAGCAGCTGGAGCAGCAACAACTTCTTATATGAAAGTAGCAGAAAAATTTGGAGCTGAACTGGTCATCTATGATAATGCGACAAATGACCAATATTTGTGGGATGTAGCGAATGGCCGTACAGATGTCGTTTTGAATGACTATTATGGTCAACTAATGGCAACAGAAGCATTACCCGAAATACCAGTTAAAGTTCATGACGTTTTTTATAATCCTAGTGAAACGAATTATGCGATCAAATTAGGAAATGATGAATTCACTAAACAAATCAATGCACAATTAGAAGCGATGCATGATGATGGAACATTAAGTGAAATTTCTAAACAATTCTACAACGGAGAAGACGTAACGGTTCAAAAAGATTACGAATTCCAAGAAATAGACGTTTCTGAAGAATAAGGAGCTGGCAATAAAACATGTCTGACATACAATGGCAATACATCTTTGATCCGCAACTCGCTCTAGAGAGTATACCTTTCCTGTTAAAAGGATTGCCTTATACATTAGGCATTGCTTTAGTCAGTACTATTTTTGGGACCATTATTGGATTTATAGTAGCTCTCATGCGGATATCGCCTGTTCGACCATTAGAGTGGTTGGCTCGGTTTTATATCTCTTTCATGAGAGGAACGCCGGCTTTAGTCTTATTGTTTTTACTTTATTTTGGCCTGCCTTTTATAGGCGTCCAGTTTGATGCAGTAACAGCAGCTGTTATAGGGTTTAGTATCAACTCTGCTGCGTATATTGCTGAAACGATCAGATCTGCATTATCTTCAGTGGATCACGGACAATGGGAAGCAGCGTATGCTTTAGGATTAAAGAAATCGTTTATCATGCGTAAAGTTATTATTCCACAAGCAGCGCGAATCGCTATTCCGCCTTTGAGTAATGTTATGCTGGATATTATCAAAGGAACATCTCTGGCAGCAATGATCACTGTTCCAGAAATGTTTCAAAACGCTAAAATCGTAGGAGGACGTGAGTTTGATTACATGACAATGTACATTTTGGTAGCCGTCATGTATTGGATCGTTTGCAGTCTTTTTGGAGTACTGCAGGAGTACTTGGAAAAGCGGACTTCTGTCTACGTTGAAACACGATAAAGGCTGTTAAAACAGGGGACATAAAAAATCTTTTGAAAAAGGGTAGATATAACTTCAAATATCTAGTATAATAAGAATTGCCGAAAGGCCATATAGCAATGGTGGACTTATGAATCGTGTCAGGTCTGGAAGGAAGCAGCACTAAGTTTGCTTCACCATGTGCTGTATGTTACATAGAATAATTATTTTATCAAAATGATATTATAACATAGCACTAACCTACACCAGTCGTTTATTCGACTGGTTTTATTTTGTTCTAAGCCAGTTGATTCTTTTAATATCATGTCTGTAAGGTGCACAAAAGGCCATGAAGGGACAGTTTCCTTAGCTCATGGATGTTTAGTAAACAAAAGGCGGCCATGAGCAGGTTGTTTGAACCGCTAATGGTTGTCTATTAGTTATTTTCGGCCATGAGTGGATAAATCAACAGGTTCATAGACGAAAACATAAAGTTCGCTCCTCTATAGATTGAAACGAAATCACCACAATCAATTAAGCAAAAAACAATCTCTAGGACGGTTTAAATTTGATAGGATTTACCGTATAATAGTAACTAGTACAGTGGTTAAAGGAAGGGAGAAGCAAGATGAGTTATCAAGCACTTTATCGAGTCTGGCGGCCTCAACGATTTCAAGATATTGCAGGGCAAACCGCTATTACTCAAACGTTAAGAAATGCTTTGATTCAAGAAAAGACGAGTCATGCTTATCTTTTTACTGGCCCTCGTGGTACGGGGAAAACAAGTGCGGCAAAAATTTTTGCTAAAGCGATCAACTGCCCTAATCGAGAAGATGGTGAGCCGTGTAATGTTTGCGAAATTTGTACAGCTATTACTACAGGCCAACTAAATGATGTAATCGAGATTGATGCGGCCAGCAATAACGGGGTCGAAGAAATTCGTGATATCAGAGACAAAGCGAAATATGCTCCAACGAGTGCAGACTATAAAGTTTACATCATTGATGAGGTGCATATGCTTTCTACTGGCGCATTCAACGCGTTGTTAAAAACGTTAGAAGAACCGCCTAAAAATGTCATTTTCATTTTAGCCACTACAGAGCCTCACAAAATTCCGTTGACAATCATTTCTCGTACGCAACGATTTGATTTTAAACGCATTTCTGTCAGAGATATTTGTAACCGGATGGAATACATTTTACAACAAGAGAAAATTGCGTTTGAAGAAGATTCATTAAAAGTAATTGCTAGAGCTGCAGAAGGTGGTATGCGAGATGCGTTGAGTATCTTGGACCAAGCGATTTCTTTTGGTGATAATCTAGTCACGATGGAACATGCGATGGCGGTTACCGGAAGTTTGACGCAAGAACGATTGATTGGTTATTTCAAAGCAATCATACAAAACGATACTGAAAAAGGGTTGTCCCTTGTCCAAGAGATTCTTGCAGAAGGAAAAGATGTGGCTCGCTTTGTAGAAGATCTTATTTTATTCAGCCGAGACATTCTAGTCTATCAACAAGCGCCTCAAAAAGCGGATTTGCTGGAGAGCGCTCATATTGATGACAAGTTTATAGAATTGAGCCAGCAAGTGCCTGTCCATACTTTGTATGAAGTGATTGCTACTCTAAACGAGACACAACGCGAAATGCGTTTGACAAGCCACGCTGACGTTTATATAGAAGTTGCAACCGTTAAGCTGACCCAATTCAAGTCAACGGCTCAAGCAACGGCTGTTTCCAATCAAATGCAACCGGAACAGACAGTGGAGAACGCTGGATCTCGCATGCAAGAATTGGAATCTGAATTAGCTCAAATGAAAAAGAAAATCCAAGAAGTCATTGCCAATGGAGCAGCTCAGCCAGCTGAAAAAGCTAAAGCTAAGCCGAAGTCTCCTCAAAAAGGGGCTTTCAAGCCGAATTCAGCAGCTATTTACAAAGTCTTGGAGGTAGCGACAAAAGACGATTTGGTACAGTTAAAAGACGTTTGGCCTGATTTGCTGAATATGCTGTCAGTTACGCAAAGAGCCGTCATGAAGGCTTCTACCCCTGTAGCAGCTAGTCCGAATGGTTTGATTGTTTCGTTTGAGTATGATATTTTGTGTCAAAAGGCTACAAATGATGCTGAGCTGATTGAAGCTGTGAGTGAATACTTAAGAAGATTGATAGGTCACTCTCCGCAAATGATCTGTGTGCCGGCTGAACAATGGCCTACAATTAGAAATACGTATATCAAGCAAAACAAAGATCGATTAAAAGCAAAAAAAGCTGCCCCCGCTGAAACTTCTCCTAAAGGAAACCAGAAAGAAGAGAGTTCTGCTCCTGAAGAAGTTACAGGAGATTGGGAAAGTTTGAATCAATTGATTCCGAGTGATGAAGAAGATTTGGAAGAAAAAGTGGATGAGAAAGATGATCCGCTTGTCAGCCAAGCGATGCAGTTATTCGGCTCGGATATTGTAGAAATCAAAAATGATTAGAAAAAGAGAGGAAGATTAAATATGCGCGGTGGAATGGGAAATATGCAAGGTATGATGAAAAAAATGCAAAAAATGCAAAAAGAAATGCAAGAAGCTCAAGAGGCGTTGAACGCTACTGAATTTGTGGGGACTGCAAATGGAGATTTAGTAACAGTAACCTTTACAGGAGACAAAAAAATGACAGCTATCAACATTGATCCAGAAGTGATCGATCCAGAAGATAGCGAAATTTTAGGAGACTTGATTTTGTTAGCAACCAATGATGCATTAGCTAAAATCGATGCTCAAACAGAAGCTTCAATGGGTAAATACACTAAAGGCTTAGGAATCCCTGGTCTTTAATCGTTAGACTAAATAGAAGAATGAATAGGGATGCCGATGCGGGATCCCTTTTTTAAAGGAATAAAAGGCTAAAAGCAGGAAGGAAATGGACATGCAATATCCTGAACCGATATCAAAATTAATGGATAGTTTTATGAAATTGCCGGGAATTGGCGCTAAGACAGCTGCTCGTTTGGCGTTCTATACTCTTTCCATGGACGAAGATGATGTAACTGATTTTGCAAAAGCGTTAATCAGTGCTAAACGTGATTTGCATTACTGTTCTATATGCGGGCACATCACTCAAGGCGATCCATGTGAGATTTGCCAAGATAAAGCCCGAGACCGCAGTATGATCTTAGTGGTAGAAGATGCTAAAGACGTGATCTCAATTGAAAAAGTGAGAGACTACAATGGTTTGTATCATGTATTGCACGGTATTTTATCGCCGATAGAAGGAACAGGTCCAGAAGACATCAACATCCCTTCTTTACTAAAACGACTGCAATCAGATGAAGTCCAAGAAGTCATTTTAGCAACCAATGCAACAGCTGAAGGTGAAGCTACAGCCACTTATCTATCACGCTTGATTAAGCCAGCAGGCATCAAAGTAACCCGCTTGGCACACGGACTATCCGTCGGAAGCGACATCGAATACGCCGACGAAATCACCCTAATGAAAGCCGTAGAAGGACGCCGCGAAATCTAGAGAGAGCGGAGCAGAGCGTTAGGGTTTCCGTAGAGTTCGATTTTCTCTTTTTCATTGGGTGTTCTTCCCAATAAAAAAGAGGAAACGAAATCATAGGAAGCCTGCTCTGCGCAGCTTGTTTTAGAGAGAGCGGAGAAAGCCGTTTAAACTTTTGTAGAGTTCACTTTTGGCTTTTAGGTGGTGCTTTTTGCCACCAAAAAGCCAAAATGAAATCATAGAAAGTTTGGCTTTCGCAGCTTGTTTTAGAGAGAGCGTGGAGAAAGCCGTTTAAACTTTTGTAGAGTTCACTTTTGGCTTTTAGGTGGTGTTCTTTACCACCAAAAAGCCAAAATGAAATCATAGAAAGTTTGGCTTTCGCAACGCGTTTAAGAGCAGAGAGCGGAGAAAAGCGTTTAGCCTATCGGGTATAAGAAAATCCCAATAGACAGGTGCTTTTTACCTGGCAGTTGGGATTGGCTTATAAACGTATAGGCTGCTTTTAGAAGCTCATTTAAGAGCAGAGAGCGCAGCATGGCGTTTAGATTTTCGTATATAAGAAGATTTTGACCAGTTAGGTGCTTTTCCTAACAGGGCAACATCAGCTTATAGACGCGAAAGCTGCCATGTGAAGCTCGTTTTAGATAGAAAATGAAGCTCGCTCGTCGTCCTTAAACCTAAGTCACCTACGTAGCATTGTCTCATGTACCATAAGAAAGTTGGAAGCAAAATGAAATGGAAGAAAAAATATCGGTTGCGCAGAGAATATGATGAATCTTTATTGCTTCTTATGACCAGATTGAGAGAAGACTGGGAGCATGCAAGAAAAATAGAAGAAACCTCTATTGAAACGGATGATTACTTATTTGCGCAAACAAAATTAGCTGAAGCGAAGTTCTTTTATTTGTTCAAAGAAGCGCGGTATCGAAAGATAAAAGGCGATTTGAGCGCATACAGCTCAAAAAAATAAGAATAAAACTAACTAAGGATGGTGAAAGTTGTGAAACGAAGCAAGAATGTTCAACAACAGCGCCGTCCTCTTTTTTGTGCACTCAACGATCACGTAAAAAAAGAAACAATGTCTTTTCATGTTCCAGGACATAAAAACGGTATGAATTGGCCGATGGATTCCGCTATGAAGCAAATGTTGCCATTCGACCAAACAGAAGTGACAGGATTGGACTATTTGCACGAACCAGAGGATGTGTTGAAAGAAAGTCAAGAATTATTGAGCAGCTTTTACGGCAGTAAAAAAAGTTACTATCTTGTCAACGGTTCAACAGTAGGAAATTTGGCCATGGTTATGGGAGCAACTTCCAAAGGAGATTGGGTATTGGTGGACAGAACGTGTCACCAGTCGATTATTCATGCTTTGGAGTTGGCAGGTGTCCGACCAGTATTTGTAACACCAGCTTATCAAACAGAAAAAAGAGAAGCAGTCGGAGTATCGTTGGAAAGTATAGAAGCAGCATTTGAAAAGTACCCAGAGATAAAAGCAGTCATCTTGACCTATCCCTCTTACAACGGCCAAGTATTTTCATTGGACAAAATTGCGAAATATGCTCATCAAAGAGGAGCGGTTGTTTTGGTGGACGAGGCGCATGGTGCACACTTTGTATTGGGAGATCCATTTCCAAAACAAGCTCTTAGTTTAGGAGCAGATATTGTGGTGCAGTCGGCTCATAAAATGTTGCCGGCCATGACCCAAACGGGCTACTTGCATATTCACCACGAAACCTCAGCAACAATCCAGCAAAAAGTCGAGCAGTACCTGCATATGCTGCAATCAAGCAGCCCGTCTTACGTGTTGATGCACAGTTTAGAATACGCACGCTTCTTTGCCTCTCAATTCGATGAAGAAGACCTGAAAGCAACACTGGCTTATCGTGATGATTGGATGGAAAGGTTTAAACAGTCAGGCTTGGTCTATTTACATAGTGACGATCCTTTGAAAGTCAGATTGTATTGGCCGGGACAAAGCGGCAATCAATTGTTGAGTGTATTGGAAGAACAAGGAATGTTTCCAGAAAAAAACGATGAAGACAGCGTTTTGCTGACTTTCCCTCTAGTGAAAAAAGACGACCAGTCTCTACAAAGAGTGAAGACAGTGAAACTGCCTAAAACTTCCTCAGAGATTTTGAATGACCATTCGGTTCACTTCAATATGGGACAATTTCCGTTGCTTTCAGAATTGGCGATTTCTTATGAACAACAGCAACAATTGTCGATCAAAAAAGTTCAGTTAGACAAAGCTGCTGGGAAGATTGCTGCTAGAAATATCGTTCCTTATCCTCCCGGAATACCTTTAGTGCTAAAAGGAGAAAAATGCACAAAAGAAACCGTTGAACAATTAAGCTTTTATCTGGAACAAAACATGCGTGTAGTTGGATTAAATGATCAATTGGAAATGGATTTTTTTTCAAACTTGCAGGAAATCGATTAGACTGAATCGTTGAGATACAGTATAATGATAAATAAGATAAAAGATTGAGGGGTTTTTGAAGTTGAAGGGAATTTTTATAACCATTGAAGGTCCAGATGGGGCCGGCAAAACGAGTGTCATAAAAGAGTTGCTTCCAAAATTGGAACAAACTTTGGGAGAACGTATTGTATCTACAAGAGAACCTGGTGGCAGTCGAATTGCTGAAAAAATTCGCGAATTGATTCTGGACCCTGAACATACAGAAATGGATATACGCACTGAAGCACTGCTGTATGCTGCGGGCAGAAGACAGCATTTAATGGAGAAAATCTTACCAGCTTTGGATCGTGGTGAAATCGTTTTATGTGATCGGTTCGTAGACAGTTCGTTGGCTTATCAAGGACATGCTCGCGGGATTGGAATGGAAGAAGTAGCTTCTATCAATCGTTTTGCGACAAATGACATTGAACCGGATTTTACACTTTATTTGGATATTGAAGCAAGTGTAGGATTGGAACGCATTCATAAAGGGAAAGCTGATCGTCAGTTTGACCGTTTAGACCAAGAAAAATTGGAGTTCCATGAAAAAGTACATGAAGCTTATCTGAAATTAGCAGATGAACACACAGAACGCATCACACTGATTGATGCTGCTCAAGAGCTGGATGAAGTAGTGGATGAGTGCTATAAAATTATCGTGGAAAAATTGAAAAACAGAGTATAAGTGAAACAGGAGGGTGTTAAGGATGAAACTGATATTAGCGATTGTTCAAGACAAAGATGGAAACCGGTTATCAAACGAGTTTGTAGAAAGAGGTATTCGAGCTACGAAGTTATCTACAACAGGTGGATTTTTAAAAGCGGGAAATACGACTTTTATCGTAGGGGTAGAAGAAGAACGAGTGGATGAAGTGTTGGACGTTATTCGCGAAAATTGTTCTGCAAGAGAACAATACATGCTTCCTCCTACTAGTTTTGATGTTTCTCTTGAAACGAGTTTCCCTTATCCTGTTGAAGTTGAAGTCGGAGGCGCTACGGTTTTTGTTATGCCTGTCGAACAATTTGAACGTTTCTAACAACGAAATGAATTTAACAAATGAAATAAAAATTTCAGTACAGCAAGGTCGTGAAATCCAATCAAAAATAGAATAAATCGGCTTCAGCCTGTATTAATACAGCAATTTCAAAAAAACATGCAACACAATAAGTTGGCTCACGCTTATCTATTTGAAGGCGCACGAGGGACTGGTAAAAAAGAATTGGCTCTATGGGTCGCAGCGGGCATTTTTTGCGAACACAAAAATGAAGGTCTGCCGTGTACAACTTGCCAAAATTGTACACGAATATTGGAAGGACATCATCCTGATGTCGTGGAAGTGGAACCGAGCGGGCTGTCGATCAAAGTGGAACAAATACGCTACTTAAAGTCTGAATTCGGCAAACGTGGAGTGGAAGGAAACAAAAAAGTGTTCATTGTAACAGACGTTGAAAAAATGACGGCTGGAGCAGCGAACAGTCTATTGAAGTTTCTAGAAGAACCTAACGGAAATGTGACGGCATTTCTATTAACGACTGCTAAAAATCGCGTCTTGCCTACTATCTTATCTAGATGTCAGCTGATTCACTTTTCACCTCTTCCAAAACCGGTACTGCAAGAAGAATTAGAGAACACTGGAGTTACCCCAAACCAAGCAGCGTTATTAGTCCACTTGACTAATGATGTAACAAAAGCTGTTGAGATGAGCCAAGATGAATGGTTTATAGATGCCCATCAATTGATATGGAAATGGTTTTTGAAAATAGCGAAAAAAGACAAACAAAGCTTTGTGTTTGTCCAAACGTCTATCATGAACCATTTCAAAGAACGTACTCACTATCAAATGGCTCTGGAGTTGCTATTGATTATTTATCGTGACGCTTTGAAGCTGGCTTTTGATGCTGATACTAAGCAGTTGGCTTTTCCTCGATACCGTCAGGAATTGACGCGATTTGCGGAGGATAAATCTTCAAGGATCATCGTTTCATCCTTGGAAGAAGTTTTAACCAGTCAAAAAAAATTAGAGAGTAATGTCAATGCGCAAGGCGTATTTGAACAGTTAGCTATTCGTTTGATGGACGAAAGAGCCCTTTTATCAAGAGAATAACTTATTTTGAAAGGAGATCAATGATAAGCGTGGGTGAGAAAATGGATAAAAAAGCATTGTTTGATAGTTTCAATCGTTTGGAAAATGATGCAGGCGAAACATTGAATCGAATTTCAGAATTAAAAGATGAAGTCGAAGCACTTGTTGAAGAAAATGCATCATTGAGAATCGAGAATCAACATTTAAGAGACCGTCTGACAGATTTGGAAAAACAGCAAGAAGATGCAAACAAAGAAGCAAGCGGAACGGAAATGTCAAAATCCCGACTGAATTTGGAAAAAATTTATGAAGATGGATTCCATGTCTGTAATGTGTTCTACGGCTCAAGAAGAGTCAACGATGAATCGTGCGCGTTTTGTTTGAACGTTATTTATGGTGAGCGTCGCTAATTTAAAACGTATTAGAATACTCAGACAATACCAGTCTAATGATTGGTAATGGATGGGTATTTTTTGTGGGTCAAATAAATGCTGCTAGAATCGCAAAAGACAAAGGAAACCATTTATCAGCCATGAGGATCTAGAATTGAGACCTCATGGCTAATATTGGATTCATTTCGGCCATGAGAGCGAGCGACAAACTCTTCATGGCCGAAAAGGCAGCAACGAACGGCCATGAGCACTAATGCATAACAACTCATGGCCGAAAAATAGAAATTCGCCCAGTTTTGAAGCTGTGGCATGCGAATAGATATCTAAAAAATGACGTGTTATAGTAAATAAACAAAAGGACCCAGAAAGGTGAGATAACATGAAAGCTGTTAGTATCAAACAACCAGGAAGTGCAGAGGAACTAGTGATTGAAGACCGTGAAAAACCTGTAGCTCGTGAAGGAGAGCTGCTAGTGAAAGTGGCTGCCAGTGCTATCAACAGAACAGACATTTTGAAACGAGAAAGCAAGCAACTGCAGCCTCCTTATCCTATCTTAGGTGTCGAAATGGCTGGGGTAGTGGAAGAAAACAACAGTGGAAATCCTGATTTTGCTCCAGGAACTCGAGTAGCAAGTTTAGTGAATGACGGAAGTTATGCAGAGTATGTGACGATACCTGTGGAAAGAGCTATTGTGTTGCCAGATGAGTTTTCATTTGAAGAAGGAACAGCCATCCCTGAGGTATTCTTGACGGCGTATCAGACATTGTACTGGCTGGGTGAGTTAAAAGAAGGCGAAACGGTATTGATTCATGCAGGCGGGAGCGGAGTAGGAACGGCTGCTATTCAACTAGCAAAAGTTTTGACAAAAGCAACGGTGATCACTACTGCCGGGTCGCAAGAAAAATTGGATTTTTGCAAGAACTTAGGTGCAGATGCAGTGATCAATTACAAAATAGAGGATTTTTCTGAACGCGTTGAAGAAGTGACTCAAGGCAGAGGAGTCGATTTGATTTTAGACTTTGTAGGGGCTTCTTACTGGGAGAAAAACTTCCGATCGATCAAAGTGGATGGTCGTTGGATCGTTATTGGAACATTAGGCGGAGCAGTGATAAAAGAAATGAACTTGTGGGAATTGATGGGGAAAAGAATCACGCTTAAAGGAACTTTGCTGACTGCTAGAAGTGATGAATACAAAGCTGAATTGACAGCTGATTTTGTCAAAGATGCCTTGCCTCATTTCAAAAATAAGAAAATCCATCCGATCATAGACCGCGTGTTTCCATTTGAAGAAGTGCAAGAAGCGCACCGCTATATGGAAGCCAATAAAAATATCGGAAAAATTATTCTGTCTTTAGATAAATAACGCTGTGAAGGCAAAACTTCTATCAAATGGGATACCTTCATTATGCTATAATAAAAAAGTATAGTGTATGGAGGAAGTGTAAAAATGGATCAGTTATTACAAAACGACGAAAGGCTCGACCGATTGATCAGCCATGATTTAAGTATTATCCAAAGTCCATCAGTGTTTTCATTTTCACTTGATGCGATTTTACTAGCAGATTTTGCTCAAGTTCCTAAGCACCACAAAGGAAAAGTAGTGGATTTATGTGCAGGAAATGGCGTTATTGGGTTAATCCTTAGTCAAAAAACAAAGAGCCCAGTGATCGGAATCGAATTGCAAGAGCGATTGGCTAATATGGCTGAGCGCAGTATTCGCATGAATAATCTACAAGATCAGGTGTCGGTAATTAAAGGAGCTATTGGAGATGTATCGAATTGGATACCCAAAGATACGGTGGATGTAGTGACGTGCAACCCACCTTATTTCGCAGCTACTGAGAAAAGTACGCGCAATCCGAATCAACATTTAGCGATCGCCCGTCATGAACTGCACACGAACTTGGAAGAAGTGATGGAAGTGACCAGCGGATTGCTGAAAATGAATGGCAAAGCTTATTTTGTCCATCGTCCGGATCGGTTGCTGGAGATTTTAGAAACGATGAAAGCCCATCGTTTAGCACCGAAAAAACTACGGTTTGTGTATCCTAAAATTGGGAAAGAAGCCAATACGATTTTGATTGAAGGAATCAAAGATGGTAAAGATACTGGTTTTAGAGTGTTGCCTCCTTTGATCGTCTACAACGAAGAGAATGAATACTTGCCGGAAGTGAGTGCTATGTTATTTGGAAAAGAAAGTGATTAGCTACTTTTATGTATTGTTTTGTGCGGACGGAACATTTTATGGCGGTTATACAACCGATTTAAAGCGCCGAGAAGCTGAACACAATGCTGGAACAGGTGCTAAGTATACGAAGCCGAGTAACAGGCGTCCAGCAAAGATGATTTATGCTGAGGGCTTTTTCACAAGAAGCGAAGCCACAAAAGCAGAATACGCATTTAAGAAGCAAACCCGTAAAAAGAAAGAAAGCTATCTCATGCAACGAGGGGTGAAATTCCCGCTCGATACCCGGCAGGCATGCGTGGTGAACTTGGAAATGGTAGAAACTAAGGAGGAAACTGCACATGTTTCAGCAAAAGAGTTTTGAGGTTCAGTCCACAGGAACGTTGTATCTTGTTCCGACTCCAATCGGAAATTTAGAAGATATGACTTTTCGGGCGATTCGAACCTTAAACGAGGTAGACCTTATTGCCTCGGAAGACACGCGCAATACACAAAAGTTATTAAATCATTTTGAGATCAAGACAAGTCAAATCAGTTTCCATGAGCACAATTCTCAAGAAAGAATTGGGCAATTGATCGAACGTTTAGAAAATGGATCAGATATTGCTCAAGTGAGTGATGCTGGAATGCCTTCTATTAGCGATCCAGGCCATGATTTAGTAGTAGCTTGTATTGAGTCGGGAATCACAGTCGTGCCGCTTCCAGGAGCTAATGCAGCTCTTACAGCATTGATTGCTTCTGGACTCAGCCCACAGCCTTTTTATTTTTATGGATTTTTACCCCGCAAAAAGAAAGACCAGATCGAAGCGCTAGAAGAATTGAACCAGCGTCCAGAGACGGTTATCTTATATGAGTCGCCGCATCGCTTAAAAGAGGTGTTGAAAAATATGGGAACCGTATTAGGTGACACTAGAAAAATCGTTTTGTGTCGTGAACTGACGAAACGTTATGAGGAATTTATTCGCGGAACCCTGAGTGAAGTACTTGAATGGGCTCAGACCTCAGAAATTCGCGGAGAGTTTTGTTTGATTGCAGAAGGCAATAGTGAAGGCTCTTTATTTCCTGAAGAAGATACAAGTTGGAACACATTGACGATACAAGAACACGTTCAACTAATGATGGAAGAACATAACTTGCGCAGTAAAGAAGCGATAAAAGAAGTAGCCAAAGTACGTGAACTGAAAAAACAAGAAGTGTATGCTGCTTATCATGAAATAGGTTAGTAAAGAAAACAGGTATGAGCCTTTTAAGGCCCATACCTGTTTTGGTATAAATTTAGGACAAAAAATAAAAAAATTCAAAAAAATATGCTCACAATGTAACAATGTTTTGAACTGTTTTTTGAACATTCAATTATGTACAACACATTAAATAGAAGTTTTTCCTTTCTTTTCAAACGAAAATGATTGAACAGACTGAAACAGGAAGAACGAATTTGTGATACAGATTCAAGTGAATTTAATCACAAAAATGCTTTACTTTCCGAAAATAGCGAGCTATAATCATATGTGAAAAACATAACAAGTTATGGAGGGAAAGTAATGTTAAAAGAAGTTGTAAAAGAAATGAAAAAGTCAGAAGTTACTGTAGAAGAAATGATTCAGAAATATACCAATAAAGCGAAGCATGCTTTGGTTGAATTGGAAGATTTCAATCAAGAGCAGATCGATCATATTGTTCATCAAATGGCGTTAGCTGGATTGAACGACCATATGCGCTTAGCAAAAATGGCTGTAGAAGAAACAAAAAGAGGGATTTACGAAGACAAATGTGTGAAAAATATGTTTGCGACAGAATCCATCTGGCATGACATTAAAAATGATAAAACAGTAGGGATTATTCAAGATGATGAACAAGCAGGTGTAATGACGATCGCTAGTCCAGTTGGTGTGGTTTGCGGAGTGACTCCAGTGACAAATCCAACTTCAACTACAATGTTCAAAGCACTGATTGCGGTTAAAACAAGAAATCCAATCATTTTTGCATTCCATCCAAGTGCACAAAAGTCATCTGCTGAAGCAGCTAAAGTATTGTATGAAGCTGCAGTAAAGGCAGGAGCACCGAATAATATCATTCAATGGATCGAAACACCATCTTTAGAAGCAACGAATGGTTTGATGAACCATCCGGATATTGCCATCGTTTTAGCTACAGGTGGTTCAGGAATGGTCAAAGCAGCGTATTCAACAGGCAAGCCAGCTCTTGGGGTAGGACCGGGAAACGTTCCAAGTTATATTGAAAAGACAGCAAAAATCAAACGTGCTGTAAATGATGTCATTGTTTCTAAAACCTTTGATAATGGAATGATCTGTGCTTCTGAACAGGCAGTGATCGTCGACAAAGAAATTTACTCAGAGGTCCGTTTTGAATTTGAGCGTCAAGGTGTTTACTTCGTTTCTAAAAAAGAGTTGCCTTTATTGGAAGATGCAGTCATGACAATGGATAAAACAGCAGTTAATCCTGCTATTGTCGGACAGTCTGCAGACACGATTGCACAGCTTGCAGGCATCAAAGCTCCGAAAGGAACAAAAATACTGATGGCGGAGTTGGAAGGCGTAGGAAGCGATTATCCTTTATCCAGAGAAAAATTATCTCCTGTGTTAGCCATGTTAAAAGCAGAGACTACTGAACACGGATTTGAATTGTGCCAAAAAATGTTGGAGCTTGGCGGCTTAGGCCACTCCGCTGCTATTCATACAAAACGAATGGATCTTGCAGCAGAATTTGGTGAAAAAATGAAAGCTGGTCGAATCATCGTCAATTCGCCAACTGCTCAAGGCGGAATCGGAGATATTTACAACAATATGCTTCCATCATTAACTCTTGGTTGCGGAAGTTACGGTCGTAACTCAGTTTCTACAAACGTTTCAGCGGTCAATTTGATCAATTTGAAAACAGTAGCCAAAAGGAGAAACAACATGCAATGGTTTAAATTGCCGCCAAAAATCTATTTCGAAAAAAACTCTGTTCAGTATTTGCAGAAAATGCCGAATGTCAAACGTGCATTTATCGTCTGTGACCCAGGAATGGTGGAGTTCGGATATGCAGATATTGTGGAAAATGAATTGAACAAACGCCAAGATTCAGTAGCTGTTCGTATTTTTTCAGATGTTGAACCGAACCCATCTATTGAGACGGTTGAACGTGGTACAGCAGCAATGAAAGAATTTCAACCAGATACGATCATTGCTTTAGGAGGCGGTTCAGCAATGGATGCCGCTAAAGGAATGTGGCTGTTCTATGAGCAACCGGAATCCAGCTTTAGCGGAGCAAAACAAAAATTTATGGATATTCGTAAGAGAACGTACAAGATTCCTGACTTAAAGAAAACGACCTTTGTTGCGATACCAACAACATCTGGTACAGGATCAGAAGTAACACCATTTACAGTTATTACAGACAATGCGATCAATGTGAAATACCCATTAGCAGACTATGCTTTGACACCTGATGTAGCAATTATCGATTCCCAGTTTGTCATGACTGTTCCAAAATCGATCACAGCTGATACAGGTATGGATGTGCTGACACATGCCATAGAGTCTTATGTATCTGTTATGGCAAGTGATTATACAAAAGGATTGAGCTTACAAGCGATCAAGTTAGTCTTTGAATACTTGGAAGAATCTTATGCTTATGGCACAGAAGAAGCACGAGAAAAAATGCATAATGCTTCTACTTTAGCTGGTATGGCATTTGCAAATGCATTCCTAGGGATCAATCATTCGTTAGCTCATAAAATAGGTGCTGAATTCGAAATACCGCATGGCAGAGCAAATGCGATTTTAATGCCGCATGTCATTCGCTACAATGCATCAGCTCCAACAAAGCATCAAATTTTTCCAAAATATGAATACTTCAGAGCAGATGAAGACTACGCTGAGATTGCTAGATATCTTGGCTTGGAAGGTTCAACAACTGAAGAGTTGGTAGAAGCATTAGTGCAAAATATTTACCAGTTAGGTAAAAAGTTAAACATCGAAATGAGCATGAAAGCACAAGGCGTGACGAAAGAACAGTTGGACCAAGCAGCAGACAAATTGGCAGAGTTAGCTTTTGAAGATCAATGTACAACAGCTAATCCAAAAGAACCACTGATCTCTGAACTAAAAGCTATCTTATACGCAACGTACGAAGGATAATAAAAGGAGCGGAACAAAACGCAGCCTAGATTACGAGAAACAAAATGCCGAATGAGAATAGACTTCTCATCCGGCATTGTTTTGTCTCGCTATTTTTTTCATTAAATTGTCGAATCTTTTTTATCTGCTAATAAATCACGGATTTCTTTTAAGTATTGTTCTGTCAGCGGCAATTCAACTTCAGCAGTTTCTTCTTCCACTTTTTTGTTGAATTTCATTTGTGCATTGTTGATAAATTTTATAAATACAAAAATGACAAGTGCAATGATCAGAAAATCAATGATCGAACTAATAAAAGCGCCATAAGTTAATTCAACTCCGGCAATCGTTAAAGAAAGACCAGCTAAATCAGTTCCTCCTGTAAGAGCACCAACAACAGGGTTGATGATATTTTCTACCAGCGAAGTAACAATACCTGTAAACGCTGAACCGATAACGACCCCGATAGCTAGGTCTAAGACATTGCCTCTAAAAGCAAAATCTTTAAATTCTTGAATAAATTGTTTCATTTTTTCACCTCCATGTACCAGTATACAGGCTTTGAGGAAATTTGAAAAGGAATGACCGGTGAGAATAATATTATTTTGATAGTATTTTTCGTGTATTCTTTATATAATTGATTCAAGGAAGGTAGTTCTTATCCAAACGATTGCTTCCTTAAAGCTGATGCAATAGAGAGTACAAAAATCAGCTCAAAAAAGAAAGGGAGGAATGACATGAAACACAAAAAAGTAGCGTCAGCCATTCTGTTATTAAGTACATTAGTTATTGGAGCTTGTGGAAATGGTGAAAACAGTGCAGCAACATCCAGTTCGCAAGAAATGGAATCTAGTGTAGAAACTACACAGAGCGAAAGTGTTTACCAAAATATGTATGACGAAAGTCTAGTGTTATATGAATCAGGCAAATACAGTGAAGCAGGCGGTACATTGGAACTGTTATTGCAAAACGATCTTTCTGAATACGAAGAATTAGAAACGAAAGCTTTGGAGCTGAAAGAAAAAATTACTGCAGCACAAGTAGAAACAGCTAAAGAAGAACCGGTCAATGAAGTAGTCGAAGATTCAGAGTATAAAGATGAACGGAATTCTGTTTTAGTCAGTCAAGAATACTCCGATGAAACCGGCAAAGATATTGCGACTGTTTCTGACGAAGAACTAGCATCATGGTTAACTGAAAAAGAAGAAACCAAACAAACTGAAACAGTTTCCGAAGAAAGCGAAACAGCTACTTCTGAATCAGAAATGACAGCTGAAGAAGAAGAAATTTATGTGTTGGATCAAGTGATTGCTCAAACAGGCATTTCGCCTGCTGAAAACCAATTCTTCACTTCTAAAATAGGAGAAGATACTTATCAAATAGAGATCCGTCATTCACATGAAGTAGATGGAGTAGAAATATCTAATATGATTGGAATGTTTGAGTACAGTCTTTCTGAAGATCAAGTTAAAAGAATGAATCCTGTTACTGGGGAATACGAAGTAGTAGCTCCACAATAAAATGATTAGATAAAAAACGAAAGCTCTACAAAAAGATTTAACCTTGTTTATAATTGAAACATACCGACCGAGAAAGCTGTTTTCTCGGTCGGTATTTTATATGCTAAAATGAGAAGTATCAAATGATGGAGATGACGCTCATGGAACTGACAATACTCGAGACAAGCGACTTACACGGTTATTTATTTTCGACTAATTACCAGAAAAGAAATATGGATGAACCATTCGGTATTTTGAAAGCAGCAAGTATTTTTAAAGAAGAACGTCTAAATGCAAAAGGGCCTGTTTTTGCCGTAGAAAATGGAGATTACATACAAGGTTCTCCGCTGAGTTATTATTTGGCAAAACAGCGACAAGACCCAAGTGAATTGATTCAAGCACTAAATGAGATGCACTACGATGTAGGCGTTATCGGGAACCACAGTTTGAATTATGGCCTGGAGTATTTAAAAAAAGCTGTTTCAGCTAGTCAGTTTCCTGTTTTATCGGCCAATATCTTGAATGAAGATGGAGAATCTGCATTTGGTCAAGGGTATCGAATAATTGAAAAAGAAGGCGTAAAAATCGGTTTTCTAGGTCTGACAACACAGTACATTCCTCACTGGGAGCACCCGGACAATTATGCTGGACTTCATTTCCAATCGGCTGTAGAGTGTGCAAAAGAAATCGTTCCTAAATTGCGAGCTGAGGCAGATGTCGTAGTTGTCAGTTATCACGGCGGTTTTGAAAGAGATCTGAAAACAGGCGAACCTACTGAACTGTTGACTGGAGAAAACGAGGGGTATGAGCTGCTCTACGAAGTGGAAGGGATAGATGTTCTGTTAACAGGTCATCAGCACCGCAAGATAGCTGAAGTGGTCAATGGAGTAGCTATTGTCCAACCGGGGGATAAAGGAAGCTTTGTAGGCAAAGTAGTAGTGGATTTTGAGAAGGCGGGTTCTAAATTTAAAGTCAATTCTGTAAAGCCGACGCTGATTTCTGTGGAAGGGAAGAAAAGCGAAGAAGCACTGACTCAAAAGTTCCAAGCATTGCATGATGAAGTAGAAAAGTGGCTGGATGAACCATTAGGTACAGTATCTGGAAATATGGAGATTAAAGATGCTCATATGGTGCGTTTGAAAGAACATCCTTACATAGAACTGATCCATAAAGTACAAATGGAAGCTACGGGTGCAGCGATTTCTGGCACATCGCTGCTCACAGATACGGGAAAAGGATTCCAACAAACGATTACGATGAGGGATATCGTTACTAATTATATTTATCCGAATACTTTGGCCATACTAGATTTGACTGGGGCTGAATTAAAAGCTGCTATAGAAAAAGCTGCGGGCTATTTTGCACTGGAAAGTGATGGATCCATAGGGCTAAATTGGGCATATGTACATCCTAAACCTCAATATTATAATTACGATATGTATGAAGGGATCGATTACACGATAGATGTCAGTAAACCAATTGGCGAACGTATTGTTCGATTTGAAAAAGATGGTCGTTCTATCCAAGATGAAGAGCGGCTTGAAGTTGTGACGAATCAGTACAGAGCCATCGGAGGTGGAGACTATACCATGTTCGATGCATCTAAAATCATTCGAGAAGTAACGAAGGATATGAGTGAATTGATTGCAGATTATATTAAAAAGCATTCTATTATCGATGCGACCGTGAACGATAATTTCTTAATTGTAAATGGCGAGGAAATTCAGTAAAAAAACTCGAAACCTGATTATAAGTCAGGTTTCGAGTTTTTTATCGTTTTGAGATGTAATTTTCAATAGGATAGTCATTTGGCGAAAGGTCCGCATCCTCACCGTTGATGAGTTGTGTAAGGATACGAGCGATGATTGGTCCTGAAGTCAGGCCTGACGAACCCAGACCGCTGGCAGCGTAAAGGCCGGGAGCATCAGGAACTTCGCCGAAAAAGGGAGCGAAATCAGATGTATAAGCTCTTGTTCCTACTCGGATACCCTTAATCTCCGCTTCAGCCAGATCCGGTGCCAGTTCGATCGCTTCATCCAGCATCACTCGCAAGTGCCGTTTAGTTGGTTCTAAATCGTAACCTTGATCGTTTTCGTGGGTTGCCCCTACAATCACTTTGCCGTTTGCAAATGGGATGATGTCTTTTTCACCATCCGGCATCACTACTGGCCAGTCGTCGGTCTCGGCATTTACATGCAGCTCGACCAATTGCCCTTTTTGCGGGCGTATATCGACGTCATACCCTAATGGGGTTAATACCTCAGGAAGCCACGCTCCGACAGCCAAGACAACTTTATCAAACGATTTCTGACCAGATGAAGTGGTCAATGTATAAGGCTGAGGTTGTGTATGTTGAATAGAAAGCTCGGCAGCTTCTTTCATGACACAAGCTCCATTTTTCAAAGCTTGTTCTTGCAATTTTTCTGTTAGTAAAGCACCGTCTACTTTAGCTCCTCCCGAAGCGAACAGGGCAGATTCTGATATATGAAGGAGCGGCATTTTTTCGTGGACTTCTTCAGGGGATAGAATCGACAACTCTCCAATGGTCGGTTCGGTTTCCCGTCTTTTAGTCGCTATTTTTTCTAATTTTTCCAGCAACTTAGGCGTTTTTTTGATGACTAAGGCACCTACTTGACGGTAAATAGCAGAACGATCAGGGTCTTCACCAAGGTCTTGAATCAAAGCAGGGTAAAAAGCTGCACCTTTAGCCGCTAGTTGGTACCACTTTTTGTTTCTGCGCTGAGACAACCAAGGGCAAATGATCCCCGCAGCAGCAGAAGTTGCTTGACCTACTCCGTTATCGTATAACGTCACTTCATAATTAGGTTGTTGACTAAGGTAAAAAGCTGTTGTGGAACCGACGATTCCGCCGCCCACAACAGCAATAGACATTTTTTCGTTCATCGTATTTGACCATTCCCATACACGATCGTTTTATAAGAGGTCAATTCAGGCAAGCCCATTGGTCCGCGAGCATGGATTTTTTGAGTACTGATTCCAATCTCTGCACCAAAACCAAATTCAAAACCATCAGTGAAACGAGTAGAAGCATTGATATAAACAGCAGCAGAATCAACTTCGTGAAGGAAACGTTGTCCGGCAGCGTAATCATCTGTAACGATTGCTTCAGAATGACCGGTACTGTATTTATTGATGTGTTCCATCGCTTCTTCAATAGAAGAGACGACTTTCACAGCTAAAATATAATCTAAAAATTCTATTTCCCAATCTTCTTGGGTTGCAGGAACAGAAGAAGATAAAATAGCAGCTGCTTTGTCGTCGGCACGCAATTCAACATCGTATTCAGACAAAGCTTTTTCAATCTCTGGTAAGAACGCAGCAGCAACTTCTTCATGGATCAATAAAGTTTCAGCAGCGTTGCACACTGAAGGACGAGAACATTTCGCATTCACAATGATATCTTTTGCCATATCCAGTTGAGCATGTTGATCAATATACACGTGGCAGTTTCCGACACCTGTTTCAATAACTGGAACAGTAGCATTTTCTACTACTGCTTTGATCAGGCCAGCTCCGCCTCTAGGGATCAGCACATCTAGATAATCCGTCAAGGTCATCAATGCAACAGAAGAAGCTCGTGAAGTGTCTTCTACTAATTGGATTGATTCTTGTGGGAAATCAGTTTGGCTGAGAGCTTCTTGAAGAATAGAAATGATGGCTTTATTTGTGTGAATAGCTTCTTTTCCGCCACGTAAAATCACAGCATTTCCAGATTTGAAACATAAAGCACCAGCGTCAGTAGTCACGTTTGGACGAGACTCATAAATGATCCCGATCACTCCAAGAGGAACGCTTTGACGACCTATTTTCAATCCATTATCCAACGTGCGCATAGAATGAATGGTCCCTACAGGATCAGGCAAGTCTGCCACTTGGTCGATACCTGCTGCCATAGCCAAGATACGATCTTCATCTAGTGATAAGCGGTCCAACATGGTACCTTTGATCCCGTTTGTTTCAGCAGCAGCCAAATCCTTTTGATTCGCTGCAATGATCAAGTCTTTTTTTTCAATCAACAACTCGCTCATAATAAATAAAGCCGCTTTTTTTTCTTTTGCAGAAGCTTGAGCCAGCTTTCGTGCAGCTTTCTTAGCGTTTATTCCTAACTGAATTACACTCTCCATAATAAACTTCCTTTCTTATTGGACTTTTGAAGTAAATAATGTGCCGACTTCTTTACCAACTACGATATCAAAAATCGTATCCGGTTCTTTCCCGTTCGTCAGTACCATTTGAGCATCAAGCCCGATCATGTATTCGGCAGCTTTCAATTTAGTGATCATACCGCCAGTTCCAAAGCGAGATCCTTGCCCGCCGGATTGTTGGTAATGCTGATCTGTAATGTCTGAGATCTCTGAAAATAAGACAGCATCTTGATGCGTGTTCGGATTCTTATCATAAAAGCCTTCCACATCGGTCAGCATGATCAATAAATCAGCATTAGTGATTTCGGCTACGACTGCAGATAATTGGTCATTATCCCCAAATTTTGTCAAATGATCCAATTCTTCGACTGAAACAGAGTCATTTTCATTTACGATAGGAATTACGCCGGTTTTTAGTAACTGTTCAAATGTGTTTGAAGCGTTCATGCGGCTTTCTGGAAAATCAACAATGTCGCGTGTCATTAAAATTTGCCCAATGATTTGTCCATAGCTCAAAAAGAACTTGCTGTACAAATTCATCAATTGGCTTTGACCAACGGCAGCTACAGCTTGTTGTTCAGGAATCGTTTTCGGGCGTTGAGAAAGGCTCATCAGGTTCATCCCTACACCGATAGCTCCTGAAGAGACAAGAATAACTTCTTTACCTCGGTTGTTCAGATCGGTCAGTACAAATGCCAAACGTTCGATTCGTTGCAAATTGACGCTTCCGTCCGGGTACATCAAAGTACTAGTTCCTACTTTGATGATGATTCGTTTGCTTTGAGAAACTTTTTGCCTTGCTAGAGTTTTCAAGTTTGTCCCACCTTAATGTTAGAAATGCAATAATGCATCATTTTAATGATTATTGTATCAGTTTAGCAAAGGAAAAACCACCATACCAAGGGAAGGATTAGCGTGAAAGGCTTTTAAAATGAAAGAAAACTTATTTTCCTTTGGATAAAATCTTGTATCCGCATTCAGAAGCTGTTAAAATGAAGTCGTGAAATCTTAGAAAGGTACAGGTGTGAAGCGATGCGTATTATTCAATCTTAATTCAGAGACCAATCAAACAGTTCAGTTAATGCGGCTTTATTGCTCAGCTTATTTGACGTGGACAATATGAGGACTGAAAGTAGATTGAATGAACGAACTGACTTTGCCTATACTACAAATAGGTTTATTTGGCTACGTTTAAACGATCTTCTTCAGTAATTTGAAGGAGGTTTTTTTATGCTTATTGAAGCAAAAGGAATTGAGAAAGCCATTGGAGAAAAAGAATTGTTCGCCATTCCGGAATGGCACATTTATGAAGGAGACCGAATCGGGATCGTCGGGCGAAACGGGTCAGGGAAAACAACTTTGCTGCGTGTGTTAGCTGGTAAAGAGGCTCCCGATGCTGGAATGGTTCAATTGAATGGACTAGCCGGTTTTATCGAACAGCTAGCGGAAAATGGTCCGCATATTACGTTAAGCGGAGGCGAACAGACAAAACAACAAATCAACGAGGCACTATCGATCCGCTCAGGGATTTTATTTGCTGATGAACCGACCAGCCATTTGGATACAGACGCGCGTCATTATTTGGAAAAACAATTGAAGCAGTTTTCAGGAGCTGTTTTAGTCGTCTCGCATGATCGGGCGTTTTTGAACCGCGTCTGCAATCGGATCGTAGAACTGGAAGAAGGCAAAGTCCAATTTTACTCAGGAAACTACGATGATTACCTCGAGCAAAAAAACTTAGAAAAAAGGTTTGCTCAGCAGGAGTACGAAAACTATGTGAGAGAAAAGAAACGATTAAAGAAAGCCATGGAAACTACCCATCGAAAGTCACAAGGCATAAAGTCAGCTCCTAAAAGGATGGGTCCATCAGAAGCTCGGTTGCATAAAATGGGAGGACAGTCCAATCAGAAAACATTGGACAGAGCGGTTAAAAACTACGAGAAGAGAATCGAACATCTTGAGGTGAAAGAAAAGCCGGTAGAATTGTCTACTGTTATTATCCAGTTAGACAAAGGAAGCGAAATTCATAACCCTATTTTGGTTACAGGAACTCATATCGTAAAACGATTTGGAACTCAACAGCTGTTCGATGATGTCAATTTCCAATTGTTGAACCATTCTCGGACAGCTTTAATAGGGCCGAATGGATCAGGAAAAACAACTTTATTAAAAATGATGTTAAAAGAAGAGAATGGGATCCGTTTAGCTAAAAATGTTCGTTTTGGTTATTTTAGCCAGTCCCTAGACTTATTGGATGAAACTAAGACGATTCTTGAAAATGTGATGCATAAGAGCACGAAAGAAGAATCTTTCGTCCGGATGTTGCTGGCGAGATTGTTGTTTAAAGGGGAAGATGTTTTTAAGCCGGTCTCTGTGTTAAGCGGAGGAGAGAAAAACAAGGTTTCTCTGGCTCTTTTACTGGTCAGTGATGCAAATGTACTCATATTGGATGAACCGACGAACTACTTGGATATAGCTTCCATAGAGGCCATCGAAGCAGCCTTAGCTGGATACGAAGGCACACTATTGTTTGTTTCTCATGACGAACAATTTGTTAAAAACGTTGCGACCCATATTTGGAAAATACAAAATCAGACTTTGATTTCGAGAGAAGCAACAGCTGATACAAGGTCAAAAGTTCCAACGAAAAATTCCGTTGAAACAAAAGAAGAGTTGATGGTGTTAGAGAATCGATTAAATGCGGTTATCGCACGGTTGTCGCTCCTGTCAGGAAAAGATTCTTCTGATCCGTTAGAAAAAGAGTATAGTCAATTATTGAAGCAAATCAAGTTGCTTAAAGACAGCTAACTTATTTTTTACTCTAAAAGGAGTGGAAGACAAAAAGTCACCCGACGCTATCTGCTGATAGCGTCGGGTGACTTTTAGATTCGTTTAGAATCATAGATAAGGGTATCTTTACTTTGGAGGAGTAAAGAGCAACAAGGGGTAGCTTGTTTGTTTGGTATAAAGAGAGTATAGCGACAAAATATGAAGAAAGTGTGATAGAACTTTTTTCTTTTAACGAATTTATTTAAGAGTCATGCGTGATTCTTGTTCACGTGTTTATGAAGCTGAATTGCGTAGTCAAGTGTTTGCGTGCCGACCGTTAAAGAGGTATAAAAAAACCACTTGCTGCTTGAGCAAGTGGTTTAAAGGAGTAGTACCTGATACTTTGGAGGAGTATAAGGTAAAAATGAAAATATAAAAAAGTTGGTTGTTATTGGTATGTATTTATACTACTGAATATTTGTGAAGAAATTGTGTTCAAAATGTATTTTTTCTATTGTCTTTCTTTTCAGGCTTAGTCCAAAAAGTCTCATAAAACACCAAAAGTAAGTAAAAAAAGTATATAATAGAAGAGTTGCAGATACTCATCAATGCATAAAGTTAGTAGAAATGGGGGATGAAATGAATAAAATAAGCCTAGCATTTAAAGACTTGCTGAAGATAAAAGAAACAGAAGACTCTATACTACGTGTCTTGGGAGCTGGAGCGACAACTGGTATCATGCTTTTACTAGGGTATGTATCAGGGAATATGCAGATCGGAACCTTTGGTGCATTAGGAGCTTTTGCCTTTTTATATTACTTGCCTATCCCCAATAGACAGTTGATCAAGCGAATATTTAGAGTAGGACTGTGTATGACAACGGGTTTCTTTTTAGGAGCCCTATCTACCTTTGTCCCTTGGGTGATTCCCATCACGATCAGTCTAATCAGTTTAGCCGGTTTTATTGTATTTAGAGTTCTACATGCGCCAAGACCTGGAGCGTTTTTCATCATTATGGTCAGTTCGATGGCAACAGGAACCTCCTTAGACTTTAGCGGAATTGCAGCGGCTACTGCCTATGTTGCTTTAGGAGTCGCGGCATCCATTGGAGTTGCTGTCATCGTCAGGATCGCACATCGCAAATTAAGCGGTGTGGAGGTCTCTATAGAGAATAGTTCTTTTAACGAAAGATGGAAACATACACTCACACATGATTCACGGTTATTGTTATCTTCGATTCATCATGCTTGTATTATTTTCTTCGCTACCTACATCGGAATGGCTCTAGGATTAGGGAACCCTTATTGGGTAACAATCTCTTGTGCTGCGGTTTTGCAGGGAAGTGAGCTGATTGCCATCTTTCAACGTAATATACAGAGAATCGTCGGAGGAATGGTTGGTTTATTAGTGGGGATCGTATTATTTTCTTTTGATTTGAATGTCATTTCGACGATCACCATTATTGTGATTCTCAATGTATTCGTGGAATATGCGATGGTCCGCAATTACGCCATAGCCAACTTTTTTACCAACCCCTTATCTCTGTTGTTGGCAAATTTATCAAGCGGAGCATTTGTCAACGACTTGGTCAGTTATCGGTTTTTTGGTCTGATTTTAGGCAGTATGATAGATTTTATTGGGGCAGCACTGATATCTTATGCGCTTCGGTTGTATGATGGTGAAATGAAGTCGGTTAAAAAGGAATAAGCAGGAAGAAAATCTAGATTTTAAAAAGAGTCGAGTTGTCTCGACTTTTTTTTTTACTGTCCAAATAAAAAAGCAGAAACCGGGATAGGGTTTCTGCTTTAAGGGATAAGTCTCTTTTCATTAGGGGGAGAAAAGAGAATGAAATTTTAAGTTTACTTAAACGACTAAAAATAGTATACCAACTTCACGGATTTAGTTCATGAAAGCATGGTGAAGTTTTTACGGTACTTTTATGAAAAATTACTTATTTAGTAAGCGATTAATTTAATGCTTCTACAATCGCTTTGTTGAAAGCAGGTAAATCTTCAGGAGTACGGCTTGAAATCAGTCCGCTTTCATCCGTTACTACTTCAGCATCTACAAAGTCTGCGCCAGCATTTTTTAAATCAACAGCGACTTGTTTAACGGCTGTGATTTTTTTGCCTTTTACAACTTCTGCATTGATCAACAGTTGTGGACCGTGACAAATCGAGAAGATAGGCTTTTCGTCATTTGAGAAAGCTTTTACGAAAGCAAGGAAACGATCATCTTTACGAAGTTGATCTGGAGAAAAACCGCCTGGAATCAGTAAAGCGTCAAATTCTTCAGGTTTTACATCGTCAATCCCTTTATCGATAGTGACAGACGCTTCGCCTTTTTTACCTTCAACTGTTTCACCAGCTTCAAATCCGATGGTAACGACTTCGTGACCAGCTTCGGTCAAAGCTTCATTTGGAGAAGTAAATTCTGAGTCCTCGAATAGTTTGGTAATGACTGTTGCAATTTTTTTACCCATAAAAATCCCCTTCACTTTTTGTATTTTTGATCTATTTTTAGTGTAACGAAAGTAGAAACAGGCTTCAAGAAATTGAACTTACAGAAAAAAGGTGCCACGGAACAAACTTCATTTGGTTTTCAAAGATTAAGTGATATGATGAAAGAGAAAAGAATGCTGAATGGAGTGGATGATTTGATGAAACTGAATATTGCTTTAATCGCTCATGATAAAAAGAAAGATGAAATGGTAAAAATGAGCATAGCGTATAAAGAAATTTTAAAAGATCACACCCTTTACGCTACTGGGACAACGGGTGGAAGAATTGTTGAAGCTACAGGACTTTCTGTTCACCTATTCAAATCCGGCCCACTAGGGGGAGACCAGCAAATAGGAGCTTACGTATCAGACAATAAAATAGATATGATCATCTTTTTGCGTGATCCTTTGACATCACAACCTCATGAACCAGACATATCTGCTTTACTGCGCCTTAGTGATGTGTATGAGATCCCGCTAGCCACTAATCTTGGAACAGCTGAGATGCTGCTGCTCGGTTTAGATGCCGGATTTTTAGATTGGAGACCGATCGCTAAAAAAAGAGAAATAGATCCTGCAGCTGATCCTCTTGACGACAATTAACATTAACAAAAAAACAACACCCGCTATCAATAGCGGGTGTTGTTTTCGTTCGCCCAGCATGGGCGAACTCTAACGGGTGCAAGTCCCGAATGCGACCTGACAGTGGTAAGCATATAGCTGACGGCAAGGGTGTCCACCGTGAGGTGGAATCTGAAGGAAGCCTAAGGCAAAACTCTGGTCTGACGAACAGAAATCACATAAGAGGTGAGTCGAGTGGATAAGGCTGCGAAAGAAGCTAAAGTCCGATAACTGTCCTAACTCGAAGCATAAATGTGGCAGATAGATGGAGTGAAAGAGTTCGCACCTTAACTGGGGAGGTCTCATGACGTTATACCAAATACACTTAGTGATAAGTGCTTGACTCATGAGAAGTCAGCAGAGGTCGTAGTAGTGAAGACAGCTAGTGAAAGCTAGAAAGAGCGAAGGACCGAACAATTTTATCGTTACAAACATCTTTATTGGAGGCCGCCAAAGACTATTGGCTACGACAGCGTAAAAGTAGATAGCTGCCTTACGAGAGCAGAAAAGGAGTAACAAGCATGCAGGAAAACAGGACACTGGATAGAATCCTATCCAGAAATAATTTAAACGAAGCCTTTCGACAAGTGGAACGGAATAAAGGTGCCGCAGGCATTGACGGTATGTCTATCGAAGAGGCTAAAGAATATCTTCGTCAGCACAAAGAAGAGCTTATTCAGACTATTCGTCAACGTCACTATCAACCTAAACCTGTCAGAAGAGTAGAAATACCTAAACCATCGGGTGGGGTCAGACTACTGGGTATACCGACAGTGGTTGACCGAGTTATTCAACAAGCGATTGCACAAGTTCTCACACCCATTTTTGACGAACACTTCCACAACAGTAGTTATGGATTCCGTCCAAACCGCAACGCCCATATGGCTATAGCGCAAGGGCTAAGAGATATGAACGAAGGTTATCACTGGATTGTCGACATTGATTTAGAGAAGTTCTTTGACACTGTTAACCATGATCGACTGATGAATCTAGTTTCTCGGAAAATAACCGATGGTGATGTGATATCATTGATTCGGAAATATCTCGTGAGTGGCATTATGGTAAACGGAGAATATGAGGAAAGTCCAGTTGGCACTCCCCAAGGGGGAAACCTCTCGCCATTATTGAGTAATATCCTCTTAAATGAACTCGACCAAGAACTAGAGAGAAGAGGTCTACACTTCGTGCGATACGCAGATGACTGCATTATCCTCGTTAAGAGCGAATTCGCAGCAAGGCGCGTAATGCGTTCGGTTACACGATATATTGAGGAAACTCTGGGTTTAACTGTGAACACGAGTAAATCGAAAATCATTAAACCTAATGACCCAACCTTTAAATTCTTGGGATTTGGATTCTATTGGTCGAAAGCAGATAAAGGCTATCAAGCAAAGCCTCATGCCATATCAATCGAGACGTTTAAATATAAGCTTCATCAGCTAAGCAAGAAAAGCTGGGGCATTGATATGGCTTACCGCATCGTTAAATTGAATCAAGTCATCAGAGGATGGGTGAACTATTTCAAAATAGGAAATATGCACACAAAACTCAAGAAAATAGCGAGTCATCTTCGTTATCGACTGAGGATGTGTATCTGGCACCAATGGAAAACAGCCAAAAATCGAAGAAGAGCCCTCACTAAACTAGGGATGAGCGACTACAACGCCTACATGAATAGCCACAGTTCCAAAGGAACTGCCCGAATAGCCCTGTCCTGGGTTATGACAACCACAGTAACCAATAAGATACTAGCCTTCAAAGGTCTAGTATCTCCAGATAGTTACTATTTAAGACAAAAGCATGTTATATGAAATTGAACCGCCGTATACCGAACGGTACGTACGGTGGTGTGAGAGGACGATAAATAAATTAATTATTTATCTCCTACTCGATTATTATAAGCCGCATTTCAATTGTGCATTGCAGTTGGTACATGTATTGCAGCCGCCTAAATCTTCAACGGTTCCTTGACGACAGATCGGACATGTGTCGCCAACCTCATTTCCGTAAGAAACTTCTATATCTGACGTTGAAGTTTGTGGAGAGGATTCAACCGGTTGTTCAACGATTGATGAAGATTCGTCATTCCAGTTATTGTCTTCAGCTTTCAAAGTCAAGACTTGAGTATCACGACTTCCGTCAACATAGACTGTTCCGCCTTTTGCGCCGCCATTGTACAATCGCTCGTAAACTTTTTGCACTTGTTCTACGCTGTACCCTTGAGGAGCGTTAACTGTTTTAGAAATCGAACTGTCTACCCAGCGTTGGATTGTTGTTTGTACATCCACATGCGCTTCAGGAGAAAGTTCCATAGCTGAAACGAAATAGTCCGGCAAGTTTTGAGTGTCTGCTTCAGGATGGTTGTCCAAGTATTCTTGAACGATATCTGCTTTGACTTCAATAAATTTGCCTAAACGGCCGCTTCTAAAGTAAGAGAAAGAGAAGTAAGGTTCTAACCCTGTTGCGACTCCTACCATGGTTCCTGTTGAACCTGTCGGCGCTACAGTCAATAGGTGAGAGTTGCGGATACCGTGTTTCAATACACCTTCACGAATGTGTTCAGGCATGTCTTTCATGTAGCCGCTGTTGATAAAGTTTTCTCTCAATTGTTGAGTTTCTTCCTGAGAAGCACCGATTAAGAATGGGAAACTTCCACGTTCTTTAGCTAATTCAATAGAAGCTTCGTAGGCAGAAACCGCAATAGTTTGGAAGACTTGGTCAACTAATTGGTTCCCAGATTTAGAACCGTAAACTTCTCCTGCGTAAATCAATAAGTCAGCTAGTCCCATAACACCTAAACCAACTCGACGTTCGCCAAGGGCTTGTTTTTCATTTTCTGGTAAGAAATAAGGAGTAGCATCGATAACATTGTCTTGCATTCTTACACCGGTCTTAACAGTTTGAGTCAATTTGTTAAAATCGACTGTTTTCGATTCTTTATCTACCATCAAAGCCAAGTTGACAGCAGCCAGATTACAAACTGAATAAGGTGCTAGCGGTTGTTCGCCGCATGGATTAGTAGCCACGACTTTTTGGCCGTAAGCTGCAGCATTGGTTTTCTTGTTGGCATTATCAATGAAGAAAACTCCAGGCTCAGCAGAGTACGTAGCGCAAATGTTGATCAGTTTCCATAACTCTCGAGCTTTCACGCTGCGGTAGACACGGACACCATGTCCTTGAGCTTCCCATTCGCGCACATCTCCACAATCTGCCCAATGAGTATTGTAGTAATCCATTTCTTCAGGACTGTAATTTTCAACATCCGGGAATTTCAATTGGTATTCTCCATCATTTTCTACAGCTTCCATAAAGTCGTCTGTTAAACAAATAGAGATGTTAGCACCTGTTAAAAAGTCTGGTTTATGAACAGAATACGTTCCTCCAGCCGTTAGTTTATCTTCAGCTTCTTTTATCGTAGCTGCATCAAATCCGCCCGTTCCAGGAATATGTTTGTAATTCAAAATTCCTCGGTATAGAGCTTTTTCTTTTTCTGTAAAAGGTGTAAATTTCAGTTTTTCCTGAGCTAGTTCTCTGATTTGCTCATCTTCTGTTTGTTCGATCAAGAATCGAAGAATACGCGGATTCTGCATCTTAGAGATGATGAATTCGATAATGTCAGGGTGCCAATCAGTCAGCATGATCATTTGAGCACCTCGACGGCTGCCGCCTTGTTCGACCAAATGAGTTAGTTTAGCAATATCATCCAACCAAGATACAGAACCAGAAGACTTTCCGTTTACTCCGCGTGCTAAGGTATTTCTAGGACGTAAAGTTGAACCGTTCGTTCCGACACCACCGCCACGACTCATGATTTCCATGACTTGTTTACGGTGTTCTGAAATCCCTTCACGTGAATCTTGGATAAAAGGCATGACGTAACAGTTAAAATAAGTCACATCGGTTTCGGATCCTGCACCATACAATACACGTCCTGCAGGAACAAAATTCAATGATTTCAATTCAGTATAAAACGTATCAAAGGCTGCTGCCTTTTTCTCAGGATCAGTTTCAACAGAAGCTAAACCTGTTGCGTTTCGTTTAGCAATTTGTTCATAGAAGACTTCTAAAGGTTTTTCGATGGCATCGATGCTGCGTACGATTTCTCCAGACTCTCTTTCGTGATCGTGCTCTAGAATACTTCTGTACTCTTCTTCTACGATGACTGTTGCTTGATTTTTTTGATGATTCAACTCTTTGATGTACCCAACGCCTCGAGCAGGGTATTGCGGATCGTCTTTGATCGTCAAGACGACTAAATCACCAGTAGAAAGAGTTATTTTGGAAGTATCTTTAAATGAATAACGATCCAGCATAACTAAACGAGAGACCCCTTCAAAAGTCAGTCTCATATCCTCCGTGATAGGGTGAACTTGAGAGAACCCCTTTATATCCTTATTCAATTGTTCTTTATTTAAAGTAATTTTTGATGATACATTCATCGCCATAACCAGCACTCCAATCTGTAGAATATAAGTCCATAATCAAAGTAGTAGAACACTATATGTAGTGTATTTATTAATGATTATAATCTATATGTTGTGAAACCTCATCTATTATACCTCATAAAAACAAAGTTTTTTAGCCTTGATTTTGAGGAACGATTGTGCTTGTTATTTGAAAAGTATATGAAAGCTCGAGTAAACGAGTTTTTGAAAAAAAAAAAACTTAGAAAAAATATCTAAGTTTTTTGAATGGAAATTTTTATTTAAATTTCGTTTAGGAAGTCGAGGGCATAGTTGACATGTAATTCAGTAGCGATAGCCAATCCGTTTTCGTCAATATCAAAATTTTCATGATGATGTCCATACCAAGTATCTGGATCTTCCAGATTACGTGTTCCGACAAAAGCATAAACTCCTTGAGCAACCGCTAAAAAGTCAGCAAAATCATCTGCTCCCATGCTTTTTGGCACATCTGTAATAATATTTTCTTCACCAATGATTTGAGCCGCCACTTTTCGCGCCCGTTTTGCTGCAATCGAATCATTGATCAAAGGAGCAGCAGCATCATAATTCTCAAAGTCGATCGTTGTACGGTGTGCTTTTGCGACATCACGAGCGACTCGTTCCACCGCTTCCAAGACGAATCGGCGTGTTTCGTGGCTGAAAGTTCTTACGGTGCCTTCTAAACTAGCCTCATTTGCTACGATATTGTAACGAGTCCCGGCGTTTAAAACACCTACAGCTACAACAGCTTGATCTAGTGGATCGACTTCACGAGCTACGATGCTTTGTAATTCCACAGTGATAGCCGCTGCTGATAATAAAGCATCTTTTCCTAAATGCGGTTTTCCCACGTGACTGCTTTCTCCATGAACATTAATTTTAAAAATGTCGCACGAAGCATTAGAAGCACCGGAAGTGATTTCGATTTTTCCAGTAGGTACAGCAGAGGAGAGGTGGATGCCGAATACTTGATCGACATTGTCCACAAAACCACCTTGTACAAATTGACGAGCGCCTGCACCGATTTCTTCCGCTTGCTGAAAAGCTAATTTGACGGTGCCGTTGAAATCAGCAGCGTGATTTTTCAAAATTTTTGCTGCTCCTAATAAAGCTGCAGTATGACCATCATGTCCGCAAGCATGGTGTAAACCAGGCTTCAACGATTTATAAGGTTTGTCTTTTGCATCAGGCAACTCAAGAGCATCGATGTCAGCTCGTAACAGAATCGTTTTTCCTGGTCCTTTTCCGCCTGTAATAGTACCTATAGCACCTGTCTCGCCGACTGATTCAAAAGGGATGTCTAACTTAGTCAGTTCTTGCTTGATTCGTTTGATCGTTTCGTATTCTTTTAAACTAGGTTCAGGATGTTGATGGAAATATCTTCTCAAAGCGATGACCTCATCTGCCCCTTGTTGTATTTCTTCCTTAATAGTTGATTTGGTTAACGTTGTCATAATAAATTCCTCCTTGAAATTGGGGTTAGGTTGTAGTTATTTGATTTTTAAAACGCGTTGCGAAAGCCAAACTTTCTATGATTTCATTTTGGCTTTTTGGTGGTAAAGAGCACCACCTAAAAGCCAAAAGTGAACTCTACAAAAGTTTAAACGGCTTTCTCCACGCTCTGTCTAAAACGAGCTGCACAGAGCAGCTTTCGCGTTTATAAGCCAATCCCAACTGCCAGGTAAAAAGCACCTGTCCATTGGGATTTTCTTATACCCGATAGGCTAAACGCTTTTCTGCACTCTCTACTCTAAAACGCGTTGCGAAAGCCAAACTTTCTATGATTTCATTTTGACTTTTTGGTGGTAAAGAGCAACACCTAAAAGTCAAAAGTGAACTCTACAAAAGTTTAAACGGCTTTCTCTACGCTCTGTCTAAAACGAGCTGCGCAGAGCAGGCTTCCTATGATTTCGTTTCCTCTTTTTTATTGGGAAGAACACCCAATGAAAAACGAGGAAATCGAACTCTACGGAATCCTTAACGCTCTGCTCCGCTCTCTACCAAGCTGGGACGGATGATCCTTTTGAGGTTTCTTCTATGATTTCTTTGGTATCTTCTGATTGGTAGGCTTCGACTATTTTTTGGTAGACTTCGTTTTCTGTGTCTTCAGATTTTGCAACGATGATGTTGATGTAGGGTTCAGAGTTTTCGTCGACTGGTTCTAAGAAAATAGAGTCTTCTGTTGGGACGAATCCAGCGTCAACGGCCATACCGCTGTTGATGATAGAAGCCGCTACATCAGGAAGTGCACGTGCTGTTTGAGCAGCATCTAATTCTTGGATGTCTAGGTTCAAAGGATTTTCTGTAATGTCGTTTACAGTAGGTGTTGATCCTGCTTCAGGATCAACTGTGATCAATCCTGCAGTTTGCAGCAGTAATAATGCGCGCCCACCATTTGTAACATCGTTAGGGATAGCGATACTGTCGCCATCTTTGATCTCTTCGATAGAAGAAATGTTTTGAGAGTAGACCCCAAGCGGAGCGATAACCGTATTTCCAATGGCAGTTAGGTCGGTGCCGCTGTCTGCGTTATAAGAATCCAAGAATATTTGATGTTGGAAAGAGTTTAGATCTATCTCGCCTTCTGCTAGTGCATTATTTGGTTGAGCATAGTCTGTAAATTTGACTAGTTCCAAGGTAATCCCATCATCAGCTAATTTGTCTGAAACGAAATCCCAAACGTCTTGATCCTCACCGACAACGCCTAAAGTGACTGTCGTATTCTCGTCTCCAGAAGCTGCGTTGCCGCAAGCGCCTAGAATGAAAGCTCCAAAACCTAATATAATACTAGCGAATAATTTTTTGTTGTTTGTCATGTTAAAAACTCCTTTTTAGTTGTTTGATGGTAAGTATTAGTGACTGATTTTTCGAATCAAATAATTTCCGATTCCTTGACTGATAAAAACAAGCAAGAGAATCAAAACAGTAGCTACAAGAGTGACATCTGTTTGGAAACGATTGTAGCCTCTGGCAATAGCTAAGTTCCCTAGACCGCCTCCGCCAATAGCTCCTGCCATAGCTGTTAGACCAATCAAGTTGATGATTGTTAAGGAAGAGACACGAATAATCGGAATCAATCCTTCTTTCAAATAAACCCTAAAAATAATTTCTAGTGGAGTAGATCCCATGGCTTGTGCTGCTTCAATGATTCCTTCGTCGACTTCTAATAAAGCATTTTGAATTTGGCGAGCGAAGAAGGGAGTAGTCCCAACTACTAAGGGAACAATAGCGGCTGAAGTACCGATGGACGTTCCGACCAGCAGGCGAGTAAAGGGAACAATAAGGGCCATCATAATAATGAAAGGCAAAGAACGGAAAATATTGACAAATTGATCCAAGAAATTATAGATCCGTTTATTTTCAAGTATTCCATTAGGACTGGTAACTACTAAAACAACTCCTAAAAGAATCCCAAGGATACCTGCGACAGCTGCGGTTACAAGAACCATATAAATCGTTTGAAAAGTACTTTCGATCACTTCCTCTTGGATTTCAATCACATTTGGAAAATAGCGGGTTAAAAATTGCGACATAAGATAAGTCCTCCTTAACAGATTTTTTGTTTAAATTGAACGATTTTTTCGGATTGGTTTTTTAAGGTATCTATTGAAACGTCTTTGCTTTCTAAATAGGCAAAAGCCTTTTGTTTTTGAATAGGATCTCCGGATAAAACGACCAATAAATTGCCAACAGGAATTCCTTGTAAGATTTCTACATTCCCATAAAGAATATTGGTAGCGATATGGAAGCGACTGGATAAGTGAGAAATTAATGGCTCACTTGTATTAGTTCCGACATATGAAATATTTGCTAAAGTATCGTTTTCCTGCAAATTCAGCAAAGTAGGGTGGCTTAAGATTTTATCTAAAGCTTGGTCAATGTGTGTAGCTGTATTGATGAATTCTTTTGTAATGAGTTCTTTAGGTTGGGTGAAAATAGAAACGACATCGCCATTCTCAACAACGTGCCCATTTTCCATAACCGCTACTTTATTGCAGATTTCTTTCACGACTTGCATTTCATGAGTAATGATAACAATGGTCAAAGCTAATCGTTTATTCAGTTCTTTCAGCAATTCTAAAATCGAAAGAGTCGTTTTAGGATCTAGAGCACTGGTAGCTTCATCACATAAGAGAACGTCGGGATCATTGGCTAATGCTCGAGCGATCGCTACACGTTGTTTCTGACCTCCAGAGAGTTGAGAAGGGAAGGCGTCGTATTTATCTGAAAGACCCACCAACTCCAGCAGCTCAATCACTTTTTCTTTGATAGCTGTTTTGCTTAAACCAGATTTTCTCAATGGGTAAGCGATATTTCCAGCTACGATGCGCGAATCCATCAGATTAAAGTGTTGGAAGATCATTCCCACTTTTTTTCGCGCATTCCGCAGCTCTTTAGGGCTTAAAGCCAACATGTTTTGACCGTTTACCCACACAGAACCTTTAGTAGGTCTTTGCAGCAAATTGATCGTTCGAACCAAAGTACTTTTTCCTGCGCCGCTGTAACCAACGATTCCGTAAACATCCCCTTTATCAATGGAGAGGTTGACTTTTTCTACAGCGTTTATGGTTCCCTGCGTTCCTTTGAAAGCAACTCCGACATCTTTTAATGTGATCATTTTATTTTCCTCCTTTTGGTTTAAACGAGTTTCTCCACTTCAAAATGCGTTGCGAAAGCCAAACTTTCTATGATTTCGTTTCCTCTTTTTTATTGGGAAGAACACCCAATAAAAAAGAGGAAATCGAACTCTACGGAATCCTTAACGCTCTGTTTCGCTCTCTGTCTAAAACGAGTTGCGCGAGGCAGCTTACGTGTATATAAGCTGAGTTCGTCCTGTTAGGAAGTGCGCCTAACTGGTCGAATTCTTCTTATATACAGTAAGCTAAGCGCCTCACTCCACTCTCTAAAAAAAAGCGCTCGTCCTTTCTATAATTTGTTTATAGAAAAGGACGAACGCTTCTGTTCGTGTTACCACCTTTTTTCAAGATTCCTTCACAGAAATCTTCTCATCAAGTACCTAAACAGTTTTGTTTAGAGACTCTGGCACTGTAATGGGTGCATCCATGATAGCCTTATGTTTTCACATTCGGTATCCCGCTCGGAGGCCATTTTCCTTCTTCTCCAGCAAACCTGTTCTCAGCATCCAGGCTCTCTGTTGTTGCTTTACAAAGAAGTACTTTTCTCGTCATCGCATTTTTTCTGTATAAAATTGTAAAAAAAAAGTCGTCCTTAACAAAAGCCTGTAAAAGACTTTTGTTAAGGACGACAGCTTAATTTCGCTTCGTGTTACCACCTTAATTTGTAAATTCATCACTGAATTCACCTCATACAGTACTCAAGACCAACGCGTCTTTTTATACTGCGGCACTGTAACGGGTGCTCCCGTAATAAGCTATATCCTTTTTAGGGTAGTCGCTTATTCCACTCAAAGACCATCTTCTGCCAGGCTCCGCTGCTCATTTTCACCAACCATGAGCTCTCTAAAAGTTTTGCCAAAACGTACTCTTCTTTTCGTTGCGTTTCTTGTTGTTTAACTTGTGTCTTAATATAACGGTAATTTATGAGGATGTCAATAGAAAAATTTGAAAAAACTCATTTTTATTTTTTTGAATGCTGAAAAAGAAGATGAAAATTCTTCTTTAGTCTAAAATCAAATTCATTTCCTAAATGAACTTTGCTTTATTCTAGAAATGAAAAGTACATTGTAGAAAGGTGTGAAACATAGTATAGTGGTCTGTGGAGAATTTGAAATAATTCTTTAAAAATCAGAGTAGAAAATAAAGCGTCAAGTGCTGAATGGATGGGATGTTGCCTTCAGACGAAAAACCGACTAAGTTGGTTTGCGGTTTTATTTTTGCATTCGCTGCATAATTAATGTGTGGGGAGCTCTATAAAGGAGATCTTCAAGATGAAAGATATAAAATGGGATGCTAGGACCATCTCGAGAATTGCTTTATTAATGGCGTTAGACATAGTCTTAACTCGATTTATCGCCATTCAGACACCTATTGTACGGATCAGTTTCGGCTTTTTACCTTCCGCTATGATTGGGATGTTATTCGGACCCTTAGCTGCAGGGGTAGCTGGAGCACTGGCAGATTTAGCAGGGACATTTTTGTTTGGCAGTGGAGGACCGTTTTTCCCAGGCTTCACATTATCAGCTTTTCTAGGCGGACTGATTTATGGGGTATTTTTATACAAAAAGCCTAAATCTTTATTGCGTGTCAGTTTAGCTGTTGTTGTCATTACTGTTGTAGTGAACCTAGGATTGAACACATTGTGGGTCTATATATTGACTGAACAAGCTGTTGTGGCATTTTTCCCAGCTCGATTGGTTCAAAATCTGGTTTTAGCACCAATCCGTATAGCCGTGATTTATTTTGTAGCCAATAACCAAACGTTGCGCAGAGCGATGCAACTGACTGATTAAACACTGAATTGTAAAGTCGTTTCCAATAATGGAAACGGCTTTTTATTATTTTCTAAAACTGAAACACTAAATTATTTATGATAATCATTTCATCTGTTTTTCATTGTGTTATAATCTTGGTAAAAGATTCAATAACAAGGATTACGCAAAGAGAGGTGACGTAAGGTGATTGCAAAAACTATTTTTCTAGAAACCATAAAAAAAATGATGCGCAACAGCAAAAATCGGTTGGTTTTGATCGTGGCTTTGCTTGGGGTAATGATTTATTCAGGGGTAGTTCTTCCAAATAGTGAATCAATGGATACTGTAGATATGGAGCGGTTAGGTATTGATTTGCTGGGAAATAAAGGGTTGATGGAAAGCCAATTTGAGAAAGGAACAACAGAAGCCAACATCTTTACTGGAATGTCTACTTATGAGATGGCGAAAAGTAATTTTGAGCAGCAAAGGGCCTTTATAGGAGCGGTCAATACAGGTGATGCACGAAGATTTATCGAGTTGAATTACATACCGGAAGAACTTGCTAAAGAAATAGAAAATCATTACTTAAAGAATTCTGAAGAACCTCTTAAAGACTTGCACTACGATCGCAGCAATAAACAATTGAGGTTAAATAGTTACATAGAAGAGGTTCCGAATATCACCTTTCATCTCATTCAAGAAAAAACGGCTTGGCAGCAGATCCATTTATTCTTACTTCGCATTGGGCCGTTAGCTATTCTTATTTTGACGGTTTTTATGGTGAGTGATGTAGTGACTGGCGACAGAGATGCTCGAACACAAAAAGCAGGTATCCCTTATAGTTGGAGAAAATATTTGGCGGTAAAATCTGTCGCATCTTTTTGTTTTGTATGTGTGTTTTTTCTCGTGATTTTTTGCTGGTTTTTACTCGTTAATGGTCTTTTATTTGGGTTTGGAAGTTTGGCGTTAAAGGTGCCGGAGTATACCTATTCGTCAGATTACGCAACCAATAATGCTGTTTTTGGCTTAATGTCGATCGGAAATTTTTTGATTCAAGTCGTTCCTTTTATAGTCTTATTTATTTTCTTAATGATTCGTTTGACCGTATTGTTCAGTTTAGTGTTCAAAAATGAAGTTGTTGTTTTGATTCTAGGAATATTCGCTGTTGTTTTTGAAAAGATTTATTACAGCAGGCGGATGAGAGATATTTTTGGAATCGATTTAAGCTTTTTTCCTCAGACATATATGGATTTTGGCAAAGTTGTCAGTGGAGAAAAGAATTTTCTCTTGAATACAGACTCTATCACGGCTGGAAAAGGGCTGCTTGTCGTAGGAGCAACCATTCTGATCATTGAAGGTTTGTTATGGGTGACGACTAAGTATATTCCTAGACAACGATTCGTAAGGTAAAGGAGGAGAGTAAATGGGTTTAGCGAAATGGCATTGGTTGAAATTAGTGAGAGAATGGAAAACCAGAATCATTCTAATAGCATTCCTCATATTTTTTAGTTCTTTTTCTTTATTCTACCGTCAACAGAGTTTAGATCTGCCGTTGGATGAAGCGAGGAGTCAATACGAAGTTACACAGCAACTATTCCATATTATTCCTGAAGCGCATTTCGAAGGAGAGTTGGGCACTGAAGTGTATGATTTATTAGCTCAGCAACAACGACTTTACGGGATGCAGCGATACATTTTATCTGAAAAAGAAGGGAATACGGTCGAAGCTATGGTGTCGGTCGTTGATAATTATTTAGACAACGGACGAACGATTGCCGAAAATCAGCTTCGCTTATGGGAAATGACAGATTTTGAATCCTATCTCGTATTGACGGGTACCTTGCCGGATCGTGAGGAACTGCAGCAAGAGTTAGCATTTTATACGTATTTAGATGATCATCAACTTAATATTGAATGGAATCCTTACTCGGCCAGTCAAGTCTTGTATCAACAAGCGGAATTGATTGTAGGGATCGTCTTATTTGTATTTGCAGCTTTGCTGGCAGCGGATCGGTTCACGCAAGATCAAAAAAACAATTGGAGCGTCACTCAAGGAAACCCTATTTCTTGGAAAAAACAGTGGCACCAACGCAGTGCGCAGTTGTGGGGATTGATGTGGATAGTGACGGGAACGGGTATGTTGGTAAGTTATGGAGTCAGTGTAGTGCGAGAATCAACTGGCAGCCTCTGGTATCCCATAGGAGTATTCTTTGGAGAAAAGATCGAGTACATTGCGACTTGGCAATACATAGGAATGCTCGTTTTTTTGGGGATGATATTAAGCTACATCCTACTTTTGTTCAGTACAGGGCTGAGCTGGATGATTCGAAATATTTATTTGACCATCGGGTTAACCATCAGTGTTTACTTTATCCCATACATTTGGCAATTGATGGGACCATTTAGTTCATGGCAACCTTCTCTTTATTTGCACATTGTACCGGTCGTAAAAGGTGCAACTGCTGCTGAATTAGGGATATCTTCCATCAACACATGGAAAATAGTGTTGTCTTTTGGGGTGTGTCTGTTATTGCTGGAAGGAATATTTGCTTTGATTTTTCAATTGATTCCTACCAAGACGATGGGGTTGAAAAGGAGGGAAACGTCATGAGCTTAGAAATAAAAGGATTGCAGGTATCTTATGGTGAACGTTCGATCTTAGAGCAGATAAACATTCAATTAGAAAATGGGCAGATCGTAGGTTTGGTAGCTCCAAATGGAACAGGAAAGACATCGTTGTTCAATGCTGTTATGCGATTTATTCCGATCAAAGAAGGCCATATTTTGATTGATGGAAAAGAATATACTAGTTCGGATAAAGATGTGTTAGAGCTCCATAAACAGGTAACGTTTTTTCCAGATCAAGCAGATTTGCATGAAAATTTTTCTGGGAAAGAACACATTCAAATGTACGCGGATATTTGGAAGAAAAAGAATCGTTCTATCGAAGAAATCATTGACCGGTTGCAAATGAGAGGGTATGTGGATCGAAAAGTAGAGACTTATTCTTTAGGGATGAGACAACGGCTATGTTTTGCGATGATGATTGCAGCTGATACTCCGATCATGTTAATGGATGAAGTAATGAATGGCTTGGACCCGGAAAATGTGAATTTAGTATCGGAAACGTTAAAAGAGTTGAGAGAAACAAGTAAAATTATTTTCGTTTCTTCTCACTTATTGCACAATCTGGATGAGTACGCAGATCAAGTGATTTTCTTGAAAGATCGAAAAGTCCATTTTGTTTATCAGCGGCATGTAAAAGCTGCTGACTTCTATAAAGTGCTGTTGGACAGCGAGCAACAAAAGCTTTTGATGGATAAATGGAATTTACCACCAGGAACTATTTGGCTGAACCAAGATAAACTATGTATCCCTTTAGAAAACTATTCACCTCAACAACAGATAGAATTGTTCCAAGTTTTAAGAGAGCTGGAGACAGAGAGCTTAGAAGTTGGAGCATTAGGAACGGCTGAATATTATACACATCTTTATGGAGACTCTAAAACGACAATAGAGGAGGCTGCAGAATGAGTCGAAAAGGTCGGTCAATACTTCTCCAAACGAGTGTACTGTTGGTGATGAGTTTCCTGCTTTCTGGATGCGCAAGTTGGAAAGGCTTGATGCCGGAAAAATACGATGGAAAGACCGTTCAAAGAGACGAGACATCTATTGAAGCTTATTCAAAGGCAAAAGAAATCGTTGGAGAAAGTAAGGATTTATACATCTTGGAGCCGTTTAGTGAAAGTTTATTAAACCCTTCTCTGCCTCTAGAGGAGTCCGATTTCTTTAAAATAGAGGCTGGAGAATACATTGTGGGAGAAGATTTTCCGGCTGGAAGATATCAGTTTCGATACATGAATGAGCAGCTAGAACCTCATTTGATGAATAACGCAACTTTACGAGTGACAGACGAGAAAGACCAGCTGATGACAGAAGAACTGCTGACGCCTTATAAAATTGGTTATGTAGAAACGGATTTGTACGAGGGAAACAAAGTGTCGTTATCAGGAGAAGGATTTTCAGTAGAAATGGGAGCCAGCAAAGATTCAGCTTCACAGTTAGTTGAGCAACCACTAGAAGTAGGAGAAGTACTGCTCACAAATGGAGTCTGGGAAGTGGGAAAACAGCTGGAAGCAGGCACGTATGTTTTTACGGAGCTGCCTCCTGGCGGTTATCTTTACTTATTTGACAACACTCTTAATCCTAGAGTATTCGAACTTCGAGGACAAATGGAACTGAACGAAGAGACTGGGGAATTCATACCTGTCAAAACTCACCTGGAACTAACGTTGGAGAACGGACAAAAAATGTATTTGAAAGATTTAAATCAACCGTTAAAGTTTACAGCGAAAGATACATCAGAATAAAGGCAGAAGGCTATTGTTGACTAGGGGAAAGTTATTGGTTATGATGATGAGAATTAGATGAGAAAAGAAACAAGAAAAGTAGGGATGATATGACTGCTAACCAGTTTGGAAAGAAAATAGAAGGAGTCGCATACCAATTCAGAATGGGTGTCCACTTGATCGTTTTTAATTCTGCACAGGATAAAATCTTGCTCGTTTCCCCGCCAAATGGCTCTTACTTGTTACCAGGAGGAGAAAGAGAAGATGGTGAAACCCACATTGAAACGCTTAAACGTGAATCAATGGAAGAGCTAGGTTTTGACATTGAAGTAGGAGAGTACTTAGGGAAAGCAGATGAGTATTATTATTCCACTCACCGAAAGCAATACTATCATAATCCTGCTCATTTTTATGTCTCTTCTTCATGGACAAAGGTCAGTGAACCCTTAGAGGATTTCAATACGCTGAAATGGGCGACTATTCCTGAAGCTTTGCGTTTACTAAAAAGAGGCAGTCATCGGTGGGCCGTTGAACAACTTATTGGGATTGAACAATAAAAGAGATTTCTATCTATAAAAAGACGGGGTTGGGAAAAAACTAGCCTCAAATAAAAAAACCGTAATGAAATAATCAAAAACTTGATTGTTTCATTGCGATTTTTATTTTTGACTGGATTTTGTTGAAAAGCTTCCGCTTTTCTTCTAGCCTCAAGGGCTAGTTTTGTCAGATTCATGCTCATAAGCATGATCCCGATGTCATTATGAACGGCTTGCTTGCCCCTGACATGGGTTCTTCGCATGCCAAATACACCTTTCATTCGACCAAAAACAGTTTCTACGTCAATCTTTCGTTGGGCGTAGATTTCTTTTCCATGATCGCTTTCAAGGTTTTCTTTTACATGATGCTTAAAGTATTCCCAATTATAATTGACCGATGTCTGGCGTTGGGCACCTTTAGGTGTTTTAGCTAACAGATTACGAGTGTCATCCTGTTGCTCCATATCAGCCTTGTATACTTTAAATTCTCTTTGGAAACCGTTTTTATCTTTTCGCGTACTGTAGTGTGAGAAGCTGAAGCGCACACCATCTAAATCAGTATAGTAGTCTTCGATCTCATTATAATCCCAATTATCGCGATGCTTTGGATTAGAGCGATAGGCTTTCCCCTTCTCTTTATGATACATGCCATATGGAATTAAAGGGACTTTATTAAAGGTATCCATAACCGCCTCATAATTTTCTTCACTGCCATAACCAGCATCTGCGGCGATATACTTAAATAAATCTAATGTTTGAATGGTTTCTAAAAAAGGTATAAACGTTCGTGTATCCGTTGGATTTGAAAAAATATCATAGGCAATGACAAACTGATTACTCGATGCGACTTGAAGATTATAACCTGGTTTTAACTCCCGATTCTTCATCGGATCTTCTTTCATACACATGAACGTTGCGTCTGTATCTGTTTTTGAGAAACTATTTCGGCCATCGAAGGTTGCGTTTGCTTCTTCATAGCGTTGTTTACGCGGTAAGAAATCTTTTTTACATTTATTCCGATGTTTCTTCAGTATGCGACGACGTCGCTTATGTTCCGAACCACCTTTAGGAATCATTTTTTCTTCTGTAATCGCAGCTTCAACGGCCACAAGTTCTTCGTCTAGAGAAACGATTATTTCTTCAATACCTTCTGACGTTTTTAATACTTCTTCCGATAAAGCGAGATTTACTTTGGCTTGGATTAGTTCTTCATATAATTCCGAAACGTTATCATTGAGGTTTGCTTCATAACGTTCGATTGCTTTCTTCCAAGTAAAACTATAGATATTTGCATCGGCTTGTATCTTTGTACCATCGATATATAACGCGTCTTCGTGAATCAAGCCATTGTCACTCAAGAGTGTTGTAAAAAGAATAAAGGCATACTTGATGAGTTTAGATGCGTGCTCGCTTGAACGGAAGGTGTTGATTGTCTTGTAGCTAACAGGCGTATCGCCTGTTAACCACTTCATAGGAATGGATTCTTCATTCATTCGTTCCATTTTACGTCCGGAAAACGTTGTGCGACTATAGGCAAACAAACACATCTTTAAAAGCATGGCAGGATGAAAAGCAGGGCGTCCAGTATGGGACGTATCTTCTAGAAGAAATTCCGAAGGAATCGAATCGACAAAACGGCTAATGAGGCGTGCTTCATGATCATTTGGAATTGTAAAATCTAATTGTAGTGCTAAGGCCGTTTCCATTGTGTTATAATTTTGATACATAGTGAGTCACTCCTTTTGTTTTTGGTCGTACTTAAATTATAAGGTATTTGGCTCACTGTGTCTTTTAAAACGATAAAAATCCCCAACTCTTTCAAGTTTGAAAGAGTTGGGGATTTTCTTTATTCAGGAACTGAGATTTTTCCCAGCCCCGTCTTTACGGGTCGGTGTTTATTCTTCGCCTGAATATTCTTTTGTTTTGATCGTTACTTCGATATTACCGCTGGTTGCTTTTGAGTAAGGGCAGTAGCTGTGTGCTTTGTCCGCTAATTCTTGGACTTTTGCATCATCTAATCCTTCGATTGCTACTTCGATTACTGCAGCCAGTTTAAATCCGCCGTCTGTTGGATCACTCAGTAAGTTGATCGTTGTAGTAACTTCTGATTTATTCGTAATTTTTTCTTCTCGTTTGTAATGGTCTAATGCTGAATGGTAACAAGCACTGTAACCTAGAGCGAATAATTGTTCTGGGTTACTTCCTTGTCCAGGACCGCCCATTTCTTTAGGAGTAGAAACTTTTACCGAAAAAGATTTATCCGGCACATGACTTTCACCTACACGGCCTCCAGTGTTTATTGCAGTTGCGGAATATTTTACTTCTGATTCTGACATAACATAAAATCTCCTATCATTTAGTTCTGATTACACTTACTATTATACAAAGCCTAAATAAGAATGCGAATAAAACGATTCTGGTACCTCTAATCGATCAAAGCAAATTTTTCGATAACAGTTGCTACGCCGTCATTTGCGTTGGTATCTGTGATGTAAGTCGCGTTTTCTTTCACTATAGGAACAGCGTTCCCCATAGCTACACCCATTCCTGCGAATTGAATCATGTCCAAGTCATTTTCGTTATCACCGATGGCCATTACTTCGTCTGGCGTTAATCCCAGAATATCGATCAAGCTTTTTAAGGCTTGCCCTTTACTTGCAGAAGGATTAAGAATTTCTAAATAGAAAGGTTCGCTGCGCAAAACCGTGTAACGGTCAAGAAACTCTTTAGGGAGTTGTTTGATTCCTTCATCCAACACAGCAGGTTCATCGATCATCATCATTTTACTGATTGCAATAGACTCATCCATTTCTTCAACAGTACGGAATTTCAACGGCATATTCACCAGCATGGCTTCACGAACGGTATATGCACTGATGTCTTTATTAGAAGTATACATCGCGTCTTGAGTAGTAGTGTGGTAATGAACACCAACTTTACGACTCATTTCTTCGATTCGGTAAAAATCGTTGATATCTAAAGTGTGGTTTGCTAATACTTCTCCAGAATGTGTGTCTTGAACCAAGGCGCCATTATACGTAATGGCGTAGTCGCCTTTATTGGTCAGATCTAATGCAGTTAAGTATTCTGTAGCACCGGGTAAAGGTCGCCCAGTACTCAATACGATTTTGATTCCAGCTTCTTTAGCTTTTAATAAGGTTTTTTTCACACGTTCGCTAATAATCTTTTCGGGTGTCAATAAGGTGCCATCGATATCAATGGCAATTAATTTGATCGGCATGTTGTAGTTGTTCTCCTCTATAAATATATATTTTAAAATGCAAATTTCTCTATCGCTGTAGCCACTCCATCATGTACATTGCTGTCGGTAACGTAATCGCTGGCTTCTTTAGCTTCAAAAGAAGCATTTCCCATAGCTACGCCCATTCCGGCAAACTCCAACATGTCTAAATCATTTCCGTTGTCTCCAATCGCCATGATCTCTTCTCTTGGAATTTCTAAGATTGCTGCCAAATCTCTTAAAGCTTGTCCTTTACTAGCAGATTTGTTTAGTACTTCTAAGAAAAAGTCTTCACTTCTTAACAAAGTATATTTTTCAGCAAATGCAGATGGAATTTGAGCAATAGCTTCTTCTAGAATTTCTTTTGGTTCAACGAACATCATTTTGCTGATCAGTATAGAAGGATCCATTTCTTCAACAGTCCGGTAACGCAAAGGAACGGTTGTCAAAAATGACTCGCGAACAGAGTAATAGCTGATGTCTTTGTTCGTCGTATAGACTCCTTGGTCATTCACAGCATGACAGTGAATCCCTAATTTTTGGCTGAGACTTTCGACTTCAAGAAAATCGTCGTGATCCATAGTATGATGCGCCAGAATTTTCCCGTCATTTGTTTGTTGAACCAAAGCCCCGTTATAAGTGATGACATGATCTCCTTCGTTTTCTAAGTCCAGTTCTTCTAATAGAGGCAGTACTCCTGGTAGAGGTCTTCCAGAACAAAGGACTAATTTGATGCCTTTTGAACGAGCAATCGTTAATGTTTCAGCTACCTTTGGAGAAACAGTGCCGTCTGGAAGCAGAAGGGTGCCATCTAAATCAAGTGCAATCAATGATATTTTCACAATATAAACTCCTTTTTATTCGTTTTTAGTCGGGTCATAAATGGCTCCGTTTTTAATGTACTTAGAAAAACCCGTGTAAAGTTCTTCAAATAAAGTGATTTCGACCGATTTATCGGGTTTTAAAAATTCTTTAGGAACATAGAAACGTTCATCTCCATATTCTTTTCCGGCTATCGAAGTTACTAAAGCACTAGCTTTAGACAATTCAGTAAACGAGCCGTCAGGGTACATCAATTCGATTTGAGTGATCTGGTTGTCTGTTTCGGGCCGATAGAAATCATACGGCAAATCGTAACTATTGTTGATAGCTGTGTAATAATCTGTATCGTATCCAGCTTCTTGAATCAATTTGCTGAGTTTTTCAAGAATGGCTTCATCAGTTTGCTTAGAGAACGTCACCGATTTAAATGGCTTTCGGTCAAGGAAACGAGTAGACAGATCGCTGAGAATAGGGTCTTGGTCTGCTCGCCATAAAGTAAAGTACGTATTCAGTACTCCATCATCTAGGGCCAAATAGTCTTTTAAAGTAAAGTTGCCTTCAAAAAACGGCACGAGTAATGAAAAACTGTGTTTAAAACTGACCGATGGATCTTGGTAAACTTTCTTAGCTCTCTTGAGCAAATGATCCAAAATGACTTCCATCCCTCTAGATACTCTGTGAAAATATACTTGCATGTACATTTGATAGCGACTGACAATATAATCTTCTACGGCATGCATCCCTTGAATTTGAAACGCGATGCCGTCTTTATAGGGACGAATCACACGCAGAATGCGAGTCAAGTCAAATGTCCCATAGTTGACTCCAGTGAAGTAAGCATCTCTCAGTAAGTAATCCATACGGTCCGCATCGATTTGACTGGAGATCAATTGGACAACTTGAGGGTTAGAATATGTTTTTTCGATAACACTGGCTACTTTTTGAGGAAAGTCTAAACTCACTCTACTCAACACTTGATTCACTTCAGTCTCTTGTGAAAGAATGATAGCGATTGTCAGTTCTTCATGATTGGTTTGGAAGATGCTTTCGAAAGTGTGCGAATAAGGACCGTGACCGATATCATGCAGTAAAGCGGCACACAACACAACTAATCGTTCTCCATCGTCCCAACCACCGTCACCCGGTTCTTTAGTAGGGAAATTACGCGCAAATTTATCGCAGATTCTTCGAGTGATCTCATAAACACCCAAAGAATGGCCAAACCGTGAATGCTCTCCACCGTGGAAAGTGAAAGAAGTCGTTCCCAATTGTTTGATGCGACGCAGACGTTGAAACTCTTTAGTGTTGATCAAGTCTAAAACGACTTGATGTTGAACATGGATATAATCATGAACAGGATCTCTAAATACTTGTTCTATAGGAAGTAATTGATCATCGTCATACATTAGGTTCATCCAAAAGCCTCCGATCTAGATGGTCGCCCAGCATTTGTTCATTTCGGCGAATCATTTTTTGAAAAGCCGATTGGTAGTCTTCTATAATCTCTTCTGTATAGGTTCCTTTAGACAAGTAAGCACCTAGGTCTCTTAAAGAGTTGAGAATCAATTCTTTTAGTTCATCGACTGTCATGTTAACCTCTAAGAGATCTTCTAAAGTGGCCATAACTGAAGGGTTGATCTTAGGGTAGTGCCATTTGACCGTTTCACTGTTCAAACCGGCTTGATAAAATTCTCGAATCAATTCCGCACGTTCCTGTTGATTGCCGGTAACGCTTATATAAATCATAATGGCGATTCCGTTTTTCAATCGTCTTTGGGCGATCCCGGCAAATTTTTTGCCGTCGATACTTAAATCGAAGTCTCCAGGACAATAAGAATCTTTTATTTCATAAGCTTCGATTGTTTTACCGTATTGTTTTAGGGCGCAATCTACAAGAAGCAGCATAATAGCATACCCGACATCTATCGGGATACGCTCGCGCTCAGGCAAAATAATGGAAAAGTTTAATACACCTTCATCGCCTACAACTGCTAAACCTCCAGAGTTTCTGACGATAGTATTTTTTCCAGCAGCTTTTAAGACAGCTAAAGCATCGCTGAAGTAGGGAAGTTTGGTATCCATCATACCTAAGATGACTAAGTTGGAAGTAGGCCAAAAGTGAATCATGGGCTGCTGGTGTCTTCCGGCTGAAGCCATCAAAGCGTCAGATAGAGCAAAGTGAGAAATAAAATTATTTTTAAAAGGCATTGTTTCAGCGTCATAATGAAGAAAGGATTGATCAGTAATATAATTAGCGGGTTCTAAAGAAGTCATTCTATTGACGTACTCCTATCTATTAAAGTAATCTCAAATCAAAAGAATTTAATCGTATCGATTGTATTATACCAAAACCTTGTCAATAATAGGGAATTAAACGAAAAGACCCCAAGGATTTTATTCAAAAGGAACGTTTCTGATGAAATAAAAGATTTTACTAAAGCCATTAAGTATTCTGTGCTAAAATGAAAGAGATAAAATATGTTTGAGGTGAATAAATTGGATTTATCTAAAGGAATGCCGGCAAAAGTACATGTTCAAACCACTATTACTCAAAATAATGATACAGAAGAATTTGTTTTTGACGAAAAAGGAAAAGTTGTTCAAATGGGTGGTTCGTATTACGTTCGTTACGAGGAGACTTATCAAGAAGATGGACGAATTCCTGTAACATTTAAAATCGAACCGAATGGGATCGTTACGTTGACTCGAAAAGGAGACATGACGACAAGGATGAGATTCGAACAAGGAAAGAGCTATGAAACGCTTTACCGCACAGCCCAAGGCAATATATTCGTAGATACGATCACGCGTCATTTGCAGATCAGCTACACGGATAAACCCTTTTCTGGAAATGTCCAAGTTGCATATGATTTGTTTGTAGGCAATGAAAAATTAGGAGAATACAAAATACGATTGCTTTTTACTGTTTAAATATTGTAAGATAAGGGATAGACTCTTGAAAGGACGGAACTTTAATGGAATTAAAACAATTTGATGGACAAATTAGAAGTGAATTGTCAATGATTGAAGTTGCTCATGCTATTTTGGAACAAAAAGGCGAGGTCATGGACTTTTCTGATTTGTTGAAAGAAATTATCGACTACTTGAATTTAAGTGATGAAAAAGTTGAACGAGAAATGACACAATTTTATACCGACCTGAATATCGACGGGAGTTTTATCTCTTTAGGGGATAACCGCTGGGGCTTGCGCTCATGGTATCCAATTGATTCAATTGACGAAGAATTAACACATGACAATGATAACGAAGATGAAAGACCTCGTCGCCGCAAAAAAAGCAAGACTACTACTTATGGCGAAGACGAAATTGACTACAACGCTGACGATCCTGAAGATTCTGATGAATACGAAGAAGAAGAAATCGTTGAAGATGAAGAAGAAGAAAAAGCAACTGTTTATGGCGGACGTGTAGATGTATCTGATCATGGTGTAATGATCGATGAAGAAGACGAAGAAGATCTTGGCGAATATAAAGAAGATCTTTCTGCTATAGGCGCAGATGACGATGATGAAGAAGATGAATTACCAGATGGCGTCGAAGGCGATTTGACACTAATCGAAGACGATGAAGAAGAGGAAGAAGAGTTTTAATTTTTCCTAAAAGCGCTTGGTCCAGATATTGGATCGAGCGCTTTTTTCGTTTCGTAAACAAATAAAATCCATCACAAACTAAAGGAAGTAATTCAGTAGAAAAGAAAGTAAAAACACTTTTTAAAGTTTCACTATGTGATACTTTCGAGTGGTGAGAAGAGCGGTAGAACGTCGAAAATGAGAGTTTTAGGGTGTAAAATGAGAACCATTGACTTTTTTTACAAATTCGTGGAAAAAACATCAATTCTCTGATACAATTAGAACGTCGGCTAAGTTAATTAGCACGCAAAGATATCTCTGAGGAGGCAACAAAGTATGACTCGTTTAGTAAGCATGACAGATATGTTACAAAAAGGGTTGAAAGGTCACTACGCAATTGGTCAATTCAACATCAACAATTTAGAATGGACTCAAGCTGTACTGACTGCTGCACAAGAAGAAAAATCACCAGTAATTTTAGGTGTTTCAGAAGGCGCAGCAAAATACATGGGCGGATTTAAAGTAGTAGCCGCTATGGTAGAAGCATTAATGGAAACAATGGATATTACAGTTCCTGTAGCATTGCATTTAGACCACGGTTCATCTTTAGAAAACTGTACTGCAGCTATTGATGCAGGTTTTTCTTCAGTAATGATCGACAACTCAAAATTCCCAATTGACGAAAATATTCAAGCAACAAAAGCTGTTGTAGAATACGCACACTCAAAAGGTGCTTCTGTAGAAGCTGAAGTTGGAAGTGTTGGTGGAGAAGAAGACGGCGTAACAGGCGGCGTTATCTATGCAGATGCTCAAGAATGTAAACGTATGGTTGAAGAAGCAGGAATCGATGCTTTAGCAGCTGCTCTAGGTTCTGTTCACGGAAACTACGATGGCGAACCAGTTCTTGGATTTGATGAAATGAAAGAGATCTCTGAATTAACAGGAGCTCCATTAGTATTACATGGAGGATCTGGTATTCCAGAACACCAAATCAAAAAAGCTATCGAGTACGGTCACACTAAAATCAACGTTAACACTGAGTTGCAACAAGTTTGGACTAAGAAAACTCGTGAAGTTATCGCAAACAACGAAAAAGTTTACGATCCACGTAAAATCATTGGCCCAGGTAAAGAAGATATTACTGCAACAACAAAAGCAAAAATGCGCGAATTTGGTTCATCTGGCCAAGCATAATTGTCTTTCTCTAACAAGAGTAGAGAAAAAAGAAGTCTTTCCTTTTTGTAAGGGAAGGCTTCTTTTTTGTTTTTATCCCCATTAGACAAAGGAATTAATATTCCTCAAATTGTATTTTTTAAAACACGGAAGCTGATAAAGGGCTTTTTCTCTTTTCTTTGTCTGATTAGTGAAACCTTCTATTATGCTGTTGCCCCTCAAACTATTATAATGGTTGTAAGATGGAAAGTGATGTAGTAAAATAGGGCTAATGTCTTACAGTTTTACACTATATGAAACTGAACAGGAGTGCATATGACCCTCAAAACGGACTACTAGATTTATGATTCATAAGCTAGTAGCTGTACCTCGTTACCCACCATAAACCTTTTTCCTGCGTAATAGAAAGAACGATCTTCATTAAGTGAAAGAGAGTCCATCATTATTCAAAAAAGTTATCCAGAACAAGGGACTAAAAGTGGTCGATTGTTATAGAGGTGATTGTCATAAAGAACTTTAAAATAGTGCGACAGATAAAGAGTAAGTCAAAGTTATCAGAGCGGTAACTATCAAGCTGCTCGTTAAAATGAACAGTGTATAAGAATTTTCCGTAAAAAAATAAATTTGAACGTATATTAATAAGTGAGGTAAAAAAATGAAAAAATTTGTCATCCGCGGCGGTAAAAAATTATCAGGTGAAATCAGCATCAGCGGAGCTAAGAACAGTACAGTTGCGTTAATTCCAGCTACGATCCTTGCCGATTCTCCTGTAACATTAGAGGGTGTCCCAGACATCCAAGACGTTCACTCTCTCATCGAAATCCTAAACGATATGAATGTAAAAACAGACTTTGACGGGAGTACATTAGTGGTAGATCCTACCGAAATGATCTCTATCCCGATGCCGAACGGGAAAATAAAAAGTTTAAGAGCTTCATACTACTTCATGGGAGCATTATTGACTAAATTTGGTCAAGGAGTTGTAGGATTGCCGGGTGGTTGTTTCTTAGGACCTCGACCAATCGACCAACATTTGAAAGGATTCAGAGCATTAGGAGCAACTGTTGATAACGAAATGGGTGCGATGTATCTGAAAACTTCTGAAGAAGGATTAACAGGAACTCGTGTTTACATGGACGTGGTATCGATTGGTGCGACCATCAATGTCATGTTGGCAGCTGTAAAAGCTAAGGGTAAAACGATTATTGAAAATGCAGCAAGAGAACCTGAAATCATTGACGTAGCAACCTTGTTAAATAACATGGGAGCAAAAGTACGTGGAGCAGGAACGGACATTATTCGTATCGAAGGTGTGGAAGAAATGCACGGTTGCCGTCATACGATTATTCCTGACCGAATTGAAGCAGGCACATACTTGTCTATGGCAGCAGCTGTCGGAACGGATATCTTAGTAAAAAATGTCATTGTAGAACACATTGAAGGGCTACTGGCTAAAATGGAAGAAATGGGTGTTCCTATGGAAATAGGAGAAGACAGCGTACGAGTATTGGAACCGAGTGAATTAAAACCAATATCTGTGAAAGCTGTTCCGTATCCTGGTTTTGCTACTGACTTACAACAACCTTTGACACCATTATTGCTGATGGCAAATGGAGAATCGATCATCAAAGATACGATCTATCCAAAACGAGTCAAACATATACCGGAATTAGTGCGTATGGGAGCTAAAGCAAGAGTAGAAAGTGATACAATTGTCTTAGAACGTTCAAGCAAATTGATTGGTGTGGAAGTGGAAGCTAGTGATTTAAGAGCCGGAGCTTGCTTAGTTATCGCTGGATTAATGGCTGAAGGAACAACAACAATTACAGGGATTGAAAATATTCTCAGAGGTTACGATCATATTATTGAAAAGCTGACCGATCTAGGAGCGGATATTAAGATGATTGAAGATTAAGAGAAAGCGAGTGAGGGGCAACTAATGGATGAAATTCTAACACTAAAGGAATTAGAGAGTAAGACATTAAAAGAAATTTACCAGTATGCTAGAGCGTTAAAAATTCCTTATTACAGTCAAATGAATAAAAAGGAACTTTCTTTAGCAGTTATTCGGGCGCAAGAGGAAAAACAAGGCTTCTTTATCGTGGAAGGCGTATTAGACATTATGGATCAGCAAGATTTTGGATTTTTGCGTCCCATCAATTACACGCCGAGTAAAGAAGACATTTACATTTCCGGTTCTCAAATCAAACGTTTCGGTTTAAGAAACGGAGATAAAGTTTCAGGTAAAGCTAGACCTCCTAAGCCATCCGAGCGGTATTATGGTTTGATGCACGTTAATCTAGTTAACGATAAAGACCCTGAAGACGCAAAAGAACGTTCTCATTTCCCTGCCTTAACACCTCTTTATCCAGACAAACAAATCGTTTTAGAAACGGCACAAACAAAAGTGGCTACGCGTATTATTGATGTCATATCGCCAGTTGGTTTTGGGCAGCGTGGATTGATCGTTGCTCCGCCAAAAGCTGGTAAAACAGTTTTGCTGAAAGATATTGCTAATGGGATCGCAGAAAACTACCCTGACGTTGAATTGATTTTATTGCTGATCGATGAACGACCGGAAGAAGTAACAGACTTAGAAAGAACCGTAAAAGGGGAAGTTGTTTCTTCGACATTTGATCAATTGCCTCAAAATCATGTTCGAGTATCAGAATTAGTTCTTGAAAGAGCGATGCGTTTGGTGGAAGATAAACGAGATGTCGTTATTCTAATGGATAGTATCACTCGTTTAGCTCGAGCATACAATTTGGTCATTCCGCCAAGCGGAAGAACATTGAGCGGCGGGATCGACCCTGCTGCATTGTATAAACCGAAGAAATTCTTTGGAGCGGCTCGAAACATCGAAGAAGGCGGAAGCTTAACAATTCTGGCTACAGCTCTTGTAGATACTGGAAGCCGTATGGACGATATTATTTATGAAGAATTCAAAGGTACAGGGAATGCTGAGCTGCACCTTTCAAGAGAGTTGGCAGAAAGACGGATTTTCCCTGCTATCGATATCAAAAAATCAGGTACCAGAAAAGAAGAATTATTATTGGACGGCAGTCGCGTAGAGTCTATATGGAAAGTTCGCCACGCTATGATCGGTGAATCCTTAGAATTTACGGATCAATTCATACGAACGTTGAGAAAAGCTAAAACTAATGATGAATTCTTTGAAACGTTTTCTGAATCAACTTTGGCCCAATCTAAAAATTACCGCAATAAACGCCGTTAATCATGCAATTTTAAGTAAAGAAACAAGTCTTTTCAGCTGAAATAATTCATTGCATTTGTTTATTAAACATGATAATATGCTAGTGTTGTAAAAAAACAGCGAATAACTCTGATTCAGCAGATGATTCAGGGCATAAGGAGAGAAATGATATGAAACAAGAAATCCATCCAGATTATAGACAAGTTGTATTCATGGATACAACTACAGGTTACAAATTCTTATCAGGATCAACTAAAAGTTCTTCTGAAACAGTTGAATGGGAAGATGGCAACACTTATCCAATGATCCGTGTTGAAATTTCTTCTGACTCACATCCATTCTACACTGGACGTCAAAAATTTACTCAAGCAGATGGACGCGTGGACCGTTTCAACAAAAAATATGGTCTTGCAGACAAAACTTCAGACAACTAATTCCATTTTATGGGATAGTCAAAGCTCTTCGAAATTATTTTCGGAGAGCTTTTTTGTGCGATAAAATACCAAATCGTGTTTTTATTGCTGAAAAGGCAGCTGTATTTTGGGAATAAGCGATATTGTAACTGTAATTTCATCATATTGATACAGTAAAAAAGGGGATTTGTAGTACAATAATGATGACTATGAAATAAGGAGAATGTATCATGGAGCACGATTATATCTATGTTCATTTGGATAGCGTCTCTAATTCAGTTTTGAGCAAAGGAATCAGTTTTTCCAATTATAAGGAAATTGTCCAACAACCATTAAAAAACTTGCTGTTGTTGAATGCAACTAAAGATATAGGAGAGTTTGATTCATACACTGGGTTTCGGATGATACGCGGTGAACAAAAAGTAGAAGAGTTTTTAACGAGTGAAGCTTATCAAAGATATGTTAAACAAGTAGGCAACTGGATTGATTTTCAGAATTTAGAATTGTTGCACGAACTGACGCCGGTAGAAATATCAGAATTATTGTACATCGCTCATGCCCATTCATCGCTGCATTCACCTTTTTATTATAAACTACAGAATAACTTTATTTTGCTGACGCTTCCTGATGGTTTCACAAAAATTTATTGTCGTGATTTAAATTTGTTTTATGAGTTTTTTGCTCGAGAAATTACAAAGCGAGTGAACCAGTGTGTCAATGAAAGAAGAAAATTATTCAAAAAACAGAAAACTATTGCAATGATCCCATTTGAAATCACGCATCAATTGACCCCGCTTTTAAAAGAAGGAGTAGTGTTGTCGTTTTCTAAGATTTCTGCGAGAGATACGGTTTCGGAGATAAAGGTATACTTAGTGGAAGATCGAGTGCGCAATCTACAATCTCAAATGAAAGAAAGCGAATTGATGGCTTTACTGCTGTACAATCATGAAAAACAAGAATGGACTATCGAGGAGATGCAAACACTGGTACCGAGTTTGTAAAAAAGAGTTCATAAGCTTTTATTCGACTACAATAAGGAGATCAATTAGTTCTTACCAAACTAGGATTCTAAATAAAAATATGATACAATTACACCTGAATTAGCGACAGTGACTGATTTATAGTGATAAGTCCGAAACGTGGAGGAACAAATCATGAAAATTTTTCTTTTGTATGGCGGTAAAAGCGCAGAACACGATATTTCTATTTTAACTGCCCATTCTATTATTCAAGAAATTTATTATCAATATTATGAAGTGGAACCAATTTACATCACTCGAGAAGGCCAATGGATAAGAGGACCTATCGTACGCCAGGCTGAAGAAGTTCCTTTTGCTGAATCTTTGCGCATGGAACCTTCAGAAGACAAACAGTTCTCTATGGAAGAAACTGTTTTGTCTAAAGGTCACTTGGTCCAACCGAGCGATATTAAAGAAGAAAATGCGGTTATTTTCCCGGCTCTTCACGGACCTAATGGTGAAGATGGAACGGTACAAGGGTTGTTTGAAGTTTTGAATATGCCTTATGTAGGTGCGGGAGTACTGGCTAGTGCAGCAGGAATGGACAAGATCGTTACCAAACATCTTTTCCATCAAGCGGGATTGCCGCAAGTTCCTTACGAACCAATCTCGAAATTTGATTGGGAAAACGAAAGAGAGAAAGTATTCATTCGTTGTGAAGGATCTCTGATCTATCCAATGTACGTTAAACCAGCAAACTTAGGATCTAGTGTTGGTATTAATAAAGCTGGAAATCGAGAAGAATTAGAAGCAGCGATTCAACAAGCCTTTCAATATGATCGCAGAGTAGTTGTCGAACAAGGTGTTGAAGAAGCGAGAGAAGTAGAAGTTGCTTTATTAGGCAACGACGACATTCATGCGTCTGTTCCTGGAGAATTGCTTAAATCAGTAGATTTTTACGATTATGACTCTAAATACATTACAAATGATGTGAAAATGCAGATTCCAGCTCAATTGTCAGAAGAAACGACTGCTAAATTGCGAACTTATGCCGTAAAAGCCTTTCAAGCTATTGATGGCAGCGGCTTAAGTCGATGTGATTTCTTCTTAACCAACAATGGAGAAATCTTTGTCAATGAGATCAATACTATGCCTGGGTTTACAGCTTATAGTATGTATCCGTTGTTGTGGCAGCATACTGGTTTAAATTATGGAGATTTGATTGAAGAATTAATCCAATTGGCTTTGAAACGTTTTGAAGAAAGACAAGCTTTCCAGCAAAAGAATCGCGAAGCAATGAACTAATCAATAGAATAAAAAAGCTGAAGGGGCTTGACTAGGTATTTTCGGTCCAGCCTCTTTTTGTATGGAGGAAGAGAAATGATTTCTTTAACAGTAAAAGAAATAGCTCAAGCTTTAGGCGCATTAAATGAGACAAGCAAGTGGAATGATGTAGAAATTACAGCAGTGGGATTTGACACGCGAAAAATGGAGCCCGGGTCTTTATTTGTGCCGTTGATTGGCGAAAATGATGGACATCGATTTGTGCAAAATGCCATAACCAACGGAGCTAAGGCGGCTTTATGGAGTGCTCCTTTGACGGATGCCCCTGCAGATTTCCCGGTTATTCAAGTAGAAGATACATTATTGGCCTTACAAGAATTGGCGAAATACTACTTGAAAAAAGTGGGTCCCAAAGTAGTGGCAATCACAGGAAGTAATGGGAAAACGACTACAAAAGATATGACTGAAGCTGTTATGTCTAGTCGCTACCGTGTGCATAAGACACAAGGGAACTTTAACAACCATATTGGATTGCCCATCACTATTTTGAGTATGCCCTCGAATACAGAAGTCGTCATTTTGGAAATGGGGATGAGCAACAAAGGAGAGATCGAAGTCTTGTCTCGAATCGCAGAACCAGATGTTGCGATCATTACGATGATTGGAGAATCTCATATTGAATTCCTGGGTTCTAGAGCCAATATTGCAACCACAAAAATGGAGATCATCGCTGGAGTGAAAGAGAATGGTGTCTTAATCTATCCGGGAGAAGAGATATTACTACAAGAAAGAGTGAAAGATCTGACAGGAATTCAGTTAAAAACCTTTGGAGCTGACTCAACGAACGATTTACATCCTCTTCAAGTTAACAGCCAAATGAGAGAAACGACATTTACTGTGAATGCAGATCCGACAATTGAGATTAAAATCCCAGTATTAGGAACTTACAATGTGAACAATGCTTTAGCGGCTTTGACGGCGGGAGAAGTGCTGGGTATTCCAATTTCAAAAAGTTATTCAGCGTTGTCCCAATTCCAATTAACAAAAAATCGTACAGAATGGGATCGAGGTATCAACGGCAGTATGATTTTGAATGATTCATACAACGCTAACCCTACTGCAATGAAATTAGTAATCGAAAACTTCAGTCAATTAGAAAACAACGGCAAAAAAATCGTCGTTTTAGGAGATATGTTGGAGCTCGGTGAAATGTCTAAAGAATTGCATTTAAGCATAAAAGATTCATTAGATCCTGACTGTATAGATGAAGTTTATTTATATGGAACAGAAATGGAAGCAGTAGCAGAAGCTTTATGGAATGAAAGTCGTTTCAATAAAGATGCTGTTCATTCCTTTGTTGGAGATAAAGCTCCTTTAATAGAAGAAATCAAAAACAAACTAAATAAAGAAGACTATATTTTGATCAAATCCAGTTTTGGAACAGACTTATTGTCTGTAGTGGAAGCACTAAAAGCTGATTAATCAAAAAGAAATCCTTTTAAAGAAGTGTGATGAAATTCTGACTTCTTTAAGGGGATTTTTTGATTTGTAAAAAATCTGTTTTATAGAAATGGCTGAAAAAAGTAAATAAGAAGCGCATGTGACAAATGAACTCCCTTACATTGAGTTAGGAAACGTGTTCATTGAAACATCGAGTTAAAAACATTGCTAAATAAACTTTTAAGTGATATTATTAGAAAAGTTGCAAATTAGGCAACGAATTGAGAAATGAAAACACTGAGGGTTTAAGTAACTCAGAAAAGCAGAAAATAAGTAGCTTGTGTTTACAAGCTTGTTATATGAGAAGAAGCTGCTGGCGACAACCGAGTTTAGTTGCCAGGAATTTATAAAGACTGACCATAGCAGGTGTCCTTGATGAAGATCAACATTATACCTGTTCTTTTTTTGCAAAAACTCTCTTTAGGTTTTCAAATTACGGGAGGAAAATTAGTTGAAATTTTCAGAATTAGGATTAACACCAGAATTGCTTAAAGCAATTGAAAGAATGGGATTCGAGGAAGCTACACCCATTCAAGAACAAACGATTCCTTTAGCTATTGAAGGAAAAGATGTTATTGGACAAGCTCAAACAGGTACAGGTAAAACTGCTGCGTTTGGATTGCCAATGTTGCAAAAAATCGACAATACAAACAAAAATGTTCAAGGGTTGGTTATTGCACCGACTAGAGAATTAGCTATTCAAACTCAAGAAGAATTATTCCGTTTGAGCCGCGATAAAAAAGTCAAAGTACAAGTTGTTTACGGTGGAGCTGACATTAGCCGCCAAATCCGTGGACTAAAAGATGGACAACACATCGTTGTTGGTACTCCAGGACGTTTACTAGATTTAATCAAACGTAAAGTATTGAAATTAAACAACGTGGAAACATTGGTTCTTGATGAAGCAGATGAAATGTTAAATATGGGATTCATTGAAGATATCGAAAGTATCATTCAAGAAACTCCAGCTGCACGTCAAACATTATTGTTTTCAGCAACAATGCCAGCTGCTATCAAACGTATTGGCGTTAAGTTCATGAAAGATCCTGAGCACGTTCAAATCAAAACAAAAACATTATCAAGTGCATTGATTGATCAATATTTTGTTAAATGTAAAGATTTTGAAAAATTCGATATCATGACTCGTTTATTCGATGTTCAAACGCCAGAATTGTCTATCATTTTCTGTCGTACAAAACGTCGTGTTGATGAAATTGCCAGAGGATTAGAAATGCGCGGATACCGTGCTGAAGGAATCCACGGTGACCTTTCTCAACAAAAACGTATGAGTGTATTAAAAGCATTCAAATCAGGAAGAGTAGACATCTTAGTCGCTACTGACGTAGCAGCTCGTGGATTAGACGTTTCAGGCGTAACTCACGTTTATAACTTTGATATTCCTCAAGATCCTGAAAGTTATGTTCACCGTATCGGCCGTACTGGTCGTGCTGGTAAAGAAGGTATGTCTGTATCTTTCATTACACCAAATGAAATGGGATATTTACGTACGATCGAGAACTTAACTCGTAAAGAAATGACTCCTTTACGTCCGCCTTCTGATTCAGAAGCGTACAAAGGTCAAATCAAAGCAGCGATGGATCAAGTTCAAGAACTGATTGAAAAAAATGAGTTGGAACGTTATGAAAAAGCTGCTCATAGTTTATTGGAAGAATTTTCAGCAGAAGATTTAGCAGCTGCTTTCTTGAAGAGCATGATTAAAGACTCAACTGAAATTCCAGTAAAAATCACTCCAGAACGTCCACTTCCTAACAAGTCCCACAAAGGTGGCGGCGGTGGAAAAGGTCGTCCTCGTTCGAAAGGTAAAACTTACGGAGACCGTCGTGGCGCAAAACGTCCTGACAGTCGTCGTGGAAGCAGCAGCAGCCGTGGTGGCGAAAAACGCTACAACTCTTCTGATAAACGCCAAAGCGGATCTACTGATAAAAAAAGCAGTGACCGTCGTGGATCAGGAAACAGCAAACGCGATTTCACTATCCGTCAAAAATAATTAAATTCAAAAAGGAGATGGATACTGTCCGTCTCCTTTTTTTATTTTTTCAATAGTTATTAAGTGTTTTTTTTAGAAGAAACCTTTATCATAAAAATATAGGTAAATAGTTCAAAAATGAAATGATTTTTTGTGATTCAATAGTGTATACTAAGGAGAAAACAAGATTAAGTAATTGAAGGAGTCTTAAATGATTATTGGGATAGGATTGGATATTACCGAAATAAGTCGTATCGAAAAAGCTTATACTAGGAAGAACACTTTTTCAGACCGAGTTTTAACAGATAAAGAGTCAGCCATTTTTTCTCAGCTAACAGGCAAAAGACAAATGGAATTTTTAGCAGGAAGATACGCGGCTAAGGAAGCTTACTCAAAAGCTGTCGGGACTGGGATCGGTAAGCTGGGTTTCAAAGACATCGAAATCTTACCGGATAAACTGGGGAAACCGGTAGTGACAAAAAGTACTTTTGATGGAAATATTTTCTTGAGTATCACTCATACAGATTCAATCGCTGCTGCACAAGTAGTGCTTGAAAGACGAATTTGATTTGTACTAAGAAAGGAAGAGTAACTTGGTTACTGGAGAATACCGGAACACTGCAGCAATTATCGATAAAGAAGCAATACAATGGAACATCCTTCAAGAAAGAAAACGCCTATCGGATAACGAGCTGATTTATGCAGTAGTTAAAGCAAATGCTTACGGGCACGGGGCCGTGGAAGTTGCTAAAACTGCTTTGCATAGCGGTGTAGATGGATTTTGTGTAGCGTTACTAGATGAAGGGATAGAGTTAAGAAAAGCAGGGATTACTAAGCCGATCTTGGTTCTAGGTTTGATAGATCCGAATTATATTAATATAGCTGCTGAATATCAGTTGACAGTGACAGTTGGACGTATAGACTGGATCCAAAAAGCTGAGACTAAATTAAGAGAAAGCGAAAACGCTGAATCTGTTTGCGTGCATATGGCTTTAGACACAGGAATGGGACGAATAGGCTTTAGAACTGAAAAAGAAGTGAGAGAGTGCGAAAGAGAATTACATAATAGTACCTTTTTGAAATTAGAAGGAGTGTTTACCCATTTTGCTACCGCTGACAGTGAGGATGATTCATTGTTTTTGAAGCAGCAAAAACGATTTAATGAGTTGATCAAATCATTTGATAAAGAGCCTAAAATAGTTCATACTGCAAATAGTGCTACAACTTTATTTCATCCTAAGAACTCATCTAAATTGATTCGTTTTGGAATCGCTATGTATGGATTAAATCCTTCAGGTAATCTGATGGACCCCCCGTATCCATTAAAACCCGCTTTAAATTTAATCAGTGAACTTGTACATGTGAAAAAAGTGAACCAAGGCGATTACATCAGTTACGGTGCGACTTACCAAGCACAAAACGATGAGTGGATCGGGACAGTTCCTATTGGTTACGCAGATGGATGGTCACGTGATTTACAAGGTCAAGAAGTATTAGTCGAAGGTGTACGTTGTGAAATCGTAGGAAGAATTTGTATGGACCAATTTATGATTCGACTGCCTAAAGAATTGCCCGTTGGTACAAAAGTTGTGCTGATAGGAAAAAGCAACGGAAAAGAAATAACGGTTCAAGAGATTGCGGATAAATTAAACACGATTCATTATGAGGTGCTTTGTGGAATTTCTCAAAGAGTCAAGAGAATTTACCTTTCATAAATTGTTTGTGAATGAGTTTTGAACATTGAGTGGAATATCCAAAATTCTATTTTAATGTTTTAGATTACATGTTACTATAAGCTAAAGCTAGTTATTCCGGCTTATCGGGTATTTGGTAATCTTTAGGAGGCAAATTCATGAGCAATAAAGACTTTAAAGTGGTAGAAGTACAATTAGAAGCGGATGTTTATGAACAAGTACAAGAGTACTGCGCTTTGGAGAATCTAGGAGAAGAAGAACTGGTTAGTTGTTTTATGACAAGGTTCGTTAAAGAAAAACTAAATATAATCGATACCTTGCGCAAAGGTTATTCGGAAATGGCTGGCATAAATCTTGATATATGTAACGAATTTGAGGCATGCGAGAAAGAGGTCTTTTCCCAATACTAGCACGTGCAGGTATTGTAGGAGGAGGTAACCTATGGTTAAACGCGGGGACATATATTATGCAGACTTATCCCCAGTTGTGGGTTCAGAACAAGGCGGCATGAGACCTGTACTAGTTGTGCAAAATAATGTAGGAAATCATTATAGTCCTACTGTTATTGTGGCAGCAATTACAGCAAAGATCCAAAAAGGAAAAATGCCGACCCATGTAGAAATCTCAGCTGAAAAACATGGAATTGAACGTGACTCAGTCGTTTTATTGGAACAAATAAGAACTATTGATAAACAAAGACTCAGAGAAAAAGTCACTCACTTAGACTATGCTACTATGGAAAAAATCAATGAAGCTATAGAAATCAGTCTTGGACTAGTAGCCAAATACAGTACTTAACAATTAAATATACTTATAGCGAAGAACCCATTTTCTGAATGATTTTATTGATGAAAAAGGTTCTTTTTTTGTTGTGGAAGGATTCATTAAAAGAAGCTTTTTAAGAAAGATTGTTTTTTAAAATCGATGGTGTTATGATAATAAAGTTCAACTAACGTGGTTCGTCGACCATCCCACGTAAAAAAACTAGGAGGTACATCATGAAATTAAAAACTATGGTAACGAATGCTATTGTAGCAGCTTTATATGTGGCGGTTACAACGGTTATTGCCCCCCTTTCTTATGGAGCAATCCAATTCAGGGTGTCGGAAATATTTAATCATTTAGCAGTCTTTAATCGCAAATACATAATTGGGATTATAGCAGGAGTGTTTATTGCTAATTTGTTCTCACCTTTAGGCTGGTACGATATCGTCTTTGGTACAGCTCATTCATTGATCTCTCTATTAGCGATGACAGTGTTAACAAGAAAGACAGGAAATACTTGGATCAAAATGGGAATCAACATACTTATGTTCATGTTTTTCTCGTTCATCATTGCTTGGGAATTGAAACTAGCTTTTGATGCGCCGTTTTGGTTGAATTATGTGACTGTCGCTTTTGGAGAACTAGTTGTTATGGGAATCGGAGCTCCTATTATGAAAGTATTGAATGACAAGGTCCATTTTGCTAAACGCTTAGAAGCAAAAAGTTAGTAGAAAGAAAAAAATATACCCCAAAGACCTTAGAGCCTTTGAGGTATATTTTTTATCTATCAGTCGTTGAAAAAATCAGACTTAGTTATTCAAGTTCTCTTTTTCAATGATCCGGAAACCTTTTTTATCTAGAGCCGCTGAAATTTGTTCAACCGTATCTTCAGTAATTCCTGGTTCCAAGGTAATGATCGTACGACGAATCAAGTCTTCTCTTTCTACATCTAAAGTGATGCAGCTTGAAATAGAAGCATACTTGTTAATGATTTTTGCGATAGTCGCTAAATCTCCTTTTTGGCCAGCAGATGCAATAGTCAAAACAAAACTTCCGTTGTCAATACTCCAAGATTGTTGTAGCATTGAAAGTAATGAACTATGTGTTAAAATACCATAGAAGTGGTTATCTTGATCAAGTACAGAAATGTAAGGCAACTCTTTAATAGTAAAGAAAATTTTGAAGAAAGAATCATCTAAATGAACATACTTCGTAGCGTTCTTCAACAAGTGAGTAACTGGTAAAGACATATCTCCGCCATTAGCTTTGTGGCGGTATATATGCATTTTATAAATGTTTCCTCGGAAAATTTTTCCGCTTTCGTCTACTATTGGAACACAGCGGTAGCCAGAATTTTCCAGAATGCCAATAGCTTCTTCTAATGTAACGTCTTCGTTAACAGTGGTCAGATTTTTTTTAGGGATGCAGAGTGATTTGATGAGCATTTTGCTATTCTCCTTTAACCTTTATTTAATCTTATGATACCACATTATAGAAGTTCTCAACAGCTATTTTATAGAGAAAAGTAAATTTATGTAGGATAGAAAACAACAGTAAGCTAACTAAGAAAGTAGGATGTAACAATGACTCAAAATGAAATGATGGATCGCCCGGTTATCAATAATGATGTCCGTGAATTTTTAAGAAATGCCCAGAAGCCTTTGCCAGGAGTATTAGGAGAGATTGAAAAGGATGCTCACGAAAGAAGAGTTCCCATCATCCCTCATGAGACAGTGGTATTTTTAAATTTGCTTTTAGGACAATTAAAACCTGCACAAATATTAGAAATTGGAACGGCTATCGGCTTTTCTTCAAGTCTAATGGCGCAACATGTTGCCGAAAATGGACAAGTCACCACCATTGATCGTTATGAAAAAATGTTTCAAGAAGCTAAAGAGAACTACAAAAAACAAGGGATCACAGATAAAGTAACTCTTTTAGAAGGAGACGCTGCAGATATCCTTCCTACTCTAGAAGGGCCATATGACATTATTTTTATGGATAGTGCAAAATCAAAATATTATGATTTCTTCCCTGAATGTATGAGATTGTTGAAAGTTGGAGGAATGCTGATCGTGGATGATGTTCTTCAAGGTGGAACTATTCTAGAACCTAAAGAAAATATACCGCGTAAAGTTCGTACGATCCATCGCAAATTGAATCTGTTTTTAGATGTCGTTATGAAGCATCCGTCAGTAGAATCTAGTTTATTGCCACTAGGAGATGGGCTTTTGCTGATTGTAAAACAAGATGAAACAGACTTTTCTTATTTACTAGAGGAAAAATAACAAACCAGTCAAAAATTTTAAATCTTTCATCTATCTTAATAAGCGTCATGATAACTGAGATAGATGAAAGATATATTATAATGAAAATCACTAGTGTTGCATGAAACATCGTATGTTTCACGAGCTTGCGTGTTCTATTCCAATATACAAAAAAATCCTTTATACTGAACTCGGATGACTTATCCAAGACCAATAAAAAGGACCTACGTATGGATAAGTATAACTTAAATTCTGCTTTTAATAAATGGCTTTCGGCAATTAAATTAGAACAATTACCGATTGCTATTCGTGAAAAGATTCTTACCTTTGATAAATACCAGAAGAAACTTAGTTTCTTTCGAGCTCTACAACTATTTCTTCATGCTATCAATGAAGAGAAAGAAAGCTTTAGAGATATCGATACTGCTTTTGTTTCCGAAGAACTGCAGAAAGAGATTGGGATTGACAGTATTAGTTATTCTCAGCTTTCCAGAGTTCTCTCCAAAATGGACACAGAAATTCTATTAGCTATTTTTTACCAGCTTCTTAGTCAGATTAAAAAGAACCGCCCGGTGGATAAACGAAATAGTCTCTATCTTATTGACTCTTCAACCTTTTCACTGAATCAAAATCTTTATCAATGGGCTGATTTTCGTAGAACAAAATCAGGAGTCAAACTTCACTTAAAACTCTGTTTTATGGACAATGAGCATCTTTATCCAGACGATTTTACGATAACGAATGCGATTGAACATGATACAAATCAATTAGAAGTGTTAGTCAATCAACCTGAAGCAACTTATGTATTCGATCGTGGATACCTAGATTTTGAACGAATGGATAAGATGCATTGGCAGGGCTACTTTTTTGTGACAAGAATCAAAAAAAATACGAAATTTCATGTTCTGGAAACATTCGCAGACTCTAAAAAGGATTTTATTCTCAGCGACCAAATGGTCGCATTAGGTGCTCAAAATTACCTAACTTCCCGCTTTCGGTTAGTGACTATTCAAGATCAAAAAGGGAAAATTCTTTCATTTATCACCAATCGTTTTGACTGCTCAGCTACTGAAATTGCAGAGATGTATAAAGCTCGTTGGCAAATAGAACTGTTTTTTAAACACATTAAGCAGCACATGACAATCAAAAAGTTTTTTTCAAGAAGCGAACAAGGAGTCAAGAATCAATTGATTTTAGCCATGATTGCCAGCTTATTAACCTATTTAATTCAATTAGAAACCCAAACGAATCAGTCTATTTTCCAAATCAAACGTCTTTTTCGCTATCTCATATTTCAGCCTGCAGAGAAATGGATTGAACTTTTAGTGCCTAGTTGACACACAATAAACTGTTGTCGACTGCTCATTGAATCAGCTAAATAAGCAAAATTTTTCTGGAAATAGCCATCCTTTGCGCAAGCACTTGTCTTTTTTTTATTTTTTTCCAAAAAACAACAATACAGAATATTCTGACTACTTTTATGCAACACTAGTGAATGAAAATAAGATACAGCGAATGATGTGTGAGAGATAACTATACAGTAATAGGCACTCAGTAAATAAAAATCTCTTATTTAGTATTGACGAACAAATGAAACTCTGTTATTATAAATAACGTTGCTGCTTATGCTATGTCAGCACGTTAAAATAATTGTTTTTCAAATTGTCGTTGACAAAAGATTGAAGAGCATGATATTATATTAAAGTCTTGAGAGCGAATAAACGACTGTGATGAATATTTATTCATTATTAGTAAATTTAATTCAAAATAGCTGTTGACAACTCTTTTAGATGATGATATTATATAGAAGTTGTAAAACAAGCATTGACCTTTGAAAACTAAACAAAGTAAGACGAACCAAACGTGTAAGGAGTTTCGGCAAGTGCCGAAACAACAACATTAGTGAATAATTATTCGCTAGCAATCAATTAATGAGCTTCAAGCATCATTAAGCAGTCACCTTCGGGTGACGACTTTATATGAGAGTTTGATCCTGGCTCAGGACGAACGCTGGCGGCGTGCCTAATACATGCAAGTCGAACGCTTCCTACCGGTGCTTGCGCCGGGAAAGAAGAGTGGCGGACGGGTGAGTAACACGTGGGTAACCTACCTACAAGCGGGGGATAACATTCGGAAACGGATGCTAATACCGCATAGATCTTTTTGTCTCCTGGCAGAAAGAAGAAAGACGGTTTCGGCTGTCACTTGTAGATGGACCCGCGGCGCATTAGTTAGTTGGTGAGGTAATGGCTCACCAAGACGATGATGCGTAGCCGACCTGAGAGGGTGATCGGCCACACTGGGACTGAGACACGGCCCAGACTCCTACGGGAGGCAGCAGTAGGGAATCTTCCGCAATGGACGAAAGTCTGACGGAGCAACGCCGCGTGAGTGAAGAAGGTTTTCGGATCGTAAAACTCTGTTGTTAGAGAAGAACAAGGATGAGAGTAACTGCTCGTCCCTTGACGGTATCTAACCAGAAAGCCATGGCTAACTACGTGCCAGCAGCCGCGGTAATACGTAGATGGCAAGCGTTGTCCGGATTTATTGGGCGTAAAGCGAGCGCAGGCGGTTCTTTAAGTCTGATGTGAAAGCCCCTGGCTCAACCAGGGAGGGTCATTGGAAACTGGAGAACTTGAGTGCAGAAGAGGAAAGTGGAATTCCATGTGTAGCGGTGAAATGCGTAGATATATGGAGGAACACCAGTGGCGAAGGCGACTTTCTGGTCTGTAACTGACGCTGAGGCTCGAAAGCATGGGGAGCAAACAGGATTAGATACCCTGGTAGTCCATGCCGTAAACGATGAGTGCTAAGTGTTGGAGGGTTTCCGCCCTTCAGTGCTGCAGCTAACGCATTAAGCACTCCGCCTGGGGAGTACGACCGCAAGGTTGAAACTCAAAGGAATTGACGGGGGCCCGCACAAGCGGTGGAGCATGTGGTTTAATTCGAAGCAACGCGAAGAACCTTACCAGGTCTTGACATCCTTTGACCACTCTAGAGATAGAGCTTTCCCTTCGGGGACAAAGTGACAGGTGGTGCATGGTTGTCGTCAGCTCGTGTCGTGAGATGTTGGGTTAAGTCCCGCAACGAGCGCAACCCTTATTATTAGTTGCCAGCATTCAGTTGGGCACTCTAGTGAGACTGCCGGTGATAAACCGGAGGAAGGTGGGGATGACGTCAAATCATCATGCCCCTTATGACCTGGGCTACACACGTGCTACAATGGATGGTACAACGAGTCGCAAAACCGCGAGGTTAAGCTAATCTCTTAAAGCCATTCTCAGTTCGGATTGTAGGCTGCAATTCGCCTACATGAAGCCGGAATCGCTAGTAATCGCGGATCAGAACGCCGCGGTGAATACGTTCCCGGGCCTTGTACACACCGCCCGTCACACCACGAGAGTTTGTAACACCCAAAGTCGGTGAGGTAACCTTCGGGAGCCAGCCGCCTAAGGTGGGACAGATAATTGGGGTGAAGTCGTAACAAGGTAGCCGTATCGGAAGGTGCGGCTGGATCACCTCCTTTCTAAGGATATAACGGAACTTTACACGGTTCACTTTTACTTTGTTTAGTTTTGAGAGGTCAATACTCTCAAAATAGTATATGAATTCCCGGGGCCTTAGCTCAGCTGGGAGAGCGCCTGCCTTGCACGCAGGAGGTCAGCGGTTCGATCCCGCTAGGCTCCATTGCAACTTTGTTGCAAATGAACTTTGTTCTTTGAAAACTGGATATTGTCTAATAGAAACATTTAAGTAAGAAACCGAGAAAACACCGCGTTTTAAATGAGTTTTTTAATGTTCTTATCGTAAGATAAAACAAGTAATACCAATTTAGTAATGATAGGTTAAGTTACTAAGGGCGCACGGTGGATGCCTTGGCACTAGAAGCCGATGAAGGACGGGACGAACTCCGATATGCTTTGGGGAGCTGTAAGTAAGCTTTGATCCAGAGATTTCCGAATGGGGGAACCCAACATCTTTAATAGGATGTTACTGCTGACTGAATACATAGGTCAGCAGAGGTAGACGCAGAGAACTGAAACATCTAAGTACCTGCAGGAAGAGAAAGAAAATTCGATTCCCTGAGTAGCGGCGAGCGAAACGGGAAGAGCCCAAACCAGAAAGCTTGCTTTCTGGGGTTGTAGGACTGAACACATAGAGTCATAAATGAACGTCGTAGAAGAAGCGTCCTGGAAAGGACTGCCGAAGAAGGTAAAAGCCCTGTATTCGAAACGACGTTCACTCTGATCAGTATCCTGAGTACGGCGGAACACGAGAAATTCCGTCGGAATCCGGGAGGACCATCTCCCAAGGCTAAATACTCTCTAGTGACCGATAGTGAACCAGTACCGTGAGGGAAAGGTGAAAAGAACCCCGGAAGGGGAGTGAAATAGCACCTGAAACCGTGTGCTTACAAATAGTTAGAGCCCGTTAATGGGTGATAGCGTGCCTTTTGTAGAATGAACCGGCGAGTTACGATTACATGCGAGGTTAAGTTGAATAGACGGAGCCGTAGCGAAAGCGAGTCTGAATAGGGCGAATGAGTATGTGGTCGTAGACCCGAAACCAAGTGATCTACCCATGTCCAGGTTGAAGGTGTGGTAAAACGCACTGGAGGACCGAACCCACGTACGTTGAAAAGTGCGGGGATGAGGTGTGGGTAGCGGAGAAATTCCAATCGAACTTGGAGATAGCTGGTTCTCTCCGAAATAGCTTTAGGGCTAGCCTCGGAATGTAGAATCATGGAGGTAGAGCAACTGTTTGAACTAGGGCCCCTTATCGGGGTACCGAATTCTGATAAACTCCGAATGCCATTGATTCATGTCCGGGAGTCAGACTGCGAGTGATAAGATCCGTAGTCGAAAGGGAAACAGCCCAGACCACCAGTTAAGGTCCCAAAGTTTATGTTAAGTGGAAAAGGATGTGGGGTTGCTTAGACAACTAGGATGTTGGCTTAGAAGCAGCCATCATTTAAAGAGTGCGTAATAGCTCACTAGTCGAGTGACCCTGCGCCGAAAATTTACCGGGGCTAAACATAACACCGAAACTGTGGATAGAACCATTGGTTCTATGGTAGGAGAGCGTTCTAAGGGCGTTGAAGCTAGATCGTGAGGACTAGTGGAGCGCTTAGAAGTGAGAATGCCGGTATGAGTAGCGAAAGACGGGTGAGAATCCCGTCCACCGAATGACTAAGGTTTCCTGGGGAAGGCTCGTCCTCCCAGGGTTAGTCGGGACCTAAGCTGAGGCCGAATGGCGTAGGCGATGGCCAACAGGTTGATATTCCTGTACCTGTTTGTTTTGTTTGAGCAATGGAGGGACACAGGAGGCTAAGAAATGCGTGCTGCTGGATATGCACGTCCAAGCAATGAGTCTTGAAGTGAGTGAAATGCTTGCTTCTCTAAGGATGAGTTGTGATGGGGAGGGAAATTAAGTACCGAAGTTTCTGATGTCACACTGTCAAGAAAAGCTTCTAGTGAGAAACAAACAGCCCGTACCGCAAACCGACACAGGTAGTCGAGGAGAGAATCCTAAGGTGTGCGAGAGAACTCTCGTTAAGGAACTCGGCAAAATGACCCCGTAACTTCGGGAGAAGGGGTGCTGACCATTGGTCAGCCGCAGTGAATAGGCCCAAGCGACTGTTTATCAAAAACACAGGTCTCTGCTAAATCGAAAGATGACGTATAGGGGCTGACGCCTGCCCGGTGCTGGAAGGTTAAGAGGATGGGTTAGCTTCGGCGAAGCTCAGAATTGAAGCCCCAGTAAACGGCGGCCGTAACTATAACGGTCCTAAGGTAGCGAAATTCCTTGTCGGGTAAGTTCCGACCCGCACGAAAGGCGTAACGATTTGGGCACTGTCTCAACGAGAGACTCGGTGAAATTATAGTACCTGTGAAGATGCAGGTTACCCGCGACAGGACGGAAAGACCCCATGGAGCTTTACTGCAGTTTGATATTGAGTGTCTGTACAGCTTGTACAGGATAGGTAGGAGCTATTGAAGCCAGGACGCCAGTCTTGGTGGAGGCATTGGTGGGATACTACCCTTGCTGTATGGCCACTCTAACCCTCGACCATGATCTGGTCGGGAGACAGTGTCAGACGGGCAGTTTGACTGGGGCGGTCGCCTCCTAAAATGTAACGGAGGCGCCCAAAGGTTCCCTCAGAATGGTTGGAAATCATTCGTAGAGTGTAAAGGCAGAAGGGAGCTTGACTGCGAGACCTACAAGTCGAGCAGGGACGAAAGTCGGGCTTAGTGATCCGGTGGTTCCGCATGGAAGGGCCATCGCTCAACGGATAAAAGCTACCCTGGGGATAACAGGCTTATCTCCCCCAAGAGTCCACATCGACGGGGAGGTTTGGCACCTCGATGTCGGCTCATCGCATCCTGGGGCTGTAGTCGGTCCCAAGGGTTGGGCTGTTCGCCCATTAAAGCGGTACGCGAGCTGGGTTCAGAACGTCGTGAGACAGTTCGGTCCCTATCCGTCGCGGGCGTAGGAAATTTGAGAGGAGCTGTCCTTAGTACGAGAGGACCGGGATGGACACACCGCTGGTGTACCAGTTGTTCTGCCAAGAGCATCGCTGGGTAGCTATGTGTGGAAGGGATAAACGCTGAAAGCATCTAAGCGTGAAGCCCCCCTCAAGATGAGATTTCCCATCACGTAAGTGAGTAAGACCCCTGAGAGATGATCAGGTAGATAGGTTGGAAGTGGAAGTCTAGTGATAGGCGGAGCGGACCAATACTAATCGGTCGAGGACTTAACCAAGATTTTAGGTGGATTCAACGGATCCGAACAAATGTGATAGTAGACAAATCCAGTTTTGAGAGCGCAAGGTTCTCAACATGTGTGGTGATGATGGCAAGAAGGTCACACCTGTTCCCATGCCGAACACAGAAGTTAAGCTTCTTAGCGCCGAAGGTAGTGAGGGGTTTCCCCTTGTGAGACTAGGACGTTGCCACGCATAGTTTTTATTCCGCAATAGCTCAGTTGGTAGTAGCGCGTGACTGTTAATCACGATGTCGCAGGTTCGAGTCCTGCTTGCGGAGTCTTTTTTTTTACATAAAATTACAGATCCACTTATAAAAGTGCCGCTTTAGCTCAGTCGGTAGAGCGCTTCCATGGTAAGGAAGAGGTCGCCGGTTCGAATCCGGCAAGTGGCTTTCTTAATACAAATAAGTTAAAAGTCGTACAGACGCTGGTTTACAGTGATTTGTACGGCTTTTTTTTGTGCAAAAAGACATTTAATGGTTGTTATTTATAAAAAAGGTTTTCTTTTTCCATCTGATAATGCGTATTGCTTTTGACATTCTGTTTTATGTTATATGATGTTCGTATAGATATTCTCTTATAGAGATAGAAAAGTCGGCAATATAATTTGAAAGGGGCACAAATAAAATGAAAGCATCGAAATTAATGAACACAGGTATGGATTACGCGCAAGACGCATTTGAGATGGCTAAGGATCATATGCCATCCTCTCATCATTTAGCTAAGAAGAAAATGATGATGGATGCGAAGTTAGCTAAAGGTGCTACAAAAGCAATGCCAGCTAAAGTTAAACGAATGGAACTAGCAAAAATGATTGCTTTACCTCTAGCAGGTGCTTTAGTAGCGTTATTGTTTGCACCAAAATCTGGTAAAGAATTAAGAACAGATATCAAAAGCAAATTTGTGGATGTAAAAGATACTGGTATGGAAAAAACACAAGAATTAAAAGGTAAATATAGTGCTGATGAAGAAACTTCATACGACCCTTCAGATAATTATGATGAATCTGTAGAGGCTCATGGAAATGTGCATGGAACAGTTGCAGAACCCACAGGCGATGAGACGATTCCGGCAGACAAATTAGATGAAACACTTGATGATTTAGGGTATTCATCTGAAGACGAACTATTAAATGAAGATAAATAATTTTTTAGGACACTCCAGTTTGGTCAGCTGACTTGGCTAAACTGGAGTGTCTTTTTTTAGATTTTTAAACGAGTGTGGTATCCGTACTACGCATTGCATTTCATCTTTATGTGTAGTAGAGTTATAAGTAATTAAATGTTTTGCAGGGGGACACAGTTGTGTTGAGAAGGTTAAAACCTGACCCTTTGAACCTGTTAGTTAACACTAACGTAGGGAGCACTGTTTACATATGAAATAAATATGTATTGAGCTCTCCATTATTATGGGGAGCTTTTCTTTTGTAAAACTTTTGATTGCGGGGGGACACAATTGTGTTGAGAAGGTTAAAACCTGACCCTTTGAACCTGTTAGTTAATACTGACGTAGGGAGCAATAGTGTTTTATGCACTTTTTTGACCTCTACAGCTTATTGTAGGGGTCTTTTTTATGCTTCTGTCAAAAGAGGAGGATAGAGAGGAACAATAGATTACCTAGTGTAAAAAGGTGTTTTAAGTAAAAAAGATAAATGGAGGAGTTAAAGAATGTTATCACAGATTAAACAAGCAGCACCTTTGATTCATTGTATAACCAATTATGTTGTAGCTAACTTTTCAGCTAATGGATTACTTGCAGTAGGAGCATCCCCTATCATGGCTGATGAAATAAAAGAGGTTTCTGAAGTAGTCTCTTCTTCTGATGGGTTGTTGATTAATATCGGAACCGTAAATGACTTTACGATAGAGTCTATGTTGGTTGCTGGTAAAAAAGCAAATGAATTAAATATTCCAATTGTGCTTGATCCTGTAGGTGTAGGCGCTACAGATTACAGAAAGAGAGTGGTTCGTCGTTTGTTGAAGGAAGTCAAATTCAATTTGATTCGTTGCAACGCTGGAGAATTAGCGTCTATAGCTGGAGCAGACTGGCAAGCAAAAGGAGTCGATAGTGGGGAAGGTTTTGCGAATACCGATACGATAGCTCGGGAAGTGGCTTTAAAGTATGGGTGCATGGTAGCTGTGACTGGGAGAACTGATTTTTTAACTGATGGGCATGCTGAATACCACATTTGTGGAGGGAACGAGACAGCGACACATATTACAGGGATGGGCTGCTTACTGAGCGCTATTTGTGCAGCATCGTTAGCCAGCAGTAATAGGAAAGAAGAGTTGAAGAGTCTAGCCGCTACTTTAAAGGATTACAAAAAAGCAGCTGAACTCTCTTCGGATGAAAACGGGTCGTTTATCGCTCAATTTATAGATAATGTACAAAAAATCGCGGAGGTAAAAAAATGATTTCATTAACCATTGCAGGGTCTGATTCAGGTGGAGGAGCCGGAATTCAAGCAGATATCAAAACGTTCCAAGAACTGGGTGTATTTGGAACAACAGTCATAACTGCATTAACTGATCAAAATACAAAAGGGGTTCATGGAGTTTTTAAGGTGACGCCACAGTTTGTTCAGCAACAATTGTCATCAGTGCTGGAAGATTTTTCTATCAAATCGATCAAAACGGGTATGCTCTATTCCGCTGAGATTATTGAGGCTGCAGCTGCTGTTTTAAGAGAGCAAAAGATTCCTCTAGTACTTGATCCCGTGATGATCGCAAAAGGCGGGGAAAAGCTGTTACAGAACTCAGCTGTAGAAGCATTGATTGAACAATTATTACACTTAACAACAATCTGTACTCCTAATATACCAGAAGCTGAAGTTCTTACTGGGATGTCTATTAAAGATTCAAAAGATATGGAAAGAGCAGCTCGTAGTATTCTACAAATGGGATCCGACTGGGTAGTAATAAAAGGGGGACACACAGGTGAAAAAGATGCTGTTGACCGAGTGTATGGTCACGACGCAGCTTTTACCATGACAACTCCTAGAAAAAAGACAGACCACACGCATGGGACTGGTTGTACTTTTTCAGCAGCGATTACAGCTAATATTGCCAAAGGATATACTATACCTGAAGCAATTATTGAAGCCAAAAAGTTTGTTCATTTAGCAATTAGTTATCCCCTTTTTATCGGGAGCGGAAAAGGACCCACCAATCATTTTGCTTTTAATCAACAAAAAGGAGTTTGCGAGGTGGTAGTGAATGAAGCGTGAAATGTTAGAGATATATTTTGTCATGGGGTCTAATAACTGCAAAAAGGATCCGCTTTTGGTACTCCGTGAAGCATTAGAAGCAGGCATAACTTGTTTTCAATTCCGAGAAAAGGGAGAAGGAGCATTAACAGGACAAGCGTATGAAAAGTTTGCTTCTGACTGCCAACAGCTGTGTGCTGCTTATCAAGTTCCTTTTATTATTAATGATGACGTAAACTTAGCATTGAAGTTAAATGCTGATGGGATTCATGTTGGTCAAAATGACTTAGCGATTTCTACTTTTCGTGAACAGGCTAAAGGTAAAATCATAGGAGTGTCGGTTCATAATGTTCATGATATGAGAAAAGCTATAGCTGATGGAGCGGATTACGTAGGAATTGGACCGATATACACGACTCAAACTAAAAAAGATGCCCAACCACCAACAGGAGTGACCGCTTTAAAAACTATACGAAAACAGTTCAATACGTTCCCAATCGTTGCTATAGGAGGTATAACGGAAGCAAATGCTAATAAAGTTCGTTCAGCAGGTGCAGATGGAGTAGCTTTAATATCAGCGATTTGTCATAGCACACAGATCAAAACGACAGTAGAAAACTTGCGTAGAACAGTCTAAAGCTGGGAATTGTTGTTTTCGAACAAATGGAGTAAAAATAAGAAAACTGGAAGGGTCCCTTGAGAAGTGTTAAAATAGAGTCAAATGATAAAAGGAGTGGTAGATACCATGGATTTCGAAAAAGGGGAAAATCGTTTTTACAAAAATGATGAAGCTGGAAATTTAATTGCTGAAATCACTTATGTACCTTCTGGAGAAGATAAAGTATTGGTTGACCATACTTTTGTAGACCCTAGCCTAAGAGGGCAAGGAGTAGCAGAACAATTAGTCGATCGTACTGTTCAAGAAATGAAAAATGAAGGTAAGAAGATTGTTCCAGTTTGTCCCTATGTGGTGACTTTATTTGAACGCAAGCCGGAAAAATACCAAGATATTATGGCAGACTAAATTTTATTAAACAATTAGAAAGCTGGAATTTATTCATTTTGCTGGAGTCTGAGGCCAGCAGAATGGACTAATTTCCAGCTTTTTTTGTTATTAAATATGCAAAAAATCAATATTAATGAATAATTATTAGAATAATATTAAAAATAACGAAAAAAGACGATCTTCTATTTACAAGAGATACAATATTTTATATAATTCTCTTTGTGCTCAACAAGCATTAGTCTTTAAGGCCCGTTGGTCAAGCGGTTAAGACACCGCCCTTTCACGGCGGTAACACGGGTTCGAATCCCGTACGGGTCATTTTAGTTTCAGGAATAATCACGTTCGCCGGCTTAGCTCAGTTGGTAGAGCATCGCACTCGTAACGCGGGGGTCACAGGTTCAAGTCCTGCAGCCGGCATAATACGAAAAAAACAGGTTCACAAAAGGTTTTAAAAACTTTTGTGAACCTGTTTTTTTTAGGTCGATTTACGATATGTCATAGAGATGTAGGGACAAGAAAACAGAAAAATTGATTGGAATGCACAAGTAGAGTAAGGTTAAATAAGATGATTAGTATGTATTGTAGTTGGAAAACAACAGACATAGGTCTATGCAACAAAGCAACTAAAGAGGTGATGAAATGGCATTTGATTACGATCTTGATTTTGATAAAATAAACTTCCGTAAGCAACCTGAATTATACAGAGTAGGAAGAGGAGAACAAGGCGTACTGCTGGTAGAGCCTTACAAAAGTGAGATTCTTCCTCATTGGCGATTTAAGACGCCGGAAATCGCTACAGAATCGTCTGAAAAAATTTATCAAATGTATTTAAAATATAAAGAAGATCAAGATTTCGTCGGAATGGATATGGCTAGGAAATTTCTTCAAATGGGTTACACTAGATCCAGACGCTACGCAAATTATAAGGGCGGAAGAAAATATGAGGAAAACGGCGAAATTAAGGAACGAATGATTGATGAAGAAAAAGCAAAGTCAGCTGCTATTTTTGAAAAGAAATGGAAGATCGTCAGAGAAGATGAAGATTACCTCAAATTGAAAAAAGAGCATCAAAAAAAGTATGGCTGATCAAGTAAGGTGATAAAAATACTGAGGATGTTGATAAATGACAACTATTCAAGTAATGAAACCTTCTGATATTACTCTTGTTGCTAAAATGGCGCAAGAGTTGTTCAAAGAAAATGATTTTGCTGCGTTAAAAAAAGAATTCGAGTGCCTGTCGGGAAGTAAAAAAGACACTATATTAGTTGCTAAAGAAAATAAAGGCACTGCAGGTTTTATCCATATGTCTTTAAGATATGAGTACGTTGAAGGAACCACATCTACACCTGTAGCGTATATAGAAGGTATTTATGTGAAGCCCGACTATCGTCAGCGTCATGTAGCACATAAATTGATTTCGGCAGGAGAAGGATGGGCTAAAAGTAAAGGGTGCACGCAAATAGCGTCGGATGTAGAATTGTACAATACTATTAGTCAGAAAGTTCATCAGAAAACTGGATTTAAAGAAGTGAATCGTCTTGTTTGTTATGTGAAGTCTATAGAATTGTAGCCAAAATTCAGATTAGGGCTTTTAGATCACTCTTTTAAAGGGGAGATTATTCAGGATAATGAATAATAAAACAAAAAAGCATTTTCTCTCTTGACAGAATGGTGTGTTTAATTGTATTATATTCTTGTTGCTGATTTTTGATTCTATTTTCTGCAATGATTTATTGGAGGGGTAGCGAAGTGGCTAAACGCGGCGGACTGTAAATCCGCTCCTTCGGGTTCGGCAGTTCGAATCTGCCCCCCTCCACCATTTATGGGCTATAGCCAAGCGGTAAGGCAAGGGACTTTGACTCCCTCATGCGTTGGTTCGAATCCAGCTAGCCCAGTTAAATTAAACCATGTGTGGTTTTGATGGCAAGAAGGTCACACCTGTTCCCATGCCGAACACAGTAGTTAAGCTTCTTAGCGCCAAAGGTAGTGAAGGCTTTCCCTTTGTGAGATTAGGACGAAGCCATGCTGGTTTAATTTATGAGTCATTAGCTCAGTTGGTAGAGCATCTGACTTTTAATCAGAGGGTCGCAGGTTCGAATCCTGCATGACTCATTCCTAAGACTAGAAACAGAGTTCCTGTTTCTAGTCTTTTTTTTGTTCTTTTACAGCGGTTGAATGGAAGAGTTAGAAAACGATAAAAAGAGCTCTTAACGTGTCATCAAATAACGTTATTCAAACTAAACTGTGCTATAATATGGACTGAGTGACAATTTTACACTTTTGGAGGTGTCCACATGTCAATAGATTGGTCACTACTTTTTACATGGCGCTCGTTAATCAACATCATAGATGTTTTGATCGTTGCATTTTTTATCTACCAATTGATTATTGTTGTCAGAGGAACAAGAGCTGTTCAGTTATTGAAAGGGATTGCTATTATTGTTTTGATAAAGGTTGGAAGTTATTTCTTCCAGCTGCAGACAGTAGAATGGATTGTCGATTTAGTGATTCAATGGGCTGTATTAGCCTTGATCATTATTTTCCAACCAGAAATGCGCAGGGGATTAGAACATTTAGGTAGAGGTTCTTTATTTAACCGCAAGAAAAAGAAAAAGAACCCTGGAGAAGACCTTGTATCAAGTATACTAAAGTCTGTACAATATATGAGTAAACGACGCATAGGAGCATTAATTGCGATTGAAATGGAAACGGGATTAGAAGAATATGTCAACACGGGTATTTCAATGGGTGCGGATATTTCTGGAGAATTGCTGATCAATACATTTATACCCAATACTCCATTGCATGATGGAGCAGTAATCATTCAAGATTATAAAATTGCTTCAGCCGCCAGTTATTTGCCGCTTTCTGAGAGTTCGTTGATTTCTAAAGAATTGGGGACTCGGCACAGAGCTGCAATTGGTCTGAGTGAAGTATCTGATGCTTTAACCGTTGTTGTTTCCGAAGAAACTGGGGGAGTCAGTATTACCCAAAACGGTAATTTATACCGAGATCTTTCAAGAGAAGACTTTGAGGTTTTCTTGACCAAAGCATTAGTGACGGAAGAAGAAGAACAAACGGTCAACCCTATTCAAACTTTTTTCAACGGTTTCAAAAAGGGGGCTTCTAAAAAATGATGGAAAAAATAATGAATTCTCCTTGGTTTTTACGGATTGTAGCGCTAGGTTTTGCCGCATTATTATTTACTTATGTGAATAACGAAAACAGTAAACAAATCAATGCAAATAACCGTTCAGGCGGAGCAACAGTCAACAGTACGGAAATGATCACTGATTTACCGGTTTTAGTAGATATTGACCAAGAAAAATATTTTGTTACGGGGATCCCTGATTCAGTTTCCGTTTTGTTGGAGGGATCGACAGCTATTTTGTTGAATACACTGACAACAAAAGGTTTTGATATTGTTACTCCTGATTTGAATGAGTTGGGTGAGGGAACGTACACGATCGAATTGCTGCCTTCAGGTTTGTCTGATGAGCTGAGCTACACGATCTATCCTGCTGAAGTAAAGATCACAATACAAGAACGAGTCAGCGAAAATTACGATGTATCTGTGTTATTTAATGAAGCTTCTTTAGCCAGAGGATACGAAGCCGGCGAACCTATCGTGGATTCAGAAACTGTGCTCATAGAGGGTGCAGCAGATACGTTAGGACGAATCGCTAATGTACAAGTAAATGTTTCTGCGGAGGAAAACACGAATTCTGATATTACTCAAACGTTGCCGGTCATTGTAACGGACGCAGCTGGGAATCAGTTGGACGTAGAAGTAACACCAAGCGAAGTGTCGGTTACTATTCCGGTAACATCCAACAGCAGAGATGTTCCAATGTCACTGCAACAATCTGGTACTCCCGAGTCCGGGTACACTTATGAATTAGCAATCGCTGAGGGAGAGGATACCACAGCCAATGTCGTAGCAGAAGAAGCTGTTTTGGATGCACTGGATGAAATTCAAGTACCTGTTGATGTGACAGGTGTAACAGAAAGTTCTACAGTGGAAGTGACAGTTCCTGTACCTAATGGAGCTGCTTCAGTATTGCCTGAAACCATTGAAGTAGATATTAGAGTCTCAGAGGAAGAAACTGGGAATTCTCAGCCAGATAGGACGGATGAACCTCAACCTAGTGAATCTAGTTATGCTCCTGAGAGCAGTGAAGAAGAGAGCAGTCAAGAGTCCGAGGAACGAGAATCTTCAGAAAGCTCTAGCAGCAGCGGCAGTTCAGAATCTTCTTCTGAAAGCAGCAGCGAGAGTGCAGAAGAAAACAACGACGAATAAAAATGAATAAATAATAAATAATAAATAATAAACGAATAAGCAATCTATTCAATTACTGAAAAGGAGCTTTTTGAAAATGGGAAAATACTTTGGTACAGATGGAGTAAGAGGAGTTGCAAACTCAGAACTTACACCAGAATTAGCATTTAAATTAGGACGATTTGGTGGATATGTATTATCACAACACACTGAAGGGGACGAACAACCACGCGTATTAGTTGGTAGAGACACACGTATGTCAGGTCAATTGTTGGAATATGCATTGATCTCAGGTTTGTTGTCTGTCGGAATCGAAGTGTTAAAATTAGGCGTTATCTCTACGCCAGGGGTAGCTTACTTGACTCGAGTTCAAGGAGCAGCTGCTGGAGTTATGATTTCTGCTTCACACAATCCGGCACCAGATAACGGAATCAAGTTCTTTGGATCTGATGGATTCAAATTGTCAGATGAACAAGAAGAAGAAATTGAAGCATTATTGGACCAAGAAGATACCTTGCCTCGTCCTAGCGCAGCTGGGTTAGGAAGCGTAGAAGACTATAAAGAAGGTTCTCAAAAATACACTCAATTCTTGCAACAAACGATCTCTGGTGATTTAAGCGGACTGCAAGTTTGCTTAGATGGCGCAAATGGAGCGACAAGTCCATTGATCAATCGTCTATTCGCTGATTTAGATGCTGAATTCGACGTAATGGGTGTTTCTCCGGATGGAGTTAATATCAATGAAGGCGTTGGATCAACTCATCCAGACAAATTAGCAGGAATGGTTGTCGAACAAGGAGCTGACGCTGGTTTAGCTTTTGATGGAGATGGCGACCGTATTATAGCTGTTGACGAATTAGGAAATATCGTTGACGGAGATAAAATTATGTATATTTGCGGGAAACATTTGAAAGATAAAGGTCACTTGAAAAAAGACACGATCGTTTCTACAGTCATGAGCAACTTAGGATTCCACAAAGCCGTTGAAGCAGCAGGAATGAAAGCTTTAAAAACACAAGTGGGAGACCGCTATGTAGTGGAAGAAATGCGTAAAAATGATTACAATCTAGGTGGAGAACAATCAGGACACATGGTGTTCTTAGATTTCCATACTACGGGTGACGGACTGCTTTCAGCTGTTCAATTATTGAATGTTATGAAAGAAACAGGTAAGAAATTATCTGAATTAGCAGAAGAAGTTACAGAATATCCTCAAAAGCTAGTTAACGTAAGAGTTAGCGATAAGCACGGAGCTATGGATGTTCCTGCCATCAAAAAAGTAATTGAAGAAGTTGAAGCAGAAATGGCTGGAAATGGCCGTATTTTAGTTCGTCCTAGTGGAACTGAACCATTATTGCGTGTAATGGCTGAAGCGCCAACGGAAGAACAAGTTAACAACTATGTAGACCGTATAGTAGACGTAGTAAAAGCAGAAATTGGATTAGACTAAACAGTAGTAAAAAGGCAGAAAACTGATCAAACAGTTTTCTGCCTTTTTTATTTACTGATAAAGCATTAAGGAGGAATAAAAATGGATCAAAAACGAAAAGTAGTCTTGTTTATTGCCTGCAGTCTTGATGGCTATATTGCAACCAAACAAGATGGATTAGAGTGGTTATTTAGTGTTGATGGTCAAGAAGAGAATACGGGTATTGTGGAAGAGTTTGAACAAACGATCGACACGATTATTATGGGAAGGAAAACGTATGATTGGGTGATGAACGAATTAGATGGGGAATATCCCTATGAAGATAAAGAAAATTATATCTTTTCAAGAACGGTTCCTCAAGTTTCGTCTAAAGGCATAACATTTACTGCCATAGATCCTACTGAATTGATCCAAGGATTGAAAAATCAAGCAGGAAAGAATATTTGGTTGATGGGCGGCGGTGAATTGATAGCAGATTTTCTGGAAGCTGATTTAATCGACAAAATGATTATTACGATTGCACCTATTCTGTTAGGAAAAGGAATTCCATTATTCAAAGAGGGCAATTATGAAATGGAATGGGAATTGACGAATGTTCGGCAGATCGTCCAATTTGCTGAACTTACTTTTGAAAGAAAATCCTTATAAGAAAAGCAGTTTTTATCAGAATGAGTCCTGATAAAAACTGCTTTTTAAAAAGTTTTAATCCTTAGTTGTTTCAAATGGAAGCCATCCTGGAGCAAGTTGGATATATTCCCACATAGCGTCAGGGATAACCAACTCTTGCTGATCAGAATATGAGATGGTTTTACGAATAGTGTCTTCTTTTCCGGAAAATACTTTATCTGCCCAATCCGGTTCTACGATCAGTTCACGTCCTAAAGCTACAATAGGAACGCCCATGTCTAAAACGGCTGCGGCATCTTCTGGCGTTTTAACAGAACCCACACCAATCAATGGAATAGAGTCGCCTATTTTTTCATGGATCAATTGCAAGACAGGAGTTTGATCGCTTTTATCGCGCATCGAACTTTGGAAAGCTGATCCTGTAGAGATATGGATGTAATCTAGTCCTGTATCTTTTAACTTGTCCAAGAATGCTAGTGTATCTTGTAAAGTGATACCTGGCTCTTCAAGTTCTTCTGGAGAAATACGATACCCGAAGATGAACGGTTTTTCAGCATAGGTTTGAATAGCTTTTTTAGCTGCTGCAATAACCTCTAATGGGAAGTTCATTCGTTTTTTAAGAGTTCCGCCCCAATGGTCTGTACGGCGATTTGAATGAGGGGAGAAGAATTGTTGGATCAAATACGTATTAGCACCATGAAGTTCAACCCCATCAAATCCAGCTTGAATAGCTCGACGAGTGGCTTCGCCAAAAGCTTCAACCAATTCACGAACTTCTGAGTCTGGTAATTCTCTTGGTTCTTCTGCCCCTTCTCTTAGGGCAGGAACTGCACTGGCACTTACCGGTTGTACTCCTTTCAAAGAAGTACGATCTCCCATACGGCCTACGTGGAAGATTTGTAAAATGGCTTTAGAGCCTGTACTTTGGATAGAATCAGCTAATTTAGACAAACTTTCAATCCGATTATCTGATGCTGCGCTAAGTGAACCGGCAAATCGCCCGTCTTCGCGAACTTGCGCACAAGAAGTGATAACAGCACCTAGTCCTTTCGCACGTCGGTTAAAATAAGTTAATTCATCCGAAGTGACCATCCCGTTGACAAAAGAAGACTGGGTCGTCATAGGCGCCATAACAATTCGGTTCTCAATCGTAGCTCCTGAAGCAAACGTAAAAGGTTCAAATAATGATTGATAAGACTCTTTCATTCTAATTAATCCTCCTATAAGTAAAAACGTGATATGTGTGAACAATGAAAAGTATACCCAACGTACTTACAAAAGTATAGTATATTGAATTTCAGGTCATCAAAAGAGCCGAAAAAACCAACATTTATCGGCTCTTTTGATGTTTATTAATTTAATGAGATTCAAACCAGTCAGAGACAGCTTTCAAACGGTCGATACGCAAGTTTGGCAAACCATTACGAGACAAACCGTGACTGGATTTAGGGAAAGTCATGAATTGAGTTTCCACTCCTTGCCGCTTCATAGCGATGTAGAATTGCTCTCCTTGCTCTTTTGGACAGCGCAGATCATCATCGCTGTGTAAGATCAAGATAGGTGTTTTAGCGTTTTTGGCATGAGCTAAAGGAGACATTTCCCATAACTTAGTAACATTGGATAAATCATTCTGCAGTTGGAACTGCACAAAGAAAGGTCCGACATCACTGGTTCCATAAAAACTGATCCAGTTTGAAATAGAACGTTGTGTGACCGCTGCTTTGAAGCGGTCTGTATGTCCTACGATCCAGTTAGTCATAAAGCCTCCGTAACTTCCTCCAGCCACATATACTGATTCAGCATCGATTTCAGGATGAGCAGCTAATACAACATCTGTCCCCAACATCAAGTCCTGGTAATCCTTATTCCCGTAATCTCCTAAGATAGAGGCTACGAATTCTTGACCATATCCATTTCCGCCACGAGGGTTCAATAAAATGACCCCATAGCCTTTTGCTGCCAAGGATTGCATCTCATGGAAGAAGGTTTCGCCATAGCTGACTTGCGGTCCACCATGAATATATAGCACTGCAGGATGAGATGATGTTCTATCTTCAGGAGCTAAATACCACCCTTGGATATCCCAATCATCAGCGCCTTTATACCAAAACATCTCTGGTTTTGTAATGGTATATTCTTTTTCAAAGGCTTGATTAGGGTTATACAAATCGTTCAATTCACCGGTAGTCAAATCAATCACTCCTAATAAACTCGGGCGAGTAGGTGAAGAGTAAGTTACCGCAAACTGATTAGAACCAGCAAAAACGGCTCCATCGGTCAAGTGCAGAGGCTGATCAAAAATCACAGTAATATCTCCTGAACGAGTTCCTTTATACAATTTGATTTTCCCGTGTTCAGTTGTGGAGAAGACAAACTCTTCATTAGTTAGCCATATAGGATCGATGCCATTGACTTGCTGCTGGAAGTCGCCTACTAAGACATCGCCTAATTCGATATCGTGCTCTGCAGTTAAGCAAGTTAACTTTTGGGAGGCTATGTCATAGCCATAGAGTTTATTTTGAGAAACGAAAGCATATTCGAAATCATTTCCAATCAATAACAAATAGTCTTCTTCAGGAGACATAGCAGCAAAGCGAAAACTTCCTTTAGAAATAGAATCAGTCAATGAACGGCTTTCTTTAGAAGATACATCATACCAATAAACCGTTTGTCCGTACGCCCATTCATCGTCAGGAAGCAATTCATCTGCATAGATTAAATAACTTTCGTCTTTAGAGACATAATTCAAGCAGACAGGGTCTTTACGAGTCATGATGGTAGTAAGAGTTTTAGTCGCAATATCAATTTTCTTAATATGGTAATCTCGATCAGCAGGAAGGATACCTGCTCCATCTAATTTATAAGTCAATTTAGTGATAGTAGTTGCTTTAGGTAATGTGTCCGCTTTGTCAGCAGCAGTTTTTTGTGAAGAGTCATCCAGCTTTTCTTCTACAGTCAGATCGGTAGAAGTTTGATAATAAATACTGGAGCCATTTGATGTCCAATGGTAATTAGAGACTCCTTCTTTTTCATCTGTCAGCTGTATTGAAGTACCTCCATCTAATGGCATGATCATGAGCTGCATTTTTTTATCTTTTGTTCCGTTGGATAAAAAAGACAGCCATTTCTGGTTTGGAGAAATTTCAACGGCTGTATTAACCGACCCGTTATCACCCCAATCACGACGTTTTTTTGTCTTCGTATCCAAACTTTTGATTGCTGTATGATATGTATTTTCTGGTTTATCTATCTGAGTTTCTAAATAAAAAATCGTATCTTTCCATGTGACGGGCTGTGAGACATTCTTCAGTTCATATAAACTTTCGGTGGTTATTTTTTTCATTACTTTCCTCCTGAAAATAAATTTTGAATGGATTTAACTGCTTTATTAATTTGTTCTAATTTTCCACTTACTTTCTTATCATTATTATGCTTCTTATAAAGAAGTAATTCAAGTAGAAATAAAAAGAAGTTTGAGTGAGGCAAAGAGAGCTGATTTCACATTTGCAGTCATTTATTGGTACAATAAGAAGTGAGATAAACCTATTCCTAATGGATACAAATGTAAGAATAAATAGAAAGGAAGAAATACATGCTGGTAAAATTACTTGAACCTTTAAGAGTCCCTAAAGAGTTGATTGATGAATTGGCACAACCGATTAAAGATAGAGGACATGATTTTGTTTATTATGAAGAAAAGACGACGGATACTGATGAATTAGCTGAACGAAGCAAGGATGCAGATATTGTCATGATAGCAAATAATCCTTATCCAGAAGAGGCCATCCAAAAAGCTGATCATATGAAATTGATCAATGTCGCATTTACAGGTGTAGACCATGTAGCAGGAGATGCAGCAAAAGAAAAAGACATCAAAATCGCTAATGCAGCCGGCTATTCCGATCAATCAGTAGCAGAACTGGTTATTGGGCTGACCCTTGATTTATATCGTTCTATTTCCCAAGGAAACCAAGACATCCGTAAGAAAGAGTTCCCTGGTTTGATCCAAGGAAATGAAATCAAAGGGAAGACAGTTGGAATATTAGGGACAGGCAATATTGGATTGATGACCGCTCGTTTGTTTGAAGCCTTTGGTGCCAACGTGATTGCATACAGTCGTACTGAAAAAGAAGTTGCAAAAGAGTTGGGAATAGAATACGTTTCTTTAGACGAACTAATGAAACAAAGCGACATCCTTTCCGTTCATCTGCCGTTGAATAAACAGACTAAGGGCTTCCTGTCAAAAGAAGAGTTGGCAAAAATGAAATCTTCTGCGATTTTGATCAATTGCGCGCGTGGTCCCATTATAGACAACGAAGCATTAGCAGAATTGCTGAATAATGGAGAAATCGCTGGAGCAGGAATCGATGTATTTGATATGGAGCCGCCTATTCCAAGTGATTACCCGTTGTTGAACGCGAAGAATGCTGTTTTGACGCCGCATGTTGCTTACTTGACAGATGAAGCTATGGTAGAAAGAGCAAAAATCGCTTTTGAGAATACGATTGCGTTCCTTGATGGGGAACCTAAAAATATCGTTCAAGAATAAGTGGTTAGTATGCATCCCCATTGAGTTTTTTTCTCAGTGGGGATTTTTTGTATTATTTAAAAAATGAGCAACATGAAGATATCACTGTGACTATTATGGAGGTGGGTATAATGAGTTTAGTAGAAATTAAAGGACTGACGAAAAAGTTCCACCATTTTACAGCATTGGATAAAATCGATTTGAATTTAAACGAAGGAGAAATATACGGTTTTATTGGACCAAATGGTGCTGGGAAGACAACAACGATCAGAGTGTTATTAGGACTATTAAAAGCTACAGAGGGGGAAGTTACTCTTTTTGGTAAAGACGCTTGGAAAGATGCTGTCATGATTCATAAAAGAATTGCATATGTTCCTGGTGAAGCAAATCTATGGCCTAATTTGACAGGTGGGCAAGTCATTGATTTGTTTATAGAAATGCACGGCAATAGCAATGTGGCGAGAAGAGATGAACTGATCCAACGTTTCAAATTAGATCCTACGAAAAAGTGTCGTGCTTATTCTAAAGGAAATCGCCAAAAAATCGCTCTTATTGCAGCTTTTACTTCAAACGCAGATCTATATATTCTTGATGAACCCACGTCAGGATTAGACCCATTGATGGAACAGATTTTTCAAGAGATCATTTTAGAACTCAAGCAACAAGGGAAAAGTATATTGTTATCGAGTCATATCTTATCTGAAGTTGAAAAATTGTGTGACCGAGTTGCCATTATTCGAGAGGGGAAAATTATAGAGACAGGGACTCTTTCAGAATTGAAGCACTTAACTAGGTCAACATTCACTGTTGAAACACAAAAACCTTTAGTGGGGTTAACAGAAATAAAAGGTGTTCAAAACATTAGTCAAAAGGGAAATAGTTGGGAATTCCAAGTAGACAGCGAAAAATTGCCAGAAGTGATTAGCCATATCAGTCAATTTGGTGTTTTAAAATTAGAAAGCTCTGCTCCTACGTTAGAAGATTTATTCATGCGGCACTATAAAGAGAAATCTTTTTAATCAATTTTTCAAGGAGAGAGGCGAGTAGTGGTGATAGGACAATGGTTTAAAGGAACTCGTACAGTAACAAAAATACTCTTGCACCAAAATGGGTTCAAGCTAGGTCTATGGTTATTTGGAATAATAGGGATGTCGTTGGTTGTAGCTAGTGTTTACCCTACTGTCTATACTAACCAAGAGGATCTTATAGGTTTTGCGATCACAATGGAGAACCCTGCAATGAACGCAATGCTAGGACCGAATTATCCAATCGACAAATATACTGTGGGAGCTGCTTTTGCAAACGAAATGTTATTGTTTACAGCTATTGCAGTAGCAGTCATGAATAGTTTATTTGTGAGTTCAAGTACTCGTAATGATGAGGAATCCGGACGTTTAGAATATATCCGGGCTTTGCCGGTTGGTCGTTTATCGTATCTAGCAGCTTCTGGAATAATAGTATTATTGGCAAATGGTCTTTTATTTCTTATCCTATCTGTTGGTTTAACCATTATTTCGGCATCTGGAATGAGTTTAGAAGCTTCTTTATTATATGGAGCATTGCTGGGAACTTGCGGACTGTTCTTTGCTGGATTAACAGTATTCATTGCACAATTGGCAGATACTGCAAGAAATACGACTATGTTGTCTATTGGTCTGGTTATCGTCTTATACCTCATCAGAGCCATTGGAGATGTTTGGAATGAAGCGCTGGCCTTGATCTCTCCTTTGGGGTGGGTGGTTCGTACGCAAGTCTTTGTAACAAACACTTGGTGGCCGGTTATCAATTTGCTTGTTGGAGCAGGAGTGTTGTTGATAGTGGCTCTTTATCTGAACCATAGAAGAGACATTGACACAGGTCTTATATCCAGTTACAAGGGAAAAGATAAGGCATCCGCTTTTTTGAAAACACCTGTAGGTTTAATATGGCACTTGGAAAAAAACATTTTAATAGGGTGGACCGTGATGCTGTTTTTAATCAGTGCAGCATTTGGAGCTATTCTAGGAGATTTAGAAACCTATTTTGCAGATGTAGAATTTATTGAAGGCTTTTTTTCAAAAGAAGCCGGTGCTGTTCTGCTAGAACAATTCATTGTATTATTGATGGAAATTTTATCTATTTTTACTGCCATAGCGGTCACCTCTATAGTATTTAAGTTGAAAAAAGAAGAAAAACAGCAGCGTATCGAACACTATTATAGTCGTTCAGTATCAAGAAACAAAATTCTGTTTACTTATTATATGATCTCCTTGCTCTTTTCTTGCGTGATCCAATTTGTGATTGCTTTAGGGTTATATTTGGCAGCTAATCAATCCTTAGCCGCAGGTCTTGAATGGTCTGTTGCATTCCAAGGAGCATTTATATATGTTCCGGCTCTTTGGTTTATCCTTGCCTTAGCGACATTTCTATTAGGGCTATGGCCGAAAGGGAGTTCATTTGTGTGGATGTATATTGCGTTAACACTGACAGTCGTCTATTTAGGAGGACTGATTGATTTTCCTGAATGGCTGAATCAGCTGTCTGTTTTTTATTTTATTCCAAAAGTACCGATTGAAACGATCAATTGGACAGAGTTGGAGATGTTGATAGGGGGAACTGTTCTATTAACTGTTCTCGGGTTTATTGGATACAATAGACGGGATTTTAAAAACTGATGCATGACAAGGGTTTGGGATTCAAAGCTAAGCGTTGAAAAAATAGAGGGACTCTCGATAAAATCAAAGAGTCCCTCTATTTATACAATTTATTGGATTTCAACTTTTAATCGTTCCGTCTTCCTCCGCCGAATAAAAGGACTAAACGAAGAACTTGCAAGAAAGAAGCGACAGCAGCAGCTACGTAAGTTAAAGCAGCAGCACGCAGTACATGTCTGGCCTGATCTAATTCTTCAGGAGTCAAGAGTTGTTGCTGATCCAAGATAGCGATCGCGCGATTTGAAGCGTCGAACTCTACCGGTAAAGTCACTAATTGGAAAACCAAGGTTAGAGAGAAAAATAAAATTCCTAAGTTGATCAATGATTGATTTCCACCAAAAATCACACCGGCTATAATCAGTGGAAATGAAATTCCTTGACCGAAATTCGCTACAGGTACTAAGGTACTTCTTAAACGCAGTGGGAAGTAGTTCTCTTGATCTTGTATCGCATGACCGGCTTCGTGGGCAGCTACACCAATAGCCGCAACAGAAGTTGAGTTATATGTTGCATCAGACAAACGTAAAATGTTGTTTTGAGAATCGTAATGGTCGGTCAAATCTCCGGGTACTCGATCAAGAACAACATTTCTCAAACCAGAATTGTCTAAAATAGATCGTGAAACCTCCCAAGCAGTGAATCCTCTGTTATTTCTAGTGTCCGCATACTTACTGTATGTGCTGCGAACATAAGTGCTTGCTATACCTGAAATCACTAATCCAATCAAAATAAAGATCATTGTTGGATCATAAAAAAAGTAAAATGGCATAATATTCTCCTTTCAGTTGTCAGTTGGCTTTATTATTCCCTTTAAGCGGCAACTTATCTTACTTTTATCATATCACGAAATGAGATAAAAAGAATTCATTAAGTCTATGACAATAGATACAGGAATAAGTATTATTGTACTTAGTGTAACAGATAAATGTGAATTTTTTGCAACTTCTAGTGATTTGTATTAACTGTTATTAAATTCATTCGATTACTATAATAGGGAGAACAAAAAAAGCTCTATAACTAAAGAAATACTTCATTAGTTACAGAACCGAATGGTTTGATTTTATTTGTTAGACATAAAATAGAATAGACAGAAACATTAATCCAGTACCGAGTAAAACAAACAAATGCCATACCACATGCATATATTTAACGTTTCGCAGGCTGTAAAAGATAGTTCCTACAATGTAAGCTGCACCGCCGGCTACCAATAAATACAACCCGTTTGTACCTAAGCCTTCGTATAGAGGTTTAAAAGTAACTGTACAAATCAAGCCCATTCCGATATAAACGATAGTGGAAACATTCGGGAATTTTTCAACAGCTACACTTTTAAAAATGATACCTGCCAGAGCGATAATCCAAATGATACTAAACATCACCCAGCCAAGCGTCCCGCCGATCGTCACCAAACAGTAAGGAGTATAAGTTCCTGCAATCAATACATAAATACTGCTGTGATCCAAAATTTTAAATAGTCTTCTCACACGTGTAAAACTCAAACTATGGTATAAGGTGGAACACAAGTAAAGAAGAATCAGACTAGTGCCATAAACAATGTAAGAGGCAAATTCTACTTTTGAACCGCTTTGAGACCCTTTCATAAGTAGTAAAACGAGTCCTGCTACACTTAATAAAACGCCGATGCCATGAGTGACTGCATTGAGTACCTCATTCCAGATCAAATATTTTTTCGTAAACGTAGGTGTTTTAACCAACCTAAATACCTCCTTTAAAGACTAAAATGGTACGGAGCACTCTAAGCTCTTTAATAAGATTATAGTAAATCTCCGATACGCGTTCAATAAATTCAGCTTAACACAGAATTTCCGTTATGTCATCATCTAGTTTCTGAAACTAGATGAAAAGCTGATTTATTTTTGAGTCAGACTTTGACGGATATGTGATCAGTTCGTTAGAATACTCGAAATGAAACGTTGCTTTACGGGATATTGGTTTTCATTAGGTGGATTACATAGTACACTAAAAGAAAAGTTGACTGATTGAGCAGAATAAAAAAATAACGGAAATACCTTTTGAACAATGAACACACTGTTCTAAAGTATTCCCGAATGTTGAAATTTGCACATGAGTTATACGCTTCTTTCTATCAGATTTTGTCTGAGCGATTGTCTCTATAAATTTATATCTAAGCAAATTTGTTTTAAAGTAATGGAGTGACCGTCATCTTTGCGAACAAAAAGCAGCTTTTGGACGTTCATAGTATACAAATCATGTAACGTTAAATGGTTTTTTCTCAAGATCATTTCAAGTGGAATATCCAATTCGTCATCAGCATTCAAAATGAAATCTTCTTGGTCGATTTTCAACTCTATTTCAGCGTCATTTTTGACTAAAACAAAAACGTATTGGACATTTAATACTTTTTCAATATGGTCCATTATAGCTCACTCCCATAATACATAAAGGTTGAATGGATATTAAAAGAACCTTTTTATCATTTATTGAAATAAAGTTTATTTATAAAAAATGTCATTTATGAAAGGTGCAAAAGAGGAGGAGATTAGGATAAGTAAATTATCTGTTATCTTAAGAAGGGGTAAAAGTTCCTCTTTTGCATCTCTTTAATTCAAACGACTAGAAAAGAACGGGTAATAAAGCGTATGTTCCATACACAACAGGTGGAGCACCAACAGTAACAAGAATACCTAAAATTGTAAAAAGATTCTTTTTGACAAATTTTTTCATAATATCACCTGACCTTTCTTTATTTACGTTTAGTGTACTACAAAAAAAATCAAAAAGTAAAAATGTGTCATATAAGAGAAAGTGAGGAAAAGCCTATGGAACAAAAATACGGCTATGTATTGAGACGGTTGCGAGAAGAAAAAGGATACTCTTTAAGACAAGTATCCAATGGTATTTTATCGACCTCCTTTTTATCGAAGTTTGAACGTGGGGAATCGAACATTTCTTTGAGTCATTTTATCAAAATCATTGAACGGATGAATATTTCTTTAGACGAATTTGTTTTTGCAGCTAATGAATACAAACCTAGCGAGTTAGATCGGTTGATGGCTGATATAGCAACAGCGTACCAACGAAATAATACTTCAAAATTAACGCTCATAAAAAATAAAGAGTATGAAAAATGGGAAGAATACGGACTAAACGCTTATTTATGTAACTCGATCATGGCAGAAGCTAAGTTATTGGATTTAGAAAAAAAAGAAATCGATAAGAAAAAAAGAGAATATTTAGCCAACTACTTATTCAATATAGAGCTGTGGGGAAATTATGAATTAGTCATTTACGCTAACTCTCTGACTATATTTCCGCCGGCTACCGTTATTGCTTTATCTAAAGAAATAGTCAAAAAGACATCCATGTACAAATTGGTTCATAAAAATTTTGTTCAGATACTAGGTATTTTTATAAATACTATAATTGTTTGCTTAGAAAACAACTTGCTGAATGATGCTTTATATTTTATTTTAACACTCGAAAATATGCATATGGCAGAGAATTTATTTTATGAACGAACTCTGTTGGTATTCTTAAAAGGGATTTATGAAATCAAAAAAGGCAATATTCCAGAAGGAGAATCTTTGTGTCGTAAAGCAATCGATACGATGTATACCATAGGATCTGAAGACTTAGCGATCAGTCATGAAGAATACGTTAATGAGATGATTCAATTAAAACAAGAAGAATCTGTAATTATAGATTCCACTATATGACACAAAAACGCAAGTTATCTTTTTGATTCAGTATGAGTTGAAGTAAGAGAAAAAAATGGAATAAAGCTGCTTCAAGGAGAATAACTCAAGAAGAGCTATAAGGAGAAATAGTATGTGGTTTTTTGTAGGATTTTTATTATTAGCGATAGCAGTGCTGGTATATTTTAATGAAGGTGGACCTGCAACGATTGAAATATTCGGGATGATTGGTTTATTCATTTTCTTCATGTATCTTGAACTATGGCCGTTAAGCGCTATTGTAGTCATTATTTGGGTGTATCGAAAATATCTGAAAGCCAAGCGAAATCGATGATAAAAAGAGGTTGGGAACATTCCCAGCCTCTTTTTATTTACTCGACAGTATTTAAATAATAGACGATTTCCGTCAAAGATTGTTTTAAAGATATCGCTGGTCTTCCCATCAAGTAAGGCAGGTCCGCACTTTCGACATCTAAATCCCCTTTTCTGATAGCTCGCTGGATATCTAAAGAAAACTCAGCCATCACATCGGGAGTTCCGTTCGCAATCAATACTTCCTGATAGGTTTTGTCATCTACGTTTCGAACAATCACTCGCCTTCCCAGGATAGAGGTTAATTCCCTAGCCATATCTGCATAACTTGAGGGAATACCTGAGAGTTCGTAAATTTTATTAGTGTGTTTACCAGAAGCCAAAACGGCGGCCGCAGCTTCGGCGTAATCAACTCTTGGAACCCAACCAACTCTGCCGCTTTCAGCCGCTGTCAAAACAGGACCTCCAGCCAGAACATTCTTAATCACAGGGATCTCATTTTCTACATACCAGTTGTTGCGCAAGAAAGTATAGGGAATACCGCTTTTAATGATCGCAGCTTCTGTTTGGCGATGAACTTCAGCAACAGGTAGAGAACTAGTTTCTGCTTTGGATACGCTAGTATAAACAAGTAAGCCGACACCTGTTCGTTCGGCAGCATAAATGACGTTGGAATGTTGTCGGATGCGAGTTTCATCATCGCCTTGAGAAGAAATCAGCAATAACCGATCAATTCCTGTAAAAGCTGCTTCTAATGAAGCAGGATCTTCGTAATCCGCTTGACGTATTTCAATTCTTTGTTCTTTAAATCGTTCTGCTTTAGCAGGGTCTCTGACTGATACTGCTAATTGTTCGGTTGGCACACGTTCCAATAAAGCTTGAACGACTTTTACCCCTAACATTCCTGTAGCACCAGTGATTAAAATCTTCATACTGAACCCTCCGAAAAATAGATTTTTTATACTGTCTAAATCAACCTGTTAGACCGCAAGTACAAAAAAAGCTCAATGAACAATTCATTAAGCTCTGAACACATATAGAAAATCAATTTAATTTAACAGCTGTTCCACTGCAAGTGACCATGATCATTCCATTGTCTGCGCCCAATGTTTCATAGTCCATTTTAACGCCTACAACAGCATCTGCTCCCATTTGCGCAGCACGATTAACCATTTCGTCTAAAGCATTTTCACGAGCTTGCAGAATTTCATCTTCATATCCTTGTGAACGGCCGCCAAAAAAGTTTCTCATTCCTGCTCCAAGATCTTTCAAGAAATTGATTCCTGAAATCACTTCGCCAAATACGATTCCTTCATAAGAAGCAATTGTTCTGCCTTCTACACTTCCAGTTGTTGTTACAATCATGTCAACGCCTCCAAAAATTAGTAGTGGTATACGTGTAGAGTATACCACTACTAAAACAAAAGCAAAACTATTGGGTGAACTATCCGTTTACAACTGTACCGCCATTTACGTGGATTACTTGTCCAGTAACATAGCTGGAATCAGAGCTTGCCAAGTAAACATAAGCTGGAGCCAACTCATAAGCTTCTCCGGCTCTTTCCATTGGGACAGAAGCTCCGAATTCTTCTTTATCTGTAGATCCGGTAGTTGCTGGAATCAATGGAGTCCAAATTGGACCAGGAGCTACACCGTTGACTCGAATATTTTTATCTAAAAATTCTTGGTTTTGTGCCAACGATCTCGTAAATGTCACAATAGCCCCTTTAGTTGACGAGTAGTCTAACAAGGTAGGATTACCTTGGTAAGCAGTCACAGAGGTTGAATTGATGACGACTCCATTGTCGTTTAAATACGGAAGAGCTGCTTTTGCAAAGTAAAACATAGAGAAGATGTTGGTTCTAAAAGTACGGTGAAGCTGTTCATCAGTGATATCTAATATGGATTCTTGTGCCAATTGTTGGGCAGCATTATTTACCAAGATATCAATATTTCCAAATTCTGCTACCGTTTTTTCTACTACTTCATTTGCGAAATCAGAATCTCCGACATCGCCAGTGAACCAGAGTACGGGTCTGCTAAGTTCTTCGATACGACTTCTAACTGCAGCAGCATCTTCATGTTGTTCAACATCAACCAAAGCTAACTTAGCGCCTTCTTTAGCGTAAGCAATAGCTACAGCTGCACCAATACCGCTATCTGCACCTGTAATGATAGCAACTTTTCCTTCTAATTTCCCAGCTGCTTTATAATTAGGACTTTCGATTAACGGTTCGGGAGACATTTTTTTGTTCTTGTCTTCTTGAAGATAATTTTCTTTAGGAGCTTGAGTGTCGAGATTTTTTTCATCTGCCATTAAAATACACCATCCTTAGTAAAGTTATTTTCAAGAATAGAGTAGCAACCGGTTTTAAAAATTACAATCAATAAGGCTTCGAGTGCCGGATAATTGGTTTATAAAACTAAAAAAAGTATACTAAAGTTAGAGATTAAGTTTGTTATAGGAGGGTCACTTTTGCCTAAAATAGAACGTAAAACACATAAAGTAGAAAATGACACAGAAGAAGATATCGAATTAAAATCAGGACGTTTTAGAATTTATTTCCAAAACAGGTACACGTTGATTTCTTTGTTAAATGATTTACTGGTTGGGCTTGTTTATATATTAGGAAGTATCAGTTCTCTTATAGGATTGCCTAGCATTTATGGCACCTATTTTTATTTAGCTGGTGGAGTATTTTTGATTTTACGACCACTGATCAAGATTATTCATAATATTTACATTTACAAAGATGCGGAAGAAAGAAGAGAAGAAGAGCGAAAAGAAAAAGAGCAAGAACAAAAAGAACAGAAAGAAAATGAAGGAGGAGACCAGGAAAGCCATCAAGAAGACCAAGAGTATAGTCAAGAATATTATGGGGATGATCATAATGAAGAATATGAAAAGGAGGAAAAGGCGGAAAAGGCGGGTTCATAAGAGCGGTTTAGCAAGAGCTGCGTTTAGTCACAGAGAGGATGGGACGTTATGAAATGGAAGCAGTTTTTTAAAGGACGCATGCAAAGTTTAACTACAGCAATCAGCAGGTTTCCTTTAACGGTATTATTTTTAGTGGTGGCCGCAATTATCAACACCCTCAATATCCAAACAGAAAATGGGGAATATGTTGAATGGATGTTAGCGTGTTTTATGGGAGCTTTAGCAGCGGCAGTTGCACAAGTGAGTTATGAACATTTTTTTAGAGAAAAAGAGAAAATGCGGTATGTTCTGTTCGTTTCTGCTCTTCTTTTTGCACTCTTGTATTATTTTATGATCGATATAGAATCGGATATGTTTTCGCTAAAAGTTGTGGTCCGGACAGTCGCATTAGCATTTGCCTTATTAATGACTTTTATTTGGATTCCAAGTATAAAGAGCCGCTTATCTTTCAGTGATTCTTTTACAGCTGGTTTTAAATCCTTATTTACAACGATTATGTTTTCAATTGTGCTAGGAGCAGGGGTATTGTCTATCTTGTCCGCAGTCAATGTGTTATTGATCAATGTGGACTATCGGTTATTCTTGCATGCATCGAATATAGTAGCGTCTTTATTTGCCCCTCTTTTATTTTTATCGTATATCCCTGTCTACTTACCGAAACACGAATCAAGTACAGAACAAATAAACCAATCTGCTGAAGTTGTCGAAGCCATCAGTGTTCCAAAAACGTTAGAAGTTTTGTTGACGTATATTGTCATTCCTTTAACGGTGGTTTTCACGATTATCTTGGCTTTATATATTTTAATGAATATAGGAAGAGACTTCTGGATCAACAATCTATTGGAGCCAATGTTGGTAAGTTATGCAATTGTAGTGATTCTGGTTATGTTATTTATTGGCCGACTAGACAATAAAATGGTGGTCTATTTCAGGTTGATTTTTCCAAAGATATTATTTTTGATCGTCCTTCTTCAAACGGTTGCTTCAGTGATCCAAATCAGCGAAAAAGGATTGACGATAGGACGCTATTACGTCATTTTATTTGGGGTATTTGCTATTATAGCTAGTATCATTTTTAGTATTTGGCCGAAACAAAAAAATGGATTAGTAGCTGTAGTATTAATTGTTTTTTCTCTTGTTTCTATCACACCTCCTGTAGATGCTTTTACGGTCAGCAAAAACGGGCAAATAGCATTTTTGGAGGCTACATTGAGAAATAACGATATGTTGACGGGGAATGAACTTCAACCGCGAAGCGATTTGCCTGAAAACGAACAGCGGAAAATAGAGGAGACGGTGAATGATCTGGAACAAAATGGAAATATAAAAGAGGTATCCTTCTTGCCTGACGATTATCAAACTTCAACAGATTTTGAATCTGCTTTTGGATTTGATCCATACAACGATGGAACAATTATAGAGGAGTACAGTTATTATTATTTTGAATGGACAAAAGAAACGACGGTAAATGTTTCAAATTACCAGCAATTGATAAAGGTGCAATTCGATACGTTAAATACCTCGTCCAATGAGACGGTTCAAACCATTGAAATAGAAGGTAACACCTATCAACTAGAGACGCAAGAAGCAGAGGGCAATCTTATCTTAGTATTAAAAAATCAAGAAAATGGAGAAATCATCCAAACCAATGTAACGAAGGCACTGGAAGAGATCGAACCTTCTTCAGATTTTAATCAAGCAGACTTAACATTTGAACAAGCTTTTATTGAAAATGAAAACAATACTGCAATAGTAGACACCTTAGTCATGCAATTGAATGATAACAATGATCAAGGATATTCCGGTGAGTTGTTTGTATTTGTCAGTATCAAATAAAAGGAGTAGATAATAGTGTGTGGAAGATACTCTTTAGAAGTTAGTAAAGAAGGTTTAACTGAACGATACAATCTGGAAAAAATAACCTTTGATTATCAGGAGAGAGAAGACATTTTTCCTGCGACTGTTGCTGTTGCACCTATCATTTTACCGGATACAGGTCTTGCTTTTTTGGAGTGGGGGTTCACTCCTCAGTTTGCTAAACGCCCGCTTATCAATGCTCGAGCAGAAACGATCTTAGAAAAGCCGACTTTTGGTAAAGCTTTTAGAACGATGCGTTGTTTAATTCCTGCAACAGCATTTTATGAATGGGAAAAGGGAGAAGAAAAGAAAATCAAACGCAGAATAACAGTGACCAATCAAATGATTTTCTCCATAGCAGGAATATGCGACTATTTCTTAGACGAAGAAGGAAGAGAACAGTTGAAATACTCTTTGATTACGACCGAGGCAAATGATCAAATGAAACAAATCCATCATCGGATGCCGGTGATTCTTAGACCAGAAGATGAATCAGAGTATTTAAATAAAGAACAGGAACCTGAAAAAGTTCATCAACTATTAAAACCGAGTGAATTAAAACTAGTGATTATATAAAAAAGCAGAGAAATCTGCTTTTTTATTTTATCTGAATATTCAGAATGTTCTGGGATACTCACCTTGAAATCAAGGCACTATAGGTGTAAGGTTATAGAAAAGACGTTATTCGTTGAATTAAAATGAACGAGAAGGGAGAAGAAACGAGCAGGAAAAGATAGCGGATATAAATATAAGGAGCGAAGTTGTGTGAAGAAAACAGAAATCCGGAATCGTTTGATCCGGGAATCAAAGGGAAAATTCGGTGTTGCAGTCAAAAAATTGGTGAAAGATCCCATTAAGTTAGACATTCTTACAATTGCTTGGCCCGTATTGATGGAGTTAGTATTGAGTTCAGTTTTTGGTATGATTGATATGATGATGTTAGGGAATATTCCTAACAATACTTACGCTGCAGCTGCAGTATCGTCTGTAGGGTTGACGAACCAGCCATTATTCTTAGCACTTTCCGTAGTACAAGCATTGAATGTTGGTGGAACGGCTATGATTGCTCGGTATTATGGTGCTGGAGAGAAGAAACGAATGGAAAATGTTTTAAAACATGTCATGTTGTTTGGACTCTTTTTTTCTATTCCTATTTCTGCTTTTGGGTTATTGAATGCAGAAAATATTATGTCCTTTATGGGTGGAGAAGCACATGCTATTGAAATAGGTGCTAGCTATTTTAGAGTTATTTGTATTAGTTACTTATTCCAGTCTTTTAATATTAGTATTACTGGAGCTTTAAGAGGTATCGGGCAGACACAGATTCCGATGCGCATCAATGTTTTAGTGAACTTTTTAAACGTTTTAGGAAACGCAGTCTTGATTTATGGACTGCTGGGCGCTCCTGCACTGGGCGTTGTAGGTGCAGCAACATCAACGGCAACGGCCAACTTAATCGCTAGTGTATTATTAGTCCGCTTCTTGATGAAAGGTAACAGCGAATTGCCGTTTTCTTTCAAACGCAAATTCAAATTTGATACGGGTACATTAAAAAATCTAGTTCGTATCGGTATGCCTTCTGCAATCGAGCAATTGATCTTAAGAGCAGGAGTCATTTTATTCATTCAAATCGTATCTAGTCTGGGAACGGTTATTTTTGCGGCCCATCAAATCGGTATGAACTTATTGAGTTTATCCTTTACCACTGGTCAAGCCTTTGGTATTTCCTCTTCTTCATTAGTAGGGCGTTCGCTTGGGAAGAAAGACACTCAGTTAGCTTCTGAATATGCTAAGAAAACAAGTATGATGGGAGCTATAACAGGAATCCTTGTAGGAACGGTATTATTTATTGGGTCAGAGTTTTTTGTCAGCCTCTATTCTAATGACCCGCAAATCATTCATAATGCTTCTACTGCTTTAAAAATCATCGCAGTTGTTCAACCTTTCCAAACGCATCAATTGATCGTAGCTGGATCGTTACGAGGTGCTGGGGATACTATGTTCCCGTTGATTTCTACTTTTGTTGGCGTATTAATCGTTCGAGTGATTTCTGCTTACTTTTTCGTTTTTGTACTAAATTTAGGATTAGTCGGAGCTTGGATGGGAATCGTTTTAGACCAGTTCCTGCGTTGGATTTTAGTTGGTGCTCGCTTTAAAGCGGGTAAATGGAAAAGTATCGTCATTCATTAGCAAACATTTAAAAGACAAAAAGAGCGTGAAAGCTCTTTTTGTCTTTTTTTTATTTCCCGGAAAATAATGTAGAAGGAACCAAAATCCTACTAATGACATAACCGGTATAACCATATTCATAGCCAAACAAAAGAGAGATGAGTATAATTTAGATAAGTTCTTAAACAAAGAAAGCAGGGATAACATGAAATTGTATATACGAGCAAAACGTTTTTCTATGAGAGAAACACTTATCATACGAGACGAAAAAGATGATCCAATTTATGAGATCAAAAGCGAATGGTTGTCGTTTGGTCGCAAGGTACATATTTATGACCAAAATAATGAAGAAGCAGCTTCTATTGAAGAGAAAAAGTTAGGATTTAAACCGCAATACGGCATTTACCAATTGGATACCAAAGTAGCAGAAGTGAAAAAAGATGAAAAAATGATGGGATCCGATTTTGAGATCAATAAAATCAATTGGCGGATAACAGGCGACGTAGAAGACAACGAATTTAAAATAAAAGAAAATTTACGTACAATTGCTGAACTCAAGAAAAAATGGTTTTCAGTTGGAGAGTCATTTGTTCTTGAAGTAGGGGAAGAAGAAAATTCCGTTGTAGCCTTAGCGATCGTGATAGCAATCTGGTGCTTAAAAGAAGACGAAGCTGAAGAAGAGAAATAACAGTATAGATGAAAGTTATAATTCTACACTAATAAGTAATTGAAAAGACTCACCATTGAAAAAACACATGGTTTCGTTTATTTTGTACGAAATCATGTGTTTTGCTCGTTGTGATCGAGAACCTCAACAATATAAACTCATCTTTTTAACTAGTAAACGATTGAATAAATGATTTTCTGGCAAATCCAACTTACCTGTATTACGATGATAATTTCGATTAAATGCTTGAATTTAAGGCAGTTAACTCGATACAACAAAAATGTAAAGAGGGCAGGAAACTAGTTTTCCCTGTCCTCTTTGAAGTAGTCTTCTAGGTTGAAGTAATGAAGCAACGAACCCTTCTTGCCTTCGTTGTACCATTTGTGATAGTGCTGAAATACAGCTGAAATATCTCCATTTTCTCTATCTACCAACTCTTTGACGGCTAAATAGCTTCTCCAGTAATCATACATGATACTCGTTAAATTGCCCTTATATGATTTGCTGCCGAATTCGCTCAAGGAGTGTTTGCCATATTTATCAGCAAACGTTGTGACTAAAGCCCGTTCAATAGTGCTGATTTCATCAAATGCCAGTTCATCCAACAATAACTTTCTCGGCAGGTAAAAGCACATTCCTTCTTCAAACCAAATTTCATTTTCCCAATTTCCAGTATCGAAATCCTCCATAAATAAGTCGATATGGTGGGTTAATTCATGCGCTAAAATCTCCATCATCTGAGACTCTGTATTCCGTTCATAATAATTTCTTATAATCGGCAAATCTTGACCATCCAACTGTTTAAGAAAGATTTCTTTCCATTCATCAACAATAGGAGACATGTAAATCAAGTCTTTTCTAGTGAAAGCAGGAATCGGCGTAGTAGAAAAGATAGAGGTTGCCAATTCTTCAGGTGTCCAGATGACTGCTTTTGGACTTTCGTTCAATTCAAAGTCTTCTCGCAGGATCAATTGGTAATGCACCAATTTTTGAAAGAGAGCATGAGCAAAATCTTTATGAGGTGCAGCTTGGTCTAAATCTTCAAAAGCAAAAATTTCTTTCATACAACGGCTCCTTTTTAAACCTGTTTTTTAAAGTTAGTCTTGCATCTCGTTTTTTACTTTATCTTGAATCATCACAACTTTTGTTTTTAGAAGATGTTCTCCATAACTGGGATCAATACACTCGCTCCAATAAGCTAAGTGTTTTTGATCAACATGGGAATCTGAAAATACGACATCGCTAGCTGCCATTCCTTGATAAGAAACCCAATACAAATACATCGTTTCATCGACGACTTCTTCAAAAATCGATTCTACATACATTTTTTCTCCAGGTAATGTTTGGAGCACTTCTTCTAAATGATCGTTCAAAAAATTCATCCATTCTTGAGCTACTGCTTCTTTTCCTTTTTTGACCCTAAAACGTTCTAATTCTACTTGCAATTGTGCCATGACTTCCTCCTTATACGGAATATTTGATTGAATTCAGTATAACAAATAAACAAAAATCTCTATAGATTTTTAATCAGAAAACAAATTTTAAATATTTAGTAAACTTTACTTATTTTTGTTTACTAGATAGAATAAACTATAACCATAAAATGAAAACGTTTTAAAAAGGAGGAGAATGAATAATGGAATTAACGACTTTAAAAGAAACTTTTGAAAAATTGTATGGTAAAAAAGAGGTACAAACGTACTTTGCTCCAGGGAGAATCAACTTGATTGGGGAGCACACAGATTACAATGGAGGTAATGTATTTCCTTGTGCGATTACTTTAGGTACATATGGGCTGATTGGTAAAAGAGAAGACACTACAGTTAACTTGTATTCTGAAAATTTTCCGAATATTGGTGTGATCTCATTTGATATAAAAGAACTGCAGTATAAAAAAGAGGACAACTGGGCAAATTACCCTAAAGGTGTTATCAAATACTTAACTGAAGCAGGACACACAATTGACAGCGGATTTGATATGGTGATCTATGGAAATATTCCGAATGGAGCAGGACTATCTTCATCTGCATCAATCGAGTTATTGATGGGGGTAGCCTTAGAAGAATTGTTTGGCTTAACGGTAGAACGCTTAGACTTGATTCAAATCGGTAAAAAAGTAGAAAACGAATTTATTGGAGTCAATTCAGGAATCATGGATCAATTTGCTGTGGGAATGGGTCAAAAAGATAAAGCGATTTTACTAGACACCAACACATTAGATTACGAGCTGGTTCCTATTAAACTGACCAACCATGTTATTGTCATCATGAATTCAAATAAACGACGTGAACTAGCAGATTCAAAATACAATGAACGACGCAGCGAGTGTGAGAAAGCATTAAGCGAGTTGCAAAAGGAACTCGAAATAAAATCGTTAGGTGACCTTGATGAAGCGACATTTGATGCGCATACTCATCTGATCTCTAATGAAGTGTTAGTAAAACGTGCTAAGCATGCCGTATACGAAAACCAACGGACATTAAAAGCGACAAAAGCTTTAAAAGAAGGTGACTTAGAGACGTTTGGTCAATTGATGAATGAGTCTCACTTGTCTACTCAGGACGATTATGAAGTTACAGGGATGGAATTAGATACATTAGTGCATACTGCATGGGAGCAACCAGGAGTAATAGGAGCCAGAATGACAGGTGCTGGATTCGGCGGTTGCGCAATAGCTATCGTGGAAAAAGATCAAACAGAAACATTTATTCAACAAGTTGAAGCCGCGTATGCAGACAAAGTTGGGTATAACGCTGAATTTTATATTGCTGAGATCAGCGATGGGGCAAAAAGACTGGAAAAATAAACGACAGATAAGAAAGGAGTGCTCAAGTGATTGATCAGGCCATAACGGATTTTATTGAGATCGGCATTCGTAAGCAAACGATAGACCCTTTGGACCGAAATTATAAAATCAATCAATTGTTAGCTATATTGCACAAAAGTGAATTTGATCCGACCATTTTACATAGTACACCATTACCAAACGTATTGGATGTACTGGATAAGTTGGTGGACTATGCTGTTGGAGGGAAAGTTATTGAGGATCTGCCTTCACAAAGAGATATTATGGAAGCAAAAATCATGGATTTAGTGACCCCGCTGCCTTCTAAGGTAAATGAAGTTTTTTGGGAATTGTATCAAGAGAATCCAAAAGAAGCAACGGATTATTTTTACAGATTAAGCCAATCTAATGATTATATTAAAACGAGAAGTATTGCCAAAAATAGTCATTTTCTAAAAAAGACAGCATACGGAGACTTAGAGATCACGATTAATTTGTCTAAGCCTGAAAAAGATGTGAAAGAAATAGCTCAAGCTAAAAATACAATCAGTTCCAGCTACCCATCCTGCTTATTGTGTATCGAGAATGAAGGATATGAGGGACATCTACTGCATCCGGGCAGAACAAATCATCGTCTAATTCGAATGTCTATTCGTCATGAAACATGGGGATTCCAATACTCTCCTTATTCGTATTACAACGAGCATGCCATTTTCTTGTCTCAAGAACATCGACCGATGTTTGTTAAGGAAGAAGCGTATCGAAAACTACTGAATATTGTAGAAATTTTGCCTCATTACTTTGTTGGATCTAATGCAGGGTTGCCAATCGTAGGGGGATCGATTCTGACTCATGACCATTACCAAGGTGGACGACATACATTTCCTATGGAAAAAGCAGAAGTTATTGCACCTTTTACGATGGAAGGGTATCCTGAAGTAGAAGCAGGAATCGTAAAGTGGCCTATGTCCGTGATTCGTTTACGGAGTAAAGAGACTGAAAAGTTGGTCGAAGCAGGTTCTTATATTTTGGATAAGTGGGAACAATATAGTGATGAGTCAGTAGATATTTTGTCTCATACAGGTGAAACACCGCATAACGCTATTACACCCATTGCCAGACAAAAAGACGGTATCTATGAATTGGATTTGGTGCTGAGAAACAATCGAACATCAAAAGAATTTCCAGATGGGATATTCCACCCTCATCCAGATGTGCAGCACATCAAAAAAGAAAATATTGGATTGATTGAAGTGATGGGATTGGCGATTCTTCCTCCAAGATTGAAACCAGAATTAAAAGAAGTCCAACATTATTTACTGGATGAACCTCATTCAATAGCGAGTTACCACAAAAAATGGGCAGATCAGTTGAAAACAACCACTAAGATTACTCCTGAAAATGTAGAAGCAGTGATTCAAGAAGGTGTGGGTTCTGTCTTTTTACGAGTACTGGAAGATGCGGGAGTATATAAAGCAACACCAGAAGGACAATCAGGGTTTAAACGATTTATTGAAACGTTGTAAGTCAGAATTATAGGGGGAATGAGTATGGAATTTGAAAAGAAAATATTCGGTGATTTATCTGGGGAAACAATCTATGAATACACCCTGACAAATAGTCAAGGAGTATCTTTATCTGCATTAAACCTGGGGGGAGTAGTGACCTCTATCAAAACTCCAGATAAAGCTGGACAATTTTCCAACATCACTTTAGGATTTGACAATGTGGAAGATTACCTGACTTATCGGCCTTTTTATGGAGCTTTAGTTGGAAGAGTTGCGGGCAGAATAGCTGAGGGTCGATTTAATTTGGAAGGTAAGGAGTACCAACTGCAAGTAAATGAAGGGGAAAATCACCATCACGGAGGCAACCCTGCTTTTGAGTCTCATATTTGGGACGTTTCTATAGAAGAAGGAGAAGCTTCAACCCATTTGATATTCAAGTATTTTAGTCCAGCTGGAGAAAACGGCTATCCAGGTAATTTAGTGGTGACCATCACGTATACTCTTTCTGAAGCCAATGAATGGAAAATCTCTTATCACGCTGAAACGGATGAGCCTACTTTATTCAATCCTACGAATCATGTGTATTTTAATTTAAGCGGAGATCACACAAAAACGATCAAAGAGCACACTCTGCTAGTCAATAGTGATCTCGTTGGAGAATTGAAGGAAGATGGTATTCCAACCGGGAAATTCCTTCCTGTGAATGATACAGACTTTGATTTGAGAGAACCGGTCAAATTAAGTAAAGGAATTACTAGTCAACATCCTCAGTTAGCCGATAAAAAAGGGTTTGATCATCCTTATTTCTTAGCCCATAGAGGTTCTGAACCGGATGCTGTTTTGTGTGACTCGGAATCTGGAAGAAAAGTGATTGTGACAACGGATTGTGATGCATTAGTTGTGTATACCCATAATGGTGTGAGCGGAGAATATGAGATTAATGGCAATAGAGTCGAACCTTATGCAGGAGTAGCGTTAGAAACTCAAACTATGCCGGATGCGATCAATCAAGATAACTTCGGGAATATTATTTTGTATCCGGGAGAAACATTTCATTCTGAAACTATTTATCAGTTTGAACAAGTGAAAGGTTGTTTAGAATAAAGAAAGAAAAGTGGTGATAAAATGGCGACGATTAAGGAAATCGCTGAAAAAGCAGGCGTATCCAGTGCGACAGTCTCACGTGTATTGAATTATGATGAAACGTTATCGGTCAGCGAGGAAACTAAAAAGCGCATTTTTGAAACAGCAGAAAAACTGAATTATTCTAAATTTCAAAAAAATAAAAAAGCTAAGCAAGGAAAAATTGCTATTGTTCAATGGTATACCGAAAAAGAAGAGCTGAATGATTTGTATTACTTATCCATTCGGTTAGGGGTAGAAAAAAAAGCCGAAGAAGAAGGGTATGAAATCGTTCGTTTGTTTCAAGATTCAAAAGCAAAATTGACGGCAGAGATAGAAGGGATTATCGCTATCGGAAAGTTTAGTGAACGAGAAGTCGCTAAGCTGAGCGAATGGACAAAGAATATCTGTTTTGTGGATTCCAATCAATTGGCTCATAAGCTGGATTCAGTAGAAGTTAATTTTGAGCAGGCTGTAACAGAAGTGATCAATTATTTTATTCAGCAACAACATGAAAAAATAGGTTTTATTGGTGGGCAAGAAAGTTATGCTGACCATTCTGCAAAGATTACGGATAAACGACAGATCATTTTTGAGCAGTTGCTGAAAGAAAAAGGCTTGTATCATGAGGAGTATATTTTTCTGGCAGATTCTTATCATGTTAGTTCTGGTGAGAAAATCATGCAAGAAGCTATTGATCAGTTGAAAGAAAACCTTCCGACAGCTTTTTTTGTAGCCAATGACGCATTAGCGATAGGCAGTCTAAGAACCTTACAAGGCAACGGGATTTCTGTTCCTAATGATGTATGTATTATGGGATTTAATGATGCGAGTGTAGCGAAATATGTGTTTCCTGCATTGAGTACTGTCAGAGTTGAGACAGAATTGATGGGAGAGACCGCTTTTGAATTATTGATGGATCGAATGGCGACTGAGCGAACGGTAGCTAAGAAAGTGACTCTTTCCACAGATCTGATTATTCGAGAAAGCACTATTAGGCAATAAACAGCTAAAACTCCGACCACATGATTGAGTGGTCGGAGTTTACTTTTGTGAAGCGTACGTTGAGCTAACCACCTCACTCCACGCTCTCTAGACGAGCTGCGCAAACCAGTCTTTCTATAGTTTCATTCCTCTCTTTTATCGGGAAAAGCGCCCGATTAAAGAGAGGAGATGAACCTCACGAAAGACTAAACGGTTTGCTACGCTCTCTGTTTTAAAACGCGTTGCGTAAAGCAGTCTTCCTATGTTTTCATGTCTGATTTTTTGTTGAGAAAACCGCTCAACTAAAAATCAGACAGTGAAACCTACGGAAGCCTAAGCGCTTTACTCCACGCTCTGCTCTTAAACGCGTTGCGTTCGGCAGCTCGCCTATCGCTTTCAAAAAAAGAAACTTAGGGAAAAAGCACCCTTAGTTTCTTTTTTGTGAAGCGTACGTCGATCTAACCGCCTCACTCCACGCTCTCTAGACGAGCTGCGCAAACCAGTCTTTCTGTAGTTTCATTCCTCTCTTTTATCGGGAAAAGCGCCCGATTAAAGAGAGGAGATGAACCTCACGAAAGACTAAACGGTTTGCTACGCTCTCTTATTTGATGAGGCCTGCTTTTTTGAAGGCGTCGTCTTTTGGTTGGTAGCCTATTGCTACTCTGGCTTGATCGATGTCTAATCGTGGGAAGGAGTTGTTGGAGATTCCGTTCACTACTAGAGCGGGTTCTTTTAGTTCTGCATTTAAACAGCAGTCGATTAAGTGGCACATATCGTCATTTGATAAATACATAGCTAAGCCATTCCAGTCTGTATCTGGATCGAATTCACTGTCATCGCCTTTGTAATCTCCAATACGCAATCCAATAGATTCTACTCCTTTTTCAAAAGCGAAATAAGAGGCTAAAGCTTCTGCGTATACTTTTGATACTCCATATAAATCAGCAGGTCTTGGAACTTCTGAAACTTTTACCTGTACATTTTTAGGATAACCGTCAGACGCATGAATAGAGCTGGCATAAATGACGCGTTTTAATGTATCGCTTTTAGAAGCAGCTTCAAATAAGTTATAAGGAAGTTTATAGTTTAAATCCAACAGGCTTTCATAGAATCCGGCTGTTGCATCAGCTTGGCCAGCTAGCTGAATAATGTAGTCTACGCCGTCCAATAAACCCTCCCAACTATCCTGCTCAACTAAATCTAATTCTCTGATATCTGTTCCTTCTAACAAAGATGGATCTGAATCATCAAATGTACGATTGACTAAAATCAAATCGTGATTGGGTTTTAAATGCTTAACTAAATTTTCACCGATATTTCCTGTAGCTCCAGTAATCAGAATTTTTGACATACTCTATACCTCCTATTATTCATTGATTTGTTCTTCCATTCAAAAAAGGCAGACTAAAAAGTTGCTTTTAGCCTTGCCTTTTTTGAAGGTTTTGTCAGAAAAAAACTTTAACGTCTGTCGTCTTTACGATCCAAGTCGTCTTTGAACTCTCCGACTTTTTTCTTAACTTCACCTTTAGCTTTTTGAGCTTTTCCTTCTGCTTGTTTTGACTTGTCGTCTGTCATATCTCCGTAAGTATCTTTCGCTCCACCTACAGCTTTATCTTTTAAACCTTCTGCTTTATCTTTCCATCCATCTTTTTTGTCTACCATGCTATTTCCTCCTCTTAGTTAATAGTAAAAACTAGTTGAAGCTAGTGTGAAAAACTAAAAATGAATATCTCTTATACACTAAAAGCATAGCTTTTGAAGAGATTAAACGCAACTAAAAAGCCTTATGTCATCTTTAAGATAGAAAATGGACAGTTGCTTAATATTCCAGTGTATTTGTGCTAAAATAATTTCATAGAGATGACGGAAATGAGGAAAATAAATTCATGAAAATATTGGCCATTGATACCTCTAATCAAGCAATGAGCATTGCTGTTTTAGAAAACGAAAAAATACTGGGTGAGTTAACGACTAATATAAAGAGGAATCATAGTGAAAGTCTAATGCCGGCTATAGACGGATTAATGAACGACTTGAAGATAGAGATTCAAGAAATTGACCGTGTAGTGGCTGCTAAAGGCCCAGGATCGTATACGGGGCTGAGAATCGGAGTGACCACTGCAAAAACATTAGCTTGGACATTGCAAAAAGAGTTAGTGGGAGTATCCAGTTTAAAAGTATTGGCAGCAAATGCAACCTCACCTGATCGGTACATCATTCCAGTCATGGACGCGCGAAGAGGGAATATTTATACTGGAATGTACCGGTTCATTGATGGCAAATTGACCGCGGTCGAATCCGACACTCACATTTCAGCAGAAAAATGGGCTGAATATTTGAGTAAAAAAGATGGTGAGTTTTTACTCATTGGTGAAGATCAACAGAAACATATAGAAACATTCAAATCACAATTAAATCATCGTGTCAGCTCGGCGTTGCCTTATCAGCATCTTCCAAGAGCCAGTGTACTGGGGATATTAGGTCTATCTAGTGAAGTTGAAGAGGTTCATACATTTACACCGGATTATTTAAAATTAGCTGAAGCAGAAGAAAATTGGCGTAAGGAGCATCCTGATTTAGTGGGGGAAAGTTATGTTGAAAAAATTTAGAGATTGGTTAACTAGTGGATCAACTACCATACCTGTTTTAGAAAATGGACAACAATTAAAGCTTTCACAACGTACCAAACTGAGCCAGTCTCATTTTGTACTGGACGATGGAAATGTTTTGGAACCGATAGTGGGAAGTGACAAAGATGTAGAAGCGTTGCTAGCCGTTCAAAAGGCTTGCTACAATGGAGAAACGCCTTGGAACGCAGCAGCCTTGCACCACGAACTCAAGCGTAATACAAATGCGCTGTACATTGTGATCAGACGATTTTCAGAACCCGTTGGATTTATAGGAGCATGGCTAGTTGAAAAAGAGGCGCATATTACTAATGTGGCAGTGATCCCTTCTTTTCAGAAAAAAGGAGTTGCTTCATGGATGATTCGAGAATTGGAAAGAATCTCCGTTCATGAAGGAATGGATATTTTAAGTTTAGAAGTCCGGATGTCAAATGTAAAAGCGCAACGGTTATATCGAGAGTTAGGCTTTAAGGACGGAAAAATAAAAAAATTTTACTATTCCAGCGATCATGAAGACGCTCTTGAAATGAGTAAAAAGCTAGTGAGAAATGAGGGAGCTAGATTTGAATCAGTCTAGTGATAATCAGCAGCTAGGTAAGGTACGGTTTTCTTTTGAATCGGAAGAAGGAGTGGGACCGGCTGAACTGTTTCGCTTAGCAGATGAAAGTTATCTTACAAGTTCTCCATGGAGTATCGGTGGATTTGCTGAAGATATGAAATCAGAACATGCTTATTACGGATTGGCTATGAATGATACAGGCTGCATCGGTTATATGGGGTATCATCTCTTATTTGACGAGGCAGAGATCACTAATTTCGTAATTAAAAAAAACTTTCAACAACAAGGTATAGCTACTCGATTGCTTCAGGCTGGATTGAATGAGTTAAAGAAAAAAGAATGTAAAAAAATTTTTCTGGAAGTCAGAGAGAGTAATCAACCAGCTATTCGGTTATATGAAAATAACGGGTTTGTTCGATTGGGTATACGAAAAAATTATTACCATGAACCAGAAGAGAACGCCATAATCATGCAATTGACTTTGTAACCTAGATGTTTGAATAGAAAAGAGTGAATGGAATCAAAATGGAAAAAAATTGGATTTTAGCTATTGAATCAAGCTGTGATGAAACAAGTGCAGCGGTAATCGAAAATGGAGAGGTCATTTTATCTAATATTGTAGCCTCTCAAATAAAAAGTCATATGCGTTTTGGAGGTGTAGTGCCCGAAATCGCAAGTCGGCATCATGTAGAACAGATTACATTGATTATTGAAGAAGCAATGGAAGAGGCTAACGTCACTTATGATGATTTATCTGCCGTAGCAGTCACAGAAGGCCCAGGTTTAGTTGGTGCATTACTGATTGGAGTAAACGCAGCTAAAGCTGTTGCATTTGCTCATAACTTACCGTTGATTGCCGTAAACCACATGGCCGGACATATTTATTCGAATAAATTTGTTCATTCAATGAAGTTTCCTTTACTAGCTTTAGTAGTTAGTGGAGGGCATACGGAACTGGTTTACATGGCGGAAGATGGTTCTTACGAAATCATTGGAGAGACACGAGATGATGCTGCTGGGGAAGCTTACGATAAAATAGGGCGCGTTTTGGGACTGCCGTATCCTGGAGGTAAAATCATTGATGAAATGGCTCATAAGGGAAAAGATGTATACAATTTTCCGCGTGCTATGCTAAAAGAAGACAACTATGATTTTAGTTTTAGTGGATTAAAAAGTTCGTTTATCAATAAAGTGCACAATGCGGAACAAAAAGGTGAAGAATTGAATGCAAATGATTTAGCAGCCAGTTTCCAAGCTAGTGTTATAGAAGTGTTGGTCACAAAAACACTTAGAGCTGTGAAAGAATATGACGTAAACCAATTGCTGTTAGCTGGCGGCGTTGCTGCCAATAAAGGATTGAGAGAAGCTCTTTCTGATGTAATGGCTAAAGAAGCTCCAGAAGTTGAATTGGTTATTCCACCATTGTCTTTATGTGGAGATAATGCAGCTATGATAGGGGCAGCAGGATTTGTGGAGTTTAATAAACAACAGTTTGCCGGATATGATTTGAATGCCAAACCGGGTCTGTTGTTAGGCTAATAAAATAAGGAATTGAAAAGCGAAAGATACTAACGGAGAATCCCAGTTATCTTTCGCTTTTTTTACTGTTTTTAGCGGGACTGCATAACAACAACTGGACAAAAACAGGGTAAACACGAACGATAGATTAATTTTTGATTAAAACTGTAAGTTTTTTAGTTTTATTCGGCTTATGTTGAAGTATGATGAGATTAATAAAGAAACCAATACATTATTCGACATGGAGGAATAAAACAGTGGAAAAAGTTAGAACTAAGGGATTAGCCATATTAAGTTTAGTGACTGGGTTGGTATTGTCAGCTTGTGGAGATACAACAGAAGCTACAGATAATGCGTCAACTGATTCTGAAAAGACGAACGATTACTCTATAGTAATGGTCACTGACAATGGAGGCGTTGATGATGGATCATTCAACCAAGCTGCTTGGGAAGGGATGGTAGAGTGGGGAAAAGAACACGACGGAATTGAAGGAGAAGACTACACTTATATTGCATCTGACGGAGATTCTGAATACATACCTAACTTAAATCAAGCTATCATGAATGATTTTGACATTGTTTTTGGCGTTGGTTTCAAATTGAAACAATCAATGATGGAAATTGCTGATGACAATCCAGATCAACAATTTGTGATTATAGATGATAGTATTGAAGGGAACGACAATGTAGCTTCTGTTCTTTTTAAAGACCAGGAGAATGCTTTTCTAGCCGGCGTTGCAGCAGCGTTGTCAACTGAAACAGGCAAAATCGGATTTGTAGCTGGACAGCAAAGCGAAGTGTTAGATCGATTTGAAGCTGGGTTCTTAATGGGAGCTTACACGGCAAATCCAGATGTTGAAGTGATTGTAGAATATGTTGAATCTTTTTCAGACACTTCAAAGGCGAGACAAATCGCTGCGGGAATGTACTCTAATGGAGTCGACATTGTTTATCAAGGAGCAGGAGATGCAGGAAATGGCGTTTTCTCTGAAGCTCGAGACCGGATGAACGCAGACCCAGATGAAAAGATATGGGTCATCGGAAGCGATAGCGACCAAACCGAAGAAGGAGAATACAACGAGGGGAATTTAACGTTAACTTCAAGCATTAAGGGATTGGGTCAAGCCATCAAGTCTGTTGCTAACCAGACCATGCAAGGAGATTTTCCAGGAGGAGAAATAACCAAGTTGGGATTGAAAGAGGAAGCCATCTATATGACCAGAGGCCAATTGAGTGAAGAGACTTGGACAGCAATGGAAGAGTACAAAAAACAAATCATTAATGGAGAAATCGATATTCCGATCAATCCAGATGAAGTAACAGCACCCTAATCAAAAACAGCAGCTCTCTTATCTATTAATTATATAGATAAGAGAGCTGCTGTTTTTTGATTTTAGATCAGATAAAGAAAGTATATCAGCTTATAGATTTTCCAATTCAAGAGTGCTGGATTCCCATTCTTCCATCAGTTCTTCATATTGATTAGTTAGGAGTTGCAATTGATCGTTTATTTCTTGAACTTTTATGTGATCTTCATAAACATCCGATTTGGTAAGTTCAGATTCCAATTCTTCAATAGCCTGTTCCAATTCAGCTGTTTCATTTTCAATAGCTTCTATCCTGCGAGTCAATTGACGGATCAATTTTTGATTTTCTTTATTGATCACGCGGTTTTCTGCCGGTTTATTTGGATTGGTTTCTTCACTTTGTAACGGTTGTTTCATTTGAGCATCTTCTTGAGCCAGGCGTTTCAATTCTTCTTGTTCCGCTTTTTTCTCCAAATAATAATCGTAGTCGCCTAAATAAACAGTACTGCCTTCTGGAGAAAGTTCGATAACCTTAGTAGCTATCCGGTTGATAAAGTAGCGGTCATGGGAAACAAACAAGAGAGTTCCGTCAAAATCAATCAGCGCATTTTCTAACACTTCTTTACTATCGATGTCTAAGTGGTTTGTAGGCTCATCAAGAATCAAAAAATTATCTTTTTCCATAGACAACTTAGCTAAAGCCAATCGAGCTTTTTCTCCTCCGCTTAAAGAAGAAACGGATTTTTCGACATCTTCTCCAGAGAACAAAAAGCTTCCCAAAATAGAACGAATATCTTTTTCAGGAGTCGTTGGATGATCATCCCACAGTTCAGCTAGAACAGATTTGGTAGAATGCAATTCAGCTTGCTCCTGGTCGTAATAACCCACTTCTACATTCGTGCCAAATTTAGTTTCGCCTTTGATCAATGGAAGTTCATTTAACAGTGATTTTAAAAGAGTCGATTTTCCTACTCCATTAGGTCCAACTAAAGCAATAGAATCATATTTGCGAACATCCATATTGATCGGTTCGGATAAGATAGTGTCTTCATATCCAATTGCCCCATTTTCGACTGTCATGACGACATTTCCACTCTCAATAGAAGGTTGGAATCTAAAAGTAGCTGACTTTTCGTCTCCTTGAGGCTTATCTAGACGGTCAATTTTTTCTAATTGCTTACGGCGACTTTGAGCTCGTTTGGTCGTAGAAGCTCTTACTAAATTACGATTGACGAAGTCTTCCAATTTAGCGATTTCTTTTTGTTGTTTCTCAAACTCTTTCCATTCTTTTTCTAATTGAGCAGCTTTCAAATCAAGGAACTTACTATAGTTTCCTTTATAATGAGTGATTTTTTGACGACTTAGATCATATACTTCGTTGACAACTTTATCTAAGAAGTAACGGTCATGAGATACAATCAGCAAAGCTCCAGTATAAGTCTGTAAATAATTTTCCAACCAGTTCAACGTTTCGATATCTAAATGGTTGGTTGGCTCATCTAAAATCAACAGATCTTTCTTCTGCAGCAATAGTTTGGCCAAGGCTAAACGCGTTTTTTGGCCCCCTGAAAGTTGATTGATGGACTTAGTATAATCAGCTTCAAAAAAATTGAACCCGTGTAAGACAGAGCGAATCTCAGCTTCATATCCATACCCGTTTTGTTCTTTAAAGTCATGTTGCATTTGATCGTATTGTTTTAACGTCTCTTGATAACGGTCTTCATCTGCCAATAAATCGGCGTCACCTAAAAGTTGCTCTATATGGCGCATTTTTTTCTCTAATTGGATCACGCTGTGGAACACATCCAGCATTTCGTCCCAAATAGACTGAGTAGAGTCTAATCCGGTATTTTGAGCTAGATAGCCAATAGTGACTTGTTTGCCTTTTGAGATTTTTCCAGCATCTGGCTGCTCAATATCAGCAATCATTTTCAATAAAGTAGACTTACCGGCTCCGTTTCGACCAACAAGTGCAACGCGTGAGTGATCTTGTATTTCTAAATAAATGTTTTCAAATAGCACGTCTGCTCCAAAATAACGAGCTACATGCTGAGCTTGTAATAGAATCATTTTGTAGTCCTCATTTCTTATCTCTGTCCTTAGTTTAGCATATTCCTCCTATAAGAGGGAGAGGAACAAACACACCTAAGCAAGTTTTAAATAGAATGTAAAAGAATATTATTTTAGCAAATAAATTAAAGACGTTATGTTTTGCAGATGTTGAATTCACAAGGATGCTTGTGAATTTTGCCGAGACTAAAAAAATGATCAACAAAACTAGTCATTTAAGATGTCTAAAAAGGCTAGTAATTTAACAAAAAAATGTTATAATCTTATTATGTGAAACTCCGAAATTTGTGAAATAGATAATTTGTTTCTGGATATTGTGAATTTTTGAATCTTAGAAAGTGAGTGGACTGAATATGAATTCAACGAACAAAATACCTAAAGCTACGGCAAAAAGGTTACCTATTTATTATAGATACTTGAGATATTTACACGAAGACGGAAAAGACCGTGTTTCTTCAACTGAATTAAGTGAAGCTGTTAAAGTGGATAGTGCAACTATTCGCCGTGATTTTTCTTATTTTGGTGCTCTAGGAAAAAGAGGATATGGATATGATGTTGAAGACTTGATGCATTTCTTCAGCAAGACATTGAAACAAGACCGTTTGACCAACGTAGCATTGATTGGGGTAGGGAATTTAGGCCATGCCTTATTAAACTACAATTTCCACCAAAACAACAATATGCGTATCAGTGCGGCTTTTGATATCAACAAAGAAATTGTTGGAACAATCCAATCTGGAGTTCCAGTGTATCCTATGGAAGACATGGTACAACAATTGAAAATGCAGCAAATTGATGTAGTGATGCTGACCGTTCCAACTTCTGCAGCTCAAGAAGCAGCAAACAACTTGGTGAAAGCTGAAGTTAAAGGAATATTGAACTTCACGCCTATTCGTATCTCCGTGCCTGATCACGTACGAGTGCAGAATGTAGATTTAGCTAATGAATTACAAACATTGATTTACTTCATAGATCATTACAAAACAGATGATAAAGACAGCTTACTGCCTTTAGACTAAATAAAAAGGCAACAAACCTGATTTGATATGCTCCCCCTAAAGTAGACACTTAAAAAAGTAAAATTACTTTAGGGGGATTTTTATGCGTTCAAACAGTAAACATACAACTGAAGAAATCGAAAGATATATTTTGATGTATCTGAATGAAGGAATCAGTTTCAAAGAATTAAAAGAAGCCTATGGTTTATTAATTAATTGGACGTCCTTTTGGGATAAAGTCTTAAGATACCAAGAGCATGGAATTAGTGGGATTCAAGTTAAATCTAAGTACAATAAATATAGCAAAGAATTTAAGGACTTAGTCGTGAAAGAATATTTAGAAGATAGATTACCTATAGGTCAGCTAGCTGTTAAATATAATATCCCAAAAGTTGATACTGTCAGGAGCTGGATAAACAAGTATACTAAAGGGGAAGAAATGAGGAGCTATTCTCCAAAATCCGAGGTGTATACGATGACAGATAAAAAATCAACACAAGAAGAAAAAATCAAAATAGTCCAAGACTGCCTAGCTAATAGTTTATCTTATAAAAAAACTGCTGAGAAGTATCAGGTATCCTACAATAGCGTGTATTCATGGGTTCAAAAATATAAGAAGCATGGTCCTGACGGACTAGTAGATGGACGAGGTCGCGGCAAACCAAACTCTGTTCAAACGGAAGAAGAAAGAATCCGGGCTGAAAATGCAGCTTTAAGAGCACGAAATGAGTATCTAGAAACGGAGAACGTAGCGTTAAAAAAGTTAGAAGAAGTGGAAAGAGAGTTGATGTCACGCAAACGAGGTATGAAGCGGAATACCAAACGATCAAGAAACTACAAAAAGAAGGATACAAAGTAATCCATCTCTGTGATGCTTTGGGTGTGAGCAGAGCGGGTTATTATAAGTGGTTGAAACGCAAGCCGACTGCGTCGGAAAAACGGCTTCGAAAGCTTGTTGAATTAATCCTTCAAGTCTATGAAAAGCATAAAGGTATTTATGGCTATCGTCGAATAACTATCTATCTGAACCACTTCATGAACGCTAAAGTAAACCATAAGTGTGTCTATCGTTTGATGAAATTACTGAACTTGAAAGCTGTTATCCGTCGGAAACGATATCGTTACAAGCCCCACAATCCTGCACATATCGCCGATAATGTCCTCAATAGAGAATTCCGAAAGGACTATCAATCGATGGAAGTCTTATTAACCGATGTGACTGAATTTAAGTATGGAGAGAACGCCAAAGCTTATCTTAGTGCCATATTGGATTATGGCGAAAATAAGATCGTAGCCTTTAAACTATCGAAGCGTAATGATAATGCCTTAGTTCGTGATACAGTTCGCCAAATTGAAGACAAGATTATACCAACCCAAACGCTTATTCATAGCGATCGGGGATATCAATACACGTCATACGACTTTAATAATTTTGTGAAGAAACATCAACTCACCCACAGTATGTCTCGTGTGGGGAAATGCATTGATAACGGTCCAATGGAGAACTTTTGGGGAATTATTAAAGAAGAAATGTATCGGCTGAACACTTATGTGAGCTTTGAAGAATTAGAGAATGATATTAAACAATATATTGGGTTTTATAACACCCAACGGGTGACGTTAAAAATGGGCTTAAGCATTCCGGCATAAAAAAAGCCATGGATGAAAAGTATCATACATGGCACAAATATTTTGTTTATTTACCTGTCTACTTGACAGGGAGCAGTTCAATTAAGGTTTGTTGCCTTTTTTTAATTTCAAATAAATTTGCAAGATGCGAGTTGCACGTACAAAATCTCGTGTAGCAAACAAAACAAATATTATGGAGAAGAATCCCCATCCGAATTCCCCAACATAATCAACTGCGAACCAAGTGAAGACAACAGCGAGGATGTAGTTGAATAGTATCTGGAACATAAAATCACTTTTTTTCATTAAAATCAAAAATTCCTTTCTAAAAATACCCTAATAGAGTAACAAGTTGGCTACTGTAACGGTAGCGTTCATTAAAGCATGTGCAATGATTGGCGCAGCAATCGACTTTGTTTTCCAGTATAGATAACAAAAAACAAATCCCATTACAGAATAAAGCAAGTAATGACCGTCAAAGTGAATGAAAGCAAAAATCAGCGAACTAATAACGGCTGCTCCAATTCCTCCAGTTATATCAAATAAGTAACCGAAGATCACTTTACGAAAAACGAATTCTTCCATAATAGGACCGAAAATCGCTATTAAAAGCAAGAATAAAGGATAATTATTAACGATATCGACTAATCCAGCAGTATTTTGAGAACCAATAGGAATGTTCAGCAGGAAAGTCTCAATGAAAATTGCTAAGTATTGCCCAATATAAGCTAAAAACATTCCTGCAATTCCCCATAAAATAATGTTCTTTTTGGGAACAGGGGGAGTATTCTCTAAGCTGTTATTGAATGTTGATCGATGATTGACAATAAACATCCATATCGATCCAACGACAAAGGCGATGATTTGGCTGTAGATAGCAGCATCAAAAATGGCGTTCTCTGGAACGAAGAATAGTAAAAATACTGGGAAAAACTGTGCTAAAACGTAAATAAGAATGATTTTGACATAAGGTGATTTCACTAAATTATTCATAATATAAAAACCTTCTTTAACCGAGTTATTTACAGAAGAGTGGAGATGTAAGGTATTATAAAATATATTATCTCTTATTTCTGCTGCATAAGTGTGCTGTTTTCTTTTAACGAATAAAAGTTGATCAATAAATAGTATAACATAAGAATAATGACTCTAAAGGACTTTTTGACTCCTTTTGAAGGAATAGTGTGTTTTCTGGCAGAAATACAATTTCAAAAGAAAAAATACTTGCAAAATTTAAAGAGTTTGATATGATGAAGAAGTGAGTTAGCACTCTTTGAGATAGAGTGCTAAACAATCGAAACTACAATTGGAGGGATTTACGTGTTAAGACCTTTAGGAGATCGTGTCATCATTGAAGTAAAACAAGAGGAAGAAACAACAGCTAGTGGAATCGTTTTAGCTGGAACAGCAAAAGAAAAACCACAAACAGGAACAGTTGTAGCTGTTGGAGCTGGCCGAGTACTGGATAACGGAACAAAAGCTGAGCTTTCTGTAGCTGTTGGAGATACAGTGTTTTTCGAAAAATACGCTGGCTCAGAAGTAAAATATGATGGTACAGAGTATTTAGTGATCAAAGAGAGCGATATTATCGCAATCGTAGACTAATCATAAAGACATTTACACGACAAAAAAATCAATCTGATGAGGTGAAGGAATAATGGCTAAAGATATTAAATTTTCTGAAGACGCACGCGCAGCATTGTTGCGTGGGGTAGATAAGTTAGCAGATACTGTTAAAGTAACACTTGGACCTAAAGGAAGAAATGTTGTTTTAGACAAATCTTACGGTTCACCATTAATCACAAACGATGGAGTAACCATCGCTAAAGAAATCGAATTAGAAGACCGTTTCGAAAACATGGGAGCGCAATTAGTTTCTGAAGTTGCTTCAAAAACAAACGATACAGCAGGTGACGGTACTACTACAGCGACTGTTTTAACACAAGCAATCGTTCGTGAAGGATTAAAAAACGTTACAGCTGGAGCTAACCCAGTAGGAATTCGTACGGGTATTGAATTGGCAACTAAAGTAGCCGTTAAAGAATTATTGGCGAATTCTCGTAAAGTAGAAACAAAAGAATCGATTTCGCAAATTGCTGCCATTTCTTCTGGGGATGCAGAAATCGGAAAATTATTGGCAGATGCTATGGAAAAAGTAGGTAACGACGGTGTTATCACTATTGAAGAATCTAAAGGTATTGAAACGGAATTAGATGTCGTTGAAGGTATGCAATTTGACCGTGGTTACTTGTCACAATACATGGTAACTGACAATGATAAAATGGAAGCTAACTTAGAAAATCCATACATCTTGATCACAGACAAAAAAATCTCTAATATTCAAGATATTCTTCCATTATTGGAACAAATCTTGCAACAAGGTCGTCCATTGTTGATTATTGCTGAAGATGTAGACGGCGAAGCATTGCCAACTCTAGTATTGAACAAATTACGCGGTACATTTAATGTAGCTGCAGTAAAAGCTCCTGGATTCGGAGATCGTCGTAAAGCTATGTTAGAAGATATTGCTATCTTAACTGGCGGTACAGTGATTACAGAAGATTTAGGATTTGAACTAAAAGATACTACAGTTGACCAATTAGGTCACGCAAGCAAAGTAGCTATCACTAAAGACACGACAACTATTGTTGAAGGTGCTGGATCAACTGAAACAATCAGTCAACGTGTTGCTTTATTGAGAGCACAAGCTGAAGAAACAACTTCAGAGTTTGACAAAGAAAAATTACAAGAACGTATTGCTAAATTAGCTGGTGGAGTTGCAGTAATCCGTGTGGGTGCTGCTACAGAAACTGAGTTGAAAGAGCGTAAATTGCGTATTGAAGATGCTTTGAATGCTGCTCGTGCAGCTGTTGAAGAAGGGATTATTGCAGGTGGTGGTACTGCATACATCAACGTTCAAAGCAAAGTAGCAGAAATCGAAGCTACTGGAGACGTTGCTACAGGTGTGAAAATCGTGGTGCGTGCTTTAGAAGAACCAATTCGTCAAATCGCTGCAAACGCTGGTCTTGAAGGATCAGTAATTGTTGAAAAAATGAAAACCGCTGAACCAGGCGTTGGATACAACGCTGCAACAGATGAATGGGTAAACATGATTGAGGCTGGAATCACAGACCCTACTAAAGTTACTCGTTCAGCTCTTCAAAATGCTGCAAGTGTTGCTGCTTTGTTATTAACTACAGAAGCAGTAGTAGCAACTCATCCAGAACCAGCTGCTCCAGCTGGCCCAGGAATGGACCCAAGCATGGGCATGATGTAATTTCATTAAAGAACGAAAAAAGCATGAGACAAAAATGTCTCATGCTTTTTTGTTTGACTATTCTAGGGACTAATGTCTGTTGTCGTTTCTTGAAAGCAGTCCAAAGAATTTAAGGCAATAGATTGCACACAGACCAACGATGATATAAACGATCTTAGATAAAAGTGCATCTTGTCCGCCAAAAAGAGTGGCAACTAAATCAAATTCAAAGAGACCAACCAAGAGCCAGTTCAAACCACCAACAATCAGAAGCGCTAATGCAACACTGTCTAGAGCTTTCATCCTGTATCCCTCCTTATGATTTAACATAGTTGAATCACCCTAAAAATAACAAGGATTTGGAAGAATGTCTAATAATAAGTCTGCTGAGGATAAGAAAAAAAGTAAATTAGATTTGTCGAACTATATGTCATGTGGCTCTTTAAAACGCGTTGCGTAAAGCAGCCTCCCTATGTTTTCACACCTTCTTTTTTGTTGGGAAAATCACCCAACTAAAAAGAAGGCGATGAAACCTACGGAAGGCTAAACGCTTTACTCCACGCTCTCTCTTTTTAAACGCGTTGCGTTCGGCAGCTCGTCTATCGCTTTCAAAAAAAGAAACTGAGGGGGAAAACGCCCTTAGTTTCTTTTTTGTGAAGCGTACGCCGAGCTAGACGCCTCACTACACGCTCTCTAGACGAGCTGCACAAACCAGTCTTTCTGCAGTTTCATACCTCTCTTTTATCGGGAAAAACGCCCGATTAAAGAGCGGCATTGAACCTCACGAAAGCCTAAACGGTTTGTTCCGCTCTCTCAATAATCATTGCGATGCCTATTCCTCCGCCTACGCATAGGGTGGCTAGGCCTCGTTTTTTTTGATTTTTCTTCATTGCGTGCAGTAGAGTGACCAGGATGCGGGAGCCTGATGCTCCTATTGGGTGACCTAGAGCAATCGCACCGCCGTTGATATTTACTTTTTCAACAGGTAATTCTAAGTCTCGAACTAAGGCAATACTTTGGGATGCAAAAGCTTCGTTGAATTCAAAAAGATCAATGTCATCTTTGGTGAAGTTCGTTTTTTCAAATACTTTTTGTACTGCACCGTACGGAGCATAACCCATGATTTCAGGATCGCTGCCTACTTCTGCGTAACCTTTGATAGTTGCTAAATAAGGAATTTGACGTTTTTCAGCTTCGCTTTTAGACATTAATAGGACTGCTGCAGCTCCATCGTTGATTCCGGAAGCATTCCCAGCAGTTACAGAGCCGTTAGGTTTAAAAGCTGGGCGCAGTTTTTGTAATTTTTCGATGGTAGTTTCTTTTCGAATGTATTCGTCTTGAGTTACTACTTGAGATTGACGTTTAACCTGAATAGTGACAGGGACGATCTCTTCATCAAATAAGCCGTTTTCTTGAGCTGTTGCTGCTTTCATTTGAGAGTGAAAAGCAAATTCATCTTGTTCTTCTCGACTCACATGATATCTTTCGGCCACATTTTCAGCGGTTACTCCCATGTGATGATGATTAAAAGCATCTGTTAAACCATCATGAACTAAGCTGTCTATAGCTTGGATATCGCCCATTTTACTGCCGAATCGTTGATCTTTTAATAAATAAGGAGCTTGAGACATGTTTTCTGTTCCACCGGCTAAAACCACTTTTGCATCCCCAACTTGAATAGCTTGGCTGGCAAGGATAACCGATTTTAGACCCGAGCCGCAGACCTCATTGATCGTCATAGCAGGAACAGTATTGGGAATTCCTGTATGGATGGAAATTTGACGAGCTGGATTTTGTCCTAAGCCGGCTTGAAGGACATTCCCAAAGATAACTGTATCGACTTCTTCGGGTTGGATAAGTGAACGATTCAATACCTCAGTAGCAGCTATAGTGCCTAATTCTACTGCAGATGTATTTTTATAAACGCCTCCTAAAGAACCAATGGGAGTGCGTACTGTACTCACGATAACAACTTCTTCCATGATTGATTTCCTCCATATCTACGTATTTATCTTTCCTTAATACTTGAAAATAAGTTATGATTAATTCTATTCTACGATAAATTCGATAAGATACTGTATAAGTTTTTGTTAAAAATGTTTTCTTGCTAAAAATTAAAGTTATTATTAAGTTTATAGGCTGTCAGTTGTGTTTTTATTTAAGATGATTTATGGTTGAAATGGATTTAAAGTACGGAAATTGATATGACATGACGAATAAAGGAGAAATCAACTTGAATATAGGGATAGATAAAATTGGTTTTTACACACCTCATACATTTATTGATATGGTTAAGCTAGCTGAAGCTAGAGGAGTGGATCCAGCAAAATACACAATTGGTATTGGACAAGAAAAGATGGCTGTCTCTCCTGTAACTCAAGATGCAGTGACGTTGGCAGCTAATGCAGCACTGAGAATATTAGATGAAGAAGATTTGGAAAAAATCGATTTAGTCGTTTTTGGAACAGAATCAGGAATAGACAGCTCTAAAGCAGCTGCAGTTTATGTTCATGACTTATTGGGCATACAATCGCGCGCGCGTTCTATTGAAATCAAACAAGCCTGCTACGGAGCGACTGCCGGGATTCAGTTAGCTAAAGGACATATTGCGTTGCATCCAGAGAGCCGAGTATTGGTCTTGGGATCAGATATTTCCAGATATGGACTGAACACTCCTGGAGAAGTGACTCAAGGAGCTGGTGCTGTGGCAATGGTCATTAGTGCTGATCCGCGTATTTTAAGTTTAGGAGATCAAAGTGCTTATTTAACCAATGATGTTATGGATTTTTGGAGACCGACTTATTCGGATACGGCTTATGTAGACGGAAAGTTTTCTAATGAACAATACATCTCTTTTTTCCTGAATACATGGAAACAATTCAAGTCGCAAACCGATTTGACTATAAAAGATTTTGAAGCTATGTGCTTCCATTTGCCATATACAAAAATGGGAATGAAAGCTATGCGTGAAATCTTTGTGGAAGGAACTTCAGAAGATGAAGAGCGTTTAACCAGACATTATAAAAACAGTACGTTGTATAATAAAACAGTGGGGAACATTTACACTGGGTCGTTATATTTAAGCTTAATATCGTTGTTGGAACAGGATGAAACGTTAAAACCAGGCGATAGAATAGGATTGTTCAGCTACGGTTCTGGAGCAGTTGGGGAGTTTTTCACTGGAATACTTCAGCCAGAGTACAAAGAAGCATTAGCTGAGGCTGAGCACGCGAAATTATTCGCAGAAAGAGAAGAAGTCTCTATCGAAGAATACGAAGAAATATTCAGCGAAGTCTTACCAGTTGATGGTTCAAATCTTCAATTAACTATCGAAAATGACCCAGCAATGATTTGCGTGGCTGGGATTGAAGAACATAAGAGAATATATGTAAATAAAAATAGATAATCAACAGAAAAAAGGCTATCTCACTACAAAAGTGAGATAGCCTTTTTTGTATTTGTCTTACATAACGTCCATGTAAATGAACCCGAGACCGTGGTTAACGATAGATACTGCATTTAAATCTTTTTTAAAAAGGACTTTATCCCCAATAGTAAAACTATCTCTTTCATCATCTTTCAAGATTGGGATAAGGTCTTGCAATTCTCGACAATCAATAGTATATACTTCCATAAAATAATCATTATACGCAATATCTATTTCGACTCTATGATCATCCATGTATGAAGCCTCCTGTTTTATCTATTGTCTGTACTCTTCCAGAAGTTTTTCAGCAGTTGCTAAATTCATGTTGTCAGCTTGCTTCAGTTGATCGGACAACCAATCGATTTCTTCACCAACTGCACCTGCGCTGATAGCTAAAGAACGAGACTGCAAGCCCATGTGGCCTTTTTGAATACCTTCTGTCACAAGAGCTTTAATGGCTGCGAGGTTCTGAGCCAAACCAACGGATACAATGATGGATTCCAGTTCAGCTGCATTCTCATAATGTAAAATAGTTTTGGTCATTTTTGCTGCAGGATGGAATGAGATAGAGCCTCCAACTGCGCCAACGGGTAATGGTATGGTTAAACTGCCAAGCAAATCGCCGTTGTCTGCTTTCTCCCAAGTAGACAACGAGCGATATTGACCACTTTTAGACGCATAAGCATGAATCCCAGCTGAGACAGCACGCCAGTCGTTTCCAGAAGCCATAACGACGCTGTCGATTCCATTCATGATGCCTTTGTTGTGAGTCACTGCTCGATAAGGATCTACATAAGCGAATTGATAGGCATCGATAATGCGATCACGAATTTCTTCACCGCTGAAATCTCCTTTACGCAATAGTTTAGCGGGTATACGACAAGTCGCAGTAGCCAAACATTCTGTGGCGTAATTAGATAAAATCCCCATTAAGGCAGGAGCTTGGATCAATTCTTCCACATACGGCAAAATACCTTCCATCATAGTGTTCAAAATGTTGGCGCCCATAGCTTCCAACGTATGAACATGCACATGAAGAATCAAAAATTCCGGCATTTTTTCAACTGGATCAGCTTCAATGTGACGAACATCTAGTCGAATAGCACCGCCTCCGCGTTTGACAATAGAAGGATGTGCTTCATTAGCTTTTTGTAAAATAGCGTGTTCATATTGATGCAACTTTTCCATCATTGAAGCAGCGTTAGGAGGATTTTTGATAGCTATTTGACCAATCATGACTCGGTCAGTGACAGCAGTTTGAAATCCGCCTGCTTGTTTGACGATTTTTGCAGCTGAACTTGCAGCAGCAATCACAGAAGGTTCTTCTATTGCCATAGGAACAGCATAATCTTTTTCATCAATCAAGAAATTCAATGCTGCTCCATAAGGCAGTTCGTAAGCAGATAATTGGTTTTCGATCATATTATCCGCCATGTCATCGGTCAAATGCAAACCAGTAATCAGCATCTCCTTATCGTTTGCAGATAAGATACCGGCTTTTTCTAAGGCGTCGATTCTCTCGACGCGGCTTTTAGTGTAAAATTTTGATAGATATGAGTGGTCCATATGAGTCTCCTTTTGCACATTCATTCTTCATTACCAACGGAGATTATTGAGGGTGTATAACAATAACTCCAGTTGAGCAGGTTCTAAACCCCAGTCGGTTATTTCTTGCTTGATATCCGATAAACTGGCGCGCTCTCTGACAAAACCATTCAAGCGAGCAGCGATAGTAGAGTGGAGGAACGATTTTTCATCTGGAAACAATTCTCGAACAGCTCCGCGAGCTTTTTTGAATCGCCGTAAAAAATATTTTTGATGATGATCTTCAGCCGGATAAAACACATCGTATTCTTGTAATTCCGTTTGAAGTTCTTTTCCATCTCTTTTTTCTACTTCAGCTTTGACATTTTGAGCAACGGAAAGTTGTTTTTCGTTACGGTAAAATAGAATGGAAATGTATTGTCTTTCTTTATAAAAACGGTCTTTCGTGGCGTCATGATTTTCCCAGAACAATCGAACTAACTCTTCATAAGAGATCAAGTCTGGATCAAATAGGATGTCTATTGTTTCAGAATGATCACCGATGGCGCGATATGTAGGCTGCTCGGTGGTTCCGCCCGCATACCCCACTTCTGTTTGAATCACTCCTGGAAGACTTCCGAACAAAGTATCCGGTCCCCAAAAACACCCCATACTAAAGGTAGCTTTTTCACTAATCGAAGCGTGTTTATTAAAGTTATTCATTTTCTGCACCTCAAATCTTGTCTTACTGATACAAAGTTAATTGGATTCAATTACGTGTTGTACACGACCAACTTGATCTCCTTCTTGAAGCATGACTTTGATGCCATGAGGATGATTCTGACTATTGGTCAATATGCGTTTGACATGCCCGCGAGTTAATTTGCCTGTACGTTGGTCTTTCTTTAATACAATATCTACTTCAGCACCAATTTGTATGTTGCTGCGTTTTTTTCCATCCATTATTTCTCATTCTCCTTTATACCAACTTTTACATTACATTATACATGAATTTCAAGTTTTAAGCCTTATTTCAAAAAATCAAAATACCTATTCCGTAAAATATATGGTAATATTGGCGATGAAAATACCCTTCTAACAAGAGAACTAAGGTAAGGTGTGGAAAAATGGTAACCATTAATGATATTGCTCAAAAAGCAGGAGTTGCAAAGAGTACAGTGTCTAGATACTTAAACGGGGGATCCGTAAGTCAAAAGACAAGAGATAAGATAGATAAAATAGTGAACGAAACCGGCTATTCGCCAAATACATTTGCACAAAGTTTGAAAGCTAAAAATACTAAAATGATCGGAATTATTGTTCCTAGGCTGGATTCTTATTCTGCCAATGAAGTGTTGAGCAGTGTAGACAGAACTTTGAGAGAGAAAGAATATCAACTATTGATCACTAACACAGATCAAAGCAGCGAAAGAGAGATTGAAAATATTTATACACTGGCTAAACAAAAAGTAGCTGGTATTATCTTAATGGCCACAGTGGTCACAGAAGAGCATAAGAAAGTAATCTCAGAAATTGACGTACCAGTATTATTGTTGGGACAGCAAGCTGAAGGGCTGCATTCGATAGGACATCAAGAATTTGAAGCGGGATACGCAATGGGAAGACATGCGGGTAGTTTAGGTCATAAAAACTTTTTGTATTTTTCAGTTTTTAAAGAAGATATCGCTGTAGGACAACACAGAGCAAATGGCGTATTAACGGCTTTAAACGAAGAAACAGATGTCAATGTCGACATCTTCGAGACGAGCTTTTCGTTTACAAAAGCTTACGAACTAGCTTTGGAAATCTTACCTAAAACAAATGCAACATATATCTTATGTGCAACAGACAATATTGCGATGGCTGTTTTGAAAGCAGCCCATACATTGCAGTTAAGAATTCCAGATGATTTTTCATTATCAGGATTCGGCGGATATGAAGTAACGTCTATCGTTTCCCCTTCTATAACTACCGTCAAATATGGGTACAAAGAGTTAGGTGAAACAGCAGTAGAAAAATTGTTCCAATTAATCAAAGGAGAATCGATAGAAGAAAACACCTTAATACCAAATTATTTGTTAAAGAGAGAGTCTACGGTTTCAAATGTGAAAAAAGTTGAGTAATTTACTTGACATTTCCTTTTGAAACCGATATCATTCTATTCAAATAGAACCGGTTCCAATTTCAAAAAATTAGGAGGGAAAAACATGGCAACGAATAAAGAAATAGCTTCAGATGTCATCAAAGCATTAGGTGGTAAAGAGAATATTCAGTCGGTCACTCACTGTGCAACAAGATTGAGAGTTATTGTACACGACAAAGACAAAATCAATGAAGAAGCAGTGGAAGGGATTGAAAAAGCAAAAGGTGCATTTTTCAACTCTGGACAATATCAAATTATTTTCGGTACAGGTACAGTGAATAAAATTTATGAAGAAGTCACCAACTTAGGAATTGCTGAACAGTCGTCACAAGAAACAAAAGAACAAAAAAATGAAGGAAAGAATGGGTTCCAAAGAGCTATTCGGACTTTTGGAGATGTATTTGTTCCTATCATTCCAGTTTTAGTAGCAACAGGGTTGTTTATGGGACTACGCGGTTTGTTGACACAAGAACAAGTTTTAGCTGTATTTGGTTTAGTTCCAGAAGATATCAGCGCTAATTTCTTATTGTACACTCAAGTGTTAACGGATACAGCGTTTGCTTTCTTGCCTGCTTTAGTAGCATGGTCTTCATTTAAAGTTTTTGGAGGCTCACCAGTTATTGGGATTGTTTTAGGATTGATGTTAGTCAACCCGGCACTTCCAAATGCATATGAAGTTGCTGCAGGTACAGTTGACCCTATCACTATGTTTGGATTTATTCCGGTCGTTGGATATCAAGGAACCGTATTGCCAGCATTTATTGCAGGATTTATTGGGGCTAAATTTGAACGTATCATTCGTAAACGTGTTCCAGAGTATTTAGATTTATTGATCACACCATTTGCAACACTGTTAGTAATGAGTATCTTGTCATTATTTGTTATTGGACCTGTTTTCCATTCATTAGAGACAGTTGTTTTAGATGCTACAATCTGGTTATTGCAATTGCCATTTGGTATCGCAGGATTAGTGATCGGCGGATTGAACCAGTTGATCGTTGTCACAGGAGTACATCATATTTTCAACTTCTTAGAAGTGCAATTGTTGGCGAATACAGGAGTGAATCCTTACAATGCCATTATCACATCTAGTGTTGCTGCACAAGGTGGAGCTACATTAGCAGTTGGTATGAAAACAAAATCGAAAAAATTAAAAGCTTTGGCTTTCCCATCTACACTGTCTGCTTTCTTAGGAATTACAGAACCGGCTATTTTCGGGGTAAACTTGCGCTATGTTAAACCATTTTTATTCGGTTTAGTAGGTGGTGGTGTAGGAGGAATGTTAGCAGACCTATTGAACTTAGAAGGATCAGGTATGTCTGTAACAGTTATTCCAGGAACATTGCTGTATTTAAACGAACAGATCATTTGGTATATCGTTGTTAATGCCGTTGCAATTGCAGTAGCGTTTGTTTTAACATATATGTTTGGATTCTCAGATAAAGATATTGCAAAGGATTAACGAATGAAAGGAAGAAATCACTTGTCGAGTCAGTCAGAAGCCAAAAAACATCAATTATCTTATCATATAGTACCACCAAAGGGATTATTGAATGACCCGAATGGACTCATTCAGTATAAAGGCGTCTACCATGTATTCTTTCAGTGGAATCAGCATGGCACGGTACACCAATCAAAAAGTTGGGGCCATGTGACATCTACAGATTTGGTCCACTGGGAGTATCATAAAGCAGCTTTAGAACCCAATGATTGGTACGATAAAGACGGCGTTTATTCCGGAAGTGCGGTAACGAAAGATGATACTTTGTATCTATTTTATACAGGTAATGTTCGAGGAGTAAATGATAGTCGAGAAAGCTACCAATGTCTGGCTGTTTCAAAAGATGGATTCCATTTTGAAAAGGAAGGTCCGCTATTTGAACATCCTAAAGGGTACACCAGACATGTTCGAGACCCCAAAGTCTGGCAAGGCGAGAACGGTCTGTGGTACATGATTTTAGGAGCTCAAAGGGAAGACCTGACTGGAGATACTATACTTTATACCTCTGAAGATCTTTTAGACTGGACGTTTAAAGGTTCATTGCTGGAAAAGAAACTTCCATTAGGGTATATGTGGGAGTGTCCTGACGTCTTACAATTTAAAGAAAAAGATTTGTTTGTCTTTTCTCCACAAGGGTTGGAGCCAGAAGGAAACAAGTTTCAAAACATTTACCAAACGGGTTATCTGACTGGTCAATTAACACCAACTGGTCAATTTGTTTCTGAGAATGAAGAGTTTGTTGAATTAGATAGAGGGTTTGAATTTTATGCGCCGCAAAGTTTTACCGATCAAAAAAATCGTGTCATTTCTTTTGGTTGGGTAGGAGTAATGGAGCCGGAAGTAGAAGCTGCTGTTCCAACAATAAAAGATGGATGGGTACATGCATTAACTATCCCAAGAGAACTAACTTACCAAAATGGAGTATTGAAACAACAACCTGTGGAAGAATTGGCAGCAATGAGAACAGGTACTCCGCAAAAAGTAGAGGCTGAAGATTCGATTGTAGAGCTTACTTCGCTGCAACAAGAAGTCATAATCAATTGGAAAGAGGATCCAAAAGCATTCTCAATGGGTATTCGAGATAATGTGGAGATCAGTTATGACCAAGAAACAAGAACCGTAACAGTCAGTCGGATCAATTGGTTGACGAATGAGCGTGAGAAAAGAGCCGTTCAGTTGAAAAAGGAACTAAAAAACATGCGCTTATTCTTGGAAAGCTCTTTAATCGAGTTGTTTGTGAATGATGGTGAAGAAGTGTTTACCTTACGCTACTTTGCAGAAGATAAAGACGATCAGCTTTCTTTCTCTCTTGCGGATAAGAACGAACAAAGAGAAATTTCCGTATATGAATTGACTGTTCAATAGAACAAAAAGTGCAAAAAGAAATGAATCGGAAGCATTGTCCCGATTCATTTCTTTTTGTCTTTTTAGTTGATTATAAGTCAACGGTTTCGTTCGAATTTTCTCCTGGTTTGACAGAATCTTTATTTCCAACAGCTTTTTTAAAGAAGTTGGCAACAGATTTAGTTGTATTTCCCGTTTCCCAATATTCAGCTTTATCTGCTTCGACTTTGATTAAAATCAACATTGGGTCATCATAACTGACATCGAACATTTTTCATAAATTTTGTTCCAGAATTCTTTTTTACGTTCTATATCATCTACAAATACGGCTTTACCACTGATTGAAGCGTAAGAATCTCCAACGACTGTTACATTGACATTAGGATTGGCAGAAATCTCTTTGTATTTAGTCGTATCTTTACGAGTAACTAACCATAAGTCTTCATCAAATTCTACCTCTTGAGTTTGCATGGGACGAGAGACAATATTGCCATCTTCTGAAATCGTGGTCAGCATAACGACATCTGTGTCTTCTAAAATATCTTTTAATACGGACCGAGCTTTTTCATTTTGTGTTGAATCATTGTTTGACATATTTTTCACCTCTCCTATTTTAATAAATAGAGTATAGCAAAAATGAAAACGTTCTTAAAACAATAAAATTATTGTTGTTTTCCTATAAAAAATTTTAGCACTCTGTTGACTAGAATGCTAAATTTTTTTATAATGTAAGTGTAGTAAAGAAAGAGTACTACAAGAATCAAATCAAAAGAAAGAGGGAGTTTATTATGAATAGTTTATTTCCATCTAGACGTGATTTTATGAACCTCAACCGGAACTTTTTTGGTGATTCTTTTGACAATTTGTTTTCAGCGGCTTCTTCATTTGACGTAGATATCAAAGAAACGGATACAGAGTATACTTTAGAAGCTGATATGCCTGGTTTGACTAAAGAAGATATTCAATTAGACTATCAAGATAACGTACTGTCTATCGGATCTCATAGAGAAGAAGGCAAAGACGAAACGGATAAAGAAGGCAACTACATCCGAAGAGAGCGTTCTGTTCGCTCTTATAAACGGCAATTCATTTTAAGGGATGTAGATGAGTCAAATATTACTGCTAAATTCGATAACGGAGTTTTAACAGTTCAATTGCCTAAAAAAGAAATGAAGCAAGAACCTGGTAAAAAAATCGAAATCCAATAATCGTGTAACGAAAGAGAACGACCTCTCTTAAATGTGAGGTCGTTTTTTTTCATCGTCGTCTGCAATAGTTGGTTTATCAATAGTATCTAAATCTTCCGTATGTTCAGTATCAATAAGCGGTTCGATGATTTTTTTATTTTGACGTTCTTTTTTATGAAAATGCAGCACTTCTAATAAAGGAACTAAAATAGCCGCGATAAACCCTCCTGAGAATCCGTTATTGTACAAATTCATTCCGGCGTGCAAATAGGTGACATTTGCAGACATAGCCATATGCAGGCCACCGGCTATTAATCCAGCAAGGGTTCCATAATGTCCACTTACAGGTGCTAAAGTAGTACCGAATAATGCGGTCAATAAGAAAGTTGTTGAGTACAGTTCGATAGGAGTAAAGAAACCAACGAAAAGAATACCTGCAAAGATAGGTAAAACATTTTTGATGTGTTTTCCGAAAGCCCCAAAACCGACTACTGTGAAGATTCCGCCAATAACGGGACCATTTAACTCTCCACCTACCGCTAGTGAGAAGCTTGTAGAGATGAGACCTAAGAGACCCATATTGATTAAAGATAATCCAAAACCGTATTTTTCTAAAAGATCAGGACCGCCAACCCCATCTTCCTCTAAGAAAGTGCCGAAGTCTTTAAAGTTCATTCCATTAAAGTAATATCCCACGATAAACATAAACGAAAATAAACTATATAAAAAGATAGAAAAAGGAACGTTATTGCCCCTAGAAAGCAAATTAACTACATCCACACTAAAACCATAAGCTCTTAAAACAGCAATAAAAGCCATACCGATAATACCAGCTGTAAAACCAATATTATACAAGCTGAAGCCTTTGTGGAAACTAGCAAAGTGCCGCGACAAAGGAGGAAGAATAAATCCGACAAAAACACCTGCAAGAAAACCTAACAAAACTCCTATGAAAAAGGGGAGTCCGATATTAAAAGAAATTTCACTTACTAGAGGAGCAAGAGCAGTACCAAACAAAGCAGAAAGCAAATAATTTTTAAAAGGTGTGTGTGTTACTTTAGCGTATAGCATAACACCAAGGATGATCGGAATAGAATTATAGAGGTTTTTTCCGAATAGTGAAAATCCTGCAACAGTAAAAATAGCTGCCAGCAAAGGACCTGAGAGAGGTACTCGATTGGTTCGAATAATAAACAGGCTTTTTAAAACCATCAGCGAAGCATTGACTAGAGCAGCTCCAACATTCGCCAGCATAAAGTAATCGGTCACTAAATTTGCTGGAGAGATCAGTAGTTTAATACTCCCGTTCCAGATTTCCATAGGAGTATTAAACGTAAATGCAAATAAAAATAGCGAAAGCGAAAAGAACAAGGCAAACAGATATTTTGTTCGTTCAGTAACGATGCGCTTTTCATTTGTTCTATGGAACATCAAGGTCTTCATTTTAACTCAACACACTTTCTTAGAAGATTTTTTAAATAGAACAGGATTTCATCTGCAACATTCACAAAAAGTAAAGCAGGTACTTGCTTTTTTTTAAAAGAATAACACGTCAAGTTTTTGGCGGCAACAAGAAATTTAAGCCCATAGACAAAAATAAACTGAAAGTAATATGAAAACTTGTTGTATTGAGGTGATAGCGGTTTTAAAAAAGTGAACAAAATAGCAAAATACGTATAGAACAAATTGTATCTCTAAAAAAAGAGTAAACAAAATAGCCGAAAAGTACAAAGAATAAATCCTGAAAAAACAAAAAACACTATCTCATCCAAACTCTGGAGTTGAGATAGTGTTTCAAATAAACTTTATTGGTTTTGACTAGTCAGTAATTTCTTAGCAAGCTGTTTTCTTTCCCCAAGAGTTGTTTGTCTCTTGAATGAGTAGTAAGAATAAATTAAAGGAACCAATGCGCCTAACCAAGCTATTGGATTTGCAATGGTCACGCCTACGTAACCCAGAGATTCTACTAATAGTAAAGCAACCAAGACGCGAGCAAGTAATTCCATTATACCGGCTGCTGTTGGTGCAGTACTTTTTCCTAATCCTTGAAGAGTATATCTGTAAATGAACAACATAGCTAATAAGAAATAGAATGTTGCATTAGTATAGAAGTAAGTTTGTACTAAATCAATGATCGCAGGATCTGTTTCTCCAATATACATTTCAGCAATTGGGCGTCCTACAGTAACAAGGACGATTGCCATCACTACACTATAAGAAAGAACAATTTTTAATACTTTAGAAACGCCTTCCCAAATACGGTCGAATTTACCAGCACCATAGTTTTGAGCTGTGTAAGTTGCCATAGTAACACCGAATGAAACTAAAGGCATAGTTGCGATTCCGTTGATTTTTTCCGCAGCTGTAGTAGCAGCCACTGCCGTAGCACCTAGGCTGTTCAAAGTGATTTGGATAGCAATTGCACCGATAGAAATAATCGAAACTTGGAATCCCATTGGCAGACCAAGGTTTAAATGTTCCATAATTTCTTTTTTGTCTACTTTCCAATCTTCTTTACGAATACGTAAAATAGGAACTTTTTTCCAAATGTAAACCAAGCACAGTAAACTAGCAATAATTTGAGAAATAATCGTTGCATAGCCGGCTCCTTCTACGCCAGTCCCCAAACCTAAAATGAATACATAATCTAATGCAACATTTAAAACAGACGCGATGGCTAAAAATAATAAAGGAGAGCGACTGTCGCCGATAGCACGTAAAATATTCGATAAAAGATTGAATAGAACGGTTGCGCCGATTCCAGCGAAAATAATCACCAAGTAAGCTTGAGCATCGTCTATTAAAGCAGCAGGAGTTTTCATAAATTCTAATATTTGTCTAGTAAATAGCGTCGCTGCAATCGTTAATACGATACTAATGACTGCACTGATGATTACGCTGGCAGCTAAGTTTTTGCGAATGGCTTTGATATCTTGACGGCCGAAACGTTGCGCAGTGATAACAGAAAGACCTACTGTCAAACCTGTAGCCAAACCAATGATTAATGAACTGATGCTTCCTGTAGACCCAACTGCTGCAAATGCATCTACTCCAATCGTTCTGCTGACGATAAACGTATCTGCCATACTATAAAACTGTTGAAAAATATTTCCTAATAACATTGGCAAAGTAAAGAATAAAATTAATTTTGTCGGATTCCCTTTTGTCATATCTTGTCCCATAAAAAATATTGCCTCCTAAAATTTTCGTTGTCGTTTAATGAAACTATTTTTTTACAATATAAGTGCGTGGTTTTCTTAACACTTTTGCTAGTATAGTTTCATTTTCAGAAAATACAACCCATATTCCGCTTTTTTATTTTGACAAATTTGTTGACAAAAGATGGCTAAAAAGTGAATGCTGTTTTCATTGATTTAATAGGAAAGATAACTGGTGTAGCAGCTTTTTTGATTTCACAAAGTGTTCATTTTCATAAACCATCACTTTTAAAAAAGGTGCTTCAGGACGTTTTAAGCTTATTGTATTCAATCGAAAGATAGTTTACTGTTAAAGAGAAATTTATATAGAAGGAAGAAAAAAATGAGGATAGACAAATTATTAGCTGAAACGGGTTTTGGTTCACGAAGAACCGTAAAGCGGCTGATCAAAAGCAAACAAGTATCAGTCAATGGCGAAATTATACTAGAGGATCGAATAAATGTTGATCCTGAGATCCAAGAAGTTAGAGTTTCAGGAAAGAGAGTGTATTACCAGCCGCATGCCTACTATATGATGAATAAACCGGCCGGAGTAGTCAGTGCAGTAGAAGACAAGGAAAATAAAACAGTGATCGATCTGATTAAATCTTTTGATAAAGCAGTTGGATTGTATCCTGTTGGGCGATTAGATAAAGATACAGAAGGTCTATTGCTGTTAACGAATAATGGGAATTTAGGATACCAATTGCTTCTGCCGCATAAGCATGTCACAAAGACCTATGAAGTTCGGGTGAATGAGAGAGTCACTATCGAAGATCAAAAAGCGTTTGAAAAAGGAATCGTATTTCATGGCGGAATCACATGCAAACCTACAAAGTTGACGATAGTGGAAGCAAATGATTTAGAAAGCAGAGTCATTGTTGAAATCAAAGAAGGAAAGTTTCATCAAGTAAAGAAAATGTTTTTAGCCTGCGGGAAAAAAGTTACTTATTTAAAACGGCTGACCATGGGACCTTTAAGTATAGATGAAAATTTACCTGTCGGATCTTATCGATCATTAACAAGAGAAGAGTTGGAAAAACTGACACCGTATTTTTAACGAATAGAAATCGAAATCAAAAGGCATACTGTTGGATTCAACAGTATGCCTTTTGATGATGTCTTCAAGATTTATAAATGACTTTAAGAAACAACGTTTTCTTGATCAGTATCTTCTATAGTAGAGACAAGTTGTTGCTCAGTAACTAAATAGCTTATGTTAAAGTTGTTTTTCCAGAGGACATAGTTAAAACTAAGGCTGTCTAGAAAACTGAACGTAGTGATTTCCTCCCACCATCTCTCCATTAATTGAGAAACTTCTGGAGAATGGTTTTTTCGAAATAAAACAGATGTATCTGATATGCCGCAACTTGAAGGATAATACTGATTTTGATAAGACTGCATTTGTAAGGTGATAGTTTCGATACGGTCTGTTTGGTGTTTTATAGCAGACACAGCCATATCGTAAGCAGAATACGCTTCAGTATGCTTCAAGGCATAAAGATTGAATGTATCCTTAAACAGCTCTTTTTCAATCCATTGATGCAAACTGTTTAAGACTGAATCAGTTGGATTTTCGATCCATATAGTATAGTCATACTCTGGCAACAAAAGATGAGGTAACAGCTTTACGTGAGTTGTTTTTCTGTCAGCATCTAATCCGGTGTTAGGAAACGACCTCATTTGCCAAATGGAGGACTGGATTGCAGGATCTTCTGCAAAACATATGTAGTCGCATTGGGCAGAAAGAATAGAAGGCTGCTCATTAAAAATGGTCTGTTCAGTTGTAGCAGTGTAAATTGCAACCTTATTTTTCATTGCCATCCCTTCTTTCTGTATTAAATATATCATCTTTAATATACGGATAATAACATAACGGTCTTAATTTAAATAAAGAAATTGCTTACAATTCGATCAAGCTTTTCTTTTGCTAACTTTCTTTTTTCCCGCTACTCTTAAAATAGTAAAAAGAAAGAGAAAGGGGATTTTATTAGTGGAAAAACTTTCAGGAAAGTCAGCATTTATAACAGGCGGAACTTCAGGGATAGGAGAATTTACCGCTAAGGCATTTGCAACTAATGGAGCAAAAGTAGCTGTAGCTGGTCGTGATGAAGAAGATGGCAAACGCATCGTAGAAGAAATTCGACAAGCTGGAGGAGAAGCCATTTTTGTTCGACTAGATATTACAGATAGAGAATCGATCAGCAAGAGTGTACAACAAACAAAGGATTCTTTCGGAACCATTGACATCTTGTTTAATGGAGCTGGGATCCATGATTCTTACGATACAGTGTTGGATACAGACGAAGAAAGTTACGACTTGTTAATGGACATTAATGTTAAAGGTCCCTTTTTAATGACCAAAGAAATTTTGCCGATGATGTTGGAAAAAGGAAAAGGAACCATCATCAATGTGGGCTCTCAAGCTACTTTTGCAGCAGGACCTGGCGGATCAGCTTATGTGACTTCTAAACATGCGCTCGAAGGATTCACGAAACAGTTGGCTTATGATTTCGGGAAAAAAGGAATCAAAGCGAACTTGATTGCACCAGGATTCATCGAAACCCCAATGACGGAAGGGATAGAAGATGAACGATTAAAAGACATTCCGGCACAACGAGCAGGAAAACCAGAAGAAGTAGCAGCCGTAGCTGTGTTTTTAGCTTCTGATGAATCGGATTACATCCAAGGGACTTCTATAAAAGTAGACGGAGGATGGACAGTCGGCCGATGACACTGTTCAAAAATTGTGTATTGATATAAAGGATAAAATTAGACAAAAGGAAACAGATTTTGTACCTGTTTCCTTTTGTCTAGTTTGACTATTTATTTAACGGCTATAAAAGCGAATGTATCCATGGATTGGATAGAGCCCCTTTGATGATAGGTTTTTAAGGTGTTCAATTCTGAAGCAAGCAATGTTTTGAATTTTTCCGGTACAGAGTGAAGAGAATCAATGATTTCAGGTGCGTCAGAAATGGTCATATCTACTTCCCATCCGCCGTCTTGCAAGTGTTTGGAAGGAATAACAGCTTCTTCTGTTATTTTCCAACCAGCTTTCTCAGCGAGCATCAGACTGTCTTCAGGAGTGATCAATGTACGAATATTCGCTTCAGTTGTCTGACGAAAACTTTCATATTGGGCTTGCAGCAAAGCGGCTAAGAAGTGCGGGAGTTGATGACTTTCAGTCACACGTGTATCCCACTCCGCAAATACAAGGCGTTTTCCCCATTTATTCAGCTTGGTAAACATCTCTAGTAAAGTTTCCTGAGAGTTTACATACCAACTAGAATGTGACAATACGATCGTGTCAAACGAATTTTCTGGAAAATCTACTTCGGAAGCTAAAATATCCGTATCGAAACTAACAGTGATTTGCTTGCCGATTGGTGATTGTTGCAGTTTAGCTATCGCTTCGCCTAATGTCTCAGGTGCGCCGTAATCAGGACTGGCGATATCAACAGCGTGTACACTGCCAGTATTTCCTGTCAAGTAAGCTAATATAGCCGTTGTATCTCCTTGACCGCAGCCGATTTCCAATATGTTTTCTCCAGCGTGAATTCCCCAAAATTCCGCTAAATGAAGCCTGTGCTGTGTCTGGACAGCCTGTATTTCTGACAACTTTCCTGTTGGAGAAATGTAAGTGGCTAATTCTTCAATGGATACTTTCTTCTTCAATGCTTATCCCTCTTTCTTTTGCAGCTTAGAATTTAGTTCATTATATCGTTTTTTAAGCAAGATAAATACATAAAAAAAGACATTATATGTTAATCTAGTAAACAGAAGAAAGGTAAGTGAAAAGATTGAAGAAAAGTTTGGCAAAAATGAAATTATTTTTACAGTTGACAGCAGCGGTAAGTTTTTTAGGGGCATGCAGTGTAGAGAGTCATTCTACTGAAACCATTGAAAGTCCAGCTGCTTATGAAGCCTCCCTTAATCAAGCGGAGGATAAAAAAATGACCGAGTCTGAGGAATTAGCGGTTCATTATATAGATGTTGGGCAAGCAAATGCGACGTTGTTTGAATTTGCAAGTGATGACGAAGAATATGCAATTCTTTATGATACGGGGGATTGGACAAGTACAGATGTAGTCGATTACTTAACAGACAAAGAGATACAAGAATTAGACCTCGTGATCGCGAGTCACCCAGATGCTGATCATATCGGGCAGTTGGATAAAGTATTGGAGCAGTTTGAGGTAGGGGAAGTATGGATGTCCGGAAATACGACTTCTTCAGATGTTTTTATTCGTTCACTTGAAGCTATTCAAAAATTTGAAGTAGGCTATTATGAACCAAGAGCGGGTGAGCAGTTCGATATTGGACCATTGAGTATGGAAATCCTTCATCCTAGTGTATTGACGAGTGATACAAATGCAGATTCTATATCGATGTTCGTTTCTTATGGGGAAGTGGACTTTTTATTTACGGGTGATGCAGGGAAAAAGCAAGAAATGGAAATGGTGAATTCGGGTATGAATTTAGATGCCGAAATTTTGGCTCTAGGCCATCATGGATCGGATACCTCCAGTGCACCGGCCTTTATTGATGCAGTCAGTCCTGAAGTAGCCATCTACAGTGCTGGAGCCGGTAATTCTTACGGACATCCTCAAACCAGTGTCGTGTCACTGATTCAAGAAAAAGGAATCGCATTATACGGAACAGATCAAAATGGTACGATCATCGTCAGAACAGATGGGGAAAGTTACCACATTGAGACGGTGAGGGATGAAAGTAAAATACAAAAAGACACTGAGAATTCATTGGCAGGGAAGATTGATCTCAATACAGCTTCTTATGAAGAACTGCTTGAAATTGCCCATATTGGACCAGAACGTGCAGAAGACATTATCTCATTGCGACCATTAGAAAAAATAGAGGATCTACAGAAAGTTAATGGGATTGGACCTTCTAGATTAGAAGACATCATCACTGAAGGCAAAGCTTATGTAGGAGGAAATTAAATGAAAGCTATTTTGGATCGTATAGAAGAGGGGAAAGCAGTTTTACTGATTCAAGATGTAGAGAAAGAATGGATCATCGACAAGAATCATTTGCCTCACGGGAGTAATGTAGGTGATTGGTTGACGATACAAATCACAGAAGGACGCATAAGTGATATGACGATTGATCAAGCATTGACACAAGAGAAGAAAAAGACAGCAGAAGATTTATTAACATCCATTCGCAAGCGGCCTAAAGGGAGCAAGTTTAAAAGAAAATAAAAATTGCTGTACGATAGAAGAGTTTAGCAATCTAAAATCAAATTAGATTAAATATATTGACGATAGGAATTTGAATGCAGGAAAGAAAATTCTCATTGAAATGACGTCAAACACATAGGTTGAGTTTTACTTTTGTGGTATCATTAAAAACAAAGAAAAAGTAATTTTTGGGGGCAAACAGAGTGAATAATATATATCCAGATGATAGTTTGGCATTGCATACAGACATGTATCAACTTAATATGATGAAATCATATTGGGAATTAGGTGATGCAGATAAGAATGCTGTGTTTGAAGTATACTTCCGTGAGCATCCTTTCGGAATTGGATACGCAGTTTTTGCTGGGTTGGAACGCGTTGTAAACTACGTTAAAAATCTATCTTTTACAGAATCTGATCTCGATTATTTAAGACAGACTCAAGACTATCCGGAAGAGTTTTTAACGTACTTAAAAAACTTTAAGTTTACTGGGACGATTCGTTCAGCTATAGAAGGAGACTTAGTCTTCGCTAACGAACCTATTATGCAGATAGAAGGATCGCTTGCTGAATGTCAATTATTGGAGACAACGATTTTGAATGTCGTCAATTATCAAACATTGATTGCAACAAAAGCCTCCGAAATGAAAACAGTAGTGGGGAATGACCCATTGTTGGAATTCGGGACTCGCAGAGCTCAAGAAATGGATGCAGCCATTTGGGGAACACGAGCAGCTTTCATTGGCGGAGCAGATGCTACAAGTAATGTGCGTGCTTCTAAGATTTTTGGTATTCCAGCTAGTGGAACACATGCACATGCAATGGTTCAAGCCTATGATAGCGAGTATGAAGCTTTCATGGCTTATGCCAAAACACATAAAGATTGTGTCTTTTTAGTAGATACATTTGATACGTTAAAAACCGGCGTACCGAATGCGATTCGTGTTGCTGATGAAATGGGCGATAAAATCAACTTTTTAGGTGTTCGATTAGATAGTGGAGATATGGCCTATATTTCTAAACAAGTTCGAGCGCAATTGGATGAAGCAGGATACCCGGATGCTAAAATCTATGCTTCAAACAACTTGGATTCAAAAACGATTTTAAACTTAAAAATGCAAGGGGCCAAAATTGATGTTTGGGGTGTCGGTACTCGACTAATCACCGCCTTTGATCAGCCTGCTCTCGGAGCCGTTTATAAGCTAGTATCTATAGAAGACAAAAACGGAAACATGAGAAACACTATCAAGTTAACGAGCAATGCTGCTAAAATGTCCACTCCAGGGAAAAAACAGGTGTGGCGTATCACCAGCAATGAAAAAGGGAAATCTGAGGGCGACTATGTAGCGTTATGGGATGAACGACCTGATTTGGAAGATGAATTGTTCATGTTCCATCCAATCCATACGTACATCAACAAAACGGTTGAAAACTTCACAGCAGTGCCTCTGTTAAAGGATATTTTTGCGGACGGAGAATTGGTGTATGAGTTGCCTCATTTGGAAAAAATCAAAGCACATGCCAAAGAGAGTTTGACAGCGTTATGGGATGAGTACAAGCGAATCTTAAACCCAGAAGCTTATCCTGTTGATTTGTCTCAAAAAGCTTACGACAACAAATTAGCGATTATTAAAGAGACCAGAAAGAAAATGAAAGCTTTAGAGAATAAGTAATTATTTATTTATTTCAGACCTATCAGATTACCAACAAACACGTTTAGAAAGGGTGCAAGTCATGTCAGAATTAAGAGACGAAATCATATCAGAAATGAAAGTTCAACCTTCTATTGATCCTAAAGAGGAAGTTCGCAAACGAGTGGAATTTTTAAAGTCTTATCTAACAAAATATCCTTTTATCAAGACGTTCGTACTAGGAATCAGCGGAGGCCAAGACTCTACATTGGCTGGGAAAATCAGTCAACTAGCTATCACTGAAATGAGAGAAGAGACAAACGATGCAAGCTATCAATTTATTGCAGTACGCTTGCCATATGGAACACAAGCCGACGAACAAGATGCGCTGGATGCCATTGAATTTATGGAAGCCGACAAAACCGTTCGTTTTAATATCCAGCCTGCTACTGATGCAGTAGTAGAAGCACTAACAGATGAAGACATTCAAATCAGTGATTTTAACATCGGCAACGTCAAAGCTCGTCAACGAATGATCGCTCAGTATGCCATAGCTGGAAATTACAGCGGTGTTGTCGTAGGAACGGATCAATCTGCTGAGTCGGTGACAGGTTTCTATACAAAATATGGTGATGGCGGAACAGATATCAATCCATTATTCGGATTGAATAAGCGTCAAGGTAGAGCGATGCTGAAAGAATTAGGTTGTCCTGAGCATTTATACACGAAAGTCCCGACAGCTGATTTAGAAAATGACCGCCCGTCTCTTCCTGATGAAGCGGCATTAGGCGTTACTTATGAAGCTATAGATGATTACCTAGAAGGTAAAGAAGTTAAAGAAGAAGACGCAAAAACAATCGAAAGCTGGTTTGTGAAGACGCGTCATAAACGCCACATGCCGATAGATATATTTGATGATTTTTGGAAATAATAGAAAATAATGAAAAATAAGTTTCATAAGGGATCATACGATTCTTTTATGAAACTTATTTTTTACGATTAGTTGGTAAAAAAGAGAGTTTCTAGCAGTTGCAATTTCGGTCTATACCATTTATAATAAAGAAGAAATTTTCAAATAAGGGAGACAAGAAAATGACCAATCAAGTACTTGTCAACGCAACTGTTTATACTGGCGAAACCAGGATTGATAACGGTTACGTTCGTTTTGATCAACAGATTTTAGAAGTTGGAAAGATGGAAGAGTTCGTAAAAGACTCACAAGAAGAAGTAATCGATATCGCTGGGAAAATAGTTGTTCCTGGTTTTATTGATGTACACAGTCATGGCGGTTATGGCATTGATAACATGGACGCAGATCCAGAGAGCATCAATGAAATGATCTCTAAGATGTATCAAGAAGGAATTACTTCTTATTTTCCTACAACAATGACTCAGTCATTTGAAAATATTGAAAAAGCTTTAAAAGGCATTGCTGAAGCTGCGGAAAAGAACCCGGTTATTCAAGGGATTCACGTAGAAGGGCCTTTTATATCGGCAGTATTCAAAGGGGCTCAACCAGAAGAACACATCAAAATTCCAGATGCAGAGACTATGAAAAAATGGGACGAGATCAGTGGAGGACGTGTTCGTTTAGTGACATATGCTCCTGAGACCAGCGATGCCAGCGAATTCGAAAAAACGTGCCAAGAGCATGATATTGTATTATCGGCTGGACATACAAATGCGACACGTGAACAAATGAAACAATCAAAAGCAAAACACATCACACATCTATATAATGCTCAAAGAGGTTTGCATCACCGTGAACCAGGTGTTACAGGTCATGCATTTTTAGATGAAGATACGTATGTAGAAGTCATTGCAGATGGATTTCACATTCATCCTGAAATGATCAAAATGGCTTATAAAATGAAAGGGCCGGACCGTATCGAAATCATTACAGATGCTATGAGAGCAAAAGGAATGCCTGACGGTGAAAGTGAGTTGGGCGGACAAAAAGTTATCGTGAAAGATAAACAAGCTCGTTTAGAATCAGGTAGTTTAGCTGGAAGCGTATTGGAATTTCAAGATGCTTTTAGAAATGTGATCGAATTTACTGGTTGTAGCATAGAAGATGCAGTAAAAATGAGTTCTGTTAATCAAGCTAGAGAGTTTGGATTGACTCAAAAAGGCATGATCACTAGCGGAAAAGATGCTGACTTAGTAGTTTTAGATCCTGACTTTAATGTGGAAAAAACATTTAGTTATGGAAAAGAAGTATACAAAAAATAAAAATGGAGTTAATAATATGAACGTTTTTGTAATGAAAAATAAAAGAGAAGCTAGCCAAAAAGCATTTGAATTGATGAAACAAGAAATGGAAAATGGGGCTGACGTTTTTGGGTTGGCAACTGGAAGTACTCCAGAAGATTTGTATGAAATTATGACAGCAAGCGATACGGATTTTTCAGGTATCACATCTGTAAATTTGGACGAATATGTTGGTTTATCACCTGAAGATCCTCAAAGCTACCATTATTTTATGGAAAAGCACTTATTCTCTAAAAAACCATTCAAAGAGACTTATGTACCGAATGGATTAGCAGAAGAGACAGAAGAAAGTGCACGTTACAACAAAATCATTGCAGATAATCCGATCGATTTACAAATTTTAGGAATCGGAACGAATGGACATATCGGATTCAATGAACCAGGAGCATCATTCGATTCTGAAACACGTAAAGTTGCATTAGTAGAGTCGACTATTGAATCAAATAAAGTTTATTTCGAGCATGAAGAAGATGTGCCAAGATACGCTTATTCTATGGGAATCAAATCTATTATGGCATCTAAAAAAATTATATTGATGGCATTTGGCGAACATAAAGCAGAAGCCATCAAAAATATGATCGAGGGACCAATTACTGAAGACGTACCAGCCAGTATTTTACAACGGCACCCGAATGTTACGGTTATTGTTGATGAAGAAGCTGGGTCGTTATTGAAACGTTAAGGGGTGAAGTAATGGCCAAAGAAAAACCGATTTATATTCAAATCCATAATAAGATTCGAAAAATGATCGAAGAAGGCAAATGGCAAGTCGGGGAACGAATTCCTTCAGAACGCGACTTGGCCAAAACCTTTGAAGTCAGCAGAATGACTTTGAGACAAGCTGTGCAGACACTTGTGGATGAAGGGATTTTAGAACGTCGAGTTGGATCAGGAACGTATGTATCTAGTCAAAAAGTTCAAGAAAAAATGACCGGGATCCAAAGCTTTACAGAAACCATTTTATCTCAGGGGAAAACGCCCACTAGTAAAACTGTTTCTTATCATGTCAAGCCGGCCAGTGTGAGCGAAGCTGAACATTTGAATTTACAGAATGAAACAGTCGTTTTGCGTATGGAGCGTGTACGCTTTGCAGATGATGTGCCTATTTGTTTTGAAGTGGCAACCATTCCTTATCACTTAGTTGAGTCATTAGGGAAGAAAGAAATCACTTCTTCTTTATATAGAACATTAGAAGAGAAAAAAGATATCCATGTGGGAAAAGCAGAGCAAACCATCTCGGCTATGCTGGCATCGGAAAGAACAGCGGAACACCTGAATATCAAACGTGGAGAAGCTATTCTGCGGTTGAAGCAAATTACGTACAGCAAAGACAACAGACCTTTTGAATATGTTCGTACTCAGTACGTAGCCGATCGATTCGAATTTTATCTAGAGAATTAGGTTGATTTAAACAGAATCATTATATATTGTTGTAAACAAAGAACCTCTGATGAGCCTAGGCTCGTCAGAGGTTTTTAAAGTTTTAAAACAAGCCTTAGTGTTAATAAAGTGTTTCTGATTCTTTAATTTGCTGATGGATAGATTGTTTTCTGGTTTCTAATTTAGTTTGAAGTTCTTCTACATTGAAACCAAGCTGTTCCAACATCTCAATGTTGCGTCCAATTTTAGATTTTGTATCCCAATCAGAAAATAAGTTGTCAAAGAAGATATCAAACGTTTTACTCATGCCGCTGAATTTTTCGTAACTCAATAAACGATCTAAGGATAAATCTTTTAATTCCTTTGTATAACTTTCTAAGTGCTGTTCTAATTGATTCATTTTGGCTTCAGCTTTATCAATTTTGTCGTATTTCATCATATCTAAAATAAGGCTGCTGTTTGTAAACATGTCCCAAGTGGAATAAGAATCTGCAGAATCCAAATCATCTAATGCAAAATCAATTCCTGCCAAGACTTTTTCGCCTGCTGCTAGAGCTTCATCAATTTCAACTAACTCTTGTTTGAGTTCAGCTCGCTTGAATTCTTCTGTCTGACTTTTCTCACGGAAATCAGTATTTTGCTGATACAATTGTTCTTTGATTTGTCGGATACGTGCAGTAGTTTCTTGAATAGCGGTCTGGATTGAATCCAATTGTTCTCTTGCTTCCAGAAATAGAGCTAAAGATAGATCCAACTCACGTTTTGCAGTCAGTTGTTCTTGCTGCTCTTTATCAAGTTGCTGATTGTAATTTCCGACCAGTCGTTTCAAGAATGTCGATAAAGATTCTTGCTGCAGTTTTTCGACATCTGCTTTTTCTTTTTCAAACCATGCTTGTGCTGCTTCGTATCGTTTTTCGTTTTCATCTAATCGTTGTAAAGCTGTTTTTTCTTTATGTACTAAAGACTTCATTTTTGCTTGCAATACTTCATACTCTTCCAACATGTAAATCTCTCCTAGTAACCTTATTTGATCGCATCCGCTTTATCATTATTATGACGGAAAAAAACAATTTTTCAACAACAAAAACAGCCTAGAAATGTCTAGGCTGTTTGAGAATATAAACATACTAAGATTAGTAGGTAGAAACCCCGACGGGGGTTTCTGCCTGCTATTTTCTTTTTTTAGGATATAGTAGTGGTGAAAGGAAGCTCGACCATGCTCTCAAGGACTTCGAGTCCGAAATATAAACCGAGCTCCTTCACTGTCATTTCAGAATCAGTTTTAAGTATGTGGGACCGTGAGTCCGTGTAAAGGAAATTGGAATCGAAATGAATCAGTGAGGGTCTTTCAAAACAGACAAGAAAGCGAGGGAAAATTAATGTTCGTAGTAGCACTAGACGTATCCATGAAGAAAAGTTATGCAGTAATTTATGAAAGCAGTACTTGCTTATGGGAGGGCACCATTGAACACACGAAAACGGATTTTGGCATCCTATTGGATAAAATACAGAACCTTCCACGCACTCCAGAAGTTGTTTTCGAGGCCACAGGTGTTTATTCCCGACCGATAGAAGCTTTCTGCCAAAAGAACAAGCTACTCTACACACTACTCAACCCGCTTCAGGCCAAAAAACAGCTAGAAGAAGATACTCTGAGAAGTTGGAAGACTGATAAACAAGATGCCCATAAGTTAGCACAGACGCATGAGTTTAAGAAACGGACACCAAAGGTGGCTCAGGAAGAGATCTACCAAAACATGAGAGACTTGTCTCGCTTCTACCAAGAGGTGGAAGAGGAAATAAAACGGACACGTATGCATCTGCATAACTGTCTCCAGCTGGTATTTCCGGAGTTGGAACAGTTCTTCTCAAGCCGGATCAATCTCTACGCCTTGACACTAATCAGCCTGTTTCCACATCCTGAAATAGTCTTACAATCCACGACTACCAAGATAAAAAATTTACTAATAAAATCCACAAGAAAGAATATATCGGAAAACCGGGCCCGCAAGAAGGCAGAACAATTAATCTTCTTAGCGCAAGACTCTTATCCAGCTGTGGACGAAAATAGTGTCCATTGTCAAAAGACAATCTATTATGCAGAAAAGCTCCAAGACTTACTCCTCCAGAAGGAGGAGCTCCAAAATCAGATGACACGCATAGCAAAGGAACTCCCTGAACATGAGTTATACCTCACGATTCCAGGCATCGGAGAACTAACGTCAGCCCTACTCATCGGAGAATTGGGAGACGTGCGGCGGTTTAAAACGTCTAATCAATTGAATGCCTTTATAGGCATTGATATCCGTAGGTACCAATCTGGCAATTATGTAGGATTGGACCATATCAATAAGCGTGGCAATCCAAAAGGAAGAAAAATATTATTTTTCAGCGTACGAAATATGATCCGGCAACAAAAATCTGCACCTAATCATATCGTGGATTATTACTACAAATTAAAAAAGCAACCCGTCTCCAAGAAAGACAAGGTTGCCACAGTCGCCTGCATGAACAAGCTCCTAAAATGTATGCATTCCATGGTGAGGAACCATACTCGGTACGACTATGCGTACACGGTCTCGAGGACCACTAATTTAACTGTAGTATAGCACGAAGCTCTCAGAAAAAAAACAGAAGAAACTGAGGTTTCTTTGGTGTGCCCTCTTGTTGGAAGAGATGATATGCCCCCTCTTCTTTCCAAAAAATCTTTTCTGTTTTATAGTTATTTTAGCTTGACTAAACGTAGGAAATAAGTGCTGAAAATAAATAGGGTATTAAGATAATTTGGTGAAATCTTCCACCCATGTCATGCCTAAAGCACCTTCACCTAAATGCGTCCCGATAACAGGACCAAAATAACTAAGATTAAAAGTAACTTCTGGGTATAAAGATTCTAAGCTTTTTTTCCAAATAAGGGCTTTTTCTTCTGCGTTTGCGTGTATGATGGTTGAGACAATCGGATAACCTTTTTTGATGTCTTCGCCCAACAGATCTTCGATACGTTTCAAAGCTTTTTTATGGGTACGGATTTTTTCAAACACGACGATTTGTTTTTCATCAAAATGCAAGATAGGTTTGATTTTCAATAAAGTGCCGATTGAAGCAGCTCCATTAGAAAGACGGCCGCCCCGCACTAAATTCTTTAAGTCGTCTACGACAAAATAAGCTTTAAGACTTTGCTGCATGCGATCAAAATGCTCAAATATCTCTTGTACAGTTGCTCCTTGCTGAACCAGACGAGCAGCTTCTAAAACGAAATAGCCTTGAGCAGTACAGCTTAGACCTGAATCATAAGGGTAGACTGCGATGTCTTCCATACGTTGTCCTAAACTTGCAACACTTTGGTAAGTTCCACTGATTTTACTGGACAAATGAATGCTGATAATTGCATCATAATCAGTTGATAATTCAGTAAACAACTCTTCAATATCTCCTAAAGCAGGTTGCGAACTAGTCGGCAACTTTTCACTTTGACGCATAAGATCAAAATAAGTTTCATTTGTCACATCTATTTCTTCTTTTAAGGCTTCTCCATTTACAATAACAGAAAGCGGAAGACGATAGATCTGATTATCATTATACTGTTCTGTTGTTAAATAAGCAGTACTATCGGTTACGACAGCTATTTTCACTAGGTTACCTCCTGGGCTGATTTTCTCTTTTTATATAGGGAAATATCACTACACATTAGAAAATTATACCATAGAAAAATAATTTGAACGGATTATTTTAAGATGTTCACATTGTGTTAAACAAATCTAGTTTCTTAAACAGGATGTACTAATTCAAGCCACTAGATTGAAATCTGTTTGATTTGCCTTGTTTCCATAAAAAAAGACTTGTACACTGGAATGTAGAAAAGAAGTCAGAATGTCATGTAGAGAGGAAAAAACAATGCTGAAAAAATATCGGACAATTGAAAAAGATGGCCAATATGAATTGGACATTAAAAAATCTCGTTTTATTTGTCATGTAAAGAGAGTAGATAATGAAGATAAAGCTTTAGAATTTATTGCAGCAGTCAAAAAAGAGCATGGTAAAGCGAACCATAATTGCTCTGCTTACATGATCGGAGACCATGACGAGATTCAACGAGCCCATGATGATGGGGAACCTAGCGGGACTGCAGGCGTTCCTATGTTGGAGGTATTGAAGAAAAAAGAGTTGAAAAACGTGGCGGTCGTTGTGACGCGTTATTTTGGCGGTGTAAAGCTTGGCGCAGGAGGATTAATACGTGCTTATGGGAATGCGGTCAGTAAAACAGTAGAAGAAATCGGATTGGTAGAAGGGAATCTTCAAATTGAGATCCAAGCTACAATAGAATACCCTTTGTTAGGGAAAGTAGAAAATCAGTTGCGAGGGTCAACTTATACAATAAAGGAGATTTTGTATACAGATAAAGTAACGGTCATTTGTTTAGTCAATGAAGAAGAAAAAGAGAACTTTTACGCGGATATGATTGAATGGGTCAGCGATCAAGTCGTCTTTCAAGAAGGACCTACGAGTTATTATGAATCAAAAATAAGTCTGTAATTGTTAAGAAACCGTTACAAAATTAAAACAATAGTATTAGAATGTTAGAAGTTGTGATAGAATGACCAAGACTTTAATATAACATTAAAAATCATTTACCCCAATAAAAAAGGTTTAAGAATATATTTGAAAAGGTGATCCTAAGTGACGAAAAAACAGATACCCTCTACAACGCGCTCTGATTATAGGAGGAACGGAAAAAAGAAAAAAACAAAGAGTCAAAAAATCATTCTCACGATTTTGATTCCTCTTATGGCTATATTGTTGGTTATAGCTGTATTTGCAGCGAAATTATTTGCAGAAGCTCAAACTGCAGTTGAAGATTCATATCATTCTATTGAACGTGAAAGTGAAGTCAACGTGAATCCAATAGAGGAAACTGTATCTGTACTGATCATGGGTGTCGATGATACTGAAAGCCGTAACCTAGGAAGCGCAAGAACAGACGCGCTGATCTACTTAACGATTGATCCAAACGAACATGAAATAAACATGGTCAGCATTCCTCGTGATACGTACACTGAGATCATGTATGATGGTCAAGTTCAAAAAAGGAATAAAATCAATTCGGCATATGAAGTAGGTCAGGAAAAAGCGGTTATTGAAACCGTTGAGAATTTACTGGATGTTCCAGTACACTACTATGCGACATTCAACTTTGATTCTTTTCTGGAGATCATTGACGCTTTAGGCGGTATTGAAATGGATGTGCCGGTTACTATCACAGAACAAAACTCTGATGGTAAAATGGGTCAGATCTATTTAGAAGAGGGATACCAAACATTGAACGGGGAACAAGCTCTTGCTTTAGCCCGTACAAGAAAAATCGACAACGATGTGAAGCGTGGAGAACGTCAACAATTGATCATTCAAGCCATCGTTAAAAAAGCTTTGAGTATTGGATCGATACCGAAATTATCGGATGCTATCGAAGCTGTTGGAAGCAATATGCGGACAGACTTGAGATTCAATGAAATGTTGAATATTGCTCAGTCTGGATTGGAAGGAAGTTACACCTTCAATTCTCATATCTTTGAATGGACTGATTTTAATCTTTACGGAGCCAGCATGGTGGAATTGTATCCAGACAGTGTTGACTACATCAGCCACAAATTGCGCGTAGCGTTAGATTTGGAAGCAGAAGATGAACGAGATCAAGAAGGATATGAATTCACTTCAAATCGGATTCCAGAATATGCTTATTAACAAGTTTTGTGGATAACAGGATAAAAAAAGAGCACGAATCAAAAGGGAAAACCTTTTGATTCGTGCTCTTTTAGTTAACAAAGATACATTTAGGTTTGGTTTAATCTTTACGATTCCATGAACGTGCAAACTTTCTGATTTGTTTTAACAAAGGCTGATTGGACTTCCCTGTCAAACCAATAAGTTCAACAAACAGTTCCAGACCGAATCCTAATCCTATAGTGAGGAAAACAGATCCCCATAAAGTTGATACTGGGTAAAGTAAAGCAATCAAAGAAAAAATAGCTGCTAAACAATAAATAGCAAAAACGGTTTGTTTGTGGGTAAATCCTAAAGACATGAGACGATGATGAATGTGCAGCTTATCTGCTGTAGCAATAGACTGTTTATTCAGTACTCTTCGAATCATTGCATAAATCGTATCTGTAATTGGAATACCCAACACTACAATAGGTATAATTAAAGTAATCAGAGTAGCATTTTTTAGACCTTGTAAAGACATAACCGAAATGATGAAGCCTAAAAACAATGCTCCAGTATCTCCTAAAAATATATGTGCTGGATTAAAGTTATAGGGTAAGAATCCGGCTATACTAGCCACAAATACAAATATCATAATCGGAACAGCCATGTTGCTCACCGTCAAAAAGAAATAACCGATGATCCCCATTGTTGTTAATGCGATCATAGAAACTCCACTGGCCAATCCGTCTAATCCATCAATTAAATTGACAGCATTGGTAATTGCTAATATCCAGAATAAGGTCACGAAGAAACTAAGTGATCCAAAATGCAGTTCGCCAAACAAAGGCAAAGTCATCATATTTAATTGGATATTGCCCATAAAATAAACAATGCTTGCGGCAACTGAAATTCCCAACATTTTCAATTTAGGACTCAATCCTTTTAAATCATCTATGATCCCAGTAATCAAAATGACGCAAGAACCCAGGAAAATCGGCCAAATTTCTTGATTCGGGATGGGGACAAGAAAGAATATGGTCAAGAAAAAAGAAATGAAAATAGCGATACCGCCCATAGTAGGTACAGCTCTCGTATTTACTCGACGTTCATTTGGATGATCAACCGCGCCAATAGCAAGAGACATTTTCTTTACTAGAGGTGTTGTCAGTACGGAGATCAATGCAGCTGCAATACAAGCTAAAATAACGTGAAACATATTATACATGTGAACGGGATCCTTCCTTATTGTTATCTTTATTTCATAATCGGAATTTTTTCATTAAATTTACTGGAATAATATTTATCCAGCAAACTGAAAATAGACAAGGATGTTTATCTATTTGGTTAGTAATCGTGAGTGGAAGAATAACTTCTCGCAAACGTGAAGCTTTGCTGTACTCATTATACAAATTTAATGCGGCAAAAACAAACACCAATATTGAACAGTCTTTTGAAAGAGTGGTTTAAAAAATCCTTTATTGTGTTTAGTCCATGAATCCGATAAACTTGATAAAAGTTGTTATTTAAGAAATGTAAAAATAAATTTCGTTACCCAATCCAGTATTATTAAGGGGAAATCCATATGCGTTCTATAGAGAGAAAAAATAAACACAAGAAAAGAAAGCGAATTTTACTGTTGATGACGATTGTAGGAGTGATTCTTATTGCAAGTTACTTCGTCTATGCTTTTTTATCGGCCAACTCTTTCTTCAATGCCATTCAAGAGGACCCGATTTCTTCGCAGGAGGAAGAGATGGTTATTATTGAGAATAAAGAACCTTTTTCTATCCTATTGTTAGGTGTAGACGAACGACCTGGAGATATCGGCAGAGCAGATACAATCATCGTGGCGACTGTAAATCCGAATACTGAAGATGTAAAATTGTTGTCCATCCCTCGAGATACGTTAATTGAATTGCCCAAATCAGGAGAGGCAGACAAAATCAATGCCACCTATGCTTATGGTGGGATTTCCTACACGATTGAAACAGTGGAAAACTATTTAGATATACCAATCCAGTATTATGCCCAGATCAATTTCCAAGGATTAGTGGATCTGATTGATGTGATAGGCGGTATCGAAGTCGACTCTCCATTAGATTTTACAGTCCAAGATAGTGATGAGACTCAAAATGCGATCCATATTAATAAAGGATTGCAGCGTTTGAACGGAGAAGAAGCTCTAGGATATGCTCGGATGCGTAAACAAGATCCACGTGGAGATTGGGGACGACAAGAGCGGCAACGGCAAGTTATTCAAGCCATTGTTGATGAAACGATTTCGATTTCAAGTCTAACGAATTTTAATCGCATCTTTAATGCTATTGCACCTAATTTAAAAACCAATCTATCTGGTCGAGAAATATGGATTTTGGGCACTAATTATGCTTCTGCAGCACAAAATATAGAATCCCTTACTTTAAATGGGGAAGAAGCTTACATTTATTTCCCCAGCTACGGACAAGAAGTCTATGTATGGGAACCTTATGAAGAAACTGTGGCCGAATTGCAGCAAATTTTGAAAACACATTTAGAATTAGACTTGCAGTCTCTTGAATCAGAGATAGAAGAATAAAAATCATCCCCAAAAAACGAGACAGGACTTTTCTTGTCTCGTTTTTTGGTATAGATGAAAGTTTTAATTCAAAAGATTTCTGTTTCACATTGCGTATAGTACTTTTGAGGTGAAATGATGAATCTGGAAATGATGGGAAGAGAGTTGTTGTCGCAAGAACTGAATGGCATTACAGAGATGAACGAGTCTGTTGAAACAAGATCAGGATTCACACAAACTGAGAAGAAAATCAGCTGCACCCGTTGCGGCTCTTCCTTAGTGAAGGATAGGGTTTTTGCACCGTGTCTTTGTGGTGAAGGTTGTTTTTATTGTCTTAGTTGTTTACAAATGGGGAAAGTAAAGAAGTGCAGTACACTTTATTACCACAAGGAAGAAAACTTATTTGCAGACATAAACGAGCCGGTATTGATGTGGAAAGGGACTTTGTCTCCTCAGCAGCAAGAGGCTTCGAAAGAAATTCTTGCGACGATAAATCAAGGTGGAGAACGATTAGTTTGGGCAGTAGCTGGAGCGGGGAAAACCGAGATGTTGTTCCAAGGAATAGCACAAGCATTAAGAGACAAAAAGAGAGTTTGTTTAGCTTCGCCTAGAGTAGACGTTTGTTTGGAATTAGCCCCGCGAATCCAGCACGCTTTCTCTCAAACTGAGTTGATTGTTTTACATGGCAGTATGGAAGAAACGTACCGCTATACTCAGCTTGTGATCGCGACAACACATCAACTCATGCGTTTTCGAGAAGCTTTTGATGTGCTGATCATTGATGAAATCGATGCTTTCCCTTATCATTTAGATGACTCTTTGCAATTTGCAGCACAAAAAGCGCGCAAGAAAAACGGTTCATTGATCTATTTATCTGCCACTCCAAGTGCAGCTATGCGAAAGCTGGTTCAAACGCAGCAACTGCAAGCATCTATTTTGCCTGCACGATATCATGGTTATCCACTGCCTGTCCCTGCATTTATGTGGACAGGAGATTGGAAGAAAAAGATTCAAAACCAAAAAATGCAAGGTCGCTTTTTTAAAATAGTCCGAGAAATGTTGAAGGCCAATAGGAGATTTCTTATTTTTGTCCCCAATATTGATTTGATGCATGAATTGGCTACCTGCTTAAACCTACTCTATCCTTCAGCGGTATTCACCAGTGTGTATGCGGAAGATCCCGAAAGAAAAGAGAAAGTTTTGATGATGCGACAAGAGGAATTAGATTTTCTTTTGACTACGACTATTCTAGAAAGAGGCGTAACCTTTAGAGACATCGATGTTTTAGTATTAGGAGCTGAAGATAAAACCTTCACAGAAGCTGCATTGGTCCAAATTTCAGGCAGAGCAGGCAGACACAAAGATTACCCTACAGGAGAAGTAATCTTTTTCCACTATGGGCAGTCGCGAGAAATGAAACATGCAAGGAAACAAATCATGAAAATGAATCGACTAGCTTATGAGAGAGGATTGATTCATCAATGAATACTTGTTTATGGTGCGGTGTTGAAGAAATGCCGGTCATTCGTTTAGCAGATTTAATAGGCTTGTCTAAAATATCCTCAAAGCCGCTTTGCAGGAAGTGTTCATTTCTTGTCAGCCTGCTAGACGATCAATCTACATGCAACGGTTGTGGAAGAGTGTGGGAAGGTAGTGAACTTTGTCCTGACTGTATCCGATGGAAAGAACAGTATCCACAATACGATTTTCAAAACGAAGCACTTTATGAATACAATTCTTTTATGAAAGACTGGATAGAGGCGTATAAGTTCAAAGGGGATTATCGATTGGGAAAAGTGGTTGCTGAACCGTTAAAGAAAAAAATTACTCAAAAAATTGATCATTCATGGCTGACCGTTCCAATTCCCGTCAGTAAGAAAAGTATGGAGAATAGAGGGTTTAACCAAGTCGCGGGTCTATTGTCTTTTGCAGAAGTGAACTATTTAGAGGTTTTGAAGCATATTGGAACGGGTGAAAAACAATCCAGTAAAAATAGAAAAGAACGAATGATCACTCCACAGCCTTTTGAAGTACGTAAAGAAATGTTGGATATAGTTGTGGATAAAAAAATTCTTTTGATAGATGACGTGTACACTACAGGAAGAACCTTGTTTCATGCTGCAGAATGCTTATTATCAAAAGGAGCGGTCAGCGTCCGTACGTTGACGATTGCTCGGTGAACTGTCTTTTGGCAAAAGGTTATGTCAACGAGAATGAAGAAAGAGTATGGTTGAAAAATTTGATTATTAAAACGCTATCTTTTATAATGACATTAAGCAATACATCATGTGAGTGGTCCATATGATGTTGCGGTATCTGATGATTAGAGGTGTTAATCAAACAGTAGTAACAGAACTACCTATTAAAGAACGAAAGAGTTCGCAAAAAAGGTTCTGCTATTTTAAAAACCTATTAACTACCAAAAGGTATCAGATTGAAAGGGGAGACTGTTTTATGATTAGATATAATGTCCGTGGAGAAAACATTGAGGTGACTGCTGCGATTCGCAGTTATGTAGAGAAAAAAGTAAGCAAGATTGAAAAATACTTTAATGATGTACCAGAGGCTACAGCTCACGTAAATTTAAAAACGTATTCTGATAAAACAGCAAAAGTGGAAGTGACTATCCCAGTACCGTACATTGTGTTACGCGCAGAAGAAACTTCTCCAGATCTATATGGAAGTATCGATCTAGTTGTGGATAAACTAGAAAGACAAATGCGTAAGTACAAAACGAAAACAAACCGCAAAGGACGCGCGCAACAAAATCAACCGATCGATCCGCTTGCAGGAACAGATTTTGAACAAGCAGCTGATGAAGAAGCCGATGATGAAATGTCCATTGTACGTACAAAACGCTTATCTTTAAAACCAATGAATAGTGAAGAAGCTGTATTACAAATGAACATGTTAGGGCATGACTTCTTTATTTTCGAGGATGCTGATACTAATGGAACAAGCATCGTTTACCGCAGAAATGACGGTCAATACGGATTGATTGAAACAGAGTAATCCAACTCTTTAATATGATAGAAACAATAGAGAACCTGAACAAAGAGATATTCTTTGTTCAGGTTCTCTATTGTTTCTTCAAAAAGGAATATTTTGTGGATACTTTAAAGCACAGTCTTGCCTTTTAGCGAAAAAAGGTTTAATTTCTTTCTCTATATATGATAGAATTAGAAAGAATGTAAACTGAACAATAGGTGAAGTGTAACAAAAACACACATGTCATATGATATAGGCAAATAAATAGTGGATAGAATGACCATATAGGGGAGAAATATTGAATGGCAAATTTATTACGCAAGATCTTTGATACAGATAAAAAAGAATTAAAAGAATTAAATAAAATTGCACAAGAAATCGAACAATATGGAGATCGAATGTCAGCTTTAACAGACGAACAGTTACAAGCTAAAACTCCAGAGTTTCAAGAACGTTATAAAAATGGCGAAACATTAGACGATTTACTGCCAGAAGCTTTTGCGGTCGTCCGTGAAGCAGCAAAACGTGTCTTAGGATTATATCCATTCCATGTTCAATTAATGGGAGGAATCACATTACACCGCGGGAATATCGCTGAGATGAAAACCGGTGAAGGTAAAACATTGACAGCTACTATGCCTGTTTATTTGAATGCATTGAGCGGCGAAGGTGTTCACGTTGTTACTGTCAACGAATACTTGGCAAGTCGTGATGCTGTTGAGATGGGTGAATTGTATGAATGGTTAGGGTTAACTGTTGGATTAAATACCAACGACAAATCATCAGCTGAAAAACGCGAAGCTTACAATTCAGATATTATGTACAGTACGAATAATGAGCTTGGATTTGATTATTTACGTGACAATATGGTCGTCTATAGAGAGCAAATGGTACAACGTCCTTTGAATTTTGCAGTTGTCGATGAGGTCGACTCTATTTTGATTGATGAGGCAAGAACACCTTTGATCATTTCAGGACAAACACAAAAATCAAACACATTGTACACTCGTACTGACTTCTTTGTGAAAGGTTTGAAAGAAGAGGAAGACTATACGATTGATGTTTCATCAAAAACGATTGCCTTAACAGAAGAAGGAATGGAAAAAGCAGAAAAAACATTCCGAGTAGAAAACTTATACGATGTTGAAAACCAAGAATTGACGCATCATTTAGATCAAGCATTGCGTGCGAATTACATTATGCACCATGACATCGATTATGTCGTTCAAGAAGGAAAAGTGAAGATCGTTGACCAATTTACTGGACGTATTATGGAAGGCAGACGTTATTCTGATGGGCTTCACCAAGCAATCGAAGCTAAAGAAGGCGTTGAAATCCAAAAAGAATCTAAAACAATGGCCAACATTACGTTCCAAAACTACTTCCGTATGTACAAAAAGTTATCTGGTATGACAGGTACAGCTAAAACTGAAGAAGAGGAATTCCGCGAAATTTACAATATGAGCGTAGTGGCTATTCCAACCAATAAACCGTTGGGCCGTGATGACCGCCCAGATTTGCTTTACCCTTCATTAGAAAGCAAGTTCAAGAGTGTTGTAGAAGAAATCAAAGAACGTCACTCAAAAGGTCAACCCATATTGGTCGGTACAGTAGCAGTAGAAACATCTGAATTGCTGTCGAAATTATTGAAACAAGAAAAAATACCTCACCAAGTATTGAATGCGAAAAATCACTTCAAAGAAGCTGAAATCATTACAAACGCTGGACAACAAGGTGCAGTTACGATCGCAACCAACATGGCTGGTCGTGGAACGGATATCAAGCTAGGCCATGGTGTTCGTGAATTGGGCGGGTTATGCGTTATTGGTACGGAACGTCATGAATCTCGTCGTATCGATAACCAATTGCGTGGACGTGCAGGTCGTCAAGGTGACCCTGGTGTCAGTCAATTTTACCTATCTCTAGAAGATGATTTGATGAGACGTTTTGGGTCCGAAAAAATCCAAGCCGTTTTACAACAATTGAAGCTGGATGAAGAATCAACCGTTATCCAAAGTAAAATGATTTCTCGCCAAGTAGAATCAGCTCAAAAACGTGTCGAAGGGAACAACTATGATACACGGAAAAACGTCTTGAAATATGATGATGTTATGCGTGAGCAACGTGAAGTCATCTATAAACAACGTTTGGAAGTCATGATGGAAACTGAATCTTTGAAAAAGGTTACTGTTCCAATGATCAAACGTACGATCAATCGTATCGTACAAGCCAATACACAAGGCGAACAAAAAGAGTGGGACTTGCAGAATATCATCGACTTTGCCGGATCAGCTTTAGTTCATCAAGACACTGTTACTGTAGCTGAATTAGAAGGCAAAACAGCTGATGAAATCGAAGATTACTTGTTGGAATTAGCTAAGAGTGTATATGCTGAAAAAGAAGCTCAATTGAATGGAACAGAACAAGTTCTTGAATTTGAAAAAGTAATTGTTTTACGTGTAGTAGATACGAAATGGACAGACCATATCGATACAATGGACCAGTTGCGTCAAGGTATCGGGTTGCGTGCATATGGTCAATCGAATCCTTTAGTAGAGTATCAAGCAGAAGCTTTCACTTTATTTGAAGAAATGATTGCGTCAATCGATTATGATGTCACTCGCTTCTTGATGAAATCTCAAATCCGTCAAAACTTGAAACGTGAACAAGTGTCAGCTGGAGCTGCTGCTCATGCTGATAATGCTAAAAAAGCAGCTGAACAATCAAAACAAGAGATCAAACAAGCTGTTCGTGCAGATGGAAGTAAAGTAGGACGCAATGATCCATGTCCTTGCGGAAGCGGAAAGAAATTCAAAAACTGTCACGGAAAAGAAGATTAAGAAAATTAGTCATTGAGTGACAATAGACTATATTGAATAGTTAGACTTGAGGGGTTAGACAAAGAGATTTGGCTAAGCCCTCAGTCCATTTTTTAGGAGGAGAAATAATGGAACAAAGTGAAGTAAGAAATTTTTTAGAAGCAGTCGAAAAGAAACTAGTCAACTTTAGGGGGTCTCTTTGACTTAGAAGGTATGGAGAGAGACATTGCCGAATACAATGAGATCATGTCTGAACCTGGCTTTTGGGAAAATACTGAAAAAGCACAAGAAACAATCAATAAGGCGAACACGATCAAAGAAAAATACAATCAGTTCAAAGCACTAGAGACAAAAAAAGAAGATTTGGAAATCATGTTGGAAATGCTGAGCGAGGAACACGATGAAGCGCTGGAAAAAGAACTGAGCGATACAGCTATCCAATATGAGAAAGAACTCGATGAGTTTGAACTTCAAATGTTGTTAAGTGACCCTTACGATAAAAACAATGCCCTTTTAGAAATCCATCCTGGAGCAGGAGGAACTGAATCACAAGACTGGGGAAGCATGTTGTATCGTATGTATACAAGATGGTCTGAAAAAAGAGGGTTTAAAGTAGAAATCGTGGATTATCAAGATGGCGATGAAGCTGGAATCAAAAGTGTGACTCTTTTAATCAAAGGGCATAATGCTTACGGCTATTTGAAAGCTGAAAAAGGCGTGCATCGATTAGTCCGTATTTCTCCTTTCGATTCTGCAGGCAGAAGACATACTTCGTTTGCATCCGTCGATGTAGTGCCGGAAATCAATGAAGATATTGACATTGAAATCAATTCTGATGACTTGAAAGTAGATACTTATCGCGCAAGCGGTGCTGGTGGACAACACATCAACAAAACAGACTCTGCTGTTCGAATCACTCATATTCCTACAGGCGTTGTTACAGCAAGTCAGGCTCAACGTTCTCAGTTAAAAAACAGAGAGCAAGCCATGAGTATGTTGAAAGCAAAACTGTACCAAATGCAAGTAGAAGAAAAAGAAAAAGAAATGGCTGCTATTCGAGGCGAACAAAAAGAAATTGGATGGGGCTCACAAATCCGTTCTTATGTTTTCCACCCTTATTCTATGGTTAAAGATCATCGTACAAACTATGAAACGGGGAACGTAAATGGAGTAATGGATGGAGATCTTGATCCTTTCATTCATGCTTATTTAAGCAATAGTCTAAAAAGCAACTAATCAAAAGCCTTGATTTAGGCGGCTTAAATCTTCGTTTAAAAACTGAATAGTGTATTTAAAAATTTGCGCTTATAAAAGTGTCGAACTTCTGTCATATTTAGTCAATGACAGAAGTTCTTTTTTTGTCATCTTTGTAATATTCAAAGGGATAAGTAAATAGATAATGAAACAGAATTAGGCGCTAAAGTTGGAGCAAAAGGGTTTAATCGTTAGTATAACAACAAAAGAGAACGTTTATTTAAAAAGTGTCAATAATAGTAAAGGTCTTTCTGCAGCGTAATATCATGAAATATATTGAAATGTTTTTGTAAAGAGATTAAAACAGACATTAATGTCGTGAGTGATATAATGGATTTTGTGCAAAGGGAAGTCTTTGCCTTTTTTATTCTGTTAACACCAGATAAAAAAATCTAAATTTAGATAGGTGATAAAACAATGATAGAGATGCTCAACGTTTCGAAAAAGTATCCTAATGGGATTACTGCCGTGAACGATTTAACTATTCGTATTGAGCAAGGCGAATTTGTTTATGTAGTCGGGCCAAGTGGTGCTGGAAAATCAACCTTTATTAAGATGATGTATAGAGAAGAATTACCTACAAAAGGAACTATCAAAGTAGGAGACTTCGATTTAGTGAAAATGAAGAATAAAGACATCCCTTATTTAAGAAGACATGTAGGAGTAGTTTTTCAAGATTTCAAATTGTTGCCAAAGCTTACTGTATATGAAAATATTGCTTACGCGATGGAAGTCGTTGAAAAAAATCCAAAAATAATCAAAAAACGTGTCTTGGAAGTTCTTGATTTAGTCAATTTAAAACACAAAGTCAAAATGTTCCCAAATGAATTATCCGGTGGTGAGCAGCAACGTATCGCTATTGCAAGAGCTATTGCCAATATGCCGCGTGTGTTGATCTGTGATGAGCCGACTGGTAACTTAGACCCTGAAACATCATGGGAAATCATGAATATTCTAGAAGAAATTTCTAATCGAGGAACAACTATTATTATGGCAACACACAACAGCCAAATCGTTAACCAAGTAAGACACAGAGTTCTTGCTATCGACAATGGCCGTATTGTCCGGGATCAACAGGAAGGAGAATATGGTTATGAAGCTTAGAACTATGGGAAGACACTTTAAAGAGGCTTTTAAAAGCTTAGTCCGAAACGGATGGATGTCAGTGGCAGCAGTCAGTGCTGTAGCTGTAACATTGCTTTTAGTAGGGAGCTTCGTTGCTTTATTGATGAACGTGAACAAATTAGCATCTGACGTAGAGAACGATGTAAGTGTTCGTGTTTACATTGATTTAGCTGCAAATGAAGAACAACAAACACAATTAGGTGAAGAGCTGGAAAAACTAGAAGCCGTTGAAACGGTCGAATATTCTAGCCGCGAAGATGAATTACAACAAGTTGTAGGAACGTATGGAGCAGAATTTGATTTATTCGAAGGCGACGATAACCCATTACATGATGTATACATCGTCAACACAACTACTCCTCAACAGACAAGTGCTGTTGCTAAGCAAGCAGAAGAACTAGAATTTGTTTCTCAAGCCAACTATGGTGGAGCAGAAGCAGACAAATTGTTTAAAACAATGGAAAATGTGCGTAACGTCGGTGGGATAGTGATTATAGCATTATTATTAACTGCTGTATTCTTGATATCAAATACGATTCGAATCACGATTTTCTCTAGACGTACTGAGATTGAAATCATGAAATTGGTAGGAGCAACCAACTGGTTCATTCGTTGGCCATTTGTCATCGAAGGAGCATTGATCGGCCTTGTTGGAGCAATCATCCCAACAGCTATCATCAGCGGAGTTTATATTTACGGTTATGAAGTGATTTCAAATTACTTTGTGGGAACATACTTCTCATTATTACCTGTAAATCCATTCTTATTCCAATTAGGTGCTGTCTTATTAGCAGTCGGATTTGTTATCGGATCAATCGGTTCTATCTTATCCATCAGAAAATTCTTACGTGTATAAAAACAAACAAGCATCACAGCAAGTCAAATGTATTGAACATTAGTCAAAAACTTATCGTAGACATTAGGGGAAAACATCGTGAACAAGAAATTAGTCCATTTTGCATTATTAGCTATGTTAGGAGTTTCAACAGCAATCTCGCCAATTACAGCTTATGCATCAGTTGATTCAGATATTGAAAGCACAACGAACAAATTAACAGAATTGCAAAAAGAAGAGCAATCTGCTCAAGCTTCTTTAGTGGAAATCGCTGAAACTATTAAAGACAATGAAGTTAAAGCTGAATCTTTAGTAGCTGAAATGACAGCAACGCAAAACCAATTGGAAGAACTGAAAACTAAAATTGCTGATTTAACTGAAGCAATTGAAGATCGTGAAGAAAAGCTGGCTATGCAAGCTCGTTCAGTTCAGAGAAAAGGGAATACTGGAAACTTTGTAGAGTTCTTACTAGAAGCTGACAACGTAGCAGATGCCTTAGCGCGTATGGATGTTGTAAGCAACTTGGTAAAAGCAAACAAAGATTTAGTTACTGCTCAAAATCAAGATAAAGAAGCAATAGCGAAAGCAGAAAAAACAACTGAAGAAAAACTTCAAGAACAAAATCTATTGGCTGCAGAGTTAGAGTCTGCTAAAGCTGATCTTGAAGCTAAAAAGCTTGAAAAAGAAGTAGTTGTAGCAACAATTGCAGCTGAAAAAACAGTTGTACAAGAGCAAAAAGAATACTATTTGTCATTAAAAGAAGCTGCTGAAACAGAAGTAGCTACATTAACTTCTATTGATGCAGAAATTGCTTCTGCTGTAGAAAACGCTGGAGAAGAAACAGTTGTTGCATCAACTGAAAAAGATTCTTCAGAAACTGCTGCTAAACCAAAAGCTGAACAACCAACAACAGTAACGACTGCTCCTGCAGGCGGAGTATGGGCAACTGTACAAAACGCTGCTTATGCAGTGTCAGGAACACCTTACTTGTATGGTGGTAACACAACTTCAGGTTTTGACTGTTCAGGCTTTACAACTTATGTATTCAAGAAAGCTGGTATCACTCTTCCTCGTACAGCGAGCGGACAATACGGAGCTTCTACAAAAGTTTCTCAATCTCAAGCACAACCTGGAGATTTAGTATTCTTTAGTCAATCTGGCGGAATTGATCACGTAGGTATTTATTTAGGAAACAATAAATTTATTGGTTCACAAAGTTCAACTGGAGTAGCAGTTGCTGAAATCAGTCAATCATACTGGGGCAAATACCTAGTAGGATTCGGACGTGTAAACTAATTATCGTTCCTAAAAAGAAACACCCCCTAATTAGTCAACGATGATAAGTAAAAGACTTCACTCTTTCTATTTAAGAAAGAGTGAAGTCTTTTTTTTTATAAATAGTAAAATATATTTACACTGCCTTATGGTATAGTAGAAGTAAGAGACGCATGAATATACTTAGTCTGTAAAAGCAACTGTAAATTTTTTGTAAATTGTATTGTCTTTGTAAAAGTTAAGATTATCGTATGTTTGTTTGATAGAATAGATATTAGAGCTGGGGGAGAAGTAGAAATATGATCACAAATTTACTTAGTGCACTGTTATTATTTTTTATTCAACCAATTTTTTTAGTGGGAATTATTGTAGCAATACTATTGTCTGTACGCAGAAAGAAGCAAGAGCGAAAACTTTTTCGTGTGGCTATCAATAAAGACAGCAATGAAATAAAGGATTATTTTTTGAAAGGGCTCTTACCTGGTTTGATTTCATCTATTCTTGTGGTGGCAGCAGGGATCCCGATTACGATTGAAGCAGTGATCATCTATCAACTACTCGTGTTACTCGCCTTCATTATTGGAGGGCACTTTATACATCCAATATTTACCATACCTTTGACTGCTTTTATTCTATGGGGGGCTAATAAAATCGGATTATGGGAGCAGTTGCCAAATCCTGCCAAAAACTGGTATGAAGGTTTTGCCCAGAATGAGTGGATAAATAGTTCATTGATTCAAAATCTATTGATCATAACATTGATCCTACTATTTCTGACAGTTGTTCAGTTGATGAAACAAAAAGAAAAAAACTATTCGCCAAAAATGATAGAAACTAAAAGAGGGAAAAAAATTGCAGCATACCAGTTGACGCCATTTTGGGTTATTCCGTTAGTGTTGATTATTCCGGGTGAGGCATTTACGGATTTGTTTGAATGGTGGCCTGTTTTTTCTATCGGCGAGTCAAGCTATTCTTTCTTGATCTTACCAATACTAAGCGGGTTCAAATACACTGTGCGATCTCAGGTGCCAAGAGAAGCTACTGTTAAGTTAGCCAAAGATTTATTGGTCGTTGCAATCTTTAGTGCACTCTGTCTTGCAGGAGCTTATTGGATACCACTGTTAACGTATATTGGAACAGCGATTGTATTTTTAGGCGGTATAGCAGTATACATTCGTCATACCTTAAGAGAAAAAAATGGGCGTCAATTGTATGCACCCGCTAATGAAGGCTTAAAAGTAATCGGCATAAGACCTGATACCCCTGCTGAAAAAATGGAATTGCAAATCGGGGAAACTGTCGTGATGTGTAATGAAATCCCTATAGAAACGGAAGAGGACTTTCATGAGGCTCTTTCTAAAAACAGTGTTTACTGTCGGTTAAAAGTGAAAGATACTAAAGGCGAACCTCGTTTGACAGAAACAGCGTTATATGCGGACGATCCTCATGGTTTAGGGATTGTATTTTTACCTTGATAAATAAAAAGAAAAAGATTAACGGAGGCATAAGATGAAAAAAGTACTCATTGTAGATGATGAACCTTCAATTATCACTTTGCTAGCTTTTAATTTGGAAAAAGAAGGATATTCAGTTAAAACCGCTTCGGATGGATTAGAAGGATATGAATTAGCGGCTACGAACCAATATGATTTTATTATTTTAGACTTAATGCTTCCTTCTATGGATGGAATGGATATTTGTAAAAAATTGCGTCAAGAAAAAGTAAATACACCTATCCTGATGTTGACAGCTAAAGACGATGAGTTGGAAAAAATTATTGGGCTTGAATTAGGTGCTGATGATTATATGACAAAGCCTTTCAGTCCTCGTGAAGTATTGGCAAGAATGAAAGCTATTATGCGTCGAATCGGCGAACAAACGGATACTGCCGAAAGTGATCACGCAAATGAAGCAGCAGATGAAGAAGAAAAAGTACAAGTAGGAGAAATCGTCATTTACCCTCATCAGTACGAAGTTTTAGTTCGTGGTGATTCGATTGAATTGACTCCTAAAGAGTTTGAGCTGTTGTTGTATATGACGAAAAGACTAAATCGTATATTGAGCAGAGAGCAGTTGCTGAATGCGATATGGAACTTTGATTACGCGGGGGAAACGCGTATTGTTGACGTCCATATTAGTCACTTGAGAGAAAAAATTGAAGTAGATACCAAGAATCCTGAATACATCAGAACCGTACGAGGTTTTGGATACAAATTTGAGGCGCCTAAAGTATGAAGCAACTCCATTTAAGAATTCTCAGTACCTTTGTGATTATCTTTGTTTTATTCAGCTTGGTATTTGGGTTCTTTTTGAACAATTTATTAAGTGAACACTCAAGAGACAGGCAAAGGGATGCATTGATTGAACAAGCGCGTTTAATGAGTTTCTTTTTGTCAGAAAACATGGAGGCTGATGCAAATACTTCAGAAATCATGGAGCAGGTAAATAACTTATCCATTCAATTAGACGAACGGATAACCATCATTGGAGTGGATGGAGAGGTTGCATTCGATTCTGAGACCAATGCTGAAGAACTTGAAAACCATGCTTACAGAGAAGAAGTAAAAGCCGTTCTAAACGGGGAAGCGTATGGTATAGGATCGAGAGTAAGCAGCAGTACGGGCGTAGAAGAGTATTATGTAGCTATACCATTACTTGATCCGTCTGGAGAAATGAGCGGTGTTCTACGCTTATCTCAGCCCGTCGATACGATTACGCAATTGTATAAAGAAATCAATCAATCACTGATCATTTTTATTTTGATCGCTGTTTTGGTAGCTTCCTTTATTACCTATTTAACGACTAAACGTATTGTGCGACCGATAGAAGAAGTAATGGATGTCACGAAAGAATTGTCTGAAAAGCATTATAATGCTCGCTATTCCGGACAAGGATTCGGTGAGATTTCTAAATTAGGCTCAACAGTCAATGAGTTAGCGGAAAGCTTAGAAAATCAAATGCTGCAAATCAAACAAAATGATGAACGATTGTATGAGCTGATCAATCACTTGGTCATTGGAGTAATGTTGTTGGATAATCAACGCAATATCCAAATGGTCAACCCTGCAATGAGTCGGATTTTAGGAGAAGATACCTCTCAGTTGTTAGGAAGTTCTTATGTGGAAGCTATTAAGAGTTATGGGCTAAGTCATATCATTGAACGAGCCTATAGAAGAAAAAAAGCTCAAAACAATGAAATTTACTTCTACTATCCGGAAGACAAGATTGTAGATGCCAATATTGTACCGATTAACGGAAAAAAACCTGGTGAATTAAACGTTATCGTCTTACTTTACGATATTACTGAAATCAGGAGATTAGAGAAAGTCAGAACGGATTTCGTTGCAAATGCTTCTCATGAATTGAGAACGCCTGTAACTGCTTTAAAAGGTTTTGCAGAAACGTTATTGGATGGAGCCAAAGAAGATAAAGAAATACTGGAACAATTTTTAGAAATCATGTTAAAAGAAAGCATTCGATTAGATTCTATTGTAAATGACATTTTGGAGTTGTCTCGAGTGGAACAAAAACAAGTTCCATTGAAATCAGAAGATGTGAGAGTGAAAGATGCAGTAGAATCAACATTCAAATTAGTAAGGCAAAAAGCTGAAAGCAAACATATGGAGCTCATCGTTATAGAAGAAGACGAGATGACGATTCAAACGGATCTTAACCGGTTGAAACAAGTTTTGGCTAATTTGATCAATAATGCGATCGTCTACACGCAAGAAAAAGGAAAAGTCACAGTCAAGATTTATAGAGAACACGAATTTGCAGTTATTGAAGTAAAAGATAACGGTATTGGTATTCCTGAGGACGAGCAAGACCGGATCTTCGAGCGTTTCTACCGAGTGGATAAAGCAAGAAGCCGCAACTCAGGTGGAACAGGGTTAGGATTGTCTATTGTAAAATATTTAGTCGAAAATTTACACGGGACGATTTCAGTATCCAGCAAATTAGGGTTGGGAACAACTTTTACTGTGAAATTGCCTTCACAGTTAATTTAAAGAATGAAAAATGTATCAACAACATCTTTTTACCTATAGGTAGTTATTCCTATAGGTGAAAGGGTGTTTTTTTGTTTATGAGCGAATAGTTGACTGTAAAGGACAAGTTGGAGGATAAAAGTATACAGACATCATCTGGAAGAAATGACGATAGCAATGTCTTGTTTAATATTTTAGGACGTTCATATACTAAGCATTTACCTTAAATTAATAAAATTTACATAGCTTAGACGAAAGATTACATAAAGTCGATTAAAAATTAATATTCAGAGTTTAACATAGGGTTTGTGGACGAGCGGATGTGGTCCAAAAAAACCAAACAAAAGGATGGGGAAAAATGGATTTCAAAAAAATATCTAAGTACATGTTAACAACTGGAGCAGCATTATTATTAGCGGCTTGTGGCGGCGGAGAATCAGGAGCTGAGAATCAAGACGGAGAAACAGCAAGTGGAGGCAGTTTTGATACATCGCAAACAATCAACGTCATCACTCGTGAAGACGGTTCAGGTACAAGAGGCGCATTTACAGAAATCACCGGTGTTTTAGTAGAAGATGGAGAGACTGAGTCAGACAACACTTATGCTGGAGCGACTATTCAAAACAGTACTAACGGGGTAATGACCACTGTATCAGGCGACCCTACATCTATTGGGTATATTTCATTGGGTTCTCTTAATGACACTGTAAAAGCATTGAATATTGGTGGAATCGAACCATCTACTGAAACTGTTCAAGATGGATCCTATGAAATTGCGCGACCATTCAATATTGCATATAAAGATGAATTGAGTGAAGTAGCTCAAGACTTCTGGACATTTGTCATGAGTGCTGAGGGACAAGAATTGGTTGTTGGAGAAGGATATGTGGAAGCTGTAACAGATGCGCCTGCATACGAAGCAGCTGAAGGACTTTCTGGAAATGTCAGTGTGGTAGGATCTACTTCTGTAACACCGGTCATGGAAGTACTTGCTGAAGAATACTCGAACTTGAATCCAGATGTAACAATCGACATCACTTCAAATGGGTCATCTGCTGGTATGACAGCTGCAATGGATGGATCAGCTGATATTGGTATGGCTTCTCGTGAATTGAAGGAAGAAGAATTAGCTGAACTAACCTCTGAGCCGCTTGCAATCGATGGAATCGTAGTAATCGTTCATCCAGACAACACAGTTGAAGATTTGACTATGGAGCAAGTAAGACAGATTTATACAGGAGAAGTGACAACTTGGGCAGATGTCGCTGAATAATTGAAACATCGCATAACAAACAGCACATAATTTTACAGTCAATGCTACAAGCCCGCCTTAGCAATGTGAAGCGGGCTTGTAATTAGTTATATGGGGTAAAATAAATCAGGTATAATTTTACAATTATCCATAAGTATAGTTGGTGAAACTATGTTTATGAATGATTTACTCTATTACACAAAGGAGAAAATCTTATGAAAGCAAAAAAAGTAGAAGGATTTATGCAAGGTGTGTTTTTAATTTCTGCCTTGCTGTCGGTCTTGTCTATTATTCTTATTATCATTTTTATGTTTGCGGGCGGCGTCCCTTTTATGTTGGAATACGGAATAGCAGACTTTTTGTTTGGAGATCGCTGGTCACCTTCTAATACACCGGCATCATTTGGTATTTTGCCGATGATCTTAGGATCTATCTTTGTCACTCTTGGAGCCATTGTCATAGGAGTTCCGATTGGGATATTGACAGCAGTTTTTATGGCGGAGTTTTGCCCGCCAAAATTGCACAGATGGTTAAAACCAGCAGTGAATTTGATGGCAGCTATCCCTTCAATTGTCTATGGCTTTTTCGCTTTACAATTGATCGTTCCCATTATGAGGAATTTTTCTGGAGGAACGGGAATGAATATGCTGACAGCTATGATTTTATTAGGCGTCATGATTTTACCAACGGTTATTGGACTTTCGGAATCCAGCTTGCGTTCAGTACCTAGATCGTATTACACCGGAAGCATGGCACTAGGTGCGACGCATGAGCGCACTGTTATGAAAGTCATCATGCCGGCTGCAAAATCGGGGATTATTTCTTCTATTATATTAGGAGTAGGACGAGCAATAGGAGAGACGATGGCGGTCGTTTTGATTGCTGGAAACCAACCGATCATTCCTCAAAGCATCACTAGTGGAGTGCGTACTTTGACAACTAATATTGTCTTAGAAATGGCCTATGCTGCAGGTGAGCATAGAGAAGCTTTGATTGCTACAGGTGTCGTACTTTTCGTGTTTATTTTGATCATAAACGGTGTGTTTATGTTCATCAAACGAAAGGAGTCTAGAGCATGAGCAGTAAACTGATTAGAGGGCTTGTTTATTTGTCAGCAGCATTAACATTTACTTCATTAGTGTTCATCTTGCTGTACATTTTCGCAAATGGGCTTCCTCACTTGAATTCGGATATTCTTTCGTGGAACTTTACAACGGATAACCAATCATTGGTTCCATCACTGATTACGACATTTATTGTATTAGGGTTGACGTTATTGATTGCAACTCCTATTGGCGTGTTTACAGGTTTTTATCTAGTAGAATATGCTAAAAAAGGAAATAAAGTCGTGGGAATCATAAGAATGGCGACAGATACGTTAGCTGCTATTCCTTCTATTGTTTATGGATTATTCGGAATGTTGTTCTTTGTTACTTTTTTAGGGTTCCAATACAGTGTAGCAGCAGGGGTTCTGACTTCCGTGATCATGGTTTTGCCATTGATCATTCGTTCGACAGAAGAAGCATTGATGGCGGTCAATGATTCGTTGCGTGAAGCTAGTTTTGGTTTAGGAGCAGGAAAATTAAGAACGATATTTAAAGTCGTTTTGCCAGTTGCTATGCCTGGGATACTCTCAGGAGTGATTTTGGCGAGCGGCAGAATCATTGGAGAGACTGCTGCTTTGATGTACACATTAGGAACTTCTTCTAATTTGCCTAGTGGGTTGTTCTCGTCAGGAAGAACATTAGCTTTACACATGTACGTTTTATCTAATGAAGGAATACATGTCAATCAATCTTTTGCTACAGGTGTAGTGTTGATCATATTTGTGCTGGTAGTCAACGGACTATCGACATTTCTTAGCAATAAGCTCGCAAAGGGGACGAAATAATGAGTAAAATCAGTATAAAAGATATGGATCTATGGTATGGAGATTTTCAAGCGTTGCACGGAGTAAGTCTGGAGATTCCAAAAAATCAAATCACAGCATTTATTGGACCATCAGGATGCGGAAAATCGACATTGATCAAGAGTTTAAATCGAATGAACGATTTAGTAGAAGGTTGTCGTATAGAAGGCGATATTATGCTGGATGGAAAAGATATTTACAAAAGTACTATGAATGTAAACTCATTGCGTAAAAATGTTGGCATGGTGTTTCAACAACCCAATCCTTTTCCAATGAGCATTTACAATAATATTGCGTATGGTCCAAGGACACATGGGATTACGGATAAAAAACAACTAGATGAGATTGTAGAAAAGAGCTTACGTGGAGCAGCGATATGGGAAGAAGTTAAAGACGACTTGAATAAAAACGCATTGTCTATTTCTGGTGGTCAGCAACAACGAATCTGTATCGCACGGGCATTAGCCGTTCAACCAGAAGTCCTTTTGATGGATGAACCTACGAGTGCTTTAGATCCGATATCGACAGCTAAAATTGAAGAATTGGTCACAGAGCTGAAAGAGAAGTATACTATAGTTATGGTTACCCATAATATGCAGCAAGCTTCTCGTGTTTCAGACCAGACAGCATTCTTTTTTAATGGGCGGATCATTGAATCTGGAGACACTAGAGACATGTTTACCAATCCCACAAAAAAACAAACTGAAGATTACATTTCTGGTCGCTTTGGATAAGTGGTGAAAATGAAAGAATGTCTACGAGATAAAGTCTCATTTAAAAATGTAAGCAATAATGGTAAAATGGAGTTTAAGGAATTAAGAGAAAATATGAAACAGAAAGAGGTTCTTCAATGAGACAAAATTTTGAAGAGGAATTAAATGATTTACATGTGCATTTTTCAGAAATGGGAATGATGGTTAGTGAGGCAGTTTATAAATCTGTAAAAGCTTTTATCAATCACGACAAAGAATTAGCTCATAATGTGATCGAAAACGATGTGGCGATCAATAACCGGGAAGCAGAGTTGGAAAAAAAATGTTTTGAATTGATCGCTTTACAACAACCAGTAACCAGCGATCTAAGAAAAATCATTACAGTTATGAAGGCTTGTGCTGACCTAGAGCGTATGGGAGACCATGCTGTCAGTATCTCTAAATCGACGATTCGGGTTAAAGGAAATAAACGCGATCCGAAAATAGAAGCTGAAATCGCGGACCTTTCAGAAATCGTCAAAAAGAGAGTGGAAGAAGTACTTGAAGCTTATTTGCAATATGACGTGACAAAAGCTCGAGAAATCGCTCAAAAAGACGATCAAATCGATGAAGCTGCACATTCGATCACAGAAAAAGCGATTGAGGATATGAAGCGCAATTCAGAATTGGTCATTGGAGCTGCCGACTATATCTTAGTGGCATCTTATTTGGAACGAATCGGAGATTATGTAACAAATATTTGCGAATGGATCGTATACCATGAAACTGGAAAAGTAGTCGAGTTGAATACAAAGAATAAAGATATCTAAGAATTCTATGAAAAAGTAGTGGTAGTTATCTAAATATGGCTAAAATTACCAAATCTTTCACTTTTTAAATGAGTCATTATAAGGTAAAACGAAGAACGTTGAAACTATAAGAGTTTCAACGTTTTTTTGTTGAGTAATTATATAATGAAAGGGTTTACTATTAATTGTCTTTACATAAAATTTACAATAATGCTATATAAGATTTACAAAGTATCGGTATTATGGTTTTGGGTTAAATTTATGTATAATGTTTACATAGTCAGTTTGTAAATAACTGTCATCTCATAGGAGGTACATGATGAAATTTAAAAAGTTCCGAGCACTTTTAGTGGTCATGGCTAGTTTAGTATTAACAGCCTGTGGTGAAGTAGTGGATGAAGAGTCTATAACAGCAGTTGGTTCATCAGCTTTACAACCTTTAGTAGAAGCAGCCGGAGAACAATACAGCGCAGAAAATTTAGGTAAGTTTATTAATGTTCAAGGTGGAGGAAGCGGTACTGGTTTAAGCCAGATTGCTGCTGGAGCAGTAGATATTGGAAACTCTGATATCTTTGCCGAAGAAAGTGATGGAATCGATGCGTCTAAATTAGTCGATCATCGCGTTGCGGTAGTTGGAATCACACCAATCGTTACACCTGGTACTGGAGTGACTAATGTTACGCTTGAAGAATTGCAAGGTATCTTTACTGGTGAAATCACCAATTGGAAAGAATTGGGCGGTAAAGATCTGCCGATTACAGTGTTGAACCGTTCTTCAGGAAGTGGAACAAGAGCAACTTTTGAAAAATGGGTCCTTGAAGAAGGAATGAAAAGTATCGTATCACAAGAACAAGAGTCGAGCGGTACGGTTCGTCAAATCATTGCTAATACGCCGGGAACAATTAGTTATGTAGCTTTTTCATATGTAAATGAGGATGTAGAAGCATTGTCTATCAATGGCATTGAGCCTACTAATGAAAATGTAAACAGCAACGATTGGATCATTTGGTCTTACGAACACATGTATACGAATGGAGAACCTACTGGATTGACAAAAGATTTTATGGATTACATGTTATCTGACGAAATCCAAGACAACTTAATAGGAGCTTTAGGATATATCCCTATCAAAGATATGGAAGTCGAAAGAGATGCAGAAGGTAATACATCTCCTGTAGAAGATCCAGAATAGAAGATTTATAAAGCTGTAAGTTAATGAAAGAGACGACTGTCTATCTAGACAGCGTCTTTCATTGTGCATGAGGTCAATGAGTACAAGGAGGTTTTCTTTTGGAAGAGACACAAAGCAAGTTTATGCAAAAATCAAGTAAGCGCAAAATTGAACAGTTTGGAAGAACCATCAGTTTCATTTGTATTGCTTTTATTGTATTGATCGTATTATCTATTTTGTATTTTGTTATCAGTAAGGGAGTTTCAACATTTACAACCGATGGGGTATCAGTTATTGATTTCTTATTCGGAGATATTTGGAGACCAGGTGAAGTAGGAGAAAACGGTGAGCCGTTGGTCGGAGCTTTGCCAATGATTTTAGGGTCTTTCTTTGTTACTTTGCTATCTGCTTTGTTAGCTACTCCATTTTCAATTGCAGCGGCAATTTATATGGTGGAAATCTCTCCTAAAGCAGGGAAGAAAATTCTACAACCGGTTATCGAATTGTTAGTTGGTATTCCGTCTGTTGTATACGGGTTTATTGGACTTACAGTTGTTGTACCGTTTATTCGAAGTATATTTGGCGGTACGGGATTCGGTATCTTATCTGCTACAATCGTTTTATTTGTTATGATATTGCCAACTGTTACGAGTATGGCTGTAGATGCTTTAAAATCCGTTCCGCGTCATTATCGTGAAGCGTCATTGGCAATGGGAGGAACACGCTGGCAAACGATTTATAAAGTTGTTTTGCGTGCTGCTACCCCCGGTTTATTGACAGCCGTAGTATTTGGGATGGCACGTGCTTTTGGAGAAGCTTTAGCGGTTCAAATGGTTATCGGGAATGCTGCAATGGTTCCTACTGATTTGATCACTCCTGCTTCAACATTAACGAGTATTTTAACAATGAGTATGGGGAACACAGTTATGGGAACCCTTGAAAATAATGTACTATGGTCACTAGCAACGATTCTTTTAGTGATGGCATTGTTCTTTAATATCCTAACACGTTGGATCGGTAAGAAAGGAGCAATGAAATAATGAATTCAAAAAAAGCAGACAAAATTGCAGTAGGCGTTATTTACGTTATGTCAGCAGTTATTGTATTAATTCTAGCTAGTTTATTGCTCTTTATTTTATGGCGCGGACTACCTCAGATTTCATGGGAATTCTTAACAGCTCCTGCTAAATCTTTCCAAGTTGGTGGGGGAGTTGGGATCCAACTCTTCAACTCATTTTATTTGTTGATATTGACCATGCTGATTAGTACACCTTTAGCTTTAGGTGCGGCTATTTACTTATCAGAATACGCTAAACAAAACTGGCTGACAGATTTTGTACGTACAGCTATTGAAGTTTTAAGTTCTTTACCTTCCGTAGTAGTCGGATTATTCGGTTTCTTGATTTTCGTTATTCAATGGGACTTTGGATTCTCTATCCTTTCTGGTGCCTTGGCTTTAACGATTTTCAACTTGCCTTTATTAACCAGAACTATTGAAGATTCTTTACAGGCCATCCCAGCAACTCAAAGAGAAGCAGGACTGGCACTAGGATTATCTCGTTGGGAAACAGTTACAAGAGTTATTCTTCCAGCTGCATTACCAGGGATTATCACGGGTATGATTTTAGCAGCAGGGCGTATTTTTGGTGAAGCCGCAGCTCTTATCTATACAGCAGGGCAAAGTGCGCCGGCTCTAGATTTTACAAACTGGAACCCTCAATCGATTACAAGTCCATTGAATATTTTCCGACCAGCAGAAACATTAGCGGTTCATATTTGGAAAATTAACAGCGAGGGTGTAATGCCGGACGGAGAACAAGTATCTGCCGGAGCATCAGCTGTATTGATTCTTGCCGTAATGCTATTTAACCTAGGATCACGCTACCTAGGAAGAAAACTACAGAAAAAAGCCACATCAGAATAACAGCATGTGGAAGCCGCTGTCCTGACTCGGCAGAAAAATCTATTCTCTTTTTAGAGGATGTTCTTTGTCCTCAAAAAAGAGAATGATTTTACCGAGAGTCAAGCGGCTGCAACTGACCTAAAAGGATATTGAGAGGCCTTGGGTAGCAATGACGCAAAATTTATCTTTTTTGCAAAATTGCTAGGCCTCGCAACTCTACTCAAACAGCATGTGGAGCGACCCGGGAGAAATTGAGCACTAACGAAGTCCAAACGCAAGCAACCCAGCGCAGCGGTTGTGCGGATTAAACAGCGTTAGGCGGAGATTTCTGGGGAGCGCAACTGACCTATAACAGCATGTGGAAGCCGCTGTTCTGACTCGGCAGGAAAATCTATTCTCTTTTTAGAGGATGTTCTTTGATGAGAGACTTCCAGCTTCAGCTGGTGTAGTCGAACAATATAAGAATGAGCGTAAGCGAAAGGTTAAACCTTGAAACATATGTAGTCATTGATACAGCTCGATCAAACTAAGTGGCTAATCAGCTTTCAGCTGGAATGGAGTTCCTTATGTAAGGAAACTCATTTTACCCACTAGGAATAAAGGAGGACTTTTATAATGAAAAGTCAATCAACTCAAAATACGAACATCATTACTTTAAAAGATAAATCAACAGTAGCTTTAGAGACAAATGATTTACATGTGTATTATGGAGATAATGAAGCTATCAAGGGAGTTTCATTGGAATTTGAGAAAAACAAAATTACTTCTTTGATTGGACCAAGTGGATGTGGGAAATCAACGTATTTAAGATCTTTGAATCGTATGAATGATGAAATTGAAATAGCTAAAGTAACTGGTGAAATCTTGTATAAAGGCGTAGATGTGAATGCATCAAATATCGATGTATTCGAAATGAGAAAAAACATCGGTATGGTATTTCAACGCCCTAATCCTTTCAGTAAATCCATTTATGACAATATCGCGTTTGCTTTGAAAAGACATGGTTTAAAAGATAAAAATGAATTAGATGAAATCGTAGAAACAAGTTTAAAACAAGCAGCTTTATGGGATCAAGTGAAAGACAACTTGCACAAGAGTGCATTAGCTCTATCTGGCGGACAGCAACAGCGTTTATGTATTGCACGCGCAATAGCCTTGAAACCAGATATCTTATTGTTAGATGAACCTGCTAGTGCTTTAGACCCAATCTCCACGGCTCAAGTAGAAGAGACGTTGTTGGAGTTAAAAGAAAACTATTCAATTATTATCGTAACTCACAATATGCAGCAAGCATCACGTATCAGTGACTACACAGCCTTTTTCTATTTAGGAAATGTGTTGGAATATGATGATACAAGAAAAGTATTTACACGTCCTAAAATTCAAAAAACTGAAGATTATGTTTCAGGTAACTTTGGTTAAGAAGGGAGTAGTAATTGACAGTGAATGAAAAAATTATTGAAACAAATGATGTTCATTTGTACTATGGCAAAAATGAAGCATTAAAAGGCATTACACTTGATTTTAATCCGCATGAAATTACAGCCCTTATCGGACCAAGTGGATGTGGAAAGTCAACGTATTTAAGAACACTGAATCGTATGAATGACTTGATTGAAAATGTAACAATCACAGGTCAAGTGAAATTTCGAGGTAATGATATTTACAGTCCAAAAATGGACAAAGTTGAATTAAGAAAAAAAGTGGGAATGGTTTTCCAACAGCCTAACCCATTTCCTTTCTCAGTATTTGATAACGTGGCTTACGGGCTGCGAATAGGCGGTATGAAAGACAAAGAAAAAATCCAACACATCGTTGAAGACAGTCTGAAAAAAGCAGCAGTATGGGATGATGTTAAAGACAAACTGCACAACAGCGCTTTAGCTTTATCTGGTGGGCAGCAACAACGTGTCTGTATTGCACGTGTGTTAGCTGTAGAACCGGAAGTTATTTTGCTAGATGAACCTACTAGTGCTTTGGACCCGGTATCAAGCGGTAAAATCGAGAATATGCTGCTGGAATTGAAAGACGATTATACTATGATCATGGTAACGCACAATATGCAGCAAGCATCACGTATTTCAGACAATACAGCATTCTTTTTACAAGGTGACTTGATTGAACACGGAAAAACAAGACAGATCTTTACAACTCCAAGACAACAAGAAACAGAAGATTATATTTCAGGTCGTTTTGGTTAAGATGTTTTAGAGAGATAGATTCGGTCTATCTCTCTTTTTTTGCCATTGAACTGAATTGCCGTAAAAAAAGATTGGAAAATATCCATTAGTAGAGATGAAAACAGTCTTAACTATACCAATACAAAAGGTTATTGATTGTTTTAGTTCTAAAAAGGAACAATCATTGGATTTTTTTAACAATTCAGTGCATAATAATAAGTAACATATAAATGCTCTTATAACAGATAAAAAGACTATATAAATGAAGGTGATTTGAGATGAGAAAAGTATTTGAAGAAGAATTAAACGATCTGCATGTCCATTTTTTTCAAATGGGAAAAGCTGTACATGAATCAATTGAGAAATCAATAGAAGCCTTTATAAAACATGATAAAGCTCTTGCACAAGAAGTGATTGATAATGATATTCATATCAATCAACTTGAAGTTGCGTTAGAGCAAGACTGTATTGAATTAATTGCATTGCAGCAACCTGTAACTACAGATCTAAGAAAAATTATTACAGTTATGAAAGCTACATCTGATTTAGAACGAATGGCAGACCACGCGGTGAGTATTTCAAAATCAACGATTCGAGTTAAAGGAAATAAACGCGAATACGATATTGAAAAAGCGATTTATGAAATGTCTGTAAAAGTTCTTTACATCGTTCGAAAAGTTTTAGATGCTTACGTAATCTTTGATGCTGATGAAGCCAGAAGATTGGCAGCTCTTGATAAAGAAGTCGACATGATGGGCAAAGAACTATATGCAAAATGTATTAAGTTTATGAAAAATGACCCTGAAATCGTACTTGGAGCGACAGACTATCTGCGGGTAACAACTTATTTAGAACGAATAGGAGACTATTCAACAAATATCAGCGAATGGATCGTTTACTTGGAAACAGGAAAAGTAGTAGAATTAAATACGCAAAATCATTTAAAAGATATTTAATATTAGCAGAAAAGTAGAACGGAACTGAGATCATAACCTCAGTTTCGTTCTATTTTGTTTACACTACCTTGTTCATATGATAATATTATCATATGAACACACATACATATGATGAACGGATTCAACAAGGAGGATAATGATGGAGCAAAACACAACTTCAACTTTAAACATTGAAACGATAAAAAAAGTCAGCGAAATATTTAAGGTATTGAGCGATCCCACTCGAATAGCTATTTTATCTTTGCTGGATGGGAAAGAACTAAATGTAGGAACTATTGCAGATCAATTACAAATGGAACAATCTGCTGTATCCCATCAATTAAGATTGTTAAAAGTAGCTCGTTTAATAAAAGCCAGAAGAGAAGGCAAAAATATGTATTACAGTCAGATGGACGAGCATGTTTATAAAGTATTGCAACAAGTAATCGAACACGCTCAAGAATGACAGAGAGGAACAACGGAGCAGGAGGGAATTGAAATGGAAAAATACAAACTTCAGGGAATGCACTGTGCAAATTGTGCTAAAAAAATGGAAGCAAAACTACAAGCATTGCCCCAAGGAGAAAAAATCTATATAAGCTTTAGGGATAGTGTATTGTATGTACCTGAAACGGTTGATATAAAAGCTGTAAAAAAAGTGGTGGGATTTGATAAAGTTTTGCTGGATTCTTTTTCAGAATCCGATCATCATAATGCCCACCACCAGAGTGAAAAACATAGTCACGGACACCATCACCATCATCATGCATTGAACGATGGAAAAGAAGCATCAAAGAATATGCAGTTGGTTTTTGGCTTGAATTTGCTGTTTTCTATTGCAGAATTCATTTTTGGAGCAGTGTTTAATAGTGCGGCCATTTTATCAGATGCTGTTCATGACTTGGGAGATTCTTTGTCTATTGGTTTAGCATGGGTATTTCAGAAAATTTCTACAAAAGAAGCCAATACTAAATACAGTTTTGGGCATCGACGTTTTTCTTTGCTTGGAGCTTTAACGACATCGGTCGTACTGATTATAGGATCTATTTTAGTTATCCTTCACAGTGTTCCTTTATTGTTTGATCCGCAACCAGTCAATTCGAAAGGGATGTTTTGGCTCGCTATTGTTGCTATTGCAATCAATGGGTTTGCTACTTGGTTGATGAGCAAGGGCTCTTCAGCAAATGAAAAAGTGTTGAGCTTGCATATGCTGGAAGATGTTCTAGGATGGTTGGGAGTATTGATTGTTGGGGTCGTATTGAATTACCGAGATTGGTATATTTTAGATCCGTTGCTTTCTATTGCTATTGCAACTTTCATTTTAAGTCGCACACTGCCTAATTTCTTAGAATCTGCCAATGTGTTCCTAGAGTCGGTGCCAAAAGATGTCGACATCAAGTGGCTGAATGAAGAAATCCGCAAATTGCCTTATGTCCATGCAGTATCTCATTTGCATATCTGGTCAATCGACGGTCAAGAGAATGCCTTTGCTGTAACAGTGTATGTTTCTACAACAAATACAGAGGATATTGACACTATTCGCGAACAGATCCGTTTGCTGGTGAAAGAATATAATGTTACGCACTCTACTATCGAAGTAGTGACAGACATGGAAGAATTGGTTCAATAAACAGTAAATTGCCGAATTGTTCTTATCTTGAATCTCTTGTATTCTTTGCAAAGGTCAAAGAAGTATGCTAGTATAGAAAAAATTTACTGTTTTCTTGAAAGGGTGGTATAGATGGGGATGCATCAATACATTAAAAGTTTAAGTGACTTAGAAAATATTATTCGTTTATCAGGGAAGTTTAAATTTGAAGAGCATTCGGTTGCTGCTCACTCTTTTAAAGTGACACAAATTGCGCAATTTTTAGGAACTGTGGAAGAACAGGCTGGGAATAAAGTGGATTGGCGTTCGTTATACGAAAAAGCGTTGAATCATGATTATACAGAACTGTTCATCGGAGACATTAAAACGCCGGTGAAATATGCAGATCCAGCTTTGAGAGATAAATTAGCCAAAGTAGAAGAGAAAATGGCGAAAAACTTTATTGAGACAGTTATTCCTGAAGAATTTCAAGCAGCCTATGTCAACCGCATGAAAGAAGGCAAAGACGAATCTTTAGAAGGACAGATTTTATCTGTCGCGGATAAAATTGATTTATTGTATGAATCATTCGGAGAAATTCAAAAAGGGAACCCAGAACCTGTATTTGATGAAATTTATGAAGAATCGCTCAGCACGATCGTACAATTTAAACACTTAACCTGTGTTCAATATTTAATCAAAGAGATACTTCCAGATTTATTAAGCGGTGATTATATGAACCAAGCGCAAATACAAGTCATCTCTCAACGAATCATCAATGAAATGGAAGAAAAAATCGGTTAAAGTGAACAAACGTTCGATAATTAAAAAGACTTGTGGTAAAATAAGCAAGAATAGGATACATAAAATTGTCCTATTCTTTTATTTCGCGATAAAATGAAAACTATACAATAGTAAACATTAAATATAAAGGATGTAGTTAAATGCCAAATGATAAAATTGTTGTCCGCGGTGCACGTTCTCATAACTTGAAAAATGTTGATCTTACTATTCCTCGTGATAAACTGATTGTTCTGACTGGTCTTTCCGGTTCTGGAAAAAGTTCGTTAGCTTTTGATACCTTGTATGCAGAAGGTCAAAGACGTTACGTTGAAAGTTTATCTTCTTACGCACGACAATTCTTAGGTCAGATGGACAAGCCTGATGTTGACAGTATAGACGGGTTGAGTCCAGCTATTTCCATTGATCAAAAGACAACCAGCAACAACCCGCGATCTACAGTGGGAACTGTTACTGAAATCAATGACTATTTGCGTTTGCTTTATGCTCGAGTAGGTCATCCGATTTGTCCGAATGACGGGACAGAAATCACACGTCAATCGATTGAACAAATGGTTGATCGAATTATGGAATACCCAGAAAAAACAAAATTGCAGATTCTAGCGCCGGTTATTTATGGCAAAAGAGGGCAGCACAAAAAAGTTTTCGACAAGATCAAAAGCGAAGGTTATGTTCGCGTCAGAGTCGATAAAGAAATGTACGATATTTCGGATGACATTGAATTAGAAAAAAACAAAAAACACGATATTGATGTCATCATCGATAGAATCGTGATTAAAGATAGCAACCGTTCACGTTTATTTGAATCACTAGAAGCCGCACTAACACTGGCAGATGGATATGCTATTGCTGATATTATCGGACAAGAAGAGGTTCTGTTCAGCGAACATTATGCATGTCCTTACTGCGGTTTTACCGTAGGAGATCTTGAACCGCGTCTATTTTCGTTTAATGCTCCTTTTGGTGCATGTGCAGAATGCGATGGTTTAGGAGCTAAATTAGAAGTGGATATTGACTTGGTTGTTCCGGATCCTTCTTTAACACTTAATGAAGATGCGATGCTGCCTTGGAAAGCAATCAGTTTCAACTATTATCCTGAATTGTTAAAACAAGCTTGCAAGCACTTTAAGATCGATATGGACACACCTTTTGAACAATTATCTGCTGAAGAACAAGATTTAGTACTGAATGGTTCTAAAGGTGAAATGTTCCGTTTCAAATACAAGAGCGATTTCGGCGGTGTCAGAGATACAAAAATGCCGTTTGAAGGGGTATTGACCAATATCAAACGTCGTTACAACGAAACAAGCAGCGACTATACACGCGAGCAAATGCGCCAGTACATGACAGAATTGCCATGTCCAGTGTGTGATGGAAAACGATTGAACGCACAAGCGTTGTCTGTGAAGATCCAAGGGAAAAATATTGGTGAAGTATGCGAGTATCCAATTCATCATACAGTAGAGTTTTTCGATCAATTGGAGTTGGGAGAACAAGAAACAGCTATTGCACAACCAATCTTGAAAGAACTGCATGATCGATTGACGTTCCTAAAAGATGTAGGGCTGAATTATTTAACTCTTGCTCGTACAGCAGGGACTCTTTCTGGTGGAGAAGCACAGCGGATTCGTTTAGCTACTCAAATTGGTTCTAATTTATCAGGTGTTCTGTATATCTTAGATGAGCCTTCTATTGGTCTGCACCAACGCGACAATGATCGATTGATTGGGTCGCTGAAAAAAATGCGAGATCTAGGAAATACGCTGATTGTAGTAGAACACGATGAAGATACAATGCGCGCGGCTGACTATCTAGTAGATATCGGTCCAGGCGCCGGCAGCAGAGGTGGAGAAATCATCGCTACGGGGACGCCTGAAGAGGTAGAAAAGAATCCGAATTCCTTAACAGGCGCTTATTTATCTGGTAAAAAGTTTATTCCGGTACCTGCTGAGAGACGTTTGGAAGACAATGGAGCGATTCGAATTACAGGCGCGGAAGAAAATAACTTAAAAAATGTCACTGTCGACTTTCCGCTTGGTCGTTTTGTAGCTGTTACAGGGGTTTCCGGTTCTGGTAAAAGTTCTCTGGTGAACGGTATTTTGAAACGTGCATTGAAACGAGAAGTGAATCGAGCTAAAAAGAAACCTGGTAAGTACAAAAAAATGACAGGTCATGAATCGATTGAAAAAATCGTCAGCATCGACCAAAGTCCTATTGGTCGTACACCAAGAAGTAACCCGGCAACCTATACAAGTGTATTTGATGATATCCGGGACTTGTTTGCCATGACAAATGAAGCAAAAATAAGAGGGTACAAAAAAGGCCGCTTTAGCTTTAATGTTAAAGGCGGACGCTGTGAGGCCTGTAAAGGTGATGGAATCTTGAAAATCGAGATGCACTTCTTGCCGGATGTATATGTTCCTTGCGAAGTTTGTCATGGGGCTCGTTACAACTCTGAAACCTTGGAAGTGAAATACAAAGGTAAAAGCATTTCCGATGTATTGAATATGACAATCGATGAGGCAGTTGGCTTTTTTGATGCTATCCCTAAAATCCATCGCAAGTTGCAAACTATTGTGGACGTCGGGTTAGGATATGTCACATTAGGACAATCAGCTACTACTTTATCTGGTGGGGAAGCACAACGGATGAAACTAGCTAGTGAACTGCATAAACGTTCTAACGGCAATAACTTCTATATTTTAGATGAACCTACTACAGGATTGCACACAGATGATATCGCGCGATTATTAGAAGTTTTGAATCGTTTAGTAGAAACCGGGAATACCGTTTTAGTTATCGAGCATAACTTAGATGTCATTAAGACGGCCGACTATGTTATTGATTTAGGTCCAGAAGGTGGAGAAGGCGGCGGTACCATCGTAGCCACTGGAACACCGGAAGAAGTTGCAGATGTAAAAGGCAGCTACACTGGAAAATATTTGAAAAAGATTTTACAAAAGGCAAGCAACACAAAATAATCTAAGAGACAAACAGGAGGCTTTTTATTCCTGTTTGTTTTTTCGTTCGCCCAGCATGGGCGAACTCTAACGGGTGCAAGTCCCGAATGCGACCTGACAGTGGTAAGCATATAGCTGACGGCAAGGGTGTCCACCGTGAGGTGGAATCTGAAGGAAGCCTAAGGCAAAACTCTGGTCTGACGAACAGAAATCACATAAGAGGTGAGTCGAGTGGATAAGGCTGCGAAAGAAGCTAAAGTCCGATAACTGTCCTAACTCGAAGCATAAATGTGGCAGATAGATGGAGTGAAAGAGTTCGCACCTTAACTGGGGAGGTCTCATGACGTTATACCAAATACACTTAGTGATAAGTGCTTGACTCATGAGAAGTCAGCAGAGGTCGTAGTAGTGAAGACAGCTAGTGAAAGCTAGAAAGAGCGAAGGACCGAACAATTTTATCGTTACAAACATCTTTATTGGAGGCCGCCAAAGACTATTGGCTACGACAGCGTAAAAGTAGATAGCTGCCTTACGAGAGCAGAAAAGGAGTAACAAGCATGCAGGAAAACAGGACACTGGATAGAATCCTATCCAGAAATAATTTAAACGAAGCCTTTCGACAAGTGGAACGGAATAAAGGTGCCGCAGGCATTGACGGTATGTCTATCGAAGAGGCTAAAGAATATCTTCGTCAGCACAAAGAAGAGCTTATTCAGACTATTCGTCAACGTCACTATCAACCTAAACCTGTCAGAAGAGTAGAAATACCTAAACCATCGGGTGGGGTCAGACTACTGGGTATACCGACAGTGGTTGACCGAGTTATTCAACAAGCGATTGCACAAGTTCTCACACCCATTTTTGACGAACACTTCCACAACAGTAGTTATGGATTCCGTCCAAACCGCAACGCCCATATGGCTATAGCGCAAGGGCTAAGAGATATGAACGAAGGTTATCACTGGATTGTCGACATTGATTTAGAGAAGTTCTTTGACACTGTTAACCATGATCGACTGATGAATCTAGTTTCTCGGAAAATAACCGATGGTGATGTGATATCATTGATTCGGAAATATCTCGTGAGTGGCATTATGGTAAACGGAGAATATGAGGAAAGTCCAGTTGGCACTCCCCAAGGGGGAAACCTCTCGCCATTATTGAGTAATATCCTCTTAAATGAACTCGACCAAGAACTAGAGAGAAGAGGTCTACACTTCGTGCGATACGCAGATGACTGCATTATCCTCGTTAAGAGCGAATTCGCAGCAAGGCGCGTAATGCGTTCGGTTACACGATATATTGAGGAAACTCTGGGTTTAACTGTGAACACGAGTAAATCGAAAATCATTAAACCTAATGACCCAACCTTTAAATTCTTGGGATTTGGATTCTATTGGTCGAAAGCAGATAAAGGCTATCAAGCAAAGCCTCATGCCATATCAATCGAGACGTTTAAATATAAGCTTCATCAGCTAAGCAAGAAAAGCTGGGGCATTGATATGGCTTACCGCATCGTTAAATTGAATCAAGTCATCAGAGGATGGGTGAACTATTTCAAAATAGGAAATATGCACACAAAACTCAAGAAAATAGCGAGTCATCTTCGTTATCGACTGAGGATGTGTATCTGGCACCAATGGAAAACAGCCAAAAATCGAAGAAGAGCCCTCACTAAACTAGGGATGAGCGACTACAACGCCTACATGAATAGCCACAGTTCCAAAGGAACTGCCCGAATAGCCCTGTCCTGGGTTATGACAACCACAGTAACCAATAAGATACTAGCCTTCAAAGGTCTAGTATCTCCAGATAGTTACTATTTAAGACAAAAGCATGTTATATGAAATTGAACCGCCGTATACCGAACGGTACGTACGGTGGTGTGAGAGGACGATAAATAAATTAATTATTTATCTCCTACTCGATTGTCGTCTCTTTATGGTAAAATGATGAGGAAAGATAAATTCTTTGATAAGACTATAGAAAGTCTTTAAAATCGTTCTTAAGTCCTATGACATTTTTCCCTTACTATTGCATAATAAGTGTATAGCAAAGAACTTGAATCATTTAACAAATAGAAACAACACATTCAGGTAGTCTGGTAAAGCATAAGGAGGAAAATGAACATGAAAGAAAGAGAAAGAATTCTTGAACTCGTTAAAAATGACATTATCTCAACTGAAGAAGCGCTGATGCTTTTGGAAAACATGGCTAAAAAAGAAGAAAAAGCGGCTATTAAAAAAGACGAGACTTCCGCAACTGAGACAGTAACTGAAACAGAGACTTTTACAGAGCCTGAGCCAGCTATTGAACCTGATTCTGTTGATACAGAAGAAGCGTACAAAACTGGTGAGGACAGATTAGAAGAAGAAAAAGAAAAAGATCGTGAACGACTTGAAACGATTTTGGAAGAATTAGCGAATAAAGCTTCTGCTTATTCTGTACAATTAGATCAACTAAACAGCAGTATCAATGAGGTCAAACGCCGTAAAGATGTGCTGGAAGAAAAACTGATGGTTCTTCAAACAATGGAAGATCTAGAAGAGTTGGCTCCTGAAAAAGAAGCCGAAATGGATGCTCTTGAAGCCAACATTGATGAATTGGAAGCTGAACTGGATGAGTTGACAGAAGAACGTTCAGATTTAGAAGAGCGCATGAAAAATGTGAAGAAAAAACAATGGAAGACTCAAACAAAACAAGTTTCTGAAAAGTTTGAAATTCCGGATGAATGGAAAGACACTGCTCAAAAAACATTTGTAGATGTAAATGAAAAAGTCACTGAGGTAGGAAGTCAATTTGGGAAGTTCCTCAAAGAAAGTTTATCGCAAGTTGTAGACAATATGGAGTGGAAAGATGTGAATGTCCGCATTCCAGGATTAGTTTCTACAAAATTAAAACATGAATTCTACTACCCTGAAACGACAGCAACTATCTTAAATGTAAAAATTGCTAATGGAGATGTTCACTTTAAAACTTGGGACAGCCAAGACATCAAAATTGAAGCAGACATCAAGTTATACGGAAAACAAGAAGCGGAAGTTGAGCCGTTAGAAGCATTCAACAAACGCAGCACGATCAATTTGACGGATGAGTCATTGACGTTCCATGTACCGAATAAGAGTGTTCGTACGGATATCGTGGTTTATCTTCCAAATAGAGCCTACGATCACACAGCACTTAAATTATTAAACGGCAACGTGAAATTTGAAACATTTGAAGGTAAAGATGTGTATGTTAAGTCTACAAACGGGTCATTAACGTTTGAAAAACTAACAGCAACTATGTTAGAGGCTGAAGGAGTCAATGGATCTGTTAATGTTCTAGACAGCCAAATACGAGATTTGTTAGTCCGCAGTGTAAATGGAAACATCGTGGTACGCGGAAACTACAAGAGCAGCAATTTATCAACCGTTAACGGAACTGTGAAAGCTACTTTGACAGGAAGCGATATCGTCCGTATGGAAGCTACTTCAGTCAACGGCACAGTTAAATTATCTTTACCAAAAACAAGCAGCATTGAAGGCGAAGCAAAAACAAACTTTGGTTCCATCCAAAACCGTATGAGCGATGTGGAAATCTTGAGAGAAAAGAAAGATCACACCAATCGTATGATGAGTTTTAGAAGAGTGACCGCCCAAGCGCCTGTTTACTTGAAAGTAGGAACGACTACTGGTAATGTAATGCTCAAAGATGGAGAACAATAAAGAGTTATCAGAATAAATAAGTCAGTTTTAAAGGAGTGAAAAATGTGAAAAAGTTGTATAAATCAAAAGACGATCGCATGGTATCTGGAGTTATTGGTGGTATTGCTGAATATTTCGGTATTGACTCTACATTATTACGATTGATCTACGTAGTAGCATTATTTATCGGAATAGGATCACCTGTATTTTTATATATCATTTTGTCTGTGTTGATTCCAGAACCAAAGAACAACGGTCCTGAAAGAACACATGCAGATTATAACGGATACTACAAACCGAAAGCACCAAAAAAGAAACCGCGTAAAGAAGCTGAGAAAGTCGAAGATGATGACTGGAGTGACTTCTAGTGAAGTTTTGGCAAAGAATCATTGTTAATGCGTTAGCTTTTCTAGCTTTGTCAGGCTTTTTTCGCACCAGCTTTTATGTAGAAAGTGTATGGATCGCATTAGGAGCCAGCTTGGTATTAGCTTTATTGAATATGACTGTAAAGCCGATCTTGTTCCTGCTGTCCTTACCGATTACTATTTTAAGCTTGGGGTTCTTTAGTATTGTGATAAATGCTGCGATGTTGAGTTTGACTTCTGCTATTGTCGGCAGTGGATTTTACTTTTCATCATTTTGGATGACAATGCTAGTCGCATTGATTCTGTCTATGATAAATACTTTTTTCAATAACCGAACAACGGTCAAGATTTATAGAGATTAGTTTGATGACAGTTTTCAAACAACAGAACTTTATCCCGGACTTAGACTGGAATAGTCTAAGTCCGGGATTTTTTTAGCTGAAAAACAATTAAAGGCTTTTCTAAGAAGAAAAAGAACTATTCCTAGAAAATACGGACAAATCAATATTTCTTTTTAAGTATTGTAAGGGTTTTTTAGTGAATACCTTTCATGGTGCACTGGAAAATGTTAGAATAGCAGTATCTTAATAAAAAAATAGTCTTATAAAATGATAGAAAAATTGAAAGTTGGTGTTGTAGAAAATGACAAGAACTGTGACAGTTAGTGAAATGATAAAAGCAGTACCTTTAGAAGTGCTTTCAGGGCATGACTACTTAGACAGAGAAATAAAAACGAGCGACTTATCACGTCCAGCTTTGGAATTGACAGGGTATTTTAGTTATTACCCATATGATCGTATTCAATTATTTGGACGAACAGAAATCTCCTTCATGGAAAAAATGACCGATGATGAAAGAATGATCGTTATGCGACGCATCTGTCACGAAGAAACACCAGCTTTATTGATTTCCAGAGGCCTGCAACCGCCTAAAGAATTTCTTCAGGCAGCTGCTGAAGCGCGTATACCGATATTAAAATCTGAGAATCCAACAACCAGATTGACCAGTAATGTGACCAACTACTTAGAAGGACGCTTGGCGACTCGTTTGTCCGTTCACGGCGTATTGGTTGATATTTACGGGATGGGAGTTTTGATTACAGGAGACAGTGGAATTGGAAAGAGCGAGACAGCTTTAGAACTGATTCAAAGAGGACACCGTTTGGTAGCTGATGATCGTGTAGACTTGTATATGTTGGATGAACATCGTATCGTTGGGGAACCGCCTGAAGTTTTGGCTCACTTAATCGAAATTCGAGGAGTCGGAATCATAGATGTCATCAATTTATTTGGTGTCGGTTCAATCCGTACAAGCAAAACAGTCAATCTAGTAGTAGACCTTAAGATGTGGGATAAAGAAGTTCAATTCGATCGTTTAGGAAGCGCTGCTGAAAGCAATCGCTACTTTAATGTCGATATCCCTAAAATTTCTATTCCTGTCCGTACAGGGCGAAATTTAGCCATTATCATTGAAGTAGCAGCTAAGAACTTTAGAGCAAAACAAATGGGTTATGACGCCATTGAAACGTTGAATAAGAACCTTGAGCAATTGATCAAAAAGAATTCTACTGCTGAGAATGAAGACGAATAAAATGCATAACAAATGAAGACGCACAGGCATTATTCTCTGAGAGGCTATCAGAGAATAATGGCCTGATTTTTGCGAGTCTACATATTTAGAATAGAAATGGAGAATTGATTATGACCGATGTGTATAAGCCGTTGGATCCTATAGCTCTTAAATTAGGACCTTTAGAGATTCACTGGTATGGAGTAATTATTGCCTTGGGAATCTTTGTTGCTATCTTTCTCAGCATGAAAGAAGCTGAAAAAAGAGGAATCGATGAAGATACCATTATCGATATGGCGCTTTGGACGATTCCAATAGCTTTTGTAGGGGCCAGATTATACTATGTAATCTTTGAACTAGGGTATTATTTAGAGAATCCTTCTCAGATCATTGCTATTTGGAATGGTGGAATAGCTATTTATGGCGGGTTGATAGCTGGAGGTCTGACCGTTTATTGGTTTACCAAAAAAAGGAACATCTCTCTTTGGCTGATGCTGGATATCCTAGCTCCGCATGTATTGCTGGCGCAAGCGATTGGACGCTGGGGGAACTTTATCAATCAAGAAGCTCACGGGAGCGAAGTGACTAGAGGATTCTTAGAAAACTTGATGTTGCCAGAATTTATTATTAATCAAATGGAAATCAACGGGCTATACTATCACCCAACATTTTTATATGAATCATTGTGGAGTCTGATAGGGTTTGTTGTCATCATCCTATTACGCCATCGCGAACACTTGCTGCTGCAAGGCGAAGTAGCTTTAAGTTATGCTATGTGGTATTCATTTGGACGTTTCTTCATAGAAGGTTTGCGTACAGATAGCTTGTACATTCCTGGAACACCGATCCGAGTTTCTCAATTATTGAGTGCGATCATTTTCATTGGGGCACTGATCATTTGGATTTACCGTCGAAGAGATTACCCTAAGAAACCTTACTATACCGATGGAATCAAGGTACAAAAAAAGAAATAACAGAATTGGACTGAATAAAATGAGTATTGAAACAGTATTATTTGATTTTGATGGAACATTAGCGGATTCTAACGCTTTGATCAACCAGTCGCATTTGAGTGTGTTGGAAGAATATTTCCCTGGAGAATATACTTTGGAAAGCGTGCGAAAGTTTAATGGACCTTCTCTTCAAACGACCTATCAATTGTTGGATCCTGAAAAAAGTGAAGAAATGATTGCGAAATATAGAGACTATAATGCGGTATATCATGACCAAATGATTCGTCTTTTTGAAGGTGTAGAAGAAAACCTGCGTTTATTAAAAGAAAAAGGCATCCGGTTAGCGGTTGTTTCTACCAAGCGCAACGACGTTCTGGAAAAAGGGATTCGTCATTTAAACTTAGAGGGACTCTTTGAAGTCGTGATAGGGGCAGAGGATTACACTCATTTTAAACCAAATCCAGAACCGATCTACACAGCCATGGCGCGATTAAATTGCCAACACAGCACGACTATAATGGTAGGAGACAATGGACACGATATCCTTGCAGCTAAAAATGCCGGGATACTTTCCGTATTTGTTGGATGGTCTGAAAAGACTCCTGAAGAAATTGCTCCATTTGAACCAGGTGTTACGGTACCAACTATGGCTGCCTTAACAGACTTTATTTTAGACAAAGAGACTTTAGTTGTTGAAGAAAGAAGAGGGTAAGAATGGATAATAAACAAATCATTACAGTCTTAGGAGCCGGCTCGTGGGGGACAGCATTGTCAATGGTATTGGCTGATAATGACCATGAAGTACGTATATGGAGCCATAAACAAGCGCAAGTAGATGAGATCAACGATCTGCATGTGAACAGCCGCTATTTGCCTGGAAAACAGCTGCCAAAAGAATTGACAGCTTTTAGCGACCTAAAAGCTGCTTTAGAAAATACGGATGCCATTTTATTTGTCATTCCCACCAAAGCTATCAGACAAGTATCCGCTGATATCGTTCCATTTATTCATGGGAAACCAGTGATCATCCATGCTAGTAAAGGGCTGGAACAAGGAACACATAAGCGCATCTCGGAGATTTTAATAGAAGAGATACCGGAAGAAAAAAGAAATGGCGTAGTGGCTTTATCTGGACCAAGCCATGCCGAAGAAGTAGCGGTGAAAGATTTAACAACGATTACTTCAGCTTGTCACCAAACTGAGAGTGCAGAATACGTCCAAAGTATTTTTATGAATGACTATTTTAGAGTCTATACTAATCAAGACATTGTTGGAGTGGAGCTCGGAGGAGCATTAAAAAACATCATCGCAGTAGGTGCAGGTGCATTAGTAGGACTGGGTTATGGAGACAACGCGAAAGCGGCTTTGATGACTAGAGGTTTGGCAGAAATCACTCGTTTAGGAGTTTCATTTGGCGCGGATCCTTTAACGTTTTTAGGATTAAGCGGAGTGGGCGATTTGATTGTAACGTGTACGAGTATTCATTCGAGAAATTGGCGAGCAGGAAAAATGCTTGGTGAAGGAAAGAGCTTAGATGAGATTGTAGAAAATATGGGAATGATCATTGAAGGACTTTCTACAACAAAAGCGGCTTATGAATTAGCTGTTCAAAAAAATGTAGAGCTTCCAATCACGACAGCTATCTATGAGGTATTGTATAATAATGCTGACGTGAAAGAAGTCATTACAGAGTTGATGAATCGCGTTGGTAAAAATGAGACAGAATAATGAAATAGAGGAGGAAGAAAGATGACAAAAGTCAGAAAAGCAATTATCCCAGCAGCAGGATTAGGTACAAGATTCTTACCGGCAACGAAGGCAATGGCGAAAGAAATGTTGCCTATTGTAGACAAACCGACAATTCAGTTTATCGTTGAAGAAGCGATCAATTCAGGAATTGAAGATATCCTAATCATTACGGGTAAAAGCAAACGGCCGATTGAAGATCATTTCGATTCCAATATTGAATTAGAACAGAATTTACGCGAAAAAGAAAAATTTGAGTTATTGGAACTTGTCGAAGAGACTATTGGATTGAATTTGTTTTTTGTGCGCCAGTCTTATCCAAAAGGTTTGGGTGATGCTGTTCTTCATGCCAAAGCGTTTGTTGGGAATGAACCTTTTGTGGTCATGTTAGGGGACGATATCATGGACGATGAAGTTCCGTTGACTAAGCAATTGATGGATCGGTATGAAAAAACGCATGCTTCTAATATAGCTGTTATGCGAGTTCCTCATGAAGATACATCAAAATACGGGATCATTGACCCAGAAGCCCAGATTGACGATGGTTTATTCAATGTTAAACAGTTTGTTGAAAAACCTGATCCTAAAGATGCCCCTAGTGATTTAGCGATTATTGGCCGTTACTTATTGACTCCTGAAATTTTCGAGATATTGGAAAATCAAGAACCAGGTGCTGGTAACGAAGTCCAGTTGACAGATGCTATCGACAATTTGAATAAAATCCAACGAGTTTTTGCTCATGAGTTCAAAGGGCAACGCTATGATGTAGGAGACAAGTTTGGATTTATGAAGACCAGCATTCAATATGGTCTGAAACATACTCAAGTTAAAGATGAATTGCGCCAATACATCAAAGACCTAGCTAAAGACTTAGAAGCTGAGGACAATGAGAAAGCTATTGAAGAAATCGAAGAAGTGTTAAAAGAAAAAGTAGAAGAAGAAAAAAATAAAAAATCGTAAAAAAAATTGCTGAATAAAAAGTGCTCCGATTTAATTTTCGGAGCACTTTTTATCTGTTCAGGTTGTTATTCAATAGTCAGTAATTGAATAAATTCAATAATGTCTTCTTCAACATTTGGTTCAATAGAGACTTGTTTCGTTTGGTCTAATAGATCACGATAAAATTCTTCTCCAGCTGGATAAACACCATCCCATCGTAAAGGTACAGTGTATAAGTTGATGGTTCCGTCGCCATTGCTGCTGTAAGTGATTGAACCATCGACTAGCCTTGTTCCAGTCAATTGGATGACTTCTTCAGGGTATACAGCGCTTGATTCATCATCTGGGTTCAATAGTGTCCCTGCTGGAATTTTTTTGGCATACAATTGATCCAATTCTTGGTTTGCTCCTAGCTGCAGCCAAATTCGTGCATACTCGATTTCTTCATTTGAATAGTCATTGAGAGTTGTATTTGTTTCAGATGGGGAACTGCTTTCAACTTCATCAGTACTCTGGGAGGAAGAAACAGACTCCACTTCAACTGCTTCGCTAGACTCCTCTTTTTCAGAAATAATGGTTGCATTCAAAGAGGATTCTGATGAGGGGGCAGTTGCTTTTTCCTTAGTAGAAGGGTTTGAACAGCCAAAAAGGATAAAGGAAATAACTAAAAAATATGTAAGATGCAATTGTTTTTTCATATTATCGCAGTTCCTTTCATAAGGGAGTAGAAAAATAGGTCATCGCTATAATTTTAGCAAAAAAATTCACGCGTTTAAAGTCTTGGAAAATTAGTTAAACACCGATTCAAACGCATCTTGAAATACGTAAGTTTTGTCAATTTTTAGTGTGATGGGTTTCGTTCACAAAGGGGACCAACTATCCATAATAGGAAGGAATATAAGGAAGCAAGCCTATTAAAGCAAGGGGGAATGTGGTATAATATGAGTCAATATGAAGGATAGAAAACCTTTGATAAGGGCTTTTTTTTATTCTTATGGAACTGATTTTCAAAGTGATGAAGGAGAGTGGAATGATGTCTAATAAACCAGTTCAATCAAATATCATTAGAATCAATCCCAATGCTGATTTTTATTTTAACAGGGCCTGGGAGGCGTTTGATAAAAATAAGCTGGAACAAGCGTTAAAATACTTTAAACGAGCTACTTCTCTTTCAGATAATGATGGCGATAGGGAATTTGGGCAATGTCAAACTGCTTTGATTTACCAACATCTAGGAAACTTTCAAAAATCATGTGATTTGATCAATGAACTGATAGAAAAAGGCAGTGAAAATTATCCTGAAGTTCATTATTTCCAAGCCAATAATTATGCGTTTTTAGGAGAATACACAAAAGCATTGAAGTGCACTCAAATGTATTTATATCTAGTTCCCAATGGTGAATACAGAGAAGAAGCAGAAGAGTTTCAAAAAGACTTAGAAGAAGAATTGAACATTTTTTGACAAACTAACAACTTACTTGAATAAATCACGTTGTTGGCGAGCCCATGGGGCTCTAGGGCTGTAAATGTGGTTAAAATAAAAATCGTCAATAAGAAAGACTGCTGTATCAGCATTTTCTTATTGGCGATTTATCATTTTTGATATTTTGCGACTAACTAAAAAAGATAAGAGAAAAAGTGCCTCAAACTACTGAAACAGTAGTAAAATATGGTTATCAGACTCATATAAGGAGGTCACTTTTTCCATGAATAGAATAACACAATTATCATTATTTGAAAACCATGAATTAGGCGATTTAGAAAAGTTGAATGATGTATTAACTGCATTACCGGATGAAAACCTGTTAACTGCATTAGAAGAAGAACGCGGAAAGGGCAGAAATGATTATCCAGTTCATACCATGTGGCGTGCTTTCGTAGCTAGCTTTGTCTTTCAACATCGCTCTGTCGCTTCTTTGATTCGAGAGTTGAAGCGGAATAGCCAACTCAGAGAACTATGCGGATTTCAACCTCATTTTTCGCGCTCACAAAAAGGAAAGTATAGGGTTCAACTAGCTCCCACAGAAGCTGCTTTTTCTCGATTTTTAAAAAAGTTACTGCTCCATCAACACCTATTAGATGAGATGTTTACTGAATTGGTCACTAATTTATATGAAACACTGGATGGATTTGGGCAAACTTTAGCTTTAGATGGAAAAATTATCCCTTCTTATGCTACAAAACCAAATAAAAAAGTAGAATATGATGGCAGAAGAGATACTGAAGCAGATTTCACACTAAAACAATATACCACTACGACAGCCAATGGCGAGAAGATAACAAAGAAGAAAACATGGTTTGGTTATCGACTTCATTTAATCGTTGATGCAAATTATGAATTGCCTGTAGCCTACGAAGTGACTAAAGCATCTGAAGGCGAACCGACGGTCGCAAAAAGACTGATCAAACATTTTTCTACCTCACAAGCGAAACAGTGTGACTATCTTCTAGCTGACAGAGGATATGATGGAGCTCCATTATTAAGTCTCATTGAATCTAAAGAAATAATCCCTATTATTGATATTAAAAACCAGTGGGATAAAGATACGCTAACCAAACAATATCGAGATACAGATTTGATTTATACGTATAACGGAGCGGTTTCCTATGTCGATGGAAAAGGAAATGAGATAAAGCTAGCGTATAAGGGATATGATAAGAAAACAGATTCTTTACGTTATGGATTTAAACCTCAATATCAGGATAACCGGCTTTTCAGAATAAAATGTGAAGAAGACAGACGTATATTTAACAAAGTCGCTAGGGATAGTTTTAAGTTCAAACGAATCTACAAAAAGCGAACCTCTATTGAGCGAGTAAATGGACGAATCGATCGAGATTACCTATTTGAGAATCATACGATACGAGGAAAAAAGAAACTGAATCTTTTTGTGACAATGACTTTTCTCATTATGTTAGCCTTTGCGAAAGATAAGATCAGTAAAAACCATCTAGCTCATCTAACTGCTTGGGTAGCTTAATTTTTTAAAAAATTAGAAGGGATAGCTTATTTGGCGTGCGCAAAAATAAAAGCAGAGTTAAAAAACAGACGCTTTTTTTACACAAACCATGGAATGAACTGACTACTTTTCGCTATTTTACAAATAATGAAGCCTATGGCTTATTTCTATGCTAGTTATTTTCACAAAAAATGGTACAACGTAATTTATTCTACTTTCTTAAAGCAAGTTGTTTTTCTGGAATATTTACTGTATTTTAGTTAGAGTGGAACAATAGACTTAGTGAATGAGGAGAATACGATATGGAATTAGAACAAATGAATAAAATTTATGATGTGATCATTATAGGAGCAGGACCAGGCGGTTTGACTGCAGCGTTATATGCATCTCGTTCCAATTTAGATACATTGATTTTAGAACGCGGGCTTCCTGGCGGACAAATGAATAATACAGCAGAAATAGAAAACTACCCAGGATTCGGAAGCATTACTGGTCCGGATCTATCTACTAAAATGTTTGATAATGCGAAGAATTTTGGTGCTGAGTACGCTTATGGTGACGTGAAAGAAGTCATAGATGGAAAAGAATACAAAACAATCATTGCTGGGAAAAAAGAATTTAAAACACGTTCGATCATCATTGCAACAGGAGCTGAACACCGCAAGTTAGGTGTAGACGGCGAAACAGAATACAATGGGCGTGGAGTTTCTTATTGTGCCGTATGTGATGGAGCTTTCTTCCGCAACAAAAACTTAGTTGTTGTAGGTGGAGGAGATTCAGCAGTTGAAGAAGGAACTTACTTGACTCAGTTTGCTGAAAAAGTAACGATCATTCACCGGCGTAGTGAATTGCGCGCTCAAAAGATTTTACAAGACCGTGCCTTTAAAAATGACAAAATCGATTTTATCTGGGATACGACTGTTGAAGAAATCAATGGTGACGATATGAAAGTTTCCAGCGTAACATTGAAAAACAAAGAGACTGGAGAAGTCTCTGAATTTTCAGCTGACGGAGCATTTATCTATGTTGGGTTAGTTCCAAATTCAGAAAAATTCCGTTCATTAGACATCACTGATGAAGAAGGATGGATCTTAACGAACGAAAAAATGGAAACGAACGTTCCAGGTATATTTGCAGTTGGAGATGTACGCAAAACTCCGCTTCGTCAAGTTGCTACAGCAGTTGGAGACGGTAGTTTAGCTGGACAAGGAGCATTTAATTTTGTTGAAGAATTGAAAGACTCTTTGGAAGCAGAAAAAATAAACGGTTAAAAATAAATACTTTGTTTTTAGAGCACCGTTCAATGTGGATTATCCACATTGAACGGTGTTTTTTCGTTCTTGAAAGACTAAATTGTTTTTACTAGTGGATTAATTTATGTTTATTAAAAAAAACGGATATAAAATCATATCTGACCGCGCTCATTTCTCGTTTTCTTATTTAATAAATGGTATAATTTTAAGAGAGTTTACATATCGACTAAATGAAAGAAGGTATAATTATGAGTTGGAAAGAAACTTATAAAATATGGAATGATTTCTCAGATTTAGACCCAACGTTAAAAGAAGAATTAACGGCTTTAAAAGAAGATGAATCAACTTTAGAAGATGCATTTTATGCGCCTTTGGAATTTGGTACTGCAGGAATGCGCGGGGTTATCGGCGTAGGAATCAACCGAATGAATCAATATACCATTCGTCAAGCTACAAAAGGGTTAGCTTTATTTATGGAACAAAACGGTGAAGAAGCAATGAAACGTGGGGTAGCAATCGCTTATGATTCTAGACACCAATCGCCTGAATTCGCTTTAGAAGCCGCTAAAACACTAGGTGTTCATGGTATCCCAAGTTATGTATTTGAAAGCTTGCGTCCAACACCAGAGTTGTCTTTTGCGGTCCGTCATCTGAACACTTTTACAGGTATTATGATCACAGCTAGCCACAATCCTCCAGAATACAATGGATACAAAGTTTATGGTGAAGATGGAGGTCAAATGCCGCCTAAAGATGCTGATGCGTTGACTTCATTTGTGCGCAGTATTGAAAACAGCTTATCGATTGAAGTACTGTCTAAAGAAGAATTGGAAGAAAAAGGTCTGTTGACGATTATTGGCGAAGATGTCGATAAAGTGTATTTAGACCATGTAAAAGAAGTAACGGTTGATTCAGAAATGATTGAAAGAATCGGAAGCGACATGAAACTGGTTTACACTCCACTACACGGTACTGGGAAAATGCTGGGAGAGCGTGCTTTAGCGAATGCCGGATTTACAGGCATCACTTTAGTTCCTGAACAATCAATCGCTGATCCTGAATTCCCAACTGTGAAATCTCCAAACCCAGAAGAACCAGGTGCCTTTGAATATGCAATCAAATTAGGGAAAGAAATTGATGCAGATGTACTGGTTGCGACAGACCCTGACGCTGACCGATTAGGGATTGCTGTCAAAACAGCCGCTGGAGATTATGAAGTATTAACTGGGAACCAAATTGCCAGCTTGATGCTGCACTATTTACTAACGGCTCAAAAAAATAACGGAACATTGCCTGAAAACGGAGCAGTCTTAAAATCTATTGTTTCAAGTGAGTTGCCAACCGTTATCGCAGAAAGTTTTGGCGTAAAAATGGTAGATGTTTTGACAGGATTCAAATTTATTGCAGAAAAAATCGAGCAGTATGAAACAGACAACAGCCAGACTTTCTTATTCGGTTTTGAAGAAAGCTACGGCTACTTGGTTAAATCATTTGTTAGAGATAAAGATGCGATTCAAGCATTGGTATTGATCGCAGAAGTTGCAGCTTACTACAAAGAAAAAGAACTGACTCTATATGATGGCTTGCAAGAGTTGTATGCAACATACGGCTACTTCAATGAAAAAACGATTTCCGTGAAAATGGCCGGTATTGAAGGTTCTGAAAAGATCAAAGCGTTGATGAAACGTTTCAGAGACCAAGCACCGACTGAATTTAACGACATCAAAGTTACTGAAGTAGAAGACTTCAAAACAAGTACGAAAACTTCAGCAGATGGCACAATTGAAGCTATTGAAATGCCTGCTGCAGATGTATTGAAATATACGATGGAAGACGGCAGCTGGATTGCTATCCGTCCATCGGGTACTGAACCAAAAATCAAATTCTACATTGGCGCCAAAGCTGAAACCAATGAAGAAGCAGCTGCAAAAGTAGCAGGTTTTGAAAAAGTGATCAATGCATTGGTAGAAGGCTAAATGAACTATTCAAAAAGGAGTTAGGGGGGGAACCCTAACTCCTTTTTGAATGAAAATAATTACAGTGATTGATTGTTTTGACGAGAAGTATGGTGCGTGCCCCATTCATGCATTGCATTCAAAATAGGAGATAAGCTTTCTCCATACTGAGTGATAGAATATTCTACTTTAGGAGGAACTACTGGATAAACAGTCCTATGAACAATGTCTTCTTTTTCTAATTCGCGTAATTGCTTAGTCAACATCTTTTGAGTAATTCCAGGAATTTTCTTGGTTAATTCACTAAACCGCAAAGGGCTTTCTTTTAACAAATGCAATAATATGATGGGTTTCCACTTTCCAACTAAAATGTCTAATGCCTCTTCGACATTACATAAATCTGGTTCTAATTCCATACGAAGATGTCTCCTTAGTATCCTTTTGTATACTATGTTACTTTGAAGTACGTACTTACAAAAAGTAAAGATATCAGTAATAATAGTATCATAAGCTTTAGTAGAAAGGCAGTCAAAGAAGAAAGGACGATATAATTGAAAGAATACCGTATTGATCAAAGTAAAGGACTTGAGTTTGGGCTTTATACTCTAGGAGATCATCTGCCAGATCCATTTACAAACAAACGAATTTCTGCCCAACAGAGAATTTCTGAAATCATAGATTTAGCTAAACTAGCTGATCAGGCTGGGCTAGATTTTTTTAGTGTTGGAGAAAGTCATCAAGATTACTTTGCCACTCAAGCACATGCTGTAGTCCTAGGGGCCATTGCTCAAGCTACAAAAAAAAATAAAGATCGGAAGTTCGTCTACCATCCTAAGTACTTCAGACCCTGTTCGTGTATATGAAAACTTTTCCACTATAGATTTGATTTCAGATGGTAGAACAGAAATTATTGCGGGTCGCGCTTCTAGAATTGGATTGTTTGATTTGCTTGGGTATGACGTTCAAGATTACGAAGCTCTATTTGAAGAAAAATTCGACTTATTACTGCAAATCAATAAAGAAGAAACTGTTAATTGGGAGGGGGAATTTAGAGCATCTTTAAAAAACGCTCGTATCTTGCCTCGTCCAAAAAACGGCTCCCTGCCTATTTGGCGCGCAGTGGGAGGTACACCTGCTAGTGCAATAAAAGCTGGTTACGCGGGTGTACCAATGATGCTGGCCACTTTAGGAGGAGCGGTTACTCACTTTAAGTATACTATTGATGCGTACAGAGAAGCAGCTGTAAGAAATCATTTCGATCCAGCCACTCTTCCAGTTGGAACGACAGGTTTTTTCCACGTGGCTGAAACAACGCAACAGGCATTAAAAGAAGTATATCCATATATCAATGAAGGTATGAAGTTAACGAATGGACAAGGATTTCCAAAGCAAGCTTTTGTTCAAGCAGTAGATAAGCGTAGCATAATCAATGTTGGTTCTCCTCAAGAAGTGATTGAGAAAATTCTGTATCAACACGAAATGTTTGGGCATCAACGTTATCTTGCTCAAATGGATTTTGGTGGAATGCCATTTGACAAATTGGCTAAGAATATAGAATATATCGGTAATGAAATTTTGCCGGCTATCAGGAAATATACTGCAGTGAAGTGAAAGGAGGTAAAAAAATGAAAATAGTAGGTATATCTGGTTCTAACGTGGGAACTAAGACTAGAACAGCTATGGATTATGTACAAAAAGAGCTAACAGAAAGTAGTCCAGAAGTCGACTTTAAACTTATTGATCTGGCAGATTATGCTCTTCAGTTCAGTGATGGACGAAATTATTTGGAATATGATGGTGATACAGGTTATGTAACCAAACAGTTGATGGAAGCTGATGCCATTATAATTGGTACACCCATTTTTCAAGCGTCTATACCAGCTACTTTAAAAAATATCTTTGATTTGTTGCCTCAAAATGCCTTTAGAGATAAAGTGGTGAGTATGATTGTAACTTCAGGTTCACCGAGACATTATTTGATCGCAGAACAACAATTAAAACCAATCTTGGCTTATATGAAAGCTCAAATTGTGCAAACGTATGTGTTTATTGAGGAAAAGGACTTTTACCGAAAAGAAATTGTGAATGAGGATATTATTTTTCGTATCCAACGATTAGTAGAAGACACTGTTGTTTTAACAGATACCTATAAAAAATTGCGTGAAGCAAAAGAAGAAGAGTACGGGTTTTAAAAAAGGTTCTCCAGTAACGAGCAGTAGAGCTCATTACTGGAGAACCTTTTTGATGCCAAAAAATAGTTAAATAAAAATACATTGTAAAAGGAATCTTGTTCAGAGTTTTGCTTAGTTTAAATGCCGGCATAATGTATTTTATTCACTTTTTTTAATAAAAAACCGATATTTAACAAGTGTGTCACTTCACGTTTGAGAAAGCTTGAACGGTTTGCTCCCCGCTCTTTAGACGCGTTGCGCAAACCAGTCTTTCTATGATTTCATTTATCCTTTGTGTCGGGAAATGCACCCACCTCAAAGGATAAAGTGAACTCTACGAAAGCCTAACCGGTTTGCTCCCCGCTCTTTACTAGACGCGTTGCGCATGACAGCTTACACTACCATTTCACCTTCCAGACTGTTTGGAAAAAGCCCAAACTGTCTGGAAGGTGAGATGTACGGTAAGCTAACCGTCATGCTCCACGCTCTTTACATGTGGATTGGCATGCCTAGGGCTAGTTCAGATGCGTCCATGATAGATTCTGCGACTGTTGGGTGAGCGTGAACGGTTAATGAAATGTCTTCTGCGTTCATACCGTTCTTGATTGCGAAGCCAACTTCACTGATGATATCTGGAGCACCGACACCAGCAATTTGTGCACCTACAAGAGCGTTGTCATTATCTTGATCTGTAATCAAACGAACAAAACCTTCCGTTTGGTTCAACGATAATGCACGGCCATTTCCTGCAAGAGGGAATTTGCTGATTTTTAAATTACGGTCAGATTTTTTCGCTGCTGCTGCAGATATACCTACAGTAGCTAATTCAGGTTCAGTATAGACAGCGATCGGAAGAATTTCTTCTTCTAATGCAGGATTTTGTCCAGCGATCACTTCGGCTACGATTTTGCCTTCATAGCTTGCTTTGTGAGCAAATGCAGGACCAGGAGCAACGTCTCCGATAGCGTATATTCCTTCAACAGATGTTTGCAGAGAGTCGCTGACTTTAATGCGGCCATTTTCAAGCATTTCTACGCCAATTTCTTCTAAGTTTAATCCTTTTGTGTAAGGTTTTCTTCCTGCAGAAACAAGAACAGCACTTGAAGTAATGGTTTCTTCTTTACCATCTTTTTCATAGGTGATCGCAACATCATCTGCAGTTTCTTTAGTACTCTTGATGTTTACGCTAGTGATCACTTCGATACCTTTTTTGGCATAATTTTTTTCTACCATTTTAGACATGTCTTCATCGAAGAAATGTAAAATGTGAGATTCTTTTTCTAAAATCGTTACTTTAACGCCTAAGTTGCTGAATGCACCAGCTAATTGAGAACCAACATATCCTCCACCAACAATAACAAGTGATTCGGGAGCTTTTCTTAAGCCTAGACCTCCAGTAGTATCGATAACTTTTTCACCAAATGGAACTTCAGCTAATTCAATAGGAGCAGTTCCGGTTGAGATAACTGCTTGTTGGAATTCCAGTTCTTCTGTGCTTCCATCTTCTTTTGTAACCATCAAGTGTTTGTTGTCTTTGAAACTAGCTGTTCCGCGAATGATTTCGACTTTATTTTTCTTTAATAAGCTTTCAACCCCGCCGGTTAAGCGTTTGACAACTTGGTTTTCTTTCCAATCTTGAGTTTTCTCAAGATCGATTTGAGCTGAGCCAGTTTGTACACCAAAAATTTCGGAATTTTTAGCATTGTGGAATGCGTGAGCAGCAGTAATAATAGCTTTAGAAGGGATACAACCAACATTCAAGCAAGTACCGCCGATGTATGTTTTTTCAATAATAGTAACCTTTTGTCCCAACTGAGCTGCACGTATTGCTGATACATAACCACCAGGACCTGATCCAATAATGACTGTTTCTTTTTTGCTCATAAAAAATCACTCTTCCCTTATTGTTTTATATTTCACACAACTATACTCCCAATAGTAATTTACTCTAAATATGAACAAAAAACAAAGAAAACTTCTTGTTTCTTAAAATTATATGAGGGGAGCTATACATGACACGCCCGGGGTGTTATACTTCTAGAGATAAGTGTGTGAAGGATCGTATATAGAAAGAGGCGAAGAATATGGTTGAGAGTCTGAATATTGTCATTATTACTGGGATGAGCGGTGCGGGTAAGACAGTAGCCATGCAAAGTTTTGAAGATATGGGTTATTTTTGTGTAGACAATATGCCGCCAAGTTTATTACCAAAGTTTTTTGAACTAGTAAAAGAATCAGGGAAGTTGAACAAGATTGCACTTGTGATTGATTTACGTTCTAGTGCGTTTTTCGATGAACTTGTGCCTGCATTGGAAAGTTTAGATAATACCTCTCTTGTTACTACAAGAGTCTTATTCTTAGACGCTGATGATACGGAATTAGTCTCACGTTATAAAGAAACACGCAGAACTCATCCGCTGGCTCAAGGTGGACGAGTGATGGACGGAATCGAAAAAGAAAGAAAGCAGCTTGAAGCTATAAAAGGAAGAGCCCAGCTGATCATCAATACAGCTGATTTGACACCTCGTCAATTAAGAAAGAAAATAATCGATGAATTCCACACAGAAGAAACCACTACCTTTAGAGTAGAATTAGTATCTTTTGGGTTTAAATACGGCGTACCAATTGATTCAGATGTAGTTATGGATGTCCGATTCTTGCCGAACCCTCATTACATTGATGAACTTCGACCATTAACAGGGCAAGATAAACCTGTATATGATTACGTGATGAAGCAACCTGAAACAGAAGTTTTTTACCGCAAATTTACAGATTTGCTTGAATATGTTTTACCAGGATATAAAAAAGAAGGAAAAACCTCTGTAACGATCGCTATTGGTTGTACAGGAGGGAAACACCGTTCTGTAGCATTAACAGAACGTATTGCTGCAAAAATACAATCCGATGGTTATCCAGTTCATATTACCCATCGCGATTACAGAAAGCTTAAGGAGTCAGTAAATCGCTCATGATGAATGAAAAATTAACGAGAAAGAAAAACAGAAAACCGAAAATCGTTGTTATCGGCGGCGGAACTGGGCTGCCGGTAATTTTGGCGGGATTGAGAGCCAAAAATGCTGATGTGACAGCTATTGTAACAGTAGCAGATGATGGAGGAAGCAGCGGCGACTTGAGAAGACAAGTTAATGCTGTACCGCCTGGAGACATTCGTAATGTATTGGTCTCTTTATCAGACATTCCAGAAATGCAGAAAGAGATTTTTCAATATCGTTTTGCGGTTGAAGATCAATCTTTAGCAGGACATTCTATTGGGAATTTGATCATCTCAGCTATGGCTGAAATGAAAGGCAATATTTATGAAGCTATCCAAGTATTAGGGAAAATGATGATGATCGATGGTCATGTGTATCCAGCTGCTGAAGAACCATTGGAACTACATGCAGTGTTTAAAGATGGAACTCAAGTGAGCGGGGAATCCTCTATCGCAAAACATCGGAAAATGATCGACCATGTATTCGTCACAAAACTTGACGGATCAAAAGATGTAAAAGCGGCTCGAAAAGTCGTATCTGCGATTTTGAATGCTGACATGGTGGTACTAGGACCTGGAAGTTTATATACCAGTATTTTACCTAACCTGATGATTCCAGAAATTAGCGATGCGATTAAAAAAACACAAGCCAATGTGGTTTACATCTGCAACATCATGACTCAGTTGGGTGAGACGGAAAACTTTTCAGATGCCAATCATTTAGAAGTTTTGCATCGTCATATGAATCAAAAGTTCGTCGATACCGTTTTGGTAAATATCGGACAAGTGCCGGAAAACTATATTGACACTGAAAAATACGATGAGTATTTAGTGCAAGTTGAACATGATTTCAATGGATTGAAAAAAGAAGCACCAATGGTCATTTCAAACGATTTCTTAGAATTAAGAGACAATGGTGTATTCCATGATAAAGAAAAGGTAGTAGAAGAACTGTTCAAAATTTCATTTGACGTTCAATACTATGGTAGAAAGTTCGAAACCAATATCGATACTATATAAAAAAATGAAAGGAGGAGATAACATTGTCTTTTGCCTCAACTGCGAAAAAAGAATTGACTCAGCTGGAAGTTCATCGTGAACATGCCAAAGCTGAACTAGCAGCATTGATTAGAATGAATGGAAGCATTAGTTTAGTAGAAAAGAAATTTATTCTAAATGTACAATCAGAAAATGCTGCAATTGCAAGACGAATCTATATTTTATTGAAAGACCACTTTGAAGTGGAAAGTGAATTGTTGGTCAGACGAAAAATGAAGCTGAAGAAAAACAATGTGTACATTGTTCGTTTGAAACAAGGAACTAAAAAGGTATTAGCAGATTTATCCATCATGGATGGAATGCTGTACCAAGGTCACGTAAGTAAAGAAATTACCCAAAACAATCAAAAAATCAAATCCTATCTAAGAGGGGCTTTCTTAGCAGGCGGTTCAGTCAATAACCCGGAAACGAGCCGATACCATTTAGAGATTTATTCCAATTATGAAGAACACAATGATGACGTGTGCGATATGATGAATGAATTTGGACTAAACGCTCGGAAAATCAGCCGTAGAAATGGCTATATCACTTATTTGAAAGAAGCTGAAAAAATTGCGGATTTTTTAGCGATTATTGGAGCTACAAATGCGATGTTGAAATTTGAAGACATTCGAATTGTAAGAGATATGCGAAATTCAGTGAATCGACTTGTGAATTGTGAGAATGCAAATATGAATAAAACCATTGATGCTGCAAGTAAACAAATCGAAAATATTCTTTACTTAGATGAAGTGATCGGATTGGATAATCTTCCAGATAAGTTAAAAGAAATTGCACTTGTACGAGTAGCGAATCCTGATGTAACTCTTAAAGAACTAGGAGACTTAGTCCCAAGCGGAAAAATCAGCAAATCAGGCATTAATCACCGATTGCGAAAGTTGAATGAAATGGCAGAAAGCCACCGCAGCAACACCGGCAGTAGCCAAGTAAGTGAAGTTCTAGTCAATTAAGTGGATAAACAACAAAAAGATTCCCAGCAGTCTTCTGCTGAGGAATCTTTTTGTTTAGGCATATCGTTTTCGATTGGTGGATGAAGGAATGGACAAAGCTTCCCTGTATTTGGTGACTGTTCTTCTAGAAATCTGTATCCCTTCATCTTCCAACAAAGTGGCTATTTTCTGATCAGATAAGGGTTTTAATTTGTTTTCTTCTGCAATAAGGTCTTTTATTCGATGTTTCACTCCGTCAGATGAAACATCTTGAGAATTTGCTTGAATGGAATCATTGTCGGACAAACGTTTCAATCCTGTCGTAAAGAAGGACTTCAATTCGTATGTGCCGAAATCGGTTTGAATGAATTTATCATTTACAGATCTGCTGACAGTAGATTCATGTATGTCTAAGAGCTGTGCAATTTCCTTTAATGTCATTGGAGTCAAAGGGCGGGAATCTTGTAAAAAGAATTCCTTTTGCTGCTCAACTATAGCTGTTCCGACACGGATAATTGTTTCTTCTCTTTGTTGCAAGCTCTGCTGAATCCAATCGTATTCTGCATATTTTTCTTGAATAAACTTTTTGACATCTTTATCTTCAACCGAAAGCATGTCTTGGTAATAATCAGTTTGAAATTTGATTACTGGCAACCCAGTTTTTGCTGATTTCACCATAAGCTCATCATTTACTAATGTTACGATCAGGTCAGGACGAACGAAGTGTTCATCTTCAGTTGAATAAACAGCTCCAGGGTGAGCCGTCAAGCTTTGTACATAGTCGGCTACTTCTTGCACTGCAGATACCGGGATACCATATTTTTTAGCTAAAGGTTCCCATTTGCGAGAGCTGAACAAATCAAATGATTCTTCTAAAATAAGATAGGCCAAGTTTGGTGCTTCATCATCTCGTTCTGTTTGAAGCATCAAACATTCTTGCAGGTTTCTTGCACCCACACCAGCAGGTTCAAGTTGTTGAAGGAGTGTTAACGCATCAATCAACTGAATTTCTTCAGCTTCTGTTTGTTGTTTAGCTTCTTCTAGGGAAATCGTCATGTACCCGTTTTTGTCTAAATGATTAGCCAGCCACAGCACTAATTCTCTCAAGTAAGTATCTCTCATGGTTAAATGAATTTGTTCAATTACATAAGAAAACAAAGACATTTGGCCTCCAGCTAGATGATCGATGGGATTGTAACTCGCATAAGCACTTGATGACGAGTAAGAGTTTTTAAAAGAGTTGTCTGCAGTAGGTCGTTTGACTTTGATTTCAATCAAAGGGTTGCCTAAAGCTTTTTGTTTTAGGAAAAGGACCAAGTCTTCTTGGTTCATATTCAGCATCTGGATAGACTGCTGCAATTGTTGAGTCATAGCCAGCTTTTGAACTTGTTTCTGTTGTTGGGTATAATGTTGCTCAAAATTCATGTCCATCCTCCTTGAAACGGTTTCATATCCTTCGATATCATACCACATTCTGCTAAGAGCATTAACGAGTTTTAAGAAAATCCCGTAAGGAATGTGACGATTATTTGAAAGCTGCCTTATCCAATCGTAGAATACAGATTGGTTTTATTCTTTAAAAGATAATCTTTAGCTTGTTTTTTTAGGTATTATTAGATAAACTAAAATAGTTGTCATCCTACGTCCCCTTAGTGTAATGGATATCACGTAAGATTCCGGTTCTTGAGATGGGGGTTCGATTCCCTCAGGGGGCATTGCAAAAAACAGAAGGTCAAAAAAAGTTTTATGAGAGAAGCTGGTCCGTTGTGGCTGGCTTTTTTGCTTTTAGGTGAAAAAGAATAATAAAAAAAGTTTGACCTTTATTGACCATTGGAGTAGAATAAACCTATAGAAAACTCATTCAAATGATTCTTGAGAATGAGTGTGATACAATCTTATGGAAACACATTAGAGGAGGAATACTTCATGAACTTAGTACCTACAGTTATTGAACAATCATCAAGAGGAGAACGTGCTTATGATATTTATTCACGTTTATTAAAAGACCGTATTATCATGTTGAGCGGCCCGATAGATGACAACGTAGCAAATTCAGTTATTGCTCAGTTGCTCTTTTTAGATGCTCAAGATCCAGAAAAAGATATCTACATTTACATCAACTCTCCAGGTGGTAGCGTAACAGCAGGTTTTGCTATTTACGATACCATGAACTTTATTAAAGCTGATGTTCAAACAATCGCAATGGGAATGGCTGCTTCAATGGGTAGTTTCTTATTAGCTGCAGGAGCAAAAGGCAAACGTTTTGCTTTGCCAAACGCAGAAATTATGATTCACCAACCATTAGGTGGAGCACAAGGGCAAGCAACTGAAATCGAGATCGCTGCTCGTCACATTTTGAAAACACGTGAACGCTTAAACAAAATCTTGTCTGATAGAACTGGACAACCGATCGAAGTTATCGAACGCGACACAGACCGTGATAACTACATGTCTGCTCAAGATGCAAAAGAGTATGGCTTGATCGATGAAGTAATGGAAAACAACACTGAGTTACCCAATAAATAGTTTTTTTGCAAAAGACTTCCTGTTTAAAGTAGGGAGTCTTTTGCTTCTATAAAAGACTCATAGCAAAAGACTCACAGCGTAACGGTGGGAGTCATCTTAAACGACATTGGTTTTCAATTGAAGAAATAGAAGGTATACTAATAACTAACATTAAGAGGAGGTACGATATGGATACGAGTAATATGAATGCAGATAAAGTAAATGTAACCTATGGTTTTAAAATTGGACCGGAAAGTGCGCCTGTTAAAGTCATTGAATTTATTAACTTGGCTTGCCCGTACTGTAAGAAATGGTACTTTGATACCAAAGATCTATTAAATGAGTACGTACAAGAAGGAAAAGTTCAACGCGTCATCAAACTTTTTGATAAAGAAAAACCAAGTTTAAAAAGAGGGAATGTCCTTCATCATCATTTGGATTACAAGAAACCAGAAGAAGCTTTGATGGAGATCGATTACTTATTAGCGCATCAAAATGAGTGGGGAATGTTGAAAAGTCATGAGGAGATTGCTGAATATGCGGTCGAAAAGCGTGGATTGACTCATCAACCGAACGAGATTGAGATCAATGGCATCCTCAATGAAACTAAAGAAGCAAATGTCTTTTTTGTTCCTTCTGTCTTTATTGGAGAAAATATTTTTGATGAGAATATTTCTCTAGAAGAACTGAAAACTATCATTGATTCCGAATACGAGAAAAATAAATAGTATGAGTCCTGGTCGTTGTTTGGTAACAACTTTGACAAAAAGTAAGAGAGAGTTTAATTTTTCAAAAGCTTTTTTTGTAAAGATCAACTCTCTCAGTAATGCTTTTTGACAAGATTTTGCCATAGATGAAAAAGTGAACTCATTTACACAACGAAAACTGATGAATTAATAGGTTGCATGTTGGGGCTAGAATTGGTAGAATAGATGCTGTAAGAGATCAAACAGGCTTTAAAGTTCTGTGAAAATGTAGAAATAAGCGTATGATTTGAAATCAATTGTCTTTTTCCATTTTAATCTCTTTGTTTTTTTCGACAACGAGGGTCGCTAAACGGCTGACGTGGACAAAAAACGACCCAGTAAGAAAGAGGTGGCTCATGGAAGAGGTTCTGTCTGTGATAGAAAAAGTAGCTCCTGACGTAATGGACACTCTGAAAGAGAGACACCAAATTTTAAGGAACATCTATTTGTTAGGACCAATTGGAAGACGCATCTTAGCAGATAAAATAGGTATTTCAGAAAGAAGCTTGCGAACAGAAGTAGATGTTTTAAAAAAACAGCATCTAGTCCATTCAACTAAATCCGGTATGTTGTTGACGCCCTTGGGAGAAGAAGTCTATCGTTCTTTTGACCAATTGATGGGACAACAATTAGGTATGGGGAATCGCGAGAAAAATCTAGCTGCCTGTTTCCAAATCGAGCAATGCATCATTGTTCCTGGAAACTTGGACAAACAATCCAGAGTCATTACTGATTTAAGCAGAGCGACTTATGAAACGTTGGATTTTTTGCTTCCGGATGGAAAAAATATCATTGCTGTCATGGGTGGTACAACGATGGCTGCAGTAGCCAATCGCTTTGATGAAAATCTGTCAAGGAACCGTGAATTGTTTTTCGTTCCGGCTCGAGGCGGTTTAGGAGAGTCTGTTGAAATACAAGCAAACTCTATTAGTGCTAAATTAGCTGAGGCAACTGGCGGAAAGAATCAAGCATTGTACGTACCAGAACAAGTAGGAAAAGAGACATATGGCTTTTTGTTAAAAGAACCCAGCGTGAAAAAAACGTTAGATTTGATAAAAAAAGCAAATTGTGTAATCTATAGTATAGGAGACGCAAGTCATATGGCACAGCGACGAGGACTTGATAATGAGATACTCGCGCTGCTTGAAGATAATGCTGCGGTTGCAGAGTCTTTCGGAGAGTTTTACAATGCAGAAGGTGAAGTGGTGTATAAAATCCCGCGCATCGGTATGCAATCCAGTAAGTTGACAACGATACCTAGTGTCATTATTGTTGCTGCCGGAGAATCGAAAGCAGAAGCGATCAAAGCTTATATGAAAAACGCACCGTCTCAAACGTGGTTGATCACGGATGAAGGTGCCGCTAACCAGATTTTAAAAGGGATAACCCTTTAAAATAAATAAATTTTCGATTTTCTAAAGGAGGAAATCTAGTTATGTCAGTAAAAGTAGGTATTAATGGTTTCGGACGTATTGGTCGTCTAGCATTCCGTCGTATTCAAGAATTAGAAGGTATTGAAGTGGTTGCGGTTAACGACTTAACAGATCCAAAAATGTTAGCTCACTTATTAAAATATGATACAACTCAAGGACGTTTCAATGGAGACGTTGAGGTTAAAGATGGTGCATTTACAGTTAACGGTAAAGACGTTAAAGTATTAAGCAACCGTAACCCAGAAGAACTTCCATGGGGAGAACTTGGAGTTGAAATCGTATTAGAATGTACTGGTTTCTTCACTACTCAAGAAAAAGCTGAATTACACATTAAAGCAGGAGCTAAAAAAGTTGTTATCTCTGCACCAGCAACTGGTGACATGAAAACAATCGTTTACAATGTAAACCACGAAACTCTTGACGGTTCTGAAACAGTTATTTCAGGTGCTTCTTGTACTACTAACTGTTTAGCTCCTATGGCTCAAGTACTAAATGACAAATTTGGTATTGAATTAGGATTAATGACAACTATCCACGCTTACACAGGTGACCAAAATACATTAGATGCTCCACATCCAAAAGGCGACTTCCGTCGTGCTCGTGCTGCAGCAGCTAACATTATCCCTAATACAACTGGTGCTGCTAAAGCAATCGGTGAAGTATTACCAGAATTAAAAGGTAAATTAGATGGAGCTGCACAACGTGTTCCTGTTGCTGCTGGTTCTTTAACTGAATTACAATCTGTATTAAAAACTAAAGTTACTGCTGAAGAAGTAGACGCAGCAATGAAAGCAGCAGCTAACGAATCTTACGGATATACTGAAGATGCAATCGTTTCTTCTGATATCTTAGGAATGTCATATGGTTCATTATACGATGCAACTCAAACAAAAGTTATCACTGTTGGTGACAAACAAATTGTTAAAACTGTTGCTTGGTATGATAACGAAATGTCATACACTTCTCAATTGATTCGTACTTTAGAATACTTTGCAAAACTGTAATTTAACGAATAACAATTATTTGTTAGGAGTATAAAATTACAATGATAAGCGGGGAAGCGACGCGCTTCTCCGCTTTTTTCATTGTTAAAGCATGCAAGTAAAGGACACCGAGGAGGATTTTAATATGGCAAAAAAAGCTGTTACAGATATGGATTTAAAAGGCAAAGTTGTCTTAGAACGTGCTGATTTTAACGTTCCTATGAAAGACGGAAAAATTACTAACGATAACCGTATCCAAGCTGCACTTCCAACAATCAATTACATTTTGGAACAAGGCGGAAAATTGGTTCTTTTCTCTCATCTAGGAAAAATCAAAACTGAAGAAGACAAAGCTGATAAAACGTTAAAACCTGTTGCAGAACGTTTGAGTGAATTATTAGGAAAAGACGTAACGTTTGTTCCTGTAACTCGCGGTCAAGAATTAGAAGACGCTATTGCTGCAATGCAATCAGGCGACGTTTTAATGGTTGAAAACACTCGTTTTGAAGATTTAGATGGTAAAAAAGAAAGTAAAAATGACCCTGAACTTGGTAAATACTGGGCAAGCTTAGGCGATGTGTTCGTTAACGATGCATTCGGAACAGCACACCGTTCTCACGCTTCTAACGTTGGGATCGCTTCTCACTTAGAAACAGCTGCTGGTTACCTAATGGACAATGAAATCAAATTTATCGGCGGCGCTGTAGACACTCCTAAACGTCCTTTCGTGGCTATCTTAGGTGGAGCTAAAGTTAGTGATAAAATTGGCGTTATTGAAAACTTATTAGAAAAAGCAGACAAAGTATTGATCGGTGGAGGTATGGCATATACTTTCTACGCAGCTCAAGGCATCCAAATTGGTAAATCATTAGTTGAAGACGACAAAATCGAATTAGCTAAAGAATTACTTGCAAAAGCTGGCGACAAATTAGTCTTGCCTATCGATAACGTTACGGCTAAAGAATTCAGCAATGACGTCCCAACAGAAGTTCATGAAGGACCAGTTCCTGAAGATCAAATGGGATTAGACATCGGTCCTAAGACAATCGAATTGTTCAAAGAAGCCTTAGAAGGCGCTCAAACAGTTGTATGGAATGGTCCAATGGGCGTGTTTGAAATGTCTAACTTTGCAGAAGGAACAATTGGTGTATGTAAAGCATTAGCTGAATTAGAAGATGCTATCACTATTATCGGTGGTGGAGATTCTGCTGCAGCTGCTCAACAATTAGGCTATGCTGATCAATTCACACACATCTCAACAGGTGGTGGAGCTTCATTAGAGTATTTAGAAGGAAAAGAATTGCCAGGATTGGCAGCTATTTCTGATAAATAATCTTTGGAGACATCATCGAAACAAAAATAAATGAAAGAAGGTTTTATCATGCGTAAACCTATTATTGCCGGAAACTGGAAAATGAATAAAACAGCTTCTGAAGCACGCGAATTTGTAGAAGAAGTTAAAGGTAAAATCCCTTCTGCTGACGTAGTAGACTCTGTTGTAGGAGCTCCTGCACTATTCTTACAAGACTTAGTAAAAGCTGCTGAAGGAACAGATTTAAAAATTGCTGCTCAAAACTGCTACTTTGAAGAAGAAGGAGCATTTACAGGAGAAGTAAGTCCTAAAGCTTTAAGCGATCTTGGAGTAAGCTATGTTATCATCGGTCACTCTGAACGTCGTGAAATCTTCCACGAAACAGATGAAGAAATCAACAAAAAAGCACATGCTATTTTCAAAAATGGTATGATTCCTATCTTCTGTTGTGGAGAAACTTTAGAACAACGTGAAGCTGGACAAACTAATGAATTAGTTAGCGACCAAGTTAAAGCTGGATTGAAAGGCTTAACTGAAGGACAAGTTAGCGAAATCGTTATTGCTTACGAACCAATCTGGGCAATCGGTACTGGTAAAACAGCTACTTCCGAAGAAGCAAATGAAACAATCTCTGTAATTCGTGAAACTGTAGCAAAAGAATTTTCACGTTCAGCTGCTGATGCAGTACGTATTCAATATGGTGGAAGTGTTAAACCAGCTAACATTGCTGAGTTAATGGAACAACCAGATGTTGATGGAGCATTAGTTGGAGGAGCAAGTCTAGAAGCAGATTCTTTCCTAGCACTATTGGAGGCTAATAAATAATGAGTAAATCACCAGTAGCTATCATCATTTTAGATGGTTTCGGTTGTCGTAAAGAAACTATGGGTAATGCAGTAGCTCAAGCGAAAAAACCTAATTTTGATCGCTATATGGCAACTTATCCACATGCTACTCTGAAAGCATCAGGTTTAGATGTTGGATTGCCAGAAGGACAAATGGGGAACTCAGAAGTTGGTCATACAAATATCGGCGCTGGCCGTATCGTATACCAAAGTTTAACTCGAATCGACAAAGCTATTGCAGACGGTGAATTCCAACAGAATGAAGTTTTGAACAGCACAATGAAACAAGCTGTTGAAATGAATTCTAGTCTTCACTTGTTTGGTTTATTATCAGATGGTGGAGTTCACAGCCACATCAATCACTTGATCTCTTTGATCAAAACAGCTAAAGAAAAAGGTGTTCCAAACGTATACGTTCATGCATTTTTAGACGGACGCGATGTTGCACCTGATTCTGGTTTAGGCTACGTTGAGCAATTAGAAAAAGAAATGAAAGAAATCGGCATGGGTGAAATTGCTACTGTTTCAGGGCGTTTCTATGCTATGGACCGTGACAAACGCTGGGAACGTGTGGAAAAAGCATACAATGCTATATTCCATGGTGAAGGCAATTTTGCCGACTCAGCAGTCGATGCCGTGAAAAACAGCTATGAAGTTGGCAAAATGGATGAATTTGTTGCTCCTACAGTAATCCTTAAAAATGGAAAACCTGTGGCAACCGTTGAAGATAATGATGCTATTATTTTCTTTAACTTCCGTCCAGACCGTGCTATCCAATTGTCAAACGCTGTAACCAATGATGAATGGGAATTCTTTGATCGTGGCGTTCGTCCTAACAATCTTAAATTAGTGACGATGACACTTTACAACCCAAGCATCAAAGCAGAAGTTGCTTTCCCGCCTATCGCATTGAAAAATGTATTAGGAGAAGTGTTGTCTCAACACGGATTGCAACAATTGCGTATTGCGGAAACTGAAAAATACCCTCACGTTACTTTCTTTATGAATGGTGGACGTAACGAGGAATTTGAAGGAGAAAGCCGAATCTTGATTCCTTCTCCTAAAGTTGAAACATACGATTTAAAACCAGAAATGAGTGCGTATGAAGTTACAGATGCATTAGTTGCTGATATCGAAGCAGATAAACAAGATGCTATCATCTTAAACTTTGCTAACCCTGATATGGTTGGTCATTCCGGAATGTTAGAACCAACTATCAAGGCTATTGAAGCAGTAGATGAAAACTTGGGACGTGTCGTTGATGCCATCATAGAAAAAGGCGGTTATGCTGTTATTTTCGCTGATCACGGAAATGCAGATACAATGACAACACCAACTGGAGAGCCTCATACAGCTCATACAACAGTACCAGTACCAGTAATCGTAACGAAAAAAGGCGTAACATTACGTGAGGACGGCCGTCTTGCTGATGTTGCACCAACAATGTTAGATTTACTAAACGTTGAAAAACCAGTTGAAATGACTGGTGAATCATTGATTGTTAAAAACTAAAAAGTAACAGGAGACAAAATGTTTCTAGTTGCAAAGCTAATCAAAATTAACTAAACTGAATTTGGGCAATAAAGCGTCCAAGTTCCAATTTGATAAACTCAAAGGAGAGAAAACAAATGCCATACATTACAGACATTTTAGCAAGAGAAGTTTTAGATTCACGCGGTAACCCAACTATTGAAGTTGAAGTTTATACAGAGAGTGGCGCTTTTGGTCGCGGAATGGTTCCTTCAGGAGCTTCAACTGGAGAACACGAAGCTATTGAATTACGTGACGGCGACAATGACCGTTATTTAGGTAAAGGTGTTCAAAAAGCTGTAGATAACGTAAACAACATTATCTCAGAAGCAATCATCGGATTTGACGTACGTGATCAAATGGCTATCGATAAAGCTATGATCGACTTAGACGGTACTCCAAACAAAGCTAAATTGGGAGCTAACGCTATTTTAGGTGTTTCTATCGCTGTTGCTCGTGCAGCTGCTGACTACCTAGATGTACCTTTGTTCCAATATTTAGGCGGATTCAACACTAAAGTATTGCCAACACCAATGATGAACATCATTAACGGTGGATCTCACTCTGATGCTCCAATCGCATTCCAAGAGTTCATGATCTTACCTGTTGGAGCTCCAACATTCAAAGAAGCATTACGTTGGGGAGCTGAAATCTTCCATGCATTGAAATCAATCTTGAAATCTCGTGGTTTAGAAACATCTGTTGGGGATGAAGGTGGATTCGCACCTCGTTTCGAAGGTACTGAAGATGGAGTAGAAACTATCCTTGAAGCAATCAAAAAAGTTGGTCTAGAACCAGGTAAAGATGTATACCTAGGATTTGACTGTGCTTCTTCAGAATTCTACGAAGACGGCGTTTACAACTACGCTAAATTCGAAGGCGAAAATGGTGCTAAACGTACTGCTGCTGAACAAGTAGACTACTTGGAAGAATTAGTTAACAAATACCCAATCATCTCTATTGAAGATGGTATGGACGAAAACGACTGGGAAGGTTGGAAACTATTAACTGAACGCTTAGGCGATAAAGTTCAATTAGTTGGTGACGACTTGTTCGTTACAAACACTGAAATCTTGTCTAAAGGTATCAAACAAGAAATCGGTAACTCAATCTTAATCAAAGTTAACCAAATCGGTACTTTAACAGAAACATTTGACGCTATCGAAATGGCTAAAAAAGCTGGTTACACTGCTGTAATCTCTCACCGTTCTGGTGAAACTGAAGATTCAACAATTGCTGACATCTCAGTAGCTACAAACGCTGGTCAAATCAAAACTGGTTCATTAAGCCGTACTGACCGTATCGCTAAATACAACCAATTGTTACGTATCGAAGACCAATTAGGCGACTTAGCTGTATACGAAGGTTTACAAGCTTTCTACAACCTAAAAAACAAATAATTTAATTTCTTAATCGGTCAAATAGAAGTATTTGCCGACACAAGTTAAAAGCTTTCCTTTCTACTGTATAAAAGTAGGAAGGAAAGCTTTTTTCGTTTAGATGTGGAAAAGAAAAACGAGTTAGAATACATGCATGAGAAAGCGAAGATTGGTAAACTTTAATCAACTACATGATTTTTACTGGGAAGGTGAATCGATGTCGAATAAAAAATGGTGGGAAGAAGCGATTATTTACCAAATTTATCCAAGAAGTTTTCAAGACACGAATGATGACGGAATAGGAGATATTGAAGGAATCTTGCAGCGCTTAGATTACGTTCAGTCTCTAGGCGTGAATACTTTATGGGTCAATCCGTTGGCATTGTCTCCTCAAGACGACAACGGATATGATGTCATAGACTACAAAAAAATCGATCCGTTGTTTGGCGAACAAAGTGAAGGTAAAAAGTTGATCGAGGAAGTCCATAAACGAGGGATGAAACTAATTTATGACTTTCCATTGCACCATACCTCTATCGAACATCCATGGTTTAAAGAAGCCATAAAAGGGAAAGACAACCCTTATCGGGATTATTACATTTGGGCGGATGCTACAAAAGGGAAATCTCATCCTACGAATTGGACGGCGGAACTTGGAGAATCTGTGTGGACGAAAGAGGAAAACGGTGACCAATTTTATTTGCATTTGTTCAAGCAAAGTATGGCAGATTTAAACTGGGATAATCCTGATTTGCGAAAAGAAATGTTAGATACTCTAGATTATTTGATCGCAAAAGGAATCGACGGATTTCGCTTTGATGCATTTATTTACATGTCTGTCGACAAAAACTTACCAGACCATCCTGACGAAGAAGGACCTGGAACAGAGATGGTAGAGTATGGGGATAGATTGATCGACTATTTGAATGAAATCAAGAAAAGAATCAAAGCTAGAAATGAAGATATTCTGATAATAGGAGAAGCTACCAGTGCGACTGCTGAGATCACAAAGAAATACACCCTGCCAGAAGCGGACAGAGTAGATAAAATCATTACGCTCACTCATTTTCCTGAAGATACGAGTCAGGTAGAAGATAGATTACCGAAAGAACTGCAATGGGCTCCACTTGATTTGAAAAAGTTCAAACAAATTCAAAAAGAATTTCAAGAGAAAGTCTCTTATACTGGCGGACCGATACTGTATTGGAATAATCATGATGAACCAAGACATCAGCACAAATACGGCAATACCAAACAGTACCGAGATAACAGCCAAACGATGACCGCTGCTCTATTGTATCTTCAAAAGGGAATCCCAATCATCTATTATGGGGAAGAAATCGGAATGCAGAATTTCGAATACACTAATCCAGAACAAATGGGAGACCAAGAAGCTGTATCCTTTTATGAGGAGGCAGAAAAACTAGGATGGGATCATGAAAAAATCATGTACAACCTAAACTTCACATCACGAGATACTTCAAGAGGAATCATGCAATGGAATGAGAGTGAAAAAGTTGGATTTACTCAGCAGGCAACTCCATGGACTCGTTATAATCGAGAAGAGATATACAACGTGAAAAGTCAGCAAGGAAAACCAAGCAGTATTCTAAACTTTTATAAACAGTTGATTTCATTGAAAAAGACGCCCCTTTTTAGGGATGGCGACTATCATATGCAAGAAACGAAAGACCAGTTAGTGGTCTATGAACGAAATCTTGGAGATGAAAAAGGCTGGGTCTATTGCAATTTTTCAGACAATGAAGAAACAATAGAGTTGACCAAAGAAGTTTCGGAGGCAAAAATCATTCTAACGAACAGCAACAATAAAGTAGAAAATACTCTTTTGACTTTAAGTCCTTATGGCACGATGGTTTTGGTAAAATAAGTGTAGTGGAAAAAAGAGCGATAGAACGATAAAAACGTGAATCTCTTCTAGTAATTTTGAATAAGGTATGTTAAAGTGAATGGTAGAAGAAAAGCTAGACGGGAGGGCAATGAAGTTGTACAATACACTTTTAATTGCTGAATTGATCGTATCTGTGTTACTGATTATTATTGTTGCCATGCAGCCAAGCAAAACAAACAGTGCTTCCAGTGCCTTAAGTGGAGGAGCAGAACAATTATTTGGAAAACAAAAAAAACGCGGTTTTGAAGCTGTGCTACAGCGTATTACATCGGTCTTAGGAACGTTGTTCATCGTATTAGCTATCGTATTAGCTTATTTATCCGCAAATTAAATACTTTAAAAAGCTGCCGAATCATTAGGGCGGCTTTTTTTATATATATACGACTCTAATAAAGTGGTGTATAAGCGCGCTTTTCATTGTGTATTGATAGGAAAATACACAAATTTCAAGTAAAATATAAGTAACAGGGAAAAACAGGAGGCATTGCATGAAAGACAGATCGTTTTATTTTAAAGGTGGAAAAAGAGCCGTTTTATTATTCCACGCATATAGTAGTACACCTAATGACGTACGCATGTTAGGACGAGCATTAGAAAGAGAAAATTATACAGTATACAGCCCAACGTTTAGTGGACATGGGACACATGATCTAGAAGATATTTTAGAAGTTTCTCCTAAAGATTGGATAGAAGATGCTAAAAAAGCTCTTCAGTTCTTGAGAGAAGAAGGATATCAAGAGGTAGCTGCTTTTGGATTGTCATTAGGCGGTATCATCGCAACTAAATTGATGTTGGATGAAAATCTATTGGCCAGCGGGACATTCAGTTCACCAGCTATCCATAATGATACTACAAATGTCAGAAAAGAATTTTTAGACTTTATGATCGCGAAGAAATACAAAAATGGAGAGTCAAAAGAGGTCGTTCAACAACGTCTTCCAGAATTGGAAGAAAAATTGGACAAGCAATTAGCTGACATTCGGAAGTTAGTAGATGAAATGGCCCCTCAATATGGGTCGGTTGAAAAACCAGTGTTTATTGCTCAAGGTGGTAAAGATGAATTGATCAATAGTCACATTGCGTATGAATTAAAAGAAGCTTTTGCTAAGGCTGATGTTGATTTCCATTGGTATGAAAATAGTCCTCATTCGGTAACAGTAGGACCAGATCGTAAAGAATTGGAACAAGATGTATTAAATTTCCTAACTGAATTACAGTGGAATGGGGGATAAACTATGACAAGCAAAGAAGTACTCAAACAAGCTATTTTAGTCTATATGAATGAAAATAAGGCAATTTCCTTTGAAATCAAAGATTTAAGTGAAGGCTTGAATAAAACCAGCGCCAAAGACTTCAAAGAATTGGTTACAACAGTAGCTGAAATGGAGCGAGAAGGATTAGTTTTTCTGACCCGCAGCGGCAAGTTGAAGCTGCCAAAAGAAGATCCAGTATTATTTGGTATCTTTAGAGCCAGTGATCGCGGGTTTGGGTTTGTGTCGATTGAAGATGAAGAACAAGACCTTTATATTCCGCCAAACAAAACTCAATTTGCATTGGATGGGGATAGAGTAACGGTAGATGTGACTCATCCAGCAGAACCTTGGAACGATAAAGGACCTGAGGGGAAGATCACCGCTATATTAGAACGGAATTTGACGCAGTTAGTGGGAGAGTTCTGGGCTTACGATGATGAAGGTATCGAAGAAACTGGTTTATATGGGTACATTGATCCTAGGGATAAAAAATTAACTGATTACAGAGTCTTTATTAAAGCTGAAGGGGTCAAACCAGTCGATGGTTCAGTTGCGATTGTTGAGATTACTCATTATCCAGACCGCGAGTATCCAAGAAGCATGCAAGGAATCGTTAAAAAAGTCATTGGACATAAAAATGATCCAGGTGTAGACATCTTATCGATCGTTTACGATAATGGGATCCCTACTGAGTTCTCAGAAGCTGCTTTGAAGCAAGCTGATGAGGTGCCGGACAGAATAACCGACAAAGATATAGAGGGCAGAGTAGACTTACGAGATGAAATCGTCGTAACGATCGATAGTGCAGATGCTAAGGACTTGGATGATGCCGTAACGGTTCGTCGTTTAGAGAATGGCAATTACCACTTAGGAGTCCACATTGCTGATGTATCTTACTACGTGACAGAAGACAGTCCATTAGATGGTGATGCATTTGAACGAGCAACAAGTGTCTACTTGACAGATCGAGTGATTCCAATGCTGCCGCAACGCTTATCAAACGGTATTTGTTCATTGCATCCAAATGTAGACCGATTAACGATGAGTTGTGAAATGGAATTGAATCCGCAAGGTGAGATAGTTGACCACCGCATTTTCCAAAGTGTGATTCGTTCTTACCGCCGAATGACGTATTCTGATGTCAATGCAATGCTGACGGATAAAGATCCGGAAGTACGCGAGAAGCATGCGGATATACTTGATATGTTCGAAATGATGGAAGAGCTGCATCATATACTTGAGAACCGCCGTGTTCATAGAGGTGCCATTGATTTTGATACAACGGAAGCTAAGATCGTTGTGGATGAATCTGGCCATCCAACAGACGTGATCGTACGTGAAAGAGGCGTTGGGGAACGTTTGATTGAATCCTTTATGTTGGCAGCCAATGAAACTGTTTCGGAACACTATTCAAAAATGGAAGTTCCATTAATCTATCGTGTCCATGAGCAGCCGGATAGCGATCGTATGCAACGATTTATGGAATTCGTAACAGCTTTTGGAATTACGATGAGAGGATCTAGTTCAAACGTAACTCCAGTTGCACTACAAAAAGTTATCAATCAAGTGAAAGACAAACCTGAAGAAGCAGTTATCTCTACTATGATGCTGCGGAGTATGAAACAAGCGAAGTATGATGTAGAACCTTTAGGACATTATGGTTTAGGTGCTCAATACTATTCTCACTTTACTTCTCCTATTCGCCGTTACCCAGATTTGATCTTGCACCGTTTGATTCGAGCTTATGAACAAAATGGCACTGGCCAAGAAGAAAAGCAAAAATGGGAAGGTTTGCTGACAGATATTGCAGAGCAAAGTTCGAAGATGGAACGCCGAGCAGTAGATGCAGAACGTGAAACAGATTCTATGAAAAAAGCCGAATTCATGGCAGATAAAGTAGGAGAAGTTTATGAAGGTGTAATCGGTTCAGTGGTGAAATTTGGTTTATTCGTAGAATTGCCGAATACAGTTGAAGGATTAGTACACATTTCTAATATGAAAAATGATTACTTTAACTTCATTCCTGAACAATTGATGCTGATCGGAGAACGTACTGGTGTTGTATATAAAATTGGACAAAAAGTAAAAATAAAAGTCACAAAAGCTGATCCAGAGCTACGTGAAATTGACTTTGAATTGATCCCAGATCCAAATCTGGAAGTCAAAGCAGACGAAAATGCCCTTAAAAAAGGCAAGCGGAAAGGACGGAATGATAAACGTTCTTCAAGAGGTCCAGCTAAAAAAGATGGAAAAGGATCTGCTGAAAAAGGGAAAAAACATACCGGAAGCAAACCTAAAAAAGCTAAACCTTTCTATAAAGATGTTGCTAAAAAGACCGGGAAGAAAAAAAGAAAAAAATGAGTGAAGGAGGCTAAGACTTATGCCAAAAGGCAGCGGTAAAGTTCTTGCCCAAAATAGAAAAGCGAGTCATGATTATTCTATTATCGATACGATTGAAGCTGGAATCGTCCTTAAAGGAACAGAAATCAAATCGATCCGAGCAGGTCGGATAAACTTGAAGGATGGATACGCTACTATTCGAAATGGAGAGATTTTCCTTCAGAATGTTCACATCAGCCCATACGAACAAGGAAATGTCTTCAATCATGATCCTGTAAGAACACGTAAATTATTGATGCATAAAAAACAAATCGCTCGTTTAGTTGGAGAAACAAAATCCAGCGGCTATACCCTTATCCCTTTAAAAGTTTACATCAAAGACGGTTACGCAAAAGTATTGATCGGTCTGGGTAAAGGGAAGAAGAAATACGATAAGCGGGAAGATTTGAAACGGAAAGACCAAAAAAGAGAAATCGATAGAGCGATGAAAGCTCGTTAGTTTGATTTGAAAAGTCCAACAGGTAAAGAGAAATCTTTTAACTGTTGGATTTTTGGCATTCAACTTCTAAAATAATGGAATAAATCAGCTAACGGATAGTGATTTGGATGAGTTATGGAGGAATGACATGAACTTAGATCAAGCATTAGAATATGTTTTAAAAGGGGAAGCACTTTTGTTTTTAGGTGCCGGATTTTCTAAAGGAGCTATCAACAGCAATCATGAGCAAGTCAAAGATGCAAAAGAACTGTCTCAGAAATTATTTGCAGAGATGGGAATGCCCTATGATCCTGAAAAGAGTTTAAATGTTATTTCAGAGTATTTTCAGAAAAAAGAAGGTCGAGCTCGTTTATTGGAATTATTAAGAGATGAATATTCCATCAAAGAAGTAACCGGGACGCATAAAACCATTATGAAATACAACTGGAAAAGGATTTATACCACTAATTATGATGATGCAGCAGAACAAGCTTCTATTGAAAATGGTATTTATAGAATTCCAGTAACGTTGAGCAATAAGTTGGATCAAACAAGAGATAGGCGAGAAATCGTGATTCATTTGAACGGATTTATTGAAGATATGGTAGAAGACACGCTGAATAAAGAAGTAAAATTGACAAAAGTCAGTTACGCATTGGAATCTCTAGAAGAGAATCAATGGGCGACGGTACTCAAAAAAGATGTTGAAGAAGCAGAGGTAATCATTTTCATTGGGTATTCCCTCACGTATGATATCGATCTCCAAAGAATCATTATCAAGAACAGCGATAACCGTGATAAAATCTATTTCATCAATGGAGAAGTAGATGAAATAGACAGAGTCGTCATTGAACAATATGGACATATCGAACCGTTATATTCTGAAGACTTAGCTCAGTTATTGGTCAAAAAAGAAAGAGAAATGAAGTCTTCGGGCTGAACAGGTGGGTCCTAAAAACTGTCAGTCCGCTTCTTTTGAAAACGGTATCAATTTTATGTATGCTGAAAGAAAGAATATAGAAGGGGATGGTTCAGCATGCAGAGCAGTTTCAAAAGAGTTTTGACAGGAATCTTGTTTATAGGGGCAGCAGTATTAGCAGGATGCGGGAATAATGAATCGGATACATCCGGCGGTAATGGAACAAATTCAGGCGAGGGAGTTTTAACTGTATCAATTGAAGAAAACTATTCAGATTATTTTGAAGCGATCAAAGGGGATTTTGAAGAAGAGCATGGAGTGACTGTTGAGTTCGTCTTCAGAGAGCAATTAGAGCAAGCTGAGGCGTTGCCGTTGGATGGTCCAGCAGATATCGGACCAGATGTAATGATGATCCCATACGACCGTATTGGACAACTGGCGCAACAAGGACATCTAGCAACAGTCACCATACCTGATGACGGAAGATTCAATGAGACAGATATTCAGCAGGTAACAGTAGATGATCAGATTTATGGTATGCCTTACTTATTAGAAACTCTGGTACTTTACTACAATAAGGATTTACTCGATACTGAACCAACATCTTTTGAGGATTTAGAAGCTTTGATGGAAGACGACCAATACGATTTTGAAGTTGAAAGTGGAATGAATACCGGGTTTTTAGCCAACTGGCTTGATTTCTATTATTCTTATGGTCTGTTTGCCGGCTATGGAGGATATATATTTGGAGATGACGGGACCGATCCATCTGATATCGGGTTGAATAATGAAGGGTCTGTCGAGGCTTTGAACTATTTGACAGAATGGTATGCTAAATGGCCACAAGGAATGTTGGATGAAGGAACAGTAGGCGATTTCGTAGACCAATCTTTTATTGATGGGAAGACAGCTGCTGTGATCAATGGTCCATGGGGAGCAGCAAACTATGAAGAAGGCGGAGTAGATTTTGGAGTAACGACGATTCCTACATTGCCTAACGGTGAAAATTATCAACCATTTGCTGGAGGCAGAGGTTGGGTGATCAGCAATTATGCTGAAGATATCGACCTTTCTCAAGCGTGGTTGGAATACATCACGACTCATGAGAACCAACTGGAATTTTACGAAACGGTCCAACAAATACCAGCTAACATAGAAACAAGAAAAGTCTTATTGGAAGAAGGTACGGAAGTGGAAGCAGCAGTTGTTGAGCAGTATGAAAATGCCAACCCCATGCCAAATATTCCTCAAACAGCTGAGGTATGGGATAATGCTAAAAACATGATTTTTGACACAGTATCAGGAAACAAATCAGCGAAACAATCGGCTGATGATGCGGTTAAGGTCATTCAACAGTTGATTGAACAAAAATACGAATAACCGATAAATCACTCTTAAAAGTCTACAGCTTTTAAGAGTGATTTTTGGTTTAAAGAACACAATGTTGTACTATTTTCAGAAAAATGGTAGGGTAGTAAAAATAAAAAAAACAAAATGTTTGAAATCAACATTCTTTAAGTCGTTTTTAAAAGCAGAATTGGTAGAGGTGAAAGAAGGTTGTTCGATAAGTGAACACAGAGCATGATTTGGACATAATGCTTATCATGACATTTTGAAATCACCCATTTAGTTGTAGTTGCAGGGTTCGTTTGAATTGATGCTGAAAAACTACGCAGGTAGTTTTTTTATTTTTACCTTCATGAAATAGAATGGACCATGCTATACTAATTGGTATAGGTTTTAAGGGAGGAGATGTTGAGATGGAAATGAAAAATAAATATTTAACGATGCTAGCTAAAGAATATCCAACGATTGGTGCCACCACTTCAGAAATCATCAACTTAGAAGCTATCATGAACTTGCCAAAAGCTACAGAACATTTTGTCAGTGACATCCATGGAGAATACGATGCCTTTCAACATGTCTTGAGAAATGGTTCAGGCAATATCAAAGAAAAAATTGGAGAAATGTTTACGGATCGACTAACGCAAAAAGAGATGAATGCACTAGCTACGGTTGTCTACTATCCGGAAGAAAAAACTGAGGATATTATAGAGTCTTTTGAAACCCAAGAAGAAGTACATGAGTGGTATCGTATCACCATTTCTCGTTTGATCGAATTGTGCCGTTTTGTCGGTTCTAAGTATACTCAATCGAAAATACGAAAAGCGATGCCGGAAGAATTTTCTTATATTACAGAAGAATTATTGTTCAAAGACGGCACTTTTACAAATAAAGATGAATACTATAGTGAGATTATTGACAGTATTATTTCACTAGATAGAGGAAAAGAATACGTTGCGGCTTTGGCCTACTTGATTCAGCAGCTTGTCGTTGATCATTTGCATGTAGTAGGAGATATTTATGACCGGGGCCCTTATCCTGATAAAATTATTGATACATTGATTCGTCATCATTCTGTTGATATCCAATGGGGAAACCATGATATCTTATGGATGGGGGCTGCTTCTGGTTCAGAAGTGTGTATGGCTAATGTGATCCGTATCTCTGCTCGATACAACAATCTGGATATTTTAGAAGAGAGTTATGGTATCTCATTGCGTTATTTGTCTAATTTTGCTGAAGCAACGTATACGGGAGATCCTGACAGTTGTTTTGCGCCCAAGATCCACCCGGAAGACAGTATTCTAAAAGAAGAGATCATTCAAAATACAAAGATTCATCAAGCTATTGCGATTATTCAGTTCAAGCTGGAAGCGGCTATTATTGAACGACATCCAGAATTTCAAATGTCGCATCGCTTGCTGTTGAATCAGATCGACTATGAAAAAGGCACGATTACGATCAAAGGAAAAGAATATCCTTTACTCAGCAATCAATTCCCGACAATTGATCCCAATGACCCATACACGTTGACAGAGGAAGAAAAAACAATTGTCGCAAAATTGAAAGAAGGATTTAAGAACAGTGGAAAACTGCAAAAACATATTTCTTATTTGATCAATAAAGGCAGTATGTATTTGACGTATAATGATAATTTATTGTTTCACGGATGTATTCCATTAAACGAAGACGGCAGCTTTATGGGAATGGAAATCAGAGGCAAGTATGTTTATGGAAAATCGCTTTTGGATAAGTTTGAAGATGCTGTAAGAAAGGGATTCTTATATCAAAATCGATCAAACAACAATAAGTATTTAGATCTTGTATGGTACTTGTGGACAGGACCTGTTTCTTCATTGTTCGGAAAAGATCAAATGACGACTTTTGAACGCTATTACGTTGAAGATAAAGTGTGCCATGAAGAAAAGAAAAATGCTTATTATCGAATGCGGAATGAAGTTGAAACGTGTGAAAAAATATTGGCTGAGTTTGGATTAGACCCTGCAAAAGGGCACATAATCAACGGGCACACTCCGGTCAAAGAGAAAAGAGGAGAAGACCCGATTAAAGCAGACGGCAGAATGCTGGTAATCGATGGAGGCTTTTCAAAAGCTTATCAAGGAACGACTGGTTTAGCAGGTTATACCTTGCTGTACAATTCATTTGGAATGGTATTGGTTTCGCACCAGCCTTTTACTTCTCCACAAGAAGCCATCGAAAATGAAATCGATATTGTGTCGACAAGACGAGTGGTAGATAAAGAATTGGAGCGCAAAAAAGTAAAAGAAACAGACATTGGTCTGAAACTGCAAAGCCAAGTATGTGATTTGAAAGAATTGCTAGAAGCTTATCGAAATGGTGATATCCCGGAAAATGGAAGGACTTCTTTCATTTAAAAACACTGGCTCCAAAAAGTTGTCCATCGGATAAACTTTTAGAGTCAGTGTTTCTTTACAAAGATAAAACCTCTTTTTCATTAACTTACTAAGAGTTTCTGTTACAATAAGTAAATAGAGTATAGTGCTAGAAAAGAAGTGGAGGAGAAAGAATGAATAAAGGATGTACATTTTATTTCGTTCGACATGGTCAAACGTATTTTAATCATTACCGTAAGATCCAGGGGTGGAGTAATACTCCATTGACCGAAGAAGGCACGGAAGATGTTTACCGCAGTGCCAGAGGTTTAGCGGATGTGAAGTTCGACGCTGTTTATACGAGCGATTTGAGCAGAACGGTTCAAACAGCCAGTATTATTTTAGAAGAAAATAAGTACGCTGATGAGCTGACTATTGAAATGATGCCGGAATTCAGAGAAGTATTTTTTGGTTCATTTGAAGGAGAAGACGTAGATAAAGCTTGGGCTGCAATCAATAAGGAACTAAATTATCCGTCTGTTGCAGAGATGTACGCTCAATCCAGTATTCCTGAACGAATGAATGCAACGAAAAAAGCAGACCCTCATAATGATGCAGAGGACTTTTTGACGTTTTGGACAAGAATTGAAGAAGGTCTGATGAAATTGATCAGCAAACACCGCGATACTGGCGAAAAAATTCTTGTAGTGGCTCATGGCAATACCATCCGCTACTTATTGAATAATCTAGTTGCTGAACTGGAAAATCCACAACCCTTATTGAATGCGAGCGTTTCAGTAGCTACTTACCGTGATGGGGCGTATCATTTGGAGAAATACAATGAAGTAAGACATTTCAAAGACATCGAGTAAAAATCATCTGTTAAATGAGACAATGGAGGAAATAGAGTGAAACCAAAAGGCTTAGTATTTTTTGATTTGGATGGAACGTTGTTGAATGCTACATCAGAATTGGACAAAGAAATCAGTGAAGCACTGGAAAGTATGAAACAAAATGGAATTATTCCTTTTGTGGCTACAGGAAGAAGCCCGTTGGAGATCCAACATGTTTTAGAAAATAGTCCAATCGACTCTTTCATCACACTAAATGGACAGTATATCGTTTATGAAGGAAAAGAAGTTTACCGTAGTGTGATCCCTCAACCTTTAATGAAAGAATTAAAGGAAGCTGCGGACGAACACGACTTTCCATTATCTATGTATACGCACAATAAGATTCGTACGACTAAAGATTCCGAGACAATGGTTACAGCATACAAAAATATTCATACAATGCCTCCGAAAGTGGATGAGGATTTTCATTTGAACGAAGAGGTTTTGATGGCATTGATCATTAACGATGATGCTGGTTATGACAACCACTTCCGCGAACGATTCCCAGAATTGTCTTTTTACCGAAACACTCCTTATAGTGTAGATACCATCATTAAAAACAATTCGAAAGCAACAGGAATCAAAGAGCTGGAAAAATTGCTTGGATTGGAAAATGTTCCTACCTATGCTTTTGGAGATGGTCCGAATGATAAAGAAATGATCCAGTATGCTGACTATGGCATCGCTATGCAAAATGGTGTAGGAGAAGTGAAAGAAGTAGCTGATTATGTAACCTCTGCCAGTAATGTAGACGGCGGTATCATCGAAGGACTCAAAAAGTTTCAATTGATTTAAAAATAAAAGTGAGGCTGGGAGTTATTTCCCAGCCTCGCTTTTTTATGCATGGACAGTTAATTTGCTGAATGTTTCTCCGACCGGTTCAGTGATCGTCAAATCAACTTGTACATCTTTTATTTTTAAAGGAGATTGATTGATGACGACGACTTCACTTCCTGTGAAATGACGAATCAACGTTTTTGCCGGATACACAGACAAGGAAGTCCCCGCAATAATTAATAAGTCTGAGTCAGCAATCAATTCTTTGGCTCGATCTAAAATACCCGGCTTTAAATTCTCACCAAATAAAATCACATCTGCCCGAATGATGCCATTATCAATAGGACAACGTGGAACATTAGTGTCATCTCTGGGAATTTCGTTGTACGGGTATTCCCGTCCGCATTCCATACAGTAAAAGTGCCGATTATTCCCATGCAGTTCCACCACTAATTTACTGCCGGCTTTTTGGTGTAAGCCGTCCACATTTTGAGTGATGATACGGACATCTTTTCCTTGTTTTTCCAACTCAGCTAAAAAACGATGACCGGCATTGGGTTCAGGAATAAAAGGCTTAGTCTGATTATCTCTAGGTTTAAAGAACTCCTCTGGATTTTCCAGCATGAAACGTTTGCTCATGCGGATTTTTGGATTCAGTTGTTTTTCTTCCATCTTTGTATACGTACCTTCTTGTGACCGGTAATCTGGAAGGCCGCTTTCTGTTGAAACACCTGCACCACCGAAAAAAGCTATTTTTTTGGATTGATGATATAGTGCTGAAGTTGTTCGATTTGATTTTTCAACGCATATCCTCCTCCTAAGTACATTTCTATTATTTTAAGAGTAGCAGATAATTGAGTGACATAAAAAATATTTGTTTTGTGTAGATGGAATCTAGACTGCGTGTTTTTGTAAATTAAACTATTACTAAAGAGAATAAAAAACAGCTTGTAAGACTGTTTGACCAGTTTTACAAGCTGTTTGTTTGTAATTATGGAGACGAGGGGAGTCGAACCCCTGTCCAAACATAACGACACTTAGACTTCTACGTTTATAGTTATGCTATTAAGGTTTCGCTTAGTATTAGCCACACAACCGGCATCATACGTTGCTAGTCTGATGATCTCTTCTAAAACTTCCAGACGGAAAGGTTTAGCGTATCCCACTGATTATAGGACCCTTGCTCGAGTACATGGGCGATACCGAGAGGATCTACGCTAGCTGGTTTTACGCAGCTAAAGCGTAAGTGTTGTTATTGTTTTTAGCAGTTATATTTAACTGGTAACGTTTTAACGTAGCCGTAACCTACGAAACGCAATCCAAGCTCGACCTATGCCTGTCGAATCCGTAACGCCCCCGAAATAAAAGGGAGTACAGACTTAGTACTTAAAGTACTATAATAGTCATCTATCTAACTCTGGATACAGTATAGCACATTTCCTTATAAAAAGAAAGCTTGTTCGCTCGGGAAAACGAAAGAACAGACAAAAAAACTAAATTTATTCTATTTCAAAGATGAATAGTCAATTTTTTTCGATTCTTGAGTCTTCTGAGTCAATTTTATTTATGGTAGATACTATATAATGAGTTTCATATAAGTGAAAGCAGTTTCTTATAGTGAGACGTAGTGTCAAAAAACTATCTTGAAACCTAAAGTATTTCAGTGATTAAGAAAGGAGCTAATTTTCCAACAGTAATAAATGTAAACGTTAACTTGAGTGGTGGCAATAAAATAGAGGAGTGTGTGAAAATGGAAAAAGTAATTGATGTACATCCAGATAATCTTGCTACAAAAAGGCCTAGTAGTTATCGAACAGCAAAAACTTGGCAGATTGGAGCTTTTGCTTTAAACAATACGGCTACGAATATTTTTATGTTTTTGATGACTTTCGTTTCTTATTATGCAACTGGAATCGTCGGTTTAGGAACGGTTCTTGTATCAACTCTTATTCCTGGTAGTCGTCTTTGGGACGGTATTACGGACCCTATTGTAGGCTTATGGATCGACAAAACGGATGGTAAACTTTGGAAGTTTAGACCATTTATAATTGCTGGTTATGTCGTTATGACCATTACAGTTCTACTGATATTTTTTACAAATCATTTAGTTCCTCAAAACGTTCGATTGATTTATTTTGTATTGCTTTATGCTATTTATATTGTTGGTTATACATTTCAAACTGCTTGTACAAAATCTGGACAAACCGTATTGACAAATGATCCTAACCAAAGACCTTTGTTTTCTACCTTTGACTTGTCTTATACATCTTTATTTTTTGCAGGGGCGGCAATTTATATTTCTAATTACTTAAAACCAAAACACGGTGGTTTCAATATTGACTTCTTTAGTGAATTTGTTCTAACCGTTGTTTTAGCTGCAGGTTTACTAACACTTTTAGCCACTATCGGAATCTGGAAACATGATAAGACAGAAAACTTTGGTACTGGAGGAAAACAAGAAAAAATTGGTTTAAAAGATATGTTTGCGATTTTAAAAGGTAATCGTCCCTTACAAATGTTGATTGTTGCTGTGGCTACAGATAAATTGGCATTGACAGTCGCGAATAACTCAATTGTAATGGTATTGTTATTTGGAGTCGTTATTGGAGATTACGGATTATATGGACAAATGTCAGCTTACACAATGATTCCATCTCTCCTAATTATCCAAGTTGGAACCAGGTATGCACGTAAGCTAGGTTCTAAACAAGCACTAGTCGTTTCTACATGGGCGTGTATTATTGTCTACTCAGCTTTATTTGTATTGCTTTGGTTAGGAGATCCATCGACAATCAGCTTTAGTAATATGAGCTTCATGACGATTGCTTTCTTAGTATTGTTTATATTAGGTAATGGAGTAAGAACGGTAGCTGGCGGAATCGTTATTCCAATGATTCCAGATATTACAGACTATGAAACGTATAAAACAGGTCGTTACGCGCCAAGGGTTATGGGAACTATTTTTTCTTTTGTAGATAAAATGATCTCGTCTTTTGGTCAATCGCAAATGAACCGGCATTGCATGAAGAAGGTGCACGAGAATATTTTGAGCCGTTGATTAACTTGACGAAAGAATTGGATCCGCAAAACCGACCTGTAACCATCGTGAATATTCAAATGTCTATACCAGACAAAGATTTAGTAGCTGATTTATTAGATGTTATTTGTTTGAATCGTTATTACGGTTGGTATTTCCATACAGGAGATTTGAAAGCTGGGGAAAAAGGTCTGCGTGAAGAATTAGACTTATGGGAAGAAATGTACCCTGGTAAACCAGTGATGTTTACAGAATACGGTGCAGATACTGTTCCTGGATATCATGCAATCGATGATATTCCATTTACAGAAGAATATCAGGTACGTTACTACAACATGTACCACAAGGTGTTTGACGATTACAAACAAGTTATTGGAGAACAATTGTGGAACTTTGCGGATTTTGAAACAAAAGTCGGCATCAATCGCGTGCAAGGAAACAAAAAAGGGATCTTTACTCGTGCGAGAGAACCAAAAATGATCGCACATGTATTAAGAGAACGTTGGACAGCTATGCCTGATTTTGGCTATAAAAGCGAATAAGTTTTAAAACACTGAAGCAAATGTTGCTTCAGTGTTTTTTTGTTGTCCTGTTGTTTGTAGTTGAACAAATAATGAAAAAATTAAAGAAAATGGCTGGGCTTTGAATCGAATAACAGTTGCTAAAAAGCCACTGTTGTCATAAAATAGAGAGGTATAAATCAAAGAAACTCTTCAATGACTATTTGTGAAATAATTATAAAACTTTAGAGAGTAGGAAGCTTTATGGCGAGATTGGAAGTAAAAAATCTGCATGTATCCATAGAAGATAAAGAAATCTTAAAAGGCGTCGATTTAATCATTAATACAGGGGAAATCCATGCCATCATGGGTCCGAATGGAACTGGAAAGTCGACGCTCTCAGCAGCGATCATGGGACATCCCAGCTACACCGTTACTAAAGGCGAAATTTTATTGGATGGGCAAGATGTATTAGAGATGGAAGTCGACGAAAGAGCTCGAGCTGGACTTTTTTTAGCTGTTCAGTACCCAAGCGAGATAGCAGGGATCACAAATGCTGAGTTTATGCGGGCCGCCATCAACGCTAGACGTCCAGAAGGCAATAAAATTCCTGTGATGGAGTTTATTCGGAAATTAGATGAGAAAATGGCTGTTTTAGATATGCCGGAAGAAATGGCGGAACGTTATTTGAACGAAGGCTTTTCCGGTGGGGAGAAAAAACGAAATGAGATCTTGCAATTGATGATGATTGAACCTACATTTGCGATTTTAGATGAAATCGATTCAGGATTGGATATCGATGCACTGAAAGTTGTTTCTAAAGGGGTCAATGCAATGAGAGGAGAGAATTTCGGTTCATTAATCATCACTCATTATCAACGGTTGTTGAATTACATCACTCCTGATGTGGTCCATGTGATGATGAATGGAATCATCGTCAAAACAGGCGGGGCAGAATTGGCGAAACGATTAGAAGTCGAAGGATACAAAGGAATCAGAGATGAATTAGGTTTAGAAGTCGTGTTAGATGAAGATTAAGGAGGCAAGTCAATGCAAGAAGTGATGTATAAAGAATGTTTTGGAATGGTACAGCAATTTTCTGCAGAAATGGGCGAGCCTGAATGGATGCTGAAGGTGAGAAAAACGGCTTTAAAACAAGTTGATGATTTAGATTGGCCTGTATTTGAACGAGTCAACTATAAACGATGGCCATTGCTCGAGATTCCAGATTTGACAACGTTTGAAGGATTCATCTTGCCGGAAGACCAAGAGTACGCACAAACTCCTCAAATCGTCCAAGTAGGTCATCAAACAATGGTCGAATTTCTACCCCAAAAATACAGAGATCAAGGGGTAATTTTTACGGACATCTTTACAGCTTTAAGAGAATATCCGGATTTAGTAGAAGAGTGTTACATGAATAGAGCGGTCAAACCGAACGAAGACAAACTGACAGCTTTTCATGCTGCTTTTATGACAAGCGGAGTGTTTTTATATGTTCCGAAACATGTAGTCATAGAGGAACCTCTAGAAGCCACTTTTGTTCAAAATAGCCTGCACAAAAATAGCTGGATCAAACATGTGTTGGTGTATGCTGACAGCTACAGCTCTTTTACCTATGTGGAGAAATATGAAACGGTCGGAACTGAAAAGGGTTCAGCCAATATCATAGTGGAAGTTGTTGCTAAACCAGGTGCGACAGTAAAAGTTTCTGCAGTGGATCAGTTAGGAGAGCACACAACATCTTATCTTAATCGGCGAGGACATACGGACAAAGATGCCTCTATCGATTGGGCAGTAGGGGTTATGAACACAGGGAATGTGATCGCAGATTTTGATACGGATTTAGTAGGTGAAGGTTCCAGCAGTGAAGTAAAAGTCGTTGCCATCAGTATGGGCAATCAGATTCAAGGAATCGACACTCGAGTGACTAATTTCGGTCGGCATACCACTGGTCATATTTTGCAGCATGGAGTGATTTTAGACAAATCTACGCTGACATTTAACGGTATCGGACACATCTTAAAAGGAGCCAAAGGAGCGGACGCCCAACAAGAAAGTCGAATCTTGATGTTGTCTGAACATGCTAGAGGAGATGCCAACCCAATTTTGCTGATTGATGAGAATGATGTCACTGCAGGACATGCAGCTAGTGTCGGAAGAGTTGACCTTGAAGAATTGTATTACTTGATGAGTCGCGGTATTCCTAAACAAGAAGCAGAGCGATTGGTCATCAGAGGTTTTTTAGGTGCTGTGATCACGGCGATTCCTTTAAAAGCGATGCGCACAGAATTGGTGGAGACGATTGAAAGGAAGTTGAGTGAATGAGTTTTTCTGCGAACAAGATAAAAGCTGATTTTATGATCTTAAACCAACTCGTCAATGAAGAGCCGTTAGTATATTTGGACAATGCCGCAACGTCTCAAAAACCAACGACCGTCTTAGCCGCCGTAGAACAGTATTACCGCCAAAACAATGCCAACGTTCATCGAGGAGTTCATACCTTAGCTGAAAGAGCTACGGCACAATATGAAGTAACTCGCCAAAAAGTGCAGCACTTCATTCATGCAAAAGAATCAGCTGAAGTCTTGTTTACTCGAGGAACGACCACTAGTTTGAACTGGGTGGCTAAGAGTTACGGAGAAGCAGTTGTTCAACCAGGAGATGAAATAGTGATTTCTATCATGGAACATCATTCCAATATCGTCCCTTGGCAGCAATTGGCAAAAAGACAGCAAGCGGTATTGAAGTACATTGACATAACTCCTGAAGGATTGTTGGATATGAACAGTTTGCGCAGCCAATTGACCAGCAAAACAAAAATCGTCTCTCTTGCCCATGTATCCAATGTATTAGGGGTAGTAAATCCGATACAAGAAATCGCTCACTTAGTACATGAAGCTGGAGCCGTATTGGTAGTGGACGGAGCTCAAGCTGTTCCGCATCAAAAAGTCGATGTGCAAGAACTGGATGTTGATTTCTACGCCTTCAGTGGTCACAAAATGCTTGGACCAACAGGGATTGGTGTTCTATATGGAAAACGACATTTACTGGAGCAAATGGAACCCGTTGAATTTGGCGGGGAAATGATCGAAGTCGTTACGGAACAAGAGAGTACTTGGAAAGAGCTGCCATGGAAGTTCGAAGCCGGAACCCCCAATATTGCAGGAGCGATCGGGCTTGGTGCAGCAATTGATTATATGGAGACTGTTGGAGTAGATAACATCCAACAACATGAACAAGAATTGATGCAGTACTTATGGCCTAAATTAACGGCTATACCTGGATTGACCATTTATGGACCGGAAAAACTGGAACAACGAACCGGAATCATCACTTTTAATTTAGAAGGCATCCATCCGCATGATGTTGCAACAGCGATGGATATGGAAGGTGTAGCCATTCGAGCAGGCAATCACTGTACTCAGCCATTGATGACTAGACTGGGATGCGGTTCTTCAGCTCGTGCCAGTTTTTATGTTTACAATACAACCGCAGATGCTGACAAATTTGTTGAAGCACTAATCGCGACAAAGGAGTTTTTTAGTTATGGGACTATCTAAATTGGATCAATTGTACCGCCAAGTGATTTTAGACCATTCGCAACACCCTCATCATTATGGGAAGCTTGACGAATCGACTCGCACGATTGAATTGAACAATCCTACTTGCGGAGACGTGATTCAACTTCACTTCTTGATCGAAGGTAATCGCATCACAGACATTCGTTTCAGCGGTCATGGCTGCACAATTAGTAAAGCTAGTGCCAGTATGATGACGGATCTTATGGTAGGGAAAACACTTGAAGAAGCGTTGCAATTGGAGAAACAGTTTTCGCTTTTAGTCCAAGGAGAAGAAGTGCAGGATGTGGAAGAATTAGGAGATGCGATATTGCTGTCGGGAGTTGCCAAATTCCCAGCTCGTATCAAATGCGCGACGTTATCGTGGAAAGCGCTAGAAAAAGCATTAGCGGAATGAAAGAATTGTAAGGAGGAGAACAAATGGAAGTACCTGAACGCGAACAGTATCAATATGGGTTCCATGATGACGTGGATTCTATTTACACGACTGGAAAAGGCCTTACGGAAAAGACAGTCAGAGAAATCTCGCAACGCAAAAATGAACCGGAGTGGATGCTGGACTATCGCTTAAAAGCCTACTCGCACTTTTTGAAACGACCTATGCCTGAATGGGGAGCGGATTTATCAGCAATCGACTTTGATGAAATCACTTATTATAAGACCGTCAGCAATCAACCTGAACGCAGTTGGGACGATGTACCAGAGAAAGTCAAAGAAACTTTTGAACGCTTAGGAATACCAGAAGCAGAACGAAAATATTTAGCAGGTGCTGGAGCACAATATGAATCGGAAGTCGTTTACCACAACATGAAAGAAGAATTCGAAAAACTGGGGATCGTTTTTACCGATACAGATTCAGCACTGAAAGAGTATCCGGAAATCTTTAAAGAACACTTTGGGACAGTCGTACCGGCAACGGACAATAAACTGGCTGCATTAAACGCTTCTGTCTGGTCTGGCGGAACGTTTATTTACGTGCCGAAAGGTGTCCGATGTGATGTTCCTTTGCAAATGTACTTCCGTATCAATGATGAAGCGATGGGTCAATTTGAGCGGACGCTGATCGTGGTGGATGAAGGAGCGAGTGTGCATTATGTAGAAGGGTGTACAGCACCCACGTTTTCTTCCAGCAGTCTGCATGCGGCTATCGTAGAAATCGTCGTCAAAAAAGACGCGTACTGCCGTTACACTACGATCCAAAATTGGTCGAACAACGTTTACAATCTGGTAACGAAACGAGCTGTCGCACTTGAAGGAGCGACGATGGAATGGGTCGATGGCAACCTTGGAGCCAAAACAACGATGAAGTACCCGAGCATTGCATTGAATGGACGCGGAGCCAGAGGAACGATGTTGTCCATTGCGATGGCAGGAGCTGGACAAAACCAAGATACGGGAGCCAAAATGATTCATAATGCTCCGAACACTTCCAGTTCTATCGTTTCAAAATCGATTGCGAAAGATGGCGGAGAAGTCAACTACCGCGGACAAGTAACTTTCGGAAAAAATTCCGGTGGGTCGATTTCTCATATTGAATGCGACACGATTATTATGGATGACTTGTCTAAATCTGATACGATCCCGTTCAATGAGATCCACAACGGAAATGTTTCTCTGGAACACGAAGCCAAAGTCTCAAAAATATCGGAAGAACAACTCTATTACTTGATGAGCCGAGGTTTAACGGAACAACAAGCCACTGAAATGATCGTCATGGGATTTGTTGAACCGTTCTCGAAAGAACTCCCAATGGAATATGCAGTAGAATTGAACCGATTGATCGCTTATGAGATGGAAGGGTCAGTGGGGTAGTATAGGTATACACTCATAAATCTTAGGATGCTATTAAGAAAATAGATCCTAGGATTTATTTTTTATTAAAGGATTTTGTTTTAGGGTAATGTTAATAGTAATGCTAATGCCTATAAGGAATTCTTATCATAGAGTTCACTTTTACTTGGTGGTTTCTTCAATCATTCCTCTATAGAATATGTAATTGAAAACGCTTTATAAAACGGAGTCATATTACTTAAGATTATAGGAGGAAGGTAGATGAAACAAGAAAAGAATCGTTGGTTAATTTTGATTGCAGCTATCATAACAAATTTGGCATTAGGAGCAGGTTATGCTTGGTCAGTGTTCCAAACGGCTTTATTAGAGACCAATACGGATTGGACGTTGAGTGAAACGTCTTTAGCGTTTAGTATCTCATTTGCGATGGTTCCGGTTGGGATGATCATTTGCGGACCAATCGTTGACAAACACGGCGGTAAGAAAGTCGTTCTTGCGGCTGGGTTGTTGTTTGGTTTAGGAATGTTCTTAACTGGTTTTGCAAACAGCATTATTATGTTGTATTTAACTTATGGAGTGATTTTAGGGTTAGGGATCGGTGCCGGATATGGAACGGCTACAGCCTTAACTGTAAAATGGTTCCCAGATAAAAAAGGTTTGGCTGGTGGTTTGACGGCAGCTGGATTCGGATCTGGAGCGATTTTGCTGGCTCCAATCGCTACAAATATGATTGAGAGTGTAGGAGTAAATGATACCTTTAAAATCTTAGGCGGAATTCTATTGGTGGTCATTTGTGCATCATCTTTTGTAATGGAAAACCCACCTGTAAAAGAAAAAGTTGTTGGATTAACCTCTGACAAAGACAAAAATTACAAAGAAATGCTTCGTGATTCAAACTTCTGGATTTTATGGGCAATTTATACATTTGCAGCAACAAGTGGATTAATGGTCATTGGTCACGCAGCTAACTTAGCTTCTTATTACTCATTAGGAGCAGGAGCGGTTATTGTCATGGTCGTAGGTCTGGCAAATACATTAGGAAGAATTTTCTGGGGTTCAGTTTCAGATAAAATCGGAAGATGCAAAACAGTTATGATTATGTTTATTGTTTCAGGAACTGGATTGATCTTATTAAATTTTGCGAACACATTGGGAGCTGTTGCCGGTATTGCAGGATTGATTTTTATCGCGTTATCATTTGGCGGGTTCTTAGGTTCTTTCCCTGGAATCACAGCAGAGAACTGTGGAGCATCAAAATCAGCTTCTAACTATGGCTGGATGTTCACGGCTTATGGAATCGCATCGATTTTAGGACCATCGCTTGCTTCAAGCATCAGAGAATCAACAGGTTCTTACTCAATGGCGCTATTGATTTCAGCAGGAATGGCGCTTGTGGGAGCTGGAATGATTTTGTTCTACATGAACAGAGCTAACAAAGCAAGTAATGTAAAACAAAAAGCCGTTAAACAGAATTAATTGTATAAACTAATTAAATAGAAAACCATGCTGGGTATCTTTATAGGAAAGACATCCAACATGGTTTTTTTATTACCAGAATAGTTCTTCTGCATATTCCCAATTTTTTCCGTCATCAGTAGACCGGTAAAGTAAGTGACTAGCTTTATTGTAGTCTCCATCTTGTCCTTGGCCGACCGGAAGGAAGAGATCTCCATTATCTTCGTATGGCATTTCGGGAAAATCAAACGGATTGTATTTTTCTGTTTCCGTTAAAGGAACTTGTACAGGAGGAATCTCTACTTTTTCAAATGTCGCTCCACCATCTGTTGTGCGATACAATTCCGAGTAACTTCCTCCACTATGAGATAAACCGATGAAACCCAGCTGTTCATTGATAAAGGTGATTCCAGTAGAGACGCCCAAATCATCTAAAAAAGGATTAGGATTGATGAGCTCCCAAGTATTTCCGCCATCCAATGACTGATTCAAGGTGTAAAAGCGAGAACCGGCCGCGGAGTCAACGACGGTCAATTGATACCCTAACTGTTTATTAAGGAAAAAGGTTTCGCCATCATTTTGCGGCTGAGTTGTCTCAATGGTAACTTCTTCTTGAAGTGTTCCAGCAGTAGAAAAATCTACAAAGCGCATAGGTGTTTTACTATCATTATCAGGTGCGTATAGAGAAATCGTATAACCTGTGATTTCATTAGAAGTATCTGTTAGTGGAAGAGTATTTCCTTCTTGATCAAGATAAACAATACCTTCTGTGTTGTATCCCCAACTTCGATAACCAGCATAATAAATGCCGACCGTTTCTTCGCCCCACTCAGCAACTGTTTCTTTTAGGGGAAGAATTTTTATGCCGTCAATCAAAGGTTGTAATTTCATCGTATCCTCAAAAGCTGGATCAGCGAACCCATTTAAGTAAACACGTATGTCCTCGCTTTTTTCACGATCATAACTCAATAAAAAACTTTTCGTTTCTTTATTTTCGTCAAGACCATAAAAGAAACTGTATATATAAGTAATTTCACCGTCACTATTGAATGTGAAATCAAATTCATTAGAAAGATACAGTTCTTCCGGCAACTCCAATTCAGTTTGCAGATCGACAAGTAAGCCGTCTAAGCCATCTTCATAGACATTATTGTGTACGAATGCTATATCACGAGTGTTGAAAAAATCGTGTATGACAAAAGCTAACTTTCCTTGAAAAGGGATAGCACTTTGATAAATTTGGAATCCTGTAACGAGGGTAATGAAGGTGAAAGAAAAAAGGCCTATCCTAAACCACCATTTACAAAATTTTTCCCAAATAGATGTCAGTCGTTTGTTGTCAGCAGTATTTTTAGCGACATTACGATTTTTTCTGTATCGGTAAAAGCACCAACCAAACCAAAGCAGCAAGCTGCCAAAAGTAGCCAGTATGATTGGTGCTCTTCTTGCAACACCACCATACCAAGCAAGAAAAGACAAATAATAGCAGCCAATACCATAAACGACTAAAACGATTGGGTTGAAAACCATAGCTCTCCACTTAAAGTTTTTCTTTTTCAATTCAGTTGTCTCCTTATTAAAGTAGTGACTACTTCATGTCCATTATAGAATGTATTTTACCGTTAGATCATTCAAATTGCACATGTTTGTCACAACAAGATTTCAGTGCAAAAAATAAGAGAGTGGGAAAAAAGGCGTTTACGAAACCAAAATTCGTAAAAATGAAGGAGCTGGGAGTTATTTCCCAGCTCCATCTCTCAGGAATTTAATAGGTGACTTTTGGTTGTTTCATTCCTGCTAAGTACCCCATGACATATCCACTGACCAGTAGAGGAATCCATTCCAATTGATAAGAGTAAAGTGGTAATATTTTTAGCCAATCTGCTTGAAGCCAACCATTTGCATGGACCATGGAAAGTAAACTGATAAGAGAAACTACTATAACCGGTATTTGCAAACTGAGGCGTGGTGAGGGAATGAAGTACGTAAACAAAAGAAGCAAAACCGTGCTCATTGCGATTGGATAAATCACATTTAAAACAGGTACACTTGTTTTGATGACTTGATCCAAACCTTGGTTAGCTAATATGAATGAGACGATTGTAAATAGTACTGCAAAAGTTTTATAAGAAATCTTTGGAAACAAACTATTAAAGTATTCACTGACTGCTGAAATCAAGCCTGTAGCTGTTGTCAAACAGCTTAAGAAAACGATTGTTCCAAGCAAAATAATCCCTAAAGCACCGAAGGCTTCATTTGAGACATATTGCAATAAAAAAGTACCGAGATTTTGTTTCTCAGGAAGACCGGTATTCAACATCATCCGGTTACCCATCCAACCTAAACCGACATAAACCAGGCCAAGTAATAGAGCAGCTAGAAACGATGATTTCACAGTTCCAATCAGCAAATCCTTCCGATTCGTTACTCCTAAATTTCGTATAGAATTCAAAACGATAATAGAAAAAGCAATTGCCCCGATGGCATCCATCGTCAAGTAACCTTCAGTAAAGCCTATAATGGAAGGAGCTTGCAATTCAAATGAAACATCAGCTGCTTGAGGATCGTTTGAATAGTACATCGTTATTGTTCGAATAATAAGGATAAGAATCGTTACTAATAAAGTAGGCGTTAAATATTTTCCTATATTATCTGCTAAGCTGTTCGGGTTTAGTGCCACAAATAAAACCAATAAAAAGAAGAGCACTGAAAAGAAAAATAAACTCATGCTTGTCGATTGTTGTAAAAAAGGAACAACACCAATTTCATAAGCCGTTGTTGCTGTTCTGGGAATGGCGAAAAACGGGCCAATCGTTAAGTAAACAACGATTAAAAAAATAATGGAATATACCGGATGAATCTGTTTCAATGATCCTCTATATCCGTTTTCTGAAATAGAACCGACAATGACACTTAATAAAGGAAGACCGACACCGGTCAAAATAAAGCCTAAAATAGCTGATAAAAAATATTCTCCACTTTGAAAACCTAAAGCGGTTGGAAAAATCAGGTTTCCAGCACCAAAAAACAGCGCAAAAAGCATAAAACCAACTACAAATATATCTTTTCTTTGCATTAAATTGCCTCCAATGAAAATTAAACTAATTACATGTATCAATACACAATAGTAGGAATATCTCAGAAATGGCGCGAATAGTCAATATGCATAAAAATATAACGTGCGAAATTGAATCAACAATGGACGAGTATAGATATTTATTTTAATGAATACAGAAAACGCTGGATTCTTTAAATAAGAACCCAGCGTTTAATAAAATAGAAGATCAGTATACATTCTCCATCATCGAAAAACATATTCCAAGACTTGCACAGCTTGATCAATCGATTCCACTGTTACATTGGCTTTGTTAGACAATTCTTTCAAGGGATGGATCAACTTTTCAGGGCGAACAATAATCAAGGGTTTACCCGTGTTGACAGCTGCAGCAGCATCCATCGCCGTGTTCCATTGACGATATTCTTCTCCAAATAGAGCAATAACGATGTCCGCTTTTTGCATCAATACTTGAGTCCTGAAGTTATTGATATCACTGGCTGCTTGGTCTTTAAACAAATTGTTGGGTTGTTTTCCTAATACTTCTTCTCCGATGTTGTCAGATAGATCATGATTGGTTTGCGGACCTACAAAGGAATAAGGCAAGTTCTTTTCTTTTACTAGTTTGATGATATCTTCACGCCAATTATCGTGAATTTGTCCTGCTAAATAGACAGTTAAATCCATAGTATCTCTCCTTTTAGATGTATTACTTCTATCATATAGTATTTGGAACTAGTTTGCTGAAAATAAGAGTTGTTGATAAGGAGAAGTATTTAAGTTACAATAAGTAAGTAAATTGAAAAGGGTGAAATAACGCAAACGACAAGGAGTGTTGATATGCAAGTAGAGTTTTTTCATGATGTGATTTGCAGTTTTTGTTTTCCAATGTCTTATCGAATGAGAAAAGTAGCGAAGAAATATCCAAAATTAGACATCGTGCACCGGTCATTTGCTTTAGGATGGGAAAAAGAGCAATTTGTTCAAATGTTTGGTTCACATGAAGCTGTAAAACCTGAAGTGATGCATCATTGGGAAAGTGCCAATCAAAATGATGACGAACACCGATTTAATATCGAAGGAATGAAAGAGCAAGATTTCTTATTTCCAACCTCTAAAAATGGATTGAAAGCTGCTAAAGCTGCGGGGATCATAGCTGATCAAGAATCGTATTGGGATGTTTTCGACGGTTTACAACATGCGTTGATTGTGGAAAACAAAGATATTTCCGACTTAACGGTTATTGAAGCAGTCATCAAACAAACGTCTATTGATTTTGATGCGTGGAGAACTCAGTTTGAAGATCCTGAAACCGAACAAGCCGTTAGAGAAGATCTCCAAAGAGTTCAGGATTACGGTATCCAGGGAGCACCTGCAGTAGTGGTGAATCAAAAATATTTGATCAGCGGAGCGCAACCGCAAGAAGTCATTGAGCAAACGATTGAAAAAATCGCTGAAGAAGAAGGGTTCCAGTTAAAAGGATTAGAATTGATGGGAACGGATGCGTCAGCTTGCAATATGATTGATGGCCAATGGATCTGTGACTAACTATTTTGTACTAAAAAGCTTAAGTTTATTCTAGTAAAGGTTTTAAATCTTTACTAGAATAAACTTAAGCTTTTTTTTGTTAGCAACGGAAGATTGAATTAGCGAATCAATATATAGGATACCATTGTACTCGGACCAATTGTTTTGTTAAAATTCAATTAGGATAACATACGTAAAGAAGTGCTGGAGCAATATAGGAGAAATTGGTTCAGCACATCCTTAATTACATATCAAAAGCTCCATCAAAAAAAGAAGTTCAATTGAACTTTGGAAAGTTGGGTATAAGTTATGAGGGGTAGGATAAAAAGAATCTTAGGTATCGGTGCGGCGTTGTTGCTGAGTTTAGCCTTTGGAGAAACGGTTTTTGCGGAAAATGAATTGTCGGATATAAAAATTGAGATAGAGTTGCTGGAAGATGGTTCAGGGGTGGTGAAAGAGTACCGTCAGATGAATATGGACGAAGGAACGGAATTGTTTATTGTATTAGAAGAAATGCAAGATTCAGAGTTGCTGGGGTTTCAAGTAGCAGGCTTTGAAGAAGTGGCAGAGTGGGATTCAGATGATTCCAGAGAAGAAAAAGCTGGGAAATATGGTGTCATTGAGACAGATGACGGATTAGAATTGGTGTGGGGTATCGGTGACTATGGACCAAATGAGTATCACATTTCTTACGCTTTATCCAATTTGGTGCGTGAACTAGAAGATGGACAAGCTTTATTATGGAATTTTGACACATTTTCTGATATACCGGCAGAAAATTTAACGGTGGAGATTTCTGGTCCTGAACCTTTTACGGAAGACAATGTCCGTTTTTGGGGATTTGGATTTGAAGGGGATATCGAATTGGTAGACGATAAAATCGTTTGGCAAGCCGATGAAGAAGTGGATGACAGTAATGATGTAACGGTGCTGTTACAATTTCAGCCAGGATTTTTCAATACTCAAGTCAGTGTGGATGATACTTTAGAAGAACAACGAGAAATGGCTATGAATGGGTCGGCGTACAATGATCCTTCCGATGCTATCCCTATAGCCATCGCAATTGGCATGGCAGTGGTTGGTGGAGGAGCCGCTGTAGGGGCAACAGCGTTTGCCGTCAAAGTGAATAAAGCCAAAAAAGAAGCAGGGCGGATGCGTTCTGGTTTAGAAAGAATGAAAGACAATAAAGGAATTTTATATGAGGAAATACCCTATTACGGAGAAGATATTGCAGGCATCGCATACTTGCTGCAAGATTTCCAGAAGGGCTATTTTGAAGACTATTTCTCCGCTTATTTACTGAAGTGGGTCACTGAGGAACGTATCTTGATCAATGCTTCTAAAGATGATTCTATTTTTGGAGAAAAATTTGATACAGAGATCACTATTCAACAGTATGAAGAAGAACGTCGATTGCATCCAGAGTCATTTTCAGATCATGTAGAAAATTTAGAGACTAGCAATGAGTCTTATGAAATGGGATTATGGTTGATGCTGTTAGATGCAGCAAACAGCAATGGAGTAGTCGGGGATGACAGAATCAAAAAATGGGCTAAAAAGAATGCAAAAGAAGTGGAGACCTTTGCAAATTATTTAACGACTTATTCAACAGAGTATCTAGAAAAAGAAAAGCTGGTTTCTTTTAAAGAAATCAAGGTTTGGGGAACTAAGCATTTAGTTGCAGTCGCTAGTCCGGAAGGAGATCAGTTATTCGATCGTTTAGTACAATTCGATAATTATTTGGAAGAAATTGAGTTAGAAGGGTTTGCAAACAGAGAAAATCCATTCAGTGTGGAAGAGTTTCTGTTATGGAACATTTTATATGCCAGAAGTGAGGAAATCACTGCCCAGTTTAAAGAAATGGTTCCCGACCCAATAAACGATGATTACGGATATGATGATGGGAATTTCATTTATCATTATTGGTATTGGAATGGCATGACAGGATTCAGAAGCAACTGGTCTGACGGTTTGGCTAGTGGAGGATTTTATTCTAGTACTTCATCAGGAGCATCCGGAACTGGAGGAGCGACTTCCTTTGGCGGCGGAGCAGGTGCTGGTGGAGGCGGCGGAGGGGGAGCTCGATAAAAGAGACTCCAACAATGCAGCATACAACGTCAAAAAACTTTCATATAGCGGGGAGATCAAATGATCAGACACTTAACTTTTTCAGACGGGGTGGAGCTTAACCGGTTGAATCAAGATCAATTAGGATACACTATTCCTTTGTCTTCAACACAAGAAAAGCTGAAACGATTGTTGGAGGATACCCAGCATCATTACTTTTTAGCTTTTGAAGAAGAAAGCATTAAAAAGGTAGCAGGATATGTTCATGCGGAAGTTTATGAAAATACGTACGCTGAACCCATGTTCAATGTCATGGCACTCGCAGTAGACAAAGAGTATCAACATAACGGTATAGGAACTTTGTTGATGAAGCAGTTAGAGCAAGAAGCTAAAGCAAGAGGCTACAGTGGGATTCGGTTGAATTCAGCTGAACATAGAAAAGAAGCGCATAAATTCTATGAACATATTGGTTATAAAGCAGACAAATTACAGAAAAGATTTTTCAAAGAGTTATGAACATAAAAAAAGAAAGCTGGATTCAGCTTTCTTTTTTTGTGTTTGTAGAATGAAGATAGTATGTGCTTAAGCAGTTAATAAGTTTTTTTGTACGCATAAACCACAAGCGGCTAAGGCACCATTTGTAGTAGAGTAAGGTTTTATTTCAATGCTTAACTTGCGTTCTGCAGCTAATATCATGACATGCCGATCAGAGTGTTCTTTTAAAAGAACTATCAACTGCGGCTCATCGAACAGCTGACCATGAACGATCATCGTTTTTGTATCAATCATCATAGAAATATTGTTGATGGCAATAGACAAATATTTAATAGCGTTATGCAGGATCGTTATTACCCCTTCATCACCTAAAGCATAAGCACGTAAAATGGTTTCAATGGTAATATCCCCAGGGGTGTCAGCCAGTTGACGAAGATAAGTGTTGTCAAAGTTTTGATAAAGAATCTGTGATTTTTTGATGATCCATGCTTCACTGGCATATGTTTGGAGACATCCTCTTTTTCCACATTCGCACAGTTCGCCATCTGGATGAGAAATTGTGTGGCCGATCTCGCCTGCCAATACATTGTTTTTTCCATAAAGTTCTCCTTCGCAAATGCAAGAACAAAACATTCCGCGGCCTACGTGGAGCACAGCGAAATTATGATCTCTATGGCATTCCGCAAAAATACGTTCTGCTAACGCCATGCTTTGTACGTTGTTTTCAAAATAAATGGGTAAAGGACTGTTGTCCACTAATTCTTTTAAGGTGAATGTTTTCCAAAAAGGATTATTGGTTAATATGGTACAGCTCTGTTTATCAAAGTGACCCGGTAATGCTACACCAATGGCTTCAGGGTTGTATTCTTTACACAACTCCAAAAAAGTACTCAATTCTTTGATGAGTTTGGTGGTGTTCCATGTTTCCTTTTCAGCAGAAGTCTGAAACGAGATGACTTTTTCTTTTACTTTGTTTCCTTTGTTGTCGCTCAATACAAAAGAAAAGAATTTCTCAGACAGCTCAATACCGATGTAATAATTATGTGCATTAGAAATCATCCATAATATTTTTCTGCGTCCAGATTTTGTTTCAGTGGTTACTTCTTCTCCAATCTCATGAATCAAATTTTCTGAAATCAATTGACCGGTTATCTCGCTCGTAAGAAAAAAACCAGTCAACAAACAAAAGTGTTGGCTCCAATTACAGTGGTACCTGGAATATTTAATATCAATGAACCGACGATGTTTGGAGTTACTATCGTATTAAATGTCATGTTGTTTGTTCCATTTGTTATTGCACCTATGATCAACGTTGTTGTAGCATACTTGGCCATGTCTTCAGGATTAGTTCCGTTGACTCGAACAGCTGCTTCATGGACGATGCCGCCTATTATCAGTGGTTTCTTAGTAACAGGAAGTATTAGTGGATCTATCCTGCAAATCGTTTTGATTGTCCTAGATGTTCTTCTATACTTGCCGTTTATCTTAGCGGTTGAGAAACGATTCAAAGCTCAAGAATTAGGGAAACTACCTTTAGAAGAAGCCTAAGTAAACAGTAAACTCATACTAGAGTATCGCACCCTTTAAGGTGTGATGCTCTAGTTTTTTTGTTATATTCTAAGAATAGAAGACCACTAGGCGAGAATGATGCGAAAAAGGAGGAAGTTATGATAGATGAAATAGACAGATTTATCCAAAAATTGGCAACAACTAACGTGCCATCAAATGTATATAACCAATATTCTGATGATTATCCAGAAAGTTCCGTCAGACGAAAGAACTTAGGAATTTATTTGCAGCATATGGCAAATGTTAAGCCAAAAATAATGTTGGTAGGAGAAGCGCCTGGTTATAGAGGGAGCCGTTTGACGGGTGTCCCTTTTACAAGTGAATATTTATTGATGCATAATAAGGGAGGGTTGATCCTATTTGGCGAAGAAAACGGCTACCAATTGCCGATAGAGAAAGAAAAATTGTTGAAGGAAGCGACGGCTACGATTATTTGGGAAACGATGCTAAAAGAGGAGTTGGTTTTTCTATCGTGGAATGCTTTTCCGTTTCATCCGCACAGAATAAATGAAGAAAAAAGCAATCGTATGCCTACGAAAAAGGAGTTGATGATAGGGGAGCCCTTCCTTTTAGATTTGGTCCGACTGTATCAAATAGAAGAGATAATAGCTATGGGAAATAAAGCATATGAAAGCTTAACTAAATTAGGTATAAAATGTCAAAAAGTAAGACATCCTGCACAAGGTGGAAAGAAAGAATTTGTTGCAGGAGTGAAACAAATAAAAGAGGATTTAAATTAATCAATAAGAAAGTAGCGGTATATTCGGTTCATCTAGTATCAGACATAAATAATACACTAAAAAAATACTGCTTTAAAACTCTCTAACAAACAAAAAGACACACTAACCAGTGTGTCTTTTTGTAGGAATAGGATAGGTGAATCGTTGATATATTAGCGTTTATTTAAAACACACTAAAATTGGCACGATACTTGCTAATATAATAGTGACGGATGAAACAACTGATACAGTAGAATCAAAACTAGCGAAAAATGAGTCCGTTAAGCAAATGGATACCGATGAACTGCTGCGCCGTTAAAGTCACTTGTTAGTCACGAATATAGTGTGGAAAAAATAAGAGGCATTTAGCGGATAGATGAATCAAGTGAAGTACCTTCGCTTGGTAATCAGGCAGGATTCGATTGAAAGGGGGCGCTTGTCTCAATCAAAAGGGATGAGTCAAATTAGTTAAGCTAGTGTTTCATTCAGGAAAAGCAGTAAGGAAATGAATAAATTATTTAGGAGGTAAAAATATGGTAGGAATTATACTAGCAAGCCATGGCGAATTTGCTGAAGGCATCTTGCAATCCGGAGCAATGATTTTCGGAGAACAAGAAAATGTTCAAGCTATTACATTAATGCCTAGTGAAGGTCCAGAAGATGTAAGAGCTAAGATGGAAGCTGCGATTGCTTCTTTCGACAATCAAGACGAAGTATTGTTCTTAGTTGATTTGTGGGGAGGTACACCATTTAATCAAGCGAACACATTATTTGAACAACACAAAGACAAATGGGCAATCGTTGCAGGATTGAATTTACCAATGCTGATCGAAGCTTACGGTTCTCGTTTATCTATGACCTCTGCTCAAGAGATCGCATCACATATCGTTGAAGCAGGAAGAGACGGAGTGAAGGTGAACCCTGAAAACTTAGCTCCTATAACAGCTACAGTTCCAGTCGCTGAAGATGGACAACCTCAAGCACCGCTTGCGCCAAACACAGTAGTTGGAGATGGAAAGATCAAATTTGTTTTAACTCGTGTAGACTCTCGTTTATTACATGGTCAAGTTGCAACAGCGTGGTCTAAATCAGTAAAACCAAACCGTATTATTGTTGTTTCTGATTCAGTAGCCAATGACGATATGCGTAAGAAATTGATTGAACAAGCTGCTCCTCCTGGAGTTAAAGCCAATGTTATCCCAATCAAAAAATTAGTGGAAATTTCAAAAGATACTCGTTTTGGAAATACAAAAGCTTTGCTATTGTTTGAAAACCCGACAGATGTTATTCGTGCTCTTGACGGAGGCGTTGAGATTGAAGAAGTAAACGTAGGTTCAATGGCTCACTCTGTAGGAAAAGTAGTTGTAAATAAAGTTCTTTCTATGGGACAAGAAGATGTAAAAGCTTTTGAAGATATGAAATCAAGAGGAATCAAATTCGATGTACGTAAAGTGCCTAACGATTCTCGTGCTAATATCGATGAACTTTTGAAAAAAGCAAAAACTGATTTAGCAAAAGCTTAATCAATAAATAGAAATAAATTAATTAGGAGGGCTATTATGTCTATTATATCAATTATTTTAGTAATACTTGTTGCTTTTCTAGCCGGTATTGAAGGAATCTTAGATGAATTCCAATTTCATCAACCTCTAGTAGCATGTACTTTGATCGGATTAGTAACAGGAAATTTAACAGCTGGTATCGTTCTTGGCGGTACTCTTCAAATGATCGCACTTGGATGGGCTAACATTGGAGCAGCCGTAGCACCCGATGCTGCATTAGCATCTGTTGCATCAGCAATTATTTTGGTTTTAGGTGGACAAGGAGTAGCTGGTGTTCCAGCAGCTATCGCTATCGCAGTTCCTCTTGCAGTTGCAGGACTTTTCTTGACAATGGTTGTTCGTACGTTGGCTGTTCCTATTGTACATGCAATGGATAAAGCAGCTGAAGATGGAGACTTTAGAAAAATTGAGATTTTACAAGTTGCAGCTATCTGTATGCAAGGTGTTCGTATTGCAATTCCAGCAGCAGCACTATTATTCATCCCAGCAGCTACAGTTCAAGGTTTCTTGGAATCAATGCCTGCATGGTTAACTGACGGTATGGCTATCGGTGGTGGAATGGTTGTTGCCGTTGGTTATGCATTAGTTATCAACATGATGGCAAACAAAGAAGTATGGCCATTCTTCGTTCTTGGATTTGTAGTTGCAGCTATATCTGAAATCACTCTTATTGGTCTTGGAGCGATTGGTGTAGCTATTGCTCTTGTGTACTTGAACCTTTCTAAAATGGGAGGATCTTCAAGTAACGGCGGTAACAATACAGGTGACCCGCTTGGTGATATCTTAAACGATTATTAATCCTGAAGGAGGAGAAAACGACATGGAAGAAAAAATTACTTTAACTAAAAAAGATCGCTTAGCAGTGGCATGGCGTTCAACATTTATCCAAGGTTCTTGGAACTATGAACGTATGCAAAACGGCGGTTGGGCATTTTCAATGATTCCAGCCATTAAAAAATTGTACAAATCAAAAGAGGACCGCTCATTAGCATTGAAACGTCACTTAGAATTCTTTAACACACATCCGTATATCGCTTCACCTATTCTTGGTGTTACTTTAGCTCTTGAAGAAGAACGTGCAAATGGCGTTCCAGTTGATGATGTAGCTATCCAAGGGGTTAAAGTTGGTATGATGGGCCCTCTAGCCGGTGTTGGTGACCCAGTGTTCTGGTTTACTGTACGTCCGATGTTAGGTGCTTTAGGAGCTTCATTAGCAATTGGCGGAAACATCTTAGGACCAATCTTGTTCTTCGTAGCTTGGAACTTAATTCGTTGGGGATTCATGTGGTATACACAAGAATTCGGTTATAAAGCCGGTTCTAAAATCACAGAAGACCTTTCAGGTGGTTTATTGCAAGACATTACTAAAGGAGCATCTATATTAGGGATGTTTGTACTGGCAGCATTAGTACAGCGGTGGGTATCCATCAACTTCAAACCTGTCGTCTCTGAAGTTCAATTAGACGAGGGAGCTTTCATCAAATGGGATGAACTTCCAGCAGGCGGAGAAGGAATGCGTCAAGCCTTTGAACAAGTAAATTCAGGGATGTCGCTATCTCCAACTAAAGTAACTACTTTACAAAACAACTTGGATCAATTGATTCCAGGACTAGCACCATTATTACTAACATTGTTCTGTATGTGGTTATTGAAGAAAAATGTCAGCCCTATCGTTATCATCCTTGGTCTATTTGTAGTAGGTATCGGTGGACATTTAATCGGTCTTTTATAATAAAAGCAATAAGCATCAGTCGATTGAATTCTATAAAATGAATAATATATCACGCAAAAAATGGCTGGGATTCTTTATCTCAGTCGTTTTTTTGTAGCCTAATTCGATAAAGAAACGTATAATGAATGTAACAAGATAAATGAAATGGAGCGGTCAGAATGGTTCAATCAATTAATACAAAGGTAGATTTGGTAATCGACGCTACCGCTTTTACAGGGTTAACAGATTATGGAAAAATCATGATTGGTGATAAAGGTTTCGAATTTTATAATACACGTGACCCGCGCAAGTTTATTCAAATCCCTTGGGAAGAAGTAAATTTAGTAATTGCCTCTGTAATGTTCAAGGGAAGATGGATTCCTCGTTATGCGATTGAAACTAAACAAACAGGAACGTATACTTTCTCTTCGAAGAATCCTAAAAAAGTACTTCGTGCAATAAAAGAGTATGTAGATCCAGATCATATGGTGCATTCTTTGAGTTTTTTCGAGGTAGTGAAACTTGGTGTGAACTCTCTATTTAAAAAGAAGTCTTAATTTCAGTACAAAAAACAGTTTAAAAGCCGTTAAAATACTTGTTATTTTAACGGCTTTTTGTTCGCCCAGCATGGGCGAACTCTAACGGGTGCAAGTCCCGAATGCGACCTGACAGTGGTAAGCATATAGCTGACGGCAAGGGTGTCCACCGTGAGGTGGAATCTGAAGGAAGCCTAAGGCAAAACTCTGGTCTGACGAACAGAAATCACATAAGAGGTGAGTCGAGTGGATAAGGCTGCGAAAGAAGCTAAAGTCCGATAACTGTCCTAACTCGAAGCATAAATGTGGCAGATAGATGGAGTGAAAGAGTTCGCACCTTAACTGGGGAGGTCTCATGACGTTATACCAAATACACTTAGTGATAAGTGCTTGACTCATGAGAAGTCAGCAGAGGTCGTAGTAGTGAAGACAGCTAGTGAAAGCTAGAAAGAGCGAAGGACCGAACAATTTTATCGTTACAAACATCTTTATTGGAGGCCGCCAAAGACTATTGGCTACGACAGCGTAAAAGTAGATAGCTGCCTTACGAGAGCAGAAAAGGAGTAACAAGCATGCAGGAAAACAGGACACTGGATAGAATCCTATCCAGAAATAATTTAAACGAAGCCTTTCGACAAGTGGAACGGAATAAAGGTGCCGCAGGCATTGACGGTATGTCTATCGAAGAGGCTAAAGAATATCTTCGTCAGCACAAAGAAGAGCTTATTCAGACTATTCGTCAACGTCACTATCAACCTAAACCTGTCAGAAGAGTAGAAATACCTAAACCATCGGGTGGGGTCAGACTACTGGGTATACCGACAGTGGTTGACCGAGTTATTCAACAAGCGATTGCACAAGTTCTCACACCCATTTTTGACGAACACTTCCACAACAGTAGTTATGGATTCCGTCCAAACCGCAACGCCCATATGGCTATAGCGCAAGGGCTAAGAGATATGAACGAAGGTTATCACTGGATTGTCGACATTGATTTAGAGAAGTTCTTTGACACTGTTAACCATGATCGACTGATGAATCTAGTTTCTCGGAAAATAACCGATGGTGATGTGATATCATTGATTCGGAAATATCTCGTGAGTGGCATTATGGTAAACGGAGAATATGAGGAAAGTCCAGTTGGCACTCCCCAAGGGGGAAACCTCTCGCCATTATTGAGTAATATCCTCTTAAATGAACTCGACCAAGAACTAGAGAGAAGAGGTCTACACTTCGTGCGATACGCAGATGACTGCATTATCCTCGTTAAGAGCGAATTCGCAGCAAGGCGCGTAATGCGTTCGGTTACACGATATATTGAGGAAACTCTGGGTTTAACTGTGAACACGAGTAAATCGAAAATCATTAAACCTAATGACCCAACCTTTAAATTCTTGGGATTTGGATTCTATTGGTCGAAAGCAGATAAAGGCTATCAAGCAAAGCCTCATGCCATATCAATCGAGACGTTTAAATATAAGCTTCATCAGCTAAGCAAGAAAAGCTGGGGCATTGATATGGCTTACCGCATCGTTAAATTGAATCAAGTCATCAGAGGATGGGTGAACTATTTCAAAATAGGTAATATGCACACAAAACTCAAGAAAATAGCGAGTCATCTTCGTTATCGACTGAGGATGTGTATCTGGCACCAATGGAAAACAGCCAAAAATCGAAGAAGAGCCCTCACTAAACTAGGGATGAGCGACTACAACGCCTACATGAATAGCCACAGTTCCAAAGGAACTGCCCGAATAGCCCTGTCCTGGGTTATGACAACCACAGTAACCAATAAGATACTAGCCTTCAAAGGTCTAGTATCTCCAGATAGTTACTATTTAAGACAAAAGCATGTTATATGAAATTGAACCGCCGTATACCGAACGGTACGTACGGTGGTGTGAGAGGACGATAAATAAATTAATTATTTATCTCCTACTCGATTGCTCATAGTTGCTTAGGGAAATGATTATCGGTAAACTAAAAGGGATAGGAAATGTAACTTTTGAAACTCAAGAATTAATGGATTCTGCAAAAATGGATGAAGGTACAGTAACTGGAGAAGTAACTGTAGCTGAATAATCTGAAACTTAGAATGAGTATCCTGCCTTTAGTAAGAATGGCAGGATATTTTTTTATCTAAAATATTTTGAATCAATTAGGAATCGCAGTCAAGGAGCGTGAATTATATGAAATCAAAAGATGTATTATTACTGTTAACAGATGATTGGGCAGATTGGGAAGCTGCCCAAGCTATAGCAGAAATCAATTCTGTGCCTCAATATACAGTAAGGACCATTGCAGTGGATAAAGAATCAAAAACTTCTATTGGAGGACTGAGGACTGAAATTGATTTTTCAATAGCAGAGTACATAGACTTTGGCAATTTGGCTATGGTGATTTTACCTGGAGGATTTTCTTGGCACAAAAAGCGTCATAAAGAAATTGCTGCTTTTATTCAGCAGGTAACGAGTTCTGATATTCCTATAGCGGCTATTTGTGGAGCAACCGTTTTCCTTGGCAGCCATGGCTTTTTGGATAAAGTGAATCATACAGGCGACAGTAAAGATTTTTTCAAAGAATATACTGAATACCAAGGGGAAAGTCGATTTGTAGAAGCTCAGGTGGTACGTGACAGAAATATAATAACAGCCAATGAAACAGCTTCTCTTGAGTTTGCTTATGAAATCTATAAGCTCTTGGAAATCGACACTGTAGAAGCTATAGAAGATTGGTACGATAATTTTAAACGTGGTTTCGTTCGGTAGACAAAAGGATACTATTCAATGTCTTATGCAGTTGAATAGATTATTGTTATAATAATGAACAAGATCAGTTTGAAGGAGATGAAATGAATGGAAAAAGTTGCTTTAGCAGATGGATTTGAAATACCTATAGTAGGAACAGGGACGAATACTCATGGAAAAGAAAATAATCAATACAATGGAGAGTTGAACGGGAATTTCAGTGCGTTGAAGTCAGCTATAGAAGCTGGATACCGATTGATCGATACAGCTATTTCTTATCGAAATGAAGCGGGTGTTGGAAAGACGGTTGCAGAAAGCGGAATACCTCGTGAAGAATTTTATTTAACGACAAAAATACCTTCTGAAGATAGTTATATTGGATCAAAAGAATTAGTGGAACAAACGATTTTAAACAGTCTAGAAAATTTAAGAACAGACTATATTGATTTGTATTTGGTTCACCATCCTATCGAATCTATCGAAAAATTAAAACATACTTGGGAAGTTCTGGAAACATTTGTAGATAAAGGACAAATCAAGTCTATCGGAGTGTCAAATTTCACAATAGAAATGTTAGAAACGGTAAAAAGTTTTGCTCGTATCCAGCCTGCTGTCAATCAGATTCAATCCAATCCTCACACATGGAACGATGAAGTAATCGATTATATGAAAAATAATGATATCATTGCGGAAGCGTGGGGGCCGTTAAGCCGAGTAACGGACGAACAAAAAGCTCGTCTAGAAAAAATCGGTGAGAACTATGGGAAAAACTGGGGACAAGTTCTGCTCCGTTACCAGATCCAACGTGGAGTGGTCGTCATTCCAAAATCACATAATAAAGAAAGACAACTGTCCAATCTAGATATCTTTGATTTTGACTTAACAGTCGAGGACACGGTAATCATTAAGTCTCTATAAGCAAAACACTGCATTCGTATTGAATGCAGTGTTTTTACATATCAGATTCAGGTATCCAATGTAAAGTAGGTTCATACCGATAAAGAGAAAGATCGATTTTTCCAGTTTCAGTAAAAAGAATTCCTTCAGAAGATAACCGGTCTTTTTGAGAAAACATTTTGTCTGCTGAAGCAATTTCTCCTTTAGCATTAATGACTCGATGCCAAGGTAGTTGATGCTTACGGCTCATGGAATGCAAAACCCGTACCACTTGTCTAGCACCGCGCGGATTGCCGGCAAGTGCAGCAATTTGGCCATATGTCATCACTTTTCCTGCAGGTATAGATTGGATAATGAGAAGCACACGTTCTGTAAATAATGTCATAAAGAGACCTCTTTTCCTCTAAGATAATTCACTCCTGTATATGAGGCTATGTTGAATTGAGTCGATTCCGTTCAAGAAAAAAAACAGCTCGAAACGTTCTTATCAAACGTTTAAAGCCGCTTAAAAACTTATAATTAGAAAAAAGTATTTCTGAGTGTCCCTATTGACTGAATAGAAACTTCGATGATATCCCCAGAAGAAATCCAATTTGAGCCGGGAGCATGCTCTTTAAAACCGCTCATCATACCTAAACCACTGGTAACCCCTTCAGGAGTGCCAGTAAAAATCATATCTCCTGGAGACAGAGTCAGATATTGTGAAAGCATACTGACGATATCCGCAGTGCAAAACAGCATATTCTTCGTATTATTTCTTTGTCGAATATCACCATTTAGAGATAATTGGATATCTAAATGGTCGGGATCAACTTCATCTTTGGTGACCAAGTAAGGTCCTACAGGTGCGAAATAATCGAGCGTTTTACCGGACAGCTTATTCTGTACAGCTTCTTGAATATCACGCGAAGATAAATCATTTCCGATAGTATACCCTAGGATATAGTCAAAGGCGGATTCTTTAGAAACGTTTTTGGCTTTTTTTCCAATTACAATAACCAACTCTGCACCATAATCATACTTTTCAGCAAATGTAGGTAATGGGATGGTTTGATTATGAGCAGCTAGACTATTTTTGAATTTTCCGCCAAAAGAAAGAGCAGTAGGAATATCTCCGTTTTGCTCAGAAGCGTGCATAAGGTAATTGTAATCTATCGTAATGATCTTGTCTGGATCTGTGTTGATCGGCAAAAAACAGATGTTTTCCTCACTGATATAAAAGTCTAATAATGCCTTATCTTGTACTTCTTGAAGTAAATTATTTAATTGATACAATGCTTTTGGTACGTCACTGAGCACTTTCTTCATAGAGTTGGCTGCTGGGATACCAAGTTCTTTTGAAGCATTTTTTACATCTAGTATGCCTTGTTCTGTTTTGATTCCAATTCGTGAAATATTTTGTTTTTTGAAATGGACGATCCTCATAAAATCACCTTCTTGATTTAAGTATAGAATACTTGCTGAAAGATTTCAAAATTGCCTAATTTTTCACAAATCAAAGATACGCTTTTATTTTTCCACTGATATAACGATTGTCTATATAAAAAAGTCCTACTCCTAAAGTGCATGAAACCATCAAATCCAATAAGAAATAATATTCAGGCCATTTTATATAGTAGGAGATCGACCAGAAGTAAACCATTTGAACAATAAAAATCGCATAAGATCTTTTACCAATGAAAACTAAGGAATCTATTATTACACTAGGCGACTTTGTGGAAAAGCAGGTCAAACCTAAATGAAACAAGAATAAAGCATAAAAGAAAGAAAGAGGGTTTTGACCTCTCCAAGAAGTACCAAAGGAATAAAAAGGGACCGACCATTCAAAGTAATGGACGCTGATAAGGTAACAAACACTGAAAAATGCAGCAACTAGTGTCAGTTTCTTAGAGTATGAACGATTTCTGTCAAAAAAATACCAGACTCCTAAAGCTAAAGCGAAAAAATAACGAAAAACCAGCAGCCGATAAAGGTAGCTGGGAAACTCCCAGTAATAAAAAGAATACTCATAAAAGAGATTAATGATAAAGCTGCCACCCAACATAATCAAAGGGGTGGTTTTTCGGCTGAACCAGAAGAGAATAGGCAGTATGAAAATGGCTTGAATCATAATAGAGATATAGTACCCACCAAAACCTCCGCGTCCAATTAAATAGAAGAAAAAAGACCGTTCATCAGGTGTTACCGCAGCTTGCAAAGCGTAAACTATTAATGCAATAGGTAAAAGGCGATAAAATTTTTTCAACAGCATATAAGGTCGATAAAAATCTTTTAAAGATAATATTCCAGAACGAGTATAAGATTGTGAATGATTGTATCCTGATATGATGAGAAAAACAGGAACTGCTTGCAAAATAAAAAAAGGGCCTCCAATTGACCGCAAAGTATCATCTTTCAAACTATGGATGATAACAACAAATAGAATGGAGATGCCTTTCATGATGTCGATATTTTTATTGTATGTCATTGCTGAATGTGTTCCTCCTGTATGGAATCGACCCATCTGCATTAAAGTAAATGCAAGTATGTCTATCCACTAAATCAAAATAGAATCTCCTTTGTAAAAAAGTTTCACTTTATCATAACCAATTTTTTTTCAGAAGTAAATTTATTTTGAAATTCGCTTAAACAGCGATTAAGCTGCAACTTTTGGATTTTTCGCAAAATAACGTTATAATGGAAGAGAGTTAAGTAATTATCGTTTATTTGATACGTTAATAAAGATAAAAAACGGTATTAAATAGGTTTGCGGTACGAAAAAAATAGGAGGATTTATATGAATATCGGTATACCAACAGAGATCAAAAATAATGAAAAACGAGTATCTTTTTCTCCATCTGGAGTTAAAGCACTCGTGTCAGCAGGGCATAAAGTTTTAGTTGAACAAGGAGCAGGAGAAACAGCTGGATTCGTAGACGAGCAATACATTGAATCAGGTGCAATTATTGTTCCTACTGCTTCAGAGGCTTGGTCAGCAGATATGGTCATTAAAGTTAAAGAACCTTTAAAAGAAGAGTTTGATTATTTGCGTGAGGGATTGATTTTATTCACTTACTTGCATTTGGCAGCAAACAAAGAACTGACAGAAATATTAGCAGAAAAAGGCGTAACAGCTATCGGTTACGAGACAATGGTAGGTCCAGACAATTCCTTGCCTTTACTGACACCAATGAGTCAAATCGCTGGTAGAATGTCTATCCAAATCGGAGCGCATTACCTGGAAAACAGCAATGGCGGCAAAGGAATCTTGCTAGGCGGTACTCCTGGGGTCCGTTCTGGAAAAGTTGTGATTATTGGCGGTGGTGTATCGGGTACAAACGCAGCGAAAATTGCTGTAGGTATGGGGGCAAATGTGGTCGTTTTAGACAACAACCCTGCTAGATTGAGCGAACTAGGCGAACTATTCGGCAACTCGATCCAAACAGTCATGTCCAATGAATACAACATTGAAGAAGAGCTGAAATCGGCTGATTTAGTGATTGGTGCGGTATTGATTCCTGGAGCAAAAGCTCCACAATTGGTCAGTGAAAAAATGGTGAAACAAATGACTCCAGGATCCGTTATCGTGGATATCAGTGTGGATCAAGGAGGTATCATCGAAACAGCAGATAGAGTCACTACATTGGCAGATCCTGTTTATGAAAAACATGGAGTACTTCACTATGCAGTGGCCAATATTCCAGGCAGCGTAGCTAAAACTGCTACTCAAGCTTTAACGAATGTAACGACTCCTTATGCTGTGGCTATTGCCAATAAAGGAATCGTCGAAGCAGCGAAAGAAAATTCTACGATTTATACAGGAATCAATGTGATGAATAACCAAGTAACACACAAAGAAGTGGCGCAATCGTTGGGAATCGATTTTATATCAGCCAGCAGACTATTTTAATACATCTCCCATTGTAGAGAGTGAAAAGAGGATCAAGATTACTATGTCAAAAAGAAATAAGAAAAGCGAAGTTATGATTAAAGAGACAAATAGAAATTCTGAAGATTTTACAGAATTAGAATTGTTTGTGGGCAATGAAAAAATTGGGACTATCCAACAAGAAAAAGAGCAAGCCATCACAACGATCAATAAAAATGGCAATCAAGCGAAAGCTAAAAATATTGATGAAGCTATCAATAATTTAATAATGGATTACAACTTACATTATATGTAAAACGAAATTCAATACGTAATGTGTAAGGAATAACCCAACTATAAGGATGTGGATTTCTATGGAGGCAGATACAGTAGAATACCTTCCGTTTAAACAACGGATGATCAAATTATTTAACATCATAAAAGATAATTGGAGTAGAGCGAATGTATCTTCTCAAGCTGGAGAATTGGCGTATTTTTCTTTGCTGTCTCTATTTCCGATACTATTGGTTATTGCTAACGTAATACCGTTGTTCCCAATTGATGTAAACGCAGTATTATCTTATTTGGAATCTGCGGTTCCGCCCGATATTTTTAGTGTGATCGAACCGATATTGATAGGTTATCTAAGCAGTTCTAGCGGTGGTGTTATTTCTATCGGGTTAGTAACTGCATTGTGGTCAGCAAGTAAAGCATTTAATTCCTTGCAAAACATTTTAAATGAAGTTTACGCAGTAAAACCAAGAAAGAATTTTATTTTGGTTCGTTTAGTTTCCTTATTGGTACAATTAGCCATTGTCTCTATTGTGGGGGTCATCATATTTGCTTTTGTATTTGGTGAAATCATCGTAGAATTTGTAGAAGGACTAGTGAACATTGATTTAGGATTTATTATGCAAATACTCCAATTACGTTGGTTGATTTTGCTGATTGTTCTATTGGCATTGTTTACAGCCGTTTACTTCTTAGTGCCGAATCATCATCTAGGAATCAAATATGCTGTTCCTGGTGCTATATTTGCAACTATTGGCTGGTTGGCCTTATCGCAAGGTTTCTCCATCTATCTGCAATTTGCCGGAGGAGACGCAGCTGCGAATGCGACATTTGGGGTCTTCATTATTTTGATGCTATGGCTCTACTTAGCCGCAATGGTTCTCTTGTTGGGCGGTTTAGTCAACACGATTTACTTTGAATACAAAAATGGTAAGAGCGTGCAGAAAGCGATTGAACAAGAAGATGAAGAACATTCTGAGAATGATAAGAAGAAAAAATTGCCTAAACAACGGAAAAAGTTGGTCAAAGTAAAAGAAGTGAAAAATCAATAATATGAGAAGGAGCAGGGATGAAAATCTTTGCTCCTTTTAAGTTGCAGATTCCGAATTTAAAGGGATACATTTTAAAGTGCAAAACTTTTCATGACTATGTGTCAAAGTTTATGTCATTTTTACTAAGAAATAGGAACAGTCCTTTTTTTTAGCCGCTTTTTCTTATATAATAGTTGAAGCTTAAGGAATAAGGAAAAGCTGTATTTTATTTGATTGCAAGGAGATAAGTGAAAAAAATATGAGTGAAAAAAAAGAATCTAGAATAGATTATGGGATAGTGCTATCTATACTGCTGTTGGCTATTATCAGTATAGCAACCATGTTTTCAACTATTTCATTGATCGGTAATGGTGGTCTTCGAGCAACGATCATGCATGTTGCTTGGTATATAGTAGGTGCCGTAGCCATCATCGTCATTATGCAGTTTGATTCAGAACAACTTTGGAAAATTACTCCGTATGCTTATGGTTTAGGGTTAGTCTTGCTTGTATTAGTCCTCTTTTTATATGACGAGCCTACTTTTTTAAGAACTGGGGCACGAAGCTGGTTCAAGTTTGGACCACTGACCTTCCAGCCTTCGGAAGTTATGAAGATAGCCTTTATATTGATGTTGGCTAGGACAGTAACACAACACAATGCAGCTTTTTTAAATCACAATGTAAGAGCCGACTTCATCTTATTAGGGAAAATCGCCTTAGTATCAGCTCCGCCGATGTTGATGGTATTGCTGCAAAATGACTTAGGAACCACATTGGTATTTATTGCTATTGTAATCGGGTTAGTATTGATGTCGGGTATCACTTGGAAAATATTAGTGCCTTTGTACAGTTCGGTGGCTACAATAGGAACAACGCTATTGTTGCTGGTTGTTTATAACCGCGAATTCTTGTACAACTTAGGATTTAAAGATTATCAATTTTCTCGTATCGACTCTTGGTTGGATCCATACCACGATACTCAAGGAGCAGCTTATCAATTGCTGCAAAGTATCAAAGCAATCGGTTCAGGAAAGGTGTTCGGTAAAGGTTTTGGCGTTTCAGAAGTATATGTGCCTGTAAGAGAATCAGATATGATTTTCTCAACGATCGGTGAAAACTTTGGGTTCATCGGCGGTGCAGTGCTGATTTTGATTTACTTTATGTTGGTGTATCAAATGATTCGTGTGTGCTTAGACACGAAAAACATTTTCTATACGTATATTTCAACAGGCGTTATCATGATGATCGTATTCCATGTATTTGAAAATGTGGGTATGAGTATAGGGTTACTGCCTTTGACGGGTATTCCATTACCTTTTATTTCTCAAGGGGGATCGGCCTTGTTGGGGAATATGATGGGAGTCGGATTGATCATGTCGATGAGATACCACTACAAGAGTTACATGTTCTCAGAAGAGGATGAAGAATTTAGATAGGTCCTTTTACTTTGTAAACATTAGCGTTATACTAATAGAGATGAAAAGTGTTGGAGGAGATTGTGTGCTAAAGTTTTATTGTATTCCAACTTGTTCAACCTGCAAAGCAGCCAAAAAATGGTTAACGCAAAACCAGATTGAATTTGAGGAAATTAATTTAAAAACAAATCCTCCTGCTAAAGAAGAAGTGATGGAACTGTTTAAACAGACTGATTTACCGATGAAACGCTTTTTCAATACGAGCGGCATGGTATATAGAGAAAAAGGTCTGAAAGAAAGTTTTCAGCATTTGTCCCAAGAAGAAGCTGCAGAGTTGTTGTCCACAGAAGGTATGTTGGTAAAGCGCCCTTTACTTGTTGACGAAACGGCAGTCCTAGTTGGATTTAAAGAAGAAAATTATCAAGTATTGTTGTAATAGAGAAGGAGACGTTGGCGAATGGCAGTTGAAGTAAAATACAGTTCAAATGGTTTATGGGTAGCAAAAAACGGTGAACATTACCGTATCGGCTTGTCAGAAAAAGGTCAAGATGATCTAGGTGAAGTCATGTTTGCAGATGTGCCTAAAGAGATCAAAACGATGAAAGCTGGAGACTCGTTGCTGGGTGTTGAAGGAGCAAAGGCTGTCACAGAATTGGAATCTCCATTAAGCGGTGAGGTTGTTCAATTCAATGAAGAGCTATTGAATAGTCCTGAAGGCTTGAACAGTGAAGATCAACAGAGCAATTGGATCGTTGAACTGACGAACGTCGACATTAGTGAATTTGAAAAGCTGGAAAATGATATTCAGTTATAAAAAAGATTTGACAGACTCCATAGAGACTGATAAACTAAGTCTCAAGATTAATCAGAATAACATGCTATGAGAAGAAGAGTAAATTTTGGCTGAAAATTTTTAGAGAGCTCCGGTTGCTGAAAAGGAGTATTGGAAGCAAAATCGAAGATGGTCTTTGAGCAGAATGAGTGAATGCTATGCACAAGCTTGTTCCGGGAACTCCCGATATAGAGTCACAGTATAAGAGTCAGCAATGGGCTCCGTACTGGCTAAGGTTCATTCAGTAATGGATGGATAAATTAAGGTGGTAACACGAAACGACAACTTTCGTCCTTTATTTGAGTAATTAACTCGAATAGTGGGCGAAAGTTTTTTTATTGTATGGGAAAGAAACAGTGAAGAATGGAGAGCAGAAAAAATGATTAGATTATCCAATGTGATCAAAAGTTTTGATACGAAACAAGGAACGCTAACTGCTGTAGACAACGTAAATCTCTCCATTGAGAGCGGAGAAATTTACGGGATCATCGGTTACTCCGGTGCTGGAAAAAGTACATTAGTCCGCATGTTCAATGGGTTAGAAAAACCAACTAAAGGAGAAATCACTTTAGGAGACAGCGTGATCTCAAAATTGACCGGAAAAGCATTAAGAGAAAAGAGACAAAAAATTGGGATGATCTTCCAACATTTCAATTTATTGTGGTCAAGAACCGTTCTCGAAAATATTTTGCTGCCGCTGGAAATTGCTAATGTTCCTAAACATGACCAGCTGGAAAAAGCTTATGAGCTGATTCGTTTAGTAGGGTTAGAGGGAAGAGAGGATGCTTATCCTGCTGAACTCTCTGGAGGGCAAAAACAACGTGTAGGTATTGCTAGAGCTTTAGCAAATGAACCGACATTGCTGTTATGTGATGAAGCGACTAGCGCATTAGACCCGCAAACAACGGATGAGGTTTTAGAGTTATTGTTAGAGATCAACAAACGATTGAATCTAACCATCGTTATGATCACTCATGAAATGCATGTAGTGCGAAAAATCTGTCACAAAGTAGCCGTGATGGAAAAAGGAAAAATTGTTGAAGAGGGTAATGTGCTGGAAGTTTTCAAACGTCCGCAACAAGAAATCACGAAACGATTCATTCGCCAAGACACAGATCCGGAAAGCGAAGAGACAGACATCGTATTGGCTCAAGTATTCAAAGATTACCCGAATGGCAAGCTGCTTCATTTGACGTTCAATGCTGAGAACTCAAAACAACCTGTTTTAAGCCAATTGATTCGTCATCACGACATCGAGTTGAATGTCATTCAAGGAAGCATCCAACAGACACAGTCTGGCTCAATTGGTTCTTTGTATGTTCAAGTGACAGGAGATTCGACTGAAATCAGCTCAGTATTAGCGGATTTAACTAAAATGAATGTAGAAGCTGAGGTGATCGAACATGTTTAAATCTCTGATTGTAGGAGAAGGTCTTTTTTCTCAGTATGTTGATTTTGAAGAGGTCAACTGGGAAAGAATTCAAGAAGCTACTCAAGAAACCTTATTGATGACAGCTATTTCTGTAGCAGCAGTCTTTATTTTAGGTTTGGTGATTGGATTATTATTGTATGAAACTGCTGGGAAAAAAAGTGTTTTTGCAAAAGTACTGCACCTTATCGTCAGTATGTTTGTAAATATATTTAGATCTGTACCTTTCATTATTTTAATTGTATTATTGATTCCATTTACTAAACAACTGGTCGGTTCGATTATTGGACCGGTGGCTGCTTTACCCGCGCTGATTATTTCGTCAGCACCCTTTTATGGACGTTTAGTAGAAACTGGTTTTAGAGAAATAGATAAAGGAGTCATTGAAGCTGCTGAAGCAATGGGAGCCAATAAATGGCAAGTTATTTATAAAGTTCTGATACCAGAAAGCCTGCCTTCTATTATCGCCGGAATCACTACTACGGCTATTTCGTTAGTTGGGTACACAGCTATGGCGGGGGTTATTGGAGCAGGTGGATTGGGAAATCTAGCTTATCTGGAAGGATTCCAAAGAAACCAGCCGACAGTCACATTAGTTGCGACAGTCATCGTCTTGATCATGGTATTTCTGATACAAGGCATCGGAGAACGAGTAGTTGACCGAGTAGACAAACGCTAAAAAGAAAGAGTCAATTTAAAATAGGGTTTAACCATTAAAAAAATCATTAGGGGGAAGTTAGTTATGAAAAAATCGATCTTTATCAAATCATTAGCAACAGTAGGAGCAGCTCTTTTATTAGCTGCATGTGGAAACAGCGAGAATGCTGGAGATACTTCAAATGGAAACACAGAAGAAACAACAATCAAAATTGGTGCCAGCAACACACCGCATGCGGAAATCTTAGAATTCGCAGCGCCTATTTTAGAAGAAGAAGGTGTTACGCTGGATATCAGTACTTACAATGATTATGTTGTGCCTAACGTAGCGTTGGATGAAGGCGACTTGGATGCAAACTACTTCCAACACGTTCCTTTCTTTGAAGCTGCTGTAGCTGAAAATGATTATGACTTCGTTAATGCTGGTGGAATTCATTTGGAACCAATCGGCTTATTCTCGCAAGAATATGCTAGTTTAGATGAGCTGCCGGATGGAGCAACGATTCTTGTCAGCAGCAACCAACCTGACTGGGGCCGTATTATTGCTATTTTCCAAGAAGCTGGATTAGTGAGTGTAGACGAAGGAACAGATTTAACCACTGCAACATTTGATGATATTACAGAAAATTCGAAGAACTTAGTCTTTGAATATGAAAATGATCCTGCTTTGATGCCAACACTTTACACACAAGGTGAAGGGGACATTGTAGCAATCAACTCCAACTTTGCAGTAGATCAAGGATTAAACCCGTTAGAAGATTCAATTGCTTTAGAAAGTGAAAGCTCGCCTTATGCAAATATCATTGCAGTAAGAAGCGAAGATAAAGACAATGAAGCTATTACTAAATTAGTAGAAGTTTTAAGATCTCAAGAAGTTCAAGATTACATTCTTGAAACTTGGGATGGTGCAGTAGTTCCTGTAACAGAGTAAAAAAGAAATATATCGATAGAAAAGAAGAAATAGGATCGCTACCTGTGCTTATTGGCAGGTGGTGATCCTTTTTTGTGGTGAAAAAGAGGGACAGAGAATTCTCGCTCACAAAGATAGCTGAATCCAATCAACCTGAAACTTATGAGTTAAAGCATCTTATTTCATGAATTCTATATATGATTAAAAATAGATAAACCTCGATATCTAAAAAAAGCGTTGATGACAATTGTGATATGCTCCCCCTAAAGTAGACACTTAAAAAAGTAAAATTACTTTAGGGGGATTTTTATGCGTTCAAACAGTAAACATACAACTGAAGAAATCGAAAGATATATTTTGATGTATCTGAATGAAGGAATCAGTTTCAAAGAATTAAAAGAAGCCTATGGTTTATTAATTAATTGGACGTCCTTTTGGGATAAAGTCTTAAGATACCAAGAGCATGGAATTAGTGGGATTCAAGTTAAATCTAAGTACAATAAATATAGCAAAGAATTTAAGGACTTAGTCGTGAAAGAATATTTAGAAGATAGATTACCTATAGGTCAGCTAGCTGTTAAATATAATATCCCAAAAGTTGATACTGTCAGGAGCTGGATAAACAAGTATACTAAAGGGGAAGAAATGAGGAGCTATTCTCCAAAATCCGAGGTGTATACGATGACAGATAAAAAATCAACACAAGAAGAAAAAATCAAAATAGTCCAAGACTGCCTAGCTAATAGTTTATCTTATAAAAAAACTGCTGAGAAGTATCAGGTATCCTACAATAGCGTGTATTCATGGGTTCAAAAATATAAGAAGCATGGTCCTGACGGACTAGTAGATGGACGAGGTCGCGGCAAACCAAACTCTGTTCAAACGGAAGAAGAAAGAATCCGGGCTGAAAATGCAGCTTTAAGAGCACGAAATGAGTATCTAGAAACGGAGAACGTAGCGTTAAAAAAGTTAGAAGAAGTGGAAAGAGAGTTGATGTCACGCAAACGAGGTATGAAGCGGAATACCAAACGATCAAGAAACTACAAAAAGAAGGATACAAAGTAATCCATCTCTGTGATGCTTTGGGTGTGAGCAGAGCGGGTTATTATAAGTGGTTGAAACGCAAGCCGACTGCGTCGGAAAAACGGCTTCGAAAGCTTGTTGAATTAATCCTTCAAGTCTATGAAAAGCATAAAGGTATTTATGGCTATCGTCGAATAACTATCTATCTGAACCACTTCATGAACGCTAAAGTAAACCATAAGTGTGTCTATCGTTTGATGAAATTACTGAACTTGAAAGCTGTTATCCGTCGGAAACGATATCGTTACAAGCCCCACAATCCTGCACATATCGCCGATAATGTCCTCAATAGAGAATTCCGAAAGGACTATCAATCGATGGAAGTCTTATTAACCGATGTGACTGAATTTAAGTATGGAGAGAACGCCAAAGCTTATCTTAGTGCCATATTGGATTATGGCGAAAATAAGATCGTAGCCTTTAAACTATCGAAGCGTAATGATAATGCCTTAGTTCGTGATACAGTTCGCCAAATTGAAGACAAGATTATACCAACCCAAACGCTTATTCATAGCGATCGGGGATATCAATACACGTCATACGACTTTAATAATTTTGTGAAGAAACATCAACTCACCCACAGTATGTCTCGTGTGGGGAAATGCATTGATAACGGTCCAATGGAGAACTTTTGGGGAATTATTAAAGAAGAAATGTATCGGCTGAACACTTATGTGAGCTTTGAAGAATTAGAGAATGATATTAAACAATATATTGGGTTTTATAACACCCAACGGGTGACGTTAAAAATGGGCTTAAGCATTCCGGCATAAAAAAAGCCATGGATGAAAAGTATCATACATGGCACAAATATTTTGTTTATTTACCTGTCTACTTGACAGGGAGCAGTTCATTGTGTCATCAACGCTTTTTATAATCAGATAGTTTTTAAGACTTCATTATTCTGCAGCCGATTCAGAAAACTGACTGTTGTACAAGTTAGCGTAGAAACCGCCTTGTGCCAACAATGAGTCATGTGTTCCTTGTTCAATAATAGAACCTTGGTCCATAACCAAAATCAAATCTGCATTACGGATAGTAGACAAACGGTGAGCAATAACAAAACTTGTTCGACCTTCCATCACTTTATCCATCGCTTCTTGAATCAGTTTCTCTAAACGAGTATCAACAGAACTTGTCGCTTCATCCAGGATCAAAATATCTGGATCAGACAATACTGTTCGAGCGATCGTCATCAATTGTTTTTGCCCCAACGAGATGTTGCTGGCTTCTTGATTGATTTCCATGCCATAACCGTTTGGCAAAGTCTGAATGAAGTGGTTTACGTTGGCAATTTCAGCTGCATGGATGACTTCCTCATCTGTCGCATCTAATTTCCCAAAGCGAAGATTTTCCATAACAGAGTCTTGATATAACCAAGCGTCTTGTAAAACCATTCCAAAGTGTTTGCGTAGATCAGAGCGGGTAATCTTTTTGATATCGACGCCATCAACTTTGATACTTCCGCCGTCAACATCATAAAAACGCATCAATAGATTGACCAGTGTAGTTTTACCAGCACCAGTTGGTCCAACGATTGCAACCATTTCACCAGGATTAACGCGAACACTGATGTCTTTCATCAAAGGGTTTTTAGGATTGTAACTGAAAGAGATATGATCAAATTCAACTGCACCTTTAACTTTTTCCGGCAGTTCAGTCGTTACCATACCTTGAACTTCTTCAGATTCATCTAAGAATTCGAAGATACGTCCAGCTGCAGCTCCGGCACTTTGCATGATTCCAGAAAGCTGAGCAATGGTTGTGATAGGCTGGTTAACTTGCCATACGTACTGTACGAAAGCTTGCAAGTTACCGATCGTCAAAGCGCCATTGAAAGCAAAGTAGCTTCCGACCATTGCCACAATGATGTAAGCAAAGTTTGAAATCAAACCTACAATAGGAGCTAAAAGAGAAGAAATGAAACTAGCTTTGAATCCTTGGTCGCGCAAATTTAAGTTGCGGCGTTTGAACTCTGTGATAGAATCATCTTCTTTTCCGTATAATTTGATCTCAGTAAATCCGTTCAAATTCTCTTGAGTGAATCCAAACAAATCTCCTAAAGCATCTGCTTGACCACGGAAAGAACTTTGAGAAGCCGAAATAATGATGCGTGCAACTATGATAGCCAATGGAATAGTCAAGATGACCACAAAAGCTAACGGAATGTTCAACGTTAACATCATTACAATAGCAAATGAGATGGATAAGAGACCATTCAGTACTTGTACGAGTGATTGTTGCAAAGCATTCGTAATAGCGTCCACGTCGCTTGTAACACGGCTTAAAATGTCTCCAATTTGATGTTTGTCAAAATAAGAAACCGGCAGACGATTGATTTTAGAAGAAATGTCATTTCTTAAATCACGCATACCTTGTTGAACTACATTCGTTAAAGTGTATTGAGCAAGGTATTGACCGCCGTGGAAAAACATTCCGCGAACGAAATACAGAATCAATATTTGTGTTAAATAAGGATAATTCATTCCTGCGCCTTCAACACCGCGTAACATATCTGCGAAGTTTCTAGTAATTTCAGTAATAGCTAAACCAATAATAAATGGTTCTAAAGCATTTGCGATAGAAGAAACTACGGTTCCAAATATAGATAAGAAAAATTGGCCTTTATAATTTTTAAGGTAGACCCATAAACGAGCTATTTGTTTTAAACCTTTCATTGGTTCAACTCCTCCTCACTCAACTGAGATGATGCAATTTCACGATAAAGAGGGCTTGTTTGCAATAGTTCTTTATGAGTACCTTTTGCAGCGATTTCTCCTTCATCCAGCAAAATAATTTGATCTGCATTCATGATAGAGCTGACGCGTTGTCCGACAATGATCGTTGTTGCATGTTGTGTGACCAAGCTCAATTGATTTCTCAAAATAGCATCTGTTTGAAAGTCCAAAGCTGAGAAACTATCATCGAAAATATAAATACTTGGTTTACGAATGATCGAGCGGGCAATAGACAAACGTTGTTTTTGTCCACCAGATAAATTACTTCCGCCTTCTGATAAAACTGTTTCGTAATGGTTTTTCAAGCGTTCAATAAATTCTTTTGATTGAGAGACAGATGAAGCTTCTTCAATCTCGCTGCGTGTGGCATCCCAATTTCCGTATTTAAGGTTTTCTGTGATTGTACCAGTAAACAATAAAGCTTTTTGTGGGGTATAGCCGATCTTGCGGCGAAGTGCTTTCAAGTTGTATTCACGAATGTCTACGCCGTCTACTAAAATACGACCCTCAGTGACATCGTAAAAACGTGGAATCAATTGAACGATAGAAGATTTTCCGCTACCAGTTGATCCAATAAAAGCAATGGTTTCGCCTGGTTTTGACGCAAAGCTGATGTTTTTCAATACAGGTTTATCTGCGTCAGGATATTGGAAGCTGACATTCTCAAAAGTGATGTAGCCTTCTGTTTCTGTTGCTCTTACACCTTGTTCATTTGGATCAATAGAGCTTTGTTTTTCCAATACTTCTTTTAACCGGTTCGCACTCACTGAAGCTCGTGGGTACATGATAAAGATATTTGCAAATAATAAGAGAGAGAATAAGGCATGGAAAGCATACTCAATGAAAGCTACTAGAACTCCGACTTGAATAGTACCTTCAGCAATTTGACGAGCACCTAGCCAGACAATTGATATGATTACTATATTGATGATCAAAGAGAATCCAGGTTGTGTTAAAGCGACTAATTTGAATAAGCGAGAAGACACTTTTCTATAGTCATTGTTTGTATCGCCAAAACGATTTTCTTGAAAGTCCTCACGGTTAAACGCACGAATCACGCGCAGACCAGTCAGGCTTTCTCTTAAAATACGGTTGATATTATCTAAAAGGGATTGTTGTTTCTTGGATAATGGCTGAGTTGCACGAGCAATAACAAAAATCAATAAGATGATGACAGGGATCGCTGGAAGAACAGCTACAGCTAAGTTAGGACTTGTCCGTATGATCAAAACTCCACTCATGACCAACATCAAAGGAGTGATGACTCCTAAACGCAAAATCATTTCTGTAAATTGGAGAATGACGAACGCGTCAGTAGTGATTCGGGTACCTAAAGAAGAAACCCCGATTTCATTGTATTCAGCATGAGAGAATTTCATCATACTGGTATAAGTATCATTTCTAATGTCCATTGTCATCGTGCTGACGACTTTACTGGACGCATAAGAATTGACGACCCTGCCTGCAAAACCGAATATTGTTAACAGGAGCATAAAAAACGCATAACGCCAAATCAAGCCGCTATCTCCTGGAATGATTGCATTATCAATCATTTGTGCCAGCAAAGTAGGAAGACCTAAGTTGATCAAGATAAATCCAAAAGCTCCAATAGTATTAATAATCAATAACTTAGGATGCTTCCGCAGGTATTGCCAAATAAATTTCATATATACGCTCCTTACTATAGAATATTTTTATTAACTGACGTTTTAAACAGCAAAAACGCCAAAAGAAACGGCCTAATGCGGATGCACTAGGCTCAATAATACAATTTTAAATTTTAATGCATAAAAAAGCAATTGTTTTTCGGTTAATGACGAAGGTAAATCAGTGAAAAAAGGCTAAATGTTCACTTATAGATTGGAAAGACTAGAATAGAGGGGTTATTAAACCGTCCACTTAGCATAATCTTCGTCTTCCATAGATTCCACCATACCCACTAAATACCCGTTTCCAACTTGCGAGAAGAAATCATGGTTGGAGGTTCCAGTAGAGATTCCATTCATAATGACTGGATCTACATCATCTGCAGAATCCGGGAATAGAGGATCGAAACCTAAGTTTTGCAAAGCTTTATTAGCGTTGTAACGTAGGAAAACTTTTACGCGTTCTGTCCAGCCGATTTCGTCATAAAGGTATTGAGTGTATTTCACTTCATTTTGGTAAAGAGTGAAGAGCAATTCATATGTCCAATTCTTCAAACTTTCTTGCTCGTCTTCCGGTAATTGATTGTATGCGATTTGGAATTTGTATCCAATGTATGTTCCATGGACAGATTCATCACGCAAGATCAACTTGATGATCTCAGCTACGTTAGGCATTTTATTGTTTCCTAAATAATGAAGAGGAGCAAAAAATCCTGAGTAGAATAAGAAGGATTCCAATAAAACACTCGCAACTTTTCGTTGCAATTCTGTTCCGTTTTGATAAATGTCATTTAAGACAGCTGCTTTTTTCTGCAACATGTCATTTGTATTCGTCCATTGAAAGATTTCTTCAATTTCTGATTTTGTATTTAAAGTACTGAAGATAGCACTATAGCTTTTAGCGTGCATAGATTCCATAAACTGGATGTTATTGTAAACAGCTTCTTCATGTTGAGTCCGAATCGAGTCTTTCAAAGAAGCGACTCCATCTTGTGATTGAAGAGTATCCAGCAAAGTAAGTCCGCCAAAAACTTTTCCCATCATATCTTTTTCTTCTTTAGGAAGGTTGTACCAATCATTCAAGTCATTTGATACAGGGATACGCGTATCTGTCCAAAACTGTTCAACCAGTTTTTCCCAGGTCAGCTTGTCGATCATATCCTCAATTTTATTCCAATTTATGGCATGATATTGTTCTGTCATCGAATCAAAATCTCCTTACTTTCAAATTTATATGGTCAAGGTGTTACTTGCTGCATTTTTTGAGTAAAACTAAAGAGGAGGGGAGGGGTGAACTCCGCATCCTTTAGTAGAGCTACGTGGGTCAGCAATTTTGCAAAAAAGATAAAATTTGATTGGGGTAGAAAGAACCCCATTCAAATTTTCCTGTTTTTGCTTCATTGCTCCCAGACCCACTCCGCATCCTTTAGTAGAGCTGCAATCGCTTGACTCTCGGTAAAATCATTCTCTTTTTTGAGGACAAAAAGCGTCCTCTAAAAAGAGAATGGATTATCCTTTCGAGTCAGACCAGCGATTTCCGCATCCTTTAGTAGAGCTGCGAAAGCCAGAGATTTTGGAAAAAAGATGGAAAATTTTGTGGTTGAAAAGCACCACAATAATTTTCCCCTATTTTTCCTTCATCTCTTTCGGGCTTTCTCCGCATCCTTTTTAGTTCAGTTACGTGCCTCAGCTCCTCGGATAAAATCATTTTCGTTTTTGAGGACAAAAAGCGTCCTCTAAAATGAAAATAGATTTTTCTGTCGGAGCTAAGCGAGGCACTTCACTTACTTTTTATATCGTACAGCTTTCGCATTGGTTTGAGCCGATTTCTTCTGAGTTTTCTGTAAATGTTCTGACGTAGTAAATGGATTTAACGCCTTTTTTCCACGCGTAGTGTCTTAAGATGTTTAAGTCACGTGTGGTTTGTTTATTTGTACGGCCGTTTTTCCATTCGTATAAGCCTTCAGGTATTTCAGAACGTAAGAATAAGGTCAAGCTCATTCCTTGATCAATGTGTTTTTGTGCTGCTGCATAGACATCAATGACTTTACGCATGTCGATATCGTACGCTGATTTGTAATAAGGCAGTGTTTCATTCGACAGGTATGGAGCAGGGTAGTAAGTTTTACCCGTTTTCTTCTCTTGGCGTTCTTCAATCAGACGAGTGATTGGATGCAAGCTGGAAGATGTTTCATTTACATAGCTGATCGAACCTGTCGGCGCTACAGCCAGACGGTTTTGGTGGTACAATCCGCCAGTCATGATTGATGCTTTCAAAGCAGCCCAGTCATCTTTTGTTGGGACAGCAATGCCGTCGAATAAACGACGAACTTTTTCATTTTCAAATGCAAAATCTGCTGCAGTGTATTTATCAAAGTATTCACCAGTCGCATATTTTGATTTCTCAAAGTTATGGAAAGAAGTGTTGCGTTCCATAGCGATACGGTTACTTGATTTCAACGTGTAGAAGTTTAATAGCATAAAGTAAGCATCTGTAAATTCAACCGATTCTGGAGAACCGTACTCGATTTGGTTTAAAGCCAAGTAGGTGTGTAAGCCCATAGCTCCTAAACCAATCGTGTGGTATTGATCGTTTCCATTTTTGATAGAAGGGACAGCATCAATACTTGATTGATCTGTAACAGTTGTCAACGCACGAACCATAGCATCAACTGATTTACTAAAGTCAGGAGATTCCATCAAGTTCACGATATTTGTTGAACCTAAGTTACAGCTGATATCTGTTCCTAATGTTTCATAGCTTTGATCATTGTTAATTAGAGAAGGTTCTTGAATTTGCAAGATTTCACTACACAAGTTACTCATCGTGATCGTTCCATAAATCGGGTTTTCACGGTTAGCTGTATCAATGTTGATGATGTAAGGATATCCTGATTCTTGTTGCAATTTAGAGATTTCGTTTTCCAAATCACGAGCGCGAATCTTAGATTTGCGAACTTCTTCGTTATTGACAAGGTTGTCGTATTCAGCAGTAATGTCTACATAAGAGAAAGGCTTACCATAGATACGTTCTACATCATACGGACTGAACAAGTACATTTGCTCGTCATGAGCACATAGTTCATAAAATTTATCCGGTACAGTTAGACCAAGAGAAAGAGTCTTCACACGAACTTTTTCATCGGCGTTTTCTTTTTTAGTGGATAAGAACGAAACGATATCTGGATGGAATACATTCAAGTAAACTGCTCCGGCACCATTACGTTGACCTAATTGGTTAGAATAGCTGAAGCTGTCTTCCAATAATTTCATAACCGGTACAACACCGCTTGATGCATTTTCGATTTTCTTGATGGGATCTCCTGCAGCACGCAAGTTGGATAGATTTACTCCAACCCCACCACCGATACGAGACAATTGCAATGCACTGTTGACAACGCGTCCGATACTGTTCATATCATCTGTTGCTTGGATCAAGAAACAAGAGACTAATTCTCCACGACGTTTACGTCCAGCATTCAAGAAAGTAGGTGTAGCAGGTTGATAACGCTGATTGATAATCTCATCTGCGATCGTCCACGCTAGTTCTTTATTGCCATCTGCCAAATACAATGCGTTAAATACGATACGATCTTCATAACGTTCCAAGAATCTCTTGCCGTCATTTGTTTTCAACGCGTATTGTGTGTAGAACTTATAAGCAGACATGAAAGAACGGAAACGGAATTTACGATTGTAGATCTCATTAAATAAATCTTTGATGAATTCTCTATCGTATTGGTTTAAAAACTCTTCTTCGATATAATCATTTTCTACCAAATAGTTTAACTTTTCATCCAACGTATAAAAGAAAACAGTATTGGGATTCACATATTCTAAAAAGTAAGCACGGACTGCTTCACGATCTTTGTGCAATGGAATAGATCCATTAACAGGTCGATTCAATTCATTGTTTAATTTAAAATAAGTGACCTCATTGGGTTTTGTTGCTAATTTAGGCTTGTCCAAGGTCGTTCACCGCTTTCTTCAATTTTTTTACATCTTCGTCATTCCCTTGAAATTCAAAGGTATGTAGTAAAGGTACATCATATTCTTTTGCAAGATCTTTCGCTGTAAAAACAAACAACTGTCCAAAGTTTAAGTTCCCGCCGCCAGCGACTCCTTTAAAGTACTTTTTGTTATCAGCTGTTTCAATAAAATCGTATAAGATTTCTGTAGCTTCTCTTTCATAGGTCGGCGCAACAATGATAAAGGGCTCATTAATACTGATAAATGGATTTGTCGAAGAAATCTCCAACAAATCCATGTCTAGTTTGTGCACAAATTTTCTCGTTTGGCCGGTCAAGGAAATATAAACTACTTTCATACTAATTGATCTAATAAATCAGGGCGGAATCCATTAAATGCTTCTTCACCATCAGCAAGGATAACGGGAACTGAACTGAATCCTAATTGCTGCACTTCTGCTAAAGCTTGTTCAGATTCAAAAATATCTTTTATTTCGTAAGTAACACCTTTATCATCCAAGTATTTTTTGGTAAAATTACATTGCATGCAATTCGGTTTTGAGTAAATGACGATTGTTTTATTAGCCATAGTATATTCTCCTTTTCGCTTCTAAATGATATCATTATTCTACACTTGTTTATATCGACTTGCAATTGGAAAACACCATATTTCGATTAGAAAAAACTTACAAACACAACATATAGTGGTTTAACAAGGTTTTGACCGCTTTTTATTTTTTTCAAAAAAAGATCTCCGACCGGACGTTCCAGTCGGAGTTTTTTTGCGGGATTTTTTGAAATAGTTTCAGTGTTCGCTTACAAAGCTGGTGCAATGCTTTTTTTGACACGACTCACAAAATCAGTGAATAATTGCTGCATTTTTTCGTCTGTGTGGATCATCAATTCGGGATGCCATTGGACGGCTACGATATTGGCAGAAGGATCTTTAGCTTCGAAACCTTCAATCAATTTATCCTTACTCCAAGCAACAGCTTCAAAAGGCTCAGCCAATTCTTTTATGGCTTGATGATGATAAGAATTGACGACATAAGCGGGTCCAAAAACTTTTGCTAAACGACTGTCCGGATCCAAAGTTATCGTATGGGCTCCATTGTCATATTGTGTGTGCTGGATGTGTTGGACGGTCAGATCCGAATACGAAGTCGCAAGGTCTTGATATAATGTACCACCGTAAGCTACATTTAACAACTGCAATCCTCGGCAAACACCTAGAATAGGTTTTTGCTGTTTAACGGCTTCTTTGATTAATGCTATTTCAAAGGTATCTCGAAGTGGACTTGTCGTTCCTAAAGCAGGGATCGGTTCTTCGCCGTATAGTAAAGGAGACACATCTTGCCCACCTGCCAGCAACAAGCCATCAATATGAGAAATATATGCTTTAGCATCTTTGGGATCTCCTAAAGGAATCATGTTGGGTAATCCATATGCTGTAATAGTAGCCTCAACAAAACCGTGAGGAGTGTAAGTGATCGGAAGACCATCAAAGCTTGGAGATTGTTGAGTCAGGATATTTCCAGGTATGCCAATAATCGGTTTCATCAAAACACTTCCTTTCCATAAAACATCTTTCCATTTAGCTTAGATTTATTTTACAGGAAAGCAGACATAAAAGGTAGTTTTGATTGCAGAATAAAAATTAGTATTTACGTATAATCAGAAAAAGGGGTTTTCCTATGACAGAGTACATATATATTGCCTCAACCATTCCTTTGAATCTAGAAACGATCACGAAGAAAAGAAAGGATTATCAATCAAACGAATTTTTGTTGGCTTTTAAAGAACTGTTTCAATTTGAAGAAAACGTGAGTGAAGACACTGGAGAGCGTTTCAGTTATAGTGTGTATTTTCCATTCAAAGAGTTGCCGTATCAAGCAGCCGCATTGGCTGTCGATATACCTTCATTCGATAAGCGCGACAATCAAGCGTATAAATACAAAAGTTGCTTAAGAGGTTTAGAAGCTTATATTCAGGAACAGTTCAAGGAAGGATGCCATCAGTTAGCTGTTCTTTATAGTTTGAACAGTTACGAGAACGAATCACTAAAATCGAAAGAAACCATCTACCTGAGCGATTTGAAATACCAAGATTTATATTATTCGGATAATAGATTGATCCTCATAACAATCTAATTTAACCTGAGCTTTATTCATTTGAAAAAAGCGTTGTTCTATTATACTGGAGTAGAGAAGAAACAGGAGGGACAGCGTATGAAAAAGACGATTAAAGGTAAAAAGAATAATGCTATCGCAGTAGAAGATATTGGCGAAGGGAAGCCGCTGGTATTCTTGCATGGATGGCCATTTGATCATCGCATGTTTGAATACCAATACAATTACTTTTTACCCAGAGGTTACCGCATTATAGGAGTCGATTTGCGAGGGTTTGGAGATTCAGATCTTGTTATCGAAGAGTACAGTTACAATGAGTTGGCAGATGATGTTAAATCTGTGATGGAAGAACTGCAGCTTGAAGAAGCTATCTTGGTGGGATTTTCGATGGGTGCAGCTACAGCAGTACGCTATATGGCTCGTCATCAGAGTTATGGTGTGCAAAAGTTGATTTTGATCAGTGCAGCCGCACCGCAGTTTGTTAAAAGACCTTACTATTTAACGGGTTGGAAAAAAGCGGATATTACTCAAGTCATAGAGCAAATTCAAATAAACCGGCCTAAAATGATTCAAGACTTTGTTAAGCAATTATTTCACGAAAAGCCTTATGCCGTCTATAGAGATTGGCTAATCAATACAGCATTAAAAGCTTCCTCGTACGGGACTTTGCTTTCTGCGATCATGATGCGAGAAGAAGATTTAAGCAAGGATCTGGAAAAGATTACTGTGTCTACACTAATTTGTCATGGGGAGAAAGACCAGATTTGCTCCTATCAATTGACAGAGGAGATGTCGCAATTGATTCCGCAAAATCTCGTGGTGCCTTTTAAAAAAGCGGGCACGCCATCTTTCATGACGAGACGGATAAACTGAACCGAACGATGTTGAGGTTCGCACAAAAATAGGGATGCTATAAGACGATTTAAAAACGCTTGCATTAGAGTGGACTCTAAGGAGTATACTAATGGTATCGTCATGGAAAAGGGAGATGGAGTAATGGAATACGTTAAATTTGGGAATACCGGGATGGACGTTTCACGAATTTGTTTAGGTTGTATGAGCTTTGGCGATCCAGATAAATGGCTGCACAAATGGGCTTTGAAAGAGGAAGATAGTCGCCCAATCATCAAAAAAGCTTTAGACTTGGGCATCAACTTTTTTGACACAGCAAATGTCTATTCATTGGGTACAAGTGAAGAAATTTTAGGACGGGCTTTAAAAGATTATGCTAAACGCGAAGAAGTAGTAGTGGCCACTAAAGTTCATGGGAAAATGCATGATGGTCCAAATGGAGCGGGGCTTTCGCGTAAATCGATTATGGCAGAAATCGATAATAGCTTAAAACGATTAGATATGGATTATGTTGATGTATACATTATCCACCGATGGGATTACAATACACCTATAGAAGAAACCATGGAAGCTTTACATGATGTGGTGAAATCAGGAAAAGCGCGCTACATCGGTGCTTCAGCTATGCATGCTTTCCAATTTCAAAAAGCGTTGCATGTAGCAGAAAAGAACAACTGGACTCGTTTTGTTTCGATGCAAAACCATTACAATATGATTTACCGTGAAGAAGAAAGAGAAATGATGCCGCTTTGCCGAGAAGAAAAAATTGCCGTAACTCCGTATAGCCCACTAGCTTCAGGTCGATTGACGAGAGACTGGTCTGAAACGACTAAACGTTTAGAAACAGACAAAGTAGCCATGAGCAAGTATGATTCTACATCTGATCAAGATCGAAGAATCGTTGAACGGTTAGGCGAAGTAGCTGAAAACAGAGGTGTGCCTCGAGTGGAAATCGCTTTGGCCTGGTTGCTGCAAAAAGATCCAGTCGTCTCACCAATTATTGGAGCAACGAAAATGAGTCAATTAGAAGGGCCAATGAATGCCTTAAACCTCCAATTAACGACGGATGAAATAGCGTATCTTGAAGAGCCGTACGTACCTCACTCTATAGTCGGTTTTAGTTAATTCACTCTTCTATAAGCTGTTCTCTTTCACTATATTCTCTGAATACAGTATACTTATTAATGAAGAAAGTGTACGTTTTTTATGTAAATAAGATTTAACAGAAGAGGTGAAGGAGATGTTTACCGATCGAAGGTTAACAGAGGCTTATAAAAACGCTAAAGTAGAATATTTTGATGATGATTCAAAATACGTTTTTATGAGTGATGTCCACAGAGGTGACGGGAGCTTATCGGATGAATTTACCAGGAATCGGGATATATACCTGTATGCACTGCAACATTACTATAGAAATGATTATACTTATGTAGAGGCTGGGGATGGAGACGAGATGTTGGAGTATTCAAACTTCGAACACACCAAAAATGCTCATCCTGCAGTTTACGATACCATCAAAAAATTCTTTGATGAAGATCGATTAGTCAAAATATATGGCAATCATGATATTTTCTTGAAGTATCCATCCTATGTAAAAAAGAACTACTACACGAATTATGATGAGTATAATGAAGTGTTTTTTGATTTTCTAAAAGGACTTGAACCTGTCGAAGCTTTGGTTTTAAAGCATCGAGATACTGGTCAAGAAATACTGACTGTGCATGGACATCAAGGAGATGCCCCTAACGATCAGTTTTGGAGACTGACTATGTTGTCGTTAAATATTTTTGGCGATTTCTTCATGCATTTGGTATCCGCAATCCTTCTAGTCCAGTAAAAAACGTCAGCAAACGACACAAGGTAGAAAAGAATTACAACAAATGGATCGAGAAACACAAAATGATGCTGATTTGTGGTCACACCCATCGATTTAAATACCCTAAGAAGAAAGATCATCCTTATTTTAATACGGGTTGTTGTATCTATCCTACCATTATTACCGCCATTGAGATCAAGCACGGCACGGTTCAATTAGTCCGTTGGAAAGTCAAAGCGACCAGAAACGGTGTGTTGAATATTGAAAGAGAAGTCATGAGAGGTCCAGAACCTCTCACGGAATTTGATATTCGAGAGGGCTATGCAGGGGCTGCAGATTAAACAAACTGAAACTTGGAACATATAATGGTTCCAAGTTTCAGTTTGTTTTTTATTCTGGTTGAAAAATAAGGTATACTAAGTAAGATAGAAATTTTAGAATGGTGGAGGAAATAATGAATAATAATGATCGTTTAATTAGATTGCGTTACGCACTGGATATCAAAGAAAATGACATGATAGAAATGTTTAAACTTGGTGGTATTCAAGTGACTAAAGAAGAAGTCGAAAAAATGCTGGTGAACCCAGATAAATTTGAAGAAGATGAAGAGGTTGATCCAGATTCATATATTATAGTAGACAATACCGTATTGATCAGTTTTTTAAATGGGTTGATTACTTTTAAACGTGGAAAAAAAGATTCTGGAAAAAATGACTCTCTAAAAGCAGAAGAACCATTGAAAAACTCTTTAAGTATTAACAATGAAATGTTGAAAAAAGTAAAAATCGCTCTTTCATTAACCAGTGATGATCTATTGGATATTTTTTATGATGTGGACGTAGACATTAGTAAAAGCGAATTAAGCGCCTTATTAAGAAAAGAAGGGCATCGCAATTATAAAGTATGTCTAGATAGATACGCTCGTAATTTCTTAAAAGGGTTAGCCCTTCATTTTAGAGATTAAAAGTGCATCATGTCTTTTTTAAGTTGTTCCTACGACTAGAACGGAATGAATTCTAAATATGTAAAATTTGTGTTAACATTGTAAATTCTATGTTAAGAAAAGTCTCATAATAACTAGAAAAATGTTTTTTATTCTGATACCAACCTCTATTATAGAAATGAAGGTTATTTTTATAATTGTTTATATAACACATGGAGGGGTATCATTGGATATACAAGAAATGTTATTTCAGTTTTTAGGAGGACTAGGTATTTTCCTTTTTGGATTAAAATACATGGGAGACGGATTACAACGATCAGCTGGAGATAACTTGCGAAACATATTAAATAAATTTACATCTACACCACTAAGAGCGATTTTAGCAGGTATTTTAGTTACAGTTTTGATTCAAAGCAGTTCTGGAACAACCGTAATTACAGTAGGATTAGTCAGTGCTGGATTTATGACGCTGAAACAAGCTATAGGGGTCATCATGGGAGCGAACGTAGGAACTACTATTACAGCTTTTATTATTGGAATAGATATTGGAGCTTATTCTTTACCTATTTTAGCTATAGGAGCATTATTGCTGTTTTTCTTCAAAAATCCATCCATCAATAGTATGGGTCAAATTATTTTTGGTTTTGGTGGATTGTTTTACGGATTAGAATTGATGGGCGCAGGTATGGCTCCACTTGAGTACTTACCAGAGTTTAAAAATCTTATGCTTCAATTGTCTGAAAACCCATTTTTAGGTGTTTTTGCCGGTACAGGACTGACTTTAGTGTTACAAAGTTCAAGTGCTACAATTGGGATTTTACAAGAATTATACGCTCACGGAAGTATTGCTCTTGAAGGTGCATTGCCTGTGTTATTTGGAAATAATATCGGAACGACTATTACTGCTATATTGGCAGCAATCGGTGCCAGTGTTGCGGCCAAAAGAACAGCAGGAGCTCATGTTATTTTTAACTTGATTGGAACTATTTTGATTATGCTGGTCTTATATCCATTTACGGACCTGATTATTTACCTTGGATCTTTACTGAACTTAAACCCAGAAATGCAGATTGCATTTGCACATGGATTGTTCAATATTACGAACGTGTTAATTCAAATGTGGTTCATTAATCAAATTGCAGCTGTAGTGACCAAAATAGTGCCTAGCCAAGAGGCTGAAGCTAAGTATGGTGGTACTTCTCTGGATCAGACATTGATCCAAAGTTCCCCTGCTATGGCGTTGAATCAAGCTAAAGTAGAAATCAATCAAATGGGAGAACTCGTATTGGAAGAATTCCAAGAAATGTTCTCTTATTATAAAAAACAAGATGAAAACAGCAAAAAGAAGACGATGGAATTAGAAGAAGTTGTGAACAGAACAGATATTGAAATCACAGAGTACCTTATGCTGTTGTCAAATGTTGAATTGCCGCTTCACAACACAGGCGACCATGTAGTGATGATGGATGTGACGAAATACCTTGAGCGAATCGGAGATCACTGCGAAAGTATTTTGAAAAATATCCGCGAAGCTTCAATAGCTGCAAAGAATAACAAAAAGAATTTAGATAGTACGGAAATAGAGAAAGTATTTTATGATGAGGACTTGATGTCTTTATTTAAGTTAGTTCAACAAAATATTGAAGACACGATTTTAGCTTATAACGAAGACAGTTATTCTTTAGCTGGAAGAGTCATCAAGCGTGAAAAAGAAGTGAATCAATTAGAGCATGCCATAAGAGAAAAATACATTCAACGTTTAAATAAAGGAGTAGGGATTCCATCAGATGGAATCTTATTCGTAGACATTGTTTCAAACTTGGAACGGATTAGTGATCATACGGTAAAAATTGCTAAGCATACATTAGGAATTCGTTATCCATATCAATCGCAAAAAGTTTTACGTGATACAGCAGAAGAAGTTGCTGTAGAAGGTGTGACAGTTAAATAGAACCAAAAACATACTACTTTACAAAGTAGTATGTTTTTTTATTTATCAGTAAAGTTCGTTTTTAAAATCTTTTTTTAATGTTGAATAATCCTATTTAATAGATTATAGTATATAAAGACAAACGATTTTTATTTTAATTTAAAAAAAATTCGCTTTTAACAAGGAGAGAGTATGTTGATACAAATGAAACCTTTAATCGCTATCCAAGGAGCTATGGATGGAGAAATAATCGCACTTTTGGAAGCAATGGAAACATATAAAGAAGAAAAATTTGGTACATATTCGTTTTACATAGGTGAAATTGACAGTATGCCTTTAATTGTTTCCAGGTCTGAAATTGGAATGGCTAATGCTGCTGCATCTACTACGATTTTGATCGACAAATACCATCCTGGTTTGATCATCAATCAAGGAACGGCGGGTGGTCATGATCCCAATTTACGTGTGTTTGATACGATTATCGGAGAAGAAATCATCCACATCAACTCTTTTATGTCACCACATCGAGATAAAGAAGAAGGGATGTCTCCAGAAAATTGGGTTCCGATGCATTCGTTTATCCGCGAGGAAGATGGTCGCTTAGAAGAAAAATTTGTATTTAAAAGCGATCCAGAACTTTTATCAGCTGCAAGAGATGTGGCGGGAGAGTATTCTCGTGGAAAAGTTGTCGTCGGTAAGATAGGGACAGCAGATTTTTGGAATAGAGAAATTGACCGAATCGAATGGTTCCATCAACATTTCCAAACAAGTGGAGAAGAAATGGAAGCTTATGCAGTAGCACAAATAGCTGATGCTTTCAAAGTGCCATTTTTGTCTATACGAACGATATCCAATTCTGAAGTAACAGATGATGGCATCGAAGACTTAGATACGGCTGGAAGATACTGTGCTGAATTCAGCTTACAAGTTGCCAAAAAAATCTATCAACAAGAATCTGTTTCATTATCAAATTAATAGATAAAGCGTCCTTTCTACCTCTATTCTGTAGAAAGGACGCTTTATTGGTATGCTATTGCGCTAAATTTTTAGGCTTAGCCTGGTAGAGTTTAAATAATTCTACCATCTTGAGCAGTAAAATTTGTTGTTCAGTAGAAGCACTTGCCATATCCTCTTCTGGAGAATAGGCAATTTCCTCCATCATTTGAACAAATGATTCGATTGTAGACTCTTTTTCAGGCATCAACATTGACCATTCTTTAAAGTATTGACGGAAGGTTTGGTGAGGCAGTGGTCTTTTCTTCAATTGAAATAACCTATATACCAGAGCTGTCTTTTGTTGCAGAGAAAGAAAAGAGGAGTGCAGCATTCCGCTAATCAAATAAGACGTCAGTGTCCATCTTTTAATAAAGCAGCTTATAAGCAAGAGCATAATAGCCGCAATACTAATAAAACTGATATTTTTTTCAATCCAGCTTTTTTCAGCAGGAATCACTGGTGAAGAAGCTTCCTCTTCCATAGAGTCTGTTGTTACACTTGCTTCTTCCTCAGTTGACTCATCTATCGATTCACTGGACTCAGGAGTTCTGGATTCGTCAGCAGTGATTGTATCATCAATCACTTCATTAGAAGTCGTTTCATCAGTAACTGGCTGAGTAAAAGGCGGAGTCGGTTCAAAAGGGATCCAACCCATCTCTTCAAAATAAACTTCTGGCCAGGAATGCGCGTTAGCATTGGTGACTTCATAATGAATTTCTCCATCCTCACTGACTCGGTTCCCACTATTGAATCCTTTTGCCCAACGAGCAGGGATATTTAAAGCTCGGCATAAAACCACCATAGCTGTAGAGTAGTTATCACAATACCCAACTTTTGTATCAAATAAAAAATGATCGACATAGTCTCTTCCTTCAGGAACGTAAGCTGTTTGAGACAGACTGTATTCAAATCCATCATCTTCTTTCAAGTATTGCTCTATGGCTCGGACTTTTTCGTAAGTAGTCTCAGCATTTTTTGTAATATCTTGAGCCAATGCTACTACACGTTCCGGCAGATCAACAGGAAGTTGAGTGTGACGATCATGAAATGATGTACTAACTGCTTCGCCATCAGAATCGGAATAAGAGTCCTGATCTGTAAGATCCAAATCAGGTGAAGCTAAAGTCACCGTATAAGAATCTACTCGATTTTCTTTATCTTCAAGGATATACTGCCCAGTAGGAATCTCCATTAATAAATTGATAGATTCTGTTTCCTCATAAAAATCAAAACCAATAGTCTGATAAGTATAAGGAATTTGGTCAAAAGAGTCAGTGAGTTCAATCAGAATATCCATTAATTCAACAGTCGTTTTTTCTCTATCCAATAATTGAAATAGCGATAAATCAACTTCTACTTGTTCTTCAACGCTCGTTTCCCAACCTTTTCCTGTATAGATTTCTTTTGACTCAATCAGCCAGTAATGCGGTTGATCAGTATGAGCAATAAAGACAGTATTTTGTCTTTGAGTAAGAGGACCTCCAAGATTAGAGTCGTTTTCACTATACCCGCTTCTAGAAGAAACTCCGCCAGGACTGTATTTGTCTATCCATTCAAAAAGCCCTTGTTCCTCTAGTTCAGTATGAAAGCTGTCCGTTTTTGAAATGATCCACTCTTGTTGGGCAGTAAATGCATTTGTCGCCCAAGAGGATATAGAGACGAATAGAAAGCTTATAGTCATAAACAAGAGTAAAGTAACCAGAGTATTTCTCCACGAACTATCTGAAGGTATTTTTGTCAGACCAATCAGCAAAAGTCCGAAAAACAACGTTGAAAGAATAAGGTTCATCAACTCAGTCGCTGTAAAGACTTGTAAGATTAGTAAATAACCTAATGCTGTTATAAAAGATAAAAAAGGATTGAACCGTTTTATCAATGCGTAACTGCTGATTAACAAAACGGCGCATATGGCAAACAAACTTAATGTACTAGGCAAAAGAGTAATGTCACCTGAAAGCAATTGATCGAGAAGTATCCGGTTTTGTCGTAAAAAAACAGCCAACCATTCTAAACCGAAAGATTCTTCCAAAGGAAAATAGACGTACATCAAGTAACTCAGAGCTGCTGCTTGAACAGGGATCCAAAGGTACCATTTTGGTAAGAGAATCCATACGCATTGGACGATCACAAGATAAACCAAAAGAGGAGTCCAAGCAGGGAAGTCGTTCAATTGGACAAAAAAACGCAAAATAGGAAAAAACAAACCACTATTTATGAGCACTAAAGACCATTTTTTTAGAATTCTTAAGATATCTTCTTTTGTAGGTGCCATATCAAACACCTCCAATCTGAAAGTCATTCAGTGTATCTTCAGTAATAGAGTAAAAAGCAGCGGAAGGATTTTCTTTGACCAATGAAGTATGATTTTTGGGACTGATCAGAATGGTTTGAGCCGGTAATACACCCTCATTCTCCAAAATAGAATCCATTTCGGTCGAGTCTAAAGCCGGTTGGATCGTTAAAAAACAATCTTTAGTTTCTTTCAACGAAATCACATCTTCAAAGTTTCCAATCAACCTCAATTTTACGGCTTGGGAATGAGAAATTTCTAAATAAAGATTATAGGCCAAACGGAGCAACTCTTCAAAGTACTCCGTTTGATACCCTAAAAAGACAATTGTGACAGCAGTATCCGATTCTTTATCGTACTCTTTTACCATCAAGGATTGCTTTTTAAAACTAGCTTTCCAATCAATATCTTTCAAAGAGTCTTTTGCTTGGTGTTCCCGCAGTTGACGAAACTGGGCTGATTGATGGCCAGAAAGAAGCGTCAAATCCAACCGTGTATTTAGTTGTTGTAAAAGCGGGTAAAGGGTGTCAAAGGGCAGAGGTTTAGGGTAAATCGACAAATCAACCGGAATTCGCTGCTTTGACCGATGCGTGAATACACCTAGATAGTCCTTGCCGTAAGTGCGAAGCAAAAGCGTATCGTATTTCCCGCGCTTAAAAGACAGTTGTTCAAAAGGAACCACCAAACGATATTTAAATAAGCTGGGAATGCGTGTTGAAAAAGATTGCTTGTCATTTCCTATGGTTATGTCTAGATTTGATACCCATATAGGAAAATAAAATCGAGTCTTCAATTTCAAAAACCCTGTCGATAAGTGCTTTTTGTCTGCTGAAAACTCAAATTGAACATCTTTCCATGTAATTAGAGTAGTTACCCACAAGAAAATGAATAGAAGGGTAAAAAAATAAAACACTACCCAAGAAACAGGTGTTGGGAAAATGAATGTATACAACAAAATGACGACATAAGATAAGATAAACAACAATTTTTTTAGAATGAAGAATGTAGTTTTGATCATGATCACCTTTTATTTCGTTTTAAAGGTACTGGAACTTCTTTGATAAGAGATTGTATAGCAACGGCTTTTTGTTTAGGTGTAAGGTACTCTTTAAACAACAAACGATGTTGATACACAGAAGCAATAACTGCTAGTATATCATCCGGGATAAGGTAATCGCGCAAATTCAATACAGCATAGGCTTTAGCTGCTGCTAAACAGTATTGATTCCCTCTAGGGCTGATGCCGAGACGGATTTTAGAATTTGTACGAGTGTAATCTCCTAATTTGACGATGTACGCCAGTAATTCAGGTTGAACATGTACTGTCGGAACTAATTGCTTTAATTCTTGAAACTCCTTTAAACTTAGCAGGGGTTGAATCGTATTTAGCATTTCAGATTGGTTTGGACTCGCCAACATTTGAATTTCTTGTTCATGAGTTGGATACCCTAAAGAAAGTTGAATCAAGAAACGATCCAATTGAGCTTCTGGTAAGGGATAAGTCCCTTCATGTTCAATAGGATTTTGAGTAGCCAATACAAAAAAAGGCTCAGGTAAAGGGTACGTTTTTCCGTCCATAGTAACTTGGTGTTCGGACATAGCTTCCAACATAGCTGCTTGTGTTCGAGGAGAAGTCCGATTGATCTCATCTGCTAAGACTAAGGAAGCAAACAAAGGACCTTTTCGAAAAGTAAACTCAGCTTCTCCAGATACAGGTATAGAGTATCCAATAATATCACTAGGAACTAAATCAGGCGTAAATTGAATCCTAGAGAAATCGGCACCAAGTATTTTAGCGATCGATTTGACCAGCAAAGTTTTTCCTACTCCAGGAATATCTTCAAATAATACATGACCTCCAGCGAGCATAGCGGTTAGTGTTAATGTTGTAATGTCTTTTTTTCCGATCACTATATGATCTACTGTATCAATCAATTGATGCAATTGCTGTACAGAATGCTGATGCTTTTCTGATAAAACCAACTTGATCCCTCCAAGCCATTTATTTTCCCTATTTTAACGGTAATGTCAGACAAATACAATTCCCTTATGAGTAGGAATAGGGAAATAATAAAGCTGTTTAAAAAATCGAAAAATAACAACCAGTATAAAATAATTAAAGTCGTCTTGTCTTTAATGGAGAGAAGGTTATAATAGAAGAGAAGATAGAAAAAGAATACTGTTTAAATATTATAGAATGTAAGCGCGTTTTATTGATTGAAGATAAATTTAACAAGATTGGAGGACAAGAATATGCCAGAAAACCAAAGGAAGATAGACGAAATGAAAGAGAATACTTCTTTCTATAAAAGTTACATGAAAAGGAAAAATAGTTTTTTAAGTGGAAAAGCTTGGATGATGAACGAGAAAATAGGTGTGAAGGACGCACCAGATGTCGCGCCAAAAATACATATAGATGAAAACAGAGAAGATATTGTGGTGATAAAAAATGGCGAGAGAGTAAAAGACCCTTATTTTGAATTGACCGAAAAAGATCACCTGCAGATTGAAATAAAACCATCCATTAGCCCACCCAAATGTGATGTGACAACGGATAGACATCAACTAACGGCTTTTATAGAAGTGGAGCCTGGTTATAAGATAGTACCAAAGATAAAAAACTTCTCTCCAACTCATGAGGCTGTTCTTAAAGTAGAAGAATACAAAACGATCGATCAGAAAATCGGTATGGTAGAGGTGAAGAAAAAGCTGAATAAAGCGGGTATTATTTATGGCATAAATGAAGCGGCTTTACGTGAGGTGACTCAGTCTAACACTCACCAAATCATTGAAGTAGCAACAGGTTCACCAGCGAAGGAAGGGAAGGATGGTTATCTAGAGGCCAAAGTCGACTCTGCTGTTAAGAAAGTGTTACATAAAGATGAAAAAGGGAATATCGACTTCAGAGAAAACCAACAAATTCCCACTGTTGAAGCGGGAGAAATCCTTGCCATCATTCATCCGCCGATTGAAGGCGAAGTCGGCAGAAGTGTCACGAATGAGCTGATTTATCCTAAACCAGTCACAGCAATTACTTTTCAACCAGGGCAGGGAATCGGTCTTGAAGAAAATCGCATTATTGCCTCAAAGATAGGTCGCCCACTCGTCCATCAAAAGAACCAAGTGGTGAAAGCTTCCATTATCCCAAAGTTTGTCCAAAAGGAAAATGTAGCAATTGCCACTGGAAATATTCATTTTTATGGAGATGTGGAAGTTTTCGGAGCAGTAGAAGAAAATATGGTCATTGATGCTGGAAATGACTTGGTACTGCATAGTTCAGTGAACAGTTCCACCATTACAGCGACCCACTCTATCGTATGTAAAGGACATATCTCAAACTCTGTATTTTCAGCAGGGGAAAGAAATGAACTGTTGACTCGCTTAAGTCAATTGAACAGTGAACTCTTGAAGCAATTGGAACAAATTTATACAGCCCTCGAACAAATCACTCAATCGTATGCTTACAAACAAAGCAGTGTAAGGCAGAACCAACGGTCTTTACTCAATAAGTTAGTGCAAAAAAGATTTCAAACCTTTTTAGATCAAATCAAAGAATACACACAAATCGTTGCTCAAAACAAAACCTTTTTATCCCAAGAATGGATAGACGGCGCAACAAAAATCCAAGAACTATTTATTCAACAAGCCCATTTAGAGATCTCTGTCGATCAATTAAAAGAGTTGACACAGCAGCTGACGGATGCGCAAGAGACAACTTTTTCCAATTCAACAGAACCCACAAGTATCAGTGCTGATAGTGCCGTTAATAGTACGTTGAAATGCAATGGAAACATTGATATTACAGGACATGGATGTTTGAATACTAGAATCGTTTCTAAAGGACAAGTAAAAATCGCAGGATGTATTCGAGGAGGGAAGGTTTTTGCTCAAGAAGGAATGATCATTAAAGAAGCCGGGTCTATAGGAGCAATCAAAACGACCTTGGCTGTCCCAGAAGAGAAGAGTATACAAATAGAGAAAGCTTATGAAGGAACTGAGTTAAAAATCGGCTCTGTTCGTCTCGTATTAAATACAGTTCATCAAAAAGTTCTTGCACACTTGTCAGATGGAATGATAAAACTAAATTAAAAAAGATCGACAAAGAGATTTCTTCTTTGTCGATCTTTTTTGTTGTTAAGCGTTACTTGTTTCTAAGCGTTTAGACAATTTCGAAAGGGTGTAGCAGACTACCCAATAAAGGAATCCCATAGCAATAAACATTGGAATAACAAAATTTGTGTCTTGTCCGTAAACGATTCGAGCATTGTGTGTCAGTTCAGGTAAAGTTATGATCGTAGCTAATGAAGTGTCTTTCACTAATGCTACGAATTGACTGACGATTGGTGGAACCATAGCCCGTAAAGCTTGCGGAATAATGATGTACCAAATCGTTTGAGCATAAGTCAATCCAGTTGATCGACCAGCTTCCATTTGTCCAACAGGGATGGAATTCAATCCACCACGAATGATCTCAGAAAGCATAGCGGATTCAAAAATCGTCATGGCAGCAACTGCAGACCAGAAAATACTTAAACGAATACCAATTTGAGGTAAGGCAAAGTAAGTAAAGAAAATGATCAACAGCAAAGGCAAGTTACGAATGATATCTACGATTGCTCCTGCAAGAAAAGAAAGTACAGGAACCTTCATATAACGTACTAAGCCTAAAATAGCCCCTATAATAAAACTCAAAATAATTGAAATAGCAGCTATTTCAAGTGTAACTAGGAGTCCATCCAATAAAAAGCGGATGTTCACCCAGGAATAAGCTCCAGTAAAATCCAAATGAATCTCCTCCTAATCATTTGCAGCTAAGCGGCGTTCCACATACTGCATCAAGTAAGTTAATGGTAAAGTAATTATCAGGTAAAATAATGCAACAATAATGTAAGTATCAAATGTGTTGAATGTTTCACTAGCGATCAAATCTCCATAATACATCAAATCCAAACCAGCCACCATTGCTAAAACAGACGAGTTCTTCACTAAGTTGATAAATTGATTGCCTAGTGGAGGAATCACGATTTTGATGGCTTGAGGCAAGATAATGTATCTCATAGTATCTCCATAAGTCAAACCAGTAGACAAGCCAGCTTCCATTTGTCCGTTAGGTACTCCTAGGATACCTGCTCTTACCGTTTCTGCAATAAAAGCTGAAGTATAGATCGTCAAACCAATGATCCCGGCAGTAAAGCCATTTACTCCAACAAAGAACATAGGAAACACTACATAGAAAAATAACACAATGATCAATAATGGAATATTCAAAAATAATTGGACATAAAAATTAGCGATACCAGCTAAAAGTTTATTTGTCGATACTTGGAAAATCCCCAACAGTGTACCGATAATTAAACTGATGACCAAGGCAATCAAACTAGCAATCAAGGTATTGATAAAACCTTCTATCAATACATCGTTATAATTGGTTAAGATTTCAATCATTTCAGGCACCTCATTTCTAACGTTTCATAAAACTTCTTTAAAGAAGCTGTACAGATTAATTTAATTCAGGAACTTCTTCCTCAGGGAACCATTTAGTAAAGATCTCAGCATACGTTCCATTTTCAATAATAGTATCCAATGCTTTATTGACTTCATTTAAAAAGTTCTCTTGTCCGTGATTGATAGCGATCCCGTAAGGTTCATCAGTAAAAGGGTCCCCAGCTAAGCGATAACCAGGATTTTCATCAATGATTCCCAATAGAATGGCATTATCCGTAGTCATAGCATCGCCTTGTCCTGATTGTAAGGCTGTGAAAGCTTCCGAATAATTTTCAAGTTCCAAGATATTTGCTTCTGGTGCATGTTCACGGATGTTTTGAGCGGAAGTAGAACCTTTAACAGCTAGAACAGTTGTATCGGCATTTAAATCTTCGATACTTTGAATAGCGCTGTCGTTAGGGACAAGTAAAGATTGACCAGCTGCAAAATACACATCTGAGAAATCAACTTGTTTTTTTCGTTCTTCAGAAATGGTCATTGTAGCGATGATAGCGTCGATGTTCCCGTTCTTGATCAAAGGGATACGTGTTTTTGATGTGACTTCTACAAACTCAGCATTATCAGCACTGCCAGTGATTTCTTCTGTCAGAGCTTTAGCGATATCGATATCAAATCCTTCAATCTCGCCTTTAGCAATGTTGTAAAGTCCGAATAAATTAGTATCTGCTTTTACTCCCCAAATAATTTCTGGGGTAGAAGCTACTGCTATACGTTCTGTAATGTCTTGGTTGGCTACTTGTCCAGAAGTACAAGCAGAAAGCCAAATGATCGGGAGCAGCAGTAAGAAAAGCAGAGGACGTTTTTTCATTATTTTCATACTAATACCTCCAAATTATACATGGTGGATAATTTTGCCTAAGAATTGTTTTGCTCTTGGATCCTCAGGATTTTCATAAAACTCTTGAGCATTTTTATCTTCAATTACTTCTCCATCAGCCATAAAAATGACGCGGTCTCCAACTTCACGAGCGAATCCCATTTCGTGAGTTACAACGATCATTGTCATCCCTTCTTTAGCCAATTTCTTCATAACGTCTAATACATCATCGATCGTTTCCGGATCAAGTGCACTAGTCGGCTCATCAAATAATAACACTTCTGGATTCATCGCTAAACCACGTGCAATCGCAATACGTTGTTTTTGACCACCAGATAATTGAGTTGGATAAGAATCTTTTTTATCTAACATGTTTACTTTGTCCAACAATTTTTCAGCTGTTTTTTGAGCTTCTTTTGGATCTTGTTTTAACACTTTAATAGGGGCTAAAGTAACGTTTTCTAAAACTGTCATGTGCGGGTATAAATTGAAATGTTGGAAAACCATTCCCACATGTTTGCGAATATTATTGATATTGGTATCTTTAGCGTGCAGATCTACACCGCTAACCAACAATTGACCTTCGTTTATTTCTTCTAACCCATTAATACAGCGAAGCATCGTACTTTTCCCTGAACCAGATGGTCCAATGACGACGGTCACTTCTCCTTTTGTAAAAGTTAGATTGATATTTTTTAAAGCATGAAAATCACCATAGTATTTATTAACATCTTTAAACTCAATCATGATAATTCCTCCTTAGTTGGTTGAGTAGTTTTTATACATAAGAATTAGGAAGTACACAATGCTGGTCGATAAGCTGATTGTGTGCTTCCTACTAGAGTATTCTTGCTATGCGATTGTTAAAAACTGTCCAGTTACTTTACCATTTTTTAATTCTACTATAATCACTTACTCTTTTCAAGCTAGCCAGCTTTAAGCTAAAAGCAGATAAAAGTGCTTTAATCGTTGTATTTAAAGGAGTATAACGGTTGCAAATTTTTTTGCTTTAGGCATAGTTAAGGTATAAAAAGAGTTTTTTTATTCAAATAGAGAGTGGTTCAGTACTGAAAACTCAAAAATTTGACCACTGTGATAGGAAGGAGCAGCCTTAATGTACATAGCATTGACATTTTTTTGTGCGCTGGGTTTTTCCTTGCTGCACTTTTTTTCTAAATACATGAAATTTGCCGGCAAGATACCAAGAAGCAAATTTTTATCTCTAGCAGCTGGGGTATCCGTAGCGTATCTATTTGTTCATCTATTGCCCGAATTAAACAAATATCAAAAAGTGCTCTCAAAAGAGTTGACGAATACAGCCTTTGGGTATATTGAACACCATATTTATTTAGTAGCTATGGCAGGTTTGGTTTTGTTCTATGCTTTAGAAAAAAAAGCGAAGATAGTAAAAAATCATACCGAACCTGCTCAATCTTTAGCAGAAGTATCAGGCGTTTTTTGGGTGCATATCGGGTTGTTTTTTGTTTACAACACAATTATAGGCTATTTGCTGTTAAATCAGCATTTTGAACAAGTGAGCAGCTTAATATTTTATTTTCTAGCATTAGCGGTTCATTTTATCGCCAATGATTGGAGTCTGCGGCGGCATCATGAAGAAGTGTATGATCAGTACGGGCGGCTATTACTGTCTTTTGCATCCCTTTTTGGTTGGCTATTGGCTTTATTTGTTGAGATCGGAGAATTTGGGGTCTCAGTACTGTTTGCATTTGTCTCCGGTGGCATGATCTTAAACATTATGAAAGAAGAGTTGCCTGAGGAACAAAAAAGCAGTATCAGCAGTTTTGTAGTTGGATCAATAGTATTTACAGTCTTATTGCTGCTGATTTAAGATCTTAAGATCAAGTTTAGAGACAAGGAGCTGGGAAATAACTCCCAGCTCCTTTAGTTTTACGAATATTGGTTTTGTAAACGTGCTTAAAAAGCCAGCCCCAACGTCCACTTCACAAATAATGCTCGAATGATCTACGACCGTCCTGTGCTTATTCGCTCTAGTGAAACGGGGATAAACGCCTTTTTCCACACTCTTTTCTTTTACAGGATTCTCAGCTGTTTTAAAAATTCTTTTTTTCTGAAAAGGAAGAAAAGGAGACAAATGATTGGTATAATAAAGTAGAGTAAGATTATTCACGAACAAAAAAGTAAGAACACCAGTAAAACCATCAACGAATAATAGGTGTGATCTTGACCGAACATTTGTTGAACCAGTTTATAGAGGTAAAGGGGAATGTTATGGAACGTATTCATTTGTACCATACAAACGATATTCACTCACACTTAAGCAAGTGGCCGCGTATAGCTCATTATTTGCGGGAAGAGCGCACTCGAATCGAAAATAGCGGAGATTCCTTTTTTGCGTTTGATATTGGTGATGCTTGTGACCGGGTGCATCCGTTGATTGAAGCCACAAATGGAACTGCAATGATCGATTTGATGAATGACGCTCATTATGATGCGGTAACTATTGGCAACAATGAAGGCATTGGGAGCTCAAAAGAACAATTAAACCGGCTTTATGATTCTGCCAATTTTAAAACCATTATTTCAAATATGCGAGATGCAAAAAGCGGAGAATTGCCTAAAGGAACCGTACCTTTTGAAATTTTCAACACTAAAAAAGGACACCGTATAGGAATATTTGCTTTGACGGCGTCTTTCCCAACAAGCTACATTCCAATAGGATGGAATATCCAAGATTCTTTTGAAGTGATTACTCAAATGCTGGAGATCCTAGAGCCATTAACAGATACGATCGTTTTATTGTCGCATTTAGGAATTGGAGACGATCGGAAAATCGCTGAAATGTTTCCGATGATTGACATTATTTTAGGTTCGCATACACATCACGTATTGCCAAAAGGAGAACGCATCAGAGATTCTCTCTTAGGAGCAGCCGGAAGATACGGAGAATATGTAGGACATGTAGTCATTGATGTGGATGAAAATTCTATAATGGACTCTTCTGCGTCTGTGACTCCTATTGATGAGATTCCTGCTCCATTCAATGAAGAAGAATTGATTATGGCTTATTCTCAAAAAGGACATCAATTGTTGAAGCAACAACAAATCGCGTTCTTGCCAAAAGCTTTGCCTAATAGCTGGTATGCAGATTCTGAGCTGATGCAGATCAGTTTAGAAGCTTTAAAATATTATGCTAAAACAGAAGCTGCTGTATTGAATGCAGGTTTATTTATGACTTCGTTAAATGATGGAGTCATCACAAATGATGAATTGCATCAAATGCTGCCGCACCCTATGCGAATACTCAGGGTAACCCTTCCAGGAGCTGAATTGATTCGTGTAGTAGAAGAAATGGAAAAAAATCGCCATTATTTGAGAAAATTCCCTATTCGAGGAATGGGATTCAGAGGGAAATACTTTGGAGAAATAGTGTATAATGGAGTGAGTTTTGATCCAACAACTGGAGAAGTGTATTGGCAAGGAAAAAGTGTTAGAGCAGATCGTGACTATACATTTGCTACAGTTGACCATTTTATGTATATTCCATTTTTCCCGACGATCGAATTAAAAGGAGAAAATGAATTGATTTTTCCTTTATTTATTCGTAATGTAGTAGGGCAACATCTTAAAAAGCAATACCCACTAAACCAAACTAAGCTGGATGAAGAGCTAAGAAATGAAGGTGAACAATATGACCCAAACGAATGAGAAAACTGAAAAAAATACGTCTAAAAAACAAATCATTCATGACGCAAAAGACTCTAAACCCAAACACACGCGTAAACGTCAAACGGAAAAGAGACCGAATCGCAAGAATGAAAAAGGGAAAGAAAAAGACACTAAAAATGATGCGACAAAATTAGATAAAACAATCGAAGAAACGATCGTTCCCGAAAAGGATCTGATTGTTCAAAAAATCGATCCTACAACAATTACGATAAATGGCGAAAAGTATGAAATCACAAAAGATTATCGAGAAGCTTTTGATGCTCGCCGATTAAGCGAACGCTACAGTCCTATACTAGACAAGTATGATTACATCGTAGGTGATTGGGGATTTGAACAATTGAGGCTGAAAGGATTTTACAGCAATCAAAATCGTAAAGTTCCTCAAGATAAAAAAATCAGCCAGTTAGAAGATTATTTATATGAGTACTGCAATTTTGGTGCGCCTTATTTTGTGATTCAACGATTAGAGCCGGCAAAAAGCCAGAGCAGTTCTTCAAAAAATACACGTCACAAAAAACAAAAAAAGAAAAATGTTACCAATGTAAAAAATACTCACACGCAAGAGTTTCCTAACACTCCTGGCAAGAATGCCAGTGGAGCTAAAAGAACGAATAAAAATACGAGAAAAAGAAACTTCGTTAAAAAAGAAGTCCCAGCGGAAACCAAAACGATTTCCTCTGAAACAGAATCTGTTTTGGTAAAGACTGTTAAGGATGAAAAAGGCTCAAGAAGATTCAACATTCGCCGCGGCGATGTAGATAGAGCGAAAAATAAATCATAAAGGTTGGATAACGTGAACTACAAAGGATATTTGATCGATTTGGATGGAACAATGTATAAAGGAAAAGAAAGCATACCTGATGCACCAGGATTTATCCAAAGATTACGAGAGAAAAACATACCATTTCTATTCTTAACCAATAATTCTACAAAAACACCTGAAACAGCTGCTAAAAATCTGCAAGAAAACTTTGGTATTCCTGCTTTGCCAGAAGAAGTATACACCAGCTCGTTAGCTACAGCTGATTACTTGAAGTCCTTAAATAATGGAAATAAAGTATTGATCATAGGGGAAAAAGGATTGAAGCAAGCTTTGGCAGACAGAGGGTTTGTAGAAGATGACAAGAACCCTGATTATGTGGTTCTAGGTCTAGATCAAGAAGTGAATTACGAAAAATTTAAAGCGGCCACTTTAGCGATCCACAATGGGGCCCAATATATTGCAACGAACAAAGATACTAATTTGCCGACTGAACACGGATTGGTTCCAGGTGCGGGATCATTGGCTGCGTTACTGACTGCAGCTACCCGAATTGAACCGACATTCGTAGGAAAGCCGGAAACGATTATTATGGAAGAAGCTTTGAAATTAATCAAACTGCCTGCTGAGGAAGTCTTGATGGTCGGTGACAATTATGAAACAGATATCATGGCCGGTATCAACAGCGGAGTGGACACGTTACTTGTCTACACTGGATTCACAAAACCAGAGGATCTAGAGAAAGTGGAGGTACAGCCTACCCACATCGTGGATTCTTTAGGAGAGTGGATCATTTAATGAAAACAAAAGCGATAGATTTTGCTGGGATAGCTATGATTTTTCTATGGATCGTTTCTTTTTCTGTAATGGTCACCATCAATTTTACGCCCTTGTATGCATTTGATGTTGATTTCTTTGATATACCAGAACGTGTAGGACTATCAAAGCCGGTCATCATGGAAAACTATCATATCTTATTGGATTACTTGAATAAACCGTGGGTCAGTGAGCTGAACATGCCAAACTTTCCAAGCTCAAAAAGCGGACTATTTCATTTTTATGAAGTAAAACGATTATTCCTATTAGATTATGGAATTTTACTAGTCACAACGGTTGCTTCATTTTTCTATCTGAGATTTTTAAAGCAGACGAAAAGAAATTGGGTTTTACTAATACCGTTTATGTGGGGGATATTTGCTCCCTTAGTGATATTATTTTTGATTGCAGCTAACTTTGATCAATTATTTGTGCTATTCCATCAAGTATTTTTTAACAATGATGCTTGGATTTTCAATCCTTCCACAGATCCTATTATTATGGCATTGCCAGAAGGGTTTTTCATGCATTGTTTTATTTTAGCGTTTGTATTGATTGAATTAATGATTGCCGGAGTTTATTTCTACGCAAAAAAGACAGCTTTCAAATGAAAGCTGTCTTTTTTTTGAAAACTTTATTATTTAGTGATCTCCGCTTTAGAAGGATTGTCGTGAGCTAAACGGCTAGCAGCAGAAGCTGCAATAGCTCCAACAATATCATCTAAAAACGTGTGGACTTCGTTGTCTTCGTGGCTGTTCAATTTTTCTAAAATACCAGGTTTTACTTTATCAATATACCCGTAGTTTGTAAAACCGATAGAGCCGTAGACGTTTACGATCGATAAGGCTAATATTTCATCGATGCCAAATAGACCTTCGTCCTCAGTAATAATTTCTTGTAACGGAGACATCAGTTGGTTTTTCTCCGCTAAGATGTCTAATTGGATACCCGTTAGAATGGCATTTTGCACTTCTCGTTTTTTTAGAACGGACTTAACGTTCTCAATACATTCTTCTAAGCTCAAGTCTACAATATATTTTTTTTGCAAAAATAAAACTAATTCTGCAATATCTTCTTCTTTAACGCCTCGTTCATGCAACAGGTTGACTGCTGTTTGGTGCATGACATTATCATTTTCTACCACATTGATCCCCTCCATTTAATAGAACTCTCTCTTATTATACCCGTAAAGGATCAAAAGAATGAAATGATAAGCAAATAACCCACTAATCGCCTACAATTAGTGGGTTTAGAACAGATTAAAATAAGCTGGTACTGTGCATAGGTTGTACGCGTTCATCTGGATTGATGTAGCTCATAGCATTATTGATGGCTGTAGGACCTTCACCAAATCCGGTAGCAATCAATTTGATTTTTCCTTTATAAGTACAAATGTCTCCTATAGCATAAATTCCGGGAATCGATGTTTCCATTTTAGTGTTTACAGGTATTTCATTTCGAGACACTTCAAAGCCCCAATTTTTCATAGGTCCGATAGAAGACGTGAATCCGTAATTGACCAAAAAGTCATCCACTTCGATTTCTAATTGATTGTCTTTACGAACTTCTTGAAGGGTGACGCTTTTTATCTTATGATCCTTCCCGCTGATAGAGTGAGGGATAAAAGGTGTGATCATTTCAACACTAGAGTCTTCCAGTAAACTGATGCTGTGTTCATGAGCTCTAAATTTATTTCGACGATGAGTCAAATAAACTTTTTTTGCAATCGGTTCTAACGCAAGTGCCCAATCCACTGCTGAATCACCACCACCGCAGATCATAACTGTCCGGTCTTTGAATTGTTCAATGTTGTTTACATAGTAGTGGAGCGTTTTGTTTTCATAGTGTTCGGCATCTTCAATATCCAGTTTTCTCGGCTGGAAAGCACCGTTTCCTGCAGCGATGATCACGGCTTTAGAAAAATGCATTCCTTTTGTAGTCGTTAGTTCAAAAATCTCTTGTTCATTTTTTTGAACATCTAACACTTCTTCATCCAAACAAATCGTTTGGTCGAAACGAGATCTTTGAACAACTAGATTAGTAGTCAGTTCTGCTCCAGTGATTACAGGTAGAGCAGGAATATCATAAATGTCTTTTTCAGGATAAAGCATCGAAACTTGGCCACCTAGTTGAGGCAAGCTGTCGATGATTTTGACTTTAGCATTTCTCATGCCACCATAAAAAGCCGCAAATAAGCCAACTGGACCGCCGCCAATAATTGTAATATCGTAAATGTCATTTCTTAATTCCAAAATTAACCCTCCGTCGCATATTTTCAATAAAAAACCACTTTATTCGAGATGCTATTGTCCTAAAATCATCTTAGTGACGTAAGCTACAGCGATACCTGTCAGAATACCAAAAAAGACTTCAATAGGCTTATGACCTAAGTATTCTTTCAAATGACGCTCTTTTTGTTCTTGTTTAAAGTTTTTTGTAGTCGGATCTTGAGACAAATTCCATACTTTTTCACGCAAACGAGTGAACTCAATGATCAGTTCGTTTAATAAAATGCCTTGTTCACCACTTTGTCTGCGAACACCCATCGAATCAAACATAACGATTACTCCAAAAGTACTTGCGATAGCTACTAAAGGGGATTCGATACCATACTCTAAAGCTAAAGCAGTAATCAATGAGGAAACCGCTGCTGAGTGTGAGCTTGGCATTCCTCCGGTGGAAGTCACTAAAGCGATAGTGGTCTTCCGATTTAATACATAAGCTACAGGGACTTTGATAAATTGAGCAAATACAATTGCAGAAAAAGCTGCCATTAAGGGATAATTTGAGAACATGTTCTTTGTTCCTTCCTGTGATTTAAATATAAAGCTATTTTATCATACCACGAACTAAAAGAGGTGGAAGTAAAAAACGATTTTTCTGAACAAAAAAGAAAAAAACAAGATGGTTAGTCCATTAAAACCGGCTGTTTGGAAAATAATAGTAGCATTCGAGAAAAAGATTCGTTATCATAAACACTGTATGAACAAAGAAGAAAAAGGTATATCAATTCAATGTACCTTATTTTAGGAGGAAACTTATGTATACTCAATTATCAAAAGAAGTGGCAGAAAATGAAATCAAAGCCATCATCCGCACAAACATGGGAGATATTACAATCAAGCTTTTCCCGGAAATCGCACCAAAAACTGTTGAAAACTTCGTAGGATTAGCTGAAAAAGGTTATTACAACGGAATTATCTTCCACCGTGTCATTCCTGACTTTATGATCCAAGGTGGAGACCCAACTGGAAGCGGTATGGGCGGAGAAAGTTTATGGGGAGATTCTTTCGAAGACGAATTCTCTACAGAAGCTTTCAATATTTATGGAGCTCTATCAATGGCAAATGCTGGACCGAATACAAACGGCAGCCAATTCTTTATCGTAACTGCATCAAATACTCCAGCGAACATGGTTGCTCAATTAGAAGCAGCAGGCTATCCAGCAGAAATCGTTGAAGAATACAAAAATAACGGTGGAACACCATGGTTAGACCAACGTCATACTGTATTTGGGCAAGTCATCGACGGCATGGCTGTAGCGAACAGTATCCAAAACGTTAAACGTGGTTTCCAAGACAAACCTGTTAATGATGTAGTAATCGAAACAATTGAATTAGTATAAACGCAAAGAACTTCTGCTGAATAGAGGCAGAAGTTCTTTTTTAATAAAATCAATGAAAACGAATTCTTTTTTCAAAAGATATTTGATATAATGAAAAAGCAAGTTTATGCTGAAAGGAATGAAGAATATGTTTGGAGCAATCGAAGCCGGCGGAACTAAATTCGTCTGTGCGGTTAGTGATGAAAACTTTACTATTAAAGAGAGAGTCAGTATACCTACAACTACACCTGAGGAAACAATGACAGAAGTATTTGCGTTTTTTGATCAATATGAATTAACAGCTATCGGTATCGGTTCATTCGGTCCAATCGACGTTAATAAAGAATCAGATACATACGGGTATATTACCTCTACACCAAAAACGGCGTGGAAGTTTTATGATTTTCTTGGATCAGTAAAAAATCGTTATTCTGTTCCTATAGGATGGACAACAGATGTGAATGCTGCAGCTCTTGGAGAAATCAAATTAGGAGCTGCTAAAGGATTGAAAAGTTGTGTGTATTTGACTGTCGGTACAGGAATCGGCGGCGGAGCAGTGATTAACGGGGAATTATTAGAAGGATATGGACATCCTGAGATGGGGCACATCCCAGTTCGCTTGCATCTGAATGAAACTTATAAAGGGACTTGTCCTTATCATGGTGATTGTTTAGAAGGAATTGCTGCAGGGCCGGCTATTGAAGGCAGATTTGGGAAAAAGGGCCATTTGCTGGCTGATCAAGAAGAAGTATGGGAAATGGAAGCTTATTATCTTGCTCAAGCTTTGATGAACTACACATTGATTCTTTCTCCTGAACGTATTGTATTAGGCGGCGGAGTGATGAAGCAGAAACAACTGTACCCGTTAGTCCGTCAGAAATTTGCAGAATTGATCAATGACTATGTACAAGTACCTGATCTAGAACAGTATATTGTTGCACCTGGTTTGGAAGACAACGCTGGAATTTTAGGAAGTTTATTGTTGGCAGCAGATGCTGAATAAATTTTTGATTCTTTGCAATTAAAAAAGGAATAGAGAGTCAACTAGAGTTGTTCTAGTCGACTCTTTATTCTGTCTTGATAAAAAGAAAGAACAAAAAGTTACTTGAAATTACTGCAGAAAATAGCTGAAATCAACATTTTTATAAAGTACATAAAATAACATACCGTTTTGAAAACGGCGTCATTTTCAAAACGGTATAAAATCTTTAATGTTGATGTTATAATACAGTTGTAAAGTTGATATTCGAGAAATTTGAGAAAAGAGGTGTTAGGATGGAATATAAAATTGGGATGGTTACTAAAGGAGAAGTTACCGGTATACAACCGTATGGAGCTTTTGTTTCGCTAGATGAAGAAACTCAAGGTTTGATTCACATATCGGAATGCAAACACGGTTATGTCAAAGAAGTGGGAGATTTGTTAAAGGTAGGAGACCAAATAACCGTTATGATCATTGACATAGATGAATACACTAAAAAAATCAGCTTGTCCCTCAGAGCCTTAGAAGATCCTCAAACATTTGTTTACTATCCTAAGAAAAAACGCCACTACACAAAAAAAGGGAAAATTGGATTTCAGAGTATAAGAGAAACTTTGCCTAAATGGATCAAGCAAGCCAAAGAGGACGAGAAGAATCAAATCAATTCTAGGTGATAGTTAGTCCATTGTCATATAGTTGAACTAATGTAATTGTGGATCATTCTTGAGAGGGGTTTATACATGACTGAAGGACATTTTGTAGCCGGTACTGTGATGGCTCAAGCCTTTAATGGGAAATACGTTTTTTTGGTAAAACATAATGAGGACTCTTATGAGTTGCCCATGACACCTATTTACGAAGAGAAGACAGGTTTAGCCTGTATAATTGAAGAACTAAAAAATATTTTAGATATTCAAGGTTCTGCATTAGATTTATATGAGTTGACCAACTCAGTAGTTAACGGCTCACGTGTACCGCTATTTGTATTTTCGTTAAATAAGAATATTACGACAGAGTTAAATGAATTGTTGAAAGAAAACTCAACTCAATATGCTTGGATGTCTTCTGATACGCTGATAGAGACTTTGGAAAATATCGACATTTCTGGAGTACCATTATTTAATCAATAAAAAACCATCAACAGCGTTTTCATTTCACAAATGAAAGTGCTGTTTTTTCTTGCATTTTCAAGGGAAAACAACTAAAGTAATAGAGTATTGATGAAAGCCAAAAACCATAATACATACTAATGGAGGTTATTTAAAATGGGTCATATCCAATTTGATTATTCAAAGATTGGAAAATTTGTGCAAGAACACGAAATTTCCAATTTACAACAACAAGTAACGACAGCTGATTCTATGTTGCGCAATGGAACAGGAGCAGGAAGCGACTATTTAGGATGGATCAACTTACCAAAAGATTACGATAAAGAAGAATTTGCCCGTATTAAAGAAGCGGCTAAAAAAATTCAAAATGAATCTGAAGTATTAGTTGTTTTAGGGATCGGCGGATCTTACTTAGGAGCAAAAGCTGCTCTAGATTTCTTAAACCATACTTTCTACAATTTATTGGGAAGCGACAAACGCAAGACTCCACAAATCTTCTTTGCTGGAAACAGTATCAGTTCAACTTATTTAGCTGAACTAGTTGAAATCATTGGAGACCGTGATTTTTCTGTAAACATGATTTCGAAATCTGGAACAACTACAGAACCTGCTATTGCATTCCGTGTCTTCAAAGAATTATTGATCAAGAAGTATGGTGTAGAAGGAGCAAACGATCGAATCTATGCTACAACTGATAAAGCAAAAGGAGCACTAAAAGGCGAAGCAGATGCTCAAGGATATGAAACATTCGTAATTCCTGATGATGTAGGGGGACGCTTCTCTGTATTGACTGCTGTAGGACTTCTTCCGATTGCAGTAAGTGGAGCTGACATCGATGCATTGATGCAAGGTGCTGCTGATGCTAGCGATGCATATTCTAGTGATAAATTAGAAGAAAACGAAGCTTACCAATACGCTGCTATTCGTAACGTGTTATACCGTAAAGGAAAAGTAACTGAGTTATTGATCAATTATGAACCAAGCTTGCAATACTTCTCTGAATGGTGGAAACAATTATTCGGTGAGTCAGAAGGAAAAGACCAAAAAGGAATTTACCCTTCAAGTGCAAACTTCTCAACTGATTTGCATTCGCTAGGACAATTTATTCAAGAAGGTTCAAGAAATATCTTTGAAACAGTCATCAAAGTGGACAAACCTAAAAAAGCTTTAGCTATTCCTGAAAGCGAAGAAGATTTAGATGGTTTAGGATACCTTGAAGGGAAAGATATTGATTTTGTAAATACAAAAGCTTTCCAAGGTACACTATTAGCTCATACTGACGGAGACGTTCCTAACTTATTAGTAACAATTCCTCAAACAGATGCATACACTTTAGGTTACCTAATGTACTTCTTTGAAATTGCAGTAGGTATTTCAGGTTACTTGAATGGCGTAAATCCATTTGACCAACCAGGTGTAGAAGCTTACAAGAAAAATATGTTTGCTTTATTAGGTAAACCAGGTTTTGAAGATCTAGCAAAAGAATTAAATGACAGACTATAATTGTTAATGTAAAATAATCGTTGTTCACTCAATCGATCTGAAGGGTTCTCCCTCAAATCGACAAGTGGACAACGATTTTTTCATTAGAAAGGAGCAGTTTGAATGAAAAAAACATTACAAATCCATCAAGCAACTGCAAAAGACCACCAAGTGATAAAGGAAATATTGACACAGACAGCAGAATGGTTGAAATCCATTGGTTCTACTCAGTGGAGTGAAGTCTTACAAGGAAAAGATAATCATAATACGCCAAAAGCTATCGAACGCGGAGAAGTATACTACGCTACATTGGATGGTAAAGTCGCAGGCATGTTTATACTATGGAATCAACAAAGCAAGTGGGATAAAGAAATGTGGGGGGCAGACAATCAAGAATGGATGTATTTGCATCGGGTCAATATTATGCGTGAATTCGCAGGCACTTCAGTGGCGCATGATATAGTTGAAGAAGCAAAAAAAATCGCAATGGAAAGACAAGTAAAAGGTATTCGATTAGACTGTATGGCAGAAAAAGAATATTTAAATGCGTTTTATAAAGCAGCAGGATTTACTTTTGTAAAAGAAATAAAAAATTATGATACGGGTGTAGAGAAAGCAGACTTCAATTTATATCATTATCTATTACCTTAAACGTGGCAGCATTATATGAAGAAACAAGACCGAATAAATTAAAAGGTTTATTTATGCAAAAGTTATTGAATAAGTTTTATAAATATTTTTCAAAAAAGTTATTGACCAGAGATAGAAAAGTTGATATAGTAGTTGATGTCGCTGAAATACATAAGCAGACAAAACGATATTAAGAATTTTTTGAAAAAAGATTGACTTAATATGAAGCAACGTGATAATATGTAACAAGTTGATGTAGCGCTTGCAAAGAAACAACTTTTGAATAAAAATACATTTTTTTAAAAAAGTTATTGACAAGTAAATGTCGACCTGATATTATTAAGTAGTTGTCAAAACGACAACGAAACACGAAATTAGACCTTTGAAAACTAAACAAAGTAAGACGAACCAAACGTGTAAGGAGTTTCGGCAAGTGCCGAAACAACAACATTAGTGAATAATTATTCGCTAGCAATCAATTAATGAGCTTCAAGCATCATTAAGCAGTCACCTTCGGGTGACGACTTTATATGAGAGTTTGATCCTGGCTCAGGACGAACGCTGGCGGCGTGCCTAATACATGCAAGTCGAACGCTTCCTACCGGTGCTTGCACCGGGAAAGAAGAGTGGCGGACGGGTGAGTAACACGTGGGTAACCTACCTACAAGCGGGGGATAACATTCGGAAACGGATGCTAATACCGCATAGATCTTTTTGTCTCCTGGCAGAAAGAAGAAAGACGGTTTCGGCTGTCACTTGTAGATGGACCCGCGGCGCATTAGTTAGTTGGTGAGGTAATGGCTCACCAAGACGATGATGCGTAGCCGACCTGAGAGGGTGATCGGCCACACTGGGACTGAGACACGGCCCAGACTCCTACGGGAGGCAGCAGTAGGGAATCTTCCGCAATGGACGAAAGTCTGACGGAGCAACGCCGCGTGAGTGAAGAAGGTTTTCGGATCGTAAAACTCTGTTGTTAGAGAAGAACAAGGATGAGAGTAACTGCTCGTCCCTTGACGGTATCTAACCAGAAAGCCATGGCTAACTACGTGCCAGCAGCCGCGGTAATACGTAGATGGCAAGCGTTGTCCGGATTTATTGGGCGTAAAGCGAGCGCAGGCGGTTCTTTAAGTCTGATGTGAAAGCCCCTGGCTCAACCAGGGAGGGTCATTGGAAACTGGAGAACTTGAGTGCAGAAGAGGAAAGTGGAATTCCATGTGTAGCGGTGAAATGCGTAGATATATGGAGGAACACCAGTGGCGAAGGCGACTTTCTGGTCTGTAACTGACGCTGAGGCTCGAAAGCATGGGGAGCAAACAGGATTAGATACCCTGGTAGTCCATGCCGTAAACGATGAGTGCTAAGTGTTGGAGGGTTTCCGCCCTTCAGTGCTGCAGCTAACGCATTAAGCACTCCGCCTGGGGAGTACGACCGCAAGGTTGAAACTCAAAGGAATTGACGGGGGCCCGCACAAGCGGTGGAGCATGTGGTTTAATTCGAAGCAACGCGAAGAACCTTACCAGGTCTTGACATCCTTTGACCACTCTAGAGATAGAGCTTTCCCTTCGGGGACAAAGTGACAGGTGGTGCATGGTTGTCGTCAGCTCGTGTCGTGAGATGTTGGGTTAAGTCCCGCAACGAGCGCAACCCTTATTATTAGTTGCCAGCATTCAGTTGGGCACTCTAGTGAGACTGCCGGTGATAAACCGGAGGAAGGTGGGGATGACGTCAAATCATCATGCCCCTTATGACCTGGGCTACACACGTGCTACAATGGATGGTACAACGAGTCGCAAAACCGCGAGGTTAAGCTAATCTCTTAAAGCCATTCTCAGTTCGGATTGTAGGCTGCAATTCGCCTACATGAAGCCGGAATCGCTAGTAATCGCGGATCAGAACGCCGCGGTGAATACGTTCCCGGGCCTTGTACACACCGCCCGTCACACCACGAGAGTTTGTAACACCCAAAGTCGGTGAGGTAACCTTCGGGAGCCAGCCGCCTAAGGTGGGACAGATAATTGGGGTGAAGTCGTAACAAGGTAGCCGTATCGGAAGGTGCGGCTGGATCACCTCCTTTCTAAGGATATAACGGAACTTTACACGGTTCGCTTTTACTTTGTTTAGTTTTGAGAGGTTTAGTCTCTCAGAACTTTGTTCTTTGAAAACTGGATATTGTCTAATAGAAACATTTAAGTAAGAAAACCGAGAAAACACCGCGTTTTAAATGAGTTTTTTAATGTTCTTATCGTAAGATAAAACAAGTAATACCAATTTAGTAATGATAGGTTAAGTTACTAAGGGCGCACGGTGGATGCCTTGGCACTAGAAGCCGATGAAGGACGGGACGAACTCCGATATGCTTTGGGGAGCTGTAAGTAAGCTTTGATCCAGAGATTTCCGAATGGGGGAACCCAGCATCTTTAATAGGATGTTACTGCTGACTGAATACATAGGTCAGTAGAGGTAGACGCAGAGAACTGAAACATCTAAGTACCTGCAGGAAGAGAAAGAAAATTCGATTCCCTGAGTAGCGGCGAGCGAAACGGGAAGAGCCCAAACCAGAAAGCTTGCTTTCTGGGGTTGTAGGACTGAACACATAGAGTCATAAATGAACGTCGTAGAAGAAGCGTCCTGGAAAGGACTGCCGAAGAAGGTAAAAGCCCTGTATTCGAAACGACGTTCACTCTGATCAGTATCCTGAGTACGGCGGAACACGAGAAATTCCGTCGGAATCCGGGAGGACCATCTCCCAAGGCTAAATACTCTCTAGTGACCGATAGTGAACCAGTACCGTTAGGGAAAGGTGAAAAGAACCCCGGAAGGGGAGTGAAATAGCACCTGAAACCGTGTGCTTACAAATAGTTAGAGCCCGTTAATGGGTGATAGCGTGCCTTTTGTAGAATGAACCGGCGAGTTACGATTACATGCGAGGTTAAGTTGAATAGACGGAGCCGTAGCGAAAGCGAGTCTGAATAGGGCGAATGAGTATGTGGTCGTAGACCCGAAACCAAGTGATCTACCCATGTCCAGGTTGAAGGTGTGGTAAAACGCACTGGAGGACCGAACCCACGTACGTTGAAAAGTACGGGGATGAGGTGTGGGTAGCGGAGAAATTCCAATCGAACTTGGAGATAGCTGGTTCTCTCCGAAATAGCTTTAGGGCTAGCCTCGGAATGTAGAATCATGGAGGTAGAGCAACTGTTTGAACTAGGGCCCCTTATCGGGGTACCGAATTCTGATAAACTCCGAATGCCATTGATTCATGTCCGGGAGTCAGACTGCGAGTGATAAGATCCGTAGTCGAAAGGGAAACAGCCCAGACCACCAGTTAAGGTCCCGAAGTTTATGTTAAGTGGAAAAGGATGTGGGGTTGCTTAGACAACTAGGATGTTGGCTTAGAAGCAGCCATCATTTAAAGAGTGCGTAATAGCTCACTAGTCGAGTGACCCTGCGCCGAAAATTTACCGGGGCTAAACATAACACCGAAACTGTGGATAGAACCATTGGTTCTATGGTAGGAGAGCGTTCTAAGGGCGTTGAAGCTAGATCGTGAGGACTAGTGGAGCGCTTAGAAGTGAGAATGCCGGTATGAGTAGCGAAAGACGGGTGAGAATCCCGTCCACCGAATGACTAAGGTTTCCTGGGGAAGGCTCGTCCTCCCAGGGTTAGTCGGGACCTAAGCTGAGGCCGAATGGCGTAGGCGATGGCCAACAGGTTGATATTCCTGTACCTGTTTGTTTTGTTTGAGCAATGGAGGGACACAGGAGGCTAAGAAATGCGTGCTGCTGGATATGCACGTCCAAGCAATGAGTCTTGAAGTGAGTGAAATGCTTGCTTCTCTAAGGATGAGTTGTGATGGGGAGGGAAATTAAGTACCGAAGTTTCTGATGTCACACTGTCAAGAAAAGCTTCTAGTGAGAAACAAACAGCCCGTACCGCAAACCGACACAGGTAGTCGAGGAGAGAATCCTAAGGTGTGCGAGAGAACTCTCGTTAAGGAACTCGGCAAAATGACCCCGTAACTTCGGGAGAAGGGGTGCTGACCATTGGTCAGCCGCAGTGAATAGGCCCAAGCGACTGTTTATCAAAAACACAGGTCTCTGCTAAATCGAAAGATGACGTATAGGGGCTGACGCCTGCCCGGTGCTGGAAGGTTAAGAGGATGGGTTAGCTTCGGCGAAGCTCAGAATTGAAGCCCCAGTAAACGGCGGCCGTAACTATAACGGTCCTAAGGTAGCGAAATTCCTTGTCGGGTAAGTTCCGACCCGCACGAAAGGCGTAACGATTTGGGCACTGTCTCAACGAGAGACTCGGTGAAATTATAGTACCTGTGAAGATGCAGGTTACCCGCGACAGGACGGAAAGACCCCATGGAGCTTTACTGCAGTTTGATATTGAGTGTCTGTACAGCTTGTACAGGATAGGTAGGAGCTATTGAAGCCAGGACGCCAGTCTTGGTGGAGGCATTGGTGGGATACTACCCTTGCTGTATGGCCACTCTAACCCTCGACCATGATCTGGTCGGGAGACAGTGTCAGACGGGCAGTTTGACTGGGGCGGTCGCCTCCTAAAATGTAACGGAGGCGCCCAAAGGTTCCCTCAGAATGGTTGGAAATCATTCGTAGAGTGTAAAGGCAGAAGGGAGCTTGACTGCGAGACCTACAAGTCGAGCAGGGACGAAAGTCGGGCTTAGTGATCCGGTGGTTCCGCATGGAAGGGCCATCGCTCAACGGATAAAAGCTACCCTGGGGATAACAGGCTTATCTCCCCCAAGAGTCCACATCGACGGGGAGGTTTGGCACCTCGATGTCGGCTCATCGCATCCTGGGGCTGTAGTCGGTCCCAAGGGTTGGGCTGTTCGCCCATTAAAGCGGTACGCGAGCTGGGTTCAGAACGTCGTGAGACAGTTCGGTCCCTATCCGTCGCGGGCGTAGGAAATTTGAGAGGAGCTGTCCTTAGTACGAGAGGACCGGGATGGACACACCGCTGGTGTACCAGTTGTTCTGCCAAGAGCATCGCTGGGTAGCTATGTGTGGAAGGGATAAACGCTGAAAGCATCTAAGCGTGAAGCCCCCCTCAAGATGAGATTTCCCATCACGTAAGTGAGTAAGACCCCTGAGAGATGATCAGGTAGATAGGTTGGAAGTGGAAGTCTAGTGATAGGCGGAGCGGACCAATACTAATCGGTCGAGGACTTAACCAAGATTTTAGGTGGATTCAACGGATCCGAACGAATGCGATATTAGACAAATCCAGTTTTGAGAGCGCAAGGTTCTCAATATGTGTGGTGATGATGGCAAGAAGGTCACACCTGTTCCCATGCCGAACACAGAAGTTAAGCTTCTTAGCGCCGAAGGTAGTGAGGGGTTTCCCCTTGTGAGACTAGGACGTTGCCACGCATAGTTTTTTTGGAGGTTTAGCTCAGTTGGGAGAGCATCTGCCTTACAAGCAGAGGGTCAGCGGTTCGAGCCCGTTAACCTCCACCATGAGTCATTAGCTCAGTTGGTAGAGCATCTGACTTTTAATCAGAGGGTCGCAGGTTCGAATCCTGCATGACTCATACTAGTTGTATCAGCTAGTATGTTGCCTAATTTAAGATATGCGGGTGTGGCGGAATTGGCAGACGCACTAGATTTAGGATCTAGCGCCGCGAGGCGTGGGGGTTCAAGTCCCTTCACCCGCACCATATTTTTATTGGTTGTAACATCAGCCGGCTTAGCTCAGTTGGTAGAGCATCTGATTTGTAATCAGAGGGTCGAGGGTTCAAATCCTTTAGCCGGCACCATTTGCGGAAATAGCTCAGTGGTAGAGCACCACCTTGCCAAGGTGGGGGTCGCGGGTTCGAACCCCGTTTTCCGCTTTCTAGTTATGCTAGAAACAATAACTTGTTCATTAAAGCCGGGGTGGCGGAACAGGTAGACGCACAGGACTTAAAATCCTGCGGGTAGTGATATCCGTGCCGGTTCGATTCCGGCCCTCGGCACCATTTATTTTGCACCCATAGCTCAATTGGATAGAGTACTTGACTACGAATCAAGCGGTTGCAAGTTCGACTCTTGCTGGGTGCATCTCTTTTATAGAGTGTTGCAAAAAGTATACGGGAATTAGCTCAGCTTGGTAGAGCACTTGGTTTGGGACCAAGGGGTCGCAGGTTCGAATCCTGTATTCCCGATTTCTTTCTAGGGGCCTTAGCTCAGCTGGGAGAGCGCCTGCCTTGCACGCAGGAGGTCAGCGGTTCGATCCCGCTAGGCTCCATTGTAACAAGCTTTCTTAATTTAATTATGGCGGTGTAGCTCAGATGGCTAGAGCGTCCGGTTCATACCCGGGAGGTCGTGGGTTCGATCCCCTCCGCCGCTACTTTAATTGAATAAAAGAACTTGGACCTTTAGCTCAGTTGGTTAGAGCAGACGGCTCATAACCGTCCGGTCGTAGGTTCGAGTCCTACAAGGTCCACTTTGATCTTTTGATTAGATTTTCCTTGTAACTATGGAGGATTACCCAAGTCCGGCTGAAGGGAACGGTCTTGAAAACCGTCAGGTGTGTAAAAGCACGCAAGGGTTCGAATCCCTTATCCTCCTTAACTCACTTTTGTGGGCAGAAACATTTATATTATCGCGGGGTGGAGCAGTTGGCAGCTCGTCGGGCTCATAACCCGAAGGTCACAGGTTCAAGTCCTGTCCCCGCAATATATTGCTCTATAAGCAATAGAAATAGCAACAATGGTCTCGTGGTGTAGGGGTTAACATGTCTGCCTGTCACGCAGAAGATCGCGGGTTCGATTCCCGTCGAGACCGTTTATGCGGGTGTAGTTTAGTGGTAAAACCTCAGCCTTCCAAGCTGATGATGGGAGTTCGATTCTCCTCACCCGCTTTTTTTATGGGCCTATAGCTCAGCTGGTTAGAGCGCACGCCTGATAAGCGTGAGGTCGATGGTTCGAGTCCATTTAGGCCCATTGCACCAAGTTTTTCTTGGATGTATAACAGCATATATGTGGTTTGGGGAAGTACTCAAGTGGCTGAAGAGGCGCCCCTGCTAAGGGTGTAGGTCGCTAACGCGGCGCGAGGGTTCAAATCCCTCCTTCTCCGTAAGTTTTAGCACCATTCCATAATATGATAAGAATTAAAGGCCCGTTGGTCAAGCGGTTAAGACACCGCCCTTTCACGGCGGTAACACGGGTTCGAATCCCGTACGGGTCATAAGGTTTCATTACCTTATCAAATCAAATAGATTAATTGTTATACCGGAGGATTACCCAAGTCCGGCTGAAGGGAACGGTCTTGAAAACCGTCAGGTGTGTAAAAGCACGCAAGGGTTCGAATCCCTTATCCTCCTTAACTCACTTTTTGTGGGCAGAAACATTTATATTATCGCGGGGTGGAGCAGTTGGCAGCTCGTCGGGCTCATAACCCGAAGGTCACAGGTTCAAGTCCTGTCCCCGCAATATATTGCTCTATAAGCAATAGAAACAGCAACAAAGGTCTCGTGGTGTAGGGGTTAACATGTCTGCCTGTCACGCAGAAGATCGCGGGTTCGATTCCCGTCGAGACCGTTTTAACTGAATATAAGGCCCGGTAGCTCAGTTGGTAGAGCACTTGATTGAAGCTCAAGGTGTCGGCAGTTCGACTCTGTCCCGGGCCATAACTAAAATGCGGGTGTAGTTTAGTGGTAAAACCTCAGCCTTCCAAGCTGATGATGGGAGTTCGATTCTCCTCACCCGCTCTTTTTTTATGTCTTCAGGGCCTATAGCTCAGCTGGTTAGAGCGCACGCCTGATAAGCGTGAGGTCGATGGTTCGAGTCCATTTAGGCCCATTACCTTATGGTTAAAAATAATTAATTAAGGCCCGTTGGTCAAGCGGTTAAGACACCGCCCTTTCACGGCGGTAACACGGGTTCGAATCCCGTACGGGTCATGCGATAAAAGCTGACGACGTCATAATGACGCCGTCAGTTTTTTTATTTTGAATGGAACAAACAAAAGCATCCTTTTTATGAGGATGCTTTTTGCTGCACATTATAGTAGGTAAAAAGAAATGGTTTCAATAAGAGTAAAGACAAATAGATAAGTCATTTGATAAAGGAACAGTGTTTTTAAGCACAGTTTTTTTTCTTTTTTACGATGGATCATATTTATAAAATGAAGAATAAATGGAACAGTGAATAGGAACAATACTAACAAGTAACCAAAAGTGCTGGCGAGTAAAAAGATAGTTGTCAGATAAATAAGTGTAATCAGGATAAGTGTCTTTAAAAGGAAATCTTTTTTCAATATAGGTTGCTGGACAGTTGTTTGCAGGTAATACGTATGCATCTCTACCAAAATATTGACCAGGACCAATGGAATGCTCCATTTTAATAACTCCAGCGGTAAAAAGTGAACTTGAGTAAAGAAACTCAAGTAGGTAATGATTCCGCCTTTAAAAAAACTGACAACTAAAATGGTCAAATTGGACCACCCTATACTTTTAAGATAATGCTGGAAGTGCATGATTAGACTATAGAGAATAGTTAACAATGCTACTAAGTAATTCGTTGATACAGCAAGTGTACTAATCAGCACAAGATTAATGATTTCTAACAGGATAAATGGAAGAGTGAGAGTGCTCTTAGCAAACAGTTCATGTTTGGACAAATACGACTCAATATAGTAGTTCGTAAATAAGTATAGGTATAACAGGAAAAAAACGGAGCGATTAAAAGTGTTATATTGTAAGGCATATACTGTTCCTATTATTAAATAACTAAGTGGTCTAAGAAAAACCAGTACAATAGGATTGTATAAAAATTGCTCAATAAAGTGTTTAAAAGTTTGTGTCACTGAGAAGCTCCTTTCTTGAGGTAACATTATATTCAAATAGGTAATGAGTGCAGTGGATCATTTTCTTATCTATCATACCAAAAAAATACAATGGATAAATAAAAAGTTTTTCATAGACCAATTGACGTATCATTTTGTATCTAATTGTGATAAACTGTATAAGGTTTGCAAAAGGATTCCCGATAGGATTCACTTTGAATAGTGGAGAAGCCTTGTAACCGAAAAAACAAAGGGGGATATCTAATGTCAGAAAGAAAATTATTTACATCCGAGTCCGTATCAGAAGGACATCCGGATAAGATTGCGGATCAAATAAGCGACGCAATTCTTGATGCCATTTTAGAAAAAGATTCAACAGCTCGTGTAGCTTGTGAGACAATAGTCACAACTGGTTTAGTTTTAGTAGCAGGAGAAATTTCAACTACTGCTTATGTAGATATTCAAAAAATCGTTCGTGATACCGTTCGAGATATTGGATACACAAGAGCAAAATATGGATTTGATGCAGAAACATGTGGTGTACTTGTCGCAATAGATGAACAATCGGGAGATATTGCTCAAGGGGTCAATGATTCAGTTGAATCTAGAGAATTGAATGATGATGAGTTAAGTCAAATAGGAGCTGGAGATCAAGGATTGATGTTTGGTTTTGCTATCAACGAAACACCAGAATTGATGCCGTTGCCTATTTCGTTAAGTCATCGTTTAACAAGAAAAATTGCAGCTTTACGTAAAGAGAATGAGATATCTTACTTACGACCTGACGCTAAAGCACAGGTTACTGTAGAGTATGATGAAGCAGGGAAACCAGTTCGAGTGGATACTGTGGTTATTAGTACCCAACATGCTCCAGAAGTGGCTTATGAAGAGCTAAAGCAAGATATGATTGAAAAAGTGATCAAACAAGAAATTCCTGCTGAATTGTTGGATGCAGAAACAAAATACTTTATTAATCCAACGGGTCGATTCGTTATTGGTGGACCACAAGGTGACGCTGGGTTGACAGGACGTAAAATTATTGTAGATACTTACGGTGGATACGCTCGTCATGGTGGAGGAGCTTTCTCTGGAAAAGATCCTACAAAAGTTGACCGTTCAGCAAGTTATGCTGCACGATACATTGCGAAGAACATCGTTGCTGCTGGTTTAGCAGATAAATGTGAAGTGCAATTAGCTTATGCTATTGGTGTAGCTCAACCCGTTTCTATTTCGATTGATACATTTGAAACGGGTAAAGTTTCAGAAGCTAAATTGATTGAAGCTGTTCGTTCTAATTTCGACTTGAGACCTGCAGGTATTATTCAAATGCTTGATTTGCAAAGACCTATCTACAAGCAAACTGCAGCTTACGGTCATTTTGGCAGAACAGATATTGAACTGCCTTGGGAAAAGACGGATAAAGTAGATGTATTAAAAGAATTATTAAGTTAAATAAAAAAGAGATGGATATTCCATCTCTTTTTTATTTTGCCTCTTAAACTAGTTTTTCAACAGCCAACAAAAATGGCGGGTAATTTTTTTGATTTATAAACCCATATTTCAATGTACTGTATTCTTTTTGAGGCAATTGCGAAACGTATTCAAGTACAGCATCTTTTTCTTCTTCTCCGCCTTCGTGACCATAATAGACAACAATAATCAATAAGGAACCTTTTCTTAGCAACGGTAGGAGAGTAGAAATAGCTTTTAGTGTCGTTGAACTTCTAGTAATGATCGATTTATCGCTTTTAGGTAAATAGCCTAAGTTGAATATAGCTCCAGAGACGGGAGTTTTGGGGTCAATGATTTCACCTAGTGTTTCATGACCTTGTTGGTATAACTCCACTTGCTGATGTAAATTTGTATAAATCAATTTTTCTTTAGTCGTTTCTATGGCTTTTTTTTGGACATCGAATCCGTAGACCTTACCGTTAGTTCCGACCAATTTAGCTAGTAGGACGGTATCTGATCCATTTCCTACAGTAGCGTCTACCACGATATCTCCTTGACTGATAGTATTTTTCAATAATGTATGGCTGAATCGTAAAGCATTTTCAAGCACTTATGAACACTCCTTTTATTTACTTCGACTTATAACAGTCTTCCACTTAGGGTATGTTCCAATCGTAAAGCTCAACCAGGCAGCACCGGCTGAAAAACCTCCGATAACATCTGTTGCAAAATGTACACCAAGATAGATGCGACTTATTCCAATAAGCAAGATAAGAACCGCTGCAAAAATAAATAAACCAATACGCAGTTTTTTTTGACGAATAATTTTAGTAAGCAGAAATAAAATCCCACCATAACAAATCATAGACCCCATTGAGTGCCCACTCGGGAAGGAGAGTCCCCCTTGTTCCACCAAATGTTCAATAACAGGCCGAGCACGTTGAAAAATCACTTTTAAGAGTTGATTCAGTAGGCCTGCTCCCAGAACAGATTGTACAACTAACCATAAAGCTGCTGAACGATTTTTGTATCTCCAAGCACACAAAACAGCTGTCAAAAGGACGAAGAGGCCTAAAAAAATGGTTCCTCCCAAGTCAGTTAGAAAAATAAAAAAAGGAGTCAGTGTTGGGTTTCTCAAAGATAAGATAGGTTGACCAATGCTGCGATCGATAAATTGAATAATCTCCTCGCTTATTGAACCGCTTAAAACAATTAAAATAAAAGGGAGCGCTAAAATCAAACTCCAAACATACCAAGGATAACGCTTCATAAATGTAGATGATTTAGTAGATGTCATAAGTTACCTGCTTTCTGAATATACTCCATTTAGTTTATCATAATTTTGAATAAACACTTCACTAAAAGTTCTTATTTTATATACAAAATAAGAGTGAAATTTCAGTTATAATAGAGCCAGATGTTTATTTGTAAAATTACATTCGTGTGACAAATGTTAAGTTTAACAAAACTATTTTTTTAGGGTTCATTTATAAAAGATTACCGTTATAATTAGATTATCTATCGTAAAATGTTGAAGGATTTATTCATAGGAGGGACCTACTTTGGTGATAACTAGAAAAGAAAGAATTTTCTTAGTAGAAAAAGAAAAAACAATGCAAAAGAATCTGTGTTCTAATGCCCGATTAAAAAAAGGCACTGCACTGTTTAGCACGTCTTTATTACTAGGTTTACTAGCATTTCCTACATATACTGAAGCTGTTGAAGCTAATGGAACCGAAGCTGATAACAGTAAAACAGACACTATTGAAGTAGAACAAAACAACACCGTTGCTGAAGGCAATGAAGTGGCTGTTGAAACAGAAACTAGTGAAACTGCAACAGTAGCTGTCGAAAGCCCGTTAGAAGACCAAGAAACTGCAAAAGAGCAATTATTAGTAGAATTGAAAAAGTTAGTGACTCCAGAAATTTTTAACTCGATTGATTTTGAAAAATTATCAATTGAAGAAGTGGATCAATTATTAGAGGAAGCTGTAAATACTGCAACAGAGACTGACAACGCTACAGAAAAAAATGAAATTGAACCAGCATTTGAGCAGGAAGCTCCAGCAGAAACAGATAAGGAAGTCGTAACTGAAATACCTGCTAATGAAGCTGTAGATATTAATGGTGAAGCAAAAGAACCTGCTGAAGTAGAAGAATCTACAAAAGTTGTAGAGGATAAGGCTGCCGAAGAGGTTAAATCAGCTCCTGTAAAAGAAACAGTCGTGAAAACTGAGCAAAATACACCAGCACCTTCTAAAGCCAGAATGATGGTGGCAACTACATCAACAGATGTGAAAGAAGAAAAAGCTGTAACGACGACTGCTGCTAAAAAAGCTGCGCCAGTTGTTCATGTCGTTAAAAGCGGAGATACTTTAAACAAGATCTCTAAACAATATGGTGTAAATGTAAATGATCTTATAAAGTGGAACAATATTTCTGATAAAAATGTTATTCGTGTCGGACAAACATTAACTGTTAACCAACAAGCTTCATCTGCTCCTAAAGAAGAATTAAAAGATATCAATAAATCTCAAACACCGGCACAATTCATTGAAACGGTAGCTTCTTTTGCAAGTGAAATAGCAGCGAAAAACAATTTATATGCATCTGTAATGATTGCTCAATCAGGATTGGAAAGTGGTTGGGGAGGAAGTGCTCTTGCTAAATCGCCAAATCACAACTTGTTTGGTATCAAAGGTTCATATAATGGCGAGTCCGTTACGATGTACACAAAAGAATACTCAACGAGTACAGGCTGGATCAACATTCCGCAAAACTTTAAAAAGTATCCTTCATATGCTGAATCTTTCCAAGATAATGCAAACTTACTAAAAAGAGGAACTTCATGGAATCCCGAATTTTATGCTGGAGCTTGGGTCAGCAATACTTCTAATGTTTACGAAGCTACAGCTTGGTTAGAAGGTCGTTACGCAACAGATCCAACGTATGCAGCAAAATTAAACAATTTGATCAACGAATACAATTTAACTCGTTTTGATGTGAAGCAATCTGGAGGTTCAAATGGAAACACTCCTGCTCCTTCGATTCCAGAAACACAAAAACCGGTTGATAACGGCAATAATAATACAGAGAATACGAGTCAGTATACTGTTAAATCTGGAGATACATTATCAGCGATTGCAAGAAGATACAACACAACTGTAGCGAAATTAAAATCGTTGAATAATTTAAAATCCGATACGATTTATGTAGGCCAAAAACTTGCTGTAAATGGAGCTGTTAAAGAAGAAATTAAACCTTCAACTGGAGGAAACGGCTCTAACACAGGTTCGAATACTTCAAGCAGCTATACGGTTAAATCTGGAGATACGCTGTCAGGCATTGCAAGAACATACAGCACTACAGTAGCTAATTTGAAATCGTTGAACAAATTATCATCTGATACAATTTATGTCGGTCAAAAATTAGCTGTTAGTGGTCAGGTTAAAGAAGAGACAAAACCTTCTGCAGGAACTCCTTCAAACAATACTGGATCAACCGCTACTCAACACACAGTTAAAGCTGGAAATATATTGTCTGGATTGGCTAAGCAATATGGAACAACAGTAGCTAATTTAAAATCGGTGAATAACTTAAAATCTGACACTATTTATGTGGGTCAAAAGTTAGTAATTAAAGGTACAGCTAATACAGAAACTAAACCAGCACCATCTACGGGTACTGGGTCTAATACTGGAACAAGCAGCTATGCAGTTAAATCTGGAGACACGTTGTCAGGTATTGCAAGAAAATACAATACTACTGTAGTGAACTTGAAATCATTGAACAAGCTGTCATCCGATACGATTTATGTAGGTCAGAAGCTAACTGTTAGCGGAGCGGTTAAAGAAGAAACCGTAAAACCTTCAGCTCCAAGTACTGGTTCTAACACTGGGACAAGCAGCTATGCAGTCAAATCTGGAGACACATTGTCAGGTATTGCCAGAAAACACAATACTACAGTAGCTAATTTGAAATCGTTGAACAAATTGTCATCGGATACCATTTATGTGGGGCAAAAGTTAACGATTCAAGGAACAGCATCTTCTAACTCAACGGCTCCTGCTCCAAAACAAGAAACAGTTGTCAGCAATCTGGATGTCAATTACACTGTCAAAAGTGGTGACACATTAACAGCAATTGCTAATAAATACAGTGTTTCGGTTTCAGATTTGAAATCATGGAATAAATTAAGTTCCGATACGATTTATGTAGGTCAAAAATTAGCGGTTAAAGTAGGAACGTCTACAACTGTTAAACCTGTTGCTTCAAACAGCAAATATACAGTAACAAGTGGAGATACGCTATCAGGCATTGCTTTAGCTAATAAAGTTTCTATTGCTCAATTAAAACAATGGAACAACTTAAGCTCAGACTTGATATTTGTAGGGCAACAATTAACCGTGAAGTAAACACAATTTCGAAAATACCAATCAGCAAATACACAGCAGCAAGTTCATGTCTAAAAGATGTGACCTTGCTGTTTTTTTAATTGGTATACATTAAAATAAAACGCTTACTACATAACTGTATCACATGAAGTGACCCAGAAAAACCTAGGTGTCGGGTTTATTCGAATACGTATTCAACAGCAGAACATTGGATTGACATTAATCTGCTGGATTGGTATGATTTCATTTAGAAAGTGATCACATGAATCAAATGTTATTAGTGCATTTATTGCTAGATTTAATACTCGTGAAAAAGAACTTATTCATCGATTTTATTTTTTGAAAGTGATTTACTTTACTACACAAAAGGAGCGAAGAAAAAAACAGTCACCGGTCACTTAGGTTAGAACATATTGGAGGAAAAAAATGAAGGCTTACTTACAAAGATTAGGCAGATCATTGATGTTGCCAGTTGCTGTATTACCTGCAGCAGCAATATTAATGGGTATTGGATATTACATAGATCCATCTGGTTGGGGCGGAGACAGCGTGATTGCTGCTTTTCTGATCAAATCGGGTAGTGCACTTATTGATCATATGGGAGTTTTATTTGCAGTAGGAGTCGCATTAGGAATGTCTAAAGATAAAGATGGAGCAGCAGCGTTAAGTGGACTAGTTGCTTGGCAAATCGTTACGGTGTTGCTGGATCCTAAGTCTGTGGCTATGCTGCAAAGTATTCCTATTGAAGAAGTTGATTTAGCATTTAAAAGTATCGAGACGCAATTCATTGGGATTTTATCTGGATTGATCGCAGGAGCATTGTATAATCGCTTCTACAATGTCAAATTACCTCAAGCATTAGCTTTCTTCAGCGGGAAGCGGTTAGTGCCAATCGTAACCTCATTTGTTATGATGCTGGTATCTATGGCGCTGTTATTTGTATGGCCGCCAGTTTATAATTCATTAGTTACTTTTGGTACGACAATCAGTGGTTTAGGAGCAGCAGGAGCGGGACTATATGGTTTGTTCAATCGTCTGCTGATTCCTACAGGATTGCATCATGCACTAAATTCTGTATTCTGGTTTGATGTAGCTGGTATTGCAGATATCAATAATTTTTGGGCAGGTACTGGCGTAAAAGGAGTTACCGGCATGTATCAAGCTGGGTTTTTCCCGGTTATGATGTTCGGTCTTCCAGCTGGAGCTTTGGCAATGTATCATACAGCTAAAACAGCTAAAAAGAAAACGACAGCATCATTAATGATGGCAGCAGGATTTGCTTCTTTCTTCACCGGTGTAACTGAGCCGTTAGAATTTGCATTCATGTTTGCTGCTCCAGCATTGTATGTAACACATGCAGTATTGACAGGTCTTTCGTTATTTATGGCTGCTGCTTTCCAATGGACAGCCGGGTTCGGTTTTTCAGCTGGTTTAGTGGATTATATATTGTCATTCAATTTGCCGTTGGCTAATCAGCCGTATATGCTGCTGATTCAAGGATTAATTTTTGCTGCTGTTTACTATTTCTTGTTCCGTTTCATTATTCTTAAGTTTGATTTAGCTACTCCAGGACGTGGAGATGAATTAGCAGAAGACATGCAAGAAAGTGAAACAGACAGCATTTCTTCTAGACTAAGCTCTAGAGATGAACGTTTTAGAAAACAAGCCGAGACGATTCTAGCTGGATTAGGCGGGAAAGAAAATGTTTCTTCTATCGATAATTGTGCCACTCGTTTACGTTTAGAAATCAATGACATGACTGTTGTTGATGATGCTAAAATCAAATCTGCAGGCATTGCAGGTATCAACAAAGTCAGTGATCGAAACATTCAAGTTATTGTAGGTACAGAAGTTCAATTTGTGGCAGATGAAATGAGCAAATTAGCTAAATAACCAACACAGAGAGCCTTTGTAAGTTAGAGTAGAGTCTAATCTTACAAAGGCTTTTTTGTCTATCAACTCATAAAAATACATTACAACAATCCTTTCAATAAAATACGTTTTATAAAAAATTCAATTGGTGTTTTCGCACAGCAAAAACAGAAATAAAAAATCCTAACAGTTGGAATTAAGCTTTTAAACAAAATAAAACACTTATTTTTTAATTCTGTACAAACTCTCATTAAAAAATTATCCATTTCTTATAGTTTATAATAATTGTATAAATACATTTTTTATGCAATTATTATAAACAAGAAATGGATTTTCATGCTTAAAACGTATATTTATAAAAAGTGTTTTTCATAGTGTGAGCAAATCGACATTTTGTTTGTACGTTTCATTTCCTTTATGGAGGTTGGAACCGCTATTATAAGGGTGTGGAAAGATAAATGAGGAGGATATGATATGACAAAACAGACAGCACCTATTCATGTAAATTCAGAGATAGGGAAACTAAAAACCGTCTTATTGAAAAGACCAGGAAGAGAAGTAGAGAACTTAACTCCTGAAATTATGGAGCGATTGTTATTTGATGATATTCCTTATTTAAAAGTGATCCAAAAAGAACACGATGAATTTGCAAAAGCTCTAGAAGACAATGGTGTAGAGGTTCTATATTTGGAAAAACTAGCAGCTGAGGCTATTGATGCCGGAAATGTGAAGGAATCATTTGTCGAAAAGATGTTGAGTGAATCGAATATTGAATCACCAAGTGTGTATGAAGGATTGAAGAGATATCTATTAGCTATGAAGACAGACGAAATGGTTATTGCCATCATGGAAGGTATCCGGAAAAAAGATGTTCATACCAAAAAAGAACATTTAAGCGATGTGGCTGAAGATGGCGGAGAGCCTGTTGAGAAAAAAGGATCAGGAAGTTCATATTTTACAGAAGATGAATCTGATCATTTGAGTGATGTTTCTAATGATGATGATTACCCATTCTACATGGATCCGATGCCAAACCTTTATTTTACTAGAGACCCGGCTGCTTCTATGGGGAATGGACTAACCATTAATCGTATGATGTTTGAAGCTCGTCAAAGAGAATCGTTATTTATGGAAGTGATTATGGATAATCACCCGCGATTTGCAGGTACTGGCGTTCAAATTTGGCGTGACCGAAACCATACATCTTTTATGGAAGGCGGAGATGAGCTAGTTTTAAACGAGAAGACTCTGGCAATTGGAATCTCTCAAAGAACTTCTGCTCAAGCTATTGAAGAGTTAGCTTTAGAGCTGTTCAGCAAAGGATCAACTTTTGAAAAGATATTAGCAATTAAAATCCCGAATGTTCGAGCAATGATGCACTTAGATACAGTGTTTACAATGGTGGATTATGATAAATTTACTATTCATCCAGGGATTTTACGTATCGGAGGATCGATTGATGTTTACGTTATTGAAGAAGGAGATGAACCAGGTAAGGTCAAAATCACTCATGAAACGGATTTAGAAAAATCGTTAAAAGATGTCTTAGGAGTAGAAGAACTGACATTGATCCCATGCGGTGGCGGAGATGCTATTGCAGCTCCTCGTGAACAATGGAATGATGGATCAAATACGCTGGCCATCGCGCCAGGAGTCGTTGTGACTTACGACCGTAACTATATGTCAAATGAACTGTTGCGAGAACATGGAATCAAAGTGATTGAAATTTCTTCAAGTGAGTTGTCTAGAGGTCGTGGGGGTCCACGCTGCATGAGTATGCCGCTTGTACGAGAAGATTTAAGCTGATTACAATCTAATTTAATGGGGGAAACAAATGATGAAAAATGTATTTCAAGGCCGTAGTTTATTAGCAGAAAAAGATTTTACAAAAGAAGAGCTAATGTATCTGATTGATTTTTCACAGCATTTAAAAGAAATGAAGAAAAAAGGCATTCCTCATCGTTATTTAGAAGGTAAAAATATTGCTTTGTTATTTGAAAAATCTTCTACTCGTACTCGTGCAGCCTTTACAGTGGCTTCTGTTGATTTAGGCGCCAAACCTGAATATTTAGGTAAAGACGATATCCAGCTTGGTAAAAAAGAATCTGTAGAAGATACTGCACGAGTATTAGGCAGTATGTTCGATGGCATTGAATTTCGTGGTTTTAAACAATCAAACGTAGAAAAATTAGCTAAATATTCTGGCGTCCCTGTATGGAATGGATTAACAGACGAATGGCATCCTACCCAAATGATTGCAGACTTTTTGACAATTAAAGAAAACTTCGGTCATTTAGAAGGAATCACATTAGTATACGTGGGAGATGGCCGCAATAACGTAGCGAACAGTCTATTGGTCACCGGAGCTATTTTAGGTGTAAATGTACGTATCGTGTCGCCAAAAGATTTGTTCCCAGAACAAACCATTGTTGATATGGCCCAAGATTTTGCAGACCAATCAGGCAGCCAGTTAATGATCACTGATGATGTTCAAAAAGGTGTGAAAGATGCGGATGCATTATACACAGATGTTTGGGTCTCCATGGGAGAAGAAGACAAATTTGAAGAACGCGTAAATTTGTTGAAACCTTACCAAATCAATATGGACATGATCCAAGCTACTGGAAAAGATGATGTAATATTGCTCCACTGTTTACCAGCATTCCATGATACAGAAACTGACTATGGTGAAATGGTAAAAGATAAATTTGGTATTGGCGAAATGGAAGTAACAGATGAAGCTTTCCGCAGCAAGCATGCGCGCCAATTCGATCAAGCAGAAAACCGGATGCACTCAATCAAAGCGATCATGGCTGCTACATTAGGAAACTTGTTTATTCCAAAAGTTTAGTATACGGAGTAAAAGAGGCTGTGACTGTTTCATAGCCTCTTTTACTTGTTCATTTTAAATTTTTATAGAGGAGAAATGCAAAATGGGAAAAAGAAAAATTGTCGTAGCTCTTGGCGGAAATGCTATTTTATCTGAAGATGCGAGTGCTGAAGCTCAGCAACGAGCTTTAAAGCAGACTGCAGAATTTTTGGTACAGTTTATTGAAAATGGAGATGATCTTATCATCTCTCATGGAAATGGTCCCCAAGTAGGAAATCTATTGCTGCAGCAAGAAACAGCTAATAGTGAAAAAAATCCTGCCATGCCTCTGGATACGTGTGTAGCCATGACCCAAGGAAGTATTGGGTATTGGCTGCAAAATGCTATGAACAACGTATTAACTGAACGCCATCTAGAAAAGGAAGTCGTTTCTTTAGTCACTCAAGTAGTGGTGGATGAAAATGACCATGCATTTGAAAAACCGACTAAACCAATTGGTCCTTTTTTGACAAAAGAAGAAGCTGAAAAAGAAATGAGCCGGTCAAATGCAGTCTTTAAAGAAGATGCAGGACGTGGATGGCGAAAGGTTGTCCCTTCACCCAAACCTATTAGTATCAAAGAACACAAAATCATCAATCAATTAGTAAATTCTGGTGTAGTTACAATTACTGTTGGAGGCGGAGGAATACCTGTTATCCAAAAAGAAAACAAAGTGCAAGGTATTGAAGCAGTTATCGATAAAGACTTTGCTTCTCAAAAACTTGCGGAACTAGTGAAAGCTGATTTATTGGTTATTTTAACAGGAGTAGACAATGTATTTGTAAACTACAATACTCCTGAACAAAAGAAATTAGAACATGTTTCTGTAAAAGAAATGAAACAGTACATTGGAGAAAACCAATTTGAAGCAGGAAGTATGCTGCCAAAAGTAGAGGCTGCTATTCAATTTATTGAAGGTTATCCTGAAGGAAAAGCGATTATTACCTCACTAGAAAATATCCAAGGAGTACTGACAGAAGAAGGAGGTACCATTATTACAGCAATTGAGTAAGCTGGTTTACTCAAATCTTAGATATGAACTGGAAGCTTTTTCGGATCTCCAGTGATGATTAATCAGTGGAGATCCCTTTTAGATAAAACGGTCTTTTCCAGTAAGGAGAATAAAACTTTCGTCGCTGGGCTCGTTGCTCTTGTTTTGTTCATTTCATTAATGGTGTTATAGTAAATAAGGTAATTTAATTATTTTATTAGGAGGTATGATTCATGGAAGCAAGTCAAAAGAAAAAGAGATTTAATATGCCCTCATCTTATACAGTGTTGTTTCTCATTATTTTGGTCATTGCTATACTAACTTGGTTCGTTCCAGCCGGAGAATACCAAGTTGATGAAGCAGGAAATATTTTGTCTGGAAGTTACCAAGTAACGGAGCAGAATCCTCAAGGGTTGTGGGATGTGTTTATGGCTCCCGTCAAAGGGATGATTGGAACTGAAACAACTCCAGGCGCAATTGAAGTATCTTTATTCATTATAGTAGTTGGAGGATTTTTAGGTGTTGTAAATCGTACAGGAGCATTAGATACGGGAATCGCTCAAGTAGTTAAAAATTATAAAGGCAAAGAAAAATTGCTGATTCCTATATTAATGTTTATTTTTGCTTTAGGCGGGACAACGTATGGAATGGCTGAAGAAACTATGGCATTTTATCCCTTGATCATTCCCGTTATGGTGGCAGTAGGATTTGATACATTAGTTGCTATCTCTGTAGTCTTATTAGGATCTGGAGTCGGAGTATTGGGGTCTACTGTTAATCCTTTTGCAACAGGTGTTGCTTCTCAAGCTTTAGGGATAAGTCCTGGAGAAGGCATTTTATGGCGGTTGATATTCTTCTTCGCTATGTATGCCATAGCTACAATATTTGTCTATCGTTATGCGGTGAAAGTTCAAAAAGACCCTTCTCAATCTTTAGTCTACAAAGACTATAAAGAAAATCAGAAAAAGTTTGCTGTTGCTGATATCAAAGAAGTAATGTCTGCAAAACAAAAAGTAGTCATGGTCCTCTTTGGTTTAGCTTTCTTTATCATGATTTTAGGATTGGTTCCGTGGTCTACGTTAAATGAGAACTGGACATTCTTTGAAACAATGAATCAGTGGTTGATGGATCTGCCAATTATCGGAACGGTGTTAGGACAACAATTAGTCCCGCTTGGCAATTGGTATTTCATGGAAATCACGATGCTGTTCTTTTTAATGGCAGTCATTATAGGTCTTTATTATCGCATACCTGAAGGAGAGATTGTTTCTACTTTTATTGAAGGTGCAAGAGACTTACTAGGTGTAGCTCTAGTAGTAGCTTTAGCTCGTGGAATTCAAGTAGTGATGAACGAAGGGATGATAACGGCGACCATTTTGCATATTGGAGAGCAAAATTTATCTAATCTTTCTCCGGTTTTATTTTCTATATTAACTTATGTGTTCTATATTCCTATGTCTTTCTTAATACCATCTACTTCAGGACTAGCGGCTGCAACGATGGGGATCATGGGACCATTGGGTGGATTTGCAGATGTACCTGAACATGTCGTTATTACAGCTTATCAAGCAGCAAGTGGGATCATCAATTTAGTTACACCAACTTCAGGTGTTGTTATGGGAGCTCTAGCGATTGCTGGAATAGAACTAACCACATGGTGGAAGTTTACAGCTAAATTAATTGGGATCATATTTATTGTCAGCTGTATTATCTTAGGAATCGCTGCAGTATTGGGTTGAAATTAAATAAACCGCAAAAGAAGCATCTAAGGAAAAATCTTAGATGCTTCTTTTATGGTTACTCTTCTAAATAATTTTTGAAGTAAAGAACATCATTAAACGTCAATAGTTTACGAGTGTGTTCAAGTTTGCCGATTTTTTTTAATTGTTTTAATTTAATTCCTACAGTTTCTCTCGAACAGCCGCTTATTGTTGCAATCTCGCAGATTGTGATCGGATAATGGACTTTAATTCGATTTGCTCCTACGTTTACGCCTAATTCATCCATCAGAAAAGATAAAGCTTTAATAATACGGCTGCTGGCGTTAGAACCCACCAGAAATTGAATACGCTCTTCATGTTCTTTTAATATAGAAGATAAATTCTTATAAAAGTAAAGCATTTGATTCGGATTAGCGGAAAGTACAGACTCAAAAAGCTCCGCAGGCATATAATACAACTCGACATCAGTCAGGCAGTAAGCTGTGTATCGATAGGAAGGGTTTGAAAAGAGCTCTCCATAGGGAAACAGTTTATCTTCTTTGATATAGTCTGTATACATATATAAAGCACTAACGTCATAGCGTTCTAGCTTGACCAAACCTTTTGAAAGATAGAATACTTTATTTCGTTGGTCTCCTTCATCAAACAATACTTGCCCTTTTTTATATTTTCTAAAATGCATGCTGTGCGAAATACGATTGAACTCATCATCTGTAAAGGCTCGAAACACTTCTTTTTTTCTTAGTAAGGAGTTGTTTATATTTTTATCTTGAATAGACAACATATTATTCCCTCCAATAAATTAGAAACTAGTATTTCACTTTTTCATATCTATAATAAAAAATTCACAATTTAAGTATACCATAAAAAAGCTATGTATATGATAGTTGGTAGCGTTTTTTCAGGAATCTGGTTGCTCTGTAGAAGAGGATGCAGGCTGATAAAACCACATTATGGCTATTACCTGTACTTATCAAATCGTTACATTTTGTTATACTTCTTCTCAAGCCATCTTGATTTACATCGTACACGATTTAATATATGCTATACTCAATTAGTAAAGTAATAGCTGAAAATGAAGGAGATGGAAGCATGTTTCTAGCATGGAAAGAAATTAAACATTCAAAAACAAGATTTGCATTAATAATTGGAGTAATGGTACTGGTCTCATACTTAGTCTATTTTTTAACGGGATTAGCATATGGACTGGCTCAAGATAATCGAACAAGTGTAGACAAATGGGATGCTGATGGAATCGTTTTGACAGATGAATCAAATTCCAATATCAATATGTCGATGATCACTTTAGGTCAGGCAGAAGATGTTTCAGGAGACGAAACAGCTTTGTTAGGACAGACAGCTGGAGTCGTTCGAAAAGAAGGGACATCAGGAGAATCATCGAAAATCAATGTCACTTTTTTTGGAATCGATCCAGATGAATTTATCATGCCTGAACTGATAGAAGGAGAGGCTTTTACGAATAACGATGAAGCCATAGCTGATATTAGTTTAAATGAAGAAGAAGGTATTGAAATCGGAGACGTCGTTCAGTTAGCTGGGAGCGATAAGGAACTGACCGTAACAGGATTTACAGAAAATGCGAAATTTAACGTAGCACCAGTTTTATATACGACGATCGGTTCTTTTCAAGAAATTAGATTTGAAAGAATAGATGAGTCTGAAGAAGGAAGAATCAGTGCCGTAATCGTGCGTGATAGTGAAGAAGATTTATCTGGAGTACAGATTGATAATGACGATTTAGTCCCTTATGAAATCGGTGACTACATTTATAAAATTCCAGGATACAGCGCACAAGTATTGACGTTTGGTCTGATGATCGGATTCTTGATCGTCATTGCTGCAGTAGTTATCGGTATTTTCATCTATGTATTAACGTTGCAAAAATCTAGTTTATTTGGAGTTATGAAAGCCCAAGGTATTTCGTCGGGGTATATTGCTAAATCAGTTATTGCTCAAACATTTATTCTATCTGTCGTAGGGGTAGGAACAGGTTTGTTATTAACATTAGGTACATCATTGGTGTTGCCGGCTACTGTTCCGTATCAAAATAATGTTTTATTTTTAGCAGGTATTACTGCTTTATTAGTTATTGTAGCTGTTTTAGGCGGTTTGTTCTCAGTTAGAACCGTTGTTAAAATTGATCCATTAGAAGCAATTGGGTAAAATCAGGAGGAAAATAATATGAAATTAATCGAATGTAAAAATGTTTCTAAACGTTTTGGAGAAGGACGTACAGAAATCGAAGCATTAAAAGAAACAAATTTCTCTGTTGAAGCTGGCGAGTTTGTTGCGATTATTGGACCGAGCGGGTCAGGTAAAAGCACGTTGTTGACGATCATCGGTGGACTGCAAACTCCAACTGAAGGCAAAGTGTTGATTCGGAACAATCCTTTTAGTGAAGAAGAAGAGAAAAAACGAGCAGCATTACGTTTCAAAGAAATCGGGTTTATTCTTCAAGCCTCCAACTTGGTTCCGTTCTTAAATGTCCGCGACCAATTGAGATTAGTCAATAAAGTTGAAAAAACCAAAATGGAAAAAGAACAAGCAGACAGCCTATTAGAAGAATTAGATGTTTTGCGATTGGAAAAAAGCTACCCAAGTGATTTATCAGGAGGGGAGCGCCAAAGAGTAGCTATTGCTCGAGCTTTGTATCATGATCCTTCTGTGATCTTAGCTGACGAACCGACAGCCAGTTTAGATTCAGAAAGAGCCTTTGAAGTGGTAGATATTTTAGCACGAGAAACTAAAAGCAAACAAAAAGCTACTATCATGGTTACTCATGATGAACGTTTAATTGATAAATGCGATAAAGTTTATGTGATGAAAGATGGTACGTTAACATTGCGCGAAAGCTAATATGCAAAGTATGGAATACAGGAACAGCGTAAGAAAAAGGAGAGAGAAGAATGGATGAATCGATTTTTGACCGTTCACTAGAGGATCAATTGTGTTTTGAAGTCTATAAGGCTGCAAATGGACTTTCAAAACTGTACAAGCGGGCTCTAAAACCTTTTGAACTCACATTCCCTCAATACTTAGTATTGTTGGCGTTGTGGGAAGACGACAGTGTTTATGTGAAAGACATTGGTGAACGCTTAGGCATGTCTATCGGCACATTAAATCCGATATTAAACCGTCTAGTCGAACATGGATGGATCATGAAAGAGACTTCTCTTTCTGATAAAAGAGCCATTGTAGTGACATTGACAGAAAAATCCAGGAATGAAAAACGAGCGATTTCTCTGAGTATTTTGAAAGAAGTCATGCAATGCAATCGAATAGACGTAAATGGAGATCAACTGATAGAAAATCTAAAAGAAATCAATCAAGAGCTAGATCGTACGGAACAATTAGCTCACTTGGAAAAAAGTTGTTAAGACAAACATAAGCGAGGGAAAACATGAAGAAGAATAAAACAGTAAGCGTTATTGGAGCAGGAGTTGCTGGATTAGCCAGTGCTATCCGTCTTCAACACGCGGGTTATGACGTTACCTTATATGAAAAAGAAGGAATACCAGGCGGGAAGATGAATTTGGTTGAAAAAGACGGGTACCGTTTTGATCTAGGTCCAAGTTTGGTGATGATGCCAGAATTGTATCGAGAAGTATTCGAATTGACTGGACGCGATCCAGATGACTATATTCCAATGCAACGTTTAGATCCTATGTATGCAGCATTTTTTGATGACGGTAAAGAGAAATTCGATGTATCTTCTGATCTAGTTTCGCTGATCAATACGATGGAAGGTATCAGTGATAAAGACGCACAAGGATTTCTTCGTTATTTAACGGATATCTATGAAAGATTTATTGTCGCTAAAGACCATTTTTTACAACGTCCTTTCCGTAACGCAAAAGATTTTTACAATCCTTCCACGATCAAGCAAGCATTGAAGTTGAAAACATTTGACAGTGCAGACCATATGATCAGCAAATACGTTAAAGATGATCGTTTAAGACAAATGCTCAGTTTCCAAACTCTTTATATTGGGTTGTCTCCTAAGAGCGGACCGTCATTGTATACTATTATTCCAATGATTGAGTTGCTTTATGGAGTATGGTTCATTAAGGGCGGAATGCATACTATGGCAGAATCTATGGAAAAACTATTTCTTGAGTTAGGAGGAAAAGTGCATTACAACTCTCCAGTTCAAGAAATACTGATTGAAAACCAAGAAGCAAAAGGGATCAGGTTAGCTGATCGTGAAGTATTGTCTGATCTTGTGATGTGTAATGCTGATTTTCCTTATGCTATGAAAAACTTGGTAAAAGATTCGAAAGCTAAAGGGAAATACACCGATAAAAAAATTGATAGTATGAAATATTCTTGTTCTTGTTTCATTCTTTATCTAGGTATGGATCGCAAGTATGAAGAAGTTTCAAATGTGCATAACTTTGTCTTTTCAAAAAATCTAGACGAAAATATAGATCAAATCTTTAGTGGAGACAAGTTGAGTGACCCGTCAATTTACTTATATATGGGTTCTAAAATAGATTCTTCTTTAGCACCAAAAGATAAAGATGGTTTATATGTGTTGATGCCGGTTCCAGAATTGTCTACAGCTAAATATGAGTGGACAGATGAAACCACTCAATATTACCGAGAGAAAGCATTGAAGTCATTAAAAAACTTGCCAGGTTTTGAGAACGTAGAACAAGAAATCGTTTCTGAATCTTACATTACACCACTGGACTTTGAATCTAAGTTCAATGCTTACAACGGAGCTTGTTTTGGTTTGCAGCCGAATTTACTGCAAAGCAACCACTTCCGTCCGCAAAGTAAAGCAAAGCAATGTGAGAACCTTTACTTTACAGGAAGCAGTACTCACCCAGGCGCTGGAGTTCCTATCGTATTGCTGTCAGCCAAAATCGCCACTGAAGAATTAATGCTTGATGACAAATAAAATTACCTATTTGATTGATGAAGACAACTTTTTGTCTCCATTGATCATATGGTAAAGATTACAGCCCGGGGGGAGAAAAATAATGAGGGAGCCTATAGGAATGACCTTGCAAGAAGATTATCTCTATTGTGAAAAAATCATAAAAAAGCATTCGAAGAGCTTTTATTATGCTTTTTCAAAGTTGCCTAAAGAAAAGGCGCAAGCAATTTATGCTATTTACACTTTTTGCAGATATGCAGATGACACAGTAGATACAGTAAAAGATTCTGCAGAACAACGACTCAACATCACTAAATTGGAGAATGAATTAAAAGCATTTGAAAACGGAAATGCTGTTGATACTCCAATGTGGCGTGCACTAGCAGATGTGTTTGAACGATTTGACATGGATATTGAGCCTTTTTATGATCAGCTTAAAGGGCAAAAAATGGATATTGATTTTGTTTCTCCTGAAACTTTAGGAGACTTAGAAGAATACAGCTATTACGTTGCTGGAACAGTAGGGTTGATGTTATTGCCTATCATAGCAAAAGAAAATAAAGAAGCAGCAAAAGCAAGTGCGATTTCTTTAGGAGTAGCTATGCAGATCACAAATATATTGAGAGATGTAGGAGAAGATTGGAAGGACAACAAGCGGGTTTATTTGCCGAACCAAATTCTCTCTCAAGAAAAATTTAGTAAAGAAGACTTGATTCGTGGTCAAGTAAATGATTCGTTTATCCGCATATGGGAAAACTTAGCTCATAGAGCAGAGAGTTTATACGATTCATTTAGAAAAGAGATTCAGTTGTTTGACAAAGAAAGTCAATTGCCGGTACTGATATCAGCAGATGTTTACAGAGGAATACTGAATGCAGTCAGAAGAAATCAATACAATTGTCTGCAGACCAGAAATTATGTTTCACCATTGGAAATGAACAGAATACAACGAGAATCTAAACGCTTCTTCAATCAATTAGCAGAGGGCTAAATTCCTAAGACAATTAAGAAGAGTACAGCAGAAAAATACAACTTGCAGCGAGGGTGAAACAATGGGAAAAGAACAAAAATCAGTAGTCGTTATTGGAGGCGGGCTGGGTGGCCTTTCCGCAGCCGTTTCTTTAGCTCAAAGAGGATTCAAAGTTTCCTTATATGAAAAAAATCATCATTTGGGTGGAAAACTGAATCGAGCTGAGCAAGATGGGTTCGGGTTTGATTTAGGGCCTTCAATACTGACTATGCCGCATATATTTGATCGTTTATTTACCGAAAGCAACCGAAAGATGGACGATTATATTCCAACCGTTCGTTTGGACCACGAATGGCGTTCTTTTTTTCCAGATGGGACGATCATCGATTTGTATGGTGACTTGGAAAAAATGGCCAAAGAAAATCCAGCTTTGAGTTCCAAGGATATGGAAGAATATCAGGAGTTCTTGGAATATGCAAAACAAATCTACGATGTGACGGAAAAAGGGTATTTTGCTGAAGGATTAGATAAAACTATGGAAGTTATTCGCCATCACGGAGTAGTAGAATCGATAAAAGGTTTTGACTTTTTCTCTTCCATGTATGATGGAATTGCTAAACGCGTCCACAATCAAAAGTTCCGAGACATGTTGGCGTATTTTATCAAATATGTTGGCTCTTCGCCCTATGATGCTCCAGCAGTTCTAAACATGATGGCCTACATGCAGCACAAACAAGGAGTATGGTATGTCCCAGGCGGTATGCATGGTATTGCCGAAGGAATTGTCAAATTGGGTAGAGAAATCGGGGTTGAATTTCATACAGGGAAAAAAGTCGTGAAATTAGTTGCCGATGAAAACAAAAAGGTATCAGCGGCTGAATTGGACGATGGAACTAGTCTAAAAGCAGATTACTTTGTTTCAAACATGGAAGTTATCCCTGCTTATGAAGAGTTGCTGGAAGAAGATGATCAGTTTGTTGAAACATTAGAAGATAAATTTGAACCAGCTAGTTCAGGTCTAGTGCTGCACTTAGGGGTGAAAGCCGATTATCCTCAATTAGCCCACCACAACTTTTTCTTTTCGAATGATTCTCAAAAGAATTTCCAACAAGTTTTCCATGAACGTGTTTTACCTGATGATCCGACGATTTATTTGGTTAATGTAAACAAATCAGATCCAAACCAAACGTTGCCGGGGCATGAAAATATCAAAGTATTGCCTCATATACCTCATCTGCAAGAAAAACCTTTTACAAAAGAAGAGTATCTTGAGTTTCGTGAAAGAGTCCTCATTAAGCTGGAAAAAATGGGGTTGACGGATTTAAGAAAGAATATCGTAACCGAAAATATGTGGACACCGGAAGATATCAAAGAGAATTATTTGTCGCATAAAGGTGCTATTTATGGAACAGTATCTAATCGCAAAAAAAATCGCGGATTTAAACATCCTAAGCAAAGCGAACTTTATGAGAACCTTTATTTTGTTGGAGGAACAGTTAATCCAGGAGGCGGAATGCCAATGGTTACACTTAGCGGGCAACAAGTGAGAGATAAGATTGTAAAGAAGGAAGAGGGAAATGGATAATTTTAATGTAGAAGATTATCATGACTTAGTAAAAAACCAAAAGAGCTATTCTGGAAGAAACGAAAACCAGTCCTACAAAGAACGACTAGATCGACTGAAACGGTTGAAAAGAATGTTGGTCGAAAAAGAAGGATCTTGGATGGAGGCACTCAATAGGGATTTAGGCAAATCTCCTATTGAGAGCTATACTTCTGAATTAGCTCTTTTATTGAATGAAATCGATACTGTCACTCAAAACTTAAACAAATGGATGAAACCGAAGAAATCGACTCATATCAGTTTAAGCGGGGTAGCTAAATCTGTTTTGCGTCCTCAGCCTTACGGTTCCATTCTCGTGTTGTCCCCTTGGAACTATCCACTTCAATTAACCTTGATGCCGGTAATAGGTGCCTTAGCTGCAGGAAACAGCTGTGTGATAAAGCCTTCTGAATTTGCTTCTGCAACCGCCAAGTTATTGGCTGACTCAGTGAAAGAGTACTTTAAGCCAGAAGAAGTAACGGTAATTGAAGGAGATAGCCGTGTGGCAGAAAGCCTGTTGACGTTAGACTGGGATTTCATCTTTTTTACAGGGAGTAAACGAGTTGGAAAAATCGTTCATCAAGCAGCAGCAGAGAAGCAAATTCCAGTGGTATTGGAACTCGGAGGAAAAAATCCCTGTATCGTTGACGAGACAGGATTGTCTAAAGAAACGATCCGTCAGATCATTTGGGGGAAATTTGTGAATGCAGGACAAACATGCATTGCACCTGACACGGTTTACGTGCACGAATCGATTTACACTGATTTCTTAACAGAGGCTGCAGAATGTATTGAAGCTTTCTATGGAAAATATCCTGAACAAAGTCCGGATTATAGCCGGATCATCCATCAAGAACAGTTGAAAAAGCAAATCGGCTTTTTGAATCAAGGAACTGTCTATCATGGTGGACGTTACAATCTTGCTGAACGTTATGTTGAACCTACGATATTAATTGATTTGGCTGAAGAGAGTGCTATGATGAAAGAAGAAATATTTGGTCCGATTATGCCTGTTATTTCTTACTCCTCGATCCAAGAGCTGACGAAGGAACTCAATCAGCAACCTGTCCCATTAGCAGCTTACGTTTTTAGTGAAAATCAAGATACGATTCGTTATTTGGAGAAAGAGATTCGCAGCAGTGCATTCAGCTTGAATCAAGTGATCCGACATGCTGCACATGCTGAAATTCCGTTTGGTGGATTAAAAGAGAGCGGATTCGGGAGCTATCATGGTTTAACCAGCTTTGAAACATTCAGCTTTCAAAAAGTATTTTATGAGCAAAAGAATAGAAAGAGTCTTTCTCAACAATACCCGCCTTATCGCTCAAAACAATTGGATTTATTAAGAAAATTCCGAAAAAAACTTTTTTAGGAGGCGTTTGAGTGGTCATAGGAAGCGTATTATTTTTATGTTTTACTTGGTTGGCAGGATGGGCAGTATTTTACAAAGTTCCCTTTTTATTTAATCAATCAAAAGATCTTACGGAATACCCATCTCTTTCTATTATTATTCCTGCTCGAAACGAAGCAGAAAATTTGCCTATTTTACTAAAAACTTTGGAGCAGCAACAATTCAGACCTAAAGAAATCATCGTATCAGATGACAATTCCACAGATAGTACGATTGAAGTGGCTAAATCATATGGAGCTCAAATAATAGAGAAACAACCAAGCGACTCCTCTGTAGGAAAAGGTGCTGCTTGTTCTAGAGGAGCAGAAGCTGCTACAGGAGAATGGCTTTTGTTTATGGACGCGGATACTTATTTAGAAAGCAAAGACAGCTTGCATCATTTCATGAGGACCTTTGAAAGACAAGGGCGTAAGGGAGTTTTATCAGTTCAGCCGTATCATCAAGTGAAGTTTTTATATGAACAGATCTCCATTATTTTTAACATTATGGTATTGGCTGGAATGAACGCGTTTACGTTTTTTGGCGATCGTTTTGTCGAAGCCGGGGCTTTTGGACCTTGTTTAATGTGTACAAAAGAACAGTACGAACTAGTTGGAGGACATAAAATAATCCGAGGATCCATTATGGAAGATTTTGTCCTAGGAAAGAAATTTCAAGAATCAGGATTTCCAATCCATCTTTATGCTGGGAAAAAAGTGATTCATTTTCGTATGTATCCAGATGGAATCAAGCAGTTGATTGAGGGATGGTCAAAAAATTTTGCTACGGCCTCTCAAGCTACCAATCCAAAGGTACTGTTTTTGATTATTTGTTGGATATCTGGTGGTATTTTATCTGGAGTTTTTTTAGTTGCAACATTATTTTTTAGCATAGGTTACACCATGTTTTTTGGGGTAGCGATTTATCTTTTTTATTTGATCCAATTGAAGGTGTTTGCAGACAGGGTAGGTCAGTTCCGTTTTTCAGTATTGATAGGGTATCCTTTCCTTTTCTTTTTTTTCATTGTGCTTTTTAGCTGGTCAATGATTCAGACACACATTTTCAAAACGGTCACTTGGAAGGGCAGAAAGTTGAAAGTTTAGTTAAGGAGGAGGGAGAATGCAGTTCATTCATTTACCAAATTGGCTGACGATAGCGGTAGACATTTTTGCTTGGTACAGTATTCATTTGTCTGTTTCTTGGTTGGCTCGACGAGTCCCTGAACGATTTTTGGCCGAAAAAGCGTACTGGTTCCGGACTAGAGATTGGGAAAAAGAAGGTGAAATCTGGCAAGAAGTGTTTCGAGTTCGATCATGGAAACCCTACTTGCCTGACGGTACTAAAATCACTAAAGAAGGGTTCGATAAGACCCATCTAAAGGGTTTTGATATGGCTAGTCTGGAAAAGTTTGCTCTTGAAACCAGACGTGCCGAACTGGCTCACTGGGCTATGATTCCGCCGGCTGGTTTATTCTTTTTTTGGAATCCGGCTTGGGCAGGATGGATCATGATTGGTTATGCGGTATTATTCAATTTGCCTCTTATTTTTGTTCAACGGTATAACCGCCCGCGGTTAGAAAGAATGGTACGGAGAAAAGCTGAGCGGTCAGAAGTAAACCAGCGTATGCCTCATAAGTTGTCTCGTAAACACAAATGGGTGAGAGAGTAACCTAAAAGGCTCCTTTTTGATGGATTTCTCATCAAAAAGGAGTCTTTTAGGTGTAGAAGGATCAAAATAAATTCAGTTGTTGAGGAGCTAACCCAGAAAAGTCGATGCCTAAGATGGACTGCAATTCTTTTGCATTTTTCGCAGCATGGCCGCCGGAATTGTTGTTGAAAATAACGGCGACTTCACGACTTTCTTTTTCCAGTGTTAAAGCTATGTCAGCGAGCTGTTGGAGTTCTTTTGTGCTGTATTCATAAAGTGTTCTTTCTTCTCGCCAGTTGCGGACATTGCTGCCTTGCCAACCTTCAAAATTCCTTCCATGGAGTCGTAAAAGCGTCAACTCTGGATGAGTACTTTTTACAACTAAAGGAACACTGTTGTTTGGTGTTTGCGGCTGATCCACTACTGTATGGATAAAGTGATGCTGAGTTAAAAAGGTGAGAGTAGCTTCTTTATTTTTCTCACTGTACCAACTAGAATTGCGAAATTCGATTGCTATTGGAGCATCTTTCATCCAATTTCTGATCTTTTTTAAATACTCTTTGTTTACAGTTGTGCAACCAAAGTAAGGCGGAAATTGAAACAAAAAAGCTTTCACATGATTCTCTTCCAATAAAGGTGTGAAACGATTCAAAAAAGCTGAGAACATCGCTTCTTCACTGGGAAAATCATCGAACCAGTTTTTATGTTGAGTCATAGCCTGATAAGCTTTAGGAATAAACTGGAAAGATTCAGGTACTCTTTGATGCCAGCTGAGTATGTTTTTTTCTGGAGGGATGGCATAAAAGCTAGTGTCCATCTCCACAAAAGGAAAATGACTAGCGTAGTCTTCCAGTTTTGTTTTTCGATTTACTTCAATCAAAGGATGGTCGTTCCATCCAGTCAGACCGATAGTGATCATTGGCTTGCCTCCTAATTGCAATGATGAATCATTGCTCTAATGAACCGAAATCTTTTCCAGTATAGCGATCAAAAAGTTCAAATAATTCGGGGTCTATTTTCTTTAAAGAAACAGGCCGATTTGTCCCGCTTAAAAAACAGTGTTTGCTTTCGCCGACACCCCGCAGTTCATTCGTTTGTTTGTCGATAACGCGATAAGAAATCTGTAAACGAATGCCATTGAATACTTCAATTTTTGGAATGATATAAACATGATCATTGTACCGGACCATGGACTTGTATTCGCAATTTACACTAAGCACAGGAACAATAATTCCGCGTTTCTCCATTTGATCGTACCCAAATCCAATCTGATCCATTAGATCAGTTCTCGCTTCCTCGAACCAGCGGATATAATTGGAATGATGAATAATGCCCATTTGATCTGTTTCATAGTATTGCGCTTTGTGTTCATATAATTGATACTGATTTTCCATTGTTGTTCCTCATTTCCAGATATTCCGTCAACTTTTTATCAAAGGTCTTTAAGTTGAGCGTCTTTCTCTATAATAGGGTATTTTAGGAGGTTTTGGCAATCATTCTACTTTAAATAAAGATAACACCTTTTGCTGTTGTTAAAAATTCTTTAACGAACTTGAGATAAGGAGGGCAGAGAAAGTCATCCCTCTTAAAAAAGCGTTGATTCTGGTGGAGTAATTTGTTAGAATAAAACTAATAGTTAAAAGACAGTGATAAGGAATAGTAGAAATGTCCCTTTTTTAGAGAGTGCATGGGTGGTGCAAATGCATAAAGACACATTTTGAACTCGCCTTTGGAGTCGCTTTGCTGAGAAAGAACCCAAGTAAGCAAAGACGTTTCATCCGCGTTAAGGATATGATGAGGCTGTTTTAAGTTTTAAGCAGCAAAATTAGGTGGTACCACGACTGAGAATTTGAGTTCGTCCTAAAGCACAGAGAAGGAAACGACTTTGTGTTTTAGGGCGTTTTTTTTTATAATTTTTTTTAAGAAGGAGCAAACAATCATGAGTTTCAATCATAAGACTATTGAAAAAAGATGGCAACAGTACTGGGATGAAAACAAAACATTCCGTGCAACAGAAGAATCAGATAAAAATAATTTTTACGCAATGGACATGTTTCCTTACCCGTCAGGTTCAGGACTGCATGTAGGACATCCGGAAGGGTATACTGCAACCGACATTCTTTCTCGAATGAAACGTGCGCAAGGATACAATGTATTGCATCCAATGGGATGGGACGCATTTGGGTTGCCAGCTGAACAGTATGCTTTAGATACAGGAAACGACCCGGCAGAATTTACAGCTAAAAATATCCAAACCTTCAAACGTCAAATCCAATCTCTTGGATTCAGTTTAGACTGGGATCGAGAAATCAATACAACCGATCCAGAATATTACAAATGGACTCAATGGATTTTTACAAAATTATACGAAAAAGGCTTGGCTTATGAAGCTGAAGTAGCTGTAAACTGGTGTCCTGCATTAGGAACCGTTTTGGCGAATGAAGAAGTTATTGACGGTAAAAGTGAACGTGGTGGACATCCGGTCTACCGTAAACCCATGAAACAATGGATGTTGAAAATCACTGCTTATGCAGATCGTTTACTAGAAGATCTGGAATTAGTAGACTGGCCAGAAAACATCAAGGACATGCAACGCAATTGGATCGGAAAATCTGTTGGGGCAAATGTCACTTTTAGCGTAAAAGATTCTACTGAAGAGTTTACTGTTTTTACTACTAGACCGGATACACTTTTTGGAGCAACGTATGCTGTTTTGGCTCCAGAGTCAGATTTGGTTGAAAAAATCACTACACCAGAGCAAAAAGAAGCTGTTGAAGCCTACATCAAAGACAGCAGTCTGAAAAGTGATTTGGACCGTACAGATTTAAACAAAGACAAATCAGGAGTATTTACAGGAGCTTATGCCATCAATCCGGTAAACGGAAAAGAGATTCCAATCTGGATCGCAGACTATGTATTAGCTTCCTATGGAACTGGCGCTATCATGGCCGTTCCTGCACATGATCAACGCGACTGGGAATTTGCAACGAAATTTGATTTAGACATCCTTCCGGTCTTAGAAGGCGGCGACATTTCAAAAGAAGCTTTTACAGAAGACGGCATCCACATCAATTCAGAATTCTTAGATGGTCTTGGAAAAGAAGAAGCTATCGAGAAAATGAATGCTTGGTTGGAAGAAAAAGGAATCGGTAAAAAAGAAACGACGTATCGCTTGCGTGACTGGTTATTTGCTCGACAACGTTACTGGGGAGAGCCAATTCCTGTTATTCATTGGGAAGACGGTACAACTACTACTATTCCGGAAAATGAATTGCCATTGATTCTGCCTGTTACGACAGAAATCAAGCCGAGCGGAACAGGTGAGTCTCCACTTGCCAATATTACAGAGTGGGTGAATGTTGTCGATCCAGAAACCGGTAAAAAAGGAAAACGCGATACGAATACAATGCCGCAATGGGCGGGTAGTTCATGGTACCACTTGCGTTATATCGATCCGCATAACACAGAGCAATTAGCTGATCCTGAAAAACTAAAACAATGGCTTCCAGTGGATATTTATATTGGTGGAGCAGAGCATGCTGTATTGCATTTGCTGTACGCACGCTTCTGGCACAAATTCTTATACGATATCGGTGTAGTGCCAACTAAAGAACCGTACCAAAAACTGTTCAACCAAGGAATGATCCTGGGAGAAAACAACGAGAAAATGTCTAAATCAAAAGGAAATGTTGTTAATCCGGATGATGTAGTAGAAGAATACGGCGCAGATACATTGCGTGTTTATGAAATGTTCATGGGACCATTAGATGCTTCTATTGCATGGAGTGAAAATGGACTTGAGGGAAGCCGCAAGTTCTTAGACCGTGTATGGCGTTTGATCATTGATGAAGAAGATAAATTGCGTGACCGCATTACTAACTTCAACGATGGAAAACTAGACGTTGTGTATCATCAAACCGTGAAAAAAGTCACAGAAGATTTTGAAGCTTTGCGCTTTAACACTGCTATTTCTCAGTTGATGGTATTTGTTAATGAAGCGTATAAAGCTGAAGCTCTCCCTGTTGGATACATCAAAGGATTGATCCAAATGCTGGCTCCAATTGCACCTCACGTAGGAGAAGAGTTATGGCAGAGAGCGACTGGTTCAACAGAAGGGATTTCATACGAGGCATGGCCTGTATACGATGAAAAATATTTGGAAAAAGACGAAATCGAAGTTGTCTTCCAAGTTAACGGCAAATTAAGATCAAAAGTTCAAGTTTCCAAGACAATCTCAAAAGATGAGTTGGAAAAATTAGCGATGGATGATGAAAAGATCCAACAATATCTAGAAGGTAAAACGATTCGCAAAGTGATTGTAGTACCTGGGAAATTAGTCAATATTGTAGCTAACTAAACTAAGATTCAATCAAACAAACAACTTCTGACTAAAAGATTAATATTCTTTTTTTAACAACAAATGTGCTATTATTCTTATAAAGAGTAATAGCACATTTTTTTGTTTTAAGAACTCAAATGAGTTGCTTAGGGGGGAGAAAAGTGGAAGCCGGATCCTGGTTTGCGATAGCTATCGCAGTGGCCGTTGCTATCGGTTTATTTGACGATAAAAAGAAGAAAACAAAGAAAAGAAAACGGAAGTAAAGAAAAAACAGATTGATACACTTTAGCTAGAAAGCTCCAGCCAACTAAGGAGGAGAGACAATGAAGCAACATGTGAAGATGACGACTCTGTTGAATAATGGTCAAAAGATCCCCTTGATCGGATTAGGGACATATCCATTGAAAGGAAACAGTGCCGAAAAGATTGTTTATGAAGCTTTAAAGAAAGGGTATCGTTTGATTGATACTGCAGCTATGTATGAAAACGAAGAAGAAGTAGGACGAGCCATTAGAAGAGTGATCAGCGAAGGTGTCCCTCGCGAAGAGATTACTATCGTTACAAAAATTTGGAAAACGGATATGGGGTTTTCAAAAACACTCAGGGCATTTGCTAAAAGTTATGAAGCTCTTAAATTAGATATGATCGATGTAGTCTTAATTCATTGGCCGGACGTTGCTAGAGAGAAAAACATCGCCACATGGAAGGCCCTTGAAGAAATCTATTACAGTGGGAAGGTAAGAGCTATTGGAGTCTCTAATTTTAGTCCAGAGCAGTTGATCGATTTATTAAAAATGGCAGATATCAAACCTGTCCTGAATCAATATTCTTGCTACCCAGGACAAAGCCAAGAGCAGCTGCGTGTATTTTGCGAGAAGGAAAACATTCGGTCTATGGCATACAGTCCTATTCACCAAGGAGGCATTCTCAGCGATCAAGATATCCAACAATTAGCAGAGAAATATCAGAAAACTCCTGCACAAATTGCGTTACGATGGAACATCCAAAGAGGAGTGATACCCATTCCTAAAACGGCGAGTTCTAATCGATTGGAAGAAAATTTTGCCGTGTTCGATTTTGAACTGACAGATAAGGAAATGGCATTATTATTGGCAAAAGGCTAACTAGCTAAAAAAAGCGGGGGCAACCCTGCTTTTTGCGAGTGTAGAGAAAAGTTCTATAAAATTGTCTTTATTGCTTCAAAGTCGTTAAAAAAGAATTAAATTTAAATGAGCTGGCTTTTTAGACGTTGCATCTTATAGAGTTTATAAGTAGAATGTAAGCTAGCAAATATTTTGAGAGTAGGCTTATGAATGTCAAATGAAATGATAAATAAAAAAACAAGACAGGTTGAAAGTGATACACAAAGTAAAATGTTGTCTGGTTCTGCTTGGATGTCTGCCGCTAGTATAATTTCTCGGTTGTTAGGGGCATTGTATATTGTTCCTTGGATGGCTTGGATGGGCGACAAGACAACTGCCGATGCAGCCAATGCCTTATATAATGTAGGTTATACTCCTTATGCATTATTTCTGAGTATCGCGACAGCTGGGGTACCTTCAGCAATCGCAAAGCAAGTTTCTCATTATAATTCTATTGGAGAGTACGGAATCAGCCGAGACATCTACAAAAGAGGGCTGCAAGTCATGTCCATAACCGGACTTGTTTCTGCTGTAGTGATGTTTCTGTTAGCGCCTTTTATAGCGGCCAACAGTCCAACGGCTTCAGCAGCTGATGGAACGCAAGTGATTCGTACTTTATCAGTAGCATTATTGTTGATCCCCACAATGAGTGTGACTAGAGGATACATTCAAGGGTATCAAACGATGGCTCCTTCAGCTATTTCACAAGTTCTTGAACAAATCGTACGAGTTATATTCATGCTGGCTTCTGTGTTCTTGATTCGTCAAGTGTTTGACGGTTCTGTAGTAGATGCTGTTTCAATGTCTACATTTGGTGCTTTTGTGGGAGCTTTAGCGAGTATGGCGTATTTAGTTTATGTCGTATGGAAAAAACAACTTAGTACAAAAGAAGCTGCAGCACAAAGTCCGAATAACGTGACAGTATCTACCAATCAAATATTATTATCGATTGTGAAGACCGCCATTCCGTTTATTATTATTGGAGCTGGAATTACCATTGCCCAGTTGATTGATCAATTTACATATGATCCAATCATGAAGAGCGTCAGTGACTATACTCCACTTCAAATTCAACGGACATACGGAGTAGCTGCTGCGAATGCCCATAAATTGATCATGATCGTCCTTTCCTTTGGAAGCTCAATGGCTATTACATCAGTACCGTTGATCAGCAGTTTGATGGCTAAAAAAGATCATAAAGGATTAAGCAGACAGTTCAATAACAGTATCCAATTACTGTTGCTGATCATTATTCCGGCATCAATAGGGATGGCTGCGGTCGCTGAACCTTTATATACAGTGTTTTACCAGCATGATGATTTCGGTACTAGTATCACTCAATGGTCTTCAATCATGACGATTTTCTTAGGTTTATATACAGTCGTCAGTATTATGATCATGTCTGCGAACCGACCAAGAGCAGCAATGAACGGGTTGTTTTTTGGAATGATCATTAAATTGATTTTACAGTATCCTTTGATAGATTATTTCCAAACACATGGAATGATCATGTCTACTATTGTGGGATTTGGGGTTTCTTCTTTGTTTATCATTCGTGCAATGTATGAAACAGAACCTTTCGATTTAGGCTTATTGGCTCGAAGAACGCTATTGATCACAATCTTTTCTTTAATCATGGCTGTTGCGGCTGTAGGGATCAAAGAATTTATGTATCTATTTATTCCTGTAAGCGATAGATTCTTGGCACTACTAATTGTACTGGTAGTAGCTTTCGTTGGGGTAGTAATCTATGGCTACTTGATTTTGAAGTCTAAATTGGCTGACAAAGTAGTCGGGTCTAAAGCTGCATCATTAAGAAATAAACTGAAGATCTAATTTTTTTTGCACCACCAAACACATTTTTATTTCGATTGAAGAGAGTTGGGAGTAAAATCCTAGTTCTCTTTTTTATTTTTCCTATACCTGTATAATAGGTATGGAGAATCAAGAGAACGAATAGAAAGGAAAACTATGATGAGATTAGATAAATTATTATCCCATAGTGGATTTGGAACAAGGAAAGAAGTAAAAAACTTATTGAAGAAAAAAGGTGTGACAGTCAACGGGGAAGTACAAAAAGAAGGCAAGTTTCAAATTGACTTAGAAAAAGATCGTGTAGAAGTCTTCGGTGAAGAAGTCAGTTACCAAGAGTTTGTCTATTTTATGCTGCACAAACCACAAGGTGTGATCAGTGCGACTACGGATAATTTGCACGAAACAGTGATTGATCTGCTGCAGCCCCATGACCAGCTTCAAGAACCCTTTCCAGTCGGCAGATTAGATATCGACACAGAGGGTTTGTTGCTATTAACGAATGATGGAGCTTTAGCACATGAATTGCTGTCACCCAAAAAACATGTTAACAAAGTATACGAGGCAGAAATCAAAGGCATCGTAACAAAAGAGGATGTTATTGCTTTTGAAAAAGGGATTTCTTTAGATGATGGTTATGTATGTAAACCAGCTGTTTTAGACATCATAGAAACCAATGAGAATGAAGGGACATCTTGGATCAGAGTTACGATCCAAGAAGGGAAATTCCATCAAGTAAAACGTATGTTTGAAGCAGTAGAAAAAGAAGTCATCTATTTAAAGCGACTCTCAATGGGACCGTTACTCTTAGATAAAGATTTGCCACTAGGACAATATAGACCGTTAACACCCGAGGAAGTTGAACAGTTAAAGAATAGATGAAAGTAGAGCGAATAAAAAGCCTGAGCATTATGTGCTCAGGCTTTTTATGTGTTTAAATTACATTTTGTCCATTGGTTTTGAGTTGTGTAAGCTTGGTGGCGCTGGTTTTAAGATTGGTTTATCTGCAAAAGCAACAGGTGTGCTTTCATAACGGAATTCGCGACCATCAGCTGCTTTTTTACCTTCAACCATTGACTTACTTTCTTCTCCTTCAGAGAAGTTATATAGAATGTTATTGACTTCTTTAACTTCCCAATCAGCAGGAACATCGTAAGGAACGACAATACCTTCTCTGTCTTCGATTTCTTTTGCTGCTTCGATCCATTGCAATTGATGCATCGTATCTCTAGCCAGCAAGAAGCCAAGCATGTCACGAACACCTGGATCATCTGTCATATGGTACAGACGTGACACCTGCAGACGACCTTGTGATTCAGCGTTGATATTTGCACGCAAATCTGCTAATAGGTTACCGCTGGAAATAATATAGTTACCGTTCCAAGGGACACCTACAGAGTCTTTAGGTGCTGCACCTAGACCATTAACAATAGCATGTTGCGGATTCATTCCGCCCATAATAGCTGCTACCGCCGGGTCACTCTTATACGCATTCTCTTGAGCATCTACTGGAGCATCGTCTAGTAATTGAGCAATCATAGTAGCGATCATTTCAATATGTCCAATTTCTTCAGTACCCGTGTCTAACAACATATCTTTGAATTTTTCATTTCCGCGTGTGTTCCAGCCTTGGAACAAGTATTGATTCATTACAGACATTTCACCGTATTGTCCACCCAGAATCTCTTGCAGTTTTTTTGCCATCAATGGATCTGGTTTACTCGGTTTTGCATGGTATTGCAGTTTTTTAGTGTGTGTAAACATAAAAGCTATCTTCCTTTCTTTATTCTTTAGTATTGGGGTGTTTTAAAGTCAAAAAGGGTTATTTTTTTCACCATTCTTGTTGTTGTATGCTGCCTAAACTGTTTATTTCATTTTTCTTTCATCAGGAACTACATTATTTCTCAACAACCATTTATGGAAGAACCATTCTCCTACACCAATCAATAGAGCAGGAATCAGAACTTTCATCCAAAGGTCATTTGTGTAATCCATAGTTGTCAAGTAAATCCACAAGACAAGAGCGGCTGCTCCAGAGTCAGCGATTGTAGCCGCTACGTTGCCTATTTTTCTTAAAATTACTAAATCACCTAGTACATAGATCAATGCTACAATGATTACACCGACAATAGTTGAGTCTAAAAAGGAAACATCATATAGACCAGTTAATACTATCCATACAATTGCCCAAATCATTGCAGCTTTTATAGCCAGAGCTTTTACATGTTTGATAGTGAATCACTCCTTACATACAATATTAAAAAATAGTCGCCCATGTTCCTTTGAAGTTAGTTAATGAAACAACTAAGCGAAATGTGAACAAAAATAAAACTTTTTACCGACAACGCAAGAATAGCATCGATTATTTTATTCTTCAAAAATTTTGTCTTGAAAAAAGAAAAGAGTTGGATGAAATGATAAAAATTCTTTCAATAGCCAATTTTTTTGTGAACAAAGCTGTCAATTAAATAAGGAAAAATGTATTTTAAGCATGAAAAGCAGTAGCTTTTAAAGGTTGCATGTGTTAAAAAATAGAAGGACAAAAAATAGTAACCGAAAAATAAATGGAATAAAATCGTCTGCGAGAACAAAGTGCATCAAAAAAGGTTTCAGCTGCTTTTATGCTATAATTTTTTTAACGGCACTATTTCTAAGAAGAAAATGGATTAAATTGATCTCTTTTTTATAGATTAATCAGGACTTTAGTCAATTGTAGTTTTAGTTTTTGTATTCACGCAAAAAAGGACAAAGAAAATAAAACATCAAATAAGATTATTTTTATTGAATAAGTACCGACTAAAGGAGTAAGAAGGGAGATTGAATATGTCATCAGTATGTTTGCAACTTTATTATCAGCCTAAAATCAATGTCGATTCAAATGAAATTATTGGTTACGAAATTTTATTGCGCAATAAAGATCATCCGCCTTACTATCCTGCAGCAAAAATGGAAAAAATTTACTACAACAGAGAAAAACATTCTCATTTTTTAGTTTGGTTAAAAAAAGAATTAACGAGAGTGCTTGTGGAGAATCCTTCAAATTCTTTATCGATCAATTTTTCGCCAAGACAGCTGCTATATCCCGAAACGAAACAATTTTTTAGTGAAATGAGAAAGTTTTGCGACCAATTGATCGTGGAGATAACAGAAGATCCCATTCTTTTAGATATAACCGAAAAAATTAGCGGAAAAAGTATTGAAGATAGTATTATTGCTGCCTTAGCGTTTATTAAGGAACTAGGATATAACATTTCACTGGATGATGTCGGTACAGGGCAAAATTCTTTTGAACGTGCTTTAGAATATGTACCTTACTTAAGCCAAATAAAATTTTCGATTGTTAAATGTTTAAAACACAATGCTTCATTAGAAATGATTGATTACTTCCTAAAAGCTTGGCACCAATTTGCTAGAGAAAATCATTTAGAAATTGTTATAGAAGGCATCGAAGATCAAGAAACGAGTAAAATGTTAGTAGAAAAAGGAATGCTGCTGCAGCAAGGGTATTATTTTGGAAAGCCCGCTGCCGAAAAAGTCTTACAAAGTAGCTAAAGTCGATTGTAGGTGGAGCAGATCAGAAGAAAGGGCCAAAAGGAATTGTTATGCTGCTAAACGATTTATTGAATGTCGTGGCAAATATTGCCATACTGACATTAGTTTCATATATTTACATTAAAATGATCCCTAAAAAGAAGAGTTACAGTTTGACTCGTCGGCAAAAAATAGCACTTATTTTTCTTGCTAGTATGACATCTTTTATCCTGATGTCTTTTTCGGTCGATTTGCCTCAACAAGTCAAAATCGATATGCGCTATAATGCAATGATTTTATTGCTGTATTACATTGGGCCTGATGTATTCGTACCAGCCTCCATTTTAACAGCTGTTTTAAGGCTTACTTGGGGGATCTCAGATGCATCTGTCTATACGTTTCTTTTTTATCTTGTTTTAAGTGTCACGATGTTGGTATTAAATAAAAAAGCCTCCGAACGTTTTAACAGTTATACGACAGGTTTGATTTTAAACACTTATTACGTGATTGGACATGCAATCGTTTTATACTTTATTTATTACGACTGGAAACAAACGATTGCTGTTTCCGTATTCAATTTTATATTCACCAGTATCTGTTTAATGGTGAATATGATGTTTATAGAAGACATGCGAGCAGATGTACAACGTTACTTAGACGAGATAGAACGAGCTAAAAGTGATTATTTAACTGGATTATACAACAAAAGAGAATTCAGTTACTATTGGACGGAAATTGAAAATGATTCAACTATTACCCATACAGCTTTATTAATGTTGGATATTGATCATTTCAAATGTATCAACGATCAATATGGTCATTTGAATGGAGATATAATCTTACGTCAAGTCGCATCACTATTACATGTGGAAGATATTGAACACGAACAGATCTACCGAGTTGGAGGAGAAGAGTTTTGCATTGTATTGAAAAATAAAAGTTTTTCCCAGCAAATGGCCATAGCTGAGAAAATACGTCAAACGGTAGAAAATAATCCTTTTAAACTTGAAAATCATCAAACTATTCATTTAACAGTTTCTGTAGGAATGGCCACTTCTTATAAAGTCAAAGATATGAAAAATCTGTATCGATTAGCTGATCGTGCTCTGTACCAAGCAAAAGAACGAGGCAGAAATCAACTCGTTGTGTTAGATTTGGCAGAACGGGAATTAAAAAGAATCCTATAACCCTCTTTCTAAGAGTTATAGGATTCTTTTTTGCCTATGAAAGAGAGTATTCTTTCATAGTAGAAGGGATCTGCTCGATAATTTGTGTCGGCAAAACAACATACTGTTTTGCGGCTAGTTCGTCACCAATTTTACTGTGCAGAAAGACGGCTGATAAAACAGCTTTTTCTTGGTCTTTAAATTGAGCTGTAAAACCGGCTATCATACCTGCCAAAGTATCTCCCATCCCTCCAGTGGCCATCGCCGGATTTCCCACAGTGTTTTTCCATACTGCATCTTCTACATAAACTTCTGTCCGATTAGATTTTAATACGATCGTGCCGCCAATTTTCTGCTGTATTTTTGTATTGGCATTAGGTTCTTGCTGCGACACAGCTAGACCGGAAAGTTTTTCCCATTCTCCTAAATGAGGAGTATAAACAGCTTGAGTTTTGGGATAAGGTAAATCATATTCTGCCATCAAGCTGATTGCACTGCCGTCAATAATAGTCTGCTGCTGCTCTGTTACAGTAGAAAATACAGCAGTTAAAAGGATGAATGCTTCTTCTGATAAGCCTAAACCTGGCCCAATAACAATGACATCCATTTTTTTCACTTGTTCGGTGACTTTTTCTACATCAGCGCTATCTATCGCCATTGCTTCTGGGAGTCTAGAATGCAGAGCAGCATGATTAGTTTTATCAGTAGCTACCGTGACTAGACCTGCGCCACTGTATACAGCGGCACTGGCTGTTAAAATTGCAGCGCCTCCCATATCTGCATCTCCACCAATGACAAGAACTTTGCCATATGTTCCTTTATAACTGTCTTCGTTTCTTTTCGTAATAGTGTCTTTTACTAATTCTTCTGTAATAAATCGCATTTTTTGTCCCCTTTCTGTTTGTTTTTTCCATTATAAAAGTTTTCAGCTGATTAATCTAAAAGGATACACTAAATAAAAAAACTTCTTTTCCTACAGAATCGTTTGCAGGATAGAAAACAAGCAAGTAAGTGTTGATAGACTTCTATGTATTTCACACGAAAATTTTATCTCTAGATTGGTAAGTCACGCCAAAAGTGATAGAATAGAATTGTTATTGATGAGAGGAGAATGTGATATGGCAATTGATTGGAAAAAAGAAGCAGCAGCTCGCAAAGATGACTTCTTAAATGACTTAGTGGATTTACTAAAAATCGACAGTGTGCGTGATGACAGCAAAGCTACGGAAGATGCACCTGTTGGTCCAGGACCCAAAAAAGCGTTGGAAGCTTTTCTAGCATTAGGAGAAAAGGATGGTTTCGTCACTAAAAATACGGGGAATATAGCTGGACATATAGAGTATGGAGAAGGCGACGAAACTATGGGAGTGCTGGTCCATGTAGATGTAGTGCCTCCTGGCAATGGCTGGGAAACAGATCCTTTTGATCCAGTGATCAAAGATGGCCGTATTTATGCTCGTGGTTCAAGTGACGATAAAGGTCCTGGAATGGCAGCTTACTATGCTATTAAAATGATCAAAGAAATGAACTTGCCGATTTCGAAAAGAATTCGTTTCATTATTGGAACGGATGAAGAAAGCGGTTGGCAATGTATGGATCATTATCTGGCTGTGGAAGAAACACCAGATTTTGGTTTCTCACCAGATGCGAATTTCCCCATCATCAACGGAGAAAAAGGAAACGTATCTTTATACGTGAATACAAAAGGAACAACTACAGGCGGGAAAAATGAGTTGATCAGTTTTGATGCAGGTTTGCGTGAAAATATGGTTCCTCGTGATGCAGTAGCTGTCTTTAATAGTGAAGAAGCAGCAGTCATCGAAAAAGCTTTTTACGACTATGTAGAAGCTGCGCCGATTACTGGAATAGTTCATGTAGAAGGCGAAAAAGTAACGATTGAAGTTGTTGGGAAATCAGCTCACGGGATGGAGCCTCGTGGTGGAGTGAATGGGGGGACTTACTTAGCAACCTTTTTAAGTAATTTCAGCTTTGGCGGAGACGCACAACAGTACCTTCAATTGATCTCAGAATATATCCATGAAGACTCAAGAGCGGAAAGCTTAGGCTTGAATTTCACTGATGAGATCATGGGAGACTTGACTATGAACGCTGGAGTATTCACTTTTACACCAGAAACTGGAGGAGTCATTGCATTAAACTTCCGTTATCCACGTGGAATGAATGTGGAATCTATGGAGATCCAATTAGAAAACAAATTATCTGAGTTTGGCGTAACGATCAGCCGCGGCGGAGTAAAAGAGCCTCACTATGTGCCGGCAGACGATCCATTGGTAAAAACGTTATTGGATGTCTACTCTAAACATACTGGTTTAGAAGCGCACGAGCAATCTATCGGCGGCGGAACTTATGGACGTCTAATGAAACGCGGCGTAGCTTATGGAGCAATGTTCCCGGACAGTATCGATACGATGCACCAAGCGAATGAGTTTATGTCTATCCAAAACTTGATGGACGCTATGGCCATTTACGCTGAAGCAATTTATGAATTAGTAAAATAATCGCATTGAAAAAAATTTCGGCAAAAGAACCGCTCATCCAAATTTGGATGAGCGGTTCTTTTGGTGATGAGCTTAGAAAGGAACGGCCTTTTTTTCATCATGTTGCTTTTTATAAATAGTAAATAATTGCGCTAATACTAAAGGGTCTTTAATGGTCGTATCTAAAAAATACAGAATAGCATCTATGACTTTAGTGTCTTTGTTCTGTTCGATCATATCTTTCAATATAAAATTATAGGCGTATAGATTATCCAACATCCGATGGTAATCTTCAATAAACAGTCTTAAATTAGAGCTGTCTTGCAGCGCTTCTTTTGTAAGAACGTTTTTCTCGTGAAGAGTTAAAAAGTACTCTTCTTTAGTTATTGTTAGTTTTTTCACAACAGTTTCTATCTCACGAGTTTCTTCTGCAGTCAGATTTAAGTTCATTTGAAAGACTCCTATTAATTTTATTTTTTTTGCAGTTAGAAAATGCAACAAAATGAAGGATAGGTAAAGGTGTACGCCACTATCTTAAAAAAATGTTAACAAATTCCAGGTAGGAGATGCAGGTGCAAATTTATTTCTTTTAGCCAATTAATGTTATAATTTACGCAAATGCTTGTTGAAAATAAAATTTGAGGAGGAGAACAATGGATTTAGGGTTAACCAATAAAGTTGTATTAGTAGTAGCTTCTAGTAAAGGATTAGGAAAAGCGGTAGCGAAAGAATTGGCAAAAGAAGGTGCCAACGTCATGCTGACAAGCCGTTCAGCAGAAAGTTTAAAAAAAGCAGCAGAAGAGATCCAAGAGGAAGCTAAAGGGAAAATCGCCTATTTTCCAGCGGATATCACAAAACCTGAAGATATCAAATCATTGGTCAAGGAGACCAGAGAAAAATTAGGCAAAATTGATGTTTTAGTCAATAATGCCGGCGGGCCTCCTTCTGGAAACTTTCTGGATTTTAATGATGAAGATTGGGAAAAAGCTTTTCAATTGAACTTATTTAGTTACATCCGTTTGATCCGAGAAGTACTACCTGATCTGAAACAAGAGGGCGGGAAAATCTTGAATATTGCTTCTTCTTCGGTAAAAGCGGTCTTGCCGAATCTGATTTTGTCTAATACATTTCGTAACGGCATCAATGGCTTAAGCAAGTCGCTAGCTATTGAATTAGCACCGGATAAGATATTAGTGAATACAATCGGACCAGGAAGAATTGCCACAGATAGAATCCAAGAGTTAGACCAAGCAAAAGCAGAAGCTCAAAATCGCTCGTTAGAGGAAGTCACAGAAGAATCAGAAAAGTCGATTCCGGCAGGTCGCTATGGGGAACCGGAAGAATTTGCTAAAGCAGCTGTATTCTTAGTTTCCGGAGCTAATACTTATGTTACAGGTCAGTCTCTTTTAGTGGATGGCGGAATGGTTACAGCTATTTGATGATGTAAAGCCAGCTGAGGGAAATTCTCTTAGCTGGCTTTTTTATAGATGAAAGACTGGTGTAGAGAGTCCACTTCAACTAAGCGGTGAACGAACATTTCTCCTAAAGATAAATTTCATCTTCTTTCTGATTTATTTTTCAATAAAGAAGGACTTTAGCAAATGATTATTTTATAATGAGGATAAGGAAAGAAAAACGTGAATAAGACTAGGGGGAGCATGATGTCTGAAATAGCTGATCTAAAGAAAACGCCATTGTATGAATACTACAGAAAAAATCAAGTGAAATTAGTGGATTTTGGAGGATGGGCGCTTCCAATTCAGTTTACCGGAATTATAGAAGAGCATGCGGCTGTTCGAAACGATGCAGGATTATTTGATGTCTCACATATGGGGGAAATTTGGGTTGAAGGCTCAGAAGCAACAAGCTACTTAAATCGTTTGATGACGAATAATATAGCTGCTATAAAAGAAAATCAAGCTCAGTACAATGCTATATGTAAAGAAAACGGCGGTACCTTGGATGATTTAATCGTATTCAAGTTGTCTCAAGAGAGCTACTTAGTCACTCCAAATGCTGCCAATACGGATAAAGTGTTCGATTGGATGAATCAGCATTTAGGAGAAGAGGAAGTTACGATCAAGAATGATTCTGCTGAAATGGGACTGCTGGCATTGCAAGGTCCAAAAGCAGCTGTTATTTTAAACAAATTGACTTCTGAAGATTTAAACGATATCAAGCCTTATCATTTTAAAGCGCATGCAACTGTAGCGGATATCGAAAATGTGCTGATTTCCCGAACAGGTTACACAGGAGAAGACGGATTCGAATTGTATCTAGATGTGGATAAAGTGGAAGAATTATGGGAAAAAATATTATCTGTTGGAACAGAGGAAGGCTTGAAACCATGCGGATTAGGGTCGCGTGATACACTGCGTTTAGAAGCAGGGCTCTCCTTATACGGGCACGAGTTGTCTGAAGATATCTCTCCAATAGAAGGCGGAATTGGATTTGCAGTGAAAATTAAAAAATCTGATGCATTTATTGGACAAGAGGAACTAAAAAGACAGCGTAGCGAAGGCATTGAAAGATGTATACGTGGTTTTGAATTAGTGGACAAAGGAATAGCTCGGGAGGACTATCCCATCTATTCAGAGGATGGAAAAGAAATCGGGTACGTCACTTCAGGGACCAAATCTCCTACATTGAATAAGAGCATAGGGCTGGCAATGGTCGACTATCCCTACAGTCAATTAGGAACAACGATTTATGTAGGCGTACGAAAGAAAAAAGTTGCAGCCAACATTATAGCCACACCTTTTTACAAACGTTGATAAAATAAAAACAACTTAGAAAGGAAGTTATCAAATGACAACAACTAAAAATATTTATTTTACAAAGAATCACGAGTGGGTTTTACTTTTAGAAGACAATACAGCTCGTATGGGGATTACTCAATACGCAACGGAACAACTAGGAGACATTGTTTTTGTAGAGGTACCTGAGTTAAGTTCAGAAACTGCGATGGAGGAAGAAATCGCTACAGTAGAGTCTGTAAAATCTGCTTCTGAAATTTATGCGCCGCTTTCTGGTACGGTTACAAGTGTTAATGAAGAATTAGAAGACAGCCCCGAATTAGTTAATGAAGCACCATATGAAGCTGGATGGTTAGCTGAAATCCACTATACGGATACAGATGAAATTTCTCAATTGATGAATCAGTCTGCTTATGATGCTTACGTGAAAGAACTAAAAGAGGAAGAAGGTCAATAATGTGATAAATGAATTTCGTTATCTCCCAGATACTGAACAAGATCAAGCAGAAATGATGGAAGTTTTGGAAATTCATTCTATCGATGAGTTGTTCAAAGATATTCCAGAAGAAATCCGGCTTAAAGAAGAATTGGTTTTACCTGATGCTGTTTCTGAATCAGCCTTAACAAAACACTTAAGAAAGTTAGCAGCACTAAATATCCATTCTCATGAGGTTGCTGTTTTCCTTGGAGCGGGGACCTATGATCATTACATTCCCAGTGTGGTGGATCATGTGATTTCTCGTTCTGAGTTTTATACCGCTTATACACCTTATCAACCTGAAGCCAGTCAAGGAGAATTGCAAGCGATATTCGAGTTCCAAACTATGATCACGGAACTGACTGGAATGGAAGCAGCCAATTCATCTTTATATGATGGATTTACGTCACTTGGAGAAGCAGCCAATTTAGCGGTCGTAACAACTAAACGACCAAAAGTTGTAGTCTCTAAAGGAGTCCACCCTCAAGGCAGAGAAGTTTTGCAATCGGTGTCAAAAGGAAGAGAATTTCAATTAGAAGAGATTCCTTTAGCTGTTGACACAACAGACCTTTCTCAATTGGAATCTGCTGTAGACGAACAGACTGCTGCAGTTATTGTGCAATACCCGAATTTTTTAGGTTCAATAGAAGATTTGCAAAAGGTAAAAGAAATGGCAGTAAATCAAAAAGCATTATTTATTGTGATGGCTAATCCGCTGGCGCTTGGAGTACTAGAATCACCAGGAAAATTCGGAGCAGATATTGTTGTTGGAGATATGCAGCCTCTAGGATTAACTATGTCAGCTGGAGGACCTCATTGCGGTTACTTCACTGTGAACAAAAAACACTTGCGTAAAATACCCGGACGTATCGTCGGTCAAACGACTGATAAAGAAGGCAAGCGCGGCTTTGTTATGACCTTGCAGACTAGAGAACAACATATCAGAAGAGAAAAAGCTACATCGAATATGAGCTCAAATCAAGCTTTGAACGCTCTGGCTTCAGCAGTTTGTATGGCTGCATTGGGAAAAAATGGAATACAAGAAATGGCTCAATTGAATGTAGAAAAAGCAGATTACTTAGCTGATCAGTTGAGAAGTAAAGGCTTTAAATTTGTCAATCAGGCTCCCTTCTTCAATGAATTCGCAGTAGAGTTGAAACATTCAGTAAAAGAAGTGTCTGCTGTTCTTTTAGAGAAAGGAATCATTGGCGGGTACGATCTAGAACCAGAGTATGGGATGAAAAATACGATGCTTTTGTGTGCGACAGATCAACGAACAAAAGAAGAAATGGATACTTTGGTTTCTGTATTGGAGGAAATCGCTTATGAATGAGTATAAAGAATTACTATTTGAAATCAGTCGTTCAAACAGAAGAGCTTGCAGTCTGCCGCAAAGTGATGTGCCGACTGTTTCATTAAAAGAGAAGTTTACAGAAAAATTTGTGCGTGAAGAACCTGCTAATTTACCTGAAGTATCTGAACCTCAGTTGATGAGACATTATACCGCCTTATCCAACAAAAATTTTGGTGTAGACAATGGATTTTATCCACTAGGGTCTTGTACGATGAAATACAATCCAAAAATCAATGAGGATGTTGCCCGCTATGATGGATTCGCACACATCCATCCACTGCAGCCGATGCAAACACTGCAAGGGTCTTTCCAATTGATGTACGAACTGCAAGAAGATTTGAAAGTGGTTTCCGGTATGGACGAAGTTTCCTTGCAGCCAGCTGCTGGTGCGCACGGTGAATGGGCTGGATTAATGATCATCAAAGCTTATCACGAAACCAACAATGAATTAGATGTCCGTCGAAAAATTTTAGTTCCTGATTCTGCTCATGGAACAAATCCAGCAAGTGCAGTCATTGCAGGATTTGATGTAATAGAGATTCCTTCAAATGAAGATGGAACAGTTGATTTAGAGGCTTTGAAAGAACAAGTAGGACCGGATACAGCTGGGTTGATGCTGACGAACCCAAACACGTTAGGTATTTTTGAGAAAGATATTCTAGAAATGGCGGAGATCGTGCACGAAGTCGGCGGGTTATTGTATTATGACGGAGCTAACTTGAATGCGATTATGGGAATCACTACTCCTGGAGCTATGGGGTTTGATATTGTTCATTTAAATTTACACAAATCATTCAGTACACCTCATGGCGGCGGAGGTCCAGGGTCTGGTCCAATAGGGGTTAAAGCTTTCCTAACGCCGTATTTGCCAGTACCTAAAATAGAGAAAAGCGGCGAAGAATTTGTGTTGAATTCTGACTATCCGCTTTCTATCGGAAGAATAAAAGGTTATTTTGGAAACTTCGGAGTAAATGTGCGCGCGTATACTTATATACGTACAATGGGGGGAAGAGGACTGAGAAAAGTATCCGAAAGTGCTGTTCTACATGCCAATTACTTACGTCATAGACTAGAGCCTTACTATGATTCTCCTTATTCCCAAATTTGTAAACACGAATTTGTCTTATCTGGTAACAGACAGAAAAAACTAGGGGTCCGCACAACGGATATTGCTAAACGGTTATTGGACTTTGGATACTATGCTCCGACAATCTATTTCCCATTGATCGTTGAAGAGTGTTTAATGATCGAACCTACCGAAACTGAGTCGAAAGAAACTTTAGATGAGTTTGCAAATGTGATGATTCGAATTGCACAAGAAGTCGAACAGAATCCTGAAATAGTGACACAAGCGCCTCATTACACAAGTGTTAAGAGATTGGATGAAGTGACTGCGGCAAGAAAACCAGTCGTTCGATTTGAATAAAAGTTTTTCTGTAAACTAAGTTTTCTATTTATACAGGTGATTTTTTATTATTTACAGAACAAAAAATGACTACTTATTTGATGAGTAGTCATTTTTTTTGCGTAACTTTATGATGAACCACACTTTAATGAGAATCTGATTAAAATAAACGTTGTAACTTTTGAACACTTTTTGACTAACTTTTAGTTAAACATTTTATAAAATAACCCTTAATATCATAAGCTTTTCTTAATAAATAACTTCTTTAAGGCTGTTAAATCAGGGAAACAAATGTATTTGAAAGCGGTTTTAATGACAAGAACGAAAATGAACAAATTTTGAACTTTCCGCGCCAAATCAGCGTTTTTTAAAGCAGAAAATGATGGAAACGCTTTCGGTAATCGTTTCGTAATATTTCGCGAGTTTTGTTACACAACTAAAATCTTTCAACCTTTTTTTATGTGCTATATTTTCATTAGCGAAAAAAACACCTAATGATTTACTAAACTCTAAACTCTAAACTATAAAATTTACTAAAAACGAAAAGATTGATGGAGGAAACAAAATGAAAAAGAAATTTATTACCGGTTTACTAGCAGCATCGTTATTTATTAGTCCTGTAGTGATGTCAACTTCAGTATCTGCAGATTCATTAGAAGAAATGCGTCAAGAAAAACAAAGATTAGAAAACGAAAATCAAAACATTCAAAACAATATTAATGTTCAAGAAGAAACGTTGAAAACTTTGGAAGAAGAAAGAGCTTCATTAGAAGCAGACGTTGTCGGCTTGCAAAAAGAAATCGATAAAGTTGTTCGTGAACTTGCTGAACAAGAAAAAAATTAAAAGCGGCTGAAGAAAAAGTTGTTCAATTGCAAAAAGAAATTGAAGAATTAAAAGTGCTTATTGCTCAACGACAAGAAAAAATCGACAACCAAGCTCGAGCAGTTCAAACAGACGGAAACTCAGCTAATTTACTCGATATTGTCATTTCTGCTGAAAGTCTTTCAGATTTATTAGGACGTATTGGTGTAGTGAATGAACTTGTAGATGCTAACCAAGAAATCGTTCTAGCTCAAATTGAAGACCAAAAAACTTTAGAATCTAAAGAAGCAGAAGCAGAAACAGAACGCGTAGCTATCGAAACATTAAAAGGCGAAATCGAAATGAATCGCGATACTCTTGTAGCTCAAAAAGATGAATTAGACAAAAAAATCATTGAAGTTGCTACTCATTATGAAATGACAGAAGAACAAAAAAATGCGTTTATCAAAGAGCAAGAAGTGATTGCTGCTAAAACAAGTACATTAAGTGCTGAAATGAAAGCTGAGCAAGATCGCATTATTGCTGAACGAAAAGCTCAAGAAGAAAAAGAACGTAAAGAACTTGAAGCATTGGCACGTAAAGCAATGGAAGAAGAAAAAGCAGCTGCAGAAGCGGCTAAAAAAGCTGAAGCAGAAAAAGTTGCAACTAAATCAACTAGTTCATCAAAAGCTTCAAGCTCTTCTAACAATACAAGCAGCTCTAGCAGCTCTAGCAGCTCTAGCAGCTCTAGCAGCTCTAGCAGCTCTAGCAGCTCTAATAGCTCTAGTGCTCCTAAGAGTTCGCCGTCAAAAAGCTCAAGTCCTGCTAAATCTAGTTCAGGGTTCATTCGCCCATCTGGCGGATACACAACTTCTCAATTCGGATATCGTTTCCACCCAATCAAACGTGTAAACATCTTGCATGCGGGTATGGACTTTGGCGGTGGCGGCCCAATCGTTGCAGCCCAAAGCGGTACAGTAGTTAAGGCTCAATACAATAGCGGCTGGGGATGGTATGTGAAAATCGACCACGGAAATGGCTTAGCAACTCTATATGCACACATGCTACCAGGAAGTTTACGTGTAAGTGTAGGGCAAAAAGTTTCTCAAGGTCAACAAATCGGAACTATGGGGACAAGTGGTTCTTCAACAGGGGTTCATTTGCACTTTGAAGTTTACAAAAATGGAGTTCCAACAAATCCAGCACCATATTTAGGCATGTAATTCTTTTCTTAAAAAATCGATCATAAAACAAAATAAAGAAGGAGGGGGACTGTTGTTCCTCTCCTTTTTTTAGTACACTAACGTAGAAGCCAAGCAAGCACCTTAAAGATTAGCAGTAAACAGGTAAGCTTTAAAATAAAAGTGAGTAAAAGCATTAAAGAGGAGAAGGCAGTATGGAAAAAATAGTATCTAAAAAAAACGAACGCGTTAAAAAATGGAAGAAGTTGCACACAAAAAAGGAAAGAGATACCTCAGCCAGCTACTTGATCGAAGGATTTCATTTAGTCTCAGAAGCTCTGCAATATGGAGCTCCTGTACAAGAAATGATGATTTCTCAAGAAGTAAAAGAGGAATTGTATCCTGATTATCCTCAAGAAAATATAGTACTGATCTCTAAAGAAATTGCGGCTTATCTTAGCGATACAGAATCTCCGCAAGGAATATTCGCAGTAATCAAAAAAGAGGATCAGCTCATACCGGAAGATTTTACGAGACCGTATTTATTTTTAGATAACGTCCAAGATCCAGGGAACGTCGGAACGATGATTCGGACAGCAGACGCAGCAGGTTATGGTGGTGTAGTCTTAGGCAAAGGAACAGTAGACTTATATAATAGTAAAGTTTTACGATCTACTCAAGGAGGCCATTTCCATTTCCCTGTTTATCAAGGTGAATTAACGGAATGGTTTGAAAAGTTCAAAGCTGCAGATTTTCCTATTTATGGAACAGAGCTGAATGTAAATGCTGTTTCCTATAGAGAGATTGCTGCACCTGGTGTATATGGTTTGGTAATGGGGAATGAAGGCAAGGGAATGAATCCAGAATTATTGAAGCAAACGACTAAAAATCTCTACATTCCTATTGAAGGTCAGGCGGAATCATTGAATGTGGCAGTGGCAGCAGGTATTTTAATGTTTTCTTTGCGTTGAATGTTTATGTATTCAAATGATGACAGAATATGACAAAATTGAGAATTCTTTGATAAAAATTAGTGAAACTAAAGGAATTCGCTTTAATTTATCTCTTAAAGCATGTATGATAAGAAACAACTAAAATAGTACTACAATAACAGATAAAGGAAGTTCTTGAATGACATATGCTAGTTGGAAATTAGACTCTGAATATATGGCTTTGATTGAAGATTTGCTTCAATGTGAAGAAGTACAAAATTTACAGTCTATTACTCATCATCATTTCTCTACGAGATTAGAACATTCACTTAGCGTCTCTTACACGAGTTATAAAATCGCTAAAAAATTAAATCTGAATGACCGATCAATTGCACGTGCAGGTTTGTTGCATGATTTCTTCCATGAAGACAGAGAATCTTTTGCTGTTGCTTACGAAGGATACTCTCATGCTTCTCATCACCCTCATGTTGCTTTGCAGAACGCAAAATTATTGACTGAATTAACTGAATTGGAATGCGATATCATTGTCAAACATATGTGGTTGGCTTCTCCAGCATGTATTCGTACATTGCCTAAATTTAAGGAGAGTTATATAGTGACAATGGTAGATAAATATTGTGCTACGAAAGAAGTATTGACGCCACTTCCTAAACTAATCAAAACAAATGTCCAATATAAAGCTAAAAATGTATGGAATCGATTAAAATTGGCAAATGCGTCTTCGTAAGAAAGGATACTCCCATTTGGTTGCTGTTAAATGGGGGTATTTAAGATGAAGTACACAGAATTTTTAAGGTGTTTACTTACTATTAATAACTATATGTGATATACTATATGAAAAAGAGGTGAGAAGTATGATTACCGTTAATGAAAAAAATCAACAACAAATCGACTGCGAATCAAGACAAAAAATGATCTGCCCTAAATTTGAACGCACATTTGCATTATTGGGGAAAAAATGGATTGGTCTTATCATCGATGTATTATTAGATGGTCCTCGTCGTTTCAAAGATATTGCTTCTGCTATTCCAGAAGTGAGTGACCGAGTATTAGTGGAGCGTTTGAAAGAATTGGAAAAAGAAGGTATCGTTATGCGTACAGTTGATCCAGATGCAACCATGCGTGTAGCTTATGCATTAACTGACAAAGGGAATGCATTTAAAGGGGTTATGAACGAAGTCCAATTATGGGCCGATAAATGGGTCTCAGCTGAAGACTGCAATTAATCCTCTAAATACGCTTGACGTAAGTATCAGAATTCAGTTAAACTAAATAAGAATTGAATATAGATCAGAAACGATGAAGGAAAAGAGTAATTTGAGGAATTTTTTTAAGAGAGCAAATGTCCCTGGCTGAAAGCATTTGTATGAATACTCAAATGAAGTTCACTTCCTGAGTTGACTTTGGGATTTACTAAACTTGTAATGAAAAAAGTTCCGGTATGCGCCGTTATGCAATTGAGTGTAAGTCTTAAAGACTTAAACTAGGGTGGTACCGCGAATATGAGCCTCGTCCCTTTTATAGGGATGGGGCTTTTTGTGTGTTCAAAAAAGAGAAATAGATAGGAGCAGAAAAATGGAAATAAAGACGAAACTTGAATCGTTGCAAACAGAAGCGTTGAATGAAATTCAAGCAGCTGATGATTTAAAAACGTTAGACCATGTTCGTGTGTCATACCTTGGGAAAAAAGGTTCGATCACTGAAGTATTAAGAGGAATGAAGGATCTTGATCCTGCTGAACGTCCCGTAATCGGAGCTTTAGCAAATGTGGTTCGCGATGCTATCCAAGCTGCATTGGATGAACAAAAAGAGACTTTGGAAGCTGAAGCGATACACCAAGCATTACTAGAAGAAACGATTGACGTTACATTGCCTGGCAAAAAGGTCGCTAAAGGTCAAAGCCATGTGTTGACACAAATCATGGAAGAGATTGAAGATTTATTTATGACGATGGGTTACCAAGTCATCGAAGGACCCGAAGTGGAAGAAGACAACTACAATTTCGAACGCATGAACTTGCCGAAAGATCACCCCGCACGAGACATGCAAGATACGTTTTACATTACAGACGAAGTTTTACTGAGAACACATACTTCCCCTGTACAAGCTCGTACGATGGATAAGCATGATTTTTCAAAAGGGCCTTTGAAAATGGTGAGTCCTGGTAAAGTTTACCGAAGAGACAGCGATGACGCGACTCATTCTCATCAATTCAACCAAATTGAAGGACTTGTCATTGCTGAAGAAGTGAGCATGGCTGATTTAAAAGGAACGTTGAATGTTTTTGCGAAAAAATTGTTTGGTGCAGACCGAGAAATCCGCTTGCGTCCAAGCTACTTCCCATTTACAGAGCCTTCTGTTGAGATTGATGTGAGCTGTTTCAAATGCGGCGGACAAGGCTGTAACGTGTGTAAACACACTGGCTGGATCGAAATCTTAGGTGGCGGAATGGTTCATCCAAATGTACTGGAAATGTCCGGTATCGACTCTTCACGCTATAGCGGATTTGCTTTTGGTTTAGGACCAGAGCGAGTAGCGATGTTAAAATATGGAATTGATGATATTCGCCATTTCTATCAAAATGATTTGCGATTCTTAAATCAATTCAAGGTAAAGGAGTAGAAATATGAACGTATCCTATAAATGGTTATCAGAATATTTAAACTTAGATTCAATCACTCCGGAAGAATTGGCAGAAAAACTAAGCCGTACCGGTATTGAAGTAGAAGATGTCACGATTCCTCAAGAAGGATTGAAAAAAATCGTGGTAGGTCATGCTTTATCTGTAGTAGACCACCCAGATTCAGACCATTTGCATATTTGCCAAGTAGATATTGGAGAAGAAGAACCTTCTCAAATCGTCTGTGGAGCGCCTAATATTGCTGCTGGGCAAAAAATCATTGTCGCTTTACCGGGTTCACGTATAACAGGAAATAAAAAAATCAAAAAAAGCAAAATGCGTGGAGAAGTATCAAATGGAATGGTCTGCTCATTAGAAGAATTAGGGTACTCAGATAAAGTGATTCCTAAAAAATACGCTGACGGAATCTATGTTCTTCCAGAAGATGCAGTTCCAGGCGAAGAAGTATTCTCTTATTTAGCGATGGATGATGCGATTTTAGATTTATCGGTTACTGCAAATAGAGCGGATGCTTTAAGTATGCGTGGAGTAGCTCATGAAGTAGCTGCTGTATATGATCTTGAACCAAGCTTTAAAGAAGTGGTCCTTACAGAGGACTCAACGGATAAAGTTGAAGACTACATGTCTGTATCCGTTGAAGATACCACAGATGCGCCGATCTATACGATTCGTGTAATCAAAGATATCAAAGTAAAAGAAAGCCCAATGTGGCTGCAAACGAAATTAATGAATGCAGGCATTCGTCCTTTAAATAATATTGTAGATATCACAAACTATATTTTATTAGAATACGGTCAACCATTACATGCGTTTGACTATGACCAATTAAATTCAAAAGAAATTTTAGTTCGTCGTGCAAAAGAAAATGAAGAATTGGTTACTTTAGATGAAGAAGAGCGTACATTGACTTCAAACAATATTGTTATCACTGACGGTCAAAAGCCTGTAGCGTTAGCAGGAGTCATGGGCGGATTGGATTCACACATCACAGATGATACGGTAACAGTTGCTCTAGAAGCGGCTTTATTTGAACCGATCTCGGTTCGTAAAACAGCTAAAGAGTTAAACTTGCGCAGTGAGTCTAGTTCTCGTTTTGAAAAAGGGATCAATCTTGCAACATTGCAACAAGCTAGTGAGCATGCTGCAGCATTGATGGCAGAGCTCGGAGAAGGGACGGTTGTTTCCGGCGTTGCTTCTGTAGATACAGCAGAAGTAAAAGATAGTGTAGTCAAGACTACCCTTGGAAAAATAAATCGATCACTAGGAACAGCTATTTCTGCAGAAGAAATCGAAAAGATTTTCCATCAATTAGGTTTCGGCGTGACCATTTCAAATGAAGAGGTAACAGTAGTAGTACCTCCTAGACGTTGGGATATTCATATTGAGACAGATTTAATTGAGGAAGTTGCTCGTATTTACGGGTACGACCGATTGCCTTCGACGCTTCCTACAACAGAATCGCTTCCAGGCGGATTGACAACAAAACAACGTTTGGTACGTCACACAAGACGTTTCTTAGAAGATGCAGGCTTAGCTCAGGCAATCAGCTATGTGTTGACTACACCTGAAAAAGCCAGCCGCTTTATGATGAGAGTAAGTGACATGACTCAATTGGAAATGCCGATGAGTGAAGAACGAAGTACTTTGCGAATGAATCTGATCAGCGGTTTATTGGATGATGTACAATACAATTTGTCACACAATAATCAACATGCAGCTCTTTACGAAACTGGACGAGTGTTCTACAAAGACCCAAGCCAAACTTTGCCAATCGAAGAAGAACATTTGGCGGGTGTGATCACTGGTTCACTGGGTGAGAAAGACTGGCAAGGTGAAGGCGAAAAAGTTGATTTCTACGTTTTAAAAGGTATCTTAGGAGAATTAATGACCACTTATGGATTGGTTGGAGAAGTTGAGTACCAACAAGATACCAATCGATCAGATATGCACCCTGGACGTACAGCAACTATCTTGTTGAACGGGGAAGAAATTGGATTTATAGGACAAATTCATCCTGTAACCGCAAAAGAGTTGGACATTAATGAAACGTACGCTTTTGAACTGAATTTAGAGGCAATCGTCCAAGCAGAAAAAGAAGCTACGGTGTATCGTGGAATTCCTAAGTATCCTGGCATGACACGAGATGTCGCTTTATTGGTAGACGATACAGTGACAAACCAGCAAATCGTAGATGTTATTCTTGAAAAAGGCGGAAAATACTTGAAACATGTCAGATTATTCGACCTTTATCAAGGAGAGCATATTGCTCCTGGCAAAAAATCAATGGCATATACTTTAGCTTATTTAAACCCAGAAGCAACACTACAAGAGGAAGAAGTCACAAAAGCTTTTGAAGAAGTGAAAGAAGCAATTGTCACTCAACTGAATGCAGAAATTCGTTAAAAGAATCGTAAAAGGTCAAACAGGAATAATTTCCTGTTTGACCTTTTTTTAGTTGTATCCTGCTATTTTTTTAGCTTTATCTGTATTTGCAAAATGTAATTTAGCATATTTATTTAATAAGGAGACCCCACCGCGTTTTAATAATTTTGCAGCGACTAGATCTGCAGCAGACCCTGCGCCTGAAGGGATTTTCATCCCAGCTTCTTTTGTCAATTCTTCTAAGCCGGTTAAAAAAGCGTAACGTGCGATAATCGAGGCTGCGGCTACTGCTAGATGATGGCTTTCACCTTTGGTTTGGAAATAAACCTTGTCTTTTACTTGAATGGCTTGATCTTGGATATGTTTATAATAAGTAGACGGTAATTCAAATTGATCAATCAAAATTGCTTCAGGTACTGTTGGACTGATTTTCATCAGCACATGATGTAAAGCTTGGTTATGCAATACGGCTTTCATTTTACCTTGTGACATTTTAGGTTGGATCTGATTGTATTTTTCTGGCATAACATTCAATAAACTGTACGGTAAAAAGGTGATCAAATCTTTTGCTACTCGACAAATTTCTTTATCCGTCATTTCCTTAGAGTCGCGTACTCCCAACTCTTTCAACAGCTCAAATTGAGACCGATCTACATAAGCCGCTACAACAGTTAAAGGACCAAAATAACTGCCTGTTCCCACTTCATCACTTCCCAAAACAGACCATTGACTGAAGCCAGAAGGTAATGTAGTATCCACTTTTTTTGCTGAACTTTTTTTAGGTGCTGTTGTACCTTTAGAAGCCCATAAAGAAAATTCTTCTTGAGATTGATTTCCCTGAAACAACACTTTTCCTGATTTGTAAGCTGTAATGTTGACAGAGCCTTTCTTAGCAGCGAATACACTTCCAGGAGGATTGGTTGGTTTCAAATAGTTTTTATACTGTTCTTTCATTTCGTCCAGTGTCTGACTTGAAACCATCAGGACTTCATTAGACATTAAATCACTCGTTTCATCATTATTTTTATCAGTAGTTACACATGCAGTAGATTCTTTTATATAGTATAACAGTCTGATGGAGAAAGCAAAATGATCCTGGAATGGAGTTGGAACCTTATGCGTGATTTTTCCTAAATGACACAAAAATAAATTTTGAAACAGTATTTTAAAGGATGTCAACTAGTTGCTGTAAAAATAACAGCCAAAATATACTATTCAATATGTACTAAAAGAAAGGAAAGTTGGCTGAGAATGTGCTATTGTTGTTATAAGAAATGAAAAAGGAGTGATGAATTGTACGTTGTTAGGCTGAATTTAATTCATATCACTTGCCTTGTCACTAAGTCATGAGCGTATCCTTTTACGGTTTGTTTACATGGACGTACTTCTCCTTTTTTATTTTAGTTGTCCTATATGACATATTTTATGCATTCTAAATTATCGAATTTTTTCTTTTACTTTTGAGCCGGTCAGGGCCTTTCCATTATCAAAAGACTCTTTATTGATAAAACATGAAGAAATGATCTTGTAAATTAGAATCTACAATCAAAAAAGACAACTAAATCAAAAGAAAAACATTTGCCTGCTTTATTTTCTATATAAAACAGCGCCCAATCCCCGATATGCCGCACTCAAAAAAAGCTATGACGCCTGTCTAGCTTTTTTTTATGTAAGAAAGTAGCGCTTTAAAACTTTTTTCTAACAATTGTTATTATATTCAAAGAAATTCGATTGAATGATTAATTAAGTATGGTAAAATGATTAAAAGATTGCCATTGAAAAGAGCGAGAGTAGGGGTGAGGTAATGCGAGATTTATTAGATTCCAGCAGTTCAAGAAGACTAATATTTATCGAATGCATGTTGAAGGAAAATCAATGGTGGAAGACAGAAAAGATTGCTGCACAATTGAAATGTTCTGAAAGTACAGTGAAATCAGATATGAATTATTTTCGCCTTTATTTTTCATCTACCTTCAAATTTGAAACATCCAAACAAAAAGGGGTTCGCTTAAATATTTTACATGAATTTCAAATGGATAACTTTTATCAGCAGATTTTGCGTGAATGCTTAAATGTCCAATTTGTTAATTTATTATTTTACGATTCATTGCAGACACTAGAAGAATATGCGGAAGAACTTTATACAAGTGTATCTTCTGTAAAAAGGTGTATTGAATTAGTTAAACCAGTGCTTAAAAAATATGGTTTAACGATTCAACAAAAGCCGATACGGATTCAAGGACAAGAAAAACAAATTATTTTCTTTTACGGAGTCTTGTTCTGGGAAGAGTATGGTACGTCCTGTTTGAAACGTCATTCTCGATGCAGCAAAGAAGCTTACACACTAGTTAAAGCCTTTAAAACCGAAAACAAATTAGCGTTGTCTGCTACCTTAATGAACAAAATGACTTTATGGTTAGTACTTATTTTTGAACGCCTTTCTAAAGCGAATCATATAGAATCAAATTACACTCCACTATTGCCTGTTTCGAAAGAGACTGAACAGCTTGTCTCCAGAGAATTAGAAAAACTGCCTTTTAAGATTCACGAAGAAGATAGCCAATTCATCAGTTATTTCTTAGAGAGCAGGTATATTTTTTTTACGAGAGATACTATAGAGCAAAATCAAAGATTTTTACAAGTGTATGATGATATAGAAGTTTTTTTGACGATTTTAACTGAGCGAATGTCAATCTTTTTAGGCAATAAAGAAATGGTGCATAAAAGACTATTCAGTCACTATCTCTATAAAATAGAGTTTCAAGGATTAAGTTATTCACTAGTTGAACGAAACAAAATCACCGTTTATAATCAAGGCGGATTATACGACGATTTTCTGGAAACGGCAGTAGATGTATTAGAGAACTTTTATAGAGGAGAATGGCTGGAAAACGTGCTCGATGATCCAATGGATTTTTTATACATCCTTATCTCAACGTGGGAAAATTTGACCACTGAAATTTTGAAGCATCGAAACAAAATCAATGTGCTGATTGTCTCACAATTCGGATTGTACCATGAAAAGTTTTTAGAAGAACTGATGCAACTTTATTACCCTTATAAGTTAAAAAGCTTTTTGTTGGCGAATGAAGATTATCCAGATTCTATTCAACTCATTGTGACAGATCATGAAGTAACAGAGTATAAATTTCGTTTGGACAACAGCATACCAGTAGTAGGTATCAATTATTCTGCTAACGAGCATAGTTGGGACCAAATAAAAATGATGCTCGATCAAATTTACTCTCACCAAAAAGATTTTCGTCCTGAAAAAGAAATCCCTACAGAAAACAGAGAGATGAAAAATGAACCAGGAAGAAGCTGATGCTTCGTTTCCTGGTTTTTTTTTAAAACTCTACAAATTCCAGCAGATTCATGTTAAAATAAAATGAAATGTGTTTAACTAGGAGGGTGTTCAGTGTCTAAGGATAAAATACGGTATAAAGCAACGATAGCAGGAAAAGAGTATACCATTATCGGGGCACGCTCAGTGCAACATCTGCAAGTTGTTGAAAAAACGATTGATGAACAATTAAAACAAATTGAAAAATTGACAAAAGGGCTGGATCCGGAAAGAAGAGCGGTTTTAGCAGCCGTGAACGCCGTATCCGATCAGATTGAAATGCAAATCAAAATGCAGCAAATGGAAAAAGAGTTGGAGCAATTGAGAGAAGAAGTAAAAAACATGCAACATACAAACCTGAATGAAGAATAAAAGGTGGACTTAACATATGTGGATGACGTTCGGAATCATTGTGTTTTTATTGATTGGGATTTATAGTGGGGCTAAAAGAGGATTGGTTTTGCAATTGATTCTTTCCATTGGTTTTTTAGTCTCTTACTACTTTGCAAGCCGGTATTACTTAGAAGTGAGTGAGTATTTACAATTAGTGGTTCCTTATCCTTCGGCTTCTATGGATGATTCATTTGTATTTTACAGCGGGGCTTTGAGTTTCCAATTGGATGAAGCTTTCTACCATGGAATCTCCTTTTTATTGATCATCTTTGTGGGTTGGTTGGCTACACGTTTTATAGGCGGATTATCACGCGGTGTTAAATTTTTGCCCGTAGTCAAACAAGCTAATTCTATAGGGGGAGCTGTTATTGGCGGAATCATCTCTTATGTAGAGGTATTCTTGTTGTTGTTTGTTCTCACAATGCTTCCGATAGATTTTGTTCAAGAACAATTTGCCAGCAGTGGATTGGCAAAAATGATTGTCACCAACACTCCGATCTTGTCAGAGCAAATTTATTCCTGGTGGGTAAGCACCATCAATTAAAGAATCAAACTAGATAAACAAAAGAAATCGTTTCTTCTGACACAGCAGAAACGATTTCTTGTTGTATTGATGAATAGAATATATTTAATATAGGGACCGAGTATAGACGAGGTGAAGATATGAATCAAAAAATATTAAAAACGTTAGAATTTCAAAAAATCATTCAAGAACTGACATCATTTGCTTCTTCTACTTTAGGAAAAGAAATGATTTCAGACTTACATCCTTCTCAATCAAAAGAGGAAGTGATGCATTGGCAAGAAGAAACAGCTGATGGAGTCCAGATCGAACGATTGCGCGGAGGGATGCCCATTCCAAAATTGGAAAACGTAAGACCGCATTTGAAACGGTTGGACATAGGTGCATCGTTGAATGCTACTGAAATCGCACAGATTGGAAAAATATTAACGACCACTACAGAAACACGCCGCTTTTTTGAAGAATTGAAAGAAACCGGAATCGAATTTTACCGCTTATACACGATTACGGATCAATTCGTGACAACGCCGCAATTGAACCAACGTATTCGTGAAACGGTCAATGAGGATGGTCATATTTTAGACGATGCCAGTCCTGCATTAAGAGGTATTCGAGTGGGGATTAAAAAGGGTGAAAATGCGGTTCGAGAAAAACTGGAATCGGTTATTCGTGGGAAAAGTGCCAAGTATCTAAGCGATGCTTTGATCACGATCAGAAATGACCGCTATGTTGTACCCGTAAAGCAAGAATATCGCAATCACTTCGGCGGTGTCGTACATGATCAGAGTTCTACAGGTCAAACGTTATTTATTGAACCAAAAGCAGTAGTAGAGTTGAATAACCGGTTGCGCCAACTGCAAATCGAAGAACGCCACGAAGAAGACCGTATATTGGCTGAGCTTTCAGAAGAAATCGCTCCATACAGTAAAGAAATCCACAATAATATGCTGCTGTTAGCTCAATTAGACTTCATTGGAGCTAAAGCTGCTTATGCGAAAAGTATTCAAGCTGTACGCCCAGAAATAAATGACGATAATGAAGTGAAGTTGTACAGTGCTCGTCATCCTTTACTGGATCAACAAACAGTTGTGCCCAATGACATTTTTATTGGGGGAGAGTATCAAGCTGTTGTGATTACGGGGCCTAATACAGGTGGGAAAACGGTCATCTTGAAAACGCTAGGATTATTGCAGTTGATGGGTCAGTCAGGATTGCAGATTCCAGCTGCAGAAGAAAGCCAAATCGGGATTTTTAACGAAGTATTCGCGGATATTGGAGACGAACAGTCGATTGAACAAAGTTTAAGTACTTTTTCATCTCACATGACCAATATCGTTTCGATTCTACGAAAAATGGATGAAAAAAGCTTGATTATATTTGATGAACTAGGCGCAGGAACGGATCCTCAAGAAGGAGCAGCTCTGGCGATTGCTATCTTGGATCAAATTGGTTCTATTGGCAGCTCAGTTATGGTAACCTCACATTATCCTGAATTAAAAGTTTATGGCTATAATCATGCTAAAACGATCAATGCCAGTATGGAGTTTGATGTAGATACGTTAAGTCCAACTTATCGCTTGTTGTTCGGGGTACCGGGTAGAAGTAATGCTTTTGAGATTTCTAAACGCTTGGGACTCAGTCCAGATATTATCCAAAATGCTCGTCATTTGATTGATGGGGAAACACAAAACTTGAATGAGATGATCGCGGATCTAGAGAATACTCGGAAAATGACCGAAATGGAATACCAAGAAATTCGCGAGCATGTAAATGAAGCGGACCAATTATTGAAAGACTTGAAGACAGCTGTACAAGAGTTCTGGCAAGAACGAGATGACTTGATGAAAAAAGCAAAAGAGAAAGCCAATCAAACAGTCGAACAAGCACAAGACGATGCAGAAAAAGTGATTGCCGACTTGAGAAACAAACAGTTGGAAAGTGGTATTGACGGAGCAATAAAAGAGCATGAATTTATAGATGCCAGAACACGTTTAGCAAATCTGCGTCATGAAGAAGCTTTGTCAAAAAACAAAGTCTTGAAAAAAGAAAAAGCCAAACAAAGCTTGAAGCCTGGTGATGATGTGAAAGTTCAATCCTTTGGTCAAAAAGGAATCATTGTGGAAAAAGCAGGAGATAAACAATGGGTAGTTCAAATGGGAATGTTGAAAATGAAGTTGGATGAGAGCGACTTGATATTGACTGCACCAGAAAAAGAACCGGTACGCAGAACGGCCACATTGAAATCTGCTAGTCAAAGCCATGTTTCTCCGCAATTGGATCTTCGTGGAGAAAGATATGAAAATGCTTTAGCCAGAATGGATCAATATTTGGATGCTGCATTGCTGGCTAATTACCCTCAAGTAACAATCGTGCATGGTAAAGGAACAGGAGCTTTACGCAAAGGAGTAACTGAAGCCTTGAAGCGTCATCCTTCTGTTAAATCATTTGGATATGCGCCAGCAAACCAAGGTGGTAATGGAGCAACGATAGTCGAATTTAAAAATTAAGCGCAAAGAGTAGAAATCTTATACAGAGTTTGTTATAATAAAAACAATAAAGGCTTACTAATTATAAGTTAAGCAGCTAAAGTAAGCAATTCTATAGGAGGAATAACATTATGGTACAAGCAGTAACAGATGCTACATTTGAAACAGAAACAAAAGACGGCTTAACAGTAACGGATTTTTGGGCAACTTGGTGCGGACCATGTCGTATGCAATCACCAGTTTTGGATGAATTGGATGAAGAAATCGGCGATGAAGTAAAATTTGTTAAAATGGACGTAGATGCAAACCCTCAAGTACCAGCTTCATTTGGTATTATGAGTATCCCTACACTGTTAGTGAAAAAAGACGGCGAAGTAGTAGAAAAATTAATCGGCTACCACAGCAAAGAACAAATTGAAGATATATTAAGCAAACACAAATAAAAAATAACAAAAAGGAGCTAAGGTCTATTGATCTTAGCTCCTTTTTTATGGATTTTTTTGCTGTTAGAAGTGTTATACTGATGGAAAATCTGCTTGAAAAGAAAAGGAGTGCAACTAAATGCAACGTAAAAAACGCAAGAATATTTTGGTCATTTTAGGGGTGTTAATTCTAGTCATAGGTATAGCCATTATTGGATATCTATCTGATGCTTATGAACCTCACCAATCGGCAATCGAAGCTTTACAATCGACACATGATGTCATTGTCACTGAAGGTGAGGAATATATCCGCTTTGAACCGAAAGAAAATAAGCATCAGGCTGGACTGATTTTTTATCAAGGCGGTAAAGTAGAAGAAGAGGCTTATGCTCTTTTAATGAGAAGTCTGGCTGAAAAAGGCATCTCCGTATATCTAGTGAGAATGCCGTTCAATCTGGCAGTTTTTGACAGTGATGCAGCAGAAAAAGTTATCAGTAATCAGGAAGAAATCAATAATTGGTATCTTTCTGGACATTCATTAGGCGGAGTGATGGCTGCTTCGTTTGCAGAAAAAAATCCTGAGCAGTTAGAAGGGGTTATCTTCTTAGCTTCCTATCCTGCAGATGACTTCTCTGATGCTGGTTTAGACACACTTTCGATGTATGGGACGAACGATGAGGTATTAAATACAAAAGCGTACTTTGATGCATTCGAGTCTCTGCCAAAAGGAAAAGCAGAAGTTATTGAGGGTGGAAATCATGCCCAATTTGGTAACTATGGACCACAAGAAGGCGACGGAACAGCTACAATATCTGTTGAGGAACAACAAACCATTACTGTAGATGGAATGGTAGAATTTATAGAGAACACGATAAAGAATTAAGAAAGTTCTCTCATATAAAGTTAGAAAAAATTTGTTCATATGTTTGTGACAAAAAAAATACGGATATAAAAAAGTATGTACTTTCCATATGTTTTTTTCTATAATTGGTTCATAAAAATGAAAAAGAACTGAACAGTTTTCTGCTAAATTGTACATACTCGTATAAAATAAATTCAATCACAATTTGTTTTATGGCTTCTCAGTACAAAAATAAACGCTTCAATATATCCTAATCGAGTAAGAAGACAGCAGTTGGACGGGCATAATTCACATTTCTTATTTGATAGTATTATAGGAGGTAAAAATATGAGCAATCAATTAATGGATAAAACAGCAGAAAAGTACGAAATGATTTTTGAAGGAACAGAAGATAAGTGGATATTGACAGTTTGTCCGGAAGACTTAATCGAAAATGCTGATGGAGAATTGGATTGTCCATTAGAATATGTTTTGCGCAGAAATGATTATTCACTGAAAGACTTAAATGAATTATCTCCGATACGCGCAATTTTTGTGCAAAAGAAAAATGGAGATTCTATCGTATTGAATGAAATTTCTTTAAACGTTAATTTTTAAAAAAAGCCAACTTGGAGCTGGGAAATGACTCCCAGCTCCTTCTTTTTTTACGAATATTGGTTTCGTAAACGCGCTCAAAAAGGCAGCCCCGACATCCACTTCACGAATAATGCTCGAATGGTCTACGACCATCCTGTGCTTATTCGCTCCAGTGATTCGGGGCTAAACGCCTTTTTTCCCGCTCTCAAGTTTTTTTGTATACTATAGAAAAATGAAGGAGGAGAAAGATGGAATCTGTTTATATACCCATCAAAGGTGGATCGCTGCATTGTAGAATAGGCGGAACGGGGGAACCGCTATTGCTGCTGCATGGAAATGGAGAAGACTATACGATTTTCCAACATCAAATCGACTACTTTAAAGCTTTTTATACGGTTATCGCTTTAGACACGAGAGGGCATGGAAAATCGATTAAGAAGCAGGATACATTAATATTTGAAGCATTTGTCAACGATATTGAGACTGTACTAGATTATTTACATATCGAAAAAACAGCCATTATAGGATTTAGTGATGGAGGGAATACGGCATTATTGTTTGCCCAATATTTTCCTGAAAAAGTATCTAAACTCGTTATTGTAGGAGCTAACACTGAGCCTGAAGGAATGAAAAAGGTAGAGTTGTTAAAAGTAGAAGCGACACTCGCAGCCTTAAAAGGAATTGAAATTTTTAATCCAAAGTTTTGGTGGAAAAGAGCGGTTTATGAGTTGATGACTACCCAATTGAGAAGTGCGAGCTTCGAGCTAACGAAAATTCTTTCTCCTACTTTAGTTATGGCCGGGGAAAATGATGTGATCAAACTTTCCCATACTCAATGGATCGCTCAACAAATAAAGAACAGTCAATTAGTGATCATACCAAAAGCAGATCACTTTTTTCTGGTGAAAAATCCAAACGAATTTAATAAGATTATAGAATCTTTTTTAAAAAACCATTGAATACTCAGCAAAAGAATCTATAATAGATATGTGCGATTAAAATAATGGTTTGCGAATAGTATAAAAGAGTGACATGTTAGAGCTGATGAATGAGGCTCTATTTTTATTTTTTTAAGAGTGTAACCAGAACCGTTGATAAAGTTAACAGGAACTGGGTTAATTTTGGTAGAAATCTTGGAGGGTTTTGATGAAAAAACTAGGATTTGATCCGCAAAAATATATCGAAGAACAAACAAAATACATTTTAGAACGCGTGAATAATTACGATAAGCTTTACTTAGAGTTTGGCGGGAAGTTGATTGGGGACAAACATGCTAAGCGTGTTTTACCAGGATTTGATGAAGATGCCAAAATCAAATTATTGCAAAAATTAAAAGATAAATCTGAGATTATCATTTGCGTTTATGCAGGAGATATTGAACGCAATAAAATTCGTGGAGATTATGGAATTACCTATGATATGGATGTCTTTCGTCTAATCGATGAATTGAGAGAGTACGAATTGGAAGTCAATAGTGTCGTGATCACTCGTTATCATGGACAGCCTTCTACTAAATTATTCATTAATAAATTAGAAAAAAGAGATATCAAAGTTTACACTCACGGTTCAATCGAGGGGTATCCTTCTAATTTAGATGTGATCGTTAGTGAAGACGGTTTTGGAAAAAATGAGTTTATCCCTACTACAAAACCGATCGTAGTTGTAACAGCTCCAGGACCAGGCAGCGGAAAATTGGCAACCAGTTTAAATCAATTGTATCATGAGCGTCGTCACGGCAAAGTGGCTGGGTATTCAAAATTTGAAACTTTCCCAGTGTGGAATGTCCCGATAAAACATCCATTGAATATTGCTTATGAAGCAGCAACAGTAGATTTAAAAGACGTCAATATGATCGATAATTTCCATTATGAAAAATACAATGAGATTGCTGTGAATTATAACCGGGATATAGAAACTTTCCCAGTAATCAAACGAATCATTGAAAAAATTACGGGAAAAGAATCTGTCTTCCAATCCCCAACTGATATGGGTGTAAACCGCGTTGGTTTTGGAATCACTGATGATGAAGTGGTACAAGAAGCTTCAAAACAAGAAATCATCCGCAGAAGTTTTGCGATTGAAACTGATTTTAAAAAAGGTCTTGTAGATGAAGAAGTGTTGAACCGCATGAAACTGATCATGGAAGAAGTCGAATTAAGTCAAGTTGATCGGGTACCCGTTCAACCCGCTCGCGACTATGCTGAAAAAGTAAAAAACCTTTCTGAGACAAAAGATATCCAAGCTGTGATCGCTTTTGAGTTGGGGAATGATCAAATCATTACTGGAAGAACTACTCCGTTGATGGATTCTTGTTCTGCTGGAGTATTGAATTCTATTAAGGCCTTGGCAAACATTTCCGATGAGATTCATTTATTATCGCCAATGGTATTGGAAACGATCCAAAATATGAAAAAGAACGACTTGCACAGTAAACTTCCGGCCTTAAATGTGAATGAAATCCTGATTGCTTTAGCCATCAGTGCCGTTACTAATCCTACTGCGCAATTAGCGTATAACAAGCTTTCTGAATTGAATGGAGTACAAGCTCATTCTACTGTCATGCTGAATAGAGACGATGAACAAGTATTGCGCAAACTAGGTATTGATGTAACTTGTGATCCGATCTATCCTTCCGAGAATTTGTATTACTTATAAAAAGATTGATCCGTATGATATCTTTCTATAACAAAAAAAACGAACAGGAAATTCCTGTTCGTTTTTTTGTTTTGTTATCTTCTTTTTCCGAATATGCGTAATAAACTTAAGAATAGATTGATAAAGTCCAGATAAAGTTCTAAAGCACAACCGATAGCTATACTGCTGATAGCTGCCGTACCACCGAATTGTTGGTAAATCGTTTTACATTTTTGCGTATCATAAGCTGTTAAACCAACAAAAATGATCACTGTAATAATAGATAAAACAAAGTCTGCTGTACCGCTTTGCAAGAAGAACACGTTGACTAGAGAAGCTATGATCAATCCTAGTAACATGCTAAGTAAAATCCCGCCTAATGATGACAAGTCTTTTTTAGTGACAAAACCAATCAAGCTCATAACGGCAAACAAAGCAAATGCTGAAATAAATGCATTAAAGATGCTTGCTGTTGTGTAAGCCAGTAAGACTACAGATATCGTGATTCCATTTACAATAGAATAAGTAATAAATTTTAGGGCATAATTGACTGGCGACTTCATCTTTTCAGGATTAAAGCGGAAACTGAAAACCAGCACGAGTTCTAAAATAATAAATCCATAAATGGCCATCCCGTCTGTAGAAATAATGAGATTCCAAAAAGCATTTGCAATAGGTGTATATGTGTAAAGCAAAAGATAAACAACGCTGGCGCTTAACAACACTCCTATTGCCATCCAAGCATAAACATTGGCCATGAATTTGGAAAAGCCTCGTTTCGCATCAATAAAGTGCTCTTGATTATTCATTTTTTTCATCCTCCAAAGTAGTGATAAAGTGATAGTTAATTTTCTATAGTTTACCCGACTTTAAGGGGGAGGTCAAAATGATTTGCTGAATCTTTGTGAAAAAAATAAGTAGAAAATAAACAGGAATTGCACAGGAATGATTTCGACTTCTTCTGAAGGTATGCTACTATAAATAGGTACATAATATTATTTAAGGTGCAGGAGGGGTAACGTGTTAGAAGCGAAGAATCTAAAGAAAAGCTTTGGTGATTTGACTGCAGTAAATGATGTTAGTTTTACCATCAAACAAGGCGAAATATTAGGGATGATCGGACAAAACGGTGCTGGGAAAACCACGACATTCCGCTTGATTTTGGATTTTTTAACAGCTGATTCAGGAGAAGTTTTATGGAATGGCAAGCCGCTTACGAAAGAAGATTACAACGTCATTGGCTACTTGCCGGAAGAAAGAGGGTTGTATCCTAAAGTAACGATAGAAGATCAATTGATTTACTTTGCTCGTTTACGAGGGAAAACTAAGAAAGAAGTCAAACCTTTGATCGATATGTGGATGGAAAAGTTCCAGGTCAAAGGTAAAAAGACCGATAAAGTCAAAGCTTTGTCTAAAGGAAATCAGCAAAAAGTTCAGCTGATTGCTACATTATTACATGATCCAAAATTAGTGATTCTCGATGAGCCATTCAGTGGATTGGATCCTGTAAACGCTGGATTACTAGAAGCAGGGATTAAAGAATTGAAAGACAGAGGTGCGTGTGTGATTTTCTCCAGTCACAACATGAATAATGTGGAAGAAATTTGTGATCATTTATTGATGTTGCGAGACGGTTCTGCAGTTTTAAAAGGTACTGTAAAAGAAATTCGTGAACAATTCGGACGGACGAAACTATTTTTAGAAACAACTATGAGTCAAAAAGAATTGAGCGAGCTGCCTGGGGTAAAAAATATTCAACTGTCTAAAGATGGAGTGTATATGATTGATTTAGAAGACGCCTCTTATGGAGAGAGTATTTTCAATACGGTCACTCAAAATGGGTACATTCCTACATTTAGTCAACAACCGCCTACTTTAGAAGAAATATTTAAAAAGAAAGCGGGTGAACCGCATGAATAAATTTTGGGTCGTAGTCGGGCAAGTCTACAAAAAAAATGTCCAATCACTAGGATTTCTGTCCATGGTTTTTGCACCAATTATTATTTTGGCTGTTATCGGGGCTATTATTTATTTTGTATCTGATTCAGAAAGCGGCGTTCCTGAAATTGCTGTCTTAACGGATAACCAACAAGTGGTCTCTATTTTGCAATCTGAAACCGAAGAGTTTGAAGTGAATCCAGACATCACTACAGCTGCCGAAGCAGAGTCTGCTATGGAAGCCGAAGAACTAGATGGTTATTTGGTGGTTGAAGAAGAGAACGGACTATACACGGGGAATTATACCTATTCTCCAGACAGCAAGGAATTGGATACCTTGTATTTGACCAGTTTGTTGTCGACGATTCAACAAGGTCAGCAAGCAGCTGAGTTAGGCTTGGAACAAGAAGATATTGCCAGTCTTTTAACTCCCGCAACATTAGAAGAAACCAGAATTGAATTTGAAGGTGGTGGAATCACGACTACTGAAAGTGCTGAAGATGCGATTCGAATGGCTGGTGCTTATGTAGTTGGGATTGCGGTGTTTATGTTTATCATGACTTATTCAAGTATCATAGGAGAAGAGATTGCTTCTGAAAAAGGTACTCGGATTATGGAAGTTATTTTGTCCAGTGTTTCTTCAACAACACATTTCTTTGGGAAATTAGTGGCAATTGTGTTGATCTGTTTCACTCAAATCGCTATTTATGCAGTCTTAGGAGTAATAGCTTTACAAATTGGTTTTGTAAAAGACTTACTTGAAGGATTTGATATTTCTTCCATCCTGCAAGGATTTGTCGGAACATCTTTGATTTATTTTGTATTAGGAATCGTATTGTACGCTGTATTAGCTGCATTCTTAGGATCTCTGGTTTCAAAAGTAGAAGACGTTTCAAAAGCGGTCACGCCTATTGTGTTCTTATCTCTGGCCGGATTTTATGCTGGTTTGTTTGCCTTCTACAATCCAACTCATATGGTCATCAAGATCGGATCTTACATCCCCCTCTTTACGTCTTTTATCATGCCGTTTAGAGTAGCGAGCGATACGGTTACTGCAACGGGTATAACTGTATCAATTGCAGTGTTAATTGTATTTGTTTTACTGACCACTTGGCTGTCGCTCTTGCTATACCGTTCAAGTGTGCTTATTTACTCTGATGCAGGAATGTTTAAAACAATGCAAATATCTTTAAAAGCGATGAAGAAAAAGTAGCTCAAAGAGACAAAGAGTATTACCGATAATGCTAAAAAACAACAAAAAACCGTCAGGAAAGGAAATCATCCTTTTCTGACGGTTTTAGTTATTTTGATTCATCTCAACCAAATCTTTATTGTCCCACTTTAAAGTGATTAGAACAGTTTTGTTTTTAATGACTTCAGCATATGCTTCTGCATAAACGCCATTGATTTGCTGCATTTGTTCCGCTAAAAATCCAGCTTCCAAAGAAAAAACAGGCTCTTTTTGAGATAGACGCAAGTCAATCAATTTTCCAGAAAGACTGTATGTAGAAGAAGAGCGTTTTTCTTTCGTACGATCGAGAGTTCCAAAAGAAGCTTGTTCGAAAAACTGAACGACTTCTTCGTAACTTGTCAACGGATGATTGCGGGCCAACTCTTTCCCGGCCCAATATAAAATGGCTTCAGCGTCTTTGCCTAATAAGTTTGTTAATAATTCTGTTCGGATCAATTCGTGCCCAAATAAATTTACGGGGGTATCAATTAATGCTGAATTAAATTCTTCAGGTTTTAGTTTCTTTTTCAATGATTTCACCTCAATAGTTTCCTATATTATTATACATTGATTAATAGAAGAAACCTACTATTTTTTATACAATGACTAGTGGAAAAAGGTCTTTGACAAAATAAATTCACTGTTTTATGAGGAAGAAATAAATAAGTCTGCAAACAATGGTATCTAGACTTGAATTTTTAGGTCAAAACAGCGACAATAAATACTAGAGCAGTATAATTTTTATAATAAAGGTTGTTAAAAATATGAAAAAACAAGCAATAGGTTTTATAGATTCAGGAGTCGGCGGATTGACAGTCGTAAAAGAAGCTATGCGTCAATTGCCAAATGAATCCATTTATTATGTTGGCGATACAGCTCGTTGCCCTTATGGACCAAGACCCCAAGAGCAAGTACTGCAATTCACGTGGGAAATGACTCAATTTTTGTTAAGCAAAGACATTAAAATGTTGGTCATTGCTTGTAATACTGCTACAGCCGTAGCATTGGAAGATATTAAAAAGAAATTAGCTATCCCTGTAATAGGCGTTATTATGCCAGGAAGCAGAGCGGCAATTAAATCCACTTCTAATAATCGAGTAGGCATCATTGGAACAGAAGGTACTGTTAAAAGCAAAATGTATGAACAATTGATTCACGACAAAGATAATCAAGTGGAAGTCATTAGTCTAGCATGTCCTAAATTCGTACCTTTAGTAGAAAGCAATGAATATCGAAGTGCAATAGCAAAAAAAGTAGTCGCTGAGACAATGAAACCGTTAAAGAATAAACAATTGGATACTTTGATTTTAGGTTGTACTCACTATCCGTTATTGCGTCCGATCATTCAAAATGTGATTGGGGAAAACGTTACGTTGATCGATTCTGGAGCTGAAACGATTAGTGAAGTAAGCACTATTCTAGATTATTATGACCTAGCTGAAAAAAGTCAAAAGAAACCTTCGAGTGAGCGTAAGTTTTATACTACAGGTTCTAAACAAATGTTTCATGATATAGCTTCACAGTGGTTAGGATTGAAAGAACTAGAAGTAGAACAGATTCGCCTAGGAACTGCAGAATAATAAATGTCAGTACTAAAGTTGTGAAGAAGGAGTCCGGTTATGCGTAACGATAATAGAAAAATAACAGAATTAAGAAAAATCACTATTGAACCAAATTACTTGCTTCACCCTGAAGGATCTGTTTTAATTTCAATCGGCAACACAAAAGTGATTTGTACAGCGACAGTTGAAGACCAAGTACCTCGATTTTTGAGAGGGCAAAACAGCGGCTGGATTCATGCTGAATACAACATGCTGCCTCGAGCGACACAACAGCGAAAACAACGCGATGCTGTCCGCGGCCAAATAAACGGCAGAACGATGGAAATTCAACGGATGATCGCTCGTTCTCTTCGGTCAATCGTCGATTTAAAAAAGCTGGGAGAAAGAACGATAGTGGTAGATTGTGACGTAATTCAGGCTGATGGAGGAACAAGAACAGCCAGTATTACAGGCGGTTTTGTGGCGTTGAGTTTGGCTGTCCAAAAACTGGTCAATCAGCAATTGGTGAAAGAAACCCCGATTTTAGATAATATTGCTGCTATCAGTGTAGGAATGACGTCAGAAGAAGATATCTTATTGGATTTAGATTTCAGTGAAGATAGCACAGCAGCTGTAGATATGAATCTAGTCATGACTTCCAGCGGAAAATTCGTGGAGATTCAAGGTGCTGGAGAAAAAGCGCCTTTTTCTAAAGAGCAAATGAATGAGATGATGGAAGTAGGAGAAGCAGGTATTCTTCAATTATTTGATGTACAAAACAAGGCTATCAGGGAAGGGAACCGCATGAATCAAAATTTAACGCCTCTTGACTTGAGTAAGAGCAAAAAAGAAATCTTGATCGCTACTCGTAATAAAGGAAAAGCTGCTGAGTTTGAAAGTTTATTTGGTAAAAAAGGGTTTGCAGTTAAAACGTTGTTAGACTATCCGGATATTCCAGATGTAGAAGAAACAGGGACTACATTTGCTGAGAATGCTCTGTTGAAAGCTGAGACTATAGCAGATAAATTAAACATGCTCGTTTTGGCTGATGATTCTGGATTGAAGGTCGATTATTTAGATGGAAACCCTGGAGTCTACTCGGCAAGATATGCAGGAGAACGAAAAAGTGATGCAGCGAATAATGCAAAATTGCTTCATGAATTAACCAACGTACCTTCAGAAAAAAGAACGGCTCAATTCCATTGTACATTGGCTTTAGCTGCGCCTGGAAAAGATAGCTTGGTGGTTGAAGGAGAAGTGGACGGACGGATTTTGTCTATTCCGCGCGGAGAACATGGATTTGGTTACGACCCATTATTTTTTGTAGCAGAAAAAAATAAGACGATGGCTGAAATGACGGAAGAGGAAAAGAATGCGATCAGTCATCGGGCAAAAGCTCTGATCAATTTGGAGAAAGTTTGGGATGAATGGATTTCAATGTTAGACAAATAAGGAGAAGCCGATAATGAAAATACTTGTTGTTAGTGACAGTCATGGAGATAGAGATATTTTAGTGGAACTTCGAGACAAATACAAAGAGAGTATGGATCAATTATTCCATTGCGGGGATTCAGAACTGGAAGCATCCGATGATATTTGGAAAGCTTTCATCACAGTGAGAGGAAATATGGATTTCGACCAGCGCTACGAATTGGAACAAATCGTAGATGTAGGGAGCAATCGTATTTTTATGGCCCATGGGCATTATCTAGATGTAAAATCTTCGATGGCACCTCTTTTGGAAGCCGCAAAAAGGGATAAAGCAAATTTCGCCTTTTTTGGCCATTCGCATGAGTTGGGTGTAGAAAAAAGAGATGGGATTCTCTTATTGAATCCTGGCAGTATATTACAACCTAGAGGGAAATACCACGTTCAAACCTATGCTATTGTTGAAATGGATGAGAGAGGCATTACGGTTTCTTACTATGATCGCAGTCATCAACCCGTTGAAGGACTTGTTGTTCGGTTCAGCAAAATGTAGAAAAGACTAATACTTCGGTGAAATTCGATTTATTTTAAGATGTTTTTTTAAAGATAGGATTATTCGTCTGCGTACTGTAAAATACCAATAGTAATGAAGATAATATTAGGAGGAAACCATCCATGATTGGAGATAAAATCCAAGAGATGTTTTTAGAAAATCAAGAAAATTTCTTGATTCCTGCCAGAGAGGTGGCACATGTCCAAGCAGAAAATAATTTAAACCATGCTCTACTAGTCTTAACCAAGATCGGATTTAATGTTATCGTTGTTTTAGACAAAGAAGCCCGTGTCAGCGGACTGATTTCGATTCCATTGATTATAGAAGCTATCACAGGTGTTACGGAAATCCACTTTGACCGTTTAGATTCATTAACGGTAGGAGAAGTGATGCGAACGGATTTTGCTGTTTTAAATGATGATTATGAACTGGAAGATCTGTTGCATTTGCTGGTCGATAATGCGTTTATTTGTATTGTAGACAACGAAAAGAAATTCCAAGGCATTGTCACAAGAAGAGAAATTCTAAAATCAGTAAACCATGTAGCACATGAATTTGAGCACCGTTACGATGTTCAATCGCATCAAGAATCTATTTGTCAGTAAAGGGTTGGCTGATCAGTTAAAGATCATCATCAAACTGAAGAAGCGATTAAAAACAAATAAGCCCAAAAAATCAACTCATCAATAACCAGAAACAGAATGTCTGGTTTATTTGTATGTTAGATAAACGTAAGGAGCAAGACCATGGTGGAAAAAATAGACCCATTTATAAAAATAAGAAGAGATTTGCATTTAATACCTGAAGTAGGGCTAGAAGAATACAAGACACGAGATTATTTGTTGAAAATCATTCAGCAATTGCCTCAAGAACAATTAGAAATCAAAGTAGATGAAACAGCTATTTTAGTGAGAGTAAAAGGGACTGAAGGAAACCGTACAATTGGATGGAGAACAGATATTGATGGTTTGCCTGTCGTAGAAAAAACGGATTTGGCTTTTGAGTCTACTCATGAAGGAAGAATGCACGCTTGTGGGCATGATGTACATATGGCCATCACCCTAGGGATATTGACTCATTTTAGTGAACATCCTGCTAAAGATCACCTTGTGTTCTTTTTTCAGCCGGCAGAAGAAACGGTCAGTGGAGCAAAAATCTATTATGATAAAGGATTCCTAAATGAATGGATGCCGGATGAATTTTATGCGCTGCATGTTGATCCAAATAGACCTGTAGGAACTATCGCAACCAAAGAAGGGACTTTATTTGCATCCACATGTGATTTGACGGTGGACTTCCATGGAATCGGAGGGCACGCAGCTTATCCTCAAGAGTCAAATGACATGGTTGTAGCAGCCAGCCAGTTTGTAAACCAAGTGCAAACGATCGTCAGCAGAAATGTAAATCCTGTTGAAGGAGCGGTTGTGACGTTAGGTTCATTCCATGCTGGAACGACCGGAAATGTCATCAGTGATCATGCTCGTATTGAAGGGACTATACGTGCATTGACTAAAGACATGAGTTATCGGGTCCAAAAACGATTTAAAGAAATCGCTCAAGGGATTGAAATGACTTATCAATGTAAAGTTGATGTAGATTTGAACATGTACGGCTATTTGCCGGTTATCAATACGCCAAAAGAAACAGAAGCATTTGTCCAGTTTATGAAACATCGTGCTGATGTTCATTATGAAGAAGCTGGGACTGCCATGACTGGAGAAGACTTTGGATACTTATTGGACAAGGTACCTGGAACGATGTTTTGGCTAGGTGTCGATACTCCATATGGATTGCACCATCCTCAAATGTCTCCTAAAGAAGAGGCCATTCCTTTTGCTATAAAAACTGTTCGCGACTTCTTAGAAGCAAAGGCAAACCATGTTTTAGAACAAGAAAAGGCAGCTTTGAGTTAAAAATAAAAAGAAACCGAATCGGTAGTTTGCTCCGATTCGGCTTCTTTTTTGTATAGACAAGATTGATGAATTTGCGTGTACCATGATTACTATTTTGGAAAGCTAGACTATTGGATATTTTGTTAAAGGAATTTTTATACCTGCTTCTGTTAGACTGCTGACATACTCTTGGAAAAAACGATGCTGAATGTCAAATTGCTGACCATTTAAAGTATACATGGTTATCCGAATTCCAGTCTGACCTTCTCCTATATCGATCATTCCAGTATAAGAAGGTTCTTCTGTAATCTCAGGAAACTGAGGAACAAGTCGCTCATTCACTTCAGAAATAACCTTGGAGACTTTTTGAATGTCAGCGTCAGGATAAAGACGAATTTTGATCATTACTTGCATGTCTTCACGAGATTTATTGCTGACTATTGTAATGTAACGGTTAGGGACAAAATTCAATGTGCCATCAAAACTTTTAACCAACGTCGTTTTAAGGTTCACATCAACGACTGTTCCAGATACCGTATCCAACTCTACCACGTCACCGACATCCATTTGCTTTTCAAGCAAGAGGAAAAAACCATTTACAATGTCGCTGACAAAACCTTGAGCACCTAAAGATAAAGCCAAACCAATTACACCGGCACCAGTTAGTAAAGAAGCCACAGGCACGCCAATGACATTCAGTATAGAATAAGCTAACAGAAAACCTATGACAGCGTGAAAAATATTTTGCGATAGGCTGTTCAATGTATTCAATCGATTGATAGATATGTTTTCTTTTCTTCTATAGCTTGAAAAAGCCTTAGTGATCAAAACATTCCCGATTTTTTTTAGGATATAAAACAGGATCAAGAAAAATAAGATTTGCAGACTAGTGGTCAAGATAGTGCTGATGATTTCATTCCAATTAATGGAATTCCAATATCGGCTGAATAAATTTGTTTTTTCAACCACATCATTCACTACAGACTCTGTAACATTTGATTCATTCATTTTATCACCTCATGAGAAATAATCGCTGCTAAATGACATCTTAACAAAATAACGACTTAAATAAAACCAAAGAGGTGTTAAACTTCTGTGACCATTGTTATAAGCCGGTTTAATGTGTGCAAATACTCATAATAAAGCTAAAAGCGAACTTTTTTTCCTGTTCTATTTCGTATTGTTTGAACTCCTTTTTTTTAAATGGTATTCTATACACGAATAGAAAACGTTTTTTAAATGTTGCCATGTTTGATCTTTATTGATTTGAACGAAACATTTAAAAAATAAATTGAAAAATTTAAGGAAGTGAGGGATTCATATGACAGGTGGAGAAATTGCTGCGTTGATTGCAGCGGTTGCATTTGCAGTACTAGTAGTCTTTTTAGTGATTGTCTTGCTTAAAGTTTCAAAAATCATGGGAGAAGTTTCCGATACAGTCAAGGAAGCTAACTCGAGTCTACGAGTGATCACTAAAGACGCGGACAATTTATTGATTGAAGTAGAGGGGTTATTGAACAAATCCAATACAACATTGGATGATGTAAACGGCAAGTTAGGTAAAACCGATCCTTTATTCCAAGCTATTGGAGATCTAGGGGTATCTGTTTCAAATCTAAACTCTTCTACACGCAACTTAACTGACCGTGTTACAGGAGTAACAAAACGTACTGCTCAAACAGGCGTTGTGACAAAAGTAGGTAAGACAGCTATGAACATGAACCGCAAAAGAAAAAATAAAAAAGATTCAGAATAATCAAGAGTCGTACAATCTACAACTTTTATAGAGAGAAAGGAAGATTGAATTATGAGTAAAAAAGGCGGATTTTTATTAGGAGCAATTTTAGGAGCAACTGCAGCTGCAGCAACAACACTTTTATTAGCACCTAAATCAGGAAAAGAATTGAGATCAGACCTTTCTGATCAAGCAGATAAAGCTAAAGGAACTGCAAAAGACTATTCGCAAATAGCAAAAGATAAAGGCACTGAGATGAGAGATGTTGCTATGAGTGCAACAGAAGACATCAAAATCAGCTTAAAAGATACTGCTAATAAAATGAAGAGTCAAATGTCTTCTAATTCGCAAGGATTAAAAGACAACTTGGACGACATTAAATCTGAAGTAAAAGATGCAGCCGAACAAGTGAAAGAAAAAGGAACTGAAGTCAAAGAAGAGTTCCAATCGGAACAAGAGAAAAAAGTTTTTGAAGCAGAAAAATCTCGTGAAATGCCTCAGTATACTGCTGGCAATATGAAAAAAGATGTTGAAAGAGCTACAATGGATTTTGATTATGACCAAGAAAAAGCTGATGAAGATCCTCAATACACTACTACAAATGTCAGCACAGAACAAACAACTGAAGAAAGCGATGGAGAAAGAACGACTAATACAAATGTCGGAATCTAAGCTGTCTTACAGTAAATCGAGTACAAAAAAAAGACATAGAAAACAACTTGTTTACCTATGTTGCACAAAAGAGAGACCGGAATCTTCCGGTCTCTCTTTTGTGCAACAGTAAATTATCAGATGGTTTTTAAGAGACAACAGTCAGTGATTTAGGTGTGTGAGTGAGAACTTCACATCCATCTGCTGTCACATAGACACAGTCTTCTATACGCACCCCAGCTACACCGGGCACATAAATGCCGGGCTCGATGGAAAAACACATACCTTCTTCGATCACTAAATCATTCCCTCCCATGATCGAAGGAAACTCATGAACATTGCTTCCTAATCCATGACCTAGTCGATGGTTGAAATATTTTCCATACCCAGCCTCTGAGATAACGTCTCGGGCTATTCTGTCTAACTCTCCTGCAGTTATCCCAGGCTTGACAGCTGCAATAGCCGCTTCATTAGCTTCGAGGACTAGATTATAGATGTCTTTAGCTTGTTGGGAAGGTTCTCCGAAAGCTACTGTGCGCGTAACGTCACTGGTATATCCTTCGTAGACTACGCCTAGATCAAATAATATGAGATCATTTTTCTCAATTTTTCTATCACCAGGTGTGCCGTGTGGGCTAGCGGCATTGTCACCGGTCAAGACCATGGTTTCAAAACTCATATTTTTAATGCCCATTTTTTTCAATTCATATTCAATAACCGCAACGATTTCTTGTTCTTCAACACCTTCACCTATAGCGTTGAATCCAATTTCTAAAGCTTTATCTGCCCATTTACCGGCTTCAATCATTTTTTGGATTTCGTCTGGCGTTTTAATAACTTTCATTTGTTGAATAATAGGGCTTATGTCTTTAATGGATGAAGGAGAAAGCGCAAGATTCAGTTGTTCGAATTTAGAGACTGTTAAGAAATCTTTTTCAACAGCTATAGTCGCTAAATGATCTGCTCGTTGCAGGATTGTCTGTTGGATGATATTCCAAGGATTTTCATGGTCTAAGTAAGAAGCTACATCAAATGTCCATGGACTAGACAATGCATCTTCTTTCTCTAGAGCAGGGACGAAAAGAAACGGAGCAGCTTGTTTAAAGACAAGAAGAGCTAAAATTCTTTCATGCGGTTCACTGTGATAACCGCTAAAGTAAGCGACGTGGTTAGGATCATTGATAAAAACAGCGTCTACGTCATTTTCTTGTAACCAATTTTGCAGAAAAGTTAATTGTTTGAACATTCTATTCCTTCTTTCTAGATAGCTTTATTGCATTCTATTTTATTGTATCATTAAGCAACCGCAGAAGATAAAATTATTTTTTGGAAGCGTTATCTGAAAAAGTAAGTGAAAATTTCATGAAAATAAATATAAACCGCTTGCAATATTGAATTAGATTTGGTAGATTAGATTTATTGAAAAATAGGTTAAAAATGAACGACATGACTTTAAAGGAGCTATTAAAAAATGGAAAAACAGACTATTACGATTTATGATGTTGCACGTGAAGCAAACGTTTCAATGGCTACAGTATCTCGTGTTGTAAACGGCAATCCTAATGTAAAACCAACTACTCGTAAAAAAGTGTTGGACGTTATTGATCGTTTAGATTACCGTCCAAACGCAGTAGCACGTGGATTGGCAAGTAAAAAAACGACTACAGTGGGAGTTATCATCCCAGATGTAACCAACTTATACTTTGCATCTTTAGCAAGAGGGATCGATGATATTGCAAGTATGTACAAATACAATATCATTTTAGCCAACTCTGATCAAAACGATGTAAAAGAAATCCAAGTATTAAATACATTACTTGCAAAACAAGTAGACGGTATTATTTACATGGGGCATAAAATCACAGATGATATGAGAGCTGAATTTTCTCGTTCTAAAACTCCAGTAGTTTTAGCAGGAACTGTAGATCCTGATGAACAAGTAGGCAGTGTAAACGTGGATTATAGAAATGCAGTAGAAGAAGTGGTTGCTGAGTTGATTAAATCTGGAAATGAAAGAATCGCTTTTGTATCAGGACCGCAAGCGGATCCTATCAATGGGATTTACCGTTTAGCTGGTTATAAAGATGCTTTAGAAAAAGCTTCGATGGAATTTGATGAAAGCTTGATTTTTGAATCAGAATATAGTTTCACAAGTGGAGAAGAGTTGTTCACTAAATTAGCAGAATCTGGAGCTACAGCAGCATTTGTTGGTGATGATGAATTAGCAGTAGGCATCCTAAACGGAGCGGTAGACAGAGGTGTCAAAGTTCCTGAAGAGTTCGAAATCGTGACAACCAATAACTCTAAATTAACTGAAATGACTCGTCCTAAATTAAGTACGATCACTCAACCGTTATATGATATCGGTGCGGTAGCGATGAGATTGTTGACTAAGTTGATGAATAAAGAAGAAACAGACGAAAAAACGATTATCTTGCCTTATCATGTTGCGCATAGAGGAACAACACGGTCAGAAGATTAATCTAAACTAAAGAATCCTTGTCTACTCATCAATAAGAGTAGGCAAGGATTCTTTTTTATTTCAATCTAAAGGAGTTGGGATTGTTTAAAAATAAAATAGACACAAAAAAGGTTCATTAGGTACAGAACCCAATGAACCTTTTTTTGCTAAGAGAAGTTGTTTAGTCCTCGTCAGCATTTTCTTCTTCTTTGTTTTCATTGTTCTCTTTTGCCTTAGCACTAGCGCCAGATCCAGCCTTCGATTTCCAAAAACTATTTTGAATGTGAGGAGGGCTTCCGATCAAGAAATCGTAAACGGTAGTTCCAGGAACTTTATCTTTTGCAAAAATCTCTTTTTTCATATCACCTGAAATAGAAACTTTAGCACCATCAGGCAACCATCTAGAAGGAGAAACGTTTGGTTTTCTTTCTTCAAAATCAGCATATTGCAACTCAGATTCTTTAGCTTTTTCTACAGCATCTGAAGGCACGGTGATTTCACCAGGTTTCATACCTGTTTCAGCCAAAACTTCTTCTTCGACGATTCCTTCTGGTCGGGTAAAGTTTTTATCAGACCCTACTAAAGTGGGGTTTTTCTCATAAACAGCGTTCATCAATCTTGCCCAAAAATTCAAATTTCTCTTACTAGGGTGAACGCCGTTTTCTGTGTCTATAGAAATTTGGTCTACATCATATCCTATCCATGAGCTTAACGTAATAGTAGGCGTCATACCAATAAACCAGATATCTTCTTGAGCGTTCGTTGTACCTGTTTTACCAGCAATATCTGCTGAAAAGTTCAATTGATCTGTAGTTCCCCCAACAGTGCTGTTTTCCATGACATCTCTTAAGATATCGACTGTCATATAAGCTGTTTCAGGAGTAAAGACTTTAGTTGTCTCAGATTCATGTTGGTAGATGACTTCGCCATCACTGTTTTCAATGCGTTCAATCATGAAAGGATCAGCATGAACACCTTGATTTGCCAACATCGTGTACGCACTCGTCATTTCTAAAACAGTTGGACCATAGATCATGCCCACAACTTCGCCTTCTTCGTTAACTTCTTGATGACCAGTACCGCCTAAAGCTAAGGCAGCATTTTTATATTCATCAGGATGTACAGCATCCGCTCCAATACCCATTAAAGGTAAGAAGTTACCAGGAGTCGATCCATTTTCCATCATTTGTAAATAAATACGAGAGGTAGGGATATTCATTGAATTGACTAACGATTCTCGAGCAGATACATTTTTATCTGAATAAACATTTCCTACGTTCGTAACTTCATGTCCTTCAATTCTCCCATTCACCCAGTTCGGTACGAACAAACGAGAGTCAGATACCATACTGGCTGGTGTGATCAATCCTTCTTCCAAAGCTGGAGCATAGACTAAAACGGGTTTTATCGTTGAACCAGGCTGTCTTTCTACATACAAACCGTGATTCAGCATATTGTCTTGGTAATTCGTACCGCCGACAAATGCAATGATCCGGCCGCTCGCGTTATCAACCAATGAAGAACCGACTTGGATTTCAACCATTTTAGGAACAGATTCACCTGTTTCAGGGTCTTCTTCCATAGGTTGGATGTATTCCCCGGTTGAAGGGTCGTAAACCGCAGGCGCCTTCTTCGTTCGTCCCATGCCAGGACCATATTCGGATGCTACTTGTTCTAAAGCATTGTGAATGGTTTTATCTATAGTAGAGTAGACTTTATAACCATTTAACCGCAAATCGTCATCTGCTCTTTCGTAATAACGAGTATAGAGATTAGGATCAGCGTCAATATCTTCTTTGGTTATTCCATCAGATTCATACAACAACTTCATTAAAATCAAACGTGCTTCCGTTTCAACAGCATCATACGCAAAGGAATTTGTATCTTGCTCATTTTCTTGTCGCAAAATAAAATCTTGTGTCAGATCATAATCTCGAGCTGATGCATATTCTTCTTCAGTGATATAGCCTTCTCGGAACATACGGAACAACACTTCATTTTTTCTGCTTAATCCGCTTGTCTGGTCTTCTTTTACCTGACCTGATCCAGTATAAGGGCTATAAGTAATCGGGTTTTGAGGAAGACCTGCAATGAAAGCAGCTTGAGGAAGAGTCAAATCTTTTGCATTTACGCCAAAAATTCCAGTTGCAGCTTCTTGGACACCAGCGATATTTTGGCCTAGACTATTTCTTCCAAAAGGAGAAACATTTAAATAAGCTTGCAAGATTTCTTCTTTAGAGAAGTAATTTTCGACTCTAAAAGCAATCAATATTTCATTTACTTTACGTTCAAAAGTTACTTCAGGAGACAAGATTTGCTGTTTGATCAGTTGTTGAGTCAACGTGGATCCACCTGAAGTTTGAACAGATCCTGTTAGTTGTTGAACAACTGCGCGAAGGACTGCTTTAGGTACAACTCCTGGATGTTCCCAGAAGTATTCATCTTCTGTCGCAATAACCCCATTAATAACATATTCTGATATGTCATCTAAAGAAATCGTTGTTCGTTTTAAATCTGAACGAAAATCACTGATTGTTTCTCCATTTGCGTAATACATTGTAGAAGTTTGCTCCACGTTTCCGATCGCGACTTGCATATCTTCATAAGAAGGAGGGGTTTGACCAGAGACTAAAGAAGCAAACAAACCAACACCTGCACCTCCAGCAAATGCTCCACCGATCAATAGGATAAGAGAAAAGATAATGACTAAGTTTTTGATCACGTTATAAGCGACATTAAATCCGAAAAGAAATTTGCTGAAACCTGTTCTGGGTTCTTTACGTTCGTCGATGTTATCAGAAGAAAGTCCAGTTGCTTCATCCACTCCATGATTGTCTGGAGTCTCGGCTGCAAGAGTATCCTCTTCTACACGATTTTTACCAGCTATTTTTTCTCGACTTGAATTTATAAAACTCATACTGTTCTGATAGACAGATTTACCATACTGTGAGACCTTTTTCCACAGTGAGCGCCCGTCCTTGTTATCTGAATCGTTCAAATTTAAATCACCTCATAATCTTTAAAGTAAAGTTTTTATCATAAATAATAAAAAAATGGAAGTACACATCCGTTAATGAGGAGTTAATTGTATCTTCCATATGGCTTTGCTAATTATACCAAATAAAGAAATAAAAGAACATTTTTATTAGGAGCAGAACGAAAGAGTTGATAAAAAAGATTTATTTTTGAAAAGAAACGTTCAAATTTGAATGATTCTGTGAAACTCAACATCTAAAGAAAGAGTAGTATGAAATTATTTTAATCTTTTTGTTGACATTCTCATCATATTTACATTATACTAGCAATATCAAATTTAGATAGTGAGTGATTCTTAATGAAAACAGGAATAAGACAAGAACCCACAAATTTGAATAACTTTTACTTTAGCTACTTTAGACGGTGTTTGTAGACATATCAACATTATGGATGCAAACAATAACCAAGTTTGCGTCTATGATGGCTAAAGTACTTTGTACTGTTTTCAACCAGCCGCGTAGATGAAAAAATCTAAGCGGCTGCTAAAATCAATCAATAATCAATAAGATTCGCGCCTCATTAGATTTTTATCATCTAATGAGGCGCTTTTTATTATCTAGCTATAGAAGGAGGCTCTTAGATTAGGTCGATAAGGTATTCAATTTATGAACAAAAAATGAGGAGGAAATGAAAATGGCGACTAAAAATCAATTGAAAAAAATGGCTTTAGGTGGAATAGCTTTACTATCGGGAATGGTGTTGGCGGCTTGCGGTTCAGCAGAGTCTTCACAAGACGGATCTATCAATGTGGGAGTATTACAATTCATGGAACACGAATCTCTGACTTCAGCTCGTGAAGGGTTCCTAGCAGAATTAGAGGATGCCGGTTACGTAGATGGAGAAAATCTGACGGTAGATTATCAAAATGCTCAAGGCGATCAAGCAAATCTTCAAAGCATGAGCCAACAATTAGCAGGTGAAAACGACGTTATCTTATCAATCGCAACGCCAGCTGCACAATCTTTGGCCAATGAAACCAAAGAAGATCCTATCCTCTTTACAGCAGTAACGGATGCAGAAGATGCAGGTTTGGTGGAAAGCAACGAATCTCCAGGTGGGAACGTCACTGGAACAAGTGATATGGTACCAATCGAAGAACAAATTGCACTTTTATTGTCTTTAGTACCAGATGCAGAAAAAATTGGCCTTATTTATAACGCGGGAGAACCTAACTCTGAAATACAAGCAAACTTAGCCATCGAAGCTATTGAAGCGAGCGGTGTGACGGTAGAAGCCTTAACGGTTTCTTCTACCAATGATGTCCAGCAAGTTCTGACTACTTTAGCCCAAGACGTTGATGGATTATATATTCCAACAGACAATACCCTAGCCAGTACAGCAGCAACAGTGGGTAAGATAGCTATGGAATACCAATTGCCTGTTGTAGCAGGTTCTGCTGAACAAGTAGAAGCAGGAGGCTTAGCAACTTACGGAATCAATTATGAAGACTTAGGCCGCCAAACCGCCAAAATGGCTCTTCAAATCATTGAAGAAAACAAAAAACCAGAAGATATCTCGGTTGAGACATCTGACAGCTTGGAACTAGTCATCAATGAAGAAATGGCTGAAGCTTTAGGAATTGATCCAGACGATATCGTATTGCCGGAATAAAAAACAGCAACACTATGAAATAAAGGAGAGGTAAAAATGGATATTTTATTATCAAGCACATCTCAAGGATTATTGTGGTCAGTAATGGCAATTGGAGTCTATTTAAACTTCCGTATCCTGAAAATAACAGATTTAACAGCAGAAGGAAGTTTTCCTTTAGGAGCAGCCATTGCGGCTACTTTGATCGTGAACGGTGTCTCTCCTTGGATCGCAACGACAGCAGCATTAGTAAGCGGTATGGCTGCTGGAATGATTTCTGCACTGCTGCATACGAAATTGAAGATCCCTTCTCTTATTTCTGGGATCATCACCATGACCGGACTGTATTCTATTAATTTAAGGATCATGGGGAAAGCGAACGTCAATTTATTAGGGGAACGCACCTTGATGGAGACTGCAGAATCATGGGGCATTGAATCGAACCTTTCTACTTTACTCGTTGGAGCTCTCATTATTTCTTTAGTGATCATAAGTTTGAAATTGTTTTACAATACAGAAACTGGACTAGCTATTCGATCTGCTGGAGACAACCCAGAAATGAGTGAGGCAAATGGAATCAACACCGACAAAATGGAAATCATTTCTTATATGTTGTGTAATGGATTGATCGCTATGTCTGGCGGACTGATCGCTCAAGATAATGGTTTTGCGGATATCAGCAGTGGTATTGGTACCATCGTAATCGCTTTAGCTTCTATTGTCATAGGTGAGGTTATTTTCCGTCATTTGACATTTGCAAAGCGCTTGATGACGATTGTGGTTGGAGCTGTTTTATACCGATTGATGTTGTCTCTAGTATTAGAACTGAATGTCGATCCACAAGATTTAAAAGTCTTTTCTGCCATATTATTGACAGTTGCGCTAGCTTCTCCACTAGTCAAACTGCCTAACAAGCGCAAAAAGAAACTCAACCAAACAAACGAGAAAGGAGCTTCATTGATATGATGAAACCAGTATTAGAAATGAAGCAAATCCATAAAAGTTTTGAAATCGGAACGGTGAATGAAAATCATGTGTTGAAAGGTTTGGATTTAACAATTTATGAAGGAGACTTCATTACGATCATTGGTGGAAATGGGGCTGGCAAATCAACCTTGATGAATAGTATTGCAGGCAGCTTTGCTGTAGATGAGGGAGAAATCTTGCTAGAAGGAAAAAATATTACTAAACTGCCTACTGTAAAAAGAGCTAAAGACATTGGTCGTGTCTTTCAAGATCCGCGTATGGGAACGGCATCCAGACTAACTATCGAAGAAAATTTAGCAGTAGCCTTGAAACGGGGGAAAAAACGCGGATTGACATCTGGAGTGAAAGATGATCAACGTAAAATTTTTAAAGAATCCTTAAAGAGGTTGGGATTAGGATTAGAAGATAGAATGAAGATGGAAATCGGGTTATTATCTGGAGGACAAAGACAAGCTGTGACGCTTTTAATGGCTTCATTAGTTACGCCTAAATTATTATTGTTGGATGAACATACTGCAGCTCTAGATCCAAAAACCAGTCAGATGGTTTTAGATTTGACAGAAAAAATCGTTCAAGAAGAAAACTTAACTGCCATGATGATCACTCATAATATGGAACAAGCCATTCAATATGGGAACAGACTCATTATGTTGAGTGAAGGGAATATCGTAGTCGATATTTCAGGGGAAGAAAAAGAGCAACTGACGATACCTGAACTGTTGGAACTCTTTCATAAAAATAGCGGAACAATGTTGAACGATGATGCTTTGATTTTAAGCTGACGGTGAATTCGATCTATTAAATATCCTTTGTTTAAGACATGTCGTCTGAACAAAGGGTATTTTTTTATTTTCATAATCGTGTGATGTGTTTTTTTTGTTGAAACATTCTACAATGAAAAGAGAAGGTAAGAAATCATTATCAGTTGCAAGGAACAAGAGGAGGAATGACATGTTTCTTACAATCGGGCTTGAATTATTTGTTGGATTGATCGGATTGCTATTGGTCATGAGAGTATTGGGTAAAAAGACAATGGCTGAAGTAACGCCATATGACTTGATTACACATTAATCTTAGGTGGGATCGTAGAAGTTGCGATTTAGGATCAAGCTATCCATGTAGGGCATATAATCTTTGCGTTAGGTTTCTGGGGAATCTTGATCTACATCATCGAATTAGTTGTTCAAAAGCAGCATCGTTCCAGTCAAGTATTAAAGGGAATTCCGAGTATATTGGTTCAGGACGGGCAGTTGAACACGAAAGAGCTAGCTAAAAATCATATAGAATTAGAACAACTACGATCGGTGTTGAGAGCGCGAAATTGTTTTTCTTTAAAAGAAGCAAAATACGTCATATTAGAAACCAGTGGAGAAGTCAGTGTAATGAAGAAGTAAACTCCACCCTGGCTGTTTTATTGATTGATGAGGGCAGAGTAGAGGTGAAAGCTTTAGAAAGTATTGGAAAAACAGAAGAATGGTTATTAGAAGAAATCAGGAAAAAAGGGTATGAGAAGCCAACAGACCTTGTTTATGCTGAATGGTCTAAGAAAGAAGGGTTGTATATCGTTCCTTATTCAAAGGAAATAAACGTTCAACTTCGTATTGATGGATAGATTTATTATTAGCTACTGACAGGTTTTGGACCAAATAAAAGTTTTACTGGAGGAATTTTATGAAAGCAATTATTCCACATTTATGGTTTGATAAAGAAGCTGTTGAAGCAGCTGAATTTTACACTTCGGTGTTTGAACAATCCAGAATCCAATCTATTGCCCAGATACACGATACACCAAGCGGGACAGCTGATGTTGTGGCCATAACGTTAAAAGGACAAGAATTTAGGTTTATCTCGGCCGGTCCTGACTTTCAAATGACCCCAGCAATTTCACTGAGGGTTTATTGTTCGTCAAAAGAAGAAGTCTTGTATTTGTGGGAAATCTTAAAGGTTGATGGAAGTATCTTGATGGAAGTAGGGGAATATCCTTTCAGCGGACAATATGGATGGTTAAATGATCGATATGGTGTATCTTGGCAGTTGCTTTGGACAGAAGAGGAGACAACTGCAGGGAAAATCGTTCCGCAATTATTATTTTCGGGTCAGCAAGTGGGTAAAGCAAAAGAAGCGATAGAATTTTATACACTGCTTTTTGAAAATAGTCAGGTGGATAAAGTAGTTTATTATGAAGAAGAGTCGGATCCTAATTCACCTGATATGCTGCAATATGCTCTATTTACTTTGAATGGTCAACTATTTTCAGCAATGGACAGCAACATAGACTATGGATTTGTCTTCAACGAAGCATTTTCGTTCTTGGTTCAATGTGATACTCGAGAAGAAATCGATTTTTTATGGAAAAAACTGTCTGCTGTCCCAGAAGCTGAGGAGTGTGGGTGGTTGAAAGACTATTACGGTGTTTCATGGCAAATTACTCCGGTTGTGTTGGATGATTTGTTAGCAACCGATGATGAAAAGAGGAAAGAGCGTGTAACAAAAGCTTTCCTTAAAATGAAAAAATTGGACATAGCTGCATTGCGTGCAGCTTATGAAAAAGATTGAAATAATAAAAAAACAGCAAGCCCTTTATTGAACGGCTCTCTGTCTACTTGACAGGGGCAGTTCAATAGAGGATCTGCTGTTTTTATTGTTGTCTTAAACTGTTTGAGGCATTTCTTCGCCAATAACCGCTAAACGTTCTGCAACTTCTTCACGGCTTAAATGATGTTGTTTTACATAACGATTTTCTGGTGAGACACGACATTCATGAGAACAGCCGCGTAAATACTTGTGTTCATTTTCTGGTGATGTCAAAATTTGACGGTTGCATTTAGGGTCTCCACAGTTCACATAACGTTCGCAAGGAGTACCGTCGAACCAGTCTTTTCCAATGACAACATGCTCTTTACGATTGATTGGAACACTGATACGTTCATCAAAAACATACATTTTTCCGTCCCATAATTCGCCTTGTACTTCAGGGTCTGTTCCATAAGTATGGATACCGCCATGAAGTTGAGCAACGTCTTCAAATCCTTCTTTTAATAACCAACCTGAAAACTTCTCACAACGAATTCCACCTGTACAATAGGTGACAACTTTTTTGTCCATGAATTTCTCTTTGTTTTCGCGGATCCATTCAGGCAACTCGCGGAAATTTTTGATTTCTGGACGTACAGCCCCTCTAAAATGTCCTAAATCGTATTCGTAATCGTTACGAGCATCGATGACAACAGTGTTCTCATCTAATAATGCTTCGCGGAATTCTTTAGGATCTAAATATTTACCTGTAGTTTCATTCGGGTCAACATCGTCTTCAAGGTTCAACGAAACGATTTCCGGGCGGTAGCGAACGAACATTTTTTTGAACGCATGACCTTCTGCGGGGTCAATTTTAAAAATCATATCTGAGAAACGTTCATCAGCATGCATTGCATCCATGTATTTCTGTGTAGCTTCGATTGTTCCTGAAACGGTTCCGTTAATGCCTTCTTCAGAAACCAAGATTCTGCCTTTTAAGCCAAGATCTTTGCAAAAACCTAAGTGTTGACGTCTAAATTCTTCTGGTTCTTTTATAGTAGTATATTTGTAGTACAATAATACTCGATAATCCATAGTCATCTTTTTATAACCTCCAAAATGTTCACTAAACAGCAGGCAAATACGTTTGTGCCTACTTAAGATTGCTATACTAACAATGTATTATACACCAAGCGGTAAAACAAAATCAAGATTCTTAAAAAATGAATAAATTACGTTGTACCATTTTTTGTGAAAATAACTAGCATAGAAATAAGCCATAGGCTTCATTATTTGTAAAATAGCGAAAAGTAGTCAGTTCATTCCATGGTTTGTGTAAAAAAAGCGTCTGTTTTTTAACTCTGCTTTTATTTTTGCGCACGCCAAATAAGCTATCCCTTCTAATTTTTTAAAAAATTAAGCTACCCAAGCAGTTAGATGAGCTAGATGGTTTTTACTGATCTTATCTTTCGCAAAGGCTAACATAATGAGAAAAGTCATTGTCACAAAAAGATTCAGTTTCTTTTTTCCTCGTATCGTATGATTCTCAAATAGGTAATCTCGATCGATTCGTCCATTTACTCGCTCAATAGAGGTTCGCTTTTTGTAGATTCGTTTGAACTTAAAACTATCCCTAGCGACTTTGTTAAATATACGTCTGTCTTCTTCACATTTTATTCTGAAAAGCCGGTTATCCTGATATTGAGGTTTAAATCCATAACGTAAAGAATCTGTTTTCTTATCATATCCCTTATACGCTAGCTTTATCTCATTTCCTTTTCCATCGACATAGGAAACCGCTCCGTTATACGTATAAATCAAATCTGTATCTCGATATTGTTTGGTTAGCGTATCTTTATCCCACTGGTTTTTAATATCAATAATAGGGATTATTTCTTTAGATTCAATGAGACTTAATAATGGAGCTCCATCATATCCTCTGTCAGCTAGAAGATAGTCACACTGTTTCGCTTGTGAGGTAGAAAAATGTTTGATCAGTCTTTTTGCGACCGTCGGTTCGCCTTCAGATGCTTTAGTCACTTCGTAGGCTACAGGCAATTCATAATTTGCATCAACGATTAAATGAAGTCGATAACCAAACCATGTTTTCTTCTTTGTTATCTTCTCGCCATTGGCTGTCGTAGTGGTATATTGTTTTAGTGTGAAATCTGCTTCAGTATCTCTTCTGCCATCATATTCTACTTTTTTATTTGGTTTTGTAGCATAAGAAGGGATAATTTTTCCATCTAAAGCTAAAGTTTGCCCAAATCCATCCAGTGTTTCATATAAATTAGTGACCAATTCAGTAAACATCTCATCTAATAGGTGTTGATGGAGCAGTAACTTTTTTAAAAATCGAGAAAAAGCAGCTTCTGTGGGAGCTAGTTGAACCCTATACTTTCCTTTTTGTGAGCGCGAAAAATGAGGTTGAAATCCGCATAGTTCTCTGAGTTGGCTATTCCGCTTCAACTCTCGAATCAAAGAAGCGACAGAGCGATGTTGAAAGACAAAGCTAGCTACGAAAGCACGCCACATGGTATGAACTGGATAATCATTTCTGCCCTTTCCGCGTTCTTCTTCTAATGCAGTTAACAGGTTTTCATCCGGTAATGCAGTTAATACATCATTCAACTTTTCTAAATCGCCTAATTCATGGTTTTCAAATAATGATAATTGTGTTATTCTATTCATGGAAAAAGTGACCTCCTTATATGAGTCTGATAACCATATTTTACTACTGTTTCAGTAGTTTGAGGCACTTTTTCTCTTATCTTTTTTAGTTAGTCGCAAAATATCAAAAATGATAAATCGCCAATAAGAAAATGCTGATACAGCAGTCTTTCTTATTGACGATTTTTATTTTAACCACATTTACAGCCCTAGAGCCCCATGGGCTCGCCAACAACGTGATTTATTCAAAATTGACCTATAATAGACAAACTAAAAGGAGAGGATAAAATGAAGCGATGTTCTTGGGCAAAAACAGATTTGTTAAAAGACTATCATGATAAAGAATGGGGGAAACCACTATTTGATGATAAAAAATTATTTGAATTACTGATCCTTGAAACTATGCAAGCAGGATTGAGTTGGGAGACAGTTCTGAAAAAAAGAGAAAACTATCGCGAAGCGTTAGATGGATTTGATGAAGAAAAAATAAAATATTACACTCTTGAGAAGCAAGAAGAACTAATGAAAAATCCAGGTATCATCAGAAATCGGCTCAAGATTAAGTCAATTGTTACAAATGCGTCAGCGTTTATTGAAATACAAAAAGAATTTGGTTCTTTCGCCGATTATTTGTGGTCGTTTACTAAAAAGACACCAATTGTTCACAATATAATAAATGAAAAAGATGTTCCTTCACAAAATGAATCATCACAAAAACTATCTAAAGAATTAAAGAAAAGAGGCTTTTCCTTTGTGGGACCAACAGTTTGCTACGCCTACATGCAAGCTGCAGGTTTAATCAATGATCATCATAATGATTGTTCGTTCAAATAAGTCAAAGAAAAAGCAACTAAAAAGTTAAATAAGTGATTAATTTAAAAGTAGTTTGTGAACGAAAATCAACAAGTGTTCTGTTAATCATTCTGTAATATTACCGATACCTTTTTGATATACTCCGTATGCTATACTTCATCTGTCGTTAAGAGAAAAACTGACTTTTGAAAGTAAAACTATTGTTAGAGGGAAAGATTCCGTGAAAAAGAAATTTGTAGCTATCGCCTTATTAGGAACCATGACATTCAGTTCCCTTATATTACCTACTCAAGTATCTGCAGAAGATTACACTACGCAAATTGAAGAAGCTCAACAACAAGCCGAAAGTACTCAAACATTGATCGACGAAAAAAGCAATCAACTAAATCAAATTGAATCTCAAGTATCTACAACTGAAACTGAGTTAAAAACTATTTCAAATGAAATCAAAAATAATGAAGAAAAAACAGCAGCTTTAGCTAAAGAAATTGAAAAAGCTCAAGCAGACATGAAACAATTGCAAGAGGAAATCAAAGTATTAGAAGAAAAAATAGCTGAACGAAATGAGCAATTAAAAGATCAAGCTCGTACAGTTCAGACAAGCGGTTTTAGTCAAAATTACATAGATTTTATCTTGGAATCAGAATCAGTAGCTGATGTGATTGGAAGAATCGATGTTGTAACAGACTTAGTGAAAGCCAATAAAACGTTAGTTCAAGAACAAGTGGCAGATCAAAATGCTGTTGTTGAAAAATCAGAACAAACAGAACAAAAAATCAATCAACAAAATGCTATTGCTATGGAACTAGAACAAACTCGTACTGAAATGGACAAACAATTACTGGAAAAAGAAGTCATTGTAGCCCAGTTAGCAATTGAAAAAGCAACTACAGAAGAAGATATTTCAACTTTCTTAGCTCAAAAAGCAGAAGCTGAACAACAGGTTGCTGAATACACAAGTGTTCAAGCCGAAGCAGAAGCTGAAGCAGAATTATTAGAGCAAGCTCAAATTGCTGCAGAAACTGAAGAAGAAACTCAAATTTCCGCTGTAACAGAGAGTTCTCAAGAAAGCAGTGAAGAAAGTATTGAAGTTGCTTCAGTTCAAGAAGAGTCCGATTCAGTTGCTGCAACACCAGCACCTGAATCTTCTGAACCGGCACAGACAACAGCACCTTCAGCTCCGACTGAAACGCCTGCACCAACTAATAACAACGCTGGTTCTAATAACAGTTCGAACGCTGCTAAAGAAAAAGCAGCTAAAGAACAAAAAGCTAAAGAAGCAAAAGCAGCGGCAGAAAAAGCTGCAGCTAAAAAAGCTGCGGCTAAAAAAGCAGCAGAAGCAGCGAAGAAAAATGAATCAAAACCAGTCGTTTCCAGCGGAAGTGTTTTACAAGTAGCTAATAGCTTGACTGGAAAAGGTATTCCATATGATTTTGGAGGGAATACAACCAAGGGATTTGACTGTTCAGGATTCACAAGATATGTTTTTGAGAAAGCTGGAAAAAAACTGGATCGTAATTCACGTGCGCAATATAATAATTCATCTAAAGTATCTAGCCCTCAACCAGGCGACTTAGTGTTCTTTAGTAATAATAAAAATACAAGTGGAATCTTCCACGTAGCTATCTATACTGGTAACGGCGGTATGGTCGGATCACAATCAAGTACTGGTCCAGGACATGTCAGCAACTTCAAATCTCATCCTTACTGGGGTGATTTCTCAGTATACTATGGTAGATATTAATTTTGATTAGCTAATCAATTTAAAGACCCTAAAGCAGACTTCTAAATCTGCTTTAGGGTCTTTTGCATGTAAAGGTGTTTTAGTATGAATAATGGTTGAAATTCAGTAAACTATAGAAAGAAGAAATGATAATACATACCGATGAGGTGAAGAAAATGAGAGAAGCACTATTGATTGTTAATCCTTCTTCCGGCACTGAACAAGCAGGAGCTTTATCCAGTGCCGCAGAAGAAAAATTAGCTGAAATGTATGACAAGGTTACTGTTAAATATACTGAGAAAGGCGGAGACGCTACCGCGTTTGCTAAAGCAGCTGCTGAACAAGGAATAGCTGCCGTGTTTGCAATGGGAGGAGATGGAACAGTAAACGAAACTATCAGCGGTTTAGCTGAACAAGAATACCGTCCAGATTTTAGTTTCGTTCCACTAGGAACAGTGAACGATTTAGCGCGTTCGTTAGGTATTCCAATGGATCCTAAAGAGGCGATAGCTCATTTAGACTCTTTGGAAGAAAAAAAATTGGATATTGGAAAAGTAAATGATCATTACTTTGCAAATGTCGTTGCACTCGGAACGATTCCTACAGCTGTCCAAGAAGTAGATGTAGAACAAAAAACAAAACTAGGACCTTTAGCGTATTTTTTAGAAGGAACGAAAGCTTTAGCTAATTATGAGTCACATACTTTTGACATTGTAGTAGATGGCGAGAAAATCACACAAGATTCTATATTGGTGCTGATCGCATTGACCAGTTCCGTGGGCGGCTTCGAAAAGTTGCTGCCAAAAGCTGAAATAGACGATGGTTATTTGCATTTGATTGCGTTAAAAGGTTCAGCAATCATAGATAAATTGAATATTATTCCCAAAATTTTTACGGGAAAAGCAGTAGATGACGAAAAGATTCTTTATCGAAAATTCACTCTTGGATCTATTGAAGTTCAAGGGGTTGAAGAGATGACAGCAAATGTGGACGGCGATGAAGGAGATAAACTACCGTTAACCTTAAAGGTATTGCCGCAACATTTGACCGTATTGGTTCCTAAAAAAGCAGATAATGAATAAATAAAACAAAACACCCTTATTAAAGAAGCACCAAAAGGCGTTTAGCCTGGCTCTTTAGATAAGGGTGTTTTACTGTTTTATTTAGTGATATATTCTTCTGTCAGTTTAAGGAATGCTTCTACATCTTTTCTCACAAGGGAGATCCCGGCTTCCCAGAAGTCAGGCTGAGTCAAGTCAACATTCAAATGCTTCTGTGCCAGATCTTCGGTTGTCATACGACCTGTATCTTGAAGCAACTCGATGTATTTGTCTTCAAAACCTGCACCTTCTTCTAGAGAGCGGTTGTAAATACCCAAACTGAACAAGTAGCCAAAAGTATACGGGAAGTTGTAGAAAGAGACATCTGAAATGTAAAAATGCAATTTGCTGGCCCAGAAAGTAGGGTGGTTGTTGCTCAGTGTACCTTGGAAGGCTTCATTCTGTGCCTCAATCATCAATTCAGAGATGCGCTCTTCTGTAACAATACCTTTTTGGCGTTCAGCGTAAAAACGTGTTTCAAATAAGAAACGAGCATGGATGTTCATAAACATAGCAAGGGCATTTTGCATTTTGTTATCTAATAAAGTAATTTTTTCTTCTTTACTATTCGCTTCTTTTACAGTGGCATCAGATACGATCATTTCAGCAAAAGTAGAGGCTGTTTCAGCTACATTCATTGCGTATTGCTGGTTCATAGGCGGCAAGTCTTTCATGACATCACTATGAAAGGCATGTCCTAACTCATGTGCTAAAGTCGCAACTTCGTTGGCACTTTGGGAATATGTCATAAAAATACGTGATTCTTTTGTTTCAGGAAGCCCCGCGCAATATCCACCTGGTGCTTTTCCAGGACGATCTTCTACTTCGATCCATTTGTTGTCAAAAGCATACTGAGCAAAATCAGCCATTTTGTTGCTGAATTTACGGAAGTTTCCTAATACAAATTCTGCACCTTCGTCATAAGGATATTTTTTAGGACGAGCATTCCCGACGATCACAGGGGCCTCAATATCTTGCCAAGCTAACTGCTCTTTGCCGAACAACTGAGCTTTACGATTCAAGTAATCTACAAACGGTTGTTTATTGTCGCTGATTGCTTTCCACATAGTGTCCAAAGTTTCTTTTTTCATTCGGTTGTATGCTAGTGGTTTCTTCAAGTAATCTGAGATACCATGCGCTTTATAATTTGCCAAACGAAAACCTGATAAATGATTTAATGTGTCAGCAAATAAAGAAGCATTTTCTTGCCAAGCTTTTTCCCATTCGACGAAAAGTTTTTCTCTAACCGCAGGATCAGGATCTCCATACATTTTGTTTTGAGCTTGTCCAGCAGATAGGTGAGTAATCGTACCATCTTCTTCTTCAAATGGAATACTGATTTTGGCTACTAGCGAGTCATAGTGGTTGCTCCAACCTTCAAAACCATCTACTGCTAAATCATTGATCAATTTTTCTTCTTGTTCGCTGAGCAGTTCTTTTCCTTCAGCGCGTGTTTCAGTTAAAACGAATGCAATAGGAGAAAATTCAGGTAATTCAATTAGTTGAGACCACTCTTCATCAGGAATAGACACAAATTTTTTGGTCAAAATAGTTTGAGCAGTTTTGTAACGACTGGACAGTGCAGACACCTTGCCAAACAAAGCCCCTGTTTTTTTATCGTGAACATTTTCAGCTTGCAGAGCTTCTACAAAAGTATACGTTTGAGAAATACCATCCATCAATGCGTCATGAAGAGTCAGCATGTCTGCTAAGGCAGTATAATTTGGCTTATCTCCATCGTAGTCCCATTCTTTAGCGTGGTGAGTAAACTCATCAGCTTGTTTGTCTAATAAAGTTAATTTTTTTTGTAACTCAGCGGAATCACTTCCCCCAGGAAAAATAGATTCTAAGTCCCATGTTAAACTGTATTTCATCATTGAACACTCCTTATTGGGTTTAATTAATTGATGTATTTTTGTGTAATATCCATAAATGTTTGGATATCTTGGTGAATCAAGTTGATTCCATGCTGCCAGAAGTCTGGTTGGGTCAAATCTACGTTTAAATGCTTTAGAGCCAGATTTTCTGTTGTCATCGAACCGGTATCTTTCAATAGAGCGATGTACTGTTCTTCAAAGTCGCTTCCTTGTTCGATGGATTTTGCGTAAATTCCCATACTGAATAAGTAGCCGAATGTATAAGGAAAGTTGTAAAAAGGAACGCCTGTATTGAAAAAGTGCAATTTGCTGGCCCAGAAAGTAGGATGATAACTGCTTAAGCTATCTTCAAAAGCTTCTTTTTGAGCGGCTTCCATCAATTCATTTAAACGGTTTTCCGTCACAATCCCTTTTTTACGTTCTTCATAAAAGCGGGACTCGAATAAGAAACGAGCTTGGATGTTCATGAACATAGTAGCTGAACGTTGAATTTTATTGTCCAAAAGATTAATTCTTTCTTCTTCGCTTTGAGCTTCTTGTACAGTAGCGTCGGAAATGACTAGTTCAGCAAAAGTAGACGCCGTTTCTGCCACATTCATCGCATAACCTCTGTTTAAAGCAGGCAAATCTCTCATGACATGGCTATGGAAAGCATGTCCAAGTTCATGAGCTAAAGTAGACACTTCATTAGGCGATTCTGCGTAGGTCATAAAAATGCGGGATTCACCTGATTCGGGCAAGTTCGCACAATACCCACCGGGACGCTTGCCGCTGCGATTTTCTGCTTCGATCCAACTATTATCAAAAGCATGCTGAGCAAAATCAGCCATTTTTGAGCTGAATTTGCGGAAATTAGCCACGATAAAGTCTGCACCTTCATCGAAGGGGTAGCGTTGAGGCTGGTAATCGCCTAAAAGGATGGGCGCTTCAATGTCGACCCAAGAGAGCTTTTCTTTACCTAGTAATGCTGCTTTACGATTTAAGTAATCAACGATGGGCTGCTTATTCTTGTTGATAGTCTGCCACATAGTATCTAAAGTTGCTTCGGTCATTCGATTGTATTCTAGAGGGCGCTTCATAAAATCAGTGACGCCATGTAATTTGTAATTCGTCAGACGGAATCCAGCTAAATGATTCAACGTATCCGAAAACAGAGAAGATTTTTCGCTCCATGCTTTTTCCCACTCGGCAAAAATCTGTTGACGAACAGCGTCGTCAGGATCAGATCCCATTTTATTTTGTGCTTGTCCTGCTGAAAGTAGGGTTTTCGAGCCATCTTTTTCTTCAAAAGGTATCTCAATGGTAGAAACGATCGTATTGTAATGATCTCCCCATCCATCAAAGCCATCCAGTGATAAGCTGTTGATCAGGGCTTCTTCTTCCTCGCTAAGTAAATCTTTTCCGGCTGTACGGTCTTCATCTAACACAAAACGAACTTCTGAAAAAGGAGCTTGAGACAGTAAATTTTTCCATTCTTTATTTGGAACAGCAACGGTTTTTTTAGTTAAAATCGTTAAAATGGTTGAGAAAGAACTTCTGATTTCCATAATTTTCCCGTAGACTGCTCCAGCTTGTTTGTCCGTTTCATCCGCTGAAATCAATCCACGAATGAAAGTTGCTGCTTCGCTTAAGCCGAAAGAAAGGATTTCCTGCAATTCTAAAATAGCGGCGAACTCTGTGTAGGTTGGAGAATCTTGTTGCCAATTCCAATGAGAAACGTTATCGGAAAAAGTTGTTAGTTGTTTTTCCATAGTATCGAGTTTTTTCTGCAGCTGAGGAGAGGTGCTTCCACCGGGAAAAACGGAATCCATATCCCAATTTATATTATATTTCATTCATTACTTCCTTTCTGAATTTTAATCTTACTCTCTTATTGTAGAATTAATCTCTATAAAAATCTATGCATTTCCTGTAAAATAGTAAATTGAATATAAAATAAAATGATTAATGACATACTAGAAGGAGAGAATGATGAACAAATCGATAAAGAGTACGTTATTCATTGTGTTGGCTTTTGTCATGATGGGGATATTATTTTACAGTTCCTCTCAACCATACGGGGACCAGTCTATGACAGGATTTCTCGATACCTTACTTAAAAACGAACCTTTAAAAGGGTTGTTGAGTCATATCCGGTTTACATATGCAGGAAGCGAGGTCAGTATAGGAGCTAGCGGATACAATGCATTTATTGAGTTCTTTCTCCGCAAGGCAGCTCATTTTGGCTCTTATTTTTTACTGGCTTTATTTTGGTTTTTAGGATTAAAAGATCGGATAAACGGAATCTATTTAGCGGCTTTAGTGTCATGGCTATTGGCTTCTGGTTATGCTTCATTCGATGAGTTTCATCAAGGCTTGACACCAGATAGAACTCCTCTATTAGAAGATATTGTATTAGATAGTATAGGAGCGTTAACAGCAGTTGTACTGGTGTTAGTATATGTATTGGTTTGGAAAAAGAAGCATTCCTCAAAAAGGACTTATAAATAATGCTAGAAGTCTTGCTTCTGCTTGAGAATGTTGCGGTGATAGTGTTTTTTTGGTAGAATAGAAAGGCTTGATTGAAGCAAATACTATTAAACCGAAAAGAGGAATTGTGGATGGCAGGACATTCAAAATGGAACAATATCCAAGGACGTAAAAATGCACAAGATTCTAAACGTGCGAAAGTTTTTCAAAAGTTGTCTAGAGAGATCTATATGGCTGCAAAGAGTGGTGGTCCTGACCCCAACGATAACCCTCAATTACGTTTGGTATTAGATAAAGCTAAATCAAATAATATGCCAAGCGACAACGTTGAACGAGCAATCAAAAAGGCTTCTTCTGCAGGAGAAGGCGAAAACTATGATGAAGTATCTTACGAAGGATACGGACCAAATGGAATTGCTGTATTGGTTCATTCATTGACCGATAATTTAAACCGGACTGCTACTCATGTGCGTACCATTTTCAATAAAAATGGCGGTTCATTAGGAGAAAAAGGTTCAGTAAGCTATATGTTTGACCGCAAAGGGTACATTGCTATTGAACGCGAAGGTTTGGATGTAGACGAAGATACCATGATGATGAGTGTATTGGAAGCTGGCGGAGAAGAATTAGAAACCTCAGAACCAGTTTTTGAAATCTATACAGACCCTTCAGATATGGCAGATGTACGTGATGCTCTAGAAGCTGAAGGTTACACGATAGCACAAGCTGAAGTAACGATGATTCCTCAAACATTGATTGAATTACCCGAAGACAAAAAAGAAATTTTTGAGCAATTAGTCTCTAAATTAGAAGACGATGACGATGTGTCAGAAGTCTACCACAACGCTGATATGTAATATTTTTTTAAGCTTTACGACTCAATTTTGAGTTGTAAAGCTTTTTTTTGTTTTAAAACGAGAGTGATGGAAAAGAGCATATATTACAAGTATCACATACTAACAGTATAAAAATTGAAACCGGATAGGAGTGAAGGAATAGTGGAAGTAGAAGAATTTGCTTCGCATATGGTAGGAAAAGCCCATTTTACAGGAGTCAGTGATATCCATATCTTGCCAGAAGGAGATCAGTTGTTTTTGATTTACTTTAGAATCGGAGGCAACATGGTGCTTCATAAATCAATTGAAATAGACGAAGGGGAAAGGCTGATTTCTTATTTTAAATACATTTCGAATATGGATGTTGGAGAAAGAAGAAAACCGCAAAGCGGATCAGCAAATTTAAAAAATGATTATGGAGTATGTGCACTACGGTTCTCTATCATAACAAATTTTCGAGCGCAAGAAACTATGGTGATTCGATTATTGAGCCAAGCGAAGATTCAACCTCTTCGCACCACTACGTTTTTTCAAAAAGAAGTACAAGAGATTGAACGATTAGCCAAATACAAAAGCGGGTTACTATTATTTTCTGGCCCGGTTGGTTCAGGGAAGACAACAACAATGTACCAACTGATACGAGAAAGTTCTCATAGGCAGAAACAACAAGTTATCACCGTCGAAGATCCCGTCGAAATAGAAGAACCCAGCTTTTTGCAATGCCAAGTCAATGAAAAAGCCGGTATTTCCTATTCAACATTGCTGCGTTCCAGTTTACGCCATCATCCAGATGTATTGATCATTGGAGAGATCAGGGATGAAGAAACAGCCAAAATGGCTATACGAGGTGCTTTGACTGGGCATTTGATCATGGCGAGTATACACGCTAAAAATACCTTAGGCGTCCTTTCTCGACTGGAGGAACTGGGGGTATCTAAAGAGCAACTGCATCAATCTCTATTGGGAATCATTTACCAGAAATTGATCCCTCGATTTTGTCCATTGTGTCAAGGGAATTGCCACTTATCTTGTCCGCACTATGATATGGCAGACAAAAGAGCTGCCTTATATGAAGTTTTATCGAAAGAGCAGTTGGAGCAAATTGGACGGCACAGAGAAACGTATACATTGAATCGTACATTCAATAGTTTATTGAGAAAGGCGACCTCATATGGGTATATCAGCGAAGAGAATTGTCAAAAATACCAAATTCCATAAAGCTAAACAAAATAATATCCAAGCTTCTTTTTTACTGAAGCTATCAAAGTTGACCTCGGAAGGTTTTGTTTTGAAAGAGGCTCTGCAATTTTTGGCAACGATCATGCCAAAAGAAAAAATTTGGATAAAAACAATTGTAACTGGTTTAGAAGGCGGACAACGATTCGATGAGATGCTGAAAAAAGTAGGGTTTCCAGAGCGAATCACTGCTCAGGTATACTTATCATTGATTCATGGTCGCTTTGCCGAAGCGTTGCAATCCAGCGGAAACTACTTAAGCGAAAAAAGCCGACAGGAAAAACAACTCTCAAAGTTGTTGCAATATCCCGTTTTATTATTAGGGTTTATGTCCGGGGTCGTATTGGCTATTCGAATGATTTTGCTGCCTAACCTATTATCTTTAGGCGTAGGCGATACTAAAAATAATTCCATCATCACTTTTTTAGCGGTATCGTTCGTTCAATATTTTCCTTATCTATTAGGTTTTTGTGTGCTGACTTTAGGAAGCATGGGGTTAATTTATTATTACCGTCTTCATCAGCAATCTGCTATAAGAAAAGCTGTCACATTGACCTCGCTTCCTTACTTTGGAAAAATGATGAGATTCTATTACACAAGCTATTTTAGTTACGAGTGGAGTCAGTTGTTTAAAAGCGGCTTGCAATTAAATGAAATGATTCAATTGATGCAGACGAATTCGACTACGAAACTCATGCAGGAAGTAGCGTTGGGGATAGAAAAATCCCTGATGGAAGGGAAAAATTTTAAGCAATCAATGGAAGAATTTCCTTTTTTTACTGATGAGTTAGGCTTAATCGTCTTACATGGCGAAGCTACCAGCCAGTTAGGCAGTGAACTAGCAGTTTATTCAGAAGACTGTAAGCAGCAACTGACTGAAAAAATAGAAAAAAATTTATCTTATATTCAACCCGTCATGTTTATTCTGATAGCGCTCATTATTTTATGTGTTTACTTAGCTCTGTTGTTGCCGATGTATAGTTTATTTGAGGGGGAAACATTTTGAAAAAAGTCCAAAAATTATCCGATAAAGGATTTACATTGATTGAAATGATTATCGTTTTGTTTGTTATTTCAGTGATCATGCTGTTGATTATTCCTAATATTTCCAAAAATAAAGAGTCGATTGATACAAAAGGGAACGAAGCATTTGTTACGGTAGTCCAAACGCAATTGGATTTGTATACGATGAATGAAGGAGAAGCTGGATTGACAGATGAGAATACATTCAGTTCATTACACAAAGACAACTATTTAAGTAAAAACCAATTTGATCAAGCAGAGTCTATTTTGACAGTATCTAAAGGAGAAGTGGAACTAAAAGATAAATAAGTGGAGGTAGGCTCATGCTCAACAATCAAAAAGGTTTTTTACTGCTGGAAAGCTTATTAGTTTTAGCTATTGCTGCCAGCTTACTCTTCATTCCGCCTTTACTGTCTAGAGATGTGATTTCTGCAACAGAGGGAGAACTTTTCAAGCAACAATTGGAAAGCAGTGTAACAGCCACTCAAAACTATGCTGTATTGTCAGGGAAAATGACAAAAATTGAACTGTCTAAACAAAACAAACACGTAAAGTTTAGTCTGTTAGACAACCCTTCGCATTCTTTTAATCATAGATTGATTTTCCCGGAATCAGTTTCAGCTCTTAGTACGACAAAGGTATTTCACTTTCTTGGAGGCAGCGGCAATATTCGAGAACTTGACTCTATGGCTTTTACGATTGATGGAAAAAGAGCAGTATTCAAGTTTCAAATGGGAAGTGGTCGGTATGAGTGGGAATAAGCGGATAAATGAAAAAGGCTTTTTACTATTTGAAGCAATTTTGTCTTGGGTACTGATTACAACGTGCTTGATGATTTACTTACCTATATTGGTCAATCTGTTAACCACTCTTCATTCAGCCAAAAATGAATTGGAAATGGCCAGAATCGGATACGAGCAAATACAAAAATCAGTAGAGACAGAAATTGTTGATGACGAATGGGAAACCAATGGAAAAATTTATACTATCAGCGAAAAAGTAGTCAATGGACGGAAAGGAATCTGGGTCTATGAAGAAGGAAAAGTATGGAACCTGCAAATGGAGAGTCTTGAACTCCTATCCTCTAGACCTTAAAGGATTCACTCTTATTGAAGCCGTTGCCGCTTTATTTGTTTTCACACTTTGTTTGTCTTTATTTTCCATAGCTGCTAAACAATTGAACGCTGTCCAAGAGGCGCAAGTATCAGATCGACAATTGGAGTGGCATTTATTTCTAAATCAATTTGAATTCGATTTAAAAGAAAATCAATTAAAAGAAGTCAAAAATGAGAAGGTTACATTTAATCAGCCTGTCCCGAAAACCGATCAAGTAGAAGTGGTATCCTACGAAAGACGACTTCAAAAACTTCTTCGTAAAGTGGGAAATGAGGGCTATCAACCTATGTTGATGGAATTGAGAACCCTCTCTTTTCAATTAGATCAGACTTTTTTGATCATCAAAGTTGAATTTTTAAATGGAGAAACCTATCAATCTCAAATCAATCTTAAGGGTCATATAAAGGAGAACTAACGATGAATGAAAGAGGAGCCATATTGCCATCTATAATGGTCTTTGTGTTTTTATTGGTCGTAGTATTGTTGGGAAGCGTTCAAATTTATCGAAATCAAATGTATCAACTACTTGCAACAACCGAAATGTACGAAGCCAAAAGCATGTTATCTTTCACAGAAAGGGAAATACTAGACCGTTCAATGGACTCAAAAAAGCTTCAAACGGGTACGATTACTTTTAATAATGGAAAAGTTTACATCACTAAAACTGATTCAATGCATTACCAGTTGGAAGCAGTGACAACGAATCAATTTTCTTTAGTGAAACAAATAGCTGTGTCATCTCTAAAAAATGAAACAGCACAAGACGAAGATAAAAAAGAAATAACTGTCCCTTGATTAAAGGGGCAGTTATTTTTTTGGCAGACCTTATTTTGAGCATAGTATTGGTTTTTTAGAAGATGCAAGTGGTGTATACTGTAATTAGATGTACAATTAAGGAGTGAAGTTGAATGACACGATTAAATAAATTACGAACTGAAATGAGAAACAAAGGATTAGATGCTTTATTGATTACTAGTCCTTACAATTTGCGTTATGTTTCTAACTTTACAGGAACAACAGGGCTGGCAGTAATTACTTTAAATAAGGCCTATTTCGTAACTGATTTTAGATATACCCAACAAGCAAGTACTCAAGCGATTGATTTTGAAATCGTTCAAAATTATGGTTCGATTTATGATGAAGTCTCTAGAATCGTAACAAAAGATTCAATTAACCAATTAGGATTTGAAGAAAATTTTATTACTTTCAATATCTATAAATTATTAAAAGAGACTATTCCATGTGAATTGGTCCCAGTTGCTGGATTAGTAGAAGAATTGCGTGAAGTAAAAGATGAAACTGAAATTGCAACCATCAGAAAAGCATGTGAGATTGCTGATTCAGCTTTCAAATTTATTCTTGGAGAAATAAAAACGGGCATGACGGAAATTGAAGTAGCGAATAAACTAGACTTTCATATGCGCAGTCTAGGTGCAACAGGAGTTTCATTTGATACGATTGTAGCCAGTGGAGTTCGTTCTGCTATGCCACATGGAGTAGCTAGTGAAAAACGGATTGAAATGGGAGACATGATCACGTTGGACTTTGGCTGCTACTATCAAGGATATGTTTCAGATATGACACGCACATTTGCCATCGGAGATCCAGGGCAAAAATTGAAAGACATTCATCAGTTGGTTTTAGATGCGCAGTTGATGGTCAATGAAGCGGCGAAACCTGGTATTACAGGGGTTGCACTCGATGCAGTTGCCCGTAATTATTTTGCGAAGTACGGGTTTGCAGATGCTTTTGGTCACTCTACAGGACATGGGATTGGTCTTGAGATCCATGAAGGACCGAATGTTTCTCGTTTAGCTGAAAAAGCTTTTGTACCGGGAAATGTGATCACGAATGAACCTGGGCTTTATTTCCCAGACTTAGGCGGGGTTCGAATTGAAGATGATTTAGTGATTACTGAAACAGGAAATGAAGTGCTTGTACATTCTCCTAAAGAGTTGATTATTCTTTAATCCTATTAGGATTATTAATAGTCAGAACGCTTAAAACATGGTAAACTGGAGAAGAATGATAAAGGATTGTAGGAGGAAATTAAATGATTTCAGTAAATGATTTTAAAACGGGCTTAACCATTGAAGTAGACGGGGGCCTTTGGCGTGTCGTAGATTTCCAACATGTTAAACCAGGAAAAGGAGCAGCATTCGTACGCTCTAAACTAAAAAACTTACGTACTGGAGCAATGCAAGAAAAAACTTTCCGTGCGGGAGAAAAAGTAGGAAAAGCACAAATCGATAACCGTCGCATGCAATATTTGTATGAAAATTCTGGTTCATACGTATTTATGGATACAGAAAATTACGAACAAATTGAATTGCCTGGTGATTCTATTACAGACGAACTAAAATATTTGAAAGAAAATATGGAAGTTCACGTCATCATGTTTGGCTCAGAAACATTAGGAGTAGAGCTTCCTAATACAGTAGAACTAAAAGTTGTTGAAACAGAACCTGGCATCCGTGGAGATACTTCTTCAGGTGGATCAAAACCAGCTGTATTAGAAACAGGAACAACTGTTAACGTACCATTCTTTGTCAACGTGGATGATGTGTTGATCGTCAACACACAAGACGGATCATACGTTTCTAGAGCTTAGGATTCCATACTGCTCAACTAAGATTTGTTAGCGTGATAGAAGAAAAGGAGGAGGGTTTTTATGGCTCAAGATTCAACATACACTGTAAAAGATACTAAAGGATCGCTTGGCGAGATAGAAGTCGCTCCAGAAGTTATTGAAGTGATTTCTGGTATTGCAGCCAATGAAGTCGACGGAGTTTATGCGATGCAAGGTAAACTGGCTTCAGGCGTAACCGAGTTATTTGGTCGTGTAAACCACAAAAAAGGGGTACATTTGACACAAGATGAAGAAGGTTTGAAAGTAGACATTTACTGCTACTTCAAATATGGGGTTTCAGTTCCATCTGTGGCACTAGAGATTCAAAGCAGAGTACGAGAACAATTGCTGCAAATGACAGATATTGAATTGAACGAAGTAAATATTCATATCGTGGGTATCGTACCTGAAAAGTCAGCTATCAGTGACTTGTTAAATATAATGGACGAAGACGGTGAAGAAGAGTGAGTCTTACAAGACGAGATATAAGAGAAAAAGCGCTGCAATCACTTTTTCAATTGTCTGCGAATGAAGATTTGTCTAAAGAAGTGGCGATGCAAAAAGCATTAACAAACAATTCTGAAGACAAAGAAGAGCTTGAAGACATTGAGATTCCTTCTTATCTGAATGATTTGGTATCAGGTGTTATTGAACAGCAACAAGTGATTGACAGCAAAATCAACAGTCATTTGAAAAAATGGTCTATTAACCGTCTGGCAAAAACAGATTTATTAGTCATGCGAATTGCCGTATATGAAATGCTTTTTGTAGAAGAGGTACCTAATAAAGTGGCATTGAACGAAGCCTTGGAAATTATCAAACGTTACAGTGATGAAAAATCCAGCAAATTCGTCAATGGTATTTTATCCAATATGATTGAAGAGAAAAAAGAGGACTAGTCCTCTTTTTTTTTTTTTGAAAAATGAAAGTAAAAGAAAGCTTAAAAAAGTAAAAGCACAATGTTACAATGAAAGATGAAAAAATAGTGTACGTAAAAGGAAAGGAAGAACTAAGGTATGAGGAAATTAGCGATTATAGGAGCAGGTGTTGCTGGAGTAAGTGTATTGAATGCGCTGCTCGAAAACGCGTATTATGCAGACTGCAAAATAGTGATTTACGATCAGCAAAAGACATTTGGGACCGGCTTGCCTTATCAACCAGATGATGAACATTTATTGATCAATCAAACAGCAGACACCATGAGTTTGATTCCAGAAGATCCTCTTGATTTTGTTAAGTGGCTGGAAAGAGAAAAAGGGGTAGCTGATGGATCTAAAAAACATTTTCCTCGAACTTGGTATGGAGAATACCTCAAAGAACAATTAAAGAAAGCTGTAAAAGCAATCGAACCTACTATCATCCATGAGTATGTTCTCAATGTAAGAGCAGAAAAAAATGGGAAATATATCATTAAAACAGCATCTACATCAGAGAGATATGACATCGTTCATTTGTGTACAGGACATTTGCCATACCAGGATCCTTACCAGTTGATTGGTGAAAACAAGTATTATTACCATCCTTTTCCTTTACAAGAAAATTTGCCAGAAATTCCTCCTAAAGCTCGTATCGGAATCATTGGAACTGGTCTGACAAGTATCGATATCATGAGATTTTTAACATCTCAAAATAAAGGGTACAAGATTCAATTTTTTCTCGAACGGGTAACTTTTCTTTATACCGAGAGATGGAAAGTGAACTGACGTTGCACTACTTGACTATGAAGAATTTGAATCGTGCGAAAAAAGAACACAACGGGTATGTTCCTCTAGAGATGATGAAAGAATGGTTTTATTTAGAATGCTTTAGTAATGAAATAGATGTCAAAGAGTTGCAGGTTTTGTATGGAAAAGGAACAAAAGAACAATTAAAAAAACAGCTTATTAATAAAAATCCGTTAAGTAAACTGCAAACGATCATTTATAAGTTTGATCCCTGTTTACCAGATTTTCTTCAAGCTTTAACTGTTGAAGATAAAAAAGCGTTCTTTTCTTTTTATGAACCCCTGTTTAATCATTTTCGAACCCCCATGCCTAAAGAGTCTCTTCGATCGTTATTGGCATTGTGGGACAGTGGAAAAGTTGACGTTGCGACTGGATTACAGAATGTTGAAGTTACAGATTCTGGGTTTGACATGATTTTAGCCCATGAAAAAGGGATGCATGTAGAGTATCTCATTAACGCTACAGGACATGACTTCTCTATGGAACCAAGCTTGTATCAAACGGAGTTGATTAATCAACTGATTGATCAACAATTGGTCCAAAGCTCAGAATTTGGGGGAATCCAAGTCACATGGCCCAATGCAGAGGTGATTAGCCCTAAATACGGTCAGTTGAAAGGATTGTATGCACATGGGCAACTTATAAAAGGGACTCAGTATGTCAATAGCGCTCGTGCTATCATGTTAAGGGCCTATCAAGTAGTAGATGAGGCTGCAAAAGAGTGGGCGCAAAAAAATGTGCAGACGGATTAGTCCTGTCTAGTCGTAAAAACAGGGTAATATTAAAAAAGCTGTATAACAATTTACATCTTCTTTCGCGGGCTGGTAAATTTTGTGATTCTTCCTTCGACTAGTGTAATTTACTTGGCTAAACCTTAAATAAACGATGGTTATCAGAAAAATTTTAAGCAGACTATGGTAGACTGTAGATAGATAATTTGAACATGAGGTGATAGAAATGGTAGCAACGATTATGAGCGGGAAGTTATTGTCAGATGAACTAAATGAAGAAATGAAACTCGAAGTCATCAAGCTAAAAGAAAAAAATATCACTCCTGGATTAGTGGTGGTTTTAGTAGGGGAAGACACTGCCAGTCAAACTTACGTCAGGAACAAAGAAAAAAGAGCCAAAACATTAGGTATCCATTCTGTAGTAGAAAAATATCCAGAGAAAATGACGGAAATAGAATTGTTGCGAGTAATTGATCGCTTAAACAAAGATGATCATTTTCATGGGATACTGGTTCAATTGCCTTTACCGAAACACATTGATTCCACTAAAATATTGAACGCTATTCGCCCAGAAAAAGATGTCGATGGTTTTCACCCTATTAATATGGGAAAATTAGTCATCGGCCAACCTGACCGAATTCCTTGTACTCCATACGGGATCATGAAATTACTTCAACGTTACGAGATCGATATTGAAGGAAAGAATGCAGTTGTGATTGGTCGAAGCAATATTGTTGGAAAGCCAATGGCACAATTGTTGTTGATGAAAAATGCGACAGTTACCATAGCTCATTCGAAAACAAAGAATCTGGCAGCTGTAGCCAAAGAGGCTGATATATTGATCGTCGCTATTGGACGAGGACATATGATCACAAAAGATTTTGTGAAGCCTGGAGCAGTGGTTATAGATGTAGGAATGAACAGAGATGAGAATGGCAAATTGATCGGTGACGTAAAAAGCGATGAGGTCCAAGAAGTTGCCGGATACCTTACGCCTGTACCAAAAGGTGTAGGTCCTATGACGATCACTATGTTGATGTATCAAACAATAGAGAGTGCTAAAGAATTGTTAAATTAGGTATAGGAGTGTATGCATGTCAAATGAGTATTTAACGGTCTCCACACTAACCAAGTACATCAAAAGAAAATTCGATGTAGATCCATATCTCGAAAGAGTGTATTTGACGGGAGAGATATCTAATTTTCGCAACCGTCCAGGACACCAATATTTCAGCTTGAAGGATAACAATGCAGTTATTTCTGCAACGATGTTTAAATCGGCCTATCAACGCTTAAAGTTCACTCCAGAAGAAGGAATGAAAGTCTTGGTGATCGGGCGAGTTTCGGTATACTCAGATCAAGGGAAATATCAGATCTATATTGAACATATGGAGCCGGATGGTGTCGGAGCTTTATACCAAGCTTTAGAAGAAATGAAGAAAAAGTTGAAAAATGAAGGGCTATTTGATGCACCAAAGAAATTGCTGCCGACGTTTCCTAAGAGAATAGCCGTCGTTACGAGTCCCAGCGGAGCAGTTATTAGAGATATCATGACGACTGTCAAAAGGAGATTTCCGATTGCTGAGTTGGTCTTGTTTCCTACTAAAGTACAGGGCAAACAAGCTGCGGACACTATAGTTGAAAGTATTCGCCAAGTAGAAGAAAAAGGGGATTTTGATACTCTGATAATTGCTAGAGGTGGGGGATCGATAGAAGATCTCTGGCCCTTTAATGAAGAGAAAGTAGCGCGAGCCATTTTCGCAGCTCAAACGCCTGTCATCTCATCTGTAGGGCACGAAACAGATACGACGATTGCTGATTTGGTAGCTGATGTTCGAGCAGCCACTCCCACGGCTGCAGCTGAATTGGCGGTTCCGCAGCTGACCGAAGAGATTTTGAAAATCGACCAAGTTCACTTACGATTATTAAAGAGTTACCAACGAAAAGTTGAGCGCTTTGAGGAACGATTGAAGCACACTTTAAACTCTTATGTCTTTAGACAACCTCAACGTTTGTACGAAGGATATACGCAAAATCTGGATTTGTTGACTGAGCGGTTAGAGCGTGAAATGTCAGAGAAAATCACTTCGTACCAACAAGACTTGCGAGTCTACAAGATGCAGTTGCAGAGTCAGAACCCGCTACATCTAGTGCGGCAGAAAGAAGATAATTTGAATCAATTAAGTGCTCAACTAACTGTACAAGTCAATCGATACATGGAAGCTCAACGACAGCGCCTAGATTATGGTATCCAATCTTTGGACTATTTAAGTCCATTGAAGATCATGCACCGCGGATACAGCTACGCGTTAAAAGGCGAAACGATCATTAAATCAATCAATGATATAAATGAGGGAGACTCAATTGATATTCATCTCTCAGATGGAAAATTAACCGCAAAAGTTACAGAAAAAACGGAGGATACACATGGCTAAAAAAGATGCAGCAACTGAAATAGAAAATTTGAAATTTGAAGAAGCTATGCAGCAATTGGAACAAATCGTGGCTCAATTAGAACAAGGGGATGTCCCTTTAGAAGAGGCCTTGAACCAATTTCAAAAAGGTGTCGCTTTGAGTAAACTATGTAAAGATAAATTAGAAAATGCAGAAACGACTTTGACGAAAATTGTTAATGAGAACGGTGAAGAGACTATATTCGATCAAGAGTTAGATGCGAATTAAGAAAAGGAGAAACTCTTATGGAATTTAGTGTGTTTAGAAAAGAAGAACTTCCTAAAGTAGAGCAACGGATGATTGAGTGGCTAGATAAGACACAAGACACAAAAGGCACTTTATACCAAGCAATGAAGTATTCATTAGCAGCTGGAGGTAAAAGAATTCGTCCTTTACTTGTCTTGGCAGTAATCAAATCATTAGGCGGAGAAGTAGAAAAAGGCTATGATACCGCAGCAGCTTTAGAGTATGTGCATACTTACTCATTAATTCATGATGATTTGCCGGCTATGGACAATGACGAATTAAGACGGGGAAAGCCCACCAGTCATATCGTTTATGGGGAGGCAGTAGCAATTTTGGCCGGAGATGCCCTGTTAACCCAAGCTTTTGAAGTTATCACAAGAAGTGAGATTTCTCTTGAACAGAAAGTAGCATTGACCGTAGCATTAGCAAAATCTGCAGGCGCAAATGGAATGGTTGAAGGTCAAGTAGAAGATATTGAAGGGGAAAGTCAATCATTATCTTTAGAAGCTTTGAAACAAGTCCACGATAAAAAAACCGGTGAGTTGATTAAGTTTGCTGTATATGCGGGAAGTGTTTTAGCTGACGCTCCAGAAATAGTCCAACAACAGCTGAATCAATTTGCTGCGTGTTATGGTCTGGCATTCCAAATCAGAGATGATATTTTAGATGTTATCGGAGATGCGAAAGAGCTAGGGAAAAATATCGGGCAAGATGAACAGCACAGCAAGAGTACCTATCCGCACCTGTTGACCTTAGAAGGGGGTAAAACAGCGCTAGAAAAAGAATTGGATGAGGCTTTAGCGATTATCAGTCAAATTGAAACAGAATATCGACCTGAAAATAAGATCATCGATATGAATTTGTTGAAGGATATGGTGGCTTTATTAAGAATCAAAGATGAACAGGTGAACCAATGAAAAAAGAACGTGCAGACAAGTTGTTAGTACAGCAGGGGTTTGCCGAGTCGATAGATAAAGCCCAACGAATTATTATGACAGGGAAAGTTATTACCGATAAAAACGAGCGCGTAGATCATGCTGGAGAACTGTTTCCCATGGAAACGATGTTCAGGATCAAAGGGAAATCATCAGCCTATGTTAGCCGTGGCGGTTATAAATTGGAAAAGGCTATTCAATTATTTGATGTAGATATAAAGAATAAAATCTTGTTGGATATCGGATCTTCTACAGGGGGTTTCACAGATGCGGCTTTACAACATGGAGCTCATTTAAGTTATGCTTTGGACGTTGGAACCAATCAGTTAGCTTGGAAATTGCGTCAAGATCCACGTGTAGTGGTGATGGAACAAACCAATTTTCGCTACAGCAAACCTGAGGATTTCACTCAAGGAAGACCGTCTATTGCGTCTATTGATGTGTCTTTTATTTCACTAAAGCTGATTTTGCCGGTTTTAAAACACATCCTAGAAGACAATGGGGATGTTCTGGCACTAATCAAACCTCAATTCGAAGCAGACAGAGATGAAATCGGACCTAAGGGGATTGTCCAAGATAGAAACATCCATAAAAAAGTTGTGGACAATATCTTAGCTTTTGCCGTTCAAGAAGGATATGATGTATTAGGACTCGATTTTTCACCGATCACTGGTGGAGAAGGCAACATTGAATTTTTAGCACATTTGAGGTCTTCAACAAATGATATTGGCGAAATCAGTGAATCAATAGACACTGCTGAAGTCATTGATAGAGCACACCAGCGTTTTTTCAATCATCGCTCATAAACAGAAGGACAATATAAAGGATTTTGCTTTTTATATGCAAAATCCTTTATTATTTTTTCTAAATACTAAATTGTATGCAAAAAAAACAAGCGTTCACTAAAACGCCGAATTATGCTCACATTTACCGCAAAATCAAGATTCTTTTTAAATTTATCTTTCTAATTTTTGACAAGTAGGATAGAATAAAGAAAAAAATCAATACATAGTTTGCATAAGATGAGGTGGGGGAGTATGAAGAAAAAGGATCGTCATCGGTTGTTAAAAGAAATTATTGAAGAGTATGTCATCGAAAAACAAGAGGATTTTGTGCGTATATTACATGAAAAAGGGATTGAAGTAACACAAGCTACGATATCACGTGATATCAAAGAGCTGCACCTTATAAAAATACCTGCACCAGTTGGAGGGTACCGCTACAGTATGCCTCCAGATATGAATTATGATACCTCAAAGAAATTGGAACGATTGTTACATGATGCTTTTATTTCAATAGACTATCAAGATTATTTTATAATTATTCATACTATACCTGGAAACGCATTCGCTTTAGGCGCATTGGTGGATGCCTCTAATTTTGAGGGAGTATTTGGAACGATTGCCGGAGATGATACGTTGCTGGTGATTTGTCGTTCTTCAGCAGATGCTTTAAACTTAAAAGAACAAATTATTCAATTGATTTAGCTGCTAGAGAAGTTTAATGGAGGTAGTTAGTGTGCTACAAGAATTAGCTATTAAGAATTTTGCTATTATTCACGACTTAGCTTTGAGTTTTGAAAAAGGAATGACCGTACTTACAGGTGAAACAGGTGCTGGGAAGTCCATCATTATCGATGCTGTGGGACTGATTGCTGGAGGTAGAGGATCCAGCGAGTTTATTCGGCATGGTGCGGATAAATGCACCTTAGAAGGACAATTTGCAGTGGAAGGGAACCCGGCTACTCATGCTTTACTGGATAAATATCAAATCGATATCGAAGAAGAGACACTCATTATTCAAAGAGATATCCACCGAAGCGGGCGAAACGTTTGCCGAGTCAATGGGCGTTTAGTGAATATCGCGACTTTACGCGAAATCGGCGAAAGCTTGATCGATATTCACGGGCAAAGTGAACACCAAGAGTTGATGTATTCTGAAAGACATTTGAACATGCTCGATCAATTTGGTGATGAAGAATTGATTAGCTTAAAAAGATCGTATGGAGAGACTTACCAAGAATACAAAGAAATCGAAAAAACCGTATTGAATAGTCAATCGAGCGAGCAGGAACTTGCTCAACGAGTAGACATGCTGCGTTTCCAAACAAATGAAATCGAAATGGCTGAACTGACAGTTGGGGAAGACGTCACGTTAGAAGAGGAAAAGAATCTGCTTTCCAATTATCAAAAAATTGTAGAGTCTTTGAATATGGCGTATGGAGCGTTGCAAGGAGAAGAGTACGGAGGCGTGGATCTCGTTGGCAATGCTATGTCAGCGCTTGAAACTATTGAAGATATTGATTCATCATATAAACGAATCTCAGAGATTATTTCTAATAGCTACTTTCAACTGCAAGAAGCAGCAAGTGATATTTTAAAAGAACAAGATCAATTAGCGTATGATGAAAATCGATTGAATGAAATTGAAAAGAGATTGGAAATTATCCAACAATTAAAGCGCAAATACGGAGAATCCATAAAAGATATCCTTGTCTATTATGAAGAAATCTCGATTGAACTGGATAATATCTTAAATCGCGAAACTCATTTATCACGTTTAACAGAAGAACTTGAAGCGATCAAAAAAGACTTGGTCAAGCAAGGGAAACAATTGACACGTAAAAGAAAAGAAACAGCCGATCAATTACAAACAGCTATACAAGAACAATTAAAAGAACTGTACATGGACAAAGTACAATTTGAAGCACGTTTTCTTTCAGCCAAAGAAAGCGAAACGTCTATTTATGAGTCTGGATTAGATCACGTTGAATTTTATATTGCTACCAATTTAGGAGAGCCCTTAAAACCATTAGCAAGAGTTGCTTCTGGAGGAGAGTTGTCTCGTGTCATGCTGGCTTTGAAAACAGTTTTTTTCGAAAACTCAAGGGATCACGAGCATTATTTTTGATGAGGTGGATACGGGAGTAAGCGGACGAGTTGCTCAAGCTATAGCCAATAAAATTTACAAAGTTGCTGTCCATTCACAAGTGCTTTGTATTACGCATCTTCCACAAGTTGCAGCAATGGCAGACAACCATTTGTATATTTCAAAAGCTATTGTAGAAGATCGCACGGAAACCTGTGTGAACAAATTAAAAGACGCTGAACAAATCAATGAACTGGCTCGCATGTTAGCCGGAACAGAAATCACTAAATTATCCATTGAACATGCTAAAGAGTTAAAAGACTTAGCATACAAGGAAAAACAAGGAAACGTAAACCAAGCCTAGTGTAAATAAAAAGTCGTACAGAAACCGAGAAGGTTTGTTGTACGACTTTTTTTACTATTGAGTAATTTATGGACTAAACGAAATTCATTAATGTGTAAAGGACTGATAAAAGGCCAGAACCTAACATGGCAAATATAATGATTAGGATGAAAAATCTTAAGCCTTTATTTGTTTTCTTTGATTTTTTTTGATTGTTCAAGCAGATTCCCCTCACTTCCATACGCGCTTTTGATAAGTTTACAATAACTGCTTATCCTTTTACAAGGGACTTTAAAAAACTTTAGAAAAACTCATTCTTTTTCATCCAATAAGCTGTCACAGCTAGTAAAATTACTGTCCCAAAAAGAAGGATCCAAAATCCGAATGGAGAATCTTCAAAAGGAACAGGCACGTTCATTCCCCACAGAGAACCAATCAGCGTAGGAATGGTAAAAATAAAAGTGATGGAAGTTAAAAACTTAACGACCGTATTCAAATTATTTGAAATAACAGATGAAAAAGTACTACTCAATTGATTCAATAAACGATAAGTTTGAGAAGCCATCACTTCTGCTTGGCGATTTTCTACCATCACATCTCGAAGCAGCTCATCATCTATTGGATTTGCAGTAAAATCTTCCAGTTCTTTCAAACGATCAATGACAGGATGATTGCTTTTTAAAGCAGTGTCTATAAATACCAAACTTTTTTGTAGTTCCATCAAATCAAATAAATATTGTGATTTAGAGGAAGACTGCAATTGAACCTCTAAGTCATCAGTAGATTGATTGATTTCTTTCAAATAAGTAATGAACAAAGAAGCGATATGCATCGATGCTTTCAAAACAAACTGATCAGCTGTTTTAAAATTATTGAGTTTGTCATCATCAACTTGCATAAAACTTTTTAAGAATTCAGGAGTATCATGAGTAGCAGTAATCAGTGTATCTTCTGCCATTATAATTGATAAAGGACGAGTAACATACTCAGTCAAATTCAATCGGCTTTTCGTTTTTAAAGGATATAAAAGAACGATTAAACCGGGGGTATTATCATATTGTTTACCTAGTTTTTCGTAACGTGAAATTTCGTCTGCATCAAATGCTCCCGTTAGGTAATCGACTGGAAAGTGATACGTATGTGCTAAATGAAGGATATCTTCTTCATTTGCTTGACTGATGTGGATCCAGTCAGAAGAAGTTGTTTCCGGATTGTTATTCGGCAAGAAATCGCCTTTTTCATCTCGATTTAAGTAATGAATCATATTTATACACCGCCATATTTTATATTGAATGTCTTATAGCTATTGTACCTTATAAACCACAAACTAGCGTCAGCCTTGCTTATGAATTTTTTTGTTCAACAGCCGATAAATAAAAAAAACAATGTAGCTTTAATATTTAGCGATTGTCTGCTAAAATTAAGAAGGAATGCTTAGCTTCATAAATAAGATACTAATGGCTTTGAAGGGAGAATATAATTACATGAGTAAACAACAAATTGGTGTTGTAGGTATGGCTGTAATGGGGAAAAACTTAGCATTGAATATTGAAAGCAGAGGTTACTCTGTTTCTATATACAATCGTACGACTGCAAAATCAGCAGCTGTCATTGAAGAAAACCCAGGAAAAAACTTAGTTTTAACTGAAACGATCGAAGAATTTGTAGATTCATTGGAAACACCAAGACGTATTGTTTTGATGGTTCAAGCTGGAAAAGGGACAGACTTAGTGATCCAATCTCTATTACCTCATTTAGATAAAGGCGATGTACTGATTGATGGAGGAAATACGTTCTTCAAAGATACAATTCGCCGCAGCGAAGAATTGGCTGAATCAGGTATCAACTTCATCGGAACTGGAGTTTCCGGCGGTGAAGAAGGAGCATTAAAAGGACCTGCTATCATGCCAGGTGGACAAAAAGAGGCTTACGATCTAGTAGCACCTATCTTAGAACAAATTGCTGCTAAAGCACCAAGTGACGGCGAACCATGTGTGGCTTATATTGGACCAAACGGTGCAGGACATTACGTGAAAATGGTCCATAACGGTATCGAATATGGGGATATGCAATTGATTGCTGAGTCTTATCATTTATTGCGTGAAGTGGTTGGATTATCTGTGGAAGAAATTGCAGAAGTCTTCAGAGAATGGAATCAAGGTGAATTAGATAGTTTCTTGATTGAGATCACTGCTGATGCATTAACTAAAAAAGATCCTGAAACAGGTAAACCAATGGTGGAAATCATTTTGGACCGTGCTGGAAACAAAGGAACTGGAAAATGGACTTCTCAAAGTGCATTAGACCTAGGTGTTCCACTTCCATTGATTACTGAATCTGTATTTGCCCGTTACATTTCTGCTTTGAAGAGTGAACGTGTAGAAGCCAGCAAAGTATTGCCAAAACCGGCTGCATACTCATTCGACGGTGACAAAAAAGAAATGGTTGAAAAAATTCGTCAAGCATTGTACTTCAGTAAAATCATGAGCTATGCTCAAGGATTTGCCCAAATGCGTACAGCTAGTGAAGAATACGATTGGAACTTGCAATATGGCGAGATCGCGAAAATTTTCCGCGCTGGTTGTATTATCCGTGCTCGTTTCTTACAAGAAATCACTAATGCATATGACCGTAATCCTGAATTGAAAAACTTGGTTTTAGATGAATACTTCATGGACATTACTAAAAACTATCAAGATTCTGTTCGTGATATTATCGGAATCGCTGTTAAATCTGGTGTTCCAATTCCAACATTCTCTTCAGCAATTGCTTATTATGATTCTTACCGTAGTGCAGATCTGCCGGCTAACATCATCCAAGCTCAACGTGATTATTTCGGTGCCCACACTTACGAACGTAAAGACAAAGAAGGCACATTCCATTTTGACTGGTATGGAGATAAAGGACAAGAAGAACTATAATCAGTACGACAAGGTTAAATTAGAAAAGTTTTATAGTAAAGACAGGATTAGGACAAAAGTTCTAATCCTGTCTTTACGAATGTTTACAAAAGGCGATGATTCCGCTTAATTCATTCCTGTGTTTAAAATTTCGCCATGTTTGGAAGAAAAGCAACGAAATAAAGAATTGTTATTCTCATTTTATTCTAATTTATGGTAAAATAATAAAAGAGAAATGAAAAATCCCATTGAGAAGTTTAATAAATAGTGCTATTGTAACAAAGGCGTGTTATACGTGCGGATAAAAAAGGAGCGAGATTATCTCTATGAGTAGAGTACTGATTATTGAAGATGAAAAAAACTTGGCAAGATTTGTAGAACTAGAATTAAAACATGAAGGGTATGAAACCGACGTCCGTTATGATGGACGAAATGGTTTAGAAGCTGCATTAGATGAAAAAGAATCATGGGATGTGATTTTACTAGATGTCATGTTGCCGGAATTAAATGGAATCGATGTTTGTCGTCGTATTCGACAAGTCAGCAATGTGCCTATCATTATGATGACTGCACGTGATTCAGTGATAGATAGAGTTTCCGGATTAGATCATGGAGCAGACGATTACATTGTAAAACCTTTTGCAATTGAAGAACTATTGGCTCGTTTACGCGCTTTGTTACGTCGTATCGATATTGAAGGCGAACAAAACATGACAAAACAAACTACGGTACATTACCGTGATCTAGTGGTTGAAAAAGAAAACCGTATTGTTCGTAGAGGCGAAGAAGTTATTGAATTGACGAAACGTGAATATGAGTTGTTGTTAGAATTGATGGAAAATGTAAATATCGTTTTATCCAGAGATGTTTTATTGAATAAAGTATGGGGCTACGAAACAGAAGTAGAAACGAATGTGGTGGATGTTTATATCCGTTATTTGCGTAACAAACTTGATGTTCCAGGAAATGAGAGTTACATCCAAACAGTCCGCGGAACAGGTTATGTGATGCGTTCGTGAAAAATTTCCTAAAAACTAGGAATGAAGAAGAAAATAAGCTAAAGCGGGTTTCGTCGTTAAAGTGGAAATGGTCACTGATTGTTGCAATCGCCATTTTTCTTACTTATATGATTTTTTCTGTGACTATTTTTTATAGTTTTAGACAAATCATGTTCAGTCAAGAAGATGAAAATGTTAAAGAAATCATTACCGGCGTAACAAACCGATTGAATGTAGAATCAGCAGTTTTGACAAAGGCAACTGTTTATCAGTCCTTAAGTCCTACTTACACACCTTCAGCTCTTGAAATTGAAGAAAACTTTGACCAGCGTAATTTGATTATCGGTCAAGATGGCAATTATCAAGACACGTTGTATGCTGAAATGAGTGAAGAGGGGATAGTGGTAAGAGTATATAGCCCAACTTCTCGTTTATTGTTTGAATCGAGACCTAGTGATGTTTCGTTTAATCCAGAGGCTAAATTGACTGTACAGCTGATCGATATCAACGGTAAAGAAGGAATATCTGGGATAGCGCCGGTTTATTCGAGTCAAAACGGTATTCTAATCGGGTATATACATGTGACGAATGCATTAGACGACTACCATCAAATGTCGAGTCAAATCATTTCAGCGGTGTTTACGATTGGTGTGTTTGCTCTTTTATTCAGTGGCATAACAGGATTTTTATTGGCCAGCAAGTTTTTACAGCCATTAAAAACTATGACTACGACTATGAATGATATTCGAAAAGACACTCAATCTCAATCGCGGATTCCATTGGGAAATACGAATGATGAGTTAGCTCATTTGTCTACCGTATTCAATGATATGCTGGATAAGATGCAGCTGTACATTGAACAGCAAAAGCAATTTGTGGAGGATGTTTCTCATGAATTAAGAACTCCTGTAGCAGTTATGGAAGGTCATTTGAAATTGTTGAACCGCTGGGGAAAAGAAGATCCAGAGATATTAGATGAGTCTTTATCAGCATCTTTGCAGGAAGTTGAGCGCATGAAGACACTTGTGCAAGAGATGTTAGATCTATCCCGAGCTGAGCAGGTAGAAATTCATTACAAAAATGAAAAAACACCTATCAAGCAAGTGGTGCATCAAAATTACAATAACTTCAAAATGCTGTATCCTAATTTTGTGTTTAACTTAGATGATGATTTAAATGAAGAAATTTATGTCAGTATTTATCGCCATCACTTGGAACAAATCTTAATCATATTGTTGGATAATGCCGTTAAATATTCAACTGACAGAAATGAAGTGCATATTTCGATTGCTTCTGATGATAAATTTGTCCATGTTGCTATTCAAGATTTTGGTGAAGGAATGACACCGGAAGATGCGGATAAGATCTTTAATCGATTCTATAGAGTAGATAAGGCAAGAAGCCGACATAAAGGCGGAAATGGATTAGGATTGTCTATTGCTAAAGAGTTGTTGCTTGGATATAAAGGAAACATTTCAGTAGATAGTGTATTGAACCATGGATCTATTTTTAGGATCACACTTCCTATCTACAAAGAAACTGATTCTGAGCTTTAAAAACAAACTAATTACAAAAGCGAATGAGATAAAACATATGGTTCTATAATAAATACGGTTGATGGATAATTTTTCCACCAACCGTATTTTTTCGTATGTAATGAAAAAAGAACGTATCTCCGATATAATTTAATCGCCAAACCAAATTAAAGGAGATACGTCCATATGCAACAGTTTATCGCAAATACACTGCAATTAAAAGACAAAAATATTTATTTTGATGGAGAAACCGTTGAAGAAAAGATGTATAAAGGTCGACGCTCGTTGTTTTATCATGCTCAGTTATCCTATATTCCAGAAAGATGTCCTGAATGTGGGACTAAAAACGAGCACTATTCTATTGTAAAAAATGGCACTAGAACATCGCGTCTAACGCTAATGCATGTGTCTGGCCTACCGGCCTACTTAATGTTAAAGAAACAACGTTTCTTCTGTAAAAAATGCCTCTCTGCTTTTACTGCTCAAACAGCTATTGTCGATCAAGACTGCTTTGTCTCTACTCGTGTCAAACAACACATCGCCGATCAAGCAACGAAAATAAAATCTGTGAAAATGATTGCTGAAGAACATTCGGTATCTTGGAATACGGTGCATCGCGTCATCATTCAAACGGCTGAAAAACTAAAAATTCGACCGGTTTCTTCTTTGCCGGATCACCTCAGTTTTGATGAATTTAAAAGTGTCAACTCGGTTAAATTTTCGATGAGTTTTATTTATTGTGATGCGCTGACCCATAGGGTTGTAGATGTTGTAGCGAATAGACAAAAAGGTGAGTTATTGCGTTATTTCCAACGGTTCTCATTACCTGTCCGAAAAAAAGTAAAGACGGTAACGATTGATATGTACGAACCTTACATCCAATTAATTCCGGCTCTCTTTCCCAATGCAGCGATTATTTTTGATCGCTTTCATATCGTTCAGGCTTTAAACAGAGAGCTAAATAAATGCAGAGTAACCGTCATGAATGAATACCGCTATAAAGATGGCCGTCTTTATAATAAATATAAAAGATACTGGAAACTGCCTTTAAAATCTGAAACCCTGTTAACTTCTTCCAAGTATGTTAAGTTTAAACTTTTCGATTACTTAACTAATACGCAATCTATTGTGGATTACTTAATGTCGTTCAATGAAACTTTAAAAGAAACATATACTGTCATTCAAAATCTACGTTATGCTTTAGCGAATAATCAGTGGGAATACTTTAAATATGTTCTAAACCAAGCCAAAATCAAACCCATTTCAAAAGGATTAAAACGAGTACTCAGAACACTGAGAAAACACCTCAACATTGTCCAGAATACGTTTGAGTACCCTTATTTAACAAATGGTCCTATTGAAGGGATTAATAATAAAATTAAAGTCTTAAAACGAACGGCGTTCGGTTACCGAAATTACACCAACTTCCGTAATCGGATTTTATTAATGACACGCTTATATTTACCGGAGAAAGAAAAACAGACTAAGCAAGTTGCCTAGTCTGTGTAAAATTTTCTCATCAACCTTATTTGACGAAGAACCGTTTTTGTTCATGATGCCGATGGCTGTACAACCGTCTCCAATTAATTCAAGCACCACATTCTGCAACAGACCGTCTTTTTCCAAATACCGCACGTGACTATCCACTACTTCTCTATCCATCAAGAAACGAAGGGTATCTACTACGTGAATAAAATCTTCCACTACAAAAGTTCTTGGGTCTTGTGCATTTTGGAATCTATTTTTTTGAATAAAAACTAAGTCCGGTTTGCCATAGTCCTTCAAGCGGGAAATCATAGGCGAAAAACGTCTATTGAAACCAACCATCGCGATCAAATTCTTTTCTTTTGCTAAATCGACCAGCTGCTGACTTTCTTCAAAACTAAAAGATAAAGGCTTGTCTACGTAAACATGGATGCCGTTTTCAAGCAATTTTTTTGTGAGTTCAAAGTGGGCTTCTGTAGCTGCGCTGACGAATGCAGCTTGAATACCGGATTTGATCAGTTCCTCTACGGTTGTGACAGATTCAGTAAGCCGGTATTTTTTTGCTAACTGCTCTAATTTTTCTAGATTCCTAGTACAAAGCGCCAATTCGATACCTTCTTTTTCAGTAAGAACAGGTAAATAAGCTTTTTTTGCAATATCTCCCAGTCCAATAATTCCAATTTTCATAAAATGGCCTCCTTATTATAGGTGTAATTAAACGCATTTACTTGCGGTAACGGTTTTGTTCAATATAGACGGATACCATTCGATCATATTCATGCATGATCGTTTTCACTAGAGGCTGTTCAGCCGATTTCACCAACCAGTCCTCGATCGAGCGGATAGGCAATACATTGTTTCCTGTTCCGGTAATGAAAGCTGCATCAATGGACTCTAGTTGTACAACCGAAATGGTTTCTTCGCATATTTGGATCTCTTTTTTGCGGCAGATTTCAAAGACTTTTTTTCGCACAATTCCAAGCAAAACATTTTTTGCTGGTGAAGTGAACAGTTTACCGTCTTTAACGATGAACAGATTGGAGCGGCTTCCTTCGGTAACATAGTCTTCTTGATCGACCAATAAAACCTCATAAGCTCCTTTTTTCTGCCTTTCCCGCAACACAGTTTTTTGGTATTCATCTCGTTGGATCTTCAAATTCGGATCTGGACGTTCCAATTTCAATAAGGTCGTATGCATCCCCGTTTCGTAAAATTCTGATGGAGGGTAAACGGTTTTAGTGAAAAACAGCAGCATACCAACAGCTTGATTGCAGATGATTTTAATGTTTTGATCGACTACTTTATTTGAAGCAATCAAACGATAGATACGTTCCGTTAAGATCTCATCGGAATCAGTCAATTGAAGATGAATAAAAGATGCAGATTTTCTTAAACGCTCCAAATGATCTTCTAAGAATAAGGCTATCCCTTCTTGGACACGGATAACTTCATAAACACTTTTTCCGTTAAGTTCTTGGAAAACTTGTGTGTTGCCAGTGGCTACTTCATCGGAATTGTGAAAATAACTGGATCGTTCAATTTGTTCCATGGAATTCTCCTTTTGAATGGGCACATAAAAAAATAAATGAGTGTCATTCCTTTTATTCCTATTGTAGATTGAAAACATACAAAGCTGCAAGTTTTTTATTGAATAGCACAGTAGATACATGTCTATTCTTCAAGTATAATGAATGAAAGTAAAGAGCAGTTGGAAAGGAGTAGAGAACTTGTTGGAGAAAATTAAAAAAATCATAACAAATCATGAAGCAAAACCAATTGGAAATCAGCGCCATTTCTCAGTTTTACTTCCTTTGATCCAAGTTAAAGGGGAATGGCATTTGTTGTATGAAGTTCGAAGCAAACACATCTCTCAACCAGGTGAAACTTCTTTTCCGGGAGGGGCAGTCGAAATGGGAGAAACTTACGAAGAAGCCGCCGTCCGTGAAACGATGGAAGAATTGAACCTTCCGCGCAATGCTATCCAAATATTAGGGGAAATGGATTTTATCGTCAGTGAAGAAGCCGTTATACGATCTTTTGTCGGAGAACTGAAAGATATAGACATTAAGTCTATTATCAGTAATGAAGAAGTTGAGAAGCTGTATACCGTTCCATTGAGCTATTTCATGATACACGATCCCGATTATTTTGAAATGGCTGTCAAATTCGAACATGCAAAAAACTTTCCTTTCGATCGCATTCCAAACGGTAAGCAGTACAAGTGGAGACATGGAAAGCAAACAATAGCTTTTTACCAACTGCAAGAACAGACACTATGGGGATTTACGGCAGGATTGACCGATCGATTCATCAAATTGCTGAAAGAAAATGGACTTTGAGAAGCAGGCTAATCTAGAGTCGATAAACTTAAACTAGGTGTCAAGCTCTGGAGATTGCTGTATACTATAGGTGAATAGCGAAAGTTGGTGAAAGACTTTTATATAATGGAAGCGCTGTACAATTTAACTTGACGCTACATTTCTGAAAATTAACTTTAGAAGTGTAGTGGTAGATATATACTAAGTCGCAGTCCTTATCAACAATCATTTACAGAAAGAAGGAATTAAATGAAAAGAATCATGCTGATCGGAGCAACTGGCTGTGGTAAAACGACACTGAGCCAACGAATAAATGGGAAAGAACTGAAATACAATAAAACACAAGCGATCCAATTTGAATCAGGATTAATTGATACACCGGGAGAATTTGTTCAGCATAGGGGGTATTATAGTGCATTAAAAGTAACATCCGTCGAGGCTGATGTGATAGCTTTCGTTGCAAGTGTAACGGAGGACAAGCAGATCTTTGCCCCTTTATTTAATTCTTATTTTACCAAACCGGTTATTGGAATCCTTACTAAAGTGGATCTGGCTGCTTCTGATCAAGATATAAAAAAAGCTGGTGACAGATTGCGATTAGCAGGAGCAAAAGAACTATTCAATGTATCTTCATATACAGATGAAGGCATCGAAGAATTAGTAAATTATTTGAATGACTGAAATCGGATAAATGTGGATAACTCCAACTTTCGAGGTCAATTCATTTCATTATAGAAATAAGAAGTTTAAAAAAGTAGTGGTTTTTAAAGCGCTTTATGCTATACTAAATTCGATAGAACAATTGAATTCAAAAGTGTCTAGAATAAGGAAGCCGGTGTAAATCCGGCACGGTCCCGCCACTGTGATAAACCTTTTTGGTTTTAAGTCAGATCATTATTCTGAACAGCTATTAATGCGAAAGCTCTGTTTCGAGGCAAAACAGAAAGCTTCTAGGTCTATGGGATTGTCTCGTAGGCCTTTTTATGTGCTTCAAAACAACTGCTGCTTGTATTAGTGGTACTTAAAGAAGGATTGAATTCTATCAGCAGTCTGCAGACTGGAATAAAATGATGGTAGAGGATCTCTAAAGAAGGAGAATTAGTACAATGGCGTACTTCTCTATTTTTAGCTTAAATTACAAAGATAAAAGGAGAAGTGAAGATGAAAAAATGGGTAAATCTGTTAGCTGTTAGTGCACTTTCAACATTCGTGATTACAGGATGCGGGAATGGTGGAGATGGTGATCAAGCTGAAACTCCAACGTCAACTGTAGAAAGTACAGTAAGTGAAACGGCAAGTACAACAGCAAGCAATCAAGAAGAAATGGTATCTGTTAATGTAAGTGTTCAAGAAGACGGAGAGCTTATTCCGGGAACGGATAAAGAGCTGGAAGTTGCTGAAGAATCTAATCTTCTGGATGTCATGAAAGAAAATTACGATGTAGAAGAAAGTAATACTTTCATCAACTCAATAGAAGGTATTTCTCAAGACGAAGAAGAAGGGAAATATTGGATGTTCGACGTTAATGGAGAAGCTGCACCAGTTGGAGCTGCCGATACTATTGTAAAAGATGGCGATGAAGTGGTGTGGAATTTGAGTGGTATGTAATATGAAAAATGTTAATCCAGTCAGAAGGATCGCATTATTGTCGATGATGATCGCAGTTACGCATGTAGGACGGTTAATGTTGCAAATTTTACCTAATGTTCAACCAGTAACAACTATACTGATTATTTTGACACTATCAATGGGAATAGCAGATGGGTTGATTGTGGCTGTTTTGTCCATCTTGATCTCCAATTTGACGTTGGGTATGGGGATATGGACATTCGCTCAGATTATTTCTTTTTCTGTAATTGTATTGATTACGGGGTTAGTGATAAAACCAATGTATAAAAAAATACCAAAGTGGATGATGGTGTTGTATGCTGCATTTGCCGGTATTTTATATGGTCTTGTAGTTTCTTTTATTATGAAGTACTTACTAGGATTTGAAAATTTCTGGGCTTATTATATGATGGGTGTTCCGATGGATTTGATGCATGCTTTTGGTAACGGTTTATTTTATATTATCTTAAGTCCTGTTTTATTTCCATTGATCGAAAAAAACCTAGAGACAAGAGGTTATATCAGAAATAGAAGCAAGGATATTTAAAAATCCTTGCTTCTATTTTTTTGTCTTTAAATGAAAGTACGCGTTTTTAAAAATATTTATCTTTGCAGCGCTTAGCAAAAACTAATGAGACAAATTTTAGAAAAGGGTTTCATTTTTACGTTGACATCGCTTACTAAAGTGTTATAATAATGTCAGAGTCATTTTTAGAAACGAATAAAGCCACTATGCGGAAGATAGGTGATGTAGTTGAGTGAAAAGCAAAGAATGATCCAAGAATACGTGCCGGGAAAACAAATTACACTTGCACATGTGATCGCCAATCCAGACCCAGATATCTACATAAAACTCGGTCTTCCAGATAGCATGAATAGCAATGCCATAGGTATATTGACTATTACTCCCAGCGAAGCTGCTATTATCGCTGCTGATATTGCATCAAAAGCTGCTGAAGTTACTATTGGATTTATAGATCGATTTAGTGGTTCTGTAGTATTTACTGGCGGTATCACTGCAGTAGAAGCTGCGTTAAGTGAAGTACTTGCTGCTTTAGGGAAAATTTTAGGTTTTTCAGATACGGTCATCTCCAGAACTTAAGTTTAGTTAATAAAGTAAAGAGATCGAAACAGATCATTAGTGAAAGTATATTTTGATAGGAAGTGAAAAGATCAAAATGAAAGAAACTATTGTGATAGTCGACGCTGACTTAACAACTAGATTAACGTTAAAAAAATTATTGATAGAAGAAAATTACGATGTTGTAAGCGAAGGGAAAGATGGATTTGAAGCAATCGATATGTGCAAATCTAAAAGACCTGATCTTCTTATCATTAATGCAGAATTACCTGTATTAAATGGGATCAAAGCCGGCAAAAAAATTATAATAGAAAATTATGCGAAAGCCGTCATTTACTTATGTAACGATTGTGATGAAATGAATAAGACGAACTTAGACCGCATCAATAGTAATCGAACGATTGGTTGGGTTCCAAAGCCGGTGCACAAAGAAGTGCTGCTGTCGACTATTTGTTTAGGAATGGAAAAAATAGCCTATATTGAACAATTGGAAGAAGAAGTCGTTGGTTTGAATAAAAAGTTAGGTGAAAGAAAAATCATAGAAAAAGCTAAAGGTATTCTCATGGAGGAACAAAGATTGAACGAGTCTGAGGCTTATAAGTTTATCCAAAGGCTTAGTATGCAAAAACAGACCTCTATGGCGGAAATAGCTGATTTGATTTTGTTGGACGTCTAAAAAATAATAGAATAATGGCAGGTAATGGAACGTGTCATAGAAAAAGCAAAGGTGCTTAGAAAACGACTTTTTAAAGTCGCTTTTTAAGCACCTTTGCTTTTTGCACTAAATGGAGGGATCGGTCTAAACGAAGAGAGCAAAAACTCCATGATAGTATGAAAAGTTTAGGGAATACTTGTAGTCAATTTCATTGTCGGGTAGTCAATATAATTTGAGGAGGAAGACCTATGCAACAAGAAGCGTTAGGTATGATTGAAACAAAAGGGCTTGTTGGCTCGATTGAAGCTGCAGATGCAATGGTAAAAGCAGCAAATGTTGTATTGATCGGAACTGAAAAAATCGGTTCAGGATTAGTAACGGTTATGGTTCGAGGTGATGTAGGAGCAGTGAAAGCAGCAGTAGATGCAGGTGTTAGTGCAGCTGAAAGAATTGGAGAGGTAGTCTCTAGTTATGTCATACCTAGACCTCACAGTGATGTTGAAAGAATTTTACCTACAAAAGGTGTTGGTGAAGAATGAATGATCAAGACCTGTTAATCAATGATATTTTAAATAGAGTATTAGATAAGATGGATAAAAAGGACAGTCAGCCGAAAGGAGATTCAATCATGGTGAATAACGCAAAAAGCTTAACAGAATACATTGGATCAACAAAAACAGGAGACACTATTGGTTTAGTTATTGCTAATGTGGATTCTCAATTGTTGGAATCAATGAAATTAGAAAAGTCTTATCGTTCGATTGGTATCGTAGGCGCCAGAACCGGTGCAGGTCCGCACATTATGGCTGCAGATGAAGCTGTAAAAGCAACCAATACAGAAATCGTTCTAATTGAATTGCCAAGAGATACAAAAGATGGAGCAGGTCATGGATCATTGATCATCTTCGGTGGAGAAGACGTTTCCGATGTTAAACGAGCAGTTGAAGTAACATTACAAGAAGTGGAAAGAACATTTGGAGATGTATATTCTAATGAAGCTGGACACATAGAATTGCAATATACAGCACGTGCAAGTTATGCCGTAAATAAAGCTTTCGGAGCGCCAGTTGGGAAAGCATTCGGATTAATTGTTGGTGCGCCGGCTGCGATCGGTGTCGTAATGGCAGATGCAGCTGTAAAAGCAGCAAACGTTGAAGTCGTTGGTTTTGGATCACCGGGTAATGGTGGAACAAGTTTCTCGAATGAAGCCATTCTGCAAATCACAGGAGATTCCGGTGCTGTTCGACAAGCCGTTATTTCTGCTAGAGAAGTCGGTAAAAAATTATTGTCAAGTATGGGAGACGAACCTGTTAACGGCGCTCCATCATACATTTAATTAGGAGGGATACAATATGAGATCAAAACGTTTTGAAATTTTAGAAAATAAACCAGTAAATAAAGATGGGTTTGTCAAAGAATGGGTCGATGAGGGTTTTATTGCAATGGACAGTCCAAATGATCCAAAGCCAAGTATTCGGATAGAAAATGGAGAAATCGTTGAATTAGATGGGAAACAAAAAGAAGAATTTGACTTGATTGATAGCTTTATTGCTACTTATGGAATAAATAAAGAAAATGCTGAAAAAGTTATTAATATGAGTTCAAAAGAGCTGGCCAATAAATTGGTTGATCCAAATGTTTCCCGTTCAGAGGTCATTGCATTGACCACTTCCATGACGCCAGCAAAAGTATGCGAAGTAGTTAGTGAAATGAATGTTGTAGAAATGATGATGTCAGTCCAAAAAATGAGATCCAGAAAAAGACCAGCTACTCAGTCTCATGTAACAAACCTTAGAGATAATCCCGTTTTGATCGCAGCAGACGCAGCGGAAGGTGCTTTTAGGGGATTCGATGAACAAGAATCAACAACAGCAGTTGCACGTTACGCTCCATTAAATGCTATCAGTATTATGGTTGGATCAAATGTAGGGAGACCTGGTACACTAGCACAATGTTCTTCAGAAGAAGCAACTGAATTAGATTTAGGGATGCGCGGTTTAACAGCATATGCTGAAACCATCTCAGTATATGGAACAGAAAATGTCTTTACTGACGGAGATGACACTCCTTGGTCTAAAGGGTTTTTAGCTTCTGCTTATGCTTCTCGCGGGATCAAAATGCGCTTTACTTCCGGTACAGGTTCTGAAGTTCAAATGGGATTTGCTGAAGGAAAATCAATGTTGTATCTAGAAGCAAGGTGTATTTTCATCACTAAAGCTGCAGGTGTTCAAGGATTACAAAATGGATCGATCAGTTGTGTTGGGATCCCAGCCGCCGTTCCATCAGGAATTCGTGCAATCTTAGGTGAAAATCTTATTACTGCAATGCTCGATTTAGAGAATGCTTCAGGAAATGACCAAACTTTCTCACATTCAGATATGAGAAGAACAGCAAGGTTATTGATGCAATTGTTACCAGGAACAGATTATGTTTCTTCAGGTTACTCTTCCGTTCCAAACTACGACAATATGTTCGCAGGTTCGAATACGGATGCAGAAGATTACGATGACTATAATGTTATCCAACGTGACCTTAGAGTAGACGGTGGATTGAGACCAGTTACAGAAGAAGAAGTCGTAAAAATTAGAAATAAAGGTGCTCGCGCAATTCAAGCTGTCTTTGAAAGCCTGGGATTACCGGCTGTTACTGAAGAAGAAGTTGAAGCAGCAACTTATGCGTATGGTTCACATGATATGCCAGACCGTAGTGTCGTTGAAGATCTGAAAGGTGCATCTGATATTATGAATAGGGGTGTAACAGGTCTAGATATTGTCAAAGGTTTAGCTAAACACAATTTTGAAGATACAGCACAAAGTGTATTGAACCAGCTAAAACAACGTACAACAGGTGATTTCTTACAAACAGCATCAATCTTTGATAAAGATTGGAAAGTTATCTCTGCTGTTAATGAACCGAATGATTATGCTGGACCAGGAACTGGTTACCGTCTAGATGGTGCAGAGTGGGAAAAAGTTAAAAATATTCCTACAGCAATCGATCCTAGAGACATTTAAGAGGAGGGATAAAAATGGCAGAAATCAATGAAAAATTATTGCGATCAGTTATTGAAGAAGTTTTAAAAGAAATGGGAAATAGTATCGAAAAAGTTTCTTTCCGACAAGATAGTGGTATGGAAGAAGGCACTGAAACAAGCACTGCAACAGCTACTGTAGTTAAAGATTCATCTGAAGAAGAATCATGGATGAAGAGTATAGGAGAAGCAAAAACGGGAACATCAAAAGATGAAGTTGTCATTGCTGTTGCTCCAGCATTTGCTTCTGCTCAAAAGACCAATATTGTTGACGTACCACACAAAGAAATTATCCGTCAATTAGTTGCTGGTATTGAAGAAGAGGGATTGAAAGCTCGACTTGTTAAAGTTTACAAAACTGCAGATGTCTCTTTCATCTCATCTGTAGGGGACAACTTATCAGGATCAGGAATTGCAATTGGTCTGCAATCAAAAGGAACAGCAGTCATTCACCAAAAAGATCTGCAACCATTGTCCAACTTAGAACTATTCCCTCAAGCACCGCTTATTACGCTAGAAACTTACCGTGCAATCGGTAAAAATGCAGCTAAATATGCTAAAGGAGAATCACCAACGCCTGTAGCAACTCTTAATGATCAAATGGCTCGTCCAAGATACCAAGCTTTATCGGCTTTACTGCACATTAAAGAAACAAAACAAGTTAACAAAGGTAAAAGAGCTGAAGAATTCACTATAACTATTTAAGGATGTGTAAAAAAATGAGTACAGAATCAGTAGAAAGCTTAGTTAGAAAAATATTGGAAGACATGAACAGTGGAGATACGACAACTACTGTATCAGCACAAACACATACTCCAAGTTCAAGTGCAGCTTCTCCTTTTGGTAATGTAACAACAAAAGATTATCCCATTGCACAAAAACACCCTGAATGGGTAAAAACAGCGACTGGAAAAACGTTTAAAGATATTACATTGGAAAACGTAATGAATGGAACTATTGATGCGAAAGATGTACGGATTACATCAGATATTTTAAAAGCTCAAGGTGAGATCGCAAAAAGTGCTGGCCGTTCAACAATTACAAGAAACTTCTCGCGTGCTGCTGAATTAGTAAGCGTTCCGGACGATCGCATACTGGAAATTTATAATGCCCTTCGTCCATATCGATCATCGAAACAAGATCTTTTGGAGATTGCTGATGAATTGGATTCAAACTACAAAGCAACGATTACTGCTAATTTCATTCGTGAAGCTGCAGAAAACTATGAAAAACGGAAAAAATTAAAAGGCGACGATGACGAATAAAAAAAGGGAGAGAATCATATGCAAAGAATAGTTGGTGTAGACATTGGGAATTCGTCAACTGAAGCTGCTATGGCAGAGGTTTCACCAACGGGAGAAGTCAAATTCCTTGGTTCTTCAATTGCAACTACTACAGGGATCAAAGGAACAAAGAAAAACTTACACGGAATCTATGATTCTTTGAACAGCTTACTCAGCAAAACAAATCTTACTATGAAAGATATAGACCTTATTCGTATTAATGAAGCTACACCTGTTATTGGAGATGTAGCGATGGAAAATATCACAGAAACGATTATTACGGAATCTACTATGATCGGTCATAACCCCAAAACTCCTGGAGGTCTAGGAATCGGTATTGGGGAAACAGTTTCTGTATTAGATTTATTGAATAAGCCGATGGAAGAGAAAAAGTATATTGTCGTTGTTCCTAAAGAAGTTGACTTCGCTTTAGTTGCCCAATTGATCAATGCTTATGTAAAGAAAGGGTATTCTGTAGTTGGAGCGGTCTTACAAGCAGATGACGGAGTACTGGTAAATAATCGTTTAGATAAAAAAATACCTATAGTGGATGAAATATCTTTCATTGATAAAGTTCCGCTTGGCATGTTGGCAGCGTTGGAAGTCGTTGAACAAGGAAAAGTTATCTCTCAGTTGTCTAATCCTTATGGAATTGCAACGGTATTTAACCTTTCACCTGAAGATACAAAAAATATTGTTCCCATTGCAAGAGCTTTGATTGGAAACCGTTCGGCAGTGGTGATCAAAACTCCTAAAGGCGATGTACAAGCTAGAACCATTCCCGCCGGTGCCATCAGCATTTTCAGCAAAGGCAGAATCCAAACGGTAGACGTTTCGGCTGGATCGGAAAAAATTATGTCAGTTGTTTCTTCTGTAGACAATGTGGATAACGTAACAGGTGAATCAGGAACAAATGTCGGAGGTATGTTGGAAAAAGTAAGATTGACAATGGCTAGCTTAACAGATAAAGAAACTAAAGATATCTTTATCCAAGACTTACTGGCTGTCGATACATTTGTTCCACTAGATGTAAAAGGCGGGTTAGCTGGTGAATATTCAATGGAACAAGCTGTGGGAATCGCTTCAATGGTTAAATCCGATCACTTGCAAATGTCACTAATCGCTAATGAAATAGAAAAAGAAACAAATGTTTCTGTTGAAATAGGAGGAGTGGAAGCAGAAGCGGCGATTTTTGGAGCACTAACGACACCTGGAACAGACACTCCTTTAGCAATATTAGATTTAGGGGCAGGTTCAACGGATGCTTCGATCATAAACAAAAAAGAAGAAATTATATCGATCCATCTCGCTGGAGCCGGTGATATGGTAACAATGGTCATTGATTCCGAACTAGGATTGGAAGACAAACATTTAGCGGAAGATATCAAAAAATATCCTCTAGCTAAAGTTGAAAGCGTATTCCATATCCGTCATGAAGATGGAAGTGTTCAGTTTTTCAATGAACCATTGGCACCTAATCTTTTTGCAAGAGTTGTGATTGTTAAACCAGATGGATTGCTTCCGATACCTTTGGAGGAATCCATTGAAAAGATCAAAGTTGTCCGACAGACTGCGAAAGAACGAGTATTTGTTACGAATGCTATCCGTGCACTGGTAAAAGTTAGTCCCACAGGTAATATTCGCGATATTCCCTTCATCGTTATTGTTGGAGGCTCTGCTCTTGATTTTGAGATCCCTCAATTAGTTACAGATGCACTTTCTAAAAATGCATTAGTAGCCGGAAGAGGTAATGTTAGAGGAGTAGAAGGTCCAAGAAACGCAGTCGCGACCGGTTTGATTTTATCTTATGTTAAAAAAGGGGTGTAAAGGATGACAGTCAATGAATCTAATCGCCCTACAATTGTCATAAATATCCATAACACAATTGATGAAAAAAGATTAAAAGATGTTTTATTTGGGATAGAAGAGGAAGGGATTCCTTATTTGATAAAAAAGAATGATAACAGCAACGCCATTTCCTCAGCTTATGAGGCTTCAAAAGAGTCACGACTCTCTGTAGGGATTGGTTGTAATCAAAGTGAGGTAGTCGTCCATTATAAAAATTTGGAAATGAAAAAGTATCTTTTTAAGGTTTCTGACTATCAATCAAAGCCCAAAGAATTGATGAGAACTTTAGGCAGCAATGCAGCAAGGTTGGTTAAAGGAGACATATTCAAAGAAAACAATGGTTTGGAGGTGTCATTTTGAATGAAGCACTTGGCTTAATTGAAATAAGAGGGCTCGCAGCATCCATTAATGTAATGGATACGATGCTGAAAGTAGCATCTGTTGAATTGATCAACATCGAAAAGACTAAAGGCTCTGGTTGGATGACTATTAAAGTTTCCGGCAATGTTGGTGCAGTAAACGCTTCAATTGAAGCAGGTACTGCAAAAGCGAAGGAGTCAAATACCTTTGTTGCATCAAAAGTGATCCCAAGGCCTATGGGAGATATAGCGAAGCAGTTTCTTCATAAAGAAGAAATACAGGATGAAAAAAGGGGTCCAGAAGGATCTGTAGCTGACAAAATAAGTGAAGACAGTTCAAAACAAGGAACTTCCGTAAAAGAGAATACAAAATTGGCTCAAACAACTACACCAGAAACAGTTGGAAAATCTGCTGAGAATACAGACGACCAAAAAAGACCTGCAGTAAAATCTACTCCCGATAAAACAGGAGAAGACAATAAGGAAAACGGCAGCCCGGAAAAAGCATCAGTGAGTATTCCAAAGGTACAGGATAAAGAAAGCCCACTAGTCACTTCTAAAGGGAAAAACGAATCTGCCATCGCTTCGCAAAGTCAAGACGCTCTCGAAGCAAAAAAAAGTGAAAAAGTTGAAGGTGCTGCTAAAACTACTACAGAATCAAATCTTAAATCAGCAGCAACAACTACACCAAAAAGAACAACACAAAAAAAAGCAACACGTACAACAAGAAATACGACTTCAAACGGAAAAAAGACAATTTCTTCCACTAGTAAATAAAAAGGAGATGGATTACATTGAATAACGCATTAGGAATGGTAGAAACAAAAGGGTTAGTAGCAGCAATCGAAGCGGCAGATGCAATGGTGAAAGCAGCGAACGTAACTTTAGAAGGATATGAAAAAATTGGATCTGGTTTAGTGACAGTTGTTGTAAGAGGAGATGTTGGAGCTGTAAAAGCAGCTACAGATGCAGGAGCAGCGGCAGCACAGAATGTTGGAGAACTGGTTTCGATCCATGTTATCCCACGCCCTCATAGTGACGTAGAGAAAATTCTTCCAAAAAAATAATGGGCTCTAAGTTCAATGGATAGAAAGGCGGAATATAAATGAATGATGCATTAGGAATGGTAGAAACAAAAGGTTTGGTAGCAGCGATCGAAGCTGCGGATGCAATGGTGAAAGCCGCAAATGTGAGACTAGAAGGATACGAAAAAATCGGATCCGGTTTAGTAACGGTTATTGTAAGAGGAGATGTTGGAGCTGTAAAAGCAGCTACAGATGCAGGAGCAGCGGCAGCGCAAAGTGTTGGAGAGCTGGTTTCGATCCATGTTATTCCACGTCCTCATAGCGATGTAGAAAAAATTCTTCCTAGAGGGAGTGCTGTAAATGGATAAAGCAAGCCTCAAGGATCTAGTACGGAAAATAGTTATTGAGATGACTTCTCCCGAAGTGCCGATTGGAATATCTAATCGGCATCTGCATCTCAAACAAGAAGATTACGATGTGCTGTTTCCGAATCAACCGGTCAAAAAAAAGAAAAATTTGAAGCAACCGGGAGAATTCGCTGCTGAACAAACAGTCACTATCATTGGTCCGAAAGGGGAGATACCTAATGTTCGATTACTTGCACCGCTTAGAAACATCTCGCAAGTAGAAATATCTAAGACAGATGCACGTAAGTTAGGGGTAAACGCCTCAGTTAGTTTATCAGGAGACTTAAGTAAAGCAGAAGAAATTACTTTAAAAACTAAAGATGGCAGCATCACAATAAAAGGATGTATCATCGCGAAGCGACATATTCACATGAATACTAAAGAAGCAGCTTCCTTAGATTTGAAAAAGGGAGATATCGTTAAAGTGGAGGTAGATACTCCACAAAGAAAAACGATCTTCGACGATGTGGTCATCAGACCACATGAAAATTTTGTTCTTGAAATGCATATCGATACAGATGAAGCGAATGCTGCGAATATTTCTTCAGATACTAGATGCCGCATCATAACATAATGAGTATAAAGGGAGGTGACAAGATGCAAGAAGTTGAAAGTGCTAATGAAGTTCTGGAGACGTTCAATCAGATTGTAAATACTGGCAAAGTGTTACCATTCGATAAAAAGAATAGCCTGAAAGTCGGTATTGATCTTGGTACCTCTTCTATTGTACTAGTTGTATTAGATGATGAAGACAATCCAGTTTACGGTTCTTTCCAATATGCTAATGTCATTAGGGACGGTCTTGTTGTTAATTACATTCAAGCAGTTGAAATCGTCAGGAAATTGAAAGCGGATGCGGAAGAAGCTGTCGGCAGACAATTGACAGTTGCTTCAGGAGCTGTTCCTCCCGGTACAATAGGGAAAAATAAATCAGTCGTAGGGAATGTTATTGAAAGTGCTGAAATGGAAGTGGATAACATTGTCGACGAACCAACTGCAGCTGCCTGTCTGCTGAAGATCAATGATGGATATGTTGTTGATGTAGGTGGAGGAACAACGGGAATCAGTGTATTCGAAAAAGGGGAAATCCAGCACGTTTTAGATGAACCTACCGGCGGAACTCATATGACTCTGGTATTGGCCGGTTACCACAATGTATCTTACGAAGAAGCTGAGCAGATAAAGAGAGATAAAAAGAAAGAAAGAGAAAACTTTTTAGTGATCCAGCCGGTAGTCGAAAAAATGGCAGAAATCACTCGAAAAGCTATTGAGAATTCTGGATATATAACGGATTCACCAATCTACTTAGTTGGTGGGGCATCGAATTTTTCCGATTTTACAGATACTTTTTCTAAGTACCTTAATAAAGCGGTGGTCAAACCTAGTTTCCCTCAGTTTGTAACTCCTATAGGAATTGCGATGAATTGTGGAAAAGAGGCAGAGTAATGGATAAATTGATCGAAGCAATTGTAAAAAAGTTAACGGAAAGAGAAACGAATGTACTAACAGTAAACTTCCAAAAGGAGAATGAGTATACAGTAAAAAGTTTTTTAGAGAATAAAGAAATTCATATCATCGGAGTAAACAGCATTATGCTCAAAAAAATGACTGATCTGATAGAGGATGACTTTGTTGCGTGGATTATGGAAGGTATCAGTTATGGTGTTATCTTTCATTTCCACTTATCTTCTTCGACATACAATATAATTCCAATTGAGATTCTCGTTAAATGGCCAGTGAAGGTTTACAGTGAAAAAAAAGAAAGAATATTGGCTTTTACCAATAAAGCCATCACCTACAAAGAAATGGTCTGCTTACCTGACTCATCAATAGTAATGCTTACAAAAAATCAACTCGTTACTGATTTGGCAAAAGAAGTGCAAGATAAAAAACGAATAAAAGTAGTTGAAAGGTTTTGATAGAATGCAAATTGGAAAAGTTGTCGGCAGCATTGTCTCTACACAGAAAGATGAATCTTTAGTTGGAAAGAAATTAATGATCGTCAAAATCATTAATAGTGATGAACAAGAGTCCGACAGGGAAGAAGTAGCAGTCGATACTGTTGGAGCAGGAATCGGGGAATACGTTCTGCTCACAAGAGGATCTGCTGCAAGAAACATTTTTCCAAACGGTGTAAATGCCATTGATGCTTCTATTGTCGGTATCATAGATAGCTTTGAAAAGTGAGGTCACATTATGGGAATTTATACTAAAACTGGTGATAAAGGAGAAACTAGCTTATTTGATGGTACGAGAGTAAAAAAATATTCAAATAGAGTAAATACTTACGGAACCATGGATGAGTTGAATGCCTTTATCAGTCTAGCTGAAAAACTTGCAACACGTAAAGAAAGTAAAGATATCCTAGTAGAGATCCAAAAGAAACTATTCCTTGTTTCTGCTGAAATAGCAACAACAGATATGGAAAAATTGGTAAATAAAAGCGATATCATCACGGAACAAAGTATTTCATTTCTAGAAGAGGTAATTGATAGATTTTCTATTGAACTTGAAAAAGTAACAAGTTTTGTCCTTCCGGGGAAATCTGTTCCAGGAGCACAGCTACATGTTGCGAGAACAGTCTGTAGAAGAGCTGAGAGAGAACTGATTCAATTATCTCAGATCGAGGATATCCGACCGGAATTAATAAAATACGTAAATCGTTTATCGGATTGCCTTTATATTTTAGCAAGGATTGAAGATGATGATCATTATACAGAAAAGATCGTCCAATTGGTCGTTGAAAAATACCAGAAGTATTTAAAGGAAATAGATACGAAATTAAAAGACAGTATAACAAGTTTGTTCAATCAAGCCGATACGATTATTGAAAAAGCCAAACAAAAAGCGGAAGAAATAAATGTGCCAGTAACGATTGCAGTAGTAGACTCGTCTGGGCGATTGATTGCAGAAAAACGTATGGAAGAAGCTTTACTTGTAAGTTTGGATCTAGCGGTTAAGAAAGCCTATACAGCAGTCGCTATGAAAGCACCCACCCATAAACTAAAAGATTCTTCTCAGCCTGGTGCTCCTTTATACCAAATAGAAAGCAATACAAGTACAGGTGGTGGAATCGTCACTTTTGGCGGGGGCTTGCCTATTTACCTTGAAGGTAAAATCATTGGTGGCATCGGAGTCAGCGGTGGATCTGTTGAAGAGGACCAGATTATTGCAGAAGCTGGTATTTGTTAAAGAGAGGAAAGGATTTTGATATGGAAAACACAAAAGAATTAGAAGCAATGATTCGAAATATTGTAAAAGAGATAAAAGGTTCTGGTACTGCTGTCAATAGTTCTGGAACTTCTGGTTCTGAATCTAAAGACGGAATTTTTCAAGATGTTGATTCAGCAATCGTATCCGCAAAGAAAGCGCAACAAGAATACAGTAAATGTTCAATGGATATCCGGAATCAAGTAGTTGAAGCAATCCGTACAGATCTCAAGCCTTACGTCGGAAAAATTGCCAAAGACGCAGTTGAAGAAACGGGGATGGGGAAAGTAGAAGACAAGATTACAAAAATTAATCTAGCCTTAAACAAAACTCCAGGAGTGGAAGATTTAAGACCTGAAACGTTTACTGGAGACCACGGTATGGCTTTGTATGAATTGACGCCATATGGTGTTATTGGAGCGGTAACACCGAGTACAAATCCACCAGCTACATTAATCAATAATGCAATTGGAATGTTGGCAGCAGGTAATGCTATTTTCTTTAGTGTCCACCCTGGCGCAAAAAAAGTTTCTCGTTGGCTGGTAAGTAAATTGAATGAAATAGCTTTTAAAGTAACTGGAATCAATAATCTGGTAGTAACCATTGAAGAACCATCCATTGAAGCAGCTCAGAAGATGATGCAACATCCAGATATTGCCATTTTAGTTGTTACAGGTGGACCTGGTGTTGTTCGTCAAGCTTTATCTAGTGGTAAAAAAACGATTGGTGCAGGAGCTGGAAACCCGCCTGCGCTTGTCGATGAGACAGCAGATATTGCTAAAGCCGGTAAAGACATTGTATGGGGAGCAAGTTTCGATAACAATGTTTTATGTACGGCTGAAAAAAGTGTGGTCGTCGTTGAATCAGTGGCAAATAGGTTAATTGAAAGCATGCAGTCTGCCGGAGCATATGTTGTGAAAGATGAAAGAAAAATCAAGCATCTTTTAGACATGACTTTAACGGATAAAGGACCTAATAAAAAGTATATTGGTAAAGATGCAAGTTTTATTTTAGATGCAGCAGGACTTCCTTATACAGGAGATCCAAAGTTGATTATCATGAAAACAGAAAAAACACATCCTTTTGTGATTCAGGAAATGCTTATGCCGATTGTACCGATAGTGACAGTTAACAACTTTGAAGAAGCTTGTGAGACTGCAGTAATGATTGAACAAGGACTAAAACATACAGCGACTATGCACTCGAAAGATTTGACTAGAATAAACAAAGTAGCGAAAGTCATTAACACCACTATTTTTGTTGTCAACGGTCCATCTTTTGCTGGATTAGGAGTTATGGGTGAAGGCCCGACTACTCTTACAATAGCAACACCAACTGGAGAAGGAACAACATCAGCTCGCCACTTTGCAAGAAGAAGAAGAATGGTTGTCACTGATGGTTTTTCTTTGAAATAAAAAAAGAGGTGATAAAGTTGGATGCATGGAACTTTTCAACAAAAGTTTATACAGGGTTAGACAGTTTTGACAAACTGAAAGAGTTGAAAGAGAAAAACATATTCATTGTATGCGACCCTTTTTTATCCAATACAGATGGATTTAAAGAGGTACTTTCTATACTTGTTCAAGAAAAGAACAGATTGAACATCTATTCTAAAGTATCACCAGATCCTCCGATTGAAGATATTATAAAATGTATGGGAGAACTGCAAGAGTTCAATCCGAATATAGTGATTGCAATTGGAGGCGGATCTGCTATTGATCTGACAAAAGGTGTTCTTTACTTTTCAAAAAAAATATCGAGTGTTTCAATAGACAAGTTCATTGCTATTCCTACAACTAGCGGAACAGGATCGGAAGTAACCAATGTGGCTGTTATAACAGATAAAAAGAAAAATGTTAAATATCCCATTGTGGATGATCAATTAATACCGGACGAAGCTATCCTGAACCCTTCATTAGTGCTGTCGACTCCTCAAAAAGTTACAGCATACAGCGGTATGGATGTGCTGACGCATGCACTGGAAGCTTTAGTGGCTACGAATGCCAATCTCTATACCGATTCATTAGCCGAAAAAGCTATTGAGATAGTATTCAATGATTTAATTGGTTGCTACAAAGACGGTACTGATATTGAGAAAAGAATGAGGATGCATGAAGCATCATGTTTAGCTGGGTTAGCATTTAACTTTGCCGGTTTGGGGATATCTCATGCACTAGCACATCAAGTAGGTGGACAAATGCATGTTCCTCATGGTTTAGCAAATACCATGCTGCTTCCATACGTGATCTTGTGTAATGCTAAAAACCCTGCGGCAAAAAATAAATATGTAAAAATAGCTAAAAGGGTGGGTCCAAATCAAAGCAGATGGTCAGATGAAATGGTATTGGAAGAATTTTCAAGAAAAATCAAGTATTTGGCTATCCAAATGAATTGTCCTCTTAAACTGTCTAAATTTGGAGTTGACAAAGAAACTGCTGAAAGTCATATAGCTGAGATCGTCAGGAATGCTAAAAAAGATATTACGTTCAAAACAAACCCAATTAAACCGACAGATAAAGAGTTGGAAGAAATTTATTATTCCATCATATGATCACTAGTAATTAGTGAAGTCTGAGCTGAATGACAGGTCTTGGTAATCGATAAAAAGCAGATATAAGAGAATGTTGCAACCAATAGATATTTATTGCTGCAACATTTACTTTTATTTTTACGCACTTTACTGAGGACCGTTAATGATTTCGAAAAAGAATGATTATGAAAAAGGAGCTTTTTATGACTAAAAAAATATTTGCGATCAATGCCGGAAGCTCTTCTTTGAAGTTTCAACTTTTGGAGATGCCTTCTGAAATCGTCATTACTAAAGGGATATTTGAAAGGATTGGCTCATCAGACGCCGAGTTTACGATAAAATATGGTACAGAGAAAGAGCAAAAGACTTTACCCATACAAAGTCACCAAGAAGCAGTAGACAACTTATTGAATGTGCTGATTTCAAAAGGTATTATCCAATCACTTAATGAGATAAATGGAGTAGGCCATCGTGTTGCCCACGGAGGAGAAGAATTCCAAGATTCTGCAATCATTAATGAAAGTGTATTGCAAACAATAGAAAATTTGAATCACTTAGCGCCTAAACACAATCCTGTGAATGTTATTGGAATCAAAGCTTTCCGAGCAGCTTTGCCAAATGTCAAATCAGTAGCTGTATTTGATACTGCATTCCACCATACTATTAAACCGGAAGTGTACAATTACCCAATTCCATATAAATACTATGAAAAGTACCGTATAAGAAAGTATGGATTCCATGGAACAAGTCATGAGTACATTTATAAAACAATAACTAGCTTATTGGATAAACGTGAAGAAGGTTATAAAATCATTTCTTGCCATTTAGGAAATGGTTCCAGCATTTGCGCTATCGATAATGGGAGATCAGTTAATACTTCAATGGGGTTCACTCCATTAGCCGGGTTGATGATGGGAACCAGGAGTGGAGATATTGATCCTTCGATTATTCCTTTTATTGCAGAAAAAGAGCATAAGAGTAACCAGGATATGAACAAATTATTAAATAATGACTCAGGTCTTTTGGGTGTATCCGGCATTTCAAATGACTTGCGTGATATCGAAGAGGCAGCGACTAACGGAAATAAACGGGCAGAGCTAGCGATAAAGATGTTTGTGAATCGAGTGGCAGAAACGATCTCAGCATATGTATCTAATTTAAATGGCGTTGATGCAATTGTATTTACTGCGGGTATCGGAGAAAATTCAGCAACGATCCGGTCACTTATCTGCAAAAAATTGAGTTTCTTGAATCTTACTTTGGATGAGAAAAAAAATGGGTCAAGTGAAGCGTTCATTGAAACTAGTGATTCTAGAGTAAAAGTGGCCGTCATACCCACTAATGAAGAAGTAGTAATTGCCCGTGATGTTCTAAGGATCAAACAAGAAACCAATCCTTACCAGTCTGTTTTGCAATAAGGGAGTGAACGGTTTGTCGATAACGAACTTATTAAATATAAAATACCCTATCATACAAGGGGCTATGGCGCATATTTCTACCCATATTCTGGCAGCTGCAGTTTCGGAAGCAGGAGGATTGGGCGTTCTTTCGTCAAATAATTTAGAAGCGGAAAAATTAAGAGAAGAAATAAGATCAGCGCAACAAAAAACGACTAATCCAATAGGAGTCAATTTAATGCTGAGAGCAAAAAATTGTGATCAATTGGTAAAAGTAGTGATAGAAGAAGGCGTTAAAGTTATAACGACCAGTGCTGGTTCTCCAGCTGTCTATCTGCCTTGGTTAAAAGAAAATAATGTAACCGTTATACCAGTCGTTTCTTCTGTTGAACAAGCGATTAAAATGGAACTGGCCGGTGTGGATGCCGTGATTGCAGAAGGAACTGAAGCTGGAGGACATATCGGAGAAATCACTACCATGGCGCTGATTCCTCAAGTTATCAATAAAGTCGATCTTCCAGTGATTGCAGCTGGAGGTATTGGAGACGGAAAAGGGTTAGTTGCATCACTGGCTCTTGGAGCACAAGGAATTCAGATGGGGACTCGTTTTTTGGCTTCTGATGAGTGTCCAATACCTGAAGAGGTAAAGGATGCATTAGTAGCGGCCCAGGATAATTCAACTATTGTAACTGGAAGGAAAAGAGGAGTTCCGATAAGAAGTATAAAAAACGGGATGCTCCTAAAATATGCAGAACTAGAATTTTCTGATGCACCCGCAAAAGAACTCGAGAATCTGACAGTTGGTTCCTTAAAAAGAGCATTAATAAATGGCGATATGAGGAATGGTTCTATGATGGCCGGTCAAATTGTTGGTTTGATCAACGATGTAAAACCAGTAAAAAAAATCATCAAAGACATTATGGCTGAAGCTGAGATCACTCGGAACAAGCTTGTTTTCTAGTGGAGAAAGGAGCAATTCTCATGGTTGGAGGAAAGTTTAATGTTAAATGAAATTTTAGAAGACTATAAACTTCCATCAGGATTACTATTGAAGAACAGGGTAGTGATGGCACCTATGTCGACATTGTCCGCTATGGAAAGTGGTAGAGTGTCAGATGAAGAACTAGATTTTTATCAACTGCGTTCTGATGGCCCCGGCTTGATCATCACTGGTTCAACAAATGTTTCATACAAAGGAAAAGCGTATCAACACAGCAATAGTGTCATAAATGATGCTATGGTACCGCGGTTGAGAAAGTTTTCTCAAGTTCTGAAGAACCATGGATCCAAGGCGATACTTCAAATATACCACGGAGGAGCGATGGTTCCTTCAAGACTGATCAATGGGCAGTGCCCAGTTGCAGTCAGCGTTATTGAGGATAAAGCCACTAGTGTGGATGATTGGAAAGAGCTGACATCTGATGAAATAAACCAAATTATTTCTGACTTTAGCAATGCAACTAAAAGAGCATTGAAAGCAGGATTTGATGGTGTAGAAATTAATTGTGCCAGCCCTTATTTAATTGAGCAATTCCTTTCCCCATATCAGAATCAAAGGAAAGATCAATGGGGAGGTTGTTTAGTCAATAGAATGCAATTTCCGCTGAAGGTTATAGAAGCGTGCATTGAAGCAGGAAAAAGTTCAGATCATCCATTTGCAGTAGGAGTAAGATTATCGATACCCAGCAAACAAAGTCAAAGTATTTCGCTTAAGGATACTATGCGGTTTATCGAAAGATTATCTCATGAACCAATAGATTATATTCATTATTCTTATGGAAAAGCAAAGGGGACTATTGAAATGATGGGAAAAGAGACAAGTATTCCAGAAGCTATAAAAAGCGTCCTAAAAAACCAAATACCTATTATTGCATGTGGTTCAATTCAAACGATGAACGAAGCAATTGAAGTGCTTGAGGAAGTCCCTCTTTTTTCAATGGGCAGAGAACTTGTAATTGAACCAAAATGGACAAAAAAAATTATGGACGAAAGACCTGAAGAAATAAAACGAACCATCTCGCGGAAAGGTAGACTAACTTCGAAAATACCAAGAAGATTATGGACTACTATCTTAGATTCACCTGAGTGGTTTCATTTTGAAGACAGCTGATTTATAGCTGATTTGTTAAGACAATTAGTCATGAAATAATTGTGGTAAAGTTCTTTCTAAGGAACTTACCACTTCTTTTTTTTTTTGTAAAAAACTGTTTAATGAAGAACAAATCTATATATTTGAGTCGATAATCCATATAAGATATTAGAATCAGAAAGTTTTGGAATCGATTTCAACGATGCGGATAACATGTTATAATGATCAAGAAAAGTTATGTCTTGGCGTACGTATTTCCGTTGAATACCAAGACAGTTTGGAGGGACTAAGCCATGAAAAAATTAGTAGCTATATTATCGGTTATGGTATTAGGGGGTGCGCAGATCCGAGTGTGGATGAAACAACTGAATCTGTGGAAACTTCAAGGGAGTCAGCTGTAGGATCATCAATGGAGTCCATAAGCCGACCGGAAGAAGAGGAAGAGACTGTTGTTTCTTTTATGGGTGTTGTAGATAATTTGATTCATGGAGTGATTTATAAAGATGCAGAGCTAGAAGACGGATCATATGATTTTAAACCGATGTTCGCTAATATAACTGAAGAGATCGAAGCAGCTGATTTGGCTTTCATCAATCAGGAAACACTATTGGGCGGTGATGAGTTCGGGTTTTCAGGGTATCCTGCATTCAATACACCGAGCGATATGGCAAAAAATTTAAATGGTCTTGGATTTGATCTTGTAAATGGTTCAACAAATCATTCTTTGGATAAAGGAACACAAGGTGTTTTAAACACATTGGATATTTGGGAAGAGCAAGAAGATATTCTTTTTACGGGTGTATTTAAAAATGAAGAACATCGGGATACGATTCCTGTCATTGAACGAGATGGATTGGCGTTTTCTTTCTTAGCGTATACCTATGGCACGAATGGAATCGAACCAGATGCATCCTATCGATTGAATTATTTCGATGAAGCCACAATTACGCAAGACATCCAGCGAGCAAAAGAAATGAGCGATTTTGTTATTGTCTCTGCGCACTGGGGTGACGAAAATGTATTCGAACCAAACATATTTTATCTCATTCGCTTTTTCTATTTATGAAGACAAAAAAAGCCGCCAGTTGAAACTCAACTGACGGCTTTTTACATGATTAACGTTCGTTTCGTTGTTGTTTTCCAGCGTTTCTTCCTTGACCGTTACGGTTTCCGTAAGAAAGTTGGGTAGTACTTTGGTTGTTGATAGGTTCTTTAGTTGTCGGACGTCTCTGAGTGACTTCTACTTTTGGTTTGTTTTTAAATTCTTCTTCTAACTGAGCTTTTAATCTTGGTTTGAAGATCATGTTAGTGACTAAAGATTGGATGACAGCAAAGATCCCGCCTGCGATCCAGTATAAAGCCAACCCAGCTGGAGAAGTGAATGAAATCATCGTAATCATAATAGGGCTCATGAACATCATTGTACGAGATTGTTTCTTTTGTTCAGGACTCATACCCAACATAGATACATAAGCTTGTCCTAAATAAATCACACCGGCCACGATAGCAAATAAAATATATGGTTCTCCTAGATTGATACCTAAGAAAGTACTGCTGGCAATTTCATTTGATAAATTGATTGCTTGATACATTGCAGTGAAGACTGGCAATTGGATCAAGAGTGGCAAACAACCGATTCCGCCGAGCATGTTGATGTCATTAGCTTTGTAGAATTCCATCATCTCTTGTTGGATAGCGGCTTTTTCTTCATTCGTTTCAGCATTTTTCAATGCTGCTTGTATTTCATCCATTTCCGGTTTGACTAAAGCCATTTTTTCTTGTTGAACCATAGCTTTTTTAGATTGGCTTAAGTTCATAGGCAAAATGATGATTCGGACAATGATCGTAATAGCGATGATTGCTAAACCATAGTTTCCGCCAAATAAATCAGCTAATCGAATGATCAATTGTTGTAAAGGAACAACTAAATATTCGTAAATGACGCCGGTTGGATTTCCGTTAGTATCGTAACTCATACATCCTGAAAGGAAAAGCATAAGTCCCATAAGTGTTCCTGTTAATTGCAATTTTTTATTTTTTATCATTTTTCACAATCCTTCGTATAGTTTAAAAATTAATACTATGGCTAACTATACAGGAATCCATACAGGTTTTCAATTAGTTATAGAAAATTTAATACGTTCTTCAATACTTGCATCTTCCTCCAGTGTAACATTATTCACCTTTCCACTAGGAGATGGAGAGTGTCTGATTTCTTCAATAAAATCATCTACTTTATTTGGATCCCCGTTTACTTCAATATAAACAGATCCATCGTTTTCATTTCGAACAATGCCGTATACTCCGATACGATCTGCTACTTGTTTAGTGGTGTACCGAAACCCCACACCTTGTACGCGTCCTTCAACAATTAAGCGGACTTTTTTTACGTTCAAATTGGTAGGCTCGTTCATCGGCGTAGTAGTGGAAGAAGATACCGGCGCAACCTCTTTCTGGGAATATCCATTGAATAGGCTTTTTATTTGAGAGAAAAACTTGTTCATCTTAAAACCTCCTGATTGTAAAAATACAAAACGAGCTGAAGAAAAGCCTCCTTTTATTCTACTTACATTTTATAAAAGATATGGAAGATTGGTCAACTGATACCGCTGAGAATCTCGATGACAAATACTTTTCATGCATTCCTTAGTCTCTTCATTTTGTGTATAATATAGTACAGAGACAGTGAAAGGAGCATACCCTTGGCTACAAAAAGAAAAAAGACAACTAAAAGAGCTGTTCAGAAGAAACAAAGTGTTTCTATTGAAATTATCGGATTTATTTTTATTATTTTAAGTTTATTTTCCCTTTCAAGTGTTGGCTTCATTGGAGTATTAAGTGCAAATGCATTTCGTTTTTTTGTCGGTGATACGTATATCGGAGCTTCTGTATTGTTGGGATTATATGGACTGTATTTGCTGCTGAAAGGAAAAGAACCTCCTTTTAAAAATCAGCGATTGATTGGATTGTTTATCCTGTATTTAGGAATTTTATTATGGCTGCATGCCCTTCTATTTTCCGACATCATGAAACCTGAAACGAATGTGATCAATGCTACTTACCGCTTTTTTAGAGTAGATGTGAGCAATAGCGAGTTGACTCAACCCTTAGGAGGGGGAATGATTGGTTCATTGCTTTATTCAGCTAGTTACTTTTTAGGCGCACAATGGGGCAGTTATTTATCAGCAGTCGCGCTTTGTATAGTAGGGATATTTTTCCTATTTCAACTTTCCTTCAGTAAAGCATTGGAACTTATTCGTTCTGGCTTGAAATTCGGGTTAAATAAGAGCCGAGAATGGATTGGTTACATGGTTAAACACATAAAAACCAAGACTGCCGAGCAGAAAAAACAGCGGAAAGAAAAAGAGAAACGCCCGATGGAGAAAAAAGGGAGATCAACTACTCCTAAGCCGACAGAAACAACCCCAATTTCTCCGGTCGAAACAGCGAACAACGTGCCGGAAAAGAAAACAAATCAAGTGATGGAGCCAGCAGCCCTTGAGATAGATAGTTACCAACAAAATCTGCAAGCTAAGACTATTGTGGAAAGAGAAACAGAGAAACCTAGTCTTGCTAAAGTTGCTGAAAAAAATGCTGGTGAAGAAGAGAAAAATGAAGCTACACCTCTTGATTTTGATATCGCTGCAGAGGTGGAAAATGAGGACTACCAATTGCCGCCATTTACGTTATTGAATGAAATCAAACCTCAAGACCAATCTGGAGAATACAAAATTGTCGAGAAAAATGTAAAGAAACTTGAAGAAACGTTCACTAGTTTTGGAGTAGATGCCAAAGTCGTCAAAGCTAGACTCGGTCCTGCTGTTACAAAATATGAAGTGAAACCAGCAGTAGGAGTGAAAGTGAGTAAAATCGTCAATTTGAGCGATGATATTGCTTTATCTTTAGCTGCTAAGGATATCCGAATGGAAGCACCTATACCTGGAAAACCGTTTATCGGAATCGAAGTTCCGAACAGTGAAGTAAATGTTGTATCGTTTAGAGACGTGATGGAAAGCTATGTAGAGAATAAAGATAAGATGCTGGAAGTACCACTGGGGAGAGATATCTCAGGAAACGTTGCAGTTGCAGACTTAACAAAAATGCCTCATTTATTGATTGCCGGATCAACAGGTAGTGGAAAGTCCGTTTGTATTAATGGAATCATTACCAGTTTATTGATGAAAGCTAAACCGAATGAAGTCAAGTTGATGATGATTGATCCTAAGAAAGTCGAATTAAATGTGTACAATGGGATTCCACATCTATTGACACCTGTCGTAACGAATCCTAAAAAAGCTGCTCAAGCTTTGCAAAAAGCTGTAGAAGAAATGGAACGACGTTATGAACTATTTGCTACAACAGGCATGAGAAATATTACAGGGTACAACGAATACGTTCATGAGAAAAACGCAGAAAATGGAGAAAACCAGCCGACACTGCCTTTTATTGTTGTAATAGTAGATGAGCTGGCTGATTTAATGATGGTAGCTAGTAATGCAGTGGAAGATGCGATCACTAGATTAGCTCAAATGGCACGAGCAGCAGGAATCCATATGATTTTAGCTACTCAACGACCTAGTGTTGATGTTATTACAGGAATTATTAAAGCGAATGTCCCTTCAAGAATTGCATTTGCTGTTTCCAGCGGAACCGATTCCCGAACAATTATCGACAGCAATGGTGCAGAAAAACTGCTCGGAAGAGGAGATATGTTGTACTTACCAATGGGTCAAAACAAACCTACTCGAGTTCAAGGAGCATTCTTATCGGATTCTGAAGTAGAAAAAATCGTTTCGTTTGTTACCGACCAGCAAGAAGCAAACTATGTAGAGGAAATGATGCCTTCAGATGAGCCTGAAAACAGCGGTGATATTGAAACAGAAGACGAGCTTTTTGAAGAAGCTGTAGATTTAGTGGTAGACATGGAAACCGCCAGTATATCAATGCTTCAGAGACGTTTTCGTATAGGCTACAATAGAGCTGCAAGGTTAATGGACGAAATGGAAATGAGAGGTATTGTCGGACCTTCAGAAGGAAGCAAACCCAGAAAAGTCAATTTGGTAAAAGAAACAGAAAATGTAGAAGAAAATTCATTTCAAAATGAATAAATAGTCAAAATAATAGTGCATTAAAATGACCGTTTGATCTTTAAGGACAGGACAAATGTCCTTAAAGATTAGAAAACGATAAAAAAATGAACAATTTATGGTAAAAACGGTTTCAATTATCGTTTTGATATTTATTTTTTGGGATATTGATGGTAATATGAATTCGAGGATGAATTGGAATATTAATTCAAACTACAAAAACTTTACGGGGGTAAATATAGTGGAAAATCGTAATCTTAAGAAATTATTAGGTTTAGGATTAACAACAGGATTGATATTAGCAGCTTGCGGAAACGGTGGAGACACTGAAGAATCAAGTGCGGGATCAGAAGAAGCTACATCTACAGATGATTTCTCAATCGTTATGGTAACTGATATCGGTGGGGTAGACGACGGATCATTCAACCAATCAGCTTGGGAAGGGATGCAAGCTTGGGGAGAAGAACATAGCAAGGAAGAAAATAATGGATTTGCATACATCCAATCTAATGAAGATTCAGAATTTGTACCTAACTTGAACCAAGCGCTTAACGCAGACTTTGACTTAATTTATGGAATCGGTTATAAATTAAAACCAGCTATGGAAGATGTAGCAAGTTCAAATCCAGATCAACATTTTGTAATCATCGATGACGTAATTGAAGCAGATAATGTTGCATCTGTTTTATTTAAAGATCATGAAGCTGCCTTCTTAGCAGGTGTTGCTGCTGCTTCAACTACTCAAACAGATCATGTAGGATTTGTCGGAGGACAAGAAAGTGCAGTTATCGATCGTTTTGAAGCTGGTTTCTTAGCAGGTGTTTATGCTGTGAACCCTGATATCACAGTTGATGTAGAATATGCTGGATCATTTGGTGATGCTGCTAAAGGGAAACAATTAGCTGCAGCTATGTACTCAAATGGCGCGGACATTATCTATCATGCTTCAGGAGATACAGGTAACGGAGTATTTACAGAAGCTAAAGACCGTATGAACGCAAACCCTGATGATCAAATTTGGGTAATCGGTGTTGACCGTGACCAAACTGACGAAGGTAATTACGATGGTGGAAACTTAACACTTACATCTACTCTTAAAGGTGTAGGCCAAGTTGTTCAAGATATTTCTAACGAATCTATGGAAGGAAACTTCAAAGGCGGCGAAGTAAGCAACTTTGGTTTAGCTGAAGAAGGGGTCGACTTAACTGAAGGAAATCTTTCTGAAGATGTTTGGACTGTTGTTGAAGATTACAGACAACAAATTATCGATGGAGAGATTGAAGTTCCTGAAAACCCAGCTGATGTTAAAGCTGAATAACTTCTTTCCTAAAAATATCTTGCATTAAACAAGTGTAAAACCCGTAAACTCTATAGCTGCCATATTGTATATGAGCATTCTCGTTACAATATTCAGTGCAGCTAGAAGAAGGTTCGGGTTTTCACTTATTTTAAAAGAGCTTTGTTTTTACTTTTATACCCGTAAAAAATATAAATAAACAAACTTTATGGGGGGCCCGAGAGAAACAGAGGATACCCCCTTTAATAATGCAAAGAACAAGACAGTAGTCACTAAGTCGAAACAGTACGAGTATTAAGCTTAACATTTGGTAACGTGTTCAGCAGCAGATTTCTGTTCGCTAGCTTAATCAGTACATAAATAATAAAGGAGTGCAATCAACATGCCCGACACAGCAAATGTTATTGAGATGCATGGCATTACAAAACAGTTCGGCAGTTTTAAAGCGAATGATAATATCAATTTAACGATCAGAAAAGGGGAAGTTCATGCCTTATTAGGAGAAAATGGTGCAGGGAAATCTACTTTGATGAACATCTTGTCTGGTTTATTAGAGCCGACTTCAGGTGAAATCATCGTTAATGGAAAGAAAGTAAACATCACTTCTCCAAGTGCAGCTTCTAGATTAGGTATCGGAATGGTTCATCAGCATTTCATGTTGGTCGATAAATTTACAATTACTGAAAACATCATATTAGGAACTGAAAAGACTAAATTAGGCTTTTTAGAAAGAAGAGCTGCGCAAAAAGAAATCAAAGAACTTTCTGAGCGTTATGGACTATTTGTAGATCCTTCAGCTAGGGTAGGCTCTGTTTCAGTAGGTATGCAGCAACGTGCAGAAATCTTAAAAACTTTGTACCGTGGAAATGATATTTTGATCTTAGATGAACCGACTGCTGTGTTAACTCCTCAAGAAATCACTGAACTAATGAATATTTTGAAATCATTAACAGATGAGGGTAAATCGATTATTATCATTACTCACAAAATTGAAGAAATCAAACAAGTAGCAGACCGTTGTACTGTTATTCGTCGTGGGAAAAGTATTGATACAGTAGACGTGAAACAGACATCACAGCAAGAATTAGCTGACTTGATGGTTGGGCGTTCAGTATCTTTTAAAGTAGACAAAAAACCAGCCCAACCAAAAGAACCGGTTTTAACGATCAAAAATCTGGTTGTTAAAGAACACCGTGGTCTTGAAGCTGTAAAAGATTTAAGTTTAGAGATTCGAGCAGGCGAAATTTTAGGGATTGCAGGAATCGATGGAAATGGACAAAGCGAATTGATCCATGCGATTACTGGCTTGACCAAAGTAGAATCTGGAACGATCACATTGGAAGGAAAAGAAATTCAAAATCTGCCTCCAAGAGATATCACTGAAACTGGCTTAGGACATATACCTGAAGATAGACATAAACACGGACTTATTTTGCCGATGACTCTTTATGAAAATATGGCGTTGCAAACTTATTATAAACAACCATTCAGTAAAAATGGTTTCCTGAACAAAGAGGCTATGAAAGAAAGTGCTCGTCATTTAATTGAAGAATATGATGTAAGAACTCAAGATGAAAACAACACAGCAGAATCTTTATCTGGTGGAAATCAGCAAAAGGCTATCATTGCTCGTGAAATCTCTCGAGGACCGAAATTCTTGATTGCAGCTCAGCCGACTCGTGGGTTAGACGTTGGAGCAATCGAGTACATTCATAAACGTTTAGTGGAACAAAGAGACAATGGAAAAGCAGTTCTTTTGATGAGTTTTGAATTAGATGAAGTTATAAATGTTTCGGATCGTATTGCGGTTATGTATGAAGGTAAGGTCGTAGGAATCGTTGACCCTACTAAAGTAACTGAACAAGAATTAGGACTTTTAATGGCTGGTTCATCCTTGGAAAAAGCTTTAGGAAGTCAAGATGGAAAGGAGTCAGCGCATGTTAAGTGAGAATAAAAGAACGTTAACTAATTTAATGGTCCCTTTATTATCTGTTGTATTAGGATTGATTTTAGGTGCTGTTATTATGCTGGGATTTGGTTATGATCCTATAGCAGGATATCAATCTATGTTAAAAGGTGCATTAGGTAGTCCATTTTATATCGGTGAAACTTTACGTTACGCTAGTCCTTTGATCATTATCGGTTTGGGCTTCTCAGTGGCTAATTCAGCTGGATTCTTTAACATCGGGCTTTCTGGTCAAGCGTTAATGGGCTGGTTAATATCTGTTTGGGTAGCGATTAGTCTGCCTGATGCGTCTGCTTTCGTGGTGCTGCCTTTAAGTGTTTTGGCTGGTATTCTAGCTGGAGCAATATGGGCTGGTATTGCAGGTGTGTTAAGAGCTTATTTTGGAACAAGTGAAGTTATCATCACAATCATGTTAAACTACACAGCGTTACATTTAACGAATTATTTGATTCGTAATGTATTGACAGATTCTTCGGATGCAACATCTCGTATCCCAGAACAAGCAAGTCTAAGAATGGACTGGCTTTCTCAATTAGCTGGAGGATCAAGAATCAATGCCGGAGTATTTATTGCCATCGTCGTTACGATTTTAGTTTGGGTATTTATGACTAAAACAACTATGGGATATGAAATCAGAGCGGTTGGGCTAAACTCTTTTGCTGCTCAATATGCAGGGATGAACGCTAAGAGAAATATTATTCTATCTATGTTTATCAGTGGAGGGTTAGCTGGTTTAGGTGGAGTTTTAGAAGGCTTAGGAACATTCAGTAACATTTTCGTTCAAGCTGGTATCCCGAATATCGGATTTGATGGTTTGGCCGTTGCGTTACTAGGGTTGAGCCACCCTATCGGAATCGTATTTTCCGGATTACTGTTTGCCATGTTGAAAATCGGAGGAGCAAGTATGCCTCTTGGATCTGGTGTACCGACTGAAGTAGTAGATATCGTTATTGCATCTATTATTTTCTTTGTCGGAGCAAACTACTTGATCCGTTTCTTTATGAAAAAATTCTCACGTGGAAAAGATGTAAAAGGAGGAGTTGAGTAAAATGGATATTATCTCATTATTACAACTAGTAGTTTCCTCAGCTTTAATGTATTCTGCTCCTCTAATTTTAACAGCATTAGGCGGAACTTTCTCTGAAAGAAGTGGAATCGTAAACGTTGGTTTGGAAGGTATCATGGTTATTGGTGCTTTTTCTTCTGTCGTTTTCAACCTTTCTTTTGCTGGACAATTTGGTGACTGGACGCCTTGGGTCGGTATGGTCGTGGGTGGATTGTTTGGACTGATCTTTTCAGTCATTCATGCTGTAGCTACAGTTAATTTAAGAGCTGACCACATCATCTCAGGTACAGTAATCAACTTAATGGCTCCGGCTTTGGCCATCTTTTTAACTCGTGTTATGTATGAAGGAAGAGGACAAACAGACTTTATCGCTGAAAACTTCGGTATCGCTGATGTTCCATTACTAGTAGATATTCCTGTTATTGGAGATATATTCTTCGACAATACTTATTTACCTGCTTTCTTTGGAATCTTCGTAGCCGTTCTTAGCTGGTTTATTTTGTTCAAGACTCGTTTTGGATTGAGATTGCGTGCTGTAGGAGAACATCCGCAAGCAGCAGATACTTTAGGTATCAGCGTTTATGGCATCAAATATGCTGGTGTATTGATGTCTGGTTTACTAGGCGGGATGGGTGGAGCTATTCAAGCTCAATTGATCTCTTCTCAATTCGCTGCTACAACGATTGCTGGACAAGGATTTATGGCTATGGCAGCGATGATCTTTGGTAAATGGAATCCACTAGGAGCTATGGGTGCGGCGATATTCTTTGGTCTGGCTCAAAGTTTAGCTGTTACAGGTGCATACATTCCTGTTATCAATACAGTGCCTAGCGTATTCTTAGACATTGCCCCTTATGTGATCACAATTGTAGTGTTAGTAGGTGTCATCGGTAAATCTGAAGGCCCTGCTGCAAATGGTGTCACATACATCAAGTCGAAATAAACGTACGGTTATAGCTATTAAATGAATAAATCTTATTACTAAGTCCTGCCATTTGTTAAAATTGGCAGGACTTTTTTTGATATGGTTCAAAAATAATGAGTAGAATTGCTCAAAGAACAAGCAGCTAATTCGAGCGGGAAAGAAAAAAATAATAAAGGAACTTTCCCTTTATTTTTAAGGGTTTTTCTACTAAGATGAAGAGGTGCAGTTTATTTGGTAGAGGAGGAAAACACATGGCGATTAATCTAGCCAAAGGTGTGCATTTACATGTATTACCAACCACGAAATATAAAACGATTCAATTAAGTATAAAATTCAAAACACCTTTAAAAGATGGAACAGCTACCAAAAGAACGATGGCAGCCAATTTATTAGAAATCAACAGTAAACATTACCCTACTCAAACAGCATTCAGAACCAAATTGTCAGAATTGTATGGCGCCGGATTTGGTACGAATGTTTTTAAAAAGGGGAACTACCATATTTTATCGGTGGGCATGACCATAGTGAACGATAAGTTCGTCAATATGGAATCCAATTTGCTGAAAGAAGCGGTTGATTTTCTAAACGATATTCTATTTCATCCTCATGCAAATGATATGGGATTTGACAAAGCAACTTTTGAACGAGAAAAGGATAAACTTGCTGATGATTACGACAGTTTATTTGATGACAAACAAACTTATGCAAAATTAGCTTTGCAACGCTTAATGTTCGAAGATAAAAATCAGCAGCTTCCTAGCATTGGTGCAAAAGAAGAATTGATGTCCATCACCAATGAAACACTTCTATACGATTATCAAGAGATGATAAAAAACGATGAAATAGACATCTACGTATTAGGAGATGTGGCAAAAGAAAAAGTAGTGGAAGTGTTTAAAACATTAAACTTTACAGATAGGGACGTGAAAAAGGTCCCAGCGTTTTACCATGAGGCAGCCGTGTCCTCAGCCAATGAACAAGCTGAGCGTCAAGAGATCACCCAAGCTAAATACAATCTCGGTTATACGACGCCGATTTTTTACCATGGAAAACAATATTATGCTGGACAAGTGTTCAACGGTTTATTTGGAGGCTATCCACATTCTAAATTATTTATGAATGTCCGTGAAAAAGAAAGTTTGGCTTATTACGCATCAAGTTCTTTAAATACATTTGATGGCACAATGATCGTCCAAACGGGTATAGACAGTAAAGAAGTAGAGAAAGTAAAAACCATTGTAGCTCAACAGCTAAAAGAGCTGCAAAAGGGGAACTTTTCTCAAGAAGATTTTGAACAAACAAAAAGTATGTTGAAAAATAATGTTATTCAATCTGAAGACAATCCCGGCTCTATTATTGAGCGAGTGTATGCAAATCACTTAGCTTTAGGTGAAGTGATCGATATCCAAGACTGGATATCAAATATTGATCGAGTAACCAAAGAAGAGGTCATAGCCGTTGCTGAACAAGTGCAGTTGAAAGCAACATTCTTTTTGACAGGAGGTGCAACGGAATGAAACGAATCGACTACGATCAATTGCAAGAAACAGTGTATACCGAAACCCTCGCAAACGGATTAACGGTGACCTTATTGCCAAAAAATGATTTTTATAAAACGTACGCTTTATTTACTACTGATTACGGTTCGATCGATAACACTTTTATTCCTTTGGGTGGTGAAGATCTGATAACGGTACCCGATGGAATTGCTCACTTCTTAGAACATAAACTATTTGAAAAAGAAGATGGCGACGTGTTCCAGAAATTTGGCAAACTAGGCGCTTCTGCAAATGCCTTTACCAGTTTTACTCAAACCAGTTATCTATTTTCTAGTACAGAAAATGTGAAAGAAAGCTTGTTGACACTGATTGATTTTGTCCAAGATCCTTATTTTACGGAAGAAACTGTTAATAAAGAAAAAGGCATTATTGCACAAGAGATTCAAATGTATGAAGATGAGCCTGATTGGCGTTTGTTCTTTGGGATTTTATCCAACTTGTATCCTAAGCACCCGTTGCACATTGACATTGCTGGTACTGTAGACAGCATCATGGATATTACGCCTGAATACTTGTACCAATGCTACAACACTTTTTACCATCCAAGTAACATGAATCTTTTTGTGGTAGGGAATTTAGATCCTGAAGAGATGATGCAGCTCATAAAAGAAAACCAAGAAGCAAAAACGTTCGAAAAACCTGAGAAAATCACTCGACATTTTCCAGAAGAAACAGTAGCTGATATTGTAAAAGAAAGCTCTATTTCAATGCCTGTCAATCGACCAAAAAGTATTTTGGGCGTAAAAGGGATAAACGAAGTTCCTTTTGGACGAGAAGGTTTAGTATTGAAGACGAAAATGAATGTTTTGTTGCGATTATTGTTCGGATCGACTTCTCAAAATTATTTAGAGTTGTATGATAATGGGTTGATTGATGACAGCTTTTCGTATGAGTATAATATAGATCGCTCATTCCATTTCTTAGAGGTAGGAAGTGATACAAAAGATCCTGAAACATTCGATCGAAAAATAAGAGAGTTGTTATTGACAGCTAAAGACAGCAAAGAGTTGACAGAAGAACATTTACTGCTGATCAAAAAAAGAATGATCGGACAACATTTGCAATCGTTGAATTCATTAGAATATATTGCTAACCAGTATAGTCAGCAATTATTTGGAGAGGCGGCTCTATTTGATATGGTGCCGATCATCGAAAATATACGATTGGAAGAATTGAGAGACTTAGCAGCTGAGTTCATGGTTGAAGAACACATGAGTACTTTTACGATCTGGCCAAAAGGGGAATAGAGCAGTGAAATTTGCATTAGTTATGGGAGCTAGTGGAGATATCGGAAAAGCCATTGCCGATGAATTGGCGGAGGATGGCTGGTCTCTTTATTTGCACTATAATAAAGGAAAACAAAGGGTCGAGGAGCAATTGGTCTTGCTGCAGCAGCAGTACCCTAAACAAGATTTCTTCAGCTTGCAACTGGATATGACGCAAGAAAAAAACATCAGTGAATTAGCAGAAAGTTTGTTTCAAGTAGATGCAGTCGTTTTTTCCAGCGGATTTACGACGTATCATTTACTCACTGAAGTCAGCGCAACTGAAATGCACGACTTATTCGCTGTACATGTTACAACGCCAATACAATTGATTCAATTGCTCCAAGATAAATTAACCTGTTCAGCCTTAGGGAGAATCGTATTCGTAGGTTCCGTCTATGGTGAAGCAGGTAGTCCAATGGAAGTCATTTATAGTACTGCTAAAGGCGCACAATCAGCCTTTGTCAAAGCTTATAGTAAAGAAGTAGCTAGTCTTGGCATCACAGTGAATGTAGTAGCTCCTGGTGCAGTGGATACGAAAATGATTTCAGATTTTTCACAAGAAGAATTAGAAAGCTTGCTGGAAGAGATTCCAGCAGGCCGATTAGGTACACCTCAAGACATCAGTTTTTGGGTGAAGCAATTGTTAGACCAAAGAAGTGGGTATATAACCGGTCAAACGATCACTGTAAGTGGCGGCTGGTTAAAATAGCAAATCTTAAAGATAACGCCTTATCAAAATGGGAAGGAATTTCTAAAAAATCGTCGAAAAAAGATGCTTCTCTATATAGCGTTATGTTATACTCTTAAATGAATGAGATTTGTATGCTCACTAATTTCGCAGAATAGGAAGGTGAGAAACTCTGTGGCAGAAGTAGGAGAAAAATTACAAGAAGCGCGAAAGGCTAAAGGGTATACGTTGGATGATCTGCAACAAATCACTAAGATCCAAAAACGTTATCTCATTGCTATCGAAGAAGGCAATTACAATGTGATGCCAGGTAAATTTTATGCACGCGCCTTTATCAAACAATATGCTGACACTGTAGGATTAAATGGAGATCAACTATTAGAAGAATATGATGATACTGTTCCGCACACTCATGATGAAGAGTTTGTAGAAAAAGTATCTTCCAGTCAAACGAGATCAGGCAGTAAAAAACAAAATTCTTTTCTTGAAAAAATTCAAGATAATCTACCAACAATCTTGATTGTTTTATTGGTTTTGGCAATCGTGGTAGCTATTTATGTAGCTGTTGCTAATTCTGCTGGAAATAATGCTGATGAAGATATGATCTCGGTAGATTCCTCAAGTACAGTCGTTTCAAGTGAAAACGAAAGTTCGGCTGAGGAATCGGAAGAGTCTGCATCAGAAGAAAGCAGTGAAAGCGAATCAGAAGAATCAGAGGCTGAAGACAGTGTTGAGATCGTTTCTTCAACAGGGGCATCATCTGTTTATACAGTTTCCAGTCAAGCTGAGACGAATACAGTGGCTTTAGTAGCTGATGGTGGAGACACATGGGTAAGTATTGCAGCAGATGGAACCACACTTGAACAAGGATTGGTAAGTGATGGTGAGACATTAGAAGCTGAAATTCCAACTGGAACTTCTTCTGTCGAAATGGTTATCGGAAGTGCACCGAACACCGTCATTCAATTAAATGGCAATGAAATACCATATGCACCAGAAGCTTCTGAAAGTGTGCGCCAAGAGATCGAATTGCAATTTGAAGCAGCAACTTCAGAATCTGACACAAGTTCTGAAGAATAAAGATAAACAGTAAACCAACAGTAAGAGTCCTGTGGTATTGTGCCCGGGACTTTCTTGCTGTTTTAAGGAGGGTCTTTCTTGAATTTACCAAATAAATTAACCGTCATTCGGATTATTTTGATTCCAGTTTTTATGCTGGTGGTTTTAGCTCCCTTGAATTGGGGAGAATTAACAGTTTTAGGTTCAACTATTGAAACGACGCAATTGGTAGGAACAATTATTTTTGTTGTAGCCAGTTTGACAGATTGGTTGGATGGTCAAATAGCGCGCAAAAGAAATTTAGTCACCAATTTTGGGAAGTTTGCTGATCCTTTAGCGGACAAATTACTAGTCGCTACCGCTATGATCGTTTTAGTAGGACAGAACTTGGCACCATCTTGGGTAGTAGCCGTGATTATTATGCGAGAATTAGCTGTAACGGGCTTACGTCTGCTTCTTGTCGAGCAAGGCGGCACCGTATTAGCTGCTGCTTGGCCGGGCAAAATAAAAACCAATACGCAAATGTTTGCGATCATCTTTTTATTGTTGAATGACTTTCCGTTCGGATTTTTACCATTCTCTATAGGTACTGTAATGCTGTATATCTGTTTGTTCTTTACGATTTATTCTGGAGCAGATTACTTCATCAAAAATAGTCAAGTATTCAAAGGTTCGATGTAAACAAATAGATAAAAGAAGCTGCAGTGAAACCATCGTGTTTCACTGCAGCTTCTTTTATATGTTATTTGAAGAAGTATGATAAAATTAACAATGTAAAAGCTCCAATGCGTACAGTAAGTTTAGAGAGGAGAAAACGGTATATGAACGCTGAAATTATTGCAGTCGGAACTGAATTATTATTAGGACAAATCGTAAACAGCAATGCGAGTTACTTATCCAAAGAATTGGCTTTGTTAGGGATCGATGTTTTCAACCACACTGTAGTGGGTGATAACGATAAGCGAATGCGAGAAGCTGTAAAAATAGCTGAAGAAAGAGCAGATATCTTGATTTTTTCTGGAGGATTAGGACCTACTCAAGACGACATGACAAAACAAGTATTGGCAGATCATTTAGGATTGCCGTTAGCTGTGGATAAAGCTACGGAGCAAAAAGTTGTTCAATACCATGCAGACATGGAAAGAGAAATGTCTGAAAACAACCGTTTGCAAGCGGTGGTTATTGAAGGAGCTACAGTCTTGAAAAATGAGACTGGGTTAGCGGCAGGAATGTACGTAGAACATGAGGGGAAAAAATACATTCTCTTACCTGGTCCCCCTAATGAACTTCAACCAATGTTTGACAATGAAGTGCGACCTATTCTGGCTAAGTTGACAGAAGATAGTGACCAACTAGTGTCTCGAGTGTTGCGCTTATTTGGAATCGGCGAGTCCCAGTTAGCCGCACAACTAGAAACGATCATCGACACTCAAACCAATCCTACCATTGCCACGTATGCAGAAGAAAACGAAGTATCCATTCGTATCACTGCTAAAGGACAAGACCAAGATCAGTGCAACCAATTGATTGATCAAATGGAAAAACAAGTGCGTGATATTGTGGGGGATTATATTTACGGGGTTGGCAGTGAAACTTCGTTAGCTCAAGTCGTACGCGATTTGCTAGTGAATAAAGATTATCGATTAACTGCTGCAGAAAGCTTAACAGGTGGACTGTTCCAAAGTTCATTGGTAAATATCCCTGGATTGAGTTTAAATTTTATAGGCGGACTGGTGTCTTATAGTGAAGGAATCAAAGAAAGTGTTTTAGGGGTATCAGAGGAAACCATTGAGCAATATGGAGTGGTTAGTTCTGAGTGCGCTGAAGAGATGGCAGACAAAGTAAAAGAAATGTTTGATGCGGATATCGGAATTTCATTTAGTGGATATGCAGGTCCTAAAGAAGTTGACGGAGATAAAGCAGGAATCGTATGGATCGGTCTGGCTGTTACCGGCAGAGAAACTCAAACTTATTATTATCATTTTGGAAAAGACCGCAATGGCAATAGAAAGCGATCCGTTCTGACTGGTTTTGACCTTGTTCGGCGTTTATTATTAGAGTTGCCTAGTCGGAAAAAATAACAAATTAACCGAATGTTTGTTCGCTTTTTCCTTGCTTATTTTTCTTTAAAAAGGTATAATTATTGGAGTAGCAAATAACTGATAACCCCTTAAAAAAATTAAATTCTAAAGATAAAAAGATATCAAGGAGGACATTACATGTCAGAAGATCGTAAAAAAGCATTAGACGCAGCGTTGAAAAAAATCGAGAAAAATTATGGAAAAGGTTCAGTAATGAAAATGGGAGATAAAGTAGATACACAAATTTCTACTGTTTCTTCCGGATCATTGTCTTTAGACGTTGCTCTAGGTGTAGGCGGCTATCCTAAAGGTAGAATTATTGAGATCTATGGACCAGAGAGCTCAGGTAAAACAACTGTAGCCTTGCACGCTGTTGCTGAAGCACAAAAAGCGGGTGGGACAGCAGCGTTTATCGATGCAGAAAACGCATTGGATCCTCAGTATGCAGCAGCTTTAGGTGTAAACATCGACGAATTATTACTATCTCAACCAGATACAGGTGAACAAGGATTAGAAATCGCAGATGCACTAGTTTCTAGTGGAGCTGTTGATATTGTGATCGTCGACTCTGTAGCAGCTTTAGTACCGAGAGCGGAAATTGAAGGTGAGATGGGAGATTCTCACATGGGATTGCAAGCTCGCTTGATGTCTCAAGCATTGCGTAAATTATCCGGGTCAATCAACAAAACTAAAACAACGGTTATTTTTATCAACCAAATCCGTGAAAAAATCGGAATCATGTTCGGAAATCCGGAAACAACTCCAGGTGGTAGAGCATTGAAATTCTACAGTACTATTCGATTGGATGTTAGAAGAGCTGAACAAATTAAACAAGGCCAAGATATCTTGGGTAACCGTACTCGTATCAAAGTGGTAAAAAACAAAGTTGCACCTCCATTCAAAGTTGCAGAAGTAGATATTATGTATGGAAAAGGAGTTTCTCAAGTAGGCGAGTTGGTAGACTTGGCAGCCGAAAAAGAAATTATTGATAAAGCAGGAGCATGGTATTCTTATGGGGATCAAAGAATTGGACAAGGTCGCGAAAATGCGAAACAATACTTCCTTGATCATCCAGAACTAAGAGCGGAAGTAGAACAACAAGTTCGTGCTGCATACGGCTTTGGTGAATATGTACCTGCTGAGAAAAACACAGCATCTAATGACGACGTAACGGAAAGCGAAGAAATTGAGTTATTAGAAGATTAATTCAGTGAATCTTTATACAACTAAAATTGTTATCTAACATCCATAGGAGCGAATCATGTATTCGTTCCTATGGATGTTTCTTTGCATTCAGAGGACAATAGAATAGGATGTTTGTAAAGGAATAACTCTTTTAGAGTCACAGTAAATTTTTATAATTAAGGTAGTCTAAATACTGGACACTGGTTTAAGGACACTTTTTCAGTACAATGAAACTATAAACTAAAGGATGTGTTCAGTATGCCAAAATTGTATGATTCAAAATATAAAGAATATGTCTGCCGAATGGTTGTGGAAGAAAACCGAAAAATGAAGGAACTCTCCCGTGAATTAGGTCTGCCTTACGGCACTTTACGTGGTTGGATTCGAGAATATAAAAACCAAGAAGATTGGCAACAAAAAGACCACAAAAAACAAGACGTTACTGAATCAGATAAGTATAAAACTCCTTCAGATTATAAAAAAGAAATAAAGGAACGAGAAAAAGAAATAGAGAAGCTCGCAGAGGAAAATGAAATCTTAAAAAAAGCCATGCATGTCTTCACGAAAAACCGGGAATAAAGTTTCAGTTCATTGAAGACTTCCAGGATGAATTTTCGGTAGTGAGGATGTGCGAAGTACTTGAAGTTTCAAGAAGTGGTTATTACAATTGGCTAAAGATGAAGCAAAAAGAACTCACTGAAAATCAATTGTATCGTCAAAAAGTCAGACAAAAAATCTTCCAATTTTTTCATGAAAGCTTCGGTACTTATGGCGCTCCACGTATCCATAAAGACCTAGCAGCCAACGGCTATTTTGTTTCTGAAAAGACAGTTGGCCGCTATATGAGCGAAATGGGCTTACGCGCCATTCCAAGTGAACCCTTTATGATTACAACAGATTCTAATCATTCTCAACCTATTTTTGAAAATCTTCTTCACCAAGATTTTGAGACCAATCAGCCAAATGAAGTGTGGGTAACGGACATGACCTATGTTTGGACCTGGGAAGGCTGGATTTATTTAGCCGCTATTTTAGATTTGTATTCGCGTAAAGTAGTAGGCTGGCACATCGCAGACCATATGCGGACGGAAGTGCCCTTAAGGGCACTTAAAATGGCCGTTGACTTGCGCAAACCAGGAAAAGGTTTGATTCACCATTCTGATCGAGGTAGTCAGTACGCTTCAAAAGAATATCGAAAAGCTTTGGAAGCTTTTGAAGCTGTTGGCAGTATGAGCCGAACAGGCAATCCCTATGACAATGCGTGCAGTGAATCGTTTTTTGCGACATTGAAAAAAGAATTGGTTTATCGCAAAAAGTTTAAAACAAAAGCTGAGGCAATCCAAACCATAAACTGGTATATTTCTGCATTCTACAATGAAAAAAGACGGCATTCCTCCAACAACTATCTTTCGCCTAATCAATATGAACGTCAACAACCTAAAATCGTTCTTGAAGCGACTATTCCTTCTCTTCAAAGCGTTTGATTAAATAGATTACTGTTTTTTTTAATGGCTTGTGTCTAGTCTTTTTATATAAATTTTTGACTATTTTGGTGTCCATTTTCTTGACAGAGGTCCAATAAAACGAAACAAATGGATAAAAATTGACTATTTAATTAGATATGTGAATAAGAATTACCCCGCATTTCTTGATTTGAGTTGACATGTCAACTTTCTACAATTAAAATTAGGTTATCTATTAAAATATAGTTTAAATAGATATAAATTCAGCAAAAAAAATAGGGATTTGCTGGTGAAATGAAAATGATGAAGACAAATTAAATAATGGATACGGAGGTGTTAAATTGGACTTTTTAAGTATAGCCTTCGCTATCGTTACTTTAGTTGTCGGTCTGTTTGTTGGATACATCATCCGCAAAACAACTTACGAAAAAGAATTGGATGATGCTAGAAACACTGCAACTGGTATTTTGGAGAATGCAAATAAAGAAGCAGAAACCATGAAAAAGGAAGCGTTGTTAGAAGCGAAGGATGAGAGCCACAGATATAGAACTGAAATTGAAGCTGAACTGAAAGAGCGAAGAGCAGAAATCTCTAGACAAGAGAATCGATTAGTTCAACGAGAAGATAAACTCGATCGAAAAAGTAGCGGGTTGGAGAAACGTGAACGCGATATTGAAGCGAACGAGAATCGACTAAGTTCGAGACAACAACAAATTAACGATTTAGAGCAAAAGGCAAAAGATCTGATTACGGATCAACAAGAAACACTAGAGCGTATTGCAGCTCTTACCAGAGAAGAAGCCAAAGAAATTATTATGGCGGAGACTCGAGAAGAATTGTCTAATGAAACAGCTGTAATGATTAAGAATCTTGAAGATGAAGCTAAGAAAGAAGCAGATCGCAGAGCGAAGAATTTAATCGCTGCAGCTATTCAACGTAGTGCTGCTGATCAAGTGTCTGAAACAACAGTTTCTGTTGTGACATTGCCGAATGATGATATGAAAGGCCGCATCATTGGACGCGAAGGTCGAAACATTCGTACCATTGAATCATTAACAGGTATGGATTTAATTATCGATGATACGCCTAATGCTGTTGTACTTAGCGGATTTGATCCAATTCGTAGAGAAATTGCAAAAATGACTTTAGAAAAATTGATTCAAGATGGCAGAATTCACCCAGCACGTATTGAGGAAATGGTTGAAAAATCTCGTAAAGAAATGGATGACCATATCCGTGAAATTGGTGAAAAAGCTACATTTGATGTAGGGGTTCATTCGTTACATCCTGATTTGATCAAAATTGTCGGTCGTTTGCAGTTTAGAACAAGTTATGGTCAAAATGCGTTATCGCATTCTCTAGAAGTAGCTAAATTAGCTGGTGTCATGGCTGCCGAATTAGGAGAAGATATCACATTGGCTAAAAGAGCTGGATTATTGCATGATATAGGTAAAGCCTTAGATCATGAAGTAGAAGGTTCTCACGTAGAGATTGGGGCAGAGATTGCCCGTAAGTACAAAGAAAATGATACAGTGATCAATGCTATAGCTTCTCATCACGGAGATATCGAAGCAACATCCGTAATTTCTGTATTGGTAGCTGCAGCAGATGCCCTATCTGCCGCTAGACCAGGTGCAAGGAGCGAATCATTGGAGCACTACATCCATAGACTTGAGAAGTTAGAATCTATTGCGAAAGATTTTGACGGTGTGGAACAAAGTTATGCTATTCAAGCTGGACGTGAAGTCAGAATCATGGTCAAACCAGAAGTTGTGGATGATTTGACGGCTGTAACTCTAGCGCGTGAAGTGCGTAAGCAGATCGAAGAAGAATTAGATTATCCTGGACACATCAAGATAACGGTGATTCGAGAAACAAGAGCTGTTGAGTACGCAAAATAAAAAAATTAAAAGGAGCGGGATGCATTCCTGCTCCTTTTTTCGTTCGCCCAGCATGGGCGAACTCTAACGGGTGCAAGTCCCGAATGCGACCTGACAGTGGTAAGCATATAGCTGACGGCAAGGGTGTCCACCGTGAGGTGGAATCTGAAGGAAGCCTAAGGCAAAACTCTGGTCTGACGAACAGAAATCACATAAGAGGTGAGTCGAGTGGATAAGGCTGCGAAAGAAGCTAAAGTCCGATAACTGTCCTAACTCGAAGCATAAATGTGGCAGATAGATGGAGTGAAAGAGTTCGCACCTTAACTGGGGAGGTCTCATGACGTTATACCAAATACACTTAGTGATAAGTGCTTGACTCATGAGAAGTCAGCAGAGGTCGTAGTAGTGAAGACAGCTAGTGAAAGCTAGAAAGAGCGAAGGACCGAACAATTTTATCGTTACAAACATCTTTATTGGAGGCCGCCAAAGACTATTGGCTACGACAGCGTAAAAGTAGATAGCTGCCTTACGAGAGCAGAAAAGGAGTAACAAGCATGCAGGAAAACAGGACACTGGATAGAATCCTATCCAGAAATAATTTAAACGAAGCCTCTCGACAAGTGGAACGGAATAAAGGTGCCGCAGGCATTGACGGTATGTCTATCGAAGAGGCTAAAGAATATCTTCGTCAGCACAAAGAAGAGCTTATTCAGACTATTCGTCAACGTCACTATCAACCTAAACCTGTCAGAAGAGTAGAAATACCTAAACCATCGGGTGGGGTCAGACTACTGGGTATACCGACAGTGATTGACCGAGTTATTCAACAAGCGATTGCACAAGTTCTCACACCCATTTTTGACGAACACTTCCACAACAGTAGTTATGGATTCCGTCCAAACCGCAACGCCCATATGGCTATAGCGCAAGGGCTAAGAGATATGAACGAAGGTTATCACTGGATTGTCGACATTGATTTAGAGAAGTTCTTTGACACTGTTAACCATGATCGACTGATGAATCTAGTTTCTCGGAAAATAACCGATGGTGATGTGATATCATTGATTCGGAAATATCTCGTGAGTGGCATTATGGTAAACGGAGAATATGAGGAAAGTCCAGTTGGCACTCCCCAAGGGGAAACCTCTCGCCATTATTGAGTAATATCCTCTTAAATGAACTCGACCAAGAACTAGAGAGAAGAGGTCTACACTTCGTGCGATACGCAGATGACTGCATTATCCTCGTTAAGAGCGAATTCGCAGCAAGGCGCGTAATGCGTTCGGTTACACGATATATTGAGGAAACTCTGGGTTTAACTGTGAACACGAGTAAATCGAAAATCATTAAACCTAATGACCCAACCTTTAAATTCTTGGGATTTGGATTCTATTGGTCGAAAGCAGATAAAGGCTATCAAGCAAAGCCTCATGCCATATCAATCGAGACGTTTAAATATAAGCTTCATCAGCTAAGCAAGAAAAGCTGGGGCATTGATATGGCTTACCGCATCGTTAAATTGAATCAAGTCATCAGAGGATGGGTGAACTATTTCAAAATAGGAAATATGCACACAAAACTCAAGAAAATAGCGAGTCATCTTCGTTATCGACTGAGGATGTGTATCTGGCACCAATGGAAAACAGCCAAAAATCGAAGAAGAGCCCTCACTAAACTAGGGATGAGCGACTACAACGCCTACATGAATAGCCACAGTTCCAAAGGAACTGCCCGAATAGCCCTGTCCTGGGTTATGACAACCACAGTAACCAATAAGATACTAGCCTTCAAAGGTCTAGTATCTCCAGATAGTTACTATTTAAAACAAAAGCATGTTATATGAAATTGAACCGCCGTATACCGAACGGTACGTACGGTGGTGTGAGAGGACGATAAATAAATTAATTATTTATCTCCTACTCGATTATTGCTCTTAGAGAGCCTTTCTTTTCAAGGTAATTCTTGTTAAAATTAGAGGGATAGAAAATAAAATACAAACTAGTATATGAGTAATCTTATAATACATAAGATACGAGAGAAGAGGATTTTTAATGAGGTTGATTTTTGTTGGAGATGTTGTAGGTTCACTTGGAAGAGAGATGGTTCACGAGTACCTGCCAAAAATAAAAAAAATCTATAAACCGCAAGTAACCATTTTAAATGGCGAAAATGCAGCGTCTGGTCGCGGTATCACAGAAAAAATATACAAAGGATTTTTACAAGATGGCGTAGATGTGGTTACCATGGGGAACCATACGTGGGATAATCGAGAGATATTTGAATTTATCGACGATGCCAAAAAAATGATTCGTCCAGCTAATTATCCCGAAGGTATGGTCCCGGGAGAGGGAATGACCTTCGTAAAAGTGAATACTCAAGAATTGGCGGTCATCAACCTTCATGGAAGAGTTTTTATGAATGATGTAGACGATCCCTTTAGAAAAGTTGACGAGCTGATTGAAATAGCTAAAGAGCGGACAGATCATATTTTTGTGGATTTCCATGCGGAAACAACTAGCGAAAAACAAGCTATGGGATGGTATCTAGATGGACGAGTATCTGCTATGGTTGGAACACACACGCATGTACAAACAAATGACGCTCGTATATTGCCGGAAGGAACGGCTTATTTGACTGATACAGGTATGACAGGCCCTTATGATGCCGTTTTGGGAATGAAGAAAGAACAAGTATTGCGCAAATTTTTAACGCAAATGCCGACACGATTCGAAGTACCTAAAGAGGGACGACAAATGTTATCTGCGTGTTATATTGAAATAGATGACCAAACAGGAAAAGCAAAAAAAATCGAACCCATTATGATTAATGAAGATCGTCCTTTTGGGTTGGATCGTTAAATTTTAAGATAGAATGAAAAGAAAATAGGGGGAATCAGTACACATGCCGCAAAAAACAAAACATACCCCAATGATGGAGCAATATTTGAACATCAAAGCACAATATCCAGACGCGTTTCTTTTTTATCGTTTAGGCGATTTTTATGAAATGTTCAATGAAGATGCTGTAAAAGCTTCACAAGTATTGGAAGTAACTTTGACAAGTCGAAATAAAAATGCTGAAGACCCTATACCGATGTGTGGAGTGCCTTATCATGCAGCGCAAGGGTATATCGATACGTTGATCGAAAAAGGATATAAAGTAGCTATTTGTGAACAGGTAGAAGATCCTAAGACAACTAAAGGGATGGTTAAACGTGAAGTAGTTCAAGTAGTGACTCCAGGGACAGCTATGGATCTGAAGAGCCAAGATGGAAAAAGCAATAACTATTTGACCGCTTTGTTTATTGATGAAACCAATCATTATCACTTAGCTTATGTGGATTTGAGTACAGGAGAGTTGAAGGTTACTCAAATAGACACGAAAGAAGAATTAATCAGTGAATTGATCAGTCTTAAAACGAAAGAAACTGTCTTCATGGAAGGCGAATCGATTGAAGAACAAGCAGAATTGAATACTAAGTTGGGAATATTGATCTCGACTCAAAAAACGGTTGAGTCAGCCGAACCATTGATTCATTTGTTGGGAAGCGTAGAGTCAAAGAATAAGCGTTTTGTGCTGAATTTATTGTTATCTTATTTGTCAGAGACACAAAAAAGAAGTTTGGATCATCTGCAGACAGCTGAAGAATATACGCCTTCTCATTATTTGAAGATGGATCATTATTCTAAACAAAATTTGGAGCTGACTAGTTCTATTCGAGATGGACAAAAAAAAGGAACGTTGTTGTGGCTGTTGGATGAAACGAAGACAGCAATGGGAGGACGTCTGTTAAAGCAATGGATCAACCGTCCTTTAGTTCATAAAGAGAAAATCGAAGCTAGACAGCGTATAGTAGAGAACCTGCTGAACCACTTTTTCGAACGCAGTGATTTAAACGAAGTGTTAACGAAAGTTTATGATTTAGAAAGACTTGCTGGAAGAATCGCTTTTGGAAACGTGAATGGACGCGACTTGATCCAACTAAAAACTTCATTAAATCAAATCCCCCTTTTAAACAATTTAATCCAAGGGATGAACGAGAACGAAGAATGGACCAGCTTGTTGAAGCAATTAGATCCTGTAGCAGAAGTCAGCGACTTGATTGAAACAGCCATTCATGATGAGCCGCCTATTGCCATCAAAGATGGTGGTATCATTAAAGACGGATACAATGCTAAGTTGGATGAGTACCGGGACGCCATGAAAAACAGCAAGCAGTGGATTGCTAGTATGGAAGCAGAAGAAAGAGTGAAAACTGGAATCAATACCTTAAAAATTGGATACAATAAAGTATTCGGTTATTATATCGAAATTACTCGAGCAAACTTGGTTCATTTGCCTGAAGGAAGATATGAGAGGAAACAAACCCTTTCTAATGCAGAGCGGTTCATCACTCCTGAACTGAAAGAAAAAGAAGCGATCATTTTAGAGGCAGAAGACAAATCTACGGCTTTAGAATATGAATTGTTTGCTGAAATCAGAGAAACGGTCAAAAATTCCATTGAACGGTTGCAAAACTTGGCTAAAGCTGTGGCTACTGTGGATGTATTGCAAAGTTTTGCTACAGTGAGTGAGAAATACCATTATGTTCGTCCATTGATGGAAAAAGGCAGTCAAGAAATTGAATTGATTGATGGCAGACATCCGGTAGTGGAAAAGGTTCTGGGGCAGCAAATCTATGTACCAAATGACGTTGAAATGGATAAAGATACGCAGATCATGCTGATCACAGGACCCAATATGTCCGGTAAGAGTACCTACATGCGTCAGTTAGCATTAACAGTGATCATGGCACAGATAGGCTGTTTCGTACCGGCTAATAAAGCCAAACTGCCTGTATTTGATAAAATTTTTACACGTATTGGTGCTGCAGATGATTTAATTTCTGGTCAAAGTACCTTTATGGTGGAAATGATGGAAGCTAACCAAGCTTTGACCTATGCCACAAAGGACAGCTTGATTTTATTTGATGAAATCGGGCGCGGAACGGCAACGTATGATGGAATGGCTTTAGCAGAAGCGATTATTGAATACATTCATCAGCATGTTCATGCTAAGACATTGTTTTCGACTCATTATCATGAACTGACTGCTCTAGAACAAGAGTTGGAACAGTTGAAGAATTGTCATGTAGGAGCTATCGAAGAAGAAGGCGAATTGGTCTTTCTGCATAAAATGCTTCCTGGCCCATCGGATAAAAGTTATGGAATCCAAGTAGCAAAACTAGCAGGGTTGCCGGAAGAATTGCTGGAAAAAGCAGCAACGATTTTGAAAAAATTGGAACAACAAAAACCAGTAGTGCAGGAAATGGCGGAGTCAGTTGCAGAAAACACACCAAAAATTCAGTCGACTGCGCTTAAAACAAAAAAAGCCCCGGTAGAAAGTACTGCAGAGCAGCAGATATCGCTGTTCAGTTTAGAAGATCCTCAAGAGAAAGAAGTTATTCAGTTGTTGAAAAATATCAATTTATTGACTCTTACGCCATTAGAAGCCATTAATGAATTGAACCGTCTGCAACAGAAGTTACAGAATAAAGAATCATAATAAAGGAGATGGGATAAGTGGCTAAAATTGAAGAACTTTCAGAAATGCTTGCCAACCAGATCGCAGCGGGCGAAGTTATTGAAAGACCGGCGTCAGTTGTGAAAGAACTGGTGGAAAATGCCATCGATGCTCATAGCACCCAAATCGATATCCGTATTGAAGAAGCAGGATTAAGAAAAATCCAAGTGATCGATAACGGGGATGGAATCCCTTCTTCAGAAGCGGAAAAAGCATTTAAGCGGCATGCCACAAGTAAAATCCATTCAAGAGATGATTTATTCCGTATTCGGACATTGGGGTTTAGAGGAGAAGCTTTGCCTAGTATTGCTTCTGTCTCAGAAGTGACTCTAGAAACTTCTACAGGCAAGGAAAAGGGTACTTACTTGCATTTAAAAGGCGGGAAAATAATCGAACAACGATCAAGTGATGCTCGTAAGGGATCAAAAATCACCGTTGAGAATTTATTTTTCAATACACCTGCTCGGTTAAAGTATGTCAAGTCCCTACAAACAGAGTTGGCTAATATAGGAGATATGATCAACCGTCTAGCTATGAGTCATCCTGATATTGCTTTTCGATTAGTTCACGATGACAATCAAATGCTGAGGACAGTCGGCAATGGAGACTTGCGTCAGACACTAGCTGGAATATACGGCGTACAAACCGCTAAAAAAATGCGCCCGATCGCAAATGAAAATTTAGATTTCAAAATAGGCGGCTATATATCTTTACCGGAAGTAACCAGGGCCAGCCGAAACTACTTGTCCATTATGGTAAACGGTCGGTACATTAAAAATTACCTATTGAACAAAGCTATTATTGAGGGTTACGGTTCAAAATTGATGGTAGGACGTTTTCCGATTGCGGCCATTACGATCGATATGGACCCTTTGTTAGTAGATGTGAATGTCCACCCGACAAAACAAGAAGTTCGGATCAGCAATGAAAAAGAGCTGATGGATCTATTGACAGAAGCCATTCGACAGTCTTTAAGTAAAGTACAACTGATTCCGGATGCCTTAGAGAATTTAGGCTTTAAAAACAAATTCAATAAATCGACTGATAAGGCCGAGCAGATCCGATTAGATATGACTGAAGATCGGACAGATGAAATAAAAGAATCTTCCTCTTGGGTTAGATCAGAAAAAGAAAGTCGACTTGATGAGGAAACATCCGGTTCTGTTCATCTTACTGAAGAAGGAATAGAAAAGGCTGGAAAAACGAATTTTTACGTAAGCGAAGATACGGAATTGAATAAGGCTTCACTTTCCAGAGAAGTTGCTGAGATGGATTCTACGTCGGTTTTTGAACAGGATGTTTCCAGTGAATTGATCGAGCTGCATCAAGAGTCGCATATCAAAGCAGCCGAAAAAATGCTGGCAGAAGAAGAGGAAGTAAAGCAGTTGCCGTCATTAGAGTATATTGGTCAAATGCATGGGACTTATTTATTCGCTCAAAACGAGAATGGTTTGTATATTCTAGATCAACATGCAGCACAAGAGCGCATCAAGTATGAATATTTCCGTAAAAAAATTGGCGAAGTCAGCTCGGATCTGCAGGAATTGCTAGTGCCGATTATGTTGGATTATCCAAATAGTGATGCCTTAAAAATTCAGGAAAATAAAGAGGCTTTAGAAAAAGTAGGCATCTATTTAGAGCCTTTTGGACAAAACAGCTTTTTGCTTCGAAGACACCCAATTTGGTTCACTTCTGGAGAGGAAGAAAAAATCGTACGAGAGATGATCGACCTTCTTTTAGAAAGCGGGTCAGTTTCAGTAGCGAAGTTTAGAGAAGCTACAGCTATCATGATGAGCTGCAAGCAATCGATCAAAGCTAATCATTATTTGAATGATCAAGAAGCTCGGCAACTACTAAGAGATTTAGGCTATACGGAGAATCCATATAATTGTCCGCACGGAAGACCAGTGATCATTCATTTTGGCAATAAAGATATGGAAAAAATGTTCAAACGGATACAAGATCCTCATTAAAAAAAGATGAAGGACGAAAGGGGATTTCAGGTGCAGTTAGCACCGACTAACAGATGAAAGAAAAAATCAATCGCTTCATGCAAGGCAGATATGGAATAGACAATTATTCAAAATTCTTAGTGATTATAAGTTTGGTATTGGTTTTGTTAGCGAACATCACTTCATTTTCAGTATTTACTTTTTTAGGTTTAGGGACGTTGATCTATGCTTATGTAAGAGTGCTGTCTAACAAACCTGCGAAGCGCTGGAGAGAAAACCAGCTTTATTTGCAGAAAAAAAGAAAGTTTTTAACTCGTATCAAAAAGATACCAAATGAAGTAAAACAACGAAAACAATATCGGTATTATCGTTGTCCTTCGTGTAAACAAAAAGTACGTGTTCCTAAAGGCAAAAACAAAATAAGGATCACGTGTCCTTCTTGTGGGACACAATTTGTGAAAAAGACGTAACACGATATGGTAAAAAGGCAGGAGAAAGTTGATGGATGATGCAGCAGTAGGATTATTGATGTTAGGAATATTAAGTGTTTCAGGATTGGCAATGATTATTATAGGTTACGCAATCAAAAAAAGAACTGAAAACAAACTGGATCGTTGCACTCGAAAAACAGAAGGCGAAGTAACGGGATTCGACGCTAGAGGCAATGGATTATATTTCCCTATTGTACGTTTTGAACACAAAGGCACCCCCTATAAAGCGCGTTTGATTTATCGAGCAATCGCGGTAAAGTCGAGTAATCTTTATGGGGAAACTGAAGTAACGGGAGATAAATTTGACCAAACGCTGCACGTAAAACGAAACAGCATGATGTCTCGAAATCCCTTAGAATCTCTTTTCCCTATTGGTTCTTCCTTAGAGGTTTATTACAATGAGTTGAATCCAAAAGAAAACTATGTTCATCGCAAACCAAAAAGTCTTATGCCGATGATTTTAATGTTGTCGGGTGCGAGTTCTATTCTAGTAGGACTGATACTGTATGTTGTCTTTACTTCTATTGGATAATTAGGCTAATCCAATTCATTGAAAAAATTCGATGCATGATATATACTAATAGTAAGTGAAAAGCACACTGTTACAAGAAAGCAAGGATGGAGTGAAATAGAATGGCAAAATATTCAGAAGAAGAATTGAAGCAACGCTTGACTCCAGAACAATTTGAAGTCACTCAAAATGAAGGAACAGAAAGACCTTTTACAGGCGAATACGATGATTTTTATGAAGATGGAATTTATGTAGATGTAGTAAGTGGCGAACCACTATTCTCATCTAATGATAAATACGATGCGGGTTGTGGATGGCCTTCATTTACTAAACCAATTGAAACGAAAGATGTCATTGAAAAAATGGATACACGTTACGGCATGCGCAGAATCGAAGTGCGCAGCAAAGAAGCGGACTCTCATTTAGGACACGTATTTCCAGATGGACCAACAGAAGCTGGAGGATTACGTTACTGCATCAATTCAGCAGCTATGCGTTTTGTGCCGGTTGAAAAATTAGAAGAAGAAGGCTATGCAGAATACCGTAAGCTATTTGCTTAACCTCATCAAAAGTAGGAAAAAGCTGTCTCTCTTGTGAGACAGCTTTTTTTGTTCTCTGGTAAATTATGCTGATACGAATATTACTGACAATTTTGGTTTTATCTTATTAAAGTATGTGTAAAATAGTTCTCGAGAGCCAATAATTTTACTGGAAAAAAGAAAGAAGGCACTTTATCATAAATGTATGCTTTGCAGGGCAAATACATAAATGAAAGAGGCCTTCTTATGGATAAGATTATATCAAAGGTTTATCAAATAATAAAGGATTCAAGCAACTTAATAGAAACAGAAGAAGCGATTCAAGGCTATATGTATGATGTGTTCGCTCAGTTAATGGGTCAGATTTTGTCGAACTTCAACGAAGTGATCAAAGAGGAAAAACAACGTGAAGGTTGGAAAGTAAAACGAGCAGATTGGAAAACGGTTCAATTTATTTTCGGTCCCGTTCGGTACCGGCGTACGCTAATGGTGGATACTAATAATCAGAACCATTATCCACTAGATGAATGGTTAGGCATTCGAAAATATCAACGCCATAGCCCACTAGTAGAAGTAAAAGTGGCAGAGTTGGTGAGTAAAGCTACTTATCGAGATACCGCAGCTATTCTAAACGAATGGACGGCCATTACGCTGAGTCATCAAACAGTCGGCAGTCTTCTTAAACGCGTTGGAGCAGCACAATCACGTGAGGATGAAGAAAATGTATTGGAACTAGAAGAAGCCACGGAGTTGCCCGAAGGAAAAAAGGTGGACTATTTTTACGCCGAAGCGGATGGGGTTTTTGTACGTGGGACAGAAAAGAAAAAAAGCTTAGAAGTTCGTCATGCCATCCTTTACGAAGGCTGGGAGAAAAACGGAAAGCGCGTTTCTTTAAAAGAACCTAAAGCCATCATGACGACTAAAAAAACCGCTGGTTTTTGGGCAGAAGTCCAAGCTTTTACAGCGAATCATTATGCCTTACAGCAAGCTCAAATCATTACCAATAGTGACGGTGGACAAGGGTATACCGCAGACAAATTCCAAGAAGCTTTTTCTCAATCGAACTATCCTGTTTTAAATCAACTAGACTCTTATCATGTCTTCCAAGGCTTAAACCGCGCGTTTGGATCGCAAACTAACGTTTTTAAACAGCATGTCCGTCAAGCATTAAAAACGCATGATTTAGATGAATTAACTATTTGGTTGGATACGTATGAAAGTACATTAGACGAGACACCGGCAGTGGAAAAATTGAATACGTTCAGAACATACGTATTACGGAATTGGGATCGGATTTTCGACTGGCGTGAAAAAGCAGAACAAGTGCCGAAGGACGCAAGAGGTTTAGGCGCAATGGAGTCGAATCAACGGCATATTTCTTTTCGAATGAAAAAACGTGGGATGCATTGGAGCGCAGAAGGCTGTGAAGCTATGGTAAAAGTAAAACAAGGCATGTTCAATCACACCTTACGCGAAGCCTATCTTCATCAGCAAAATAGAAGTACTCGGCAACAACGCAAGTTGAAACAAACGGTTCGTTTATCGTCGTTATTGCATGAGAAAACACGGCAATCAGTTGGTGCAAAGAATGGGACGATTCCATTATATGCCTCTCATTCATCGGCAATAGGACAATTAATCAAAAGTTTTCGTTAATTCCTGTCTTTTGGGAGAAGGTTCCTGGTTTTAGGAACGTTCTTCCAAAAGATGGGCCAGCAAGCGGCGGAGCCGTGCGGTAGCTGACAAGTGTACAAAAATAGAGTGCCTAAACTAGCGGAGTAATAGGACGCTCGAGAAAAACTTGACACAAACCTTATTAAAGGTGTATTGGTGATTTAAATCAGATTGTGCTAGAATAAAGGGAACAAGTGTGCTGTTTTTATCGAAAGAATGGATAGGAGAAATTAACTTATGTATGAATACATAAAAGGCATACTGACGTATGTTAGTCCAGCCTATGTAGTAGTAGAAAATCAAGGGATGGGTTATCAAATCCATTCAGCAAATCCGTATCGCTTTTCCACTAAAATGAATGAAGAAGTGCTGATATACGTGTATCAAGCTGTTCGTGAGGATGATATCACGTTGTACGGCTTTAAAGATCTAAATGAAAAAAAGCTGTACCTAAAATTATTGAATGTATCTGGTATTGGTCCAAAGAGTGCATTGGCTATCTTAGCGAACGAAGACCATTCGGGATTGGTTCAAGCTATTGAACACAATGATGCCAACTATTTAACTAAATTCCCGGGAGTAGGCAAAAAAACGGCTTCTCAAATCGTATTGGATTTGAAAGGGAAATTAGGTGATCTCGATGTCGAATGGGCTCAAGGAACGGCTTTGACGTTTGACAGCGTAGAAGGAAATGTCCATATCACAGAAGCATTAGAAGCGTTAAAAGTTTTAGGGTATTCTGCTCGAGAGATCAAAAAAGTATCAGGAGAATTAGAAAAAATCCAGCATGATACAACAGATGCTTACTTGCGTGAAGCCTTAAAATTAATGATGAAAAAATAAGTCTATAGAAAGAGGTGAGTGCATATGACTTATGAGGAACGGATTATTTCTGGTGATATTGAAGGTGTCCAAGAAGAAATGGTTGAGAAATCACTACGTCCCCAATACTTAAGACAGTATATTGGACAGCATCTTGTCAAAAAAGAGTTGTCTATCTATATTGAAGCGGCTAAATTGAGAGAAGAAGCATTAGACCATGTATTGTTGTATGGACCACCAGGACTTGGTAAAACAACAATGGCGATGGTCATAGCCAATGAACTGGGCGTCAACATCCGAACGACCAGCGGACCTGCAATCGAGAAATCTGGTGATCTGGTAGCACTGTTGAATGATTTAGAAGCGGGAGATGTGTTGTTTATCGATGAAATCCATCGTTTGCCGAAAGTAGTAGAGGAAGTTTTGTATTCTGCGATGGAAGATTATTTTATAGACATTATTGTAGGCGAAGGTCCAACTGCACATCCTGTGCATTTTCCATTACCGCCATTTACATTGGTAGGAGCTACGACACGAGCAGGACAATTATCAGCACCCTTACGCGATCGATTCGGAATCGTCTCTCATATGGAGTACTATTCGGTGAAAGACTTGACTGATATCGTTTTGCGGTCAGCAGATATCTTTGAAACCCACATTGAAGAGAGTGGAGCTGTAGAAATTGCCCGACGTTCGAGAGGAACACCTCGTGTAGCTAATCGTTTGTTGAAACGTGTTCGTGATTATGCTCAAGTCCAAGCAGACGGAGTTGTCACAAAAGATACCGCACACTCTGCTCTCACCATGCTGCAAGTCGATGATAAAGGTTTAGACATCGTCGACCAAAAATTATTAAGAATGATGATTGAGAGTTATAACGGAGGTCCTGTAGGATTATCAACGATTGCTGCAAATATCAGCGAAGAGATTGAAACAATCGAAGATATGGTCGAGCCGTTCTTATTGCAAAATGGGTTGATTCAGAGAACTCCGCGCGGTAGAATAGTCACTGCTGTAGGATACGAGCACTTAGGCTATCCTTTACCTGCCACAGAAAACTAGATTAGGAGAAATGAAGATGTTAACAACAGAAGATTTTGATTTTGATTTACCGGAAGAATTGATTGCACAAACGCCGTTAGCTGATCGTTCAAGCTCGAAATTATTGGTGTTGGACAAAGAAACCGGAAAGATGAAAGATACTCATTTTACTTCTATCATAGATGAGTTGAACCCAGGGGACGCTCTTGTTATGAATGATACAAGAGTGCTTCCTGCACGTTTATATGGAGTCAAACCGGATACTGGCGGACATTTAGAAGTGTTATTACTGAAAAATATCGAAGGAGATCAATGGGAAACGTTGATCAAATCTGCTAAAAAAGCTAAAAAAGGGACAATCATCCATTTTGGAGACGGCCGACTGAAAGCAGAAGTAAAAGAAGAATTAGAACATGGAGGTCGAATCGTAGAATTTTCTTACGAAGGGATTTTCTTGGAAGTATTGGAATCTTTAGGTGAAATGCCTTTACCGCCGTACATTAAAGAAAAACTGGAAGATAAAGAACGCTATCAAACAGTCTATGCAAAAGAAAATGGTTCTGCAGCTGCACCTACCGCCGGATTGCATTTCACTCCTGAGTTGTTGGAACAAATCAAAGCTAAAGGTGTCGAATTGGTCTTCTTGACATTGCACGTTGGACTAGGTACTTTCAGACCAGTCAGCGTAGACAATATTGAAGAACATAAAATGCATGCAGAGTTTTATCGTTTAACTCAAGAAGCAGCAGACAAATTAAATCAAGTACGAGCTAATGGAGGGAGAATCGTAGCCGTTGGGACGACTTCTATTCGAACACTCGAAACGATCGGTACGAAATTTGATGGAGAAATCAAAGCAGACAGTGGTTGGACAGATATCTTTATTGCTCCGGGCTACCAATTTAAAGTAGTAGAAGCTTTCTCTACCAACTTCCATTTGCCTAAATCAACATTAGTGATGTTAGTTAGTGCTTTTGCCGGAAGAGATCATGTCCTTTCTGCCTATGAGCATGCGGTTAATGAAAAATACCGATTCTTCAGCTTTGGAGATGCTATGTTCGTAAAATAAAACAAAAATAGAAGTTGGCTGATGATACGGCCAACTTCTATTGGTTTACAGAGGAATTAGGAAGATAGAGGGTGTTGAATCAAGTTTTAAATACTCATGTTAAACATTGGTTCGGTTAATCTAAAAGTTTTTCGGTTCATGCACTTTGCTCATTGTAGAAATTTTTTTAAACACCTTCATAATCTGTGTTCCAAAACTGGTATTCGAATCGATCTTTTCTTAAATCTGAAAATCAGTTGTTCAAAAAGAATGTTCCAAAAGCTGTTAAACTAAACATCTAACTCTATCTTCCATGTTGCATTCCTCTTCCCACTTATAGAATAACACAACTTGAAAGCGTTTGCTAGTTTAATACCTCGCTTATTAACAAATTTTGACATTTTTTTAGTCAGTTAAAAACGAAAAATACCAAATGTACTTTAGTTAAAAATCAAAGTATGATAATATATAGCATTGAGTCAGCATTTTTACATAAAGATAAGCTGATAAGATATGGAGGCTTTTGAAGTGAAAGAACTACATCCCATCGATATTAATAAATTAACTAAAACTCAACAAAAAATCGTTGATGCAGCATTGGATTTAATATCGCATGTTGGCTATAAAAGCACGACCACCAAAAAAATTGCAGATCAGGCTGGAGTAAACGAAACGACGATTTTCAAAAATTTCACCTCAAAGCAGCTACTGATCGATACAGCGTATAAACAACATACCGCTCAAATTACAAATGAAGTAGATGAATTTTTCAGTCTCGATTTTGACAACACAGAAGATTTAATGAGAAAAGCAGGACGCTTTATTGTCGAAATGTACAATCGTCATCGTACGATCGTTATCGGAACAGTTAAAGAAGTCGGTAATGAAAATATGAAATCTATTTCGAATTATAAAGAAGACTATGTCAAAAATTCCTTGTGCAAGAAATTAAAATCTTTTTCTTCAGAACACAAGATCAGCGAACAGGAATACGAGACTATTGTGTATATTTTCAATGCGGCGACTTTAAGTTTATTGATGGATAATGTAAGAAGAGAATATATGGAACATACAAACGAAAGCAATGTAGGTTTAGATGATATTATTGAAATGATGCTAAAAATGCTTTCATAATAAATAGAGATATGAGAGAAAGTAGGAAATAAGAAATGTCAGAACCAGCTATCAAATATCGATTGATTAAAAAAGATAAACGTACAGGAGCTCGTCTAGGAGAAATCATTACTCCACATGGAACATTCCCAACACCTATGTTCATGCCAGTAGGAACATTAGCAACTGTAAAAAGTATTGCCCCTGAAGAGTTGGAAGAAATGGGCGCGTCTATTATCTTAAGCAACACGTATCATTTATGGTTACGACCAGGAGAAGACATCGTTGAAGAAGCAGGCGGATTACACAAATTCATGAATTGGGATAAAGGAATCTTAACGGATTCAGGCGGATTCCAAGTGTTTTCATTATCGGATATGAGACGTATTGAAGAAGAAGGCGTTCATTTTAGAAACCATTTAAACGGATCAAAAATGTTTTTATCTCCAGAAAAAGCGATCAATATCCAAAATAAATTAGGTCCAGATATTATGATGAGTTTTGATGAGTGTCCGCCATTTGATGAAAGTTATGATTACGTGAAAAAATCTGTAGCTCGTACTTCAAGATGGGCAGAACGCGGATTAAAAGCACATGCTAATCCTGACAGACAAGGACTATTCGGCATCATCCAAGGTGCAGGATTCAAAGATCTAAGAGAACAAAGTGCTCGTGATTTAGTAGCAATGGATTTCCCAGGATATTCTATTGGAGGTCTTTCAGTTGGGGAACCTAAAGCAGAAATGAATCGTGTTCTAGAGTTCACAACACCGTTGATCCCGGAAAACAAACCTCGTTATCTAATGGGAGTAGGAACACCGGATTCATTTTTCGATGGCGTCATCAATGGGGTAGACATGTTTGACTGTGTGCTGCCGACTCGTATTGCACGTAACGGTACTTGTATGACCCATAAAGGACGCTTGGTCGTTAAGAATGCCAAGTATGAACGCGACTTTGGACCAATAGATGATCAATGTAATTGCTATACTTGTCGTAATTATTCAAGAGCGTACATTCGTCATTTATTCAAATCAGATGAAACATTCGGATTGCGTCTAACAAGCTACCACAACTTATACTTCTTACTGGAAGTCATGCGCAACATCCGTCAAGCGATTCTTGATGATAACTTATTGGAATATAGAGAAGCCTTTATGGAAGAGTATGGATACAACAAACCAGATGCAAAAAACTTTTAAAAGGCATAGTATTACTCGCTGATTTTATGGTACAGTTAGTAGTGAAAAATAAGGTAAAATCTATTTTATCAATGTTTAGGAGTGAAACGAATGGAATTTATTTTTAGTTTGCTTCCTTTTGCGTTAATCATGTTATTGATGTACTTCATGATGATTCGCCCACAAAAAAAGGCACAAGAAAAAACACAAAGCATGCTGAGTTCTTTGAAAAAAGGAGACGCAGTTGTGACTATCGGCGGTTTGCATGGACTCATCGATGAAGTAAGAGAAGCTGAAAAAACAGTTGTTATTGACTGTGAAGGCATTTTCTTGACTTTTGAAAGACGCGCTATCGCTCGTGTAGTGACTTCTGCAACGACAGATGCCGTAGATGTTTTAGGAGACAACACTCCTACAAATACAGATTCAAACGAAATGTAATACTGATTTATTACAGACTAATTTGATACACGATATATCAAGATCAGGAAAGGTATAATGCCTTTCCTTTTCTTTTTCGTATCTACGTCTCATTTTTTGATATAGATTGATTTTATGGCAAAAAAAAGTAAAATAAATTATAGAAGAATCACAAAAAAATAGTCCTTGGAAGTGTAGAAATGAGGTGTAGAATGATAATGATGGATACTGAAAGTCAGTTTTCTCAGTATGAACCGTGGTTAAAATTAAAAGCAAAAGAATTGGACTACTTAGGTTACCCAGAAATCAAGGTTGAAGATTTATGGAACTACTTAGTAAAATTTTGCTGGAAAAGAAAGCAGCCAGAGCATTATCATGCTTGTGTACAGCAGATCATGGCTATCCAGCCCAATCATTATTTAGATTTTGCATCTCTGGAAGCACAAGTAAAAGTGTCTTCTTTAGAAGAAATGGATTTAAATGCTTTCTTTTAAAACATAAACAGGTCCGATCAAAAATGGTCGGATTTTTTGTTATCTAATTGCTTTAAAGGAACGAATAACGTAGAAAGGAGTATTGAAGGATGGACATAGGAATCTTGCATTTTGATGAACCTCAGCGCGATACGTCAAGAAAAATCATTCATATAGATATGGACGCCTTTTATGCTTCTGTGGAGGAACGAGAAAATCCTAGATTGAAAGGGCAGCCAGTTATCATTGCACGACACCCAAAAGAAACTGGCGGTAAAGGGGTAGTGGCTACTGCCAATTACGAAGCTCGTAAATATGGTGTGCATTCTGCAATGAGTTCTCAAAAGGCTTATGAGCTTTGCCCCAATGGAATATTCATACCTGGGAATTTCGATCTCTATCGAGAAATATCTGCTCAAGTGCGAGAAATATTTAAGCGGTATACGGATATGATTGAACCATTGTCTCTTGATGAAGCCTATTTGGACGTGACACAAAATAAAATAGATATGAAAAGCGCAACTTTCTTAGCCAAAAGAATCCAATATGAAGTTTGGAATGAAGTTCGTTTAACTTGTTCAGCTGGCGTTTCATACAATAAATTTATTGCCAAATTAGCTTCAGATTACCGAAAACCTTCTGGTACTACGGTTATTCCGCCGGATGAGGCGTTAGATTTTTTAAAAAACCTTCCAATAGAAAAGTTCTATGGAGTAGGGAAAAAGACCGTTGAACGAATGCATGAATTAAAGATTTTTACTGGAGAAGATTTGTATCAGTTAGACCAAATGGCACTGATTCATTATTTTGGAAGAATGGGGTACTCGTTGTACCGAAAAGTTCGCGGAATCGATGATGCTCCTGTACGAGTTAGTCGAGAAAGAAAATCAATCGGCAGAGAGTATACGTACAACCAAGTGCTGCGAACAGACGAGGAAGTCATTGCTGAATTGAGAAGACTGTCAATGAAAGTCTATGAATCTCTCATCAGTCATCAAAAGCACGGTAAAACAGTCGTGTTAAAAATTCGATATGCAGACTTTGAAACGATTACGAAACGAATGACACTGCCGAATTATCTGATGAACGAAAAAGATATATTCTTTTACGCCGAAAGTATGTGGTATGAGATTGGAAAAATTGAAAATGAAGTTCGTTTACTGGGAGTGACCATCACCAATCTAGACCCTATTACTTTCGAAAATATTGTATTGCCATTATGGGAACAAGAGAATGATTCTAAAAGACCTTGAGACAAAGGATGACAAAAGAAGAATGAACTTTTTCTTCTTGACTGTGATCCCTTATCAAGGTTTTTTTTGTTTGTATTCTTCTAAAGACCTTTCTAGTTTTTACTACCATTGAATGGTATAATAAAAAAAATGATACAGTTAGTTGAAATCTGTACTACTAAGGAGAGGGAATTGATGAAGTTATCTTGGCATGGGCAATCTTGTATAAAGATAGTAACTGACTCAGGGCACCACATTCTTATTGACCCTTTTATAACTGGAAATAATATGAGCGACTTAGATCCAAATACAGTCGAAGCAGACGTTATCATTCTGACTCATGCACACGAAGATCACATTGGAGATACGGAACCGATTGCTCAAAGAACAGGTGCATTGATCGTATCAACCGTAGAAATCGCCGCTTTTTTTGAGGCAAAGGGATTGAAGACGCACGGGATGCAAATGGGCGGCAAGCATTTGTTTGAGTTTGGTGAAGTCAAGCTCACCCAAGCCATTCATGGTTCTTCTTATGAGATCGATGGAAAACCGTTTACCTTAGGTTTAGCAGCTGGAGTGTTGTTTACGGCAGATGGACAGACCATTTACCATGCAGGCGACACAGCATTGTTTAGCGACATGAAATTGATCGGTGCATATAAAAAAATTAATGTAGCATTTTTACCAATCGGAGACAATTTTACAATGGGGCCTGAAGATGCTGCAATAGCGGCAAAATTTGTACAGGCAGAAAAAGTTGTTCCGATCCACTACAATACTTTCCCATTAATTGAACAAGACGGAAAAGGGTTTTGCGACAGTCTTCCAGAGGAACAAGGGTTGTATTTGGAAGTGGGACAAGAATTCGAACTCACATAAATCAGATTAGACATAAATAGGGGTTATCAAATGGCGACGAAGCACAATCAAATATTAAATCATATTGAAAATCTGCCTGTAGGGGCAAAAATATCGGTGCGTTCTATAGCTAAGCACTTAGGCGTCAGTGAAGGAACGGCATATAGAGCAATTAAAGATGCAGAAAATGAAGGGATGGTTTCTACTATCCAACGTGTAGGAACTATTCGTATCGAACGGAAAACAACGGACAGTATTGAAATCTTAACGTATGGAGAAACGGTCAATATCATTGAAGGTTCCGTACTAGGCGGAGAAGCAGGATTAGATAATCCATTAAGAAAATTTATTATTGGAGCCATGGAAGAAGAGGCTATGATTCGATACATTACTCCAGGTTCATTAATGATTGTAGGGAACCGGGAGAACGCGCAGCAATTGGCGTTGAAGCATGGAGCGGCCGTGTTGATAACGGGAGGTTTTGATGCCTCTCCGGAAGTCATCAGATTGGCTAACAGAATGAATCTGCCCGTTATTGGAACGAGTTATGATTCTTTTACAGTAGCTACTATGATCAATCGTGCTATGGCGGACCAACTCATCAAAAAAGAAGTTATGTTGATCGAAGACATCTTCATCCCATTGTCTGAAACCATCTACTTAACAATGGAAGACACGATCAAAGAATACCGAGATTTAAACAAACAAAGCCAGCATTCACGTTTTCCTGTTGTGAATAAAAATATGCGGGTTATTGGAATCGTTACGGCTAAAGATGTGATCGGTAAATCCGACACCGTTAAAGTTGAGCGTGTAATGACCAAAAATCCGGCCTCAGTCAAAACCCATATGAGTGTAGCCAGTGTAGCCCATTTAATGATCTGGGACGAATTAGAAGTGATGCCTGTGGTGCAAGATGATTTGACGTTGATCGGGATCATTTCAAGGCAAGATGTAATGAAAGCTATGCAAACTACTCAACGTCAACCGCAGATGGGCGCGACGATTTCGGATCAAATTGTTGAACAAGTCGAGAAAGTTGCAGAATTAGAATCTACAGACGATTCGCAAGAAAACGAGCTATCTAAATACAGTTTCAGAGTCACTCCTCAAATGACAGATCCAGTAGGGAATTTGTCTATCGGAGTATTGAGCGAAACGATTTCTTATGTAGCTACGTTAAGCTTAGAAAGCATTAAAAAAAGAAATGCCGTAATTGAACAATTTAATTTGTTTTCCATCAAAATGATTCAAATGGGCAGCGAATTGATCATTAAACCGAAGCTGTTCGAAGTCGGTCGACGATCATCAAAATTAGATGTAGAAGTTTATCACGAGAATATTCTTGTGGCTAAAGCTGTTGTCGTATGCCAGATTATGCAACGCACTTAAAAGAGAAAATACTGTCTGGTGACTGTTCAGCAGACAAAGGAGAGAAAAAATGTCTAAATCAATTTATGCTCAGATTTTTGAAATGATCAAACAATACCAAACGATTATCATACACAGACACATGAGACCAGATCCGGATGCGATCGGTTCTCAAGCAGGATTAGCAGAATTGCTGAAAGCTTCTTTTCCAGAAAAGAAAATCCTGACAGCAGGAGAAACTGTTGGAGATCTTGGGTTTTTGGCTGAAATGGATAAAGTAGAGGATGCAGATTATTCTGGGGCATTAGTGATCGTAACAGATACGGCTAATACTCCGCGTATCAGCGACAAAAGATACTCATTGGGAGATGCCCTGATCAAGATAGATCATCATCCTAATGATGATTCGTACGGGGATATTGTATGTGTCAATACCGAAGCAAGCAGCTGCAGTGAAATCATTGCAGATTTTTACCTGAGCCATGAAAGTCAGTTGACCCTATCAAACGAGGCTGCACGATTGCTTTATGCAGGTATCATCGGAGATACTGGGCGATTTTTATACCCTTCAACGACACCAAAAACCATGCGTATAGCAGCTGCTTTAATGGAATATGACTTTGTACCAAATGAAATCAGCAACCAGTTGAACACGATGCCAAGAAAAGTAGCCCACTTGTCCGGATATGTATTGCAAAACTTGGAAATCAGTTCTACCGGGGTAGGTAAAGTCGTTTTAACAACGGACTTAATGAATGAATTTGGTGTGACCGATACAGAAACGGCTCAGATAGTTTCTTTGCCGGGTACGATAGATGAAGTGTTAGTTTGGGGGATTTTTGTAGAACAATCAGAAGGTTATTTTAGATGCCGACTACGTTCAAAAGGTCCGGTTATCAATGAAGTGGCTAAGCGTCATAATGGTGGAGGGCATCCTTTAGCCAGTGGAGCGAATGCCAAAGATTTGAATGAAGTAAATCAAATCCTCTCAGAATTTGAGGACTTAGCAAAAGACTGGGAAAAATAAAATAGTATAGGTACGAAACAAGTCAAGTTGTGGTAGAAAGAAGAGGAGAGGGGATCATCTGCCTCTTTTTTCTTTGTAACAGAAAGGTTTTGATTTTCTTAATTTTTTTGTCATAAATTAGTCAAGAGATTGAGATTGGTGGCATAACAGCAGGTTTATCTTCCTAGTACTGCATGGGCGGGCTCTATTAAATATAAAACCTCATTACTTAATGCACACCTCCTACTTGAGGAGGATGTTTTTTAAATTTGTTTTTGGTAAACTATTTTTGACTCATGGGAAACGAGCAGGCTAAAAGCGGATAGGAAATGAATAATAAGGAATGAATGAGATGGAAGAAAAATTAAAAATTTACTTAACTAAATTTTGGAAATGGATATCCCCTTATTTGATTCAACTTAAGAATCATTTTATTCGCATATGGAGAAAATTTCATATTGGGAAAATATTGATTTTATTGGGACTGATCATTTCTTTATTTGCAACGATTTCGTTATATATCTATGCAAAAGTAGAAGACGTGGAAGATTTAAAAGCAGGGATTGAACAAGTTACGACCGTTTATGATCGCAATGAAGAAGAAGCGGGGACTTTGTATTCTCAAAGAGGGTCTTATGTCTCTATCAAAGAGATGTCTCCTGAATTGATCAACGCTGTAATAGCAACAGAAGATACCCGTTTTTATAAGCACAAAGGATTTGACATCATTGGGATCGGTCGAGCGGCTGTCCAGTATGTGTTGAAAGGCGGTCAAATCAGCGGTGGGGGAAGTACAATCACGCAGCAATTGGCAAAAAATAGTTTTTTGACGTTAGATCAAACTTTGATCCGGAAGTTGAAAGAATTATTTTTGTCGATTGAGATTGAAAAAGAATACACCAAAGATGAGATTTTAGAAATGTATTTCAATAAATCTTATTTCGGAAACGGGGTTTGGGGCGTTGAAGATGCGGCTCATAAATACTTCGGCAAGTCTGCTGCTGAATTGAATTTGGCAGAATCGGCTACATTGGTAGGGATGCTGAAAGGACCTTCGAATTACAACCCGATCGATGACATGGAGAAAGCAATAGGCCGAAGAAACATTGTGTTAGATTTGATGGTAAATAATGAAACGATCACTCGGGATACTGCAGTTGCGGTCCAGCAAGAAAATTTAACCTTGGTCGACAATTACCAAGAATCAAATGGGTACAAATACCCGTATTATTTTGATGCTGTGATCAGTGAAGCAATAAAACATGGATTTACGGAAGAAGAAATATTAGGTGGCGGATATAAAATTTATACGTCATTAGATCAAACGTACCAACAAGAAATGGATCAAGTTTATGAAAAAGATGGGTATTTCGAAGATGCAAGTGACGGAACGTTATTGCAAAGTGCTTCAATTATGCTGGATTCTAAAACAGGCGGAGTCTTGGCCGTTATAGGCGGAAGAGGAGAGCATTCGTTTAGAGGTTATAATCGTGCTACTCAATCTACATTGCAGCCTGGATCAGTCTTAAAACCCTTGTCTATATACACACCGGCTTTAGAGAAAAATTACGACTTGGATTCTATTCTTCCAGATGAAGAAGGACTGAAATTCGGAGAAGACAATTATTCGGTTTCAAATGCAACCAACCAGTATTTAGGAGAAGTTCCTCTTTACAAAGCGGTAGCCGATAGTTTGAATGTTCCAGCAGTATGGTTGTTGAATGAGATTGGTTTGAATGCAGGAATCAAGAGTTTATCTAAATTTGGAATCAAAGTGACTAATGAAGAAGACAAAAATTTATCCGCTATTGCATTAGGCGGAATGGATAAGGGCGTTTCGCCATTAGATATTGCCAGCGCCTATACCGGATTAGCCAATGGTGGGATCCGTAGTAAAGGGTATTTCATCACAAAAATCGTTGATTCTACAGGAGCTGTAGTGGTGGACAACGAGAAGCCAAAACAAAATAGAGCAACCTCTCCAGAAGTGGCTGAAAAAATGACCAGTTTATTGATTGGCGTATTTACAAACGGTACTGGAGAGCGCAATAAACCAGCTGGCTATACGATAGCTGGTAAAACGGGAAGTACTCAGTTGACGTTTGAGAATGAATACAATGGAACTAAAGATCAGTGGACAGTAGGTTATACTCCGGACATCGTATTGACGACATGGATGGGCTTTGATCATACGGATGAAGAACACCACATGACGACCAGCAGTGCTGCTTTAGGTGTAGGTCCGTTGTTCAAAGCGCAAATGGAACAGCTGCTGCCTCAGACACCTCTAACAGCGTTTGAAACGAAGAGTGCTGAAACACTTGTAGCAGAAGAAAATCCACAAGAGGATTGGAAAGAAGACATCAAAGAATCAGTTGATAACTTGAAAGAAAAAATCAACGATGGGGTTTCTACTCTAAAAGAAAAAACATCCGGTTGGTTGAATGGTGTCTTTGGGAATTAAACTCTTTTGAAGTATTAACTTTTTATGTGAAATAACCGGTATTTCTAGTGCAATGACTATTGAAATGTTATAGTTAGTGAGATGTAACGGTTCACAATATTTTATCAGGAGAGTGATTGACTATTATGAGTACAAATGTTTATGATACAGCCAACCAATTAGAGAGAGAATTAAGAGAATCTGAAAACTATGTGCAATTGCAAAATGCATTATCAGCAATTAAATCAGATGCTGAAGCGAGCAGCGTTTTCCAAGAAGTGCAAGGCATCCAAATGAAATTGCAACAAAAACAACAAAGCGGCTTAGAAATCACTGAAGAAGACATTCAAGAAGCTCAAACGATCTCTGAAAAAGCTGGCGAAAATGAAAAAGTTCAAAACTTGATGCAAGCTGAGCAACAAATCAGCTCTATGATCGATGATCTGAACCGCATTATTATGCAACCCATCCAAGATTTATACCAAGGTCAAGCTGAATAAGACTGATTCGGATTATAACTGTTCATTCAGTAAAAAGCTGTCTCTTATGAGACAGCTTTTTTTGCAGATTATTTTTCACTAAAAAGAACATATGTGTGCATCTTTTCTGTATAATAGATGTATATAAAAAAAGAAAGAGGTAAAGTAAATGGTGCGATTTATTCATGCAGCCGATTTGCATTTAGACAGTCCTTTTAAAGGAATCAAAAGCTTGCCTGCGTTTATCTGGGAAGCGATCTACCAATCAACTTTTCAAGCTTTGACTCGTTTAGTGGATTTGGCTATCAAAGAACAAGTAGACTTTATTTGCTTAGCCGGAGATATCTATGATGGCGAAGATCGCAGTGTAAAAGCTCAAGCTTATTTAAAAAAAGAAATGACACGTTTAAAAGAAGCGCATATACCTGTCTACTTAATCCACGGAAATCACGATTATATGGAGCAGCAAGGATTACACTTGGATATGCCAAGTAACGTGATGATTTTTAAAGAAACAGTCGAGACACTGTATCACGAAACGGATCAGCAAGAACGAATTGCATTGACAGGATTCAGTTACAACAAACGATGGATAACAGAAAAGAGAATCGTCGACTATCCAGCAAGATGCCCTGATGTAGATTACCACATCGGTCTGTTGCACGGTTATCAAGAAGGAAATTCCTCTGAACATGGCCGTTATGCGCCATTTCATTTGACTGAATTAAAGAGTAAACAATACGATTATTGGGCATTAGGGCACATTCATAAACGACAGGTCTTGTCTGAGCGCCCTTTAATCGTTTACTCAGGAAACACGCAAGGAAGAAACCGGACAGAAAGCGGTCCTAAAGGTTGTTATATAGTTACACTGGAAAATCGTACTGAGGATATACAGTTTCATTCTTTAGCGCCGATTGAATGGGAAACGATTGAAGTTACGCTAAAAGGCAAACAGACACTGCAAGAAGTCTATCACGTGCTGAATGAAGTCATTTCTCAGTACCAGCAATCTACCCATAGTACTCTGTTGACGATTGAATTGACGGATACAGAAAGTTTGATGGAAGGAGTCTTACGGAAACTTCATCAAGGAGACTTGCTGGAAGGACTGCAAGAAATAACTCATTCAACACCGTTTGTTTTTGTCCATCAGCTATCGATTCAACGAAAAAAAGAAGCGAATCTGCCTTCTTTGATTCAGCTGTTTCCTGAAGAATGGCATCAAACCATCATGGAGCTCCAAGAAGATGAACTGTTTAGTGAAGTGACACAGAGCTTTTTCGATAGTCAAAGAGTTGAGGGAGTTCTGCGACCACGAAATGAAACCTACCGCAAGAAAATCGTTCAATTAGCTGAACAAGAGATACGTCAGCAATTGGGTGGTCCTGAAGGAAGTGATTTAAATGAAGATTAAAGAGATAGAAATATATGGTTATGGAAAATGGGTCGACAAATCATTCACCGATATCGGTTCGCTGCAAATTTACTACGGGAAAAACGAAGCAGGAAAAACAACGTTGATGTCATTTGTCCACAGTGTTTTATTTGGTTTTCCGACGAAACAAAGTTCCGAATTACGCTACGAGCCAAAAGAGAGTACACGATACGGAGGACGTCTGACCGTAACAGATACGCCCTATGGAGATGCAGTGATAGAACGAGTAAAAGGAAAAGCCAATGGAGATGTGACCGTTACGTTGAGCAGCGGGGTCGTAGGCTCAGATGAATTATTGGAAACCATTTTATATGGGATAGATAAAAAGACCTATCAAACCTTATTTTCTTTTGATTTGGACGGGTTGCAGCACATGCAAAAAATGAATCAAAAGAAATTGAACCGCTATTTTTTGAGTATCGGTACCTTAGGTAATGAGCAGTTGCTGCGTGTAGCCGATAAATTTGAAAAAAAAGCCAACGAATTGTATAAGCCGACAGGACGCAAACCCAAAATCAACCAAAAGATTCGACAAGTTGAAGCCAAACGAAAGCAAGTGCAAGCAGCTAAAGAAAAGAATCAGCAATATATGGAGTTTTATCAGCTTAAATCTGAATTAGAGGAAAAAATTCGACAAAGTAAAGATAAGCGGGATGAACTGGAAGAAAAAATCCAAGACTATCAACGACTAAATGCGAATTGGAATCATTATGCAGAAATGCAGTCTATCCAGCAACAGATGACTAAAGAGAAATTGACGGAGTTGCCTGAAGAAGGGGTGTACCAACTCAATAATTTGCAAGAGCGTATTGGAGAAATCAAAGAGAAAATCACTGACATTCACGAGGAATTGCTGACGATTCAAAAGAAACAAGAACCTTCTAGAAAGTTGCGGTTCTATTTCAACAACGAGACCACAGTAGAAGAATTACTAGCAGAATTAAATGATATCCAACAACAGGCTATCGAACAAGAACAACTGCAGGTAGAAGTTCACCAACTGGAGCAGCAACTCATCCAGAAAAAATTTGATTTAGGTCTAGCTCCGGATAGTTCGATTCCTGAACCCTTGTCGGATCAGGTAAAACAGCGATTCTACGAATTGGAAGAGTTGATGAAAAGAGTTGAACAAGAACAAGCAGAGGCAAAAGAAAAAGAACAATATTTAAACTATCAAAACCAAAGTTTATTTCAGCAGTTGGATTCACTTGAGCAACGATTGTGGAGCCAAGAAAAATTTCAAGATGCTGAAAAAGAATATAAAAAAAGAAATGTCGAAGAAACAGCATATACTACTAGCAGAGCGACATCGAACCAAGCTCATAGCACTAAGAGCAAAAGTCCTGTTTTCCTGATATTAGGAGTTTTAGCTGTAGCAATCGGGTTGCTTATCCATAATATGATGGGATACGGGCTGATTGGCATAGGAATTTTATCGATAGTATGGGGATTGAAAAGAAAATCACCGACAGCTGTTGAATCATCGGCAACTCCATCTAAAACAGCAGATGACGAATTTTCCGCTAGTTCTTATGAAGAGTTTATCCAACAAAAGGAGCTCAAGAAACAATGGCGAGAAAAATTAGCTGAAAATGATCAAGTTACTTATGATCTCAATCAGATCAGAGAATTGATCGTTCGATTAGAACATGAATCGAAGGAGCTGCAGAAAGAAGAGAACGGATTAAGAACTGAATATGGGTATCCTGCCTCTTTTTCTGTTGTTGGCAGCGGAATGGATGCAGATCCGTTTCAGTTTATCAGAGAGTTGAATGCGGATATTCGCTCGAAAGAAAAACGAATAGCGGAGTTGGAACAATTTATCGGATATTGGAGCGAAAAAGCGAGTCTGTTAGAGGCTGTCGTTTTCCTAGACTGGAATTCGTTACCCAGCATCATAAATGGGTTGGTAAATTATAAAGAAGAGGTAGCCAACGAGAGAATCCAGCGCAATCAGTTGCTCCAGTCAGAAAAGGAAGTTCACAACCGGTTGCAGCATTGGGATAAACAACAAAAAGAATTGGAGACACAGCGGATGGAACTGTTCCGTTCCATCCAAGTGAAAGATGAAGATGAATTCCGGAAAAAATACATCCTATTCCAAAATTTGACGGATAAAAAAGACCGGTTGAGTGTCCTTGAAACTCAATTGATTGATGATTTGAATTTGTACAATCAATTCAAAGATCAAGCAGAATTGACAGAAAGCATCCAGAAACATTCTCTTGCGATTGAAAACATGAAACAAACCGAAGAAGAGATGCTGAATGAAAAAATCAATTATGAATTGTCTATGCAACGTCTTGAAGAAGGTGGAGAGTATTCTGTCTTGCTTCAAGAGATGAGTATTTTAGAAAATGAACTGCAAATGATTGTAGATGAATGGTCAAGTTATAAAGTTGCGTCTACCATGATTGAGAGAACATTGAATCTGGCTAAAAAAGATAGATTCCCTCAAACCATTATAGACACTGCAGCATTTTTCGCCTTATTAACCAGAGGAAATTACCAAAATGTTTATGTAGAAGAAGAACGACTTCTCGTACAACGTAAAGATGGGGCGTTGTTCGATGCAGCAGAGTTGTCTAAAGGGACTGCTGAACAATTATATGTTGCCTTACGTTTCGCCTTTGTGAAAAACACTAGTGATTTGGTCAAGCTTCCTTTGTTGATTGATGACGGCTTTGTCAATTTTGATTCTCAGAGAAAAAATGAAATGTTCGAACTGATGAATCAAATGAGTCAAACGACTCAAATCTTATATTTTACCTTTGATGAGACTATAGATCAAAGTTATCCACAAGAAACGATAGAAATGCTATAATGAAAGTGTTGAGTCGATGAATGGAAATTAGACGAGAAGAATGAGCTGAAAATGAAATAGTATTTAGAGGAGGGGCACGATGTCAGAAAAAAATTTATATGAATACAATGTTGATGATTCATTTGAGATATTTTTATTGGTCAAATCAGCTGAAGTACGAGTAGCGAAAAATGGGAAAAAGTTTATTGCCTTTACGTTCCAAGATAAAAGTGGACAAATGGACGGCAAATTTTGGGATGCTTCTTCAGAAGATATTGAGAAGTATGTCGCAGGTGCTATTGTTAAAGTGTCAGGAAAAAGAGAACTTTATCAAGGAAATCCGCAAATCAGAATTTTTAAATTGCGTTTAGCTTCATCTGGAGAGCCGGACAAAGCAGAGCAGTTTATTGAAAAAGCACCTATCAAGAAAGAAGACATGGTAGAAGAATTGAACCAAACATTATTCGAGATCACCAATGCTCATTGGAATCGAATCGTGCGTCACTTGCTGACGAAGTACCAAAAAGAATACTTTGAAGCTCCAGCAGCTAAAAGATTTCATCATGCATTCCATGGGGGGTTGGCTTTTCATACTTTGTCTATGCTGAGATTGGCAAAAACAGTAGCCAATCAATATGAGAACATCAATAAATCTCTATTGTATGCCGGAGTCATTATCCACGACTTAGGAAAAGTATTGGAATTGACGGGCCCTGTGTCTACAGAATACACCCTAGAAGGAAACTTGATTGGACATATTGTGCTGGTAGATGAAGAAATTTCTAAAGCTTGTGCGACGTTGAAAATCGATGAGCGTATCGAAGACGTGTTGTTGTTGAAACATATGGTTCTAGCACATCATGGGAAAATGGAATTCGGGTCGCCGGTTCAGCCAAAATTGAGAGAAGCTGAAATCCTTTATCATTTGGATCATTTAGACGCTACGATCAACATGCTGGATAACGCACTGAGTCGTACGGAACCGGGCAGCTTTACGGAGCGCATTTTCGGCTTAGACAACCGGTCGTTTTACAACCCTTCTCAAACAGAACCCATCGTAAATGAATAAAACGAAAAAAGGAGCTGGGAAATAATTCCCAGTTCCTTCTTCTTTTACGAATATTGCTTTCGTAAACGCGCTCAAAAAGGCAGCCCCGACATCCACTTCACGAATAATGTTCGAATGGTCTACGACCATCCTGTGCTTATTCGCTCCGGTGATTCGGGGCTAAACGCCTTTTTTCATGCTCTCTTTTTGATAGATTAAATTATTCTTCGCTAGACTCAGCAGGTTCACTAGATTCTTCAGCAGGTGCTTCAGTTGATTCACCAGATTCGCCAGATTCACCTTGAGCATCTTCAGGCAATAAGAAAGTATCCATTGTTCCTTTTAAGTCTTCATCATTGATTTGAATATTTGCATCTTGAAGAATAGTAGAAAGAATAGAGAATACATATTCGTCATTTGCTAATTTTTCATTGATGATATTTTCTTTCAGGACATCAGTTTCTTCTTCTAATGATCCTTTTTCAGGTTTTTCATCCATTTTAATTACGTGGAAACCATTTTCCGTTTGAACAGGTTCTTGAGTAATTTCGCCTTCTTCTAAAGCAAAAGCAGCTTCTTCGAATTCAGCAACCATTTGTCCAGTAGTGAAAGTCATTTGACCGCCATTTTCAGCTGAACCTGGATCAATTGAATTTTCTTGAGCTAGAGTAGCAAAATCAGCCCCATCGTTTAATTGCTCAATCAATGATTTAGCTTGATCTTCTTCAGCTACTAAGATATGAGAAGCAGTAACTGGTGGAACATAAGCTTCATATGCAGTTTTTAATTCTTCATCCTCAATTTTAGTATTGTCTTTAACAGCTTCTTCAACTAACAAGCTGTAACGGATCAAATCTTTGTATGAATCTGCTGTGTAACCAGAAGAACTCAATACGTATTCAAATGTTTCGGCGCCGCCGTATGCTTCAGCCTCTTCTTCAAAAGCAGTATCTACCGCTTTATCATCAACAGTTTCTCCATAAGATTCTGTTAATACATCGTTAATGATCATTTGTTGAAGGGTAGCTGCTCCTTGAGTTTCTTTCATTTCTTCGTATAGTTCATCTTTTGAAATTTTTCCTGCTGTAGAAGAAGCCACTGTATCATCAGCGCAACCAGCTAATGCTAGACCTGTTAAAATAGCTGTCGCTGTCAATAACATTTTTTTCATTTAAACACATCCGTTTCATTATTTTCGTCGTTAATCAAATTAACAACCTCGCTTACTAATATAACACAATCGATTTGATAAAAAAATCTCAACTCACAAGTTTTCGTTTAAAATCAATGAAAAATCACAAAAAACTCATACTCTGTCATTAAAAAGTCTTTTTTCAAAAACTTTGGGTACTTGTACATAAAAAAAGAATGAGACCAGAAAATAGATCTCATTCTTTCAATCTATAGTTATCTTGTTTAACTGGCAGAGCTTTTTTGATCTGCTGAGGAAGAAAACTGTTCTGTAACGTCTTGAACGTCTTCATTTAACTTGTTGGCTTGCTCCTGGATTCTGCGTAATCTTGGTTCTGCTTCGTAAGAAAATTCTTGTACGGTTTCATTCATTTCTTTAGAAAAATCCGTTGCAAGAGATTTACCTTCATTTGTTAATTCTGAGATAGCACTTTTTAAATCTTTTACTTTATCTGTGACATCCTGTACAAGAACAGTCGTGTCGTCTAAGTAGCTTTTCATTGCTTCTCTGTTTTCTGTTCCTTTACGAGGTGTTTTCATTAAGCCGTAAGCACCGCCTACTAATGCTCCAAATAACATACCGCTTCCTAATCCTAATTTCATCTTTATTCCTCCATTCTGGTTTGAATCGCATTTTTAATAGTGTCTAATTCCTCAGGAGAGTGTTTTTGAGAATTGTTTCCGAACTCAACACTGAAAGTATCTGTTTCAGTGTATCGAGGGATTAAATGGATATGGCTGTGAAAAACAGATTGATACGCTAACTCACCGTTATTGTTCAGGATATTCATCCCTTTGATTGATGGATCTGAATCTCTAAGACCTCTAGCAATTTTAGGAATGCGAGAGAATGTCTGTGCTGCTAATTCTTCATCGTATTCATAAATATCGGCTACATGTTTTTTGGGAACGACTAAAGTATGCCCTTTAGTCACTTGAGTAAGGTCCAAGAAAGCGACAACTTCATCATCTTCATATACTTTTCTACTAGGTATTTCATTCTTGATAATCTTGCAAAAAATACAATCTTCCATTCAAATCCTTCTTTCCAACATCAGTATTTATAACATCTGGAATGTCAATTTCGTATAAGTCAAATGTATCATAAAAGCGATTTAATGTGAAATAAGAGGAGTGTCTTATGGTACAATAAATAAAATAATACAGCACAGGAGGCACCTGCATGAGTTTAGAAGTCACAAACGTAACTGGAGGGTACAACCAGTTTCCGGTATTAAAAGATGTATCATTTGAAATTGGCAACGGTCAATTGATTGGGTTAATTGGACTGAATGGGGCCGGTAAAAGTACTACTTTAAAACACATTATCGGTTTAATGGATCCTTTCAAAGGAGAGATCAAGATAGACCAGCTGACCATTAAAGAAAGTGCTTCTGATTATCGAAAAAAATTCGGTTATGTCCCAGAAACACCCGCCTTATATGAAGAATTGACTTTAAAAGAACATATTGAAGTGACGGCTATGGCTTATGATCTTCCAATGGAAGAAGCGATGAAGCGAGCAGACTACTTATTAAAAACGTTTCGTTTAGAAAAGAAACTGGACTGGTTTCCTGCGAACTTTTCTAAAGGAATGAAGCAGAAAGTAATGATCGTTTGTGCTTTCTTGGTAGAACCTAGTTTGTATATTATTGACGAGCCTTTTTTAGGTCTTGATCCGTTAGCGATCCACGCCTTATTGGAATTGATGCAAGAAAAGAAAGAAGCCGGGGCGTCTATCTTAATGTCCACCCATATCTTAGCGACTGCTGAACGTTACTGTGATGGATTCATTATTCTCCATGAAGGAAAAGTACGAGCGGCTGGATCATTAGAAGATTTGAGACAAACATTTGAAATGCCTGAAGCAAACTTAGACGAGATTTATATTGAATTGACTAAAGAGGAAGGTCGTTTAGTATGAGTATCATCGATATATGGAAACGCCGAGTAACAGAACACCAAAAAAAGATGATGAAATATTTAAAATACGTGCTAAATGATCATTTCGTGATTGTTTGCTTATTCTTATTAGGAGCTCTTGGATATGCTTATTCTGAAATGCTGAAAAGTGTCTCCACCGATTTTGCTTATGGAAAAGTTTTGGCATGGATCGTTTTTTCGAGCCTAATCTTTATCGGAAACTTAGCTACGCTTATTCAACCGGCAGACAGTGTGTTTTTACTGCAAAAAGAGGCCGAAATGGAAGGGTATTTTAAAAAAGCAAAAAGCTACAGCTTGATTCTGCCGTTGATTGTTATCGGGTTTATTTCAGCAGCGGTCATGCCATTATTAGTAGCGACCAGTTCGTTTGCTTTCTCCGATTGGATCGTATTTTTTGCTTCTATGGTCCTTATAAAAGAAGTCGAATTAGATGCTCAAATAGTCAAAATCAAACAAGTAGAAAAAAAAGAGCGGAATCTAACGACATTGATTGTAGGAATCTTATCCATTGTCAGCAGTTTTTTAGGGCTGTATGTCCACCCATTCGTTGGATTAACAGGCGCTCTTATGAGCAGTGTGCTGTGGCATGGAAGAATCAATCGCTGGTTAAGAGTTTCTAGATACCAATGGGAGTTTTTGGTTCAAAAAGAATCGACTCGTTTAAAAAATATCTATCAGTTCATCAATTTGTTTACAGATATCCCTGCATTGAAAGGGACGGTCAAACGCAGAGCCTATTTGGACAACATCATGGGTCGAATGGAATTAAAACAAGACAACACGTATCTCTATTTATTCTCTAAAGCTTTATTGAGAGGGACAGAATACAGCGGTTTAGTCATTCGCCTAAGCTTGATCGGATTGGGAGTAGTGGCTTTAATAACGTATCCCATATTAGTGATTGTCATGAGTTTATTGTTTCTTTATTTGACAGGGTTTCAGTTGATTCCGTTGTATTACCATTACGATGATCATTTACTTTCTGTATTGTATCCCGTTGAAAAGAAACAGAAATTGAAAGCCATGCAGAAGATTTTGTTCACACTGTTAGTTGCTCAAAGCGGTTTATTTTTTATCGCTACTAGTCTGACCATGCCATTTCTCACTAGTTTAAGTGTATTTGGACTGAATAGTTTATTCAGTATCTTATTTAGTCAAGTCTATTTCCCGGCTCGAATAAAAAAGTTGTCGAATAATGAAAGAAATCTAGTCTGACTCGTTAAAAAAATAATGCATTCGTAAATAAAATTTGATAGGATAAAAAGGAAATAAATTTTCAGGGAGAAGGAAATCAAGTGAAAGTCATTTGGAATGATCAAATTGTCGATAGAACTGAAGTGAAAATCGATCTAGAAGATAGAGGTTACCAATTTGCAGATGGGATTTATGACGTGGTTCGAGCTTACAATGGCAAGTTCTTTACGTTGGATGAACACATCGATCGTTTCTTTTCTGGTATGAGCAAAATCGACTTAGAAGCCCCTTTTACTAAAGCAGAATTGAAAGAACGTTTAGCAGAATTACTGAATGTAAATAAAGTAGATACAGGGAATGTTTATTTCCAAATCACTAGAGGAATCGCTTCTCCTAGAGATCATGTTTTTCCTGAGCCGACTGTTGTTCCTCCAGTATTTACAGCATCGACAACAGTAGTACCTAGAAATGAAGAAAAGATGTCTAAAGGGATTACGGCAGCAGTCGTACCAGACACTCGCTGGTTACATTGTGACATTAAATCTATCAGTTTATTAGGGAATATCATGGCAAAACACACGGCTCATAAAAAAGGTTTTGATGAAGCCATTTTACATCGAGACGGAATCGTGACAGAGTGTTCGTCTTCTAATATGTGGATGGTCAAAGACGGAACTATTTATACGCATCCAGACGGAAACTTGATCCTTCCGGGAATTACAAAAATCGTTTTGCTGAGAGCCGCTGCTAAAGCAGGTATTCCAGTAATCGAAAAAGAATTTACGTTAGAGCAATTAAAAGAAGCAGATGAAGCTTTTTCTTCCAGTACAACTATTGAAGCTATGCCAATCGTTGAAATCGATGGCACAGCGGTAGGGACAGGTAAAAGAGGACCTGTCGTAGAAATGCTGCAACAGTTTTATATAAAAGAAATTGAAGCACAATGTGGAAGTATTATGGAGAATTCCTTAATCTAATCCTTTAAAATAAGTCCCTTACGATAGAAGTTGAGAAAGTAAAAGGCTTCTTGTGAGGGACGTTTTTTATAGAATGACCAATAATTGAATCGCAATTTAACAAATAAAACGAAAATTCGTCTAGTGGAAACCGTTGCATGAAGAGAAGTTCTGTAATTTTCAATTTGTTGCTTGACTGAATGTAGTTTTGTATCTAAAATAGATAACGAAGAGTAGGATGGATGTCTGAGCTGATATCTGTCTTTTTTTGTCCAAAGAGTAGATAGTTGCTTTTTAAATTATAGCAAGGAATGATTTTGGTATGGACTTAGAATATAATTCTGGATGGAAATTGCATCCAATCGGTGGTGACACTGGACAAGCTTATATGGGAACCAAGGCTGAGGAGAAGCTTTTTTTGAAGCGTAATTCATCACCTTTTTTAGCTGCGCTTTCTGTTGAAGGCATCACACCAAGATTGATTTGGACGAAACGTATTGGAAATGGTGATGTGTTAACAGCACAAGAATGGCTGAATGGTCGTACCTTGGAGAAAGAAGAAATGTCTTCTTTAGCTGTAGCTCAATTACTAAGCCGTATTCACAATTCTGAAAACTTACGAAGAATGTTGACTCGAGTTGGAGGTCAAGAGATCAGGCCAACTGATCTGATGCAAGATTATCAAAGGAATCTTCCATTGGATTTAAAAAATCATTCATTATTAGCTGAAGTATTTAACCACTTGATGCACACGATTCCTTTCACGGATTCGTCATTGTTGCGTGTCTGCCATGGAGATGTGTATCGTAAAAACTGGTTATTATCTGATGAAAATCGGTTATATTTAGTAGATTGGGATTCTGCCATGTTGTGTGATCCCGCTATGGACTTAGGTGTTTTATTATGTCAGTACATAGACAGATCATCATGGGAAGAATGGCTATCTCATTATGGAATAACGTTAACAGAAGAGTTAACAGAGAAAATGACTTGGTATGCAGCAATGAATTACTTATCTCAAATCAAGCAACACCATAAAAAAGCTCGATTCCATAAAATGAATCAAGACATTATCCGATTGCAAGAATTGATGCAACATAAAAAATAAATTATTATAGAACTTATTTATCGTTATCATCATTCAATTATAGACAAATAAGAACGAAGGAGCCAAGACGATTACGTCCAGCTCCTTTTTCCTTGAAAACACTAATCTAAAAAAAGACAGGAGAAATACTATGCGTTTAAGAAATAAACCAGAGGCGCCAACTAAAATTGCCAGCTACCCTCAATACATTCCAGAGACTCCAGAAGATTGGAAAGGCAAATGGCAATCTCGTTTTAAAAATGATAACCCGATCCATATTGAAGTTGGAACTGGAAAAGGTCGTTTTATTTATGAAATGGCCAAATTGCATCCAGAGATCAATTACATCGGAATCGAAATTCAAATGAGCGTTATTGTCACAGCTCTAGACAAGTTGATTGAAAATGAATTGCCGAATCTTCAATTGTTGCAAGTAAACGGCGGAGAACTAACACAGTATTTTGCTGAAAATGAAATCAACCAAGTTTACTTGAACTTTTCTGATCCATGGCCGAAGAAAAAGCATGAAAAAAGACGTTTAACGTATCAATCTTTTCTTTCTGTTTATGAAGAGATTCTTGTACCAAAAGGAGAAATTCATTTCAAAACAGACAACCAAGGATTATTTGAATATTCATTGGCTAGTTTTTCTCAATACGGAATGATCTTGAAGCAAGTATGGCTGCATTTACATGAGAGTGATTTCGAAGGCAATGTGATGACAGAGTACGAAGAAAAGTTCTCCAATAAAGGGAACCGTATTTATCGAGTGGAAGCACAGTTCAAAGATAAAAGAGCAGCAGGAAATTAAGCTTTTATACAAGGAAATCCCCACTTTGGAGATACTCTCCGAAGTGGGGATTTTTAAAGTCGTTAACGAGAATCAGAGTCTATAAATATCTAATACAGTTCCGGTATAAGCATCTGCGAGAAATTCGTACTGAACCAGTTGGTTTTCTTCAATCCGAGAGATGCCTCCGTAATAAACTTTTGTTTTTAAAGCAAATTTCTGCATCGGGACTTTTGTCAACTCAATCCAAGAACCTTCGATAGGACCTTCTTCTAAAAAGGCTTTTTTGATGCGTTTCAGGATTTTATCTCCGTTCAACGGTTTATTTTTTTTCACATAACCATTTAACAAGTACCCGCTAACTATTCCGGCGCCGAACAAGACACCACCACAGACACTTAATGTCGTGGAAAAAACTTTTTTGTGTGTCATAAAGTTACCTCCAGTTTCAATTTATCTATAGATATAGTATAGCTTATTTCATAGAAAAAAAGAAATTAGATAGTTCTACCTTAAAATTGAAGAGGATATCAGTTATAATTGATGAGAAAGATGAATCATAGACTTGAAAGGGGGGAGCGGCACAATTCTATTCGTAGATGATGTGACTGCAATTTATGGAACAACAAACATTTGATTTAATCAAAAAAATGACCGAACTACAAGGAACAAGCGGTTTTGAACACCGTGTTCGTAAAGAACTTCGTAAACAAATCGAACCTTATGTGGACGAAATCAAGCAAGATGGTTTAGGTGGGGTTTTTGGAATTCGAAAAAGTAAAACAGAAGATGCCCCAAGAATCATGGTAGCTGCTCATATGGATGAAGTTGGGTTTATGATTTCTCAAATTACCAATGAAGGTCTATTCAGAGTTGTCCCACTTGGCGGTTGGAACCCTTATGTAGTTTCAGCACAACGATTTACTCTTCAAACGGCTAAGGGAGATTATCCATGTGTGTCTTCTTCTGTACCGCCTCATTTGTTAAGAGGAACAGATGGTAAAGGCGGAGCACCAGATATAGCCGATATTTTGTTTGATGCTGGTTTTGACTCAAAAGAAGAAGCAGAATCTTACGGTGTACGTCCGGGTGATGCCATTGTCCCTGCTGTAGAAACGGTTAAAATGGCAAATGGCAAAAAGATTCTTTCTAAAGCTTGGGACAACCGTTACGGAACTACCGTTGTAGTAGAATTATTGAAAGAACTAGCTGGTGAAGCTTTACCGAATACCTTGATCGCAGGAGCAAATGTTCAAGAAGAAGTTGGTTTGCGCGGTACTAAAGGCGCGGTCAATATGCTGAAACCTGATTTGTTTTTTGCAGTAGATTGTTCTGCAGCGGATGACTTAACTGGTGACAAATCTAAATTTGGACACTTAGGAGAAGGATTCTTACTGCGTCTGCAAGATCCAGGAATGATCACTCTTAAAGGGATGCGTGAATTCTTATTAGACACAGCTGAAACAAACAACATCCCTTACCAATATTTTGTCTCTAAAGGCGGTACAGATGCTGGAGCGGCTCAGGTAATGAATAATGGGGTTCCTAGTGCGGTCATCGGAGTTTGTGCTCGTTATATCCATACTCATCAAACAGTCTTCCATATTGATGACTACGCAGCGGCTAAAGAAATGCTGACCCATATCGTACGTACACTAGATCGCAGCACTTTAGAAACAATCATGAAAAATAATTAAACGAAAAGAGCGGATTTTATGCAAAAATTAATGACTATAGAAGAATTTGAACCGTTAACCGCTAAAGGCAAGACGATCTTTTTCTTCACAGCTGACTGGTGTGGAGATTGTTCGTTCATTAAACCCGTTATGCCTGAAATCGTAGAAAATCATCCGGATATGACATTTGTTGAAGTTGATCGCGACAAGTTTATTGATTTATGCGGAGATCTTTCTATCTTTGGTATCCCAAGTTTTGTTGCTTTTGAAAATGGAAGTGAAATTGGACGCTTCGTTAATAAAGATCGCAAGACAAAAGAAGAAATAGAATCATTTATCTCAACATTATAGACTGAAAACTAAATTGGAGGGATTATCATGACAGAAGTTATTCAAGAATACAAAAGAGTTATGGTTGCAGTAGACGGAAGTGATTCCGCAGAGAGAGCTTTTAAAAAAGCAACAAGAATTGCTGTACGAAATCATAGTGATTTAGTGATCGCACATGTCGTTGATACCCGAACCTATAGTATGGGAATGCCCGCTTTATATACAGAGGGCATTGTATCAGAATCAGAAGTAATGACGGAACAACTAGAAAAATACAAACAAGAAGCACAAGCACAAGGAGTCTCAAATGTCAGCGTAGAAAACGCAAAAGGGCATCCTAGGACCTTATTAGCGGAAGAATTGCCTAAACGTCATAAAGTGGATTTGATCATCGTCGGACAGACTGGATTGAATGCTATTGAACGTTGGATGATCGGAAGCGTCAGCGAGTATATTTTACGTACAGCTCCGTGTGACGTGCTGATTGTAAAAAATGAATTAGAAAATGAGGAATAAGAATGATCGTAAGCAGTTATAACAAAGAAGGCGTTGGAGATACGTTACTCCTGATGCTGAAAAACAGTGAAAAAGAAGCACAAAGTTTTGAACGCAAAGGGAATATCGCTCGTATATTCGATGCTGAATCAAACGAAACTGTAGGCTACAATTTTTTTAATGTTTCTGAAACCGTGACAATTGAAGGAAACGGTCCTGTAGTGCTATCTGAAAAAGATGTTGAACTATTGAATCAAGCGTTAGCCGAATCAGGATTTGAAGAAACACTAACGGCTGACAACACGCCTAAGTTTGTTGTAGGACATGTTAAAGAATGTGTGCCGCATCCTGACTCAGATCATTTGTCGATTACGCAAACTGAAATTGACAATGGTGAAGTAGTACAAATCGTTTGTGGAGCTTCAAACATTGCTGAAGGCCAAAAAGTAGTTGTCGCTAAAGTGGGAGCTATTATGCCAAACGGTTTAGTGATCTGGGATGGCGAATTACGTGGTGAACCAAGCTATGGAATGATTTGTTCAGCCCGAGAATTAGAACTGGAAGATGCACCAAACGAAAAAGGGATCTTGGTTTTACCAGAAACTGCTGTTACTGGAGAAGCATTTAAAGGTTAAGATCAAAATTGTCATAGGCTGTCGACTAATGAATTTTAGTTGACAGCCTTTTTTATAGAGGAAAAAAGCAGTGAACTTAAAAAAATCGAATCAGAGAACTTTCGAACAAGCCTACTAACTATACTCAAATTATGATAAAATGGCTGAGTACCAAGTCAGAAGGAGGAGAGCGACTATGGCCAAATACCAAGGCCCAGTCTTTCATAGACGACTTCAATCAGAGAGAACTGTTCAGAAAACGACTCCTCGTGAAGTTAGAAAACAACAAGAAAAAAGTCCTACAAACGATATTCCGTTTTTTAAACACCATGAAGCTAAACCAGCCACTGAACCAACATTGTCTAAAAAGGGTTTGACTCATAAAGTCACCCCTTATCAAGAAGATCGAAGTTCAACACCATTTAAAGTAAAAAAAGTACCTTCTCCTTTTTATGGTTACCAAGAAAGAAGAGAAGAGAAAAAAGAATCCATTCAGTATGCAATCATTTATCAAAATCTAACAAAAGAACATGAAGACTTTCTCCTGTTTGAAGACTATTTGTCTGAATTAGGAAAAGAACAATTTGAACAAACGGACAGCAGTTCTGAACAAGAAGTGCTTGAAACTCCAAAAGCGGAAAAGGATCTTTTGCTGTTGGAGGAAAATGATGAAATCGACTTGAGTGAAGAAATCACAGAAGACTCTTCAACCGTTGAAGACGACGCGTCAGACGAACTTTTAGTGCCTAAAGAAGAGGAAGAAGTGTCGAATGATTTTCTTGAAGAAGAATCATTTGTGTCTGAACAAGTTCCAGAAAACAATATGCTGAAAGAAACCAAAAAAAGAGGTTTATCTCGCTCTTTAGCAGGGATGATTCAAGAAGAGCAAGATGAGAGATTGAATAAAGGGAAAAACATCGCTCGCTATTTTGAGGAATCGAATTCAAGAGAAAACTCTCAACCTGCAACAATCTCAGAGTTGTTGGCAAGAGCTAATCAAGGTGAAGATCCTAAAGAATTGGAAGCTATTTTAGATACTCCGATGACGGCTGAAAATCAACCTGTTGCAACAAAAGTTGACACAGAATTTGAAGAAGAGGTTGTCGAGGAATCCATTCAAATCGCAGAACCAGCAGCAGAGGAAATCGCAGAATCAAATCAAGAAGAATCCTTTGATGACTCAGCTGCCTTTACTGAAAAGATTGAAAAAGTCCATCAAGAAGAAGAGGGAAATGAGCTAGAGTCGGTTATAGAAGAGCCTTCTCAAATGGAGACAGAAGTTTCTTTAGAAACATCAGCATTGGATGTTGAAGAAGTAGAGAATACTCCAATAGAAGTGGAACAAGAAGAATCAGCTAGCGATTCGACTGCTGCATATCCTGCCACAATCACTGAATTGTTGGCTCAGATGACTCAAGGTGGAGCGTATACGGATGAATTAGAAAGCTTATTGGAAGACCCAACTCCAGATTCTGCTGTTTCGAAAGAGGAATTTGTTCCATCAAAAGAGCCTGTTGTAGTGGATGCAGAAATCATTGAAGTAGAAGAAAACGAAACTGAACAATCTATCTTATTAGAAGAATCATCGAATGAGGTGAATGACCTTCAAGAGGGGAAGGAAGAATCTCCACTTCTTTTAGAAGAATCAAAAGCTGATGTGATGATCCCGGAAGATACAACCAAAGAAGATGAAACTTCACGTTCCATCGAGGATAGCTTTACTAATGAACCTGATACACTTTACACAGAACCTGAAGAGGCTCATCAAAGTGAAGTCATTGACCAAGAAGAAAACGAAGAAGAGAATCAAGAAATGGATACAGAAGAATGGAAACCTGTGGAAGGCAGATTAGCTGCAGAGAACCAATCCTTACACTACCAATTTCCTTCATTAGATTTGTTGAATGAACCGATTACTTTTGAACCGAATGCTATAGATGATTGGGTATTAGAACAAGCCGAGTGTTTGAACGAGACATTGGAAGCTTTCAATATTGAAGCTCAAGTTGTAGGATGGACGATAGGTCCTGCTATTACGCAGTTTGAATTGCAATTGGGTCGAGGCGTGAAAGTAAATAAAATCACGAATCTCTCAGATGATCTAAAACTGGCTTTAGCAGCTAAAGATATTCGAATAGAAGCTCCAATACCTGGTAAAAGTACAGTCGGGGTAGAAATCCCCAACTTGAAATCCCGTCCGGTTATGATCTCTGAGGTGATTGAAAGTGAAGCATTTGAAAACAGTGATTCCCCATTGACGATCGCAATGGGAGTCAACCTGGCCGGCGAAGCGGTTGTATCTACCATCGATAAAATGCCGCATGGTTTGATTGCAGGAGCCACCGGTTCAGGTAAGAGTGTCTTTATCAACTCTTTATTGGTCAGTTTGTTGTATAAAGCAACCCCTAATGAAGTGAAACTGATTTTGATTGACCCGAAAGCAGTTGAATTGGCGCCATACAATGATTTGCCGCACTTATTATCTCCTGTAATCTCGGAACCTAAAGCAGCAAATGAGGCGCTGAAATGGGCTGTAAATGAGATGGAAGAACGGTATCAGAAATTAGCTGCCGGCGGAGTTCGCAATATTGAGCATTTCAATAAAAAGGCTGAAGCAAGAGGGGACCATGCCTTAAAAATGCCTTACATCGTTATTATCATCGATGAGTTAGCCGACTTAATGATGGTAGCCAGCAACGAAGTCCAAGAGTCGATTGCTCGAATCACTCAAAAAGCTCGAGCAGCAGGAATCCATTTGATCGTAGCGACACAACGTCCGAGTGTTGATGTCGTGACCGGAACGATTAAAAACAATATTCCGACTCGAATAGCTTTCATGGTTTCCAGCCAAGTGGATTCCAGAACCATTTTGGATACAGGCGGAGCCGAAAAGCTGCTTGGAAGAGGGGATATGTTATTCCAAGGAAATGGTGCCAGCCAACCAGTCAGAATCCAAGGGACATATGTTGAGGAAGAAATTGACGGTATTGTAGATTTTGTAAAAGAACAACAAGAACCCAATTATCTCTTCCAATCAGAATCTCTTTTAGCCAAAGCTGAGGCGCTGGAAGGAAAAGACGAATTATTGGACGAAGTATTGCCGTTTATTATAGACAAAGGAACAGTATCGGCTTCTTCACTGCAAAGAAAATTCAAAATCGGGTTTAACCGAGCGTCAAACTTGATCGATGCATTAGAAAGCAAAAATTTAATTTCAGAAAATAAAGGGTCCAGACCAAGAGATGTGTTTTTAACAAGGTCTGATTATGAAGAAAAGTTTCTATAGATGAGTAAACGAGGATTCCCAATTTAAATGGGAATTCTCGTTTTCTTTTTGCATCAAAGTCCTTTGACAATAGCTGGAGACTCATTTATATTTGAAATATATGATATGGGATGAAAAGAAAAATGAGGTGCAAGAATGAGAATAGTGATTATTGGATCGGTGGCAGCTGGTACATCTGTTGCGGCTAAAGCAAGAAGAAATACAGAAGAAGCAGAAATCGTTGTCTACGATCAAGGAAAAGATATTTCGTATTCAGTTTGCGGGATTCCGTATCAAATCGGAGGAGAGGTTGAATCAATCGACACTTTGGTTCCTCGTAATGCAGAGTGGTTCAAAAAGAGATACGCTGTAGACATTTTTACAGAGCACCAAGTCACAAAAGTGAATCGAGAAGAAAAAAACATTATGGTCACTGATTTAAAAACGGGAGAAGTAAAACAAGATCATTATGATGTGTTGGTTTTTGCTACAGGAGCATCTCCTTTTACTCCGCCTCCGTTTGACCAAACGAGCTATGAGAATGTATTTCAAGTACGCAGTATTCAAGACAATCGTGATATCCATCAGTTTCTCTCTACCCATCAACCTAAAAAAGCATTGATTGTCGGAGCCGGATTTATCGGTTTGGAATTGACGGAACAGCTGACTCACAAAGGACTTGAGGTGACGATCGTCCAATTAGAGGACCAAATCATGCCTTCGATGGACGCGGATATGACGTTTAGAGCGGAAGAATATTTGCGCACTAAAGGTATTATTCTTCACTTAGAGGATACAGTCAAAGAAATCCTAGGAGAGAAAACGATTGAAAAAGTTATTACCGCAAATGGAGCATCTATTGATACGGACTTAGTGATTTTAGCTGCTGGAGTAAGGCCAAATACTCAATTAGCTAAAGAAATCGGAGTGGCTTTAGGAGAATCTAAGGCTATCGCCGTGAATCAAAAAATGCAGACCAATATTCCTGATATATACGCAGTAGGTGATGCAGCAGAAAGTTTTTCAGTGATTACTGGAAAACCCCTTTATCGTCCGCTGGGTTCTACAGCCAATAAAATGGGCCGTATCGCCGGAGATGTGATAACTGGTGGGAAATTAGAACATAGAGGAGTGTTGGGAACAGGAATATTCCGATTATTTGATATGCAAATGGGACAAACCGGATTGACCGAAAAAGAAGCAACCAAGGCAGGCTACGAGACTGAAGTGCTTTTCAGTATCAAACCGGACCACGCAGAATACTTGGGCGGGAAAGAACTAACAATAAAAGCTATTGCAGATAAAAAAACTGGACGTCTGTTAGGCGCTCAAGCAATTGGTGAGAATGGAGTGGACAAACGAATCGATGTAATTGCTACAGCTATCAATTTTGGAGCTAAAGCAGAAGATTTGTTTCATTTGGATTTGGCGTATGCTCCACCATTTGCTACGACAAAAGATCCTGTAATGTACACTGGAATGGCCCTGGAAAATGCTTTGCATCGTAATCCCTTAATCACGCCTAAAGAATTGGTGGAGAAACAACAATACAATGTGACCATGCAAATTATTGATACACGTGGAAAAAAAGATTATGAGACATTACATGTAGAAGGTGCTGTTCATATCCCGTTAGCTGAATTAAGAGAACGGTCAGAAGAATTGGATCCTCAATTACTTACCGTTGTTTATTGCAATAAAGGTGTTACAGGAAATGCTGCTCAGAATCTTTTGTTGAATAAAGGATTTAAAGAAGTATACAATCTTTCTGGCGGGAACAAGAATTACCAACTGTATAAAAAGATGAAACAGCAAAAATAAAAGCAAAAAAGAATGGAGACCAGAAATGTGGTCTCCATTCTTTTTTTAATTTAGATTAAAATAATTTTGCAGGATTCAATCGGTTATCTGGATCAAATGCTGACTTGATTTTGCGCATCATCTCAATGTTGATATCAGCAGTCATTTCTTTGAAGTAAGGCTTTTTGATTACGCCAATACCGTGTTCAGCTGAGGGCAGACCGCCTAACTCGTTGATTTTAGCGTACAATTTGTGTAGAACGTCATCACGTTTGGTTTCCCATTCTGTTTGATCAGTGACTTTTCCTCGAGCTACGCATGTATGTAAGTTACCATCTCCTGCGTGTCCAAAACTGATCATACTTAATCCGCTTTCGGCTTCTAATTCTTTTGTGTATTGATATAAAGCAGCTAATTGATTGATAGGCACTACTTCGTCCATCGTTACTTGCTCGGTGTAATTGACAACAGCTGTCAATAATGTGTCGCGTAAAAACCAAGCTGTTTTTTCATCGGCAGGGTCAGTTAAAGGTAATAATTCAACTAAGTTGTGTTGTTTGACCGTTTCTTCCAATAAAGTCATACGGCGTGCAATAGACTCACTGCTGTCACCGTCAAGTGTCATCAATAGAAACGCTTGTCCATTTTGAACAGGGAAGAGCATGTTGTTTTCTCTTTCACTGATGGCGATTCCCTCTTTTTCGAAGAACTCCAAGGCAGTTGGATCCACACCATGTTTTAAAATATCCAATACTGCGTTAGTGGCATCTTGTAAATTTAAAAAGGCAACGATAGCAGACAGACTTGCTTTAGGAATAGGGATGACTTTTAGTTTTATTAATGTTGTGATACCAAGAGTACCTTCAGAACCAATGAACAAATCTTTCAAATCGTATCCAGAACTGCTTTTAATGTTTAAAGAGCCCAGTGTCATTTCTTCGCCATTAGCTAAAACAACATCCATTTCTCTTACATAATCTCGTGTAACACCGTATTTTACGGCTCTCATCCCACCAGCATTGGTAGCGACATTCCCTCCAATAGAAGAGTGTTTAGATCCTGGATCAGGCGGATAAAAATAGCCTTTCTTTTCGATGAATTCTTGAATTTCGCCCAGTAAGACTCCTGGTTCAACTGTTAGAGTAAGAGTTTCTTCATCCAGTCCGATGATGTGATTCATCATATGAACGTCAATGACCAATTCACCTTTCATCGGTGCAGTAGCACCGGATAGTCCCGTTCCAGCTCCGCGAACGATGATTGGTAATTCCGCTGATTGAGCAAATTTGACCAATTGAATGATTTCTTCTTTAGTTAGAGGTAAAGCAACAGCGTACACTTTGCCTGTTTCTTTAACGTACTCGTCAGATAAATAATCCTCCGGGATAGATTCTCCTACCAATAAACGATTCGGATCGGAAATGATGTCTGTTAATAGAGACAATTCTTTTTCAGGTATAGCACACACTTGATTCACTTTCAAAAAACTCCTTTCGAAATACACACTAAATGGCTTGGAAACCATTTCATTAACACTTTAGCACTCTGTTTTTGATCTGACAACTGCAAGTTGACGAAAGAACTCAAAAAGGTGATGTTTCTCATTTAAATAAGAAAAGAACTCACTGGAACAGAGCCAGTGAGTTCTTTCAACTTCTGCAAGTAAGGGTTTTTGTTTTGTCTACGATTGACGTACATCTTTAACAGCATCTAATAAAGCTACGTCTTCTTTTGATAACGTAAAGTCCAGCTGCATGTTTTCAACAATACGTTCTTCATGTGTTGATTTAGGTAATGGCAGAGTATTTTTTTCTAAACAGTAACGTAAACAAATTTGAGCTGGAGTAACATCATATTTCTCTGCTAATTCAGTGATTTCTTTACCATTTAATAATTCACCTGTAGCAAGAGGTGAGTAAGCTTCTACAACAATGTTGTGTTCATGACAGAAATCGACTAATTCTTTTTGAGCTTGGTAACGACCAATGTAGAAAGGAATTTGGTTAGCCATCGGCACGATATCGCACTGATCAAGAATCGGTTGCAGATCTGAAATTTCGAAGTTGGACACCCCGATAGCCTTTATCTTGCCATCGTTGTACAATTTTTCCATTGCTTTCCAAGATTGTACGTTGCCTTCACTACAGTCTTTTCCTTTTTCTTCCCAAGGCCAAGGAGCATGGATCAGATATAGATCCAAGTAATCTACGCCTAATTTAGAAATTGTTTTTTCAAACTCTTCCAAAGTAGACTCGTACCCTTTAATGCTCGCACGTAATTTACTGGTAATGAATACTTCTTCTCGTTTCAAACCGAAATCTTTGATCGCTTTTCCAACGTTTTCTTCGTTTTGATAAGCAGCAGCTGTATCAATGTGGCGGTATCCAGTTTTTAAAGCAACAGTAACTGGTTCATACACCTCATCATTAGGAATCTGCCAAGTACCAAAACCAATATGTGGAATCTCTACATCATTGTGAAAAACAAATGTGTTCTTTTGAGCCATGCGAAAAATCCTCCTTTTAATGTGTTCGTTAACAATTTATACTTTACTCCAATGAAACGATTTTCGCTAGTATTTTACATAGTAGGAATGGAATTCATTTTGCATTAGAGACAGGCTGAAGCGCAACTAAAGATAAAATTGGTAGGAAAAAGCCTAAATAGAGCATAGTTGTTCATAGAATCGTCTTAACTCCGATACACATTTGCTATGAAGGCGGTTTATTATTGGGAAGACGTTACAACAATAAGTTTTTTAGTATTTTTGAGTTTCAGTCTGATTTAAATCGTGGTATACTGTATCCGTTCTGAGCCTATACAAAAGATAAGTAAGGCTTGATTTATGACAAGACAACCTATGGAAATCAGCTGAGGAATAGAGAGAATGTAAGGTGTGTTTTCTCAAAAGTTGATTTATTTTTCTATGTAAAAAAAATGAGATGAACAAAAATCAAAGTGTTGGATCTGACCAGTTTTTATTAGTTGATTCACAGTATGGAGGATATGAACAGATGAATGAAGAAATGACGTATCATTTTGTAGGAATAAAGGGGTCTGGAATGAGTGCTTTAGCTTTGATCATGCATGACAAAGGCTTCAAAGTTCAAGGTTCCGATATTGAAAAATACTTCTTTACTCAAAAGAATCTTGAAGAATCTCACATTCCTATTATGCCTTTCGACAAACAAAACATTCAAAAAGGACAAATCATTATCGCAGGAAATGCTTTTCCAGACACACACGAGGAAATCGTTGCGGCAAAAGAACTTGGTTTAGAAGTCATTCGTTACCACGAATTCTTAGCTGAGTTAATTAACAATTATACCAGTATCGCTATTACAGGTTCTCATGGTAAAACGAGTACCACTGGTTTATTATCCCACGTTATAGGCAATATAGAAGAGACGAGTTATTTGATCGGAGATGGAACTGGGCACGGAGTACCTGATGCTGATTTCTTTGTACTTGAGGCATGTGAGTACCGTCGTCATTTCTTAGCTTATAAACCAGATTATGCAATCATTACTAACATTGACTACGATCACCCGGATTACTTCACAAGTTTAGAAGATGTAGTGGATGCTTTTCAAACGTTGGCCAATCAAGTTAAAAAAAGCATTATTGCTTGTGGAGATGACGAACAGCTGCAAAAACTAGAAGCAAGTGTTCCAGTTGTGTATTATGGCTTTGAAGACAACAATCAATTCCAAGCAAAAAATCTGACTCGTTCTACAACGGGTTCTGAGTTTGATGTTTATAATGATAATGAATATTTTGGTCATTTCGAGATCCCTACTTTTGGAAAACACAATGTCTTAAATGCTTTAGCGGTAATTGCAATTTGCCACTACGAAAACATTGATATGGAAAAAGTAAAAGAAAATCTGATGACCTTCAAAGGTGTAAAACGCCGCTTTACGGAGAAGAAAATGGAAGATATGACGATTATTGATGATTATGCTCATCACCCTTCTGAAATTCGTGCGACGATTGATGCGGCTCGTCAAAAATACCCAGACAAAGAAATCATTGCAGTCTTCCAACCACATACATTTACACGTACGGTAGCTTTGATGAGTGAATTTGGAGAAGCTTTGAGTTTAGCTGACAGTGTTTATTTATGTGATATCTTTGGCTCAGCAAGAGAAGAAAAAGGCGAAGTTAAAATCGAAGACTTAGCTGCGAAAATTGAAAGTGGAGCACCAATCCTTACCGAAGATGACATGTCTCCATTGTTAGACCATCATGATGCGGTCGTTATTTTCATGGGTGCTGGAGATGTCCAAAAATTCGAAGCAGCTTACGAAACGATTCTAAGTCAAACTTCTTTAAGCAATCAGTAAGTCACGTAAAAAGGGATAGAGCCATCTATCTCTTTTTTTCTATCATCAAGATAGCATCCTCTAGGCTGACAAAAGGGGCTTATCTTGACTGTTTTGCTAACCTAATTTATAATTAGTAAGGTTAACGAATGAATCGAATTTAGATAAACAACAGTCACATTGACGGGGGATTGACATACATCACCGTTTACTATGTTATTCAGAGGAGAAAATAGAATGAAAGAAACTGGCAAAAAAAAATTCCTTCCTATTATCATAGGTACCGACTTGAATTGTTATACCATGTCGATTTCTTTTCACGAAGAATATGGAATTAAACCAATTGTTGTGGGGAAAGCACCTATTCCTTATACAACAGGCAGTACAATTATCGAGAAATTTTATTATACGGATAAAATCAATGATACTGCCTTTTTTATCGATTACTTGAAGAATTTGGCTAAAGAGTATCATCAATATTATGAAGATCTATTATTGATTGGAACAAACGATACTTACGTCACTTTTATCATTAACAATAAAGAGGCATTATCAGAAGATTTTGTGTTTAGCTACATTGATAAAGAATGGGTACCTAAACTATTCTTGAAAAAGAATTTTTACCAATTGTGTGCAGAGCATGGTTTGGATGCTCCATTGACTTTCTTTTACTCTTGTAAAGACGAAACACCTTTTAATGAAAAAGTGCCTTTCCCATTAATTGTTAAGCCAAGTAATGGTATTGAGTACTACAAACATCCATTTGAAGGAATGCAAAAAGTATTCAAAGTAAATAATGAAGACGAGTTGCATCGTGTAATCAATAAAATCAAAAATAGTGGTTATACAGATGAGTTGATCATTCAAGACTACATTCCTGGTGATGATACGTACATGTGGGATGCTGTTTATTATGCAGACCGTCATGCGAATCCGCAATTGATCTCATTTGCGCAAGTAGTCCTTCAAGAACCGACTAAATCGGGTGTAGGGAATTACACTTCTTTGATCGTGCGAGAAAACAAACCAATGATGGACAAGCTGGTCAAATTTATGCAAGCTATCCAGTATACTGGATTTGCTAACTTTGATATCAAATATGATGAGCGCGACAATACGTTTAAAGTGTTTGAAGTGAATATTCGTCAAGGACGTTCAAGTTACTACTTGACTCAGAGCGGACATAATATTGCCAAGATGATCGTTGATGACGTGATTTACCATAAAGAAAAAGAATTGCAATATGTACAAAGCGATCATTTGTTTGCTGTGATTCCAAAAGGTGTTTTGAAACGTCATGTTTCGAACCCGGAAGTAGCCGCTGAAGTTCGAAAATTGATCAAAGAAGGCAAATACAAAAATCCTTTGTTTTACAGACATGATAAAGGATGGAAGCGCAAGGCGTTCATGACTTTACGTCAAATCAATTACTTTAAAAAATACAAAAATTTAAATTGGGAAAAGAACTAATCAAAAAGAGACTAGGAAACTGGTCTCTTTGTTTTTTGTCCTCGTGTAGATGGAGTACATGGTTCGATTCTCGCTATCTATTGTCTTTTTTGATAGAATAATAAAGAGAAAAACTATATTGGCGCAGTAAAAAAGCAGCTAAATAACAGTTATGAGGAGATATAAAATGGCTAAAAAAAATAAATTGGTACTAATAGACGGCAGCAGTGTGGCTTTCCGCGCATTTTTTGGGTTGCATGGTCAATTAGAGAAATTCAAAAATCATTATGGACTGCATACAAATGCACTGTATGGTTTCCATAATATGATCCAAAGCGTATTAAATACAGAAAAACCGACTCATGTTCTGGTAGCATTCGATGCTGGAAATACAACATTCCGGACAGAATATTTTCCAGAATACAAAGCTGGTCGTTCTAAAACACCGCGCGAGTTCACAGAGCAAATGCCGTACTTAAGAGATTTGTTGAAAGGGTTCGGGATAGCACATTACGAATTAGCTAACTATGAAGCTGATGATATCATTGGAACTTTATCGGTACAGGCTGACCCAGAAAAATTTGATGTCGTAGTCATATCTGGGGACCGAGATCTAACTCAATTAGCAAAAGAAAATGTTCGTGTAGATATTACGAAAAAAGGCGTTTCCGATCTGAAACCTTATACAGTGGAATCGATCAAAGAAGAGATGGGGATCACTCCTTTACAAATCATTGATATGAAAGGTCTGGCAGGAGACAGCTCGGATAATATTCCTGGTGTCACAAAAATCGGAGAAAAAACAGCTTTAAAATTATTAGAAGAATTTGGTTCAGTTGAAGGCGTTTATGAAAATATCGACAGCATGAAACCAAGTAAACGAAAAGAAAATCTGATCAATGATAAAGAAACAGCATTCTTGAGCAAACGTCTAGCAACGATTGATACGAATTCACCGCTTGAAATCGCTATTGAAGATGTAGAGTATAAAGGTGCAGATTTAAAAAAATTAGCCGAATTTTATAAAGAAATGGACTTCAAATCTCATTTGAGCAAATTAGACACTTCAGAATTAGATGAAGAGAAAGAAGCTAAGCGAACAGAAATCAATTTTGAAGTGGTGACAGAAGTTACCAGTGAGATGTTTACAGATGATATGGCTGTTTATGTACAGTTGTTGAGTGATAACTACCACACAGCTGAAGTGGTTGGTGTAAGTTGGGGAAATGAGGACCACATTTATGTAGGTGCCGCTGAAGATGTTTTAACGTCTCCTTTATTTAAAGAGTGGGCAGAAGACGACTCGCTTTCTAAAGCGACGTTTGATGCCAAACAAACGTACGTAGCATTGAATCGCTATGGCATCAAATTAGCAGCAGTAAAATACGATGTTTTACTAGAAGCATATTTGCTTGACGTTAAAGACAACTCTAACGATTTAGCTGCGATTGCAGAAGAATACAACTATCATGATGTAGCAAATGATGAAACTGTTTATGGAAAAGGTGCAAAAATTAAAGTCCCTGAGGACATCACGGAAATGCACACACATTTGGCACGTAAAGTGAAAGCAATTGCTGTTTTAGGTCCTGATTTGATGGAACAATTAGAGAATAATCACCAAAAAGAACTTTTTGCGGATATGGAGTTGCCGCTGGCTAAAATCCTTGCAGATATGGAAATACAAGGAATCACAGTGAACGGTCATCGTTTAGAAGAAATGAGAGAAGAGTTCTCTGCTCGGTTGAAAGAGATCGAACAAAAAATCTATGCTGAAGCAGGAGAAGAATTTAACATCAATTCTCCTAAACAATTAGGCGTGATCTTATTTGAAAAAATGGGCTACCCGGTTATCAAGAAAACGAAAACGGGATACTCTACTGCAGTTGACGTGTTGGAAAAATTGCAAGACCAAGCTCCAATCGTTGAATACATTCTAGACTACCGTCAAATTGCTAAAATCCAATCTACTTATGTGGAAGGATTGTTAAAAGTGGTTCGTGAAGATACAGGCAGAGTCCATACGCGCTATATGCAAACTATCGCACGTACTGGTCGTTTGAGTTCAGTAGATCCCAACTTGCAGAATATCCCGATACGCTTAGAAGAAGGGCGGAAAATCAGACAAGCCTTTGTCCCACGCGAAGAAGGGTGGAAAATTTTTGCTTCTGACTACTCTCAAATCGAATTGCGGGTATTGGCTCATATCTCTAATGACGAGCATATGAAAGAGGCCTTTATAGAGGAACAAGATATCCACACAAGCACAGCGATGCGTGTATTTGGTGTTGAAAAGCCGGAAGAGGTAACGTCTAATATTCGTCGTCGTGCCAAAGCTGTCAACTTCGGAATCGTTTATGGTATCAGTGATTACGGTTTATCTCAAAATCTTGGGATCACAAGAAAAGAAGCACAACAGTTCATCGATACTTACTTTAAAAAATATCCAGGTATCGAAACGTATATGCACGAGGTAGTTCGCGAAGCCAAAGAAAAAGGTTTTGTAGAGACATTGTTTAATCGTCGCCGCTATCTGCCGGAAATCAATTCGCGTAACTTCAACTTACGGTCTTTTGCGGAAAGAACAGCAATCAATACGCCGATTCAAGGAAGTGCAGCTGATATTTTGAAAGTAGCAATGATCAAAATTGCTCAAGCTTTAAAGGAGTCTGATTTAAAAGCTACTATGTTACTGCAAGTACATGATGAGCTGATCTTTGAAGCGCCTGAAGAGGAGATTCCAGCATTACAGAAATTGGTTGAAGATGTGATGGAACATGCGGTTGAATTAAATGTACCTTTAAAAGTAGAAAGCGACTTCGGTCAAAGTTGGTATGATGCCAAATAAGTTTTTTGCACGAATGGAGGAAATACAGGTTGCCAGAATTACCAGAAGTAGAAACGGTCCGTAAAGGGCTGGAAAACTTAGTAGAAAAAGCCGTTATTCAAGAAGTAGAAATTTTTTGGGAGAGAATCATAACTGGATCCAGAGTTGGCGAATCGTTTAAAAAAGCATTAGTCGGTGAACAACTACAACAAATTAGACGCAGAGGAAAGTTCTTGCTGCTGGATTTTGATCGCTATACACTTATTTCCCATTTGAGAATGGAAGGTAAATATGAAGTGGTGCCCACTGATGAACCACTCAAATTGCATACACATGTCGTCTTTCATTTGAAAGATGGAAGAGATATCCGTTATTTAGACGTGCGAAAGTTCGGTCGTATGGAATTAGTGTTGCGGGGACAAGAAGAAACGGTTGCCGGGATCCAGCGTTTAGGTCCTGAACCTTTTGCAGATGTATTTTTGTTAGAACCTTTTCAAGCTAAACTAAGCAGAATCAAAAAAGCTGTCAAGCCTGCATTATTGGACCAAAACCTCGTAACGGGTCTGGGAAATATTTATGTAGACGAAGCTTTGTTTCAAGCTGGTATCCATCCTTTAAGACCGGGAAATTCTTTGACACCCAATGAAGCAGCTGTATTGCATCAATCTATCATCGAAGTGTTGGGAAAAGCTATTCAAGCTGGAGGAACAACGATAAGAACTTATTTAAATGCCTTAGGAGAATCAGGGAATTTCCAGCAAGATCTGAAAGTTTATGGTCAAACTGGAGAACCGTGTGTTCGTTGTGGAAACCCGATTCAAAAAACTAAAGTCGCTCAACGCGGGACACACTTCTGTGCTCATTGTCAAAAACTGACAGAAGAAAATGTATTACCTGTAATGTGATCTAAGAATGTACGTAAGCAGTAGGGATGGAGGAGCAGCGATGTCTCTTATTTTAGGATTAACAGGCGGAATTGCTACTGGAAAATCAACCGTCAGTAATCTCTTCAAAGAGAATGGGATTCCAGTAGTTGATGCTGATGTTGGAGCTCGGGAAGTCGTAAAAGCAGGGACCGAGGGTTTAAAACGAATTGAAGTAGTCTTCGGCCATCAAGTGATTTCAAACGGGCAGCTAGATAGAAAAGCTTTAGGAAAAATTGTCTTCGAGAATCCAAAGGAGTTAGAGAAACTGAATCGGATTCTGGGAGATTTGATCGCAGAGTGGATTCATGATGAAAAAGAACGGTACATCGAAGAGAATCATCCGCTGGTCGTTTTAGATATTCCATTATTATTCGAAAGTGGTTATCAGGAGGTGGTTGACCAAGTCATGGTGGTAGCGACTACTCCAGATGTCCAATTACAGCGATTGATGGAACGGGACCAAATTGATGAGCAGACAGCTCGCCAGAAAATAGCTGCTCAAGAACCGATCATGGATAAAATGTTAAAAGCCGATTTCGTGATTGATAATAATGGAACTAAAGAGAATACTCGAATACAAGTAATGAATTGGTTAGAGAAACAACATTTTTTACATTAAGACCAAAGACTAGCCCCGTGGATCGACAAACCATGCGGCTAGTCTTTTTGTATACTGTTAAAACGAAACAATTAGGAAATGAAATGATTATCCTTATATATTCAGCATTTAGAGTGTTTTTAAGCAACTAAATGTATGGTATAATAATTCATATAATAAGGCGAAATGCGAACTTTTTAATAAAAATACAGCTTAAAAAAGGATGATGAACAGTGCAATGCCCTCGCTGTCAAAATAATGGAACCAGAGTCGTTGACAGTCGTCCTGCAGACGAAGGACGAGCTATAAGACGTCGCAGAGAATGTGAATCGTGTCGATACCGTTTTACAACTTTTGAAAGAATCGAACGTGTTCCGTTATTAATCGTGAAAAAAAATGGAGACCGTGAAGAATTCAATCGCGAAAAGATCCTAAAGGGCATTATCCGGTCATGTGAAAAAAGACCTGTGCCTATGGACCAAATGGAGAAAATGGTCAATGAAATTGAAAACGAACTGCGCAATTTGGGAGAGAATGAAGTTTCTTCTACCGTTATCGGAGAACATGTCATGGAAAAATTAGCAGAGGTTGATGATGTGGCGTATATTCGTTTCGCAAGTGTGTACCGTCAATTTAAAGACATTGATGTATTTATGGAAGAAATGAAAGAGTTGGAACGAAAAAAAACCGAGAAGAAATAAATGGTACGAAGGGAGTAATCAAACATGTCGTATCCTTGGAAAAATCTTAGTCCAAAAGATGGGTTTATGGTAAGACAAAGTAGTTTGCTTTCGGATATCGACCAACAGATACTCACCTTTTTGTATCAACCTTTGATCGGATCGACGGCTTACAGTTTATACATGACTTTATGGACTGAAACAGAAAAAGACACCTATTGGAGTGAAGGAATTCTTCATGCAGAATTATTGGCTTTGCTGAATATTGGAATGCCGGAAGTGTATCAGGCTAGAATTCGGTTAGAAGCTATCGGCTTACTGAAGACATTCGTACAAACGGAACCTGAAAAATTGTATGTTTATGAACTTCAAAAGCCCCAATCCAGTAAAGCTTTTTTTGAAGAAGACTTGTTTAGCTTGTTATTATTGGAGAGGGTGGGCGAACGGAAATTTAAACAACTCAGAAATCGATTTTCGGTAGAACCTGTAGATCAAAATTCCTTTTTAGAGATCACAAAATCGTTCTTAGATGTTTACCATTTGAATACGAATCAAATAAAACAGCATGAAGAACTGTTCAAAACTTCAGGGACATTGATCGGTGATGCGTCGACGTCAAAAATTACTTTGGATTCAGATTCATTTGATTGGAACTTTTTCTTTAATGGTCTAAATCAACATTATGTCAATCGTTCGTCAGTAACCGCAGATATTCGAGAAACGATCTTGACGCTGCATCATATGTATGGAGTAGATGAGTTGGCGATGCAGCAATATATATTAGAGGCATCCGATATCAACACAGGAACGATTGATGCTCGTTTATTAAAGAAAAACGTTGTGGATGATTTCCATCGCAAAACGAATGAGAAAGTACAGCTGAATGATGTGGTCCAACAAGAGATGGAAGAAATAGCTACTACACAAGTACAACATCAGCAAAACTTGAAGGGACAAGGCTTTTCTGATTACGATATTGCGATTATTGAATCCAGTCATCAATATTCTCCAGCAGAATTTATGAGAAGCATCAAAGAACAGAAAAACGGGTACATTTCTAAACCAGAGGAGTGGACGTTGGAAGACGTTGTTAAAAAATCTCGATTACCAAATGCCGTGATCAATATTTTGATTCATTATATTTTGGTCATACAAGGGAATGTGGTCTTCGAAAAGGGATTGGCTTATAAAATTTCAAATGACTGGGCTCAAAATAAAATCACGACTCCTGAAGCGGCTTTGAAAAAGGTGCGTGATATGTACCAAGAAAATGCGGATAGATATAAGAAAAACCAAGAGCGGAAACAAGCGGCCGGTTCTCGTTCAAACAACAATTATTCGCGAAATAAAAATACTGTCCGAAAAGAAAAACTGCCTGAATGGGCTAAAGAAGGATATAAAGCGCCCGAAGAGACTGCAATAAGTCCAGAGGTTGAGAAACAACTTCAGGAAAGATTAGCACGTATTCGAAATATGCAAAAAGAAGGTGAGTAAAAAATGGATGATATAGGAAAGAGCCTGACAAAAATCATCAAGGAACGCAAATGGAATGAAGAGTTCAATCAATTGATGAAAGAAGTCATGAGAGATCCGGATGTAGTCAGTTTTATCCAAGAACATTCTGAGATGTTGGATAACAGTGCGATAAAAAAAAGTGCTGCTAAATTGTATGAATTTGTTAATGAAAAGAAAAAGTACCAAGAGAACAAAGAAAATCAATTGGCTCCAGGATACCAGCCTAAGTTAATTATGAACCATCACTACATTGATGTAACATATGTACCTACAGCTGAACTGGTAGCAAAACAACGGGAGAAAAGCATTAAAAATCTGATTCATTCAATGGATATGCCAAAAGGGATACGGGAAGCAACATTGGATGACTTTCAGAACACTTCCGAAAGATTACAAGCTAAGATGGAAGCTTTGGATTTTATTGAAGCCTACTTGACAGCTCCTAAAAAATTTCATCGCGGGTTGTATTTGCAAGGTTCGTTCGGTGTGGGGAAAACATATTTGTTGGGAGCCATAGCACACGATTTGGCAGAGAGCGGATTCCCATCTACCTTGATGCATTTCCCTTCATTTGCAGTTGAAATGAAGCAATCTATCGGTGAAAACACTACAGGTGAGAAAATAGAAGCCGTCAAACGTGCTCCTATTTTAATGTTGGATGATATCGGAGCAGACTCGATGTCCAGTTGGATTCGAGATGACGTGCTGGGGGTTATTTTACAATATCGTATGCAAGAACAATTGCCAACGTTCTTTTCGTCTAACTTAGATTTGAAACAATTGGAAGAGCATCTGACATTTTCTCAACGTGGAGAAGATGAACCATTAAAAGCTCAACGGATTATGGAAAGGGTGCGCTTTTTGGCGAAAGAAGTCACGATGCAAGGTGTTAATAGACGCCAACAGCAATATGAAAATAATTAATCAATGAAAATCCGACCCTGAACCTTCTGGGTCGGATTTTTATGTGTACAAAGAAAAGTAGTTGAATCGCTAAATTAAATCCGTCAAATCATTGTGGTACTCAAAAAAATCTTCTCAAAAATGCTTGCGCCTAAACCTTAAACGTGGTTTAATGTATGTGATATAAAAATCGTTGAGAAAGACACCAATAGAAGCGGCACGTTTTACAGAGAGGGAAAGATTTGCTGAGAATTTCCTGAAATGGACTTGTATTGACCACTTTCGAGAGCGGATGTGAACTTTGTAGTAGCATCCAGCCGTTTAGCTAGCGTTATTTAGCCAAGAGAGCCCTTATACCTACAAATGTAAGTGTATGAGCTAAACTTGGGTGGAACCACGTAAATTTGACGTCCCATTTATGATTTGTATGAATCATAAATGGGACTTTTTGTTTTTTCTAAACGTATTTCAACGAAATCTATTACAGGATATGGAGGAACGCAATATGTCAATTATTAACGTAACATTCCCAGATGGAGCAGTAAAAGAATTTCCTTCTGGAGCGACAACACAAGAAATTGCAGCAAGCATCAGTAAAAGCCTTTCAAAAAAAGGACTAGCTGGTAAATTCAATGGTGAATTGGTGGATTATGATCGTCCATTGGAAGTTGATGGAAACATCGAAATCGTGACACCGGAACACGATGATGCATTACAAGTTTTGCGTCATTCTGCAGCTCATTTGATGGCAAATGCTTTACGCCGTTTATACCCAGATATCCATTTTGGTGTAGGACCAGCTATTGAGACTGGTTTTTACTATGATACAGATACTGAGCAACCGATCACTGAAGAAGACTTGCCTAAGATTGAAGCAGAAATGATGAAAATCGTTAAAGAAAATAATCCGATCGTCCGCAAACAAGTTTCTCGTGCTGAAGCATTAGAGTTATTTAAAGAAGATCCATATAAAGTAGAATTGATCACTGCGCTTCCAGAAGACGACATTATTACCGTTTACGACCAAGGTGATTTTGTAGACTTGTGCCGCGGAGTTCACGTGCCTACAACTGGACGTATCCAAGTCTTCAAACTGTTATCACTAGCAGGAGCTTATTGGAGAGGGAATTCTGACAACAAAATGATGCAACGTATTTACGGTACTGCATTCTTTGACAAGAAAGATTTAAAAGAATTCTTGCAAATGCGTGAAGAAGCGAAACAACGTGATCACCGTAAATTAGGAAAAGAACTCGACTTATTTATGATTTCGCCTGAAGTTGGTTCAGGTCTACCATTCTGGCTGCCAAAAGGTGCTACGATTCGTCGTACGATCGAACGCTACATCACAGATCGTGAAGTGAGTTTAGGCTACCAACACGTTTACACACCTATTATGGCTGATGTGAACCTATATAAAACTTCTGGTCACTGGGATCACTACCATGAAGACATGTTCCCGCCAATGGACATGGGAGATGGCGAAATGCTCGTTTTGCGTCCGATGAACTGTCCGCATCACATGATGGTTTATAAAAATGACATTCACAGTTACCGCGAATTGCCGATTCGTATCGCTGAATTGGGCCAAATGCACCGTTATGAAAAAAGTGGAGCATTATCTGGATTACAACGTGTTCGTGAAATGACATTGAACGATGGACATACATTTGTGCGTCCTGATCAAATTCAAGATGAATTCAAACGCACACTAGAATTGATGTTGGCCGTTTATGATGACTTCGATATCACTGATTACCGTTTCCGTTTAAGTTATCGTGATCCTAACAATACTGAGAAATACTTTGATGACGATGATATGTGGAACAAAGCTCAGACAATGCTTAAAGCAGCTATGGATGATATGGAATTAGAGTACTTCGAAGCAGAAGGCGAAGCAGCTTTCTATGGTCCTAAATTAGACGTTTTAGTAAAAACAGCTATTGGTATTGAAGAAACTCTTTCAACTATTCAACTAGACTTCTTGCTTCCAGAACGTTTTGATTTAACATACGTAGGTGAAGACGGAGAAAACAACCACCGTCCAGTTGTTATCCACCGTGGAATCGTTTCTACAATGGAACGTTTTGTGGCTTACTTGATCGAAGAATACAAAGGAGCTTTCCCAACATGGTTGGCACCAGTTCAAGCAACTATTATTCCTGTTAACTTGGATCTTCATACAGGATATGCTGCTGAAATCAAAGAACGTATGCAAAAATTAGGTATGCGAGTAGAACTTGATGACCGTAACGAGAAAATGGGATACAAGATTCGTGCATCTCAAACTCAAAAAATTCCATACCAAATCGTTGTGGGAGATAACGAGTTGAAGGATCAATCTGTAACTGTCCGCAGATATGGACACAAAGAAACTCATGTCCAAGGACTAGATGCATTTATGCAAATGATCGGTGATGAAATCAGAACATTTGGTAAAGTAACACGATAAATAGTTCTATCTTCGAAAAAGGTGTTGACATTCGGCTCAAATAATCATATAATATAGAAGTTGAGAAAACAAAGCAGAAGCACCCGCTTCTCGCCTTAGTTGACGAAAAGTCTCTGGGCTAGATATAAACGAAGATGTCTTACGCACGGCGTAAGTACGTATTTATTTATGGGCGGGTTCAGAAATGAACCCGTCTATTTTTCTGCTGATCTTTCTCTCAAATTTTACGGAGGTGAATGACCATAGCAAAAGATATGATGTTAAATGAAAACATTCGTGCACATGAATTGCGAGTTATTGGTACCGATGGTGAACAAATTGGTGTGATCTCAAAAAGTGAAGCCTTAAAGATTGCTGAAGAAGCAAACTTGGATTTACTTGTTGTTTCTCCAAATGCAAAACCGCCTGTTGCTCGTGTAATGGACTATGGTAAGTATCAATACGAACAGCAAAAGAAAGAACGCGAAGCTCGTAAAAATCAAAAAACCATTAGTGTAAAAGAAGTTCGTCTAAGCCCAACTATTGATATTGGTGACTTTAATACGAAACTTCGTAATGCACGTAAGTTCCTTGAAAAAGGAGATAAAGTGAAAGCTTCTATCCGTTTCAAAGGACGTGCTATTACACATAAAGAAATCGGGAAAGAAGTTCTTGACCGTTTCTATAAAGAAGTAGCTGATATCGCTGTTTTAGAAACAGCAGCTAAAATGGAAGGTCGCAGCATGTTTATGATGTTAGCACCTCAAACTACTGATAAGTAAGAAGACTTTAGGAGGATATACAGATGCCAAAACAAAAAACACACCGTGGTTCAGCAAAACGTTTCAAAAGAACAGGTAATGGCGGATTAAAACGTCATCACGCTAAAACGAGCCATATGTTTGCAAACAAATCGCAAAAACAAAAACGTAAATTGCGTAAATCAGCAATGGTTTCAAAAGGCGATTTCAAACGTATTCGTCAAATGCTTTCACAAATGAAATAATTTATTTCATAACGATAAAAGGTTCTCTTGTAACAGAGAACAACTAAAATCATATTTTGTTAAGTTTTCCTAGTAAGGGATTGCTTAAAGGAGGAAATTATTATGCCACGTGTAAAAGGTGGATCAGTAACACGCCAACGTCGTAAAAAAGTTTTAAAATTAGCAAAAGGTTATTACGGTTCTAAAAATACTTTATTCAAAGTAGCTAACCAACAAGTAATGAAGTCTTACTTGTATGCATACAGAGACCGTCGTACTACAAAACGTAACTTCCGTAAATTATGGATTACTCGTATCAATGCAGCTGCTCGTATGAACGACATGAGCTACAGCACATTAATGCATGGTCTTAAACTTGCTGGAATCGATATTAACCGTAAAATGTTATCTGACATCGCTATTACAGATGCAGCAGCATTCACAGCTTTAGCTGAACAAGCTAAATCAGCATTAAACAAATAAATCGATTTTAAAAGTACCTTCGTTTAGAAGGTGCTTTTTTTGTTCGCCCAGCATGGGCGAACTCTAACGGGTGCAAGTCCCGAATGCGACCTGACAGTGGTAAGCATATAGCTGACGGCAAGGGTGTCCACCGTGAGGTGGAATCTGAAGGAAGCCTAAGGCAAAACTCTGGTCTGACGAACAGAAATCACATAAGAGGTGAGTCGAGTGGATAAGGCTGCGAAAGAAGCTAAAGTCCGATAACTGTCCTAACTCGAAGCATAAATGTGGCAGATAGATGGAGTGAAAGAGTTCGCACCTTAACTGGGGAGGTCTCATGACGTTATACCAAATACACTTAGTGATAAGTGCTTGACTCATGAGAAGTCAGCAGAGGTCGTAGTAGTGAAGACAGCTAGTGAAAGCTAGAAAGAGCGAAGGACCGAACAATTTTATCGTTACAAACATCTTTATTGGAGGCCGCCAAAGACTATTGGCTACGACAGCGTAAAAGTAGATAGCTGCCTTACGAGAGCAGAAAAGGAGTAACAAGCATGCAGGAAAACAGGACACTGGATAGAATCCTATCCAGAAATAATTTAAACGAAGCCTTTCGACAAGTGGAACGGAATAAAGGTGCCGCAGGCATTGACGGTATGTCTATCGAAGAGGCTAAAGAATATCTTCGTCAGCACAAAGAAGAGCTTATTCAGACTATTCGTCAACGTCACTATCAACCTAAACCTGTCAGAAGAGTAGAAATACCTAAACCATCGGGTGGGGTCAGACTACTGGGTATACCGACAGTGGTTGACCGAGTTATTCAACAAGCGATTGCACAAGTTCTCACACCCATTTTTGACGAACACTTCCACAACAGTAGTTATGGATTCCGTCCAAACCGCAACGCCCATATGGCTATAGCGCAAGGGCTAAGAGATATGAACGAAGGTTATCACTGGATTGTCGACATTGATTTAGAGAAGTTCTTTGACACTGTTAACCATGATCGACTGATGAATCTAGTTTCTCGGAAAATAACCGATGGTGATGTGATATCATTGATTCGGAAATATCTCGTGAGTGGCATTATGGTAAACGGAGAATATGAGGAAAGTCCAGTTGGCACTCCCCAAGGGGGAAACCTCTCGCCATTATTGAGTAATATCCTCTTAAATGAACTCGACCAAGAACTAGAGAGAAGAGGTCTACACTTCGTGCGATACGCAGATGACTGCATTATCCTCGTTAAGAGCGAATTCGCAGCAAGGCGCGTAATGCGTTCGGTTACACGATATATTGAGGAAACTCTGGGTTTAACTGTGAACACGAGTAAATCGAAAATCATTAAACCTAATGACCCAACCTTTAAATTCTTGGGATTTGGATTCTATTGGTCGAAAGCAGATAAAGGCTATCAAGCAAAGCCTCATGCCATATCAATCGAGACGTTTAAATATAAGCTTCATCAGCTAAGCAAGAAAAGCTGGGGCATTGATATGGCTTACCGCATCGTTAAATTGAATCAAGTCATCAGAGGATGGGTGAACTATTTCAAAATAGGAAATATGCACACAAAACTCAAGAAAATAGCGAGTCATCTTCGTTATCGACTGAGGATGTGTATCTGGCACCAATGGAAAACAGCCAAAAATCGAAGAAGAGCCCTCACTAAACTAGGGATGAGCGACTACAACGCCTACATGAATAGCCACAGTTCCAAAGGAACTGCCCGAATAGCCCTGTCCTGGGTTATGACAACCACAGTAACCAATAAGATACTAGCCTTCAAAGGTCTAGTATCTCCAGATAGTTACTATTTAAAACAAAAGCATGTTATATGAAATTGAACCGCCGTATACCGAACGGTACGTACGGTGGTGTGAGAGGACGATAAATAAATAAATTAATTATTTATCTCCTACTCGATTTGTCTAATAAGAGTCCTCTAAGTGCTTGTTAAGATTTTTGAACTATTCAATAAAGCATTGTAAGCAGTAAAGTTTGATGATAATATCAATAGGTAGAGCAGAGGTGAACCAAGTAATTTAGTAAGGTAGCCTTTTAGATTAGGGAGAATTTAAAATGAGAAGCGTTAAAAAATTGAAAAACGTTCTTGTGCCGTTAGTTGCTGTACTGATTTTTATGGGAGCGTGTGAGAAGCAATCTGGTAACCCATATCTAACAGAAGAGTATACGAACAGACACAATAACGAAAATGTATTAAACTTAACAGAGTCATCTGAAATACCCACAATGGATACGGTCATGCAGCGAGACATCGTTAGCGGAAACGTGATGAACAATGTTTTTGAAGGACTTTATCGACAAGGAAAAGATGGAGAGATCGTTCTTGGTATGGCAGCAGAAGAACCTGCTATTAGTGATGACGGATTGACCTATACGTTCAAAATCAAAGAAGATGCTGTATGGTCAAACGGAGACCCAGTCACGGCACATGACTTTGTGTTTGCTTGGAGACGGTTAGTTGATCCTGAAACAAAAGGTGTTGGCAGCCATTTGATTCAAGATATCGTTAAGAACGCCAATGCAATCATATCCGGCGAATTGGATTCAAATGAACTGGGTGCAACAGCTTTAGACGATAAAACATTACAAGTAGAACTGACAAAACCGTTCACTTACTTCAGCAATTTGTTGACTCTTCCAGTTTTCTTCCCGCAAAAAGAAGAGTATGTAATAGAAATGGGATATGAATATGCTAGGTCGAGTGAAACTCTCTTATATAATGGACCTTTTGTACTAAAAGAGTGGGATGGCACAGGGTTGAGCTGGGTATATGAAAAAAATGAACAGTATTGGGACCGCGACTCAGTTAATTTGAACACCATCAATGTTGATGTAGTGAAAGAAACTTATACAGCATTGAATTTATACAATAATGATTTAGTGGATCATATCATGCTGACTGGTGAATTCATTGAGTTAGAGAAGGATCATCCGGAGTTAGAATACATCCCAACCTCTTCGGTTTATTATTTGAAATTTAATCAAAACAAAGATGGTGAACCTACACCGTTGGCGAACGAGAATATTCGAAAAGCTCTTGCTAAAGCTATTGATAAATCAGGTTTTGTCGAAAAAGTTTTGCGCAACGGGTCAATCGAGGCAGATGGGTTAGTTCCTGAACGTTTTGCATATGACCCTGAGACTGGTACAGACTTTAGGAAACAAAACGGCTATTTAATGCCTTACAATAGACAAGAAGCAGTAGAGCTATTTAAAAAAGGATTAGAAGAATTGGGTGTAGACAAACTTTCATTAGAAATTATTGGGGACGATACTCAAGTAGGCAGAGATTCGTTGGTTTATCTGCAAAAAAACTTAATGGATGTTTTTCCTGAGTTGCAAATCAATATCTCTAATAAGCCTTTTTATGCTCGATTAACGGCAGACGAAGAACAAAATTACGATATTCAGTTAGCTGGATGGGGTGCGGATTATGCAGATCCAATCAACTTTCTAGGATTGTTTACAACGAACAATGGAAACAATAATACTGGTTTTTCAAGTGAAAATTATGATGCTCTCATTGCAGACGCTGAATCAGTTGAAATATCGCCGAGCCAACGATGGAAGTTATTGTTGGAAGCGGAAAAACAACTATTAAACGAAGGTATTATCGCGCCTATTTATCAAGAATATAAAGCTGTTTTACAAAAGGACAAAGTAGACGGCATTATTGCTCATCCTGTTGGAGCAGAGTACACCTACAAATGGGCCGATATCGTACAGTAACTTACTTTAAGTTCAAAAGTCATCCTTTAGTCTGATTATTTATTGTGTATAGTGACTTATAATAATGACATAGCAAAGAAACTGAAAACGTCTTTGTTGTAAAATATTATAGGCAAAGGACAATGTACAATGAAAATGAGAAAAAAAACGGTGAAGACTCCTGTAAACAAAATCAAGTCATTATGTCTGGCGCTGTTCAACTCTAATGTAAAAGGGAAAAAGAAACTTGCTGTATTAGGGATGATTCTTTACATCATCAGCCCAATAGATATCATTCCTGATTTTATTCCACTAGCAGGTTACGCAGACGATATTTTATTGCCGATTCTCTTTTTGGTCATAGACAAAATGTTGAGTGACGAAACTCCATCAGAACATCCAACTCCTATAAAAGAAGCAGAAAAAGCTTAATGACGATACAGTCCGAAATGATTTTCTTATAAAGAGAAAATCATTTCGGACTTTTTTTTTAGAAATGAATAAAGTTTTCTTTCTTTACATCATAAAAAAGACAAATAAAGAGACAGAAACTAGAAAAAACTTTATAGTATAGAAGAAACGATTGTTTTTAAAAAGGGTTTAAATTGGAATCTAATTTGTTCCAAAAAATTGCCTATAAATTAGAACTAGATGTTCACAATTAAAGAAATTTAATTCAGTGGTATTTAACCAAAACGAAATAATACATGATATAATAAAGAGGATGATGTGAAAAACAGATGGAGGGGTCCAATTTGGAAAATACAGATATCGATTTTTTAAAAGAACTAACGGATGCTAAAGGAGTTCCTGGAAATGAAGGACAAGTTCGTAAAGTATTTAAAAAGTATGCAGATCCTATTGCAGACTCGATTACATATGATAATTTAGGAAGTATTATTGCTAAAAAAACAGGGGATCAATCAGGACCCAAAATTCTTTTTGCCAGTCATTTAGATGAAGTAGGCTTTATGGCGACTTCTATCACAGATGATGGTTTTATCCGTTTTACTCCTCTAGGCGGGTGGTGGGCAAATGTCATGTTAGCTCAACAAGTAGAGATCACTACAAGTTCTGGTAAGGTAGTTCATGGAGTTATTGGATGTAAGCCGCCTCATGTTCTCACAAAAGAAGTACGGGAAAAAGCCTACGATATAAAAGATATGTTTATTGATATAGGAGCTGGAAGCAAAGAAGAAGTTGCTTCTTGGGGTGTGAAATTAGGAGATATGATTACTCCTTATACTGAGTTTAGAAGACTGAACGATTCGAAGTTTTTAGTAGCAAAAGCTTGGGATAATCGTATTGGAACAGCTGTAACATTAAAAGTTCTGGAAAATTTGAGTAAATCGGACCATCCTAACATAGCTTATGGAGTAGGGAATGTCCAAGAAGAAGTGGGGTTAAGAGGAGCAAAAACGGCTACTCATTTAGTTAATCCTGATATTGCGTTTGCGTTAGATACTGGAACGGCTGGTGATACACCAGGTATGACAGCTAAAGAAGCAGACTCGAAATTGGGAGAAGGTCCGCAAATCATTTTATACGATGCTTCTATGGTGGCTCATAAAGGATTACGCGATTTTGTTATTAAAATAGCAGAAGAATTGAACATACCTTATCAGCTGACAGTCATAATGGGTGGGGGAACCGATGCTGGAAGTCAGCACGTTTCTCACAATGGAATCCCTTCTCTAGCTGTGACGGTACCGGTTCGTTATCTGCACTCTCATACATCCGTTATTCATGAAGAAGATTACATGAATACGGTAAAATTGATGACTGAAGTCGTTAAACGATTAGATGCTGAGACAGTAAAAAGGATTACGTTCGACTAGTGAAAAATATGCATTAAAACTCTGAATAGTTAATAAAGTAAGTATTTTTAGAGAAGGTTGTTGGTAAATGAATTCGAGTTGTTGGCAGGTGATAATAGCATGAAGCGAGCAAAAAAAAGGATTGCAGTGATCGGTGGAGGTATAACGGGTCTGACGGCTGCTTATCGTATCAAACAGAAAATTGAGGCGGAAGATTTACCATTTGAGCTGATTATTTTAGAGAGTTCTCTTAGAGTCGGCGGTAAAATCTACAGTATGAAAGTAGAGAATCAATACCTGGATTTAGGTGCAGAATCTATTGATACTCGTTATCCAGAAGCCTTGGAATTGATTAAAGAATTGGGAATTGAGGACCAACTCGTCTATAGCGAAGGCGGTAAACAAGATCTATTTTACTATAATGAGTTGCACCATAATTCTTTTCCGACGTATAAAGGTATCCCGATGAACAAAATGGATATTTGGAAAAGTAAAATGCTTTCTTTTAACGGGAAAGTGGCTACGTTTAAAGATCGTTTCTTGCAACCAGAGCAGTTAACAGAGGATATTGAAGTGAGCAGTTTCTTAAAGAGAAGACTTGGTGATGAAATTGTTGAACTGATGTTAGAACCGTTCTTTTCAAAAGTTTATGCCAACGATATTGATGATATGGGTGTTAAAGCTAATCGTGAAACGGTTTTTGAGTTAGAACAAAAGTATGGAACGATTGAAAAAGCCTTACAAGAGCATCCCGAACTAGAAGATCGTTCAGGAAATTATGCTACATTTGCTCATGGTCTTTCAGTATTAACCGATAAACTTGAAGAAATCCTAAAGCCTCATATCCAGTACAGTAAAAAGGTAGTTGAAATCAAACCTGGTGTAGAGAATACATACATTCTCAATATAAATCTTAAAGAAGAGGTTCGTGTAGGTGCGATTTGTGTCGCAACACCAACAACTGAGTATACAAAGCTGTTTAAAGATAAAGAACTGAATAAACAATTTTCTCAAATCAAAACCGCTTCTATTGGATATATTGTTTTTAGTTTTAACCCAGAATCGATCAAGAACTATCCTGATGGTTTTGGGATATTGACTCCTAGAAGAAATGATTCATTTGTTTCTTCCATTACTTTTTTAGGAAAAAAATGGCCAAGTTTATACGGCTCTAAAGAAGTGTTGCTTGGAGTGAATTTTGGTCGTAAAGGTGAAGACATGATTGTTTCGTTAAGCAATAAAGAGATCGAAGAAAAAATCTTAGCCGATTTAGAAATGATCCTTGGCGTAACAGAAAAACCAAATTATCGTATCATTAAACGTTGGCCAGATGCCATTCCTCATTTTTCTGTTCACCAAGAACAGGCGATGAAAGAAGTCGTTGGTCCTATGTTGGAAGAGAAATATCCTGGAGTCTTAATAGGCGGAAACGGATTAGAAGGTTTTGGTTTAAACCACTGCATCAGGCAAGGAAACGAAATTGGTGAACAATTAATAGAAGTGATAAAAAAACAGAATTGTCTTTAATGTAGGATAGAAAATGAGAAAACATTCAAATTTAGCGATTTGAATGTTTTTTTTATTTCATATTTTTCTGAAATACTGTAAAGTAGTGTTTGTGAATTTAATTCTAAAGTAAGTTATCAGTTATCATAAATAAGACGAGTAAAACCCAAACAAAGCGGCTGTTTGATTTTTACACCCCGCTGGACTAAAGTGAAGGAAAGAAAACTAGGAGGTAAGATGATGGAACTGACGATTTTAGGTTATTGGGGAGGATACCCCACGAAAAATGAAGGAACCAGCTCTTATTTGATTGAATCTAATGGATACCATCTATGGCTAGATGCGGGAAGTGCGTCCTTGATTGCGTTAGAAAACCATGTAGATCCATTAGATATAGATGCTGTTTTGATTTCTCATTATCATCATGACCATATAGCAGATTTAGGAGTATTCCAGTTTACCCGTCAATTGAAGGGGGTAGGTGAGAACCGAGCTCCAATTGTACCTATCTACGGCCATGAGGAAGATAAAGAAAACTTTGATCGATTGACAATGGACCGCGTTTCAAAAGGAATAGGCTACAGAGAGAATGAGTCTTTTACAGTTGGCCCTTTTGAGATTACAGCCATGAAGACCTTGCATCCTGTACCTTGTTTTGCGCTTCGTATCGAAGAAGTTAGTACAGGGAAAGTGTTGGTGTTTACAGCAGATTCAGGTTATCTAGAAGGCTTTATACCATTTTCAAAACATGCTGATCTGTTGCTGGCTGATACAAATTTCTTTCATGGAATGGAGAACCATCGAGTGCATATGACAGCTACCGAGGTAGGGAGAATAGCAAAAGAAGCACAAGTTAAAAAATTGGTGTTGACTCATTTGCCCCAACAAGGTGATTTAGCTTTATTGAAAGAACAAGCTGCAGCAGAATTTGGTTCTCAAGAAGTCCTATTAGCAGAGAAGGATCTGCTGATTACCATTTGAAGCAACGGAATAGAGATTCATGAATTAGTAGGATGAAGTGAGTATAAGAAAAGGGGAATGCAGTGTGTATTACGTAAAAAATGAGCGCAATGGAGAAGAAATAACAGATCCTAGATTAAATTTAGCGATTGAATATTATTTATTGAATGAAATTCATCTCGATGAACCGATTTTGTTGTTCTATATCAATGAGCCTTCCATTATAATAGGAAGAAACCAAAATGCATATGAGGAAGTAAACCGCGATTATGTAGAACAAAACAATATTCATGTCGTGCGTCGTTTTTCTGGCGGCGGTGCTGTTTACCATGATTTCGGAAATCTGTCTTTTTGTTTTATCACAAAAGATGATGGGGATTCTTTCCGTAACTTCAGCAAATTTACTGAACCGGTGATTACAGCCTTGCATAAAATCGGGGTTGAAGGTGCTGAACTAAAAGGACGGAATGATTTGCTGATCAATGGACAAAAATTTTCTGGAAATGCAATGTACTCCAAAAATGGACGTATGACAGCTCATGGAACAATCATGTTTGACAGCGAAATCGATGCAGTAGTAAAAGCTTTAAAACCAAAAAAAGAAAAGTTGGAATCTAAAGGGATCAAGTCTGTTAGAAGTCGCGTAACCAACATCAAACCATTTATGTCTGATGAATTCCAATTTATGAATACGAAGCAATTCCGTGAAAGATTGTTATTGAACATTTTTGAAGTCGACTCTGTTGAAGAGGTTAAAGAATTCAAGTTAACAGAAAAAGACTGGGATAAAATAGAAGAGTTCTCGAAACAATACACTGGAAATTGGGAATGGAATTATGGGAAATCACCCGACTTTGACATTGAAAGAAGTCAACGATTTGCTATAGGATCTATCGATGTGAAATTGAACGTTGAAAAAGGTATCATCCAAGACATCAAAATATACGGAGATTTCTTTGGACTAGGAGAAATTTCTGATGTGGAAGAAAAATTAACCGGCATTAAATATGAAGCAAAAACTATTTCTGCAGCATTTGACGAAATAGATATCAAGAAGTATTTTGGAGATATTACTAAAGAAGAATTAGTCCATTTGATTTATTAAATAAAAATGAGACTGAACAAAGTAGCGCCCAACTTTTGGGCGGTAAACTTTGTTCAGTCTTTTTTATTTTGAAATAGGTGTAAAATTTCTGTGTTCGGTCAACTTTAATTGCTTGGAATAATGACACAGAACTTTTTAATGGTGAATATTATCTTTTTCTGCCTAATCCAACAGCATTTTTCATTTTTCTTAAAGTTTTGTTTGCTACTAATCTTGCTTCTTCAGCGCCTTTGTCTAAAATAAGATCTAATTCTTCTGATGCCAATAATTCATCGTGTCGTTGTTGGATAGGTTCTAAAACAGCCACAACAGCTTCAGCTAGATCTTCTTTAAATTGACCATAACCTACACCTTCATAGCGTTTAACGATGGTATCGATAGATTCGTTTGTGAAAGAAGAATAAATTGTCAGCAAATTAGAAACTCCTGGTTTATTTTTTTTGTCATATTCAATAACACCACTTGAATCAGTAACAGCACTCTTGATTTTTTTTCGTATCACTTTAGGTTCATCCAACATAGAGATAAATCCTTTTTGGTTTTCATCTGATTTGCTCATTTTTTTGGTAGGATCTTGTAAGCTCATAATTCTACCACCTGCTTCAGGAATATGCACTTCAGGCAACGTTAAAATGGCGTTGTTATTTCCATAACGATTATTAAAGCGTTCGACAAAATCGCGAGTTAATTCTAAATGTTGTTTTTGATCTTCCCCTACAGGAACTAAGTCAGCTTGGTATAAGATGATATCCGCTACCATTAGTGGGGGGTAAGTTAGTAATCCGGCAGATACACCAGCTTTTCCATTTTTAGCGGATTTGTCCTTGAACTGAGTCATTCGTTCGAGTTCCCCAATCGTGGTGTTGCATTGAACGATCCAAGCAGCTTCTGCATGAGCAGAAACTTCTGATTGAATGAATACTGTAGCTTTCTCTGGGTCTAATCCAATAGCTAAGTATAAAGCCGCTAAACTCTTTGTTTGCTTTCTCAATTGCAGGCGATCTTGAGGAACTGTTATAGCATGTTCGTCTACAATGCAATAGAAGCAGTTAAATTCTTCCTGTAAAGGAATGAATTGTCTCATAGCTCCAATATAATTTCCTATGGTAGGCGTACCACTAGGTTGAATACCTGAAAAAATAGTTTTTGTCATTTCTTACACTCCCTGTATCTATACAATTCTTGCTTCCTAGATATCATAACAAAAAAAGAGCCGTTTGTTATGAAAAATAGGAAATAATTGCTTAAAACCTTGAAAATTTAGGTCTTTCCTTAAATAAAAGGAAAAATTATTAAAACTTGTTGGGTGTCTACTATTTCGAAAAAAATGATAAGTGAAAATGGAAATTGTTTTAAGAAAGTTGACATTAAACGGTTTTCACTAAAAAGGCGGAAAAAGTTCAGAATGTAATAATAACTTATTTATAATTATTATAAATATACACAAGTATAAAATAACGTTGATTTAAAAAGGTTTAAAGATGATTATTGTGAACGAAATAATAAAAGTGACTAAAATATACAAAAATAATAACTAAATTTGACAAAAAAATGTCAAAAAGGGGTAGACTTTGTATAAATCATTCGTTATAATAATCCTTGTAAGTTAGCAAGTGAGACATCAACCATTGATAAAAAAACTAGCTCATTACAAAGGAGAGAATACATATGGTTACTTTATTTACATCACCAAGCTGCACATCATGTCGAAAAGCGAGAGCGTGGTTAGAAGAAAATGATATTCCTTATGTAGAAAGAAATATTTTTTCTGAAGGGTTAACGATTACAGAAATCAAATCCATTTTACGTATGACAGAAGACGGTACGGAAGAAATTATTTCGACTCGTTCAAAAGCTTTCCAAGAATTAAACATCGATTTAGATGATATGAATTTACAAGAATTATACGATGTGATCCAAGAAAACCCTGGTTTATTACGTCGCCCTATCATGGTAGACGAAAAACGTCTGCAAGTAGGTTACAATGAAGATGAAATTCGTCGTTTCTTGCCAAGAGAAGTTCGTGCATTAGAGTTACAAAAAGCACAACTAATAGCAGGAATTTGAACACAAAAGGTTAAGCAAAGGTTAACGACTCAAAGAAATGTCGTATCCATAAACATTGAGTAATGAAGTTGATTTTTACTGTTTGTCTAAAAGCGAAAATTTAACAGAGCTTGAACCAATACTCTTGGTCCAGCTCTATTTTTTTACCCTCCAGCTAGTAGTTTACAGTTTTTTGGCTTTACATTTAAATAATTTCCTATACAATAAATCTATAGATATAAATGAGCTTTTAGCTAGCAATTCAATGGAATTGCATAGAAAGTAGGTGCAAGACTATGGAAATGGAACGTATTAATGAAGATACCATTCGAGTAGAAATTGATAATTCTGATTTAGAAGAAAGAGGAATTAAATTTTTAGATCTCTTAGGAAACCGTAAACAAATTGAAAATTTCTTTTATAGTATTTTGGAAGAAGTAGATATTGATGAACAGTTCCATGAATCTGATGCCATAACTTTTCAAGTTTTACCTAAAGGAAATGGACTTGAATTATTTATTAGTAAAGAAGGCCCTTCTGCTGACCATTTGGACTTATCTGATGCTGAAAATTTTAGTAAAGATGAGATAACTCAGTACATTCAAGACCGAATTACTTCTGATAATCAAAATTTAGATACTGATATGGATGAAATCGATATGTATTTAGGTGATCCATCAAATCAAACGAAAGAATTGGTTGTGGAATTTGAAGATTTTGAAGATCTAATCAGTTTATCAAAAATATTGTATTTGAATAACGCTGTGTCAAATGTTTATTATTACAACAATCGCTACTATTTAGAAATCGTCCTCTTCGTAGATGGGGCGCAAATCTTCAATATGGAACGCGAAACAGCTTTAGTGCTGGAATTTGCTAAGAAAACCAATGTAACCAGTGGTATTCTTGAAGAGTACGGCAAATCAATCATTGAAAGAAGTGCATTAGAGACACTTCGCTACTTTTTTAAGTAAACTAGAATACTATGTGCAAAATACCTGATGAGAATTTGTTTTCTCATCAGGTATTTTTGTGTATAGAAAATCAAGGGGTCTTCTCTATACCGCCTCCTAAAAGCATGAGCGTCTTTCTGTATATGTAATTAAAAATTGTCAAAATATCATTTTTTATAAGAAAAGTCTATTTTTTTGCGCATATTATCCATAAGGAATCATGATGAATAAGGAGTGATAAGGATGTATGTAGCTTTAACGGTTAAAAATGAACACATTACTGCTGACCAAATCAATAAAGGGAATAACCAGGAGGTGCAACACGTTTATTTCTGTCCAGGTTGTCATGAAAAAGTATTTTTAAAAAGCGGCAAAGTTATTCAAGCGCATTTTGCTCACTTCAGACATAGCAACTGTTCGCTTTTTTCAGAAGGAGAGACTCAAGAACATTTAGCAGGAAAAAAATTATTGTTTGAATGGTTCTCAAATGAAAATATTCCTTGTCAATTAGAAGCCTATTTGCCGGAGTTGCATCAAAGACCGGACTTATTGATTTGGCCAGAGGCAGACCGACCGATAGCGATAGAATTTCAGTGCAGTCCGTTATCATTTGAAAAAATGTTGGAGCGAACAGAAGGGTATCGAAAAAACGGGTATGAAGTTCTATGGATTGCCGGCAGCAAATTTCAATTAAAAAGACAGGTGACTCCTTTTCAACAACTATTTCTGAGACATCATCCACTTTTAGGGATTTATTTTATTTGTTTAAGAGAAGATAAACAGTTATTCGAAATCTATGCCAATATATCCGTTGACCAGCCAGGCGGTTCGGTCAGAAAAAGGGTAATGCACGTTGATTTGGCCGGATTAAAAAAATGGTTCGATATGTCCGAATCAACGGTTCCAACAAATGAAATAACCCATAATTTTTCTTACCAAAAAAGCCACGAATACTTAATAAAAGGAAGACTCTATCAAAATCCAAAGATGGTCGAATTTCAAAAATATATTTACTATCATGGATATTCACTGATTTCCCTACCTAAAGAAGTATACATACCTGTAGAGAATGAATGGATCATTAAAACGATCCCACATTTCTGGAAAATGATTCTTCTAGAATGGATAAAAGAAAAGGGCAGCGGAAAAATATTTTCAAAGGAAGAATTGGATACAAAAATAGAGGATATGAAAAAAAATAAAGAATTCCATTTTTGTCTTTTACCTTTTATTGAAAATACAATAAAGGAAAAAGTGTTCTATTCTTATTTATCAAAACTGGAAAAACAGACTGTTCTTACTTCGTTGAATGCAAGGGAATGGCGGATTAATAATCTGCCTTATACATACAAATACGAAAGTGAGAAACTAGACGAATTTGAAAAATTGGACAAAAAAGAGCTGTAAAACAGAAAAAAATGCAGCTCTCACTTTTTTTATGTGAAAATTATGTTAAGATTAGAAAGTGATAAAATTTAGGAGGTTATGTGTTATGAGTGAATCAAACAAATTACCAAAACGACATGAAGTACCAGAAGAACTGACTTGGGATCTAACAGTTATTTTTAACTCAGATGCTGAATTTGAAAAAGCCTACCAGGATGTTGAAGGAAGTTTAGCTAAAATAACTGGGTTTAAGGGTAAATTGCAAGAAGGTGCAACAACATTCCAACAAGCTGTCGAAACGTTATTAGATGTTTCTAACAAACTTGAAACAGTCTATGTATACGCTCATTTAAAAAATGATCAGGATACAGCTAATTCTACCTATCAAGGTATGTATGATTCAGCTTCTTTATTGGCAGCCAAATCTGGAGAAGCAATGGCTTGGTTTGAACCAGAAGTACTAGAAATTCCTGAAAATCAACTAAACAGTTATTTTGAAGAAAATAAAGAACTAGCTGTTTACCGTCACTTTATCGATCAGATGACTGATAACCGAGATCATATTCTATCTGCAAATGAAGAAGCTTTATTAGCAGGAGCTAGTGAAATATTTGGAGCTTCAAGCAAGACGTTCAGTGTGTTGAACAATGCAGATATCCAATTCCCTACTATAAAAGATGAAAACGGCGAAGATGTCCAACTATCTCATGGGGTATTTGGAGAATTGCTGGAAAGCACAAATCGTTCGGTACGTGAACAAGCTTTCAAAAAACTTTACAGTGTATATCAAGGATTAAAAAACACCTTTGCCAGTACGTTGGGATCAAATGTGAAATACCATAATTACAATGCGAAAGTGCATCATTATGGCTCTGCCAGAGAGGCTGCTTTAGCAAACAATCATATTCCGGAATCAGTTCACGATAATTTGATTGAAGTGGTAGCAGAACATTTGCCATTGCTTCACCGTTACGTAGCCCTTAGAAAAGAATTGTTGGGAGTAGACGAATTGCATATGTATGATATGTATACACCAATCACAGGAGAAGCTGGGATCAAGTATACATATGAGGAAGCCAAAGAGGAAACGATGAAAGCTCTTCAACCTCTTGGAAAAGAGTATGAGGCTGTTTTAAAAGAAGCTTTTGAAAACCGTTGGATCGATGTGGTTGAAAATACTGGAAAACGAAGTGGAGCTTACTCATCCGGAGCTTATGCGACCAATCCTTACATTTTATTGAATTGGCACGATTCTTTAAACAATTTGTATACGTTAGTGCATGAATTAGGGCACAGTGCTCACAGTTACTTTACGAGAAAAAATCAACCATATGTATATGGAGATTACTCTATTTTCTTAGCGGAGATTGCCTCTACAACTAATGAGAACATCTTAACAGAATATCTGCTGCAAACGGTAACGGATCCAAAAGTACGTGTGTACATTTTAAACCATTATTTGGATGGGTTTAAAGGAACTATTTTCCGTCAAACTCAATTTGCTGAGTTTGAACACACAATACATGAAGAAGCTAGAAAGGGAACTCCCTTAACAGCAGAGTTATTAACGAACTATTATGGAGAACTAAATGCTCGTTATTATGGCCCTGCAGTAGAAAAAGATCCCGAAATTGCTTACGAATGGTCTCGCATTCCTCATTTCTACTACAATTATTATGTGTATCAATATTCAACAGGATTCTCTGCAGCTACTGCTTTAGCAGATAAAATCATGAGTGGAGAAGAAGGCGCATTAGATAAATACCTAACGTATCTAAAATCTGGTAATAGCGACTTTCCGATTGAAGTTATGAAAAAAGCTGGCGTGGATATGACAGAAAAAGACTACATTGAAAAAGCTATGGCTGTCTTCGAAAGACGTTTGAACGAATTAGAAGAATTAATAAAAGAAGTAAAAGCAGACTAAACTTAGCCATTAAAAGTGGTGTATAAAAAAGAGATGGACACTGTTGTCCATCTCTTTTTTTTGTAGTTGGTTATAAAACAAGTTAAACCATAAAAAAAGACCTCTTAAAGAAGTCTTTTGGTGTAGCCTGTCGGTTAATTCAACACTCTTAATGTTGGAAATACATTTTTTTTCATCACTGTGTCTAGTTGGTTAGGAGAGATGTCATACAAGTTATTTAGTAAAGAATAAGAAACTTCATGTTCTAGTAACAAACCATACTCATACAATGATTCATTGAACATTACACAAGAAGGTGTAGTTTCAACTTTCATGTCTCGCGCTACTTTTTGATCAGCTGAGAAAGCCGTTTTTGCAAAATCAGATTGTTTATCGTCGAAAAACATAGGAACGTCGATTTTTGATTTTTCAGCCATCTCTACAAGTAATTCTTCAGAATAAGCGCGACCTTGATTCAATACAGCATCTTGCAAATTCAATAAGAATTTACGACCTTTTTTCTTTCCTTGCATAGAAGCAGCAATAAAAGATAAAGACATATCGTAAGTTTGAGCAAATAATTTATTTCTGGTTGTTAAATCTGTTTCTGAAAGATTGTGTTTATACATAAAATGGTTAAAACTAGATAAATTCAATAATGGCATGATTTGGATAGAAACTTTTTCTTGTCTGGTTTCAGCAAAAGCTAATATGTTTTGAAGATTTTCAAAACTTTCTTTTTCTAGTGGATTGATAAATAGATAAAATTCAATTATTTTTTTTGTAGTAAGCATGTCTTCACCTTATATAGTTTATTTTTTAGTGTCTGCCTTGACTCTTTGTGGCAACATAGACACTTTATCAAAAATAAACGAAAAGTGATAATGGACTGAATCAAAAAATGGAAAAAAAAGACAAGCTTGTAACAAACTTGCCACAAATTTTACAAAAACCCCGGGAAAACAGCCTTTTAAGGCTTCACATTTCGTTCATTTTCGTCCATTTTCGTCCATTGCATCTTTCATACGCGCTATTTTATTTTTTCCTATTCTTCTTGGGATTGCATATTTTTCTAAAAACTGATTGAAAAAGGCTAACCCTTCATGATGATCTTGTGCTTCAAATTCTAATTCATAATCTAATTTTCCTGCATAGGTACTTTTATCAAGAACAACCAGACCTTCTGGTACGGATGTTTCGAATCTTACAGTCTTTAAAGAACCAATAATGCGTAAATCTTCTATTAAAATGTTCATTTCTGTTAATTTTCTGCCTACCATACCATCTTTTTTGATGGTGCTGCCAGCTAAATAAGCATGTGCTTCATCTAATGTCATCTGGTCGGTTGTCTCCAACAAATGCAGTCCAAGAGGAGTTTTTAAGGTCAACTCAGCTGATTGGGGTAGCAATCTGATTCTCAATCCTGAATTCAGTTTTCTTAACCGACTATCTGCCGTATCAAAATAATGATTTTCTTGCGAAAAAAAGTCTTTTTCGCGCGCATTGAAAATATTCAGCAACTCATTATATTCTGATTTGCTGAGTAGATTTTTGAATTCTATTTCCAATTCTTCGCTCATACGATTCTCTCCTTAATGACGAATTCTTTTTATTGCATCTAAAGTATTTTACCATAGTTCAGCCTTACTTGAAGTTTCTTCTTTGTTTTAAAATGTGTTAAACTAGTACTATTGAGAATTAGAAAGTAAATCGATAAGAAATAGGTAAAGAAGGTTGCAGCTATGATTGAGAACTGGTCAGAATTTTTATCGCCTTATTCACAAGCCGTAGAAGAGCTGAAAGTGAAATTAAGAGGGATACGCAGGCAATACCATACGGAAAATATACACAACCCCATTGAATTCGTCACAGGACGAGTCAAACCTATAGAGAGTATTTTAGGCAAAATGGCGTTGCGGGATATATCTTATGAAAATCTTGAAGATGAAATGCAAGACATTGCTGGATTGCGTATTATGTGCCAATTTGTAGATGATATAAGAGATATAGTGGCATTGATCCAAAAACGAAATGATATGAAAATTGTTGAAGAAAAAGATTACATTTCTCATAAAAAAGATAGTGGATACCGTTCGTATCACATCATCGTAGAATATCCGGTGCAATTGATAGATGGCGAAAAAAATGTGTTAGTGGAAATACAAATCAGAACATTAGCCATGAACTTTTGGGCAACGATAGAGCATTCGTTGAATTATAAATACCAAGATGATTTGCCGGAAGATTTAAGAGTTCGTCTCAAAAGAGCAGCCGAAGCAGCTTTCAGGTTGGATGAAGAGATGTCTCAGATTAGAGAAGAAATTCGTTAAAAACGAAAGAGAAAGTAAAATGGCAGAATCAGGAGGAGGCTAACCGTGAGAGTAGGAATAGTGAGCAATGATAGTGAAAAATCAGTTGCATTAGTAAAACAATTTCGAGAAACCGCACTTCAAGCTGGTTTGACTTTAGACAATAAGAATCCAGATGTTGTCGTTACGGTAGGGGGAGACGGAACGTTGCTCTCTGCTTTTCATCGTTACGCCCATTTATTGAACCAAGTACGCTTTGTAGGTGTTCATACTGGGCATTTAGGTTTTTATACAGACTGGCGAGATTACGAGATTGAGGAATTGGTTCAAAGTTTAGTAAGAGATAAGGGCGAGAGTGTCAGTTATCCTCTATTGGATGTGTCTGCAATTTATCAAGGAAGAAAAGAACCTGCCCATTTTCTTGCACTAAATGAATCGACGATTAAACGATTGGATGGAACGATGGTGTGTGACGTATACATCAAAGATGAATTTTTTGAACGTTTTAGAGGAGACGGAATGTGTATTTCAACTCCAACAGGCTCTACAGGATATAATAAATCCGTAGGCGGCGCTGTTATCCATCCGCGAATCAATGCTCTTCAAATCGCAGAAATTGCCTCGATAAATAATCGAGTTTTTCGTACATTGAGTTCACCGATGATCATCCCTACTGATGAATGGTTGACTTTGAGACCCGTAACCTCTGAAGGATTTGTCTTAACCATCGATCATTTGACATCCTCAGAAAAAAATATTGTAGAATTATCTTATCGTGTAGCGAAAGAACGAATCCATTTTGCTCGATACAGACATACCCATTTCTGGAATCGTGTAGAAGCAGGTTTTATAGGAGCGAATAAACAGAATGATCTTTAAATGGCAATACGAAAATGAACAATTGATACAAGTAAAATCTTTTTTAAAACAACAGGGCATTTCTAGAGGTTTGTTAGCACAAGTAAAGTTTCATGGCGGAAAAATAGAAGTGAACGGTCATGAGGTAAATGCTGTGTATAAATTAGGAAAAAATGATATAGTAAAGGTTACTGTCCCAGATGACGAAGGTACACCTAATATTCTTCCTTCGGATTTGCCAATCGATATCGTTTTTGAAGATGATCATTTTTTGATCGTCAACAAACCAGCTGGAGTAGCGTCTATCCCATCAAATGTACACCCAAAAGATACGATGGCTAATCGCGTGAAAGGCTATTTTATTCAAAAACAATATTCCAACAAAGTCATTCATATAGTGACTAGGCTAGATAGAGATACATCCGGCTTGATGTTTTTTGCTAAGCATCGTTATGCCCACGCACTGATCGATCAAGCATTGAGAGACAAAGAAGTCATCAAAAAATATACAGCTGTCGTTTCGGGTCGGTTAAAACAGGCTCATGGATATATTGATGCGCCTATCGCTCGGACAAGTGATTCAATTATCACGAGGAGAGTCCATGAAAGCGGAAAAGCAGCTTTAACTGAATATTGGGTGAAGAAAGAATATTCAGACAGTTCGCTGGTAGATATTCAATTGCATACAGGCAGAACTCATCAGATCCGTGTTCATTTTAGTTGGATGGGACTCCCGCTGATCAGCGACACTCTTTACGGCGGAAAAGAAAATCCATGGATCAAGCGCCAAGCTTTGCATTGCCGTGAGCTGACATTTCACCATCCATTTTTAGAGAAGTCAGTCACGATCACCGCTGAATATCCTGAAGATTTCCAAGCTTGGAAACAACAACAATAAACATGCGTTACCTAGTAGAAAGGAAGAATTTTCGTGAATGATAACTCAGAAAAAATCGAAGACAAATTGCAATTTTTAAGAGAATACTTAATAGCTGGGGATATCAATAATTTCAGAAGGTACTTTCTTTCGCTACATACTTATGATCAAGGGCAATTCTATTTGTCATTAGCCAATGAAGAGAGAAAGAAAATCTATGCGTTTCTTTCGCCAGAAGAAATGGCTGACTTGTTCGATACCATCGAAGAAGATGAAGAATTCATCGAAGACTATTTACAAGAGATGAATATCCAGTATGCAGCAGATATGTTAAGTGAGATGTACACAGATAATGCCGTAGATATTTTAAACCAGTTAGAGCAAGAACAGCAAAAAGAATACTTAGATCTGATGCCTTTAGATGAAGCAGAAGAAATCAGCGATCTGTTAGTCTATGAAAACAACACCGCTGGATCAATCATGACGACTGAATTTGTTTCTATCGAGGCAGGATTGACGATCAAAGAAGCTTTATTAGAAGTGAAAAGACAGTCTGAAGAAGCAGAGACAATTTATTATCTATATGTAGTAAATTCGAAAAAACAACTTGTAGGAGTTTTATCCTTGAGGGATTTGATAACTAGAAAAGATGATGAGTTAGTAGAAAACGTTATGGGCACCAGATTGATTTCAGTCCATGTGACTGACGATCAAGAAGAAGTCGCTCATACTATTCGGGACTACGACTTACTGGCTGTTCCGGTTATAGACTTAGTGGACCGTTTAGTCGGTATTATTACGGTTGATGATATTATCGATGTTATTGATGAAGAAGCAAGAAGCGACTATTCTGGTTTGGCAGGGGTAGACGTGGATGAAAGATCAGAAAATCCTTTTGTGGTGGCTTCTAAGAGGTTGCCTTGGTTAGTAACATTGTTGTTCCTTGGTATGGGAACTTCAACATTAATCAGCAATTATGAAAATATGGTCAGTGAAGTCAGCGTATTGGCCGTCTTTATATCTTTGATTACAGGAACTGCTGGGAATGCAGGTACTCAGTCACTAGCGGTAGCCGTTCGAAGACTAGCAGAAAAAGAAGATAAAACCAGAACGATTGGGCGGATGATTTTAGGAGAACTCTCATCTGGATTGATTACAGGTTTAGTGACTGGGATAACTGTTTTCTTGCTGGTAGGAATATGGCAATCTAATATGATTTTAGGGTTGGTTATCGGTGTAGCCATGTTATTTGCCATTACGATCGCCAATTTGGCGGGAAGTTTCATCCCTGTTTTGATGGATAAATTAGGTTTTGATCCTGCAGTGGCTAGTGGACCGTTCATCACCACTTTAAGCGATTTAACGAGTGTGTTTATTTACTTCAATATCGCTGCTTATTTTTTAACAGCCTTATAGAAATGATGCTTTTTGATAAAAAATTAAAGCGAAAAAAGGAAGCTGAGACTGTCTCAGCTTCCTTTTACTTTATCGAATCATCGTCAACTCACAATTGTTTTGCCATTGCATGATGAGGGATCCCTGCATCCATAAACCCATTTGGATCTGTAATAATAAAGCCTAATTTTTCATAGAATGGAATGGCGTAATCTTGAGCTTCTAAGATCATCGCTTTTCCTTTAAGAGAAGAAACATATCTTTCGACTTCTTGCATAAGCTGCATACCGACTTTCTGGCCACGTAATTCAGAGTCTACCGCTACGCGTTGAACCTTGTAAGTATGGGGACTTTTTTCATAAATACGTGCAGTAGCGATAGCATGTTGATGGTTGTATCCAACAACATGGATTGTTTTACTTTCCAGTTCGTCGATTTCCAATTCTACCGGTACTTTTTGTTCTTCTACAAAAACTTTTGTCCGTAGAGCTAAAGAGTCTTTACAGATAGAAGATTCAATATCTGTTGTCCATTCAAAGTTCATTTGCCCAGCCTCACTTTTTTCTATTTGATAAATAGAGTAACATAAGGAAAGTGAAAGGACAATTTCAAAACAAGTTTTTTCTATTTGAATCAATTTTGCATCATGTATAAAAATAATCAATTTTTTATCAAAAAAACGGCAATGAATAAAGTATTATATAGTTAGCTGAACTTCAAAAAGGATATAGTGAAACAGCTAATAAAACGTAGAATATAATGATAAAAAAATAAAAACATCTAACTGAAGGTAGTGAGAAACATGAAAAAAGTAGTTTTAGCAGAGAAGCCTTCCCAAGCACAAGCTTATGCTGAATCCTTTGGGAAATATACTAAAAAAAATGGTTATATCACCTTGTCTGCATCAAATGAGTTTGTCATCACCTGGGGATACGGACATCTGATCGAATTAGCCCCTCCGGAGACCTATAAAAAAGAATGGAAAAAATGGAGCATGAAAGAACTGCCTATCATCCCAGAAAATTTTCGTTTTAAAGTAGGGTCTGGAAAGGCGAAACAATTTACAGTGGTAAAAAAATTGTTAAAAGAAGCTGATGAAATCATTATTGCCACAGATAGTGATCGAGAAGGAGAAAATATTGCCCGATCTATTATTCATCAAGCGAAGGCCGAGAATAAAATCATTAAACGACTGTGGATCAATTCACTGGAGACGGAAGAAATTCAAAAAGGTTTTGCTCGATTAAGAGACGGTAAAGAATTTTATTCTTCTTATATTGAAGCTCAAACAAGGCAGGTTAGTGATTGGCTTGTAGGCATCAATTTGTCTCGCTTTTATACCTTGTCTTTACAAGCTAAAGGAATCAATGAAGGAGTTTTTAGCGTAGGTCGTGTACAGACTCCAACATTGTATATGATTTATCAACGGCAAAAAGAAATCGAACAGTTTGTTCCACAGCCGTTTTTTGAATTGCACGCAGAAGTTACAGCTGAAAAAGGTGTATTTCAAGCAAAATACCATAAAAAATTCCCATCCAAAAAAGAACTGTTAGACGTGATTCAAAAACATGGCTTATCAGCTCACAACTCCGGCAAGATAACAGATGTAGAGACAAAAAGAATCTCTCAACCATCACCTTTATTATTTTCATTAAGCGACTTGCAAAGTTTGATTAACAAAAAGTATAAAATCAGTCCTTCTGATACATTGAAACATGTTCAGTCGTTGTATGAAGCCAAATTATTGAGTTATCCCAGAAGTGATTGCAGACACATCACTGGGTCTGAGTTTGCTTATTTGCTGGAAAAGAGAAAAGACTATGAGCAGTTGCTGAACTATAAAATAGAACAGCCGAATACGAGTAAGAGAAAACGGTATGTGGACGATTCAAAAGTCCAAGAACATTATGCTATTATCCCGACTAAGAAAATACCTGCTCAAAAGCAACTAGATAAATTGTCTCCTATACAAAAACAAATTTACTATACTGTTTTAAAACGGACGCTAGCGATGTTTGAAACGAACTACGTGTATGATGAAACGAAAGTCACAGTTGACATCAAACAGCTTGATTTCGTGAGTAAAGGAAAAGTGGTCTTAGAAGATGGGTGGAGAAAACTAGAATATGCGTCTACTAAAAAAACAAGTAAAGATGATCAGGTGGAACTCCCGCCATTAAAGAAAGACGAACCAGTAGAAACTGAATTGAAAACGTCAAAAGGAATGACCACACCGCCTAAGTTTTATACAGAAGGTACACTCATCACAGCAATGAAAACGTGTGGAAAAGAATTAGACAATGCGGAAGAAAAAGAGATCCTAAAAGAAACAGAAGGAATTGGAACAGAAGCGACTAGAGCAAACGTTTTGGAGACGCTAAAACACCAACAGTATATTGACGTTAAAAAGAATACGGTTACGGTTACCGCGAAAGGTGAAATCTTATGTGAGGCGGTAGAAAATACGTTGTTAAGCAGTCCAGAAATGACTGCGAAATGGGAAACCTATTTGAAAAAAATCAAAAGTGAAGAAGGAACTCAAAAAGCTTTTTTGGCCAATATCGAACAGTTTATTCAACACACATTGACTTCAGCTGTTGAAACGTTGAATACACATGATTGGTCTGACAAAGCAACTGAGGGAAAAACTGACAGAGAGCCTATAGGTATTTGTCCTAAGTGCAGACAAACGATCATCGATAAAGGGAAGATTTATGGCTGTACGGGGTATAGCAAAGGTTGCGGGTTCTTGATCCCCAAAAAGTTCGTAGGTAAGACACTCTCGCCGGCAACCGTCAGAAAACTACTGGAAAAAGGAGAAACACAAGTGTTAAAAGGATTCAAAAAGAAAAGTGGTCACTTGTTTTCAGCAGCCTTGATGATAAATGAAAAGCAAGAATTGGCTTTTAAACCATTTGATAAAAAAGAAACAAGCTAAATTTGTTTGGGAGGTCAAGTAGTCTGAAGGTGAGCTACTATTTTCGGACTACATGTATACCATCTTTCTTTCTCTAACACTTTAGCTTATACTGAAAATAATAAAAAATAGAATAGAATGGAGCAATAGGATGACTGAGCAAACAATCGACAAAGTGAAACAGTTAACGAATATCCCTTCCCCAACAGGAAATACGTATGAAATCATTTCTGTGATCAAAGAAATGATGGAAAAAGAAGGATACATACCTGTAATCAACCGCAAAGGCAGCTTGATGATAACGGTTGAAGGAGAAAACACAGAACAAGAGAGATTTATTACAGCCCATGTTGATACATTAGGAGCAATGGTACGAGCTGTCAAACCAGATGGAAGATTAAAAATCGACTTGATTGGAGGGTTCCGCTTCAACGCGATAGAAGGAGAGTATTGTACGATCCATACTACGAGAGGTGAGACCTATAAAGGAACCATACTTATGCATCAAACTAGTGTGCATGTCTATAAAGATGCTGGAGAAGCTGCAAGAAATCAAGATAATATAGAAGTAAGAATCGATGAAAAAGTTACTACAGCGGAAGAAGCTAAAGCATTAGGGATTTCTGTAGGAGATTTCATCAGTTTTGATCCGCGTACGGAAATTACAGATTCAGGATTTATCAAATCGCGTCACTTGGATGACAAAGTGAGTGTAGCTATTTTGCTGCAATTTCTATCAAAAATAGTCAAAGAAAAGATCACTCTTCCACATACGACACATTTCTTTATTTCAAATAATGAAGAAATCGGTTATGGCGGAAACTCCAATATCTCAGATAAAGTTGTTGAGTATTTAGCGGTAGATATGGGAGCTATGGGTGATGACCAGCAAACAGATGAATATTCCGTTTCGATTTGTGTAAAAGATGCCAGTGGGCCTTATCATTACCAATTCAGAAAGCAATTGACTCAACTGTGTGAAAAGCATCAAATTCCTTATCAATTGGATATCTATCCTTTTTATGGCAGTGATGCTTCAGCAGCGATGAAAGCCGGGGCAGACGTTCGTCATGGATTGATTGGAGCTGGAATTGATGCCAGTCACGCTTACGAAAGAACGCACAATGATTCAATCAAAGCTACTGAAAACCTAGTAGAACAGTACTTGTTATCTGTTATCGACTAATAATTCTTTTACGTTATCAAGATGTAGATCAACCATTATGTTTTAGGAAAGAGGAAAGAAATTAAATGAATAAACTTAAGGACTCCCAGTTAATGTTTTGGTCTGTTTGGTTGTTAGTCATCGTAACTATCTTTTATATCATGACACAGATCAATTTTGTTTTTTATCCCGTAACAACGTTTATTGCCACATTATTTTTGCCGATTTTGACAGCTGGTTTTTTGTATTACTTATTAAACCCTATAACTACTTTACTGGAAAAAATCAATATCAAGAGGAAAATTGCTGCTCCCATTGTGTTATTGGCGTTCATTAGTGTGGTAGTGATTTTAATTTTGACGTTGATACCAGCTATTGTTACTCAAGTAGCGCAACTATTAGAAAGTCTGCCTAAAGTTGTCTCTGACCTTGAAACACAATTGACAAAATGGGAAGAGCAGCAATGGTTTCAAGAAATCAACGTAGACGAATTGATCGATTCGTTTGGATTAAGCATCAAGAACGTCTCGAATTTTCTGATTACCAATGTTACTTCTAGTCTGAGTTCTTTAGTAGGCATAGTGGCAAATACAGCTATTTTCGTAGTAACTGTTCCAATCATTTTGTTTTACATGTTCCGGGATGGTGAAAAATTGCCTCAAGCGATTTCTCGGTTCTTGCCTGCAGAATACCGAACAGAAATGATCGGCTTACTAAGTCAAATGAATCAAACGATTTCTTCTTATATAAGTGGGCAAGCTTTAGTTTGTTTATTTATTGGTATCTTTACTTATCTGGGCTATATGCTGATCGGTTTGCCGTATGCTTTGTTGTTTGGATTGATTGCCGGGGTAACCAACATCATTCCTTATCTAGGACCATTTATCGGAGCTGCTCCGGCAGTTGTCTTGGCCTTAACAATTTCTCCGGTTCAAGCAGTAAAAGTAGCTTTGGTGGTGCTGGTGATCCAACAAATCGAGAGCAATTTGATTTCGCCGAATATTATTGGTAAATCTTTGGATATCCACCCATTAACAATTATCATCATCCTTTTGGTCGCAGGAAACTTAGCAGGAGTCTTGGGAATGATTATGGCCGTTCCTACGTATGCGGTAACAAAAACGATCATCATCTACTTACACAACATGTATAAATTGAGAAAAGAGTTCAGATACGCAAATTTGAAAAAAAATGCACGAACTTCTGATTAAAACCATTGACAACTTTGTGAAGAGTGTAGTATTCTATGAGCTGTGCTTAAGAATAATAAATGTTCTTAGCATAAAATACCGTTGAAAATGATCTGTATAAGTGATCTAAATAGGAGGATTCATAGTGAAAGTAGTCGTTGTAGGATGTACGCATGCTGGAACATCAGCAGTAAAAACTATTCTTAATGAGCATCCCAATACTGAAGTATCTGTTTTTGAACGAAATGACAATGTGTCATTCTTATCATGCGGAATCGCATTGTATGTTGGTGGCGTTGTGAAAGATCCAGCAGGTCTATTCTATTCAAACCCTGAAGAATTAACTGAAATGGGCGCAACTGTGCACATGGAACACAATGTTACAAATATTGATACTGTTGCTAAAAAAGTTACTGTAGAAAATATGCAAACTGGTGAAATTTTTGAAGAATCATACGATAAATTAGTGAATACAACTGGTTCATGGCCTATTGTTCCACCAATTTCTGGTATCGAGTCTAAAAACATTTTATTATGCAAAAACTACAACCAAGCTAATGAAATCATCAGCCAAGCAAAAGACAAACAAAAAGTTGTTATTGTTGGTGGAGGTTACATTGGTATTGAATTAGTGGAAGCTTTTGCTGAATCTGGAAAAGATGTTACGTTGATTGATGGATTAGACCGTATTTTAAACAAATACCTAGATCCAGAATTCACAGACATCTTAGAACATGATTTGCAAGAACGTGGAATCAAATTAGCACTAAACCAAACTGTAAATGGCTTTGAAGCAAATGAAAATGGAGAAGTAACTAAAGTTGTCACTTCTGAAAATTCATTTGAAACTGAAATGGTTATCATGTGTGTTGGTTTCCGTCCAAACAATGAATTGTTAAAAGACAAAGTAGACATGTTGCCAAATGGCGCTATTATTGTTGATGAATACATGAGAACAAGCGATAAAGATATTTACGCTGCTGGAGACAGCTGTGCAGTTCATTACAATCCAAATGGTGGATCTGCATACATTCCATTAGCAACTAACGCTGTTCGTATGGGAACTTTAGTTGGTAAAAACATTGTTGAACCAAGTGTTAAATACCGTGGAACACAATCTACATCTGGATTGTACTTGTTCGGTTTCAACATCGGTTCTACAGGAGTAAACGTAAACAGTGCCTCTCATTTCGGATTAGACGTTCGTTCAGTTGTAGTAGAAGACTACTACCGTCCAGAATTCATGCCGACAAATGAAAAAGTATTGATGAAATTAGTTTATGAAGTAGGAACAAACCGCATCGTTGGTGGACAAGTAATGTCTAAATATGATATTACTCAATCAGCTAATACATTGTCATTAGCTGTACAAAACAAAATGACTATCGAAGATTTGGCATATGTTGACTTCTTCTTCCAACCAGTATTCGATCGTCCTTGGAACTACTTGAACTTGCTTGCACAAGCAGCAGTAGAACAAGAAAGAAAAATCGCATTAGGCACAGAAGTAACTGCTTAATCCTTAATTTAAGAAGAATAAAAATGACTGGAGTCTTACTTCAGTCATTTTTTTGTTCTTTATTTTCCATCTTCCTCACGCCGAAGCCATTCTAGGATTTAGATTTATCTCGCTCTCGTTTTTAAATTATGTTATAATTAATTAGTTGTAGATAGTAAAGCTTGATTAGTGCAGAAAAGATTCTTAATGCTAACTGAATCAACAGATTCTGCTTATATAAAAACTAAAAGAAATTTAAAAGAGGGATTTGAATATGAACCAAACATTAAAAGAAGAAGTGGCATCTCGTAGAACTTTTGCGATTATTTCTCACCCGGATGCTGGGAAAACGACGATCACCGAGCAATTATTGCTTTTTGGTGGAGCGATTCGTCAAGCGGGTACTGTAAAAGGGAAAAAATCTGGAAAATTTGCTAAATCAGACTGGATGGAGATTGAAAAACAACGTGGGATCTCAGTAACCAGTTCAGTGATGCAATTTGATTATAGTGGCAAAAGAATCAACATTTTAGATACTCCTGGACATGAGGATTTTTCTGAAGATACTTACCGTACTTTGATGGCTGTGGATAGTGCAGTAATGGTTATTGACAGTGCCAAAGGGATTGAGCCGCAAACAAAGAAATTATTTAAAGTTTGTCGCATGAGAGGTATTCCTATTTTTACCTTCATTAACAAATTAGACCGGGATGGAAGAGAGCCGTTAGACTTGATTGATGAATTGGAAGAAGTGTTAGAAATTGATGCTTACCCAATGAATTGGCCAATCGGTATGGGGAAAGGTTTATTAGGATTATACGACCTTTATAACAATCGTGTAGAAGTGCATCGCCCTGAAATCAATGGCTTAAATGGTGAATCTTATGCTCCATTAGATGAAGATGGGGAGATCATTGGAGATCATCCGTTAAAACAATACAGCTTATATACGCAAGCACTTGAGGATGCCCAATTGTTAAGTGAAGCTGGAAATGAATTTTCGAGAGAAAAAATTCAAGCCGGAGAATTGACGCCTGTATTTTTTGGTTCTGCATTGACCAATTTTGGTGTGCAAACATTTTTAGATACTTATCTAGAATTTGCGCCTGGTCCATCTGCTCATGAAACAAAAAATGAAGAACAAATAAGTCCATCGGAAGAAAAATTTTCTGGATTTGTCTTTAAAATTCAAGCGAATATGGACCCTGCTCATAGAGACCGAATCGCTTTTGTACGAATTTGTTCTGGTAAATTTGAACGTGGAATAGATGTCACTTTAGCAAGAACCTCTAAGAAAATGAGATTGTCTAATTCGACTCAATTTATGGCTGAAACACGCGAGACAGTAGAGCATGCTGTTGCAGGAGATATCATTGGGCTATACGATACTGGAAACTTCCAGATCGGAGATACGATTTACGAAAACAATTTAAAAATTGAGTTTGAAGATTTGCCGCAATTTACTCCTGAATTGTTTATGAAAGTTTCAGCTAAAAATGTAATGAAACAAAAATCATTCCATAAAGGTGTTCAACAATTGGTGCAAGAAGGTGCTATTCAATTGTATAAAACATACCACACGGAAGATTATATTATCGGTGCTGTTGGTCAGCTGCAATTCGAAGTGTTCCAACACAGAATGCTGGGTGAATACAATTCAGAAATCATTATGTCTCCAATGGGGCATAAAATCGCTCGTTGGATCGATGTCGATGATTTAGATGAGAATATGTCGTCTAGTCGAAATATCCTAGCGAAAGACCGTTTTGGCAACCCGTTGTTCTTATTTGAAAATGAATTTGCAATGCGTTGGTTCTCAGATAAATATCCGGATGTTGAATTAAAAACATTGTTGTAAAAAAACATAAAAAATGACCGCTGAATCATTCAGCGGTCATTTTTTTGTTCGCCCAGCATGGGCGAACTCTAACGGGTGCAAGTCCCGAATGCGACCTGACAGTGGTAAGCATATAGCTGACGGCAAGGGTGTCCACCGTGAGGTGGAATCTGAAGGAAGCCTAAGGCAAAACTCTGGTCTGACGAACAGAAATCACATAAGAGGTGAGTCGAGTGGATAAGGCTGCGAAAGAAGCTAAAGTCCGATAACTGTCCTAACTCGAAGCATAAATGTGGCAGATAGATGGAGTGAAAGAGTTCGCACCTTAACTGGGGAGGTCTCATGACGTTATACCAAATACACTTAGTGATAAGTGCTTGACTCATGAGAAGTCAGCAGAGGTCGTAGTAGTGAAGACAGCTAGTGAAAGCTAGAAAGAGCGAAGGACCGAACAATTTTATCGTTACAAACATCTTTATTGGAGGCCGCCAAAGACTATTGGCTACGACAGCGTAAAAGTAGATAGCTGCCTTACGAGAGCAGAAAAGGAGTAACAAGCATGCAGGAAAACAGGACACTGGATAGAATCCTATCCAGAAATAATTTAAACGAAGCCTTTCGACAAGTGGAACGGAATAAAGGTGCCGCAGGCATTGACGGTATGTCTATCGAAGAGGCTAAAGAATATCTTCGTCAGCACAAAGAAGAGCTTATTCAGACTATTCGTCAACGTCACTATCAACCTAAACCTGTCAGAAGAGTAGAAATACCTAAACCATCGGGTGGGGTCAGACTACTGGGTATACCGACAGTGGTTGACCGAGTTATTCAACAAGCGATTGCACAAGTTCTCACACCCATTTTTGACGAACACTTCCACAACAGTAGTTATGGATTCCGTCCAAACCGCAACGCCCATATGGCTATAGCGCAAGGGCTAAGAGATATGAACGAAGGTTATCACTGGATTGTCGACATTGATTTAGAGAAGTTCTTTGACACTGTTAACCATGATCGACTGATGAATCTAGTTTCTCGGAAAATAACCGATGGTGATGTGATATCATTGATTCGGAAATATCTCGTGAGTGGCATTATGGTAAACGGAGAATATGAGGAAAGTCCAGTTGGCACTCCCCAAGGGGGAAACCTCTCGCCATTATTGAGTAATATCCTCTTAAATGAACTCGACCAAGAACTAGAGAGAAGAGGTCTACACTTCGTGCGATACGCAGATGACTGCATTATCCTCGTTAAGAGCGAATTCGCAGCAAGGCGCGTAATGCGTTCGGTTACACGATATATTGAGGAAACTCTGGGTTTAACTGTGAACACGAGTAAATCGAAAATCATTAAACCTAATGACCCAACCTTTAAATTCTTGGGATTTGGATTCTATTGGTCGAAAGCAGATAAAGGCTATCAAGCAAAGCCTCATGCCATATCAATCGAGACGTTTAAATATAAGCTTCATCAGCTAAGCAAGAAAAGCTGGGGCATTGATATGGCTTACCGCATCGTTAAATTGAATCAAGTCATCAGAGGATGGGTGAACTATTTCAAAATAGGAAATATGCACACAAAACTCAAGAAAATAGCGAGTCATCTTCGTTATCGACTGAGGATGTGTATCTGGCACCAATGGAAAACAGCCAAAAATCGAAGAAGAGCCCTCACTAAACTAGGGATGAGCGACTACAACGCCTACATGAATAGCCACAGTTCCAAAGGAACTGCCCGAATAGCCCTGTCCTGGGTTATGACAACCACAGTAACCAATAAGATACTAGCCTTCAAAGGTCTAGTATCTCCAGATAGTTACTATTTAAAACAAAAGCATGTTATATGAAATTGAACCGCCGTATACCGAACGGTACGTACGGTGGTGTGAGAGGACGATAAATAAATTAATTATTTATCTCCTACTCGATTATGAGTGAAATGAGACAGTCAACGTAAACAAATGAAAATGAATGTTGGCTCCTGTCTGTTGGGATTGTATCGATAAATAAAGTCAGCGTTTAATAGAAATTTCTACTAGATGCGGAGCTTCAAAGATTTCTACCTCGCTTGGATCTGTTTCTAGAATACGTTCAATAGCGTATTGGACTTCAGTACTCTTTATATTTCTTTTCTTATTTTCAAGAATAACATCCTCATGTGTAGGCGCGCCGGAGAAAATTACTGTGGTAGGACCTAATGAAAAGACTTTTATAAAAACGGCATCAGTATTTTCTAACTGACTACTTACTAAAAGAGAATGGCTATTGGTTACATCAATTAATTTCATGCTGTCCACCTCGTTCTTCTTTAAAATTTTATTATTTGGTTTTATTATAAACCTCACTAAACCGTTTTTCAAAATATTATTTACTATTTGGAAGAAAAAATGCCCTTTGAAGATAAGAAATCTTTATTCTTACTTCAAAGGGCATGGTATTAAAAACCTATAGTGAGAAGTGATATCAAAAATTATTCTGTTGTCTCTGATGAAGAAGATTCGCTTTCTTCTCTGACCTCAGCGATTTCTTTTTCCTTTATAGTGATTTCATCTTCTTCAATCGTGCAAATCAATTCTTTAGCGTTTGGATGATCCAAATAGAAATCAGCTACACGGTCTTCTATTTGTTCTTGGATTACTCTTCGTAGCGGACGAGCGCCCATCTTAGGATTATATCCAAGATCTACTAATTTTTCTTTCGCTTGTTGATCGACATCTAAGGTGATGCGTTGATCTTGAAGCATGCGATTCACATCTAGAATCATCAAATCAACAATACGGAGCAAGTTTTCTTTGCTCAACGTATTAAATTCGATAATGCCGTCAAAGCGGTTGATAAACTCTGGTTTGAAGTAGTCTGTTAAATGGTTCAAGACTGAACTTCGGTTTGCTTGATTAGTAGCCGCGAATCCGACACTAGCCTCAACTTCGCCTTGTCCAACATTACTTGTCATAATAATGATCGTATCTTTAAAGCTTACAGTTCTTCCTTGAGCATCCGTCAAACGACCATCGTCAAGAATTTGCAAGAACATATGCAATACATCTGGGTGAGCTTTTTCAATCTCATCCAACAACAAAATGCTGTATGGGTTACGACGAACTTTTTCAGTTAATTGACCAGCTTCTTCGTAACCAACATATCCTGGAGGAGAACCGATCAATTTAGAGACACTGTGTTTTTCCATGTATTCACTCATGTCAAAACGTACATACGAATCTTTACTGCCGAATAATTCAAATGCTAATTGCTTAGCTAATTCTGTTTTTCCGACACCAGTTGGTCCGATAAACAAGAATGAACCAATAGGTCTGCCTTTTTTATTGAAACCAACGCGGTTTCTGCGGATAGCTTTAGCAATTTTTTCAATAGCAGCATCTTGACCTATGACATGTTTTTTCAAGTCAGTATCTAAGTTGCGCAATTGAGCTTGTTCTTTTTCTTTTAGATCTCCAACAGGGATATTTGTTTTTAATTCAATGATATTGATCATATCTTGCTCAGTAACGACCGGTTTTTCTGAATCGGGTTGTTGTTGATCTCGCATAGCTGCGTATTTAGCAGCTTGGTCTCTATAAAATGCAGCTTTTTCATAGTCTTCATTTTGCAGAGCAGCTTGTTTTTCTTGAGCAGCCTCAGCGATTTTTTCTTCTATGATCTGCGGATCAATGGTTTGGATAGTCAGGTTCTTCTTAGAGCCTGATTCATCTAACAAATCAATTGCTTTATCCGGCAAGAACCGATCTTGGATATAACGATCAGATAAGTTGATCGCACTTCGTATAGCTTCGTCTGTATATTTTACTTGATGATATTCTTCGTATTTCTTTTGAATCCCTTTTAAGATACTAAAAGTCTCATCAAGGGTGGGTTCATCTACACGTACAGGTTGTAAACGACGTTCTAATGCACCATCTTTTTCGATTGAACGGTATTCTCTTAGTGTAGTAGCACCAACTAATTGAAGTTCGCCACGTGCTAGGGCAGGTTTTAAAATATTACCTGCATCCATACTGCCGTCTGCACTACCTGCGCCCACGATTTCATGAATCTCATCAATAAACAAGATTATATTATTATTTTGCTTCAATTCATTCATCAATTGTTGCATGCGCTCTTCAAATTGACCACGAATACCCGTTCCTTGAACTAATGAAGCAACGTCTAAGCGGATGACTTCTTTGTTCATCAATTTTTGAGGAACGTCTCCGTCTACGATTTTTTGTGCTAAACCTTCTACAACAGCAGTTTTCCCAACACCGGGATCACCGATCAAAACAGGATTATTTTTTGTACGGCGGTTCAAGATTTCTAATACTCGTTCGATTTCTTGGTCTCTACCGATAACTGGGTCAATGGCTCCTGATTTTGCTAAGTCGGTCAAGTTAGTACCGTACTCTCCCAGTAAACCAGATTTTCTTCTGGTTGGAGGCTGATTGCCTCTGCCGCCACCGGTTTGAGTAGGAGGGACATCAGAATTAGGATATTCTCTTGCTCCGCCTTGCATAGAACGGAATAAATCATCTAAATTTCCAAACCCAAAAGGATTTTGAGGTGGGCGGTTATTTCCCATTCCTCGAGCTTGTGCATTTTTCAATTCTTGGTAACAGTTTTGACATAGATCTAATTGACCTTTTTGGCCGTTCATACTAGTATACAAATGAATAGTAGCTTCGTTTTGGTGACAATTTTGACATAACATAATTTACACAACCTTTCAAAGATTGATTCATCAGTCAGACATGAATTTGACTTTGTCTGACCTTTATGAATTTATTATACACTGACCATTCCTGACTTTCAAGTTTTTTTCTCGTAAAAATTAGACGTCTGTTGCATAAATAAGTTTTTATTTACAAAGCTAAGATACAACTATTTTCTATTTTATGAAAGTGATACACTAGACCCAACAGAAAAACGAGGTGGTTAAGTTGACTAAAGAAGAAATGCAGCAAAAACTTTTTGCATTAAGTAATGGGGAAGTGGAAGAAATCATTATTCCAAAAGATGAGTTCATGATTTTTTTAGAAGCGTGGAATCAGCATCCAGAAAAAAATAACGTTATAGGTGAAGCTGGATTAGGTGGAAACGTTGTCTATAGACGTAAACCGAGAGAATAGATTAAATTTATCTTCGATTTAGCGTTTACAATGTAAAAAGAGTTGTGAAATGATTGAAAAAATGGTAATCTAATTTTTGAAAGGGTTATTTTTAACTATGTCTTTTACTGTTTAACAGTATTATAGATGAAACTGACTCTAAATAAAAAAATATTTGAAATAAAGGGGAATAACCATTATGGAAAAACGCGAATTTCATATCGTAGCTGAAACAGGAATCCATGCACGTCCAGCTACATTATTAGTACAATCAGCAAGCAAATACAACTCAGATATCAACCTTGAATACAAAGGTAAATCTGTAAACTTGAAATCAATCATGGGCGTTATGTCTTTAGGTGTTGGCCAAGGCGCAGACGTTACGATTTCTGCTGAAGGAGCAGACGAAGCTGAAGCAATTTCTGGAATCGCAGAAACAATGAAGAAAGAAGGATTATCAGAATAATGGTAGACGTACTGAAAGGGATTGCAGCTAGTGATGGTATTGCTATTGCAAAAACCTATATGCTTATCGAGCCGGATTTAACTTTCACCAAAAAATCAGTTGAAGATTCAGATAGTGAAATTCAACGCATTACTGATGCATTGGCTAAAGCTAAAGAAGAGTTGAGCTTGATTCGTGAGAATGCAGCGAAAAGTTTAGGCGAAGAAGAAGCTCAAGTTTTTGATGCGCATTTGATGGTCCTTTCAGATCCTGATTTGATTGGAACGGTCGAAAGCAACATCAAAGACAACAGAGTAAATGCTGAGAGTGCGCTTCAAGAAGCTACTGATACATTTATTTCTATCTTTGAAGGAATGGAAGACAATCCATATATGCAAGAACGAGCAGCTGACATCAAAGATGTTCGCAAACGCGTTTTAGCTCATTTATTAGGTGTGAAATTACCTAGTCCTTCAACAATAGATGAAGAAGTGATTGTGATCGCACATGATTTAACACCAAGTGATACTGCTCAATTAAACCGTAAATACGTTAAGGCTTTCGTAACTGATATCGGAGGTCGTACTTCACATTCTGCTATTATGGCTCGTTCTCTTGAGATTCCAGCTATTGTTGGTTCAAAAGATATTACAAGTCGTGTAGTAGATGGGGATGAAATTATTGTTGACGGTTTAGAAGGTCAAGTATTCATTAAACCAGATGCTGACACAATCAACACTTACTCTGTAAAAGCTGAAGAATTTGAAAATCAAAAAGCTGAGTGGGAAAAATTAAAAGAAGAAGATACTGTAACAGCCGACGGGAAACACATTGAATTAGCTGCAAACATTGGTACTCCTAAAGATTTAGACGGAGTTCACAACAATGGAGCTGAAGCAGTTGGCTTGTACCGTACTGAATTCTTATATATGGACTCACCAGATTTCCCAACGGAAGATGATCAATATACAGCTTACAAAACAGTGTTAGAGAGTATGGGAGAAAAACCAGTCGTTGTTCGTACAATGGACATCGGTGGGGATAAAGAACTTCCTTACTTAGATTTACCTCATGAAATGAACCCGTTCTTGGGATATCGTGCAATCCGTATCAGTTTAAATGAATCTGACATGTTCAGAACACAATTGCGTGCTCTATTACGTGCATCAGTTCATGGTAACTTGCGTATCATGTTCCCAATGATCGCTACTTTAGGCGAATTCCGTGAAGCTAAATCTATTTTATTGGAAGAAAAAGAAAACTTGATCAAAGATGGTGTTGAAGTTTCTGATTCTATCCAAGTTGGTATCATGATTGAAATTCCTGCTGCAGCTGTAATTGCAGACAAATTTGCTAAAGAAGTAGATTTCTTTAGTATTGGAACGAATGACTTGATTCAATATACGATGGCTGCTGACCGTATGAATGAGCGCGTTTCTTACTTGTACCAACCTTACAATCCTTCAATTTTACGCTGAATCAAGAATGTTATTGATTCAGCGCATAAAGAAGGCAAATGGGCTGGTATGTGTGGAGAGATGGCTGGAGATCAAACAGCTGTTCCGTTATTATTAGGTCTTGGTTTAGACGAGTTCTCAATGAGTGCATCAAGTGTGTTAAAAACACGCAGCTTAATGAAAACATTGGATTCAACAAAAATGGCTGAACTGGCAGACAGAGCAATCAATGAATGCGACACTGCTGAAGAAGTTGTTGGTTTAGTTGAAGAATATCTAAAATAAAACCATAAAGATAATAATTATAAAACACTTGGTTTAGGGATTCCTAAACCAAGTGTTTTTTTGTATAAAGTGCTTTTTTCTACTGCTAAAGATGGATTATTTCTTTATCCATCTGTGTTAAGGTAAGATTATGATGAGCAATCTATCAAAAAAACAATGAAAATGAAATATTTACTTTAATTGCACTGTTTTTTTTACTGAAAATCCGTATAATCTTATTAAAGGAGTGAAAATAAAAATGAGAATAGGAATTTTCACTGATTCGTATTTCCCCCAAGTCAGTGGGGTAGCGACATCTATCCAAACATTAAAGGAAGAATTGGAAGCTCATGGACATGAAGTAGTGATTTTTACAACGACAGATCCTAAAGCTGATAAATATGAACCGGGTATCGTGCGATTTGCTAGTATTCCTTTCTTTTCTTTTAAAGATAGACGTGTGGCTTTTCGCGGCATGTTGACTGCATTGAAAAAATCCAAAGAGTTGCGCCTTGATTTAGTTCATACGCATACTGAATTTAGCTTGGGGTTAACTGGCAAATACGTAGCGCGGCAACTGGGGATTCCTTGCGTGCACACGTATCACACGATGTATGAAGACTATCTGCATTACGTGGCTAAAGGGAAAGTTTTGCGTCCATCACATGTAAAAGTCGTTTCCAAATATTTTTGCAATCAAACGGCTGGAGTAATTGCTCCAAGTGAAAAAGCCAAAAATAAATTGTTGTTCTACGGCGTAAAACAAGACATCCGAGTGATCCCTACAGGTGTCAATTTGGAAAAATTAAGAGCCCCATCAACACGAAATATTCGCGAAGAATTGGCTATTGAAGAAGATGAATTGGTGTTGTTATCTTTGAGTCGTTTAGCGCATGAAAAAAATATAGAGGCTATCTTAAAAGCTTTTCCGACTGTGTTAGGCGAATATCCGACCGCTAAATTAATTGTAGTTGGCGATGGGCCTATTCGTAGTGAATTGGAGCAGTTGAGTGAGGCGTTAAACATCGCTCCATCCGTTCGTTTTACTGGAGAAGTCCATGTAGATGAAGTGAATGCTTACTATCAAGCTTCGGATTTGTATGTTAATGCTTCTACATCTGAATCTCAAGGTCTGACATACATTGAAGCAATCGCTGCTGGAACAAACATTGTAGCTAAGTCTAGCCCTTATACGGATATGTTGATTTATAGCGGCAAGCTGGGTAAAACATACCGGTATGACGAAGAATTAGGTCAGACGGTTCTAGACTATCTAAAGAATAGGGATGCTCAAAAAAGTAACACTATAGATCGTAAAAACTTGCTTCAATCGATTTCGTCAACGGTGTTTGGTGAAGAAGTCCTGAAATATTACCAAGAAGCGATGCAATCTTATCAGCTGGAAAAACCGGTTGAGCCAAAATATTACCGAAAATCAGTAAGGAGAGGTTAAAGTCATGCTTCATATAAATATGTTTTCTTCTGCTGATAAAGTAAAAGGTCAAGGTGTAGGCAGTGCTTATATTGAATTGCTGCAATTGTTAAAAACATACCATAAAGATTCTATCGATCTTTCTATCAATCGGTTTTCGAAATCAGCTATCAGCCATTATCATACAATCGATTTACATTTTTATATCAGCACTTTTTTTAGGAAGCGATTTGGAAGAAGAATAGGTTATGTTCACTTTTTGCCTTCCACACTAAAAGGCAGTATTCATTTACCAAAACTCATAGAAGAAGTATTTTATAAATATGTCATATCTTTCTATAAAAGGATGGACCATCTAGTAGTGGTTAATCCTATTTTTATTGACGAGTTAAAAAAATACGGCATTGCGGAAAACGATATTACATATATTCCAAATTTTGTAGCGGAAAAGGACTTTTTTGTCTATTCTTCTGAGCGAAAAAAACAGGCGAAAGAAAAGTTGGGAATCAAACCTGACCGATTTGTAGTATTTGGAGCCGGACAAGTCCAAGAGCGAAAAGGCGTATACGACTTCGTAAAACTAGCTGAAGAAATGCCTGATGTTCAGTTCATTTGGGCAGGAGGATTTTCATTTGGGAAAATAACAGACGGGTATGAAAAGTTTAAAAAAATCATGGACCATCCGCCTGAAAATCTGCTCTTTACCGGCATACTCAACCGAAGTGAAATGCTAGACTATTATAATCTAGCTGATGTCTTTTTATTGCCGTCGTACGAAGAGTTGTTTCCAATGTGTATTTTGGAATCTTTAGCATGTCATACACCTGTTGTGTTGCGTGATCTGCCATTGTATGAACCGGTATTAAAAGACTACTATCACCCTGCTGCAGATAAAACGGCGATGAAAGAAACGATTGATCGACTAAAACAAGATGAGGATTTTTATCAAAGCGTAAAGAAAAAAGCGGTTGAAGGCAATGCTGCTTATTCAGAAAAGCGCTTGGCTCGCATATGGTTGGAGTTTTACAGCCAGCAGGACCAACTTCAGTAAAAAAGTCTACAGCGCTTTTCGCAGTGTCCTATTGAATCCGTGTTATACTACTACCGAGGGATAAGAGGAGGAGATAAGTACTTATGAAAAAAAGAATTGGGTTTATTGGAACGGGTGTTATGGGGACATCCATTGTTAAACATTTATTAAAAGCTGGCCACGAGGTACAAGTCTACAACCGTACCAAAAATAAAGCGACTGAGGTCATAGAGTTGGGTGCGAAATGGAAAAGTACTCCAGCTGAAGCAGCGCAAAATGCAGATCTGGTCTTTACTATTGTGGGTTACCCATCCGATGTGGAAGAAGTTTATTATGGAGAAAACGGAATTTTCCAGACCGCTGCGTCCGGGCAAGTGTTGGTCGATATGACAACTAGTACACCGACATTAGCGAAAAAGCTCTATGAAACCGGTCAAGAAAAAGGTATAGGTATTTTAGATGCACCGGTCTCAGGAGGAGATTTAGGGGCGAAAAACGGAACTCTGACCATCATGATAGGCGGAGACCAAGATGTATTTGAAAGACTGGAACCCATCTTTAATTTATTTTCCAGCAAGGTCAATCTTCAAGGACCGGCTGGCAGCGGACAACATACTAAAATGGCTAACCAGATCATGGTTGCGGGCACGATGACAGGTATGACGGAATTGTTAGTGTACGCAAAGGCAGCTGGATTAGATATTGAAAAAGTAGTCGATACTGTTGGAGGCGGGAGCGCCCAAAACTGGTCATTGACCAATTATGCTCCACGTATTTTAAAAGAAGATTATTCTCCTGGATTCTTCGTTAAACACTTTGTTAAAGATTTAAAGATAGCTTTAGAAGAAGCGCAAAGAATGAACCTGAATTTACCTTCTACAGCCTTAGCAGAAAAACTCTATGAAGAGTTGGAAGGTAAAGGTAAAGGGAATGACGGTACACAGGCATTAATCAAACTATGGTGGGAAATGTAAAGATATTGAGAAAAGCGTCAGCAGTCATTTTTTTCTGCGGGCGTTTTTTTTTTGCAAAAAACTGGTCGGGGTCCTCTTGTGAATCGAATGTATTCAACAAGTACAGCATATAAGAAACAGTTTTCTCATTTTTTTGTCATGTTATTTTCAACTTTTTTACTGAAAGATATCATTTTTTTATCATAATTAAAGAAAAGAAGGATTTGTCAGTAAAGTAAAAAAGCCTTGTTTATAGGAATAAGCCAAAGTGCTGGATTTTTTTTTGCAAAACAGAAGTGAGTATAGTGTTATTTACATTGAAATCTGTTAGAATAGTACTGAGTCAAGTTTGAAAGGGGCACGAACCATGAAGTCTTCACAATTAACTGCCATTATACGCAGATTAGAAGCTATGCAAGAAGGATCAGATGGAGAAGTACAAGTCCGTCGCTTTGAAAAAGAAGGCGCTGAACGTTGTCTGATCAATTATGATGGTAAATCAGGAGTTTATGAACTAGAAGAAATAGCCACTGGTCAAGTTTATCAATTTGATGATATTGATATTGTAGCCATAGAAATATTTGAACTACTTCAAGATTAAGCAATCAACCGATGCAGAAATAGTGGTATTTCTGTGTCGGTTGTTTTATTTTGTCTAAAATAATGGAAAATCCCTTTCGGACATCCGCTCGGTGTTTAAAAGGGCAGTTCAGCATGCTCTGACATATTGACAGGCTAAAAAGCAAAATAAGCCTGAAAAGAAATCCTTAACTAATTTTCAAGTAAATAGTAAAATATTTTGTTATAATAAGGAGAAGTTTGTTAGACTTAATATGTCTAAAGATTAGAAGAAGTAGATATCTATCATTTTAATGGAACATTGAAACAGGTAGGAGATGCTGATGAGGTTTTGGTATGAAAAAGATTCGATTGATGTACTAAAATCAGCCATTAGCTGAATAAAGGGAGATATGGAAACATGAGAACTTTAAAAGTACAAGACTATATTGATCAATTAGTTGAACAAGATATTTTAGTCAATACAACGGTTGTTCGAGATTCTGCTATTGCTAACAGCGCTGTTTTACAAATGACATACGATTCACGAGAAGTTAGTGAACCTTCTTTGTTTATCTGTAAGGGTGCTACGTTTAAAATAGAATATTTAAAACAAGCCGTATCTTATGGTGCTGTGGCTTATGTCAGTGAAGTAGACTACGGTATAGAAGTACCGGTTATATTAGTAAAAGAGATACGCGAAGCTATGGCGGTGTTAAGTTCTCTTTTCTATGACTTTCCTGAAGAGCAGTTGACGCTGATAGGGGTAACAGGAACAAAAGGAAAAACAACCACTACAAATTTTATGCGCTCTATTTTAGATGACTATTTAGTAGCTAACCAAAAAAGAACATCTGGTTACTTTTCGTCTGTTGAAAATTACGATGGAGTCACAAAAGCACCTTCACGCATGACGACTCCCGAAGCCATGGTATTGAAACAAAACTTCAGAACAGCTGTAGATTCTGGAGTCGAGTTTTTTGAGATGGAAGTCTCCAGTCAAGCGCTAAAATACGATCGTACTAAAGGGTTAATGTTTAAAATCGGTATATTTTTAAATATTTCTGAGGACCACTTAAGTCCAGTGGAACACAGTGATATGGATGACTATCTAAATTCAAAATTATTATTATTTAAACAATCTGAGACGGTTTGTTTAAATTTAGATACGGATTATTTTGAACGAATCGAAAAAGCTTCTCGCCAAGCTAGTAATGTGATCACGTTCAGTCAGCGAAATGAAAAAGCAGATATTTACGGTTTTAATGTACAAAAAGAGCATAATCACATCACATTTGATGTTCGCACGCCGACATATACTGAAAAAGTTTCTTTAGGAATCGCAGGACTATTTAATGTGGAGAACGCATTGGCAGCTATTGCGGCAATGTATGTCTTAGGAATTCCTATAGAATACATTAAGTCAGGATTGCTAAAGGCACGAGCTAAAGGACGCATGGAGTTGTACACCAGCCAAGATAAAAATTTGGTTGGGATAGTAGATTATGCCCACAATCGATTGAGCTTTGAGGTATTGTTTGATTCATTGAAACAAGAATATCCGCACCACAAACTGATTTCAGTATTTGGGTGTCCTGGAGGTAAAGCTTACAACCGACGAAAAGAGATGGGAGAAGTAGCCGGTAAGTTTTCAGATAAAGTTTATATTACTGAAGACGATCCTGCTAATGAACCACTTATTGAGATATGTGAGCAGGTCGCTGAAGCTGTAATTGCTGAGAATGGTTGTTATGAAATCGTTGAAGATCGGGCTGAAGCTATTCAGAAAGCTATGAGTCATATTGATGGACCTACAGTTGTAGCAGTCGTAGGTAAAGGCGCAGAAACGAATCAACGTGTCGGGAATGGGTATGTAGATTACGAAGGTGATACTTTCCACGTGATCAAAAGTTTAGAAAGATACAATAAAGAGCGTTAAACAAACTGAGATGGCCTTTCTTCCTACGAATAGATTGATGCTTATTGGAAGGAAGAAGATGTCTAGAGAAAATTGATATTCTCAGCTTTTCGCGTATAATAAAAACATAGAATACTATGGGAGTACTCAATACAGTGCTCCCATTTTAATGAGTAGGGAGATGTTATGTTAAATATATTTAAACCTACCTGGATGGTAGAAGCAATCTATCAGATCACTCCGGAGCAGTTGAGAGAGCACAATATAAAAGCCGTTTTGACAGATTTGGACAACACACTGATCGCTTGGAACAATCCAAATGGTACGGAAGAATTGATTGCTTGGATTCAAGTGATGAAGGAAGTAGATATACCAATCATTATTCTGTCGAACAATAGTGATGAACGTGTCAAACGTGTAGCAGAATTATTGGGTGTACGCTATGTTCCTCGCGCTATGAAGCCTTTATCAAAAGGGTTTAATGAAGCTGCTGAGGGGCTGAAATTGCCTAAGGAACAGATTTTAATGGTAGGAGATCAAATCATGACAGATATTTGGGGAGCGAATATCGCCGGTATCCGTAATGTGCTTGTCAAACCCATTCTAAACTCTGATGCATGGAATACGCGCATCAATCGCTTTTTTGAATTGCACATTATGAATTATTTGATCAAGAAAGACCCAGATATGAGATGGAGGACATCAATACATGACAAAGACAGAGTTAAATAACGAAGAAGAGATTCGTTGTATTGGCTGTGGTGCAATATTACAGACAACAGACAAAACTAAACCTGGATATACACCTGCAGCAGCTTTAGAGAAAGGTTTAGAAACGGGAGAAGTTTACTGTCAACGTTGTTTCAGATTGCGTCATTACAATGAAATACAAGACGTTCATTTGACAGATGACGATTTCTTAAAATTACTAAACGAAATCGGCTCTAAAGATGCCTTGATTGTAAACGTAGTAGATGTATTCGATTTTAATGGAAGCGTCATTCCGGGGCTGCATCGATTCGTTGGGAAAAACCCTGTATTGCTTGTGGGGAATAAAGTGGATCTATTGCCTAAGTCGCAAAAAAGAGGCCGTTTGACTCAGTGGTTGCGTGAAAGAGCGCATGAAATTGGTTTACGTCCAGTAGATGTAGTCTTGACTAGTGCGATGAAAACTAACGAAATAGATGAGTTGAAAGAAGCTATTGAAAAATACCGTAATGGAAAAGATGTTTATGTAGTCGGTGTGACCAATGTTGGGAAATCAAGTATCATCAATCAAATTATCAAGAGTTCGGCAGGGGTACAAGATTTGATCACTGTTTCTCAGTTTCCAGGTACTACATTAGATCAAATCGAGATTCCTTTAGATAACGGCAAAGCTTTGATTGATACACCGGGAATCATCCACCGTCACCAAATGGCTCACGTATTAGGAGCGAAAGACTTGCGATTGATCGCACCTAAAAAAGAAATCAAACCGAAAGTCTATCAATTGAACGAAGCACAAACCTTGTTTTTTGGTGGAGTAGCTCGTTTTGATTTCATCAAAGGTGAAAGAAGTTCATTTACTTGTTACGTCTCAAATGATTTAACTATTCATCGAACAAAATTGGAAAAAGCGGATGAATTGTATGCAAAACAAAAAGGAGCTTTATTGCAGCCGCCGCGCATGGAAGAAAAAGATGCTTTTCCTGAGCTGGTTCGTTTTGAGTTCTCAATCAAAGAAAAGTCAGACATTGTTTTTGCCGGTTTAGGATGGATCACTGTAGCCAAGCCGGGTGTAGTGGTAGCCGGATGGGCGCCTAAAGGCATCGATGTTTTAATCAGAAAGTCAATTATTTAATGTCAATCGAGTATAGAAATGGAGAGTTACTATGAACTTATCAGGTAAGCAAAAAAGTTTTTTAAGAAGCAAAGCACATCATTTGAACCCTATTTTTCAAGTAGGTAAAAATGGGATGAATCCAGAAATGTTAGTACAGATCGGGGAAGCTTTGGAAAAAAGAGAATTGATCAAAGTCTCGTTATTGCAAAATGCAGATGAAGACGTTTCTGAAGTTGCAGAAGCAATCGAACAAGCAGTCCACTGCGAAGTCATCCAAAAAATCGGTCGTGTGATCGTGTTGTTTAAACCATCTTCACAAGAGAAATACCGCAAGATCTCATTAGATATCCCTAAAAAATAATCTTTAGAGTTTACAGTAAGAAGGAGTGGAAGTTGTGTGAGAGAGTCATTTTTTTCTGGGAAACAAACTCAAGTTTTAAGTGAAGTATTAACTGAAACGGAAACAAAGAAAAGAGTGGGTATTCTTGGAGGAACATTCAATCCTCCACATCTGGCACATTTGGTTGTTGCAGATCAAGTATGCCAGCAATTAGGGTTGGATAAAGTCTACTTTATGCCGACTGCTAATCCTCCTCATGTGGATGCTAAAACAACCATCGACGCCAAACACAGGGTAAATATGGTGAAACGAGCTATCTCAGACAATCCTCAATTTGATATTGAAACGATTGAGGTTGAGCGTGGCGGAAAAAGCTACACTTACGATACGATGTTGGAATTGATTCAACGTCATCCTGATACAGAGTATTATTTTATTATTGGAGCAGATATGGTCAACTATTTACCTAAATGGTACAAGATTGACGAATTGATGCAGCTGGTTCAGTTTGTAGGAGTAAAACGTCCAGGATACGTGATCGATACTCAATATCCTTTGATATGGGTAGATGTTCCGGAAATAGAAGTGAGTTCTACTTCAGTTAGAAAAAACATTGCCAGAGGCTGTACAGTTAACTACTTAGTGCCGGCAGCAGTTTTAGACTATATTCAACAAGAAGGGTTGTATAGAGATGAAAATTGAGGTTGATGAGCTGATCTATTCAAACCGCTACTTCGCTCTGACCCGTGAAGAATTGAAGGGACAAGCAAGGGTTCAAATGAGTGCTAAACGCTTTAAGCATGTGTTGGGAGTAGAAGCAGCAGCAGTCCGATTAGCTGAACAATATGGAGCATCCATAGAAGCAGCTAGTATTGCAGCACTATGCCATGACATGGCAAAAGAAAAACCTGACCAAGAGATGAAAGAGTTGATCAAAGAAACTGGATTGCCCAGCGAAATGATAGATTATGGCAGCAACATTTGGCATGGACCTTGCGCAGCGGAAATCGTAAAAAGAGAGTATCATCTTTTTGATGAGGATATCTTAAACGCTATTCGTTACCATACGGTTGGCAGAAGTGAAATGTCTTTACTAGAGCAAGTGATTTATGTAGCTGATTATATCGAAGCTGGAAGACAGTTTCCAGGTGTGGAAGAAGCTCGCCGCTTGGCTGACGAAGACCTAGAAGCAGCGGTATCATTCGGAACGCAGCAGACGTTAGCTCATTTGATTCAAACAAAGAAAAAGATTTACCCAAGAGCCGTAGCTACTTACAATAGATGGGTAGCTGACAAATAGGAGGAAAAACATGATTGAAACAAATATGGAATTATTAAAAACAGTAGTTAAAGCGGGTGACGATAAAAGAGCTGAAGATATTATGGCGATGGACGTTGCAGGAATCTCTCTTTTAGCCGATTATTTTGTAGTGATGCACGGAAATAATGATAGACAAGTTGCAGCTATTGCTGAAGGAATCGTAGACAGTGTAGAAAAAGCTGGATACACAGTGAAACACGTAGAAGGAAAAGACTCTGCTAAATGGATTTTGATCGATTTAGGAGATGTTGTCGTTCACGTATTCCATTACACAGAACGTTCATTCTACAACTTGGAAAAATTATGGAGTGACGCACCACTAGTTGATATTTCTGGAATGATGTAACATGAGTTACAACATTTTTGCCCAAGTGTATGATGATTTGATGGATGAAGAATTGTATGATCAGTGGGTCTTATTCACGAAGAAAAATCTTGTCGAACATCATCAAAATGTACTAGACCTAGCTTGTGGAGCAGGTCATTTGGCCATTAAGATGCAGCAAGAGGGGTTAAAAGTTACAGGGTTGGATTTGTCTGCGCAGATGTTGGAAATAGCTGAAAAACGCTCAAAAGAAGCTGGAACAGTTATTCCATTCGTGCAAGGAGACATGACCGATTTAACAGCTTTGGAGCAATTTGATGCCGTTACGTGTTATTGTGATTCGATTTGTTATTTGCCTGATGAAGAATCTGTTCAGACTGCTTTTAATCAAGTTTATCAACATTTGACGGAAGATGGGGTGTTTCTATTTGATGTCCACTCTGTTTATCAAATAGATGAAATCTTTCCTGGCTATACCTTCAATGATCAAACAGAAGAAGTGAGTTTTCTATGGAAAAGTTTTGCGGGAGAGTATCCGCATTCCATTGAACACGATTTAACTTTTTTCGTTTATCAAGATGAGATAGATTTATACGAACGATTCGATGAAACTCATAAAGAGCGGACATATCAACTACAGACTTACGTTGATATGTTGAAGAAAGCTGGATTTGCTTCTATAGAAGTATCGGCTGAGTATGGAGAAGAAGAGATAACAGAAGAGAGCACACGATGGTTTTTTGTTTGTCATAAAAAATAATCAACAGAGCTTTAGAAATAAGATAGAAGACGACAGTTTAGAAAGGCAGACGATCTAGTGAAGAGTTGCGGCATTATTGCAGAATACAATCCCTTCCATAAAGGACATCAATATCAGATAGAAGAAGCGAAGAAAAAAACTTCCGCTGACGTCATGATTGTTGTAATGAGCGGTAATTTCTTGCAACGGGGTGAACCCGCCATAGTGGATAAATGGAAGCGAGCAGAAATGGCTTTGGCCTCAGGAGCAGATATTGTGATTGAGCTGCCTGTAGCGTTTAGTGTGCAGCCGGCAGATTATTTTGCTAAAGGTGGAGTAGCCCTGCTGCAAGAAATGAGATGTGATGTGTTGTCTTTTGGTACAGAAAGCGGAACAGCAGAAGAATTTCAACAATTTGCAGCTGATTGGCTCAAAAATGAAGAACAAATCGAAGCAGCATTTCAGCAGTTCAAAAATAACGGCGGCACTTATTCAGAGCAGATGCAGCAAGCAGCAGAGTCTGTCTTATCAAAACACAGCCTTGACTTGCAGTTGCCCAACACTATCTTAGGGTTGGCTTATGCCAAAGAAAACAGCCGATATCGTCATCCTATGTTATTGGAACCTATCCAACGTCTCGGAGCAGGTTACCATGAGAAAAAGCTCCAAAAAACGTCTTTTCAAAGTGCTACAGCGATTCGAAAACAGCTTCTCGAACAACAGATTTCCGGTCAGATATCCAATGTTGATAAACAAGCACTCAAAGCGGCAGTTCCAGCTAAAGTGTTCAACATATTGGTAGATAGTCAGCTTGTCGACTGGAATGCCTTTTGGCCCTTTTTAAAGTACCAACTGATCGTCCAATCAGAAGAACAATTGAGACAAACGTATCAAATGAACGAGGGTATTGAATACCGATTGAAAGAGTTCGTCACACAAGCCGAGAATTTTGAGCATTTTGTAGAATTGGTGAAAACCAAACGCTACACATGGGTTCGGTTGCAGCGGTTGTTCACTTATGTCTTGCTGCAATTCACAAAAGATATTGCAGACGAAGCTCTAGATGGACCAAAAGCGATTCGAGTTTTGGGTTTTTCCGCCGCTGGTCAGCAATATTTAAGCCAGACCAAAAAGAGTGTTTCGATTCCGATTATTAGTCGTTTGCATCAAAAGAATAAGGATTTGTGGGAAATAGATATTCAAGCAGGAAAAATTTATCAACTAGCAACTGGAGAAGTAACGAAAGAACAAGATTTTCATCGTTTGCCTTTGCGAAAAGTGGAAGCATAAACGCATGAAATCAATCAAAAAGAACTTAGAGGTGTAAGGTAAAATATCTTGACAAAGGTTTTTATCACTAGTATAATAAATTTTGTTGCTTTAGGAGTGAAGAGAAATGAAAATGAAGTGGTCACTAAACGAATTAAAACGATATCTAAATGAACCTTTTGTCTTTAATGATGAGGTGGATTTAAAAGAATCCTTGTTAAAAAGAGAAAGTGAAATATTAGACGTTTCACCGATTCATTTGGATGGAATCTTAACTGTTAATGATGATGAATTGATTCTTCATATGAATGTTTCATTACAATTAACACTTCCTTCTGCAAGATCACTAAAACCTGTATTATTTCCAATGGAATTTGTGATAAATGAAGTGTATATTCCAAAATCAGCATCTAATGAAACTGCTGCTAGAGAAGATGAAGTTGTGATTTATTTAGAACATGACTGGATCGATTTAGCAGAAAGTATCGAGGATACGATTTTGCTTAATCTTCCTCTTCAAGTATTTACTGAAGAAGAAAAAGAAGCAGAAGATATGCCAAGTGGAAATAGTTGGAAAGTAATTTCAGAAGAAGATTACTATTCAAAAGAAAAAAAATCTGAAGACGCTATTGATTCGCGTTTTGCGAATCTGAAAGATTTTTTTAAAGATGATGAATCTAATAGTAATCCAGATGAAGACTAACTTGTTTCATGTTAGTTAAAAATGAAACAATTGTTTAAGGAGGTGTATAGAATGGCAGTACCAGCAAGAAGAACATCAAAAGCTAAGAAAAACAGACGTCGTACTCACTTTAAATTAGAAGTTCCAGGTATGAACGCTTGCCCTAATTGTGGTGAATTGAAAAAAAGCCATCACGTATGTGCATCATGCGGTTTCTATGATGGAAAAGAGGTATCATCTAAAGAAGCATAATAACTTTCTGTTATTGCGCTCTTAAGATAAAAATAATCTTGAGATTTTCTCAGGATTATTTTTTTTGCCAAGTTTCAACTAATTTGTTAGAGTAATAAAGATGAAAATAGTGTACAATTTGGATAACTTATTCATAGATGGAGGGCAAGTAAATGGTGTTGGATTCAGTATTTGTTATGCGAATCGTGTTATTTTTAGTACCGATTCTTTTATTCCTATTATTCAATAAAAAAATCAATCGACATTTTCGAAGACAACGTCTGACTCTCAAGCTGGCAGACTTGCTTGTTCCTTACTTAATAGTAGGTATTCATATATTAAGTATGCTGACACTTGGATTGACTGTTTTCCCATACTTTTTAATCTTTATTTTTTCCTTAGCAATAGTCTTGCTCTTGTATTTAGCTGTGAAAAAAGGCGAGATTCTATATGGGAAGTTTTTTAAGAGCTGGTGGCGCTTTGTTTTTATTAGTTCCATCATTACATATTATGGATTAGCAGCTACAAGCATTATCATAGGTGTTTAGAAAGCGAAGAACGATGAGAATAAAATCTCATCGTTCTTTTTTTGTATCCTAGAAACGGAAAAAGCACCCCAAATTATAGACTTATTTTCAAGAAAATTGCTCTATAGACCAAAAGGAAAATAATTAGAAAAAGTAATCAGTTTGTTACAAATGAAATGTAGGAACATTTTAATTTTTAAGTGTTGCCACGCCAGTAATGACAACGGTTTATGAGATATGAAAAAAAATCACAAAAATTTCGGAATGTGGTGGTGGAAAGTGGGGGATTGTGGTAGACTGAATTTAAATAGGGATGATAGGGGTGACCAAAGTACATGCTTATCGGTGAATATCAGCACAATATTGATGCAAAAGGCCGGTTGATCATGCCAGCTAAATTCAGAGATGACTTAGGCGAGAGATTTATTATTACTCGTGGGCTTGATGGCTGTTTATTTGGTTACCCGCAAGAAGAATGGTCTGAACTAGAAGAAAAACTAAAACAATTACCGCTTGCTAAAAAAGATGCACGTCAATTTACGCGTTTCTTTTATTCCGCCGCCACAGAATGTGAGTTGGATAAGCAAGGCAGAATCAACATTCCTCAAAACTTAAGACAATACGCAAAATTAGACAAAGAATGTCACGTTATAGGAGTATCGGAACGGATCGAAATTTGGAGCAATGAAAGATGGAGCCAGTATGCTGTTGAAGCAGAAGAATCCTACGAAGACATTGCTGAAAGTATGATCGATTTCGGATTTTAACCGATAAGAAATTGAAAGGGAGATATAGATGCCAGAATTTAAACACGAAACAGTCTTACTACACGAGACGGTAGATGGATTGTCCATTTCTCCTGAAGGAACATATGTCGATTGTACCCTTGGAGGAGCTGGACACAGTGAATACCTGCTCTCTCAATTAAATGAAAAAGGGCATTTATATGCTTTCGATCAAGATGAAACAGCCATTGCCAATGCAAAAGAAAAGTTGAGCCATTATGTAGAAAAAGGAATGGTAACGTTTATCAAGTCGAATTTCCGTTACATCACAGAAGAATTGAATGCTCTTGGTGTTCATTCGGTGGATGGGATTTTATACGATTTAGGAGTGTCTTCTCCGCAGTTGGATCAAGCCGAACGAGGTTTCAGCTATCATCAAGATGCACCTTTAGATATGAGAATGGATACCCAATCTCCGTTAACTGCAAAAGAAGTAGTTAACGACTGGCCTTACGAGAAATTAGTCAAAATCTTTTACCGTTACGGAGAAGAAAAATTCTCTAAACAAATCGCACGCAAAATCGAAAAAGCCAGAGAGACAGCTCCAATTGAAACAACTGGCGAATTAGTTGAGTTGATCAAAGAAGCTATTCCAGCACCTGCTCGCAGAAAAGGCGGTCATCCAGCCAAAAGAACGTTCCAAGCGATCAGAATAGCTGTAAATGATGAATTAGATGCTGTGGAAGAGTCTTTAGAAAAAGCTATTGATCTATTAAATGTGAATGGAAGAATCAGCGTAATCACTTTCCACTCTCTAGAAGACAGAATTGTCCAGTCCATATATAAAGACCGTGCCAGAGGACCTCAATTGCCGCCCGGATTGCCGGTGTTGCCGACAGAATATATGGCGGAACTGAAAATCATTACACGTAAGCCTATATTACCTAGTGAAGAAGAACTGGAACAAAATAACCGAGCTAGAAGTGCAAAATTAAGAATCGCAGAGAAACAAGTTAAAACAGAAAGCAACTAATTACTTAGATGGGAAAGGAAGTTATTGTATGGCAGCAGAAAATAATTTAGCAAGGGATTTACATAGCGTAATGCCTCAAACAGCACCGCAAGTCCAACCTAAACAACAACCTATTCAGACTCCTGAGCCAAAACAACAGCGTCATTTAAAAGTTGAAAAGGTATTATTAGTTGTGGCTAGTATGATCATCTTTGCTTTAGGAGTAGCCTGTGTGTCGTTGGAAATCATGGTTGCTACTGCGAACAGAGAAGTGCAAGATACAAATCGAGCTATTGAAGAAGTTGCGGTTATGAATACTAATTTAGAGCAAGAAGTACAAGAATTGTCACGTTACGATCGAGTGTATGAAATTGCTAAAGCTCACGGGTTGGAAATGAATGAAGAAAATGTTAGGAATGTTACGAAATGAAAAAAAGAAGTCCCTTAACAAATAGAAAATTAATTGCCATTTTCTTATTTTTTGGATCTATCTTAGCATTTGTCATATTTGCTGGACGATTCTCATATATAATGGTCAAAGGGGAAGTTAACGGGGAAAATTTAGAGACCAATGTGAATAATCTATATACAAGAAGTAGTGTCCTTGAAGCTAACCGTGGTACCATCTATGATGTAGGGGGGAATCCGGTCGCTATGGATGCTACTTCTTATTCATTATATGCTGTACTGACAGATGAGTGGTCGAATAATAAGAAAAATCCTCAACACGTGACCAATAAGCAGAAAACAGCTGAGATCCTAGCCCAATACATTTCGATGAGTGAAGAAGAAATTTTCAAGAAGTTGAGTCAAGATTTGAGCCAAGTTGAATTTGGGACAGCAGGAAAAAACTTATCCTACGAAATCAAAAGCGACATCGAAAAACATGATTTGTCAGGTATCTTTTTCAAGGAGATGCCTACTCGGTTGTATCCCAATGGAATATTCTCTTCTCATTTAGTTGGTGTAGCACAGCTTCCGACGACTAAAGAAGGCGAAGTAAAAGTCGATGAAGAAATGGTCGGCATTATGGGGATCGAACAAGCTTACAATGACCAATTGACTGGAACGGATGGAAAATTAAAATATCAAAAAGATAGTTTCGGCTACGCATTGCCTAATGAAGACGCTGAGGTGATTGATCCAGTTGATGGGGTTGACATTTATCTGACGCTAGACAAACGTATGCAGGTACTGTTAGAAAGTTTGATGACGGAAGTAGATGAAAAATACAATCCAGTGGCTTTGACAGCAACGCTGATGGACCCGAAAACAGGTAAAATCATAGCGACTTCTCAGCGACCTTCTTTTAATGGAACAACAAAAGAAGGTATCAGTGATTTATGGATGAACTTACTAACCGAATACACCTATGAACCAGGGTCTACATTAAAAGCGTTGACGTTGGCTTCAGCCATTAATGAAAATGCTTTTGAGCCCAAAGCTTATTATGAGTCCGGTATGATCAAAGTATCTGGTGTACCTATTCGAGATGTCAATCGTACAGGATGGGGGACGATCACTTATTTAGAAGGACTGGCTCGCTCCAGTAACGTCGCGTTTGTAAAAATCGTCGAAAAAATGGGGGCAGATGTCTGGAAAGAATACATGGATGCATTTGGGATAGGAAAATCGACCAATTCAGGATTGCCTCATGAAAATAAGGGTTCAAATAATTATGAAAGAGCTATTGATCAAGCAAATACGGCTTTTGGACAAGGATTGACCGTTACACCGTTGCAAATGATGCAAGCCTTCAGTGCTATCGCAAACGGCGGACAAATGATGAAGCCCCAATTTATTGATAAGTATGTAGATCCTAATACAAATGAAGAAACCATTGTGGAACCAGAAGTAGTTGGGACACCTGTTTCAGAAGAAACTGCACAACAAACGCTGGAATACTTAAAAGAAGTTGTGTATAACGAAAATGGGACGGGGAAGAAGTATGCAATCGATGGATATGAGATTGCAGCTAAAACCGGGACTGCTCAAATCTACAACCCTAAAACGAAGAGCTATTTCAGTGGGGGGCACAATTTCTTATATTCAGTAGTTGGAATGGCACCAGCTGATGATCCTGAATTAGTGTTGTATATCACAATGGAACGTCCTACAATCACTGATTATACGGTTGCTCCTTCTGATGTTTTAGCTTCAATTTTTAATCCAGTGATGAAGAGAGGATTGGAATACTTGCATTTGAATGATACTGCTCAAGAAGCATTAGACAATCAAATCAAGATGCCTAAAGTAACCAGCGAGCCTAAAAATGACGTGTTAACAAAATTAGAAGAAATGGGTTTGAACGTGACCGTCGTTGGAAATGGTGATACAATAGTACAGCAATTGCCATTGACTGATGAAGTGATCATTGATGAACAACGAGTCATTCTGATGACAAATGGAGCAATGACTATGCCTGATATGATGGGATGGTCGAAAAACGATGTGTTGAAGGTTTCTGAAATCACAGGGATAGAATTTACCTTTGATGGTGATGGTTACGTTACGCAGCAAAGTTTAGAACCTAATGCTCTTTTGACAGAAGAAAGTCTAATTGAAATCAAACTTGAATCTCCTTAATCGTAAAGAGATTTTAGTTGCAAAGGAAACAGGTCTTGACTTCGCAGCAGGAAAAAGGCAATCTGTTAAAAAGAAAAACTAGGAGCGATCATATGCAGTGGGAAGAAATGCTGATTTCAGCAGTAAGCAGTTTTGCAATAACAATTATTTTAATGCCTTTTATTATAGGGTATTTTAGAACAAAACAATTAGGACAGACAACTAGAGAAGAAGGTCCAACATGGCATGAAGTAAAAACAGGAACTCCAACAATGGGAGGAGTCGCCTTTTTGATTTCTGCCAGTGTAACGATTATTTGGACAGCCATCTGGCAGAATGTGTTTACGGTCAGTTTAGGTTTGTTGGTATTTATTCTGATGTTATATGGATTATTAGGATTTTTAGATGATTACATTAAATTAATCAAAAAACGAAACTTAGGTCTTACGTCAAAGCAAAAATTCATCGGACAAGTAGTAGGCGGAGCTTTATTCTACATTGTTTACCGAATGCAAGGATTGCCTAGCGATTTGAATTTGTTTGGATTAGCTGATGTGAATTTAGGCTGGTTTTATGGATTAGTGATCATTTTTTGGTTGGTTGGATTTTCAAATGCAGTCAATTTGACAGATGGATTAGATGGGCTGGCTACTGGAACAAGTATCATAGCGTATTCAGCATATGCAATAATAGCTTTCCACCAAGAACAAATAGATGTATTGATCTTTTGTTTAGCTGTAATCGGTGGTTTAATAGGATTTTTAGGGTTCAACAAAAAACCTGCGAAAATATTTATGGGTGATGTAGGTTCATTAGCACTTGGTGGCGGACTTGCTGCTGTATCTGTATTGCTGCATCAAGAATGGACATTATTGTTAATCGGTCTGATTTTTATCGTAGAAACCTTATCGGTCATTTTACAAGTGGGATCGGTTAAGTTAAGAAATAAACGTGTATTTAAAATGGCGCCTATTCACCACCATTTTGAAATGAGCGGCTGGAGCGAATGGAGAATCGTCATTACTTTTTGGACGATTGGTTTACTAATGGCCCTAATTGCTTTATGGATCGTACTTTAACAATTAAACAGCAATGGAGGATTTTGGGTGAAAAATGTAACGACATATAAAAATAAAAAAGTATTAGTACTAGGTTTAGCATTAAGTGGTGTGAATGCTGCAAAACTTTTGCATAAATTAGGTGCATTGGTCACTGTTAATGACTACAAAAGTTTTGAAGACAATGCTGAAGCACAAGAACTTTTAGAAGATGGGATGCGAGTAGTAACAGGAGGGCATCCAGTCGAATTATTAGATGAAGACTTTGAATTTGTAGTGAAAAATCCTGGAATTATGTACAATAACCCAATCGTTGCTAAAGCAATGGAAAAAGGCATTCCGGTATTGACAGAAGTTCAATTGGCCTATGAAGTGGCGCAATGTCCTATTGTCGGAATCACAGGAACGAATGGAAAAACAACCACAACGACGATGATCGCTGATTTGTTAAACAGCAAACAACAGCGTGGGAAAGCCTACGTGGCAGGGAATATAGGAACTCCTGCAAGTTTAGTGGTTCAAGATGTAGCCGATGAAGATGCTATTATTATGGAATTATCCAGTTTTCAATTGTTAGGTACAACGACATTTAAACCGCATATAGCGGTAATCACCAATATTTATTCAGCTCACTTGGATTATCATGGAACGAGAGAAGAATATGTGGCAGCTAAAATGCAAATCACAAAAAATCAAACCGAAGAAGATTATCTAGTCGTGAATTGGGATCAACCGGAGTTGAGAGAATTGGCACTTGCCAGCAAAGCTACTGTTATTCCTTTCTCGAGACAAGAAATGGTAGAAAACGGCGTATTCCTTAGTGGAGAGACCATTTACTATTTAAATGAACCAATCATGAATAAAAAAGATATCTTAGTTCCGGGAGAACACAATCTGGAAAATGCCATGGCAGCTATTGCAGTTGCTAAATTGATGGGACAAGAAACGCCTGTCATCAAAGAAGTGTTAGCGTCATTTGCCGGCGTAAAACATCGGACTCAATTTGTTAAAGACTATAAAGGCAGAAAATTCTATAACGATTCAAAAGCAACGAATACATTAGCAACTATTAATGCTCTAAATGGATTTACGCAGCCAGTAATTTTGGTAGCTGGTGGATTAGATCGTGGAAATGATTTTGATGATTTGGTACCGCATCTCAAACAAGTCAAAGGGATGATCGTATATGGTGAAACGGCTGCTAAGTTGACTCAAGCTGGAGAAGAAGCTGGTGTACCATCGATTGTAACCGTTCAAAACGTTGAAGCATCAGTACCAGTCGCTTATGACATGAGTGAAGAAGGAGATGTTGTTCTCTTATCGCCAGCATGTGCTAGTTGGAATCAATACCGCAGTTTTGAAGTGCGGGGAGATGCGTTTATCGACGCCATTGAACAACTGATTGCCAATATAGAAGAGGGGGAATAGACCTTTTATACAGGTCTTACATTTACATGAAAGTACTATTATCAGGCGGAGGAACAGGAGGCCACATTTATCCTGCTTTAGCCTTAATGAGAAGATTAAAGAGTATCGATCCCACTACAGAGTTTTTATATGTTGGAACGGAGCGCGGATTGGAGAGTACGATCGTGCCAAATGCTGGTGTCCCTTTTAAAGCTATTAAAGTAGAGGGTTTCAAGCGTTCTTTGTCCTTAGATAATCTAAAAACTGTTCAACTGTTTTTACAAGGAGTTTTTAAATCTAGAAAAATCGTTAAAGAATTTGCACCTGATGTAGTGATTGGTACTGGAGGATATGTGTGTGGTCCAGTAGTGTACGCAGCAGCGAAACTAGAGATTCCTACAATCATCCATGAACAAAACAGTATAGCTGGTGTAACGAACAAATTCTTAGCTCGCTACGTGGACAAAATCGCCACTTGTTTTGAAGAAGCACAGTCAGAGTTTGGTAAAAATTCTTCTAAAGTAGTTTATACAGGTAATCCTAGAGCTCAAGAAGTGGCTGGTATTCAGCCGTCTGATGCTTTGAAAGAATACAATCTTAAACCTGGAGTTCCAACTGTACTGATTTTTGGAGGCAGTAGAGGAGCAAAAGCGATCAATACGTCTTTTGTTGAAGCAATACCTGCTTTTTCCAAGAAAGACTATCAAGTATTATTTGCGTCTGGAGAAGTCCACTACGATACAATAGTCGAACAAATTGGAGAAGCGACTGAAAACATTTCAATTGTTCCTTATATCCCTAATATGCCAGAAATATTTGCCAATGTTTCAGTAGTAGTTTCTAGAAGTGGCGCAACGACACTAGCAGAAGTTACTGCACTGGGGCTTCCTAGTATCTTAATCCCAAGTCCAATCGTGACTAACGATCATCAAACGAGCAATGCGAACAGTTTAGTAAAGCATGATGCGGCTAAAATGATCGCTGAAAAAGATTTGACTACAGAAACATTCATTCAAACGATCGATGAATTGATGAGTGATCCAGAAAAAAGAATAGAAATGTCTCGACAAGCTGAAAAAATCGGAGTTCCAGATGCTGCAGACCGATTGATTCAAGTGATCAAAGATATTATCTAATCAAATCCATTGGAAGGAGGATGAACCAAGATGAATTCATTCAAAAGAAATAAACCCAAAATGAATAGCAATTTTCCTGGAGAATCCTCCTTGAACAATGCAAGAAAATCTTCTAATTCTGCGCGCAGTTTGGAAGAGAATCTACCCAAGTTGAAAAAACAGCGCCGAAGTAAAATGTATCGACGTTTGATTCCGTTACTTTTGCTGTTTTCATGTGCAATCTTAATTGTCGTATATTTCATTTCTCCGTTAAGTAAAGTAGGCACAATTTCGGTGGATGGAAGTAAAAACGTGACTGATCAACAAGTGATCGACTCTAGTCAACTGTCATCTGGAATGCCTTTGTGGACTACTTTATGGAATGATGAAGAAACAGAAAAAGCTGTGTTGGATATTCCTCAAGTAAAATCAGCTGATGTAAAACGTCAAGGGTGGAACAATATCGTGGTTACAGTAGAAGAATACAAAATGATCGCCTATTCTCATATAAAAGATGATTATTTCCCGATATTGGAAAACGGAAAGATTGTAAATGAAAGCAAGAAAGTCTCAATGGGCAATAATCCCATCTTCAAAGATTTTTCAGAAGGTAAAGCATTGGATATATTGATCGAGCAATATAAATTGCTGAATACCAGTGTACAAAACGGTATCTCTGAGATTGAACATACTCCGACAGAAACAGATGAATATTTAATCAAAATTTATATGAATGATGGAAACCAGGTAGTAGCTACACTGCCCAGCTTTGCTGAGAAAATGAATTATTATCCAGATATGGTGCAAAAAGTTGGAGACCAAAATGGTCTGTTCAATCTTGAAGTTGGGGGCTATTTCACACCTTTTGAATCTGATACATTTGATTCAAAAGAAGAGTCTGCAGAAGAAGATGCTGAGGTTTCTCAAGAAACTGAGGAAGTGGTCGAAGAATGAGATAAGTATCAAATGGAATTCTTAGACTCTTAAAAAATTAAATCAAGATTTTTTTCAAAATAATCAGTAAACTAAAGGAATAGCTTCAAAAAATAGCGTAAAGTATGGTAGAATTGATTTTGTATAAATCATCATTAAAAATAGATAAAAGTTGAAATTTAAAGCTAGGAGGTTTCAATGTATGAGGAATTCTGAGATGTATGTTAGTTTAGATATTGGAACCACTTCAATAAAGGTTGTTGTAGCCGAGTATATTAATGGACAAATGAATATTATTGGAGTTGGAAATGAAAAATCTGAAGGTCTAAGCAGAGGTATCATAGTGGATATCGACAAAACTGTGGAATCTGTGAAGAAAGCGATTAAACAAGCAGAAAAAAAAGCTAATGTTGATATTCGCAACGTTGTCGTAGGAACTCAAAGTACATCTACAGAAATTGAAACCTGTCATGGAATGATTGCAGTATCAGGTGAAAATAAAGAAATTACAGACGAAGATGTACGAAATACGATCAGCGCAGCAATGGTCAAATCCGTTCCTCCAGAACGTGAGATATTGGCTATTATTCCAGAAGAATTTATCGTGGATGGATTTGATGGTATAAAAGATCCTAGGGGAATGATCGGTGTCAGACTTGAAATGCATGCCACAATGATCACTGGACCTAAAACCATTGTACATAACATTAAACGTTGTGTGGAAAAAGCGGGATTAAACATTGAAAACATTGTTCTTCAGCCTTTGGCAGCCAGTAAAGTAAGCATGTCAAGCGGAGAAAGAGATTTTGGAACGATATTGATTGACATGGGAGGCGGCCAAACTGCTGCTTCAGTTATTCACGACAATCAATTGAAGTTTTCATTTGTCGATCCTGAAGGTGGGGAATACGTTACAAAAGATATCTCCATTGTACTGAATACAAGCTTAGAAAATGCGGAAAAAATAAAACGTGACTTTGGTTATGCCACTTCGCTTGAAGCTTCAGAGGACGAGGTCTTCCCGGTCGAAGTGGTCGGTAAAACTGAGCCAGTCAAAGTTAATGAACTGTATTTATCTGAGATTATAGAAGCTCGTCTGGTCCAAATATTTGAGACTATAAAGGAAGAGTTGGACTCAGTCAGAGCTAGAGAGCTGCCTGGGGGTATCGTTTTAACTGGAGGAGCATCTTCTATACCAGGTATGGTAGAATTGGCAAAAGAGATATTTGAAGTAAATGTAAAATTATACATTCCAGATCATATGGGAATCAGATATCCTTCCTTTACAACCGGTATTGGGTTGATCGAATATCAAGCAAAACTAAATGATATTCAAAAGATTGCCAACCAAACTGCAACAGGATTCAATCAAGAACCTTCTTTTTCACAAGAACAGACAGTTGTTCCAATGTATGCAGAAGAAGATGCAGGGGAATATGTTGAAAAGAAACAAGTAGTTAAAAAGCAAAAGAACCAAGAAGAAAGCATGTTTTCAAAAATGAAAAAAATGTTCAACAACTTCTTTGATTAAACTAAAAAAATGAAACCAGTCAGATAGTAGGAGGAAACAAGATGGACTTAGAATTCGATACAGCACCAGTAAGTGGAGCTGTCATTAAAGTAATTGGTGTAGGTGGAGCAGGTAACAACGCAGTAAACCGTATGATCATGGATAACGTAAAAGGCGTGGAATTTATTGTAGCCAACACAGATTTACAAGCTTTGGCAAATTCAAATGCTGAAACAAAAATTCAACTTGGACCTAAATTGACACGTGGTTTAGGTGCTGGTGCGAATCCAGATATTGGCCATAAAGCTGCTGAAGAAAGTGCAGAACAAATTGCTGAATCCCTAAAAGGAGCAGATATGATCTTTGTTACTGCTGGAATGGGTGGAGGTACTGGTACAGGTGCTGCGCCTATCGTTGCTCGAATTGCTAAAGAACAAGGTGCATTGACTGTTGGAGTGATCACACGTCCATTTTCATTTGAAGGACCAAAACGTGGCCGTTTCGCTGCTGAAGGTTTAGCTAAAATGAAAGAATACGTAGATACATTAGTAACGATTTCAAACAACCGTTTGTTAGAAATCGTAGACAAAAAGACTCCTATGTTGGAAGCATTCCGTGAAGCAGATAATGTATTGCGTCAAGGAGTACAAGGAATCTCTGATTTAATTACTTCTCCTGGATACGTAAACTTGGACTTTGCGGATGTTAAAACTGTAATGGAAAATCAAGGATCTGCTTTAATGGGTATCGGTACAGCAAGCGGAGAAAACCGCACTGTGGAAGCAACTAAGAAAGCTATCTCTTCACCATTATTAGAAGTTTCTATTGATGGAGCAGAATCAGTATTGTTGAACATTACAGGAGGATCAGATTTAACATTATTTGAAGCGCAAGATGCTTCCGACATTGTTTCAGCTGCATCTACTACTGAAGTGAACATCATCTTTGGTACTTCAATCAATGAAGAATTAGGAGACGAAGTTATCGTAACGGTTATCGCTACAGGAATCGATACAACGGAATCAGACAAACGGTTAGCTCAAAATACACGCAATCGTGTTCAACCGTCTTCAAATCGCGGACAACAAACAAATGACTCAAACCGAGAAACAAGAGAAAAAGATCCGTTTGCTGATTGGGATATCCGTCGCGAACCGAATACACGCAGCCGTACAGTACAAACAGAAGAGTCAGCTTCTTTCAATGAAGAGGATAATCATGATTTCAATTCATCAAACCGAGAGACAGCGCCAGAAGAGAAAAAAGAAATGCCTCAAGACAGCTTAGATACACCTCCTTTCTTCAGAAGAAGACGGAAGTAAAAAATGAACACCATTGAACAAAATGTTCACAGCATAGAAGATCAACTAGAAAAATCACTTAGAGAAGCTCAACGTGATAGAGTTGGTCTTCGTGTTGTAGTCGTAACAAAATATGTATCCATTGAACAGGCTAAAGAGGTAGTATCATTAGGTTACAAAGATTTGGGAGAAAATAGACCAGAAGGTTTGATCGAGAAACAAGAAGCTTTACAAGATGACAGTATTGTCTGGCATTATATTGGATCACTTCAGACTAGAAAAGTAAAAAAAGTTATCAATCGTATTGATTATTTACATTCTTTAGATCGTATGTCTTTGGCGAAAGAAATCGAAAAACGAGCTGAAAAGCCTGTTTCTTGTTTCGTACAAGTGAATGTAGCTGGAGAAGACTCTAAAAGTGGTTTTTCTCCTGATGAAGTGATGGATTTCATTCGTTCTTTGGCACAATTTGAAAAAATAACGGTTATTGGTTTGATGACGATGGCTCCTAAAAATGCTGATACACAAACTATTCGAAAAACATTTAGTGAGTTAAAACAATTGCGAGACGAAGTTCAATTGCTTGGGTTGTCCTACGCTCCTTGTACGGAATTAAGTATGGGGATGAGTCAAGACTATCCAATCGCTATAGAAGAAGGTTCTAATTTTGTCCGTATTGGGTCAGCTTTTTTCAAAAATACTACTGTTGACGAAGATTAATTTTTGAATGAGGAGGGTTTACAATGGGAATGATAAACCGATTAAATGATTTTTTTGGGCTGGGTGATGAAGAAGAAACTTTTCAAGTCGAAAACAATGCACAAGAAAATAATGAGATGAAAAATAAACAAAAACCTCAGTTTCCAAACAGACAAGGAAGTAATCCGGCGATGAATACACGAAGAGAAGTTAAGAAAAACAATAATGTAGTTGCTTTGAGCCAAGTTCAACAACAAGGAAAAATCATCGTAGTTGAACCAAGAGTCTACTCGGAAGTAAAAGATATTGCAGATTTACTGTTGGCGAATCAATCTGTTATTTTGAACTTTAGCCGTATTGAAAAAAGCGAAGCCAAAAAAATAGTGGATTTTTTGATGGGAAGTATCTATGCCATTGAAGGAGACATGCAACGTGTTGGAAATGAAATTTTTCTTTGCACACCAAAAAATGTTGAAATCGATGGTGTGTTAGAACAAACCAACACCTTTGATGATCTTGAGATTTACTAAAAGAGAGGAAATACCATTCAGTGTTAAACTTACTATTTGTACTTCATGATGTATTATCTGCTGCTCTAGAAATTTATTCCGTATTACTGATTATTTATATACTGATGTCTTGGTTTCCGAATGCTTATCAATCTACTTTTGGGCAGTTGTTGGCTCGAATTTGCGAACCTTATTTGGAAATATTCCGCAGATTCATTCCGCCAATCGGTATGATCAGTATATCTGGAATAGTAGCGTTATTTGTATTGAATCTGGCAAGTTCAGGTTTAGATAGTATCTTCGTGTTCATTTATCGATTAATACTTTCATAAGGGGTAGGTCACAATGATTGAAAATGTTTACCAGCATTTCCGAAAAGATGAAATACCTTTTATTGATATGGTAATGGATTGGGTCAGAGAAGTTGAGGACCAATATACACCGGTACTGACAAATTTTTTAGATCCTCGCCAATACTATATATTGGAAACGATCATCGGTAAAAGCAGTGAAATCAAGTTGCATTCTTTTGGAGGATACGAATCCTCTGAGAGAAACCGAGCATTTATTTGTCCGACTTACTTTGAACCGAAACAAGAAGATTTCAATATCCGCTTGTATGAAGTAAAGTACCCAGCGAAGTTTGCCACCATGTCTCATGGGAAAATATTGGGTACTCTGCTTTCTACCGGTATGAAAAGGGAATATTTCGGAGATATTATTTCGGATGGAGAGAGATGGCAATTTTTTATTGACGACTCTATCGAGAACTATGTGGTCTCTCAAATCGATAAAATTGGGAGAGTCGCTGTTCGGTTAGAAGAAAGACGCTACACCGATATGATCGTTCCTAAAGATAGTTGGACGATCGTCCACGATACCGTTTCATCTATGCGTATTGATGTGCTTGTTTCAAGTGTTTTCAAGATTTCTAGACAACGTGCCAAACAAATGATAGAATCAGGGCATATTAAGGTCAATTGGACTGAAATGCAACGTCCGGATTTTGTGTTGGACTTATTAGATATTGTTTCAGTTCGCGGGTTTGGACGTTTCCAAATACAAGAAATTGAAGGAAAAAGCAAGAAAGACAAATGGAAACTTGAATTAGGCGTTTTATTTAAATAACAGACTAACAACTTTACTATTGGAGGTGTCAATAATGGTACTAACACCATTAGATATACATAATAAAGAATTTCCGGTCAAAATGCGTGGTTACGACCAAGATGAAGTAAATGATTATTTAGATCAAATCATCAAGGATTACGAAGCCATTTTAAAAGACAAAAAAGAATTGGAAAAGAACTTGAAATTTGCTGAAGAAAAAGTGGTTTATTACAATAATCTTCAAGAATCTTTGAATAAATCCATTATTGTTGCTCAAGAGGCTGCTGACCGTTTGAAAGAAAACTCTGATAAAGAAGCAGCTATCATCATACAAGAAGCTGAAAATAATGCAGATCGCTTATTGAACGACTCCGTTGAAAAAGCTCGTAGAATCACTGCTGAAACAGAAGAATTGAAAAAACAAAGCCGTGTATTCAAGCAACGTCTTCAATTGATGATCGAATCTCAATTGGAAATGGTAAAAAACAACGAATGGGATGAGCTGCTGAAAAGTGACGTAGAAGAAGTTATCGAAATTCCAACGGTTAAAGAATTTTTGAAAAAGACAGAAACTAATGAGAAACGGTTGCCAGTAGATGTCGAAAAAGCTATAATAACAGATGATGATTCTGAAAGAACGGAATCCATTGAAGTTCATTCTGAGACTGTTTCAGAAAAAACTTCGTCTGAAACAGATGAAGCGGACTACGAAGAAGGCAACATGCCTGCTGTAGAAATGCCTTTATAATCAACCAATTGAATAATGAATAGCGAAGATTGGAACAGAAAGCGACAGTAAGTATACTTTTCAGCGAGTTAGAGATAGTGTAAGTCTAACAAGTCCCTGCTGTCGTAAGATCCTCCATGAGTATTGATTCGAACTAGGAGTAGAATCAATCGTGTGATTGGCGTTAACAATTACTAGAGGAGAAAAGAGGGAACTCTTTTCTTGAACTATGGGTGGTACCACGAAGATTTCGTCCCTTTTGGGAGGAGGTCTTTTTTTTATGCTCCAAAAGTTAGGCAATGGTGTTGATCAAAGGAAACAAGGAAAAACAAAGAAGAGGGGAATTCTTACAATGAAAATGAAAGAAACATTGAATTTAGGAAATACTAAATTCAAAATGCGAGGAAACTTGCCAGTACGAGAAGTGGAATGGCAACAAGAGTGGAAAGATGCTGATGTATATGAAAAACGTCAAGAAAAAAACTCAGATAAACCAACTTTTATCTTGCATGATGGACCTCCATATGCAAACGGCGATATCCATATGGGTCACGCTTTAAACAAAATTACAAAAGATATCATCATCCGATCAAAAAGCATGAGCGGTTTCCGTTCTCCTTACGTTCCTGGATGGGATACACATGGACTGCCTATTGAACAAGCTGTTACAAACAGCGGTGTGAAACGGAAAGAAATGTCGGAAGCAGAATTCCGCAAGATTTGTGAGGAGTATGCTTGGAAACAAATCAACCAACAAAGAGAAGATTTTAAACGTCTTGGAGTAGCTGGTGATTGGGATAATCCTTATGTGACTCTAGATCCTAAATTTGAAGAACAACAAATTCGTTTATTCGGACAGATGGCGGAAAAAGGATACATCTATAAAGGTTTGAAACCTATTTACTGGTCACCATCTAGTGAATCTTCATTAGCTGAAGCTGAAATTGAATACCAAGATGTTAAATCACCAAGTATCTATGTTTCTTTCCCAGTTGTTGACGGAAAAGGAATTTTAAATGGTGACACATCATTCGTAATCTGGACAACTACACCTTGGACGATTCCAGCAAACTTGGCTATCGCTGTGAATGCAGATTATGTGTATTCTGTAGTTGAAGTTGATGGCAAAAAATATGTACTGGCTAAAGACTTAGTAAATGATGTAGCAGCCACATTAGGTTGGGAAAATGTTGAAACCGTATCTGAAGTGAACGGAAAAGACTTAGAATTGATGACAGCACAACATCCATTGTATGATCGTACATCTCTAGTAATTGTGGGAGATCACGTTACACTAGAAGCCGGTACTGGTTTAGTTCACACGGCTCCTGGACACGGGGAAGATGACTATATTGCAGGTCAAAAATACAAACTAGGTGTTCTTTCTCCTATTGATGATAAAGGATGTTTCACTGATGAAGCACCAGGCTTAGAAGGTGTTTTCTATGATACAGCCAACAAACAAATTACGGAATGGCTTGAAGAAAAAGGAAACTTGTTGAAAATGAGCTTCTTTACACATAGCTACCCTCATGACTGGAGAACAAAAAAACCAGTTATTTTTAGAGCAACACCTCAATGGTTTGCTTCAATCGATAAATTCCGTCAACAAATTTTAGATGCTATTGAAAATGATGTAACGTGGTTGCATCCATCAGGAAAACCAAGATTGTACAATATGGTTCGAGACCGCGGTGATTGGGTTATTTCACGTCAACGTGTATGGGGCGTGCCTCTGCCGATTTTCTACGCTGAAAATGGCGAACCGATTATTACTCCAGAAACCATTGATCATGTGGCTTCATTGGTGAGTGAGCATGGATCGAATGTATGGTTTGAACGGGAAGCAAAAGATTTGTTACCGGAAGGCTTTACGCATCCAGCTAGTCCAAATAATGAATTTACTAAAGAAACAGATATCATGGATGTATGGTTTGACTCAGGATCATCTCATGCAGGTGTATTGAAAACTCGTCCAGAGTTATCATTCCCAGCAGACATGTATCTAGAAGGCTCAGATCAATACCGAGGCTGGTTTAACTCTAGTTTGACAACCTCTGTGGCTGTTAACGAAGAAGCTCCTTACAGAAGCGTCCTTTCTCAAGGTTTTGTAATGGATGGAGAAGGCCGTAAGATGAGTAAGTCTATCGGAAATGTTATTGTTCCAAATAAAGTGATCAAACAAATGGGTGCAGATATTATTCGTTTGTGGGTTTCAAGCGTTGATTACGAATACGATGTGCGCGTCTCAGATGATATTTTGAAACAAGTATCTGAAGGTTACCGTAAAATACGTAACACGATGCGTTTCTTAATGGCTAATACATCTGATTTTGATCCTGCAGTCAATGCCGTTGCTTACGAAGAGTTGAATGCTTTAGACCAATATATGTTGATTCGTTTCAACCAAATCGTAGAAAAAATCAAACATTCTTATGAAACGTATGATTTCAAGGGGATTTACCAAACAGTAATGAACTTCTGTACAGTTGATTTGTCTCAATTCTATTTAGATATTGCTAAAGATATTGTTTACATCGACTTAGAAGATGGACACGATCGTCGTGCTATGCAAACAGTCTTTTATGATATCTTAGTGAAGATGACAAAATTATTGACACCAATCCTTCCGCATACTAGTGAAGAGATTTGGAAACTCCTTAAAGAAGATGAAGAATTTGCTCAATTGGCAGAATTACCTGAAGTAGAACGTTTCAACAATCAAGAAGAAGTGTTAAAAGATTGGAAAGCATTCATGAATGTGCGAGATGAAGTATTGAAAGCTTTGGAAGAAGCACGTAATGAAAAAATCATTGGTAAGTCATTTGAAGCAAAAGTAACTCTTTACCCAACAGCAGAAGTAAAAGAGTTGTTGAATAGTTTAGACGCAAATATTGGGCAATTATTGATCGTTTCTGATTTAGAAATTGCTGGTGATTACGAGTCAGCACCTGAATCAGCTCATAAATTTGCAGATGTAGCTGTTTCTATTGAACATGCACACGGAGAGACGTGTGAAAGATGCCGCATCGTCAGTGAAGAAGTGGGATCATTTGAGGAGGCTCCAACACTTTGTGGTCGTTGCTACCATATCGTGAAGGAACACTATCCAGAAGCGTTAATACCTGAAACAGAAGCAGAATAGACCAGTAAGCTCCATTAAACAGTTCAATCTGTTTGATGGAGCTTTTTTATTGAGTACGAAAGTGAAAAGAGGGCAATTAATTTGAGGTAGGTGGTGAATGAGAACTATTTTGATAGAACGTTTCCAAAGTAGTTGAAAACTCATAATCAATAAAAAGCTGTTGTTCGCTGTTAAAATGCAGATGATAGCCCTGTCAAGCGAAAGTTAAAATGTCCTAAAACCAAGGCTCACATTAATGCAAGCTTTTACTTCGCAAAAGCTTGCATTAATGTGACCGAATTTGTTAAAATTAGTCTTAAGCTGTTTGTTCAGCTTCGTACTCTTCGAGTGTTTTTCCGACACTGCGAAGATATCTTTTGAAAGATTCTAGTTTCCACGGGTGAGATTGTGGGGGAATATACTGGCGTCTTTCTTTTTTTTGCTCTGGAATCGGATCAAACTCTTGTGAGTAGTAGTCATGTTCTTTCAGTCTCCTTGTTGTGTATATTTTTTCAGCTATATTTACATAGATATCTCCGTTAAACGCTTCGATAACCAACACCTTTGATCTTCGCGTGAAGTAGTTGTATTTTGCAAGACTTTTCTACACAACAGGAGGTGCGGACATAATCTTGGACAACTATAAGTCAGGAGAATGTCCATGTACTCTTACGAAGAAAGAATGAAAGCTGTAAAACTTTACATCAAATACGAACACTCTTTGGCGTCAGTCATTCATGAATTAGGCTATCCTTCTTCAAAAGCTTTATACAAATGGTTTAAGGAATATGAAGAGAATGGTGATCTTTCTAAGACTTCAAAAAGAAAACGTGAATTTACGCAAGAAGAAAAGCAGTTTGCTGTTAATCACTATATCGAATACGGTCGCAATTATTCTAGAACTGTTCGCATGTTGGGTTATCCAGATAGAAACATTCTTAGCGATTGGTGTAAAGAACTTGCACCTGAAGCTCGTAAAATCAGGCGAAGTAAGTTAAACTATTCTCAAGAGCAGAAAAAAGAGGCCGTTATCCATCTTGTGAGCCGAGAAACCTCTGTCCACAAAATTGCTGAGCGCCTGCAGGTCACCCGTAAAACGCTCTATGATTGGAAAGAGGAGCTCATCGGAGAGGAGCTTCCACCTAATATGACGAATATGCCTGATAGCCCTCAACTAGAAGGGTTGAAAAATGAAGTTGATGTTTTAAAACAAGAAGTTTATCGACTACGAATGGAAAAAGATATCTTGGAAAAGTCTGCCGAACTTGTAAAAAAGAATGGGGCATCAATCCAAAACATTTCTCCAACAAGGAAAAAACAAGAGTGATTGATGCATTAAAAACCTTTTATCCATTGGCACTTTTACTAGAGAATTTGGATTTAGTTAAGAGTAGTTATTATTACCACAGAAGTCAGGCTAAGCTTCCGGATAAATATGCTGATCTAAGGGTAATGCTTAAAGATATTTTTATTGAAAGTCGTCGTACGTATGGCTATCGTCGTATGCATGACGTTCTAAAAAAGCAAAATATTGTTGTTTCCGAGAAAGTTGTTAGACGGCTTATGAAGGAAGAAAAACTCATTGTTCATTCAGTAACTAAAAAGAAATATAGTTCATATGCAGGTGAAATTACTCCCGCGACACCTAACCTTATTCAACGAAATTTCAAAGCTGAAGCACCTGACAAAAAGTGGTTGACAGACATTACAGAATTTCGTATTCCCGCCGGAAAAGTCTATCTATCGCCCATTATCGATTGTTTTGACGGGGCCTTAGTTAGTTGGACTATCAGTACACAACCAAATGCGGAGCTCGTTAATAGTATGTTTGATCAGGCACTTGATACACTCGCTGATAATTCAAAGCCAATCATACACTCTGATCGCGGAGCTCACTACAGATGGCCAGGTTGGATTGAAAGGATTAAAACCAACGGTTTGACACAGTCCATGTCTAAAAAAGGATGTTCACCGGATAACTCGGCTTGCGAAGGGTTTTTCGGTAGACTTAAAAATGAGTTCTTCTATGGCTTTAAATGGGACAATATTTCAATTGACGCATTCATTGAACTACTTGATGATTACCTGCATTGGTACAATAACAAAAGAATAAAATTGTCTCTAGGCGGTCTCAGTCCGATTGATTACAGAAAGAAACTAGGTTTAATTGCTTGAAAAAGTCCAAAAAAACATCCGCACCTCCTCTTATGTATTTTTATCTTGCCATAAACAGTAGTGCTCTTCACTGCCTTCCGTAGGCAGGTAGTAGTTGTTTTGATACCGAATATGATGCCCACTATCCACTTTTCTATTCGCTACTCGTGCTAATAATAAATTGATTTCTGATTTAGTTGGTGCGTTTTCATAGATGGATTCCTTCGTTTTATTGCCAAACTTCTTATTGAAAGTCCTAATCCATTTCGTTAAAAAGTGATTGGCTTCCTCCATAGATTGTATTCCAGCTAAGTCTAAATCTACAGGAAGTCGTGATTGAACAGTCCCGTTTAAGCGCTCTACGCGGCCTTTAGCTTGTGGAATAGAGGAGGTTTTAATCTCAATACCGAGTTGATGACAGGCAAAACCAAACTGGGTAAAGGTATCTTCTTCGACCGCTTTCATGGCTTTTGATGTGTATTCGAAAACCGTTCGTTTATCTGTTAAAAAAGCTAAAGGGATGCCTTGTTTCGTTAGGATCTGATTGAGCACATGATAATAGCCATTGAGTGTTTCTTGCATATCGAAATAAGCCCCGACGATATTACCAGAAGCGTCATCAATAGCTAAATGGAGATGTGTCACCTCTTTACCAAACCAGTTATAGGAGCTGGCATCCATTTGAATAAGCTCCCCCTGATATTTCTTTCTAGGACGGCTAGGGTGACTTTTTTCGGGTAACTCCATTTGATCTTCGGCTCTTGGAACCAGTGGGTTATAAGACCCTTTTTTACCTTTCATTGATTTAGCTTTGATTCGAGCATTTATTTTCTTACGTGTTTTTCTTTGAGCCTTAGGTGATAGAATATCAGCATGATATAAAATATGACGAATGGTCGTATCGGTGTAACAGATAGCATGATCCTCCTTCAAAATTTCAGTAAAATGCTTCACGTTAGGCTTTATCTTAAAACTTTGATAGAGCTCGATCACTTGTCTTTTTATTTCCTCTGGCACGGCGTGCCTAGCTGTTTTTCCTCTGTTGCCGTGTGAAAAAACAGCTTTTCCTCCTTCTTGATAGTCTTGAATCAATCTGTTGACTTGCCTCATCGAGAGCCCAAGTTCAACACAAGCTCTCTTTTTTTCCTTTCTTTTTTCTGCCACAGCTTTTATTACTTTATATTTCTTATCTTCATTCATCGTTAGTATTATCCTTTTCATGATTTTATTTTATCATTTTGGGACATTTTATGCTTCGACCTACTTAGGACATTATCACGTTCGAACGATATCGCTGTTAAAATGCAGATGATAGCCCTTGCAAATAAAAAACAACTGCGTTATAATTGAAAATGTAATAGATTTTGTTTTTAAAAATGAGAAAGTTGATTTTATGTCACATCAATAACTAATCAAGAACGACGTTTATATTTGTATAAATGCACTTTGATCGTTGAGTTACATAAATAGACCTCTATAGAAAAAAAGATCTGTTGCAATAAGATATAGTGGAGGTAGTTAGTTATGGAAAAAGGAACTGTAAAATGGTTTAACGCTGAGAAAGGTTTTGGATTTATCGAAGTTGAAGGCGGAGACGATGTATTCGTACATTTCAGCGCAATCACTGGCGATGGTTTTAAAACTTTAGAAGAAGGACAAGCGGTAGAATTTGAAATTGTTGAAGGCAACCGTGGACCTCAAGCAGCTAACGTTGTTAAATTATAATTAAAAAATCAAAAAGAATGGAGACTTCATAGTTTCCATTCTTTTTATCGTTTTACATTAACATAAAAAAGATATACTCCGAAGAGTATATCTTTTTTATGTTATTAGGGAACAATTACCCTTTGCGTCTTCCAGTAATGAAAGAGAAGATTAAAATTAGAACGATAGCACCAATCAGCGCTGGGAAGATGTAAAATCCTCCGATATTCAAACCCCATTGTCCTAATAATGATGTACCTAACCAAGATCCGATAAATCCAGCAATGATGTTACCAACGATACCAAACGGTACGTCGCGTCCAACGATCATCCCAGCAACGGCTCCTAAAATACCACCAACGATTAATGACCAAATAAATGACATAAGCTCCACTCTCCTAAGAAATAAAGTATTTGTAATGAACTATTACAATACCTAGTATAGACACAAATAGTTCAAAGTTCAAAGGATATGCTCACATCACATGGAAAGGGGAAGAAAAATATTAATCTTTACTTGTGATTTCTAGTAATTGATCGCGCAGAGTAGTCTCCATAGTGGTTAACTCACGTTCTGCTTCTTTACGTTTGATACGGCCTTCTTTTTGGATTTCCAAAGTTTGTTGCAGCGTATCGATCAGGTCAGTTTGAGTTTTTTGCAAGGTTTCTAAGTCAATAATACCTCGTTCATTTTCTCTAGCTGTTTCAATAGCAGAAGTTTTCAATAGTTCAGAGTTTTTCTTTAATAAGTCATTAGTGGTTTCAGATACTTGGCGTTGTGCTTCAACAGCATCTTTTTGTCTCAATAGGGTCAATGCAATAACAATTTGGTTTTTCCATAAAGGAATAGCGGTATTGATAGAAGATTGAATTTTTTCAGACAATGCTTGGTTTGTATTTTGAATCAAACGGATTTGCGGAGCTTGTTGGATCGTCATTTGACGAGCTAACTTCAAGTCGTACACTCGTTTTTCAAGACGATCAAGAAATTGATTCAAATCATTTACATGTTGAACATCCATTTGATCAGAACTGTTTTCTGCTTTTGCTACAGCTTCAGGAATCAACTTAGTTAAAAGTTCTTCTGCTTTTACTTCACCGGCAGCAATGTAGATATTCAACGCTTCAAAATAGTCTAAGTTTTTTGTGTACAATTGTTCCAACATAGCGTTATCTCGCAACAGCAAATCTTTTTCTTTGTTTAACTTACCAGCGATTTTATCGACTTGAGCACCGATTTTTTGGTATTTAGCGGTTACTTCATATATCGAGCGATTGATCTTCCCAAAAAGTTTCTTGAAAATATTGTTGTCTTCAGCTCTTAAATCATCTGGGTTAGCTTCATTCAAACGATACATCAATTCATTCAAGGTTTCTCCAATATCTCCAGTATCTTGATTTTGGACATGATCCAGCATGGAATGAGAAAATTCCCCTAGTTTTTTTTGCGCAGCTGCACCATAAGACATGACCGATTCAATATTGCTTTCGTCGATTTGACCGGCTAATGCATAAGCTTGCTGTTGTCTTTCTTTAGGCAGTTTATCGACCAAGCGTTCAGTCTTTGTTTCTTTTTGTACATCATTCTCAATAGAAGGATCTGCAGCTACAGGAGCTGCAGGTGTTTGGAATGGATTAGCTAATAAACTCTCTAATTCAACGTTTACATCTTTGACCGTTGATGGCGTTTCGTTTTCATGCGTATTGAATGATTCTTTGTTTGTATCGACCATACTCTCAACTCCTAATATTATAGTTCCTCATCATTGATTTCGTCTGTGGAATGATTATCTCTTGTAATGGCTTTCTTTGCAAGTTCCATCTCTAATTCTATGTCTTCAATTTCTTCAGATTTGAAAGAGACGTAATCTTTAGCAATCAGATTGCACATACCATCAATCGTTTCGGCACTTTCTGCTAAAACAGAAAAAGTTGATTTGTGCTTCACTTCATGATTATCCACCTCAATGTATTTAGCGGTCAAATCTTTTAACGAAGGAAGGTGCACGTATAAGAATTTATCTACTTCATGCAAGCGTTGAGGTTCTTCAGTGATTTCTTTAAATAAAGCTTTGGCTAAATGGATCGTATTGTTGCGTTTTTCAATAGCAGTCAGCTTAGTAGATTTGCGCATATTTTGTTCTAGTTCTAATATATTAACTTTTGCCGTTTGCATCGTTTCTCTAAAAAATTTCATTTCATCCTTAGAAAGTCCTTTGGATTTATAAAATGCTTCTTTTTCGGGAGTCAATTTCCGGAGTCGCTGCACTTTTGTTTTTGCCGGCTTATCTGATTTGTCTTTTTTAAAGTATAAAAAGCTTCCGATAATCAAACTGATGATCAAAGATGGCCAAAAACCAAAATCAAATACCAGCAAGACTAAGAAAACAACAATGGTACTTGCAGTTGTAAAAGTATATTTCAAAATATCTCCAAAATTTTTAATAAAATTATCCATTTTTTGTCCACCTCTTAAAAATAGTTTAAACACATCTCTATTAGTCATTTATCTTACATTTATTCTAGCATAAAAAGCAGTTGAAAATATATGCGACTTAAGAATGAATTATTACTCTAAGTATAAAGCAAACTGGGGATTCTTTCGACTGTTAAATATTCTAGTTCTTGTTTTTTTCAGAGTTCAACGTTATCATAGAACGAGATGTTGACAAAGGGAGGAAAAGTCATGAAATTTGAAGAAAAGACATTATCCAAGGAATCTATTTATAAAGGGAACATTACAGAATATACAGTAGAATCTGTAGAGTTGCCCAATGGAAAAGTGTCTACGAGAGAAATCGTCAGACATCCTGGAGCAGTCGCGATCATGCCGTTTACCTCAGAAGGAAAAATGATATTCGTAGAACAGTTTCGTAAACCGATTGAACAAACGATTTATGAAATTCCTGCCGGAAAAATAGACGATACAGATACTGATCCGGAAGAAACAGGGGTCAGAGAGTTAAAAGAAGAAACAGGATATTATGCCCACGAGTTCGAGTTCGTAAAAACGTTCTATACGACTCCTGGTTTTACAGATGAAGTGATTCATTTGTATCGAGCTTCGTCTTTAGAAGAACAAGAAGAAGCAGCATTAGATGAAGATGAATTTTTAGAGTTGATCGAGCTGTCTTTTGAAGAAGCTTGGCAAGCTTATGAAGATAGCAAAATCATTGATGCTAAAACCATCATGGCTTTACTTTATTGGAAAATCGAATTGTTGCAAACCAACAAAGAGGGTGAGAACAATGGGTAAAAGTTTAAGAGAGCAAGAAAGAGAAAAGCAGCAGCAAGAATTGAAAGCTCAAAAAGAACGGGAAAAGAAACGGTTAAAAGCTGAAAAGAAATACCAAAAAGAAAGAGAAAAACAAGGATTTGCTACTAAAAGCCGTAAAAGTGAAAACGATAAAATAAGAGATGCTGGAAAGAAACTTAACTTAGCCATATTGGCAGTGGCTGCTTTACTGGCAATCGTTTTAGTGATTGTTTTTGTTGTATAAAAAATAGATGCGTCCTAGACATGAGGAGAAAATAGAGTATGAGAATCGGTATCATTGGAGCAATGGAACAAGAAACCATTACATTAAAAAGTAATTTAACAGATCGTCAAGATTGGTCTACAGCAGGAGCAAATTTTTCTTCTGGAAAGATGTGGGGTCATGACATTATCTTAGTTCAATCAGGAATAGGAAAAGTCAACGCTGCGATAGCAACTACATTATTGATCAATGATCACCAGGCAGATGTTGTATTCAATACAGGTTCTGCAGGCGCGATTGATGGAAGTTTAGCGATAGGGGACGTTGTGATCTCTACTGAATTAGCTTATCACGATGCTGATGCACGTGCTTTCGGCTATGTTATGGGACAAGTTCCTCAAATGCCGGCGCGTTATAAAGCTGATGAACAAATGATCGAAATTACAGATAATGCTGCGAAAAAAGTCGGATTGAAATCAGTTAATGGTGTTATCGTAACCAGTGATTCATTTATAGCGGATAAAAACGTCATCAAAGAGATCAAAGCGAACTTCCCGGATGCTCTTGTTTCAGAAATGGAAGGAGCCGCTGTAGGGCAAGTATGCTACCAATTCAATAAGCCGTTTGTAATCGTACGAGCTGTTTCTGATACTGCAGATGATGAAGCAGGAGTGGTCTTTGACCAATTTATTATTGAAGCGGGTAAAAAATCAGCAGAGATGGTCATTGAAATCATCAAAAACATCTAAAAGAAGATGATCAAAAAGGGCACAGCGTTTTGCTGTGTCCTTTTTGGCGTTTTGTTTAAAGTTTCTTCTGAGCGATTTCATTGTAAATAGAAAAACCGTTTTTTTGGTAAGTCTCTTTTGCAATCGTGTTATTTGCCCAATAATGCAGTTCCACATACGGGATCTTTTTTTTCTTTCGCATAATCATCTGCAAATTGCAGCAATTCACTGCTGAGACCTTTGTTTTGGTAATCCGGCAAAACGGCTATATGTGAAATATATAATCGTGTATAGCCATAACGAAAAGGAGTTTCTTTGATTTCTTGTTCGCTTAACCATAAATAAGCACTGACAGGTTGATCCTGTTTTGAATCATCCAGCCACAGAAAAACCTTTTCTTTTGGATTTTGAAAAACTGTTTCAAAATGCTGAGCTATTGATTCCTCATCATATGGTTTGAAAAAATCAGGGTATAATGCACGATGTTTTTCTTGCATGGTTTTTCCCAGCTGTCCCATCAAATTAAAATCTTTTGTTTCTTTGATTTGCATGTTTAAATCACTCCTGTATAAATTAAGAATTAGGAGAAAAAGCGTTTAAAGAATGACTTTTTCTGACTTTTTTGTTGAGGCTCACTCTTTAGAGGAAGAGGGTATTTCTCAGCAAGGTCAATAATGGGTTCATCTACAGCAGTCGAAGCAGTATAAATGATTGCATAAGGGGTGGTTTGTGCATATTCATTGGCTATTAGAGTGAATGGAATCCCCATATGTTTACTTTCTTTGATATAGCCGTCAAAGAAACTCATACCAAATGTACCATTCAACAGCAAATGGCCATCTGGATGTTTTTGAAATTCATCTTGGAAAGCTTGAAGTGCATTCTCTTGGGAAAGCTGCTCTAGTCGTGCAGTCAAATAAACTCTTTCTCGTAAACTGCCCATGAATTCTTTTCGTTCTGAAATCAACGTTTGTTTAACACCATATTGTCCTTTTTGCAAGTAATCATTGGCATCTTTATTGACCATGTATAACACCTCATTCAAAAATAATTCGTCTCGTTACCAATAGTACCACATTTTGCTGATTAAAAACAAAAACTGGGACGTAGATAAATGAAAACACAAGTGTGAAATAAAGGGGAAACAAAAAAGCTTGGAAATCTATGAAAGATTTCCAAGCTTTTAAGAAAGATCGTCGAATGATTCTTATTATCTTGAGTAGTACTCAACGATAAGAGTTTCGTCGATTTCAGCACTCAATTCTTCACGTAATGGAAGACGAGTTAATGAACCTTCTAATTTTTCTTCGTCAAAAGAAACGAATTCTGGACGACCAAATACAGATTCAACAGCTGCTTTGATGATTTCCATGTTTTTAGATTTTTCACGAACTGAAACTACTTGTCCTGGTTGAACGCTGTATGATGGAATATCAACACGTTTGCCATCTACAAGTACGTGACCGTGGTTTACTAATTGACGTGCTTGACGACGAGTAGTAGCTAAACCTAAACGGAAAACAACATTATCTAAACGTTGTTCTAAAAGGATCATGAAGTTATCCCCATGTTTTCCTTCTTTGATAGTACCAGCTTTTAAGAATAGGTTGAAGAATTGACGTTCATTTACACCGTACATGAAACGTAATTTTTGTTTTTCTTGTAATTGCAAACCGTATTCAGATAATTTTCTACGGCTGTTTGGACCGTGATCTCCAGGTGCGTAAGGACGACGTTCGATTTCTTTTCCTGTACCAGTTAATGAAATACCTAAACGACGAGATTTTTTCCAACTTGGACCTGTATAGCGTGACATTATAAAATTCCTCCAATGAATAATTTTTTGGAGTAAAATAATTAAGTTAAAAGTTCAGTAATACGTGCAGTTCATTTTCAATCTTCACCTTTGCAGCCGCAGGTTACACAATTGGACTAAACTAAAGATTCAACTCTTTAGGCAATGAACTGTTGACGCGGTTACCACTTTTTTTGCTGCATTATTTTACACAACCAGTAGTATACCTTACGAATCAGTGAAACGTCAAGTGTTTCTCTGTTTTGATGTCAATATAAGTGTTAAGAAAAAAAGAACTTTTAATTGACCGCATTCATTAAAATAGCCGCAAATTCTTCCAGGTATTTTTGATCGATTTCATCGAATCTTCCAGTTATAGGAGCATCGATATCCAATACACCGATCAAGTCTCCGTTTTTCGTTTCAAGAGGGACAACGATCTCAGATTGACTCGCTGCATCACAAGCAATGTGTCCAGGGAACTGATTAACGTCTTCCACTACGATGGAATGATTTTGCTCAAATGCTGTTCCGCAAACACCTTTTCCAGGTTGGATTCTTACGCAAGCTGCTTTTCCTTGGAACGGTCCTAAAACCAACTCTTTAGAAGCCTCTTCAAATAAATAAAAACCAGACCAATTGATTTGAGGTAATGTTTCATAAAGCAAAGCAGATGCGTTGCTCAGGTTAGCGATCAAGTTAGGTTCTCCGTCTAACAAAGCACGGAGTTGATTGTTCATTAATGAATAGCTGCTTTCTTTTGACATATGTGGACTCCAACTTTCTTTTTAGGAACGCGTTAAAGATTGTTCCAGAATTTTTTTATTTCTATGTCAATGATAAATGAAAATGTCCCGATTTTATTCAAATTTGAGTTAGGTTCACTGTCATTATTTCGTTGATCCTATTCCTGGCAAAACTACCGCGCTACGCTTGGTAAAGTTGATTCAGGAAATGGCTTCGAAAACCACGAAGCCATTTTCTGAATCAACTGAAATTAGCGTTCTAAATCTATTTTCTAGTTAAAAACTTGTATTCATGTTCTAGAATTGGTTTTAAGAGCTTCCTTTTGGTTTTTCTTCCGAAGATAGCGATCATAAGATGCTTTTTTCCAAGGATGGCTCATTGGAGGGATATGCACCTGCATCTTTTTACGTTCGATTGGCTTATCGAATTCTTTTGAAACTTTTTCGTGAAGCGGAATTTCTTTTAACATGAAAAGTGAATCCTGATGACTAGCATACAGTTGATTTTCTTTAGTATGAATAATCATTAACTTCGTTTTTGGGGCCAATAAGACGTGCTGATTTTGATTATATAAATGATATAACTTGTTCTGATATTTGAGTGCGTGTCCCTTCTGGACAACTCGGTGTGAAAAGCGAGCCAGTATATAATCTAAATGGATATCTTTTGGTAGCTTTTCAAAAACACTTTTGGTATCGTTTAGCTGTAAAGCAAATTTGGCGTTATATGTAGGAATATAATGTTTCAAAAATTGGTTTGCTTCTTCAATGGATTGGATATTTTTTAAGGCCATTTCATTTAGGAGACGATCTTGGAGGGTATTCCATAATCGTTCAATTCTTCCTTTTGCTTGAGGAATACTTGTTGTGGTTAACTCTATTCCCAAGTTATGGCAGGCATATCCATATTGTGTAAAAGTGTCCTTCTCTTCTGAAGGGCTCTTTTCTTGTTTATAGTGAAAGATGGTTCGATTATCCGTCAAAATATTATACGGAATACCGTAGGTAGTCAGACACTGATGTGTTACTTCGTAATAGGCATCTAATGTTTCTTCTTTATCAAAGTAAGCCCCAACCACGATTCCAGTGGCGTCATCTATAGCAGCGTGGAGATGCGCATATTTTCCGTTTTGAAACCAATCGTGTCTTGAAGCGTCCATTTGAAGCTGTTCACCTTTATATTTCTTTCGTGAGCGGCTAGGATGAGCTTTCACAGGATCTACGTATTCTAATTCATTTAAAACTTGGCTCTCTTTCTTTGTTAGTAGTTGGTCAGACCGTTCTTTCTCTTTTAATTCTTTGCGCTTCGTTCGTTGTGTTTTTTTAGAAGCACGAGGAGAAAGAATATGTTTTTGATATAATAAATTGCGAACGGTCGTATAAGAGACGGTTACTTGTTCTTCCTCCTGCAGTTTTTCTGTAAAATGGAACAAATTAAAACCATCATATTTCTTTCTGTAGAGTCGAATAATCTTTTGTTGGGTTTCTTTTGACAACGTTGTAGCGGGAGTTCGTCCCTTGTTCCCATGCTTAAAACCTTTTTTTCCTTGCGTTTTATAGCGATTAACCAATCGGTTAATCTGCCTACGGGATAAATCTAGTTCAATCTCTGCCCGCTCCTTTGAACACTGACCATTACATACTTTTTTTATGACTTCATATTTTTTGTTTTCAAACATAGTTAATTCTGCTCCCATTCTATCTCTCCAATCCAATAAGATTAGAGTAACGTAGTTATGGGACATTTTCATTTGTTATTTATTAAGACATTATCATTTGTTAATGACAGATTGTTCCAGAATTTTTTTATTTCTAGTGTTAGAAATTTTTCATTATGTTATACTAATTAATAGGTATTTTACTAGGAAAAATGAAAAAAATCCATCCCTTATGCATAAAAGTGAAACGAACGGATAAAACGGGTGGTTCATTTCAAACGGAGGGCTCTACACATGAAAGTTGAAATTATCATAGCTGTTATTCTTCTCTTAGCAGTAGCTGCTTTTATTTTCAGTTACATAACGAGGAAAAAACATTATCGAATAGTAGATCAATTAGAAGAACAAAAAATCCAGTTGTTGGATATGCCGATAGTGGATGATGTACAAGTCATCAAAACACTGAAGTTGACAGGACAAACAAAAGAAAATTTTGAAAAATGGGAAAATGAATGGAAAAAGGTAGAGACAGTTTCTATACCCGAAATCGAAAACCATTTATATGAAGCAGAGCGTGCTGTTGATAAGTTGCGGTTTAGTCACGCAGGAAGTTTAGAAGAAAGTGCCAAAAGCAAGCTTGATGAAACAAAACAAACCTTGCTGTTGATCCAAGATGCTTTGACAGAATTGGTGAGAGGCGAAGAAAAGAATAAAGAAGAATTAAATAGAATCAAAGAAACCTATCAAACGATTCGCAAGAAGTTGTTGACTCAAAGTTTCAGTTTTGGTCCGGCTCTAGAGCAATTGGAACAAAAACTGACTTTACTGGAAACGGATTTTTCGCTTTTTTCTGAGTTTACTTCTCAAGGAGATCACATCGAAGCCAAAGAGGTTCTAGAAAATGTCAATGCTAAGACAGAGACTTTAAATGCTTATATCACTGAAGTCCCTCTTTTATTGAAAGAAATCAATGGAGAGTTCATTGAGCAATTAAAAGAAATCAAAACAGGTTATGACATGCTGAAAGAAGAAAACTTTCAATTTCCAGAGGACAATATAGAAAGTAAAATTTCTGAAGTTGAACAAGAAAGAGCGGCTGCCGGAAAATTAGTTGGACAATTAGAAATTGATGCTGCTAAAGAAAAACTTCCTGTCATAGAAGAAGAAATCGATCAATTGTATGATGTTTTAGAAAAAGAAATGAGCGCCAGCCAATATGTAAATGACCATCAAGAAAAATTGGAACAGCTGATTGCTTACTTAACACGCAAAAACAGTAAACTGCTGATCGAAATCGATCGCGTATCACAAAGCTACAAACTGAATCATGACGAGCTGAAGCGGACACAAGGCTTTAAAGATCAATTAGATGAAGTAACGGAAACAGTTCGTTATTACATAGAAGGTCTTCAAAATAAAGCTGTGGTATATTCCGAAGCTCAAGAGACATTTGAGAAGACGTTGGAAGAACTAGAAGACATCGATAAAAAACAAAATGACATTGCGCAGCAGCTGAAAGAATTGCGTAAAGAAGAAACGCATGTCAAACAACTGATTGATGATTTTGAATTTAATATGCGCGGTATGAAACGCTATATTGAAAAACAACATTTACCTGGTCTGCCGGCAGAATATATGGATCTGTTTTTTGCAGTGACGAAAAAAATCGAGAACTTGTCGGTTGAAATAAATAAACTGAGAATTGATATGGATGAGATCAAAAAAATGGCTGATTTTATTGCAGACGATGTGGAACTGTTGATTGATAAAACAGAAGAAATAGTGGATACAGCGTTGTTGACAGAATATATGATGCAGTATGCTAATCGTTACCGTCAAAGCAATCCTCAAATTGCTTCAGCTGTTCAAAAGAGTTCTGCTTTGTTCAGTCAAGAATATGATTATCGAGAAGCATTGGAGACGATCTCGACTGCTTTAGAAGAAGTTGAGCCTGGTGCTTATAAAAAAGTAGAAAACACGTATTTCAATGAAGTCAAACCATCAGAATAGGAATGGAAAGCTGAGTGAGGGAAACCGCTCAGCTTTTTTCATGTCATAAGACAGTAAAGTGAAAAAAATAACAAGATGTGTCTAGAGAGTGAAAAAGCTAAATGAAACCTTGTACTTACTAAAGATTTTGTTATAATAAGTAGAGAATTTTTTAACTAATAAATAATTAGTTAAAGTAGAAAGAATGTGGAAAAATGATTTATTTCGACAATAGTGCTACAACTAAAGTTGATGACAGCGTATTGGAGACTTTTATACAAGTGAGTCAAAAAATGAACGGGAATCCTTCCAGTTTGCATCGTTTGGGTGATTTAGCAGATGGATTGCTGCAACAATCAAGAAAGCAGATTGCTTCTTTATTGCAGGTGAAAGATTCTGAGATTTACTTCACCAGCAGCGGAACAGAAGGGGACAATTGGGCGATCAAAGGAACCGCTATTGAAAAAATGCGTTACGGCAAACATTTGATCACTACGTCAGTAGAACATCCGGCAGTCAAAGAAAGTATGGCTCAATTAGAACAATTAGGGTTTAAAGTGACCTATTTGCCGGTTGATGAAACAGGAGTCGTTTCTGTTTCAGATTTGAGAAATGCTTTGCGACCAGACACTGTACTGGTATCGGTTATGGCTGTAAACAATGAAGTGGGCAGCATTCAGCCTATAGATGAAATCGGTGAAGTTTTAAGAGAGTATCCGTCAATCCATTTTCATGTAGATGCAGTTCAAGCTGTAGGGAAAATTCCTTTGGATTTAAGCAGCTCTTCCCGTATTGATCTAGCGACTTTTTCGGGACACAAATTCCATGGATTAAAAGGAACAGGCTTTTTATACATCAAACATGGACGGAAAATCGCTCCGTTGATGAGTGGTGGCGGACAAGAGAAAGGTCGACGCAATGGAACTGAAAATGTTGCCGGGATAGCTGCCATGTCCAGAGCATTGCGTTTACTATTTGACCAACAAGAACAAAAAACAGCCAACCAAAGACTAGTCAGAGATTATTTAATGGATGAATTGAGCAAATATCCTAAGGTTCAATTGTTTTCTACCAAAAAAGGTGCTCCTCATATTATCTGTTTTGGATTGCAAGGCATTCGCGGAGAAGTGAGTGTTCATGCATTTGAAAAGGAAGATATTTTTATATCGACGACCAGTGCGTGTTCAAGTCGAAACAAGACCACTTCGAGTACGTTATCGGCGATGGGTGTGCCGGAAAAAACAGCTACTGGAGCAGTTCGGGTCAGTTTAACAGACACTAATACTATGGAAGAAGCACGACAATTTTTAAAAGCGTTTGATGCTTTATATCAAAATTTTAAAGATATCAAATAGGCAGGGATTTAGAGAGGAAGTACAGTATGCAATACAATGAAGTGATGGTTCGCTACGGTGAATTATCGACAAAAGGGAAAAACAAAAAGATTTTTATTAACCGCTTGTCACAAAATGTTAGAGCAGCATTACGTGATTTTCCGCAAGTTAGAGTTCATGGAGAACGGGACCGTATGCATTTAGAATTGCATGATGCAAACAGCGAAGAAGTACTGAAACGATTGAAATCGATATTTGGTATTCAAAATTATTCTCCCGTTATGAAATTAGACAGAGACATGGAGCAAGTAAAACAAGTAGCTGTTGAGATGGTGAAAGAGCAGTATGCACCAGGAAAAACATTTAAAATCGCTACTCGAAGAGCTGATCATGATTTCGAATTGGACACGAACGACATCAACCAGTTGCTTGGCGCAGAAGTGTTGAGAAATGTTGAAGGAATAAAAGTTCAAGTCAAAAAACCTGATATTACTTTACGAGTAGAAGTACGTTTAAACGGAATCTTTTTATCTTGTGAAACGATTCAAGGAGCAGGCGGGCTTCCTGTAGGGTCAAGCGGTAAAGGAATGCTGATGATGTCAGGGGGAATCGATTCTCCAGTAGCGGGGTATTTGGCTATGAAACGTGGAGTAGAAGTAGAAGCTGTTCATTTTCACAGTCCTCCATACACAAGTCCGAGAGCTTTGCAAAAAGCGAAAGACTTAACGGCTAAAATTGCTGCTTTTTCAGGAAGTATCGAGTTTATTGAAGTACCTTTTACGGAGATCCAAGAAGAAATCAAAAAGAAAGTTCCAGAAGGATACTTGATGACCGTGACACGTCGTTTTATGATGCGTATCACAGACCGTATTCGTGAACAACGTAAAGGTTTAGCGATTTTCAATGGAGAATCTTTGGGTCAAGTGGCATCACAAACGATGCACAGTATGATTGCTATCAATGATGTGACGAATACACCTGTTTTGCGACCAGTAGTTTCTATGGATAAGAATGAGATCATTGACATCGCTCAAAAAATCGATACATTCGATTTATCTATTCAACCATTTGAAGACTGTTGTACGATTTTTGCTCCTCCATCTCCTAAGACCAAACCGGACTTAGAAAGAACGCGAGAGTACGAATCTAAATTAGATGTAGAAGGTTTGATTGAACGTGCTATGGCAGGATTAGTCTTCTCCGAAATCAGCGTTGGAGATACTCTAGAAGCTCAGCAAGAAGAAGCCTTTAGTGCGTTGCTTTAATAAATAACTCATAAAATAGGTTGCAGAATATTGTTCTGTGATCTATTTTTTTGTCTAAATGTTATTCTACATAGCCATCGAGAGAAAAGAACTTTATAATAGAGACAGATGTCAATATAGGAGTGAATAAAATGGAAATCACAAGAAAAGGAACACCATATCAATTAGAAGGAATACAACCGGCAGTAGGGGAAAAAGCGCCTGATTTTTCATTGTCTAATTTAAATGGAGATCAAGTATCGCTGACAGATTTTACTAATGAAGTCGTCGTGATCAGTGTCATACCGGATATCGATACACGCGTATGCGCTCAACAAACAAGAGCGTTCAACGAAAAAGCTAGTAAGATTGAAGGCGTACAGTTGCTGACAATTTCAAATAACACAGAAGATCAGCAACGGAATTGGTGCGCAGGAGAAGGATTAGAGATGGAGATGCTGCATGATACAAGTCTGACTTTTGCTCAAGCTTACGGATTATATATGCCTGGATTAAAGAAATTGGCACGTTCGGTTTTTGTGATTGATAGAAAAGGAACGATTGTTTACCAAGAAATTGTTCCTGAAATGGTGGATGAACCAGACTATGAGGCAGTGATTGAAGCTGCAAAATCTGCTCGATAAAATGAATAACAAATGAAAAATCAAGTGGCAATTCATCCTTTTTTTTAAGTATGTGGAAAAGAGAAGACATATTATTACAGAAATAAACTCATATATTCGTTATTGAATTTTAAAAATGAACATGCTATCCTAATAAAGAATAAAGCGATGAACAAGAGGAGTAGTTTCAGACTTCAATTTGAAGAGAAAAGGATGTTTGGTGGGAGTCCTTAATTGAACTGGAATGAAGGTAGCTTGGGAGCTGACAGAGTGAATGAAGAGTAGCTTTGTCCGGACTAACGTTTCGTTACTAACGTGAATGAAGTGGTCTATCCAACATAACGGATAGGCAATATAGGTGGTACCGCGAATCCAAAAGCATTCGTCCTAATAACAGATTAGGATGGATGCTTTTTTGTTGTGCGCCCAGCATGGGCGATAACTTGGTGGTGAAAGTCCACTACAGGCTTGGCAGTAGGAACTGTTAGCTGAAGGCAAGGGTGTCCACCGTGAGGTGGAATCTGAAGGAAGCTGAAAGCAAATACTCGCACTGACGAACAGAAATCTCATATGGAGGCTGGATTGGGACGGACGAGCTTGCAACACAAAGCAAAGTCCAATACTGCACGAATCCCATTTAGTAAATGAGGCAGTGACATGAGTGGAAGGTTATCGCACCTTACCTGGGGAGGTCTGTCTAGCGATAAAAACTATCGTAGTAACAACGAATAGACAGAAGTCAGCAGAGGTCATAGTAGGGAAAATGTACTGAAGGACCGAACAATATTCATACAAAGTATAGATTGGAGGTTAGAGGATACGTTAACTACAGAAAACAACCGAGCGGTTGGCATTCTACAGAGGGACAAGGTGGAACCGAAAGAGTATGTAGATGTGTAGAGTATGCCTCTAGGTAATATGAAGGAAATGTATCGTAAGTCTCCATCGTTGATGGAGCTCGTTGTAAGTAAAGACAATTTACTCGCAGCTGCAAAAGCGGTCAGACGCAATAAAGGCGCAGCTGGAGTAGATGGAATGACGGTTTGGGAAGTAGAAGAACATATTGAAGAGTTTTATTTGCCGTTAAGGCAGAAACTTTTGGATGGTACTTACAAACCCAAGCCAGTCAAACGAGTAGAAATTCCAAAGCCTGACGGAACGAAGCGTAAACTAGGAATACCATGCGCACGTGACCGAGTGGTACAACAAGCCATCAGACAAGTGATTGAACCGATTATCGACCCTCAATTTCTTCCTCAAAGTCATGGGTTCCGACCAGGAAAAGGAACACACACAGCATTAAAACAATGCGTAGCGTACTATGAAGAAGGCTATAAAGTGGTGGTGGATTGTGACTTAAAACAATGTTTCGATACGCTTAATCATGATAAGTTGATGTACCATCTTGAACAGTTTATTCAAGATAAGGCGATTCTTAAGGCTATCCGTAAGTTCTTGATGAGTGGTGTCATAGACCTGTCTGGCGAATTCGTAGAAAGTAAAACAGGCGCACCGCAAGGAGGCGTATTATCGCCCCTTCTCAGCAATGTCTACTTACATGAACTGGATAAAGAACTTGAGAAAAGAGGACATCATTTTGTACGATACGCAGATGACTTCGTCATTTATGTAAGAACAAAACGAGCAGGAGAACGTGTGCTAGAAAGTGTATCTCGTTTTATTGAAAGAGATCTCAAGCTGATTGTCAATACAGATAAAAGCAAAGTTGGCTCACCTACCCGTATAAAGTTCTTGAGCTGTCTGATGAAACAAGTGAATGGAACTTGTCGTTTTATACCTACCAAAGAAGCTAAAAAGAAATTTAGAGCAGAATTAAAACGACGAACCAGTCGCAAACGTCCTGGGGATTTCAAAACTATTCTAAATGAAATCAACCAAGTAACAAGAGGATGGATTGGTTACTTTGGATTAGGGTTCATTAAATCTTTTATTCAGAAAGAAATAGAACCTTGGATACATCACAGAATCAGACAGCTTATTCTCAAAAGATGGAAACTACCAAAAACAAAAATAACGAAGTTATTAAAATATGGATTAAATTTAGATAGTGCCAAAAGAATCGGTTATTCCAGAAAGAAATACTGGAGATTATCTAAATCACCAGAGGTTCACTGGGCCCTTACAAACGAAAGACTCCACCACTGGGGCTTAGTATCCCTAAGCGAAATGGTAGAGTCTGCTTACGCAAGATATTGAACCGCCGTATACGGATCCGTACGTACGGTGGTGTGAGAGGTCGGAGCCGTGAGGCTCCTCCTACTCGATTTCAGCAAATACAGGGTAAAAGAGAAAAGGAGTGGTTCAATATGGCAAAAGAGATTACAATGCCGACGAAATATCAGCCGAATGAAGTCGAAGCTGGGCGTTATGAAAAATGGTTAGAAAAAGATTTGTTCAAACCAAGTGGAGATAAAACAAAAGAACCTTATTCAGTGGTTATTCCACCACCGAACGTTACAGGTAAATTGCATTTAGGACATGCTTGGGATACAACGTTGCAAGACATTTTAGTGCGTCAAAAACGCATGCAAGGTTACGACACATTATGGTTGCCGGGAATGGACCATGCTGGAATCGCAACTCAAGCCAAAGTAGAAGCTAAACTAGCTGAAGAAGGCATCTCCCGCTATGATCTTGGGAGAGAAAACTTCATCGATAAAGTATGGGAATGGAAAGAAGACTATGCTAGTGTCATTCGTGAACAATGGGCAAAAGTTGGAATCTCTGTTGACTATAGCCGCGAGCGTTTCACATTAGATGAGGGATTATCTGAAGCGGTTCGTAAAGTATTTGTAACCATGTATGAAAAAGAATTGATTTATCGTGGGGAATACATCATTAACTGGGATCCTAAAGCTAAAACAGCTTTATCGGATATCGAAGTGATTCATAAAGACATCGAAGGTGCTTTTTACCACATGACTTATCCACTAACAGATGGCAGTGGTGAAGTAGAAATTGCTACAACGCGTCCTGAAACTATGCTGGGAGATACTGCAGTGGCTGTACATCCTGACGATGAACGTTATCAAGGATTGATTGGTAAAACTGTTACATTGCCATTGATGAATCGTGAGATACCGATCATTGCGGATGATTATGTTGACATGGAATTTGGTACTGGAGTGGTTAAAATCACCCCTGCCCATGACCCGAACGACTTTGAAGTTGGGAATCGCCACGATCTTCCTCGTGTGAATGTGATGAACGATGATGGTTCTATGAATGAAACTGCAGGAAACTACGCAGGAATGGATCGTTTTGAAGCTAGAAAAGCTATTATCAAAGATTTGGAAGCTGAAGGTCGTTTAGTGAAAGTAGAAAAAATGGTTCACAGTGTTGGACACTCTGAGCGTACTGGAGTAGTGGTGGAACCTCGTTTATCTACTCAATGGTTCGTTAAAATGGCTCCGTTAGCTAAAGAAGCTCTGGAAAACCAAGAGACAGACAAAAAAGTCAATTTTGTCCCAGAACGATTTGAAAAAACGTATACTCAATGGATGGAAAATGTTCATGACTGGGTTATTTCTAGACAATTATGGTGGGGACACAGAATTCCAGCTTGGTACCATAAGGAAACTGGAGAAATGTATGTAGGAATGGAAGATCCGACAGATGTTGAAAACTGGGAACAAGATCCTGATGTATTAGACACTTGGTTCAGTTCAGCATTATGGCCATTTTCAACAATGGGTTGGCCAAATGAAAATGCAGAAGACTTTAAACGTTATTTCCCGACCAGTACATTGGTGACGGGTTACGACATTATCTTCTTCTGGGTAAGCCGCATGATTTTCCAAAGTTTAGAATTTACCAATGAACAGCCGTTTAAAGATGTGTTGATCCATGGGTTGATTCGTGACGAGCAAGGACGCAAGATGAGCAAGTCTTTAGGGAATGGTATCGACCCAATGGACATTATCGACAAATACGGTGCAGACGCTATGCGTTGGTTCTTATCTACCGGTTCTGCTCCAGGTCAAGATGTTCGTTTCAGCTACGATAAAATGGATGCGGCTTGGAACTTTATCAATAAAATTTGGAATGCTAGTCGATTCGTATTGATGAACTTAGAAGATCTTGAAGTAAAAGATATTGATTTAACAAGAGAAAAAACAGTAGCCGACCGTTGGATCTTAACGAAATTAAACGAAACGATCCAATCTGTTACGGAATTGACAGACAAGTATGAAATTGGTGAAGCTGGTCGTCATTTGTACCACTTCATTTGGGATGATTTCTGTGACTGGTATATTGAAATGAGTAAAGAAATTTTATTTGGCGAAGATGAAGAAGCGAAGTTGACGACTAGAAGTATCTTAGCTCACGTTTTAGATCAAATTTTACGTTTGCTGCACCCAATTATGCCTTTTGTGACTGAAGAAATTTGGGAAAATATTCCTCACGAAGGAGAATCACTTGTAGTGGCGGACTATCCAACAGTTCAATCAGAATTGTCCGATGAAGCAGCTTCAAAAGGGATGGATGTCTTAATGGAATTGATTCGTTCAGTGCGCAATATCCGTTCAGAAGTGAATACTCCATTATCGAAAAAAATCAACATCCTTATCAAAACAAATGACGACACGATCGAAGCATTCTTGAAAGAGAACACGTCTTATATCGAACGTTTCTGCAATCCAGAAACATTGACGATCTCTAACACTATTGAAGCACCAGAAGAAGCGATGACAGCTATTATTACAGGGGCTGAGATTTACCTTCCGTTGGCTGGATTGATCAATATTGAAGAAGAGATCGCTCGTTTGGAAAAAGAATTGGACAAATGGAACAAAGAAGTTCAACGCGTCCAAGGCAAATTGTCGAATGCGAAGTTCGTTAACAATGCTCCTGAAAAAATCGTTTTAGAAGAAAAAGCGAAAGAAGCAGAGTACTTGGAAAAACAAGCAACAGTAAGCGACAGAATCGCAGTTCTAAAACAAAAATTCTTATAAGATGTATCGAATGACTAATAGAAAAGCTGTATCCTTAAAGGGGTGCAGCTTTTTCTACTGCAAAACGATGCAAAGTATTTTATACTAATGTAGAAAGCAGTTTAATGGAAGAACGGTGGGAAGATATGTGGAAGACTTATGAAGAAGCGCTGAATTGGATCCACGGCATTCGAACATTTGGGAAAAAGCCGGGATTGAAGCGTATGGAATGGATGATGGAACGATTAGCCCATCCAGAAAAGAAAACACCGGCGATCCATGTAGCTGGTACGAATGGAAAAGGATCTACGGTTACGTTTATCCGCAACATGCTGGAGGAGCATGGATTGGTTGTCGGCACGTTCACTTCTCCTTTTATAGAAGTTTTTAACGAGCGAATCAGTGTCAACGGCGAACCGATTGAGGACAGCGAAATCGTCCGACTGGCAAATATCATTTACCCGTTAGCTCAAGAGTTGGAAGAGACAGGCGTAGGCGGACCGAGTGAATTTGAAGTGATTACAGCTATGATGTTTACGTATTTTGGAGAAGGACATGTAGATGTTGCGGTTATAGAAGTCGGTTTAGGTGGATTATACGATTCGACCAACATCGTGCTGCCGGAAGTATCTGTTATTACGACGATCGGTATGGATCATATGGCTATTCTAGGCGATACTTTACCTGAGATAGCTAAACAAAAAGCAGGCATTATCAAACCGACTGTTCCTGTAGTCACCGGAAATATCCCTCACGAAGCGTTAAAAGAGATCAAGCAATTGGCATCGGAGTGTCAAAGCCCTCTTTATCAATATGCAACAGATTTTTGGATCGAAGACTGGCATACATTGCCGACTTGGGGAGAACAATTTACGTTTGAAGATGAGACATTGCGACTGCGAACGATCCAACTCTCTATGTTAGGAAAACATCAAGTAGAGAATGCGGCTGCGGCTATCAAGGCTGTGGAGTTGTATGCAGAAAGAAAACAGCTCACTCTCAAGCATGAAGCATTATTAAGAGGATTGAAAAGAGCTTTCTGGCCAGGCAGAATGGAAAAAATCAGTGATGAGCCGATTATTGTGTTGGATGGTGCTCACAATGAACCTGGTGTCGAGCGGTTAGTCGAAACGATCAAACATGATTTTCCGGAACAAGAAGTACGGATCTTATTTTCAGCTGTTGTCAACAAAGACATTCAGCAAATGGTGGACTTGATTCAGAGTTTGCCTAATGTCCAACTGAGTTTGACAACTTTTGACTCGCCTAAAGCAGCTACTAGTGAAGAGCTTGGGCCGTATATCCGTTCAGGCATCACTTATTATGAACAGTGGCAAGCAGGCCTATTGTCTGAGTTGGAAACAATGGGAGAAGGCGGCATATTATTTATTACAGGATCATTGTATTTTATTTCTGAAGTACGGCGTGAATTGTTAGCCGCTGATTAAATCACTAGGGGGATTTGAATGAAAGAGTTAAAAACAGTTATATTTGATATGGATGGTTTGATGTTCGATACAGAAATGATGTATTACACAGCAAATCAAAAAGCTGCAGATGAAATTGGGTTGTCTTTTACTTACGAATACTATGAAAGATACATTGGAGCTTCGGATGAAGAGTTTTTTGCCAATTTGTATAAGGATTTTAAGGATGATGAGAAAGTAGATGCTTTTATTGAAAAAAGTCGGGTTTATTTGCTGGATCATATTGAATCAGCAGGTATCTTGGTCAAACCAGGTTTGAAAGAATTACTGGCTTTTCTAGAAGAGAAAGGCATTCGTAAAGGTATCGCTTCAAGCAGCAGAAGAAATATGATCGATCTGTGCGTCAATAGTGCTGGAATCGCTCATTATTTTGATGAAATCGTGTCTAGAGATCAAGTAGAGTTTGCTAAACCTAGTCCGGAAATATTTGAAAAAGCTTGGAATTTATTCGATGGAGAGAAAGACGAAACATTGATCCTGGAAGACTCCATGAATGGGATACGAGCTGCTTTCGATGCAGGTATTCCAGTTATTATGGTTCCTGATTTGTTTCAACCAACTAATGAAGCGGAAGAAAAATCATTAGTGATACGGAAAGATTTGTTTGAAGTGAAACATTTCCTTCAAGAGAATTGGATCTTTTCAAATTAAAAAACTGAACAAGACCTTCTTTGCATATAGTATGTCAAAGGAGGTTTTTTTGTGTTGTTAAATCAGACGAACTTATTAGCAGAAATGCCTGTCCAGTCCCGCCCAAGAGAAAGGCTGGAGCAGTACGGTGAAAAAGCTTTATCAAACCATGAATTATTGGCAATACTTTTACGAACAGGGGTAAAAGGTACGAATGTTGTCTCGGTTGCTTTAAACATATTGAACACCTTTGATGACTTATATTACTTAAAACACGTTTCATTAGAAGAATTGATTACGATCTCCGGCGTAGGAAAAACGAAAGCCATTGAATTAAAAGCTGCCATAGAATTAGGTATAAGAATCGCTCAAGCTCCGCAAATAAAAACAGGTCAAATCACATCCAGCCGACAAATTGGTGAAATGATGTCTGCGGAAATGGGAGACTTGCAGCAAGAACACGTCATTGTCTTATTTTTAAATACAAAAAACGAGATCATCAAAAAAGAAACGATTTTCAAAGGCGGATTGAGTTCCAGTGTCGCGCATCCCAGAGAGATATTTAAAGGTGCCGTACGGTATTCAGCTGCAAAAATAGTTGTTGTCCATAACCATCCCTCTGGATGTCCAAACCCTTCAGAAGCTGATATTGTATTTACTAAGCGTGTAGCAGAGTGCGGCGACTTGATGGGGGTGGAGTTATTGGATCATATTATCGTGGGACAAAATGATTACGCCAGTCTAAAAGAATTAGGTATTTTTTAGAGCAGAAACTTTCAATTAATGCAGTTAATCGTAAAAAAACAAAAAGAATTTAAAAAAGAGTGCATTATAGGTTGCTAAGTTTTTTTTATCGTGTTATACTTTAGTTAGCATTTTGTTAGGTGGAAAAAAGAATTGTTTCAAAACATTCCGAATCGTACCGTCAGCAACAATGTGAATTATATAGTGCTAACAAGCACGAGGAGGAATTTTTCATGGAGCAAGGTACAGTAAAATGGTTTAACGCAGAAAAAGGATTTGGATTTATCGAACGCGAAGGCGCAGACGATGTATTCGTACATTTCTCAGCTATCCAAGGAGACGGATTCAAAACTTTAGAAGAAGGCCAATCAGTTTCTTTCGACGTTGAAGAAGGTAACCGTGGACCTCAAGCTGCTAACGTTAACAAAATTTAATTAAATTTAAACATTTAAAAATTTATCAGTTAGCTAAAACAGTCTAGTGTAAACTAGACTGTTTTTTTGTGTTTTATAGAGAAAAATACCAATCAAAAAATAAGATCGAAGTAAATTCACGAACCTTTCCTTACAGATTTAAGGATCAAAAAGAAAATAAAGTATGACTAAATGAATAAAATATAAAGGGAATTAACTGTACACCTGTCAATGATAAATGAAAATGTCCCGATTTTATTCAAATTTGAGTTAGGTTCACTGTCATTATTTCGTTGATCCTATTCCTGGCAAAACTACCGCGCTACGCTTGGTAAAGTTGATTCAGGAAATGGCTTCGAAAACCACGAAGCCATTTTCTGAATCAACTGAAATTAGCGTTCTAAATCTATTTTCTAGTTAAAAACTTGTATTCATGTTCTAGAATTGGTTTTAAGAGCTTCCTTTTGGTTTTTCTTCCGAAGATAGCGATCATAAGATGCTTTTTTCCAAGGATGGCTCATTGGAGGGATATGCACCTGCATCTTTTTACGTTCGATTGGCTTATCGAATTCTTTTGAAACTTTTTCGTGAAGCGGAATTTCTTTTAACATGAAAAGTGAATCCTGATGACTAGCATACAGTTGATTTTCTTTAGTATGAATAATCATTAACTTCGTTTTTGGGGCCAATAAGACGTGCTGATTTTGATTATATAAATGATATAACTTGTTCTGATATTTGAGTGCGTGTCCCTTCTGGACAACTCGGTGTGAAAAGCGAGCCAGTATATAATCTAAATGGATATCTTTTGGTAGCTTTTCAAAAACACTTTTGGTATCGTTTAGCTGTAAAGCAAATTTGGCGTTATATGTAGGAATATAATGTTTCAAAAATTGGTTTGCTTCTTCAATGGATTGGATATTTTTTAAGGCCATTTCATTTAGGAGACGATCTTGGAGGGTATTCCATAATCGTTCAATTCTTCCTTTTGCTTGAGGAATACTTGTTGTGGTTAACTCTATTCCCAAGTTATGGCAGGCATATCCATATTGTGTAAAAGTGTCCTTCTCTTCTGAAGGGCTCTTTTCTTGTTTATAGTGAAAGATGGTTCGATTATCCGTCAAAATATTATACGGAATACCGTAGGTAGTCAGACACTGATGTGTTACTTCGTAATAGGCATCTAATGTTTCTTCTTTATCAAAGTAAGCCCCAACCACGATTCCAGTGGCGTCATCTATAGCAGCGTGGAGATGCGCATATTTTCCGTTTTGAAACCAATCGTGTCTTGAAGCGTCCATTTGAAGCTGTTCACCTTTATATTTCTTTCGTGAGCGGCTAGGATGAGCTTTCACAGGATCTACGTATTCTAATTCATTTAAAACTTGGCTCTCTTTCTTTGTTAGTAGTTGGTCAGACCGTTCTTTCTCTTTTAATTCTTTGCGCTTCGTTCGTTGTGTTTTTTTAGAAGCACGAGGAGAAAGAATATGTTTTTGATATAATAAATTGCGAACGGTCGTATAAGAGACGGTTACTTGTTCTTCCTCCTGCAGTTTTTCTGTAAAATGGAACAAATTAAAACCATCATATTTCTTTCTGTAGAGTCGAATAATCTTTTGTTGGGTTTCTTTTGACAACGTTGTAGCGGGAGTTCGTCCCTTGTTCCCATGCTTAAAACCTTTTTTTCCTTGCGTTTTATAGCGATTAACCAATCGGTTAATCTGCCTACGGGATAAATCTAGTTCAATCTCTGCCCGCTCCTTTGAACACTGACCATTACATACTTTTTTTATGACTTCATATTTTTTGTTTTCAAACATAGTTAATTCTGCTCCCATTCTATCTCTCCAATCCAATAAGATTAGAGTAACGTAGTTATGGGACATTTTCATTTGTTATTTATTAAGACATTATCATTTGTTAATGACAAAAATATAAAGGGAATTAACTGTACACCTTTATATTGTGGCTATAAAATTGTATACTAAGTGTAGCTTTAAATAAAATGGTCTCAATTGCAAAGATTACGAAACTATTGAGAGCTACTTAAATTTACATTAAAAACAGGTGTTATTAATGCGTCTGATTTCAATTTGAAGTATGATATTAAAAGCGGAAAAATGCGGAACGTTCAAAGAAACGTTCTTGGAAGTCTAATCTTTTTCTTTATAAAGAGAAAATAACTAGTTTCGATTAGACAATTGAGAGGATGAAAAGCGTGTTGAATTTTGGAAGCAAAAACATAGGAATAGATTTGGGGACAGCTAATACAAATGTCTTCGTAGAAGGAAAAGGTATCGTTTTAAGAGAACCATCAGTAGTAGCTAAAGACATTAACACCGGAGAAATCGTAACCGTTGGGGAAGAAGCTAGAAATATGATCGGGAGAACTCCTGGATCGATTATTGCGATTCGCCCAATGAAAAATGGAGTCATTGCTGATTTCAATATTACGGCTGAAATGATGAAGTACTATATTAAAAAAGCAGTTGGCAAGAGAACATCTAAACCCTACGTGGTGGTATGTGTTCCAAGCAGTGTAACAGAAGTTGAAAAACGTGCTGTCATTGATGCTACTCGCCTATCTGGTGCAAAAGATGCCTACATTATTGAAGAACCGTTTGCAGCTGCTATTGGTGCTGGTTTACCTGTAATGGATCCAACAGGTAGTATGGTAGTAGATATAGGAGGCGGAACGACAGATGTTGCAACGATCTCACTAGGGGGAATCGTCAGCAGCAGAACGATTCGTTTGGCTGGAGACAGAATGGATGAAGTCATTATTCATTACATCCGTAAAAAATATAATTTGCTGATCGGTGAAAGAACGGCTGAACAAATTAAAATGGAGATCGGTTGTGCGTCAGTTGAAAAAGCAGTTGAATATGGCACAATGGATATCAGAGGTAGAGATTTACTTACGGGATTGCCGCAGACGATTGAAATTTCTGCAGTAGATGTTGCTGAAGCGATTCAAGAAGTTGTAGAAGGCATTGTTATTGCCGTTAGAGAAACATTAGAAGAAACATCTCCTGAAATTTCAGCAGATGTTATCGACCACGGTATCGTATTGACTGGTGGGGGAGCTCTTCTTAAAAATATCAGTGACGTTATTGCGGAAGAAACAGATGTACCTGTATTCGTAGCCAATGAACCGTTGGATTGTGTAGCAATCGGTACGGGCGACGCTTTGAAACACATAGATGTTTACCAAAAACGAGGAAACAAATAAAACGACTTATTTTCAAGCGGGTATGGATTATCCATCCCGCTATTTTTGAGTGAAGGATTTGTTCTGCATTATATGGGCAGTAAGTATAAGAGGAGTCAAAATAAAATACGAAAACAGTATGCTTATTTTGAGCAACCTATGGTAAAATATACACAGCCTGTAAAAATCAACGAGGTGGTACTTTGAACCAGTTTTTTTCAAATAAAAAACTTATTATTTTATTAATCAGTGTAATCGTTGTTCTCGGTCTAGTGGCATTTTCCATCACGGGCAGCGGGAATGCTCCGATCATTCAGCGTTTTACAAACGATATAACAGCATTAACCAGCAGAGTGTTCAGCAAACCAGCCAATGGTGTGGTGAACATTATTGATTCCGTAGAAGGTTTGATCGATACTTACGAAGAAAATAAATCATTGAAATCAAAAATGGATCAATTGTATGAAACAGAAGCTAAATTAGCTTCATTGCAGCAGGATAACGAAAAAATGCAAGAGCAATTAGAGTTGACTGATACATTAACTGATTACAACAGTATCAACGGAGCTGTTATAGGGCGCAACCCGGACAATTGGGTAGACCAATTGATCATTGATAGAGGAAGCCAAAATGGTGTCGAAATGAATATGTCGGTTATGGGCGGGAACGGCTACATCGGACGTATCGTCGAAGTAAGTCCAACGAGCTCAAAAGTGCAGCTAGTAACGACTTCTCACCAAAATACTGGCCGAGTTTCTGCGCAAGTATTAACAGAGAATGGAGTTGTTCACGGCATTATCAGCGGATATGAGGCTGAAACCAATCGTTTGATTTTGAATCAAATCATTACCGATGCAACACCGAAAGAAGGGGATCAAGTCGTTACATCAGGTTTGGGCGGACTATCACCTAGTTCTTTATTGATCGGGACAGTGGATGAAATCAAATTAGATTCACACGGTTTAGCTATGGAAGCTTATATAACACCTGCAGCTGATATGAATGATATTCGTTTTGTAACGATTATCCAACGAGCGTCTGGAAGTGGGGAATAGAGAATGTTGAAAAAAACAAGAATCAATATTTTTGTTCCGCTCACGTTGTTTATAGCTCTGTTATTAGATGGAGTAATCGCATCGGTCTTTTCTGCACAAATGTATACAGCTACCAGTGATATGGTTCCCAGATTGATTATTGTGTGCACGATTATCTTTGCTTTTTATATTGATCGCAGCTATATGATACTTTTTGGGATCCTTCTGGGATTGCTTTACGACAGTTATTATGTAGGGATCTTAGGGATTTATACGTCCCTTCTCCCTGCAATGATTTATTTAAGCGATAAATTGAAAAAGATTCTAAATCCTAATTTATTAGTGTTGATTATGATAACGATTCTTCAACTGAGCTTAACGGAGTTTTTATTATATGGATTTTATATGGTCATCGATTTAGCGACCATTGATGTCACTACTTTCTTAGCGAATCGTCTAGGACCAACTCTGCTATTAAACACTCTATTGTTGGTGGTCCTTTACTATCCGTTGAAAAAATTAGCTGACGCTATCACACGCGATTAAAAATAGGTTCGTAAGTCTTTTGAAATTGGGGGATAAGATTCAATGAAGCAGAATGTTGCATTAAAGGGAATTAAAGACGGCTTTTTATTAAACTTAAGCGATACAGCTTCTTTTGAAGAGTTGTTGGAAGAATTAGACGGTCTGCTGGACCATCTAAGAGCGGAACGAAAACTTTCTGGTGAGACACGCCAAGATATTCAATTGGAAGTACATTCAGGAAATCGTTTGTTGAATGACGAGCAAAAAAGCCAGATATCTACTAAAATTGAAGAAAAAAGTCACTTTTCGATCAAATCATTTACCTCAAATGTTTTGACTTACGAACGTGCAATCGAGTGGCAAAAAGAAGTGAGTCTGGAAATGAAAGTACAAACAGTACGCAGCGGACAGATCATAGATGCTCCAGGAGACATTCTGTTAATCGGAAAAGTGCATCCTGGAGGCGTAGTCCGTGCGAAAGGCAGTATTTTTATTATTGGTGAACTTCATGGACTGGCTCATGCAGGAATCGAAGGGGACACTACGGCTGTTATTGTAGCGGATTTTCTGACTAAAGCTCAGATTCGTATCGCTGACAGCATTGAAGTGATCGATAACGAAGACGAAGAAAGCCGTTCTAGTAAAGTAGAAGTAGCCTATATAAATGATTTACATATCTTATCTTTTGAGACGTTGGATCGGTTAAAGAAAATACAGCCGTCTATCGATAAAGTGACAGGAGGATTATTTTAATGAGTACAGCAATTGTCATTACTTCCGGTAAAGGTGGAGTTGGAAAAACAACTTCTACGGCTAATTTAGGAACTGCATTAGCATTACAAGGGAAAAAAGTATGTTTGATTGATATGGACATCGGGTTGCGCAATTTAGATGTTATCTTAGGATTAGAGAACCGAATTATCTATGATATTGTAGATGTGGTAGAAGAAAGAGCAAAATTGCATCAAGCATTGATCAAAGATAAACGTTTCAACGATAATTTATACTTGCTTCCTGCCGCGCAAAACGCAGATAAAAGTTCAATCAATGAACAACAAATGATCGATATCGTAGAAGAATTGCGAAAAGATTATGATTACATTTTGATCGATTGCCCAGCTGGGATCGAGCAAGGGTTCAAAAATTCGATTGCCGCTGCTGATGAAGCGATTTTAGTTACGACTCCAGAAATTTCTGCTATCCGAGATGCAGACAGGATTATTGGCTTGTTGGAGCAAACGGAAATCGAAGAACCAAAATTGATTATCAACCGTATTCGTAAACGAATGATGCAGGACGGTGAAGTCATGGATGTGGATGAGATCACTCGTCACTTGTCTATCAACTTATTAGGTATCATTTTCGACGACGACGATGTTGTTCGTTCTTCGAATAACGGAGATCCAATCGTATTGAACCCTAAAAATGCTGCTTCGCAAGGATATCGCAATATCGCACGCAGAATTTTAGGTGAAACCGTTCCATTGATGTCGATGAAATCAGAAAAGCAAAGTTTCTGGCAAAAAATATTTGGCAAAAAGAAATAATTGTGATATAGTACCTTTAAATTAAATAGTCTTTTTTAAAAGCAAAGAAGAGAAAAAGTAGGAATTAAATCTTTTTAGAGAGGTTGCGGGTGGTGAAAGCAACTAAGAAATAATTTTGAACACACATCTCTGAGCTGGCAGCTGAACTGATTTAGTAAGTTGACCCGGGAGTGCCCGTTATAGTACTAGCGTTTAGTAGTCTTGAACGTGATGAGGCAAGTATCTGTGAAGAACTTGCGAAAAAAGGTGGAACCACGATAGTGATTGTCAATCGTCCTTTGATTTTCTTTAAAAAGAAAATCAAAGGACGATTTTTTTGTATTTTCAGACTGCAGCTGAAAATATTTAGTAAAAACAAAAAAATAGAGATAAAAAAGGAGCAATTACAAATGAAAAAAACAGTATTGAAATCACTTTTAGGATTGGGTATTTTAACAACATTACTAGCAGGTTGCGGATCTACTGAAGGCCAAACTGACTCTTATGATCAAATTATTGAAGAAGGAAAATTCGTTGTCGGGTTAGATGATACTTTTGCTCCGATGGGATTTAGAGATAGTGAAGGCGAGATCGTTGGTTTTGATATTGATTTAGCGAATGAAGTAGGAGAAAAAATGGGTGTCGATGTTGAATTCCAATCCATTGACTGGGCACTGAAAGAAACGGAACTAAAAAGCGGCAATATTGATGCTATCTGGAACGGATACACGATTACAGATGAAAGAAAAGAACAAGTTGATTTTAGTACTCCGTATTTAGAAAACAGCCAAATCATTATTGTATTAGAGGACAGCGAGATTCAAACAAAAGAAGATTTAAAAGGGAAAGCAGTAGCTGCACAACAATCTTCTAGTGCAGTTGATGCAATCAATGCAGACCCTTCAAATATCGTTGATTCATTTGCTAATGGAGAAGTGGTTCTTTACCCGTCTAACAATGATGTATTCAACGATCTAGCATCCGGCAGAAGTGAAGCGATCGTTGTAGATGAAACGTTGGGCCGCTACTACATGAAACAAAATGCAGATGTTGAGTACCGGGTATTAGAAGATAATTTTGGAGAAGAAGAATATGCAGTTGGTACGCGTAAAGAAGACGATAAATTAACAGAAGCGATCAATTCTGCTTTAGAAGAAATGAAATCTGATGGAACCTTTGACGAGATCTATGCAAAATGGTTTGCAGAATAATCTATTTTCTATATTATTGAAAAGGACTGATAGAATATGAAAAAGATAAACTTGATCACTCTCATAGCAGCATTTTCATTTGTTTTACTAGCTTGTGGTAAAGAAGAAACTTCGGCGGAAGATAAAGCTTCTTTTACTGGAGAACTTGGAGAGACGTTTGTTGTTGGTTTAGATGATACGTTTGTACCTATGGGATTCCGAGATAATGAAGGGAATTTGGTAGGATTGGATATAGATTTGGCAACTGAAGCAGCTGACCGTTTAGGAATGGAAGTAGCGTTTCAACCCATCGATTGGGCAATGAAAGAGACCGAACTCAACTCAGGAAACATTGATGTGATCTGGAACGGGTATTCTGTTACGAAAGAACGGAAAGAAAAAGTTGATTTTACAACACCGTATCTTTCCGGTGGACAAATCTTTGTTGTGATGGCGGACAGTCCGATAAACAATTGGGAAGATTTAGAAGGGAAAGTAGTAGCTTCTCAACAGTCATCCAGTACGGTAGATTTGTTGAAAAATCACGAAAGTGACATTGTAGAAATATTTGAAGGGCAAGATGTGATACAATATCCGTCTTATAATGATGTATTCAACGATTTAGAAAGCGGCAGAAGTGATGCTGCTGCAGTTAGCGAATTGTACGCACGGTATTATATGAAACAAAAAGGGATCGAAAAGTACCGAGTATTGGAAGAAAGATTTGCTGAAGAGAATACAGCGGTAGGAGTTAGAAAATCCGATACGGTATTTTTAGAAAAACTGAATGACGTGTTAGCGGATATGGAAAAAGATGGTACTTTAGCCGAAATAAAAGATAAATGGATCGCGGAATAAAATGAAGCAACGAAGCAAAGGATGAGTGTAGAAAAATGAATTTGATTACTGAGATCATGCCTAGTTTAATAAATGGGCTGCAGACAACGTTAGGGTTATTTTTTATTATAGTAGTGGTAACCATTCCATTAGGTTTTTTAGTAGCTTGTGTAAGAGTGTATGCACCTAAATGGATCACATGGATCATTCAAGTTTATATTTATGTGATGAGAGGAACGCCTTTACTGCTTCAGCTTATGGTAGTCTTTTTCGGATTGCCTCTTGTAGGAATCACGTTTGATCGATTTGCAGCAGCTGTATTTACGTTTATTATCAACTACACAGCATATTATGCCGAAATTTTCCGTGGAGGGATTTTATCTGTCCCCAATGGTCAGTTTGAAGCAATCAAAGTGTTGGGGATCGGGCGTGTCAGAGGATTTATCAAAATTATTATTCCACAAGTCATGCGTGTAGTGTTGCCGTCAGTTGGAAACGAAGTGATTTCTTTAGTAAAAGATACTTCTTTGATTTACATTTTAGGGCTGGGAGAGTTGTTGCGAGCAGGTCAAATTGCAGCTAATACGTATGCATCCTTGGTACCTTATGCAGCTGTAGGAATCATTTACTTGATCATCACTGGCTTAGTCACATTAGCCTTAAACGCAATTGAGAAGAAATCGAATTACTAAAGGAGAAGATTCAAATGGGGTTGAAAGCAACAAACATCACTAAACAATTCAATGGGATCGATGTAATCAAGAATTTTGATTTTACAATCGATACAGGGGAAATCGTTACTCTTGTGGGGAGATCCGGTACAGGAAAAACAACATTGATGCGATTATTGAACCAATTAGAAAAAGCAGATAACGGGACTATAGTGATCGACGATACTTTCTTGTGCAAAGAAAATGCTGAAGGAAAAGCGGACTATGTTTCAAAAAAAGAACAAAAAACATACGGCAATCAAATTGGGATGGTCTTTCAAGATTACCAATTGTTTCCTAATTTAACGGTCATAGAGAATTGTTTAGAAGCACCATTAGCACAAAAGCTGATGACTAAAGAGAAAGCTGTTCAAAAAGCGGAAAGCTTATTGCAGCAGATGGGCATCTTGGATAAAAGAGATGTTTATCCAGGAACTTTATCTGGTGGCCAACAGCAGCGTGCAGCAATCGCTCGTGCAATGATGCTGAATCCAAAAATTTTATGTTTTGATGAACCAACCTCTGCTTTAGACAGAGACACAGCTAACGGTATCGGCAAAATGATTCAAGAAATAGCCTCTGATGGGACCGGCATCTTAATCGTTACACACGATATCGACTTTGCAGAACAATATGGGACTCGTTCAGTGTCGTCTGATTTATTTATTGCCTAAAAGATCGAATAAAAGAAGCCGTCAATGAGAAAAATACATTGACGGCTTCTTTTATATTTGGTAAGATGTTAATGTTGTAAATGTGCAGCACCACAACTACAACCGCGCGGAATTGAGTTATCAAGTCCATTACGGCACTCATGACGGCGAGTCTAAGTCTAATAAGGAGGTGCGAATATATGTACGCAATTATCAAAACAGGTGGAAAACAGCTTAAAGTTGAAGTTGGACAAGAAATCTACATCGAAAAATTAAACGTTGAAGCTGGTGAAACAGTTAACTTTAACGAAGTAATCTTAGTTGGTGGAGATGACACTAAAGTGGGAGCTCCATTCATCGAAGGAGCAACTGTTGAAGGAACTGTAGCTAAACATGGTAAACAAAAGAAAGTAACTACTTTCAAATACAGACCTAAAAAACACAGCCACAACAAAAAAGGTCACCGTCAACCATATACAAAAGTTGTCATCAATGCTATCAACGCATAATAAAGAGGTGTTTCCAATTGATTCAAGCATTTATTAAACGAAACGACAGAGGAAACATTGTTTCTTTCGAAGTGACGGGACATGCCGAGTCAGGACCCTATGGCAGCGACATCGTCTGTGCAGCTGTTTCGGCTTTAACGGTCGGAACTGCGAATAGTTTGACGGCTTTAACTGGAGTTACTCCTATCATCGAACAAAACGATGAAGCTGAAGGCGGCTACTTATATGTAGAACTGGTTAAAGACTTAACTGAAGAGCAGATGAAAACAGCTCAAGTTTTACTTGAGAGTCTACTTATTTCTTTAACAGGGATAGTAGAACAATATTCTGAATATGTTCAATTAAACATCAAATAAAAAAATGGAGGTGCATTCCAAATGTTGAAAATGAATCTACAACTTTTCGCTCATAAAAAAGGGGGCGGTTCTACTTCTAACGGCCGTGACTCACAATCAAAACGTTTAGGCGCTAAACGTGCTGATGGTCAAACTGTTTCAGGTGGATCAATTTTATACCGTCAACGTGGTACTAAAATTTACCCAGGAGTTAACGTAGGTATCGGCGGAGATGACACTTTGTTTGCTAAAGTAGATGGCGTTGTACGTTTCGAACGTAAAGGCCGCGACAAAAAACAAGTTTCTGTATACCCAGCAGCTCAATAATAGAAATAGAAAAGGGAGTGGACAATTGTTCACTCCCCTATTTTTTAGTTATTTTTAAAGCAAACAGGTTAATCGGTTTACCAGTTTCTCTTATGAGAACCTATAGGTAAAAGGATAAGATGAACTTAATGAATGATTAATTATTATTAAGCCCTAGAAAAACCAATAAATCATTTTGTATCTTGTGCATACACAATAGATTCGATAAGATGGTAAAGTAGCTTTGCACTTTTATCAAAAATGATGTTATCCCAATTAAATGATCGTTATGAGGAAGAGAGGTTGATTTGATTGTCTCAAAAAGACATTGAAGCACTTTTTAATCCGTTAGATAATACAGTCCAATTGTTAAGAAATGAAATTGACTTTTCATATTTAGAAGCTTTGACTGAAACGGGCAGCAACCTGATTGAAAAAAGCATCCCAGACGAATTAAAAAATAGTTTGGATCCAGCAACGACTGATCAGTTAATGAAGACTTACCAAAGTATCGATACTGCTGCTATGGAACCTGAAGATATTCGAAAGGCTTTGCAATTGTCTATCTTGAAAGGTTTGAAAGAAGATAAAGTACAACCGAATCATCAAATGACACCTGATGCCATTGGTTTTATGTTTGTGTACTTTATCGAAAAACTGCGTGATTCTTCACTGGACAATATGCGGATTCTTGACCCTGCTGTAGGAACGGGCAATTTGTTGTCGACTGTTTATAATGCTTTGACGACGGCTAAAGTAGAAGTGGAAGCAGAAGGGATCGAAAACGATGACTTGCTTATTGATTTAGCAGCTATGACGACTAGACTTCAAAGACAAAATGTGAAGTTGACGTATCAAGATGCTCTTCAAGACTTATTAGTTGATCCAGTTGATTTAGTGGTTAGCGATTTGCCGATTGGCTATTATCCAGTGGATGAAAGAGCAAAAGTGTATACATCTGCAGCAAAAGAAGGACATTCTTACGCTCATCATTTATTGATCGAACAAAGTCTGAAGTATCTAAAACCAAATGCTTTTGGTTTATTTTTAGTACCTAAACTGTTGTTTGAAACTTCTGAAGCGGCTTCATTGATGAAAGCTATTCAAGAATACGGATTTTTGCAAGGGATGCTGCATTTGCCGAAAGAACTCTTCGCAAATGAACCGTCTCAAAAGTCTATTTTGATTCTTCAGAAAAAAGGGGACAAAGCGGCACAAGCTAAACAAGTATTGTTAGGAAACATTCCTGATTTGAAAAACCACCAATCCATGTTAAAATTTATGGAGGAAGTGGATACTTGGAAGAAAGAAAATCTGTAAGAGAAGAAAAGGGGAAGACACATGTCAAAAACAATTGCAATCAATGCTGGTAGTTCAAGTTTAAAATTTACTTTATTTGAAATGCCTGAAGAGCAAGTTATTTCTTCGGGAATCATCGAAAGAATTGGTTTGAAAGATTCTATCTTCACTACAAAATATAATGGTGAAAAATACAATATTGTAGAAGATATTGAAAACCACGAAATTGCTATCCAAAAAGTTTTAGATAAATTGATTGAATTAAATGTCATCGAAAACTACGAAGAAATCGAAGGCGTGGGACACCGTGTAGTTGCCGGAGGAGAAGATTTTAAAGAGTCTGCTTTGATCGATAACGATGTATTGGCAAAGATCGAGCGTTTAGCTGATTTAGCTCCATTACACAACCCAGCTAATGCTACTGGTATTAAAGCATTCAAAAAATTGTTGCCTAACATTACGAGTGTAGCTGTATTTGATACGTCATTCCACGCAAATATGCCAGCTGTAAACTACTTGTACAGTATTCCAATGGAATATTATGAAAAACATGCGGCTCGTAAATACGGAGCACATGGAACTTCTCATCAATATGTATCAGAACGTGCAGCAGAAATGCTTGATCGTCCGTTAGAAGATTTAAAATTGATCACTTGCCATTTAGGTAACGGTGGATCTATTACAGCTGTTCAAGGCGGAAAATCGATTGATACATCCATGGGATTCACTCCTTTAGCAGGTATTACTATGGGAACTCGTACAGGTGATATCGATGCTTCTATCATTCCATACTTGATGGAAAAAGAAGGCATTACTGACATCAATGAAATGATTAATGTCTTCAATAAAAAATCTGGATTACTTGGATTATCAGGCGTTTCAAGTGATATGCGTGATGTTGAAGATGCGGCAGCTGAAGGAAATGAAAGAGCACAATTATCTCTAGATATTTTCTATAACCGTGTTCAAAAATACATTGGTCAATACGTTGCTTTGATGAATGGTGTAGACGCGATTGTCTTTACAGCAGGTATCGGTGAAAACTCTGCTGAAACTCGTGAAATCCTTATTGATGGTATCAACTGGTTTGGTGCTGAAATCGATAAAGAGAAAAACGCTGTTCGTGGTGAAGAACGCATTATCTCTACAGATGACTCAAAAGTTAAAGTCTTATTGATCCCTACAGATGAAGAAGTCATGATCGCTCGTGACGTGGAACGTCTAAAAAAATAATTTTTTAAATCGACTCAGTAAAAAAGGAAGCCGCAATCATTTAAAATGATTGCGGCTTCCTTTTTTACTAATATAATCAATCTGTCGGTTTGTTTTCTAAGTCTGTACGAACAATCAATACGTCACAAGCAGCATGTCGGATAACGTATTCAGAAACAGAACCGATAAAAATTCTTTCTACTGCGCTTAAACCAGTTGCCCCCAACATAATCAAATGAACATTATGTTCTTCAGGAATTTGTTTTGAGATCAGAACTTTTGGAGAACCGTATTCAATGACGTAACTAACGTCCTCGACACGGTGGTTTTTAGCATATCGAACATATTCTTCTAGCGTATTTCTAGCTTGCAGACTAGCTTTATCAGCCATTGACCCATCAAAAGTGGAAATGCTTTGGAAAGCCTTTGTATCAATAACATTGGCAATCAATAATGAGGCCTTATTACGTACAGCTACTTGAACAGCTTTTTTAAAAGCTGATTCTGCTTCTTTAGAACCATCTATAGCGACTAAAATACGATTATATTCTTGCAACATACCTACCACTCCATTCTTTATCTATCCTTTACTTACTTCTATTGTAACGTATATTTTTTTATTTTCATAGAGAAACGATATCGTTTTCAAAAGAAGGGCATTGGCTTAAATTCTTTCTTACATGCTTTTGTTCAAATAAATCAAGAAAGAAAGGATAAGAACCATCACAATACCTAAAAAGACAAATGCTTGGATGATCGTATAGAAGAAAGCGAGATAGAGGGAAAATAGCCCGCACAATAGAAAACCAATCCCAAAACCCGTAAAAATCGGCTTCGTTTTTTCGCTGGCGTCACTGCTCTTATAATAGAGAAAAACCTGAGCTTTCATAGTCAAGAAAAAATAAGATGTATAAAGCAATAGAACCGCAAAGATAACAAATAAAATAGATAATAACATATAAATTCCTCCTAATAATGACTCATTTACTATCCTTATTATACACCATAAAAAAAAGCCATCCCAAAAAGGATGGCTTTTTAAATTGAAATTGTATGTAAAATTCCGATGGTACCGTTTATGCGTCCAAGTAGTATTGAACCCGCAATCTAGCAGGTGGGCTCCACTGTCAAGCATCTAACTTCCAAGTGAAAAGGCTTGTTATCCGTTTGATTCAGTTTGGATCCCAATGTTTTATTAAAAATGTTCGGTCAACACATTTTAGGACATCGCGCATACCTCAGAATTCTTATCCTTATAGTAGCATGGGGTTCTTTAATTGTCAATCAAATATTCTCACGCTTTGAAGAGAAACGTTGTACAGATAATAAAGAGAGCGTTTACGCTATTTTTTCTTTTTCTTATTTATAGCATCGTATTGAGCAGCCAAAACATCTTCATATTTTCCGGTATGATTCGGATCGAAGTAACGTGCGTTTTTGAGTTTATCAGGCAAGTATTGCTGATCTACCCAAGCACCAGGATAACTGTGCGGATACTTGTAATCTACACCTCGTCCTAACTTGCTGGCTCCGCTGTAATGAGAATCTTTCAAGTGGTCAGGCACATCACCGCTTTTTCCATTACGTATATCGCTTATGGCAGCATCAATAGCTGAAATACTAGAATTGGATTTAGGGGATAAGCACAAATCGATCACAATGTTGGCTAAAGGTATTCTAGCCTCTGGAAACCCGATGCGTTCTGCAGCTTGAATCGCTGTGACTGTTCTGGAACAGGCTCCTGGATTCGCTAATCCAATGTCTTCATAGGCAATCACCATTAACCGTCTGGCTATAATCGGCAAGTCTCCAGCTTCGATTAAACGCCCTAAATAATGCAATGCGGCATTAACGTCACTTCCTCGAACCGATTTTTGCAACGCTGAGATCACGTCATAATGAGCATCTCCATCTTTGTCGTGTGTCAAAGCTTTCCTTTGTACGCATTCCTCGGCGACTTCAAGAGGAATATGAATCACACCTTCAGAATCAGGTTGCGTTGATTTAACCGCTAACTCTAAACTGTTTAAAGCACTTCTTAGATCACCGTTCGTTGCTCGAGCAAAATGCAATAGAGCCGGTTCGTCAATGTTCACTTGATATTCTCCTAGGCCATTGGCAGAATCTTTTAGTGCACGTTCCATGGCCATTTTGATTTCTTCAATAGAGAGAGGTTTCAACTCGAAAATCTGTGCTCGACTTCTAACAGCAGGGTTGATGGCAATATACGGATTTTCCGTCGTCGCTCCAATCAAAATGATTCGTCCATTTTCTAAATGAGGAAGTAAAAAATCTTGTTTTGGTTTATCCAAGCGGTGTACTTCATCCAGCATTAAAATTACTGAGCCGCTCATTTTAGCTTCTTCTGCAACGATTTGCAGGTCTTTTTTTGAATCTGTAGCAGCGTTCAACATGCGAAAAGCATATTTAGTGGATCCCGCTATGGCACTGGCAATACTAGTTTTACCAATTCCTGGCGGCCCATATAAAATCATGGAAGACAACATTCTGGCATCTACCATTCGTTTAATGATTTTTCCTTCGCCTACTAAATGACTTTGTCCGACAATCTCATCAATATGAGTAGGACGCATTCTAAAGGCCAGTGGTTTATTCGTCAATGTGAATTCTCTCCTCGCAGAAAAACTTTTATTTAGTATATCATGTATAATAAAGAGTTTCTATTTTATCGCAAACGTTTGTTCACTTCAGGCAGTAATTTAGGCGATACATCAAACGAAAAATGGTCATTCACTAAAAACTACATTAAAAAGAAATAAATATATGAAGATAGCCCAAAAGAGAAATCAAATTGGGTCGCTTTTTTTTAGGAACTTTGCGATAATAGTTTTGACAAACAAAATTTCTCACTTAAAATAAGTAATCAAGAGAAGTTGTTCAGGAAGGTAGTGTCAACACATAATGCAAACAATCAAACAAATGATGAAAGACCACTCAATCAAACCAATATGGAACAGTTCTGTAATCGGTATTGAAAAAGAAGGTTTACGAGTTAAGAAAGATGGAACACTAGCAACAACGCCACACCCGACTACACTTGGAAGCAGAAGCTTTCATCCCTATATTCAAACAGACTTCAGCGATGTTCAATTAGAGCTGATCACACCGCCGTTGACTGGAGCTAAAAGCATTAACCAATGGCTGCCGGCTTTGCATGATGTGACGTATCATTCGATGAATGATGAAGAATGGATCTGGCCGCTTAGTATGCCAGGGAGCTTGCCTGAGGAAAAGGATATCCCGATCGCACGATTGGAAAAACGTGCAGATGTGGCATACCGAGAATATTTAGCAAAAGTTTACGGTAAGAAAAAACAAATGCAAAGCGGTATCCATATCAATTTTGAATTTGATACAGCTATTTTAAATGCTTTATATGAAAACCAAACAGATATCACGTCAAAAGAAGACTTTCAGTCTGCTGTTTATATGAAGCTGGCTCGAAATTTCTTGCGTTACCGTTGGATGTTAAGTTACTTATTCGGCGCTTCGCCGACTGTGATGGAAAACTTTTATCCATCAGATGTAGCTGTCCCAGAACACTATGCACGCAGTTTGCGTAATAGTCATCTAGGGTATACGAATGATGAAGAAGTCATCGTTTCTTACGAATCATTAGAAGCTTATGTAGAGAGTATCCAAACGTTAGTTTCTTCAGGGGCATTATCAGAAGAGCGGGAGTTCTATTCTCCGATTCGTCTACGTGGTACGAAACAAGTCAAAGATATGCTCAATAAAGGGATTGCCTATGTTGAATTGCGCAACTTTGATTTAAATCCGTTCACTTCTTTCAGCATCACAGAACAAGATCTTGTTTTCGTGAAGATGTTCTGTTATTTGATGATTTGGTTGGATGAAGAGACTACAGCCGTAACCTCTAAAACCGGTGATGAAAAAAATCATTTGACGTCTGTAGAACATCCTAAAGAAGTTTCACAGTTTAAAGAAGAAGGACTGGCTCTATTAGATGAAATGCAGCAAATGGCTGTTCACTCAGGATATGAAAAAGCTGAAGCAGCTGTAGCATGGGCTAAAGAGTTGTTCGAGCACCCTGAAAAGACTTTATCTGCTCAAATTATGGATGGGATAGAAGCAGAAGGGGACTACATCGCTTTTGGGATGAAACTAGCTCAACAATACAAACAAGAAGCTATGGAAAAACCGTATCAACTAAGAGGGTTTACTTCTTTAGAAATGTCTACTCAATTATTGATCCATGATGCTTTGCAAACAGGCATCACAGTAGACGTGATCGATGAGCATGACCAATTTGTTAAATTGAGCTATGGCAATCATGTAGAATACGTAAAAAATGGAAACATGACATCTAAGGATACGTATATTTCTTCTTTGATTATGGCGAATAAAACGGTCACTAAAAAAATCCTGGCTGAAAATGGGTTCCATGTACCAGGCGGCGGAGAATACCAAACAGTTGAAGAAGCGCAAAATGATTTTTGGCGCTACCAACATAAAGCTATCGTGGTTAAGCCCAAGTCGACCAATTATGGAATAGGAATCTCCATTTTTAAAAATGGTCCTACACATGAAGATTTCAATCAAGCTGTAAAAATTGCTTTCAAAGAGGATTCCTCTGTATTGGTAGAAGAATATATAGCTGGTACAGAATACCGCTTTTTTGTTGTAAATGATCATGTTCCTGCTGTTCTTTTAAGAACGCCAGCCAATGTCATTGGCAATGGAGCAGCAACAGTCAAAGAATTAGTAGATGAAAAGAATCAAGATCCTTTACGGGGAACTCACCATAGAGCTCCTTTAGAAAAAATCGTCCTTGGTGAGATAGAACAATTGATGTTGAAAGAACAAGGCTATTCCACAGAGAGCATTCCTGAAAAAGGAACGGTCGTTTATTTAAGAGAAAACTCCAACATCAGTACCGGCGGAGATTCGATCGACGTAACAGATGAGATGCACGACAGCTATAAAGAGCTTGCTGTAAAAATGGCAGAAGCGATTGAAGCAAATGTAACAGGAATTGATTTGATCATTCCGGATCTGACACAACCAAGTACTATCCAGAATCCTGGTTACACTGTCATCGAAGCCAATTTTAACCCGGCTATGCACATGCATGCTTATGTATATAAAGGAAAGAATCGCCGTTTGACAAAAGAAATCTTGATTATGCTGTTTACTGAACTGTCAAAAACAATTAAAAGGGAGTGAAGCTGTGAAAGCTAAGGATATATGGAATATCTGCTGGCCTCTACTCCTGCTTCTTGCAGCAGAGACTCTCATTTTGTTCATTGATGTAGATATACAGCCTTATTTCTTCAGTCTGCTATTACTGTACATCGTCCTTTCTTTTCTTCTTCATATGGTAGTGCATGAATTAGGGCACCTTGTTTTTGGACTGCTCACTGGATATACTTTTCTGTCGTACCGTATTTTTAGTTGGTCGATCATCAAAGTAAATGGTCGTATAGTGCTTAAAAAGCAAAAACAGAATGCAGCTTTAGGACAAGCCTTGATGGTCCCGAATGAAAAATGGGATCCTGAAAATTATCCGTATCAATTGTATATGAGCGGAGGATTGATATTCAATGCTGCAGCTTTAGTCATAGCTGTGGTGTTGTACCAGTTATCCGTTTTGCCAATGATACCTGTCTTAATCTTTTCAGCAATAGCTGTATTCTTCCTCCTTTCAAATGGCGTTCCTAGAGAACTGAACGATGGAGCAGTATTGAAAAAAGGCCGCCAAAAAAAGGAATACCGAAAAATGATGTATCATCAATTATGGACCATTTATTACTTGTTTAATGGGAAAGCACTAACTCAATTGCCGTTAGAATCTTTTGAGCGTTCAGTATCGATTCCTCTGGAAGACCCTTATACAGTTTATGTCATGCGCCTTAGTTATTATAAAGAGCTGTCTGAGTTTAGATTTGATTCAGCTTTTGAGATTTTAGAACAGCAATATGAAGCGGTCGATAAGCTGACTAATTATGATAAAATCATGTTGAAAGCTGAAAAGTTGTTTTGTTTAAGTATTCAACAGCGTGCAACAGAAGCAAAAGAACTGTTTCAAGATGCAGAAATACAAGCTTTCAAAGACCGAGAGTTTGTCACGATTAAAAGAGTGCTGGCTGCTTACTTCCTTTTTGTTGAAGTGGACTCGAAAAAAGCTTTAACATTTGTAGAAGAAGGCTTGAAATTGATCCAGACAGATGTGCTGGATCCTCAAATAAAAACAGAAGAAATACTATTGCGGTGGTTGGAAAAAAGCGTTAGTGAGAGAAAAGAAGGGCTATTGTTCAACGAATCAAAGAGTGATACAATTTTGGAATAAAAAAACAAATGAATGAGAGGATAACATGGAAAAAATTTATTTAGATCATGCAGCTACGAGCCCAGTTCATCCTGAAGTGGCCGAAGTAACGTACGAAATGATGAACAAACACTTCGGAAACGCCTCAAGTATTCATGGATTCGGACGCGACAGCAGAAGAATATTGGATCAATCAAGAATGGTTTTTGCTAAGAGCATCGGTGCTAAACCGATGGAAGTTATCGTGACGAGCGGTGGGACGGAAGGCGACAATACCGCTATTATGGAAACAGCTATTTCACGTCAACACGAAGGAAAACACCTTATTACGACTATGGTAGAACACCATGCAGTCATTCGCCCGATGGAACATTTGGAAGCATTGGGATTTGAAGTCACTTATTTACCCGTTGATGAAACAGGACGAGTAAATCCTGAAGATGTGCAACAGGCTTTACGTCCAGATACTATTTTAGTTTCTATCATGTATGGCAATAATGAAGTAGGTACATTGATGGACATTGCAAGAATTGGAGAGATCATCCACGAAAGCGAAACTGCAGCCTATTTTCATACTGATGTAGTACAAGCTTATGGAACAGAAGATATTGATGTAAAACGCGACCACATTGATTTACTTTCTGTATCGGCTCACAAAATCAACGGTCCTAAAGGTATCGGATTTTTATACATCAATGAAAAGATTCATTTGCCTAGTTTTATGTTAGGCGGTGAACAAGAGCAGAAAAGACGTGCAGGAACAGAAAATATTCCTGGAATCGCCGGATTTAAAAAAGCCGTAGAAATCATGCAGGCCAATAGAGAAGAACGTAAAATGCAACATGAAGCTCTAAGAGCGTACTTCTTGAATCAATTGGAAGCTCATGGAGTTGAGTATGAATTAAATGGGTCTCCTGACCACCGTTTAGCTCATATTCTAAACTTATGGATCAAAGGCGTCCATTCAGAACAGTTGTTAGTCAGCCTGGATTTAGTCGGCATAGCCGTGTCGGCTGGTTCAGCTTGTACAGCAGGAAATATCGATCCTAGCCATGTATTGATTGCAATGTACGGTGAAGACAGCCCGCGCATCAGCCAGTCGATTCGTGTCAGTTTTGGTTTAGGCACGACAGAAGAACAGTTGGATATTTTTATTGAAGAGTTGACCAAAAGCATCGCACGATTAAAAAAATAACTTAAATAAAGGCGGTAGGCAAATGGCGTTTTTAGAAAAAGATCAATTAGACGGTTCATCAGACAGTTATAAAATGAGCCCTAATGTAAAAAAATATACACTAAGAGATAATGGTTTCGAACAGCTGAAAAACGGCAATTTTCAATTCAGTCGTGATTTAGAAATCGGTACTGCAAAAAGTCCGAAGTTGAAAATGAGCGTTTCCAGCGATTTAAAAACGTTTAAATTATCTGCAGTAACGGCTAATGGACTGCGTACGGTGAACTTGTATAAAGGAGACGCTTTTACAGAAGCACAAGAGCGTGCCGGTTATATTTTAATGGAGTTTGTAGAAAGCGGCATTTTAGAGAAAGTTTAATGAAGATAAAAGAGGTGTCCAACGTTGGACACCTCTTTTTGTGTGCTTTGTTTTCAAGAATAAATCACGTTGTTGGCGAGCCCATGGGGCTCTAGGGCTGTAAATGTGGTTAAAATAAAAATCGTCAATAAGAAAGACTGCTGTATCAGCATTTTCTTATTGGCGATTTATCATTTTTGATATTTTGCGACTAACTAAAAAAGATAAGAGAAAAAGTGCCTCAAACTACTGAAACAGTAGTAAAATATGGTTATCAGACTCATATAAGGAGGTCACTTTTTCCATGAATAGAATAACACAATTATCATTATTTGAAAACCATGAATTAGGCGATTTAGAAAAGTTGAATGATGTATTAACTGCATTACCGGATGAAAACCTGTTAACTGCATTAGAAGAAGAACGCGGAAAGGGCAGAAATGATTATCCAGTTCATACCATGTGGCGTGCTTTCGTAGCTAGCTTTGTCTTTCAACATCGCTCTGTCGCTTCTTTGATTCGAGAGTTGAAGCGGAATAGCCAACTCAGAGAACTATGCGGATTTCAACCTCATTTTTCGCGCTCACAAAAAGGAAAGTATAGGGTTCAACTAGCTCCCACAGAAGCTGCTTTTTCTCGATTTTTAAAAAAGTTACTGCTCCATCAACACCTATTAGATGAGATGTTTACTGAATTGGTCACTAATTTATATGAAACACTGGATGGATTTGGGCAAACTTTAGCTTTAGATGGAAAAATTATCCCTTCTTATGCTACAAAACCAAATAAAAAAGTAGAATATGATGGCAGAAGAGATACTGAAGCAGATTTCACACTAAAACAATATACCACTACGACAGCCAATGGCGAGAAGATAACAAAGAAGAAAACATGGTTTGGTTATCGACTTCATTTAATCGTTGATGCAAATTATGAATTGCCTGTAGCCTACGAAGTGACTAAAGCATCTGAAGGCGAACCGACGGTCGCAAAAAGACTGATCAAACATTTTTCTACCTCACAAGCGAAACAGTGTGACTATCTTCTAGCTGACAGAGGATATGATGGAGCTCCATTATTAAGTCTCATTGAATCTAAAGAAATAATCCCTATTATTGATATTAAAAACCAGTGGGATAAAGATACGCTAACCAAACAATATCGAGATACAGATTTGATTTATACGTATAACGGAGCGGTTTCCTATGTCGATGGAAAAGGAAATGAGATAAAGCTAGCGTATAAGGGATATGATAAGAAAACAGATTCTTTACGTTATGGATTTAAACCTCAATATCAGGATAACCGGCTTTTCAGAATAAAATGTGAAGAAGACAGACGTATATTTAACAAAGTCGCTAGGGATAGTTTTAAGTTCAAACGAATCTACAAAAAGCGAACCTCTATTGAGCGAGTAAATGGACGAATCGATCGAGATTACCTATTTGAGAATCATACGATACGAGGAAAAAAGAAACTGAATCTTTTTGTGACAATGACTTTTCTCATTATGTTAGCCTTTGCGAAAGATAAGATCAGTAAAAACCATCTAGCTCATCTAACTGCTTGGGTAGCTTAATTTTTTAAAAAATTAGAAGGGATAGCTTATTTGGCGTGCGCAAAAATAAAAGCAGAGTTAAAAAACAGACGCTTTTTTTACACAAACCATGGAATGAACTGACTACTTTTCGCTATTTTACAAATAATGAAGCCTATGGCTTATTTCTATGCTAGTTATTTTCACAAAAAATGGTACAACGTAATTTATTCTTCAAAACCAAACCTTGCATTCTTATTAAATGTTAGTATAATAGAACAGACTGGAAAAATACGACCTTCAAATCGTTAAGATTTCAGAATCTATTTGAAATGATGGTGATAACATGACAGACAACAGCAAAATTCGTGTTGTTGTAGGAATGAGCGGCGGCGTGGACTCGTCGGTAACAGCTCATTTATTAAAAGAGCAAGGGTATGACGTTGTAGGGATTTTCATGAAAAACTGGGACGACACAGATGAATTCGGTGTATGTACCGCAACTGAAGATTACAACGACGTAGCTCTTGTAGCAAATCAGATCGGAATTCCTTATTATTCCGTTAACTTCGAGAAACAATATTGGAATAAAGTCTTTACGTATTTCTTAGAAGAATACAAAAAAGGCCGTACACCAAATCCTGATGTAATGTGCAACAAAGAAATCAAATTCAAAGCCTTCTTAGATTACGCGACCGACTTAGGCGCAGATTATGTAGCCACTGGGCACTATGCACGTGTAGAACGCGATGAAAATGGCGTGACACATATGCTGCGTGGAGTAGACAACAATAAAGACCAAACTTACTTCTTGAACCAATTGTCTCAAGAACAATTATCTAGAGTTATGTTCCCACTAGGCGGCATGGAAAAATCAGAAGTGCGCCGTATCGCAGAAGAAGCAGGATTAGCGACTGCTAAGAAAAAAGACTCTACAGGAGTTTGCTTTATCGGCGAACGCGACTTCAAAAAATTCTTGATGGAATACTTGCCGGCACAACCTGGAAATATGGTGACGGTTGATGGCGAAATCAAAGGACAACATGATGGTTTAATGTACTATACGATCGGTCAACGTCAAGGTTTGGGTATTGGCGGAGGCGGAAAAACCAATGATCCATGGTTCGTGATTGGTAAAGATCTTAAATCCAACACGTTATATGTTGGACAAGGCTACCACCACGAATGGTTGTATGCGACTCATTTGGACGCATCTGACATTCGCTTTACACTAAATGATGAAACACCAAGTACATTCAAATGTACGGCTAAATTCCGTTATCGCCAACCTGATACAGGCGTAACTGTTCATATGAACGAAGACGGAACCAGCGCAACAGTTGAATTTGACGAACCTGTACGTGCAATCACTCCAGGACAAGCGGTTGTCTTTTACAATGGCGACGAATGTCTAGGCGGCGGAACTATCGACAAAGCTTACAGTGATGTGAAGGAATTGCATTACGTGTAATAACGAAGTAAACAAGAGAGACTGAAGCAAATTTGTTTCGGTCTCTCTTTATGCGGTGTTTTCTCCTGCTAATGTTTTCTTGGTTGAATTTTTAATAACAGCACTAAATTTACCGAAGAATGAATGGATGAAGCAGGATAAATCATAGAATTAAAAAAAATGAAGAAAACGTTTAAACAGTTTTCTGTCAGAAATGAAACAGCGTTTAAGGATTTGATGGGCTAGTTTAATTGCGTTAAAAAACTGTTGTTTTATTTATTAAAATGTGATTTTGTCAGAGATAATACTTGATTCTTAATTTAAAAGTGTTAGAATGAGAGTTGCATTTATTTTGTGAAAACAAACTGGGAGGATTTTTTAAATGGAACATGGAAAAACTAAAGTTAGTACAGCTTCACTAAAAGTTTTAGCAGGATGGGGAATAGATACAATTTATGGTATTCCTTCAGGAACTTTAGCTCCTTTAATGGAAGCTTTAGGTGAGCAAGAAGAAACAGATATTAAATTCCTACAAGTAAAACATGAAGAAGTAGGAGCAATGGCAGCTGTAATGCAATGGAAATTCGGCGGAAAATTAGGTGTGTGTGTTGGATCAGGTGGTCCTGGTGCATCTCACTTAATCAACGGTCTTTACGATGCAGCTATGGATAACACACCAGTTTTAGCTATCTTAGGATCTCGTCCTCAAAGAGAACTAAACATGGATGCTTTCCAAGAATTAAACCAAAACCCAATGTTCGACCATATCGCAGTATACAACCGTCGTGTTGCTTACGCTGAACAATTACCAAAATTGATCGACGACGCAATCCGTACTGCTATCTCTAAACGTGGAGTAGCTGTATTAGAAGTACCTGGCGACTTCGGTTACCACGAAATTGCTAACGACGCATTCTACTCTTCAGGTCACAGCTACCGTGATTACGTTTCTTCTGCAATCAATGAAGCAGATATCGACGCAGCTGTTGAAGTATTAAACAACGCTAAACGTCCTGTTATCTATGCAGGTATCGGAACTATGGGACATGGTCCAGCAGTTCAAGAATTATCTCGTAAATTAAAAGCTCCAGTTATCACAACTGGTAAAAACTTTGAAACTTTCGACTATGATTTTGAAGGATTAACTGGTTCAACTTACCGTGTTGGTTGGAAACCAGCTAACGAAGCTGTTAGAGAAGCAGATACAGTTCTTTTCGTTGGTTCAAACTTCCCGTTTGCTGAAGTAGAAAATACTTTCGGAAGCGTTGAAAAATTCATCCAAATCGACAACAACCCAACAATGCTTGGTAAACGTCATAACGCAGATGTTGCTATTCTTGGTGATGCTGGTGAAGCAGTTCATTCATTACTAGAAAAAGTAGCTCCTGTTGAAGAATCAGCTTGGTGGAATGCTAACTTGAAAAACGTTCAAAACTGGCGTGACTACATGACTAAGTTGGAAACAAAAGAATCTGGTGCTTTACAACTTTATCAAGTATACAACGCTATCAACAAATATGCTGACGAAGATGCAATCTACTCAATTGATGTTGGTAACTCAACTCAAACATCTATCCGTCACTTGCACATGACTCCTAAAAACATGTGGAGAACTTCTCCATTGTTTGCTTCAATGGGTATCGCACTTCCAGGTGGTATTGCAGCTAATAATGTTTACCCTGGACGTCAAGTATTTAACTTAATGGGTGACGGTGCGTTCTCTATGAACTACCAAGACGTTGTTACTAACGTACGTTACGACATGCCTGTTATCAACGTAGTATTCACTAACACTGAGTATGGTTTCATCAAGAACAAATACGAAGATACAAACACAAACACTTTCGGTACTGAATTTACTGATGTAGACTACGCTAAAATTGGTGAAGCACAAGGTGCTGTTGGTTTCACAGTAAGCCGTATCGAAGACATGGATCAAGTAATGGCTGAAGCTATCAAAGCTAACAAAGAAGGTAAAACTGTTGTAATCGATGCTAAAATTACTAAAGATCGTCCAATTCCAGTAGAAACATTGAAATTAGACCCTGCTTTCTACAGCGAAGAAGAAATCAAAGCTTACAAAGAAAAATATGAAGCTGAAGAATTAGTACCATTTAGCGAGTACCTAAAAGCTGAAGGTCTAGAATCTATCGCAACTAAATAATTTTTCTAAACTGCAACTGATAGTTTAATCAAAAAGGCAAGTCGCTTTTAAAGTGACTTGCCTTTTTTTGTTAGGTAAAAATGAGCCTTATCTTCTACCCTTGGTAAAAAAATTTCCTCCGGAATATGGGATGACTTAGGGAGAGCCATGGGACCGCCTTGAGCCGAAGAGCGTCTCAAGGCTTGCAAGCTTCAAACTTAGTGTAACGGCTGAAGCCGCACACTAAGTAATTCTCATTGCATCCTTCTTCATGGCTCCAAGCCACCCCATATTCCTCCTGAAATTCCTAAGAATGAGTTTACAAAAAAATTAAATAAAAAAGAGAATTAGTTTCTACTTATCAACTTCAAATGTTGTAGAACTAAACTTTGTACAATTTGTTTTGACAAATAGAAACAGAAAAAAATATAAACATTTGTTCGCTTTTTTGTTATACTAGGAATAGTATACTTACGATGAAATCAAGTGATAGTTTAGTAATTAACTTTACAGATAGCTGTAAAAATAATAACGAGTTTATAGGAGATACATAAGATGAGTGAAAATAGTACAAAAACGTTGTATCAAGTTTTGTGGAATTCAGCGGATATATTAAGATCAAAGATGGACGCAAATGAATATAAGAGTTATTTATTAGGATTAGTATTTTATAAATACTTATCTGATAAGATGCTTTATTATTCATCAGTCCTATTAGAAAAGGAAACAGATGATTTACAACATGCTCAAAAACTTTACAAAGATGCTTATGAAGATAACGATACGAGAGAAGATTTACTAGAAGCATTGCAAGATGAATATTCTTATACCATTAAACCGAACATTACTTTTACGGCATTGGTTAACGCAATCAACGATGGTCGTTTCCAATTAGAAAATTTAGCACAAGGATTTCGTGATATTGAACAATCTAGTGAAATATTTGAAAATATGTTTGAAGATGTCGATCTGTATTCCAAAAAGTTAGGAGCTACACCCCAAAAACAAAATCAGACGATTGCTCAAGTTATGCAAGAGTTATCTGCGTTAAATATGGCAGGACATGCTGGAGATGTTTTAGGAGATGCTTATGAATACCTAATAGGACAATTTGCTTCAGATTCTGGTAAAAAAGCGGGAGAGTTTTATACTCCTCAACCAGTCGCGAAATTAATGACTCAAATCGTATTGCATGGTAAGGAAGATCAAAGAGGATTTTCAGTATATGATCCAACAATGGGATCTGGATCTTTGTTATTAAATGCAAAAAAATATTCTAGCCAACCTGGAACAATTTCGTATTTTGGTCAAGAGCTAAATACTTCTACTTATAACTTAGCTCGCATGAACATGATTCTTCACGGCGTTCCTATAGAGCATCAGCATTTGCACAACGCAGATACTCTAGATCAGGATTGGCCGACTGAAGAACCAACAAACTTTGATGGAGTCTTAATGAATCCTCCTTATTCTGCTAAGTGGAGTGCAGATAAAGGTTTCCTAGATGATCCACGTTTTTCGCAATATGGTGTATTGTCTCCAAAATCAAAAGCTGATTTTGCTTTCTTACTACATGGTTTTTACCATTTGAAAGACACTGGTGTAATGGCTATTGTTCTTCCACATGGTGTGCTGTTTAGAGGAAATGCAGAAGGCAAGATTCGCCAAAAAATGTTAGAAAATGGATCAATTGATACGGTAATCGGCTTACCAGCAAACATATTCTTTAATACATCAATTCCGACAACAGTTATTATTCTAAAGAAAAAGCGTTCTTCAAAAGATGTGTTGTTTATTGATGCTTCTAAAGGATTCGAAAAAGGAAAAAACCAAAATAATATGACAGACGAGCACATTGATGCCATATTAGACACTTATATTAAGCGACAAACTAAAGATAAGTTTTCTTATGTAGCTTCGTTTGATGAAATTGTTGAGAATGATTTTAATTTGAACATCCCAAGGTATGTTGACACTTTTGAAGAAGAAGAACAAATTGATATGGTTGCTTTAAGTAAAGAAATTACACAACTAAATGCAGAAATCAAAAAATCAGAAACTGAATTTCTAGCGATGCTAGATGAACTTGCTGTAACTGAAGATACCAAAGATATCATTGAAGCAACAAAGGCGGTGTTTTCACATGAGTAAGAAAAAGGTCCCAGAATTGAGGTTCAAAGGCTTTAATGAGGATTGGGAACAGCGTAAGTTAGGAGACTTAGGTTCATTTAAGAACGGAATGAATTTTGGAAAGGAATCTATGGGTCACGGATATCCCTTTGTAAACTTACAAGATGTATTTGGAAAAAACATTGTCAGTGCCAATAATTTAAGTTATGCAGATTGTACAGAGGGACAGCGTAAAGAATACAGCCTACTAAAAGGTGATGTCTTATTTGTAAGATCTTCAGTAAAACCAGAGGGAGTAGGTGAAGCTTCGTTAATCCCACATGATTTTATAGAGTGTACATACTCTGGATTTATTATTCGATTTAGACCAGATGTGGAAATGTCCGATAATTTTAAACGTTTTGTATTTTCAACGAAATATATTAGAAATCAAATAATGGCAAAAGCAACAAGTAGTGCTAATACAAATATCAATCAAGATTCTTTGACCAATATAAAAATGTTTTTGCCTTCAGTTGACGAACAACAAAAAATCGGTGCCTTTTTCAAGTCTCTTGACGATACTATCGTTCTTCATCAGGAGAAGTTAGAGAAGTTAAAGCAACTGAAGAAAGCTTATTTGCAGATGATGTTTCCTCAAAATGGAGAAAAAGTACCTAGGTTAAGATTTGCAAACTTTTCTTCAGACTGGGAAAATCGTGAATTTATATCTATAGTAAATAGGAAATCTACTTCATCTAGTTCAAATAAACTTCCTAAAGTTGAATTTGAAGATATCGTCGCAGGTGAAGGAAGGCTTAATAAAGATATAAGTCATAAATTTGACGATAGAAGAGGAATTATCTTTGAACCGGGCAATATTCTTTACGGGAAACTTCGCCCTTACCTAAAAAATTGGCTATTACCTGATTTTGAAGGTATTGCATTAGGTGATTTCTGGGTATTTGAGGCAGTAAATTCTGATGAAAAATTTGATTATTATTTAATTCAAGCAGATAAATATCAAAAAGTTGCAAATGATACTACTGGCACGAAAATGCCTCGTTCTGACTGGAAAAAAGTTTCAGTGACTTCCTTTTCAATTCCTAGTTTTGAAGAACAAAATAGAATTGGAGCTTTTTTTAAAAAAATTGATGATAGTATTGCTCTTCATCGAAATAATCTAGAAGACCTAAAATCTTTAAAAAAAGTTTACTTAAAAAAACTATTTGTTTGACTAAGTTCACATCAACCACAAAGTCAGAATATTGATTCTGACTTTATGGTTTTTTATTTTGGTTATTCTTAGTTTAAAACAAAGTAGATAAATGTCTCATTACTTTATCATTGTCTTGATTCTCTAGCTCTTGAATAATATGCAAATAGGTTTCTTGAGTAGTTGTCATACTAGAATGGCCTAAACGACTAGCTACACTTGCAATAGTTACTCCAGCAAATAACAAAAGTGAAGCATGTGTATGACGTAATCCATGTATTGTTATAATTGGAATGTCAGCTTTTATGCAAAGGACTTTTAATCGATTATTCACTGTAGAATTAAATACTCGAGTTTTCACAAATATTGGTTGATCCGGTTTTAAATTTTTAATCAACTGAGAAAATTGCATAGCTGTTTGCCAATCAATTTGCACTTTTCTAATAGATGATTTATTTTTGGTGGGTTGAAAACCGCCCGCTGCACTCTTATAGTTCCAAGTTTTAGTGATAATTATTTGTTGTTTTGAAAAATCAAAATCATTCGGTGTTAATGCTAAAGCTTCAGAAAATCTAAGTCCAGTTTTTGTAATTAAAAGGATGTACCAGTCCCAACTAATTTCTTCTGTTAAATCTAATTGTTTTAATAATGCTTGAATTTCAAATTGGTTGATGAATTTCGGTTTCTTCTCAGTAGGTTTCTTTCCTTTGATAATTATTTTTCTAGTTGGATTTACTTCTATTAAACCTTCATCAACTGCATCTAAAATAGCTCCTTTTAACTGATGATGAAAATCCATTGTCGTTTGTTTTTCGTGAGTTACAGCATATTCATTTAGCAGCTTCTGGTATTCTTTTCTGCTTAAATCTTTTAATTTTAAATTAGGGACTAACTCGGCGACTTTTTGTAAAGTCATGTAATATTTCCTCAACGTAACCGAACGAACTGCATCTGTCTTATACAAATGAATCCACTCTTCAAAATATTTGTGCAGCAATTGTTCTGATTTCTTTCTCCTTACCATAATAAAACCTCCTAATAATTTTTTGATGAAAAGTCATCAGTTCTATTATTAGGAGGTTTTATATTTTTGTATAGTTTAATTAAATATTTTTTTAAGAAGTTCTTGTTTTATATTTTTTAGAATTGAAATTTTCTTTTTTTGCAAAAAAGTAGTAGTGTCTAATTCTTTGAGAAAAGTACCAATTTTAATTTGCTCTTCAAACGAAGGTGTTTGAATTAGTAGTGAATTTAAAACTTCTTGACTAACATTAAAACGAGTACTTCCACCAGCTTTTCGTTCAATTTGTTTTCTGCTAATACCATTTAAAGAATGTTCAACAAAAATAGGGTCATATTTTTCTTTTCTTTTGCCGCGTATTGAAAATCCACTATAAAGAGCATAATTTTCATCTAAATAAGCTTTTGCCCATCCAACTTCTTCGATAATCTCTGACGACCTTACAAAGATCATATCTCCAAATTCAACTTTGTTCTTTTCTTCAGTTTGTTTAGAAACATTGACTGAGTTTAAAATATTTTCATAAACTAAATGGTCTGTAGAAAGTATGTCCATTACACTAATCATTTTTCTCCCTGAACCATAATTCTCCTTTGGAGCATTGATTCCATTTGAAAAGTCCATTAGTTCATTTAAATTACGCTGCTTCCAGTCTTGAGAGAAATTAGCAAATCTCAATTGAGGTACTTTTTCTCCCTTTTGGGGAAACATCACTTGCAAATAACCTTTCTTCAGTTGCTTTAACTTCTCTAACTTCTCCTGATGAAGAGCGATAGTGTCGTCGAGTTGTTTGAAGAAATTACCTATTTTAATTTGTTCTTCAAATGATGGAATCGATATTGGCATCTTTTCCATTTGCTTACCTGAAACTTCTATGAAGGTAGATCCTGCGCCAGTTACTTCACCATATCTTTTTAGTTCATCAGTTTTCGAATAAATGAAATAAGTATCAAGTTGATTTTCTTTTGGGAGGATTGATTGAAATCCTTGGTTGGTTGCACCTCCTTTTTTTAATATTGCTGTATTTCCAATACCGGCACGAGAGGTAAACAAAACTGTGCCTACTGGAAGAATTTTTGCCGAACTTTTTTGTAACCCTAACATTGTTATTTTTTTTCGACTGCCATTAACATATCTTTGCTCTCCGATTTCAGCTGGAGAGTACCAATCTATATCTCCATTCCAATACTCTTCATTGTTGGTGTTTGGAGTTCCTCCCCCTATGATATCAGCAACATCTGATAACTTACGCTGTTCCCAATCGCCAAAAATTTATAACGAACATTGTTACTTCGCATGTTATACTAAGTAAAAGAGTACATAATCTATATTTTTTGGCGAGGTGAGCAAATGGCGACAAATAGTTTCACGACGGAATCGGAGTTAGAAAGAAATTTAATTAACCAACTGACTAATGGTATTTCTCAATGGACCTATCGTGATGATTTGAATACAGAAGAGAAGTTGTGGGAAAATTTTAAAGAAAAATTGGAAAATAATAATAAAGATGTGTTGAATGATGTAAATTTAACTGAACAAGAGTTTCATCAAATACAAAACCAATTGAATTTTGCAAACTTTTACGATGCTGCTAAATGGCTTGCAGGTGAGAACGGAATTGCAAAAGTGCAAGTTCAAAGAGAAGATGCCTCACTTGGAACGATACGTTTAAAAGTACTTAATCGAGCTGATATTGCCGGTGGTATGTCATCTTACGAAGTAATCAATCAATTTATCAGTTTTAAACAAGATTCTGATGACAGAGAACGTAGATTTGATGTCACTTTACTTATTAATGGTCTACCAATGATACATATAGAACTAAAAAATAGAGCGCATTCATACATGGATGCTTTTAGACAAATTAAGAAATACTTAGTCCAAGGGAAATTTAAAGGCATTTTCTCAGCTTTGCAAATGTTTGTGATTTCCAATGGGACAGATACTCGTTATATTGCTGCAGCAACAGATACAAATTTGAAAGAACCTTTTTTAACTAAATGGGTAGATGGTACAAATCAACCTGTAACAAATTATCTTGAATTTGCTCAACAAGTCCTATCAATTCCTCAGGCACATAAAATGGTTACTCAATACACCGTAATCGACAGTAAACGAAAAGGCTTGATTTTATTAAGACCCTATCAAATTCACGCTATTGAAGCCGTGAAGGAAGCGTCGAGAAGACAAGAATCGGGTTATGTGTGGCATACAACAGGATCAGGAAAAACTTTGACTTCGTATAAAGTTGCTCGTAATTTATTACAGATTCCTTCTCTAGATAAGACAATTTTTATTGTAGATAGAGTAGATTTAGATCAGCAAACTACAGCATCTTTTTCTTCGTACGCAGAACATGATGTAATTGAAATAGACGAGACAGATAACGTTACTAAATTAGTTAATAAGTTATTGTCCAATGAACGAACAGTAGTGGTTACTACTATTCAAAAATTAAATCACGTGATGAAGCGATATGAAGGAAAAGAAGAAAGCAGCAAATACAAAAAACTGACTCAAGTAAAAATGGCTTTTGTAGTAGATGAGTGCCATAGAGCAGTATCTCCTCAAAAGAAACAAGAAATTGAACGGTTTTTCCGTCGTTCATTATGGTATGGATTTACAGGAACGCCGATTTTCGCGGAAAATGCCAGAGCAGCTTTAGGGGATTTGGCTCGTACAACAGAAGAATTATATGGTAAACGTCTTCATGAATATACTGTTAAAGAAGCTATTCATGATAAAGCAGTGTTAGGGTTTCAAGTAGAGTATAAGAGTACTTTCTCTGATTATGAATTGGATATACTGCTAAAAAAACTGAATCCAGATGTAGAACTTTCTGCAATGAGTAATCAAGAAAAAGAAGCCTTGATTCCTAAACAAGTTTACCAAAATGAAGAGCACATGCTTGAAGTCATCCATTCCATTATCAATAAATCTCGTTCTAAGCTTGGTTTTCCTAATGGAGTGGGAAATACGTACAATGCAATTTTAACGACCTCATCTATCTCACAGGCACAAAGATATTATGATTTGTTTAAAAAGGTAATGGATAACCAAACAGATGTAAAAATCGGAAAACGTACAAAAAGTGTGCTACCAGATTTTCCAAGGATAGCGATTACGTATTCTATTTCAGAAAACGAAGAAGCTTCTTTGGAAAATCAAAGACAAATGGCAGAAGCGATTCAAGATTATAATAAAATGTTCCATACTAATTATTCAGTAGCAGAAATGAAAGCATACAATCGAAACGTAAATGATCGCCTAGCAAGAAAACAAGAAAAATATAAATTTCGGAAAGAACAATTAGATCTTGTAATCGTGGTGGACCGTTTATTAACAGGTTTTGATGCTCCAAGTCTATCAACCTTGTTTATTGATCGACCACCGATGAAACCGCATGATATCATACAAGCTTTTTCGCGAACGAATCGATTATTTGATAACTCTAAACATTACGGGCAAATCGTTACTTTCCAAACGCCAAAAACTTTTGAAGAAAAAGTAACGGAGGCTTTGATTTTGTATTCAAATGGAGGAGAGAATGAGGTCTTAGCACCAACTTGGAAAGAGACTAAAAAAACTTTTCAAGAAGCCGTCCATGAATTGCGCATGATTGCTGAAACTCCTGAAGAAGTCGATGTGGACGATTCTAACATTCCAGCTTTGAAAAAATTTGCTAAAGCATTTCAAGTTTTTGATCGCTCTCTAGCTACAATCAAAGTTTATTCTGAATTTGAACCTGAATTATTAGAAGAACAATATGGACTAACCAATGAAGTCATTGAAGAGTATCATGGTAGATATGTCAATGTGATAGAATTTCTCAAGATACCACCAATAGATGAAGTTGATCCGATAGAAATAGACATAGAATATGAGTTGGAGTCCGTGAGAACAGATGAAATCAACTATGAATATATCCTTATGTTGATTCAAGCATTTGTTCCAAGTAATGACGCTAGTTCGAAATTTGAAGAAATCAAGCAAAACTCAAATGAGGTTGATTCTTATATAAATGATTTAGGTAGAGGAAATCCAAGATTAGCTGAATTGATGAAAAAACTGTGGAACGATATCCAAGAACATCCAGAGGATTATCGTGGTGCACAAGTTTCAACCTTGCTAGAAGATATGATTCAAGAAACTACTCAATCATTAGTTAAAGAATTTTCTGAAAAGATGGGATTGAAACCAGATGAATTTCAATATGTAGTAGAAAATTACAATCCTTCAAAAAAACGTCAAAATGGAGAACACGAGTTAAAACGGACAAGTGATTATGAAATATATAAACAGAGTTCGGAACAACCCGTTAAGAAACTGACTTATTGGAAAGAAGTCAGAGAACAATTTACTGACTTGATCGAAGAAGAGATTCTGCCATTACAGAAAAGATGATTTATAGCAAAGAACAAAATTTAAGCATAGATACTTTCTTAAATAAACTTTTATAGATGTTACTACGTATTATTTAGTGTAGAGGTAAAAACCTGTAGTAATAAAAAACATAAAAAAGTCACTATGATTTATTGTTTAAACTATGTCATCTTCAAATGGAGGTATACATTAAGTGGAACTATTATTAACTGATGCTGAGGCACATGATTTAATTAAGCTATTGAAAAACATATTAAAAAAGCACCGAAAGATAATCACGTACCCTACTAATGGAATTATTCTGGTAAAAAGCTTTTCGGATGATCAAAGGAAATTTGAACTAATGTATTTTCTTACTGAAACAAAAAAACTTTTCAATTTTTAGATAAAACGACAAATCTTACACTTTTAAGAATTAACTTAAACACCTGAATCATTCATAGATTTTTATACAGGGACATTTTTATCAAAAAATTAGGCGAAACTGAAATGTTTCTTTCTTTTTTACAAATCGATTAGATTCCTTCCTAACGGAAGAAAAGAAAAGTTCATTTCTACTAAAAAAGAGCGCACTTTCCCCTTGTTTTTTTGAATAATTTTTAAAATTATCGATTTAACACTCGAATCATAGGTAAGTTAAATTCTGAAGAATCGTTTCAAACTCTTTGTCATACACATTTGCACAACTGAATTGGATTTGAACTCGACGAGCATGATGTGTCAGTCGAGAAGCAACCTTAATGAACCGAAAACGAATGGTATCGATAAGAGATTTTATTTCTGTTTTTGGAAATACTAAGTATTTCATTAACTGAATAAGATCATAAGCAATTCCGCTAATAGTCATCCGGATGGCATTCGTCAAAAACGCAGAGCTATCTGTTTTATCAAAATAGAAGCCTGACTTGATTTCTTTAATAAAGTTTTCCATAGTCCCACGGTTTTGGTACATCTTAAACACTTGGTCATTGCGAATAACAGTAGAAAGATTAGTTGTCACAAATTCATGGCGAAAAAGCAATCCATCGCGTGTCGATTTTATCACTACTCTTTGAGGTTTCTTCCATGATTTTGCTTGATAATCGATGTTAAAGTACTGAACTTCTGTTTCTTCCCAATTCGTATCATCACCATAGGTGATCAGATGTTCTGCAATCGTTTGAAGTTTCGTATTAGCTTTTAGACGGATCACAAATTGAACGGAGTAATCGTCTGCTAGTTCATAAACTTCAGGTGTGGCAAATCCGCTGTCTCCACGTACCAGAATATTTAACTCAGTTGTACGGTCTTTATAGGAATCTAGTAAATCACGGACAAAAGAACCGACACCTTTTGAGGTATATTGGTTTCCAGAACGCAGCTTAGCTCCAAGAAAAAGACCTGTAAGTCCATCAAAAGCAAGCAATGGATGGTAGCCAGTTGTCCCATAATGAGCATTATAATCAGTAGACTCTTGGTTACCAAATGTATCAGAATGAGTAGAATCTAAATCTAAAACCATTTCTTGTGTAGCTTGAGATTCATGAAACAGCTTGATTAAGGCTTGTGTCAAGTCATTCAATTCATCTAAATTTTTTTCTGTCGATTCTGAAAAGAACCGAGAGATAGTTGGCTGTGAACTGCCTTCTTGTTCATCTAAGATGAGCTTAAAAACGGGATCATGCCGCAAGGCATTGGCTGCGCTATCCGACTTATAACCTGAAATGAGTTGATACAGTACCTGAAGAAACGTTGTGTTCTTTGAATGGGTAAAGAATTTCCGCTTGTCTTCAAAATGCACATTTTTCTTCACTAATTTATTAAACTGAATTTTTTCGAGGAACTCACGAACCAAAATCAATCCGCCATGGGAAGATAGCTTTTCACTTTTTGAGGAAATTTGAACATTTTTATTGAAACTTAGTCGATTATCGCGTAAATTTGACATATAGAACACCTCTGTTTTGTATTTTCGTCAAATCTACATTAACAGAAAGGTGTTCTTTTTTCACGCACCAAATGGGTGAAAAAAGAAACTCTTTACAAATGTTGAAGAAATACGGTTTTAGAGCGCAAACTCATAAAACTATGAATTATCTAGGATCCCAATTTTAAAGATAAGTCTAAATTGAAAGACCATATTTTTGAGACACTGAACTTTTACTACCCGCAGTGTATCGACCATCAAAACGGTGGTTTCATGGGGGGATTTCTTGATGACGGGACAGTGAATGATACAAAAACAAAGCAATTGGTTGGCGTGTCTCGATTCACCTACATTTTTAGTGTGGGGGCTTTGCTTGGTGGACCAGATTGGTGTTTACAATCCGCCAAAAGAGGCATTCAAGCGATTCAAAATGACCATTTAGATCCGGTCAATGGCGGGTATTTTTTTCAACTATCTGGTCAAGACGTTGTTGATGATGCAAAAATGGCTTATGGGCATGCGTTTGTTTTGCTGGCAGCATCTTTGGCTTATCCAAGCTGGTCATTGATACGGTTTTTGATGTGCTTGAGACTCATTTTTGGGATCCGGAAATCGGTTTGTACAGTGATGAATGGACCAGTGATTGGACTGAACAAGCATCCTATAGAGGGCAAAATGCTAATATGCATATGTGCGAAGCCTGTCTAACCGCCTACGAAGCAACAAAAGAAGCGGTGTATTTAGATAAAGCTTATCGGCTCGCAAAAAATATCACACAAGACGTGGCTTCCAAACCTCATCAGCTGATTTGGGAACACTACACCCCTGATTGGAAGGCTGATTTCTCCTTTAACAAGGGATTAACGAAAGATGAATATCGGCCATATGGATTTATCCCAGGCCATCAAGTCGAATGGGCGAAGTTATTGATGTGGCTTGATCATCACCGATCTGAACCATGGATGCTAGATGAGGCCCGCTATCTCTTCGATGAGAGCTGGCAACTAGCTTGGGACAAGACGAAGTGACGACAATCGCTGAGGGATTAGCCAAAGCGGATCCTGACAATACCGATGCTTATCACGAAAATGCAGCGACCTACAATGAAAAATTGCAGGCATTGGATGACGCGTTCAAAACGGCCTTTGATGGTGCTGAAAACAGAGAATTCGTGACGCAACATGCAGCGTTTGCCTATTTAGCCAAGCGTTATGATTTGACCCAAGTCGCTATTTCAGGATTATCGCCAGAATCTGAACCCAGTCCAGCAAAGTTGGCTGAACTAACAGATTTTGTTCAAGAACACGATGTTCACTACATTTATTATGAAGAAAATGCCAGCTCTGCAATAGCAGAAACATTGGCCAATGAAGTGGGCGTTGAATTGCTTGTTTTAAGCCCAATAGAAGGGGTCTCTCAAGAAGATCAAGACGCTGGGATGGATTACATCAAAGTCATGGAAGCCAATTTGGATGCATTGAAAAAAACAATCCAGTAAACAGCAAAAGAGGTTTAGGCTTTTGAGTCTACCGGATAGTGGTTTCTATTTAGAGCGAAGATATTCGCTCTTTTTTTTATGTCCAAGGCTATCAAGAGGTTAGCAAAAAATGTGACAAGATTAGTGTTGGGAGGCGTTTTTCGGTAATGAGCTGATTGCTGCAGGGGGGATTGCGCCAGCAGCTTTTTGTTTGAACACATTAGGTGCCATACCGGTTTCTTTTCGGAATAAGCGACTAAAGTAGGCAATATCAGGATAACCAACGGCTTGGGCCACGTCAGTAATCGTGTGATTCGGATTTTTGAGCCATTCTTTTGCACGGTCTATTCGATACCGCCTGAGATAGTGACTGTAAGTTGTGCCGACCACTTCTTTGAATGTGCGGCTAACGTAACTTTTATTGAGGTGCATGAAGGTAGCTAATGTCCCCAATGTGATCTCTTTATCATAATTTTGATGGATGTATTGCATCATTTGGTGTGCACTTTCCTTAGACGTATCTGTCACAGACTCGCGATGATAATCTAAAAGCGAAACCTGATTCAAAGCCAAAATAGCGCGATGAATAGCTGTTTTACAAAGCTTCAAATCTAATGGTTTAACCAGATAATCGATTGCACCACAACGCAGTGCAGTGAGGAGACGATCATAGTTTGGTTGATCATCGAACAAAATCACTTTAACATTTGGTTGAATGCCTAGGATATTCATTTTGTAGTCAAAGATGGTATCTGTTGGGTCACTGCCAAGATTCAGTAAGAGCAAGTCGATGGCGTGATGTTGAGCCAATCTGTAGGCCGTCTTAGCAGTCGCCTGATCGGGCAAAAGGGTGACATTAAAAAAGACATCACTAAAAAGCTGTTTAAGTGTCGCCTCATCTTCAGGCTCAAAGCCAACGAGAAGAGCATCGCACATGTCAATCAATCCTTTCCAAACGGACTGTTTTGCCGCTGTGATTATCTTGATTGTACCCTTAAATGGCCGTTAATGCAAATAAAAGAGAGAAAAAGTGTCGGCATCCCATTTAGTGAAAGGAAATAAAAATTGTCCAAAAAGAGGTCAAATAATTCCTAACAGTTATAATGTAAACGCTTTAAAATAAGGTTATACCAATCAGAAAGAGGGAATACGCATGATGAACCAGCAAAGCAAAACGACAGAAAAAGCCGTCACAACGGCTGAAAAGGCGACGACGGTAGAAGCTTTAATTGAAATGGCTAAAAAAGCACAAGAGCAATATGCTGACTTTTCCCAAAATCAAGTTGATGCTATTGTTAAAAATGTATCAGAAAAGTTAACGATAGCAGCTGAGTCCTTAGCAGAACTGGCGCATACTGAAACAGGATTTGGTAATGTTGCAGATAAAACCACTAAAAATTTGTTTGCCAGCGAGGGCGTTTATCATCAGCTAAAAGATGAAAAAACGGTGGGCATCATCCACAAAGATGATGTCAATCAAGTCGTTGAATACGCGATTCCAATGGGAGTTGTTGCCGCACTTGTACCGATGACAAACCCAACTTCAACTGTTATATTCAAATCGCTTATTGCCCTAAAGACGCGTAATGCAATCGTCTTTTCACCTCACCCACACGCCGTTAAGGCCATCAGTGAAACGGCACGTTTAGTCAATGAAGCAGCTGTTCAGGCAGGGGCGCCAGATGGGTTGATTCAAGTGATTGAGAAACCGTCACTAGAAGGCACGCAAACTTTAATGAAGCACATTGATACAGCCTTAATTTTAGCAACTGGTGGCGGACAAATGGTTAAAGCAGCTTATTCATCTGGTAATCCAGCAATTGGGGTTGGACCTGGTAATGGTCCAGCTTTGATTGATGACTCAGCTGATGTTGACGCGGCTATTCAAAAAATCATTAAAAGTAAGACCTTTGATTATGGGACCATTTGTGCATCAGAACAATCGATCATTACGCTTGCAACGGTTAAGGCAGCGGTTAAAGAGGCTTTGATTGAAAATAACGCCTACTTGTTGAGCAAAGCTGAAAGTGACCAATTAGCCACCATTCTCCTTCGTGAAAACGGCATGATGAATCCACAAATTGTGGGGCAGTCAGCCTATCATGTGGCCCAACTAGCAGGGATAACCGTCCCACAAGAAACCTCAGTTTTGGTTGCAGAATCAGATGAGGTGAGCCAAACAAATCCTTATTCTCGTGAAAAATTGACACCTGTCTTGGGATTGTTTACCGTCTCGGATTGGTCACAAGGCATCGCCAAGTGCAATGCTATCTTAAGAAATGAAGGTGCTGGACATACCGCGGCATTGCATACGAAGCGTTTAGATCATGCTGAAGAATTTGGTGAAAAAATCGTTGCTTCTCGGTTACTGGTTAATACGCCATCGACTTTCGGCGGTATCGGTGCTTCAACAGGATTGGCACCGTCACTAACATTAGGTTGTGGCGCAATTGGTGGCAGCAGTATTTCAGATAACGTTGAAGTAAAGCATTTGTTAAATATCAAACGTTTGGCCTATCATGTGACTGACATTTAAAAAGAGTCTAGAACTGTCAAAACTAAAAACGCCTACACAAAAGCGCGACACATAAAAAAGAAATACAAGACGGATGAGTGCGAGAGCCACTGCCGTCCTGTGTTTCTTTTTTAGCACATATCACTTTTTTATTACAGATCAAGTTGTGCACGTGAAAATGATGGTATCTAAGGGTGCTGAGTGGCATCTTCGTTGCAATTTTGTTGTGGTTAACGGATAAAAGAATGAAGAACGACGTGTTTGACAGACTCATTGTTGGCGACTCGCCAAAGGGGGACATGGTCAAGCGACAGTAAGAAAAAGGTGTGGGAATGATAACGCGATTTAGCCAAACGAAGGGAAACGTGGTTTGATGAATGGCGGTTTTTGATGAGGGATAAGATGCCGACCGTCTTACACTATATGAAACGGTCACTTTCTGAAGAACCGGCAATAGAAAAAGTGACACACCATTTTGGTTACAGTAAGTTTCACTTCAGCTGAGAATTTAAACGACACACTGGATTTTCTGCTGCCAATTGTCGCAACGACACTAACCAAAGCCTCCCGCTACCACTTCAGAAATATACCAGATGGGACTTATTATCTGTTAGTTTGTTCGATTGAAAGCACAATGAACCCGTTGTGTTACTTCGTTCTTGATGATTGTTTGCAAGGGCGAAAAGAAGACAGCCGTCACTTCCCTGCAGATTCGAATAAACAATTTGTTGTTGTATTGTGTGAACCTTTGCCGGAAGATCCTCCTATTCTAGTCAACTTACCTCAGTTGTTAACGGATTCATTGAAATTGCGCAATAAATGAGAAGTGTTTCTTTCCTGCCTATGAGAAGATGGGTATAACCTAACCTCAGTGAAATTTAGAAAGGAAGATTCATTATGGCGATGACGCTAACACCCTATTTGTTACTCGATGGACAGTCAAAAGAGCCGTAGATTTTTATACGAATGTATTTGACGCAGAAGTGTATGGTATAGAGTATTTAAATGACTGGTCAGATGAGTTTGAAGGTCCTATTCCTGATAGTTTTGAATGTCATGTGATACATGCGCACTTGATTATCGGTGGCTCAGCACTTATATTAGCGGACACCTTACCCGGACAGCCGTTTCAATCGGGGTCTTCTATTTACCCCCCCCCATGATTTCAGTCAACAACAAGGCGTTTAAAGAAGTTTTTGAAACTGTCATCAATTATGGTGGCTTATCCGTTTTATTAAAAACAAATTTTTTTTGTAGGGCTTATCTTGTTCTCATTATGTATGATAAGACACACCAACGATGAAGTGTGTTATAGTTAGAAGGTATATAATGGGTTAAATTTAATTTTAGAAAGAGATGATTATGGGATTTTGATATCTATTAATAGCTGTTATTAGTATCGGTTTTATTGTATTTAACGTGAGGGATGATGTAATGAATAAAACAACGGGTCTATTGTCTATTCCATCATCAGCTTATGCGTACTTTTCCCGTGGTTTACACCCTTTTTAATGGGTTCCGTTTCTTGAGTGAAAGCAGTTATTCGGATGGAAAAGGTGTGTTGGGTAAACTAAACGGACAGCATGCTGCTGAAAAAAGGCAACTTAATATATAGAATCCAGAAAAATGAGTTGTGATGAAGACTGTTAGACAGAATGATCGGACACTATAGAGAATGGAGGCACTATTTTGAAAAAAACTGTGTTTATATTGGGATGTATCATGCTTGTTTTTGTAAGTTTGCCAACCGCGAAAGTGCACGCTGAAGAAAGCCACTTTTCAACAGAGGCACCGGAGCTAATTTACGACTTGGCACAGGGTGGAACACAAACATTCGAACGTGTCAGCCCTGAAGGAGAGCCATTAGTCATAGAAGTTGAAGAAATGCCCAATAGTTTACGAAGTGTTAAAAATGACACGTATAAAATATCAGCATCTACAGCTGGTCAATGGCAGGCGAGTTATCAAATTGACGTCAGTCAGAACAAGATTATAAAAGCGTACGCACCTGCTATTGTGGCCTACATAGGCAGTTTTACAAGTGCAATATTAAAAGTAGATCATGCGACACAAGCTACCTATTACTTGAAAAGAAAAGTATTTTTGTTCACGACGACAATCAATCTAAGAGCAAAAGTACAGTCTAATAAAATTGCAATTACGTACTAGTTGCTAAATCAAGTAATTAACAGTCGTCGTTCCCCAGCCAAGAATATCGCTTAAAATACCATAACCTATAAATAGATTGAAGACGATGCAACAAACACAGGCTACGGACACAAACGTGTAGAGTGTGTTTGTTTTTTTATTTCTAGCCATTACGATGGGCGAACTAATGAGGCCCAATGGTGCAATCAGAAATCCTAGGAAAGAAAGAACCAATAATAATAACCCTTCATCTTTCTCACTTGTACCAAGAATAAAATCTAACTTTTTATAATTTTCTTCAACCTGAATCATTCATAGATTTTTATACAGGGACATTTTTATCAAAAAATTAGGCGAAACTGAAATGTTTCTTTCTTTTTTACAAATCGATTAGATTCCTTCCTAACGGAAGAAAAGAAAAGTTCATTTCTACTAAAAAAGAGCGCACTTTCCCCTTGTTTTTTTGAATAATTTTTAAAATTATCGATTTAACACTCGAATCATAGGTAAGTTAAATTCTGAAGAATCGTTTCAAACTCTTTGTCATACACATTTGCACAACTGAATTGGATTTGAACTCGACGAGCATGATGTGTCAGTCGAGAAGCAACCTTAATGAACCGAAAACGAATGGTATCGATAAGAGATTTTATTTCTGTTTTTGGAAATACTAAGTATTTCATTAACTGAATAAGATCATAAGCAATTCCGCTAATAGTCATCCGGATGGCATTCGTCAAAAACGCAGAGCTATCTGTTTTATCAAAATAGAGGCCTGACTTGATTTCTTTAATAAAGTTTTCCATAGTCCCACGGTTTTGGTACATCTTAAACACTTGGTCATTGCGAATAACAGTAGAAAGATTAGTTGTCACAAATTCATGGCGAAAAAGCAATCCATCGCGTGTCGATTTTATCACTACTCTTTGAGGTTTCTTCCATGATTTTGCTTGATAATCGATGTTAAAGTACTGAACTTCTGTTTCTTCCCAATTCGTATCATCACCATAGGTGATCAGATGTTCTGCAATCGTTTGAAGTTTCGTATTAGCTTTTAGACGGATCACAAATTGAACGGAGTAATCGTCTGCTAGTTCATAAACTTCAGGTGTGGCAAATCCGCTGTCTCCACGTACCAGAATATTTAACTCAGTTGTACGGTCTTTATAGGAATCTAGTAAATCACGGACAAAAGAACCGACACCTTTTGAGGTATATTGGTTTCCAGAACGCAGCTTAGCTCCAAGAAAAAGACCTGTAAGTCCATCAAAAGCAAGCAATGGATGGTAGCCAGTTGTCCCATAATGAGCATTATAATCAGTAGACTCTTGGTTACCAAATGTATCAGAATGAGTAGAATCTAAATCTAAAACCATTTCTTGTGTAGCTTGAGATTCATGAAACAGCTCGATTAAGGCTTGTGTCAAGTCATTCAATTCATCTAAATTTTTTTCTGTCGATTCTGAAAAGAACCGAGAGATAGTTGGCTGTGAACTGCCTTCTTGTTCATCTAAGATGAGCTTAAAAACGGGATCATGCCGCAAGGCATTGGCTGCGCTATCCGACTTATAACCTGAAATGAGTTGATACAGTACCTGAAGAAACGTTGTGTTCTTTGAATGGGTAAAGAATTTCCGCTTGTCTTCAAAATGCACATTTTTCTTCACTAATTTATTAAACTGAATTTTTTCGAGGAACTCACGAACCAAAATCAATCCGCCATGGGAAGATAGCTTTTCACTTTTTGAGGAAATTTGAACATTTTTATTGAAACTTAGTCGATTATCGCGTAAATTTGACATATAGAACACCTCTGTTTTGTATTTTCGTCAAATCTACATTAACAGAAAGGTGTTCTTTTTTCACGCACCAAATGGGTGAAAAAAGAAACTCTTTACAAATGTTGAAGAAATACGGTTTTAGAGCGCAAACTCATAAAACTATGAATTATCTAGGTAAACAATGGATTCCATAAAAATGCTAATGGTGAAAGAATTAGAGGAAATCGAATTAATATATTTTCGGAAGAAGAATTTATTTTAAAAAATGATGGACACACTCATACAAAGAGTTATCCTTTACCATACAGGTCAATTACAAATACTACTGATGTATTTGTAATACTACAGAACATTCTTGAGTATGCCAATATCCAAAATAAAGAAATGATTCAACTAACTGTTCAAGATGGTTTTGATATATAATAAGGGAGAGGGGGTGTTCTTTTTGAAAGCAAACGATATGGCTTTAAACTACTTTGATTGGGTGAAAAATAATCATCAGTTTCAAGACGTTAATAATAATACCATCGAAGTACAGACACCTTTTCTCGACAACTTTGGTGATAATATTTCCTTGATTGTAATAAAAGACGGTTCGAATTTCAAAATTACAGATGAAGGTTATACTATTTGGAATTTAAAGTCTAATGGAATAGATTTAATGAAGAATACTACGTTGAGAAATCAATTAATGCATTCAATTATTGATTTCGATTCCGCTAATCTGAGTACGAATAATGAAATCATTAAAGTATCAGATGAAAAAAACTTAAGTCAATCTATACATGAAATGACTCAAACTTTATTAAGGCTATCTGATTTGTCTTTCACTCACAGTAGTAGAATAAAAACAATCTTTTATCAAGAAGTGTTAGAGTACTTTTCAGAAAATAAATCGCAGTATAATTACTTTCCAAATTTCTATATAACGGGAAAGTCACAATTAAAACATAAGATTGATTATCTTTTTTTTAATAAAGACCGAGAAAGAAAATTAGTGAAAGTGCAAAATTCACTCAATAAAAATAGTGTGGATTCAGTTTTAATAAGTTGGTTAGATACCTCTTCGTATAGAGCTGTTAATTATGGTGAGAATACTACACTTGATGTAATTGTGAGTGGAGAAAATTATAGTAATGTTAAAGAAGAATTTATACAAGCTCTTAATGAATATAATATTGGAGTAGTTAACTTCGATAATAAAGAAGAGTTGCAGAGCAGATTTGCTTAAAAAATGACTTTTTTTAACTTTACGTCTTAAGATTAAGAAATAAAGCAACTAACAAAAAAATATACAAAAAGCCATCAAGTTTAGTTTCTCACTTGATGGCTTTATTACATACTATTTCCCGTGGCAATGTTTGTATTTCTTCCCACTGCCGCACGGACAAGGTTCATTTCGACCAATTTTTTTTACTTGGACAGGTTCTTGCTTTCCAGCGTTCTTATTTGTAAAAGGAACAACATTATTAGGAATGGAAGATAGTGTATGATGATTTTTAATTAATTCGCTTGGTGTATGGCCACGATTGGACCATTTGCGTGAATGGTTGTTTAAGTCTTGATATAGAGTGCTAAAGTCTTGTACGTCTTCAAAGTCATCAAAAAGAATATCAAACTGATTATCTAATTCTTGAACTAGTCCACGCATGCCAAAATCGAGTTTAATATACGCCATAATCATATCCATGACATCTACAAGTTTTTCTGAACTCATTTTTTTAGCAAAAAACCGTTTCATTTTCTTATATTGAGCAGTTCGCTCATCAAATTCGTGTTTAGCAAAATACTGGATATCTACTTTTGTTGGCTGGTAGTAGTCATGTATGGAATGATTCTGGATGAAGTTAGGTACTTCTGTTTCATCCATAACCGAATCATCAAAAATAAATTCTAAATTATCGGTAATTCTGAGCCGTTCTTCAAACCAGCCTAATTGAACAACCTCAAACAAAAAGTCAGTTTTTTCAAGTTGATGCTTCTTGTTGTATTTGTTCCACGTTTCAACAATAAAGTTTGCTTCAAAAGCACCGTATAAATTCAAAAAGGCATTTGTATAGTTACGGATAAGATTTCTGAAATGGTGGGTTTCTTTGAATTCGGTATCATCAATGAAAGTCAGCAGCATGTCTCTGGTTTCCTTTGGCAATACTAACGTGTAGGTGCCTTTGTAATAAAAGAGGAAAACCCAACGATGGTGTAATAAATCGAATAATTCAAAATGCTTACGCGAAAATGAAAGAAAATCAATTTCTTTGGGACCACTTATCAGTTCTTTTAAGAGTTGAATATTTTCTGTCGGTTGAAAAGTTAACTTATATTGACTTTTAAGAGACAGCTGTTTAAAAAAGTCCTCTGCAATGACCTGTTTTGTTTTACTGCGGCGAACTTTAAAATCTATATCTTGAGCTATTGCCAACATGTCTTCTTTTGAATAAATCGTTAAGCACTCTGTAAAAGAAAAGACTGGTCTATGCGAAACCAGGATGTGACCAAATAATTCGGCCATCATTTCTTGGGTGTATTCTTCAGGCATCTAGTAGGCCTCCTTTATGTTCATTCCGATTTAGTTGAGTAGTTTAAAAATATCGTTAAAAAGGTTGAAAGTCAATAAATGATGAAAGGAGGTTTGTGTCAAGTTTTTCTCGATCATCCTATTTTACTGCTTGATTAGGCACTCTATTTTTGTACACTTGTTGCTACCGCGCAGCTTCGCCGCTTGCTGGCCTATCTGTTTAAAGAACGTTCCGCAAACCAGGAACCTTCTCCAAACAGACAGGAATCAACGAAAACTCTTAATGAGTTGTCCTAAAGCTGAAGAGTTTGAAGCGGACAAAGAGATGGTTCCCATTTTAGCTCCTAAAGAAGGACGGGTTCTTTCCTGGAATAAGGATGCCAAACGAACCGTCCGTTTGGCCTGACGTTGCTGTCTGCTACTTCTATTTTGCTGATGAAGATAGGCTTCGCGTAATGTTTGGTTAAACATCCCTTGTTTGACTTTTACCATCGCTTCGCAACCACGCTTGCTCCAATGCATGCCTCGTTTTTTCATCCGAAATGAAATATGGCGTTGATGAGACTCCATCGCCCCTAAGCGTCTGGCGTCCTTCGGTGCGCTTTCCAATTTTTCACGCCAATCAAAAATACGCTCCCAGTTGTTTGAAATATAGGTTCTAAATTCCTTTAATTTTTTGAGTTCTTGAGCGTCTTCCAAAGTACTTTCATAGGTATCCATCCAAATGGTAAACAGGTCTTTATCGTGGTTTTTAAGGGCTTGCTTGATAGGTGTTTTAAATTCATGCGCTTGCCTTCCAAATGCTCGATTCAAGCTTTGAGAAACATGATAAGCATCTAACTGATTGAGAACTGGAAAAGCGGACTGAGAAAAAGCTTCTTGAAACTTTTCGGCAGTATACCCTTGACCACCATCACTATTCGTTATGACTTGAGACTGTTGTAAAGCATAACGATTAGCCGTAAAAGCTTGAACTTCTGACCAAAAACCGGCTGATTTTTTGATTGTCATAATAACTTTGGGCTCCTTCAAGGAGACCCGTTTGCCATTTTTCTCCCATCCTTCATAGAGGAGGGCATGATGAACTTCTATGCATTTTTTCTTTTTAGTTCCCCGCACAAAAACACCATCTGCCTCGGCATAAAAGTAGTCCACTTTTTTTCCTGTTGGTAAGGTAGCTGATTCCTCTAGTTCGGTCACCGTCTCTTCGTCCTCGTTGGCTTGAGCTTCTCCTACACGTTTTAGTATGGTGCCCACGGTTTGATGACTAATCGTCATGGCTGTCCATTCATTCAGGATATCTGCGGTATCTCGATAAGTAGCTTTACTCGCCAATTCGGCCACTTTCACTTCTACTAATGGACTATGACGCTGGTATTTTCGAATGCCTAACCACTCATCTAGCGGATAATGGTTCTGATGATTTTGGTCCATCATTAAGGTACGGCGGTACCGAACGGGACCGAAAATAAACTGGACCGTTTTCCAATCCTCTCGTTTCACTTTCCAGCCTTCACGCTGTTTTTCCTCTTTGATCACTTGGTTGAGGTTGGTGAAAATCTGCCCCATTAACTGAGCGAACATATCATACATACAGACTTGAATGGCTTCTTCTGTATCTATTAAGTTACTCGAATCCTTTATTATTTGGTAAACCTTTGATATAATTTTATCCATAAGAAGGCCTCTTTCATTTATGTATTTGCCGTGCAAAGCATACATTTATGATAAAGTGCCTTCTTTCTTTTTTCCAGTAAATTTATTAACTCTCGAGAACTATTTTACACATACTGAAAGGAGATGATGAGAATAAAAAATGATTTGACAGAAATTACAGTTGAATAAATCAGACTTAGGATGTTTAAAAGACTGACAAAAGACGTTTAGAAAACTTTTTACTTTGTTATAATGACATTAACAATGTAGAGGAGTGATAGATTTGGCAATCGAAATGCTGCAAAATGGTCTATTACTGATGTGAAAAAGAGTCCTATGGATGTTTTTGAAAAATCAGAAGAGCTAAAACAAGGTATTTACATTCTTAATAGGAATGATGTTGCTGGAGTAGTTCTATCAAAAGAAGTGTATGAAGGTTTATTGAGCCAAATTGAGGAATTAGAAGAAAAAACATGTGAAGCTGAGGTTGCTAGAAGAATCGCAATTCAAGATTCTCAAGAAAATCCGGTTACATTTACGGTAGAAGAAGTAATGGGAGAAGAATTAGCAAATACAAAATATGATCCTGATGAAGCTGATGGTTGGGAATAATGGCTTACAAAATAAAATTTACCCAAGAATCGACTAAAGACTTTGTGTCAATGATAAATGAAAATGTCCCGATTTTATTCAAATTTGAGTTAGGTTCACTGTCATTATTTCGTTGATCCTATTCCTGGCAAAACTACCGCGCTACGCTTGGTAAAGTTGATTCAGGAAATGGCTTCGAAAACCACGAAGCCATTTTCTGAATCAACTGAAATTAGCGTTCTAAATCTATTTTCTAGTTAAAAACTTGTATTCATGTTCTAGAATTGGTTTTAAGAGCTTCCTTTTGGTTTTTCTTCCGAAGATAGCGATCATAAGATGCTTTTTTCCAAGGATGGCTCATTGGAGGGATATGCACCTGCATCTTTTTACGTTCGATTGGCTTATCGAATTCTTTTGAAACTTTTTCGTGAAGCGGAATTTCTTTTAACATGAAAAGTGAATCCTGATGACTAGCATACAGTTGATTTTCTTTAGTATGAATAATCATTAACTTCGTTTTTGGGGCCAATAAGACGTGCTGATTTTGATTATATAAATGATATAACTTGTTCTGATATTTGAGTGCGTGTCCCTTCTGGACAACTCGGTGTGAAAAGCGAGCCAGTATATAATCTAAATGGATATCTTTTGGTAGCTTTTCAAAAACACTTTTGGTATCGTTTAGCTGTAAAGCAAATTTGGCGTTATATGTAGGAATATAATGTTTCAAAAATTGGTTTGCTTCTTCAATGGATTGGATATTTTTTAAGGCCATTTCATTTAGGAGACGATCTTGGAGGGTATTCCATAATCGTTCAATTCTTCCTTTTGCTTGAGGAATACTTGTTGTGGTTAACTCTATTCCCAAGTTATGGCAGGCATATCCATATTGTGTAAAAGTGTCCTTCTCTTCTGAAGGGCTCTTTTCTTGTTTATAGTGAAAGATGGTTCGATTATCCGTCAAAATATTATACGGAATACCGTAGGTAGTCAGACACTGATGTGTTACTTCGTAATAGGCATCTAATGTTTCTTCTTTATCAAAGTAAGCCCCAACCACGATTCCAGTGGCGTCATCTATAGCAGCGTGGAGATGCGCATATTTTCCGTTTTGAAACCAATCGTGTCTTGAAGCGTCCATTTGAAGCTGTTCACCTTTATATTTCTTTCGTGAGCGGCTAGGATGAGCTTTCACAGGATCTACGTATTCTAATTCATTTAAAACTTGGCTCTCTTTCTTTGTTAGTAGTTGGTCAGACCGTTCTTTCTCTTTTAATTCTTTGCGCTTCGTTCGTTGTGTTTTTTTAGAAGCACGAGGAGAAAGAATATGTTTTTGATATAATAAATTGCGAACGGTCGTATAAGAGACGGTTACTTGTTCTTCCTCCTGCAGTTTTTCTGTAAAATGGAACAAATTAAAACCATCATATTTCTTTCTGTAGAGTCGAATAATCTTTTGTTGGGTTTCTTTTGACAACGTTGTAGCGGGAGTTCGTCCCTTGTTCCCATGCTTAAAACCTTTTTTTCCTTGCGTTTTATAGCGATTAACCAATCGGTTAATCTGCCTACGGGATAAATCTAGTTCAATCTCTGCCCGCTCCTTTGAACACTGACCATTACATACTTTTTTTATGACTTCATATTTTTTGTTTTCAAACATAGTTAATTCTGCTCCCATTCTATCTCTCCAATCCAATAAGATTAGAGTAACGTAGTTATGGGACATTTTCATTTGTTATTTATTAAGACATTATCATTTGTTAATGACAGTTTTTTGTTGAATATAGCTAAAGTCATATTGACGTAGCGAAAACGTTTAGATATAATGTAGTAGGACAGTTTGTTAATTATGCATGTTATGCATATGAAATAACGGTTACTTAAATAGCACGGAGGGGGGTAATTGAATATGTCAAAAACAGTCGTTAAGAACAATGAATCTCTTGATGATGCTCTTCGTCGCTTCAAACGTTCCGTTTCTAAAACAGGTACTATGCAAGAAGCTCGCAAACGGGAATTTTATGAAAAACCTAGCGTAAGACGTAAGAAAAAATCTGAAGCAGCTAGAAAACGCAAGCATTAATCCTTGCAAGTCTTTAGAATTGAGGTTGAAGAAGCGTGACTCTATTAACTACGATCAATGAAGATGTTAAAACAGCAATGAAAGCTAGAGATAAAGAAAAGCTTTCTGTATTGCGTATGTTGAAATCTGCATTGCAAAACGAACAAATCAAAAAAGGTACGGAATTGAATGAGGAAGAAGAATTGTCAGTTCTTTCTCGTGAAATGAAGCAAAGAAGAGACTCACTAACTGAATTCAAGAATGCAGATCGTCAAGATTTGGTCGAGAAATTGGAAAATGAGATCGTCATTGTGGAAGGCTACCTGCCTAAACAGTTAACTGAAGAAGAACTTCAATCGATCGTTCAAGAAGTGATTGCTTCTGTGAACGCAACGTCCACCAGCGACTTTGGTAAAGTTATGGGTGCCATAATGCCCAAAGTTAAAGGCAAAGCTGATGGCAACGCAGTAAATCGAATCGTGAAAGAACAGCTTTCTTAGGAAAGTTTTGTATCAGCGATTTTAAAAGATGGTTTCGAATGTCTATTCGAAGCCATCTTTTTTTGTCCAAAGAAAGTTGCTTTCGTATTGAAAAGGTTTTCTTTTTTTGGGAGACAAAATCCATACAACATCCCGTTAATACTTGTTAAGAGAAGCCGGATTTACGATAAATGCATCAAAACATTCGTTGGAAACTCTTGATATAGTTGTTAGATAGCTTCTTTTTACCGTTAAAATATGCTATGATTTGTATAAATAAAAAAAGGAAGTGTTTGCCGATTGTCTGAACTTACAAATGAAACTCGTACACTAGAACTAAAAAATCCTGATAAAGCCATTAATCTTTTCGGTTCACAAGATCGAAATTTGACATTGATTGAAGAATCTATGAATGTGGTCATCCATACTCGCGGAGATAAGTTAGAGATTGTAGGATCTAAAGAAAACGTAGATTTAGTAAGTGAAATGTTTATCCAGTTGCAAGAATTATTGAAGACAGGTATACAAATCGGACAAGCCGATATCGTTACAGCTGTAAAAATGGCCAATCGAGGTACTTTATCGAAATTTATCAGTATGTATGAAGAAGAGATTGGCCGAGATCATGATGGCAAACCTATTCGGATAAAAACCTTTGGTCAGCGACAATATGTGCATTCAATTCAAAAAAATGACGTGGTTTTTGGTGTCGGGCCTGCTGGTACAGGAAAAACTTACCTTGCAGTTGTCATGGCAGTTTCTGCATTGAAAAAAGGAGACGTCAAACGAATCATCATTAGTCGCCCAGCTGTAGAAGCTGGAGAAAGTTTAGGCTTTTTACCAGGTGACTTGAAGGAGAAAGTCGATCCTTATTTGAGACCGATTTATGATGCCATGTACAGCATTTTCGGTTCTGAACATACAGCTCGTTTGATGGATCGTGGAGTCATCGAGATTGCTCCTTTAGCTTATATGAGAGGGAGAACACTAGATGATGCATTTGTTATCTTAGATGAAGCTCAAAATACAACTGTTCCACAAATGAAGATGTTCTTGACTCGTTTAGGATTTGGCTCAAAAATGATCGTCAATGGCGATGTGACCCAAATCGACTTGCCAAGAGGAACGACAAGTGGTCTAGTTCATGCAGAACGAGTATTGCGTTCTGTTAAGGGCATTAAATTCAGCACCTTTGATGCTGCGGACGTTGTGCGTCACCCTGTAGTAGCAAGCATCATTGAAGCCTACAGCGAAGAAAAGACTGAATCGTTGCTGAACCAAGACAAAGAAGAGAAGAAACAATAAACAACAGAGGAGAATACACATGATGAAAGTGTTCACTATAGTGAAAAACAAATTAGGAAAGTTTTTTATTCCTTTAATCATGTTGTTGTTCTCCTCTGTTTTGTTTGCCTTAATGTATTCAGGATTAAAACCGGATGTGTTGGATATCCAACTGTATGAAGTCGCAGACACCACAATAAGAGCGAATTCGACCGTTGAAGATACGGCACAGACAGAAATCAATCAAAAAATTGCTGCAGACAATGTGGCGCCTGTTTACAGTTTCAACTCAGAGTTGAAAAATAAACAGCTGTCAAAAGTCCAGTTATTGTTTGTGACGATTGAAGAAATTCAAAAGCTGGAGAAATCTCGTGCCACTAAACCCGAAGATGCGGATGAAGAAACTGATGCCGCACCTGTAGTAGAAGAAGAACCGCTAACCACAGAAGAAAAGTACAGTATGTTTCAGGAAAAAACGACTAATTTAGAACAAGCTGCTCAAGATTTTATAGCGGAAATTCCTGAGTGGATCATTGTAGAGTTATTAAATACTCCTTCTGATACGCTAACTAAATTAAGTGATTTGGTCACTACGATCACTTCCAAAAAAATGTCTGAACCCATACGAGCGGATCAATTAAAAGAAACGATTGAAGACGCTCAAGACACGATCCAATACAGTGACCTTGATAGTTCGTATCAGCGAATAGGGTATTTGATTGTCGATCAAGCTATTGTTGAAAATAATATCTATAATGATCAAGCAACCGAACAAGCTAGACAACAGGCCATGGATAATGTGCAGCCGGTCATGATCTTGCAAGGGCAAGTAATCGTTCAAGAAGGGCATGTGGTAGATAGTACAGATATCCACCAATTAGAGTTGTTGGGCATGTTGGATGACGAACCATCCTATCAAATGTTGTACAGCTTACTGGTTTTACTAGCTGCTCAAATTACTGGAATCTATTACATCACTAAGATCGAAACCACGTCATCTGAGAAAATGACAAAAGTCATTGTACTGTACAGTTTATTGGTGATTGTCAGTGTAGCGATAATGAAAGGCTTGCAGCTGCTGCAATTAGCTGGAATCAACAATATTGCTTTTCTTTATCCTGCAGCCTTAGCGCCAATGCTGGCAAATGCATTTCTATCCAGTCGTTTCAGTTATTTCTTAAACAGCTTTTTGCCGGTGTTTTCGATTTTTGTTTTTGCAGATTACAAAGGAACCACTAGCGCATTGATCATTGCTGTTATTTACAGCTTGAATGGCTTGTTTGGTGCCTTTACGAAACAGCAAAAAGAGCAGAAAATATCTGGCAGCTTACTTTGGTTAATGATAATAGGAAATGGTATAGTAATGTTATCAATGATTCTTTATCTAAACCAACCTGTATTTACGATCCAAACGCTTATGATGCTCGTTTATTCGATTCTAGGCGGAATATTGTCTTATGTATTTTCCATTATGTTGATTCCTTATATTGATGTTTACTATGACGATAAAGCTGTATTGACTATGAATGAGTTGTCTAATCCGAATCAGCCATTATTGAAATTGCTGCTCACGAAAGCTCCTGGAACCTATCACCATAGTTTGATGGTGGCTAATCTAAGTTCCAACGCAGTGAGTGCGATTGGCGGGGATTCGTTATTCACTCGTGTGGCGTGTTATTACCATGATGTCGGGAAGCTGACGCATCCATTGTTTTTTGTAGAGAATCTGCCAAGCGGTATGGATAATCCTCATCGGCTGTTATCGCCATACGAAAGCAAAGACATCATTTTAGGACATGTCTCTGAAGGTGTGAGGATATTAAAAGAAGCCAATATGCCTGAGTCGATCATTGATATTTGTGCGCAACATCATGGAACAACACTGGTCAAATATTTTTACGCGGAAGCTAAAAAAGAAAATCCAGATGTAGATGAAAGCGAGTTTCGCTATCCTGGTCCTAAACCTCAATCAAGAGAAGCAGCGATTATCAACATCGCTGATAGTGCCGAGGCAGCATGTCGTTCAATGTCCAACCCGACGAAAAAATCGATTGAAGACTTTGTCCACTCTTTGATTGCCGAGCGTTTTAGAGAAGGTCAATTCAATGAATGCTCAATTACTATGGAAGAGTTGCACATTGTTGAAAATTCCTTAGTCGAAAGTTTAGTGGGAACGTTCCATAGTCGGATCGAATACCCAAAAATAGAACCTCACAATGAAAAATCTTAAAAAATGAATGAGAAATTTAAGGAGTTGGTCAAGTTTTATGGAATTAGATTTATTTGATGAAACCAATACGGTATCTTCAGAACAAACAGAACTAGTCCGTACGTTATTGGAATTTGCGGCAGGAAAGCTGGAGCTGCCGGAAAATACTGAGGTCTCTGTTACCTTTGTCACGAATGAACGGATCCAAGAGATCAATCGCGAATACCGGGACAAAGATCAGCCGACAGATGTCATCAGCTTTGCGTTAGAAGACGAAGTGGATGATGAGCCGGATTTCTTCTTAGGTGATTTTGAAGGTCTTATTCCTAAAAATATCGGGGATATCATTATTTCGATCGATAGAACAAAAGAGCAAGCTATCGAGTATGGACACTCATTCCAAAGAGAACTTGGTTTTCTGGCCTTACATGGATTTTTGCATTTGAACGGTTACGATCATATGGAGCCGGAAGATGAGAAAGAAATGTTTGGGCTGCAAAATGAAATACTAAAGGAGTATGGTCTTGGACGAGAATAAAAAAAGCACTAAAAACCGAAGATACATTGATTCTTTTAAATATGCTTTTATAGGAGTCACCACTGTATTTCGTGAGGAACGAAATATGCGTACACATGTAACGTTAGGTTTGGCAGCTATTTTATTGAGTCTTTTTTGCAATCTTACTACGATAGAATGGCTTTGGATGTTGCTGTGTGTGTTTCTAGTCTTTGTGATGGAAATTTGGAATACAGTTATTGAAAATGTCGTAGATTTAGTAGTAGATCACCATTTTCACCCTATAGCTAAAAAAGCTAAAGATATGGCAGCGGCGGCGGTATTGGTAACGTCCCTATTTTCACTGATTGTTGGCGGAACCATTTTGCTGCCTAAGATTTTTAGTTGGTTTGTATAAATTTACGTTTAATCCTATAAAAAAATACTTATTCAAGGAGCTATTATTTCATGAAACCAAATGACACTATAATCGAAACACTTATCCATGATGCAACTGCTATGCTGGACCGTGCGTATGTACCTTATTCTAAATTTCCAGTGGGTGCTGCTTTAGTCACAAAAGAAGGAGAAGTTTTTTCCGGCTGCAATATTGAAAATGCCTCTTATGGACTTTCCAACTGTGCTGAAAGAACAACGATTTTTAAAGCTGTATCTGAAGGTAAGAAAGAATTCGACTACTTAGTAGTGACGGGTGATACTGACGGCCCAATCTCACCATGCGGTGCGTGTCGTCAGGTGATGGCTGAGTTCTGTCATCCGGATATGCCTGTCTTACTAACCAATAAAAAAGGAAATAAACACGAAACCACCATTAAAGAATTATTACCAGGTGCATTTCGATCGGAGGATATGGATTAATGAGTAAAAAAAGTTATAAATCAGGTTTTGTTTCTATTGTAGGAAGACCTAACGTAGGGAAATCAACATTTTTAAATCGAGTTGTAGGTCAAAAAATCGCGATTATGAGTGATAAAGCTCAAACCACTAGAAATAAGATCCAAGGTATCTACACAACAAAAGAAGAGCAGATTATTTTTATCGATACACCTGGAATCCATAAGCCAAGACACCGCCTAGGAGACTTCATGGTGGATTCTGCATTGAGTTCTTTCAAGGGTGTAGAAGTGATTCTCTTAATGGTCAACGCAACTGAAAAACGTGGTCCTGGAGACAATTTCATCATTGAAAAATTAAAAGACAGCTCAACTCCAGTATTTTTAGTGATCAACAAAATCGATGAAGTTCATCCCGATAAATTATTTGCGATTATTGAAGACTACAAAACCACTATGGATTATGCGGAAATCGTTCCAATTTCTGCCAAAGAAGGAAACAACGTGCAAACGTTGTTAGCTCAAGTTAAGAAATACTTGCCTGAAGGACCTCAATTCTATCCTGAAGACCAAGTTACGGACCATCCTGAATACTTTATCATTTCTGAATTGATTCGTGAAAAAGTATTGGAATTGACTCGTGAAGAAATACCGCATTCTGTAGCAGTAGTGGTAGAAGGTATTGAACGCAATGAAAATGACAAAGTTCAAGTTCACGCAGCGGTCATTGTAGAACGTTCTTCTCAAAAAGGCATTATTATCGGTAAAGGCGGTAAAATGCTGAAAGATATTGGGATCCGTGCAAGAAAAGACATTGAAATACTGCTTGGAGACAAGATCTATTTGGATTTGTGGGTGAAAGTGCAAAAAGATTGGCGAGATCGTCAAACCAATTTGCAAGATTTCGGATACAGAAAAGACGACTATTAAACTGAGTTAAAAGGGAGTGGATGAATTGTCTCAAGTTGAAGAATTTGAAGGCATTGTTTTGTCTGTTAAAAAACATCGAGAACAAGACCATTTAGTAAAGATCTTTACAGATCGGTTTGGCAAGTTGACGTTTTTTACTCGAGGAACAGGGAAGAGAAACAACAAACTAAAAACAGCCATCCTCCCTTTTACAAAAGCAACTTATATTGGAGACGTTCGAACAACGGGGCTTTGTTTTTTGAATGACGCTAAAGACCAGCAGCAGTACCAGAGCATGCAAACGGATATCTTCTTAAATGCATATGCCACTTATTTGTTAAATCTGACAGATGTCGCATTAGAAGACAGACAGCCTAATCCTGCTTTATATCATAAGTTAGCTGCCAGTTTACAAGAAATCGATGAAGGATCTGATCCGGAAATCATCATGAATATTTTTGAAATCCAGCTGCTGCCTTATTTTGGAGTTGCTCCAGGGTTAAGAGGATGCCGGGTTTGCGGCAATACGGAAGGTCCTTTTGATTATTCTCAGACATATGGAGGACTGTTGTGCCAGAAACACTGGCATATGGATGAACACCGATATCATGCGACTCAAAGGAGCATCTACTTCATTCGTTTATTTTCGAGGGTTTCCTTAGATCAAATTGGGTCTATCAGTGTGAAAGAAGAGACAAAAAAAGAGATTCAATCTTTGGTGGACCAGATATACGACGATTCCGTTGGGATCAAATTAAAAAGTAAAGGGTTCATCAAGAAAATGGATAAGTGGGGCAGCGTGTTGAAAGATGCCCGCAACCCTGAAAAAAATGACAGAAAAGATTGACAATGAGTCAATAAAGAAGCTATTATAATAAAGAATTGAAGAAACAGCGTTGAAGGAAGAAGTAAAAATCTGACCCTTGTTTAAAGCGATTTTGGGATAGTGCGAGCCAAATAACAAGAAGATTTTGAAAGGCATCTGGAGCTGAGACCAACAAAGATGCTAGTAGTGTTTCGATAACAATACTAGAATTAGGGTGGAACCGCGGTTAGTGTATATAATCGTCCCTATGCTTAACGAACAGTGTTGAGCATAGGGACTTTTTTTATTTCAAAAAAATTCTAGGAGTGAATCAAAAATGAAAAAAGACAGTTTAACTTTTCAAGAGATCATTTTGACGTTGCAAAATTTTTGGTCTGATAAAGGTTGTATGCTGATGCAAGCTTACGATACAGAAAAAGGTGCTGGTACGATGAGTCCTTATACGTTCTTGCGTGCTATCGGTCCAGAACCATGGAACGCGGCTTACGTTGAACCTTCAAGAAGACCAGCAGACGGCCGTTATGGAGAGAATCCAAACCGTTTGTTCCAACATCATCAATTCCAAGTTGTGATGAAACCATCTCCTGAAAACATCCAAGAGTTGTATTTGGAAAGCTTGGAATTATTAGGCATCAATCCTTTAGAACACGATATTCGTTTCGTAGAAGACAACTGGGAAAACCCTTCTATGGGATGTGCAGGACTAGGATGGGAAGTGTGGTTGGATGGAATGGAAATCACACAATTTACTTACTTCCAACAAGTCGGCGGATTAGAGTGCAAGCCTGTTACCAGCGAGATCACATATGGTCTTGAGCGTTTAGCTTCTTACATCCAAGAAGTAGACAGTGTATACGATATTGAGTGGACTCAAGGCGTAAAATATGGAGAAATCTTTATTCAACCAGAATATGAACACTCTCAATATGCGTTTAACAACAGCAATCAAGAGATGTTGCTGCACTTCTTTGAAGAGTACGAAAAAGAAGCTCAAAAACAAATCGATGCTGGGTTGGTACATCCAGCTTATGATTACGTGCTTAAATGCAGTCACACATTCAACTTGTTAGATGCACGAGGAGCTGTTTCGGTAACAGAGAGAGCTGGTTACTTAGCACGTATTCGTAACATGGCTCGTTCGATCGCAAAAGCCTTCGTCAATGAGCGTGAAAAATTGGGATTCCCATTATTGAAAGAAGACATTACAGTGGAGGGAGCTGAATAAGATGAGTCACAATGTATTGCTTGAAATCGGATTAGAAGAAATGCCCGCTAACGTGATCACTCAAAGCCGCATCCAGTTAATGGAGCGCGTGGAAAAATTTTTGACAGAAAACCGCTTGTCTTTTGGACAAGTCAAATCTTATTCTACACCGCGCCGTTTGGCCGTTTTGATTCATGATGTAGCTGAAAAACAAGAAGATCAAGAAGTAACCGCTAAAGGTCCAGCGAAGAAAATTGCTTTAGATAACGAAGGAAACTGGTCAAAAGCAGCTCAAGGATTTGTTAGAGGTCAAGGATTAACGCCAGAAGATATTTATTTCAAAGAGTTGAAAGGTGTAGAATACGTTCACGTAGACAAATTCATTCCTGGAAAATCTGCTATGGATATTCTTCCGCAATTGTCTGAAGTCGTGACATCAATGACTTTCCCAGTGAGCATGCACTGGGCAGATCATTCGTTAAAATACATTCGTCCTATCCACTGGATCGCTGCTATGGCAGATGAGAAAGTGATTCCTTTTAAAGTGTTGGATGTAGAAACGTCAAATACCAGCCGCGGACATCGTTTCTTAGGTGAAGATGTTGTCTTCGAAACGGCATTAGATTACGAAGCAGCTCTAAGTGAGCAATTTGTGGTAGCCGACAACGAAAAACGTACTGCTTTGATCGTTAGTCAAATCAATGCGTTAGCTGAAAAACACCAATGGACGGTTCCATTAGACGAAGAGTTACTAGAAGAGATCACTAATATCGTAGAATACCCAACGGCTTTCTACGGAACATTTGATGAATCTTACTTAGCGATTCCAAATGAAGTCTTGATGACTTCGATGAAAGATCATCAACGTTATTTCTACGTGATGAATCAAGAAAAAGATATCTTGCCGTACTTTATTTCTGTACGTAATGGAAATGCGGACCACATCGAAAACGTAGCTAAAGGAAATGAAAAAGTATTAGTTGCTCGTTTAGATGATGCTCAATTCTTCTTTGAAGAAGACAAAAAATTGTCTATCGATGCATGCCTAGAAAAATTGAAATCTGTTACTTTCCATGAAAAAATCGGTTCATTGTATGAAAAAATGCAACGGACTGGACTATTCGCTGAAGTGATCGGGAAACAAATCGGGTTGACTGAACAAGAAATGACCGACCTGAAAAGAGCAGCCGACATTTATAAATTTGATTTGGTAACGAACATGGTAGATGAGTTCCCTGAACTTCAAGGAATCATGGGCGAGAAATATGCCTTATTATTTGGTGAGACACCAGCAGTTGCTCAAGCGATTCGTGAGCATTACCAACCGATTTCTAGTGAAGGTGCATTGCCAACTAGTCGTGTAGGGGCTGTTCTAGCTATTGCGGACAAATTAGACAGTGTAATGAGTTTGTTTGCTGCTGGAGTTGTTCCAACAGGATCAAATGATCCGTTTGGTCTAAGAAGACAAGCTTATGGAATGATTCGTATCGTTGTCGACAAACAATGGTCATTCCCAGTCCGTACGATTTGGGCAAACATTTCTTCTCAGTTACATGAAAAGCCAGAATTGATGTTGAGCGGATACGCTGAGACACAAGCTGATGCATTAAGCTTCATCAAAGGCAGAATCCGTCAATTATTGACAAGTCTTCAATTGAATTACGGGGTAGTGGATGCTGCTTTAGGTTCTACTCAAGACGATATCTTGCAAATCATTGAGATCGCTCAAGTATTAGAAGCTGAAAGCCAATTAGAAACCTTTAAATCAACTATCGAGGCTGTCCAACGTGCAATCAATTTAGCTGAAAAAGCTTCTGATGAGACTTCTATCGAGACCGATAAGTTCGAAACAGCCAGTGAAAAGAATCTATACGACGCTGTTTTTTCTGTTAAAGAGCGTTATGCTGACTTCTCTGTAAGAGAACGATACGCTGCTTTATCCAACTTAGCGCCTTCCATCCATGAATTCTTTGAAGAAAACATGGTCATGGCAGAAGACGAAACAGTAAGAAACAATCGTTTGTCTATGCTTCGTGAGATCGCACAATTTGCATTATCTTTTGCTGATTTAGATAAATTAGTGATCAAGTAAGTTGAATTACCTGCTCCATTAGGAAGAGTCATTTCTAGTGGAGTCCTTTTTTTAACTATCGTACTTGAATAAGGAAAAGGAGCTGTTCATATGTCTCATAAAGTGAAAATGAAACGAGTATATGAAGCTGCATCGTCGACAGATGGGTATAGGATTTTAGTAGACCGTATTTGGCCTCGAGGGATAAAAAAAGAAGCAGCAGCTGTTGACGAGTGGAACAAAGATATCGCACCTACTACAGAAGCGCGGAAATCTTTCCAGCATGATCCGGAAAAGTTTGATTCTTTCAAAGAGAAGTACCTTCAAGAATTAGACGCCAATCCAGAAACACCGACTTTTATTCAACAACTAGACGACTGTTTAAAGACACAAGATGTGACATTGGTGTATGCGGCAAAAGATGAAGTGTATAATCATGTTGTGATCTTGAAAGAATACATTGAGAAAAAACTATAGCGACTAGGGATCGTTCATTAGGGGGATATTATGTTAACACGATTTTTTGATTACTACCGACCGTATAAAACACTTTTTACCATCGATTTCATTTCCGCTGTAGTGGTAGCTGTCTTGGAACTGGCATTTCCAATCGTTGTCAGTCAAGTAACAGATGAACTGCTGCCGACTGCCAATTGGACTTTGATCGTGGCAGCTTCTGTAGGAATGCTGTTATTGTATATCATTACCACATCACTGCAGTTTGTAGTGACGTACTACGGACATAAATTGGGAACGAATATTGAGACCGATATGCGTAGAGACTTGTATTCTCATTTGCAGCGGCAATCTTTTCGATACTTCGACAACCGTGAGACAGGCCAGCTGATCACAAGACTGACTTCTGATCTTTTTGAGATCGCAGAAGTCGCTCACCATGGTCCGGAAGATATTTTTATTACGATTTTCACCTTAACGGGTGCTTTTTATATGATGCTTCAAATCCATACCGGATTAGCGATCGCAACCATTATCTTGGTTCCGTTTATTGCTTTGGCATTAGCTTTTTTCAATAAGCGCATGACGAAAGTCAATACAGATATTTACAACAGCTTAGGGAACTTCAGTGCTGGGATTGAAGCTGCTGTTGGCGGTATCCGCGTGGTTCAAGCCTTTGCAAATGAAGCTCACGAAAGTTCTCTATTTGAAGGATTGAACCAATCGTACCGCAAATCTAAAATTTTGTTTTTCAAAATGCTGGGCATCAGTCATGCCTACAATTACTTACTGATTCGTTTGATTAGTTTGTTCGCATTGTTTTTTGGGGCATACTATACGATTCAAGGAGAAATCAGTTACGGTGACTTCATCGGTTTTATTTTATTAGCGAACGTCTTTGTCAGACCGATAGAGAAAGTCAACAACATGATTGAAAGTTATCCCAAAGGTATAGCCGGGTTCAAGAGGTTTTCTGAAGAATTGGATCTGGAACCTGATATCAAAGATAAACCAGGTGCAGTAGAAGTCAGTGGTCTTACTGGGAATATCGAATACAAAAATGTGTCCTTTACTTATGAAGGCAAAACTCCTGTATTAGATGGAATCAATTTAACGATCCATCCTGGTGAGACTGTTGCTTTCGTCGGACCGAGTGGAGCCGGAAAATCAACGATTTGCAATTTGTTGCCGCGCTTTTATGAGATCGATTCAGGTGAAATTACGATTGATGGATACAATATTCAAGATATCACGTTAGATTCTTTGCGCAATCAAATCGGTGTCGTCCAACAAGATGTGTTTTTATTCCCAGGAACGATTCGTGAAAATGTTCGTTATGGGAATTTAGAGGCTACAGATGAAGAAGTTTATCGAGCTATCCGTTTGGCACATTTAGAAACTGTAGTTCAAAATATGCCTGAAGGTCTCGACAGTGTTGTCGGAGAAAGAGGCGTCAAGCTTTCTGGAGGTCAAAAACAACGATTGTCTATCGCACGGATGTTTTTAAAAAATCCGCCGATTTTGATTTTGGATGAAGCTACTTCAGCGCTGGATACAGAAACAGAGAAAGTGATTCAAGAGTCCTTGAATTCATTAGCAGAAGGGCGCACAACATTGATCATTGCCCATCGTTTAGCAACGATCAAACATGCGACTCGTATTGTGGTAGTCAATGAAGACGGGATTGCTGAAGAAGGAAACCATGAAGAGCTGATGGCTTTGAATGGAGTTTATCGTAACCTTCATGACGCACAATTTGCTTCTTAAACAACAAAAGGAGGTGCGGACATAATCTTGGACAACTATAAGTCAGGAGAATGTCCATGTACTCTTACGAAGAAAGAATGAAAGCTGTAAAACTTTACATCAAATACGAACACTCTTTGGCGTCAGTCATTCATGAATTAGGCTATCCTTCTTCAAAAGCTTTATACAAATGGTTTAAGGAATATGAAGAGAATGGTGATCTTTCTAAGACTTCAAAAAGAAAACGTGAATTTACGCAAGAAGAAAAGCAGTTTGCTGTTAATCACTATATCGAATACGGTCGCAATTATTCTAGAACTGTTCGCATGTTGGGTTATCCAGATAGAAACATTCTTAGCGATTGGTGTAAAGAACTTGCACCTGAAGCTCGTAAAATCAGGCGAAGTAAGTTAAACTATTCTCAAGAGCAGAAAAAAGAGGCCGTTATCCATCTTGTGAGCCGAGAAACCTCTGTCCACAAAATTGCTGAGCGCCTGCAGGTCACCCGTAAAACGCTCTATGATTGGAAAGAGGAGCTCATCGGAGAGGAGCTTCCACCTAATATGACGAATATGCCTGATAGCCCTCAACTAGAAGGGTTGAAAAATGAAGTTGATGTTTTAAAACAAGAAGTTTATCGACTACGAATGGAAAAAGATATCTTGGAAAAGTCTGCCGAACTTGTAAAAAAGAATGGGGCATCAATCCAAAACATTTCTCCAACAAGGAAAAAACAAGAGTGATTGATGCATTAAAAACCTTTTATCCATTGGCACTTTTACTAGAGAATTTGGATTTAGTTAAGAGTAGTTATTATTACCACAGAAGTCAGGCTAAGCTTCCGGATAAATATGCTGATCTAAGGGTAATGCTTAAAGATATTTTTATTGAAAGTCGTCGTACGTATGGCTATCGTCGTATGCATGACGTTCTAAAAAAGCAAAATATTGTTGTTTCCGAGAAAGTTGTTAGACGGCTTATGAAGGAAGAAAAACTCATTGTTCATTCAGTAACTAAAAAGAAATATAGTTCATATGCAGGTGAAATTACTCCCGCGACACCTAACCTTATTCAACGAAATTTCAAAGCTGAAGCACCTGACAAAAAGTGGTTGACAGACATTACAGAATTTCGTATTCCCGCCGGAAAAGTCTATCTATCGCCCATTATCGATTGTTTTGACGGGGCCTTAGTTAGTTGGACTATCAGTACACAACCAAATGCGGAGCTCGTTAATAGTATGTTTGATCAGGCACTTGATACACTCGCTGATAATTCAAAGCCAATCATACACTCTGATCGCGGAGCTCACTACAGATGGCCAGGTTGGATTGAAAGGATTAAAACCAACGGTTTGACACAGTCCATGTCTAAAAAAGGATGTTCACCGGATAACTCGGCTTGCGAAGGGTTTTTCGGTAGACTTAAAAATGAGTTCTTCTATGGCTTTAAATGGGACAATATTTCAATTGACGCATTCATTGAACTACTTGATGATTACCTGCATTGGTACAATAACAAAAGAATAAAATTGTCTCTAGGCGGTCTCAGTCCGATTGATTACAGAAAGAAACTAGGTTTAATTGCTTGAAAAAGTCCAAAAAAACATCCGCACCTCCAAATATAAAAGGATCCTCCGTTGTATTATGGAGGATCCTTTTTGTATAATGAATACATTAAGGACAAAAAAGGATGGATAAGATTATGGATGCTGCTCAAAGAAGAGAATCGATTATTGCAACATTAAGACAAGAAAGCGAACCATTCAGTGCGTCAAAGCTGGCTAAACAGTTCGGTGTCAGCAGACAAGTGATTGTGGGGGACGTTTCTTTACTGCGTGCTTCTGGAGTAGATATTATTGCAACCCCGCGCGGTTATGTGTTAGATGCTGCTGCCCGGTCGAAAAATACATACCGGCAATATACCGGTACCATAGCTTGTCAGCATACAGGCAACCAGACGAAACAGGAATTGTATGCCGTGGTCGATAAAGGTGGGGAATTGTTAGACGTCATTGTCGAACACCCAATTTATGGAGAGTTGGCGGGGCGGTTAAACATTGCTTCTCGAAAAGACGCAGACCGATTTACGAAACGGGTGCTAGAAACGGAAACAGGATTGCTTTCAGACTTAACCAATGGAATCCATTTACACACCATTGCCTGTGAAGACAGTGAAACGTTTGAAGAAATCAAAGAAGAACTGAAGCGACTAAATATATTGTACGTAAGCTGATTTTATATTGACATTTTTCGGATAACTTATATAATTGTTTTACAGGTGTCTTGACACCTGTAAAAAACCTATAAGGATCGTGAAAAAATGAAAACAAAAACAAATCAGACATTAAAATTAACGTTAACAGCTATATTGATCGCTATCGGGATTTTGATTCCGATGATCAGTCCGGTAAAGATCATTTTAGAACCAGCCTCATTTACTTTAGCGAGTCATGTTGCTATATTTATTGCTATGTTCATTTCTCCAGGAGTGGCGCTGACCGTTGCACTTGGAACAACAATGGGCTTCTTTTTAGGCGGTTTCCCAATAGTGGTAACATTAAGGGCACTGACGCATGTAGTATTTGTAGTCCTCGGTTCTCAACTATTGAAAAAACGCCCATCTTTACTGAATAATAAAGGACAATCGATTCTTTTTTCATTAGGGATCGGGATTGTTCATGCTGTAAGTGAAATTGCAGTAGTTTCGTTGTTTTATTTCGGAGGAAACATGACAGAAGGGTATTACGCACAAGGGTTTATGTCTTCCGTATTATTGCTGGTTGGACTAGGCACAGTCGTACACAGTATGATCGATTTTACTATCGCCCAAGTCATTTGGTTAGGACTTGAAAAACGGACGAATATCGGTAAAAAAGTAGCGTCCATCCAATAAGGAGGCTTCGATTCAAAATAGTCTATGAATCCGTAGCAAATATACGCCGAAAAGCGGATCATATAATATTTTGACTTTGTAATTTAAAGCCTTACATGCTATAATACATTATGTATTGTTGCGTATAATAATAAATGAAAAATAATTGAGTCGCACTTATTTGATGAGTGCGACTCTTAGATACTTTTACTGTTTATTTAGTAGACAACAGTCTTGAATGGATTGAGGTGGAGTATTTGGCAGTAAGGATTCCTGAAGAGACAATTAATGAGATTCGGCAAAAAACCAACATCACGGATGTCGTAAGTCAGTATGTGCAATTGAAAAAACAAGGAAAGAACTTGTTTGGATTTTGCCCATTCCACGAAGAACGAACACCATCATTTTCCGTTACAGAAGAAAAACAAATTTATCATTGTTTCAGTTGCGGGCGTGGAGGGAACGTCTATTCATTTTTAATGGAAGTAGATGGATTATCTTTTCCAGAAGCGGTCATTAAGACAGCTGAATTGGCTAATATCCCTGTAGATAATGAGTTGTTGCCGCAGCAGAATGGTTTTCAAGCAGCAGGAGACTCGAAAAAAGATCAATTGATCCAAATGCATGAAGATAGTGTGGAGTTATACCACCATATCTTGGTCAATACGACTGCTGGTGAAGAAGCGTTACAGTATTTACTGGATCGCGGATTGACTATGGAGACAATTGAAACCTTTAAAATCGGTTTTTCTCCTAAAGAACGAACAGTGTTGCTGCAATATTTACAAGGAAAAGAATATACAGAGCAGCAGATGGAAGAATCTGGACTCTTTATCACTCGTGAGAATGGGGATAAAATGGATCGATTTTCTAACCGGATCTTATTTCCGGTAGAAAACCAGCAAGGAAAAGTCGTGGCTTTATCTGGCCGGCTGTTCAAAGCGACTGAAAATCCGCATTTCAATGAACCTAAATACCTGAACAGTCCAGAAACGTATTTGTTCAATAAACGAAAAGTATTGTTCAACTATAAGCGGGCACGTTCAACGATCCGAAAAGAAAAAGAAGCAATTCTATTTGAAGGTTTTATGGATGTTATTTCGGCTTATCAAGCCGGTGTGACCAATGCCTTGGCTACCATGGGAACCAGCTTAACGAATGAACAGATTCATATGCTGGATCGAATCACAGATAAAATCGTAGTAGCTTATGATGGGGATAATGCCGGGATTGAGGCAACCAAAAGAGCTACGGATCTTTTGACGGAAGAAACACATTTTGATGTAGAAGTAGTGAGTTTTCCAGAAGGTCTGGATCCTGATGACTACATCAAGCAAAAGTCTCCGGAATCATTTGTTGAATTTGTCCGTCATGGACGAGATACGTTATTCAACTTCAAGATGCGCTATTACCGAAAATCGCTCAATTTAAACAATGAGAGCGAACGGTTGGGGTATATTGAAAAAATTCTCAATGAGATGCTGACAATTCCTTCAGCAGTAGAACGAGAAGTGTATCTGAAGCAGTTGTCTGAAGAGTTCGATTTGACACTCGAGACACTGAAAGAGCAGTTCCAACAGACGTTCTATGCGTACCAAAGCAAGAAAAACAAAGGGAAACAAACAGAACAGCAAGAGCCGCCCAGAAGAGCAGTCGCTCCTCAAGTTCAACAGCAAAGGCGAACGATTGGGCCGATTGAACGGGCAGAAAGATTATTGCTGAATCGCTTGTTCCATTTTGAAGCTGCTTGGGTACAGCTGAAAAGCATCGATGAACACTTTCACTTTCTTCACGATGAGTACCAAATGCTGTATGTGTTGTTTGAGAGTTTTAAAGAACAGACAGATAATCAAGGAACTGTAGAAGCTTTTATGGATTTCGTAAAAGAACCTGAATTGAGGAACCATATTGCGGAACTTGAATTGATGTCTGTGAGTGAAGAGATGTCTAATCAGGAAATTATAGACTGTGTAGATATTATTTCTAGAAAATCCTCTTTAGAAAATCAGCTCAAAGAAAAGCAGCAGCAAATAAAAGAAGCTTCCAGACAAGGGAATCGAGATGAATTGCGTATCCTAATGAAGGAAGTCGTGGATCTATCTCGCTTATTGAAAAACAAGTGAGGTATGGTAAGATCATAATTAATGGATTTAAGTATTTTTTAAATCATTCAGTTGGAAAAGGGGAGGCATTTTTTGATGGCAGAAAAACAAACTGCAAATAAAGAAACGTATGAACAAGCGGTAAAAAGAGTTATCAGCGAGTACAAGATAAAAGGGATTATCAAGTACAATGAATTAGCTGATCAAATTGCAACGCCTTTCAGTTTAGACGCTACAGATATGGATAATTTAATCCAACGCGTTGAAGATGCTGGAATTGGTGTTGTCGGAGAAGATGGAAATCCTACTGAACGACAACTGAAAAAAGAAGAAGAGGAAGAAAAACCAGAAGATCTGACTGCTCCTCCAGGCGTTAAGATCAATGATCCTGTTCGTATGTATTTAAAAGAAATTGGTCGTGTAGATCTATTATCTGCCGACGAAGAAGTTTCTTTAGCTAAACGAATCGAAGAAGGAGATCCTGAAGCGAAACAAAGTTTGGCTGAAGCCAACTTGCGTTTAGTAGTAAGTATTGCAAAACGTTATGTAGGACGTGGAATGCAATTCTTAGACTTGATTCAAGAAGGTAACATGGGATTGATGAAAGCTGTTGAGAAATTCGACTATACTAAAGGGTTTAAATTCTCTACGTATGCAACTTGGTGGATCAGACAAGCAATCACTCGTGCTATCGCTGACCAAGCGAGAACGATCCGTATTCCAGTGCACATGGTTGAAACCATCAACAAATTAGTGCGTATCCAACGTCAATTATTACAAGATTTGGGAAGAGATCCTACACCAGAAGAAATCGGTGCTGAAATGGATTTGCCAACTGAAAAAGTACGTGAAATCTTAAAAATCTCTCAAGAGCCTGTTTCATTAGAAACGCCTATTGGTGAAGAAGATGATTCTCATTTAGGAGACTTCATCGAAGACCACGACGCAACTAGTCCTGAAGACAATGCTTCTTACGAATTGTTGAAAGAACAATTAGAGGATGTATTGGATACTTTAACAGATCGTGAAGAAAACGTATTGCGTTTACGTTTTGGTTTAGATGATGGCCGTACAAGAACACTTGAAGAAGTAGGTAAAGTCTTCGGCGTTACTCGTGAGCGTATTCGTCAAATCGAAGCAAAAGCTCTACGCAAATTGCGCCACCCAAGCAGATCTAAACAATTGAAAGATTTCTTGGAATAAAAGATAAATTATAAAGACACTTGCCATGTGGTGAGTGTTTTTTTTTGTTGAAAAAAATTCCTTCCGGAATCAGGGATGCTGGGTAAAAGCCATGGGAACGCCTGGAGCCAAAAAACGTCTCCAGACTTGCAAGCTTTCAAAGCCAGCGTAAGGGCTGAAGCCCAAACCCTGGCTAATTCACATTGCATCCTTTACATGGCTACCAGCACTCCTGATTCCTACAGGAGTTTCTAGTTCCGAGGAATAGAGAAGGTTGAAGTGGGTGGAACATTGTAAAAATTTTAGAAAACTGTCTTTACGTATCCATTAATTGATTTTCAAGCCAAAAAAGGAACACAAATTTGAATTTGTGTTCCTTTTTTAAGGTGAATTGAGGATTAAGAGAATTAAAGCTGGCTTTGCGTTACTTATTTCTGTTAATTAGGTATACAAAGGTAACGCAAAAAAATTATGGAAGTCTCTAAAGGCTGCATCAAGGAATTATAGCTGCCTTATGACGGTAGAGTTTATGGCAGGGACACATTTTTCTAGTTTGTTAACTGATTTGATAAAGCATGTGATTTATTTGCATTTCTAGTGTAGAATGATATTAAGATGAGATTAATCTTATTTTTCTGTATTTTAAATTTAATCTACTTTTGGAGATGATAAATATGGATATAAAAAAAGCTTCTCTTTCCTTGTTTTTAACTGTTTTGTTATCAATAGGGTTGTTTTTGATTTACTTAACCCCTTTTTTATATCCTGGTTATTATTTATTTGGATTCATAGTATTGTTTTTATTCTTATTTTTGGTGACAATAGTCGTTCTATTTTCGAAGAACAACATTTTTATTAAACTTAAATCAATCCGACTGATAAGTGTACTGATTTTGGTTACGTATATTATTGTTATTTTGTTTCTATGCTACTGCTTCTTCATTTGGTTTATTTTTATGCCTTAATACTGAATTATTAGAGTAGTTGTTTTGAATGGTGAAGAAAAACTATTCCACCAAGAATATGCCGAGAAGCGGTTTTCCTATTCAAGTTTCTTCAATCACAAAAGTCACAAACTATTAAACTATATATTAGCTTCAGTAAGGAATTGATATGAGATGATTGAATTTGTACCTGTTAATGAAGAAAATTTTAAAGATGTAATCAATCTAGAAATTACTGAGGACCAAAAACATTTTGTTGCTTCTAATGTCCATTCTTTAGCGGAATGTTATTTGTATCGCAATAATAATGATGTATTTCCTTATGCCATACGAGATGGAAATAAAGTTGTAGGTTTTCTACTGTTAGATATTGATGAAGATGAAAAAGAAATTATGATTTGGCGCATGATGATTGGAAAACAATATCAAGGGAAAGGCCATGGTCGAGCAACGATAAGAAAAGTTATACAAATGAGTAAAGAAAAAAATAAATACACTGTTTTAATTGCAGATTATGTTAAAGGTAATGAAGTAATGGGAAATCTATTGCGTTCAGAAGGATTTAGAGACTATTCTTTTAATAAAGAAGATAACAAATATGTTTTACATTATGAACTTAAATAATTTTTTAATCTATAGAATGAGAGGGAATATGAATGAAAGCAACGGAATTATGGGGGCGGTTTATTGAGGAATACCCAGAACAAAAGAATGCTGACTATGAAGCTTGGAGTTATGGTGCGTATCCTGACGAATTAGCTGAATTAACTTTGCGAGGTATTAAAACGGCTACGACTTCAGGATATGAACTGTATGAAATAGAGGATGAAGTGATACCGCAAGAAAATGAATTAAGCATCATTTTGGATGGAAATGGTAATGCTGTTTGTATTATCAAAATAACAAAAGTCTATGTGACACCTTTCAATAAGGTATCAAAAGATCATGCATTTAAAGAGGGCGAAGGTGATAGAACATTGGATTATTGGAGAAAAGTGCATATTGACTTCTTCTCAAAAGAATATACAAATAACAATCGGATTTTCGATGAAGAAGCTTTAGTAGTGTGTGAAGAATTCGAGGTTATTTATAGACCTTAGTTAGGAGAAGCAACATGTTTATCCCATATAAACCAGCATTCGATGAAGCAATAAATCAACTATTAAAAACTGCTTCTTACTCTTTAATTTGGGGTAAGGAAGCAAAGATAACTTTTCTAGCTATAGAAAACGAAAATCTTATAGGGATAGGAAGTTTATGGAAAAATTCAATTCACCCTTACAGAGAGTACATAGGAATTTATATTCACCCAGACTATCGAAAGAAAGGAATCGGGAGAGAACTTTTTGATCAGTTGTATCTAACTTCAGATACTAAAAAGCTTCAAGTCTCCGTTAAATCAACAGATCATGCAGCTACAAATTTTTTAATCAAGTGTGGATTCGAATTAGTGCGGAAATGTTATACACCCAATTTAACGGAAGCGAAAATTAGCAACCTAGAAACATCTCAAGTAAATGGAGAGATCTATTCATTAGGAATGATGACTGATAAAATTCAGGATCAAGTCTTTAAATTGCAATTGAAAAATTATATAGACTTTCATAAAAGAATCAATCCATTACGAGAAGACATCACAACGGCTCAGTGGAAGGAAATAATAATCGATGATTTAAATTTCCAGGAGTCTAAATTACTTATAAAAAATGAAGAAATTAGATCTTATGTATTTTGTTACAGTACAGATAATAGTCGTGAGATAGAGATAGGCTATATTGGTGGAGCAGATATTTACGATATCAAAAGTTATATGCCATTTTATAAAAAAGTAATGGATAATCTGATTGCTCAATATGAGACAGTGAGTATCGAGGCCGATGATGTTGATCTTTATGCTTTTGCGGCATTAAATTGTTTTAAGTATGATGCTAGCTTATCGCTAGATGCTTATATTTTGTAGAATGAGACAATAATTTTTTCATCCATTTCAAAAAGTTAAGACGGGGAGAATCTGTTGCTTATGAATAAGGCAATAATTTGGGATCTTTTAGGTACTTTAGGTGCAGATAGTCAAACTCTAATAAATAATAATTTTAAATTCTTTGACCAAGCTGTACCAGCGTTGCAAAAAGCTGACGAGAATGGTTTTCTAAATATAATAATTACGAATCAAAGTCATATCGCTCATGAGCGAATGACACTGGAAGAATACAATGATTCTCTAGGAAAATTATTGAATAAATTAGAAAATGAAGGGGTTAAGATAGCAGAAGTGTATACTTGTCCACACGCTAGAAAAGACAATTGCCATTGTAAAAAGCCTCAGCCTTTTTTTGTTAGGGAAGCTATAAAAAAATATGATTTAGACTCGAAAAAATGTTATGTAGTAGGAGATTCTGGGAAAAATGATATGCTCCTTGCTAAAAATTCCGATATGAAAAGCGTTCTAGTCTTAACAGGTGAAGGAATTGAAAGTTTAACAAAAAATAGACACTTATGGAATGAAACAAAACCAACTCATATTGCAGAAGATTGTTTAGATGCTATAGAGAAAATTCTTTTTAAACAAATTGAGGATTTATGAAATCTTTTATTCTAGCAGGAGAAAATTCGCCCATTTCTAAAGAACTTTTGCAAAATACATTCAATGAATCTATTGAAGAACCTAATGTAATCTTTGGGGTTATTAAATAAGATGGGGGAGAGGTGATACTGTGAGGAAATTTAAAGATTTAGAATTTGAAGACCAATTACGTTTTTATGAACGGCTATTCAAAACTCCTGTGCTGATAGTTTTAATTTCCTTAATCACATATGAAGCAAATTATGTCCTGATAGGTTATTTACTCCTGATAAATATAATTGCAGACTTAATCTTTTTTGGCATTTTAGATTATCAAAAAAATTATCATTACTATAATTTGATACGAGATGCTGGTTGTTTATTTATAGCAAATTATCTGACAACATCTTTTATGGTTCCAACTATTCTTTCTTTGATGAACAAAGTTGGCCTTTTACCTGCCACTAGCTTTTGGATGAATTCTGTAGCTGCTATGATATCTATTTTGGTGTTGTTTTTGCTTTGGTATATAACAATTTGCATTCAAAGAAAAATGTCTCCAAATGTTGGAAATTGGAAATGGAAACGTTCAGGACTTTTTAGTTCATCATACAGACTTAAGGCGAGATGAAATTCGGAAGAATTAACTACTAAAACTCACTAGTGTTGCATAAATATAGTCAGAATATTCTGAATTATTATTTTCTTGAAAAAAGTAAAAAAAATCGAATGCTTACGCAAAGGATGACTATTTCCAGAAAATTTTGCTTATTTAGCTGATTCCATTAGCATCCAACAACAACGTTTTATTGTAGTCAATTGGGCACTAAAAGTTCAATCCATTTTTCTGCAGGTTGAAATAGGAGGTAACGAAAAAGTCGTTTAATTTGGAAAATAGACTGTCCAGTCTTTGTTTCTAACTGAATCAAATAGGTTAGTAAACTGGCAATCAAGGCTAAAATCAATTGATTTACGACTCCCTGTTCGCTTCTTGAAAAAAACTTTTTGATTGTCATATGCTGTTTAATGTGTTTGAAGAACAGTTCTATTTGCCAACGAGCTTTATACATTTCTGCAATTTCAGCAGAGGAACAGTCAAAACGATTCGTGATGAACTGAAGAACTTTCCCTTTTTGATCTTGAATAGTCACTAAACGAAATCGGGAAGTTAGATAGTTTTGAGCACCTAATGCGACCAATTGGTCGCTGATAATAGAGTCTTCTTTGGAAGCTGCTAATGTTTCCAAAACATGAACTTTTGTATTCTTTTTGATTCTCGTCACAAAGAAATAACCATTCCAGTGCATTTTATCCATTCGTTCGAAATCTAGGTAACCACGATCGAATACATAAGTTGCCTCAGGTTGATTGACCAACACTTCCAACTGGTTTGTATCATGTTCAATCGCATTAGTTAGTGTAAAATCATCTGGATAAAGATGGTCATTATCCATAAAGCAGAGTTTTAAGTGAAGCTTAACTCCTGATTTCGTTTTACGAAAATCAGCCCATTGATAAAGATTTTGATTCAATGAAAAGGTCGAAGAGTCAATTAAATAGAGACTATTTCGCTTATCCACGGGCATTTTCTTTTTAACCTGACTGAGAAGCTGGTAAAAAATAGCTAAAAGAATTTCTGAATCCATTTTGGGAAGAACTCTAGAAAGCTGAGAATAACTGATGCTTTCAATCCCAATCTCTTTTTGAAGTTCTTTGGAAACAAAAGCAGTATCCATATCTCTGAGACTTTCTTTCTCTTCATTGATCGCATGAAGAAAAAGCTGCAGAGCTCGAAAGAAACTAAGTTTCTTATGGTATTTATCAAAGGCAAAAACCTTTTCACGAATAGGAATCGGTAATTTTTCTAACTTAATTGCCGAAAACCATTTATTAAAAGCAGAATTTAGTTTATACTTATCCATAAGTTGGGTCCTTTTTATTGGTCTTGGATAAGTCATCCAAGTTCAGTATAAAGGACTTTTTTGCATATTGGAATAGGATACATAACATTGTGAAACATATTATGTTTCATGCAACACTAGTGATAAAAACTGTATGTTATAATTGTCTAAATGTAAAATATAGTTGTCATTAAAAGGAGCAGATATATGGCTAAAAACATTCGATTAAAGACAGCTCGTACACAAAAAGACCTCTCCCAAGAACAACTAGCAGATGCAGTGGATGTCACTAGGCAGACGATCAGTGCTATTGAAAGAGGAGACTATAATCCAACGATCAATCTGTGTATTAAGATTTGTAAAGTGCTGGGTGTAACATTAAATGATTTATTCTGGGAGGAATAATAGTGAAAAAATATGATGAATATCAAATTTTCATGAAGTACAAGTGCGCTAATCATTCTTTTAATCTTCTTATTGGTCTACTACTGATAAATGCTTTCTTAGCAGTTAGATTAGGTTCTCACTGGGAATGGGGAACAACGAAAGAGATAGAGATTTTCGTCATCGTGCTGATCGCCTCATTGTTTAACACAATCATCAGTGTTTACCATAATGCTTGGTACACAAAAGAGAATGAAAAACGAGGGTATATGTGGTTTTTCTTGATAAGTGGGATTATAAATTTAACTTTTACTATTGAATATTTCATTTCTAATCCAAATAGTCTTCTGATTAATGGCAAAATTGGATTTGAAATTTTTAAACTCATGCCTGCATTATTAGGATTGTCTATCTCAATCCCTTACTTTATTCGAGAATGGAATGAAAAAAGGATGGAAAAGAACGAATGAAAATTATTTAACTGGGGTGGGAATAATGATGAACGATTACGATGAATATCAGAAAATGATGCGTTATAAATGTGGATACTATTCATTTATGTTGCTATTAGTTCTTTTGATGTTTGATTTTATCTTAAACGATTTTTTTGAGTTATCAATGGGGTGAAACTCAAGGATTAGAAACGTTATTTATCATGGGACTGATTCTACTGATTTTTAACGGGTTTACTATTTATCACAATGCGTATTTTAGTAGAAAAGAGAATGCGAAATGGTATTTATTATTGGATATTTTAACAGGGATAATTTACACGACAATGTTTTTTCCAATTCCTACTAGTAATCCAAAAAATCTATTGATCAATGGAAAATTAACATACAGTTCTTTTTTCATTCTGATAGGACTAACTTTTTTTATTAGACCTGTTGTTTATATAATTAGGAAAGGACTCGAGAAACTGAAAGATAAATAGTATGTTAGAAAAATAGTTACTCTATTTTCAAGTGTTGAACGTCAAATCACTTTTCTTAAAAGCGTTTATATAATCATTTTAAATTCGTATCAAATTTTGGGAGGGTGATTGGATGTCCATTAAAATCATTAGAAATACCGGATTTACGGGTATGGCAGTTCGTTTTGCTATAAAAGTAAATGGGAAAAAAGTTGCTAAAATTTCTCATCAGGAATCTTTGGAGCTGCAGTTTGTAGAGGAAGACGCGTTGCTAAAAGTATCGCAACTTGGGATTACAAGTAATGAGCTAAAAGTTAGTGATGGCGATATCATTGAAATTAAAACTGGAAAATGGACTTATATTGGCATCTTTCTATTGTTTTTCAGCATATTCCTAAGTTCGTTGAATGTGCACCCTATATATGAAATAGTTGCCCTAGTTGCCGCTATTATGATATTATTTCTCACATTTTCTATCCTTAACGGTTTTCGGTTGAAAAAATTGAATTAATCAAACATAATTTTTTGAATACATATAAAAACAACCATTCAAATGATGAATGGTTGTTTTTGCTTTTGTTTACGTGGACGTTTAATTTGCATAGGTTACTATCCAAATACTTTTAACAAATCAGTTTTTTATACAAATTGTTATTTTACTTTCTTTCAACTAAGGTATAATGGTGATGTGAACGTTATCACAGAAAGCGGTGTTTAAGATGAGTAACAGAGACCATCAAAACAAATACGATAAAGAGAATAATATTTCCAGTTCTATGTATGACAGGGTAAATGCAAGTCAGACATCGGGTAATACAAATACTAATCGTACTACTGGCAGCATGAACAACAGTGACGAAAAAACACCAGATCCTTCTTCATTTTCTACCACACTGTTTAATTATATATTTCGCTTAGTATTTACTTTAGGTTACATTTTTATTGGATTATGGGTCTTTAAGGATTATTTTTATGGAGAGGGCATTGCTCAATTGCTACCTTCAGTAATTTTACTATTTGCTTCAATCATTTTAGGCTTTATCTCTACAAAAATGATTCAAAAAGCATTTAATAAATACAAATAGAATGGAGTTTTGTGCGATGAAAAAAATTTTGAAACGATTCTGGAACTACATGACTAGACCCAGTATGGTCATATGGCAATACACGTATTCTTTTTTAACCTACTTTACCAGTCCCCAAAGTCTTAGATACTTAAGTTTGATTTTTCTGGCTATTGCCACTGTTTTTTTAGTAGGAATGATTTATCAAAAGAAAAAGAATCCTACTATTTAGAGGAGGGAATGATATGGCTGACCAGCAGTGGAGCAAGTTAAGGAAAAGGTTAGAAAATTTAATCTGTGAATCCTTAATTGAGTAATTTAGGTAACTCAGTTACGGCTATAGATAAAGAACTGTCTTTCAATAAAAGAGAGTTCTTGACTTCTGATGGTGAACTCTCTTCAGGTTCAGATAAAGCAACTGAAAAAACTATTACTTATGTAAACGGCACTAAGTATTTCACTATTTCTTTTATGCGTAATGAAGAAAATATTACCAATGATTTTCAAGGTTCGGACTGGTTATATTTCAGTCAAGACAACGTTTATTGTGTTCCATTTGTTATGACTTATAAAAATATGATTGTTTTAACGACTCTTCAAGACACAGCTTCACCTGTTGATTACGGTGAAGCAATTGATCTAAGTATATTGATAGTAGAAAAACTTGAACAAATTGAACAGTTTTAACCCAAGTTTTGATCCATCATTTAATATCTGGAGGATTGATCAAAAGTATTCTCAAGAGAGAGGCGTTTGAGTAATTTTGATATCTTGAGAAATTGCTGCGAAAGCATACTAGTTAAAAGGAGATATGATGATGGAAAAAGAACTGATTGAGGTTTCCATAGTCTACAAAGATAATTTTAGGGAGACCTACAAAATAAACTGCGATGAATTTAATATCGCTGATAGACAAGTTAGGAACGAGAACCTTACTGAATTTCATGTAGGAGAAAAAGTTTTTGTTAAAGAAGAGATTGCTCTGGTAGCGACTGATAATTGCACGATTCAATTTTATTGATATAGAGTTTAGTTCTGTTAAAAATCGGTCATAGCCTATTTTTAAAAACAAATACATGAACTTAAGTCAGTGGCTTTGAACTTATGATGAAAAAGGGGTATATGAATGTACAATGGAGAGAAGTATCATCAACATATTGGAGTATACGGAGTTCATATAACTGAAGATAGGCTGTTATGTATACGAAAAAATGCAGGACCTTATCAGAATCGATACGATTTGCCTGGTGGCAGTCAAGAGGACGGGGAAGGGTTGACGGAAACATTAACGAGAGAAGTTTTAGAAGAAACCGGACATAAAGTTTCGAAGTACGGAAACAATCGGATTTATGATAGTTTTGTTAAAAGTTCTCCTGAGTATACAACTCATCATATTTTTGCACTTTATGATATTCAATTATCTGAAAATGAAGGAAGTATTCCTGAAATAGTAGAAGATGGAAAAAATGATTCTAACGGTATAGAGTGGGTTCCTATAACAGAGTTAAATGCTGAGAATGCATCTCCCTTAATATTGAAAGTTTTGGACGAGGTACAAAAAGATAAAAAGGTATTAGAAAAAAGCGTTTTTTTATCTTGGGAAGTAAAAGATAATTTTTAAATGTGAAGTAATCAAAAAATCTTACCCCTTAGTGTATAGGAGGACCCTATGGCAAATGGCATAATTAATATCGTTTTTAGTTTGTTGATTTTAACCAAAATAATCGCATTGCTTGGATTTTTGATAAATAATGTCTCCTTTAAACTCACTTCTTTTTGGATTCCTGTAGAGATATTGGATAGATTAAACTGTTTCTCAAAAGAAATACAGCAAAAAATAAAACGTATAATTTGTACTAGTCTTTTAATAGATATCGGTATTAGTTTATTAATGATCGTGATATTTCCAAAAGATATGACCACTGTAACATTACTCTTGTCGATAGCTCTTTATTTGAATGGTATCGGCTTAGATAAGTACGCTCGGTCTATGACAGAAAAGTAAAGAATTTATCTGTACATTAAATAGGACGCTTCTTAAAAAAATACTCAATTTATTGAGCAAAATAACAAGGTTTATAGCTTAGTTTCTAAACTAAAAATAGGGAGATGAAAATGTCTATGAAAAAAACAACTTTTTATGGTTTGTTTGTGTTAATTCCGACAATTTTGATGATTGGTTACCGATACTTTTTACAAGTAACAGAAGAAACTTTTTTGAGAGGTGAATTTATTTCAGAACCCCATGTTCAGGTGCTCTATACCTTAACTCCTACTTTCTTGGTTATGTTACTAATCTTTATCGCGTTATATTCAGTAAAATATATGAGAGAAGTGAATTTTCGTTTGATTGCTTTTGTTTGCTTCGCAATTTATTTGACGCTGTCTGTCTCTCATTTATTCACACCAATTTTGATAGAAAATGTTTCAGCGATTAGATATCTTTTACAAGATTTTCCTAAATATGCGGGGTTTTATGGTGGGATTTTTGTATACTCTATATTCCATAAAAAATAAAGTTGATTAAAGAGCCTTTATTTCTATTGAAAGGGAGATGTTCATTTGGCAGAAGAATTTGTTTATTTTGAAGTGTTGAATGAGAAAGATTTACTAGAAGCGTTTCAACGCAAAGAAGACTACATATTGATTAAAGGTGAATACAATCAGGAAGTAAAAAGATTAGTAGACACCAAGTTGTCTGATGAGGAGCTGTTAGGGCTTGAATTAGGTTCTTCAGGACTGATCTATATAATTTCAGAATTGGTTTATAAATTATTAAACGCATTCAGCGATGAGCCAAAAACAAAGAGAACATTAGAATATGCTATTAGACAGTACAATGCAAAATTTGATGAAAAAAAGAGAATTATTTTGTATTTAAGACAGCTTGACTATTGATAAAACACATAACAGTTTTCCTAAAATCGATGTTTGGGGAGAACTGTTTTTTATTGATAATGTGATGCGTATCAATAGCCATATAAAAATTATCTTGTTATCCTTATTTATGTAATCATAAAAAAGGGAGATGACTTTTGATGGAAAATACACATTTAACAGATCCACGTAACAAGTATTATGCGGATAAATTTCCGGAACAAGAACAGAACACCCCAGCATTACAAAGTAAGATGGAGCCTAGACCAGATTGCGGTGAAGAATCGTATAAAGGGTATAACCGACTTGAGGGACGCAACGCTTTAATCACAGGCGGCGACTCAGGTATGGGACGAGCAGCTGCTATAGCTTATGCTCGAGAAGGTGCCAATGTGGCGATTCATTTCTTCCCAGGTGAAGAAGAAGACGCTAATGAAGTAAAAGAATTGATTGAAAAAGAAGGCAGAAAAGCATTGCTATTGCCATATGACTTGCGTGAAGATGGTGCAGCAACAGAAATCGTTGAAAAAACGGTTGAAGCTTTTGGCGGCTTAGATATATTAGTATTAAACGCTGCTCAGCAAATTGCTCGCCCTTCGTTAAGTGATTTGTCGATGAAACAAGTCCACGATACTTTCAAAGTAAATATCATCAGTATGTTTGAATCTGTAAAAGCTGCAGAAGAACATTTAAAACCAGGAAGTGCGATCATCACGACAACTTCCGTTCAATCATTTAATCCAAGCGAACCATTAATGGACTATGCGTCTACAAAAGGAGCAATCAGCAACTTTACAGTTTCCTTGTCTTCTTACTTTGCATCACAAGGCGTGCGCGTCAATGGTGTAGCACCTGGTCCAATTTGGACACCGCTGCAATTGGACAATGGAAAACTAGAAGGGCAAGTTCCTGAATTTGGACAAAACAGCCCACTTGGACGTGCCGGACAACCTGTCGAATTAGCTCCAGTCTACGTTTTACTGGCATCAGATGAAGGAAGTTATATCACGGGTCAAATCTATGGTGTAACTGGTGGACAACCGATCGATTTATAAACTTGATATTGATTATTGAAGAGCCTGAAACAAAAATGTTTCAGGTTCTTTTTATGTATCGTTTGAGAATTTCTATATTATATTGCAACTAACTATAGTAAAAAGAGACAAGGAGGTTTAAAATGATAGTAATAAATCACGGTTATTATTTATACATATCAGCATACAGAAAAATTTATGATATTCCATAAATGGAGGTCACATGATGTCAGTTAAAACGACTGTTCAAACAATACTCAATTTTTTAGCACTCGATATTATTTTTAATCCAATTGCAAATGCAGTTATTCCTATTAATGGAATAGGTGTCTTCTTGAGCTTTACTTATTGGGGAATATTAGCTCTTTTCGCATACATAGTAACTCTTTTCTTGAATAAACAAACACGATGATTTCTATAAAATGTACAAGCTTCGTTAACCAAATTAATCAGAAAAGAGTTTTTTTTAGTGGGAAAGAAAGTTATCAGTTTTATTCTGCGTATATTGATATTGGTTATTTTTTACATCTGGGCTTATGAACATTTATTAGATAGATCTATGTCTGCTTTGTTTATCGTTATCGGGGTTGTAATAGTACCTGAAATAATTTTATTCTTTTGGAGATGGTTCAAAAAAAGACGCTGTACTCCTGACGCAACTAAATAATGAAATGGGGCCTAGTTTAAGATGAAATCCACAAAACTGTATGTTAGTTTACGAGTAGCCATTTTTATTTTGATGTTATTGCTCTTGATTCCATATTCTATGCACAAGATAACTTTCAGTACTTGGCAAGTATCAGCGTATATCTTATTAGCTGGAAACTTCGCTTTGATTGCTTTGAGGCATTATAAAAATCCTGTTCAAGGAGCAAAATTTGCTGTCTTTTTCAATAGTTTAGTAGCTGTCTCTTTCTTAATTGCAGCTTTTTACTGGGCTGTTTTTGTTCTTTGAAATAGGTATGCTTTAAATAAATAAGTGCATATTTCATCCAGAGAAAGAGTTGTTAAAAACACTTTAATAAGATTTGAATAAAGGTCTTTTTTTAGATATAATAAATTAAAAGATTAAAGAAATGGAGGAAATCATAAATGTTAAAAACTTTTGACATGAAAATGAAATCCATTACTGAAGCAAAAAAAGAATTCTCAAAAATTGTAAAAGAAACAAATGAAACGGGCGAACCAACTTTCATTTTTAATCATAATAAACCTGAAGCTGTGATTCTTAGCAATGAGGTATATGAAAAGTTAGTTAATAGTTATAAAGAATTAGAAGAGAAACTTTTTTACACTCAAGTGCAAGGTAGAATCATTGAAGGTCCAGGCAAGCTCATTCCTGCTGAACAAGTTCTTGAGACAGAGCGAGAAAAGAATCCATTTGTTACTATGTCTGACAAAGAGTTATTTGACTAATGGCTCAGGTATATTTTTGGGAAGAAGCTCAAAAAGATTACAAGAAATTAGACGGCATACTAAAACAATGGGTGGACGCAGCTGAAGAGCGGTTAAAAATTCGAGGATCAGAGATTGGCAAGAGTCTTGGAAATACCAACTATGCAAAATTAGCAGGATTTAAAGAATTGAAAAACCAAAAACTGGGTATTCGTCTTATTTTTAAACCCTCTGTAAATGGAAAAATAGAAATAATCGAGATTGTTACTATTGGAAAAAAGGATGAAGAAAAAGTTTTTATTACAGCTGAGAAAAGAAGAGCAAAAAGACAATAACTTTTCAATCATTAACTATCAATAAACAACACTACACCCCTCGTACTTATCTAAATAAGATAAGTACGAGGGGTGTAGTGTTTAGTATGATTCCTATATGTATTTATTTCTGGATTAAATTCATAAAGGACTGAGTATTTTCTACTTGAATACCTGATTCGAATTGGTCATTTACCATTTCAATGAATTCAGTTAACCAAGATCCATATGGATAATCAACTTCAAAATCACAATTCAAGTCAAAAAAATCGACAGAATAATCAATATCGTATTTGTAACTTAATAAACTCTCAGCAAAAGACAATATCCATTCTTTTTGTTTTTCAGTTAAATCGTCTAATACACCAACTTTTACAGAAAAGTCATTGTCTGAAGGCTCGAAGGAATCATCAAATAGAGCTTTTCCATAAGACTCAGGAGTACGATTTTTTGTATCGGTTATTAGGAAGTAAGCAATCGTTTCGGAATCTTCATCAAAACGGTAAAACTCATGCTTCTCCGTTAAAAAGTATCTTGAAAAATTCAATACACCACCTCTTTTATAGATAATTCCGCAATTTTGGTTTCCAACGAATGAATATCATTGTTTTATTGCCTTCTCGTTATTTTATCCGTTTACATAACACTAATCAATAGTCTTAGATTTTATAATCGGTTTAACATCATCATATAATACTCGTCCGCATGTTTATTCGTAAAGGATATCTAACTAAAAAATCATACTTATCTAAGTAATTTCACTGAAAAACTGCTATACTGAAAAGGAACGAAAGTATGAGTGAGGAGCAATTACATGTTATCATTTGAAGAAAAAAAGGCTATTTTTGACAGCTACCCAGAACTAACAGCTGCACCTGTATCCATGAACCGAGTGAATTACCATTTTGAAGGAAGTGCTATTGCTAAAACGATGGTCGTACGTTTCTTACACCCAAATGGCAATGCCTTGATTTATGCAGGGTACATGCCTAAAGAAGAAACGGAAAAAGAAGGGTATATTTCTGTTTTAGAAGCTTCTGAAGCGGAAATCAGAGATTTAGTAGATAAAGCTTTAGAGTATTTGAAGAAAAAAGAAAACGGCTATGAAGTGGGATACCAAGAATTATGGACCAATCATTATGGCGAAAAATTGGTTTTGCAGTATGATCACCCTATGTGGGCTGTACTCGTTGAGAACGGACAAATCGAAGGCATCTTCAAATCTAAAGAGGCAGCTGAAGGCTACTTGATGGATGAAGGATTCTTGGAAGATTAATTTAAAGAAATTGTACGTGGAGGAACGTTGTTGATATGGATGAAAAAAAATTGTCTTTGCGTCTGGAAAAAGTCGCAAACTATGTCAGAAAAAATGATCGTTTGGCAGACATCGGCTCAGACCATGCTTATTTGCCTAGTGCATTAGTCTTGAATGGAACGATTGACTATGCGATAGCAGGAGAAGTAGTGGATGGACCTTATCAATCTGCTAAATCGCATGTTTCTGAATTGGGATTTGAAAATAAGATCGATGTCCGTTTTGGAGACGGACTCGACGTCGTAGAGTTGGAAGATAATATTACAGCCATCTCGATCTGCGGAATGGGCGGCAGTTTGATTGCGTCTATTTTAGATAAAGGTTTCAACGCCGGGAATTTGAGTGGAAAAGAACGTTTATTGCTGCAGCCGAACGTTGGAGAATATACTTTGCGCAAATGGTTGGTCGAACATGATTATAAAATAGTTGCTGAAGACTTATTGGAAGAAAATCATAAACTCTATGAAATCACGGTTGCTGAAAAGAGTGATCAGCCTGTAGACGCAACAGAAGCTGATTTGCAATTCGGATTTTTATTGAAAGAGAATCAAACGCCATTGTTCAAAAAGAAATGGCAACAAGAATTGCAGAAAAATCAGTACATTCAAAACAGTCTAGAACAATCAAAGTCAGATCAGACAGAAAAACTCAAAATCGTGAAAGAGACAATTCAACAAATAGAGGAGTTGTTAAAGGCATGAGAATAACTGGAAAAGAACTTGTACAAAAATTCGAAGCATTTGCACCGTCTCATTTAGCTGAAGAGGGAGACCCGATTGGCTTGGCAGTTGGGACTTTAGACAAACCAGTTTCGAAAATGATGGTCACATTAGATGTGCGTCCTGAAGTTGTGGCAGAAGCGATTGAAAACGGAGTGGATTTTATTTTTGCACATCATCCGCCGATTTTCCGTCCTTTAAAAAATTTAACGAGTGATATTCCACAAAACAAGATGTTCCATGATTTGATCAAGCATGACATCACGGTTTATGCAGCGCATACTAATCTGGACATTACGGAAAACGGGATGAACGATTGGTTGGCAGAAGCAATCGGGTTATCCGATACAGAAGTGATGACAGAAACGACACGAGAGTATTATAAGAAATTGGCTGTGATGGTCCCAGTTGAAAACGCTGCTGAAGTACGAGATGCTTTAACAGCTACTGGAGCTGGACAAATCGGAACGAATTACGTCGATTGCAGCTACACGATTAAAGGAACGGGAAGATTCACGCCGATAAAAGGGGCGTATCCAACCATTGGGGATGTCAATGAAGCGGAAGAAGTGACGGAATTAAAAGTAGAAGTTGTCGTGCCGAATCGTTTAGTGAAAGCCGTAGAACACGCGCTGATTCAAGCTCATCCTTATGAAGAACCGGCTTATGATCTATACACGATCGAAAATTTGTACGACAGTTTTGGGTTAGGCCGTGTAGGAAATCTAGCAGAACCGATGACATTTATAGATTTTGCTCAAAAAATGAAAGAAACGTTCCAAGTAGACGGACTGCGCTATATCACGGGTGATGAAAACCAGCTCATCCAACGAGTAGCCGTTTGTGGAGGTGATGGCGGCAAGTTTTATGCCGACGCACTCAAAAAACAAGCGGATGTCTACATCACTGGAGACGTGTATTACCACGTTGGACATGATATGGAAGCAGACGGCCTTTCTGTTATAGATCCAGGACACCACATTGAACAAATTTGCAAACCGAAGCTGGTTGACTTGTTTACAGAATGGAAATCCGAATTGGATTGGGATGTAGAAATCGTCTCTTCCTCTTTGAATACAGATCCGTTTAAATTTTTGTAGACTAGTACTTGCACAAAAGGACTAAAGTAAGAGATAATATTCTAATAAGAATCATCATTACCGCAATGGAAGGAAGTTAATGCACATGTATGAAAATCTAATCCCACGTTTTATCCGCTATGTCAAAATGGAAACTCGTTCAGACGAAACCAGTACAACGATTCCGAGTACACAGTCACAAGTAGAATTTGCTGAAAAATTGATGGAAGAGTTGAAAGAAATCGGCTTGTCTGATGTTTCTTACAACACTAAAAACGGTTTTGTAACAGCTACCGTTCCAAGTAATGTTGATGAAGACGTTCCTACGATCGGATTTATTGCGCACATGGATACAGCTGATTTCAATGCAGAGAATGTATCTCCGCAATTCCACGAGAACTACGATGGAGAAGCCATCGTTTTAAACGAAGCAGAGAATATTGTGCTTTCTCCGGAAGATTTCCCCAACTTGAAAAATTATGTTGGCCAAACATTAATAACTACAGACGGTACTACTTTACTAGGTTCTGATGACAAATCAGGTATCGCTGAAATCGTGACCGCTATGGAAACATTGATCAACGACGAGAACATCAAACACGGAAAGATTCGTGTAGGGTTTGGACCCGATGAAGAAATCGGAATCGGAGCGGACTTATTTGATGTAGAAGAGTTTGACGCTGACTTTGCGTATACGATGGATGGCGGACCTGTTGGAGAGCTGGAATTTGAAAGCTTTAATGCAGCTTCAGCAATCGTTACGATCCAAGGGAAAAACGTCCACCCAGGTACGGCTAAAGGAAAAATGGTGAATGCCATCAAATTGGCGATGGCTTTTGATGCTAAATTGCCTCAAGATGAAGTTCCAGAGAAAACTGAAGGCCGTGAAGGTTTCTATCACTTACTAAACATCTCTGGAGAAGAAGAACAAGCTCAGTTGTCTTACATCATTCGTGATCACGACAGAGCAAAATTTGAAGAACGCAAATCAACGATTGAACAAAACGCAAAAGAAATGAATGAGACATTAGACAGCGATCGCATCCAAGTGGTCTTGAAAGATCAATACTACAATATGGGTGAAATCATCGAAAAAGATATGCGTCCGATCGAGTTGGCTAAAGAAGCGATGGAATTCTTGAACATCGAACCGGTTATCGAACCGATTCGCGGAGGAACAGATGGATCGAAAATTTCGTTCATGGGACTTCCAACACCAAATATCTTTGCCGGTGGAGAAAACTTCCACGGTCGTTACGAGTTTGTAGCGGTTGAAAGTATGGAAAAAGCTACCGATGTCATCGTGGCTATTGCTCAATTGAACGCTGCTAAAGGAGCATAGAACATGCTCTTAGTGTTGTATTTCCTTTTGGTGAATGTATGGTTATTCATTCTAATGGGCATCGATAAAAAAAGAGCCCAACGGAATCAATGGCGGATCTCCGAAAAAAGTTTGTTGCTGCTGGGTTTAGTTGGCGGCGGTTTAGGCGGTTTAGTCGGTATGAAACGGTATCGACACAAAACTAACCGAGCAACCTTCAAATTTGTTTATGGGGTAGGCTTTCTGATTATGGCAGGGAGTTTAGCTTACGCTCAATTAAGATAACATTAGAGAACGAAAAAAGCGGACAAGTGTTCTGTTTTTTTCGTTCTCTTTAGTTATTAGACAGTTGGATATATGGTAAAATAGAGAAAGAATAGTCAAAAAGTAGGCGGTGAAATTCGTGGGATTACAATTTAGATTAGGAAGAGCCAATACAGATAAACGAGATGGCATGTTGGATGAAATTTCGGAGTTATTGAGTGAAAATAGAGAGACAAAAGTGTTTTATCTTGTACCTGAACACATCAAGTTCGATGCTGAAATGACGGTCTTAAAAGAATTAGGGGAAAGAGAACCATTCAATCGCCAAGAATTATTGGGAATGATGGATGTTCAAGTCCTCAGTTTCAGTCGTTTAGCTTGGTTTTTATTGCAAGATTCAGATCTGTATGCACGACCACAACTGACACAAACAGGATTATCAATGCTGTTAAGAAAATTATTGCTGCAATATGAAGAAGAGTTAACTATTTATAGAGGCGAAGTACGGAAAAACGGATTTATCCAAAAACTGAGTGATTTGTTTTTTGAGTTGCGCAGCGGACGTATCTCAACAGAAGATTTAGCCCAAATGGTGCATTTATTAGGCGAAACACCTCAAGAAGCTGACTTTAAGTTAAAACTGCAAGATATCTCGTTGATTTACCAAGCATATGGAGAAGCAGTCAAAGGCAAATACATCGAGTCAGAAGATGTGATCACAGCACTTATTGACAAAGTCCGTACCATGGACATGTCAGATACCTACGTTTATATCGAAGGTTTTTATCAATTTACCGCTCAAGAGCAACAATTGATCTTGGCTCTGATGCAGCAAGCCAATAAAGTGACGATAGCATTGACGTTAGACAAGCCTTATCCAACTGAAAAACCAGATTTGTTGAGCTTGTTTCGAGTTACGGGAACGACGTATTACAAGATCTACCAAGCTGCCCGTACTAACGGGATCAAAGTTTACTTAGACAAGATCATCTCTTCCAAAAACAACTACTACTGTGGCGAATTGAATCAGTTAGAAGAGTATTGGGTTGAAAGCAACGAATTGTCTCCGGTTCAATCGAAACAAACAGCAGACCATTCTACGATCGGCGAGTGTATCGAAGTATGGGGAGCGGAAAACAAACAAGCAGAAGTCAATCATGTGGCTACTGAAATCATCAAATTGGTCGCCAGCGGGAAATACCGCTACAAAGACATTCTAGTTTTGGCGCGTAACCCAGAGGAATACCGTACGTTGTTGGAACCAACATTTGAGAAGCATCATATTGAAATGTTTTTTGATAGTGCAGAAGTCATGTCTCACCATCCATTGACTGAATTATTAGACGCTTTATTTGCGATCAAAAAGAACAATTGGCGTTACTCAGATGTGATGCGCTTTTTAAGAACGGAATTGTTCTTGCCGGCTTTTACAACGCCATTGACTACTGATCGTCTGGTACGCACAAAACAATTCATAAAACACGCTCAACAATATAGAGATGCAGTAGATATTACAGAAAATGTCGTTTTGGCGTATGGATACGAAGGTTACCATTGGACGAAAAAAGACCCATGGAAATATACGCGGTTCCATTATGACGAAACGGATTTCCAATCAGATGCAGATGTCCTGTTTGAACAGACAGCCAATCAAATCAAAGATTTTCTAAATCACACATTGGTTCCGTTTTTTAAACGTCTGGATAAAGCTGAGACCAGTATGGATGCTGCCCGTATTCTTTATCAATTTTTAGAGTCTAATGGTGTTCCGGAACAATTGTTGTTCTGGCGTGACCAATTGATTGAACAAGAGGATTTGGAAGGGGCACGAAGACACGAACAAGTGTGGCAAGTGTTTACCGAGATGTTAGATGAATATGTGGAAGTATTAGGCGAGCAAGAATTTGACGAAGAAAGCTTCCGTATGATCTTGATTACTGGGTTTGAGAATGCTTCTTACAGCATTGTCCCTCCGACAATCGATCAAGTAATCTTTTCAGGGTTAGCCGGAACTAGGATCGGTACAGCTAAAGTGACGTTCATTCTCGGAATGACTAATGTCAATTTGCCGATCAAAGCAGAAAACAAGACGATGCTGACAGAAGAAGACCGTTCGCTGATTGAAGGCTATCTCGCAACGGAAGAGAAATACTTGAAACCATCTGTTGAATCTCAAATGGCTGCGGAACCTTTTATTGCGTACCAAGCCTTTCTTGATTCTTCAGACAAGTTGTATTTGACTTACCCAACCAGCAGCGAAGCAAAAGAAAGTCCAAAACTGTCTCCATATGTTCAGCGGATCGCGGATCATTTTTCATTGAAGATCCAACCTAAACAAGCGGACATTACTTCACTGACAGAATTGACCAAAGAAACGGTATTGTCTTTTATCAGCTCAAGAGAAGCGACTATGGGTCAACTGCTAATGGTATTGAGAAAAGCGCAAGACAGCCAAGATGATTTGCATCCATTTTGGAAAATGCTGTACTTGTACTTTAAAAATAATGACCGCACAGCTAAACCGTTCAAGCGTCTTGTGGCGAGCTTGCGTCAAAAAAATATCCCGATTCCTTTGACAGAAGATCTCGCAGAAAAACTATATGGAAAAGACCTGTATTTATCTGTTTCTCAACTTGAATCGTATTACGCTGATCCGTTTTCTCACTTCTTGACGTACGGATTGAAGCTAAGGGAACGGAATGTCTTCGAATTATCACCGGCTGGAACGGGAGAATACTTCCATGAAGCCTTGGATCTGCTGTTCAAAACGCTGATCGACCGAGATGTGACATTTGATCAACTGGATAATCAAGCTCTGGAGCGATTGACAGAAGAAGTATTGGAATCCCTAGTTTCTAAAAGCAAATACCAGATTTTATCTGCGTCCAACCGTATGCACTACATTCGTGAGCAGTTAGCCAATACCATCAAGCGAGTAGCATGGGCGATTCAACATCAAAGTAGACGGACCAATATGGAAAATGCGAAAACAGAAGTGCTGTTTGGGCGAATTGCTGCTCAAAAAGGGATCGAAGGGCATGTTTTCCCATTGGATAATGGCGGAGAACTGCATTTGAGAGGGAAAATCGACCGAGTGGATGCGATGGAGATCAACAACAAGCATTACTTGTCTGTAGTCGATTACAAATCCAGTAAACACTCGTTTAGTTTTATTGATGCTTACTACGGATTAGCCATGCAAATGCTGACGTATTTAGATATTGCCGTAGAACACTCCGATGAATTGATCGGCAAGAAAGCTGTTCCAGCTGGTGCTTTTTACCTGCAAGTACAAAATCCTTTCCTTAAAGAAGGAACGTTCAGCGATGAAGATTCGTACCGAGAATCTTTATTGAAGCTGTATAAAATGGACGGGTTTTTATTGGATGATGAAGACATGCTAGATGCGTTGGATCTGACGGTTGAACCGAAGAAAAAATCGCTGATCTATCCATTTGAACAATTGGCTAAAGGGACAATGAAGTCCAACAAGTTTGTGACCCTGGATGATATTGAGACGTTACTGAACTTCAATAAACGAAAAATCATTGAAGCCGGAAACAGTATCATCAAAGGAGACACGCGGTTGAGTCCAATCAAAGAGAAAAGTTCGTTTATCTCTTCGGTGAACGGTCCCTTAAAAGCTGTTTCGTTCTTCGATGCTGCTTTGTATACGGAAAATAAATACCGTCGAATGGAAAAATTAAGTATGGAAGAGATACTGGAACGCATGAAACGAGAAGGAGGACTGCTGTAAGATGAGAGAGTTACCCTTAAAACCTGAAAATAGTCGTTTTACAGATGATCAATGGCAAGCCGTTTACGATTCTGGGACCAATTTATTGGTCTCTGCTTCAGCCGGCTCTGGGAAAACGACCGTTTTAGTTGAACGAGTAATCGAAAAAGTCAAAGCAGGAACAAATGTGGACGAATTGCTGATTGTTACTTATACAGATGCAGCAGCTCGAGAAATGAAAGAGCGTATCCAATCTGCTTTACAAAAAGCAATCACTGGTGAAAGTTTGATCAGTCAAAAAAGACATCTCGTCAAACAAATCCCGATGCTGTCTCAAGCTTCGATCAGTACGATTCACTCATTTTGTTTGCAAGTCATCCGCCGATACTACTACTTGATCGATTTGGATCCTGTCTTTCGTTTGCTGACCGACTCGACTGAGATCGTCTTACTGCAAGAAGATGTATGGAACGATGTCAGAGAAGAATTATATGGCGAAGAAGACAGTTTATTCAAGACATTGACGAGTACGTATTCAAATGACCGTACCGACAGCGGACTACAAGATCTAGTCTTTTCATTGTTTGAATTTTCTCGTGCCAATCCTAATCCGGAATTATGGCTGGAACATTTAGGAGACTTATATGAAGTCGATGAAGCTTCTTTTACAACCAGTACGTTATTTACTGACTTGCTCAAACCTCAAATCAGAGAAATCTTAGTTGGGCTGGAAGAACAATACAACTACGCAATCAGTATGGGCGAGAACAGTGACGACCTTATCGCCAATAAAGAACTATTGGAAGCAGAAGGCAATCATATTGCTGAATTGCTGCGCTTGCTGAATGAAGGGAATGTCGAAGCGATCTATCAGTCGATGCGTTCATTTGAATTTGCTCGATGGAAAAGTCCTAAAAAGAATGCCGATGAAGAAATCAAAGAAGTCGCACAAGACATGAAGTCAATTCGCGATCAGAATAAGAAACGGTATCAAACAATGAAAGATGAGTATTTTTCAGCACCTCTGGCAGATCAAATCGAGTTGATGCACAAAACCGTGCCTTTGATCAAAGAGATGAGCCGAGTCACGCAACTCTTTTCTACAGCTTATACAGCTAGAAAAAGAGAACGGAACTTGCTCGATTTTAATGACTTGGAACATTTGACGTTAAATATCTTAGCACAATTTGATGAGGGGACATGGACTCCGACTGAAGCGAGTATGCATTATAGAGAGAAGTTTAAAGAAGTGATGGTAGATGAGTACCAAGACGTCAACCAACTGCAAGAGAATATATTGTACTGGCTGACTCAGCAAGAAACAGATCACGGTAATTTCTTTATGGTGGGGGATGTCAAACAATCCATTTATTCGTTCCGTCTAGCTGACCCTGGATTGTTTTTGAAAAAATACGAATCTTATGGAAACAACCAAGACGGTGAGCGGATCATCTTAGCAGATAATTTCCGTTCCAGAGGAGAAGTCCTTCAATTCATCAACTTATTGTTCATACAATTGATGGATAAATCGGTTGGACAAATGGAATACGATGAAGCGGCCAAATTGGTCCAAGGATTTACTGATTTTCCTGCTTCCCAAACTCATCAGCCCGAAATTCTTATTTTTGAAAAGGAAACCGAAGACGAAACAGAACTGGAAGAAGAGATGGACGAGTTCGGAATTGAAACAAAAACAGAAGGCGAATTGATGATGGTCGGACAAAAAATCAAATCGCTGATTGATGAAGGATTCCCAATTTACGATAAAAAGAATAAAACTCATCGTCCGATCCAGTATTCAGATATCGTGCTATTGACACCGACTAAGAAAAACAACGCGACCGTTCAAGCTTTGTTTAAACAATTAGGCATTCCTTTACTGGTCAATGATACACAAAATTATTTCCAGACGACTGAAGTGACGATCATGATGTCGTTGTTGAAAGTCATTGATAATCCGTATCAAGATATTCCACTGGCTAGTGTGCTGCGTTCACCTCTAGTAGGACTGAACGAAAGGGAATTGGCGTATATCCGAATCACGAAGAAAACGGGCGACTACTACGATGCCGTTTTGACGTTTTACCGTGACTACCCGGGAACGACGAAAGAAACCTCTTTTACAGATCGACTGTATGAAAAAATCGGTTTGTTTTTAGAGCGAATGAATACGTGGAGAGAAATTGCTCGCAGGGGATCTATCGTGACGCTGATTTGGAGTATTTATCAAGAAACGGACTTCTTGGATTATGTCGGCGGAATGGCTTCCGGAAGACAGCGGAAAGCCAATTTGCATGCGTTATACGAACGAGCAGCTAGTTACGAACAGACCAGCTTTAAAGGATTGTTCCAATTTGTCCGTTTTATCGAAAAAATGCAGCAAAAAGATAAAGACTTGGCTGAACCAACCGCTCTTTCTGAAGATGAGAACGCCGTTCGGATCATGACGATCCATGCGAGTAAAGGATTGGAATTTCCAGTGGTTTTTGTTTTAGATTTGACGAAGAGGTTCAACTTGCAAGATACGATGAACAGTTATGTGTTCAATGAACATTTGGGAGTAGGAACAGAGTACAAAGACTTGCAAAAGAGAGTCCGTTTTACTACTCTTCCAGAAACAGTTCTTAAAGTTGAGAAAAAGAAAAAATTATTGGCGGAAGAAATGCGTAAATTATATGTAGCCTTGACTCGAGCAGAAGAAAAACTGTATTTAGTCGGTTCCTATAAAAATGAAGAAGCCGCTTGGAAAGATTGGGGCGTCGTCAGCTCTCATAAACAAACCGTATTGCCGAGCGACTTGCGCTTAACAGCCAATAGTCTGATGAAATGGATTGGGTTGGCGATCGTCCGTCATCCAAACAGCCAGAACGATTTCTTGCACATTACGGCTAAAAATGGAGAAGTACAAAAACATCCTGCTTCATTCAGTGTTCATTTTACGAATGAAAAAGAACTGCTTCAGCAAAATGAAGCATTAGAAGTAGATTTTGATGCTGTAAAATGGTTGGAGCAATTAGAAGCCGCTCCAGTTGTAGAACTGAGTGATCCTTTGCATCAAGAGTTTAAGGAAGTCAAACGACTATTGGAGCATAAGTACGCTCATCAAGCTGCAACTCATACAACGAGTTATCAATCTGTATCTGAAATTAAGCGTATGTTTGAAGAGCCTCATGAAGGGCAACTGGCGAAAATCGATATCAGTCAACCCAGAAATCAAAATCGGTATACAGAAGACAAATTGAGAAGGCCCACTTTCTTAACGGAAACGACAGCTCCAACAAGTGTGGAGATCGGGACAGCGACTCACTTGGTGCTGCAATCGATCGATTTGCACCAAACACCGACGCTTGAATCTGTTCGTACATTGATTGCTGAACTAATCGAGAGAGGATTGCTGCAAGAAGAAACCGCAAAACGAATCGAAGCCGAAAAAATCGTCGCCTTTTTCACTACACCAGTCGGGGAATTGATTGTGAAAGATGCCGAATACGTTAAGAGAGAAAAAGTCTTTTCTTTATTGATGAGTGCGTCATCTATTTTTTCCGATATGGATGATAGTGTGAAAGATAAGGTTCTGATACATGGGATCATTGATGGATACATCGAATATTCTGACTATGTAGTCTTGTTCGATTACAAAACTGACCGTTTAGAGCGGTTTAAAGAACGAGCAGAAGAAGAGATGCTCAACAAATACAAAGGGCAATTGCTTTTGTATAAGTCTGCCTTAGAATCCATCCTAGACAAACCCGTCACAGCCGTTTATTTATGCTTGTTGGACAACGCAAGCGTAGTAGAAGTGAAATGATTTAAAAAGTACTTCATCTTCTAGCGTTGTTAAAGAAATTTCCTCCGGTCTATTTGGTGACTTACGGAGAGCCATGGGACCGCCTTGAGCCAAAAATCGTCTCAAAGCTTGCAAGCTTCAAACTTAGTGTAGCGGCTGAAGCCGTACACTAAGTAATTCTCATTGCATCCTTCTTCATGGCTGCAAGTCACCCTATATTCCTCCTGAAATTTCTAGGGGCGAGTTTTTTAAAAAGATGGGGTAAAAAGAAACTTAATTTTTACTGACCAACGCCAAATGTTGCAGAACTCATTTAAATAACGACAAAAAGTCCCAAGATCAAATGATCCCAGGACTTTTTGTTGTAGTTTTATGTTGTTTATCATCTGATGTTGATAAAAACCTATAATATTGGAAAATTAATTGTTAAAATTTTTGGAGGAAATGAGGTCGCCAGTAGCCACGTAAAGGATGCAATGTGAATTACAAAAACTTAGCGCTTCAGCGCTTAATTTTTGTTTGAAGCTTGCAAGTTTGGAGACCTTGGCTCCAATCGCTCCCGGGGCTTTTACAAAGCGATCCTCGTTTCTGGAAAAAATTCCACCCACTGTCATTTGACGAGATACTTTTTATTCTAAATCGTAATTAACACCTCTAGTGTAAGTGTTGCCTGCGTCCCATAATAAGAACTCATTGACACCGGCTTCTTTCAAGGCTTTGATTTGAGCTTCGATTTCCGCTGGTCCATATTCTCTGTAGTTTCCCGCTCCTAAATAAGAAGCTGTGAAATCTTGCAGCCATGGACGAGATTGAGGAGGGGTATCTAATTTGCCTAATACGTCATTTTCAACTTTCATATATTCGGAAACCAGCTTATACGGTTCCAGATCGGGTTTAGCGATTCCGAAATATGAACCCCAGTGACTTGGATAGATCATTGAAGAAATTACGTCTACGTTTTCTGAGATCTTAGAGAAGTTTTGTCCTATCCCTGGTGCTTCAGGAACAGTAGCAGAATAGCCGAAAATATCTACAGAAACGTCTACGCCATAAGGTTCCAATTCTTTTTTAGCGTATTTCACAAAGTCGGTTACAGCTTCTACACGTTGTTGAATATCATCCAGCCCTTTTTCTTGATAACCGCCGTAAGTATACTTCAGTTCATCAGAACGAGTCTCGAAACCTTCAGGGAAACGAACATAGTCAAATTGGATTTCTTTGAATCCCATTTTGGCAGCTTGTTTAGCGATCTCTACATTGTATTCCCAAACTTCTTGAGAGAACGGATTAACAAAACTTTCTCCACGTCCATTTTTCCATACTGAACCGTCTTCATGCGTGAAACTCAATTCTGGACGAGCTTCTGCTAAACGGGTATCTTTAAACACTACTACACGAGCGATAGGGTAGATTTGGTGTTCTTCCATATGCTTCATCATTTGAGCAGGATCAGAAACGTAATTTTGAGTACTTCCTTTGATCAATGGGTTATCAGATTTCAAATCAAATGTCATATCCCCGAAATCATCTTTCACATCAATAACCATTGCGTTCAACTCGGTGTCATTCAATAACTTAGTCAAGTCTGCTAAGCGGGCACCGCCTGCCGAATGACCCGTCAAATAAATCCCTTTAACGCCATCTTCAGGATAATCAATGTTAATCCCGCTATCGTAAGCGAATTGGCTAGGAAACTTTTCAGGAATCGTCAATAAAGATTCGTTGTGGATCGTCAATAATTGTGTTTCAGTTTTTTCTTCTGCAGTTGCTTCAGTTGAAAAAGCAGCCATCAACAACGCAGCAGAAACTGGAATAAACCATTTTAAACGGTGTTTTTTCATCTTACTCTTCCTCGCTTTCTGGTGAAGCAATCAACGTAGGGTCTACAAAACTGTAGCCTTTTTCTTCTAAGCCTTCAATGATCGGAAGGATCGCTTCATTTGTCCATTCTCTATCATGCATTAAAATATTGGCTCCGTTGTACAATAATTCAGTATTCAATGTAATGTCGATCAATGATTCAGCATCTTGGTAACCGGGTTGGAAATCATAGCCAAACGTCCAATTCATCAACGTCATGTTTTCTGCTTCAACGATTTCTCTGGAAACATCTGTATTCGCACCATGAGGGGCACGGAAGAAGCGCGGTTTTTGACCAGTGACTTCTTCGATCAATTGACTGGTCTCTAAGATTTCAGCTTCTTGTTCCTCAGGCGAAATCGTCTGTAAGTTTTGATGTGTTTGAGTATGATTACCAATCTCAAATCCTAATTCATAAATTTCTTTTAATGCTTCTTTTCCTTCGTCAGATTCTATGTACATCCCATTTACGAAGAATATGGCAGGTGCATCGATTTCTTTCAATTTGTGCGCGATCTCCACGCTGTATTCGTCAGGTGCATCATCAAACGTCAATAGAGCGACTTTTTCTTCTCCAGCTGCTTCAGCAATCGGTTCAATAGCATAATTGGTTTGATTCACTTGGTAACGATACTCTACATCTTCTTCAACTGGCTCTTCTGATTCTGATTCAGCTGTTGATTCCGATGAGCTTTCTTGTTCTGCCACTTCACTTGAAGCAACAGAAGAAGATGTGTCAGTTTCTTCAGCCGTTTCTTGGTTGCACCCTGCCAGTAGGACGGTGCTGAATAATGCAAAAGCTACTAATTTGTGTTTCATCTTTCAGCCTCCTGATCGGTTTATTTTTGTGATTCTTCTAAAGCAGCAGTTGCTTCAGTACGAGAAGTTTGTAACTGGACCAATTGGTCATCTAATTGAATCAATAAATCATTCGTTCCTGCGTGACTTCCATTGATTTGCTCAATGCCGGACTCTAGAGTTTGATAAGTCGCATCTTCTGCAGTGAGGGATTGGAAGTATTTTTCTTGCTCTTCTAAAGAACCATTGTATTGTTCAATAAATTGATCCAAGGTACTTTTAACGGTTTTTAGATTATCTTCCACAGCAGTCAGTTCTTCATTAGGCAACTCTTCGTTGTCGATTTTAGTCAATTCATCCAAATGAGTTTTTAAGTTTTCACTAGATTCTTTCAAGCTGTCTAAATCGGTTTGACGAGTCTCAATATTTTCAAAGATAGAAGCTGAGCCGTCTTTTAATGTGCTCAATTCTTCATCTTCCGTCAATGTTTTTTCAAATTCACTTTGTACGGAAGCCTCTTTGGAAGTAATGGCATACAATTTTTCTACAATCGTGCTTTCTTCTGTTTCAATTTGAGCAGTAATGTCTTCGGCTTGTGCAAAGCCAGTATCGCAGCCTGCTAGAGCAGTACTGATTCCCAGCAAACCTGCAGCGCTAAGTAATTTTTTCATTGTTTAACTCCCTTTATGACTTGACGTATGTTTCATTCGTTGAAAAGGAACTTGGTCTAATTATAGCAAACGCTTTTCTCATCACCAAAGGAAAAGACATTTTTTCGAGAAGTTCTCATATTCGTGCCATAAAATGAAAGGCTATTCATAAGGGGTTTTGAAAATAAACCTGTCTCTTACCTTCAGAATCATGTAAAATAAGAATGTGTTATAATTAGAGAGTGAAGTGAGGGTTCGAAATGTATATATATTACATCTTAGCTGTATTAATGGTGGGCTTAGATCAATGGACAAAAATACTTACCGTAGACAATATTGCATTGTATGAAACCGTTGAATTTATCCCAGGAGTGTTGTCTTGGACCTATATCCAAAATGATGGAGCTGCCTGGAGTATATTAGAAGGACAAATGTGGTTCTTCTATATTGTGACATCAGTTGTTCTGGTAGTCCTGGTTTATAACATGCAGAAATATGGAAAAGGAGACCGCTTATTCTCATGGGCGTTGACTTTTATCTTGGCTGGAACGATTGGGAACTTTATTGATCGCTTAAGGTTGCAGTATGTCGTAGATATGATCAAATTGGAGTTCATTAATTTTCCGATTTTTAATCTAGCAGACAGTTTATTATCTATAGGAGTCGTTCTGTTGGTCATTTATGTATTTGCGGATGAAAGAAAAGAGAAAGAAAAAAAGAAAAAACAAACGGGTTAACAAAAAAGGAGTCTATACGCATGTCAAATGAATATGAAATTACAATAAAACAACAAAAGGGAAGGATCGATAAAGTATTAGCAGAGATCATCCCTGATAAAACACGATCAGCAATCCAATTGTGGATCAAAGATGGTTATGTATTGGTAAATGATGAAGCCGTAAAAACGAATTACAAAGTTCAAGAAGGCGATGAAATAAAGATCACTGAACCTGAACTGCAAGAATTGGATGTAGTGGCAGAAAACATCCCTCTAGAGATCGTGTATCAAGACTCAGACGTAGTAGTGATCAATAAACCTCAAGGAATGGTTGTTCACCCTTCTGCAGGTCATCCAAACGGCACTTTAGTAAACGCTTTGTTGTATCATATCCATGATTTGTCAGGAATCAATGGGAAGATTCGTCCAGGAATCGTACACAGAATCGATAAAGATACTTCTGGATTATTGATGGTCGCAAAAAACGACTTGGCGCATGAAAAATTAGCGGCACAATTGAAAGACAAAACGAGTATTCGTGAATACGTTGCTTTAGTACACGGAGTCATTCCTCATGAAAAAGGAACGATCGATGCTCCACTTGGCCGTTCAAAATTAGACCGTAAAAAACAAGATATCGTTGATGGCGGAAGAGACGCTGTGACGCATTTTAGAGTTTTAGAACGTTTTAAAGACTTTACTTTAGTTTCTTTAACTTTGGAAACAGGACGTACACACCAGATTCGTGTACACATGAAATACATTGGCTATCCAGTCGCTGGAGATCCTGTATACGGACCTCGTAAAACATTACCAGGAAACGGTCAATTTTTACATGCAAAAAAATTAGGCTTCAAACATCCTAAAAATAATGAAATGATGGTATTTGAAAAAGAGATTCCTGAGATATTTGAAGAAACTCTCAACAAATTGCGCAATATTTCAGAGTAATAGTTATTAATACGCAAACGAACGGAGGAAGACAATGGTTTATCAGTCTGAAGTAGAAGTAGTGGATGCCGCTGCGATCGGGCGAGCTTTGACGCGGATTTCTTATGAAATCATTGAACGCAATAAAGGGGTCGACAATATCGTTTTGGTGGGTATCAAAACAAGAGGGGTTTTTATCGCTCAACGTATTGCAGAGAAACTGAATCAATTGGAAGGTGTAGAAGTACCGGTTGGGGAGTTGGATATCTCATTGTACCGAGACGATGTTCACACAAGCCGAGACACTGATCCTGAGGTGAAGGGAGCTTCTATGCCGGTTTCTATTGAAGGTAAAAAAGTCGTTTTAGTGGATGACGTTCTTTACACTGGGAGAACAGTCCGAGCGGCCTTAGATGCCTTGATGGATATCGGGCGTCCTGAAAAAATCTTGTTAGCTGTCTTGATCGACAGAGGACATAGAGAACTGCCTATACGTGCTGATTTTGTTGGTAAAAACATCCCTACGTCATTGGATGAACAGGTGAAAGTGGCCGTAGAAGAAGTGGACGGAGAAAATCATGTCTTGATTCAAAAACTAGCTAACTAAGACCTGATTACTAAAAAGAATACAATAAACAACCCCGGCCTCATCACTTCTATCGGTGATGAGGTCGGGGTTGTTTATTTGAATAAAGATTTTTAGTTGCTAAGTGATGGTTGAAATTGCAGCAGGTTATCAAATACGGGGGTTCTACTAGATAAGTGACACCTAAAATAAGAGCGGCTTATCAAGTAGAGCGCTTCTACTTAACAAGTAGCACCTAAAATAAGAGCAGGTTATCAAGTAGAGTACTTTCAGGCTTACAGATATACCCAAAGAGACGCTCAATGAGTAAATTCCATTGAGTGTCTTTTTGGTGTATACCCGTTTAAGACGATACTTTTAAGCGTTCAACCAGATCTTCGTCTGGAGTGACGTAAAGAGTCTGTTGGCCTTCATAAATCACAAAACCGGGTTTAGCTCCATTTGGCTTGCGGATTTTTTTAACGTCCACATAGTCTACTGGAACAGAAGCGGATAATCTAGATTTGGAGAAGTAAGCTGCAATGTTGGCTGCTTCTAAGAGCGTTTCTTCGCTTGGATCGCTGTCTTGAATGATGACATGTGAACCAGGAATATCTTTCGTATGCAGCCAAATATCCGTTTTGCGAGCTGTTTTCAGGGTCAATTGATCATTTTGAAGATTGTTTTTTCCTACTAAGATGGTTGTTCCGTCAGTGGATTTGTACTGATCCGGTTTGCTGGCTTTTTGGTTTTTTTGTTTCTTTTTCGTTTTCTTCTTCAAGTAGCCTTGTTGGATCAATTCTTCACGAATCTCAGCAACGTCTTTTGGAGTAGCTAATTCCAATTGAGTCGTAATAGATTCTAAATAGTCGATTTCTTCACGTGTTTGTTTAAGTTGTTCCGTGACAAAAATAACGGCATTTTTTAATTTCTGATATTTTGAAAAGTATTTTTGCGCATTTTGAGAAGGTGTTTTTCTCGGATCCAGCGTAATCGTTATCGGCTCATTGTCGTTATAGAAGTTTTGCAGTTCGACCGATTCTTGCCCTTTTGTTAATTCATGCAAGTAAGCAGTGAGGATTTCGCCTTTTATGCGGTACTCATCAGCTTGCTCAGTTTCATCTAAGGTACGCTGTAATTTGGTCAATTTTTTCTTGTTTCGTGAAGTTTCAGTCTGTAGCACATGGAATAAGTTCGCTGCTTGCTGTTTTACACGATCTTTTTCGGCTTTATTGCGGTAAATGTCATCCAACAATTCACTAAGAGAAGAGAAGTGGGTTTCAGCACCATTCAAAGAAGCATAAGGCACTGGTGTAAACCACTCTTTGTTGTCAACAGTCGTTTTTGCCGGTTGCAGCTGATAGTCTTTGATCGTGTTGAAGAAACTCAAGAAACTATCTGGCAATTGAGTACGGTCATTTTGAGCTAGATGAGCTAATTCTTTAGCTGTATCTGTACCGATTCCTTGAAAATGACGTTGGATACTTTTTTCGATCGTTAATTCTTCAGCCATTCCTAAGTCAGTTGGGAAGTTTTCTTTAGACACCTCAAATGGATTCAATTTATCTTGATGAGGAGGTTCGATATAAGTAGTGCCCGGCATGATCAAACGGTAAGAATTCTGGCTGCTGGGAATGTGTTTGATCGCATCCAAAATGCGCATTGTGTCTTGTTCGATAATGAAAATATTGCTGTGTCTTCCCATTAATTCCACAACCAGCATCACATTTTGGATATCGCCGATCTCGTCGCGACTTTTGAAAAGAAATTTGATGATCCGATCATTTTCGACTTGCTCGATGTTTTCTAGTACGGCCCCTTCTAGATGCTTGCGCGCCATCATACAAAACTGAGGAGGCGAATCCGGGTTTTCATAAGGAATGCTCGTCAATTGAATACGGGCATAGCTAGGGTGTGCCGATAATAGTACTTTTTGGTTCTTTCCATTCGCTCGTATAGCGAGGATCAATTCATTTTGGTAAGGTTGATGAATTTTTGAGACTCTTCCATTCACTAAAGCCTCTTTTAATTCAGCGACCATTGCATGGGTAAAAACACCATCAAATGACATGTGTATCCCTTCTTTCTGACTATTCATCCTTATCTGACCTTACTGCGGGAGATAAGTTGTCTATTAAAGAGTATAACATTTTTAATGCCTCAAAAATAGCGAAGCCGCTTTGTTTTTTGACCGAAAAGTCAAATCACTTGAAATCAGTAGGGCATATTGGGTACTATATACCTTGTTTTAACAAAAAAGAGGTGTAAAAAATGGAATGGAGTTACCAAGGACAAAATGGCCCAGAGTATTGGAGCCGATTATGTACAGATTTTAAAAGGGCAGAAGAGGAAGCCTCATGGCAATCTCCTATCTCTTTGAACACAGCAGCAACTCGTCAAGAACCTAAAAAAGACGATACGATTTTATTTAAAAAAGAAAAAGTCAAAATAAAAACTGACTTTTTCAATCATACGGTCCATTTATCACCAGCAGAAGGCAACGAAGCTTCTGTAGTTTTCCAGGATAAAATGTACGTATTACAAGACATCCATGCACATTTACCAAGCGAACATACAATAGATGACCATTCTTTCGAAATGGAGATCCATTTTGTGTATCGTTCTGACGATGATCAATTATTGGTGTGCGGTGTCATGGGACAATCTGATTACGGTGCTGTATCGCCTTTATCAGGAGATTTGTACAATCGATTTTTGAAAGAAGACTCACTAAAAAAACACTACACGCTTAATCTGGATTTAAATGTATTGATTCCTGACGATTCATCTTTTTATCATTACAGCGGATCACTGACGACACCGCCAACAATGGGACCAGTCACGTGGATCGTTATGAAACAGCCTATTTCTTTACCGACTGACTTTGTTAAAGCATTTGAAAAAGTCATTGGTCAGACTAATCGGCCATTACAACCGGTTAAAGAGAGAACGGTCTGTTTTTATCATTGATCAAAAAAATGGTTGATTTTGGGCTTGACAGTTATTCACTGGAAGCGTACTATTGATTTACTATCATTTTAACGAAGAGGAGATTCAACATGAACCAACACTATCGCACTGTCCAACAATTACATATGGATTGGCAAAGCCAAAATAGATAGGTTGATTTATGAAAAATCATAGATACAACCTTCAGTGAACTGAACTTGTATCTATGTTGGTTTATTTGAGTCTACGATCAAAGCATACCCGCATAGAGTAATCTTATTCTATGCGGGTTTTTGTTTGTCAAGAAACAGTCCCGCGCCTAGGCGAATACTGTTTCTTTTTTTTTATTTATTTGAAGGGGGATAACACATGATCAAGCTGACTAAACGATGGCGAAGCCGAGTTGATGTACTAGCGTATTACATTTAAAGGAGGAAATGACATGAAAAAAATGATTGGCTTCATAGCTATCTTAACGATTTTATTAACTTATGCTTTTATTTCCGATGTACGTTCCACGACGGAGACAGCACAAAAAGATTTGCCAGTAGTAGGACTATTGCAACTAACGAGTCATCCCGCTTTAGATTTAATCTCACAAGGGATCATTGATGCATTGAACGAGGAAGGATTTGTAGATGGGGAAACCATGATCTTAGATTTCCAAAATGCTCAAGGAGACCAAAGCAACTTAAATTCAATGAGCACTCGATTTGTGAGTCGAGATGCGGATATCATGATCGGCATCGCCACACCAGCTGCTCAAGCATTGGCAAATGCTTCTTCTGATATTCCAATCGTTTTAGGCGCTATTACGGATCCAGAAGCGTCTAATTTAGTGGCCAGCAATGAACAACCAGGTGGAAATATTACTGGTGTCAGTGATGCAACTCCCATAAAAGAGCAACTGAATTTATTGAAAGATTTGCTGCCAGACGCCAAAAATATTGGTATTTTGTATTCTTCCAGTGAAGACAACTCAATCGTTCAAGGGAAACAAGCTGAAGAACTGGCAAAAGAACTCGGTTTTGAAACAACGACCATGACCGTGTCTTCCACAAATGATGTTGCTCAAATCGGTGCTGCTTTGGCTTCTCAAGTGGATGCTATATGGGTTCCGACCGACAACACGATTGCAAGTGCAATGAATACACTCGTGTCAGCGACAGATGCTGAAGGGATTCCGATCATTCCAGCTGTAGATACGATGGTAGAGCAAGGAGGATTGGCGACTGTAGGATTGAATCAGTATGAACTGGGCAAATTGGCTGGTGAAATGACCGCAGCCATTCTGAAAGGCGAAATCGAGCCCGCAACGAGTCCGATTCAGTATTTGGAACAAGGAGATATTTTTATCAACCAAGAAAAAGCTGCAGAGTTAGGCATTACTATTCCGCAAAGCATCTTAGAACAAGCAGTCAACATAGACTAAAAAAGCGAAACGAGGGAATCATACATGGACTTAATCGTAACGGCCACCTCGCAAGGTCTCTTGTGGGGAACAATGGCATTAGGCATTTTTATTACTTATCGTATTTTGAATTTACCAGACATGACGGCTGAAGGTTCCTTTCCACTAGGTGCAGCCATCACTACTCAACTGATCATTAATGGAATGAATCCATTTCTAGCCACTTTTATCAGCTTTTTAGTCGGCATGCTGGCGGGATCCATTACTGGATTTTTGATCACTAAAGGAAATGTTCCAGGTTTACTAGCCGGAATCTTAACGATGACGGGTTTGTATTCTATTAATCTGCGCATAATGAATCGAGCTAATTTAAGTTTATTGGGACAGACACGTGTAACAGATATTTTTAAATCTTTAAATTTACCCAATCAATTCGATGCTATATTTTTAGGGTTGGCGATCGTTGTCATCATGATCATGCTGCTAGCTTTGTTCTTTAAAACAGAACTTGGACAAGCAGTCATTGCAACTGGAGATAATGAAAAAATGGCTCGTGCAATGGGAATCCCTACTAATCGCACTAAAATTATGGGGTTGATGCTTTCTAACGGAATCATCGCTATGGCTGGTGGATTGATTGCTCAAGACAATGGTTACGCAGATATCAGTATGGGCATTGGGACCATCGTTATTGGTTTAGCCGCTGTTATCATAGGCGAAGTGGTTTTTGGTAATTTGACCTTTATCAACCGTTTGATCTGTGTCATCCTAGGAGCGATCATTTACCGATTGATTATTTTATTGGTTATTTTGATTGGCTTGAACCCGAATGACTTGAAATTGATCTCCGCAATTTTGTTAGCGATTTGTTTAGCATTACCAAGTATCCGCACGGCATTAAAATTGAATTTCTTCACTGGAAAGGAGAGTGTAGAATAATGACTGATCAACCTGTATTAAGTTTAAAAGAGATTTCCAAGACTTTTCAAAAAGGAACGGCAAATGAAAACCACGTGTTAAAAGCTTTATCTCTAGATGTAAATAAAGGAGATTTCATTACGATCATTGGAGGAAATGGATCAGGGAAATCGACTTTACTGAATAGTATTGCTGGAAATGTTTTAGTCGATTCCGGACAAATCAACATCAACGATGACGATGTAACGAAGCTGAAAGAAGAGCGAAGAGCTGGAAGAGTCGGCAGAGTGTTCCAGGATCCTTTGATGGGAACAGCACCTCGTATGACAGTGGGAGAAAATCTCGCTATTGCGTTAAGAAGGGGACAGCGCAGAACCCTTAAATTTGGTTCTTCCGCTAAAGAACAAGACTATTTTAAATCATTATTAGAGCCGCTTGGATTAGGACTGGAAAATCGTTTGACGGCAGAAATGGGGTTGTTGTCTGGAGGGCAGAGACAATCGATCACGTTATTAATGGCTACGATGAAACGTCCAGAATTGCTGTTGCTTGACGAACACACAGCTGCTTTAGACCCTAAAACAGCTGAGACAATTTTATCTTTGACCAATCAGATCGTTGAACAAGAACAATTGCCGACATTAATGATCACTCACAATATGCAAGACGCATTATATTACGGCAATCGAATGATTATGATGAATAGAGGACAAGTAGTTGTTGATGTCAGTGGCGAAGAAAAGGCACAACTGACTGTTCAAGATGTAATGGAATTATTCCAGAAAGCTACAGCTGGAAATCAATTTTCAAATGAAATGCTGTTAGGTTAAACGCAAGTTATTGCAGTGATTGAAGGATGCAACAATTAAATAATGGAAACCACTCAAGGAATTCGACTCTATGAAGTCGGGTTCCTTAAGTGCTGTCAGGAGTTACATAAAATAGTTGATTTTACTCTGGATAAATATTGCTTTTAACTTTTAAATCCTATATAGTTGCTACATACAAATAGCGTATACATACGTCTTATCGAAAGGGTGGTCAACCAAATGGATTACGAAGTTTCTAGTCATGATTTATTGATCAAAATGGAAGAATTTCACGGTCATTACCGTAAATTGATGCATACAGTTCTCTCTAAACACAGTGTCAATCAATCTGCTTTTTTAATTATGAAAACGATTAAAGATGAAAAAAAGACGCTGAAAGAATTGACTGCCATCACATCATTAGATAAATCTACTTTAAGTCGTCAAGTCAATGCATTAGGCAAAAAAGGCTGGCTCTTGAAAGAGGTCGGCAGTGACAAACGATTTTCTTATTTATCTTTGACGGAAGAAGCCCTTACATTGACAAACACCCTTCTGTTCGAGATTGAACAGCAATTGGGGTATATTTTAAGGGGTTGGCCTACTGATGAGAAACAATTGTTTCTGGTATTATTAGGGCGCGCTAATCGCAGTATGAGTCAGTTTGAAACTCAATTAAAAGAAGAAACAGCAAGGAGATAAACACATGGATTTTACTACATTAACTCATTTATCAAAAGAAGAATTGGCTCAAATGATCGTTGACCAATCTGAAGAGATCAAAAAATTGGAACAAGATTTGGATGCGGAAGTGGAAGAAAACCGATTCATTAAGAGTTTAGGATTTGTAGACGGCTACCAGGATTACCGTACTTACTTTATCCGTTACTTTGAAGACGAAAGCGAAGGAACAGCTAAAAAAGGCAGCATTTTCTTAGGACTGTTCAATGACTTTATCCAAGATTATGGAAGAGAACCTGTTATTGAATTGTTAGATCAATACATGGATGATTACATTTAAGGTGAAATCTTCTCCAGCTATTTTTCTTCGTGCGTTTTAATGGACGATTCGTTAAAATAGAGAGAAGAAGATGTTAAAAGAAAGGAAACCATCATGAAAAATACAAAAAACAAAGCTTATCGTATTGCGGTATTGGGTATTTTTACGGCTATTATTTTATTGCAAAGTTTTGTGCCGTTTCTAGGCTATATCCCTATTCCGCCTCTGAATCCGACGATCATTCACATCACAGTTATTATAGCCGCTATATCTTTAGGGACTAAAGAAGGCATGATCATTGGGGGAATCTGGGGAGTTGTTCGTTTGATCCGTGCTTTTGCAGCACCTCAAACACCTCTAGATCCATTGATTTTTACCAATCCGCTGATTTCTGTACTGCCTCGTATATTAGTTGGTTTGGTAGCTGGGCTGGTATTTTACACGTTTAGAAAAAAAGGCAAGCAAACCTTCGGAATGGCTTTATCCGCTGTCTTAGCTTCCTTAACGAACACAATAGTCGTGTTGAGTTTCATTTATTTATTCTATAAAGATGATTATGCGGCAGCTATTAACGTGGACAGCTCTAATTTGATGTATGTCTTAGGCGGAGTCGTTCTAACAAATGGTGTAGCAGAAGCTGTAGCTGCTGGAATTCTGGGGCCGATTATTGCTAAACCGTTGTTACGGGTCGCTCCTAAGAAAACTAAGTAACGTCTTTGTTCTGTTAAAAAATAATTTCTTGTTCCTCGGTCATCTAAAAGTAATCATTTCGAAATGATTTGTCATCCTCATCAATGGTATACTAATCTGTAGGAAAAGTGCATCACTTTTCAGCATCAGCAGAATGAATGGAGAGATAAGAATGAAAGACCCTAAGAAACCTACACGAGCAAACAATAACCGCTCATCTAAAACGAAAGAACAGGCTATTACACGAAATATTACCATTGTCCTAGTCGTTATTCTTATTTTGAGTCTGCTTTTCCTAGCCTATACCTTATTCGGCGGCGGTGGAAATGATGATGAAAATTCATTTTTGGATAATTCAACAGAATCCAGCTCAGTAAGTTCCCAAAGCAGTGAAGAAGAAAGCAGTTCTGAGTCTGAGAGTTCAGAAAGTTCAGAGAGCTCTGAAGCAAGTTCTTCACAGGATAGTGAAGAATCTTCTGAAACGGAGTCGGATGAATCAGAGGATGAAGACGAAGAAGCAGTTGAAGGAGAGTGGGAGCCAGTAGGTACTGAGCAAACCGGAGAACACGTCACCAACTATTCTGAAGGATCGCAAGACCGCATCGAGATCAAGAGAGCTACTTCTGTGGCAACCGGTTTAAGCGAAAATGACATGATCGAATGGTGGGTCGGAAATGCCGGCGACCAACAAGTAGAAACAACAGTATCTAATAAAGACCAAACAGATACTTATCGTGTAGTATTGAAATGGGTAGATGGTCAAGGATGGCAACCACTTGAAGTCGAAAAGTTGTCCGATAATCCTTACAATTAAATGTGTGTCAAAAGAGTTGAGACCGTGTGTCTCGACTCTTTTTCTTTTACCAAACAACAACGCTTGATTCCTTTGGATCACCAAGTCGGTATGATAAACTAGAAGCAATCAAGATACTGCAAATAAGAGTTGGAGGTTAAAGCAATGAAGAAGCCGCCAGATTTCAATATAGTAGAAGATATTTTGCATAAGACAAAAGAAGAGGTTGCGAATATGCACCCTATCAATATTTTACTGGTAGGGAAGACTGGTGTTGGAAAGAGCACGTTGATCAATAACGTCTTTAGAGAACGGTTAGCTGCTACAGGAATTGGAAAACCGGTTACACAGCATTTGAGACGAATCTCTAAAGAAGGTCTTCCTATTGTGTTATACGATACAAAAGGATTGGAATTAAATGAAGAGACGCAAAAGCGGATCAAAAAAGAATTGTTCCAAACCATTAAGAATAAGAAAGAAGAAGGACCTAAAGAAGCCATTCATGTCGCTTACTATTGCATCAATGCAGGCTCGTCTCGCATTGAAGACATGGAATTAGAGATGATTCAAGAATTAAGCGAAAAAGTACCCGTTATCATCGTTTTGACTCAATCTATCGGTGAACCTGCTAAAGAATTCAAAGCGTATATAGAAAGTTTAAATTTAAATGTCGTCAGTGTATTAAATGTGATGTCAGAAGATTTCATGATCATGGAGGATTTATCCATACCGGCTTATGGATTAAAAGAATTGATCTTGACGACTCTTGAAATTATTCCTGAGGAAACAAAAGAAGCTTTTAATAATGCCCAGCAAGTAGATATCGCTCTTAAAGCCAAATCTGCTCGCACATGGGCGACAAAATACATTGTGTCTTCTTTTGGGATCGGATTTTTGCCGATACCATTTTCTGATGCCTCATTGCTTGTTCCTATGCAAGTGGGTCTATTGGCGCATATCACAGCAATATTCGGCATCTCCATGGACAAAGCAACGATCACCAGTTTAGTGGCGGCCATTGGAGGAACAAGCGGAGCTACTTACGCTGGACGTTATATCGTATCCAATGTGGTCAAATTTATCCCCGGAGCTGGAACGATTGCGGGAGGTATCATCAGCGGGACAACAGCATCCATTATAACGACAGCTTTGGCCATGAGTTATATTGAAGTTCTTTCTATTATTGCTCAAGGAGAAAAAGATGGAAAGTATCCTGACTTAGCTAATATTGAAACATTGATGCGGGAAAAATTTGAAGAGAGACTGAAGAAGTCCAGTAAAAAACAAGCGGTCGAAACCACTGAAACAGAGGATCTTTCGTCAACTGAACTATCTAGTCCTAAAGAGAAGAAAAAATGGTGGAGAAGAAAGAAATCATAAGACTGACATGACGCAGGGGGTGAAAATGGATGCGTGTTTTTGTTGGGTTTGAACTGGACGAAACAGCAAAAAAGGCTCTTTTTAATGTGCAGCAGCAAATGATTCCTGCTGCAAAAAAAGGCCGTTTCACGGATAAACACAATTTTCATTTCACCCTTCAATTCATTGGTGAAGCCAATCCAAAAGAAATCGGTCAGTTAAGAACGATAGTCGCTGAAACAGCAGCTGAAACGAGCCCTTTTGATCTGTCAGTAGAGGTACTTGGTGCATTTCAAAAGAAAAAAGGCTTGATTCTATGGGCCGGTCCAAAAACAAGCGACCCATTGCTGCAACTGTATGAACGGCTGCATACTGTAATGAGAAAGAAATCGTTTATTATTGAAAAACAGCCTTACACACCTCACATCACTCTAGGACGAAACATTGGATGGAAAGAAAGCGCCAAAATTTCTTTCAACCCATCATTAGAGCATCCAATCCCCGTCCAATTAGAGTATTTGACTTTATTTGAAAGCGTACGCGTAAATGGTCGCTTAATGTATCGTCCTTTTGTGCGGTATCCCTTAAAGAGTTCAAAGAAATCTGCTGAAAGGAAAGAAGAATGATTTGATAGACAACATAGAAACGTTTTTCGCTCAATACCAGCCAAAACCGTTACACGTAACCAAAGAATACGCCGTACTCATCCCTATCATTGAAGTAGATGGTATTCCGCACTTGTTGTATGAGGTGCGCAGCCAACATATCTCCCAACCAGGAGACACATCTTTTCCTGGCGGCAGAGTTGAGCCGAATGAGACAGTTAAAGAAGCAGCGATTCGTGAAACTGTTGAAGAGCTGCAGATCCCAATCGAATCAATTCATGTCTTAGGAGCAATGGATTACATCGTTCAGAACAACCGTGTCATTCATTCAGTATTAGCCGAAATCAAAGGGGTAGACTTGCTGGATATTATTTGGAATGAAGAAGTAGAAGAAATCTATACGGTGCCGATTCAATACTTTATAGACAATGAACCGGATCATTATACGGTCTTAGGAATGATGAAGTACCCGCCTGATTTTCCTTATGACCGCATTCCAAATGGAAAACAATACAATTTCGGAAAACCTAAAAGCACGATTCCTTTTTACAATTTAAGTGATCATTATTTGTGGGGCTTTACAGCTTCACTGACCGAACGGCTTATTCATTTGATCAAAGAAAATAAGTTGTTTGACAGTAAAAAAGAGTGAGGCTCAAAGGCCTCACTCTTTTTATTTGCGTTTAATTAGAACGGTCCGTATTGAATGTAGTTCGCGATCAATAAGAAAATCATTCCCATAACCAACCAAATCAACATCAATTTACCAATGAATTTCAACCAAACATCATAAGATACTTTAGCGATGGATAATTGAGCCATCAATACACCAGAAGTTGGGATAATCGAATCCATAAAACCATCACCGAATTGGAACGCTAAAACAGCAGTTTGACGTGTAATACCCAATGTATCCGCTAATGGAATCATTACTGGCATAGTAGCTGCTGCTTGTCCGCTTCCAGACGGAATAAAGAAGTTGATCACGATTTGAGTGATGTACATTCCAACGACTGCTAATGAATCCGGTAGAGAACTGATCAAATGAGACAAATAGTTGATCAATGTGTCAATGATCAATCCATCTTCCATAACCACTAAGATTGAACGAGCGATCCCTACAACTAATCCAGCGAAGACCATTTCTTTCGCTCCAACGACAAATGATTCTGCGATGTCGCTTGGAGACATTCTTGAAATCAATCCAGTTAAAATACCCATTCCAAGGAAAACTGAACCAATCTCGACAATAAACCAGCCGTATTGGAATACACCGTAACCAATAATGGCAAAACCGCCAATAAATACAATCAATGTAGCTAAATGTCTTTTAGTGAAAGCAGGAAGATTTTCAAAATCGATTCCTCCAGCAGTCACATGGGTACCTGCTTTGCAGTCATACAACAAGCTTGTTTCTGGATTTTTCTTTACTTTCTCTGCGTAACGCATCAAGAATACAGATGTAGCTACCCATAGAGAAAGAAGAATAATAATTCTAAAGCCGACTCCAGAAAACAACGGCAATTCAGCAATTTCTTGAGCAACTCCTACAGAGAAAGGATTCATGAATCCGGCGAAAAATCCGATGGCTGCTCCTAAAGAAATAATCGATACACCGACTAAGGCGTCATAACCTAGAGCCAATGCTAAGGCTACACCGATTGGGATAAATACAATCGTTTCTTCTGAAAGCCCCATTGTAGAGCCCAACACACCAAAGACTAATAGTAAAATCGGAATGACCCATTTTTCTTTTCCTTGCAGTCTTTTAACCAATAAGTTGATTCCAGAGCTGATCATACCTGAATCTGTGATCAATTGGAATGCTCCTCCTACGATGAATAAGAAGAAAATGATGTCAGCTGTCTCCGTCATTCCTTTTGGAACGGATTTTAATACATCAAAAAATCCTTGTGGGTTCGATTCAACGATAGTGTAAGAATCAGGAATAACCACTGTCCGTCCGTCAACTTCAGCACGTTCAAATTGACCGGCCGGTAAAACATATGTCATGATCGCCATAACGATCGTAAAAGAAAGTAGTGTCACGAATGTATGTGGAATTCGTGATTTTTTTTGTTGCAACATAATAATAAGTCCTCCTAGTATTTTATCGAAATCAATACTATTCATTAAAATGCTTTTGAAGAGGCAGCAGAAAAAGTAAAAAAAATACACAAAAAAGCTATGAGCAAAAGGGCCCATAGCTTTATTTATACTAGACTATACCTTCTGCCCACAACATGAAGAGCGCTCCTATAGCAAATTTGGGCAATTTGCTTAGGCAGTGCTACGCTTATTCAGCGCAGCCCCAGTACATTAGCACTTCGGCGATAATTCCTTTCAGATACTCTTACTCTTAATTACCGCGACCTCTACATCACATTGAATAATATTCAGTTCATCAACAGTTACAAACTATACATCATCCTTAAAAAGATTGCAATCTTTTGGAAAGGTTTCTAATAAAAGCCTTCGTTTTCCCCCGATTTTAATAAATTGATGCATAAAAATACCATTATTTTTTTCAGAAATGGTGTAGACTAAGAGTAGAAAATAGTTTTTGTCTACTTTACTGGAGGAGTGCTTATGCTGTCATTATTTATCCTACTGCTTGAAAGAAGCGGTTTGATTATCTTATTAGCTTACCTGTTGATCAATATTTCTTACTTCAAAACAGCTTTAGCCAACCGAAAAGATTTGTCTGTTAAAATCAAATTAATCATGGTTTTTGGTGTGTTTGCATTGATCTCAAATTACACAGGAGTCGAGATCAACAAAGATCAACTGATCATGAACCAATTTGTCACTCAATTATCTGCAGACTCGGCTCTTGCGAACACACGGGTATTGACGATCGGTGTCTCCGGATTGATCGGGGGCCCACTCGTTGGGACGATTGTAGGACTGATATCTGCAGTAGTCCGCTACTTCCAAGGAGGAGGAAACGTGCATATTTACGTTATTTCATCCTTATTGATCGGATTGTTTTCAGGCCATTTCGGTGGACGCTTTGTTAAAAAAGGAAACTATCCATCTGCCGTTGACGGGATAAAAATCGGCTTTTTGATGGAGTTGGTTCAAATGCTGTGTATCTTACTATTAGGCAGTTCATTCGCCGAGTCGTGGGAGCTGGTTCGTTTTATCGCCTTGCCGATGTTATTGACCAACAGTATTGGTACAGCAGTTTTCTTATCCATTATCGACACGACTTTAAAGCAGGAAGAACAGACAAAAGCTGTCCAAACGCACGATGTGTTGCAATTAACGAATCAGACACTGCCTTATTTCCGTTCTGGGTTAAACGAAGAATCGTGTGAAAAAGCTGCAAAAACCATTAAAGAATGGATGAAAGTAGACGCTGTCAGTATCACCAATCAAGATCGAATTTTAGCTCATGTCGGAGCAGCCAGTGATCACCATATTCCATCTACCGAGATCATCACGGATCTGTCTAAGCAAGTGTTGAGTTCGGGCAAACTAAGAGAAGCGCATTCGCGCCAGGAAATCGGCTGCAATCGTTCTGACTGTCCTTTAGCAGCGGCTATTGTGATTCCTTTGCAGTCAAAAAATAAAACAGTCGGCACGTTAAAATTGTATTTTACGGATCCGTCAAAACTAACTTTTGTGGAACGACAGTTAGCAGAAGGACTAGGCAATATCTTTTCTCAACAAATCGAATTGGGTGAAATAGAAGAACAAAGCAAACTCTTACAAGATGCGGAGATAAAATCTTTGCAGTCTCAAGTCAATCCGCATTTTTTCTTCAATTCAATCAATACGATCTCAGCCTTGATCCGTATAGATAGCGAAAAAGCTCGAACACTCCTGATTCAGTTGAGCAATTTTTTCCGATCCAATTTAACCGGGGCAAGAACCAATATGATTCCTTTAACCAAAGAACTGCAGCAAGTAGAAGCTTTTCAAACATTAGAGGAAGCTCGCTTCCCAGGGCGGTATAAATTAACGATCGACTACGACAAAGAACTGGAACAAACCTTGTTACCGCCTTTCTTGATTCAAGTGTTGGTCGAGAACGCTTTTAGACACGCGTTTAAACACCGTAAAACAGGCAATCACGTTTGGGTAGATGTTCATGGAGAAGAAGAAACAATCCAAATCAGTGTAAGTGATAATGGGGTAGGAATCGATCCTGCACTAGTTGATAAACTGGGCAAAGAGATCATTCCTTCTGAAAAAGGTTCCGGATCTGCATTGGAAAATCTAAATAAACGCTTGATCGGACTTTTTGGAGAATCGGCAAAACTGCAGTTTCAGTCAACACACAAAGGAACCACTGTATCGTGCAGAATTCAACGAAGAGAATTGGAGGAGGGAAAACATGCATACATTGATCGTAGATGACGAACCATTAGCTAGAAACGAATTGACCTATCTATTAAGACAGTGTCCTGAAATCACGTCTATTAAAGAAGCCGAGACTATTGAAGAAGCGGTAGGTCGTTTGATTGAAGGTCCAATAGAATTGATTTTTTTGGATATCCATTTGACGGAAGAAAGCGGGTTAACGTTGGCAGACAAGTTAAGTCGCTTAGAACATCCACCTATTATCATCTTTGCTACGGCTTATGACGAATATGCTCTTCAAGCTTTTGAATTAAACGCCCGAGATTATGTATTAAAACCTTTTTCATTAGAGCGTATTCAACAAGCAGTTAGAAAAGCCGCCCAAACTCATAGAGCAACGCAATCGTCTGCAAAAGAAAGAGTCTTTGAACATCCTGACGTTGGAACGATTCCTGTCCAAGTAGAAGACCGGATCTTTTTATTAAAAGTTGATTCTATCGTTGCAGTTAGTGTCCAGCATGGAGAAGTCAGTCTCTATACGGACAATAAAGACTACACATTGAGTGGTACATTGAATACTTGGGAAGAACAACTGTCAATGTACGGGCTGTTTCTTCGTGTGCATCGTTCTTTTTTGATCAACACCGCGAAAATAAAAGAAATTCAACCCTGGTTCAATCACACCTTTCAGCTGACGATGTCAAATCAATTGAAAGTCCCTGTAAGCCGGTCCTATATGAAAGAATTCAAGGAAAAAATCGGATTGTCTTAATAGAGTTAATCTTAGAACTGCAAGTGTGCATCTCAGCTTGCAGTTTTGCTATTTCAGCTGCAAAAAGGCATTTTCCTCATAGTATTGAGTACACTTATCTTGTGGAATGAAAGGGTGTACAAAAAATAAAGGAGGAAAGAACATGATCACATTATTAGGCGGTATTGCTTTATTGATTATCGGGTATTTTACGTATGGGAAATTTATTGAGAAAAACTTTTCGATCGATCCTAGTCGGAAAACTCCTGCAGAAGTTCTAAAAGACGGGTATGACTTTGTGCCTATGTCAAAAGGGAAAAACGCTATTATTGAATTATTGAACATTGCAGGGACAGGACCTATTTTCGGACCCATTATGGGAGCTTTGTATGGACCAGTAGCTTATATTTGGATCATTGTCGGATGTATTTTTGCAGGAGCTGTTCACGATTATATGTTAGGCATGATTTCATTGAGAAATAACGGAGCACATTTGCCGGAATTGGCTAGCAAATACTTAGGAAAACCGGTCAAACACGTGGTCAACATTTTTACTATGCTGTTATTGATGCTAGTAGGAACGGTCTTTGTTACTTCACCAGCCAACTTGATCAACAGCATCACACCAAATTGGTTGGGATTAGGCGTGATTGTAGTATTGATTTTTGTGTACTACATTATTTCTACGATTTTGCCGATCGATAAGGCTTTAGGAAAAGTATACCCATGGTTCGGTGCGATATTGATCATTAGCACGATCGCAATCGGAATCAGTTTATTGTTCAGCGGCAGTCCTATTCCAAATCTGACCATCCATACCATTCAAAATTTCCATCCAGGTGGTTTAGCGATCTTCCCAGCCCTTTTCTTTACAATTTCTTGTGGAGCCTTATCTGGATTCCATGCGACTCAAGCGCCAATGGTTTCTAGAACCAGCACGAATGAAAAAGAAGGACGTTTTACTTTTTACGGTATGATGATTGCTGAAGGAGTCATTGCGATGATCTGGGCAGCAGCTTCAATGAGTTTATTTGATGGACAAACGTTGAGTCAAATGATTGATGCGGGTACAGCCTCACTAGTTGTTAATGAAGTATCCATCATGCTGCTAGGAAATGTTTTTGGGACAATTGCCATTATTGGGGTAATCGTATTACCGATTTCTTCAGGATTGTCCGCATTCAGAAGTTTGCGAACGATATTAGCCGATTACTTGAACATCAAACAAGATACGATCAAAAGAATTTTGATGGTCACTATTCCTTTGTATTTGATCTCCTTTATTTTAACCAATATGGATTTCAATATTCTATGGAGATACTTCAACTGGGCAAATCAAGTGACAGCCGTAATCTCTCTATTGGTTTCCACGCGTTACTTGTACCTTAAAGGGAAAAACTATTTAGTCACGTTATTGCCAGGAGCGTTTATGCTTTACGCAGTAGTGGTTTATATCTTAAGTGAACCAATAGGATTAAGAATGGGCTTAACGACTATGACTTTTGCAGCAGCTGCTGTACTTTCAATAGGTATTTTATGGGTATTCTGGACATCCGGCAAGAAACAAAAAGAGCAAGTCGATCCAGATGGAGAGCTGCTCAATGACCAATTGCCGATTGGAACTTTTTCCGCTGAAAATGCTTAGTTCGATATCCTATACAATTCAGTAATAAATCCAGGTGGTAGGGTAGGATAGGAGTCATGTATCAAAAGTGGATTTACGTACCCTTAATTCAACTATCAGATCAAAAAAAGGAATGCAAATTAAACTTGTGTTCCTTTTTTGTGCTGATTTTACCTAAAAGGGAATGAAAATCGATTTTACGTTCCCATTTCTCTATAAGAAGAAGTCAAAAGGGAACTTAATTATGAAAGAGTGTCATATATAATACCAGCAGCGAAACTATCTTCCGTCTCTAGTTTGACATAATTTTATTATGGTAAACTAAATTGATAACTTTTTCACTAATTTAAACAAATACTCTAAAAAAGTATTGATATGGATTCAAAAAGATGCTAAAATCAAGTTGTGAAGTAATGAACAAACAACTTGAAGGAGTGTTCAATATGCAAAAAGAAATGATAGCATTACAACTATTTTTCCGAAATGGCGATACACTAATCATCAACCGCGAAGTGATTGGGGACTTATGGATCAAACAAGTTACGACATCTTATGGCAGAATCAATGGTAGTGACTTTCAAGAAATCCATCCTTGCCAATCGTTCAAAATCGAATTGTTGCCAGAAGCTGACCGCGTAGACTCTGAAAATATCAATTTAGGCAGCCTTGAAGTGGGCATGTTTGAACGCATCAAAAAATACTCTGATATTGAAACGATGGACATCTTATATAAAAATCCTACTGGCAATGAAGCCGATATGATTCAATCAGAACGAATCTATTTCCCTTATGAAGCACAAGACGTTGATGGACTAGACAACAAGCATCAATCTACACACATGGGTGAGAATGGACATTTGTTTGTGTTAATCGACCCGTCTAAAACAGTGACAGAAGTGTTTGACTCTATCCGTTAAAATCAGCCCCCTTATTAAATGGCCCAAGAACTAACTTGTTCTAGGGCTTTTTTGCCGTTAAAAATTTTTACTAGGTTAATAATTGATTTATGATTCCTTTATAAAGGAATCATATGTTAAAATAGGGAAAAGGAGTGAGGCTATGAATCAGCAAAACGAATCACTGACTTATGCAGCTGTTATAGGAGACATTAAAGACTCCCGGACACTCAGTAATCGAGAAGAAGTTCAAGAACGGTTTCGTTCTGTCTTACAATCCATCAATCAAACTTACGCAGAGGATATTGCTGCTGAATTCGTCATTACATTAGGAGACAGTTTTCAAGGGCTCGTTAAAAACAAACGAGTGGTTTTAACGATTTTATTTGAGATCGAGTTAGCTATGTCTCCAGTCGAGTTTCGTTTTGGCATTGGACTTGGAGAGATCAGTACACCTATCCAACGAGAGAACTCATCCGGAATGGACGGAGCAGCTTATCATCGTGCACGCCAAATGATCGACACAATCGAAGCCAATGAAGCAAAATATGCAACCAGTGAAACCAATGCCATGATTTGTTCCGGTACAGGGTATCAAGCAAATGATAGTTTACTGAATGCTGTCTTGTCTTTAGGGACGGCTTTGAAATCAAAGTGGACCCAACGCCAGAAAGAAATCATGTATACGTATTTTTTACACGGCGAAAATCAATACAAAACCGCAGATGCTTTAAACATCGGGCAGTCTAGTGTCAATAAAGCGTTAAATGCGGCTAAATATTATACTTACAAGACAGCTTTATCTGATGCGAGCTTGTTTTTAGCCCAACTGGATAAGGAGGAACTGGCTTGATTTTCAACACATTACTTACGTTTCTCATTGGACATCTTCTAGGCGACTTTTATTTTCAATCTGCTGCATTGGCTGTGCAAAAAGACCATTCTATACCTCGATTGCTGCAGCACAGTTTAATTTACCTCATTTCAATGGTTGGGGTAACTTTACCTGTATTTGGAAGTTCTCTTATCTTACCAGCCTTTTGGATTTCTGTTGGGCATCTGATTATTGATGGAAGTAAATTCTTACTCGTGCAAAAAGGGCTCTTAAAACCCGTTCAAGAAGCTGTCATTTACCTTGTCGATCAGTTGTTGCATGGTCTTGTCATTATAGGGGGTACAGTTTACCTCATGGAAAGTTCCTTATCTATTACCTATTTGCCAGAGACAATGCGTTTTTTAAGGCTGTTAAATGGAGATATCACAGTAGTCTTGTCTTGGGTATTGATCCTGCTCTTGGTAGTGCAGCCATGCAGCATCACGATCAAAAAAGTGTTGAATCATTACCGACCGATAAATGAAGCAGTCGTTGAAGAAGACGGCTTACCAAATGCCGGTGCATTGATAGGAGTCTTTGAACGGATTTTTATTTTATTGATGCTGTCGGCCAACCAATTTACCGCCATTGGCTTTGTTTTGACCGCTAAATCGATTGCTCGCTACAATAAAATCTCGGAAAGCCCTCAATTTGCAGAGTATTACTTATTGGGAACACTATTAAGCACCTTATTGATCATTATCAGCTATTTTATCATTTTCTAAAGATTCCCTAAAGAATGAATCATTCGTTAAGATTCATATTTTAGCGAATCTTTTTTTGTAAATAAATACCTTAACCTCTTAGCAAAAACAAGAACAATGGTATACTACTAGTAAGTAATAAAATGAAAAAAGAAAAGAGGCTTTTTATGACATTCAAACAAATCGATACTCAAGACTTGCCGGATATTCAATCTGTAGGAAAGCTGTATGAACACATAGAGACTGGCGCTCAAGTGTTGTACTTAGAAAATGAAGACACCAATAAAGCTTTTACGATTGGTTTTAAAACACCTCCTTATAATGATAATGGGATTGCTCACATCATTGAACATTCTGTTTTGAACGGTTCACAGAAATACCCGTCAAAAGAACCTTTTGTGGAATTGATCAAAGGCTCATTGAATACGTTTGTCAATGCAATGACATTTTCAGACAAAACGATCTATCCAGTGGCTTCAACGAACCAAAAAGATTTCATGCATCTAATGAGTGTGTATTTAGATGCCGTATTTAAACCCAACTTTTACTCTAATCCGCAAATATTGGCTCAAGAAGGGTGGCATTATCATTTAGAATCAGCAGAAGAGGAATTGATCTATAAAGGGGTCGTATATAATGAAATGAAAGGGGCAACAGCTTCTCCAGATCGACAAGTTCAACATCAATTGACACGTCAGTTGTATCCGAACAGTATTTATCGTCATGAATCAGGAGGAGAGCCTTACGCAATTCCTAGTTTGACGCAGGAAGAGTTCATTCAATTCCATCAAACGTATTACCACCCAAGCAATTCATTGACAGTGTTATATGGAAAAATCGATGAACAAGAAACGTTTGCTGCATTGGAAGCTTACTTCGATGGGGCAGGGAAGGCAGAAGAAGCGGTTGATTTATCCTTTGAAGCGGCTAAGCCGGAAGAAGAGCTGGTAGAGAGTACCTATTCAATCACAACAGGAGATGATCCGACAGGTAAAGATTATTTAGCTTTAGGTTGGCATGTTGCTGAACCGGATGATCTGTTGGATCGATTTGGTCTAGAAGTAGTAGAAGAGCTGTTATTTGGTCATAATCAATCTCCACTTAAAAAAGCTTTATTGGATGCAGAGATAGGAGGGGATATCTCTGGTGGAGCAGCTGACTTTGGTTATCCAACAGCTTTTATGATGACGGCTAAATATTCTGATGCGTCTAAGATGCCTCAGTTTAAAGAAATTGTAGAAAAGACATTGACTCAGTTGGTAACGGAAGGGATTGATCCTGAGCTGATTGATGCAGCATTGAATAAGATCGCATTTCAAACGAAAGAAGCGGCTATATCAGAAGATAGTCCAAGAGGAGTGATCTACGCAATCAATGCGTATCGTTCTTGGTTGTATGAAGAAACTCCTTATGCGAATCTGCAATTTACGACTTATTTAGAACAGTTGGGAGAATTAGCAAGAGAAGGGTACTTTGAAAAACTGATCAAACAAAAGTTGCTGGAGAACTCTTTGCATACAGCTGTCGTATTAAAAGCCGAACCTGGTAAAAGCGATCGGATAGAAGCTGAATCTCATGCAAAATTACAAGAGTATAAAGCCAGTTTATCTGAAGAAGAGATTCAAGAACTAGTTGATCAAACACAATCATTGATCAAACGTCAAGAAACACCAGATAAACCGGAAGATTTGGCGAAAATCCCTACATTGACGAAAGAAGATTTGAGTACGCATGTAGAGGATTATCCTTTAACTGAAAGCTCGTTTTACGCAGAAACCAGCTTTTATCAAGCGGAACAATTCACAGCTGGTATCGACTACATTAGTTTGTATGTGGATCTAAAAGACGTGGAAACAGAAGAATATGTATGGTTAAGCCTATTGAGTCGGTTAGTTGGTAAGTTGGGGACTAAAACGTATGATTCAGCTGCTTTACAACGTCAATTGGATCTGTATACTGGTGGGATATATGGGAATATTACCATTCACGAAGATACTTCAGGTGAGTTGAAGCCGTACTTTGTATTGAGAGGAAAAGCATTGGAATCTTCTTTAAATGAATTGGTCTTATTGATGCAAGAAATCTTATGCCATACACAATTTGAAGAAGAAGCAGAGATCACTACAGTGGTTCAGCAACTGATTTCTCAATTTGAGCGGATGATTCAGTCGCGTTCTCACGTGTTAGCTGCTAACCGTGGACTCAGCCAAGTCAAAGCTTCTGCGAAATTGAATGAAATGGTCAGCGGAATGGATCAATTCCACTTTTTGAAAGAAGTTCTTAGCGACTTGCAATCAGGAAAAGCTGATAAAGTAAAAACACAACTTGGAGAAATGTTGCAACGATTGTCAAATAAACGTCGTCTGCACGTCTTGTATGTAGGAGAAGCAGAACGAGCAAAAGAAGTAAAAGAAGCCCTTCAAACGGCTTTTAATGACCTTCCAGAAGCTGCATTAGGGCAGCCAGCGATTATTAAACCCGGTACCAAACAAAATGAAGCTTTCGTAACTGCTCAAGATGTCAATTATGTAGCCATTGCTTCAGATGCTATGGACTCATTTGCTTATACAGGTACTGCCAAAGTGTTAGCGACGACTATTCGTTACAGCTATTTATGGAACGAAATCCGAGTCAAAGGCGGTGCTTACGGATCCATGTACAACCACCAACGAAACGGAAGCTTTGCTTTAAGTTCTTACCGCGACCCTAACATTCGCAAAACATTGGCTGCTTATAAAGGTTTACCCGGTTATATCGAGCAAATAGAACTTTCTGATAGTGAATTGCTGAAGTATATTATTGGAACCATTAGTCCTATGGAGCAACCAAAATCGGCGTTCAGTAAAGGTTTAACAGCTTTTAATCGTTTGAAAACAGGGCTTACGAAAGAAGAGCTGGTTCATTTGAAAGAAGAGATCTTAGCAGCTGACTCAACAGCCTTAGCAGAGCTCCATAAGGACCTGAAAGAGGTATTAGGAGACAGTACAGTTGTCGTCATCGGTAATAAGACTCAAATCGAAAAAGAATCAGATTTGTTCGACGTAGTAAAAGAATTATATTGATTTTTAAGCAGAGTAGATATATAGATAACGTAAATCAGTTGAAGGAGGGAAAGACATGCCAAAAGAAGCTTTATTGATCGTAGATATGAGTGAAGACTTTGTAGCCGATAACGGAACATTGACCGTCGGCAAACCAGGACAAGTTATCGTACCTTATATCAAGCAATTAGCAACAGAATTTTTATCAAAAGGGAACATCGTCGTCGTTTCAATGGATGCTCACCAACCAGATGATCCTCATTTTGAACTTTGGCCGCCTCATAATGTTGTGAATACCAAGGGTCAACAGTTATATGGAGAATTGGATACGTGGTTTCAAGAAAATAAAGATCATGAACAGGTGATTTATTCGCCAAAAACAAACTACAATGCGTTCTTTCAAACAGCACTGGCAGATGAATTGAGAGAGTCGGGCGTAGAGAAAGTTCATATCGTAGGCGTAACAACGGATATCTGTGTGTTCTTGACCACAGGAGGAGCAGACGCAGAAGGGTTCAAAACGACTGTTCATAAAAAAGGCGTCGCTACTTTTACTGATCTAGGAGAAACGATGCTGAATCATATGGAAAGATGCTTCCACACGGAAATCATCGAATAGAATAAGTCAAAAGCTGTTTAAAGAATGTTTTTTGTTCTTTAAACAGCTTTTTTGCATACTCCACACAAATTTAAATAGACCTTTAAAACCTCTAAAATACAGCTTTTCTACAAGGGAAGAGGGGGCTGGGGCATAGGGGGAATAGATGATGAATAGAGAAAAAGGAGCGAAATACCCATAAAACGAACCTGTCAGAACGCTTGATAAACACATGCTCTCAGGTATTGGTGTAATTAAAGCTGCACAGCAAATGAATACAATAATTGTCAGCAGCAAAAAAAATCCAATTATGTTTAACTTGCTATTAAACAGATACTAAACAGCTATTAGGATTAAATAAAATCTTATTTTTGTAAAGTTTGTACAAATCCTGTTTACTAAGCAATTTATGAAATCTAACAAGTAAATGGATAACTTGGTTTATAAATTTATACTAACTGATCAATACTTAGTTCAATGAGTTGGATGAAATTCTATTCAGCAATTAAAAAAAACTAAACTATTCGAAGCTAACGTAGTATGATAATTTAGCAACAAAGCTTTAAATACAAAAACTAAATCCTGCAAGAAATTCCTAACTAGGAAAAAATAGTTAGACGAACTAAATGTAAACTTAGAAAAAATGTAAAAATAGCTGAATTTTATCTAACTGAACTATATAACACTAAATAACACTAAAATAATTTATTTAAAGGTTAAAAGAGAGAGAAGAAAGCTAAATGAGGACTTGCAGATCAAGCACCTGAATTCACCTTTTTCCTAGTTTACATAATATATATTATACAAAGTAGTTTCTAGAGTCGATTCCACAAGATAACTTTAAAATTTTGCTCTTTTTTGGTCTTTTAGTTCTTTTTCATACTTGCTGTTAGAAAATTATTTTTCTTTTGCTTGTTTTTAGTATCTGCACTAATTTAAATTCTAACTGGCTATTGACTTTGTTTTTATTCTGACTGACTATCTAATGATCTAAAATGGTTTCTTTAATCAGTTCAATTTTTAATAATCAACTAACTGTTTGTTATTATTTTTTAAACTCACGTATTTTACTGTTTGAAGTTTTCTTGGCTGATCCGATTAATTTCGTTCTTATTATGAATCCTATTTTGCTGATGATTTGTTTCAGTTTTGATTCTGTGTTCTCAGGACGTTTTTAAGCTCATTTCAACTTCATTTGCATACACTTGTCCGTGAAATGATTCTTAAGCAAATAAAAAACCAACCGCTATAAATAACGATTGGTTTTTTCCTTTATTTTGTTAAGGCTTCAGTTAATTGTGGAACCACTTGTTTCTTACGTGATACTACGCCTTTTAACAAAGCTTTGTTGTTTTCTAATTTCACGCCGAAAGCATCTTCAACAGCAATGATTGGATTTCCTAATGCTAACACCATTGAATCACTGTCTAGGATGTTTGTTACTACAAGAATGAATAAATCGTAGTTGTTTTCTAAATTCGCTTCTTGGATAGCTTTTTCCAATTCGCTTTGTTTAGCAAATACATCTTCGATATCAACTACATTGATTTGTGCGATACGTACGTTTTTGTCACCCATTGGGAAACTCTTAGCGTCCATATCGATCATTTCTTCAGCAGTCTTAGTGCCCATGTTTGTTCCGGCTTTTAACATATCCAGTCCATAAACATCTAAATCAACTTCAGCGATACCTGCTAATTCTTTAGCAGCTGCTTCATCTTCAAGTGTAGACGTTGGTGATTTAAATAACAACGTATCTGAAACGATTGCAGACAACATGATACCAGCAATGTGTTTAGGAATCGTTACGTTATTTTCTTTAAAGATTTTCAAAATGATCGTTGCTGTACAACCAACCGGTTCCGCACGGTAATAAAGTGGGTTCGCTGTATCAATGTTCGAAATACGGTGATGGTCTACAACAGACGCAATCTCTACTTCTTTGATATCTGAAACACTTTGTTGTGCTTCGTTGTGGTCTACTAAGTATACCGTATTTGTTTCATTTGCTGCTGTTTCGATCACTCTAGGAGCTTCCACACCAAAGTAATTTAAGGCATAAGCAGTTTCTTCTCCAATTTCCCCTAAGGCTACTGCTTCTGTTTCTTTACCCAGCTCATTTTGCAAATAAGAAAATGAAATAGCAGATGCTATTGCGTCTGTATCCGGGTTTTTATGTCCAAAGACTAAAATTTTGCTCATTTTATTGTGACACTCCTTTATTTTGATTCTCACCTTTTATAGTAGAACAAATTAGCTTTTTAGTCTAGAGGCAGACTCTTTTTCTTTAGAAAATTTATCAAAATAAAGGAAAAAATTCTTCATCCTGTCCAAATGAGCTTTATCTTTTTTAAAGACAAAGGCTAGATTATATGTAATAGGCGGATCAAACGGCAACATATACTGGTTTTTGGCTAATGGATTAGCGTCTATGTATGACTTAGGCAAAGCAGTATAGTGTCCTGATCGCTGGCTGAACAGTTGGAGCTGTCTAGGAGACGAAAAATAACCGGATATCTCCGGGAAATTAAGGTTCTGGTAAACGAAACTGGCCTTTAAAGTGCCATTTATGTAAAATTTATTTGGGTAAAATGCCCACTTGTTTTGTAACGTTTCTTTTAAGTTTATCGATGATTTATCATTCCAAGAATCATTTTGGTGGATAAGAAACAATTCCTCTTTGGCAATCATTTTGGATGCATACCGGTTCCAATTTTTTATAATCTGATCCGGAAGGCATAATATTGCCAGGTCTAGTTGATTCTTCTCTAATTGCTCCCATAATTCTTCTCTAGGGACAATACTCAAAGAAACTTTTCCACGAGAATTTTTCCAGTGATAATAAGCAAGGAACTCAACAAAGAGCTCATCCCCTATGGAGGGCAATACCCCTACTTTTAGGTGCCCCGATTCTTCTCTTTCAATAGAATTTATTTCGTCTAAAGCATTCTTAAATATCGTTTGCACAGATTGGGTTGCTCGTGCCATACTTTCTCCGGCTTCAGTCAGACGCATTTCTTTGCCTTTGAAATAGAACAATGGAGCGCCTATAGCGTGTTCGAACTTTTTGATTCTCTGGGTCAAGGCAGGTTGAGAAATGCCTAATTTTTGTGCTGTTTGCGTATAATTCATTGTTTCCGTCAACTCAGAAAAATAATCTAATGTCTTGCCGGAAAAAATACTTTTATCTCCTAAGTTCATTAAGTTTTCCTTCACTTCCTTTTGCGTCTGTAACCCCTTTATCATAAACAGCTATATAAAAAAGAGCAATCAAATTCATGCTCTTTTCATCAATAATTTAGGGATTATTGAACAAATTGGTACAATTTGTAATCGTCTACATGTAAAAGTCGATTAGCATTTTCAATTCTATCTGCTGTAGGCGGTTCTATCCCGTCTAATTTGTACGGTATGTTCAATGCTGCATACTTGTATGCACCTAATTTATGGTAAGGAAGAATCTCTACTTTCACAACATTTTTTAATGACTTTATAAATTGGTCTAGTCGAATCAAATCTTCATCGAAATCTGAACGTTCAGGAACCAGCACGTGTCTGATCCATACAGGTTTTTCAATCTCTGACAAATAACGAGCCATATTCAAGATATTGACGTTAGAATGCATCGTCAATTTTTTATGTTTTTCATCATCAATGTGCTTTACATCAAATAACAATAGATCCGTATACGCCATCAATTCTTCAAATCGGCTGAAAAAAGGTTCGTCATAAGTGAAAGGCTGCCCGCAAGTATCTAATGTGGTATGCACCCCTTCTGCTTTGGCCAACTTGAAATATTCAATCAAAAAATCAATATGCAGCAAAGGTTCTCCGCCACTTACTGTAATACCGCCTCTTTGTCCCCAATAGTCTTGATACTGCAAAGCTTCTTCGAGCAATTCCTCAGGTGTATAAGGTGTACCTCCGCCGATATTCCACGTATCCGGGTTATGGCAAAACTCGCACCTCATCCGACAACCTTGCATAAATGAGACAAAACGAATTCCCGGGCCATCTACCGAACCAAAGCTTTCATTTGAATGTACATACCCTATGACAGGCTTCTTCTCTTCCATAACGATTACTCCTTTATTAAAGAAGAACCAGGAAACCATTTTCCCAGCTCTTCTCTCTTTTTACTTCACTTACATATTTTCGTGCATTGTTCGATTGATAACGTCTAATTGTTGCTCACGAGTCAATTTGATAAAGTTTACGGCGTATCCTGATACACGAATCGTCAATTGAGGGTAATTTTCAGGATGTTCCATTGCATCCATCAATGTTTCTCGGTTAAAGACGTTTACGTTTAGATGATGTCCGCCTTTTGTCACATACCCATCTAACATGCTGGCAAGATTTTCTTGTTGGATCACATCTTCTTTCCCTAGCGCTTTTGGAATGATGGAGAACGTATTTGAAATACCATCTAAAGAATATTTGTACGGCATCTTAGCAACTGAAGTCAAACTAGCTAAAGCTCCATGTGTATCTCTTCCGTGCATTGGGTTGGCACCTGGAGCAAACGGTTCTCCTGAACGACGTCCATCTGGTGTATTCCCTGTTTTCTTACCATAAACAACATTAGAAGTGATTGTTAAGATTGAGGTTGTATGAGTTGCTCCTCGGTATGCAGGATGTTTCTTCACTTCATTCATGAATGTTTTCAATAACCAAATACCGATGTCATCTGCGCGATCGTCGTTGTTTCCGAATTTAGGGTAATCTCCTTCGATACTGTAATCGACGACTAATCCATTTTCATCACGGATCGTTTTAACTTTGGCGTATTTGATCGCTGAAAGTGAATCAATCGCTACGGAGAATCCGGCAATTCCTGTGGCCATCGTTCTTAAGATTTCGCTGTCATGTAAAGCCATTTCGATACGTTCATAAGAGTATTTGTCATGCATATAATGAATGACGTTCAGCGTGTTCAAATACAAACCAGCGATCCATTCCATCATCGCTTGATATTTTTCCATGACTTCATCATAATCCAAGTATTCTGATGTGATTGGTTGGTATTTAGGTCCAACTTGTGTTTTAGATTTTTCATCGATACCACCGTTGATCGCATACAACAATGTCTTAGCCAAGTTGGCGCGAGCTCCGAAGAATTGCATTTGTTTTCCGATTCTCATAGCAGACACACAACAAGCGATGCCGTAATCGTCTCCCCATTCTACACGCATGATATCGTCATTTTCGTATTGGACAGCACTGGAAGCAATCGATACTTTTGCACAATAGCGTTTGAAGTTCTCTGGTAATTGTTTAGACCATAGAATCGTCAAGTTTGGTTCAGGAGCTGGTCCTAAGTTTGATAAGGTGTGCAAGAAACGATAACTGTTTTTTGTTACCATGTGGCGACCATCAATCCCTACGCCGGCAATAGCTTCTGTAACCCATGTTGGATCTCCTGAAAACAGATCATTGTATTCAGGTGTACGGGAGAATTTGACCAAACGTAATTTCATGACAAAGTGGTCCACGATTTCTTGAGCTTCTTCTTCCGTCAATACACCTTCTTTTAAGTCACGCTCAATATAAATGTCTAAGAATGTAGAGGTACGTCCTAGTGACATAGCTGCGCCGTTTTGTTCTTTAACAGCAGCCAGATAACCAAGGTACAACCATTGGAAAGCTTCTTTTGCAGTTCTGGCTGGTTGAGAGATATCAAACCCGTAAATGTGGCCTAATTCTTTCAATTCTGCTAAAGCACGAATCTGCTCGTTCAATTCTTCTCTGTCGCGAATGATGTTTTCGCTCATTGTACCAAAGCCGGTATTATCTAAATCTTCTTTCTTTTTCTCGATCAAGTAATCCACACCATATAAAGCTACACGTCTATAGTCCCCAATGATCCGTCCACGACCATATGCATCCGGCAGGCCAGTAATAACTCCGCTTCGTCGAGCTGCACGCATTTCTTCTGTATAGGCATCAAATACCCCTTGGTTATGTGTTTTGCGGTAATCACGGAAGATGTGAGACACTTCTGGATCTATTTTATATCCGTAAGACTCTGCTGACATTTCGCTCATGCGGATTCCGCCAAAAGGCTGCAAGCTGCGTTTGAATGGCTTTTCTGTTTGGAATCCAACGATTTTTTCTAAGTCTTTGTCTAAATACCCAGCATCATGTGAAGTAATCGTAGAAACGACCTTTGTGTCCATATCTAAGACACCGCCAGCTTGTTGTTCCTGACGGTTTAAATCAGACACTTGATCCCACAATGTTAATGTCTCTTGTGTTGGTCCTGCCAAAAATTCATCTGTTCCATCATAAGGAGTATAGTTTTGTTGAATAAAATCCCTTACATTTACTTCTTCCTTCCATACTTTTCCTTTGAATCTCTTCCATTGTTCCATATAGTAACCTCCATTAATAAAATGATTTAACGCAATAAGTATTTTTACAAGCTCATTATATCACATATTAAAAAAATAGAAACTATTATCTGTTGAATTTTTTAAACAAGCTGTTGTATCCGCTACGGGATGATTTTGCACTTTTTGTTGTAATAACAGCTTTTTTATTTTGTGAACATCATCATTATCTGTTTATTTTTAAATAGATATGACAATCACATGAAATAGGTTTTAGTTATTATAATTGAATGATAATAAAAAAAGAACTAAACCAGGTCCGGTTTAGTTCTTTTGGTCTATAAGGTGGTTTCTTCCTTGATATGAACGATATTAGGCTCTTTGATCGCTTTTGGTTCTCCATCAGCAGTTTGGTCTAAAACAAAGGAACCATTGCTGTATCGATCGCTGGAAGCGTAATTCTTCGGTATCACATCAATCACTTTGTCTTTCGTTGTGATGATTGAGTATGACTCATTCTCTTCGTGAGTGACTTTTTCCACTAAAGAAACACGATGAGGATTTTTCTTCAATTCTCTAAAGACCATCAATCCACGTTGAGCTCGAGCTAAAGGAGCAAACTCTCTTAAGTCCATTTTCTTGACGGCTCCTCTTTGAGACACAACTAAAGATTCCACTTTAGGAGCTTCATTGTCGATCAAGAGTCCATTTACTACATAGTCTTCTTCTTTTAGATTGATTGAACGGACACCACTTGCTTTAGCACCTACTACAGGCACTTCACTTAAGGCATAACGCAAGCCAAATCCACGATGGGTCACAAGGAAAACATCTTGCATCAAGGTATTTTCACTCATTTCAACATTTACTAACCGATCCGTTGGTGTTTTTAACTTCATGGCAGACGTCGTTTTCGATTTGTAACTTCTCCAAGGTTTAAAGGCTTCAACCTCGGTTTGTTTGATGAACCCTTCTTTTGATACTAACGTAAAAGTAGGTCCTGCAGAAAATTCTTTGAATCCAAACGCTTTTAGAACTCTCTCTTCCGGTTCTAAACTGATGTATTGAGAAATGTGGTCTCCCATGTCTTTCCATTTCACATCCACCAATTCATGGATTGGACGATAAATGACATTCCCTCTAGTGGTAAAGATCAATAAATGATCCAACGTCGTCAGTTTATCTACAAAAATCGGATAGTCGCCTTCCTTCATTCCGATTTGTTCAGCAGGAGATGCCGTATAAGACCGAAGACTTGAACGTTTGATATAGCCTTCATTCGTAACAACGACAACTACTTCTTCTTCAGAGATCAACACTTCTTTATTGATCTTCAACTCTTCGATTTTTTCTTCCAATTGTGTCAAACGAGGAGTAGCGTATTTCTTCTTGATTTCTTTCAACTCAGCTTTGATGACACGTTTCATTTCTTTTGGAGTACTCAATATTTTTTGGTAACTTTCAATGGCTTTCTTCAATTCGTCAGCTTCTTTTTCCAACGCCGTAACGTCTGTATTCGATAAGCGATACAGTTGCAAAGAGACGATCGATTCTGCTTGGATCTCTGTAAAACCGAATGCTTTCATAATGTTTTCTTTGGCATTCTTTTTATCTTTACTCTTACGAATAGTAGCGATTAATTGATCCATAATCGAAACAGCTTTGATCAACCCTACTACAATGTGTTGTCTGTGTTCCGCTTTACGCAGCAAATGACGAGTACGTCTAGTGACGATCTCTTCTTTGTGCTCTAGATACGCTTCCAACATTCGAGCGATACCTACTTGCATCGGACGTTTATTATCGATAGCGACCATATTGAAGTTGTAGTTGACTTGCAATTCGGTATTTTTCAGCAAGTACGTTAAAATACCTTCAGCATTCGCTTCTTTTTTCAGTTCTATAACAATTCTCAAGCCTTCTCTATCTGTTTCATCACGTACTTCTGAGATACCGTCGATTTTTTTGTTCAAACGAATCTCGTCTATTTTACGCACTAAATTGGCTTTATTGACTTCATAAGGAATCTCAGAGACAGCAATCTGCTGTTTTCCGCCGCGCAGTTCTTCAATCTCCGTTTTTGAGCGAACGATGATTTTCCCTCTGCCTGTCTCGTAGGCTTTTCTTATTCCATCGATCCCTTGGATAATTCCGCCTGTCGGAAAATCAGGTGCTTTAAGGTATTGCATCAATTCTTTTGTCGTTGCTGTAGGATGATCGATATAGTATACCGCTGCATCAATAACTTCACTCAAATTGTGAGGAGGGATGTCAGTCGCATACCCGGCAGAGATCCCAGTAGCTCCATTGACCAGCAAGTTAGGGTAACGCGCTGGCAAAACAGTAGGTTCTTCTGCCGTATCATCAAAGTTTAAAATAAAATCAACGGTTTCTTTATCGATGTCTCTAAGCAATTCATCTGAAAAAGAAGACAAACGAGCTTCCGTATACCGCATCGCTGCAGGAGGATCGCCATCCATGCTCCCGTTATTCCCGTGCATTTCGATTAAAACTTGACGTTGTTTCCAGTCTTGGCTCAAACGAACCATCGCTTCGTATACACTAGAGTCCCCATGAGGATGGTAGTTACCAATAACGTTTCCGACAGTCTTAGCAGATTTTCTAAACCCTTTTTCTGAGGTGTTTCCTTCCACATTCATAGAAAAGAGGATTCGTCTTTGTACAGGTTTTAATCCATCACGTATATCAGGCAGCGCACGCTCTTGAATAATGTATTTGGAGTACCGTCCAAATCGATCTCCCATAACTTCTTCTAAAGTAAGTTCTTGAATATCGTTTCTATTCTCCATCTATGGCACTTCCTTCATCTTCTAATTCATTATCGTTCATAATTTGAGAGTTTTCTAAAATGCTTCCGCCTTCTTCAAGTGAAAACTCTACATGTGATTCGATCCATTTCCGTCTTGGCTCAACTTTATTCCCCATCAAGACAGACACACGTTTTTCAGCTTGGGCCACATCGTCGATACGGACTCGAATCAAGGTTCTCGTTTCAGGATTCATGGTCGTGTCCCACAATTGATCGGCATTCATCTCTCCTAAACCTTTATAACGTTGCAAGACATAATTTTTACCGAATTTTTTCGTAACATCCACCAATTCATCATCTGTCCAGGCATAAGCGATCTTTTCGTTTTTGCCGAAACCTTTAGACAGTTTATATAAAGGCGGCAATGCCAAATAGACTTTCCCTGCTTCGATCAATGGCTTCATGTAACGGTAGAAAAACGTCAGCAGCAGTACTTGAATATGAGCTCCATCGGTATCCGCATCTGTCATGATGATGACTTTGTCGTAGTTGCAGTCTTCAATAGTGAATTCTGGTCCGACACCTGCACCAATCGTATAGATCATGGTGTTGATCTCTTCATTTTTCAAGATGTCTTGGATGTTGGCTTTTTCCGTGTTGACGACTTTCCCTCGTAAAGGCAAAATCGCTTGGAATTTACGGTCTCGACCTTGTTTTGCTGAACCGCCGGCTGAATCTCCCTCTACCAAGTACAATTCATTCTTTTTAGCATTTTTCCCTTGAGCAGGTGTTAATTTACCAGATAAAAGGGCATCGTTCTTCTTGCGTTTTTTCCCCGTTCTGGACTCGTCACGGGCTTTACGCGCTGCATCACGAGCTTCTCTTGCTCGAATAGCTTTACGAACCAATTGCTGGCTCAATTCGCCGTTCTCTGTTAAATAGTAATTCATTTGGTCGCTGATAACCGCGTCAATCGCCGAACGAGCTTGAGGAGTACCCAATTTGCTCTTTGTTTGTCCTTCAAACTGCAGCAAGTCTTCTGGTACTCGAATAGAGATAACCGAGGCCAATCCTTCACGGACGTCAGTACCTTCTAAATTCTTGTCTTTCTCTTTCAATAAGCCGACTTTTCGGGCATATTCGTTGAAGGTTTTCGTTAAGGATGTTTTCATTCCAGCTTCATGAGTACCGCCGTCTTTTGTCCGTACATTGTTAACAAAAGACAAAATGTTTTCAGAATAGCCGTCATTGTATTGGAAAGAAAATTCCACTTCGATCCCGTTACTTTCACCAGCAAAGTAGGCTACTGGAGTCAAGATGTCTTTGTCTTCATTCAAGTAATCAACAAACTCTTTGATTCCTTCTTTATAGTGGAAAATTTCTTCTTTGTCGCTTCGTTCATCGATCAATTCGATCCGGACATCTTTCAATAAGAAGGCCGATTCTCTTAACCGTTCCGATAACACATCATAAGAAAATGTTGTGGTTGAAAAAATTGTCGGGTCGGGTTTGAAGTGAACCATTGTACCATTCTTTTCAGTCGTGTTTTTCTTTTTAGTCAGCTTTCCTTTTGGTTTCCCGCCTTCAACAAATTCTTGAGTGTACTGGATGCCATCGCGGTAAACGGTAACTGACAATTTCTCTGAAAGAGCGTTTACTACACTGGCCCCTACACCGTGAAGACCACCTGAAGTTTTGTATCCGCCTTGTCCGAACTTCCCACCGGCATGCAAAACAGTAAAAATGACTTGGATAGTGGGGATTCCAGATGAATGCATTCCAATTGGCATTCCGCGTCCATTATCTCGAACAGAGATGCTTTCGTCTTTATGCAATGTCACGACGATCTTATCTCCGTACCCGGAAAGCACTTCATCTACAGAGTTGTCTACTATTTCATAAACCAGATGATGCAATCCTCTTGTATCCGTCGAACCAATATACATCCCTGGTCGCTTACGGACAGCTTCCAAACCTTCTAATACTTGGATGGAAGAATCATTGTATTCATAATTATTTTTTGCCATATCTTTCAAAACTCCCTATACCATGCAATTTCTTATCGTATGTTCATACGACTAATGTTGAGCTTCATCCACTCATAGACCAAATCATTTTAACACACTTATTGCGATTACAACGTAAAAAATAACAATCGATGCTTTAAAACAGCTGTATTTTCTACGGTCCAGACAAACTTTTGCACAAAATGATTCACTGTTGCATTTCTTTGATTCCTGTATCCAATAGCGGATCATGCAGCTTTTTGCTCCTTAGATCTGAGCAAAAAAGAACATTCAAATCATACCTATTTTATGAATAGTAGTCAATATCTGTTCGAAACCGAATAAGTGTTCGTATTATTATACCAAAAATTTCACCAAAATGGCAGCTTCTATTCAATAAGTCCTTTTTTCAATAGGTTATTCTTCATGCTCTTTCCCTCTTTCTTCCATGAAGCCGTTATTTCTATGATAGTATTTTAAAAAAATAAGTGGTAAAATGGTCGTACGCGACAAATCAAGTTGGTAAGGAGAGAAATGGATCGATGACAACAATACTAATGTTTGTGCTATCGTACCTTCTAGGATCGATTCCCTCAGGTGTATGGATCGGGGAAAAAATATACAATATTGACATTCGACAACATGGTAGCGGAAACATGGGAACCACAAACACATTTCGTGTATTAGGTGTAAAAGCCGGAATAGCTGTTTTAGCGGCTGATTTGCTCAAAGGGACTTTGGGTGCCAGCTTGCCTTACTTTTTTGATTCAAATTTAAGCCCGATGGTCGTTGGGCTTGCGGCAGTCTTAGGACATACTTATCCGTTATTTGCGCAATTTAAAGGTGGGAAAGCTGTTGCTACGAGTGCAGGAGTAGTTCTAGCTTACAATCCGCCGTTTTTTATCTATTGTATCTTAGTATTTGGTATTCTGTTATACTTTACACGCATGGTCAGCTTAAGCAGTATGACAGCTCTAGTACTGATTACGATTTCTTCATTGTTTATCAATGATTGGATCTTAACGGCCATCGCTTTTGTATTGACGATTTTTATTACTTATCGTCACCGAGAAAACATTGTTCGGATCAAAAATGGTACAGAAAGTAAAATTCCTTTTGGCTTTCGTTACAAAAAGGAACAGTAACCTTGATGCAACATACGCAATAGAATAGGTACCAAAATGAAGAAATAACCGTCCTAAATAAATTGGACGGTTATTTTTTTCTTTAGAAACCTTCTGCCTGTCGAATGTAGGAAAGACGTTCTAAAAAATCAATAAAAGACGGAGCACCTTTAGCCAACAAGGTGTTACGTCTTTATGTATACTGAATCGTTTTATCAAGTCAATTGGATCGTATAACTCGTAGTAAAGGTTTCTTTACCAGGCAATGAACGAATCCCTAATTTATCTTCTAAATCACCTGAGGCATCCACTGTATCGGCGATTCCATGCCAAGGTTCGATACACACAAACGGGGCTTCTTTTCCAGGTACAGACCAGATTCCGACATATGGATAGTTTTCAAACATCACAGAGACAGAACGCTCTGTTTTGTCGGAGAGAATACTAAATGTATTTTTCTCTTTCACTTCAAACACCAAAGCATCGTTCTCAAACAACTCTCTGCTTAATCTAAGCGTTGTATTGGTTTGAGCTAGAGTTGTTTGTGCAGGATCGGCAAATGGTCCGCTCAAAGGAATTTGTTTGCGCGATTTTCTAGGCAAGAAACTAAGGTAATAGTCTTCAAATGCGGTATCTTCTGTTAATGGAACATTAAATCCTGGATGTCCTCCGATAGAGAAATAAAGTACTTCTGATTCATTGGTGTTTTGGACGGCATATTCTACAGACACTTTGTCCTCCATTACTGTATAGGTAATACAAAGGGAGAAATCAAACGGATACGCTTTTTTTGTTTCTTCATTAGCTTTAAATTGCAATGTAACGCGGTTTTCAGTTTCTTCAAGGACAGTGAAAACTGCATCTCTGGCAAACCCATGTTGATTCATCGTATACGATTGACCTTTATACGTGTATTGATTGTCTTTCAATCGACCTACAATAGGAAACAATACGGGAGCTTTTCGATTCCAATAAGTTGGATCTCCTTGCCAAAGGTATTCCGCACCCGTATCCGTTTTTTGGATACTTTGAAGCTCAGCACCTTTTGTTGAAACGACTACTGTTAATTGATTGCTTTTTAGGATGATGGACATAGTTTTTCACCTCATAAGATAATTGGTTTTCGATAGAACAATTTTAATATAAGAAAATAGCCTCCACTACAGAGGCTTTTTCTATGGGATAAAAGTTCAAGAATCGAATCAGACGATTTCTTTCTCCAACATTTGGAGCAGTTTTTCGTTTTTGATTCGAATGTATGTCCCTTTCATACCTAAAGACCGAGATTCAATGATCCCGCCAGATTCTAATTTTCTTAACGCATTAACGATCACAGAACGGGTAACACCAACTTCGTCTGCGATGTTTGCAGCCGTTACTCGCCCTTCTAATCCGTCTAATTGCTCAAATATAGCCTTTATAACCTTGTATTCGCTATAAGACAGGGTATTTAAAGCTAATTGGACTGTAGCATCGTCACGAGCCTCTTTTTCGATTCCTTGCTTTTTGATATTCAAGACTTCGATGCCTACGATGATTGCCGCATGCTCCCCAAGAATCAAATCGCTGTTTCCGAATTCAGGTGTTTCTCGAGCCAAGATCAATGTGCCTAATCGTTCGCCGCCAACAAAAATCGGAATGATCGTCGTTAATCCCGAAGTCACTATTTCCCGCGACTCAATCGGGAACACAGTATAGTCGCTCTCAATCCCTATATTCGACGTTGTGCGTGTAATCTCCAACATACTATTTGCGTAATTCGCCGGAAATTGTTTTTCGATCAACATTTGTTTTACGCGATCATTGTTGATGGCATGTTTTTCAAAAAAGCCCAACAATTTACCTTTTTCATCAATCAAATAGGTATTCGCTTCTAATATATTGCCCAAATTTTTGGTCAAATTTGTAAAAGGCAGCTGATCATCTGCACTTTCCGAATCCACGATTCCTCCAACGGTTTGAAGGATGCGATTCATTTTACGCATTTTTTCTAATAATTCTTCCATCTTTCATTCACCACCAAGTTACAGGATATAACGGCTCAAATCTTTGTCCGCCACGATATGTTGGAGTTTGTCATCGATATATTTTTCTGTGATCGTGATTTCTCCCATTTGCATATCTGGAGCCTCAAATAATAAGTCTTCCAATACTTTTTCCAAAATCGTATGCAATCTGCGGGCTCCGATATTGTCTGTTTCTGCATTTACTTGGTAAGCGATGTCTGCCATTCTTTCAATCGATTCGAAAGTGAATGTTACTGTAATATTTTCTGTTTTCAGCAATTCACGGTATTGTTTGATCAAAGCATTGTTTGGTTCCGTTAAAATTTTGACGAAATCTTCTTTGGTTAAATCGTCCAACTCTACACGAATCGGGAAGCGTCCTTGCAGTTCGGGAATCAAATCGCTTGGTCTGGCAACGTGGAAAGCTCCTGAAGCAATAAACAGAACGTGATCTGTATTCACAGTACCGTACTTCGTATTGACAGATGACCCTTCAACGATCGGCAAGATATCTCTTTGAACACCTTCTCTTGAAACTTGTCCATCATTTTTCCCTTTAGAGGTGATTTTGTCGATTTCATCAATAAAAATGATCCCTGAGTTTTCTGCCAATTTGACTGCTTCTGCATTGATGTCTTCAGCGTTAACCAATTTTTCAGATTCTTCTTGGATGAAAATATCGATTGCTTCTTTAACCGTTACTTTTCTCTCTACTTTTTTCTTAGGAGACAAAGCACCAAAAGTATCAGATAAATCGATCCCCATTTGTTCCAAACCAGCATTCATTGGTGAATTCATCGGTTTCTTTTGTTCGTCTACTTTGATGGTCACTTCACGGGTATCTAATAAACCGTCGCGAATTTGCTGTTGGATCTTCGTCCGATTAGTAGAGATCTCAGGTGTGACTTCTTCAGATTCTTCTTCAGGATTTAGATCATTCGGATTGATGCCCATATTTTGGAACATAGCTCCAAAGGGATTGTTGTTCATGTTATCTTGGCGTTGTTCTTTTTTGATTCCTGGTACCAAGATTTTAGAAATGCGTTCAATAGCTCTTTTCTCTGCTTGCACATATACATTCGAGTATTGTTGTTTTTTGACGATTTGGATAGACGATTCTACTAAATCGCGGACCATAGATTCAACATCACGGCCGATGTATCCAACCTCTGTAAATTTAGTCGCTTCGACTTTGACAAAAGGAGCTTTTACAATAGAAGCTAAACGTCTGGCAATTTCCGTTTTACCGACACCAGTAGCTCCGATCATTAAAATGTTTTTTGGAGTGATCTCTTGCTGCATGTCTTCATTCAAATGTGAACGACGGTAACGGTTGCGCAAAGCAACAGCTACTGATTTTTTCGCATTGTGCTGACCGACAATGTATTTGTCCAACTCAGTCACGACTTGTCTAGGTGTAATATTATCTAATTGATTCATTGATCTTCACGTCCTTGTTTCATATTATCCAACTGTTTTGGTTTTTACAGCTCTTCAACGATGATGTTATGGTTGGTAAACACGCAAATGTCTGCAGCTGTTTCAAGAGCTTCTCGTGCAATCTCAACAGCAGAAAGATCTGCTCCATGTTTCTTCAAAGCTCTTCCTGCGGCCAAAGCGAAGTTTCCGCCTGATCCGATAGCCAGTATGCCATCATCAGGTTGAATCACTTCGCCATTTCCTGAAACCAGCAGCATTTCATCTTTATTCATCACGATCAATAACGCTTCTAATTTTTGCAATGTTCTGTCTGTGCGCCATTCTTGTGCCAACTCAACAGCTGCACGCGTCAGGTTTCCTTTATATTCATTTAACTTGCTTTCAAATTTCTCTTCCAAAGTGAACGCGTCTGCTACACTGCCGGCGAAACCCGTAACCACTTCATCGTTGTATAAGCGTCTTACTTTACGAGCTGTTCCTTTCATGATGACTTGCTCGCCCATTGTTACTTGACCGTCACCAGCCATAGCACTTTTTCCGTTATGTTGGATCGCAAATATAGTTGTAGAATGAAACTCTGTCATCTTAAATTCCTCCATTTACTTTAACCAAGAGGTTCTTACGCTCTTGGATGAAATTGACGATAATTTTTTTGTAGTTTTTCTTTGGTCACATGAGCATAGATTTGAGTAGATGATAAACTCGAATGTCCTAACAATTCTTGAACCGTACGCATGTCAGCACCGTTGTTCAATAAGTGAGTTGCAAATGTGTGACGAAGCATGTGTGGGTGTATATCTGAAGTAAGACTGCTTTTTTTGATAACTTGGTTCAGCACGTATTCGATCCCTGTTGAAGAGATCCCATCTCCGTGGTGGTTCACAAATAAAACAGAATGTCTTTTTTGATATTTTTTCATTAATGGGTCACGCGCTTTTTTGATGTATTGTTGGATAGCAACTGCAGCATAATGACCAAATGGAACATATCGTTCTTTGTTTCCTTTTCCACGAATCAATAAGACATTCAATTCAAAATCGATGTCTTTCATCTCAATCCCTGCACATTCACTGACTCGAATCCCAGTGCCGTACAACACTTCTAAAATCGCTTCGTTTCTATAATCTAGTGGATTTTCTCCTTTGACTACTTGAAATAAAACATCCATTTCTTTTTCGTAAAAAAAACGAGGCAACCGTAAATTCTTCTTTTTTAAATGCACATAGGAAAAAGGATTATCTTCCGCTAAGTTATTTCGCAGTAAGAATTGATAAAAAGCACGTAAACTGGATATTTTTCGTGAAACACTATTTCGGCTTAATTTATTTTCGTTTAATTCGCCTAAGTAAATCCTGACATCTTGGATCGTCACTTTACTAAAGTCCGAATCTCCTGTCTGTTGCAAGAAAACATTGAATTGCTCAATATCTTCTTGATAGGCTTTCTTAGTGAGGACGGAATAATCACGCTCTGAAATCAAATAATTTAAGAAAAGCTCAATCAACTTTTGATTGCTCAAAAAAATCCCTCCACTCGTATGACAAAGTAACTTTATCATACCAGAAAAGGGATTACAATCGATTGAGGATTCTTTAAACGAAACTTAATAGCAGATTTTATCCTCATTTATCCAATTATTTTTGAAGTTCTTCTTTATAATCACAGTTGCTGCAAATGACTTGTTTGCCCTTAGCGACTTTCTTTTCTTCTAAGTGATGCTCACACTTCGGACAGTTTCGGCCAACTGGTTTATTCCAAGAGATGAACTCGCAGTCTGGGTAACGGTCGCAGCCATAGAAAATACGGTTTTTCTTCGATTTTCTTTCGATGACGTTTCCTTTATTACACGTTGGACAAGTCACTCCAATATCTTTAACGATAGCTTTCGTATTTCGACATTCAGGGAAATTACTGCATGCATAGAATTTTCCATATCGACCCATTTTGATCACCATCGGATGACCACAAACTTCACAGTCAAAACCAGCCGGTTCATCTTTGATTTGAATTTTTTCCATTTGTTCTTCTGCTACTTCAACTGTTTTTTTAAACGGTTTGTAGAATTGGTCAATAACGTTTTTCCATTCTTCTTCTCCAATTTCCACTTGGTCCAGATTTTTTTCCATTTCTGCAGTGAAGTGGACGTCTACAATTTGAGGGAAGAATTCTGCGATCATGCCATTGACGATAGTTCCTAATTCAGTCGGTTCAAATCGTTTAGCAGCTAACTTAACGTAATATCTTCTTTGGATCGTATCCAATGTGGGCGCATAAGTTGAAGGACGACCTACACCGTTTTCTTCCAGCGTTTTGATCAACGTAGCTTCTGAGAAACGAGCGGGTGGTTGAGTAAAATGTTGTTTTGGCTCGATATCCACTGTTGTAGCTATTTCCCCTTCTTCTAAAGGCGGTAAAACATTATCTTTTTCTGCTTTTCCGCTATCCGTTGATTCGATATAGACTTTTTGATATCCAGGGAACTTCATTTTTTGACCATTCGCTCTAAACAGAACATCATTGCGTTCCAAATCTACTGTCATCGTGTCAAAAACAGCTGGTTTCATTTGACTAGCTACAAAGCGAGACCAAATCAGGTTGTATAATTTATACTGATCTTTTGATAGATACTTTTGAATCTCTTCCGGGGTTCTCATGACACTAGAAGGTCGAATAGCCTCATGCGCATCTTGAGAACTTTCAGCTTTTTTCCCTACACGTGCTTTTGAATTCGTATATTCGTCGCCGTAAGTCTTTTGGATGAACTCATACACTTCATTTTTAGCTGTATCTGAGATACGAGTAGAATCTGTACGCATATAAGTGATCAATCCGACAGCTCCACCACGTCCAAGAGAAATACCTTCGTATAACTGTTGAGCGATCATCATTGTTTTACGTGTTTTGAAATTGATTTTACGCGCTGCATCTTGTTGCATACTGCTGGTAGTAAATGGAAGGGACGGGTTACGTTTCCGTTCTTTTTTGACTACTTTAGTAATCTCAAATTCATCGCCATCCATTTGTTTGATGATTTTTTGAGCATCTTTGGAATCAGACAATTTAGTCTTTTTACCATTTACTCCATAAAAGGCTGCTTTAAATTTCTTTGTTCCTTTTTTGAAGTTACCATCAATCGTCCAATACTCTTCAGGTTCAAACTGATTGATTTCCTCTTCACGGTCGCAAATCAATTTCAAGGCTACTGATTGAACTCTTCCCGCACTTAAGCCTTTTTTGATTTTTTTCCATAAAATAGGACTGATTGTATATCCAACTAAACGGTCTAGTACACGTCTAGCTTGTTGAGAGTCTACTAAATCCATATTGATGGAGCGCGGTTCTTTAAAAGCACCTTTTACAGCGTCTTTTGTGATCTCATTAAAGACAACACGATTTTTATCTTCTATATCTAAGCCTAATAAGTGGCATAAATGCCATGCAATAGCTTCTCCTTCTCTATCCGGATCGGCTGCGAGATAGACTTTATCAGCTTTTTTTGCAAATTTTTTTAATTCTTTGATCAAAGGACCTTTGCCTCTGATAGAAATGTATTCGGGTTCATAGTTGTTTTCGGTATCAATTGCCATACGACTTTTAGGAAGATCTCTGATATGACCTAAACTTGCCACCACTTTGTAATTTTTTCCTAAATACTTTTCAATTGTTTTTGCTTTAGCAGGCGACTCAACGATCACCAAATATTTATAGGCCAAATAAAAACTCCTCTCATTTGAACAGTTTGTTTATACTTATCTAATCGATTAATAATAGCTAACTGAAATCGTAAATCATCTTATGCTATTCACTAGTCGTTTGTCAACTATTCAAATGAAAGACTTTCAACTAAACAGGAAAATACCCTTATTTCAAAAGCCTATTCAAAAAGGGCCCAAAGTCAATCTGCACCAACGTTTCTTCACCAATCTTTCCTCTATAGTTAATCCCATTATAAAATATAAAAGTTTTTTTATTTCAAGTAGTTTTCGACCAGCATTTCTCCACTCAATACACATGTCGCTCCTTGAACGATCAAATCGTTTGTCCCACCGCTGAATGGACTCGTAATATTTCCCGGAACCGCAAAGACCTCTCGTCCTTCTTTCAATGCGATATTAGCCGTAATCAAACTGCCGCTGCGGTATTTAGCCTCTATCACCAAAGTCCCTAAACTGATTCCAGCAATGATCCGATTCCGCATCGGGAAATGGTGTCTAAGCGGTTTAGTGCCCGCTGGGTATTCAGACAACAGCAAATGTTCTTTTGCAATTACTTCTTGTAAGACTTTATTTTCATAAGGATAGCATTGATCCAATCCGCAGCCGATAACCGCTACGGTCTTTCCGGAATGCTTGATCGTCAATTGATGAGTCAATGTGTCGACCCCTTTAGCTAATCCGCTGACTAATACAAAATCATTGTCGATAAGCCTTGGAACAAAAGCTTCCAAAACTTCTGCAGCATATCGGCTGTGTGCTCTTGAACCAACAACAGACAATAAATTCTCTTTTAACAAATCAATATTTCCTTTATAGAATAACAATGATGGCGGGTCATAAATGTGTCTCAGATAATGTGGAAAAGAAGCATCAAAAAAAGACACCCACTGAATTCCCAACTTCTTGTAGTCTTCTATGATTTGCTCCAAATCTATAGCAGCATAACTAGCGTAAAACAATGCTTTTTGCTTTTCTTTCATCCCAACTCTGTCAGCGAGTTCTGCTAACGTTACATTAGGTTCTTCCATTAAAATGACGCCCATCATAATGCGTTGAGTCGCATCAAGTCCTTTGCACAATGAAAAATGCAGCATGACTTGATTTATTTTATCTATTTCCAACATGCTCTTTCACACTCCTTTACCTAAAAGATACGTAAACAAAGAGGAAGTACGTGAAAGATAAAAAAAACCTAAAAAACACCCATAAAAAGGTTTAAAAAACCTCAGTTTATGGGTGTTTAACTTGTTTATATTCGCGACAATGGAATATACCTTAGTTGAGTAAGGCTTCTCTCACTGGAGCAAAACTTCTGCGGTGAATAGGAGTAACCCCTAAGTCTTCTAAGGCAGTCAGGTGTTCTTTTGTGCCGTATCCCGCATTGTTTGGAAAACCGTATCCCGGATACATAACATCATATTCTTCCATCATTCGGTCACGAGTGACTTTTGCAATGATACTAGCAGCTGCGATCGAGACACTTTTGGCGTCTCCTTTAATGATGCTTTCTTGAGAGACCGGTAGCGGCAACGTCATAGCATCCACCAGCAAGTGATCAGGCTGAATCGGCATTTGTTCGATCGCTTCCAGCATAGCTAATTTTGAGGCTTCATAAATATTGACTTGATCAATAACTGCAGCGTCTTTGATGCCAACTCCAACAGCCAATGCTTTTTCTTGGATGATATCAAATAACTCATTTCGTTTAGCTAATGAAAGTTGTTTCGAGTCATTGATACCTACGATATTGAAATCTTCCGGTAAAATAACAGCCGCAGAAACAACAGGACCAGCCAATGGTCCACGGCCTACTTCATCTACTCCGGCAATAAACCCTTTACCATGAGCCCATGCTCGTCTTTCGTACGCCAGCATTTCCTGGAGTTTTTCTTGTGCCAATTGCTGTTTTTCTGCTTTTTTGTCCCAGCTTCTTACAGCCGCAATCACGCCTTTACGCGCGTCTAAGCGAAATTCCTTTAAGCGTTCATCATCAGGATCAACAATCGTTTGCAAAATGTTTTTTACTTCCGTTATACTCAGCGGCTTTTGTGCATCAGTCATTCTCGCTATCTCCTTCAGACAGACTAACCGGCACTACGTCTAAGGTAAAAGGACTTATTTTACCACTGCGGATCTCATGTAAGACCATTTCAGCTGCTCGTTCGTAATCGTCTCTAAAGTTTCTTTTTTCACTGATCAGCATCAATAATTCAGCATCACTCAAGTTCAAGTCTTCTTTGTCCAAATTGTATCTCTTAGCCAATGCATCCGGATGATTTTCTTTCAAAAAGTTTAATCCATATAATACAATGTCATCTATATTCAGCAAAGTATCTTTGATAGCTCCTGTCAATGCTAATTTTTTTCCAATGGCAGGATCTTCGAATTTTGGCCATAGAATACCTGGTGTGTCTAATAATTCGATTTCTTTTCCTAGTTTCAACCATTGCTGTGCTTTAGTAACACCTGGCTTGTTTCCAGTCTTAGCAATGTTTTTCTTCACTAGTCGGTTGATCAGTGTAGATTTTCCTACGTTTGGAATACCAATACTCATTGCACGAATCGGACGCGGCTTCATTCCTTTTTCAGCCATACGATCAAATTTAGGCTTCATTAACTCTTGAGCTTTTGCGGTGATTTCTTTCATTCCTTTTCCTTCTTGAGCTACGATAGGAATAGCTGGAATACCTTGTTTTTCGTAATAACTGATCCACTGTTGAGTTGCTCGTCTGTCCGCCAGATCACTTTTGTTTAAAATCAAAATACGAGGTTTGTGTTGAATGATCTCATCCAACACAGGGTTTCGACTAGATTCTGGAAGTCGTGCATCAACCAATTCAAAAACAACATCTACCAATTTCAATTTTTCTGCTACTTGTCTCTTTGCTTTTGCCATATGACCTGGATACCATTGTATTGTCGCCATAAGTCTCACGTCCTTTATTTCTTTTTTTTTCCAAAAATAAAAACTAATCACAACTTGACCTCAAAGCGCTAGGTCAAAGTTTCTTGATTAGTCTTATCCTATTGTATATTCACCTTGTTTTGTTTCCTGATTACTCGTTAGCTTGATTGACGTCTCCAAAATCTTTCAACGGCCAGATTCTCAAATCCGTCGTTCCAGTAATGTGACTGTCTTTTACGAACCCAAAATAGCGGCTGTCTTTTGAATTGATCCGGTTATCTCCCATCAAGAAATAGTGCCCTTCCGGAACAACATCTTGACCTGTTAGAATAGCCAGATTAAAATCTTCCGTAAATTGATCTGTCTCGTCAATTGTGAAATATTCGCTGTTTAAATACTCTTCAGGGACTTCTTCTCCATTGACATACAACCGATCGTCTCTCATTTCCACCATGTCTCCAGGAACACCGATGACTCGTTTGATGTATTGTTTGCCAGGCTCGTCGGGAGCGTCAAAAACCACAATGTCAAACCGGTCGATATCCGCTACCTTGTTTAAGATCAACCGATCATTGTCATGCAACGTCGGCACCATAGAATCTCCTTCAACACTTACCGGAGCAAACAGAAAATGTCTCACTAGTAAAAAGATGGCTAAAGCCACTACCACATATAACAGCGTGCTGATAAATTCTCTTACTTTACTCACAGGTTCTTTATCAGGTGTCTTAGACCCTTTCTTTTTCTGGGAAGGGTATTTAGTTTTTCTTGGTTCAAACGATGAATTCTCTTGCTTATTAGTTGAGTCATGATTGTTTTGCACTTCTATCTCCTACCTTCATCATTTAATTGACCACAGATATTCTTGGTAATGGATAGTATACCATAATGGCTTCTCCTACGATCATCTCTGCAGGAATAGGCCCGTAATATCGGCTGTCATGGCTAAGCCGTCGATTATCGCCTAAAACAAAATAATGGCCTTCTGGAATCACGGCTTCTCCGGTCAAACTTTCTAGAGTAAAATTAGAAGTCCAAACTCCGCCTGCTTTTTCGACATAATCATTGTTCAAAAAAGACTCCTTTACTGGTTGGTCATTCACAAACAATTGATCATTTTCATACCGAATACTCTCACCAGGAAGACCGATCACACGTTTGACAAATGTCCGATTGACATCATCTCGAAAAACAATGACATCAAACCGTTCGATTTGATGGATCGTTCCCACGATGATTTGATCGTTTTGTTGAAACGTTGGAAACATCGATGATCCTTCAATAGCAACAGGAAGAAAAAGAAAGCTTTTTATAATGGCTACTGCCACAGAGGCAAATAAAGCTGCTTTCAGCCAACCTTTCAAATTTTCCTTCCAATATTTTTTCATCTTATTCCCGCTCCAAACTTCATTTATCTTTATCATACTAAAAATTTGCTGAAATAACTATGTTTTTGTTGGTTTCCAGAAAAAAAAGAAGACACTGGGTCTTCTTTTTTCATTAATTATTGTTTAAGGTATTCAACTGCTTCCTCGTATTGTGTATCATTTGCATCGATCAGTTCGCGCAACTCCGTAATTAACGCCAATGCGGTATCTCCAGTGACAACGCCATTCACTTCTAGATCTTGATCCGCTTGAAACTCTTCTACTGCTTTAGTAGTGTCCTCATCAAAGTAACCGTCAGCAGAACCAACTTCATATTCTAAAGCTTCGATCACTTTTTCTAAGTTCTCCACTTCCGCTGAAGTGTCACCTTGTTGGTAAGTTTCTGATGAATTGATCATCAACAAGTAGGCATAGTCAGGCAGCTCAACAACAACATCCGGTTCTAATCCTTTATCGTGGACCCAGTTGCCTTCAGGCGTCAACCATTTCCCAATCGTTAGTTTCAGTTCGCTTTCATCTGCATAAGGAATAACAGACTGTACAGTCCCTTTACCAAATGTTTTTGATCCGATGATCGGCAATTCAGCTGATTCTTGCAAGGCCCCTGCTAAAATCTCAGAGGCACTGGCGCTTCCTTCATCAACCAATAAAACAGAAGGCTCTGTGATTTGGAATTCGCCATAGGAAGCATCATCAGCTACTACAGGCACAGGTTCTTGATTCCGTTCTTCTGTCTGCAGGATTACTTCTCCATCTTCTAAGAACATATTTGAAATAGTGATAGCGCCATCTAATAGACCACCTGGGTTTTGTCGAACATCAAAGACAAATGATTTCGCTCCTTGCGATCTCAAGTCTTCAACAGCCGCTACTAATTCCTCATAAGTCGGTGTCGAAAAGCTGGTAATACTTACATATCCTATCGTAGGGTCTTCTTTATCAAGATTGTAAATAACCGTCTCTACAGGAATCGTATCTCTTGTGATCGTTACTTCAAAAGTACTATCTCCTCTTTGGATAGTCAGTACGACTTGTGTGCCTTTTTCTCCACGGATGTAAGAAACGGCTTCGTTTAACGAAAGACCATTTAATTCTTGATCATCTACTTTAAGAATAATATCGTTTGGCAATAATCCTGCTTTTTCAGCCGGGGAGCCTGCGATAGGAGAAACGATCATGATATTATCGCCTTGTTTTTGAACTTCTGCTCCAATACCTTCAAACGAAGCATCAATACTTTCATTCAAATTAGCTGAATCGGATAAGTCCAAGTATTCGGTGTAAGGATCTCCAACAGCTTCTGTCATACCTGAAAGAGCACCCTCCATTAAAGCTGCACCATCGACTTCTTCATAATAAGTCGTCATCAATGTATTATAAACCGATTCAAATTTAGTGTAATCAATTCCGCTGCTGCTGGTTGCAGCAGATTCAGATTGACTGGAAGCTGCTGAGCTGGAAGACTCTGCAGTTGGAACATCCGGTCCAGCAGCATGTGTCGCCAACAGTGTCATGCCAACGGATAGCAATGCTACTACCACTAAAGAAGCGCCGAAAGCTGCAGGATGAACACGTTTTAACTTTTTCTTGTTTTGATCGTCATTTTTCATAAAGTGCTCCTTTCTGATCACCATAAGTTGGCAAGTTGTTTACTTGATAAAAAGTGTATCACTTTTCCTTCTCTAAGACTATTTTTTGACTTTCAAAGCTGCATCTAATGCGATAACGATCATATCATTGAAAGTAGTTTGGCGTTCTTGAGCAGATGTTTCTTCACCGGTTATCAAATGGTCGCTGATTGTCAAAATAGCCAATGCATTACGATTGTATTTAGCAGCCAATGTATAAAGACCCGCAGCTTCCATTTCAACGGCCATTACCCCATAATCAGCCAATTTTTTCTTGTCCAATTCTTCGTTGTAGAAGCGGTCCGCTGACAATACGTTTCCTACACGCATATTCAATCCTTTTTCGATTCCTGAATCATAAGCTGCTTTCAATAAGTCAAAGTCAGCAATAGGGGCAAAATGAACTTGTCCATTAAACGTATTTGCTACTGCGCTAGAATCAGTTGTAGCTGCTTGAGCAATAACAACGTCACGTACTTTGATGTCTTCCTTCATTCCGCCGGCAGTTCCTACACGAATCAAATTTTGAACATTGTATTGTGTGATCAATTCTTCTGCATAAATCATGATTGAAGGCAACCCCATGCCGGTTCCTTGAACAGAAATGCGTTCCCCTTTATAGGTGCCTGTATAACCAAACATATTTCTGACAGAATTGTATTGTTCTACATCTTCTAAAAACGTTTCTGCGATGTATTTTGCACGTAATGGGTCTCCAGGTAATAAAATCGTTTCTGCAATTTGTCCTTCTTTAGCCTCAATATGTACACTCATGTCTAATTCCTCCAATAATTTTTATTTTTTTGTTGATTGGTATCTTTCCCATGCGTCATCAAAAATAGTCATCGAATCTAAATAGGTGCCATACATTTCTAAATAATGGCTGATTTCATGATAATCTTTTGATTGTTTTGGAAAATCAGTGTCTCGAAAAGCAGCGTTGGAAAAAACCGTTATCGGGTCTTTCATGTTGCCGTCTCTTTCGGTCATTAAATAATGGTAAAACGATCTAGTCATCAAACTTGCCCCATTTTTTGTTTATTTGTATACTCTTTTCGTTCTTCTTTTTCTTGCTGGTAGCGCTCTGGATTTTTACGGTAAAACTCTTGGTGCTCTTCTTCGGCTTCGTAGAATGGACAACTATCTTCTATAGTAGTAACGATCGGTTTAGTGTATTTGCCGCTTGCCGCTAAAGTTTCTTTAGAAGCCGTTGCAACTGCACGTTGTTCTTCATTTTCTACAAAAATCACCGGTCGATAACTGCTGCCGCGATCCATAAATTGCCCCATTGCATCTGTCGGATCAGTTTGGTTCCAGTAAATTTCGACCAATTCTCCATAAGAGATCACTTTAGGGTCAAAAGTAATCTTTACGGCTTCTGTGTGACCAGTCAATTGTGTTTTTACTTCTTCGTAAGTTGGATCAACCGTGTGGCCCCCTGTATATCCAGAGACAACGGACTTGATTCCTGGTTGTTGATCAAAAGGAGAGACCATACACCAAAAGCATCCTCCTGCAAAAACAGCTGTTTCAAACATCTTCATTTCCTCTTTTCTTTATATTATTCATTTGTAGAAGCAGGCACGTGTACGTTGACTAAAATGTCATTTTCCACCAGATCGATTCGTTCAGCAGAGAAAAACATCCCGCTTTCCAGTTGAAATTCATTTAAATTAAAAGTGATCGTTTCATTCTCTCCATTGATCACTACCCAATCTGGAATAGATAATTGACTGCCTATTTGGTTCATCGCAAATGAAATCGGCAAATTCAATCTGCCTAATGATAATTCGTTTGCTTTCAACTGGATATTGCCATTTTCAGTCACATAAGGATCCATGAATAAATTGAAGGGCACTTCAAACCCAAACAATTGAAAACTTCCCGCTAACTGGAACGTTTCATCCAGAAGAACTTCATAGTTCACGTTACTTCCCGCAACTTCTTCTTCAATATATTGATTCATCAATTGTGTGACTTCTTCTTTTCGTGCGGACACACTAAATGTCATCACATCTGAAGTATCGACTGCTGTTTCATTGACGATTTCTTGACCAGCCGGTTGAACTTGTAGCTGTTGGACCAGCCAAATGCCCGCACCCAACAAAACGGCTGCTAATGTTAAAAAAGCCCACTTCCAATAATTGATTGGAGATTTAGTTTGTTTCTTTGCTCGTTTCTCTTCCATAGGCTCTCCTTTTTAGCTGCATTATATCAATTCTTGCTTCATTAATCCAAAAGGTCTTCATGTTTCTTCATTTCATTGAACAAGATGCCAGCCATTTTACTATAGCCTGCATCGTTTGGATGAAATAAATCATCTTCGTATAAATAAGAATTCTCAATCACTTGAGTATTTTCCGGCGATGATTGCGCAGCTTTGACGTCTGTCAAATTGCTTTCAACAACAAAAGCTTCATCGATCGGCACATAATGTGTATTGTCATATTGCTGAGCGATGGAACTCGTTTTTTTATTCCATTCATCAAGAATCACTTGCATCTCTTCAATCTCTGAAAAGTAAAGTGCATAAGGATTATACACGCCAAACAAATAAATCTCTGTATCAGGCTTCCATTGTTGAACCATCTCGATCATTTTTTCGATATTTTGCTCGTACATGTTTAAAGGTTCTTTAAAACTCTCCAATTGGACATTCAGCAATTCATTTTTAAAGGTCTTGATGATGTCATTTCCTCCAACCGTAAAAATCACCATATCCGCTTCTTTTACAGCTGCTTCAATTTCAGGATCGGTTTCCATACGGGATAGGATTTGGTCGCTGCGATTGCCGCTTACACCAAAATTATGGGTAATAACTTCAGATACAGGCTTTGTTTCTTCCATCAGCTCAGCTACTCTTGGAACGTATCCCCCGCTGCCTAAACTATCTCCGACACCTTCTGTTAAAGAATCTCCAATAGCGACTAATTCAACTTTCTGGGGAATTTCTTTTGCCCGCTCTTCTTTTTCCGGCTGATTCAGTACGGTATTTAAGACAAACACTACCAGTAAACTCACTAACACGAGGAACAGCAAACTAGTCAGTAATGAACGTATCTTTTTCATGATTATGACACTTGCTTCCTTTCTTTTCTTTCCAAATGATATTCAAAAATAACTTTTTTCTGCCAGCTTTTTTCAACTGGTTGAATCCAACCCATTTTACCATCTTTTCTCACAAAAAATAAGTTCTAGACCCATATATCTCAAAAATTTATAAAAAAATAAAACATGCTTGAACTTTACCCCTATAAAGCAGTAAAGTTCAGAGCTGTTTCGTTATCGAGTTTTCCGTTTGTACAATTCAAAACGATGAGGATACTTATTTTTTTCGTCTAATTCACCTACTTCAGATCGAACTAAAGTCCATTCATCCCAGTTCATGGGAACCATATAAGTATCTCCTTCAAATTCCTGCTCAATAACGGTCCGATGCAACATATCTACATCGTCTAAGAAATGTTGGAATACTCCTGAACCGCCAATGATCATAGTATCTTTTTCATATCTTTCGGCAAATTTCAATACTTCTTCTCGGCTGTGCATGACTTCGACACCTTCAGCTTGATAATCTTTATCAGTTGTCAAAATAATATTGATTCGATTTGGAAGAGGCTTTTTGCCCATCCCTTCAAAGGTTTTCCGTCCCATGACTACTGCTTGCCCAATGGTAGCCTGTTTAAAATACTTCAGATCATTTGGTAAATACCAAGGTAATGTCCCGTTTTTTCCGATCAACCCTTTTTGGTCTTCTGCCCATAAAAATGCTATCATCTGTTATTCCCCCTGCTTTTTCTTCCTATCTGTCTCCAACTGAGCTGTTCTAAACAGCTATTGGAGCTTTGATTCTTGGATGCGGATGGTAGTCACTGATTTCAATGTCTTCCATCTCAAAATCAAAGATGCTTTTTTTGTCTGTATTTAGTTTAAGTGTTGGAAAAGCGCGAGGTTCTCTAGCTAATTGCTCTTTCATTTGCTCAATATGGTTCACATACAAATGAGCATCTCCAAAAGTATGAACAAACTCTCCAACTTCCAGTCCCGTTTCATGGGCAATCAAATGAGTCAGCAAAGCATAGCTGGCAATATTGAAAGGAACACCTAAAAAGACATCTGCACTGCGCTGGTACAATTGACAATTCAGTTTTCCTTCTGCAACGTAGAATTGAAATAGCGTATGACACGGCGGCAACGCCATGTTAGGCACATCTTCCGGATTCCATGCAGAGACGATCAATCTTCTAGAATCAGGAGTTTTTTGGATCATTTCAATCACTTCTTTTAGCTGATCAATGGTTTCTCCTTGAGACGTCTTCCAATTTCTCCACTGAGATCCGTACACATTCCCTAGTTCTCCATATTGCGCTGCAAATGCTTCATCCTGCAATATCTGCTCTGTAAACTTTGTCATTTCAACTTGGTAAAGCTCATTAAATTCTTCATCGACCAAAGCTCGTCTGCCAAAATCTGTCATGTCTGGCCCTTTATACTCGGCACTTTTTACGTAACGTTCAAACGCCCATTCATCCCAAATATGGTTGTTTTGCTCCAACAAGTAACGAATGCTTGTATCACCTTTGATGAACCAAAGCAGTTCGCTTTTGATCAATCGAAATGGAATTCTTTTTGTCGTCAACAAAGGAAATCCTTTTTGCAAGTCAAAACGTATCTGGTGACCAAATATGCTTTTGGTTCCTGTACCTGTGCGATCCCCTTTATTGACACCTTCTTCAAGTATTTTTTTCCCTAACGCTAAATAAGCTTCTTCCACTTAATATCCCTCCACATTTTCAGCCTAAAAAATCCCGTTTGCCTTATAATTCGGTAAAGGAAGCTAAATATTCCCACCGTTCCATTTTATTTTCCAACTCTGTTTCCTTAACGGTCAACTTCGCTTGTAATTCTTGCAAGAGAGCAAAGTCATTTGCGGTTTGATTCATTTCTTCTTGAATAGAGTCTATTGTTTCTTCTAGTTCTGCAATGTCATTTTCAATGGTATCCCATTCTTTTTGCTCCATATAAGTTAATTTCACTTTTTCTTTCGGTTTCGCTTCTTCCGTTTCTTTTGGTGGAGCTTTTGTCTTAGTCGATTTAGTTGACTGATCAGCAGATTGTTCTTTTTCTAAATAAGAAGTCGAGCTGCCGTAATGAATATGGATATTTCCTTCACCCTCAAAAATCAGCATTTTGTCGCCGATCTTATCTAAGAAATAACGGTCATGCGAAACAGCAATCACAGCGCCTGGGAAAGTTTCAATGTAATCTTCCAAAACGGTTAATGTTGCAATATCCAAATCATTAGTTGGCTCATCCAACAATAAGACATTTGGTTGCTGCATCAACAATTTCAATAGGTACAGACGTTTCTTTTCTCCGCCTGATAGTTTTCCGATTTGGGTTCCGTGAGTGTATCGTTCGAACAGAAATTGCTCTAATAAATTGGTCACACTGATCCGTTCTCCAGCACTGGTCGAAACTTCTTCTCCCACTTCCTGCAAATAAGCGATTACCCGTTTAGTCGGATCCATATCTTCGATTTCTTGAGTGAAGTAAGCCATTCTGACAGTTTCACCGACAGTGTACACTCCAGAATCTATTTCTCTTCTTCCTGCCAAAATGTTCAACAACGATGATTTTCCGGTTCCATTTTTCCCCATGATTCCAATACGGTCATTACTTTGAACCAGCAAGTTAAAGTCTTTTAAGATTGTTTTATGTTCAATGGTCAGGTTGGCATCTTTCAGCTCATAAACTCGTTTTCCTAAACGAGATCCTTCTAAGTTGACCTCTACTTGTCCATCTAACTTCACTTGATTTAAGTTGTCTTCCAAGTCTTGAAAACGATCAATACGAGCTTGTTGTTTCGTCGTTCTCGCTTTAGCCCCTGTACGCATCCATGCCAATTCTTTTTTATACAACTGATTCCGTTTGTGCTCAGCTTGGACAGCTGCTTCTTGGCGAATCGCGCGTTCTTCTACATATTGCATATAATTTCCTTTATAGAAATGCAGATCTCCATGTGACAACTCGATGATACGATTGACCACTCGGTCTAAGAAATAACGATCATGGGTAACTAACAGCAAAGCGCCTTTGTATTGACTAAGGTAGTTCTCTAACCAACTGATTGTCTCGAAGTCCAAATGGTTGGTCGGCTCATCTAGAATCAATAGATCTGGTGCTTGAATCAACACTTGAGCTAACCCAACTCTTTTACGCTGCCCACCAGAAAGAGTAGAAACCAGCTGGTTCAATTGAGTAACACCTAGTTGAGTCAAAATAATTTTTGCGTTGGTATCAGCGATCCAAGCATCTTCTTGAGTCATGACTTGCTCAGCTTTAGAGAATTGGTGTTGGTAAGTTTCGTTCATTGGATCTTTGTTCAGCTGTTCTAAAGCTTTTTCGTATTCACGGACAGCTTTTAAGATGGGAGTTTCTCCTTGGAAAACAGCATCAAAAACCGATTTATCTCCGTCTAATTCGGGATCTTGCATCAAATAACCGATCCGATAGTCTTTTGGTTTTTGAATAGACCCTTTTTCAGCTTTGTCTCTACCTGTCAGTGTGTTCAATAAACTGGTCTTTCCAGAACCGTTGACACCGATCAATCCAATACGATCGCCTTCCATAATGGAAAAATTCACTTCATTCAAAAGTACTTTTTCTCCATACGTACGAGTCAAATTTTCTACTTTCAATTCTTTCATAATCCGATCTCAACTCTTTCATTTATATATATTTGGATGATATTTTAATTATCAGGTTAAAATGGTCTTTCTTATTTTAACATTCTTATATCAAATTGAAACCCTTTAAAGTTACTTTAGAATAATCTGCTAAAACAGAACCCGTCTTGACCGTTTTTCAGTGCCAAGGCGGGTTCTATTTTTATTGTTTATTAAAAGAGTCCGGTAATCTCTCCATTTTCTTTAATGTCCATATTTAAGGCTGCCGGTTTTTTCGGCAGACCAGGCATCGTCAATACATCCCCGGTCAATGCCACAATAAATCCAGCACCTAATTTAGGGATGAATTCTCTAACTGTAATCGAAAAATCTTCAGGACGACCTAGTTTTTTCGGGTCATCTGAAAGGGAATACTGGGTTTTCGCCATACAGACTGGCAAGTGCCCCCACCCTCTGCGTTCAAATAATTTCATTTGGGCCGCAGCTTTTTTAGTAAAAGAAACTTCTTTTCCTCCGTAAATATCTGTGACAACTCGCTGCACTTTCTCTGCTAATGCACTAGAGTCATCATATAGAGGCACAAAGGCTTCACGTTTTTGATTGGAGATTTCAATAACTTTTTGAGCTAATTCAACTCCGCCTTCTGAGCCTTTTGCCCAAACAGAAGCATTTGCGTAAGGGATATTCTTTTGTTCCAGTAATTCAGCTAATCCGTTGATTTCAGAAGGAGTGTCTTTACTGAATTCATTGATAGCGACGACAACTGGCAATTCATACCGTTGGATATTTTCAATGTGTTTTTCTAGATTGCTGAATCCTTTACGAATAGCTTCTACATTTTCTTCTTCTAATTGGTCTTTCAAAACCCCACCATGCATTTTTAAGGCGCGAATCGTCGCTACGATAACCACCACATCAGGAGATTTTTCCAAATTAGGGACTTTGATGTCTAAGAATTTTTCTGCGCCTAAGTCTGCACCAAATCCAGCTTCGGTTACCGTGTAATCCGCTAACTTCATCGCTGTGCTTGTGGCTAAAACACTGTTGCAGCCATGAGCAATATTTGCAAATGGACCACCGTGAACTAAAGCAGGAGTATGTTCCAATGTTTGAACAAGATTCGGCTTGATTGCATCTTTTAATAATAAAGCTAGAGCCCCTTCAACTTGTAAATCTGCTACAGTAACAGGTTTTTTATCATATGTTTCGGCTACTACGATCCGTTTTAAACGCTCTTTTAGATCATTCAACCCAGTAGTCAAACAAAGAATGGCCATCAACTCGCTGGCGACTGTGATATCAAATCCATCTTCCCTAGGTACGCCGTTTATTCTTCCGCCTAAACCAACGACCACTTGGCGTAACGCACGGTCATTCAAATCCACCGCTCTTTTCCAAGAAACAGTCGTTGGATTGATGTTGCATTCGTTTCCTTGATAAATATGATTATCGATAAAAGCAGACAATGCATTGTTAGCTGACGTCAATGCATGAAGATCTCCTGTAAAATGCAAATTAATATCTTCCATAGGAATGACTTGCGCATACCCGCCTCCAGCTGCTCCACCTTTAATTCCCATCGTAGGACCCAGAGAAGGCTCTCTTAAAGCAAGAATAGTAGATTCTCCAACTCTTGATAAAGCATCTGCTAAACCGACAGATATAGTCGATTTTCCTTCCCCGGCAGGAGTCGGGTTGATAGACGTGACTAACACCAATTTTCCATTTGGCTTATCTTTCAACTGTTGGATCGTCTCCAACTTTATTTTAGCTTTATCGTCTCCGTACAGTTCTAAATCTTCTTCTGTTAATTGGATCGTTTGAGCAATCTCTTTGATTTTCTTTTTCTTTGATTGCTGTGCAATTTGGATATCTGATAACATACAAGCGTTCATCCTTCCTATATTGGATCTCTTTATTCCTTCTTTTCTAGTATACCGTATTATTTAAACGAACAAAACTTCTCTTAAACATTTTGATCAAAGAATCTCAACCAAATTGAATCATTTTTTCGTTGACGGATTATTTGTTTATCCATATAATGATTTAAAGCCCTGCATTTTGGCTTGTAATACCATCGCATTCAAAATATCCCCTACTTAGGAGGAACCCTATCATGGAAAATGGTGTTGTGAAATGGTTCAATAATGACAAAGGCTATGGCTTCATAGAATACAATGATTCAGAAGACATATTCGTACATTTTACAGGTATTGAAGCAGAGGGGTATAAATCTCTTTCAGATGGACAAAAAGTAACTTTTACAATCGCTGAAGGAAGCCGCGGCTCTCAAGCCACCAGTGTTAGAGTCGTTGAATAATATCTGCAGTCCACTAAAAGACAGCAGAGACATATGAGAAATAACAGATAAAACGAGTTTAGTGCAAGAAAAAAAGAGTGGGCTTAATCCCCGCTCTTTTTTCTTATTTTCCACTTTTTTATCCTACTACTATCTTACTCAATATTCTGAAAAAATTTCTTGCTGCTCTTCTAACAGTATTCCCGGATAAGAAACTTTTACATAGGATAAAAATCGTTGTTTGTTTTTTTGATTCAAATAAAACCGATATGGTTCAACATCATCATTATTAAACAAAATCAAGCCTCTAGTACTGGAGAACATGATTTTAGTGATCGATTCTGCAGAGATGATTTTTTTCTTTCTAAAGTAAGCAAAAATAAATTGCTGATTTTCGATACTTAGCTGAAGAGCTCTAGCCAAAACGATCAACCCAACCGCAAGAATTCCAAATAATACACTGATCCAATTAAAAGTAGTGTATTCCAAAGCTGCTATAACAGCTATAAAAAAAGTCAGCCAACAAACAGACCAATAAATGATCTGATAAGCAGGTTCAAAAGAAAGGATCACTTTAAACATTTTATTGCGCTTCACACAATTCCCTCACATTCATCCTATGTAAAACAATACATAAAGATTTCTATCTATGTCATCATTATTAAAAAAGAAATTAACTCATTCGCTAAAGGAGTCTATATACATGTTGAAACTTTATACTGATGCAGCTACTAAAGGAAATCCTGGTCCTAGCGGAATAGGGTTCGTCATAGTTGGCGAGAATCAGCACGAACAAGTCGCGGTCCCTCTTAAAGGTATTTATAGCAATCACGAAGCTGAATTTATCGCTTTAATTAAAGGGCTGTCTTATGTTATTGAACATAACATGGAAAGTGAATTATTACAAATATTCTCTGACAGCAAGATAGTGGTATCAGCCGTTGAGAAAAAATACGTCAAAAACGAAAGTTTTAAACCTTATCTAAAAGATTTACTCTCTCTATTGAAACATTTTGAAGTCTATTTGATTCACTGGATCCCAGACGCTCAAAACAAAGGAGCTGATAATTTAGCTCGACAAGCATTGCGAAAAATAAACCTTTCAGATTCTTAAAGATGATGAATCATTTCACTATTGTACCATTGTCTCATTGAATGGTATACGGAAATTTATATTCCAGCCTTGTTTATACAATATCTTTAGAAAAAATTAACCTTTGTCAGATAAGTCTTTCGTTGGTTGGTTGGTTGGTTGGTTGGTTGGTTGGTTGTATACAGAAACTAGATTTTTCTGCTCTGTAATTTTCGTTTCCTCACTAGTTGTATCAAGAAACTAACTGCTGGAAACGCCATAATGAAAGCAATCATTAATGCTTATTAGTCACAAACGGATAGCAATAAAAAAAACCGCAGGCGAGAAGTTCCCTGCGGATTTTTTTACTCTTTATTCGTTTTCTTTTTTCACACGAGGTGGACGTTTTCCCCAATATTGGAACAAGTCCGTACGTAAAGCTCCATTATACAATTTACGTTTTTTAGTCGCTTTTTCTCCGTATTCTTTCTCAAAGGTCAAATCACTTGTTAAAATGTATTTGCTCCAAGTATCTAATGGGCGGAAAACTTTCCCCATTTCACGATAGAGTTGGCGCACTTCTTCTTCTTCTCCCAAACGTTGTCCGTAAGGCGGATTAGCTACCATGACTCCATACTCTTTTTCTGTCGTAAAGTCAGCCACTTGCATTTGTTTGAACGTGATGCTGTCTAATACTCCTGCTTCAGCAGCATTGCGCTTAGCGATCTCAATCAATTTGCCATCGATATCTGATGCTTGGATGTCCAATTCTACATCATAATCTGCTTCTTTTTCAGCTTGTTCACGTGCGCTATCCCAAACTTCTTTATCAAACCAGTCCCACTCTTCACAAACAAAAGAACGATTGAAACCAGGTGCCATATTGTGACCCATCAACGCAGCTTCAATAGCAATTGTACCTGAACCGCACATAGGATCTAAAAAGGGTTTGTCTTTTCTCCATGTAGTTAACATCACTAAAGCGGCAGCCATATTTTCTTTCAACGGTGCTCCACCTTTTTCAGTACGGTAGCCCCGTTTGAATAGACTTGAACCTGTCGTATCTAAAGTGATGGTTACTTTGTCTTTCAGCAAAGCTACTTCCAAAGGAAACAATGCTCCGCTTTCAGGCAAACGAGTTGTACGATGGTAAACATCGCTTAATCGGTTTACGATGGCTTTTTTTACGATTGATTGACAATCTGACACACTGTACAATTTAGATTTGATTGATTTACCAGCTACAGGAAATTCTCCATCCATTGGAATAAGGTCTTCCCATGCCACTGCTTTTGTTTTTTCAAATAATTCATCAAACGTAAAAGCCTCAAATTCAGCTATAACGATTTTGATACGGTCCGCTGTACGCAACCAAAGATTCGTGCGGGCGATGTCTTCCAAACCGCCTTCAAAATAAACTTTTCCGTTTTCAACTTCGCATTCGTAGCCGAGTTGACGCAATTCTTTTCCTACTAAAGCTTCAATACCGCTAGCTGCAGTAGCAACCAATTTAAATTTTTTTGAATTCATATAGAGTACTCCATTCTTTTCTACTATACTAATGCCTATTGATAAAAAAGCAAAAAATATGTACAAAACCCTCCTTAAAAAAGGAGGGTTTCCCTGATTTGTAAATTTCTGTAAGCCATGTTCTGTCTCGGATAATCTTCAGGCTCAAATTATCCGGAGGCAATCATCTGTCTGCAAAAAATTGCCTCTTTCATCTGTTCATTTCCATAGAAAGAGTGCCCCTACCAAAGTTTGGGTTGCTCGCTCGAGGGGTTTACCCGTTCCACCAATATTGTTTCCAATATTGCTTCGTCACTGTGGCACTTTCAAGAATACTCAGGCATAGCGTTTCCGCCTTAGCCTTTTTTTCTGCCGTCACTCCAACATAAGTTGGAGGCCTTAGCTTATGATTTCGCTAAGCACGAACACTACAAACATCTCAGTTTGTGCGAGCATGGACTTTCCTCAGCCTAGTCAAGCTAGACCGCGATTGCCCGAAATTTACAAATATTAGTGTAACACATTATCTAAAGATTATTCAAAATCATTTGAGTGATCCGCATCTAATTTAGAACCGAATACATGTCTTTCTAGATTAGAAAGTCGCTTCAAAATGTCAAAATTAGTAACTGTATTCGCTGATTGACCAGATTGACTTGGTTTTTGCAACGAAACTTGTTTTGTTAATTCATCTACCTTGCTATGTAGACGTTCATTTTCAGCTTTTAACTGACTGATTTCTTTATTGTAGGATTCATAATCACGAATGACTTCATCCAAATACTCATCTACTTCTGCTGGGTTATATCCGCGCATCCCTGTTTTAAATTCTTTTTGAAGGATGTCTTTAGTCGTTAAAGTTCTATCTGCCATAATTACACCTCATTCGTCTCAACTTTTATATCTTAATAGAAACTCTCTTATACATTCCTATTATAACAAAGATAACGTCAAAAAAAAACAGCAAACTGAACTTTTAATATTTTATCCTTTTTTTCATTTTATGCCGGTTTATTCCATCCCGAATTCAATTGTATTTTGCAACTGATCGAAATCAATTAAGCGGCATTCATAAGGGGTCTTTTCTTGTTTCTTTTGGATCGCTTGATAGACAAACGACGTTTTCCCTTCATGTTCAGGATCATAAACAAATAAAGCGGCGTCCGTATGGTCTAACATAAACTGTTGATGATTTTTTAACTGTGATGGATCTTTATAAGGTTGATGAGAAGTTGACTCTGTATAGTCAGCCATTTGTTGAAGCTCCATCAATTTTGTTTTGCTTTCTTCTTTCCAATTTGAACCGAATTCGAGAAAAGGAAACACAATGGCTTGTTTAACTTCAGGATAGTCTTCCTTTAATTCGTCGACCACTTCGACAGCCCATTGTTCTACTCCTAATTGGCCGCTCGTCAGAATCCAGTCGACTCCACTTTCGATAAATTGACTGATTTCATTTTTTAAAGCTTTTTTAATTACGTCGATTTTAGGATCTTTACCAGTAAATACTCCTAATTCATAGGTTCGATAGCCGCTGATATATAAGTTTGTCATAAAGTCACTGAATCTCCTTTTCTTTCAAGTATTATATTTGGTATAATGCACATTAGGAAGTGATGCAAATGGTAGTTAATTATCCAAATGGCAAGCAATATACAAAGCCTGTTGTTGCTAAAACCCAACAAAATAGACAGCGCAAAAAAAACGTCTTCAGCAACCGAGGAATGTCGTTAGAGGATGATATCAATGATAGCAATATAACCTATCTAATACAAGAACGGGCTGTGATCCATAAAAAACCCACACCTATTCAAATTGTTAACGTCGATTATCCTAAACGAAGTGCTGCAGTTATTAAAGAAGCTTATTTTAAGCAAGCTTCTACTACTGACTACAATGGAGTTTATAAAGGATTTTATTTAGACTTTGAAGCAAAAGAAACCAAAAACAAACAGTCTTTTCCTTTAAAGAATTTTCATCAGCATCAAATTACTCATATGCGTCAGTGTTTGCGTCATGAGGGTATTTGTTTTGTCATTTTAAAGTTTTCGTCATTAAACCGTTTGTTTCTCTTGGAAGCTTGTCACTTATTGGATTTTTGGGATAAACAAGCTCATGGCAGGAAATCTATTCCGCTAACTGAGCTTGAAAAAAAGGCTTATGAGATGTATTATGGTTTTTCGCCACGCATTCCTTATTTAGATGTGGTAGATCAAATCATAGAGAAATTCCGTATGTAATGAAGATATAGGAAATCAGATTTAAATGTCAAAGCACATAGTTTATGTGGAAATTAGTTAAGGAGAATTAAGATATGCCAGAAAATAATGAAATGTCTCGTGTTTCTCAGAAAAAGAATCAAAAGAAGAAAAATGGTACTCGAAAAAAAGTTCCAAAGAAGAAGAAATCCAATAAATCGTTGTTCAAAAAGATTCTACTTGGATTAGCAGCTCTTATCGTTTTAGCTGTATTAAGCGGTGCAAGTCTATTCGCTTATTACGCCTCCAGTGCTCCTGAGATCTCGATGGATGATCTCATGGATGGGCAATCCACTGTATTGTATGATCAAGATGGAAAGGAATTTTATAATTTAGGCGGAGAAGAAAGAGATTACGTTGAAGCGGGAGAAATTCCTCAAGTCTTAGTAGACGCTGTTCTCTCTATTGAAGATCAACGTTTCTACAAACATATTGGTGTAGACCCTATTCGTATTGGTGGGGCCGTGTTAGCTAACGTCACAGATGGTTTTGGTTCTGAAGGCGGAAGCACGATCACGCAACAATTGATCAAGTTATCCGTTTTTTCTACTAAAAAAGAAGACCAAACAATAAAACGGAAAGCTCAAGAAGCCTGGTTGGCACTAAAACTAGAACAAGAATTTTCTAAAGAACAAATTTTAACATTGTATATCAATAAAGTATATATGTCAGATAATCAATATGGAATGGGAACAGCCAGTGAATATTACTTCGGCAAACCTATCTCTGAGTTGGAATTACATGAAGCAGCTTTATTGGCAGGAATGTCTCAAGCGCCAAATGCATACAACCCTCACAATGACCCAGAAAGAGCTAAAAAAAGACGCGATACCGTTCTATACATGATGTTCGAAAACGAAAAAATTTCTGAAGATGAAATGAAAACTGCACGCGAGATCCCTATTACAGAAGGATTAGTGGAAAACAATGACAATTCAGCTGATTCTATGGTAATTGACAGTTACTTAAAAACGATAATAGATGAAGTAAAAGAAAAAACCGGTTTAGATCCTCAGACAGCTGGTCTGAAAATTTATACAAACATTGATATGGATGCACAAAAACAAGTATATGAGGTTTTAAATTCTGATGAATACAATATTTTCCCTAATGACGAGATGCAGACAGCTGTAACAGTCGTAGATCCTAAGACTGGTCAATTGAAAGCAATCGGCGGTTCTCGTAAAGCCGAAGGTCAATTAAGCTTTAACCATGCTAGTGACCCTAAACAAATCGGTTCTACTATCAAACCTTTGACGACATATGGTCCAGCCATCGAATATTTGAAATACTCAACGTATCATCAAGTAGTTGATGAACCGACAAATTACAGCTCTGGTCAAAAAATCAACAACTGGGACAGAGATTACGAGGGACAAATCAGCATGCGTCGTGCTCTAGTGGATTCTCGTAATGTTCCGACATACAAAATTTTCAAAGATGTAGGTAAACAAAACACGCAACAATTTATGGAAAACATTGGTCTTGGAAACTATCGTGGAAAAGCCAACGGTGAAGGAATCAACGAATCTGATTCGATTAGTGGTGAATTAACGCCAATTGAACTTGCAGGATCTTATGCTGCATTTGCTAATGGTGGAGAGTACACTGAGCCGTATACTGTTTCAAAAATCGTTACAGCTGATGGAGAAGAAATCGATCTGACGCCTTCTACTAATAAAGCTATGAGCGATTATACAGCTTATATGGTCACAGATATGTTAAAAGATGTTGTCAATGTAGAGTTCACTTCTCAAACAGTTAATATTCCTGGATTGATCCAAGCCGGTAAAACAGGAACGTCTAATTATACTGCTGATGAAATAGCACAAAACAATATTCCAGATGGAGCTGTTCCTGATTCTACTTTCGTTGGTTATACAACGAATTACTCCGTAGCTGTCTGGACAGGTTACGTTAATCGGACTCAAGAAGGTCATTGGTTATCATTTGATGATGGTACTCGTGAAATTCCTAGATTGGTTTATCGCGAAGTGATGGCTTATCTTGCTGAATCTGTTGAAAATAGAGATTGGTCCAAACCTAATTCTGTAGTTGAGGTAGCTGTAGAAAAAGGATCAAATCCAGCTGCATTACCAGGCCCTGGCACTCCAAGTTCTGAAAAAGTAACGGAATTGTTTGTTCGAGGCACTGAACCGACAAAAGTTTCAACTACTTTTGATAAAGATTTGACTGCTCCGACTGGTTTAACTGCCTCTTATGATGCAGAAGCAGATGAAGTCATTATCAATTGGGATGCCTACTCTCTAGAGGGAGACGGAGATGTCACTTATGAACTGAAAATAGGTGATCAAACTGCTACAACTGGTGACTTAGGTTATGTTGTACAAGATCCGCCAGAAGGAACCATGAACATCACCTTGAAAGTTAAAGCACGTGGTAAAACTAGTCCAGGAGCTTCTGCCAGCGTAACCGTTCCTCCTTCAGGGGAAGACGAAGAAAGCAGTGATGAAGAATCAGATGGCGATGAAAGCGAAAGCTCGTCAGAAGAATCTAGTTCTTTTGAATCTGAAAGCTCGCAAAGTTCCTCAAGTCAGTCACAAGAAAGCAGTTCGAGTTCTTCTGAATCATCAGCATCAGAAGCTCAATCAAGCAGCAGTTCTGCTTCAGAAACTGAAGATGACGAAGACGAAGACGAATAAGAGCACAAAAAAAGAATGGGATGAAAATTCCCATTCTTTTTTTGTGCTCTTTTAGATTTCTGTCATATGGCTTTCCAGTAAAGCCAAGCACTTTTCGTGATCGTGTTTGCGCGCAGAGCATTGATATCTGCCAAAAAAGATCAGTCGGTGATGAGCTTTACTCCATAATTCTGGCGGCAATTTCTTCATCAAAACCTCTTCTACTTCTCTTACATTAGCTTTTTGAGGAACGATTCCCAATCGTTTCGTTACTCGTTCAACATGAGTATCTACCGCTATTGCCGGCACTCCAAAAGCTACACTGAGAACAACATTAGCAGATTTTCTTCCAACGCCAGGCAACGACTGAAGTTCTTCTAACGTTTCAGGAACTTGTCCATTGAACTCAGTCACTAACTTGTGGCAGCATCCTTTTATATATTTGGCTTTGTTTCGGTATAAGCCGATTGATTTGATGTGCTCTTGGATCTCTTCTACTGTCGCGTGTTCAAAAGCTTCTGGAGTAGGAAATGCAGCAAACAATTGAGGCGTGATACGATTGACCGAGACATCTGTTGTTTGGGCACTCAACATAACGGCGATCAATAATTCAAAAGCATTCTGATGAATCAATTCGCATTCTGCTTCAGGAAAAATCTCTCCCATTGCTTCAATAATTTGGACAGTTTTCTTTTTGACAACAAGAAACCACTCCTTCAGTTTAATCTTGATTTTCCAACCAATTGTATAAGGGCACTTTTGGTTTAGAACTTGTATCGTTTTGAATCGGGGCAGCTGGTGCAGAAGCTTGTTGCTGACGTCTTCGTTTAGATTCTTGTACCACTTGAGCTTTGGTCTTAATATTTTTCTTTTCCCAATTCAATAATATCCGGTCTACATATTTCAAATTATATACTTGACTCAGTACAGCTTCTCTCAAAGCCATCTCAATCAATTCAATAGCGTATTTATCATCATCCAGCCACATTCCGATCGTCTGCATTTCCATCGGAGACAACGGCCGACCAAATTCAGATTCAAATCGGTTAAACAACTCTTTTTCAGAGAATTGCTCCGTTTTTATTTTTACAGAACGGTCTTCTTGATCTAACAATGTCGCTAGGCGTTCCCATAACAAGTCCAACTGGTAGCTATCGTTTGTTTTTCCGTCTTTATCGATACTCGTTTGAATACTTAAATATTTTTGCTGAATCAAATCGTGTATGGCATTAAACACTTTAGCTGTTGGCATTTGCATTCTTCCTGCAATAATTTCAATATCCGGAAAATCGCTTCCGCTATCCATTAGCGATTTCAACTGTATGATCAATATCAGCTGTTCATGACTTAAACCTAACTGACGGTAATGAGCTAATAACAAATTAGAAATGGTTGTATCACCATATTTGAGCCATTTTTGCAGCGGCGAAAGATTCATTCATACCATTCCCTTCTTAATCTTGTATTCTTAAACATGTCTATTGATCTAAATTTTTAATGCATGTTGTTTCAACAATCATCAAAAAGGAGCCGGGATTAATGTCCCAGCTCCCGTTCGGGTTCGTTCTTTTTAGAAATTTCTTATGGGTAAATACGGTTCAACAAGCGTGGGAATGGAATCGTCTCACGTACATGTTCCGTACCTGAAATCCATGCTACCGTTCTCTCAAGACCTAATCCGAATCCTGAGTGAGGAACACTTCCGTATTTACGCAAGTCTAAATACCAATCGTAATCTTCTTCTTTCAATCCAAACTCATGAATACGAGTTTTTAAAAGCTCATAATTTTCTTCACGTTCACTACCGCCGATGATTTCTCCGTAACCTTCAGGAGCAATCATATCTGCACACAATACAACATCTTCTCTTTCTGGGTGTTGTTTCATGTAGAAGGCTTTGATAGCTTTTGGATAGTTTACGATGAATACAGGTGTTTCATATTGACTCGCAATAAACGTCTCGTGAGGAGAACCAAAATCTATTCCCCATTCTAAATCTTCGAAGCCATTCTCTTGCAGCAAAGTAACTGCATCATCATAGCTGATTCTTGGGTAAGGCAATTGAGTGTATTTGCGCAATGTTTCTACGTCTCTGTCTAATGTATGCAAAGCTTGTTCGCAGTTGTCGATAACTTGTTGAACAATGTAAGCAACGTAGTTTTCTTGAACAACTAGACTTTCTTCATGGTTCGTAAATGCCATTTCAGGTTCCATCATCCAGAACTCAATCAAATGTCTTCTCGTTTTAGATTTTTCAGCTCTGAACGTTGGTCCAAATGAAAATACTTTTCCAAAAGCCATTACTGCTGCTTCCATGTATAATTGTCCACTTTGAGATAGGAACGCATCTTGATCAAAATATTCAGTATGGAATAATTCTGTTGTATCTTCCGCAGCACTTCCAGTCAAAATTGGCGGGTCGATCTTCATGAAACCTTCTTTATTAAAGAATTCATACGTAGCACGAATAATTTCGTTACGTACTTGCATAATGGCATGCTGTTTAGATGAACGCAACCATAAATGACGGTTGTCCATCAAGAATTCAACTCCATGTTCTTTAGGAGTGATCGGGTAATCATGGCTTTCACCGATTAATTGAATATCTTTTACAAGGATCTCGTAACCGAATTTTGAACGGCTGTCTTCTTGAATGATCCCTGTGATCATAACAGATGATTCTTGATTGATACTTTTTGCCAGTTGGAACACTTCTTCTTCTACATCACTTTTCACAATAACGCCTTGGAAGAAAGCTGATCCATCTCTTAATTCTAGAAATGCAATTTTTCCGCTAGAACGTTTATTAGCGATCCAAGCACCAATCTGTACTTCTTCGCCAACGTGATTTTTAGAGTCAATAATTCTGATACGATTCAACTTAGTAATCCCCTTTTGCCTATAAAATTTTCTTTTGTCTCTTTCTTTCACTTACTTCATTGTACTACAGGAATCTCTTTTGAAAAAGGACTTTTAAATATTCTCGATTCCTTTGATCCATTCGCCCGTCTCTAATGACAGGACATAGTAGCCCAAACGTCCATTTTCTTGCTTATACGCAACTTCCCATATGGCTGTATCTTCTTCGATCCCAATTCTGGCTTCAAGAACCTCTTTTGCATTGGTTTCTTTTTTAGCTAATTGAATCGCTTGTTTTTCCGTCACTAAATCTTTTTTATTCAATACAGTCGTTGCACCACCATCTTGAGCAACGATGGCCACGATTTCTTCGTTTTCTTCATTTAATCCGGTAACTGTGAAATAAGTTTGTGTTCCATTATACCAATAAAAGTCTGTCACTTCAGTCAAACCCGCCGCATCTTTAGCAACCGCGAAAGCTTCCTTTTCGGCTCTTCTTAGAGGCGCATTGGCTGTTCGATACACTGAAATAGAAAAAACAATTACTACGATCATTAAAATAATCGAAACGATTAAAACTTTTTTTTTCATTTTTGACAATCCCGTCTGTCTCTTAGTAAAATAAATCTTGCTTTAATTAACTCAGTATAGCAGATATAAAAGCCATTTTCTATATCTCATCAATTAAGAATTTTCTTAATTCCTCTTCCATTTGGTTCTCCGCAATTTTTTCGATTCTCACACCATTTGGTAAAGATCGCTGCATTTGTTTCCCAAAATTGGAATGAACCAAGCGCTCATCTAAGACGATAAAAACCCCTTTATCTGTTTCAGAACGTACCAGACGGCCTAATCCTTGTTTCAATCGCAGTGTCGCTTTAGGCAACGTATCTACATAAAAAGGATTCAAATGATTCTTTTTCATCCAATAATGCTTAGCCTTGACGAAGGGACGATCCGGCGATTCAAACGGCAACCTGGTCACCACGATAACACTCAAGGATTTCCCCGGCAAATCGACGCCTTCCCAGAAACTGTCCGCGCCCAGCAAAATACCTCCTTGAGACCTGAAAAAGCGTTTCAAGATACGTTCTCGACTTCCAGAAAGCCCTTGTGCCAGAATCTCTCTTCCAAAAAATTCCGGTTTTTTCTGCAATTCGGCATATACTTCATGAAGCGATTCATAGGAAGTAAACAGCACTAACATATTCTCTTGAGAATTTCTGCAAATACTGCTTAAGTAACGGACAATCATTTGAGCATACCGTTTTTTTGTCATAGATTTTATAGGTGTGACTTCTTTTGGTATCCAGAATCTGACTTGTTTTTCGTAGTCATAAGGAGAATTTAACTTCAATGTCTTTAGAGCCGTTTCCCCAATCTGTTTTTGAAAATAATCGAAACTGCCATCTACCTCTAACGTCGCTCCTGTATAGATGATCGTCGGTACTTTAGTGATCAACCGTTCTTTTAAAAATTGATCGTTGGTTACATAGGACTGTTGCGCAGTAAAACTATTTTTTGGACTTTTTTCAGTATAAGAAAACCAAGTCACTTCTTGCTCATTAGGGTTTTGGAATACCGTTATAAAAATGTCTTTTTGGTTTTCCAAGTCCGTCAAGCAGTCATAAAAATCAGTGATCAAATGCAATTCAGTTTGAGTAAATCGTTCTCTCTCTTTTAATAACGCATGAACGACTTCAAATCCTTGGAAACACACCTCATTCATCAATTGAATGACCTGTTTTGACGTTTTTTTAAATAAAAGACCGTCTTTCTCTCTGTCATAAGGAATATCGTAACGGTCTTTTCTAAACTCCTCGTTCAGCTCTGCTTCTGCACAGAATTGAAGCAACTCATCCACTAATTGAGACAATGTATCCATCAAAAAGTACACACTCATCTCAATATTTTCGACTTGTTGAGTAATCGATTGTGTCGGCTTATCGAGTAAGTCTGTCAACTGACCGATCAAGCTGCTTTTATCGTCTTTCTTACCCAACCGTTTGCCCATTTTCTGCAAATAATAATACCGAAAAACCTGGCTTGTGGAGCTTTGCGCAACTTCACTTAAATGATGTGCCTCATCAACGATCAAACTCGTGAAATTGGACAATGTCTTGTCTTCTTTTTGAAGGTCATGGCACAAATACGCATGATTCGTCACAATGATGCCAGCATGTTGGACCAAATTTTTTGCATGAAGATAAAAATCTTCTTCATACCACTCATCTTCTGTTTCGTTGCCCAGCCAACCGCGATGACGAACCTTGTTCCAAAAAGGCTGATCGTAACTCGTCAAGTTTAATTCGTCTAAGTCTCCAGTTTCCGTTTGAGTCAACCATACCAGTACTTTCATTTGGTAAATGGCTTCCAGTTTTTGGGTAACAGGTTTCTGCAACAAACTGTCAAATTTAGACAAATGGATATAATGACTTTTGCCTTTCAACATTGCTGCTTGAATGGGAAAAGGAATAATCTTTTGCAATTGGACGATATCTTTATAAAAGAGCTGCTGTTGCAGCAAAGTCGTATACGTACTCACTACGATTGGTTTCTCGCTGGACGCATGAAAAACAGCCGGAAACAAGTAACCGAAAGTTTTCCCAATTCCGGTCGGGGCTTCTATAGCAATATGCTCCGTTTTTTCTCCAGTAAGTGTTTCTTGTATCGTATCCATCATTCGAATCTGAGTATCCCTCAATTCAAAATGAGGTGTAAACAAGGCGGCTTTTTTATCGGAGGTATACGGGTAATCAAATCGTTCACGATGGTTTTTCTGCTCAAAAGATACATTTTTTTTGCGTAATGCCAACCCTTTTTTAATCATCAACTGCTCGGGAAGTTCAGCAATGTTGTCTTTCATTTCTGCTAGATTGATTTGGAAAAAGAGCTGCGTGTCCATCGTACAATGAGCAGCAATAGACGTGATCTTTTCTACCGTTACCAACGGCAATTCCAGAAGTTTTTGTTTCATCAATAAAAACAGTTCTGCTGTTGCATACGCATCACTGTAAGCTTGATGAGGATTGGTATGTACAATACCTTGCGCGTTCATTAAGTCATTCAACGTAAAACTGGGTTCTGTAGGAAATAAAATTTGCGCTAATTCAACAGTATCTATCCCTTTCAACGTCAAAGGAGGCAACCCGCAACGAACCATCTCCTCAGATAGAAAAAAGTAGTCGAATTGAATATTGTGCGCCACAAAGACGCACCCTTCCAGCAAATTGAAGATAGTTGCTGCCACATCTTCAAAATAAGGAGCAGTAGCTACTGTTTTATTGGATATCCCTGTTAAGTGTTCGATCTCTTTAGGGATATTTCTTAACGGGTTCACATCAGTCGCAAATTGATGGACGATTTGATCATTTTCGATCAACACACATCCAAATTGAATTATCCGGTCTCCACTTTGCACATTTCCACCTGTTGTTTCTATATCGACAACAGCATATGTGGTTTTCTCATCCATTATTGTCACCTAATTCTTTTATCGATTTCATCTCTCACATCATACCACAGTTTTGATTCTATAGAGCTGTCTTTCGTGATCTATCTATCACATCAGCGGCATGATCATTTGCTCATAAACTTTTCTGTCTCAACGATCGCACGTTTATGAATACCTGAAGCAATCAGCTGGTCTTCTACCGTTGCTTCAAATTGAAAAACCAGCACTCGTTTTTCTTGCTGAACCAGGTTTACTTTGCACAACACCTTTTTCCCTAAGGCTGTAGCAGCTGAATGATTCATCTATATCTCGATCCCGACTGTGGTTTGTCCGGGATCTACAAGGTTTTGGATGCTCTCTTTAGCTGTGTTCTCGACCATCGCTACTAGAGCCGGAGTGGCTAAGACTGCTAAATCACCCGATCCCATAGCAGCAGCTGTATGTTTTTCTTCCACAACAAACAGTTTACTGGCATAGTCTTTCATCCTTTGATCCCCTCACTGGTGTGTATTTTTCACCCAATTTAAAATAGCTTCTTTCGTATTTTCTAACTGTTCTGTCACGATCAGTTGCTCGATTTCATTTAATACTTCGCCTAACCATCTTCCAGGTTTAATAGCCAAAACCGCTAAAATATCATTCCCTGTAACGACAATATCGCTTTTTCCTTTGATCGCTAATTGCTCGTAACGCGTTTTTACAGATTCCAGGTCAGCTGGTACTTGCAGCTTAGAGACCATTTCTTCCACTTCCAGCGCAATCTCCAAACCTGCTTGGTACAGCTCTAAAGAAGTCAAAGGATGATTTATTCTAGTTCTCAATGTACCAACGGCAAGCGTTACCGCCTGCATTTCTTTATTCGAGCACTTCCATCCTTTTAAAAAGGCCGTTGTTTTTTCGGTCGGGATACCTAAATGGTACAGCAATAGTGTCCATGCAGATAAACGAGTAGGAAGCTCTCCTTCAAATTGAGCGAACTGCACCAATTGTGATCGGTAAGCGGCTAATCCGGGACAATATTGATAGAGTCCAGTGTCGATAAACAGCGTCAATCCTTTACTACGTCCTTTTCCTTGCAGTAATTTCATAAACTCTATGGCAATACGTTCTACTGAGATTTTTTCCAATAATGCCTGATGCTGATTAATGGCTTCTTGAGTGTCGTGTTCCATAGTGAAACCTAGTTGACTTACAAAACGAACAGCCCGCATCATACGTAAAGCATCTTCATGAAATCGTTCTTGAGGAGACCCTACTGCTTTAATGATCCCTTGTTTCAAATCCTCTTGTCCATTAAAGTAGTCCATGATCTGCCCCTTTTTATCCATTGCTAGAGCGTTCACGGTAAAATCTCTTCTTTTCAGGTCTTCTTCTAATGAGCGGACAAACTCAACTTTATCCGGACGTCTAAAATCCTGGTACGTCGATTCTGTCCTAAAAGTCGTGATTTCATAAGCCTCTCCATCCCATAACACCATGACTGTTCCATGTTCTATTCCAACATCGATCGTTTTAGGAAAAATCTGCTTAATTTCAGCAGGAAAAGCACTAGTCGCGATGTCGACATCATTGATTTCTTTGCCTAACAGGGCATCTCTGACACTGCCCCCTACGAAATAAGCTTCAAAACCTACCGCTTCGATTTGTTCGATCAAGGGTAATGCTTGCACAAAAGTTTGATGGATTAATTTCATAGCAGATTTTCCAATCCATAGACCAATTGTTCATTTTCCATCACTTTAGTACACGCTAATGCTACACCTGTCATAAAAGAAGAGCGGTCATAAGAATCGTGGCGAATGGTCAGTCCTTCACCTGTGCTCCCGAATTGGACTTGTTGGTGAGCCACTAATCCCGGAAGTCGAACACTGTGGATCTTCATTCCTTGATAATCCGCTCCACGTGCTCCTGCAAGACTTTCTTTTTCATCTGGGTGTCCTTGTTGATGGGCTCCTCTTTCTTCAACGATCATTTCAGCGGTTTTGATCGCTGTACCGCTTGGAGCGTCTAATTTATTGTCATGGTGCAATTCGATGATTTCTACATCTGGAAAGTATTTCGCTGCTTGAGCTGCAAACTGCATCATCAAGATAGCTCCAATAGCGAAATTAGGCGCTATAAGGCCTCCTATACGCTTTTGATCTGCCAGTCTTTGCAATTCCTTAACGTCTTCTTCGTCTAACCCTGTTGTCCCTACTACGGGGCGAATACTATTCTCTAAAGCAAATCGTGTATTTTCATACGCTACTTCAGGAATCGTAAAATCGATCCATACGTCTACTGAAGTTTCCGCTAGTACGTCTTCTTTGCGATGAAAGACAGGAATATCTTCCGTATACTCGCTCAATTCATTTAAATTACTTTCATCAGCGTGAGGATCCAATACACCTACCAGTTCGAATTCAGGCGTATCTAAGACCATTTTGGTCGCTGTGCTGCCCATTTTCCCTTTAAATCCAGCAACGATTATTTTTATCATGTCATTCTTTCCTTTCAAAACGATTGGCATCTCGTTCATTGAATTTTTTCATGATCGTATCAAACGATTCTGTTAAGTCAATATCTAAAGAATTGGCTAACGAAATCAACACGAACAATGTATCTCCTATTTCTTCTTTCACTTCTTTTGTTTCTTCTGAGGGTTTCTTTTGTTTTTCGCCATAATAGTGATTGATTTCTCTGGCCAATTCTCCCACTTCTTCTGTGAGTCGCGCCAATTGACCTAATGGAGAAAAATACCCTGTCTTGAATTGTTGGATATACTCATCCACTTCTTTTTGGATAGCTGAGAGACTTTTTTCCATTTCTTCTTCCTCGATTCTGTCAGTATTTAAATTAAACCCGCAACCATTATGCTGTGCTTTTTGTTACCAGTTTCAGTTTCTTCAAAAATGGCGAACCTTTCCATTTTTATACTAGTCTATTTTCTCTTTTATTAACAGAAAAATCAAGAAGTTAACGTATATCTCTTTTGTCCCTCATAAAAGTACACGGTAGCTTCCAAAATCGTTTCATTATATAATAATAAATAATTTTATTTTATTGAGGAGGAACACTATGGAAGAAAAAGAAGTTTTGTCGGCATTATCAGATAAAGGTTATCAAGCAGCCATCGGCCAAACCGTTATGGGAACTCTTCAACCTAAAGGGGCTTTGTTATCTCCGATGGCCAGAGCTACTAAAGTAAAAGTTCACTATTTAACCTTTAATGACGAACAAGAAATGATTGTATTGCCTTTATCCTTTTGGGGAAAGTTGGTTCCAGAAGAAATTTATGCTATTCCCCTGTCAGATGTTGCAAGTATCGCAATTAAAAATAGAGGCCTTTATTATAAAATGTTCATCAAATATCACAATCACGCCTATAGAAAAAAAGATGTTTACCAAGTCAACAAATGGATTGCAAAACACCCGTGGCAAAAAACGAATGTTGCTGCAATTGTTGAAAGACTGCAAAAACAACTGGCTGTCTAGTGGTTTTTACATAACACGAACTCACATTATATGGAGTTTGCTTTTCTTATATTCCGTTTTTTATATGAGAAAACACTTTTGAACTCGTATTGCTTCTTATAAAAAAAGAAGGTATTATCTTAAGGGTGTCTATAAATTAACTGAAGAATCATCTATTTGGATACCCTAAGGAAACATGATTTTCAGAAATAAGGAATGATAAAATGCAAATAAATAAGTTACATATACTAAAGAACCTCTTTTTAATCACTTTCGGGTGTGCTTTATTTGGATTTAGTTTAGTAAATATCAACATAGCTAATGACTTGGCAGAAGGCGGTTTTACGGGGATCACGTTGATTCTCAATAGTTTATTCGGAATCAATCCGGCCTATTCTACATTGATTTTAAACATCCCCATGATTTTTATCGGATGGAAATTATTGGGCAATCAGTCTTTGATTTACACTCTTTATGGGACAGTTATGTTGTCCTTTTTCTTAGATGTTTGGCAACGAGTCCCAGTAACGATTCCTATTGGAGATGACTTGCTGATTGCAGCTATACTTGCCGGATTAGGCGGCGGTATCGGAAGTGGGTTGATTTACCGAGCTGGAGGCACTACTGGAGGTTCTGATATCATTGCGCGTATTGCAGAAAAGAAATACGGTATTGCGATGGGGAAAACTTTATTGGCCTTTGATGTATTGGTTTTGGTGTTGTCTTTAACTTATATTGATTTGCCTCACATGATGTATACTTTATTGAACTCATTTGTTTTTACTCGAATGGTAGATTTCATCCAAGATGGATCTTATTCTGGTCGAGGTGTGTTAGTGATTTCTGATAAAAGCGGCGCTATTGCCGATAATCTTCTAGCTGAACTGAATCGCGGTGTAACATATATCAAAGCAGAAGGTGCTTATTCTAAAGAAGAAAAAAATATTTTGTATTGTGTGATGGGTGCTCATGAAATCGTACTAGCTAAAAATATCATCAATCAAACGGATCCCAATGCATTCATTTCGATCCTTTCAGTCCACGAAGTTTTAGGTGAAGGATTTTCTTATGACCCGAAACCTAAGAATCGCTTGCTGAAAGCTAAAAAATAACTGCATAATCAAAAAAGGTGCCGCTTCTCGAAAAGAGAATCGACACCTTTTTGATTATAAATTAATTTTCTTTTGATGGTTCAATAATTCTTTATCGATTTCTTTCAGCTTCGTAGAAAATTCAATAAACTCTTGACGGTTGCCGGATTCCAATGCTTCATCGATCAATTTCAGCATCACTTGTTTCTTTTCGCTTAAATTTAAATGGATGATGGCATGTTCAGCGTCTTTCTTCACGTCTTTAGGGATAGTATCATTCCATCTGTGGTAAGGGTTGTCTTCTAAAATAGCTAAATATTCCTCTGTTTTCCAGGGTTCTCTGAATACTAATTCGAGATACATATCTTCATGCCAATTGAGTCTGACTTCATGAAAAGCTTGCTCAGGGTCACTAAAAGACTTTCCGTCTTTGTAAAATAGAAAAGGTTCATTGTCCATTCCAACAGTCGACATCATGATCCCTCTAGGAGTAGTTTCCACATCCTCAACAAAATGAACCTTGTTCAACACAATATCGTGATTCAACAAGTAATTCAAAATCCACATAGATTCTCTTCTTTTTAGTTGATGACGATCTAAAAACCAGCCAATGAAGGATTTTTTTTCTTCTAAAGAAACTTGGATATTCATAGGAAAACCCCCTTATACTCCCTTTAGCTTATTATACCCCAGGATGTTAATAGTTGCTATTTATTGACTCGTAGAAACTCAACATTTCTTCATCACTTGGTTCAATGAGCAAGTAGTCGCGCAAGACTTCTTTAATGAATACGCGGTCTCCTTCTTCTCTCAAATAGGAAATATAGTTCTTCAAGAACGAAGCGTTCTGTTTGAAAGAAGGATAAGCTTTGGCAAAAGAGTTCCCTGCTGCTTCATATTCTTCCAGCCCTTCGTTAGCGATAGCCATATTCCAATAGAATTGTGGATCAACTTCATCTTCTGTTAAAGCATGTTGAATGATCTCAACAGTTTCTGAGAAACGTTCTTGCTTGTTCAATAAGTTGGTATACGCCAACAAGTAAGCTGCATTATCAGGATCTAATTCGAGCGCTTTTTGATAATAACCTTCTGCGGCTTCTTCATCTTCTAGTTTGAGATAAATGTTTGCTCCTTGAACATACAGTTCAGGATTGAATTCATCATACTGTAATCCTTCCTGGATGACTTCTTGTGCTTTATCCAACCGAAGCTCTTCTTCCAACCCTTTAGCCAAATAAGGGTACACAGACGTATAACTCGGGTCCAATTCTTTTAATTTAAAGAATGCTTCATTCGCTCGTTGGTATTCTTTTTGCTGCATGTACGTGAAACCTAACTGGAATAGCGTGTCTACGTGCTCGCTTTCTTCTAAGCTTTGCTTCAAGTAGTTGATCGCTTCTTCAAAATCTCCCATGGCACTGTAAGCTCCGCCACATCGTGCAGACAAATTGATACCCGATAACTCATCGTATCCCTGTACCATTAAATCTTCATAACCTTTAATAGCTTGAGCGTATTTTCCCATCGAAAAGTGCAATTCTGCTAAAGCGAAAATAACAGCCGGTTCGTCTCCTACTACTTCTTTAGCTTGCAGCAATTTTTGCTCGCTGACTTCATACAGCCCTTGAACATAGTACAAGTCTGCCGACACCAATAGTGCTTGAGGATAAGCTTCACTTGTCTCTTCGATTTTTGCCAGCCAATCCATTGCTGATTCCATATCGCCTTCTTCAATAGCAATCTCTGCCAACCCAACTTTTAATTCATCGTTTTCTGGATAAACTTCTAATAATTGCAAGTTGATGGCTTTCGTCTCTTCAATAAAACCTAGTTCATACAAGCTATCGCTTAAAAGATACAATTCTTCATCAGAATCGTGTTCCAAAGCTTGAGCAAATAAGAGATTAGCTTCTTCTAAATTTCCATCTTTTAAAGATTGAATCATTTTTTCTCCATATGACATCACAAAAACCTCTTTCACAGTACTACACAATTTTGTTAGTTCCCAGTTTAACACAGTTTAACAGAGAAAAACAGCTATCGCACCAAGCGTCAGTATTTTTATTTGAGTTTAGAATAGCCCTTTTCCCCATAAACGAGTTTGGTTCTAGAATTTGTTTTATTGATTTACTCTTATAGATAAATTTTGTTATTTTTTTAAATTAAAAACGGAAAATCCATCTATTTGCGTATATACTCATCTCAAAAAATGGAGTATACTCAAAATGAAATAAATTAATTGGTATACCACATAGTATTGGAGGAGGCAGACATGAAGAAATTAAAAGTTTTTTCTCTTGTTTTATTGTTTGCACTGTTTTTTATAGGGGTCAAGGATGTTAGCGCAGCCAGCTCAGTCAAAGTTCATTTTCTAAATGTTGGTCAAGGTGATGCTATACTGGTTCAAACACCCAATGAGAATATTTTGATTGATGGTGGAGGAAAAGGTAAAGGCCCGGATGTCGTTAACTATTTGAAGAAAAACAAAGTCACTTCTCTTACGGCTGTTGTTTCTACTCATCCAGATGCTGATCATGTGGGAGGTTTAGCTCATGTGATTAAGAATATGAAAGTTGGTAAAGTGTATGCTCCAAATGTCAGTCATACTACCCAAGCATATAAAGACTTTTTAACAGCTGTTAAAAACAAGAAACTAAAGATCACTGCAGTTAAACAAGGTCTAGAGATTCCAACAAAAGCAAAAGATATTACCTTGAAATTCCTAGGTCCAGTCAAGTCGTATGCTAAAAGCGATTTAAACAACTGGAGTGCTGTTTTACATCTGAAACACAATAAAAAATCCTTCCTATTCACGGGAGATGCTGAAACAAAATCTGAAAATGATCTGTTGGCTAAAAAATTGATTTCTAAAGTAGATGTCTTAAAAGTTGCCCATCACGGTTCTAAATACTCTACGTCTGCTAAATTTTTAGATAAAGCAAAACCTACATATTCTGTCATCTCTGTAGGTAAAAATGGATACAAGCACCCTACTTCTGATGTTTTAAATCGTTTGAAAAAAGTGAAGTCAACCGTTTACCGTACGGATAAATCTGGCAACGTTATCTTCACTTCTAATGGTTCAAAAATAACAGTAAAGACGGTGAAATAAATGGAAAAAGGAATTATTGATCGCTTTGAAGACAACCTAGCTGTTGTAGAATTTGGCAAGGAAATGCGGGATATTCCTAGAAATGAGCTGCCTAAAAACGCTGAAGTTGGCGATATGCTGATTTTTGATGGTAAGTCGATTACTATTGATAAAGCCGGAACCGAGAAACTACGCGCTGAGATCGAAGAATTGATGAATGAATTATTTGAAGAAGAATAAAAAAATCCCTTGCTGAATTCCAGCAGGGGATTTTTTGCTCTATTAGTTAACTCTATGCAATCCAACTTTATTGAACAGCTAGAAAAAAGTTGTTTGTAAAAGAAGTGCTATATTTTTGCTATATTTAAATTTTAAACCACCCTAGACATGACAAAAACCCCTGACGTATCAGGGGTTTTTAAGTACAGATTATTTAACTGCATCTTTAAGCGCTTTACCTGGTTTGAATGCAGGTACTTTGCTTGCATCGATTTGGATTTCTTCCCCTGTTTGAGGGTTACGTCCTTTACGAGCTGCGCGGTCACGTACTTCGAAGTTACCAAATCCGATGATTTGAACTTTTTCACCATCGCTTAGTAATTCTTGGATAGATCCGAAAACAGCGTCAACTGCTACAGTTGCTTGTTTTTTGTTAAGATCTGTTTTAGATACTACACTCTCGATTAATTGTGCTTTATTAGCCATTTATAATTTCACCTCCTCGAAAAGAAGAATCGATGTTCGTTTTTTATAAACATCCTAAGTCATTTTTGAGTGGTCCAAAAACAACAAGTAGTGAAATGAAAATTAGTTGATCTAAATGACATTTCATCTAAAAAGATATCACACAAATATTGATACTGCAATGTTTTTTAGTGATATTCAGCAATTTTCCCAAAGGTTTGATCAAAACTTGGGAAAAAGTTGAACTTCCATATCAACTGTGGTAAAATACCGAATTTTACTTTCTACGGCGCGTAATCAAGCGTATTGGAGTCCCTTCAAAACTAAAGGTATCTCGCAAACGATTTTCTAAATAACGAGCGTAAGAGAAATGCATCATTTCTGGTTCGTTAACGAACACCACAAATGTAGGTGGTTTGGTAGCCACTTGAGTTGCATAGTAAATCTTCAGACGTTTTCCTTTGTCTGTAGGCGTTGGGTTCATAGCTACTGCATCCAAAATCACTTCGTTTAACGTAGATGATTGAATACGCAATCTTTGGTTTTGGCTTACTCTGCTGATTAATTCTGGTAATTGGTGCAAGCGTTGTTTCGTTAAAGCAGAAACATAAATGATCGGAGCATAGCTCAAGTACGCGAATTCTTCACGGATATTATCCTCAAAAGTCTTCATCGTCTTTGTATCTTTCTCGATTGCATCCCACTTGTTCACTAAAATAATGATTCCTTTACCAGCTTCATGCGCGTATCCAGCAACCTTCTTATCTTGCTCTCTGATGCCTTCTTCAGCATTCAACACGCAAAGGACAACATCTGACCGTTCGATCGCTCTAAGGGCTCTTAAAACACTATATTTCTCTGTATTCTCATAGACCTTCCCTTTTTTACGAATCCCGGCAGTATCGATCATCACAAATTCTTCTCCGTCTTTAGACGTGAAAGAGGTATCGATCGCATCTCTTGTTGTTCCCGCTACATTAGAAACAATCACTCGTTCTTCTCCAAGGATCGCATTGACCAATGAAGATTTTCCAACATTCGGTCTACCGATCAAGCTGAATTTAATGACTGAATCGTCGTATTCTTCTTCGCCTTCTTCTGGAAAATGCGTGATAGCTGCATCTAATAAGTCTCCCAATCCAATTCCATGACTTCCTGAAACAGGATACGGTTCTCCTAGTCCTAATGAGTAGAAATCAAAAATATCCGTTCTCATTTCTGGATTATCTACTTTGTTCACCGCTAATAACACCGGCTTATTGCTGCGGTATAAAATTTGAGCTACATTTTCATCAGCATCTGTGACACCTTCTCTTGCACTCGTAAGAAAAATGATCACGTCTGCTTCTTCAATAGCGATTTCTGCTTGCTGTCTAATCTGTTCTAAAAAGGGTTCGTCCCCTATATCAATTCCACCTGTATCAATCACATTAAATTCTTTTCCTAACCACTCTGCTGGAGAATATATCCGGTCACGGGTAACTCCTGCAATGTCTTCGACAATAGAAACACGTTCTCCGACAATACGGTTAAAAATTGTTGATTTTCCTACATTTGGACGACCAACAATGGCGATTACTGGTTTTGCCATGTTCTAGCCTCCTCTTTTTCTACTTTTGTACTCTTACTAGTTTAGTTTAATTTGTGCAAAGTTGCAAACAACATTTGCAATTTAACGCGTTGTTTACGTTTTTATTTTGTTTTTAGCCACAAAAAAGCATGTGGTCTCCATGGAAACCACATGCTCCTGTTGTTTATATGCTTGATTACTCTTTTGAATCTTCCTCTTCAGTTGAGATATCTGCCAATTGGTCTCCGATCAAGTCTCCTAAAGTAAAGCCTGTTTCCTCTTCAACTTCGGGAACTTCTTCAGCTCTTGGTTCTTGATGGATACGTTCAGGTTTCTCTTCTAGAGCTTTGATACTTAGTGATAAGCGTTGTTCTTCAGGGCTGACAGACAACACTTTCACTTTGATTTTTTCTCCAACTGTTAATACTTCATGCGGAGTCGCAATGTGATTGTGGGAAATTTGAGAAATGTGAACCAAACCTTCAACACCTGGGAATACTTCAATGAAAGCTCCAAAGCTTGTTAACCGTTTAACTTCACCTTCCAAGATCGCGCCTGCTGTAGCACGTTCTTCAATGTCATCCCATGGTCCAGGCAATGTTTCTTTGATAGATAAAGAAATACGGCCTTCTTCTTTATTTACAGAAAGAATTTTGACTTGTACTTCTTCTCCAACAGTCAATTCATCGCTAGGCTCATTGACATGGCCATATGAAATTTCAGAAATGTGAACCAAACCGTCCACTCCGCCAAGATCGATGAAAGCACCAAAGTTAGTCAAACGAGCTACTGTACCTGTAACCGTTTCTCCTTCAACTAAGTTAGCCAACGCTTCTTCTTTCTTCGCTTCATTTTCTGCTTCTGCGACTGCTTTATGAGATAAAATCAAACGATTTTCGCTTGGTTCAATCTCAATGATCTTAAAGGTCATGGTTTTTCCTTTGTATTCTGAAAAGTCATCTACAAAGAAAACTTCTACCATAGAGGCTGGCACAAAACCGCGTACTCCAACATCTACAACAAGTCCGCCTTTAACAACGTTCGTTACTGGAGCCTCGATAATATTGCCTTCTTCGTAATCTTTTTGGATTTTTTCCCAAACTTTTTTCGCCTCGATACGGCGTTTAGATAACAAATAGCTGCCGTTTTCTTTGTCTTTACTTTCTTTGATCACGACAAGATCCATTTTATCGCCGACTTTGATCACGTCTGAAACATTTTCAAAAGGTGACGCTGACAATTCATTGTGGGGAATAACGCCTTCTAATCCGCCGCCTAATCCCACGATTGCCTGTTTGTTTTCATCAATCGCTAAAACTTCACCTTCAACGATATCTCCGATGCTGATTTCCTCAACGTCTTTCATAACATCTGACATAGATTGTTGTTCTTCAACTTCATGTATATTCTCATTTTCTGTCATGTGGCATCCTCCTAATAACGAAATAAATCCTACACATATTATTTTACCTAATCATTAGTAAGAATGCCAATAAAAGTACTGTAATTTTGAAAAAAGATTACAATTAGATTAATTTTAGAATAATTTCTTTCATTTTACCTACTACTTCATCAATCGATAAACTGGTAGTATCCAGCAAAACTGCATCATCTGCTTGGACTAGAGGCGATACCTCGCGATGAGAATCTTTATAATCGCGATCTTCGATTTCTTTTTGCAAGACTTCTAAAGGAGTTTCGATTCCTTTGCTGATATTTTCTTTGTATCTTCTTTCTGCTCTTTCTTTTGCACTAGCTACAAGAAAAATCTTTACCTCAGCATCCGGTAATACAGCCGTTCCAATATCTCTTCCATCCATAACGATGCCGCCTGCTTCTGCGATCACTTGTTGGCGGCGCACTAATTCTTCGCGAACGCCTTTATGAGCTGATACAGCTGAAACCGCATTTGTTACATCTGGTTGTCTGATGTCAGTCGTTACATTTTCACCATTTAAGAATACTTTTTGCTGATTTCCATCAGGTTCAAAAGTAATGTCCGTATCTTTTAAAAGAGCTACCAGTTTACTCTCGTCTTCTACATCTACGTCATGTCTTAACGCTTGCAGTGTCAGAACTCTGTACATGGCTCCCGTATCACAGTAAATGTAATTTAAATCACTTGCTAAAATTTTTGCTACTGTACTTTTACCAGCGGAAGCCGGTCCATCTATCGCTATTCTCAACTTTTTATCCACTTAAGTTCCTTCTTTCTTCCAAAAAATGTCCTTGATCAGCAGTATAGCTGCCAAGCTGTTTTCTTTACTGAGCTTTGTACAGACCATTAGGTTGATTTGCACAAAAATAAAGAGCTGAGACGATGATCTCAACTCTTTAATGCTTCACTATTTTACCATTAGAACGGTACCTACTGCAACTTCATCTGTTGTCAAACCGTTTAAAGTTTTTAATTGATCTGTTGACATTCCATGATTTAACGCAATTCGGTATAAATTATCTCCTGGTTTTACAGTGTACGTCTTTGATGCGTCAGCAGGTTTAGATTCCGCAGCTTGAGAAGATTCAGTTGCTGCACTTTCTTCAACTGGTTTGGATTCGCTCTCCACTGCTTGAGAAGATTCTATTACTTTAGAAGATTCGCTGGAAGCAGCTTGTGAACTTTCACTTTTTTCTTCAGCAGCTTCTGTTTCTTTGGATTCAGATTCAGATTCGCTGGATTCTTTTTCCGGTTGTTTTTCTTCACTGTTGTCGGCTTCATTTTCTTTTACGATTAAAGTTTCAGATTCAGATTCGGCTGCCGTAGTAACTTGGTCGTTATAGGTATACCATAAATAAACACCTGTTGGTAATATAATAAAAAGGGCTAAAAATATCCATAATGATTTCAATACAGGCGATATTGCTTTATCAGCTTTTTTTCTTTCAGTTCTAGAATAATTGCCGTTTGTATATCCCTCATCTTCGTCAAATTTGCGAGACCATAACTCATCCGCATCATTTGAATGACCTTTTTTCTTTCTGGCCATGTACATCCCTCTCCTTTCTAATTTCATGATTATTATAGCATAGGATCTCTGTCATTTCCTTATAAATTTTCCAACAAAAATAGGTCATTTAGCGTATTTTGCCACTCTTTTTTGAACTCTTTATGACTATTTACTTGATTTTCTTCACTGGTTTGATATTTTTCCAAGTCTAATCCGCACGAAGAACAGCAGATTTCCGGTTTCTGCGTTAACGTTTCTTCAAAATAATGCAGCAGCAACTCACGCTTGCACTCAGGAGACTGGATGTAATGAATCATAAAGTACAATTGATTCTGTTTTACTTTTCGCTGCAGCTCCATTTGCCTTTTGACCTCTTGCAGCGGCCGCTTCAATTCTATAAACGAACTCAATAATTGCTTGTGGCTATCTTCATTCGGAAACAAATCCAATTTAGACGGATCTCGATAAACCATTTCAATCACATCTTCACTCGGCAAAGCTTCTTCTTGAAAACGTTGATGGATATAGTGGTCTCCTTGCTCATAGAACAATAAAGCCACACTAGGCTGGCCATCTCGACCTGCTCTCCCGATTTCCTGCAAGTAAGCTTCAGGGCTGGCTGGCAAGTGATAATGGAATACAAATCGAATATTGCTTTTATTGATCCCCATACCAAACGCACTAGTTGCACAAATAACATCTATTGCCCCTTGGATAAATTGGTGCTGGATCTTGATTTTGTCTCCTGTTTCTAAACTAGAATGGTAGCTTTCTGCCGCCAACGAGGTCTGAGAACGAATCAATAAAGCAATCTCATCCGCCATTTTCTTACTCGAGAAATAAATGATCCCTGGTTTGCTGATTTTTTGCACCATTTCAATCACTAACTCATTCTTATGCGCATGATTCTCGCACTGGATCGTCCCCAACGAAATATTTGGCCGGTTCACCGAGTAAAGGATTTGGTGCGTATCATCCGGCAACAACTGTAAGCTCGTGAGAATCTCTTCTCTGACTCGCGGAGTTGCAGTAGCCGTCAACGCCATAGTCAAAGGATTTCCTAAAGCTTTTCTGATTTGACCTAAACTGGAATACTCTGGTCTGAAATCCATCCCCCATTGAGAAATACAATGCGCTTCATCGATCACGAACAAACTGATTGAAATGGTTTTTAAAGCTTCCAATACTTGAGGCTGCAACAACATCTCAGGCGACAAATAAATGAATTTGAATTGATGCAACTGTCTGAGTACTTGACGTTTATGATTTGGAGAGAGCAAACTGTTTAAAGCCACGACTCTTTTTTCTCCATTCATTTTCAATTGTTCTACTTGGTCTTGCATCAATGAAATCAAAGGAGAAACAATGATAGCCGTTCCATTGGTAGCATAGCCAGTCAGCTGATAACAGATGGATTTTCCAGTACCTGTCGGCAGCATAACTAGAGTATTCTTGCCAGATAAGGCAGCTCTTATCGTTTCTTCTTGCCCTTCTCTAAAGGTGTCATATCCAAATTTGAGCTTCAGCAACTCATGAATATCCACTTTACTATCCATTTTTTCTCCTCCTTTCGATCTGCATCAATCGAAACCACAAAAATTCCATTGCCGGAATTTTTTCCTGCATGTCTTTAAATGTGTATGCTGGATTTTCATTCATCAGGTCTTCTGCTATTTGGTAAATTTCTTTTGGAATAAAAGGTTTGATGTCTACCTTGGGAAACAGTATAACCCACTCAATAAGGTGTTCAGAGACCGTACTTTTTTTCAAGTTGCGCAAATTCGTAACTTGTTCCAATGAATACCCTTTTTGAATCAGCTGAATCGTTTCTTTAGCGCTTTTAGACAGACTGTTGTCATTTTGTTCCATGATTTCTTTCAGAATCGAATAGAACAAAGGAACTTCCGTTTGTTGTTTTGCTGTCAATTCCACCAGTCTGCTGAAGGTATCTGCTTCCCTCATACTAATTTCTAGTGCTTCTACAGACATCCGTTCCGCAAGCTGTTTTTTGGTCAATCCGACAATTTGATGCCCGGACATCGACTGAGCAATGACGATTGCATTCTCGCTTTCTAATTGAGACAGCAGCAATTTCCATTCTTGTCCAAATTTCACAGCAGACTCTTGCACATCAGAACGTTGCTGCTTTAACCACTGTTTGGCCCACTGCTGGATAGCGCCGTTTTTTTCTAACGGAATATACCGTGAGTTGTTGTGTCGGATTTCTGAAAAGATTTGCGTTAAAAAATAAACTTTTTTCTGAAATTCTTGGACTGCACGCCCATGAGTCATCCAACGCACTTTTGTGGGATAATAATGATGGGAAAAATACCGTTCTGCAGCCTCTTTGCCTTCAACAGTCTGTCGGTATTCGTCAATATCAGAATTAAAAGTTACATATCCGACAGACACTAATTGATCTAATCTTTGAAAAAAAGCGTGCCGCACGATAGTTGGAAAAAAACCAAAAAAACAGTCCAAACTATAGTCTGCTGCACGATATAAAATAGAGGCTGTTTTTTTACCTTGTAATATATGAAAGACAGTAGACCCCTTTTTAGGCTGCTCAGTAGAAAAGAGAGTCAGTATAAAATAATCTGTGTATGTAAGTACCATATTTTTTTCCAGCCTTTACGTATTAAAAATTTCTGTTGCATGAACTTATAATTTTCTGTTCTTTACACTACTATACCAAAATTACAGATAAAATAGGCTTTTAAACAAAAAAAAACTAAAAACCGCTAAAAGCGATCTTTAGTTTCTCGTATGTTAAAAGTCTATTTGTTATTTTGCAGTGTTTAGTTTATATAATCCATTGCGTAAAAGCCAAGGTTTTAATTTTCCGAAAAGAACAATAAATACCACACTGATCAAAAACCCTTTAGCTAAATTGAACGGCAGTACCCCATATAGCACGTATTGCATCATTGGTCCTACATCAAAGTTTAACACCCACATATAAAGTGGTGCAACAACGTAATAGTTCAGAACAGACAATACTGCAGTCAACGTCAGCGTACCAGCCACGCTGCCTAGGATCAAATTGTTTAAAGATGTTCCTTTCTTACGTACGACCCAGTAGAGCGGAAGCAAATAAGAGACTGACGCGACAAAACTTGTAAGGTCTCCGATTGGAAAACCGGCATCTCCACCTGTTTGTACATAATGTAAGAGACTTCGGATAAAGGCGATAGCGATACCACCAACCGGTCCGTATAAGAACATGCCAATGATACTTGGCATATCACTGAAGTCTACTTTCAAAAAAGAGACTCCTGGTACGATAGGAAAAGAAAAGTTGATCAAAATAAAAGACATAGCGCCTAATATAGCGATTCCCACCATTTTCTTTGTGTTTCTTGTAGATCTTGTTTGCATAAAAATCCTCCTAAAAGGATTCATCAGCATGAGCATCTTGCGGTTAAACAGAATAGAAATAAAAAATGCTCCGTCTGCTTTTCTTCAGAATAGCAAACAGAGCATTGAATATATCACAATTCAAATAACCCCATCTTCTTTATCCAGACTTTACTGTCGGTACTGGAATTACACCAGTTCAACCAAACAAGACATTTGGCTCGTGGACTTTACCACCGGTCGGGAATTACACCCTGCCCCTGAAGACGAATCAATATTTTATTTTTTAATTCACTTATGATTATACGACAGTCGTCATTAAAAAACAAGCTTTTACTTACTTTTTATTCGTTTGGAAAATCATTGTCCATAATTTGTTCTTTTTCATCAATATACGGCATGTGGACAATGAAACTAGTACCTACATCCATTTCACTTTTCACTTCGACGTAACCACTGTGAGCTTCGACAATATTTTTCACGAGCGATAATCCGATCCCCGTCCCAATTCGATTGTCTCTTTGAGACGCTCTGGACTTATCTGCTTTATAGAAACGCTCAAAAACAAATGGCACATCTTCTTCTGGAATTCCAGTCCCGTTGTCTTGTACTTCCATCAACACTTCGTCAACGATAGTGTCCAAGTAGACACTAATTTTCACTTGACCTTCTTCTCTGTCAGCCATAATGGTATGACGAATAGCATTGTTGATCAGATTGACAAAAACTTGGTCCATTTTGTCCCTATCCATAAAGTAATTTTCCAGTGTTGGCTGTATCTCTAAACTCAGTGTCACATTCCCATTGGAAGCCATAGTACTGAAGCGCGAAAATAGTTGGTTGAAAAACTTCGATAAACTCACCTTAGTTTTTTCAAGAGTAATATACCCCGACTCTACACGAGATAAATCCAACATTTCATTTACCATGCGGTTCATTCGACGTGATTCTTCTCCAATAATTTTAGCCATTTCATGTTTTTCTTCCACTGTTTCTGCAACATCATCTACGATTGCTTCACTATACCCTTGGATCATAACTAATGGTGTTCGCAGCTCATGAGATACATTATTGATAAAGTCGACTCTCATCGTATCTAATCGTCTCTCTTGAGTCACATCTTGCACAGAAACCAGAACTCCACGCACATTCTCAATCGTTTCATCAAATAAAGGAATGATATAAACTTCATAATAAAAGTCGTTGGCAGAATGCTTGAAATGAATCTTTTCTGAATTGGAAATCACTTCTTGGATTTTTTCCTCTAAGAATTGAGGAACACGTACATCTTCTGGAAGATACCCTTGCTCAGAATTTCCTAAAAATTCTTCTCCGCTCGGATTCGACATCAGCAAGGTTTTATCTTGATTGTAGTACAAGATTCCTGTGGTGATATTTGTAACGATGTTTTCCAACAATTCTTTCTCTTGACGTGTTGCAGCACCGCTGGTTTCAAGTGAACGAGCCATTTTGTTCATTGCTAGTCCTAATTGCGATAACTCATCTTTATGTCGGACTTGAGCTTTACGACTAAAATCATTTGTTGCATAATCAAAAGCAATATCTCGCAGCTCTGTGATAGGTTCGCCTAAGCGTTTTTTCAAAAAATAAAACAACCAGACACCCACTATCAAATAGAGGATGACGATGATGATGATCCAATCTCTAAAATTGCTTTGCAGCTCATTCAAGAAAAGCAGGTCCCCAAATGATATCAGCAACATTCCCTCTCCGGCTGCTTCAAATTTGAACAACCGCATAATAAAGGGTGTGAGTATTTGATTTTCTTGACGGATCGTCTTCACCACTTGAGCATTCTCTCTAGCTTGTAAACTAGACAATACATCTGGATCCTTGATTACTTTTGTTTGAAAAGATGTTAAATCTTCCTCTAAGTCTACTTGACTGGCCAAATCTTCATCTAAAAAAACTCTGTATTCTATATGATTTGTGGCAATATTTATACTATCCAGCTGCTCTAAAAAAGATTCTGGATCGGTTTCTGCATAACCCTCAACTTGTTGGATTGTTTTTTTAAATTCACGAATATAACTTTGCTCTAGGTCCTGATTATATAAGGAACGGAAAGCCAAAATACAAGTGAAGAAAAACAATCCAATGATCCCCATAATGATCATCCATATTTTTGCAGATATGTTAGTGACTTTCATTGACTGATCGACCTACTTTTCTGATTCCTCAGGATAAGCATTGAATTTATACCCTAATCCCCAAACAGTTACGATATTTTTAGAGGCTTCTTTAGATTGTTTAGCCAATTTTTCTCTTAAACGCTTGATATGGGTATCAACTGTTCTTAAATCCCCAAAGAATTCGTATTTCCACACTTCTCGTAATAACTGTTCTCTACCAAAGATTTGATTTGGAGACTTCATTAAGAATAGCAAGAGGTCGTATTCTTTTGGTGTAAGACTGATGACTGATTTGTCTACAAAAACAGTATGGGAACGGTTATCTACTTCAATATGAGGAGTCGATATAACGTCCGCATCTTCTTCCCCTTTTTTCTCTGTGTGAGTTCGTTTTAGAACTGCACTTACTCTCAGTACAACTTCTCTAGGGCTAAAAGGCTTCACAATATAATCATCTGCTCCGATCTCGAACCCTTGAATACGATTCGTTTCTTCTCCCTTAGCAGTTATCATCAAGATAGGTGTGGTTTTTTCTTCCCTTAACTTTTCTGCTACTTCGATACCATCCATTTTAGGCATCATCAAATCCAATAGAATCAAATCATAATCCTCTTCTAAAGCCATCTTTAATGCTTCTTCTCCATCATTTGCTTCAGAAACAATGTAATCCTCACGTTCAAGGTACATTTTCAATAATCTTCGGATACGGTCTTCGTCATCAACTACAAGTATATTTACTGTTTCGTTCTTCATTATTCATTACACCCTTTCACATCACAAGTGTATACTTTACTGATTTTATTATACAAAACACTTTGTCTTTTAAGCAACTTATCCGCTTTCTTCCCATGTCGTACACACTTTTCCATATTTTCAGATTATTCAGTTTTTATAGCATAAAATTATCATAACATACCTTCGACACAATATGTTCAAAAAAAGCACCCCTTTTTTGAATAAGCTCAAAAAAAAGGTACTATGATATTTTTCTAATCTTTAGCTAACTGCTTTAATTGCTGAATCTCAAAATGTTTTAATTCGCGCCATTCTCCTGAAGCTAACCCAGCAATGGTCAAATTCCCATAAACTTCGCGAGTTAGTTTTTGAACCGGATGTCCAACAGCTTCAAACATTTTCTTTACTTGTCGATTTCTACCCTCATGAAGAGTGATTTGCACAATAGATGTTCCTTTTTCTGCGTTAACAGACAGCAATTTTGTTTTTGCCGGAGCTGTTTTACGGCCTTCAATAACGATTCCTTTTTCTAAAAGACGCAACGTTTTTTTCAAGACAACACCTTTGACTTTAGCCACATATACTTTTTCGATCTCGTGTTTAGGGTGCATCAGCAATTGTGAAAGCTCCCCATCATTGGTTAAGATAAGTGCTCCTGTTGTATCATAATCTAATCTGCCTACAGGATAGATTCTTTGTTCAATTCCCATAAATAGATCCGTGACTACAGGTCTGCCTTTATCATCTGAAACAGCTGTAATCATATTTCTTGGTTTGTTCAGTAAGAAATAAACCGGTTCTTCGCGGTCTATCGGAATATTATCGACCTCGATACGATCATTTGAGTTTACTTGAACGCCTAACTCTGTCACTACTTTACCATTAACCTTAACACGACCTTGAGTAATTAACGTTTCACATTTACGTCTCGAATCTACTCCAGCATGAGCCATGACTTTTTGTAATCTTTCCATACTTATCCACTCCTTATTTATCTGCATCTCGCCAAAGCGAGCACTGTTGTTTCTCAGCCTATTCGTTAGCGCCCAAAGATACGGCGCTCTTATAAACGTTCGAACGGTTTATTTATAGTTGACTTCCCGCTTCATTGAACTGCTCACTAAAGCGTTCAAAAAACAGATCAGTTTCTTTTTCTTCATTTTCCACTCCAAGTTCAGAAATATCAGGTAAATCGCCTAATTCTTTTAAGCCGAAATAATCCATGAAATATTCTGTCGTTCCATAAAGAATTGGTCTTCCAGGTGTTTCCACGCGGCCTTTTTCTTGCACCAATCCTCTTAACACCAATTTTTGGAGGGAGCCGCTGGATTGTACTCCGCGGATCTCATCGATTTCCATTCGAGTGATGGGTTGTTTATAAGCTACGATAGCCAAAGTCTCCAAAGCTGCTTGGGATAAATTAGTTGCATAAGGAGAGGCAGCATATTTTTTGATGACTGCTGAATAGTCCTTTTTGGTCGCCAATTCAAATCGATTCCCTACTTCAAGTAAGGTCAACCCACTGTCTTTAGATTTATACTTTTGCTGCAATTTCATCAATGCAGCATAAACTTCTTGAGTTGTGCTTTCTAACAAAGAAGCTGCTTCTTCTAAAGATAATCCCTCATCACCAGCGACAAAAAGTAACGCTTCAATAGTTGCTTCATCCATGTATACTCTCTCCTACTTTTTCTTCCATTACAGAAAAAAGAACAATTTCATCAAAGGCTTTTTCTTGCTTGATATCGATTTCTTTCTGCTTCATCAATTCTAACAAAGCTAAGAACGTTACGACAACTTCATTTCTATTGACTGTCTCAAATAATTCAGAAAATAATACCGGTGTCTGACGTGATGCAGACTGAATTTTGGTCATAATAGTCTGCATCTTGTCTTCCATCGTGATATCGTCTGACACGATCTTAGTCTGTACCGGTTCTTTCAATTTTTTCTTAGACAACATCTCTTGAAAGGCGAGGACCAAATCGATCACACTGACTTTTTCGGGTTCTAATTCAATGTCTTCTTGGTACTCTTCTAAATTACTAGGATCTTTCGTGAAAAATTGACTTCTTTCTTCTTCTTTATTTTTCAATACACTAGCAGCTTGCTTGTATTGTTTGTATTCCAGTAATTGGTCTATTAAAGCATCTCTAGGATCGATTCCCTCTTCATAAAACTCTTCTATTTCAGTGAGTTCTGGTTTAGGCAGCAGCATGTCGCTCTTAATAGCCATCAACGTGGCTGCCATGACTAAATAGTCTCCAGCAACGTCCAATTCAAGAATTTTCATGGTCTGAATATAGGCAAGGTATTGAGAAGTGATTTCTGCAATAGGAATATCGTAAACATCCACTTCCAAATGCTGAATCAAATGCAATAATAGATCCAGAGGTCCCTCAAAAACATCAATTTTTATATTGATTTCTGACATTGACGGCGTCCTCCTTACAACTGTTCTTTGTTGTTCTTTTCAATTTCCCATTTGGAGACGATTTGCCCAGTCTCCAATGTGCTGATGATTTTTTTATCAGGATATGTTTCTTCTAAAGCATTTAATATATCAAAACTGATTCCTTCATTACGATAGGAAGGATTAATAGCAATATGACGAAGCAACACCATTTCGCCACCAACTTCTACTCCAATTACCCCAATAAAATCATTTGTTTCTTCACTTGTCCATAAATAAAGATGGCGGTTTTCCTCTCGTTCATACCATTCCATTTCGTCATTCAATCGTTGAATGTCTTTTAGATCTGGCACAAATGAAAGAAGACCCATTGTGATTTTTTCGTAACTTTTTTTATAAACGACTAGCATAATTATCCTCCTGTAGACTTAAAATCGTTCGTTAAGCAAGATTTTGAGTCTAACATTCTTATGATCTTACTCAGCATTGATCGATTGATCTAAACGCAGCATATCTGCATAAGTCTCACGCTTAATAGCCAAGAAATCTTTTCCGTTTTCTACAAAAACAACAGGCGGACGCGGAATACGATTGTAATTGCTGGCCATAGCGTATCCATAAGCCCCTGTGCTGAAAATCGCTAGAATATCTTTTGATTCGGCTTTAGGTAATGGAAGATCCCAAATCAGCATATCTCCGGATTCGCAAGCTTTTCCAGCAATCGAATAAGTTTCTTCAGTTGCATCATTCGCTCTGTTAGCTAAAATACCTGTATATTTTGCATCGTATAGAGCCGGGCGAATGTTATCCGCCATTCCACCGTCTACCGCCAAATACTGTCTGACATCCGGTATTTTTTTCTGCGAACCAATTTGATACAACGTGACTCCAGCATCCCCAACTAAACTTCTGCCCGGCTCGATCCAAATCTCCGGCATTGATAGCTGCAGCTCTTTTATGCTGGATTCTACACTTTCAATAATGGCTGTTGTATGCTCTTCAATCGCCAACGGTTCATCTTCGGGGATGTAGCGAATACCAAATCCCCCACCCAAATTCAATACTTTCAATTCAAACCCAAAATCCTCTTGCCATTGTTTAGCTTGTTTTAACAGCGTTTCGATAGCCATTGTAAAACCTTCAGTTTCAAAGATTTGCGAACCGATATGACTATGCAACCCAAGCAACTCAATGTAAGGCATGCCGGCAATCGACTGCAAAGCTTTCTGGGCTTGACCACTGTTCAAATCAAAACCAAATTTTGAATCCACTTGTCCAGTTGAAATGTACTCATGAGTGTGTGCTTCTACACCTGGAGTTACACGAATCAACACGTTGATCATTTGTTCGCGCTCGCGAGATAAACGATCCAGCATCTCCAACTCGTAAAAATTATCCACTACAAAACAACCGATGTGGTAATCTAAAGCAGCTTCTATTTCACTTTCCGATTTGTTGTTTCCATGAAAATGGATCCGTTGACTTGGAAAGCCTGCTTGAATGGCTGTATATAATTCTCCACCTGACACGACATCCAACGAAACATCTTCTTTAGCTAAGATCTGGTACAAAGCTAAACTAGAAAAAGCTTTGCTTGCATAGGCCACTTGAGCTTTTACATTTTTTTGTTTAAAGGTTTTCTTGAATTTATCTGCTTGTTCTTTTACTCGAGCTATATCATAAACGTAAACAGGAGTACCATACTTTTGAACTAAATCTACAGTATCCACTCCGCCGATTTCCAAATGATTTTTAGCATTGATCTTCATTGTTCCTGTCAACATGCGTTCATTCATCTTCATATACTCCCCACTCCATAATATACTTTAGATACTGTATCATAATAAATCATTTTTCACAACGGCATCCTCTATGTAACGCTTATCCTTCCATAATCCAGCAGAAAAATCAGCAAGGTGCCAGACCAGTTGGAGTTTGGTCTAACACCTTGCCCTTTGGGTTATTTTAATGGAGAATTACATTTGAGCTAAGATCATTTTGACAAATGATTTGAATGTTTCTTTTACTCTTGTAGTTGTTTCTACTACTTCTTCGTGGTTCAAGTTCGCTTGCATTCCTGCAGCTAAGTTGGTAATACAAGAAACACCAACGACTTTCATCCCCGCATGGTTCGCTACGATAACTTCCGGAACGGTAGACATTCCTACTGCATCAGCACCAAGAGTCCGCGCCATTCTCACTTCAGCAGGAGTTTCATATGTAGGACCGGAGAATCCCATATAAACGCCTTCTTTTAAGTCCAGACCGCTTTCTTTTGCCACTTTACGAACGATTTCTTGATAACTTTCATCGTATGCATGACTCATATCTGCAAAACGCGGACCCATATTTTCATCGTTTGGTCCATGTAATGGGTTGACGCCCGTAAAGTTGATTTGATCAGTGATCATCATCAAATCTCCTGGTGTGAATTCCGTATTTACACCGCCAGCAGCATTCGTTACCACTACTGAATGGATACCCAATTCTTTCATTACGCGTACTGGGAAAGTTACTTCTTCTAAAGAATAGCCTTCATAATAATGGAATCTGCCTTGCATAGCCAACACTTTTTGTCCGCCTAGTGTACCGTACACCAATTGACCAGCATGTCCTACAACAGTAGACACAGGAAAATGAGGAATCGTTCCGTAAGGGATAGCGATCGGATTTTCTACTTCTTCTCCTAATTCTCCTAATCCTGAACCTAAGATCAACCCAATATCCACTTGTTGAACTCCTTGTTCTTTAATGAAAGCTGCTGCTTGAGTAATGCGTTCTTGTAATAGTTGTGTCATGTTTTCCTCCTGAAATAAGTTTTATGTTAATTGATCTAAAAAACTTTCTCCGAAACCGGTACTTGGAACATCAAAAATGTCTGCGATCGTTGTTCCGATATCTGCAAAGTGACCTTGTTTCAATTCGCCATTCTGTTTCATGGAAGGAGAATAAGCTAACAGCGGCACATATTCACGTGTATGATCTGTACCAGGAGCTGTAGGGTCATTCCCATGGTCTGCAGTAATCAACAGCAGATCGTCTTCTTTTAACTTGCCTAGAATTTCTTCAATTCGTTGGTCAAAATCTTCTATCGCTTCAGCGTATCCTTTTACATCACGACGATGGCCGTATAATGCATCAAAATCTACTAAGTTTAAGAAACTCAATCCATTGAAGTCTTTATCCATGACTTTCAATAGTTGGTCTACGCCATCCATATTGCTTTTTGTACGGACAGATTCAGTCAATCCTTGTCCATTATAGATGTCGTTGATTTTACCAATAGCAATAACGTCTTTTCCAGCCTCTTTCAAAGAGTCTAAAACTGTTTTTCCGAATGGATCAAGAGCGTAATCGTGACGATTAGCTGTTCGAGTAAAGTTGCCTGGTTCTCCTAAGTATGGACGAGCAATGATTCTTCCAATCATATAAGGGTCATCTAAAGTGATTTCTCTTACGTACTCGCAAATGCTGTATAATTCTTCTAATGGAATAATTTCTTCGTGAGCAGCAATCTGTAGTACGGGATCTGCTGATGTATAAACGATCAAATCTCCTGTTTTCATTTGATGTTCTCCATACTCATCGATAATACCTGTACCGCTGGCAGGTTTATTCCCTACGATCTTACGTCCAGTGTGTTGTTCGATTTTTTGGATCAATTCATCTGGAAATCCATCTGGAAAAACTCTAAACGGAGATTGGATATTCAACCCCATAATTTCCCAGTGACCTGTCATTGTATCTTTTCCTACCGAAACTTCTTCCAATTTCGTGTAGTATCCTAAATGATCAGATACGTTGTTTACACCTTTCAAAGAACGGATATTCCCTAATCCTAATTTTTCTAAGTGAGGAATAGTCAATCCTGCCTCTTCAGCAATATGACCTAGCGTATCGCTCCCAACGTCGTTAAATTTTTCCGCATCTGGAGCCTCGCCAATACCCACTGAATCCATAACTATCAAATGTACTCGTTTATAGCCCAAAATTATTCCTCCTTATCATTTTTACTAACACTTTAATTATAGTAGAAAACAGCTAAAATATCGAGGGATTTATTTCCCCTAAGCTCTTGGATGGTAAGTTTTATAAACCTTTGCCATTCGCTGTTTAGTAATATGCGTGTATATCTGAGTAGTCGAAATATCCGAGTGTCCCAACAACTCTTGCACCACCCTCAGATCAGCTCCATTTTCTAATAAATGAGTAGCAAATGAATGCCGCAAAGTATGTGGAGTTACTTCTTTTTCAATACCAGCTTTTTTGACTAAAGCACCCAAGTTTTTCCATATCCCTTGGCGTGTCAGCTTTCTGCCATGGTGATTCAAAAATAGATATGGGCTTCTTTTACTTGGCTTTTCCAGTTTATTTCGGCTGTATTTCAAATAATTCTCAATCCATTTGATAGCTAAATCCCCAATTGGAATGATGCGCTCTTTATCACCTTTTCCAATCGTTTGGATCAAACCTAATGACAAATGCAAATCATCCATCTTCAATTCTGTCAACTCAGTGACCCGCAACCCAGTAGCGTACATGACTTCTAGTATTGCTCTGTCCCTTAATCCGAGTATTTCATTAGTATTCGGTGTTTCAATCAATTTCTCGACTTCCGTCATCGATAATACTTTAGGCAAATGATGTGCTTTTTTAGGCGTATCGATATGCAGCATAGGATCTACGCTTGAACGTTGTTCTTGTTTTAAATATTGATGAAACTTCCTAAGACTTGAGACCATTCGAATAACTGTTGCAGATGATTTCTTCGTTTCTTTCAACTCTTGCATGAATGATAAAATGGTGTAACGATCGATTTTTTCCCAATCCCTCAGCTCATTTTTTTCCAAATAAACTAGGTACTGATTTAAATCTCTTTTGTAACTTTCAATGGTATTATCCGCCAATCCGCGTTCAATTTGCAAGTAGCGAATATACTCTTCTAAATCTTCTTTCATTCAAAACCCGCTCCAATCTATGTCAAACGGCTCTTTAATGGTTCTTTTTCAATAGAGAAATTTACTTATTTTCTTGATTTGGTGATTCTACTAAACGTGTTTCTCCATCCACTTGAACCACTTTACGCTGTTTTAGCAAGTTTCCTAAAGCGCGTTTGAATTGACCTTTACTGATTCCAAAATATGTTTTAATTTCCTCAGGCGAACTTTTATCTGTATAAGGGAAGCTGCCGTTTTTAGAACGTTCTAAAATAGCCAGCAACATCGCTGCATCGTCTGGGATAGCTTCATGTGCTCTAGGTCTTAACGAAATATTTACTGTTCCTTCTTGTCCAATACCAATGACACGACCAGATATCTCTTCCCCTAATCTAGGTTCTATATCTCGTTGCGATGGATGGATAAACCCTAAATGCTGACCATCTGTTAATACATATGTTCCAACAATTTTCAAACGGTAAGCAATACCCTTGATGTCTTTGTTAACAAGATCTTCAGGTGCTTTTTTAGCAATATCTTCAAAGAATTCTTCACTTGCTAATTGTCCCCACATTCTATCCTTTTCGTCCACTCGAATAGTTACCATCAATTGGTCACCTTTTTTAGGCCACAATGATTTCTCAGTTGGCAATTCATCTAAAGAAACAACAATCTCTTTATCTGGCAATCCAATATCAACAAATACTCCTAAATCTCTGCGGACATCGATTACTTTGCTTAAAGCGTAATCACCTACTTGGATTCTTGGAATGTCTTGAGTCATTTTCAGAGATTTGTCTTGACCTATATAAGCGAACCCTTCTACTGCATCGCCAAGTTTATAATCGGTCGTGTCGCTCTTAGGCAATTCATAAGTTACCCCATTTTTTTGAATGAAATACGCTTTTTCATTGATATCTGTCACGATACCTGTAATAACAGTTCCTAGTGATTGATTCATTTTTCTGCACTCCTTTAAATACTTTTTAGTCATTACTTAGTTTACCATAATTTTATTATGTGAAATAGTCTTTTATACGAAGAAAACTCTCAGAAAATAATCTCTGAGAGTTTTCTTTCGATTGAATATACCATTAGATAGCAGCAGTTGCTCCGCGGTAAACAATACCACGACGAGAGTCTACTGTGATCAATTCGTCATCTGCAATAGCGCTAGTAGCATTTTCTGCTCCAACGATTATAGGAATTCCCATAGCAATTCCGATAACTGCAGCATGACTAGTCATACCACCATCTTCAACAATGATAGCCGCAGCTTTTTCGATTGCAGGCAAGTAGTCTTTGTCAGTAGTTTTTGTTACTAAAACGCAACCTTCTACACTTTTCACGTTAGCTTCTTGAGCGTTTGTCGCTACTACAGCTTTTCCAATAACTGACTCGCTGCCGATACCTTGGCCGCTGATCAATTTTGAGCCGATCATTTGAATTTTCATCAAGTTCGTTGTTCCACGTTCTCCAACTGGAACACCAGCAGTAATGATGATCAAGTCGCCTTCTTTAGCATAGCCTTTTTCTTGAGCAATGCCAGTAGCTAAATTGAACATGTCATCTGTAGATTCTGGTTTTTCTGCAACTGTTGGGTATACTCCCCATGATAAAGCTAGACCGCGCATAGTTCTTTCAGAGAAAGTAACAGCTACGATAGTTGATTTAGGACGGTATTTAGAGATCATTCTCGCTGTATGTCCAGATTCAGTTGCAGCCACAATTGTATCAATGTTCAAGTTACGAGCAGTGTGTCCAACAGATTGTCCAATAGCTTCTGTCATATCGCCTTGATCGTAAGCTCTTAACGTGAATGAATCTTGGTTTACTAAAGCTTCTTCAGTACGCATAGCAATACGAGCCATTGTTTGAACAGCTTCTACTGGGTAATCACCAGCAGCTGTTTCACCTGATAACATGATTGCGTCTGTTCCGTCAAAGATAGCATTGGCAACGTCACTTGCTTCTGCACGTGTCGGACGAGGATTGCTTTGCATTGAATCCAACATTTGAGTAGCAGTGATAACCGGTTTACCTAATTTATTACATTTTTTGATTAAGTCTTTTTGAGCGATAGGAACTTCCTCTGTAGGAATTTCTACTCCAAGGTCTCCACGAGCAACCATTAAACCGTCTGAAACTTTTAAGATTTCGTCAATGTTGTCTACGCCTTCTTGGTTTTCGATTTTAGGAATGATTTGAACATGAGTCATGTTTTCTTCTTCTAAGATTTGAGTGATCTCTAAAACGTCAGAAGCACGACGAACAAAACTTGCAGCAATATAGTCAACATCATTTTGTAAACCAAAACGGATGTCAGCAGCATCTTTATCAGTGATTCCTGGAAGGTTAACAGATACTCCCGGAACGTTTACACCTTTTTTGTTTTTCAATGTTCCTGAGTTTTGAACAGTTGTTACGATTTCTTGGTTTTCCATGTCTAGATCAGTTACCAATAAATCAATCAAACCATCATCTAATAAAATGTGAGATCCAGGATGTACGTCATTGATCAATTCTGAGTAAGAAACAGAGAATTTCTCTTTTGTTCCTTCAACTTCATTCATCGCTACACGTACTACATCGCCTGAAGTAAATTGAATTTTACCATCTTTCATGTTGTGAGTACGGATTTCTGGGCCTTTAGTATCTAATAAGATAGCAACCATTTTCCCAGTAATTTTTGAAGCTTCACGGATGTTTTGGATACGAGCACCATGCTCTTCGAAATCACCATGCGAGAAATTTAAACGAGCAACGTTCATTCCTGCGTCGATCATTTTTACTAAAGTTTCCACCGACTCACTTGCCGGTCCAATGGTACATACAATTTTTGTCTTTTTCATTCTTCAAAACTCCTAACATTTTGGTTTAACTTTTATATTTTATACACACAATAATATAATCTCCTTCATAATCTTACCGTAGAAAATGAAGGAAATCCAATTTTTTGAAAAATCTTTAGTTAGAAATTTCTTGATTTAATTTGTATAAAGCTACATTTGGTCTATGTGATCCTTTTTCTAATGTATCAATGATATCAGAAGCAATGATTTCATTGTTCACTATTCCTAGGCACAATCCACCTTTACCTTCTTTCAAGTAATCAACTGCTCTTGCTCCAAATTGACTAGCTAAAACACGGTCTCTAGCAGTTGGTGATCCACCACGTTGTACGTGTCCTAAAACAGTAACGCGTGCGTGATAATCTCCGAATTTGTACAATTCTTCTGCAAATTTATTCCCGTTCATTACACCTTCAGCAAGAACGATAATCGTGTGTTTTTTACCTTTTTCACGGCCTTCAGTAATTTTAGCTGCTACTTCTGCCATATCAAATTCTTTTTCAGGAATGATGATTTGTTCTGCTCCGCCAGAAACACCCGCCCATAAAGCGATGTCCCCTGCATTGCGTCCCATAACTTCCACAATAAATGTACGGACGTGACTTGTAGCTGTATCACGAATTTTATCTAATGAGTCTAATACAGTATTGATGGCTGTATCAAAACCGATACAAAAATCAGTTCCAGGAATATCGTTATCGATTGTTCCAGGAAGTCCGATAGTTGGATAGCCGTGTTTTGTTAACGCTAAAGCTCCTCTGTAAGAGCCGTCTCCTCCGATAACTACTAATCCTTCGATTCCAAATTTCTTCAATTGTTCGATACCTTTCAATTGCCCCTCTTCAGTTGCAAATTCAGGATAACGTGCTGAATAAAGGAAAGTACCCCCTCTTGAAATCATATCTCCTACATCGTTATGGTGTAATTGACGTATATCTCCAGCTACCAATCCAGCATAACCGTAGTTGATACCAAAAACTTCCATTCCTTCGTAAAGAGCTTTTCGAACAACAGCTCTAATAGCCGCGTTCATTCCAGGAGCATCTCCCCCGCTTGTTAAAACAGCGATACGTTTCATATTCCACTTTCACCTCATAAAAAGTTATAGTTGTAAAAATATATACATAAAGATGATTATGAACAAACAATGTGATAATAAGTTACCCATAAATTAGTTCAACAATGACATTCTACCATTTTTAATATAAATTGTCTTATGAATTCTGCTTTTCTTTCAAGATATTTCATAAATTTTAGAGAACTTTAATTTCAATCTATGATTATGTTCCCTTTTCCTAACAATTCTTCAACTGATTTCACCAAATCAGATGATTCATTGACCCAGAATGCTTCTTGGAGCCCTAGTTTTTTATTCGTTCTCATGTAGTACAAAATTACAGGAATAGAGCCTGAGTGTTCTGTAAAGAGTTCTTTCAGTCTATTTAACGTTTCACCGTCCTCATACTGTTGTTCAATTCGGACAAAACATTTTTTGACTTTCTTCTCTTCTTCTATCTCTGCTGCTTCTTTAAGGTGAGAGACTAAAATTTGCAAACCTTGACCTTGTCTGACTTCCGTCTTCCCCTCTACATAAAGAACTTTGTTTTGGACAACACATTGAATGTATTTGCGGTATACTGTCGGGAACAAAGTCAATGAAATATCTCCCGTAGTATCACTAACCGTCATAAAAGCCATTGGTTCGCCTTTTTTAGTAGTGATTTTTTTGACATCTTTTACCTGTCCGACCAATCGGATTTTTTGATTTTCAACAGCATCTTTAACATAAATGCCTTGCTTACTTTTTAAAATGTCTTCGTACTTTTCAGTAGGATGCCCTGATAAGTAGACCCCTAAGTAAGTATTTTCCGCCTCTAATTTTTCTTGAGGAGTCAAATCTGGTGCTTCTTCATATTTTGGCTGCAGTACATCAAATAAGCCGATGTTATTTCCGCTGAATTTCACACTTGTCAAAATACTCTCTAAGGAGTTCAACAACGTTCCTCTACTGTAACGGAATCCATCAAAAGCGCCAACGTAGATCAATGGCAGAATATAATCTTCTTTTACCCATTTGGTATCCATTCTTCTTAAAAAATCAATGAAGTCTTTATAGACGCCATTTGCTTTTCGATTTTGGATAATTTCAGCTACATAGTCTCTTCTCAATCCTTTTATAGAACTAAGACCAAATAAAATACCTGCATCTTTTTTCGTAAAACGTCCGTAACTGGCATTAATATCTGGATGATAGACATCGATTTTCTTTTTCTTAGCTTCTAGTAGATATTCTTTTACCTTATTTGAGTTATGCAAAGCTGAATTCAACAAGGCAATATAAAAGGCTTGCGGATAATGGACCTTGATGTAAGCCATTTGGTAGCCGATAAAAGAATAAGCAATGGAATGAGATCGGTTGAACCCGTAATTGGCAAAACGTTCGATATAGTCATAAACTTGTCTTGCATCCTGCTCTGGGTATCCTTTGTCTGCAGCACCAGCTGTAAAATGAACTCTTTCCGCATCAATCAATTCTTTTTTCTTTTTCCCAATGGCTCTTCTAAGAATATCTGCTTGTCCTAAAGAGTACCCCGCCATTTTAGACGCCACTTGCATGACTTGTTCTTGATACACCATGACACCATATGTGACGTTTAGGATATCTTTTAAGCTTTCATGTGGATATTCCATGGCCAATTCGCCTTTTTTCCGTTTGATGAACACATCGATCTGTTCCATGGGACCCGGTCGATATAAAGCATTGACGGCCGCAATGTCTTCTAAGGATTCTGGATGCAGCTTGCGCAAAACGTTCTTTATACCGTTGGATTCAAACTGAAAGATTCCTACTGTGTCTGCTTTTTGGAACAGTTCTAAGGTTTCTTTATCATCCATTGGAATGTCTTGCAATCGAATCTGCTTTCCGGTGTCGTACTCAACTGTTTTTAACGCATCTCCCAAAATCGTTAAATTCTTCAATCCCAAAAAGTCCATTTTCAACAGTCCGATTTCTTCAACATTTCCCATAGCATATTGGGTCAATGCAATAGAACTGCTCCCGGATTGAAGAGGAATGATGCTGCTCAGTTTTTGGTCACTGATCACGACTCCTGCTGCGTGGGTGGAAGCATGTCTTGGCAAACCTTCAATATTTTTGGCTGTTTTGAAAATCAACTGGTTTCGTTCCGACTGTTTGACCAATTGTTGCAATGCCGAAGATTTTTTGTACGCCTCTTCTAAAGTAATTCCTAATTGATTCGGAATCGCTTTTGACCACTCATTGGATTCGTCTTGTTTCAGCCCAAAAACGCGAGCTGTATCTCGTAAAGCCATTTTGGCAGCAAGCGTTCCAAAGGTAATAATCTGGGCAACGTGGTCTTTACCGTATTTCTCTTTTACGTATTGCAATAATTCTTCTCTTCGATTATCTGGGAAATCTAAATCGATATCCGGCATATTATATCGCTCTTCATTTAAGAAGCGTTCAAACAGCAGATTGTATTCAATAGGGTCCACGTCTGTTATTTCTAGAACGTAAGACACTAAAGAACCTGCTGCAGATCCTCGCCCAGCACCTGTAACGATTTTTGCGCGATGAGCATAAGCCATAACATCCCATACGATTAAAAAGTAATCTTCAAATCCCATTTTCTGGATCACAGTCAATTCATGCTCCAATCTCTTGAAGTATCTTGCATCCGCTTCTGGAACTCTTTTCTTTAATCCATCTAAACACAATTGTTTTAAAAAATCTGAAGTTGTATCCGTTGTTTGGATAGGGTATTTTGGCAACAACCTTTGTTGTAAAAGAATTTCTATCTTGATACGATCCGCAATGTTTCTTGTCTGTTGAACAGCTTCCGAAAGTCCAGCATCCACAAACTGCTTTTCTACTTGAACGGGATCACCAAGATGACGGGTGCCAGTCAAGACCTTTTGATGTTCCTCTAATTGTTCTCCTTTATCAATGGCTTTCAATACTTTTAAGCTGAAGGCATCTTCTTCGTTTAAATACTGTACATCAGTCAAAGCTGCTGTCTTTAGGTCATTTTCTTTGGCTGTCTGTAAAAGCGCATCTTTTATCGGCATCAACTCTTCGTGCAGCTGAATTCCAAGATAAAAGTGTTCTGGAGAGAATAACCTTTTGTAAGCAGCAATTATTTTTTCAGCTTCTTCTATTTTACCCGCTAATAAGTACTGCTCGATTTCACCCGTTATCCCAGGTGTCAAAGCAATCAAACCTTCTGAGTAAGGTGCTAGATCATTAGGAGAAAATAAAGTTTCAGGCTCTATCATCTTTTTAGTAGACAAAGCCACTAAGTGTTTGTATCCTTGGTTCGTTTCAGCCAGCAAAACTAAAGGAAATGAGTGTTCTGTCTCTATGATGCCTTGCATATCCAAGGTTAATCCTATGATCGGTTTCAATTGATGTTTCAAACATAGTTTGTAGAAGTCGACAGCACCATACAGGACATTATGGTCAGTCAAAGCTAAGGATTGATACCCTCTTTTTTTAGCGGCTCCTACTAATCCTTCTACCGATAAAGTACTTTGAAGCAAGGAATAGGCACTTTTAACTTGTAATGGTACAAAAGACACTTTCCAGTCCTCCTTTTCATCAATTTGATGAAGGTATTTATTTTTTACTCTATCCTATTTCTTACCATGTTCCAACTAAGAAAAGGATTCTCAGCACAATTTCATACTCTCTTATTATACTCTGAATAGGAGACAAACAGCAAATTCTGTCTCATTTATCGGCTTTTTCTTTCATTCTGAAAAAAAAGTGGTAAAATGAGTGTGATAGAAAGAAGGTGTTGGTACCATGAAGTATATTGCAACCTTATTTTGGGGATTCTGTTTAGGACAAGTCGTTAACTATATCGGTGGTTCGTTGACCGGCGGAAGTTTTTCTTTTACGACGGCTACAGTAATTGGTCTGCTAAGTGGCGTTCTAGTCATCTTGCTCTCTAATGCCGTTCCTAAACCAAGTCAAGACGGACATCAATCATAAACAACCGTATAAAGACAAAAAAGCCGGAATATCATCCGGCTTTTTTTTATTCTTCTTTAGTCGCTACTTCAATAGTCAACTGATCTGCAATGACCGTTAGAACGGCTTTTAGACCTGGGTATATTTTCCCTTCAATAATTAGTCTTGCAATCGGGGTTTCGACTTCTTTTGTAAGATAACGTTGCAGCGGCCGAGCTCCATAAGCTGGATCATAGGCCTTATCCGCAATCCAAGACTGAGCCTCTTCCGTAATCTCCAATCCAATTTCTTGTTGCTCTAATCGTTTTTCCAAATCTTTGGTCATCTTCAAAACGATTTTCTTCACTACGTTAAAGTTTAAAGGAGCGAACAAGATCGTATCATCTATCCGGTTTAAAAACTCCGGTTTGAAATTGGCTCTTAATAAGCCGAAGACTTGATCTTTTGTTTGTTGCGAAATCTCTCCCTCTTCACTGGTTCCGTCAAGCAATAGATTTGATCCAATATTACTGGTCATGATCAATACAGTATTCTTGAAATCTACGACGCGTCCTTTAGAATCAGTCAATCGACCATCATCTAACACTTGCAATAAAATATTGAACACATCGGGATGAGCTTTTTCTATTTCATCCAATAAAATAATCGTATAAGGGCTTCTTCTGACCGCTTCTGTCAATTGACCGCCCTCATCATAACCTACATAACCAGGAGGCGCTCCTACTAATCTGGAGACAGTATGTTTTTCCATGTATTCACTCATATCGATCCGAACCATATGATCTTGGGAATCAAATAGATTTTCAGCCAACGTTTTGGCTAATTCTGTTTTCCCTACACCAGTTGGTCCTAAAAACATAAAAGAGCCTAAAGGTTTATTCGGATTCTGAATACCTGCACGCGCTCGGATCACTGCGTCTGTCACGCTATCGACTGCCTCGTCTTGTCCGATTACCCTAGCTTTCATGTTGTCAGCCAATTGCAGCAGTTTTTCTCTTTCCCCTTTGACCAATCGGTTCACTGGAATCCCAGTTTGTCTTCCAACGACCAAAGCAATTTCTTCTTCCGTAACGGACTCTTGCACTAATCGAACGACATCGGCATTAGCTTTTGTTTGACTCACTTCTAATTCAGCTAATTCTTTTTCTAAAGCCGGTATTTCTCCATGGCGCAAAACAGCCGCTCTTTCTAAATCATATTGATTCTCAGCTTCGTCTAATTCATGACGCAATCGATCAAGCTGTTCTCTTTTATCTCTCAACTGAGACACTTGATTTTTTTCGGAATCCCATTTCAATTGCACTTGATGCGCTTCTTCTTTCAAATCTGCCAACTCTTCTTGAATCAGTTCCAAACGACGGCGGCTTCCTTCATCTTCTTCTTTTTTCAATGCGGCTTCTTCTATTTCCAGCTGCATCAAACGTCTTCTGACTTGGTCCAATTCTGTAGGCATGGAATTCATTTCTACACGGATGGTGGCACAAGCCTCATCCACCAAATCAATGGCTTTATCCGGTAAAAAACGATCCGTGATGTAGCGATTAGACAATGTAGTAGCAGCTACTAAGGCATTGTCATGGATATTTACACTATGGTAAATTTCAAAACGCTCTTTCAATCCTCTTAAAATACTGATCGTATCTTCAACGGTCGGCTCATTGACCAACACTTTTTGGAAACGACGTTCTAAAGCTTTGTCTGTTTCCATATATTTGCGGTATTCATCTAGAGTAGTAGCGCCGATACAGTGCAATTCTCCACGTGCCAACATCGGTTTCAAAAGGTTACCTGCATCCATGCTTCCTTCTGTTTTACCTGCTCCAACGATCGTATGGATTTCATCAATGAACAAAATGATTTGTCCATCGCTTTTCTTCACTTCTTTTAGCACTGCTTTTAATCGTTCTTCAAATTCTCCTCTATATTTCGCCCCAGCGATCAACGCTCCCATATCTAATGAAAAAATCGTCTTATCTTTCAGATTTTCAGGAACATCTTTTCGTACGATTCGTTGAGCTAAGCCTTCTACAATAGCTGTTTTACCTACTCCCGGCTCTCCGATCAATACAGGGTTATTCTTTGTTTTACGAGACAATATTCGAATGACATTTCGTATTTCTTCGTCTCTTCCGATAATAGGGTCCTGTTTCCCGCTCTTAACAGCTTCAACCAGATCTATTCCATATTTGCTTAATGCTTCATAATTCTCTTCTTGATTTTGTGATGTCACTCGCTCTCCTCCTCTTAATTCCATGATTTTCTCGCGCAATCTTTTTTCCGTTAGTCCTTGCGCCAGCAAGTACTTTGTCAAAACATGATTTTTCAGTTTCATCAATGCTAATAGAATGACTTCAGTGGATACATACTCATCTTGAAAAGATTCACTGATTTTACCTGCTTCTGTCAACAACCGATAAAGATTTTGGCTCATCGTTTGACCATACTGCACATTATTTCCTTCTACGATCGGCAATTTATCCAACTCTTGATCAATATTGAATTCAAATTGAGCTGTGTCTACGTCTACTTGTTCATAAACATTCTTAGCAAAATGGCTAGGCGTTAAAAATATTTTCCATAGATGCACAATATCGATTTCTTGGTGTTGTCTCGTGACTGCAACTTGTTGAGCTTCACCTAAAGCTTGTTGCATCGTGCTGGTTAATTTATCCATTTCCATAAGCTCACCACTTTCTTTCTATCGAATTTACTGATTTTATTTTACTCTATTGGTCAAAAATGGTCAAATATTTTCCAACAAACAAATTATTTTTCAATTTTGTCTTGTATCTATATACTGAAGATAAGATTTAATTTTCAGCTTAACCATATAGAAAGGGTGTTTACATGAAAGCAATCGTTATTAATCAATATGGAGGATCAGATCAACTTGTAGAAAAAGAGCTGCCTACTCCAGAACTAGCAGACGATCAAGTTTTAGTCGAATTGAAAGCTACCTCAATCAATCCAATCGATTGGAAAATGAGAGCCGGTTATTTAAAAGAAATGGTGCCTTATGATTTTCCCATTATCTTAGGTTGGGATGCAGCAGGCATCATCAAGAAAGTAGGAACAAGTGTGACCTCTTTTTCTGTAGGAGACAAAGTATTGGCTCGCCCTGCTACCACACCTAGAGGAACTTATGCGGAATATACGGCTATCGAAGAAAACCTAGTTAGTAAAATGCCCGACAATATTTCTTTCGATGAAGCAGCGGCTATTCCTCTAACTGGCCAAACTGCCTGGGTGGCGCTGGTGGAAATCGGAAAAATCAAAGAAGGCGATCGCGTATTGATCCATGGAGGTTCTGGCGGTGTAGGTCATTTAGCGATCCAAATCGCTAAATACTTCGGAGCTTACGTAGCAGCAACTGCCAGCGGAAAAAATGAAGAACTTGTCAAATCTCTTGGTGCAGATCAGTTCATCAACTACCAAGAAGAAGATTTCGAACAAATTCTATCTGATTTTGATTTCGTGTTGGATACCCAAGGTGGAGAAATCCAAGAAAAAAGTTACAACATTCTCAAAAAAGGCGGCACATTAGTTTCCATCGTTGCTCCTCCAGATGAAGAAAAAGCAGCTGAAAAAGGCGTTTTAACTGGCTACTTCTTCTTGGAGCCGACCGGCGAACGTATGAAGGCGCTAGCAAAATTGATTGAAGAAGATCACTTAAAACCGATTGTTGGGAAAACTTTCCCTTTTACTCAAGAAGGCTTACGTGAGGCGCATGATGTAAGTGAAAACGAGTCTATTCCAGGTAAAGTTGTCATTCATATAGATTAAATTTTCATCAAAAAAGAGGCCATAAGGTGGCGACCCCCAAAAGTTTAGATTTTAGTCTAACTTTTGGGGGTCAGTGCCTAATCGGGCCTCTTTTTTGATCTAACCATTATTAACAGGATTTTATTTTTTTCTACTTAGTTTTTCTTTTATCTGATGCCTAATGCAATTCTAGCGTATCGAGACATTTTAGAGGTATCCCACGCTGGATACCAAACTAACTTCACTTCACTCGTTTGGACTTCTGGCACACTTTTGAGAGCTTTCATGATCTCTTCTGTAATAACATCTGCTAATGGACATCCCATTGTTGTCAGCGTCATTTTAACCACACAATGCCCCTCTTCCAGCAATTCTACACCGTAAACCAACCCTAAATTAACAATGTCGATCCCCAATTCTGGATCGATCACTTGCTCTAATGCAGCCATAATACGTTGACTGATTTCTGCTTGTTCTTGTTCCGTCCAAGAAGATACGTTTTCAGACATAAGACATGATCCTTTCCACTAACTATTTGTTTTATTTGATGTGCATCTTACAGATTTTTCTTAAAAAATTCAGCCATTTCTACAGATATTGCATAAGGGACTTTATGAATCCCGCCGATAGTCGTTTCAAATTGGATGTTTTGGGCGTAAGACTTATCCTGAACCGCTTGAATAAATTTTTTCGTTAATGAATAAGGGACTAACTCATCATTTGTTCCATGCCAGACATAGATAGGACGTCCGTTGATTTTTTCCGGATGCAGGTCTAACGAAATATTTTTCAACGGTTCCATCGCATCATTGACTTCCTGCTCTGTCAATTGAATATCTAACCCCTCTGCCCATGGAGCATTTAAAAGCCATTTCGAAAAAGCAATTGGTGAAGGAGTTCCCATTAATACACTCGCTGCTTTGATCCAAGGAAATTGTGTCAACATCGCATTTGTCGTAATGCCTCCCATAGAAAGTCCAGCTACCCCTATTTTTTCTGGGTCTGTTAGTCCTTTTTCAACATAATAGTCTTTCAAAATGGTGATCTCGCTCAAATTATGTAATACGACATCCCAAAATTCCATATTTCCAGGAGATGAGGCGCTGATTTTTCGTTCTCCATGTAAATAAGATTCCGGCAACAACGCGCGAAATCCTTGTTTAGCCAACTCGTAGCCATTGACCATGGAACTTTCTTTCGAACTTGTCCATCCGTGATAAAAAAATACGGTCGGCAACTTCTTGGAAAAATGTTCCTCTGAAACTATTTCTAATAAAGGCAAACCCTTAACGGTTACATTTTTAATGGAAATCAACTTGACACCTCTTAATAATTATTTTTTTCTCAGTGATTTTATGGTAGTGTATGTTTAACTACTTTTTTTTATAGTTTAGCATAAAAACGTTGGGGGATACAGATACAGATGAATAGAAAGCTAATCGCTCTTGACTTAGATGGAACTACCTTAAATAACCAGTCTCAAATCTCTCAAAAAACGAGTGAAGTCTTGACTCGTTTGAAAAAAGAAGGACACATCGTCTCGATCGCTACCGGGAGACCTTACCGGAGCAGTCGCCAATATTACGCAGAATTACAATTGGATACTCCGATCGTAAACTTTAATGGTGCATTGTGCCATAGGCCTACCGAATTAGCATGGGAGTCTCAGTACCATAAGACCCTCAACAGAGAAATTGCTATCGATATGCTGTCTTTGCGTAAAGATATGGATATTCAACTTATAGCAGCTGAGCTTCGCGACTCTGTTTATGTTGATGATGATTTTGTTCCTTACGAAGATTTCTTCGCTACTGGTAAAAACATGTCTTTCAAACTATCAGAAGATACATTGAAAGAAGAACCAACAGCTATCAGTGTATTCACAGGGAAAGAAAACCAACAAGCTATCACTGACAAAATCATCCACCGCTACGGGGATGCTGTGGAAGTGAGAACTTGGGGCGGACTGACACCTTGTTTAGAAGTTGTTGCTGCCGGAGTACAAAAAGCTATGGGTGTAGAACGTATTGCACAAGTCTACGGAGTGCAACAAAAAGATATTTTAGCTTTTGGGGACGAAAATAACGACTATGAAATGATTCAATACGCTGGTCATGGTGTAGTGATGAATAATGGGATCGATGAATTAAAGGCGATTGCTGATGATGTGACAGATTTTTCTAATCATGAAGATGGTCTGGCACTTTACTTGGAGAAATATTTCCGCTTAATCTAAAAAAGAATTGGATCTGATCAGATCCAATTCTTTTTTTTGATTTTATCTAAAATACACTACTTGCTCTACGTTCTTTTTGCTGTTCGCTGTTTAAGAACTCGCCCATTACTTTATTCGTTTGCATAAAGTTGACGAATGCCGCTGCGTCCGCTTCTTTAACGGCTTGTTCTAAGCTATAGATCTCATAGCGCGAAACAACGATCATTAACACAGCACGGTTTGTTTTACTGTATCCGCCTGTAGCCGGCAAGACTGTAACGCCTCGGACTAGTTCTTTATGGATAGCTTCTACTAAGGTATCCGGATCTGTTGTTACGATCATTGCTGTTACTTTTTGATGGCTCGTATGAATAGTGTCTACAACTTTGGTAAAAGCATAAATGGATAGAATCGTATAGAAAGAATATTCCCACCCAAAAGTAGCTCCTGCTGTTACTGCAATGATTGCATTCATAACCATCATCAAGTTTCCAATAGTTCTGCCAGTCGTTTTAGCTAGAACCATTGCAATGATGTCCATCCCGCCAGTCGAAAAACCATATTTTAATGCGAAACCTACTCCAGCTCCACCAATTACCCCACCAAATAATGCACTCATGATTGGGTCAGGAGTCAATTGAACTACTGGTAAGACAACCATTAAAATAGAGACTAAGAAAGAAGAAAGAAAACTTAATAAAGTAAATGTCTTTCCTATTTTAAACCAACCTAAAATAGCGATTGGGATATTTAATAGTAAAATAATCAATCCAGTTTCTAGCTGGATGTTCAAATATTCTGATGTGATACCCGTAAACAATTGCGCGAAACCATTTAAACCAGATGCATAAACATTCGTCGGGATAAAGAAGAAGTTAAAAGATATCGCCCCTGTTATCGCTGAAAAAACTAATACGATCATAATTTTTAATGATTCCCACCATGCAACGGGAGATTTAAAATTTTTCACCACAACACCTCCGTAAGATAATTCTAGACAAGAATAGCAACAAACTAATGGGAAAGAAAGAAAAACATAATAACATTAAGAAAAGTCTCATTGTATCCGCTTTACATTAAGAGTCTGTTAAGTAATATTACTTTAGGCAACAAAAAAAGCGAAGCAGACAATTGCCTACTTCACTCAGCTGATTTATTCTACTGTTTTAACGGTTACCGTTTTACTACCTTCCAGGAGTTTGGCTACCGGACAACGCTTTTCTGCTGCTTGGACGATTCGATCCGCTTTTTCAAACGGCAAGCCCTCAATTTTAGCCAATGCCAATACTTCGAAGAAGAATCCGCCTTTTTCTTCCGGCACTAAATCAATGTGTACTTCTACTTGGCTTTTATTCTTTAAGCCTCTGCCTTTTAATAACGCTTGAATCGTAGCGTTTAAACAAGTGCTTAAAGATAATCCCAACAGTTCTTCAGGATTAGTGCCAGGATCTGGACTCAAAGGATCAGAAATTACCACTCTCAGTCCATCATTCTTTACAAAAGCTTCTCCTTGCAAGGCTTGATCATTCACTACTTCTGCGTGAAACAAACTTTTCGGATGAGCCATATAACCCCTGCCTTTTATCGTATTTTACTCTGCCGCAGCTGGTTCCAATACTTTTTCGATTTCTTTGATGATCACTTTAGCAATCGTAGAACCAAATACCATCATTTCATAAGCTGCTAAAACATCGCTTGTCGTGCGACTAAGCTGTTTCAGATAAACCTCACCATCGCCCGCTAAAATAACGCTGTAATAACCCGCTTTTACTTGATTTAACTCATTCAGCAATTCAAGAATCTCAGCTTTTTTAGTAAAATCTTTTACATAAGCTAACTTATGGTATGTAATCTGAAAATCAATTGATTTAGCATCTTTGCTGTCGAATACTATCCCAAACGGCAATACTCTTGTTTTCGTTAACCGAAAATTTCCATTAAATAAAATTTGACCATTTTTCAATTGGCTTTTCTTCAATGGAATATTTTTTTCTTTTAAGTAAACCTCAAAGTTTTCAATCGTTTCTGACAATTTTATTTCCCCCTACCTAACTTAAATGCCTTGCTCCATTTTATTATAACGTAAATAATGCAGAATATATAGAATAAATAAAAAAAGCCTGACCATCTTAGTAGACGGATCAGACTTTTTTCTTTTCGAATTAACGGCGAGCTTCTTTGATACGAGCAGCTTTACCATGTAATTTACGAATGTAGTACAATTTAGCACGACGTACTTTACCTTGACGAATAACTTCAAGTTTAGCAACACGTGGAGAATGTACTGGGAACGTACGCTCAACACCCACACCGTAAGAAATTTTACGAACAGTATATGTTTCGCTGATTCCTGCACCGCGACGTTTGATAACTACGCCTTCGAATAACTGGATACGTTCTCTTTCCCCTTCAACAATACGTGCATGTACACGAACTGTATCTCCAGGACGGAAACTAGGAATATCACTACGTAATTGTTCGCTAGTAATTGCTTCAATTAATTGACTCATGAATTTTTTCTCCTTCCAACAAACATTCGTATATCTCCATTCGGATACAGCGGAATATCGTTAATAGCGGTGGTTTGCCCACTCACCAAATAACTTTATCATATTATAGAATGCCTGTAAAGTATTTTTTCTTTATTTGGTTATTTTATCGGTACTCAGCTGCGTTTGAATTCCTCAATCCAGTTTTTTTGTTGATCGGTCAATTCAACATGATCCAGCAAATCGGGTCTGCGTTCCAAGGTCCGTCTCAAAGATTCTTTCTCTCGCCACTCTTCAATAAGCTTGTGGTTCCCGCTCAATAGAACTTCGGGTACATCCATGTCTCTGTAAGAAGCAGGTCTTGTGTAATGTGGGTGTTCTAACAGACCTGTTGAGAAAGAATCTGTTACAGCTGATTCTTCATTCCCCAGCACTTCAGGCAACAACCTTACTGTAGCGTCAATCACCACCATAGCGCCCAGTTCTCCGCCTGTCAGCACATAATCTCCTAGAGAGATCTCATCTGTCACAATTGATCGGATACGCTCATCATACCCTTCATAATGACCGCAAATAAAGACTAAGTGCTCCGCTTCAGCTAGTTCTTCGGCTTTCTTTTGATTGAACGGTTCGCCAGCTGGATCGAGCAAGATCACTCTTTTTTTAGTGTCAGGATGTTTCTCTTGAAGATGATCAAATGCATCGAAGATTGGTTGAGCTTTTAACAACATCCCAGCTCCACCGCCATAAGGATAATCGTCTACATGCTGATGTTTATTTCCCGAAAAATCGCGAAAGTTTAAAACGTCTATCGACAACAGATTTTTTTCGACAGCTTTGCCGATAATGGATTCTGACATTGGACCTTCAAACATACGAGGGAATAACGTAAGAACATCTATTTTCATAAATCTTCTAGCCCTTCCATAAGATGGACCGTCACTATTTTTTCTTCTAAGTCGACATTCAATACACAATCCGCAATATACGGAATCAACAGATCTTTTTGTTTCTGTCTTTGAATGACCCATACATCGTTTGCTCCAGGCTGTAAAACTTCTTTGATTTTACCGATTTCGCGGCCAGTATCGTCTATTACAGTCAATCCAATGATTTGGTGCAGATAAAATTCATCTTCCGGCAAATCTGTTAGTTGTTCTTCAGTTACTTTTAAGATACCATCTCTGTACCCTTCAACAGATTCGATCGTAGGATGGTTTTCAAACGTCAACAAATCAAAATTTTTGTGTTTTCGATGACTAGCGACTACCAGCTCAACGGCTTTTGTTTTTTCTTGTTCTAGAATCAATACTGAACCTTTTTTGTATCTTTGTTCTGGAAAATCAGTTACTGATATAACCCGGACTTCACCTTTAATGCCGTGTGTATTCACTATTTTTCCAACATTGTATAATTTTTCCATTCGATTCCCTCATTTAATTCGTTTTATCGTTCCCTCAGACTTATTTTACTAGGAATTATCTAGATGTCTACAGTAGATTTCTTTTTATCGTTAAAAAAAAGAAAAAACCATTTCTCTAAAGAAACGGCTTCGTCTTATGATGGATATTAATTGTCGACAATGGTCAATCTTACACGCTTAGGTCCTTGAACCTTTGCGCTGTATACAATCGTTCGAATAGCTTTCGCTACACGACCTTTTTTACCGATCACTCGCCCAATATCATCTTCATGAACGCTTAAATGGTATTCAATAAATTCATCGGTTTCATCAGTCTCCAACGTAACTTCTTCTGGATGGCTGACAAGCGGATGAACGATTGCAAGAATCAATTCACTAATGTCACTCATATTAAACATCCCTTTTATTTACTGTATTTAGAATCGTGGAATTTTTTCATAATACCTTCACGAGAAAGGATATTACGAACAGTATCAGAAGGTTGAGCACCATTGCTTAACCATTTAAGAACTGATTCTTCGTCGATTTTTACTTGAACAGGTTCAACAATTGGGTTGTAGTAACCAATTTCTTCGATGAAGCGACCATCACGTGGAGAACGTGAATCAGCAACTACTATACGATAAAAAGGTTTTCTTTTAGAACCCATACGTTTCAAACGGATTTTTACTGCCATACTTTAACACCTCCATTAACAATCTCACAAATGATAGTTTATCAGTTATTTCCATGCTTGTAAAGTGTTTTTTCTTTACACTTCATTTTTTCTGCATTTTTTTCTATTTTTTCTTTTTGCGAACGTTTTTTTTCTTTTTCTTTTTGTTTTTTCTCGCCATTTGATTCATTGCCAGCTTGCCCAGTTTCCCTTTTACGCCGCTTCCGAACAAATTATCCATCCCTTGGAAGTTGCCGTTGGACATTTTGTTCATCATTTTTTTTGACTCATTGAATTGTTTGATCAAACGATTCACTTCAACCAATGGACGGCCTGATCCTTTAGCAATTCTTTTTCGTCTGCTTTGAGAAATAATATCCGGATTTTCTCTTTCTTTGGGAGTCATAGAGAGAACAATGGCTTTCATTCGAGCCGTATCTTTTGGATCAATCTGTAGTTGATCTAACCCTGGCATATTGTTCATTCCTGGAATCATTTTAATGATATCTTCTAGAGGCCCCATGTTGCTAACTTGATCCATTTGATCGATGAAATCATTAAAATCAAACGAATTGTCGCGTAGTTTTTCAGCCATTTCTTCGGCTTTTTTCTCGTCGATATCTTGCTGCGCTTTTTCAATCAGCGTCAACATATCCCCCATACCCAAAATACGGTTTGCCATACGATCTGGATGGAATGGTTCTAAAGCGTCAAGCTTTTCACCTTGACCAACAAATTTGATTGGTTTACCTGTAACGGAACGGATAGACAATGCAGCCCCACCACGTGTATCCCCATCTAATTTCGTTAGTACAACCCCTGTTACATCTAATTGCTCATTAAAGGACTTGGCAACATTGACTGCATCTTGTCCAGTCATCGCATCAACAACTAAGAAAATCTCAGAAGGTTCAGCAATTTTTTTGATATCAGACAATTCCGTCATCAAGTTTTCATCTACGTGCAAACGCCCAGCCGTATCGATCAATACTAGATCGCGACCCGTTCTTACGGCTTCTTCAATTCCTTTTTGAGCAATTTCTACCGGACTTACTTGGTCGCCTAATGTAAAAACAGGCATGTCCAATTGGTTTCCGATCGTTTGCAGCTGTTGGATAGCAGCAGGACGATAAATATCAGCTGCAACCAGCAATGGGCGCTTATTGTCGTTTTTACGGACATAGTTGGCGATCTTACCAGCAGTTGTTGTTTTACCTGCCCCTTGCAAACCAACCATCATGACTACTGTCGGCGGTTTGACAGAGTAATTGATCGTAGCAGTTTCGCCACCCATCAATTCTGTCAATTCATCGTTTACGATTTTGATGATTTGTTGTCCTGGAGACAAACTGTCTAATACTTCTGTTCCAATCGCACGTTCACTTACTTTATTTACAAACTCTTTAACAACTTTAAAGTTGACATCGGCCTCTAGTAGAGCTAAGCGGACTTCCCGCATCATTTCTCTAACATCAGCTTCAGAAACTTTACCTTTACGACGCAATTTCGTCATTGCATTTTGGAGTCTTTCTGTTAATCCTTCAAATGCCATATTTTTCCACCTATCCTACTCTTCATCATTTGTTTGTCTTAATTTTTCAAGTTCAGCTTTAAATGCAGTATCTTTTGGATAATGAGCAGTCACATATTCTTCCAACTGATCAATTATGGCATTGGTTTCGCTGAATTTTTTAAACAAGTTCAACTTTTCTTCGTACTCAATAAGAATTTTTTCTGTTCGCTTGATATTGTCATAGATAGCTTGGCGGCTCACGTTAAATTCATCCGCTATTTCACCGAGAGAAAAATCATCTCCGTAATACAATTGCATGTACTCTTGTTGTTTATCTGTCAGTAAAGCACCATAAAAATCAAATAATGCATTCATTTGATTTGTTTTTTCTAATTCCATTATCGGCTCTCTCCTAGTACTTACTGTAAAGTAATTTACTTTTACACACTACTTTAGATTACCTATTTTTGAGCTTTTAGTCAATAGAAGCCGGACTTTTTCTCCAAATCTAAAGTCCTTTTCACTCGTTTGGACAATCGAGTAGGAGATAAATAATTAATTTATTTATCGTCCTCTCACACCACCGTACGTACCGTTCGGTATACGGCGGTTCAATTTCATATAACATGCTTTTGTTTTAAATAGTAACTATCTGGAGATACTAGACCTTTGAAGGCTAGTATCTTATTGGTTACTGTGGTTGTCATAACCCAGGACAGGGCTATTCGGGCAGTTCCTTTGGAACTGTGGCTATTCATGTAGGCGTTGTAGTCGCTCATCCCTAGTTTAGTGAGGGCTCTTCTTCGATTTTTGGCTGTTTTCCATTGGTGCCAGATACACATCCTCAGTCGATAACGAAGATGACTCGCTATTTTCTTGAGTTTTGTGTGCATATTTCCTATTTTGAAATAGTTCACCCATCCTCTGATGACTTGATTCAATTTAACGATGCGGTAAGCCATATCAATGCCCCAGCTTTTCTTGCTTAGCTGATGAAGCTTATATTTAAACGTCTCGATTGATATGGCATGAGGCTTTGCTTGATAGCCTTTATCTGCTTTCGACCAATAGAATCCAAATCCCAAGAATTTAAAGGTTGGGTCATTAGGTTTAATGATTTTCGATTTACTCGTGTTCACAGTTAAACCCAGAGTTTCCTCAATATATCGTGTAACCGAACGCATTACGCGCCTTGCTGCGAATTCGCTCTTAACGAGGATAATGCAGTCATCTGCGTATCGCACGAAGTGTAGACCTCTTCTCTCTAGTTCTTGGTCGAGTTCATTTAAGAGGATATTACTCAATAATGGCGAGAGGTTTCCCCCTTGGGGAGTGCCAACTGGACTTTCCTCATATTCTCCGTTTACCATAATGCCACTCACGAGATATTTCCGAATCAATGATATCACATCACCATCGGTTATTTTCCGAGAAACTAGATTCATCAGTCGATCATGGTTAACAGTGTCAAAGAACTTCTCTAAATCAATGTCGACAATCCAGTGATAACCTTCGTTCATATCTCTTAGCCCTTGCGCTATAGCCATATGGGCGTTGCGGTTTGGACGGAATCCATAACTACTGTTGTGGAAGTGTTCGTCAAAAATGGGTGTGAGAACTTGTGCAATCGCTTGTTGAATAACTCGGTCAACCACTGTCGGTATACCCAGTAGTCTGACCCCACCCGATGGTTTAGGTATTTCTACTCTTCTGACAGGTTTAGGTTGATAGTGACGTTGACGAATAGTCTGAATAAGCTCTTCTTTGTGCTGACGAAGATATTCTTTAGCCTCTTCGATAGACATACCGTCAATGCCTGCGGCACCTTTATTCCGTTCCACTTGTCGAAAGGCTTCGTTTAAATTATTTCTGGATAGGATTCTATCCAGTGTCCTGTTTTCCTGCATGCTTGTTACTCCTTTTCTGCTCTCGTAAGGCAGCTATCTACTTTTACGCTGTCGTAGCCAATAGTCTTTGGCGGCCTCCAATAAAGATGTTTGTAACGATAAAATTGTTCGGTCCTTCGCTCTTTCTAGCTTTCACTAGCTGTCTTCACTACTACGACCTCTGCTGACTTCTCATGAGTCAAGCACTTATCACTAAGTGTATTTGGTATAACGTCATGAGACCTCCCCAGTTAAGGTGCGAACTCTTTCACTCCATCTATCTGCCACATTTATGCTTCGAGTTAGGACAGTTATCGGACTTTAGCTTCTTTCGCAGCCTTATCCACTCGACTCACCTCTTATGTGATTTCTGTTCGTCAGACCAGAGTTTTGCCTTAGGCTTCCTTCAGATTCCACCTCACGGTGGACACCCTTGCCGTCAGCTATATGCTTACCACTGTCAGGTCGCATTCGGGACTTGCACCCGTTAGAGTTCGCCCATGCTGGGCGAACAAAATAAGGAAAAGACTTGAGGTCTTTTCCTTATCGTAGTGAATTATTTTTTCAAATATTCATCAATATTAGATTTGATGTTAGAAACTTTTGGCCCATAAATTACTTGAGCGCTGGTTCCTTTAATAACAACGCCAGCAGCTCCCGTTGATTTCAACAAGCTTTCATTAACTAACTCGCCGTCTTTTACTTTCACTCGCAAACGAGTTGCACAGTTGTCAACATCAACTAAGTTATCGGCTCCACCTAATCCTTCAACAATGTCTTTCGACAAACTGTCTTCATTAGATGATGCTTCTTCTTTTCCGCCTTGCTTTTTAGCTTGGTAATCTGCTTTTGTATATAACTTCGTTTCTACTACGTCATCTTCACGTCCTGGAGTTTTCAAATCAAACTTCAAGATGAAGAAACGGAACACAAAGTAATACACTAAAGCGTATACTACTCCGACAAGAACGACTGGTATCCAGTTCGTGACAGATTGCCCAGGCAAGATTCCGTATAATACGAAGTCGATCAATCCACCAGAGAATGTCAATCCTACTCCAACATTTAAGAAATGCATGAATGCAAATGAAAATGCAGCTAAGACACAGTGTACTCCAAAGTATAATAATGGTGAAGCAAATAAGAATGAGAATTCAAGAGGTTCTGTAATCCCTGTGAACACTGAAGTCAAAGATGAAGACGTCATTAAACCTTTAACATCTTTTTTGCGTTCAGGTTTAGCTGTATGGTACATTGCCAAAGCAGCTGCTGGGAAACCAAAGATCATGAACGGGAACATTCCAGAGAAGAATTTAGCGGCTTCCGCGCCAACTGGCAGACCATTCGCTAATTGAGCAAATAGAATATTTTGTGCTCCCTCTACAGTTTGTCCTGCAATCTCTGCAGTACCGCCTAAAGCTGTTTGCCAGAATGGCAAGTAGAAGACATGGTGCAATCCTAGTGGAATCAATGCACGGTAGATGTATCCATATAAGAATGTCCCTACATATCCTAAATCAGCTACCAATGAACCCAACCATGCGATAAATTGAGCGGCAAATGGCCATAGGAATGCTAAAGCAACCCCTGCAACAATACCACCTAAAGCTGAAACGATCGGTACAAAACGCGTGCCTGCAAAGAATGACAAAGCATCTGGCAAGTCGATCTTATAGTAGCGATTATGTAAGAAAGCTACTATCGAACCAATAATAATCCCGCCAAAAACTCCTGTATTCATTGTGTTTTCAAACCCAAGGAAACTGCTCATCAATCCTGGGATAGATGATAATTCTTCCATATTGCCAAAGTTTGCTACTGTACTAGTCAGAGCAGCATACATCATAAAGTAAGCTACAACTCCAGAAATAGCAGCAACTTCTTTAGCTGCTTTAGCAAATCCAAGAGCAACGGCTACTGCAAATAATAGCGGCAAGTTGTCAAAAATGATTTGTCCACAATCTTTTAAGATCGTCAATACGCTATTTAGGACAGTTCCTTCTCCTAACAACCACTCTAAATCATATAAATTAATAAATGCGTCTCCGGTAAAAGAAGCTCCAATACCGAGAAGTAACCCAGCAATCGGTAACAATGCAATCGGCAGCATAAATGTTTTACCCATTTTTTGCAAGGTTTCAAAAATCTTGTCTTTCACAATCATTCCTCCTATAAATTTTTAACTGCAGCTTTACTGAAATCATCCGCACTACAGCGCATAGGATTTCAGGCCACGTTTCGAATCATAGCACATTTTGAAATTAGGAACAATATTCAAGATTATTGGATAAAAATAAAAAAACTCAACAAAAATGACGCCTCCAACACTGGAAGCGTCTGCACTCTCTAAATAAAAAGATTTTTATAATGTATCTTTAATCAATTCGCTGAATAAGCCGAAAACAAACTCATTTGGGTTGAACTCTTCTAAATCGTCCATGCTTTCCCCGAGTCCAACATATTTTACTGGTATGCCTAATTCTTTACGAATTGCCAAAACGATCCCACCTTTGGCCGTTCCGTCTAATTTGGTCAATACAATTCCCGTAACATCTGTTGTTTCTTTAAATTGACGAGCTTGGATCATAGCGTTTTGACCTGTCGTTGCATCCAGAACCAAAAGCACTTCATGCGGTCCATCTGGAACTTCTCTGGAAATGATTCGTTTCATTTTTTCCAGTTCTTTCATCAAATTCACCTTATTTTGCAAACGGCCAGCAGTATCTACAATAAGGATATCGGCATTTTCATCTTTTGCACGTTTAACAGCGTCGAAAACAACTGATGCAGGATCTCCACCAGCTTTTCCAGAGACAACAGTCGCTCCTACACGCTCTCCCCAAACTTCCAATTGTTCGATAGCTCCAGCACGGAATGTATCTCCAGCTGCTAAAACAACTTTTTTGCCTTCATCAATGTATTGGTGAGCCATTTTAGCGATTGTAGTAGTTTTTCCGACTCCGTTTACTCCAACGAATAAAATAATCGTTAGTCCATCTTTGTTTAACTGGATTGAGCGGTCTCCACTTTCGCTTTCCTCGTAAATATCTACCATTTTTTCAATGATTACTTGCTGAACATCATTTTTGTTTTTAGCGTTTTTCAGTTTTACTTCTTGACGCAAGGCTTCCGTGATTTCCATTGTGACTTCGAAACCAACATCTGACTCAATCAAAACTTCTTCCAGATCTTCAAAAAAGTCTTCATCGACCGTCCGGAAATTCGCGAACAATTCGTTCATTCGACTAGAAAAAGTCTTTCGCGTTTTCTCTAGCCCTTTTTCATATTTTTCAGTTGTTTCAGTTTGCTCAACGGGTGTTTCTTTCTTTTCACCGGTAAAGGCTTGTTTAATGCGGTCAAATAACCCCATATCTCCATCCCCTTTTTAACTTTGTTTAATGTACTTCATTTAAAATGAATCTCTCAACTGCTCGAGCAATACCGTGGTCGTCATTCGTATCCGTCACATACTGAGCGATTTCTTTCAACGCAGGCGTTGCATTACCCATAGCAATACCCATCCCAGCGTATTCGATCATCGCATGGTCATTCGCTTCATCGCCAAAAGACATCACTTCATCGGCCGTAAATCCAAGCAAATCACACAACACTTCTATTCCACGTCCTTTATCGACTTCCTTATTCATCATTTCAATCAAGATAGGACGTGATTTTACGATCGTAAACTTTTCATAAAATTCTGTTGGAATGCGTTTGATCTCTTGCTCCAAAACATTCTCTTCATAACAAAATAAAATTTTGTTGAATCGAATATCATCTGGAAGTTCATCCAATGTTGTATGCACAAAAGGCAAAGCTGGTTTTGTTTTCTTATACCAAGACTCTCTTCCATTTGGAGCCGGCATTTCGTAAATATTGTCTAAGTCCAATAGGTTGCATGGTAAATTGATTGACTTGCTCAGCTCATACAACTCAATAGCTTGTTCTTTTGACAAATACTTTTGAGACAAAATTTCTCCTGTATCAGCTTTTTGCACTAGACCGCCGTTGTAAGTGATGACATAGTCGCCAGCTTCTCTAAGATTCATTTCGTCTAAGATGGCCGCTACACTAAGCAGCGGACGTCCAGTACAAATCACTACTTTAACGCCTAGTTCCTTAGCTCTTCTTAACGCTTGTTTATTTTCCACTGAAATACTGCCATCACTTTTCAGCAATGTACCATCTAAATCAATTGCAATTAATTTGATCATGTCTAGAATACTCTCCTTGTCTTCTTACTTACTTGTTAACAGGTACAGCTTCTAATTCTTCCAAACGAACAGAAACGATTTTTGACACTCCTGATTCTTGCATTGTTACCCCATACAAACCATCCGCTTCTTGCATCGTTCCCTTACGGTGAGTGATCACAATGAACTGTGTATCTTTTTCAAATCTGCGGAGATAACGGCCAAATCGAACCACATTTGCCTCATCTAAAGCCGCTTCCACTTCGTCTAAAATGCAAAACGGAACAGGTCTCACCAATAAAATAGAGAACAACAAAGCTATTGCTGTTAATGACCGTTCTCCGCCAGAAAGCAAGCTGAGCTGCTGCAATTTTTTACCTGGTGGTTGAGCAATGATCTCAATACCTGTCGTCAGCATGTTAGACGGATCCGTCAATTTCAGTTCAGCTGTTCCTCCGCCAAATAATTGTTGGAAGACTAGTGTGAATTTGCTTTGGATCGCTTCAAACAACTCAGAGAAACGTTTGATTACTTCAGCATCCATTTCATCCATTGTTTCAAACAAACTGTTTTTAGCTTCCTCTAAGTCGGCTTTTTGTTCTGCTAAAAACGTATAGCGTTCGTTTACTCGTTCATATTCTTCAATAGCCGCTAGATTGACCGTTCCTAACTCTTCAATCCCTTTTTTCAGTAACTTCACTTTTCGTTTGGCCTCTTCGAGAGAAATTTCAATCACGTAGTTCGCCGCTGCTGCTTCATAAGTCAACCCATAGTCTTCACTCAAGATCATTAAACGCGTTTCGATAGCGACGTCTAAGCGATTCATAGCTACTTCAACGATTGATTTTTGTTCTCTTACAGCTTGCTGCTGATTGTGCTTGGTAGAGACTTGCTGGTCTAACGAATCAATGTCTTCTTCGGTTTTTCGCAATTTTTGTCTATTGACTTTCAAGGCTTCTTCGATAGTCTTTTTGTCTTCTTTTAATTGCACTAAAGATTCTTCCAACTCTTTTTGAGTGAGTTGGTGGTCTCCATCATATAACGTTGTTGCTTCAAGCTGATTCTCTAAAGCAGCCAATTCTCTGCTTAGTTCGTCCACCGTGTTTGATAAACGTTGTTCTTCTTTTGCCAAACCATTCAAGTATTCCTGAAGAGTAGCAGATTGAGTGATCAATAACTGATATTGTTCGGTTAGTTGATTTTTTCTCAGCTCTTTTTCTTCGTTTTGTGAAGAGACCATTGCCATTTGCTGGGTCAATACAGCCATCTTTTCCTTGACTGCAGCTAATTCAACTTCGATTTCTTTCAATCTCTTAGTAGTTTCATCGGCTTCTTGTTGAGCAGCTGATTCTTCGTATTCTTGAGCTTTTAATTCACGTGTTAATCGGTGGATCTCTTCAGTGATGTAATTCGCTTTGCTTTTCAGCTCTTGCTCTTCAAGTCGTTTTTGTTCACCAACCGTACGCAATTCATACATTGCTTGCTCTTCTTTTTTCTCAGACTGTTTTAAGGCGCGAATGTCTACTTCTTTTTGATGCATCAACTCATCCATTTTTTGAATCTGCTCTTTTAAGGATTGCAATTCATTTTTTCTAGACAACAAACTGCCTCTATTACTTTGTTTGTTCGACCCACCAGTCATCGATCCGCCAGCATTCATTACATCGCCTTCTAAAGAAACGACTCGGTATTTATATTGAAAATGTTTGGCTAAACGGTTCGCAGATTCAAGGTTCTCTGCTATTAGAGTTGTCCCTAATAGATTTTGCAGTACATTTTTGACAGCATCTGAATATTGAATGACTTCACTACCTACACCAACATATCCAGCAATCGACTGAGCTTGAGTTTGAATAGCGGTTGGTAAAAAACGCGCTTTAATAGCTGTTAAAGGTAAAAATGTAGCTCTTCCAGAATGTTTTTGCTTTAAGTACTGAATAGCCCGACGTCCGCTGGTATCATCTTCTACAACAATATGCTGTCCGGCAGCTCCCAACGCAATATCAATCGCCAGCTCCAAGTTCTTAGGCACTTCGATCAATTCTGTAACAGCCCCTACGATACCGCCTAGTCGTTCTTTTTGTTTCAGAACTTCTCGTACACCTTGGTAAAAGCCTGTATAATCATCGCTTAATTCTTTTAGGCTGTCTCTTTTAGCTTTAGCTTGTTGGACAATACGCATAGCATCATAGAGTTGACTTTCTTTTGATTCGCGATCTTTTTGATTGTTTGAAGCAAGGCTTGTTTTTCTTGGAATTGAAGCAACTTTTCAGCGATTTCTTGCTGCACTTGTTTCAATTGAGTTGTTTGAACAGCCGAAGTTTCCGTCAATTCTTTCACTTCATCTGCCAGACTTTGTTTAGAAGTCATGGATTTGGCATTTCTCAACTCAAATTGAGAAGCACTTTTCTTTAAAAAAGTTTGCTCATTTTTTAAAGACGTTTCTTGTTGCATCCATTCGATGTATTCGTCACGCAAATGATCTTCCATTTGCTTTTGATTTCCGGACAACAACTCACGTTCTTTTTTAATGCTTTTTAGTGCTTTGTCCAGCTCTTTTTTTTCTTTTTCTTTCGCCGTTTTATTTTTGATGGTTTCTTCTAACTGATTTGTTGTATGTTCTATTTGGTGTTGCAATTGTTGTTTGCTTTGAAGAGCTTTTTCTTTATTTTCTTGAGTATGTTTGTCGCGCTCTTTTAAAACATTTTTTTTCCCTTCCAATTGCTCCATTTTCTGAACAGCTTCCATCAGTTGTTCTTGATAGCTGTCTGATTTCTCGGAGAAAGTGCGTTTCGCTTTGCGCAAATTCAATAAATCAGCTTCCAGTTTGTCCGATTGTTGCTTCATTTCAGCTAACTGCATATCATAAGCTGCTTTTTGATTGCTTTTTTCAGCTAATTCTTGTTGATACTGTTGGATTTCTACTGCAGTTAGAGAGATTTCTACATCTTTTAACTGCTCTTTCTGCTGCAGATAATCTTTTGCCATAGTGCTTTGTATTTTTAAGGGTTCTACTTGTGATTCTAGTTCATACAAAATATCTTGAACGCGATTCAAATTGTCTTTTGTTTCCAACAATTTTTGTTCAGCTTTTTTCTTTTTCGTTTTGTATTTCAGTACTCCAGCAGCCTCTTCAAAAATGGCACGACGATCCTCTGGTTTACTATTGAATACCGATTCGACCTTTCCTTGAGAAATGATTGAAAAAGACTCTTTTCCTAATCCAGAATCCATAAATAAGTCTACAATGTCTTTTAAACGACATGGCTTTTTATTGATGTAATATTCGCTATCTCCAGAACGGTGCAACCGTCTTGTAATACTTACTTCTGAAAAATCAAGAGGCAAGAAATGATCTTCATTTTCTAATACTAAGGTTACTTCAGCGATATTAACCGGTTTACGTGAATCTGATCCGGCAAATATAATATCGTTCATTTTCCCACCGCGTAAACTTTTTGCAGATTGTTCTCCCATAACCCAACGAATCGCTTCAATAATATTGCTTTTTCCGCTTCCGTTTGGTCCAACAACGGCCGTTACGCCTTCGTTAAATTCGATAGTCGTTTTAGTGGCAAATGACTTAAAACCACTAATATCTATTTTTTTTAATTGCACGAAGACTGGCTCCTTCCTATATTTTCAAATTTGATGAACTCGCACTATCTTATTCATCTGGTGTTTATCTTTATCGGATGATGATAAAACCTTCTTTATCATTACACAAACAACGAAGGTTAGCCACAACTCCTAACTTTCGTTGTCTGTGTAATGTATAGAAAGCTATCTCTATCTCCCTGTTACGCCTGAATTTCTTCTATCTCATTCGCTTCTCGCAGGTTTTCTAGGGCATTAGCTGCAGCAATTTGTTCAGCTGCCTTTTTTGATTTCCCTTTTCCTTGTCCTAAAATATTTCCTTCTGCTAGGACTTCTACTAAAAACTCTTTTTCATGAGCAGGTCCTACTTCTTCAATCAACACATAATCAATGGAAACTTCACCATTCCGTTGCAAGAACTCTTGCAAGTTAGTCTTGTGATCCATCACATGTGAAAAAGCGCCGGACTTGATTCGAGGAAAAATGGTTTGATTTAAAAAATTGATTACTCCGTCTAACCCTTGATCTAGATACAATGCTCCAATGAACGATTCAAATAAGTCACACAATAAAGACGGTCTTTTTCTGCCGTTCATTCGCTCTTCGCCTTTGCCTAAGAGAATGTAACGGTCGAACCCGTACTCTTTCGCAAATTGACTTAAGCTTGCCTCACAAACGATAGCAGCTCTCAGCCTTGTTAATTTGCCTTCTGGGAGATTTGGGTATTCATTAAACAAATACTTTGTGACAGTCAATTCTAAAACTGCGTCTCCTAGAAACTCAATGCGCTCATTGTCTTTCAAGTTCAATTCCCGGTGCTCATTCACATATGATGAATGGGTAAATGCTTCTTTCAAAAAATCAGTGTTTGCAAATTCAATTTGAAATAATGATTTTAACTTTGTTAGTAATTCCTCATTCATTTCTGATTCCCCTTTTTCATCAAAATACTCTTACTGCCTTATTATACTGGTTTTCATAAGAAAAATAAACTTTAATCAGAGATTCTTCTGTTATCTGATGCTTATGATAATAAAATCGAGTAGGAGATAAATAATTAATTTATTTATCGTCCTCTCACACCACCGTACGTACCGTTCGGTATACGGCGGTTCAATTTCATATAACATGCTTTTGTCTTAAATAGTAACTATCTGGAGATACTAGACCTTTGAAGGCTAGTATCTTATTGGTTACTGTGGTTGTCATAACCCAGGACAGGGCTATTCGGGCAGTTCCTTTGGAACTGTGGCTATTCATGTAGGCGTTGTAGTCGCTCATCCCTAGTTTAGTGAGGGCTCTTCTTCGATTTTTGGCTGTTTTCCATTGGTGCCAGATACACATCCTCAGTCGATAACGAAGATGACTCGCTATTTTCTTGAGTTTTGTGTGCATATTTCCTATTTTGAAATAGTTCACCCATCCTCTGATGACTTGATTCAATTTAACGATGCGGTAAGCCATATCAATGCCCCAGCTTTTCTTGCTTAGCTGATGAAGCTTATATTTAAACGTCTCGATTGATATGGCATGAGGCTTTGCTTGATAGCCTTTATCTGCTTTCGACCAATAGAATCCAAATCCCAAGAATTTAAAGGTTGGGTCATTAGGTTTAATGATTTTCGATTTACTCGTGTTCACAGTTAAACCCAGAGTTTCCTCAATATATCGTGTAACCGAACGCATTACGCGCCTTGCTGCGAATTCGCTCTTAACGAGGATAATGCAGTCATCTGCGTATCGCACGAAGTGTAGACCTCTTCTCTCTAGTTCTTGGTCGAGTTCATTTAAGAGGATATTACTCAATAATGGCGAGAGGTTTCCCCCTTGGGGAGTGCCAACTGGACTTTCCTCATATTCTCCGTTTACCATAATGCCACTCACGAGATATTTCCGAATCAATGATATCACATCACCATCGGTTATTTTCCGAGAAACTAGATTCATCAGTCGATCATGGTTAACAGTGTCAAAGAACTTCTCTAAATCAATGTCGACAATCCAGTGATAACCTTCGTTCATATCTCTTAGCCCTTGCGCTATAGCCATATGGGCGTTGCGGTTTGGACGGAATCCATAACTACTGTTGTGGAAGTGTTCGTCAAAAATGGGTGTGAGAACTTGTGCAATCGCTTGTTGAATAACTCGGTCAACCACTGTCGGTATACCCAGTAGTCTGACCCCACCCGATGGTTTAGGTATTTCTACTCTTCTGACAGGTTTAGGTTGATAGTGACGTTGACGAATAGTCTGAATAAGCTCTTCTTTGTGCTGACGAAGATATTCTTTAGCCTCTTCGATAGACATACCGTCAATGCCTGCGGCACCTTTATTCCGTTCCACTTGTCGAAAGGCTTCGTTTAAATTATTTCTGGATAGGATTCTATCCAGTGTCCTGTTTTCCTGCATGCTTGTTACTCCTTTTCTGCTCTCGTAAGGCAGCTATCTACTTTTACGCTGTCGTAGCCAATAGTCTTTGGCGGCCTCCAATAAAGATGTTTGTAACGATAAAATTGTTCGGTCCTTCGCTCTTTCTAGCTTTCACTAGCTGTCTTCACTACTACGACCTCTGCTGACTTCTCATGAGTCAAGCACTTATCACTAAGTGTATTTGGTATAACGTCATGAGACCTCCCCAGTTAAGGTGCGAACTCTTTCACTCCATCTATCTGCCACATTTATGCTTCGAGTTAGGACAGTTATCGGACTTTAGCTTCTTTCGCAGCCTTATCCACTCGACTCACCTCTTATGTGATTTCTGTTCGTCAGACCAGAGTTTTGCCTTAGGCTTCCTTCAGATTCCACCTCACGGTGGACACCCTTGCCGTCAGCTATATGCTTACCACTGTCAGGTCGCATTCGGGACTTGCACCCGTTAGAGTTCGCCCATGCTGGGCGAACAAAAGAAGTCGGAGTATCAACTCCGACTTCTTCAAATAATTTTTAGATTTACTCTGTAATTGCTTCGTCTTGAGTAACTCCAACTGCATGCCATCCAAAGCTTGGATCTGCATCGTAACCCCAGTCGTAGTTTGCAACACGGTCGTTAACTGGCAATACTTCATTACGGAACAATGTAGGAATGATTGGAGCTTCTTCAGAGAAGTATGCTTGCCATTCACGGTATTGTTCTGTCAACCATTCTTTATCCCATGCATCTCCTTCATCATCACTTGTTCTTCCAGAGATGTTGTCTAAGAATGCGTCGTTTTCATCAGTAGCCCAACGAGTGTAGTTGAACGCTGAGTTACGTCCATATAGACCTTCAGGGTTAGGATCAGTACCAGTTCCCCAAGCTGCTTGGTAGATATCGATTGCTTCATCATCCGCTTCTACACGGTCATAGAAACTGTTGAACTCAAGCAAACGGCCATCTGTTAATTGTACATTCAATCCAACTTGTTTCCAAGATTGCATGTAGTATTCAGCGATTGGCTCAGCAGTATCTCCACCAGCCATTGAAGCAAAGTTGATTACTAACTCTTCGCCATTTTGATCTTCACGGAAACCGTCTCCGTCAACATCTTCAAATCCTGCGTCATCCAATAATTGAGCTGCTTTATCTGGATCGTAAGAGTATCCTTCAACGTCTTCTGCCCAGAAATCTTCAAACACTGGTGCAATAGCACTGTTCGCATTAGAACGTAAACCATTGTAGAATTGAGTCGCTACAGCGTTATTGTCGATAGCATAACCCATTGCTTGACGCAACTCTTTGCTGCTCATTTTAGCATCAGGATTCGGAACAACTTCACTGTTTTCAGCATCCCACTCACCTAGTTTGAAACCAATGTAAGTGTAAGCTAACTCTTGTCTACCTAAGATTGTGTATCCAGGAAGTTCAGCAAAAGTTGGGTACTCGTCTGTCGGCATAGATAATGCCAAGTCGTACTCGCCGTTTTGAAGGGCAGCCACGATACTTTCAGGTGGTACAACTTCCACAACTACTTTATCCAATTTAGGAACACCTTTGTAATAGTGCTCATTAGCTACGAATTCAACTGATTCTCCAGGTACAACGTTTGAAACAGCAAATGGTCCAAACCCAATTGGATTTTTACGGATTTCATCTGAACTTTCTAAGTCTTTGATAGCAATATTTTCTAATTGATGTTTAGGCATCGCTCCAGCCCAGATACCACCACCAGATTGTAACATACCTGGGTGAACTTCTAAGTATTGGATTGTAATGCTCTTATCGTCATTTACAGTGATTCCTGAAATTGTATCTGCTTCTCCACTATTGTATTCTTCCATCCCCACAATATTTGTCATTGTTGAGTCGTAACGGATACCTGTGTAGTCTGGGCTTCCGATTACTTCGTATGAGTACAATAGGTCTTCTGAAGTCATAGGTTCTCCATCTGACCATGTAACGCCTTCGTTAACTGTTAATGTAGCTGTTTTAGCTTCTTGATCAAAATCTAAGCTAACTGCTCCATCATTCGTGATTTGGAAGTTTTCGTCTGTAGAAAAAATTTCTTCAATAGCGAATTGCATCAAATCAGCATCATAACCATCTTCATATAGTTCTAAACTGAAAAGTCCTTGGAAAGGTGAGCTTGTTACCAAAGCAACGTTAAGCGTTCCTCCATCCATTGCTTCTCCTTCATTTGTTACAGCCGTTTCGAACTCAACAACTCCGCTCTCTTCAGTACCTTCTGAAGCAGCTCCGTCGTTTCCGTTTGCAGAAGATTCAGTCCCCTCGTCTGAACCTCCTCCACATGCAGCTAAGATTAATGCTAGTGCAGCTGAACCTGTAAGTAAACCTAATTTTCTCTTATTCATGTTACTTCTCCCCTTTTCTTATCCTAATCGTTGTTTAGAGTCTGCCGCACGTTTTAATGCTTGGCCGACATAGTTTATACACAACATCAATACTAAAATTAATAATGATGCAGGCAACCAAACCCAAGTTTTATTCTCCAAAATATCTGGAGAAGTTGCGTAACTAACCAATGTTCCTAAACTTGGTGTATTGGACGGAAGTCCAAAACCAAGATAAGACAGGCCAGTTTCAATTCCGATGTTCGCCGCGAAGTTCAATGTCAAGTCAACAATGATCAATGAACTTAAGTTAGGCATGATTTCTCGGAACATAATTTTAAAAGAACTGGTCCCCATTGTTTTAGAGGCACTAATATAGTCACGTCTGCCTTCGGATAAAGCTTTACTCCGAACGAGACGAGCTTGTCCAGTCCAGTAGAAAGCACTCATAATGAAAATGAATGTCCAAACATCATACGTTGGAATGATCGTGATAAAAACAATGATCAACATCGTTGTTGGCAATACCATGATAAAATCAATGATACGCATTAAAATGTTGTCTACCAAACCACCATAATAACCTGCAATCAGGCCTACGGTAATTCCCACAACACTGGTAATAAAAGTAACAGCGATTCCGATTAAGATGGAGTTTCTCCCACCAATCAGCAACTGTCCGAAAATATCTCGCCCGCCTGAGTCTGCACCTAATAAGAAATTATCCCCAGGTGGGGCGTATTGATCTAATAAGCTGACCCACATGACTTTGTCTTGATCGATTACATACGAACCAATCATAATGCTTAAAATTAAACCGATCATAAGGACTAGAGCAATCAAAGCACCTTTGTCTTTAGCAAACTCTCTAGCAATAACTTTGAATCCCATTGGCGGTACACTTGTGTTCATATCTTGTGTTTGTGCTTCTATATTTGTATTAGCAGCCATTTAGTTTCATTCCTTTCCTGTAATTTCTGCTATTAATCGATACGGATACGAGGATCTACGATAGTCATAATGATATCTGACAATAACGTCCCAACTAAAATAGCCACCCCGAACAGCAGAGTCAATGCCACAATGACACTGTAATCACGGGAATTTAAGGAACTGATAAACAATTGTCCCATTCCTGGGAAAGCAAAGATTTGTTCGATAAATACTGAACCACCGATCAAACCGGTAATTTGATATCCCATTGTCGAGGCAATCGGTAAAGCTGAGTTTCTAAAAATATGACGGCTGTACACTACTTTTTCCGGTACACCTTTTGAACGAGCCGTTTTTACATAATCTTGTGTCTTAGCGTCTACTACTTCACTTCTTAAATATTGAATGATCATTGTTGTTCCTAATAATGCATACGTAATAGCCGGCAAAATCAAGTGATAAGCTTTATCCAAATAGTACTCCATCGTTCCAGCAGGAATTGTAACATCCACAGATCCACTAGTTGGGAACCAGTTCATCGTGTAACCGAACAACCATAGCATCAATAATGCTAATACGAAGGTAGGAATAGCATAACTTACGTAGTTGTACACAACAACCATCTTATCTAAAATAGAATTGTTGTAACGACCAGCCAGCATACCTAACGGAATGGCTATCGCATACGTTAAAATAAACGACAATAACGAAAGCAACACAGTGTTGGAAGCTCGTTGACCGATAATAGAACCTACAGAAATTTTATATGTGTAACTTTGTCCAAAGTCACCTTGCAAAGCATTTCCCAACCAACGTACATACTGTACAGGTATAGGATCATTCAATCCTGCTTGTTCTCTTAAGTTTTCGATAACGGCTGGATCTGTTTCTGGAGTGATCAACCCAGTAAATGGATCACCTGGCATTGCTTGTGCTAAAGCAAAAACAATGATACTTAAAATAAAGACTTGAGGAAGCATCACTAAGAATCGTCTTAATATTGTTTTCCACATTAGAAATCTCCTCCTTCTTCATCTGGTTTTAAGGCAACAAGATGAGTATCGGTTAGAGGTTTCAAGTCAAATACACGTTTATTTTCATCGTAGTACTGACTCTCAGATTGAATATATTCATTCTCCACTGCTTTTCTAAGTGCCTTATGTTGTTCGCGATCTCTAGGATTGATATCTGGAATAGCAGACAGCAATCGTTTGGTATAAATGTGCTGAGGATTGTTAAAAATCTCATTTTTACTTCCTACTTCAACAAATCTACCTCTATGCATAATAGCAATATCATCAGACATGTGTTTTACCACACCTAAGTCATGCGAAATAAATAAATAGCTTAATTGGTACTGATCTTGAATGTTGCGCATAAAGTTCAATACTTGAGCTTGTACAGAAAGATCTAGTGCTGATGTTGGTTCATCCGCAATAATCAATTTTGGTTTACAAGCTACCGCACGTGCGACCCCTATACGTTGTCGCTGCCCACCAGAAAACTCATGCGGATATTTGTATAGTGCATCTTCCGGCATTCCAACGATGTCCAGTAATTCAAGAACTCGTTTTTTCTCTTCGCCGGGAGAAACTTTTGAAAAGTTTCGGATTGGTTCAGCGATTACGTCAATGATTCGTTTCTTTGGATTTAAAGAAGAAGCTGAATCTTGGAAAATCATTTGTACTTCGCGGTTGTATTCTTCGTATTTCCCAGAACGTTTTCGTGCTTTATTGGTCACGTCTACGCCATCGTAAAAGATTTTTCCACTTGTAATTTTTTCCAATCCAATAATGGATTTTCCAATAGTGGTTTTTCCTGATCCTGATTCCCCAACTAATCCGTAAGTCTTACCGGCTTCTATTTCAAAAGACACGCCGTCAACTGCACGCACATGATCTTGAATAGTATTGAAAAAACCGCCTCGGATCGGATAATGTACATTTAAGTCTTTGATTTCAATAAATCCCATGCTACTCATCCTTCCCTTCAAAATGGAAATGTTTGTAGCAGGTACATCTTACGAAATGATTAGGTGCTACTTCATGTAATATTGGATCTTCCTCATGTGCTTCTGCTGGTATCCAAGGAATACGAGGAGCAAATCTGCAGCCTTTTCTTGGAAGTTTAGGAAGCGATGGTACTGTTCCTTGAATAACATGCAATTCTTTGTTTTCGTCTTCTAATTCATCACTACTTTGCGGAATAGAGTTCAGCAATGAACGCGTGTAAGGATGCATCGGATTCTCAAACAATTCTAAAGCCGTTGCTTGTTCAACGATCTCTCCTGCGTACATAACAGCCACTCGGTCAGCCATTTCAGCAACGACTCCTAAATCGTGGGTAATCAAGATGATTCCTGTTCCCATCTCTTCTTGCAAATCTTTTAGTAAATCCAAAATTTGAGCTTGGATCGTTACGTCAAGAGCAGTAGTAGGCTCATCTGCAATAATGATTGGCGGTTTACAAGATAACGCTATTGCAATCACTACACGTTGTCTCATACCACCAGATAATTCATGAGGGTATAATTTCATCACTCGTTTTGGATTGGGAATTCCAACTTGCTCCAACAATTCCAACACTCGATTTGTTCGAGCTTCACTATCTAATTTTGTATGGTAAATCAATGCTTCTGCGATTTGATCATGAATTGTCATTAAGGGATTCAAAGAACCTAATGGATCTTGAAAAATCATCCCAATGTCGTTTCCTCGAATACGGTTATACAGTTGCTCATTCAAGTTTAACAAATTTAAATCTTTGTATAATGCCTCACCTGTGATTCGGGTATTCAATAGGTCATGCAGACCAACGATAGAAGTAGCTAATGTACTTTTACCACTGCCCGATTCTCCAACAATCGCTAAGATTTCGTTTTTTTCTAATGTTAACGAAACATTGTCGACTGCATTGTAATATTGATCATTGATTCTAAAAGCTGTTTCTAAATGATTGATTTCTAATAAAGAACGTTCTACGGCCAAAATTATACCTCCTAAAGACTTTCGCATCTCATCAAAATGAGAAAAGTATTAAATTTATGTAACATTTGATTTAATAACTTAACTGAATTATACACACCGAAATCTAGCATTGCAATAGTTTTTTTAATCATTCTATAATAAAAAGAGCTATCATCCTTGACTTCGTTATTTTGAAAGGGGTGACAAATTATTTGAATGAGAAATAAATAAGTCTTGAAATAAAATGAAAAAACGAAAAGAACCCTTGTGATTACTGCAACTTTATTCATGAAAAGAATACTTTAATTTTTTCAGAACCAACTTTATTTTGATAAATACATCTGTGAATAATATTTGTCTAAAGGATTGGTTGACGACTTAATTTTAGGTAAAAAAATAGACCAGAAAGTTTCCTTTCCAGTCTATTGGTTTCAGTTATGTTTTTATCTTTGATTATTGACGATTATTGTCGATATAAGTAACTGCATTTCCTACTGTAGTGATTTGTTCTGCATCTTCATCAGATATTTCAGTTCCGAAAACGTCTTCCATTTCCATTACCAATTCTACAATATCTAACGAGTCAGCACCTAAATCCTCTTTAAAAGTCATTTCTGCTGTTACACGATCTTCATCGATTCCAAAACGTTCTACGATGATTTTTTTTACTGTTTCAAAGGTTTCGTTATTCAACACACCATACACCTCCAACTCTTATGTTATAGTCAGTTGACTATATTTTAAATCTTATGTCTATTCTATTTTAACTTTATTCCCAATTTCTGTCTATCTCTTTTTTTGAAACCGTTATTATGTCCAATGGGCATTACTTAGTTTCTTCTTCTTTAGAATCCGTTTTTGTTTCAAAATAGTTCACTAGATCCCGCATGACATTAGAAGCCAGCATTTCACGGATTTGTTTAATGGTAAAGTATACCGCTTCTTTTTCGGTTGACCCATGTGTTTTTACAACGGGCGCTTTCAACCCAAATAAGACGCCGCCGCCGTGTTTTGAGTAATCCAACACATCTTTTAGTCCAGTTAGACTGTCTTTCAATAATAAACCGCCTAATTTAGCTTTTGTACCATTTTCCATCGTAGCTTTTTTGACGAGTTTCATCATACTCAAAGCCGTTCCTTCTACTGTTTTCAAGACCGCGTTACCAGTGAAACCATCTGTCACAACAACATCAGCCACACCGTTCAATAATTCGCGGGCTTCTACATTTCCAATAAAGTTGATCTCGTGGTTTTCTTTCAACAAGGCATAGGCTTGTTTTGTCAGTTCGTTACCTTTATTTTCTTCAGTTCCGTTGTTCAATAAACCAACTCTCGGTTTTTGAATTCCGCGGACAAATTGAGCATAATAACTGCCCAAAGTAGCAAATTGATTCAAATTCTCAGGTTTGCTGTCAGCATTGGCTCCAACATCCATCATATTAAACGCGTTTACGCCTTCCCCAAGGGCTGGTAAGGTAACTAATAACCCTGGTCGGTCGATACCTTTCATTCTTCCTACAATCAGCAATCCTGCTGCAAGTAAAGCTCCTGTGTTCCCAGCAGAGAATAAAGCATCCGCTTTACCTTCTTTAACAGCTTTAGCTGCAAGAATCATAGAAGCATCTTTTTTTCTCCGTACAGCACGTACAGGGTCATCTTCACTCATGATTTTTTCGTCGGTATGAATAATAGTGATGTTTGTCTCATCAATCAAGTGCTCACGAATAGCACTTTCTTTTCCATATAATTGAAACTCGATATCTTTAAATTCTTGAGCAGCTAACACTACTCCTTCTACTATAGCTTTTGGAGCATTATCTCCACCCATAGCATCTACAGCAATTTTCATGTATCTTCCTCCTTTTAATTCCATACTCTATTTGTTGCAGCTTAATGGAACACATCAGACTCGCTAGTCATCGGGTCAAATGCTATTGCCGTTCTTAAAGCAGCAAAATCCGGATGAGACTCAAAGTCTGGTCGCTGGACCAGCTCGGCAGCATCTAAACGAGCCGTTTCAAGAGCATTGAAATCCGTCACAATATCCCCTACTTTAAAATCAGGGATCCCAGATTGTTTGTTTCCAAAAACGTCCCCTGGACCTCTTAATTCTAAATCTTTTTCGCTCAATATAAAACCATTATTTGTTTCTGTCATGATTTTCATCCGCTCGATCCCCATGTCGCCTTTAGGATCGGCTACTAAGATACAATACGACTCTTTCGATCCTCGACCGACTCGTCCTCTTAATTGGTGCAATTGCGCTAAACCAAAACGGTCTGCATCATATATGACCATCGTTGTAGCATTAGGGACATCGACACCCACTTCGATAACTGTTGTGGAAACAAGCACTTGCAGTTCGTTCTGTTTAAAAGCTTGCATCACGGCATCTTTTTCGGCTGGTTTCATTTGACCATGGAGCAAACCGACTCGATATTTCCCTTGGTAAAATTGAGATAATTTTTGATATACTTCTGTAGCGTTTTTTACATCTAAACTTTCTGATTCTTCAATCAGTGGACAAATCACATAAGCTTGAGATCCTATGCTCAATTGTTTTTCAATAAATTCCAATGTATGTTCGAATTGTTTCGGCTTTACCCAAGTCGTTTGGATTGGTTTTCTGCCAGCAGGCATTTCATCAATAATGGAAACGTCCATTTCTCCAAACGCTGTGATGGCTAATGTTCTAGGAATAGGCGTTGCCGTCATAAACAACACATCCGGTTCGATTCCTTTACTGCGCAGTTTTTTACGCTGATTCACACCAAATCGATGCTGCTCATCCGTAATGACCAATCCTAACTTAGAAAACTCAACGGTGTCTTGAATCAAAGCATGGGTCCCGACTACTACATCGATTTCACCTGAACGCAATTGTTCTTCGATCAGCCGCTTCTCTTTGGCCGTAGTGGATCCTGTCAACAGTGCTGTGCGGATTTCTAAAGGGTCAAATAAGTCGTTTAAACTTTTGCTGTGCTGTTCAGCCAATATCGTTGTCGGTACCATCAATGCAGATTGATACCCGGCAGTAGCGGCAGCATAAATAGCCAAAACCGCCACTAGCGTTTTCCCACTCCCTACATCTCCTTGCAGAAGCCGATGCATATTGATCGGTTGTTTCATATCTCTGCAGATTTCATTGACGACTCTTTTTTGAGCATTCGTCAATTCAAATGGCAGTGTAGCAATAAAGTTTTTTAAGCGTTGGATGTCATAGTGGATAGCTGTACCAAATCCAACTTTTTTTTGCTTCTTTCTCAACAGTTGCATTTTAGTTTGATACAACAAAAACTCTTCAAAAATGACTTCTCTGCGCGCTTGCTTGGTCTGCTCAGGAGAGACGGGGAAATGCATAGCATAGACCGCTTCTTTATGCGAGATCAAGCGATACTTCACACGCAATTCATTCGGTATAGTCTCAGGTATCACGTCTTTATAACTGTCATAAGCTTGTTTGATCAAAGCCACTATAGTCTTTTGGCGTATTTTTTTGTTCGTATGGTAAACAGACTCAAAATCCGCATCTTGTTCCACTGATGTAGATCCGATAATCTTAATCCCTGTTAAGTTTTTTCTTCTATCGTCCCATTTGCCATAGACAGTGATTTCACTGCCGCCGACGATTTGTTTGGCAAGGTACGGCTGGTTGAAAAAAGTAACTACGATAATAGCCTGGTCGATTTTCATACGAAAAGAAAGCCGGCTTTTCTTATACCCAAAACGAGAAACTACTGCATCTGCTAATACTTCTCCTCTTAGACTGGTTTTCTCTTGATCTTCTAACTCGAATAAATTCTTTACTTGAATATCTTCGTAACGAAAAGGGAAATGGTTCAATAAATCAGCAATCGTGTAAATGCCCAATTCATTTAAAGCTTCTACCCTTTTCTCACCTACATTTTGAAGTACTGAGACAGGGTCATAGATTGTTTTTTCCATTAGTATACGGACAATCTATCCATTAAAGGAATTCCGTTCCTTTAAGATTGTCTCCAGCCCTCCTTGTGTCTTAATTGGTATTCGTCAAAGGAGCCGGGATACTATCCGAGCTCCTTTAGTCCTGCATATTCTGTTCCTCAAAATAGAAACAGTAAAAAGTAGACAGAAAAATAATCAAGAAAACTTCTTTATTATTTTTGTCTACTTTTTTATTCTATTCTACAGATAAGAAATAAGGATACACAGGCTGTTTACCTTCGTGGATTTCAACTTCGACATCTGAGTAGTCTGCTTCAATGACTGAAGCAATTTCTTCAGCTTCCTCTTGAGGCACGCCATCTCCTAAAATGATCGTTACGATTTCGCTATCGTCATTCAACATTTGTTTAAGCGTTTCAATAGTCGCTTCTTTACGGTCGTCTTTTGATAAAACGATATCTCCATCAATAATTCCCATGAAGTCGTCTTTAGTGATTTTAACGCCGTTTATTTCAGTATCGCGTACAGCATTGGTAATTTGTCCACTAATAACGTTTTCCAATTCGCTGCTCATTTCAGCTTTGTTGGTTTCCAAATCATTTTGTTCATTGAAAGCCAGCATAGAAGTCATACCTTGTGAAATCGTGCGGCTAGGTACTACAACTACAGGTGTGTCGCTTTCTTGTGCAGCTTGTTCAGCAGCCATGAAAATGTTTTTGTTGTTTGGCAACACAATAACATTTTCCGCATGAACAGCATCAATAGCCTTCAAGATATCTTCTGTACTAGGGTTCATTGTTTGCCCACCATTAATGATGTAGTTGACACCCAGACTTCTGAACAACTCTTGGATTCCTTCTCCTGCTGCAACAGCAATAATGCCGTATGGAGCTTTTTCAGCAGGTTTAGCAGCTGTATCAGTTTCCACTAATGCATCATGTTGTTCACGCATGTTGTCTACTTTGATTTTGATCAAAGAACCAAATTTTTGGCCGTAGTTCATTACTTCTCCTGGTTTTTCTGTATGGACGTGCACTTTGATGATCTCATCATCGTTTACTACCAATAAAGAATCCCCGATTTCATTCAAATGGTTACGGAATGTATCGTAATCAAATTCACTGTCTACCGTTTCTCCTTGACCGATGTGAACCATGATTTCAGTACAGTAGCCATATTTAATATCTTCTGAAGCAATATGGTTATGAACGCCTCTATGATGTTCAGCATTGATCATATCTGTCATTTCTGGTTCAGTTGGTTGGTATACTTCTTCTTCAATCACTTTACCGGATAAAACTTCTAAGAATCCTTCAAAAATGTAGACTAACCCTTGACCACCGCTATCTACAACTCCTACTTCTTTCAATACCGGCAATAGATCAGGAGTTTTAGCTAAAGATTTTTTAGCTGCTGACAAGACTGTTTCCATTACTTCTACAACATCTGTCGTTTGGGCAGCTTTTTTCTCACCTGCTTTTGCAGATTCGCGAGCCACTGTCAAAATAGTTCCTTCTACAGGTTTCATAACTGCTTTATAGGCAATTTCAACACCTTTTGTAAAAGCTGCAGCTAAATCAGATGCATTGACAGTTTCTTTGTCTGTCATCGATTTGCCGAACCCTCTGAACAATTGAGATAAAATAACTCCAGAGTTTCCTCTAGCTCCCATTAAAAGACCTTTAGCTAAAGCACCTGCCAATTCGCCTACGTGCTCTGCAGAGCTAGTGCTTACTGCTTTTGCTCCACTAGTCATAGATAAATTCATATTCGTTCCAGTATCGCCATCAGGCACAGGGAACACATTTAAAGAATTCACATATTCTGCATTTTTTTCTAAGCGTTTAGCTCCCCTTGCTACCATTAATCGGAACTGCTTCGCCTCAATTTTTTCAACTTTCACCGTTAATATCCTCCTCATGTCACTACGCTAAGAAACGGTGACATTAACCTTCTTTATTCTAATCTTGTAATACTCGTACACCTTGCACAAAAACGTTAACTGCATTTGCAGAAACACCTAGCATAGATTCCAAGTTGTATTTCACTTTTTCTTGTACATTTCGACAAACTTCAGAAATCTTTGTACCATAGCTGACAATAATGTAAACATCTACGGCTACTCCGTTTTCTTCTTGGCGAACAATAACACCTTTGGAATAATTTTCTTTTTTCAAAATTTCGTTAAGATTGTCGCGAATTTGATTTTTGCTCGCCATTCCAACGATTCCAAAAATCTCAGTCGCTGCTCCGCCTACTACTGTAGCGATCACGTCATTTGAAATATCTACTAAACCATATTGTGTTTTGATTTTAACTGCCATGTTTAAAATCCTCCTCTTGACTTAAAAAGTCATAAATAACTACCTTACATTGTAGCATAGCAACTTGAAGAATAAAAGATAAAACCGAAAACGGTCGTTTTTAGCCATTTCATTCTAACCTTACTATAACCTGATTTCTTCCTGATCATTTAATTGTGTCAAGTAAAATTACTTGAACGAATTATCTTGCAAATAAACAAAAGATATGCTAAATTGTTTAGGTATGATTATTGAAGCTTTGCTTCATTTACGGCAAAGGAGGAAAGAAAAAATGGCAAAAGTATGTTATGTAACAGGACGTAAAGCACAAAGTGGTAATAACCGTTCTCACGCAGTAAACAAAACAAAGAGAAGTTTCGGCGCAAACTTGCAAAAAGTCCGTATTTTAGTAGACGGTAAACCTAAAAAAGTATGGGTTTCTGCTCGTGCTCTTAAATCTGGAAAAGTTGAACGTGTTTAATTTTTCTATTTATGAACGAAACAAAAAAACAGCCTAAGCAGCTTTTATTGCTCAGGTTGTTTTTTTGTCTTTATTTTCCATCTTTACTTTGGATAAAAGCAACTAATCCCTCTGTAAAAGAAAACGAAGCAGTCGTTTCTTTAAATTCATTGCTGGCTAATGAGATCGGATACGCATAGTCTTTCTCATCTAAAGGATATTTAAACCCTCTCAAAGATAATTTCTGTACTGGAGTCATGCAAACAAACCCAGCATATGATTTATTTTTTTCTCGTGTCAGCTCATACTCGCCTGGAAGATAAAAAGAAACGCTGTTGAAACGATCGTACAACGAAATTAAGGACGCATGAGATTTGAATCTAGGTTGAAAAACAAAGAAAAAGTTACTCATCAAATGATCTAATCTTCCAGCTGTTGCGCCATAAATCGAAATTTTGTCCGGCTTATACTCTTCAAGCGCTAACTGTAAAGCCAGTTCTGTATCTGTATCATCTTTTTCAGAAGGCGCAGACCGGACATCGGTGATTTTCTCTTCTAGTAAGGTTCGCTCTTCCTCTGTGACAGAGTCGAAATCTCCCACAGCCAAATCAGGCAAGATGCCTTCTTTCAATAAGCGAATAGCTCCATGATCTACTCCGACCCATATCACATCAGCGGCATTCGATTGGTAGACGTCTAAAGGCAGCGAGCTTTCAGGCCCGCCAACCATGATTTTAACTTCTGTCATTATTGGACCGCTTCTTTCAGCTGATCCATTCGTTTTAATGGAGCATCTGCTGAATAAATATAAGATCCTGCGACAAATACAGATGCGCCCGCTTCATGGCAGAGTTGAATCGTTTTTTCATTGATCCCACCATCTACTTCAATCTCATAATGGTAGCCATTATCTTTTTTCAATTGTTCCAACTGGCGGATTTTATCCAATATTTCAGGAATAAAACTTTGACCGCCGAACCCAGGATTCACTGTCATGACCAATACTAAGTCTACATCATTTAAAATGGGTTCAATTGCTGCTACAGGAGTTCCCGGGTTGATCACTACTCCAGGTTTAACTCCGGCGTTGCGAATCATTTGCAGCGTTCTATGAATGTGACGAGTACTTTCAACGTGCACACTGATGATATCCGCTCCTGCCTTAGCAAAATCGTTAATATAATTCTCTGGATTTTCAATCATTAAATGGCAATCTAAGGTCAGTTTAGTAATGGGTCTGATTGCACTTACCACATTTGGTCCAAAAGTAATGTTGGGAACAAAATGTCCGTCCATTACATCAATATGAATGTAATCAGCACCCCCTCTTTCAACAAGTTTGATATCTCTTTCTAAATTGGCAAAGTCTGCGCTTAAAATAGATGGAGCTAATTTCATTGTTCTTTTCCTCATTTCTTTTTAGAATAATCTGGTCTGCGTTGACTGATTTCGTCGTAAAACTGCTTGTAATTTGCATAGCGGTAATCAGCTATTTCACCGGCTTCAACCAACTCTTTTACTTTACACTTAGGTTCTTTAAGGTGAACACAGCCTCTGAAACGACAATCTTCTTGTACCCTTAAAAATTCTGGGAACAACTCTCTCAAATCTTCCAATTCTATTTCAGCCAAATCAATTGCACTGAATCCTGGTGTGTCTGCCACCAATCCTCCATGCAGTGGAATCAATTCTACGTGTCTTGTAGTATGCTTTCCTCGACCTAAAGAGGTTGAGATCTCAGCAGTTTTGAGCACTAATTCTGGAGAGATCGTATTCAGTAAGGTTGATTTTCCTGCTCCCGACTGCCCCATGAACACGGTCAATTGGTCAGCAAAATGTGTGCACAATTGTTGAACAGCAGCTTCTTGCTCCGCTTTTTTGGGCAAATAAACTGTGTATCCCAAAGACTTGTAATACTCTTGATACTCTTTTAACTCTTGGTAAGTCTTTTCATCGATCAAGTCTGTTTTTGTGATATAAATAATGGCTTTGATTCCTTTATTTTCTAATGTCACTAAAAACCGATCTAACAGTTGCGGAGAAAAATCAGGCTCAACAGCAGATGTCACTACAACTCCTAAATCAATATTGGCGATCGGCGGACGTACCAGTTCATTTCTTCGTTCCAGCAATTCTTTTAAGATGCCTTCATCTTTATTTCCACTCTCAAACTCTACAAAATCTCCTACTAAAGGTGTCAAGTTACGGTTTCTGAAATTCCCTCTTCCTCTGGTTTGATATGTTTCGCCTTGATAATATACATAATAAAAACCACTTAAAGCTTTTCTAATTTGTCCTTCTGGCAAATAGGCGTCCTCCTCAACGTTTTCTTCCCTTTTTACTTTACTGAACTATGAACTAGAATGCAAACTTAAAAAGCATTATTTCTCTTTCTTTCCTTAATATCGGCTTATCTATAAGTTATTTTATCCTTTTACATGAACAGACAATTTTGGTTCTATAATTTTTAGTGTTGGTGAAGAAAAATCACTAGCACTCTTTTTTGGCAAAAAAATAGAGACATGTGGAGATTTTCGATAGAATGAAGTTACTACACAACCACTCTAAAGGAGAATCTCACATGTCCTACTCTCATTCTATAAGAACTTCACTGAATTTGAAAGATATAAACATTCAATTTGAAAAAGAATTTTGTAAAGATATTCAGCTAAAAGAGCGGTCTGCTAAAGCTTTCTATGCTACATTAACTTACACACCTGAACGGTGTCCCAACTGCGGCATGAAGAAAAAAGAGTACTCTATTATCAAACATGGGTATAAAGAATCGCGCATTACCTTAAACAGTCCGACTCACTACCCTACTTATTTGTTTTTGAAAAAACAACGTTTTTTCTGTAAGCAATGTGCGTCTACCTTTTCTGCGGAAACAGACGAAGTGGCTCGTCATTGTTTTATTTCAAAGCAAACAAAACAGTCCATTGCGATTGAAGCAGCGGATAAAATTTCTGAAAAAGATTTGGCTAAACGGCACCATGTTAGTGTTGCATCCACCTCGAGAATCTTGGAGTTGTTAGGAAACCACTATAAATTGAATACCGAATGGCTTCCTGAGAACCTTTGTTTTGATGAATTTAAATCGGTCTCTAAGAAGTTAAGCTTTATTTATATGGACGCTGAAACGCACCAAGTACTCGATGTTCTCCCTGATAGAAAACTGACAACCTTACGGCTGCATTTTGGAAGATATGCTTACAAAACTCGGTTAAAGGTTAAAACTATCGTTATTGATATGAATGCACCTTATTTTACTTTAATCAACGAACTCTTTCCCAAGGCAAAAATCATTATTGACCCGTTTCATTTAGTCCAGCTCATCAGTCGCTCGATGAATCAAACAAGAGTAGCCTTAATGAACTCTTACCGAACCTCTGATGGAGAAGAGATGAAAAAGTATCGTAAGCTAAAAAACTACTGGCCGCTCGTCTTAAAAAAAGAGAAAAATCTTCATTCCTTTGACTACACTTACCAACGCTTATTCAAAGGAATGAAAACACAACGAGGAATTGTCGATTACTTATTGGATTTAGGAGACACCTTTAAGGTGACCTATGACTTTTATCAACGCCTATTATACGCCTTTGATAAGCAAGACTACGCCATGTTTAATGATTGTTTAAAATCAGCTCCTAAAGGGCTCTCCTCTTATATGAAAACTAGTTTACGAACGCTTAAAAAATACCAGATCTACGTAGAAAACACGTTTTCTTATCCCTTCACAAATGGACCGTTAGAAGGGACGAATAACAAAATCAAAGTATTGAAGCGAATTGCTTTTGGTTTTCGTCGTTTTACCAAGTTTAAAACCCGTATTCTTTTATCTTGTAATACGGTTCAAAAATAGCAATAGAGTATTCAAACGACTAGGTTTGAATACTCTATTGGATACTTCATTTTATTGAATTATTTTCTTACCAACACTATTTGACAAAGAGCCACAATTTTACACAGATGGTTCAGTGAATGACGACAAAAAACTCTTCATTGAGCAGTATACAACATACGTGTATACACTCAACGAAGAGTCTTAATAACTTATTCAGGAGCTTTAACAGAATTGTTTTCTTCTATTGTTTCTCCGTCTCTAACGATTTTGTAACCGCCCGTAGCGCCTTCTTCTAAAATAAACGGTATAGCCATATCTGAATCTTCAGTGATGGTAAATTGTTGGAACAATGTGTCCATCGTGTGTTCTGCATCGGAAATATAAATTTCGATCGTATTAGGCATTGGATCCGGCTCTTCGGAACTCTCTCCGTCTGAATCCTCTTGCGAAGAGGATTCTTCACTTGGGTTTTTATAAGGGATAGACACCGGAACTGTAAATTGACGTTCTGGAATGTCTTCTTGCCCTAATGAAACAACGATATTCAGCGTGTCTCCGCTGTAAACAGTTGTTCCCGGTTCGATATCCTGTGAAATAATGTAACCTACAGGAGTCTCTTCAGAATATTCTTCTGTGATTTGTAGATTCAGCCCATTTTCTGCTGCGTAATCTTCGACTCCTTTTTGAGAGTAACCATCTAAATCTCTCATACTAAAGCCGGCTCTACCACTGCTTACAGTGAAGGTAACTGTCGTTTCAGAAGGAACCACTTCTTCATCTTCGTCAACATCTTGCTCGATGATCATACCGGCGGGTACAGTTTCACTGCTTTCTTCAACCGCTTCTACTGTAAAACCTAATTCGGTCAATTCGGCTTTTACTTCTTGGTAATCTTCGTCAGTATAATCTTTGAATTCCACTGTAGCTTTCCCCGAACTCACATACAAGTCGACACTCGTATCTTCTTTTACACTATTTCCAACATCAGGGTTTGTCCGAATGACCAATCCTTCTTCGATGTCCTCATTAGGCTCTTCAATGACTTCATCGACAGTAATACTGACTGTCAATAGTTCTTCTTCAGCTTCTTCTGGCGTCATTTCAACAACATTGGGGATCACAACGTCTTTGGGTGTCATCATATATACAGCCGAGACACTGATCGCTGCAATCAAGAAAATACCCAAAAGAACGATCCACAACCATTTCTTGCTTTTCTTTTTCTTAGGTTCTTCAGGATCCGATTTTTTCGGACTTTCTTTGACCGGCTCAATGACCATTGTATCTTCCAGTTCATTGTCTGTAGGAACAGATATTGGCGTAATTACTTTTGTTTCTTGCAGCATACTAACTGGTGTAAACGGCGGCTCATCTACTCTGCTTGAAGACAATGATGTCTCTAAATCTTTTGCCATTTCTTCAACTGTCTTGTAACGATCTGCTATTTCTTTCGTAGTAGCTTTCAAAACAACATTCTCTAATGCTTGAGGGATTCTTGGATCAAACTTTTTAACAGAAGGAATGGTTTCTTGGAAATGCTTCAAAGCAATCGAAACCGCAGATTCCCCTTCGAATGGTACGCTGCCAGTCAGCAGTTCATATAAAATGATCCCTAAGGAATAAATATCTGATTGGTTTGTAGCCATCGACCCGCGAGCTTGTTCTGGCGATAAGTAATGTACCGATCCCAACAGGGAGTTCGTTTGAGTGATCGAAGATTGTGAAACAGCTACTGCGATTCCAAAATCAGTGATCTTCGCTACTCCGTTTTCATCCATTAAGATATTTTGCGGTTTTAAATCTCGGTGAATGATTTGGTTTTGATGCGCATAAGAAACAGCGGATAAAATTTGATCCATAATGTTCAATACTTTGTGGTAAGCGATAGGGAAGTGATTGATGATGTATTCTTTCAAATCCATTCCTTTAACATATTCCATTACAATAAATTGTGTTCCATCTTCTTCTCCAACATCATAGATGCTGACAATATTAGGATGAACCAATTCTGTAGAAGATAGGGCTTCTCGTTTGAAGCGGCGAATCGTATCTTCGTCTTTTCTAAAATCATATCTCAGTACCTTGACCGCTACATCACGATTCAAAATCAAATCATGTGCTAGATAAACATTTGCCATACCGCCACTGCCGATAGGTTTCAAAATTTTGTATCGTCCACTCAATTTCTTTCCGATTTCCATTGTCTATTCCCCCTTTCCTTCATATAAATCGATCATAATGACCGTAATATTATCGATTCCGCCACGTTCGTTGGCTAAGTCTACCAGCATAGCAGCACGCGTTTCTAATGATTCAGACGCATAAATGATTTTCTCAATTTCCTTATCAGCTACCATATTGGTCAGCCCATCAGAGCATAGTAAAATAAACTCATCCTCTTTATAGGAATAAATATCAATATCGATGCCTAGTTGTTCTGAAACACCCAAAGAGCGAGTCAAAATATTTTTTTTCGGATGATTTGAAGCTTCTTCAGCTGTCAATTCACCGCTTCTAAGCAATTCTCCCACTAAGGAATGATCATCTGTCACTTGAGTCAAGTGGCCATCAATCAAACGATAAGCTCGGCTGTCCCCTATATTGGCAATAACAAATCCATCGTTAGCTTCTGCTACTGCCACTAACGTCGTTCCCATGCCTTTTAGATCAGAATACTGCTGAGATTTTTCAACCAATCGTTCATTTTCCCGATTGATTCTCTCTTCCAGCCACTCTGCCACATCATTTACTGATGCGAAAAAAGATTTTTCCCAATGATTTCCCAAGTGCGATACGACCATTTCACTGGCGATATCGCCTGCTCGGTGTCCTCCCATGCCGTCACACAGTACAGCTAGGGTAAAATCTTGTTTGTTTTTATATGTATTGGCAAAATCTTGATTGGTTTCTCTTTTTTTTCCTTTATCGGTCTTTACAACCATTTTCATACCGACACCCCATTTTTCCACCTTTTCAAGCCCCTTTATATTGACGATTGATTTAAACGACTGCTGATCAAGGCAGTAAAAAGGAGAATCTCTCAGATTTTACTTTTCTTCGAGATTTCCTTAGTTTATTTCTTCCTTAAGGCACTGATAAAGAATCCATCAGAATCAAAATGATGCGGATAAATAGTTAATAAGTTGTCTTCTAAACAATCTTTGGCAGGACCTTCAACAAATACGTCTTCTTTTTCAAACTCTGGATGCTGTGACAAAAAAGCCGCTACAGTCTGATGATTTTCTTCTTTGATTATTGTACATGTACTATAGACAAGAAGTCCACCAGATTTTAATTTAGGAGCTACTTCATTTAAAATAGCCATTTGAATATTGTGCAGCTGATCAAAGTCTTCTGGTCGTTTAGTGTATTTGATATCTGGTTTTCTGCGCATCAATCCCAATCCAGAACATGGTGCATCTACTAGTATACGATCAAATGTTTCATCCTCAAAGACGTCTTTCACTTTTCGTGCGTCTTGTTCAAGGCCTTCTACTACATCATCCACTTGCAATCTGCGAGCATTCTCATTGATCAGTTTTACTTTGTGCTTATGCAAGTCCAGTGCAGTTACTTTTCCTCCGGCTTCTTTAGAAAGATAGGCCGCAATATGAGTCGTTTTTCCACCTGGTGCTGCACAAGCATCTAATACTTGGTGATGAGGCTCTACTTGTAAAGCTGGAGCTACCAGCATGGATGTTTCATCTTGAATGGTTATTTTCCCGTTTTTGAACAATTCTGAAGAAGCAAAATGTCCGCTGTCGCTTACGATACCATCCGTAGACAGTTCACTCTGGCGCACATAAAAGCCTTCTTCTTCCATATAATCCAAAGCTTCTTGGACTGTAGTCAGTTTACGATTTACCCGTGCACTTGAATGGCTGGACATCAACAATGATTCTCCCAACGCTTCCGTCTCTTCATAACCAATTTCATAAACAAATTTTTCTACTAACCATTTAGGCAAACTATACGTCACACTCAACCGTTCGATAGGATCTTCGATATCTTCTACAGAAGGAAATCCTTTGCGTTCTGCATTTCGTAAAATACCGTTCACGAATTTGCTGATACCGACATGGCCGCGTTTTTTTGCGATTTCAACGGCTTCAAACAAAATGGCATGACTAGGAATTCTTTCCAGGTAAACCATTTGATATACTGACATTCTCAATAAATTGCTTACCCATGGGTCGACTTTTTGATTTTTTTTCACAAATCGACTCAAATAGTAGTCTAAGGTAATTTTGTGTTGTAAAACCCCGTACACCAATTCTGTCATCAAACGTGCATCCGCTGGAGTTAAGTTATTTTTTTGAATGGCTTCGTTCAAAAGAAGATTCGAATACGAACCGCTTTTTTCTGTTTTTTCTAAAATTTGCAATGCTTGGAAACGACTTGTTTTCTTTATAGTACGTTTACCTGTTGGTTGTTCTTCACTCATGTTTTCCCAAAACCTCTCCTGGTGTTAATTGACTGCCTAATCCGCTGATATAAGCCGCAACTGACATTCTTGTTTTCCCAGCTGGCTGAACTTCGTCTAACTGTACAACAGTCCCATTGCCGCAAGCTACTAAAATAGACTCTTTTTGGATATCTACAATGGTTCCTGGTTCCTGGTCAGTTTGGTTAGAAAGAGGTGTAACAGCCCAAATCTTAAATCTTTCCCCATTTAAAAAGGTATAAGCACCTGGGAATGGACGCATTCCTCGAACTTGAAAATCAATTTGCTTGGCTTCTTTGTTCCAGTCCAAAACTTCTTGTTCTCGAGTGATATTTGGAGAAAAAGTCACTTGCGTTTCATCTTGCTTGACCGGATCAATGGTTCCGTCAATAATATGAGGGATAGTCTCCATCAACAAGTCTCTTCCCAATAGACTTAAGCGGTCAAATAAAGTTCCTACATCATCGTTACGCGTGATTGGAAGGGATTTTTGCGAGATCACATCTCCGGCATCCATTTTCTTCTCCATATACATAATAGAGACGCCCGTTTCTGTCTCTCCATTGATCAAAGCATAATGAACAGGAGCGCCTCCTCGATATTTAGGCAACAAAGAAGCGTGGACATTGATCGAACCAAAGCGAGGCACATTCAACAGTTTAGTAGGTAAAAACTGTCCAAAAGCGGCTGTCACGATCAAATCAGGTTCCAAAGCCATGATTCTTTCCATTTCTTGTGAGCCTGAGATTTTTTCTGGTTGCAACACCTCAATATTGTGCTCCAAAGCAGCTTTCTTTACTGGTGATGGAGTCAATATTTTTTTTCGTCCTACTGGGCGATCCGGTTGAGTAACAACTGCGATCACTTCATAAGAAGATTGTACTAAGGCTTCTAAAATTGGTACTGAAAAAGCTGGTGTCCCCATAAAAACTATTTTCATTTGTCTTAACTCCTTCATCTTCTCGTGTGGATAGTGAGAATCTGTCAATTTTTTATCATTTCTTTTTACATGAATTGTTGCGGTTCTTTATCTATCGCGATCATTAATCCCTTAGCCATTTCTTTTTGAGATTCATTGATAATCTGATGCAGCAAAGGAATCAATTGCGGTTCGGTTTTATATTTGATCAAAACTTGATAATAAAAGCGATTGTTCACTCTGGCGATCGATTTTGGCGTAGGGCCTAATACAATGGTCTCTTTTTGCAAATGAGGCGCTAAAAAGTTGACGATCTCATACATCTTTTTGGCCGCTTTTTTTTCGTCTTCATGACTAGCAGTGATAGACACTGTAAAATAATAAGGTGGATAATTTCCACGGTGACGAATAATCATCTCTGTTTTATAGAATTGGTTGTAATCATGCATTTGAGCCAATTGGATAGCGTAATGTTCAGGGTTATACGTTTGCACGATGACTTCACCAGTCAACTCCGCTCTTCCTGCCCTTCCACTCACTTGAGTCAACAACTGAAAGGTTTTTTCGCTGGACCTGAAATCTGGTAAACCTAGTGAAGTATCAGCATTCAACACACCCACCAACGTAATATTCGGAAAATCTAAACCCTTAGCGATCATTTGCGTTCCCAGCAAGATGTCTGCTTCATGGTTGCCGAACGCACTCAGTATTTTCTCGTGAGCACCTTTTTTACGAGTCGTATCCACGTCCATCCGAATCACTCTTGCTTCAGGAATGACTTGTTCCAATTCTTCTTGTATTTTTTGCGTACCTGTACCATAATACCGAATTTTTGAACTTTTGCAAACTGGACATGTATGAGGGATTCTCTCCTCATGACCGCAGTAATGGCATTTCATACTTTTAGTATCCATATGAAGTGTCAATGAAATATCACAATTCGGACAAGGTAAAACAAATCCGCAATCTCGGCACATCACAAATGAAGAATACCCTCTTCGATTCAACATCAATACGATCTGCTCTTTTTTAGCTAACCGGTCACGAATTTTTTCTTGCAGCTGAATTGAGAAACTACTGCGATTGCCGTTTTTGCCTTCATCTCGCATATCGATAATCTCTACTTCAGGCAACACTTTTTTGTTTACCCGTTCTGGTAGTTCCACTAAGGTGTAAACCTTTTTTTGTGCTCTTGCGCGTGATTCTAAAGAAGGTGTCGCACTACCTAAAATCAGCGGACAATTATGGAATTCAGAACGCCACAACGCTACATCACGAGCATGATAACGCGGATTTTCACTTTGTTTGTAGCTTGTTTCATGTTCCTCATCCATAATGATAACTCCTAAGTTTTTCACAGGAGCAAAAATGGAAGAACGCGCCCCTACAACTACCTTGGCTTCTTCTCGTTCGATTTTCCGCCACTCATCGTACTTTTCTCCATCTGATAAGCCGCTGTGCAACACAGCTACTTTCTCTCCAAAACGTCCTTTAAAACTCGTTACCATTTGTGGAGTCAGAGCGATTTCAGGAACCAACATCAATGCGGTTTGTCCTTTTTCTAACACAGAAGCGATGGTTTGAAGGTAGATCTCTGTTTTCCCGCTCCCTGTTACACCTCTTAATAAGAACGTTTCAGCACGTTCTTGTTTCACGGCTTCTTGTATCTTATCAAATGCAGCTTGTTGATGGGAAGTCAGAGTATGAGAGTCTGTTTGTTTGAAATCTTGTGATTCAAATGGATCACGATAAACTTCTTCTTCATAGACTGTCAACCAGTTTTTCTTTTCTCCATCACGAATATGGGATGAGGTCAACTGATAGTTTTTGCTCAATTCTTGACTGCTGATCGATTGGTCAGCGAGAGAGAGAGTCTGCAACACTTCTAACAACTCGAGTTTCTTTTTAGCCGTTTTTCGTAAGCCCATTTTTTCTTCTTCTAGTTGTTCAAATGACAAAGCGGGTTTGATCATTCTTCTTTTCTTTTTGTTTGCGCGATTTTTGACTGAATACACGACTTCTACACGCTCTTGCTTTTTCAGCTGGGCTAATTGAGGCAGCAAATCACGATTGACCGCATCTTCCCATGTCAGTTCGTCTTTCCCTTTAAACAATTCAAAAAACAAGTCTTCATCAATATCATCAATGAGACGAATGGTTTTTTCGTATTTAGCTCTCAGTACAGCTGGAAGCATAGTCTGATAACAAGTAATTCGAAAGCTGAAAGTTTTTTCAGCCATGTCTTTTCCTAATTGGATCAATTCATCGTTCAAAACCGGATGCAGATCCATTACACCTGTGATGTTTTTCAATGCTCCAGTAAATGAAGGTTCTTCAACTATTGATACCACAAATCCCTGAACAACTCTTTTCCCTTGACCAAAAGGAACTTCGACTCGCATCCCTGGTTGGATTTGATCTTTGAATTGATCTGGGATCTGATAATCATACGGTTGATTTGTTTGCATCGTCGGTACGTCAACAATAACTTTAGCAATTAAATTCACTAGTGTTCACACCTTTATTTGCTCAATTTCTGAATCACTTCTTGAATGATACTATCTGCGATGTCTCTTTTTGATCGCACAGATAATTCTATAGGTGGGGTATCTTTGGAAAATAACGTAACTTCATTTGTTTCTTTGTTAAATCCTGCATGAGGTTTAGAAACATCATTGGCTACAATCATATCCGCATTTTTCTTTTCTAATTTCCCCATAGCATATTCTGCAACATCATGGGTTTCAGCCGCAAAACCAACTAAAAATTGATGACTTTTTTGCTGCCCCATGGTCGCTAAAATATCTTGCGTTTTAGCTAAAGATATAACCATTTGGTTTTCTTTTTTCTTGATTTTTTGGGTCGCTTGCGTTTCTGGTGTATAATCCGACACTGCCGCTGCCATAATAACGATGTCTGCTGATTCGAACTCCTTGAACACAGCATCTGACATCTGCTGAGCAGATTCTACGGCAACAACTTCCATTCCAAAAGGGTGTTTTAATTGCGTAGAAGCAGAGATCAACACTACTTTCGCCCCTTTATCTCTAGCAGCCATAGCTAATTGGTACCCCATCTTACCCGATGAATCATTCGTAATGTAACGGACTGGATCAATCCGTTCCTTTGTTCCGCCCGCTGTAACAACTACTTTTTTACCACTCAAAGGTAAATCAGTCTGTTGTCGGATCAAATATTCTTGGATAGCTTCAACAATAGCTTCAGGCTCTGGAAAACGGCCTCTTCCTTCATATCCTTCTGCTAAAAATCCCGTATCGGGTTCCATCACAAAATGTCCGTCTTGCTCTAATCGTTCCCAATTTCTGACCGTTGCTGGATTTTCTAACATGTGCGTGTTCATCGCAGGTACAATAAAAACAGGCGCTGTTGTAGCTAATAAAGTCGTTGTCACAAAATCATCCGCTATTCCATGAGCCATTTTTGCCATAACATTCGCTGTAGCAGGTGCTACAACTGCTAATTCTGACCAGTCTGCTAAGTGGATGTGGCTCACTTCAGCTGGGTCTTTATCTTCAAATACATTCGTAAAGACTTCATTTTTACTCAAAATCTGTAAAGTATACGGTGTAATAAATTCTGTTGCCGCTTTTGTCATGGCGACTCGCACTTCAGCTCCTTGTTTGATCAAACGTCTCACCAAATCAGCTGCCTTATACGCCGCTATCCCGCCAGTAATGTATACCGCTATTTTTTTCCCTTTTAACACTTAAAGTCCCCCGATCTTTAAAGCACTTTATCTGTGCATTCTTCTCTATTCTACTAAAAATACTTCCGTTTGTCTTCTTGAATAAAAATACTCCAAGGGGATTTTTAAAATGGCTTTTTGCGTGTCTCATCGGGTTCATATTCAACAAGCTAAACGCTCTGCTTTTAAAATGAGCTACGCAAGGCAGCTTACATGTCTATCATCTGGATCTGACCTGTTAGGTAAAACGCCTAACTGGTCAGATCCTTCTAAAACGAGCTGGACAGAGCAGGTCTCCTATGGTTTCGTTTCCCCTCTTTTATTGGGAAAGACCACCCAATTAAAAGAGGGGAAATCGAACTCTACGGAACCCTAAACGCTCTCTACTTTTAAAACGAGCTGCGCGAGGCAGCTTACATGTCTATCATCTGGATTTGACCTGTTAGATAAAACACCTAACTGGTCAAATCCGGATGCTATCCAGTAAGCTGAACGCCTCGCTCCGCTCTCTAAAAATAAAAGAGTGGAACATTTGTCTGTTCCACTCTTTTGTCTTTTAAATTATACTTCAGGGTCTACGGTTGTTGGGTCGATGACCAAATCTCCGCTTGCTATTTCTTCTAAAGCTTTTCCTACGTTTTTATACGATTTGTATTCTTCCAACATTGGCATAGCTTTATCATCTAATTCGTAAGCTCTTTTACTTGAAACGATGACTAGTGAATATTTTGAATCAATTTTCTCTAGTAATGCGTCTATAGAAGGATCTAACATCATAATTTTTACATCTCCTCAACAATTTTTTTATATCTATTGATTACTCTAGGTACTTTTAAGTGTTCACTTTCGATGATATGCTTGATTTTCGTGACAGCATTTTCTACTTTGTCATTCACGACAGCATAGTCATAGTGATCCATCATTTTGATTTCTTCGACGGCTTTTTCTAAACGTTGTTCGACCAAAGCGATTTTTTCAGTGCCTCGATTAAGAATACGCGATTTGAGTTCCATTATATCTGGCGGAGTTAAAAAAATAAAAATACCCTCTGGCATTTTTTCACGTACTTGTTTTGCTCCATTTACTTCAATCTCAAGGAATACATCTTTTCCACTACTTAAAGTCTGTTCAACATATTCAAGCGGCGTGCCATAATAGTTCCCAACATATTCAGCATATTCCAATAATCCACCATCTTCAATCAGTTGCTCAAATACTTCTTTAGATCTAAAAAAGTAATCTACTCCATCTTCTTCGCCCGCTCGTTTTTGACGAGTCGTCATAGAGATAGAATATTCAAAATCAATTTCTCCACTATCAAAAATTGCTTTTCTGACTGTTCCTTTTCCTACACCGGATGGTCCAGAAAGAACAATCAATAAACCACGTTCAGTCATACGTTACCCTTCCTATCTAAACAGTTTCCACTTAAAGATAATCCTCATTACATAAATTCAGACTCTTTTAAAAAATCTGTCAACTTTTTCATTTCTTCATTGCTTAAGGTAATTCCTTTGCCCATTTTTTCATGTTCAGGAGACCAATCACGTAAATCAAATTTGGGCGGATTTCCATTCCAACTCACCAAGTTTAATTCTTTCTGCCAGCCTTTAGCATTTTGAGAAAGGACTAAAAGTTCTTCTTTGATTTCAAAAGAAAATTTTTGTGCCATATTTATTCACCTCGTTCAAAAAAGATTGAGCAAGTATCAAAGATTTTTTTGCTTACCTTCTACTTTAACATAAATCCGCCATTTACTAAACAACTTTTTTGCTTTCCTTAGTCTTTCATGATTAATTTATCTTATTTTTGTTTCAGAAAGTACAAAAATAATGCTATCGCAAATGGATAAGGATATATTCGAATCAATAGTTGTCCTTTCCAGTCTTTAAAAGCATTTGCATTTTCGTTCTCTAGTACAGATAAAAAGTAAAAGCACACTTTTAGAGGAGACAAAAACGGGATGCTTTCTTTCAATTCTTCCTGCCATTCTTTGGCCGTTTTTACAAAATCATAAGTGCGGTTGTTTTGCAGTACTTTTACTAAATCTTGAAAAGACGTTTCATTCGTCATTCGTTCATAACGATCCAATATTTCTTGCTCAAATTCGTTAAACTCATACACTTTTGTAGGAGGGATATGAAGCATTTTCCCTGTCAGTTCATATAGAGCATATGGGAGTTCTTTTTTCCCCATCATCCCCATCCATTCAGTATTGAGCTGCCCCAACAAAAACAATTGGTTTTCTTCTTGATGCAAGTAACTTTTCACATCGTCATTTACCGTCAATAAAAAATCCGCAAGTTGTTTGTAGAATCGTTTAGAGTGCTGTTGAAGACTGTCTTTATCGAATGTATACCAAGAGCCTTCATACATTTCAAAACTCTTCATTGTGTCCAAGTAACCTAATTGAATATTGACTTTTGCTCGGCTTCCATCAAAAAGCAGCATATCCCCCAATGGCCATTTGCTTGTGATATGATGTGTCTCGATTTCATCAGGAATCGTATAGTCTCTTATTTTTCCATTGGTATTGATGTCTGCTATGATCAAGAGATCTGGCTGTTTAGTTAACGCTGGATCAACTGGAACATTTTCTCTGTATCCTCCGTCTGCATAATGCTTGCCTTCAATTTCAGTAAAAGACATTGCCGGGTAAAGCGAGGCACTGGCTAACAAATACAAATCCAGCTGTCCGTATGGAATATCCTCTAAATAATAAGTTTGTTGTTCTCTAGAAGAGAGTTCGGTAACGGTTATTCCGAAATCGATTCCGCTTTCTTGAATCTTTTTCTCATCGATAATGAATTCTTTGATTAAGGTATGAAGCGGTTTGGAGCTGATCCCTCTATTTTTAATAGCGGTCAGTATAAATTTGCTGAGAACTGCTCCATATTCATTAAAGCTGGATGGTTTTTCAGGCAGTTCAAATTCAACCACGTTTTTAATTTCCAACTCTTTCCACATCTGCTCAACAAGTTCATAATCACCTTGTAAAATCGCTGCCCCATTTAAAGCTCCTACAGAAGTACCCGTAATGATATCCGGCTGAATGCCTAATTCTCTGATAGCTTTCCACACGCCGACCTGATAAGATCCTCGTGCGCCCCCTCCTCCAAGAACTAATGCCACTCGAGAGCTTTCTGTTTTTACATACCTCTCTTCACTCATTCCAATAATCAACTCCTATCGATTGCAGCTTTATCCTTAGTATACCTAGAACTATGCGGTAACCAAAATAAAAAGAAGAGAAAAACCATCTAAACTGGTTTTTCTCTTCTTTTGAAGACATTTCAAATAAAAAATCTATCCAGCAAATGCACACAGGACTTAGCCCATGTCTTTAACTTTCATCAAGCGAGTGATTTCAGCACGCTCGCTCTCATCTAATTTCATTTGAATGAAGTAAATCGTTTCTTCTAATTGTGGAATCGTACGGTACTCTAAAGCATTTACTCGACGTCTTGTACTTTCGATCTCATCTGCCAATAATTGACATGTTTTTTCGATTTCAGAGAGTTCCAACAACTCTTTCATAACGGCAGACATTTCTTCTATCGAAACATCCAACTCGCTGTTAGAGTTCAGATATCCATATGGGACATCACTTGGATTAGCCTCTTCTTCTGAATAATCGAAGTTCATGACCGGTACATTTACACTCATGATGTTTTTTTCATAGACACTTAAACTAACGCTGCGCGGAGGAACAGCCACTAACTCTTCAATGTATTTTTCGTTTAACAATGATTTCGCCATAACGAAAGATTGCATTGCAGAAATCAATTTCCCCTCTACAACAGTACGCAGTTCATTATTTTTTTTGATCAACTCAATAAACTGACGCATCAATTCATCTTGTTTATCTTTTAATAATTTGTGTCCACGACTTGCCAAACTGAGTCTGTCTTTCAAATTTGCCAGTTCCATACGAGTCGGATTAACATTCAACCTAGCCATTTAGACTCACTCCCCTTTCGGTAAGTATTCATCTAACATGTCATCTTTAATCCGTTTCAATTCAGTTCTAGGCAAGATAGACAATAACTCCCAACCTAAGTCTAACGTATCTTCAATCGTACGATTCGTATAGAAACCTTGGTTGACATATTTTTCTTCAAATTCAGTAGCAAATGCAGCAAATTTCTTGTCTGTATCTGATAAAGCTGATTCACCTAATACTACTGCTAATTCTTTCGCTTTTTTCCCTTCTGCATACGCCGCGAACAATTGGTTCATGGTTGCAGAATGATCTTTTCTGGTTTTTCCTTCTCCAGTTCCTTTATCTTTTAGACGAGATAAAGAAGGCAATACATCGATTGGAGGTTGGACATTATTGTTGTACAAATCTCTCGAAAGAATGATTTGTCCCTCAGTAATGTATCCAGTTAAATCTGGGATTGGATGAGTGATATCATCTTCAGGCATCGTTAAGATAGGAATCTGAGTAACTGACCCTGATGTTCCTACCAAACGGCCAGCACGTTCAAACAACGTTGCTAAGTTGGTATACAAGTAACCAGGATAACCACGACGACCAGGTACTTCACGACGTGCTGCAGAAATTTCACGTAAAGCTTCACAGTAGTTTGTCATGTCGGTCATGATAACCAATACATGCATCCCTTTTTCGTAAGCTAAATATTCAGCAGCTGTCAGTGCCATACGAGGTGTAGCGATACGTTCGATCGCTGGGTCATTTGCTAAGTTCAAGAAGACTACTGAACGGTCGATAGCACCCGTTTTACGGAAATCTTCCATAAAGAATTCAGCTTCTTCAAAAGTGATCCCTATACCTGCGAACACAACAGCAAATTTCTCATCAGAGTTTAAAACAGTTGCTTGACGAGCAATTTGAGCAGCTAATTCTTTATGCGGCAAACCTGAACCAGAGAATACTGGCAATTTTTGTCCACGAACTAATGTGTTCAAATGGTCAATACTAGAGATTCCTGTTTGAATAAATTCATCCGGATAATCACGAGCCATCGGATTGATCGCTTCACCGTTGATATCCAATGTTTTTTCAGGAATGATTTGAGGACCACCATCGTTGACCTCACCCATCCCAGTGAACACACGTCCAACCATGTCCTCAGAAACGCCTAAAGATAACGGTTTTCCTGTAAAACGAACTTTTGTATCTTTCAAGTTGATTCCAGACGGACCTTCGAAGATTTGGACCATAGCTTTGTCGCCATCGATTTCCAATACTTGTCCTCGACGTTTTTCGCCATTTTGCATTTGAATGTCTACTAATTCATCAAATTTTACACCTTCAACGCCTTCAACAGTCATCAAAGGACCTACAACTTCATTAATTGTACGGTATTCTTTAAGCATCTGTATCCATTCCTCCTTTTTCAACAACTTGGTGGATGGTTTCTTTTATTGAGTTACGCATGTCTTCAAACTGAGCAATCTCTGCTTCAGGTAAGAATTTACCACGACCAATACGCTCTCTGATATCTACCGTACCTTTGACGATTTCATCAAAGTAGGCACCTAATTCCATTCCTTTTTTCGACTCTTCTTCAAATGTTAAGATAGTATGCAACATTTCATATTGTTTTTTAAGAGAAGTCGTTGTATCTACATCATCAAAAGCGTTTTGTTGCAAGTAGTCTTCACGAATCATTCGTGCGATCACAAGTTTCAAGCGATCTCTCTCAGATAACGATTCAGCTCCGACCAATTGAACGATTTCTTCTAATTCAGCTTCATCTTGCAATAAAGAAGAGCTGTGAGCTACCATACTGCTCCAGTCTACACCTAGTGTTTCACCGATATGACTAGTCATTTCAGTCAAATACAATGAATAAGAATCAAGCCAGTTGATTGCCGGGAAGTGACGTCTTCTAGATAAATCTGCATCTAATCCCCAGAATACTTTTGCTACACGCATTGTATTTTGAGTAACGGGTTCAGAAGTATCTCCACCTGGAGGCGAAACAGCACCGATAGCAGTGATGCTTCCTTCACGGCCTTCGCTTCCTAATGTGATGACTTTTCCAGCACGTTCATAGAATTCAGCCAAACGACTACCCAGATAAGCTGGATATCCTTCATCACCAGGCATTTCTTCTAAACGTCCAGACATCTCACGCAATGCTTCCGCCCAACGAGAAGTCGAGTCAGCCATGATAGCTACACTGTATCCCATGTCACGGAAATATTCTGCAATAGTGATACCTGTATAAATTGAGGCTTCACGAGCCGCAACGGGCATATTAGATGTGTTTGCAATCAAAATAGTACGAGCCATAATAGATTCGCCGGTATTCGGGTCGATCAATTCAGGGAACTCGTTAATAACGTCCGTCATTTCATTTCCACGTTCACCACAACCTACGTATACTACGATGTCTACATCTGCATACTTAGCGATTTGATGTTGTACGACTGTTTTACCAGCTCCAAAAGGACCAGGTACTGCCGCAGATCCACCTTTAGCAACTGGGAACAACGTATCAATTACTCGTTGTCCTGTTTTTAAAGGAGTTGTTGGGTTTAATTTACGAGCAGCTGGACGTCCACGACGAACAGGCCATTTTTGAGTCATGGTAAAATCTTTAACGCCTTCTTCTGTTTCTACAGAATAAATCGTTTCAGAAATAGTGAAGTCTCCAGCTTTAACATCTGTAACTGTTCCTTCAATTCCAATTGGGATCATGATTTTGTGATCCACTACAGGAGTCTCTTTAACGTGCCCAACGATATCGCCAGCAGTTACTTTAGTTCCGGTTGTAATAGTTGGTTCAAAAGTCCATTTTTTTGTGCGATCAAGTGGTTCAATGGAAACCCCACGGTTAAGATAATTGCTTTGTGTTTGATTTAAAAACGTGTCTAATGGTCTTTGGATCCCGTCAAACATTTGTGACATGATTCCTGGAGCCAATTCAACAGACAGAGCTTCCCCTGTTGTTTCAACTGGTTCTCCTGGTCCAACCATTGAAGTTTCTTCATATACCTGAATGGAGGCAATGCTTCCTCGCATCTCAATAATTTCACCAATCAAACCAAGATTTCCGACTTTACAGATATCCTGGATATTGGCATGTTCCATGCCTTCAGCCGTAACAAGCGGTCCAGAGACACTAACAATTTTTCCTTTGTTCAAACTGGTTACCTCCTATAAAATATTTTGTCCCACTGCTTTTTCAACATTATCTTGAATACGTTGTTTCCCGATATTCAATGTTCCCGTATGATTTGGGATCAAAATAACTGCGGGTTGTATTTTGCTGTCGTAACGCTTAATGGTATCTGGAATCTTTGCCCCTAGTTCTTCCGTAAGGTAAATGATTCCATATTCATTTTTCGCTAGTTGATCAACCATTTTTCTGGCTTCTTTAGCTTCAGATGCGTAAAAAACATCAAAACCCAGCATTTTAAAAGGTAAGATAGAATCTTTGTCTCCAACTACACCTATTTTATGAGCCATAGTTCATACGCATCCTTTCTCTGACGCTCTCGATAGGCAAATTATTCTCTTTACCTGCGAAAATCATCCGTAAATTCTTCACTTCTGTTTCTTTAGCATGAATAAAGGCTAGTAATGGAAGTGCACCAAAAGGTTGCAATTTAGCTTCTTTCATTTTGTCCATAATGGCATTATCCGTCTCTAAGTCTACTTTCACTGGAGACAACTCATGCGTTTCTGGGTCTAACGAATCTTGAACAATAGAAGCAAATGGTCCTTCTGATAACAATTTCCCAGCTGTTTCTAAGCTTTCTTTGCCTAATTCAACTAAAGTTTCTTTCGGAATATTTCCAGAACTAGATAAAATAGTCACTAAGAAATTCCGGTTTTTGCGTTGTTTGATCGCTCTTGACAAAGTAGACAAGTTATTTAGATCAATATAATATTTCACAAAATCGATAATTTCGCGATCATCTATTTTTTCAGCCAGCCATCTTAAATGAGTAAAATAGCGACGATCTAAAATGATATCTACAGACTGTATAGAATTATATTCTTCCTCAGCAACGAGTACTTCTTGAATACTATCAATATAGGCTTGATCTAACTCATCTGACTTTCCGATCTCAACGGCTTGACGGTAGTCAGACATTGGATTTTTTCCAATCGGAATCAGCATTGAATCAAAATTTTCTCCTGTCATTCGTGCTTTAAAGAGAACCTTTAGATTATGGTACGTATAACGCAAGGAAAAAAGTTCTACCAAAGCAGGATCTGGACTTAAGCTGAACATTTCATCGTACACACGTTGTAGTTCTTTAGAGAGTAATTCATCATAATCTCTCGTTTCTAGCAGTTCATCCACGTCATTTCGATAAGGAGTGTCTCTTAAGACCCGAGCCGCTTCTTCAAAACTATTAGCTTGCAACATACGCTCAAATTGATCATTTTGAAGGAGTTGGCTTTCATAAACGCGAATTCGTGCATTCGATCCAGCAAAAGCTGTATCTCTCATTTATTCCCCTCCTCCTTATTGAAACAGTTTTTGTGACACAGTAGGTAAAACGTCTTCTTTGATGTCATCAATCAAAGCATCAAACGTATAGTTGTAATCAATACCGTTATGACGAATAATAAAACCAGCTGTTTTAGCAATCGTTTCTTCTTTTAAATGAACCGTTGTCTTAGTTGTTTCCTTCAACTCACTGATAAACTCAGGAGAAACCAGCGGTTGAGTTTTTTCACCTAAAATCAAGTCCACTTCTTTGTCTTGGTATTGCCCTAGAACAGCGGTAAAAAACTGTTGAAATTCAGTATTATCCAATTGTTCCATACGTTCTTTTGCCGAATCAAATACATCTGTCAAAGCATGTTGTTTTACCGTTAACAGTTCATTTCTTCTTTTATTCGATAAAGCATTTTTATCTTGCTCATATTGCGCTTTTTGTTCAGTTTGAATACGCTCTTGTCTCTTTTGTTTTTCATCTTTTAAAGCTTCATCAGAGGCACGCAAAATTTCTTCTGCTTCCTTTTCTGCTTCTTTGATCAAAACTTGAGTTTTTGAGCGCTCATTTTCCATTAAGCGATCTGTGAGTAATTTTAAGTCAGCCATATTTTCCCTCCATTCTCTTTCATATTGCAGGCCATAAATAACTGACTAGCCGTTTAATACTAATAAGAATGAAATAACGAATCCTAAGATTGCGTAAGTTTCAACCATGGCTGAGTAGATGATCCCTTTTGTTGCATGTTCAGGTTTTTTAGCTAAAATTTGGATACCTGCAGAAGCAACGCGTCCTTGAGAAATCCCTGAGAATAAACCAGTGAATGCGATTGGCAAAGCAGCCATAAACATGTAAAGACCTTGAGCTAAAGTAGTATCTGCTCCTGTATTCAAGAAAATCAAGAAAGCAATAACGAAACCGTAAAGACCTTGAGTACCTGGAAGCAATTGAAGAATCAATGCTTGACCGAATTTTTCAGGTTGTTCTGTCGTTAAAGCAGCAGCTGCTTCCCCTGTCATCCCAACACCTTTAGAAGATCCGATACCTGCGAAGATTGTTGCCATAGCTGCTCCTAATGCAGCAAACATAAGTCCACCATTATTTTCAGCAAAAAAAGTTAACCAGTTTTCCATTTGTAATTCCTCCATTTATATATAAATCTATTTTTATTTATTTTGTATCCTTTTTGAGATAAATATGTTTTTCAAGTGTTTTTAAAGGGGACAACGGGCGTCCGCCGCCTTCATAAAACTTACCGAAAAACTCTACATATTGTAAGCGCGCTGTATGCACATAAGCACTTAAATAAGTTAAGAAGATATTTAAGGCGTGCAAAGCAATAATCAGTATAATTCCTACACTGAAACGAGCTGCTGTTGGCAAGTATTGAACGATCATATTGAATGCTACCGCAATACTACCACCAGATACACCTAGCGCCATTAAACGAGTATAACTTACCAAGTCTCCGACATAACCGGTCACGCCATATAAATTATATAACCCTAAAGCAAATCCTAGACCTTTATTTTTAGAAGCCATTGTAGACACAAGGATAATACCTATTACATTGGCAAAAATCAAGATATAAGACAGGGTTCTTATGATGGCATTTGGCATGATCATCATATCGACGATTAAAAGAGCTAAACCGATTAACACTCCTGCCCAAGCCAGACCATCAACATAACTCGATGACCGTTGCTGCTGCTTCCATTTCACAACCCCATTGATAATCAATCCATATACCATTTGGATAAAACCGAAAACTACTGATAACAATAGTATGGTTATAACATCATCCGTAGTGGATAATAACTGGATCGGTAAGGTCGCTCCAAAGAAACTTCCGTATATCAAACCCCATACGATAACCGAGTAAGAAAGCAGATGGAAGAATTTGATGAATCTTGCCATCCCTTTATCCATATTGAAAAACTTCATTGCCGCAAAAGTTCCTAACATCAAAACCAGACCATACCCTAGATCGGCACTCATCATTCCGAAGAAGACTAGATAAAAAGGCATCATAAAAGGTGTAGGATCTATATCATTGTATTTTGGCAAACTGTACATTTCTGTAACACTTTCAAATGGCTCAACTAACGCATTGTTTTTCAAAACTGTAGGGACGAAATCGAAATGTTTTTTAGGAATCTCATCTGTCATAATGGCATAATTCTCTTGCCCGACATGTGTATCCAACAATACCGTCAAATCATTGACTTCTTCTTCTTCCAACCAACCATTTAGAATAAATAAGCTGCTTCCATTCAACAGCAAAGATTTAGCGTTATTACGCTGAACTAAGTTAGCGTAATATTCCTCAGACAATTTTAAATTCTCCATATGAACATCGTAGTTCTGCAATGTTGCTTTCAAGTCTTTCTCTTCTTCCGAAAGCTGACTCAAAGAATTCAATACAGACTTCAATTCTTTTTTCGGCAACTGTTGATAAGGATAATTCAAGTTTGTGAATTGGAATTGATTAAATACCTCGTTTATTTCACCAAATGAATTTGTCGGCGAAATAACTAAATAGGCTGCTTCATCTTTGTAACGAAAAATCTCTTCAACGTATACATCGTTTGACTCTTTTAAAGCAGCTTGGAAATTATCTGCACTAGCAGAAGAAATGGTTCCAATTTTTCCGGTAGTTACTTTAAACGTATCTAAGTCATTTGGGTTGAAATCTAAACCTTCCCATTTCCTTAGAAAAGTCTCAGTGTCCGTCAGAGTCTTTCTTTGTTGATGGATATCAATCACTTTTCGTTCGATTTGTCTTACTTCATCAATTACTTGATCCAACGAAAATGCCGAAACTTTTTGTTCCAGTTCTTTCAAGGTATAGTGATTTCTACCTTTCATCATTTTCTTCAAAGCACTGGGTTGTTTAACGTATTGATTTAAATACGCTAATGTACTTTGAATCAGTTTCATTTTTTCCTCATGCTCCGCTCTATTTTCAGGTTGAGCAGTGGCTGAGTAATAATCAAGCAATTCATTTTCTTCTAAAGCTGACAAATCGAATAATTCAAGCTTCTGCAACTCCTGTACCGCTCTTAAAAGCTGCTCTTTATTGGCTTGTTCGGCTAAAAGTGTTATTTGTTTCATTTTAGCTATTGCCATAACGTTTAAACACCACCTTCAATAATTCATTGACAACTTCATCTTTGTTTCTTTCAACCACTTGCTGTATTTTTGCAGATTCTTGCTCAATTTCCTTAGCCAGTGCTTCTTTATCAGCCTCTAAAAGAGTGTGATATTTTTCTTTTTCGCTCTTTTCAAAATCACTTAACTCTTGTTCGAGGGTTATTTTATTTTGTTGAGCTTTTTGTTCAGCTTCAGATACGATTTTTTTTGCTTCATTTTGACTGTTTCGTCTCAATTCTTCAAGCTTTTCTTCAGCTTGTTTAACATATTCTACGGCTTCCAAACCCATTCCATCACCTCCTTAAATGTACAAAAAAGGGCATCAGCAAAGAGAATCTTCTCACCCTAGAAGATTTGATTCTCTTGAAAGCTAATGCCCAACCGTTTGTTGCTTATTCAACTAACAAAACATTATCATACTTCAGTGATTGCGTCAACATTGACAAAGCTTACACCTTCCATATCGACTGCTTCACCAAAAAATTAATGGTTTTATTAAGAGGAGTAATAAATAATTACTCTTTATACGATAATTCCACTTTGGACATCTTTATGATTTTAAACATTTAAAAAATATCAAAATAAAATAATAGTTTAATTATATCACAATGTGAGATTATTCCAACTTTAAGTCACTGACTTATTTTCTTTCTTCCCCTAGTGAAAAGATAGAAAGTGATCCAAATCCTGTGTGTGAAGCAATTGTAGGTCCATAGGGATAAATTTTTATGTCTTTTACATTCAACTGGCTTTGTAATTCTTGTTTTACCATTTCAGCTTCTTCTGGAACTCCAACGTGTCCAATAAAAATGGTCTGCGCTTCAGGAGAAACGATCCCTTCGACCGTTTTATTCACTAAATAACTCAACGATTTTTTGCGCCCTCTGACTTTTCCGTAAGGGACTAATCCTCCTTCTGGATTAACCACTATAATAGGTTTGACATTTAATAACGTTCCTAGAGTAGCAGATAAAGCAGAAATTCTGCCTCCACGTTCCAAATGTTTAATATCATCTACGGTTACCCAAGAATGAAGCTTCATCTTATTTTCTTCCAGCCATTTTGCTACTTCTTCAAGACTAGCTCCTGCCGTTTTACGCATCGCAGCTTCGTAAACCAATAGTCCTTCTCCTAAACAAGCCGCTTTTGAATCTACTATAGTAATATTCACATTAGAATAGTCTTCTTTTAATTGTTCTACAGCTGCAACAGCGTTATTATAAAAACCGCTCAAAGCTGAAGAAAAAGCAATATACAAAACAGGTATGTCTGCTTTAACATACTTCTCGAACACATCAATATAAGTCCCTATATTGATTTGAGAAGTTGTTGCAACAGCCCCATTTTTTAATTCAAGAAAAAATTGATTGCGATCAAAAGATTTTCCCATATCGTCAACCAATTCTTTTCCATCCATGTGAACAGTTAGATTCACTACATCGATATCTTGTTCTTCGATAAACGTATAAGGTAGATCGCAACAAGAATCCGTGATTAATTTATAACTCATTTTACTCACTCCAACTTTTTTTGTATTTTTTATTCACTGCTCTATTATGACAGGTTTTCCAAAAATTAAAAAGGGAAAATAAAAGTTTGCATTATTGAACATTTGTTCGTATAATATAGAAAACGAACAAATGTTTGGAGGACGTATTCATGGGAAAAAATAGTGCAGTAAAATTATCTGCTTTTTCATTCTTATCTAATTTTCTAACAGACAACTCGCCGACCGTGTTACCGCAAATGCCAACAGAACAAATTATTTATTTCTTAAATCAGGCTTACATAAAGTCTACATCCATTACTATACAAACGACGGATCGAATGGATCCCTCCGTTTGTCACGAATATACAGGAAAACTGATTACTTCGCCAGAAGATCAATCAAAAATCGTTTTATCTACACTCGACAAAAAAACAATGTCTATTATTAAACCGAATGAAATTCGTTATGTTCGCCTGACTCATCACAAATGATATTACTATAATCTATTAAACTGACAAGAGACCAAATCTTTCGATCTGGTCTCTTTGCTGATTATTTTTTTGGAGCAACTGTTTTAGATTCAAAAAATCGTTTAGTTTGAGTAGGATCCAATCTTTTTTCGATTAGTCCTAAAACGATATCAGCTATAACTGCCATCAAAGCTGTTGGTATAGCTCCAGCTAAGATAATAGCTCCACCATTAGTAGCGTTAACCCCTCTGGCAATGATATCTCCTAATCCTCCGGCACCAATAAAAGTACCAATCGCTCCAATACCGATTCCTACTACCAAGGCATTGCGAATTCCACCCATAATGACAGATAATGCTAAAGGTAATTCTATCATTAAAGTGACTTGTCCTTTTGTCATTCCCATTCCTTTACCCGTATCTAGTAAACTATCATCTACACTTTGAACACCAGCATAGGTATTTTTTAATATAGGCAATAACGAATAGAAAAAGATCGTTATGACAACAGTTGTAGAACCTAGTCCAAACGCCAACATAACTATCGATAACATAGCTAATGACGGAACTGTTTGAAGTACATTTGCCGCACCTATGACCCAGCTCGCTAATTTACGGTGTCTGGAAATCCAAAATCCGATTGGAATAGCGATAATGGCGGCGAATAACACTCCATAGATTGACATTAAAAAATGTCTGAGAAACTGGCTCCATACATAAGAGCCGTTTTGAGCGTAATAATAAACCAACTGCTCCAATACATTCATTTGTGTAGGATCCATGTTATTCGCCTCCTTCTGTTTTAGATGATTCGTCTTCAAAGTAATTATTTTCTTTTAAAAATTCTTCTGCCACGACTTGCGGTTCTTTCAAATTATTGTCAGCTTCATAATTCATTTCTTGCATTTGCTCTTCGCTTATCATACCTTCCATTCTCAGTAAGATACCTTCCAACTCGGGATAAGTTTCCAGTATCTCATTTGTAGCTAACGGACTGGCGTCGTAAGGAGGGAACAGCTGTAAATCATCCTCTAGGACGACTAGATCGTAACTCGCTATCCGACCATCTGTAGAGTAACCTAAAATAATGTCCATGCTTCCCGCTTGAAGCGCATCATATACTAGTCCTATCTGCATAGGATAGACACGATTAAAATCAAAACCGTAAGTATCTAGAAAAGCATCATACCCGTCTCCTTCGCGTTCTATCCACGAGTTGTCTACTCCGGCATTCATTTCTAAAGCGTAAGGTTCTAAATCACTGATTTTCTCTAAACCATATTCTTCAGCGGTTTCTTTCGTTACCATGAAGGCATAGGAGTTAGCAAATCCATAGGAAGGGAACCATTTTTGGTCGAATTTTTCGTCAAACCCTTCTACGACGACTTCCAGTGCCTTTTCAGGATCAGTAATAGGGTCTTCTCCCAATTCTCCAGTTAATGAAGTTCCAGTATATTTTACACCAGCTATATTTGCATCACCATTTAATAGCGCTTGATGGCTAACTGTTGAAGAGCCTAGATTATTAATAACTTGAACGTCCATATCATCCATATAGTGTTCAATCATACCTTCTACTACATAACTCATGATCAATCCTTCTGTAGAGGTTACCCCAGCTACTGTAATTCCTTCTTCTCCGCTTCCGCTGCCTAAACCAGGTAAAGCGCAACCTGCTAACACCCCTGCACTGACTAGTGACAACAAGAAGCTTTTTTTCGTTTTTAACTTATTCATGTTATATCCTCCTATTTCGCAGTGCGCAAGTTGACTGGTGTAACTTTTTCTTCTACTTTACCCAACAGAAAATCTACCAGCAAAGCTAACAATGTAACAGGAATCGTACCACCGATAATCAACTCTGGTATATATAAGTTCAATCCATTAAAAATAAAGTCTCCTAGACCGCCGCCTCCGATATAAGAAGCTAACGTAGCCCAAGCAATGACGTAAACACCTGACAGTCGAATACCAGCCATAATTACAGGAGCTGCTTGCGGCAACTCTACTGAAAAGATCAATTGTTTATTTGTCATGCCCATCCCTTTAGCTGCATCAATCAAATCTTTATCGACACCTTCCATACCGATATACGTGTTTCTCAAAATCGGCATCAAGGAATACAAAAACAACGCAACGACTGCAGGAACTTTCCCTACACCGAACAGCGGGATCATTAAAGCCAATAGAGCTAATGAAGGCACAGTTTGCAATACCGTTATCGCACTAATAAATGCACTGGCTACTTTTTTATAACGCGTCAACAAGACTCCAATCGGAACAGCTACTAAGATCCCCAAGGCTAAAGCGATACCGGATATATATAAATGTTCCCAAGTCAATAACAATAATTGAGAACCATTATTCGTTATAAAGTCAATCATATCTCTTCATCCTTCCTATTGCCCCGAGTTGATATCTGCGGTAGTTTCCAACGGCAAGTCTTTAGCGTCTTCAATATCGCCCCAAATGTTGTCGTATACGATCTCCGCTAGAGAACCTCTTGTGACTAAACCAATCAACCGATCATTTTGATCTACTACTGGGATGTTTTTGAACCCAATCTTCAACATCCGTTGTACTGTATCGCGCAGCAAAGTACCGGAACGAACAAAACGAACTTCATGCTCCATGACATCTCCAACACTTGTAGCTGTTTTTCGGTAACGGTCTATCGCTTCCAACCCAACTAATCCCTTTAACACACCTGAATCATCTGTTACAAACAAGGAATCAACTTTACGATCTCTCATGATACGAATAGCATCTTGCAAAGATTTTCCTGGAGTGACAGAAGCTGGATTTTTCAGCATGATTTGATCAACCGTTTGGATAGAAGGACGAGCTTGTAACAAGCGATCTTCGCCGAGGAAATCTTCTACGAATTTATTGACAGGATTTGCCAAAATATTATCTGGTGTATCAAATTGAACAACTTTTCCTTGCTGCATAATGACAATACGGTCAGCTAATTGCAAAGCTTCATCCATATCGTGGGTAACAAAGACTACTGTACGACCCATCTCAGATTGCAGATGTTTTACTAATTCTTGCAAAGCATCTCTTGTAATAGGGTCCAATGCTCCAAATGGCTCATCCATTAATATGATGTCTTGATCCGCAGCCAAAGCTCGAATAACACCGATCCTTTGTTGCTGTCCACCTGAAAGTTCACTTGGGTAGCGATCTAAGAATTCAACTGGCAAATCGACACGTTTGATTAATTCTTCTGCTTTAGCTCTTTTCTTCTCTTCCGGCCATTTTAACAACTTGGGCACCAATGTGATATTGTCATACACTGTCATATGAGGCATCAATCCAATCTGCTGGATGACATAGCCAATTCCTCTTCTCAATTCCACCGGGTCTTTCTTCATGATATCTTCTCCATCAATCAGGATCTGCCCTTTAGTTGGTTCGTTCATTCGGTTGATCATACGCATAGACGTCGTTTTTCCGCTCCCGCTGGTTCCGATGAATACGATGAATTCTCCATCATTGAACGTCAAATTGATATTTTCTACAGCCTTCGTTCCATCCTTATATGTTTTGGATACATTTTTAAATTCAATCATTCTCTTCCACCTCGTTAGATGTTTTTTTCACACACACTCTTATTTATTGTTGCATAACGGGCACGGAATAGCAAAAAACATGCTTTCACAGAATTTTCATGGTACCATTTCATAAGAGCGGCTGGATAAATGACACTTACAACTAAAACACGTTCCCATTTAGGTGAAAAAAAAGGAACGCAAATTTGATTTGCGCTCCTTTTGATATCTATTCTGTTATAAGATCGGTGAAAGTAAACGAGAAAAACTTTGTTTGAATTTGACCCACTTTGACTGATTCTCAATTTCTTCTTTCGTCAACAAACGGCTTTTCTCCATATCTTTAAAGAAATAACTTTCCTGCTGTTTAGCTACTGAAGGATCATACATAAAAGCATTGACTTCAAAATTCAATTTGAAACTTCTAATATCAAAATTAGCTGTTCCTACTGAACAGATTTCTCCATCAATGACGATGGTTTTACTGTGTAAGAATCCATTTTCGTAAATGTAAACTTCCGCGCCTACATCTACCATTTGAGCAGCATAGGATAACGTAGCTTGATAAATAAAGGGATGGTCAGGTTTATTAGGAATCATAATCTTGACGTCGATTCCTGACATAACGGCTATCTGCAGTGTCTCTATCAACGCTTCATCAGGAACAAAATAAGGGGTTTGGATGTAGACAGACTCATCAGCTGTACTGATCATTTTGATGTACCCTTTTTTGATTTGCTGTATTTCTGTATCCGGTCCGCTGGAAACGATTTGAAGATTGGTTTCGCCTTTACGCGGAATATAAGGAAAATATTTTTCTTCATATTCTAACGGAGTTGTCGGAACGGCTGCATTCCAATCCATAATGAATCGGCTTTGCAAGGCCAAGACCCCATTCCCTTCAATTTTCAAATGAGTATCTCTCCAATAACCAAATTTCTTATCCATCACCAGATACTCATCCCCTACATTAAATCCGCCGATATAACCGATCTTTCCGTCAATTACGACAATTTTGCGGTGATTACGTAAGTTGATCCTGAAGTTGATTAAACCTAATCTAGAACCAAAAAGGTTTCCACTCGTCCACCTAACTCAATCAAACGTTTAAAAGAAGCGAGTTTCAAGGCCCTGGAACCTAATGCATCGTAAATGACTAAAACTTCTACTCCGGCAGCAGCTCTGTCTTCCAAAGCTTTTAACACCATGTTGCCGATATAATCATTATGGAAAATATAATAAATCATATGTACATGATTTTCTGCTTGGTAGATGTCTCGAATAAGAGACTTGAATTTTTCTTTTCCGTCTACGAAAAACTCTACTTGATTTCCTTTTGTCAAAATAGACTCGCTGCTTTCCAAGAATAAATTCGTAATTTCTTTAGAATCCTCTGTGTCTTGTTTTTTTGACAGCAATCTCTCTTCTTCCAGCAGCATCTGTTTTTGAGCTTCTACCAGTTCAGGCATACCGATGCTCTCTTGCGCTTGAATATCAAAGATTTTTTCTTTGGAGATTTTTTTTCCAATAAAGAAATAGATGATAAAACCTATCCCAGGTAAAAAGTTTAAGACCAATAACCAGGCCCATGTTGCAGCAATATCCCGTTTTTCACGAAACACTGTTATGGCTGCAAAAATACTATTGATAGCAAAAAACAATGAAACAAAGTAAAAAACATACCTCAATAAACTCACCTCTTTTCGAATAGTTACCTGCTTATAGGTAAAATGAACGAACTGAATCGTTTTATATCTCTATCATACTACACTTATTCTCACTTGATCAGTATTTTTCCTTATTTCAATGCCCCGCCTGGTTTTCATCATCGGTCTTTGAGTCTTTCACCCAGTTCCCTAACATGATCTCCATCTCTGCCTCTCCTCTTATAGGATAAGTTTCAGCCGTTTTCAATAGTTGCTTAAAGTATTGCTGCATGACTTCTTTGTTTTGATAATGGTGTGCTTCAAGAGTCATCAGCAACCGTTTCTTATTCGGCAAAAAACCCATCTTCTTGATATATGTTTTCAGCTCGTCATCATACAGCTCTTCTATGACTGCTGAATCTTCGTGAGATACCAAAGCCAAAAACAATTGCTCGCAAGCTAATTCTTGCTTGTAAAATAAAGGGTAATTATCCATATAAGACAACAATTCCGTTAATTTCTGTTGAGCCTTTTTTAAGTCTAAACGATCTAGGTACCAATTGTATTGCAAAATATGAATAGCCACTTCCAATGTACTAGTTCCGGCATTCAACTCGTTGACAGACAATTCTTCAAAAGGAATGTCTTTGATACGAATGCCTTGCGTCATTAAGGCATTCATTTTCAATTGCGTAAAAAAAGCTTTTTTATTTTCTTCCTTTTTCATTATAGAATAAATGTTGTGCCCGTCATTTGGAAGACCTCCTATTTTTAGCGGAATCCCATTCGTCACGGCTGTAAAAAGACCAGCAACCAAAAATAATTGCCATCCAACTAGAGCAAAAGCAGATAACTGTTCTATCCTCGCAATAATCCCTAAAGCTATGATCGATGTGACCAGATTCAGCAGTACGCCTCCTAAGTTATAGATAATGTACGGAAACGATTTTTCTGAATACTCAGGCGGAGACATCAAGCACTGACCACCTGTTCCCGGCAGATGAAATTTTTTACGCTTGAACTTCCCATCTTCCTTGATGATCGTAAAACTTCCTACTCGAAAAGAAACAAACGAATAACCTGTTAATAGTCCAAAAATCAAATGTCCTAACTCATGAATTAAAATATGTAAAAAATAACTCAAACAGAAAAAAATGATCCCTAGAACTAAATGCAAAACATTCCATTCCAAAACTGTCTCAGGTAAAAATACAGCACCAAATACACCTAATAGTAATCCGACTCCCATACTCAATGAAAGAAACAGGATATTTTTAAGCAAGGGACTTTTCTTCTTCTTTTTAGTCTTTATATGTTCCATTTATCAGCCTCCTCTTGCATTTCACAGTCTTTTGATAACGCTTTTTATCCATCATGAAGTATTCTTTTATAAAAGTCAATCGCTCTCAAAAATAAAAGAAAACAGGCTTTGCACCTGTTTTCTTTCTGTTTTATGCAACTGTCTTTGTGATAAATAGTCTTGGCGTTGTTTTTTGAATCACTATCAAAATCATACTTGCAACGACAGCAGTAATAACACCGCTTAAGATTTGTGTGATAAAAGAATAGACAAAAGCACCCATTCCTTCTGGCGCATAACTTCCCCAGAAGTAATACCCGGCTACAAAATGCCAGAAAAATCGAGCCATGGTCCCAGTAAACGTCCCCAACACAATAAATAAGTTTAATTGATGTACTCGATTTTCTTCACTAAGTGATTGGACTTTTTTGGCAAATAACCCTCCAAATCCAGCAAATGCAAATGCAATAAAATATTCAATAAATCCTTGCAGCGGACTTAAGATATAAGCATTTCCTATTACAAAATGCAAGATCCCCCATAAAAAACCGGCATAAACAGCTGGTACAAATCCTCTTCTAAAAGCATAAAGCGTCACTGGTATCATTCCTAACGACACGGTAAACGACGGCCCTATATTTGTTGGAATCAAAGACAATACGATCGCCAAAGCGGCTATAATCGTTCCTTCCATCCACACACTAAAATTTTTGTTGCGCATAAAAAAACTCCTCCCTTATAATTTGAACAATGCCAAACAACAAAGGAGGAGATTACTTAAGTATATATATAAATACTTTCGCTCTCCGTCACAATTCCTACGCTCGTACTAACGAACAGGTTCGAAGGGTCAGAATCGAATCGATTCAATCTCAGCTTTTCAGCTCCCCTTTGTGATGGATGTTCATTCAATTTTTATTCCTTGTTCAGTGTAACGAAAAGTCTTTGAATTGTCAATATCAGACCGATTCTGGATAGGGATTCTTAATGCGATTTCACTTTTTTAGCTAGTACGTATTCAACTTTATCGTTTATATTTATTCTTTTCAAGCTGTTTAGAAAACCAGAACGCACGTATAACATTTGGCTGCTGATGTTGTCTACAGCTACGGATAAAACGATTTCATCCACATCTGGATAATACTCCCGCACATAATCCGGTAACAACTCTAACGATTTTTTGCATACCCTTGACTTTGATACCTCAAATCGATAGAGTGCGCTTTAAATAAAACGGCGTTAGGATTATCCGTATAGCGAGAAACGCCTATGCCAAATTGTAGAATAAAGAATCCGACTAAATCGTTTCCTTTTAAAATCAATATAGGATGTTTTCCAGTTTCGTGCAAACTTTCTGTTAGAGCATCCATTGGTTTGATCATGTAAGTATTTGACTCGATCGCATAATTTTCCAACTTAGGTATATCTTCGATCATAGCTTCTCTCAACTGTATAGTTTCCATCCGCACACACCCTGTTCCCTTTAAGTTATTGATTCAAGAATAACAGATGACAAGTTCGAAAGTCTCTTGATAAGCCTTCTATTCGTTTTTTTCCTCTTACCTCAATCCATCCCACTCTAAGTAAAATTCTTCTAGAAAAGTCTCCATATATTCATGTCTTCTTTGTGCAAAGAGTTTTCCGGTTTGTGTATTCATCGTATCTTTCAACTTCAACAGTTTTTCATAAAAATGCATGATGGCTGTATCGTCTCCTGAACGGTATTCTTCGTAACTCATAGATTCTCTCGGTTTTTTAGACGGATCATGAATCAGACGTCCTCGTGAACCCGAAAAAGCCATAGTCCGTGCGATCCCAATTGCACCAATAGCGTCTAAACGATCCGCATCCTGCACCAGCATTCCTTCAATAGAGTCGAGCTGCACTTTATTGGTCCCACCTTTATAAGATAGATTCAACACTATAAAAAGAATCTGCTCTTGGATCTCTTTAGGCAAAGAAAATTGGTTCAGCCAATCCATCAACCGTTTTTCACCTTCTGCAGCATTTTTAACTAGTTTATCATCTGGAACATCATGCAGCAAAGCTGCCATCTCGCAAACAAAAGTATTTACCGGTCCGGGTTCTTCTTCTGCCATCTGTTTAGCTAAGTTCCTTACTCGGTGGATATGCCACCAATCATGTCCCGATGCATCATTTTGAAATAAGTCTGCTACAAATTGTTCTGTTAACGTGATGATTTCTTCTTGTTGTTTTTCCATAGATACACCTGCTTTATTCGTTATTATTTTAAATAAGGCTAGGACATGTGATGTCCTAGCCTTAATTGCATTTATTTTTGTTTCTTATTTTTGTTAGAGCTGGCTTCCATAATAATTGGAAGAATCACAGGTCTTCTGCGCGTTTTATCGAACAAGAATTTACTTAAAGAGTCTCTGATATCTTGCTTCAAAGCACCCCATTCAAATTCATTTTGCTGCAGATTTTCCTCAACAACTTTTCTCACTAATTCACTGCTTTGTTCGATCAATGGAGTATTTTCTTTCACGTATACAAATCCGCGCGTCATTACTTCTGGACCAGAAGTAATTTCTTTCGTTCTACGGTTGATCGTTACAACAGCAATCAGAATACCGTCTTGAGACAATAATTTACGATCGCGCAATACGATGTTTCCGATATCACCGATTCCGATCCCATCTACCATTGTATTACCGGACTCTACTTGTCCAGACATCGTGAAACGGTTGTGAGAGTATTCGATGATGTCACCTTTTCCAGGAATAATGATATTCTTGTAAGACATTCCTACTTCATGGGCTAGATCAGCATGAGCAGCCAACATTCTGTATTCACCAGTTACCGGAATAAAATACTCAGGATGGATCAAGTTGATCATCAATTTTAAATCATTTGGTGTCGCGTGACCAGAAGCTTTTAAGTTGTCTGTAATTTGTTTTACAGCCCCTCCAGCACGGTAAACCATATTCTCTGTAGTCGCAACCGTTACTTCCATTTCGTGAGAAGGACTGGTAACGATATACACCAAATCGCCTTCTTGGATATTCACTTGCGGATGCTTGCCTTTAGCCATACGTTGCAGCGTCTTGATAGGTTCCCCAGTACTACCAGTTTCAAGCACAACGATTTCATGATCTTCGTATTTGTCTATGTCTTTGACTGGAACGATCAAATCGTCACTTGGCAATTGCAATTTATTCATTTTCAATGCTTTGTCTACAATCTCTTCCAAGTTTTTCCCTGTGATAAAGATTTTACGTTTTGAACGGTGAGCCGCATCAAAAACTTGTTGAATTCTCAAAATATTGCTGGCAACAGCAGCGACGATGATTCTGCTTGAAGTATTTTGGAAGGTATCTAGTACCTCTTCCGCCACTTTCAAGTCGCTCACGTTTTCAACTGGACTTTCTGCTTCACTTGAGTCGCTTAATAAAGCCAACACTTTTTCTCTTCCGATATCACTAATACGGTTTAAATCGGTTTTGTACATTGGTTGTGCACTTTGATCGAATTTGAAGTTTCCTGTATACACAATACTTCCTTCTTCAGTTTTTACAACGATCCCTACTGAATCAGGAATCGAATGAGTTGTTCTAAAGAAGCTGATTACAGCATTGTTAAATTCAATTTCGGTTTGTTCATCAATAACGTGGTAATCGTCAAATTTGATCGATTGACCTTTTTCTTCTACACTCATTTTTGCTAATTCGATAGTCAGCTCTGTACCGAAAACGGGAACATTAAACTTTTGCAAGAAATAAGGTAAAGCTCCAATAGCATCCTCATGACCATGAGTCAAGAATACCCCAGTTACTCTATCTTTATTTTCCTCCAAATAATCAAAATTTGGAATCACTACATCAATCCCGAATAATTCCGTTTCTGGATACATCAAACCGCAATCCAATACAAAAATTTCTTCATCTACTTCCACTACGTACATATTCTTTCCATTTTCACGTACGCCACCAAGTGGAATCACTTTAATTTTGCTCATTACTTCACCTCTTCAATCATTTTTCCAATAGTTTATTTAATACAAGTTGATAAAATTACTTTTTCTTCTTCAGTTGTGCACTCTACTAGAGGCAATCTTACTCCGCCAACATCAATTCCTTGATGATTTAATAAAAATTTTGTTGGTGCAGGAGAAGGAACTGAAAACAACGCATCCATTTTCGGAATCAACTCACGGGACAGTTTTGCTGCCTCTGTTAATTTACCCGCTTCAAATGCATCGTACATTTCTTTCATCTCTTCGCCGAAAACTTGGCTCGCTACAGAGATCACACCATTTGCACCAATCGCCTTAGCTGGTAAGGATAATGCATCTTCACCAGTATAAACTAAAAAGTCAGCATCCGTATGAGAAATGATTTCACTCATGGCTTCTATTCCAACACATTCTTTGACACCAATAATAGTTTCAATAGCGGACAAACGAATCGTTGTAGCTGGTTCTATGGAGACACTGGTTCTTCCTGGAACATTGTAAATAATGATCGGCAGATCCGTACTTTTTGCTACCGCTTCAAAGTGAGCGTATAACCCAGCTTGATTCGGTTTATTATAGTAAGGAGTTACCACCAATGCTGCATCAATTCCTTTAATTTGCGCTACCTCTTGTGTAAAAGAAATCGTTTCAGCAGTATTATTTGAACCTGTTCCTGCTATGATTGGGACACGTCCTGCTGCAAATTCTACTGTATGTTGGTACAATGTCAATTTTTCATCGTGAGAAAGTGTAGGAGACTCACCAGTTGTTCCACCAACTACAATTCCTTGAGTACCCGTTGCAATCAAATGATCAATCAATTTTTCTAATTTTTTGAAATCGATATTGTTCTCATGATCAAACGGCGTAACCATTGCTGTAATGATACTTGCTTGTTGGATATTCAAATTACGTCCTCCTCTAGCTTTAGTCTATTTGATAGATGATGGCTGAATCAAATTCAATTCGTGCATTTTTTCTGCAATTTGAACAGTATTCCAAGCTGCACCTTTTAATAGATTGTCTGAAACGATCCACATATGGTAGCCTGCTTCATCATCCAAGTCTTTACGAATCCGACCGACAAAAACATCTTTTTTGTTTTCAGCAGTTAATGCAGTAGGATAAATTTGCTCACTTGGATCGTCTTCTAAAGTTACCCCTGGTGCTTCTCTTAAAATATCTCGAATCTTCTCCACTGAAGCAGTCGTGTCTTTGACTTCGATGTACACAGATTCTGAATGTCCATAAGCAACTGGGACACGCACGCATGTAGCAGATAACTTTATCGCATCATCGCCCATGATTTTTTTAGTCTCGTTGGTCATTTTCCATTCTTCTTTTGTATACCCTTTTTTGTCAAATACATCGATTTGGGGCAAAGCATTGAAAGCAATAGGAAAATGTTTTTTATCTCCGCCAGCTGGTAAAATGTTAGCCTCGTAAGGTTTATCATCCATCATCTGCTGAGCTTGATCATACATTTCTTTCAATGCCGAGTTTCCTGCTCCACTGACTGCTTGGTATGTTGAAACGATTACTCTGTCCAGTCCAAATGCTTTTCGTATTGGATGCAATGCTGCAACCATTTGGATCGTTGAGCAATTAGGATTGGCAATTATACCAGAATGTTTTTCCAATGCCTCAGGATTGACTTCAGGTACAACCAAAGGAACTTCTGGGTCCATGCGGTAAGCACTTGTATTGTCAATGACAATTGCCCCATGTTTGACGGCTTCTGGAGCGAATTTTTTAGAGATGTCTCCTCCTGCACTAAATAAAGCAATATCTATTCCACTGAATGAATCTTCAGTTGTTTCTTGAACTTCAATTTCGGTATCTTTAAATACCAATTTTTTACCAGCAGAACGCTTAGAAGAGAGTAATCTTACTTCTTTGATTGGAAAAGCTGCATTTTCCAGCATCTTAATGATTTTTGTCCCTACTGCTCCTGTTGCGCCAACTACTGCTACTGAATATCCATTCATAATCTCACTCCTACTTCTAAACTTTTATCTTTTATTTAAACTTACGAATAGTACCATTATTCATTTTATCATAATTCACTGTGAAATCATACCAAACAAAAACTTTCGTCATTGGTAATATCGTTCGAACGTGATAATGTCCTAAGTAGGTCGAAGCATAAAATGTCCCAAAATGATAAAATAAAATCATGAAAAGGATAATACTAACGATGAATGAAGATAAGAAATATAAAGTAATAAAAGCTGTGGCAGAAAAAAGAAAGGAAAAAAAGAGAGCTTGTGTTGAACTTGGGCTCTCGATGAGGCAAGTCAACAGATTGATTCAAGACTATCAAGAAGGAGGAAAAGCTGTTTTTTCACACGGCAACAGAGGAAAAGCAGCTAGGCACGCCGTGCCAGAGGAAATAAAAAGACAAGTGATCGAGCTCTATCAAAGTTTTAAGATAAAGCCTAACGTGAAGCATTTTACTGAAATTTTGAAGGAGGATCATGCTATCTGTTACACCGATACGACCATTCGTCATATTTTATATCATGCTGATATTCTATCACCTAAGGCTCAAAGAAAAACACGTAAGAAAATAAATGCTCGAATCAAAGCTAAATCAATGAAAGGTAAAAAAGGGTCTTATAACCCACTGGTTCCAAGAGCCGAAGATCAAATGGAGTTACCCGAAAAAAGTCACCCTAGCCGTCCTAGAAAGAAATATCAGGGGGAGCTTATTCAAATGGATGCCAGCTCCTATAACTGGTTTGGTAAAGAGGTGACACATCTCCATTTAGCTATTGATGACGCTTCTGGTAATATCGTCGGGGCTTATTTCGATATGCAAGAAACACTCAATGGCTATTATCATGTGCTCAATCAGATCCTAACGAAACAAGGCATCCCTTTAGCTTTTTTAACAGATAAACGAACGGTTTTCGAATACACATCAAAAGCCATGAAAGCGGTCGAAGAAGATACCTTTACCCAGTTTGGTTTTGCCTGTCATCAACTCGGTATTGAGATTAAAACCTCCTCTATTCCACAAGCTAAAGGCCGCGTAGAGCGCTTAAACGGGACTGTTCAATCACGACTTCCTGTAGATTTAGACTTAGCTGGAATACAATCTATGGAGGAAGCCAATCACTTTTTAACGAAATGGATTAGGACTTTCAATAAGAAGTTTGGCAATAAAACGAAGGAATCCATCTATGAAAACGCACCAACTAAATCAGAAATCAATTTATTATTAGCACGAGTAGCGAATAGAAAAGTGGATAGTGGGCATCATATTCGGTATCAAAACAACTACTACCTGCCTACGGAAGGCAGTGAAGAGCACTACTTCACGCGAAGATCAAAGGTGTTGGTTATCGAAGCGTTTAACGGAGATATCTATGTAAATATAGCTGAAAAAATATACACAACAAGGAGACTGAAAGAACATGACTACTACTCACAAGAGTTTGATCCGATTCCAGAGCAAAAAAAAGAAAGACGCCAGTATATTCCCCCACAATCTCACCCGTGGAAACTAGAATCTTTCAAAAGATATCTTCGCAGTGTCGGAAAAACACTCGAAGAGTACGAAGCTGAACAAACAGCTTAAGACTAATTTTAACAAATTCGGTCACATTAATGCAAGCTTTTGCGAAGTAAAAGCTTGCATTAATGTGAGCCTTGGTTTTAGGACATTTTAACTTTCGCTTGACACCAAACAAAAACTTTCGTCATTGGTAAACATCGGTCCAGTTGCTTTACTGCTTACGTTTCAATGGTTTTATAACGTAAAAAAGCCTTACTGAATCTAATCCAGTAAGGCTTCATTGTTTTAGTTAGTTGTTGTTTCTGTTTCGCTAGATTCTTGTTGTTCTTCTTCCATTAATACTTTGTGAGAAAGATTGATACGACCTTGACGATCGATTTCAATGACTTTGACTTTCAGAGAGTCGCCAACGTTTACGACATCTTCTACTTTAGCCACACGTTTAGTATCTAATTGAGAGATGTGCACCAAACCGTCTTTTCCTTTAGCGATTTCAACAAAAGCACCAAATTTTTCAACGCGTTTTACAGTACCATCGTAAACTTGACCAACTTCGATTTCTTTCGTCAATTCTTCGATGATTTCTTTTGCACGTTGGATCATTTCTGCATTATCTGAAGCAATGCTGACTTTACCGTCTTGATCAATGTCGATCTTAACGCCAGTTTCTTCGATAATAGCATTGATTTGGTCTCCACCGCGTCCAATAACGACTTTGATTTTTTCTGGTTTGATTTGCATCATTTCAATTTTCGGAGCGTATTTGCTCAATTCTTTGCGCGGTTCAGAGATAGTAGATACTAATTCATCTAAGATTTCTAAACGAGCCTTTTTAGCTTGAGTCAATGCTTCCGTTAAAATTTCTTGAGTAATTCCTTGGATTTTGATATCCATTTGTAATGCTGTGATTCCTTCGGCTGTTCCAGCAACTTTAAAGTCCATATCGCCTAGGTGATCTTCCAACCCTTGGATATCCGTTAAGACAGTATGGTTGCTTCCGTCGCTGACCAATCCCATTGCAATACCAGCAACTGGAGCTTTAATAGGTACACCAGCATCCATCAACGCTAAGATTCCTGCACAGATACTTGCTTGAGAAGAAGAACCATTTGATTCTAAAACTTCTGAAACCACACGAATCATGTAAGGGAAATCTTTTTCATTAGGGATAACTTGAGCCATAGCGCGTTCGCCTAAAGCCCCATGTCCAATTTCACGTCTGCCTGGTGCGCGGCCGCGGCCTGTGCTACCAACTGAGAATTGCGGGAAATTGTAATGGTGGATAAATCGTTTGCTTTCTTCAATACCTAAGCCATCAATAATTTGATGTTCTCCAAGAGGCGCTAGAGTCGCAATAGACAATGCTTGTGTTTGTCCACGTGTAAACAAACCAGAACCATGAGCTCTTGGTAAAACACCTGTTTCTGAAGCTAATGGACGAATCTCATCAATTTTACGACCATCCGGACGGATTTTTTCTTCTGTGATCAAACGGCGTACTTCATCTTTTTCAAGATCTTCAACGATTTTTTTCACTTCTTTGTTGATACGAGCTGCTTCATCATGATCAGCGTATTTAGCTTCAAAGAAAGCAATAGCTTCTTTTTTCACTGCTTCAGTTTGTTCAGCGCGTTCTTGTTTATCAAAGATTTGAATCGCATTTACCATTTTTTCTTTGTAAGCTGCTTGTACTTCTTCTTGTACATCTGCATCTACTTCTAATAATAGGACTTCCATTTTTTCTTTTCCAACAGCTGCTTGGATTTCTTCTTGGAAAGCCACTAATTTTTTGATTTCTTCATGACCGAACATCAATGCTTCCAACATACCTTCTTCAGATACTTCTGCAGCACCACTTTCAACCATGTTAATCGCTGTTTTTGTTCCAGCTACCGTTAATTGGATATCCGACTCTTCGTCTTGTTGAACCGTTGGGTTGATGATCAACTCTCCGTTTACACGTCCAACGTTTACTCCTGCAATAGGTCCGTTAAATGGAATGTCAGAAACCACTAAAGCCAAAGATGATCCAAGCATAGCTGCCATTTCTGGAGAGCAGTCTTGTTCCACTGACATAACTGTATTAGTGATTTGTACCTCATTACGGAATCCATCTGCAAACATAGGACGAATTGGGCGGTCAATCAAACGAGCAGTCAATGTAGCATTTTCACTAGGACGGCCTTCACGTTTGATGAATCCTCCTGGGATTTTACCTACTGCATACATTTTTTCTTCGTAGTTTACTGTTAATGGAAAGAAATCTACATCCATAGCATCTTTGCTGGCTACAGCAGCTGTTAAAACAACTGTGTCTCCATAACGAACCAAAACGGCCCCATTTGCTTGTTTGGCTAACTGTCCTATTTCAACTGTTAAAGGGCGTCCGCCAAGTTCAGTTGTAAAAACTTGTTTTTCTGTCATTATTTGTTCTCCTTTTTTATCGAGAACCATTGATATCCCAGCAATCTACTAAACAAATGTCAGTATTTAAAGTTTAAACGCTCACATTTGCATAGTAGGATAACGGATACTTCAATGTTCTCTGTGTGTAGTAAGCAAAATCAATTTGCTTTTAAAACATGAATAAGCTCATCGCCGATTCACTCTTAAAACGGGCTGCATTTTCTCAATAAAACAAGCGAGATTCCTAAGAACCCCGCTTTAGAAAATAGACAAACGGATCTTAACGACGTAAGCCTAAGCTTTGGATTAATTCACGGTAACGAGCAACATCTTTGTTACGTAAGTATGCTAACAAGTTACGACGGTGACCGATTTTTTTCATCAATCCACGGTAAGAATGGTGGTCTTTTTTGTGAGTACGTGCATGCTCATTTAAGTGGTTGATTTCTTCAGTCAATACAGCAATTTGTACTTCTGGAGAACCAGTATCTCCTTCGTGTCTTGCGTATTGAGTAATGATTTCGTTTTTGCGTTCTTTAGAAATAGCCATTTCTAAACACCTCTTTCTGTTTTTTTCCTTTTACTGAGTAGTCGTTGGTGACTCGTACAACCAAGTAAAAGGTACGTGCTTATCGCACATCTAAATATTACAGAACTTTATTCTAAAATGCAAGTACTAATGTTGTTAATCCTGTTATTTCATTTGAAATAACAACGGACTGTCAAATGTTGTATTCTGCTCTGATTTCTAAAATCGTATCTCTTAAATTGGCGGCTTTTTCAAAGTCTAATTCTTTGGCTGCGGCTCTCATTTCCAACTCCATCGTTTCAATCAGAGTGATTCTGTCTTCTCGGTTTAATTTAGAGATTTGAGCTACAGAAATCTCTTTCTCTTCTTCAACTGCGGTGGTGATCGAAATCAAATCGCGCACTTCTTTTATGATTGTTTTTGGTACGATTCCATGTTCTTCATTATATTTCATTTGCACTGAACGACGTCTTTCTGTTTCATCGATCGCATACCGCATAGAGTCTGTTATCTTATCTGCATACAAAATAACTTTCCCATTTTCATTACGAGCTGCTCTCCCGATCGTTTGAACCAATGAACGTTCACTTCTTAAGAAACCTTCTTTGTCAGCATCAAGGATTGCTACCAATGATACTTCCGGCACATCCAGCCCTTCTCTCAGCAAGTTGATACCAATTAGGACGTCAAATACGCCTAAACGCAGGTTACGAATGATTTCTGTTCTTTCCAACGTTTTTACATCACTATGCAAGTATTCTACTTTTAAGCCGATCTCTTTTAAATAGTCTGATAAATCTTCGGACATTTTCTTTGTCAATGTCGTGATGAAGACTCGCTCATTTTTCTCAATGCGCTCATTTATTTCCCCAATCAGATCATCAATTTGTCCTTCGATTGGATGGATCTCAATCACAGGATCCAACAACCCAGTCGGACGAATGATTTGTTCTACAACACCGTTTGTCCGCTCCAACTCGTAAGGTCCTGGAGTAGCTGAGATATACATGATTTGATTGACATGTTTCTCGAATTCTTCTAATCGCAAAGGTCGGTTGTCTAATGCACTGGGCAACCGGAATCCATGATCGATCAGTTGTTGCTTTCTCGCTTGGTCACCATTGTACATCCCGCGTATTTGCGACATGGTAATGTGAGACTCATCCACGACAAATAAAGAGTCATCTGGAAAGAAATCTAACAATGTATAAGGTGCTTCTCCAGGTTTTCTTCCATCCATATGTCTGGAATAGTTCTCAATACCTGGGCAATATCCCATTTCCAATAACATTTCAATATCATAATTGGTTCGTTGTTCCAAGCGCTGAGCTTCCAATAATTTATTTTCCGCTCTCAATTCTTTTAGTCTGGCATCTAATTCTGCTTGAATCGTTTTTACTGCATGACGAGTTTGTTCGTCATTCGCCACGAAGTGAGTTGCAGGGAAGACGGCTACAAATCCTACATCTGCTTTAACCTCACCCGTCAATACATCTACTTCTCGAATGCGCTCGATCTCGTCTCCGAAAAACTCGATTCGAACAGCTTCACTATCTCTAGAAGCCAAGAAAATTTCGACAATGTCTCCACGGACACGAAAGCGGCCACGTTGAAAATCAATGTCATTCCGCTCAAATTGCATATCGATCAGTTTCCGCAACATGTCGTCTCGACTGATCTCCATTCCGACCCTTAGAGATAAAACAAATTCTTTATAATCTAACGGGTTGACCAATCCATAAATACACGATACTGAAGCGACTACAATAACATCTCGTCGTTCAATCAATGAACTTGTCGCAGAGTGACGCAACTTATCGATTTCATCGTTTACACTGGCTTCCTTTTCAATAAACGTATCCGTTTGAGGCACATACGCTTCAGGTTGATAATAATCATAATAACTAACAAAATACTCTACTGCATTATTTGGGAAAAATTCTTTAAACTCACTATATAATTGACCCGCCAACGTTTTGTTATGGGCAATAACCAAAGTTGGTCGGTTTACTTCTTGAATAACGTTGGATACAGTAAAGGTTTTTCCTGTACCGGTCGCACCAAGTAATGTCTGTTCTTTGACACCTGCGTTGAGTCCTTCGACCAATTGTCTAATCGCTTCAGGCTGATCCCCGCCAGGCTGATATTGAGAAACTAATTCAAACTGTTTTTCTGCCATATGATCTCCTCACTTCTGCATAACTCGCAAACCAAAGTTCTCTATTCATTCTATCACTGAACATATGTTCTTACAAGCAAGAGAGCGTGGATCCTAAAAGGAACTGATGTAGTATTCACAAAAATGAAACTTTAACGGCAGGCGGTTGTTTAAGACTCTAGACAGTCAAAAAAACTCTTTTCATCAGAACGATCTGATGAAAAGAGTTTTTTTTAGATGGTAAACAGCTGGCATTATCGCTTCTTAAGCAACAAAAAAGAGCCTGGACGACCAGACCCAATTTAGTGGATTATTTAGCTAATTTAGCTGATAAACGAGATTTATCGCGAGCTGCTTTGTTTTTGTGAATTAATCCTTTAGATGCAGCCATATCAATTGCTTTAACTGCGCTGTTGTACAAAGCGTTTGCATTGCTGTCTCCAGCTGCAGCTGCTTGTTCAAATTTTTTCACAGCAGTACGCATTGAGCTTTTTTTAGTATTGTTTTGAACTGCTGATTTTTCGGCAGTACGAACACGTTTAATTGCTGATTCGATGTTTGGCATTTAGTACACCCCTCTTTCCATGTATAACAACTAAAATAATTGTAAAATTATTTCAACATCGTTTATTATACCGGATGAAACTGCTGAATGCAATATTAAACTGTAAAGTTTTTTTACTTGATAGGAGAGAAGTTTCTTTCAAAAACCGTCCTATCGGTTCGCCATTCCTTGTGCAAACTGCAAAACAAACAATTCAAACTGCATTTTCCGATCTCCTTGACCTGTTTTCAAGCGATATTCTGCTTCTATTAATCCTTCAAAGGCTTGAGTCAACGTTTGTTCATTATACTTCTTGATTTGCTGACTGGCTAATTTCACACGGTAAGGATGCACTTTTAATGTTTGTCCTATTTCATTTTGCTGGAAACCTTGCTTGGACAAAATCATCACTTGGATCAACAAGCGGAATTGACTGGTCATAATGGCGTTTATTTTAATCGGGTCTTCTTTTTGCAGCAATAGATCTTGGTACAAATCCAATGCCGGTCCAACTTGTTTTTTTAAGACCATTTCATTTAAAGCAAAGATATTTTGTTCTAAAGATCTGGAGATCAATTCTTCCACTGCCGGCTTAAGAATTTTTTTAGTCTCTAATGCATATAAAAAGAGTTTAGGCAATTCTCCAATAGCCGTAGTCAGATTAGCATCAGTCAATTGAATCATCAGGTCAAAAGCCTCCGGAGTGATCGTATATCCTTCGTTGGCGATGGTGTCTTTCAGATATTTTCTTGTATCTTGTTCAGACATCGCTGCTATATCGATGAATGCAGCGGATTTTTTTAATTTTTTAACGATTTTTTTCCGCTGATCCAACTTCTCGTACGGCGCAAAAAAGACTAATACGGTTGAGGGAGATGGATGGTCTAAGTAATCCATCAACCCATCAATGTCATGTTCTACTTTTTGTTTTGTTTTTTCTCCCGTTAAGAAAGCTGGTCGATTCACAAACACCAAACGTCTGTCGCCAAAAAAAGGAATGCTTTCTGCGTCATTCAAGACTGTGCTCAAAGGTGTTTCTTCCATATCAAATGAACTAAAGTTCAAATCCATTTCATCAGAGGAAAGCACATTGGCTATAAAAGCTTTCCTTAAATTATCTGCCAAATAAGCTTCTGTCCCTAACACCACATATACAGAAGAAAATTCTTTTTTATTGATTTTTGCTAGTTCAGTTGTATAGTTCAACTTCTTCCCCACTTTCCATATCCTCTTAATCGTACAAATTGAATCCTTAGAAAGCAAGTATATTTTTACTGTTGTTTAAAACTTTTCATCTTCTAACAAAATCGTTCGAAAATCCACGGAGTGCCTTTTGGGTTCAAATGGAAAGTATTGGTAATGAACAGCTCCATTTAAATCCGTACGAAAAACTTTGACCTGTTCTATCTCAAGCAAGCCAATTACCTCATCATGAGGATGGCCAAATTGATTTGCTTTTTTAACAGAGATCAAAGCAATTTCCGGATCAATTTGGCGAATAAAGCTTTCACTGGAAGAAGTATGGCTTCCATGATGCCCCACCTTGAGAACGTCAACCTTTAAATTAGGGTACTCTTCCAACAGTTTTTGCTCTTCTTCTACACCTAAATCGCCAGTAAATAACCATTTGTACGCTCCAATTTGACCATACAATACTAACGAATCTTTATTTTCCCCTTCTCCAGCTTCAAATGGCCATAGCACATACAAAAAAGAATTCACTTTAACAGGAGCTTTCTTGTCAGCCACTACGCTTGTCAAAGTGATGGATTTTTTTTGCAAAATTTGCGCTGTTTCTCGAAAAAGATCTTTTTTTTCTGTACCTGTCGGGAAAACCACTTCTTCAATCTTTACTCCCTCAGCAATTTCTTTCAATGCTTGAATGTGGTCAGCATCACCATGAGTTGCAAAAACAGTGGTCAACTTCCTGACTCCTTTAGCTTTTAACAGCGGTAAAACATGTCGATTAGCGACTGTTGAAGGAGTTTCTTTCTGCATCCACGTCTCTTCTGTCCCGAACGAAATCATTCCTCCTGTATCAATCAAATGATTGCCTTGACCAAAAGGTTCCTTGATCAAAAAAGCATCTCCTTGTCCAACATCTATCATCACTACCTCACCAAATGGAGAATAGGTTTGATATTGGACAGCCACTAAAAAAACAGCAGCAGCTCCAAACAAAGCTTTCTTCCGGTGTTTCCTTGTTTCTAAAGACATAAACCATAGAATCAAAGCCACACAAAAAATCCCCATTAAAAACACCGGAATCTTTCCGGTTACGATAAGGTTAAACGGGATTTTTGATAGCCACGAAGCAATCCATCCAGGAAAAGACAGCACGGTCTCTAAAATGTTAAGCAGCAGTTCAAAAAATGTCGTGCCTGATATCAGAAAAGAAAGAACTAGGTAAATCAGTAACGGAATCAATACCCATGAAAAAAACGGGATGAACAAAAGATTCGCTATCGTTCCAATCCAAGGAAACTCAAAAAAGTGGAACATCAAAACCGGAGTTGAAGCGACAGTCATCACAAATGAAATCAGCAGATTTTGCGTCCAATAATTGTACCGCGACACCAAGAAAGTCTTAGAAAACAGGACCAGCAGCAAACTCAATCCATAACTCAATTGAAACCCTGCACTGCTGATTTGATAAGGGTCTATCATCAATGCTGCGATCAACGTCATGGACCACACATCAAGAGTAGAAATTCGAATAGTGAATCGCGCAGCACTCAATGCAATAAAACTGGTTACCACAGCTCTAAAGGGACTCGTTCCCCACCCAATCAAACTACCGTAAAAGAAAAGAATAGGCACTAAAATGAAATAACTAGATTCTTTGGTCATACCTGCTCTCAATAATAGATACGAAAAAATGGAAAATAGGAATTGTATATGTAGTCCAGAGATACTCAACAGATGAAGCAATCCCAGATCTTTGAATTGCTGCAACAGCTCTGTCTCGAAAGCACCAACGTCGCCTAACAAGAGCGTCTTCATATAATCACCTATTTTAGGCGTCATCGTCTGATCGATATGTTCCATCAACCGTTCCTTTATAGCCGATAAAGAATAATTTTCCCAAAACGAATGGCTGTTATGGTTTGGCAGAACTTCTAATTGATCAGCTGATAAAATCCAATGGACACGTTTGTTGAATAAAAATTGTTTGTAATCAAACAAATATTGATTCCGATTCTTTTCAGGTCTAGACAGCTCTCCTTCAACAATCAATTTTTGCTTATGATGTTGAGACTGCCACCAGTCTTTTTCTGCTAAAGAATCTATATAATAGAATACAACCACTTTTTCTGACAGGTTTTTTTGCTCAGCAGTTTCTTTGACGACTCCGTAAAATTGCAATTGGTTTCCATCATATTTTACTTCGTCCATTTGCAGCTCGATTAAGAATTTTCCTGAACTCTCAACAAGCGAGGTATCATTGTAAGATTGATGGACACTAGTAAAATAGGCTACACACCCTCCAATAATCAGTGAAGTGAAAAATATCGATTTCTTTTTTAGCCTGTACAACCGCAAAAAGAAGTAACTGGTTATGCCAATGGCTAACCAGTGCCCTCCACTCAACAGGGTACATACAAGAAGGAAAGAAAATAAAGCAGGATAAACAAAGTATCCTCTCAACTATTGATGAAGTTCAGGTTCAGCTTGATTTATTTTGGATTGTTCTTTGACAAGATTGTCCAACTTTCCAAAAAAATCAATTGGCAAACGGACTTTTTCGCATTGAACGTGGGCTTGTTCAATCAACTTTAATGCATACTCATTATTGTGGTAATCCTCTAAATAATAGATTTTCTTGATACCAGCTTGAATGATCATTTTAGTGCATTGCAGACAAGGAAAATGAGTCACATAAACTTCTGCATCTTCTGTATCTACACCAAATTTGGCACATTGAAGAATAGCGTTCATTTCAGCATGGATTGTTCGTACACAATGACCATCCACTACGTAACATCCTTCATCAATACAGTGACTGTCTCCGCTCACTGAGCCGTTGTATCCGCCTGCGATGATTCTTTTTTCTCTAACAATGGTTGCACCAACCATCAAACGAGTACATGTACTTCGTTGCGCCAACAATAAACTTTGAGACATAAAATACTGATTCCAAGGAATTCTTTCCACCATAATGATCCTCCGTTGTTCTATTTTTTACGGTATCTAACCGGATAATTAACTCCAGTATACAAAAGCTAAAAATGAGTTGCAATAAGACTTTACAGTATCCTACTCTGCCCCTACTGTTATTAAGTCTTTTAAAGATTCAAAAGTCTTGTCTCCAATACCTGAAACATTTTTTAAGTCTTCAATAGTTTGGAAAGAACCACTTTCTTCACGATATTGAATGATTTTTTCTGCTTTCTTTTCTCCGATACCGTTCAATTCTTGGAGTTGCTGAGCATCTGCAGTATTGATATTGATTTGGCTTTCTTTTTCCTCACTTTCTGGATTTAAAGATGACAAACTCTCTTCAGTTGACGTCGGTGGTTCTTCTCCAATTTGAGGGACATAAATCACCATTTGGTCCACAAGTTTCAATGCCAGATTAATCTGTGACTGATCCGCAGATACCAAAAAACCTCCTGCCATTTCAATGACGTCCATCATACGCATATCAGAAAATACTGCATACACTCCCGGTTTTTTCACTGCGCCTTTTACATCTACATACACTTCTTCTGTTGGCGAAGCACTTTCTTCTGTGTTCTCGGTTTCGGCCCCCTCCTCTATAGCGGTCGGATCCAATAAGTACTCCTCGGTAGGAGCGTCTAACAGTTCTTCTGGATTTATTTCGCTTTTTCTCGTTGTTGTTAAGAGAAAGAACGAAACTACGATCAGCACAACGCCTAACGACATGCTGATAAGCCCAATCTGTAATGAATGAGTTGCTGCTTTTTCTTTGAGTCTGTACCACACCTTTACCACCTGCTTTCACCTCTTTCTACACTATACGTAAATTAAAAAGCTTCTCTTTTAAATAAAGAAGCTTTTTACACATTGAACTAAATGCGGAAAATCAAAAAAAGAGTAGATGGAATTCTTTCCACCTACTCTTTTTCACTTAATTCAGTTCATTTAAATAATCAATCGCATCTTGGATATTTTTAACAGGTACTATAACCATATCGGTATCGATTTCTTCTGCAGCGGCAACTGCTTCTTCATAATTGCTCTTTAAGTCTGGATAATTTTCTAAAATCACAGGATCGATCTCGTCATCTGGAGCAAAGAATATAGTCGCACCTTCGTCGTCAGCTGCAACGACTTTCTTTTCAATACCGCCGATCCTGCCAATGGTTCCGTCCGCACTGATTGTTCCAGTTCCGGCAATTTCATTCCCATTTCTCAAGTCGCTTCCTTCAAGTTGAGTATAAATCTGCAAGGCAAACATAAATCCGGCTGAAGGTCCTCCAATTCCGCTCGCATCAATCTCTACAGGAATATTCGTAGTGATTTCTGTGTTGTCTACTAAACTAATTCCAAGTCCTGGGTGTTTGGTTTCTTCCATTTCCATCAAATCAGCTGTAACTGTATCTTCTACACCATCCCGTTGAAAAGTGACCTCGACAGGCTGACCTGTTTTTTGCTGTTGGACATAGGCAATAAATTCTTCTGAGCTGTTGAACGCTTGCCCATCCAAAGCTACAATCGTATCACCGACTCGAAGCAATCCTTCAAAATTGGAATTATCCAAAATCGACATGATGTAAACCCCCTTGTACGAAAAGTCATAAGGTTCGTCTGCAGCTTCAAATGCCGCTTGGATCGCACTATTGATTGAACTTGTCATATAAAATTGCTGAAGGTTGTTGTATTCTTCGGAAGAATTGGTTGTTCCAAACAATTCTTCTTCCGTATAGCCATCATGAAAAGGTAAAAAGGTCATTAAATAAGTCAATGGTGTTGCTCTGCGAACCGCTACTGTCGTCAACATATAACTGCCCGGCTCCTGATCCGCTTCATTATCTACTTGGACCAACTCATCCAAATGAACTGCTGATCCAGGAGATTCGATATAATACGGTAATGGCATAAAAACTAATCCTAGAAAAGCTATTAATAAGATGATCCAAACACTATTTTTGTTTATTTTCTTCCTCATCGCAACACGCCCTGTACTAGTTATTTACCAATCTACTCTATTTCATATTTTCCCTTCATTGCTCGGTTGACATTTTCTGGAACTAAACCAGTAATGTCTCCACCAAACATAGCCACTTCTTTTATCAAACTTGAACTCACGAAACGGTATTTTTCATCAGCGGTCAAAAAAACCGTCTCTATTTCTTTATTTTGAGTTTTGTTCATAGACGCCACATCAGCTTCGTATTCAAAATCCTTTACATTTCTTATTCCTCTCAAGAGAACGGTCGCGTTCCATTCTTTGGCCAAGTCAATTGTGAGTCCTCCGGTATGTTGAACGACTGTGACATTTGGCAAATGAGTCAAATTTTCTTGCATCAATTGTACTTTTTCATCTGTAGTAAATAAGCTTTTCTTAGAGGTGTTTGTAGCAACTGCTACTATCAGCTGATCAAATACCGCAGCTCCTCGCTGAATCAGATTAAGGTGTCCATTTGATACTGGATCAAAACTTCCAGCATATAAAGCAATTTTACTCATTCTCGCCCTCCTCTTGAGAAACCAGCTCATAAATCATGATCTTTGTAATCCCGTATTCCGCAGATTTGTACACTTGAGCTTGTTTTATCGTCTCAGGCAAATCGACTTTTTTGTCGACTTCGCATACGATCAATGCTTCTGGTGAAAGCATGTTGTTGTCCAATAACGCTTCTATTTGAGAAACAATTTGTTGTTTAGCATATGGAGGATCAAGAAAAACCAAGTCAAACACTTGTTGCTCGCTCTTCAAATTATTGATTACTCTTGCAGCATCTCCGCGTATAACCTTGAACTTTTCTTCCTCTTTAGTAACAGCTATGTTCTCTTGAATAACTTTTATAGCTGCAGGAGCTTTATCAATCAAAACAGCTTTATCCATACCTCTAGAAACAGCTTCAATGGCTAACCCGCCCGATCCGGCAAACAGATCCAAGCAGTTTCCTCCATCAAAATAAGGTCCGATCATATTAAATAAGGATTCTTTGATTTTATCTGTAGTGGGCCTCGTACTTTCTCCTGGTACAGCTTTTAGCCTTCTGCCTCCGTACTCTCCTGTGATGACTCGCATAAGCTATCTGTCCTTCCGTCAATGTTTTATTCGCAAAATAAAGGAATAGCTATGACATAGCCCATTCCTTTATTGCAGTGGTTCGTTTTATCCAATTTCATTTACTTCATTTTCATAGCATTTCTCTTCAGGTTTTTGAGTAATTTCTTCTAACACATGGTCAAAATTCATATTGATGTCTGTTCGATAAGAACGTTCAACTTTACGAACGAAATGGAAACTATTCAATTTTTTCTCCAAAGCCTCTACTTCTGAACGATTTACATATAAGACTACATATTTCATCCGTTTAGAAACATAGTGGATCAACCCTTGTTTTTTTAGTGTTTTCATATGCTTCAAACTATATACCCAGACAATGATCCCTTGTCTTTCGTTTATCACTAACTCCATAATGTTCCTCCTAACTGTACACATTACCTGCTGTCTTTTTCTTCATTACATTATACCTGTCCATCGACACATCTACAAACTAATTTCAAAACCGTCATCCAAAATCAACAATAATTCGTCTCCTTGATAAGTGATTCCAATTCGACTCATAGATTCGTCCATCAAAATATCCCGATATTCGACCAACGTAAACCATTGCAGCGCATAAACAGAAGGATCTGCCGGTGCAACCTGATACAATAGTCTAACTTTGTCCAAGTCAATCGCCTCTTCTTCTAAAAAAGTCTGAATGGTCGTTTCGTTTAGCGGCTCAGATGCCTCTTCTTCTGTTTCAGATTCTTGGTTGCTGTCGTCATCTCCACCCACTATTTCTACAGCATCATCACTAATGATCACAGCATCTTCACTGGCCTCTTCTGGTGACGCAGGCTCCGGTTGAGTGTTTTGTTCTTGCAGCGAAGCATGAAATTCAAATAATTCATTCCCTACAGCTTCCAAGACTAAGCTCTCTTCTAGCGGAATCAATCCCATTTTTTCTCTCATTACATTGATATAACGAATCGTTTGCTGAGTTCTCACTTTTTCCAAAGCAGCAGGATTGAATTGTTTTACCGGTTCTTGGACGACAGAAGAGAACGGTGTAAGGTCATATAATCCTGTAGAAAGCAGCTTTTCGTTTGTCATGTATTGAATACTGACGATTTCATGCGTCTGACTGTCCATGGTTATTACAGCATACGTTTGATTGTCAAATGCAATTAAAGGCCGATTGTTCAGTTCGTTTTCATCTAAGTTGATTTGTATTGTCTGGTTTTCAAATGGAACAACAAATTCCGGGTGAAATGAAGCGAGCGGATACATTTCTTCTTGTTCCATCCCCATTTCAAACGGAGGAATTTCTACAGACCTTCCGAGCACCAATATTTCTGTAACGACATAATTTTCTACCATAACTTGCAAATAGTCTGTACTGTCGGTTCCGTAGATCCATATTTCACTCGTGTCTGATAGCGTTTCTACTTCTACTGGGTCTCCGTACTCTACTAAAAAATCATCGACAGCTAACCCAACGTAGTTCGCAAATCCAACTGATGGAATCAAAGATTGATCTGTTGAAGACTGCGGCAAGGTAGAGGATTCACTCTCTTCATTATCGCTGATTTCTTCTGGTAATAGAATCGGTTCTTTGGTATCCCATTCAAAAAATAGAGGGAAAAAATAAGTTCCCATTAGAAAAACTACAAATAATACCAGTGTTTTTCTGAATGTTTTCATTATTCTTTCCCTCCTCTTTATTTTATTTTGCAATCATTTCGATCAATAAGTCTCCTGAATCGATGACATCACCGACTTGAACATAAATTTGATCGATTACACCATTTGCGGTCGCTTTGATCGTCGTTTCCATCTTCATCGCTTCTGTCGTGATCAAGGATTGACCTTTAACTACGCGATCGCCTTTTTTGACGGAAATATCTAAAACAGATCCAGACATCGTTGCACCAATATGGTGTTTGTTTGTAGGCTCTGCTTTTCTGCGCAAAGCTTTCGTACTGGTGATACTTAAATCTTTAACTTCTATTTCTCTTCCTTGTCCGTTCAATTCAAAATAGACTACTCTGATTCCTTCTGAATTCGGTTCACCGATTTGGTTCAGTTTAATGATCAACGTTTTTCCTTTTTCAATCTGAACTTCAATCGTCTCTCCAGTACGCATACCATGGAAGAACGTCATCGTATCAAGTAACGTCACGTCTCCGTAACGATTATACGATTGGTCATAATCCAAAAAGACTTGAGGATACATAATATAACTCAGTACTTCTTGTTCGGTTGGCTCTCTATCGATTTTTTCTTGCAATTCTTTTTTCGTACTGTCAAAATCAATATCTTCTGCCAATGTTCCAGGTCTTTGCGTAAACGGCTTTCTGCCTTTGAGAATAATTTGTTGCAGTTTTTCCGGGAAACCGCCAGTCGGCTGTCCCAAATTCCCCATAAAGAAATTGATGACCGATTCCGGAAAATCAATCTGCATGCCTTTTTCATATATGTCTTCGCTGGACAAGTTGTTTTGGATCATGAATAAAGCCATATCCCCAACTACCTTAGAAGAAGGAGTTACTTTAACAATATCTCCGAATAATTGGTTGACAGCAGCATACATCTTTTTAACGTCATCCCATTGATTCCCAAGTCCCACAGCCATCGCTTGCTGTTGCAAGTTCGTATATTGTCCACCAGGCATTTCGTGTTGGTAGACTTCTGTTTGCGGTCCAGTAACACTCATTTCAAATTCTCTATAATATCTGCGCACATCTTGCCAGTAGTGATCAATTTGTTCTGCATTATCAATATTGATTTCTGGTCTTCTTTCGCTCGATTGAGTTGCGTAGTATAAACTGCTCAAGCTCGGTTGGCTTGTCCGACTGCTCATCGCACTCGTTGCTACATCTACTACATCCACACCGGCACGGATTGCTTCGGCATAGGTGAAGATTCCATTTCCGCTTGTATCGTGGGTGTGCAAATGAATCGGCAAATCGATCGTTTCTTTCAATTCACTGATCAATTTATAAGCTGCCTGAGGTTTAAGGATACCTGACATATCTTTTATTCCTATAATATGAGAACCCAATTGTTGCAGTTCAGTAGCCATCTCTTTGTAGTAGTTAAGCGTGTATTTTGTTTGAGCGGGATCTAAGAAATCCCCTGTATAACAAATAGTTCCTTCAGCTATTTTCCCATTATCTCTTACTGCTTGAATGCTTTTTTCCATCTGTGGAATCCAATTCAAACTGTCAAAGATACGGAATACATCGATTCCATCTGCAGCAGCTTGTCGAATAAAGGCTTCAATAGCATTATCCGGATAATTTTGATACCCAACTGCATTAGATCCTCTAAACAGCATTTGGAACAACATATTTGGCATTTCCTTGCGCAATTTTTTCAACCGTTCCCACGGATCTTCATTCAAGAATCGATAAGCTACATCAAAAGTTGCTCCTCCCCACATTTCTGTTGAGAACAGTTGCGGCAACGCTTTTTGTGTATCTGCAGCTATGCCCATAAAATCTTGTGTACGCACTCGAGTCGCTAATAAGCTTTGATGCGCGTCTCTGAAAGTTGTATCTGTCAACTGTACAGCCGTTTGCTGTTTCAACCACGAACTAACAGCTTCAGGTCCTTTTGCATCTAAGATTTGTTTAGCGCTGATGAACGGTTCGCTTGGCGTAATCAGTTGTTGCGGTTTACGCGGCTCATCATAGAAATCTTTTTGTCCATGGCCAATTCCCGGGAACCCATTGACAGTAATATTTCCGATATACGCCATTGTTTTATTTCCACGGTCGCGCAGCTTAGAAAATTGATACAACTCAGGAGTGGAATCAATAAAGGTCGTTTTAGCATTTCCAGAAAGAAACTCTTCATGGGCCACAACATTTTGCATAAATGGAATATTGGTTTTTACCCCACGGATACGGAACTCTTTTAAGGCACGAATCATTTTTTGAGCCGCTTGCTCAAATGTACTGGCTTGCACACAGGCTTTTACCAGCAACGAGTCAAAGAAAGGTGTAACGACTGTTCCTTGGAACCCATTTCCTGAGTCCAAACGGATCCCAAAACCACCTGGAGAACGATACGTGTTGATTTTCCCAGTATCTGGAAAGAAGTTATTCAACGGGTCTTCTGTCGTGATTCGGCATTGAATAGCTGCTCCGATCAACGGGATATCCAATTGTTGTGGAATGTGAATGTCTTTGTGCAGATCCATTCCTTGAGCGATCATAATTTGAGACTGAACAATATCGATTCCTGTGATCATTTCTGAGATCGTATGCTCTACTTGTACACGAGGATTAACTTCAATAAAATAAAAGCGGTCGTTTTCCAACAAGAACTCTACAGTTCCAGCGTTTTCGTATTGAACATGAGCCATCAAATCAACAGCTGACTGGCACAATTCATTTCTTAATTCCTCTGAGATCGACACACAAGGTGCCACTTCGACAACTTTTTGATGTCTTCTTTGAACAGAACAATCACGTTCATACAAATGGACAATATTACCGTTTTTATCCCCTAAAATTTGGACTTCGATGTGTTTTGGATCTTGTATGTAACGTTCTACATAAACTTCTCCACTACCAAAGGCTGCCTTAGCTTCACTTTGCGCTCGGTTGAAACTTTCTTCTACTTCACTAGGGTCGTGAACTACGCGCATTCCGCGTCCACCACCACCAAGAGCTGCTTTTATGATAATAGGATAGCCGTATTTTTCCCCGAAAGTTTTTACTTCTTTTAACTGTTCAACAGGACCGTCTGTTCCAGGAATTGTTTGCAGACCTGCTTCTAGTGCAGCTTGTTTTGCTTTGATTTTATCGCCAAATATATCTAAATGGTGTAATTTTGGACCAATAAAAACAATATTTTCTTCCTCACAGCGACGAGCGAATTCAATATTTTCCGATAAAAAACCATATCCAGGATGAATAGCTTGCGATCCTGTATCTTTTGCAATGCGAATGATATCTTCAATATCTAAGTAAGCTTCAATAGGTTTCTTTCCTTTTCCTACCAAATAAGCTTCATCTGCCTTAAAACGGTGCACAGATCCTTCGTCTTCTTGAGCATAAATTCCGACTGTTTTTATGTTCAACTCAGTCAATGCTCTGAAAATACGAATTGCAATTTCTCCTCTGTTAGCGACTAGGACTTTTTTCATGTCATCTCTCCTTAGATATTTACTGAATTATACTAGATGTATTCTTGTTTTCTTGCATTTCTTTTTGCAGGTTGTTTCTTTTCTTCTCTTCTTTTCATAGCAGCACTGACATTCAAGACAATCCCCATGGAAGCAGATAAGACCAAAATACTAGATCCCCCATAACTGATAAAAGGGTAAGTCACTCCAGTAATCGGCATTAAGCCTAAAATCCCGCCTAAGTTGATAGCGGATTGGATCAATAACATAGTCGCTACTCCAATACACAACAAAGAACCAAAAGGATCTCTTGTTTTTATCCCAACGTAATAAATTCTTAAAATTAAAAACGCTGAAAGAAGTAACACAACTAAAACACCTATTAAACCTAACTCTTCTCCGAGAATAGACATGATGAAATCTGTATACGGCTCAGGCAAATAACCTGTTTTTTGTACACTTTCACCTATCCCTACTCCAAATAATCCGCCCCTATTTAAAGCATAATAAGAATTCACCAGTTGCAGACCAGTAGATTCCGATACAGCAAATGGATCCCAAAACGCTAAAAAGCGATCATACTGATACCCTTCAACAAAAGGAAGGTTTGTTCCAAAAGCTCGAATCAATTCCATAACACCAAAAATCACTGCGCTGCCGATAACCGCTAAGCCAATTCCAAATTTATATGAAATTCCGCTCGTCAATACCATCATGACACCAATGGCTAAAATAATGACAGCTCCACCAATATCAGGCTGTAAAATAACGGGCAGGACAATCAGTGCGACAAACAACAGTAAAGGAGCTAAAAAAGCATTGACGGTCTCTCTTAAATCTTGAACAAAACGGTCTTGCCTTTTAGAAAAGATAAAAGCAAAATACCAAATTACCACAATCTTTGCAAACTCTGCGGGCTGAAGCCCACCTAGAGGCCCCAAACTGATCCATCCCTTAGCTCCGTTTATCTCTTTCCCAAAGAAAAGCAGATAAATCAATAGCAGCACTATAATCCCTATTGCGCTACTGACAAACTTTTTATACTTCAACACGTCTAAACGAAGCATAAAAATAACAAATCCTCCAAACAACCCTACTGTAGCAAATAAAGCTTGGCGAATAAAATAGTGTTGAGGGTTGTCCATCGTTTGAAGCGCTACAAAACTGCTTGCGCTATAGACCATCAACACACCTATACTAGTCAATAATAAATATGGAATGAGGATATAATAATCCAGATAATTTATTTTTTTCATTTGAGCGGCTAAATTAGCCTTAGCCTCCTCTTCTGGTTTCTACAATTTCATTTTTTTGATCATAAACTCTGATCGGTATTAGACAGTCTATTCTTTCCCGTCTAAATCACCAATAAAAACATTATAACAACAAAAAGGCTTGGCAACAATAAGACACTTAAGCAGATAGCCTTTTTTCTGAGAATCATCTCGGTTTCATACATGCAAAAAAGTGCGGAACCTATAGGCTCCGCACTTTTTTATAAGAGTTAACGTCTTATTTCATTTTGTTCTTTTTAGCAGCTTTTTCACGTTCACCTTTGTTCAGGATTTGTTTACGTAAACGTACGTTAACTGGAGTGATTTCACAGTACTCATCTTCTCCGATAAACTCTAATGATTCTTCAAGAGTTAATTTACGTGGAGTTTTGATCACGTTTGTTTGGTCTTTATTCGCTGAACGAATATTTGTTTTTTGTTTTTCTTTTGTGATGTTAACCGTAATATCATTTTCACGGCTGTTTTGTCCTACGATCATACCTTCGTAGATTTCAGTACCTGGCTCTACAAAAATCGTTCCACGGTCTTCAACACCCATAATACCATAAGTTGTAGCTTTTCCAGTTTCAGTAGAAACTAAAGTACCATTACGACGTCCGCCGATAGTCCCTTTGATAACTGGCAAGTATTGGTCAAATGTATGGTTCATGATTCCGTAACCGCGAGTCATTGATAAGAACTCAGTTGAGTATCCGATCAATCCACGAGCAGGAGCTAAGAACACAAGTTTTACTTGTCCGTTCCCGTTGTTCACCATGTCGATCATCTCACCTTTACGTAAGCTTAATGATTCAATGATTGAACCCATATATTCTTCAGGGCTGTCAATTTGAACGCGCTCGAAAGGTTCACATTTCACACCATCAAAATCTTTAACGATAACTTCAGGACGAGAAACTTGTAACTCGTATCCTTCACGACGCATGTTTTCTACTAAGATAGACAAATGCAATTCTCCACGACCTGAAACGATCCAAGCATCAGGAGATTCTGTGTTTTCTACACGTAAAGAAACGTCAGTATGCAATTCAGATAATAAACGGTCTTCTAATTTACGAGAAGTTACCCATTTACCTTCACGACCTGCAAAAGGTGAGTTGTTTGTTAAGAACGTCATTTGCAATGTTGGTTCATCAATATGCAAGATTGGTAATGGATCGATATGGTCAACAGGTGTAACTGTTTCCCCAACAAAGATATCTTCCATACCAGATAAAGCAATCAAATCTCCAGCTCTAGCTTCTTCGATTTCAACACGGTTTAAACCGAAGAATCCTAATAATTTAGTTACACGGAAGTTTTTAGTTGTACCATCTAATTTACTTAAAGCAACTTGATCTCCAACTCTGATCGTTCCACGGAATACACGTCCGATACCGATTCTACCAACGTAGTCACTATAATCTAATAATGAAACTTGGAATTGTAAAGGCTCTTCACTGTTGTCGACTGGTGCTGGAATTTCTTTCAAGATTGTTTCAAATACAGGATCCATAGAAGCTTCTTGTTCACTTGGATCTTCTGATAAACTACTTGTTCCGTTTAATGCAGAAGCATAAACAACTGGGAATTCTAATTGATCATCGTCTGCTCCCAATTCGATAAATAATTCTAAAACTTCATCCACAACTTCAGCAGGACGTGCAGAAGGCTTGTCGATTTTATTGATAACAACGATTGGAGTTAATTTTTGCTCCAAGGCTTTTTTCAATACGAAACGTGTTTGTGGCATTGTTCCTTCATATGAGTCAACAACCAACACAACTCCGTCTACCATTTTCATGATACGTTCTACTTCTCCACCGAAGTCCGCATGTCCTGGTGTATCCATGATGTTGATGTGTGTATCTTTGTATTTAACGGCTGTATTTTTTGCTAAGATCGTGATTCCACGCTCTTGCTCAATAGCATTTGAGTCCATTGCGCGTTCTGCTAATTGATTATGAGCATCCAATGTATCTGATTGTTTCAGCAATTCATCTACCAAAGTTGTTTTACCGTGGTCAACGTGGGCAATAATTGCGACATTTCTTAGGTTTTCTCTTCTTTTCATTAGTATATATTCCTCCAAGACTTCTTCTGAAATCATTTAATCCATTCTGCTCTGCTTTTTCTGAGCAAAATACATAAAAAGCTAAACTGTTCTTAATAACGGATGTCTACGTACATTGCTTATTTCTCACTATTTCCAATAATGAAAACGCTATGAAAACGTACTAGGTTCAACTTTCAACTTTCCTAGTGTAACACTTTGCAGAGTATTTGAAAAGAAAAACTTTCATTTTTTTCATCCTCTAAGCTGCAACTTCTTATAATAGACAAACACTGTTTTATTTTACTTTTTTCAGCTTTCTTTTTCAGTCAAATGCTGAATAATTTCTTGATGAGCTGCAGGCGTAGCGACAACGACTGGATTTTTTTTCAATAAATCGATTTTTTCACCATTGGCTTGTGTGTAAACTAAACCAACTTCTTCGGCAATCAACTTTCCAGCAGCAATGTCCCATGGAGCTAATGAAGCGGCTATATAAGCTACTAACCTGCCTGTACTGACATACAATGTCTCCAGACCAGCTGACCCGATCATTCGGACTCCATTACTCTTACGTGCGACTTGACGAACCGCCTCACTTTTACCAGATAGCAGCAGACTGCTAATGGCTACCAACCCGTCTTTCAACGGAAGATCTTGAACAGTATCTATTCGTTGTCCATTACAACTAGCTCCTTGACCTTTGATTGCACTGTACAATTCATCTTTCATGACATCATAAATATATGCCATCTGTCCAATCCCGTCTTCGTACACTGCTACCATGACAGCAAAATCATTCTGTTGTTTTACAAAATTCAACGTTCCATCAATAGGGTCAATGATCCAAACTACCCCATTCAAATCTTTTATCTCTTCATTGTCACTTTCTTCTGCGAAGATTCGTTCATCAGGAAAATGCTGACGAATATTTTTAATCAACATTTCCTCTGTTTTCTTGTCCATTTCCGTAACTAAATCATTTCGATTCGACTTTTCTTCTACTTGGATGCTTTTTTCAAATGAATCCTTGATCGTTTTACCAGCTTCAAGCACCCATTGTGTAATCAGTTCATGTCTTTTATTGATTTGTTCCAAACCCATCACCCTTTCTTTCTATTTTATAGCTCAATATAAGCATACATTTACATTTTTATTGTTTTGTTTGTACCTTTTTTAGCAGCTTTTACTACTCGGTACAAGGAGTAACCAGAAATATCTTCGAATTTGTTACCCCATCGTTTTTCTTCTCCTTTAGAAGGAATAACTTTTTTAAATAAAGCATATTGAGCTAAGAATTCTTCTCTGTCTACTCCAGTTTCGTAAGCCAACTCTACTAAACGCCATAGATTTACAACATTTACCATTTCATCTCGCTTCCACTCATAGTCTAGTGGATACTCATAACTGTTTTTCATCTTACCAACCTCGTTCGATTATTTATAGTCCATTTTTTTCTTCTTTTTCTATTATACCAAAATTTGAGATATATTGCTGTTCTGAACTTTTAACCTATGTAAAATAATCGAGTAGGAGATAAATAATTAATTTATTAATCGTCCTCTCACACCACCGTACGTACCGTTCGGTATACGGCGGTTCAATTTCATATAACATGCTTTTGTTTTAAATAGTAACTATCTGGAGATACTAGACCTTTAAGGGCTAGTATCTTATTGGTTACTGTGGTTGTCATAACCCAGGACAGGGCTATTCGGGCAGTTCCTTTGGAACTGTGGCTATTCATGTAGGCGTTGTAGTCGCTCATCCCTAGTTTAGTGAGGGCTCTTCTTCGATTTTTGGCTGTTTTCCATTGGTGCCAGATACACATCCTCAGTCGATAACGAAGATGACTCGCTATTTTCTTGAGTTTTGTGTGCATATTTCCTATTTTGAAATAGTTCACCCATCCTCTGATGACTTGATTCAATTTAACGATGCGGTAAGCCATATCAATGCCCCAGCTTTTCTTGCTTAGCTGATGAAGCTTATATTTAAACGTCTCGATTGATATGGCATGAGGCTTTGCTTGATAGCCTTTATCTGCTTTCGACCAATAGAATCCAAATCCCAAGAATTTAAAGGTTGGGTCATTAGGTTTAATGATTTTCGATTTACTCGTGTTCACAGTTAAACCCAGAGTTTCCTCAATATATCGTGTAACCGAACGCATTACGCGCCTTGCTGCGAATTCGCTCTTAACGAGGATAATGCAGTCATCTGCGTATCGCACGAAGTGTAGACCTCTTCTCTCTAGTTCTTGGTCGAGTTCATTTAAGAGGATATTACTCAATAATGGCGAGAGGTTTCCCCCTTGGGGAGTGCCAACTGGACTTTCCTCATATTCTCCGTTTACCATAATACCACTCACGAGATATTTCCGAATCAATGATATCACATCACCATCGGTTATTTTCCGAGAAACTAGATTCATCAGTCGATCATGGTTAACGGTGTCAAAGAACTTCTCTAAATCAATGTCGACAATCCAGTGATAACCTTCGTTCATATCTCTTAGCCCTTGCGCTATAGCCATATGGGCGTTGCGGTTTGGACGGAATCCATAACTACTGTTGTGGAAGTGTTCGTCAAAAATGGGTGTGAGAACTTGTGCAATCGCTTGTTGAATAACTCGGTCAATCACTGTCGGTATACCCAGTAGTCTGACCCCACCCGATGGTTTAGGTATTTCTACTCTTCTGACAGGTTTAGGTTGATAGTGACGTTGACGAATAGTCTGAATAAGCTCTTCTTTGTGCTGACGAAGATATTCTTTAGCCTCTTCGATAGACATACCGTCAATGCCTGCGGCACCTTTATTCCGTTCCACTTGTCGAAAGGCTTCGTTTAAATTATTTCTGGATAGGATTCTATCCAGTGTCCTGTTTTCCTGCATGCTTGTTACTCCTTTTCTGCTCTCGTAAGGCAGCTATCTACTTTTACGCTGTCGTAGCCAATAGTCTTTGGCGGCCTCCAATAAAGATGTTTGTAACGATAAAATTGTTCGGTCCTTCGCTCTTTCTAGCTTTCACTAGCTGTCTTCACTACTACGACCTCTGCTGACTTCTCATGAGTCAAGCACTTATCACTAAGTGTATTTGGTATAACGTCATGAGACCTCCCCAGTTAAGGTGCGAACTCTTTCACTCCATCTATCTGCCACATTTATGCTTCGAGTTAGGACAGTTATCGGACTTTAGCTTCTTTCGCAGCCTTATCCACTCGACTCACCTCTTATGTGATTTCTGTTCGTCAGACCAGAGTTTTGCCTTAGGCTTCCTTCAGATTCCACCTCACGGTGGACACCCTTGCCGTCAGCTATATGCTTACCACTGTCAGGTCGCATTCGGGACTTGCACCCGTTAGAGTTCGCCCATGCTGGGCGAACAAAAAGAGAAGCTGGAATCATGCTTCCAGCTTCTCTTAAAATAATTACCGTGTATTACGATAATTTACTTCTTACATATGAATTGGCATTCCTAATGCTGCTTCAGCTGCATCCATAACAGATTCACCTAAAGTTGGGTGAGCATGGATTGTCAATGAAATGTCTTCTGCATTCATTCCACTTTCAATTGCTAAACCTAATTCAGCAATCAAGTCACTAGCACTTACTCCGGCAACTTGAGCACCAACAATAACGTTGTCTTCTTTAGTAACAACTAAACGAACAAATCCTTCAGTTGCATTTAAAGAAAGTGCACGTCCGTTACCAGCTAATGGGAATTTAAATGCTTTAACATCTAATCCTTTTTCTTTAGCTTCTTTTTCGTTTAATCCAACGATGGCAATTTCAGGATCTGTAAATGCAACAGCCGGCATAGCACGATAGTCAACAGCAACTTTTTTACCAGAAATAGCTTCTGCAGCTACTTTTGCTTCATAACTAGCTTTGTGAGCAAGAGCTGGACCAGGTACGATATCTCCAATAGCGAAGATGTGGTCTACACTTGTACGTCCTTGTTCGTCAACTTCAACTAATCCGCGATCAGTCATGTTGACACCAGCAGCTTCTAATCCTAATTCATCTGTATTTGGACGACGTCCTACAGTTACCATTACATAATCTGCATCGATTGACTCTTCTTTACCGTTTGCTTCATATTTAACTGTAACTCCGTTGTCTGTTTCTACAGCTTCTTTAGCCATAGCACTTGTTACGACTTTAACACCTTTAGCTTTGCAGTTCTTTTCAACTAATTTAACAACATCTTTTTCGAATCCACCTAAAATAGTGTTCATACCTTCAAGAATCGTTACTTCAGCACCTAAGTTAGCGTAAGCACCGGCTAATTCACTACCGATATAACCTCCACCTACAACAACTAATTTCTTAGGAACTTCTTTAAGGTTCAACCCACCAGTTGAATCGATTACTCGTCCGCCGAATTTAAATCCTTTGATTTCGATCGGGCGACTACCTGTTGCAATAATAGCGTTTTTGAACGTGTATGTTTGTGCACTCATTTCAGTCATCACACGCATGGTATGATCATTGTTGAAATAAGCTTCTCCACGTAAAATTTCTACTTTGTTCTTTTTAAGCAACATTTCGATACCGCTAGTCAATGTGTTCACTACTTTGTTGTCTTTCCATTCTTGAGTTTTAGTAAAATCAAGAGTGACATTCTCCGTAGTAACACCAAATACTGATGAATCTAAAGCTTCTTGGTAACGATGTCCAGCACTGATCAATGCTTTAGAAGGAATACAACCAACGTTTAAACAAACTCCGCCGATGTATTCTCTTTCAACGATCGCTACTTTTTGTCCTAATTGTGCAGCACGGATAGCCGCAACATATCCGCCTGGTCCTGAACCTACAACAACTGTGTCTAATTCTAATGCGAAATCTCCTACTACCATTTAGTTTTCACCTTAACCTTCCATTAATAACAATTCTGGATCTGCTAACAATCTCTTAATGTTGTTCATTGCTTTTTGAGCAGTTGCTCCATCGACAATACGGTGGTCAAAACTTAATGAAAGTTTCATGACACGTCCAACAGCAATTTCACCTTCAGCATTAACGATTGGTTGTTGCGTGATTGTACCTACACCTAAGATAGCTACTTCAGGGTAGTTGATAACCGGAGTAAACCAGCCGCCGCCAACTGAACCAATGTTACTGATTGAGATTGAACCGTTTCTCATGTCTGCTGCAGCTAATTTACCTTCATGAGCTTGAGCTGCTTTGTCATTGATTTCGTCTGCAATTGTAAACATCCCTTTTGCATCAGCATTTTTAACGTTTGGTACATATAGACCATTGTCAGTATCAGTTGCGATACCAATATTGATGTAGTTTTTGTATACAATTTCTTGAGATGCGTCATCAATAGAAGCATTCATTACAGGGAATGCTTTTACTGTAGCTGCCAATGCTTTAACTACATATGGTAAGAAAGTAAGTTTTGTTCCTTTTTCAGCAGCAATTGATTTGAATTTCTTACGGTGATCCCATAATTTAGAAACTTCTACTTCGTCATGCAATGTAACATGAGGAGCAGTATGTTTGCTGTTTACCATTGCTTTAGCAATAGCTTTTCTTGTTGGTGTCATTTTTTCACGAGTTTCTGCTTCGCCCATAGAAGAAGTAAATGGTTGTGCAGCTGGTGCTTCTTCTTTTTTGGTTTCTTTTGCTGCTGGAGTTGCAGTAGTTTCAGCTTTTTCTTCTTTAGCTGGAGCAGCTGTTTCGCCTGACATAAAACTTTGTACGTCTTCTTTAGTTGTACGTCCGCCTTTACCAGATGGAGTAACTAAAGCGATATCTACGTCATTTTCACGAGCAAATTGACGAACTGAAGGCATAGCTAGTACGCGTTCGTTACGTTCACCAGTTTGAGGTGTTGATGCAGCAGGTTTGCTTTCAGTTGCAGCCGCAGAAGAAGTTTCAGCTGCAGGAGCTGACTCGTCAACGTATCCTGGAACATCGATTTCTACAAGAACGTCGCCAACTGTAGCTACTGTTCCTTCAGAAACTAGGATGCTTTTAACTGTTCCAGAAACTGGAGAAGCAATTTCTTCAACAGATTTGTCGTTTTGGATTTCAGCAATTGAATCTTCTTCTTCAATTGTATCTCCTTCAGCGATCAACCATTTTACGATTTCGCCTTCTGCCATTCCTTCGCCAACGTCTGGCATTTTGAATTTATAGATTGAAGATCCTGCTGAACCAGAAGTTGCTGGATCAACAGCTTTTTCTTCGTTTGCAGGTGAAGATGGAGTAGATGCTGCTGCATCTTCTTCGTCTTCATGTCCTGGTGCATCGATTTCGATCAATACATCTCCAACAGTTGCTACTGTTCCCTCAGGTACTAAGATTTTTTTGATTGTTCCAGAAACTGGAGTAGCAATCTCTTCAACTGATTTGTCGTTTTGGATTTCAGCAACTGAATCTTCTTCTTGTACTGTATCTCCTTCAGCGACTAACCATTTTACGATTTCGCCTTCTGCCATTCCTTCGCCAACGTCTGGCATTTTAAATTTGAAAGCCATGTTTATTTCTTCCTTTCTCTCTATCACTGTAGTTTTAAACTTTTTGTAAGATGAATAATATGAATGAATGCCTCCTTCCACTTCAATGTTAAAGTCATTCATTCATATTCTATTAAAAATCTTCCGTTTAGAAAAGCAATGACACTTTTAAAATTAGAAGTTTACAGTTTCTTTAACTTGTTCAAAAATATCTTTTGAGTTTACGTTCCAGTCATCTTCAGCTAAACCGAATGGGAAGATCGTATCAGGAGCTGCTACAAATCCAACTGGAGCTTCAAGAGATAACACAGCACGTTGCGAGATTTCAGAAATAACTGTTGGACCTACACCAGCTTGGCGTTGAGCTTCTTGAACAACTACTACACGTCCAGTTTTTTCAACTGAAGCAATGATTGTTTCGATATCTAATGGAGAAATCGTTCTTAAGTCGATGATTTCTGCTGAGATACCTTCTTTTTCTAATTCATCTGCAGCTTTTAATGATTCACGAACCATAGCTCCATAAGTGATGATAGAAACGTCTTTACCTTCACGAGTAACCGCAGCTTTACCTAGAGGAACAGTGTATTGCTCTTCAGGAACTTCATCACGGAATGAACGGTAAAGTCTCATATGCTCTAAGAAGACAACTGGGTCGTTGTCACGAATAGATGCTGTCAACAATCCTTTTGCATCATAAGGGTTTGATGGAACAACCACTTTCAAACCTGGAGATTGCGTGAACAAACCTTCTAAGTTATCAGCATGTAATTCCGGTGTATGAACTCCCCCACCAAATGGCATACGGAAAGTGATCGGCATAGTACGGGTACCACCCATACGGTAACGAGTACGAGCTGCTTGAGCTACAATAGAATCCATTACTTCAAAAATGAAACCAATAAATTGGATTTCTGGTACTGGACGGAATCCTTGAAGAGCTAAACCAATAGCCATTCCACCAATCGCAGATTCAGATAGTGGAGTATCACTTACGCGATCTTCACCATATTTTTCGCTAAGACCTGTAGTAGCACGGAAAACTCCACCGTTTTTACCAACGTCTTCACCAAAAATCATCACTTTATTGTCTTGTGCCATTTCTTGATCTAGCGCTTCAGTGATCGCTTGAATCATTGTTTTTTGTGCCATGATTATTTACTCTCCTTTGCTTCATACTTCGCAATTTGCTCTTGAGTTACTTGACCAGGTACTTCATACATGTTTTTCAAGAAACTAGAGATTTTTTGTTTAGGTGCTTTATCTGCTTCTTTAGCAGCTTCTTTGATTTCTTCTTGTGTTTTTTCAATAAAAGCAGTTTCTTTTTCTTCTGTCCATAGACCTTTTTCAGTTAAGAAATTACGGAAACGGATCAATGGATCGCGTTGTGCCCAGTAATCAATACCTTCTTGGTCACGGTAGATTGATGGGTCATCTCCAGAAGTTGAGTGAGGGCCGAAACGGGAAGTAACTGTTTCGATTAAAACAGGACCATTTCCTGCTAATGCCCATTCTCTAGCCTGTTTAGATACAGCGTATACTGCTAGCGGGTCCATACCGTCTACTTGGATACCTGGGATTCCAACTGCAGCTGCTTTTTGAGCTAAAGTTGTAGCGCCAGTTTGTTTTTCACGTGGAGTCGAAATAGCGTAACCGTTGTTTTGGATATAAAACACGATTGGAGCTTTGTAACGACTTGCATAGTTCAAACCTTCATAGAAGTCTCCTTGTGAAGAACCGCCATCACCAGTATAAGTGAATGAAACAGCATTATCGCCATTTAATTTTTGTCCTACTGCGCTACCCATTGCTTGGATAATTTGAGCTCCGATAATAATTTGAGGAGGCATCGCTTTCAAAGTTTCAGGATAGTTGTTTCCTTCAACGTGTCCTCTAGACCATAAGAAAGCTTGGCTTACAGGTAATCCGTGTTGGATCAATTGTGGAATATCACGGTAACCAGGGAATAACCAGTCTTCTTTAGTAAATGCATAATGACTTGCAAGTTGAGAAGCTTCTTGACCTGCAGTCGGTGCGTAGAAACCTAAACGTCCTTGACGAGCTAGAGCCATTGAACGATTATGCAATGTACGTGACCACACCATTTTCTCCATTAATTCTACTAACTGATCATCAGTTAACTCAGGCATAATGTCTTCGTTTACGACATTTCCATCCTTGTCTAAGATTTGTACCATTGGATAAGCAGCATCAATTGCACTTAACAACGCTTCATAATCTACAGGTTGTTTATTGTTAGCCATTTATTACCCATTCCTCTCTTTTAAACAGTATAATTTTAAAAATAATACAGATTTTTGAAACTGTATCAATTAATTTCGTTTACTATACAAATCTATCATTCTTTTTGTTATTTTGCAAGCACTTAATCTATGGTTTGAAATTATTCGTATAAAGTGGAGTAAGAACGCTTTCTATTCCTTTATAAAGCACTATTTCATTTTAGACAAATGAACGTATTCACAATTCCAGCAAGGTAAAGCGTTCTCTTTTTCAAGCAGATGCTTATAACTCCACAATCTTTTGGCTATTTTTTTGAATTAAAATCTGTTACACAAACAGATTATCTCTGTACTATTTTTCACACAACTGTACTTGTTTTGTAAATTAAAACAAACTACAAAAAAAAGAAGCGCAGCAACTCGCGCTTCTTTTTTGATTAAACAATCCCTTGACTTACCATTGCATTAGCTACTTTATAAAAACCAGCTATATTCGCGCCGGCTGCAAAATCGCCTTCTACTCCATATTCCTTAGCCGTTTCACTGACTTGCTTGTAGATATTTTCCATAATACTTTTTAATCGATGGTCTACATCTTCTAAAGTCCAACTTAGACGCTGACTGTTTTGAGACATTTCTAGTGCCGAAACTGCTACTCCTCCGGCATTTGCGGCTTTAGCCGGTCCAAACAGCACACCAGCTTCTTGGAATAATGTTGTACTTTCCAAGTCTGTCGGCATATTTGCCCCTTCAGCAACAGCATACACGCCATTTCCAAGGATGGTATTTGCAGCTTCCTTAGTGATTTCATTTTGTGTAGCACACGGCAATGCTATGTCGTAGCTGATTTTATGATTCCACACATTTCCTTCATAGTAAGCAGCGTTTGGATGGTCGTTTACGTATTCAGAAATACGACCACGTCTATTCTCTTTGATATCTTTTACTAATTCGATATCGATTCCTTCTTCATCAATGATGTACCCGTCAGAATCAGAACAAGCAATCACTATTCCTTCATACTCGTGAACTTTTTCCATGGCATAAGTTGCTACATTTCCACTTCCTGAAACGATAACTCTCTGCTGTTTGAAACTTTTTTTCGCGTCTTCCAACATAGCTTTTGTAAAATAAACCAGTCCATAACCAGTTGCTTCCGTTCTCCCGATGCTTCCTCCATATAAAAGAGGTTTTCCAGTCAACACACCGTTCAATGAACCGTTCAATTTTTTGTACTGTCCATATAAGTATCCGATTTCTCTAGCCCCTACTCCGATGTCTCCAGCCGGAACATCCATATCTGGACCAATGTATTTTTGCAATTCTGTCATCAAACTTTGACAAAAACGCATTACTTCAGCATCTGATTTCCCTTTAGGATCAAAATCACTACCGCCTTTTCCTCCACCAATTGGAAGCCCAGTCAAACTATTTTTAAAGATTTGCTCAAATCCTAAGAATTTAACGATACTTTGATCAACAGTTGGATGGAATCTTAGTCCTCCTTTATATGGTCCGATGGCTGAATTGAATTGCACACGAAAAGCTCTGTTGATTTTTACTTCTCCTTGATCTGTCACCCAAGGAACTCTAAATTGGATGATTCGTTCAGGCTCTACTATACGGCCTAAAATATTCTCTTTAATGAATTCGGGATGTGCTGACAACACAGGCTCAATAGAATAGAAAAATTCATGAACAGCCTGTAAAAACTCCGGTTGATGAGAATCTCTTTCCTTTACTTCTTGGTAAATCTGCTCAATATATTGTTTAGCCTCTGACATAATAGTCCTCCTTGTTTCATTAAAAAATGATGATACAATAATAACTTTTTTATTATCGCACATTTTTATACAGATAAAAAGAAGAAATCCTCGTGCATTCTTTACATAATGCTGTTAGAATAGATAGGTTGAAAGTTAGTTTGACAACTATTAAAATAGTACTATTAATATTAAGTAGGAGTGAATGATCAATGATTACAATGAAAGACATTATTCGAGAAGGCCATCCTACTCTTCGTTTAGTCGCTAAAGAAGTAGAATTACCATTATCTAAAGAAGTAATTGATTTAGGACACGAAATGATGGAATTCTTAGTGAATAGCCAAGATCCCGAATTAGCAGAAAAATATGAACTAAGAGCCGGTGTTGGATTAGCCGCTCCGCAAATCGATCAATCTATTCGTATGGTAGCCGTTCATATCCCTGGGATCGAAGAAGACAGTGAAGACTATATTTTAAGCGACGTGATGGTGAACCCTAAAATCGTCAGCCACTCTGTTCAATCTTCTTGTTTAGCTGAAGGAGAAGGATGTTTGTCAGTGGATCGTGATGTTCCAGGTTATGTGCCTCGTCACAGCAGAATCACCGTAACTTACCATGATTTAAATGGTGAAAAACAAAAAGTTCGGTTGAAAAATTATGCAGCAATGGTCGTTCAACACGAGATCGATCATTTGAACGGTGTAATGTTCTACGACCGCATCAACGAAGAAAACCCTTATCAATTAGATGAAGGTGTCAATATTATTTCATAAGAAAAAAGGAGTCGGGTAAAACCCGGCTCCTTTTTTCTTTAGGTAAAATAAGTATTTTTGATTTGCTCTACAACATTTTGAAATTCCAAAAAAGGAAAAGCGAGTTGCGCAAACAGATCGAGTTGAACAATTTGATACAGAATAATTGCAGATGCAACAGCAAATATAATCAGTTCGCTTACTCCACCAGTCGTATAATAGATGCGTTTAAAACCAAACTGAATATTCTTATTGTAAATAGGCTGAAGCCAAGCTATGCCGTATTTTGAAAAAGAATCTTCTACTAAATGAGCCAGAAACCCCATCAAAAACCACGTCGCCCAATCCATCGGCAAATTTAAACCAGCGAGCAGTATTCTAACTAGTACTGTGAAAAAAACAGCGCCTGCCAAAGAATGCACGATCCCTCTATGCCCAAATAATTTTCTCATCCCATCACTGATGATCGGCATACGCGTTCCAATAAACGACCCTGGATGGTCGATATCCGGAAATAACGAACCCACTCCCAACGCTGCTAAGTTACCTAACGTCAAAGCATCCGAAGAAGCCAGCATAGGTAATGTAACAGCGTAAGTGACAGCTAAATGTGTTTTGTAACGCATTTTTTCTCCTTTCAAATGATAAACACCCCACTCTTTTTCACACGACTCTCGCCGCTGATACCAAATAAAGGTGTTCAAAATAATCTTTGCATTTTAGGAATCTGAATCAAAAAAAACCTTCCAACACAAAATACGCCTTCCCACCACGAGACACTTCATCCCGCGGCGGCGAACGCACGTTCTATTGTATCATAATAGAGTGTGAATTACTCGAAGTTTTGTAGCAAATAAAAAAGGAGCAAGAAATCGCAACAAAAAAATCTTTAAACCATCGTAAAAGACGGTTTAAAGATTTTTTAAATATACATATGGAGATAAGGGGGGTCCCTTTTTACTTTCACACAACATCACTCATTATCAAACCAGCTTAATAGTAGATGATTTAATATTTTACTAGTTCAATCAATTTGATTAAATTGAAACCATTTCTGGGTCATTTTCTGGGTCATTCAATTCAATACTAATTCCATAATGCAACTCAAAATACTAGTGTGGGCGCTATGTATAAAGAGATTGTTTTTTATTCACCAATATATTTTTTAAATTTACTTGGACTGATATGGTAAGAATATTTACTGCTCATTTTTACAGCATAACCAAAATCAAATACACCTCGTTGTAAACCAACCCTTATAAATTGTTCTGATTTGCCCATTTTCTTTGCTGCAACCGAAATAGGTACATTACCGATCTTATCATCATTTATTTTCTCATTGCTTTCCAGACTACAATAAGAAACGGGAATGTCCAAAGCATCCATTAATTTTTGTTTATTTTTTTCAGACGGTTCATTTTTCCCTGAAATATATTGACTGATGGAAGATTTACCAATACCCGTTAAATCTGACAATTGTTTTTGAGTAACTTCTTTTTGTCGCATCCATTTTTTCAACTCTTGATCAAATGCCATTTTCTTCACCTCTAGCTTTGTTCTATACTCATGACTAGTATAATGCTAAATATCAAAAAAAGAAGCCCAAATGGCTTCTTTTTGTTTGGAACGATATTACTTCATGAATCCTAATTCATCTGCAACTCGATCAAAGAATTTATCACGTAATCTAACACAAGTTCGTTCACTAGAATGGCATTTTGAAGCTATATCACTCAATGTAAGTATTCTCGGATTTCTAAAATAATATTCCTTGATAATTGTTTTAGTTTCTTCATCCGATTGAAACAGTAATCGATCAATAGTGTTTTTATATAGAGTAAGATTTCTTATTCTTCTATCATCCGCGATAGTTAATACTTTTTGTTCTGTTGGTTTACTGATAAAACCTGATTTCCCTCCGCCTATATTTTCATCTTGAAGAGTGGAAGGATATAAAATACCTTCTTCAAGATGAGCAATATATGGACCATAGTCAGGATAATCATGTAAGATAGTTTCAATATTTTTAAAAGTAGATTTTTTCATGCGCAGATCTCCTTATCCAAATAAACATAATATGCCATTAATCATGCACTCCTTCCGCTGATTTTCTCATGGCGTCTTCTAATCCACCAACAATATAATCTACTACCCCATCCAAATCTTGTTCTTTGGTTACAGTATTGTTTATCCCACCTAAATTTACACTGATGTCATGGTTAGTAGTGTGACGATTGACAATGTTTCTAGCGGCTAAATCGCGTAAATATTTTAGATCTTCAGCGCTCATATCGAGAGCATCTTTCATATCATCGGTATTATCTGCAATATCTGCTAAGTCATCAGCGGCAGAACCACCAGCCCCACCAGTTTTGTCTTTAGCTGCTTCACCTAATCCTTTGTCATCCTCAGCACCAGGTAAACCACCCATTTCTTCTAAAGTCGGAATATTTCCAGAACCTAACTTATCCAAAATATCAGCATAATCAGATTCAGTTGGTGTTTTCGGCATGTCAAAACCTAAAGCGTCCATCAGATCAAAGTTTTTAACATTATCAACTAAGTTTTCGCCCCATTTATACCCTGCACTATGTGCATCTTCAATACTCTTATAATCTAATTTATCAAACATAACTGTTTCTGGCATTTTAGGTAATTCGATATTAGAAAGAAAATCTTTCGTGATGTTTGGAGTATCAAAGTTGACCGCTTCTGGCATTTTTGGAACATCGATACCACCCAAAAATGATTTGGTTAAGCTTGAACGATCAAAAGATACAGCTTCTGGTAACGATGGAACATTAACTGAATTTTTATAGTTTCCAGCTAAATTGGAACGCTCAAGAGAAACAGTTTCTGCTTTTGTTGGAGCAGACAAATTAGCTCCTATATTATCAACCATACCCTGAACACCTGATCCAACTTGCAAATCAACTGTTCCGATTGCGCTGATGTTAACACCTGGAATCATGTTCGCCATTCCAATCAATCCATTTAATCCACCAACGGCGGTATTAATAATAGACGAAATAGCACTAAGGACCACATTGACTAATCCAATCGCTCCACTTCCTGCTGCTTGCATTGCTTTTGATGCAAAAATTGCCATGTGATAGAACGCATTTTGAATACCATAAACCCCAGAATTCCAAGCATTTGCAAAAAACTCTGCTGAACTGATACCCGCATTTAAGATACCGTCTAAAATACTAAGCGCTAAGATATTGAACCCAATGAATCCCATTTGAATTGCCCACAAACCAAAATTCCAAGCATTAGCAAAGAATTCTGCCGTAGCAATTCCCATATTCAATAAGGCATCAAGAATGATAAACACAAGGGTTAATAAAGCTAAAAACGCCATTTGAACAAGCCAAACGCCTAAATTCCACGCGTTAACAAAGAATGAGGCCACAGAAATACCGATTGCTAAAATAACATCTAAGACAACCGCTACAATTAAAGCTAATCCAATAAAGACTAACTGCAATGCCCAAATTCCAAAGTTCCAAGCGTTGACGAAAAATTCAATTGTTGCTATCCCAATATTTGCGATACCAATCAATATGTTCCAGATTACTGCACCCATTATTGCGAATGCTCCGGCTACTACTCCTGTTCCGCTGATCGCCGTACCAGCAAAATGATTAATGGCTGCTACGACGGCATATAGAACGGCAATAATAGCGATGATACCTAAAATCACCCAAGTAATTGGACTTGCTAATAATGCTGCATTCAATCCATATTGGGCGGCTGTTGCTGCCATGGTATTACCTGCCTGTAAGAAACTGGCTGCTGCATGGACGGTTTTTATTGCTGCTGAAGCCGCTTCTATTGCAGTCGTGATTGCTAAACCAGTTCGATAAACAGCCAACACCCCTAAATAGAAAGCTAAAGCTGTTGCAATTCCATATACTATTGGTGCGATCATGCTCCAGTTATCAGCTACAAATTGACCAGCCATGATCATACCGTTGAATACTGATATAACTACGCTCGCCAAAATAGCGACTGCTTGAATTCCATTATTTACGAAATTTTGAAAAGCTTGTGTGTTTGCTAATTGGTTTAATTTTTGTAAAACAGGTTGAAACGCCATTAAGGCATTATTTTTAAAACTTTGCCAAATTTGACTGAAAGTCATTGGCATTTTTGCGAAATATGCATTGATATCGTCAGTAGCACTCAACATAGCATTCTTAACAATTTCAGCAGTGATTTGACCTTCACTGGCCAGTTCCTTAATACTACCGACACTCACACCCAAATAATCCGCGATTGTTTGAATAATATTTGGTGCAGCTTCGAGTATCGCTTTCAATTCTTCTCCTTGCAATACTCCTGAACCTAAAGCTTGTGTTAATTGAAGGGTTGCTGAATTCGTTTCTTCCACACTTGCATTAGCTATGACAAAGGCTTTATTTAAATTTTCCGCAAACTGTATTGTCTGATTATTACTCTTAAATAAGTTGCCAGTTCGCTGTTCTAACTGCGCAACTGACTCAGCCATATCCATATATGAACCTCTTGACCGTTGAGCCGCTAAAAAAATCAAGTCTTGTAGTTGTTCGGTGGTTTGTAAACTATCATTTATCATGTTTAATCTACCGGTAGTTCGAGCCAACTCATCCGATATATTTATAATGTTGCCTATTGATTGAATAGAAACATAGGTGGCTACAACTCTACCTAAGGTACGACCTAAATTACTAGCTTCATTGGTCCCAGCTCTTATTTCTCTGTTGAATTGATCCTGTGACTCTATATTATCCCTTAAGTAACGTTCTGTTCCACTTATGGTGGTATTCAACTTCTTATAAGCTGTATTGACGTCTGCGGCATCCATTCGTTGCATCGCTTCATTCAATTCATTCTGTTGTACCTCAGCTTGTTGGAGAGAACGTCTCAAAGTTTCTAGTTGATTATTAACTAAATTAATATCTAAATCGACAGGATTTTGTTCCAAATACTGTATTTGTGTTCTTATATCGTTAATGCGATTGCTCATCATTCCTAAATCATTTACAGCGTCATAAGGTAATATATCCATAGTCGCTGCACGACTAGCTATATCAGATTGGGTATTGGCCAAGTTACTGAGCATGGTGTTAGTTGAACTCACTTCTTGTTTAAATCTATCTATCCCAGTAGTTTTAAATACTTCTACCTCTCCTGAATCCCATTCAATGGGTACGATCACTGGTTCTGGCGTAGGAATATCAAGTGGAGGTAAATCTTGCGCTATATTTTCGCGCATCTTAGAAAATGATTTGGTTACATTATCTAATTCACTACGGATATTATCGTAATTTGTACCATCAAAGGCACTATTTGCTGCACCTTGCATATCTTCGAAAGCATTTACAGCAGTATATAGTGAACTCGTTATACTTTGCAGTGGCGAACTCATTTGATCATATATCTCTAACGTTGTTCCTATGTGTGCCATATCTTTTCACCTTCTTTACTATTTTTTCTGTTTTCTTATATTGTTTTTGGAGTATGCGTCTTTTTAATTCTGCATTTACAAGACCATTGAATACTACTTCTGCAGTTCGATAATCATTGACTGCGATAAGCTCTTTCCAAAACTTTTCATCCTTGATAGTGGAATATTCTTTGTAGAAGAGTCTTAAAAAATCAAAGAATAAATTTTGTTTCTGTAACGAAATTTTGGATCGTTTCATTAAAAATTTCATTATTGCTACACTTCCAGGATGTGATTTCTCACGACTATTGATATACATTATTCCATTTGATGAAAAATACCAAAAACGGTTACTGTTTTCTTTTGGAATAACCAAATTGTCAATTTTATTATTTTTAGATTCATTAAAATCCAGAACATACAGGTTATTATTAATCTTTTTAATAGATCTAGAAATAATCTTCACCTTCTTTTCAAGAATTTAAACCGATTCTTTCTTTTATATTCCTTTTCAACTTTGCGTCTAACTTTCTCCATTTCGGAAATATTATTGAATACATGTAGCAGATTTTCTAGACAATGATAACCAACATAAGTATTCATTAATTTTTCATCCCAATCCTTCATCTTTGGATTTTTCTCTACCAGGTAACTTTTGAATGATTGACCTTCTTGCAATTGTTCATCATCAAGTTTCATGACAAAGTTGAAAAGTGTCGCTACATCTTTACCTTCCTCATAAGCTTTATCCAGGATTAAAATCCCCTCTTTTGTCAAGATCCTGTAATCCGTATGATTTTGACTCATATGCTTTAATTCTGATATATATCCCTGGTCCAAATGTTTAAAGTTTACTAACCAAAGATGTTCATTTATTACTTCAATGTTTTTATTCATCGCGGACACCTTCTTTTTCTTGACGTAACACTTTTCCGAATTCTTCCAGCGCTACATCATGAATTTTACTTGCTTTTCGAACATTACAATTTAGATCAAGACTGATTTTTTTCATAAAATGATTTAATAAATATCTAGATTTCAGACTTAATATCAATCCAATCAATTATCTTCTGGTATTAAATTTTCTACAATCTCAGCTAAATTAATTAATTCTGAAAAACCCGAAAGATCCCAATAAGCTGGAATATATTCAGAAATAAATTCTTGACCGCGTAGTATTGAGGAATTCTTTTTTGTTAATGGGCGAATGAATATATCTTTAGCTGTTGATTCTAGTTCTTCAAATGTATTTAAAAGAGCCTCTTTCTCATTGAATTTAGCAAATGTTTTTTTGAAATTAATGATTTGATCTTTGTTCATTGGATCTAATTGTTTTTCAATAACATTTTTAAACAAGTGCATTTTTTCATGATCATCCATAAAGTCTTTTAGAATTAAGAAGGCTTTCTCATCATTAATACTTGAACCTTCAATTTCGATGAATTTCAGTGCATTACTAACTTGCATTTCATAGTCAACGGTTTTCACTTTCTCTTGTTCAAAATATTTGCTCTTTTCAGTTTTAATAAGTTCATTCGTTCTATAATTTAATTGTTCCGCCTGGGATTGGAATTCACTTTTTAATCCATCCAGTTGACCTTTTAACACGTAGACAAAGCCTCCATCATTATATATTTCACCAGTTTCGACCATATGATTAATTGCTTCAGTTGAATCAGTGTTTAGTTTTTCTAAGAAAGCTTGATATACTTCTACTCTATTATTTAAAGATTCTACAAATTTACCCATTATTATCATTCTCCTTCTTTATGTTAGATTATTAAGCGCGAATTACACCATGATGATCCCAATCATCAGGTTCGCCTATAGTCATCGTTTTGATGTCTTTCCAAAGATATCTTCTTTGTTCAAGTTGTAACTTATCTCTTAATTCCGAGACCTCATTTTCAATATATTCTTTTACTGCTGGCTTGTTGTATATTTTTTGTGCTTCTGCATCTGCTGCACTAACATCCGTAGGTAATTTATAACCAGTATAAATTGCTGCTTGAACTGCTAAAACTCTCCCATTTGACTCATTACTATTGAAATAACGAAAAACAAACTCATCTGCAAATAATTTTTCTTGTTCATTCATATTAATTATTCTCCTTTTCCGTAAGGTTGAAATCCTTTTGATTTCAATTCTTTATTTAAATTTATATAAATATTTTTTACTGCTTCATCATATTTTTGATTGATGTTATTAATCTCTTCTTGAATTTCTTCCTGTGTTTTTAAACACCTATGGTTAAACCACGTTTTGATAGGATATACAGCTTCTTTTAATTCTTTATTACGGTATTGTTGAACTAAGGCTATTTTTTTAAAGTTTTCATCAATGGCATCCATTTCACCATCTCCTACGTTTTTTACTCATTAAGATATTTTAGATAAAGTATACTTTTTAAATTCTTGCTCACTTAAGGCTAAAATTTCTTCTTTTGTCATTTTTATTTTCCTTCTCTCTATTTGTTATTTCTCATGTACTCATCTAATTGAGCATATGACATCTTAGTAATATCTGGCATACCAACATTTCTGTTTTGCCCTGAAGCAGGCCGCGCGCCTTTAAAAGTTGGTACTTTTTCTTTCTCAAACAATGAACTAGTACTTTCTCCTTTCCTTAGATTTTCTATTTGGTCATCCAAACCAATGAGACTTCCTTTTTTATCAAATTTCACTTCATCCATATTCAACAAACGTTTGACTAAATTAACATCTTTAGCTTTGCTTTTTGATAAAGCTAAATCTACATTCTGACTAAGTTTCAGCTCGTTTAATTCATTCGCATGTGTTTCCTTCAATGTGTTGTTCTCTTTCGTCAAACGGCTTATTTCAGCCTCGTAATCAGTAGTTGAACCATTACTTCCTTCTAACGCTTTTTTAGCGTCATTTATTTGATCGAATCTAGCTTTAGGTACGTAATTCCCATCAATAGATTTCTTATGCATAGAAAGTACAGATGAGGCTTGTTCTTTGTTTAATCCTAATTTTATTAATTGATTTTCATTCATTTTTATCCTTCTCCTCTTATGATGATTCTTTATATTAAAATGTTGCATTGAGTTCCGTCCGAAAATGTTGCATTTTGTTGCAAAAACATCAATCTAAACGGCTAGGCTCATATAATCTCATTTGACAACTTACGAATTATTCCATCTTTTTTCAACAATCTTCAAGATCATCATCACCAGTAATAACTACGCATTTTGGATAGGTAAGTAGTTTAGCCAAATAATTATCAAATTCTTTTTCTGTTGAAATTATTGTTCGTCTAATTTTCAGTCCTTTCTTTTTTCCACTTGTCCGAATGTGCTCAGCAGCTTCAACATTTCCATCAGGTAAATCCGTTAGAAATATAATAAATGGCGTTTTCCTAGGAGCATGTTCATCTAGTTTTTCTATTCTATTTATCAACTGTTTACGGCTTTGCTTACTAATCATCCATTAACCTTCTCTCTAAATCATCTAGTTTATGAATAATATGTTCTTGTTCATTTGCTGCTAAACCAATATCGATGATGGTACGTGCTGCACTAACTCTTGAGGAATCATTTGCATCTTCATCAACAGCTACTTCTCTTAATACTTCCAAAGAATCCAAAGCATAACTTTGAGCCTTTTTCATAGTTTCTTGAAATAATTCATCCTTAACCCTGGTCAATATTTTTTGAAAAGAGGCCTGTTTTCTCAATCTATATAGTGTTGATGTAGACACACTTGAACGGTCAGCAGCTTCATTGATAGTTCGGCTGGTTAAAAGGTTCATTGCAATCTCATCTTTGTTTAGCTTTGCCATATTTTCACCTCACTTTCATAAAATCATTCGTTTTAAATCATATCCAATCAAAAACTACTTTTAATAACACCTTAATTATACCAATAACAACCATACGAATGTTGATTTAACAACGTTTATCGGATTTTATAAACGTTTTCCGAATAACAAAAAGACCTTCATTTTGAAGGTCTTTTTTGTCGTTTTGAGTATTCTTTTATGATCCTAATGACCGTATCACGTTGCAAATCTAGCTCATTTGCTATAAAATCATACCCTTTTCCATCCATAAATGACTCAAATATCCAATCATTACGTTCTTCATTAGTATTAAATGGATTTGTTTTTTTAGGAAAATAAAGAGTATGCCCAGCGTATTTCTCACATAGTTCGTTGAACTTTTCTTCACCAATAATATCAATAACATAATCACGATTAATAGAGACCAAGGTTATTCACCTCTTTTTTCTCTCAATAGATGCTGTGCATAATTAATGGTTGATGCAATAGAACTTTCAACAGTCACATCCTCCCCATGTATCGACATCATTAGCGAGTCATGACCGGTTATCTGACGAATACATTTACTAACCAACATAACTATGGCGATATAATTCATTTGACGTTTTTCAACTGGAAGTGTTGGTTTCGGATAATTCAATATAAGTTGCTTACCATCGAAAGTGAATACAATACTCACACCCATTTCACCATTAGTTAAATGATATTCATCTGTAACTACCCATTCGATGTTTGTAATTTCTTCAATCTGATCATAATAATCTAAGAATTCTTTTCCGTTCATTTTTGTTTAACTCCTTCTATTTTAATTTTATATATCAAGTACACTGTTTCCAATAATACATCACTCAAACTTTGGTCGGGGAGAGTGATGTATTATTTTTTCGCTTACTGGACAGAGTCAAATAATACGGTGTCCGGCTAAAAAACGTTAATTTATCAACATTTAACACTCTTTTATTGAGTTAACTGGACAGGATGGACACGCTTTTCCCTATTCTTATATTATTTAGTATATATAAGTAATAAATAGTATACTTTTTTTAATCTTTTAATTAAGAACTTATATTTAGGGTGTCCAGACTGTCCAAAACATCAAAAACGTTGATGTTATTGATTTTATATTAGACACCCTTATGTTTTTTAGAATGTCTAACGTTGTCCACATTGTTCAAATTACTCTTCAACTGCTATGAAAACTTGACGTTTTTTCCCTTCTACTGTTTTTCTGATAGTTTTTATATTTAATTGTTTTTGAAGCTGTTTTGAAAATTCACTTTTAGATAACGGCATATACTTCCCACTATCACAAAACATTCCATAGTGTATATATACTTCGTCTAAGGTTTCATAAATGATATTAAGTTCTTCATCTTCACAATACTGAATGAAACCAAGTAAAGGATTATTACTTAACTCATATTCTTGTACTTCCTTATCAATTCGTTTTGAGGTTGTAAATTTATTATTATCTAAAACTCGTTTTAATCCTTCAACTGCAAGTTTGATGAAATATTCCATTGCCTGTTGTTTGATTAATTTATCTTTGATATAAGGATCAAAATCTTCATCATCTGCACTGAACTTTGCATCAAAGGGAATAATAACCAAACGCCTTGCAATTGCTGCGGTATCTTTACCGCCCCCAAGTCTCGGTATATTATTTGCACTAAAAATTAGTTTAGCGAAATTATTAAAATCAAAGGGATCTTGTCCCTTTCTTTCAGCATTCAAGCGATCACCTGTTACAAGTTTTTTGAAAATACCAGTATTGCTAATAAAATCTGATTCAATATCATCACCAATATTTGCAAGTTTTCCGTAAAGTTCAGCAGTCTTGAACCGCTCACCTAATTCATTTAAGTCTAGTGAAACGGTATTACTTTCATCTAGCATATTCTTCAAAACATCAATAAAAGTTGATTTACCATTCGATTTTTCACCAGTCAAGATGAATGCTTTCCCCAATTCGTTTCGTCTATATAAGGTATAACCCGCTAATTCTTCAAGGAGACTTCGTACATTTGAATCGTTACAAGCCATCTTATTTAATGTTTGATCTGTTACCTGGTCATAAGCATTGGGATTGTAATCCCATGGTATTTGATTTGTTATAATAAATTCTGGGCTTATGTTACTCAACTCTCCTGTGTGAATATTTAGTACACCATTGCGAAAAAGAATGTAGTTTGGAGAACTGATTTTTTCACTTTCTGGGCTGATAATGTCCAAATAACTTAGAACTTCTTTCCTTTTGGCATTTGATAAACTGGGTATATGCTTTACCATCTCGCCTTCAATTCTTGCTCTGTTAGGCGTATAAATACCATCATGATATATATGCAGTTGATCACTTATTCGCTTCACATGAGCGTTGTTTTTGAGAAATACTGCAAACTTATCAAATAAAAACGTGTTCTTTTTGAAGAATAGATCTTTTTGAAAAGCTTCATCTCTCAAAATAGTTTCCAATTCACTTTGATCTAATGCTGCTGGTAAGATATGCTCATTGATCAAATGGATTGTTTCCCTTGCTTCTTCTTTGCTAAAATTATTAGATTGAAGAGTTAAAATGTAATTGAACAATGCTTGATTACGTCCACTATCTTCATCCATAGTGAAAAAATCTAAATCTGTTTTAACAGGATGTAACCATTTAGGAATTGGATCCGGTGTTTCGTCTTCGAACATGTCGTAAATAATTTCTCTTTCAATACCGTTATGTTTTAAAACTTCATAACTATTACGTGTTCCAAGTTTAATATCTGCTTTAATTCCAATTGCTAATATTGCACCGGTACGATTACTTTCAATCTCATCGGTTTTCTTAAATAGAAAATGTTTCCCTCTTGACGTTTCATAAACCCGACAACGTAATTGTTTTTCTTCAACGATATCCATTACTATTTCTGATTGTTTGTGATCATCAATATCTACTAATATCGTTTCTTCATTTAAAACACCGGCATAGTTCATGAACGATTGAACTTGTTCAAATGTCTTGAACTCTTTTATATTTTTAAATTTTTCAATTGCTTTCTTATCCTTTGTTTCAATGTACCCTTTATAGAACAATCAACTTCACCTCTTTCATAATTTACTCTGACAACATACCTTCATCTAATCTTCTTTCATATTAGAGGCTATTTCAAAACTGTTATTAGCTTTTTCTTGAGCTAATTGAATTATTGCACCTAAAGGACGAGCGTAACGCTGAACTGTTGGATCATCAGATGCTGTGATGTTTTCCCAAGCATCCTCCATTGCAACCATTAGCCCTTGTAATTGATAAATATCGTTAATTAATTGTTCAGTTTGTTTTTCCATTATTAAAATCTCCCTTTTAATTGTTTTGTGCTATAATAGGAGACAAGAAAAGTCCCTATTTATAGTGATTTTTATACGCTAGCCTTTAGTGCAGTTGGTCGCTGTCCGCTAAAGGCTCTTTTTGTGTGTTTTTTCCAAATAATTGATAACTGTTTCTAAATCTTTTCTTGAAACGCTAAGCATTATCACTTCTGGATAATTGTATAAATCATTTTTTAACTCTTTGAGTGCTTTCTTTTCTGCAGGTGTCATTTTGTATTTTCCTCCTCTAAAATAGTTTTTAATAGGTGATAACCAGTTCGAACTCCAAAGTAAGTTACAAATCCTAATGCCCATCCAATAATTAAACTCATAACAATTGCTGCATTTAACATTGTTTTCCTCCCAAGTACATGGCGCCCGTCATGTATTTTTTATCTCTGATGCTGCAGAATCCATTTTGAAACTTCTTGCTTTGAATATAATTTTGTTCCGTCAATGATGATAGTCGGTAATCCTTGCGACTCCCATTTGATTAATGTATTTACACTAATACCTAAGAATTGAGCCATAAATTTTTGCTTTAAAAATGGTTGATTTATTTTACTTATTTCTTTTGCCGCCTCAATGCCTTCTCGTGTTATTTCAAATACATATTTTTTTAAAGCGTTAGCTTGTTCATCTGATAGGATGATCTGAACATTATTCATCTTGATTCACCTCAATTCGTTAAACTTCTTAAAACTTTTTGTTTAAAAAAATATCTCATCAATTGTGATATCAGATTTAATTACTTTTAGCATTTCTTTGATTTTAGACTTTTCTAAGTCTGTAAAGGAAGAAACACCTCGTTCTTTATTACTAATTGCTTGTTTAGTAATACCAAGCAATTTACCGAGATCACTTTGACTTAAACCCAACATAGTACGATAACCTTTTACTTTATTAGCAACCATTTATTTTCACCAACTTCCCTCTGTGTCTTTGAACTTCTTAAAACTATAATAAAACAAAATTTGAACTAAGTCAATAAATAGTTTTAACTTCTTAAAACTTTGTGTTATTATATGATTAAAGAAAGCGAGGTTCAAACCAAATGGAGATTGATAAAAAGGCAGTTGGTTTAAGAATCAAATCAATTAGAATATCTAATGGTTTAACTTTAGAAGAATTTGGAAAATTATTTGATGCTTCCAAGGGAAACGTTTCATTGTGGGAAAAAGGTTCATCTATTCCAAATAATGAACGGCTAAAACAAATCTCAAGATTAGGACACATTTCAGTAGATACGCTGCTGTACGGTAAAGAAATTTGGAATCAAATGGATGAGAAATACAATCCTAATGGACAACTTTCTATGGAAGTCAAAGCTATTGAACAAACTCACAAAAAATTATCTCAAATAGACGTTACAGATATCGGTTCAATGATGAACTTTATAGTTGAACAATTAGAATCAGGAGATCAACCATTGAAATTCGAAGGTTCAGATATCGATAGCGAAACCAAAGAATTATTGAAAAGTAGTTTGGAGAATACTTATAATATGGCTAAAAAAATAAATAACATCAAATAATAATCTCTTTATACATAGCGCCCACATGAAAAAGGGAGAAAAAGAAAATGTCACAAATAAAAAAGTACACAAAAAAAGACGGCACTACTGCATATATGTTCAAAGTATATTTAGGAATTAACCCACTCACTGGAAAACAAATTGACACTACCAGACGTGGTTTTAAAACTTCTAAAGAAGCTAAATTGGCTCTTTCTAGACTGAAACTAGAAGCTGAAAAAGGCTTCAAAGTAAAAAATAAAACTACCTTTCAAGAAGTTTATGAATTATGGTATAAATCTGCTTATGAAAGTACAGTAAAAGAAACTACAAGAGTCAAAACAAAAGAATTATTTAAAAATCATATTTTACCAGCATTTGGATCACTCCAAGTAGATAAGATAACCGTTCGATATTGTCAAGAAATGGTAAATGATTGGTGCGAACGTTTAGTTAAGTATAAGAATATGAAAAACTATACTTCTAAAGTGTTAGATTACGCAATCATGTTGGAAACTATTAATGACAATCCCATGAAGAAAATTGTTGTGCCAAAAAGAGAAAAAAAAGTAGATGAAGAAAAACTAGAAAATTTCTATAGCAAAGATGAGTTAGTTACATTTCTGAATTGCTGCAAAAATAATTTACGTATGAAATGGTATACCCTTTTTCATCTTCTAGCCTATTCTGGTTTTCGTAAAAGTGAAGCTTTAGCACTTACCTGGAATGATATTAATTTCAAAGATAACACTATAAGCATAACTAAAGCAGTTGGTCGTGGTGAAGGAAATAGATTATATATTAAGGATCCAAAGAATGAAGCCAGTGAACGAACTATCTCCATAGATGAAGTTACCATGAATGTTCTGAGAGAGTGGAAAAAAGTTCAAGCAGTTGATTTGTTAAAACTTGGGTTCAACGCAAATAATGAAGTTCAATTGTTGTTCAGTAATTTCATGAATGAACTTGTTGATCCTAACCATACGGTAAGAAGAATTAATCTTGTAATTGAAAAGAATGCTCTGACTAAAATTACAACTCATGGATTACGTCATACACATTGTAGTTTGATGTTTGAGTCTGGTGCTAAACCTGAAGTAGTGATGGAAAGAATGGGACATTCAGACATTCAAACTACTATGAACATTTATACCCATGTAACAAAAAAATCCAAAGATGACACGGCTCAAAAATTTGCTGAGTATATGAATAATTAATCTTTCTGGGTCAAAGTCTTGGTCAAGTCAAAAAAACAAGCGCCAAATCATCGACAGATTACCGTCATATCAATGATTTGGCGCTTTATATAAATTTATTTATGGAGATAAGGGGGCTCGAACCCCTGACCTCTACGCTGCCAGCGTAGCGCTCTCCCAGCTGAGCTATACCCCCGGAAAACTGTCATTCGATGATAAGATCATTGAATGACAGTTGATCATTTTACTGTGTCCCTAAGAAAACTAATTTCTTAGTCGTATTCGCATTTCGTATGGTGACTTTTTGATACGGCTTAGTTCCTACTATTTTCGAGAACTTAGTTTTACTGTAGTACTGAATTGATGTACTCCAGAAAATGATTCCTTCAGAACAGTAGACTTTTTCTGCTTCAGAATGGAGTTCGCCTATTTCAGCGATGACTTCCTCTGCCGTTGCGGGAAATATAGTAAACAAAGCATTGTGTTTTTTTTGAGGATCTTTTCCCCACCATTCTGGAACCTGACGTAAAGCTTGAGATAAATTTTGAACAGATATAACAGCTACCGCTACAGGGAATCCAAAAGAATTTCGAATCATGGTTTGCCAATCTTCTTGAAGAGTTTTCTCGTCTGACTCTATTTCAGCCTCGAACAACACATTCCCACTATTGATATACGTTTGAACACCAGTAAATCCAGCATCAAGAAAACACTTCTGCAACTCTTTCATCGGTACTCGATTTTTCCCGCCAACGTTTATTCCTCTAAGCAATGCGATATACTTCATTTTACCCAACCTTCCTTACCAATCGGAAAAGTAAGTTAAATCAATCCCATTTCTTTCAAAGCTATTGCAATCCCATCTTCATTGTTATTGGCAGTGACTTTATCTGCTCTCAACTTGATGGATTCAAGAGCATTCCCCATCGCGACTCCTACGCCTACTTGTGAGATCATCTCTAAATCATTCAAACCGTCTCCAAAAGCAATGATATCTTCGCGTTTAAATCCTTGTTTCTCAGAAAATTCTAAAATAGTAGCGGCTTTTGAACCATCACGAGGCAGCACATCTACTCCTGTGTCGTGCCAACGAACAAATTTCAATTTAGAAAATTGCCCATTCTCGTAAATGTCTTTTTCTTCTTCGCGATAGAAAATCAACGCCTGTGACATTTTATGTTCTTTATAGAACTCATCGTCCCATTTGGGTACGCCGAATCCGACTGCCTCCATAGCCGTTTTGATGCGAATACTGATCGCCTCGCTGCGTCTTCTTAATTTAAAAGGTGTTTCGTAAACCACTTGATGACCTTCTTTATCAGCCAATTGCAGCATTCGCTCAAATTCCGTCGGATCTAAGACATTCTCATAAACTAATTCATTATGGAAAAATCCAGCGGCTCCATTACAGACGATGTAATTTTGCAATTCTAATTCATCGATCACTGTTTTTGCCATCGTATAATTTCTGCCTGTCGCGATCGCAACTTCATGTCCATTAGCTTGCAACTGTTTCAATGCTGCTTTAGTACTGGGCAGCACTTTTTTCTCATCTGTCAGTAAAGTACCATCGATATCAAAAAAAAGAATTTTTTTCTCCATAATTATCGGCTACCTGCTTTCTTGAACACTTTTCTATACCATTCTATCGAATAATCGCCAAAAAGAAAAGTTGTTTTTGAAAACCTTTTACTTTTTAAATACAACAGATATAATCTTCTATAACTCTTGGTAATTATCGTTTACTCATTAACTCTTTTTCCACAGATACCTTTTAGACATTTAACCTGCTCATGCAATTGGTTAAATGTCATCGTGTCAAACCTTCCATTCTATACTTAATTCATAAACTGTGTTAAACTATTCATAGCCGTTGTGGTATACCACAACAACCAGTTCGGGAGAAAAAATGTGCATTTACCAGATAAATCAATCTTTTTTATCAAAATCGTTTATTTTTTGTACCCAAATTTTATATGCTTTATTTTTTAGATTTTTCAGATAGCTTTATTAATTTATATTAAAAAGAAGAAAGTTTAAAGGAGAGAAAAAAACATGATTTTTAAAGTCACTTACCAACAAAGTAAAGCAACAAACCCAAAAAGAGAAGATACAAGATCTTTATATATTGAGGCAGAATCTGATGTAGATGCTCGAGCTTTGGTTGAAAAAAATACCCCCTACAATATTGAATTTGTTCAACCATTAGATCCAGCACATTTAGCTTACGAACAAAAAAATCCAGATTTTGCACTGACGGAGTTCAACTAATGAAACCAAACATTAAAAATAATGAAACGGCTGTATTTGCCATTGGGGGATTAGGTGAAATCGGAAAAAACACTTATGGTGTTCAATTCCAAGATGAGATTATTTTGATTGATGCCGGAGTTAAATTTCCTGAAGATGATTTGTTAGGAATCGATTATGTTATTCCGGACTATAGTTATATCGTTCAAAATATCAATAAAATAAAAGGGTTGTTTATCACTCATGGTCACGAAGATCATATCGGTGGAATTCCTTTCTTATTACAACAAGTAAATATACCGATTTATGCTGGACCTTTAGCTTATGCATTGATCCAAAATAAATTGAACGAACGCGGTTTACTGCGTGATGCTGAGTTGCACAAAATCGACGAGCATGATGTAATCAAGTTTCGTAAGACAAGCGTGAGTTTCTACCGCACTACTCACAGTATTCCAGAAGCGTATGGAATTATTGTCAAGACTCCATCAGGCAATATCGTTCATACGGGAGATTATAAGTTTGACTTTACTCCTGTTGGCGAACCTGCTGATTTACACCGTATGGCAAAAATCGGTGACGAAGGAGTACTGGCTCTCCTTTCTGATAGTACTAATGCAGAAATACCAAACTTTACGAAATCTGAAAACGTGGTCGGTGATTCGATTACCAGCATTATGCAAAAAGTTGAAGGTCGAATCATATTTGCGACTTTCGCTTCAAATATTTCTCGTTTGCAACAAGTAGCCAATGCTGCAATCAAAACAGGACGTAAAATAGCTGTTTTTGGTCGTAGTATGGAATCTTCTGTTGTAACCGGTCGTGAGCTGGGCTACATTACCGCTCCTGAAGAAATATTCGTGGATCAACGAGAAATCAACCGTTACCCGGCTAATGAAACGATTATTCTATGTACTGGTTCTCAAGGTGAACCGATGGCTGCTTTGAGCAGAATTGCCAATGGTACTCACCGCCAGATTCAGATCCAACCAGGAGATACTGTTATTTTTTCAAGTTCTCCTATTCCAGGAAATACTACAAGCATCAATCGCTTGATCAACTTATTGTCAGAAGCTGGAGCAAATGTTATCCATGGTAAACTAAATAACATCCACACTTCTGGTCACGGTGGTCAACAAGAGCAAAAACTGATGCTTCGCTTGATGAAACCAAAATACTTCATCCCTATTCACGGGGAATATCGTATGCAAAAAATCCATGCCGGTCTAGCTGAAGAAACAGGTATTCCAAAAGAAAACTGTTTTATCGTAGAAAACGGAGATGTTATTGCTTTAACTCCAGATTCAGCGCGATTAGCGGGTCATTTTGAAGCGGGTGATGTCTATGTGGATGGTAAAGGTATCGGAGATATCGGAAACGTCGTCTTACGAGACCGTAAATTATTGTCTGAAGAAGGTTTACTAGTTGTAGTCGTAACGATCGACTTTAAATCTCAACAAGTATTAGCCGGTCCAGATATCCTTTCACGTGGGTTCATTTACATGCGTGAATCAGGTAAATTGATTCATGATGCGCAAAGTGTTGTATCTCGCAGTATCGTTAAAGAATTGAAGAAAGATTCTGTTACAGAACACTCTGTTAAAAATGAAATCATTCAGAGTTTGAAACCTTTCTTGTACGAACGTACAGAAAGAAATCCGATGATCTTACCGATCATCATGCCGGTTTAAAACCAAATAAAAAAAGGAATCGAGAAATCGATTCCTTTTTTTTGCGTCATTTTTATTGTTCTATAAAATGATAAACTGGTTCATCTCTTTTTGCATCGTAATCTACTTCCAAGTCATATCCATTAAAAAACCAATCGTCTGACTCATTGACATAATAAGTTACACCATCGATGCTCGTTGAAGCCATCACATTATCGCCAGGTTGAGCCACTGCCATCCCTACTGAGAAACCTTCATGTACTTCAGTCTTTCCATACACTTTTCCAGAAAAACGAATCCCTGACCCTTCAGTTAATCCTAATTCTGTATTAAACCATTCTTGGGCTTCTTTTGTAATGTCAATTTTCATCATTTGTTCGCACAGGCAAGCCTGTGATCCCCCTCTCAACTAAATACTTATCACAAGTGTATCACAGAAAATACGATTTTACACTCTGAAGAAATAATTACTGCCTCTCACACGAAATGACGCTTTCATTTGATCAATTGATTTTTGAAAGCATATATAGTCGCTTGGGTACGATCTTCCACTTGCAATTTAGATAAAATATTTGATACATGAGTTTTAACGGTTTTCAACGTGATAAATAGTTCATCAGCTATATCTTGATTGGATTTCCCTTGGGCGATCAGCAACAAGATCTCACTCTCGCGGCTTGTTAAATCATCGTGTAATTTATGCTCTTCCTTTTTGGAAAAACGTTCCATCATCTTCCCAGTCACTTCAGGTTCCAATACCGATTCGCCTTTATATGTACTACGAATGGCAGCAGCAATGTCATGTGCAGTCGAAGTCTTTAACAAATAACTCGATGCTCCTGCTTTTAATGCAGGGTAGACTTTCTCATCATCAATAAAGCTGGTCAAAATAATGATTTTAGCTTCTGGCCAGTCTTTGAGAATTTTTTGAGTAGATTCAATCCCGTTCATTTCATCCATAACTAAATCCATCAAAATAATATCCGGTCTTAAAGACAAGGCTTTTTCATACCCTATTTTCCCATTTTCCGCTTCTCCAATAACTTCGATGTCTGGCTGGATCGTAAGATACGAAGACAAACCTAGCCGAACCATTTCGTGATCATCTACTAAAAGTACTTTAATCATCATTGATTTCACTCTCCTTAATGACTGGAATCTTAATATCTATACTGGCTCCTTTGCCAGCAAAACTAATGATTTTGCATGTTCCGCCCATTCCTATGACACGCTCGCGAATATTCTGTAATCCATAGCTTCCAGCAGTCTTTTTATCCGGATCAAACCCTACACCATCATCGACCACTCTTAGAGATAGTGTTTGGTCTACTTCATTTAAATACACTTCCAATTCATTGGCTTTTGCATGCCTCAACGTGTTAGACAGCAGCTCTTGAACAATTCGAAACAAATGATCTTCAATGCCTTTAGCCAACTTGATATCAGCGATCGACCAAGTTAATTCGATTTGGATCTTAGTGCTCAATTCTTTTAACAACTGTTCAATTCCTTGTTTCAAAGTTTTTCCTTCTAAATTCACCGGTCTTAAATGGAGCAGCAATGCCCTCATTTCAGATTGGGCTTCATTAATGATTTTTTCAATCATATCCATTTGTTTGCGAGTCACTTCATCTGCATTCGTTAATTGCTGATTCAACGCTGACAACATCATCATTGCAGCAAATAACTGCTGACTAACTGAATCGTGCAGCTCACGAGCTAATCGGTGACGTTCTTGCTCAAGAATCTCTTCTTTTGTTTGCCCATCTACATATCTGGGCAAGTTACTGCTTTTTTGAACTTCTCTGGACAAATCTTGCAATTTTTGTTGAATATGCTCTAGATTTTTTTCCACTGCTTGAATCGTAGCCGTAGAATACGTTTCATTTTCCAGCAGAGCGTGATAGACATCTACCGAATAATTGCCGCTGGAGATTTCTTCCAGCACTTTCAATAATCTTTTTGAACGCTTTTGAATGAACAAATACCCGTATACCGCAACCATTGCAGCCACTATCCCGGCAATGATGAACAAATAAAACAAAATCGGCAAGTAATAAAATTGTTTTGTCAGCAGTTCTAAATACCACGTATCAGGATAAACAAGATAACTGAAAGACGCTGTCACAAAAAACAAGATGAAGAACATGATCACAAAAGTGGCTACAAACAGCTTCCCCATTGTTTTTTTGCTCATATTGTGATCACCTCTAAATCTCCTACCAATACAGAAGTAATGACTTTTAACTTGCGATTGGATACATCATAATCTTTGCTGTATATTTTGAGCGATTCATTGGTCAAAGAATAATCTTCTCCTTCGAACAATACATTCCCCATTAAAGCATTGTGTTCAATCATTACTCCTACACCTTTAGGAACTAATACACGCGTTTTGCCGATCCCTTTTCGAATTACAATGTAACTTTCTGATTTAGGTAAGACTGTGTTGCCTAAGTCAATGATCGTATCTCCCATCAACAATGTAAAATTGATGTCATCCCATTCAAAAATAGTATTGCCTATTTTTTCTGTTCCAACCCACCGTTGCTTGATTCGTTTGCCACTTTTTGGTGTAGATTCTGTAGTTTCAACAATCTTGATTTCTTTTTCGTTCCACGGCGCTCGTTTAAAAACATTGGTGTTCATGCCTTTCAATACGCCTTGGCCTTTTATACTGATGAAGAATACAGCAACCAGCAGGATAAACCAAAAAGCACTTGTAGATACCGCGGAAAACAATAGTAAAAATACACCCAGCAAGTATGAAGGGGTTTTATTTTCTTTTTTTGACTGGTGGCTTCTGATGAGGATCCATATACCAGCGATCGTCAGTAAAGCTACAAATACGTTAGTGGATAATTGATAAAGAAACCATACCACCAATACAGCTTCCACAGCAAAGAAAAATTTCCAGTGATTGCTCATTAGACTCTAACTCCTTTTTATTGCGCCATATTAAAGCAGCAATTTTCCTTTCTCTAGTATACCTTTTTTCACGTAGAACCGGTAGCGTTCTTAAGCAGGAACTGCTCTACGACTAAAGTCTTATTTTTGCATGAAAAAACTGCTCTTTTTTAGAGAGCAGTTCTACGTTTATTTTGTATAATCAGATTTTATGAAACTTGAACGTTAGTGATTTTGATTTTCATATCTCCGCCTGGAGTTTCAATCACGACTTCTTCTCCAACTTTTTTCCCGATCAACGATTTAGCGATCGGAGAATCATTTGAAATTTTCCCTTCAAATGGATCAGCTTCTGCACTTCCGACAATGATGTATTCTTCTTCATCGCCATCAGGCAACTCGATAAACGTTACTGTTTTACCTAAAGATACTTCATCAGCCGCTGTTTCTGAGCTGTCGATAATTTCTGCAAAGCGTAGCATGTTTTCTAATTTTGTGATTCTTCCTTCCACAAAAGCTTGCTCATCTTTAGCTGATTCGTACTCTGAGTTTTCAGATAAATCTCCAAAACTACGAGCAATTTTGATTCTTTCTACGATTTCTTTACGTTTTTCTGTTTTTAATAAATCTAATTCTTCTTCTAATTTTTCTTTTCCTTCTAAAGTCATTGGGTATACGCGTTCAATCATTTTCAATTTCTCTCCTCTTAATTAGACCACTACAAATGGTAGCGTCCTCATTGCTTGTATAAATATAATACAGACAAGATACCACGACATTCCGCAATTGTAAACAAGAAATAAAATATAATTTGTTTTTTTTACTCATTTATTTAGCATTTCTGTCTCAATTACTTTATTTGCTTCGAGTGTATTTCTGCTTATCTAAAAATAAGTACACTATTGTTTTCAGACAGACAAAGAAAAAAGCTCGCAAATATTGCGGGTCTTCGTTAGTATATTGCATATTCTATTTACTGAATAGTCTATCTTCTTAAATCACTTACACATACTATCACTATCCTTAAATAATGTATAGTGATTTACTTTATTCATTCTTACTTCTCATTTATTTACCATATTTATTTTACCAAAAGACCTATTATAGGATAAATATGAAAAATGAACGATACTTCAAAACTCCTTGTAGAGTTTCAAAGTATCGTTCGCTTTTTAATTTTTAGTAATCAGTCGACTATTCACGCACGTCAATAATACTATGGATCTTAGTCGTCATCAAATCGATTGCCACTTGGTTACGGCCGCCTTCAGGGATGATGATGTCTGCATAACGTTTAGTAGGCTCTACAAATTGATTGTGCATCGGTTTTACGACATTTAAGTATTGTTCGATAACAGAATCCAGTGTACGACCACGCTCTTCGATATCACGCTTAATTCGACGAATAATGCGGATGTCATCATCTGTATCAACATACACTTTTATGTCCATCAACTCACGCAATCTTGGGTCGTCTAGAATTAAAATTCCTTCAATGATAATAACTTCTTTTGGTTCTTGATGAATAATTTGATCGCTTCGAGTATGTTTCGCATAATCGTATACAGGTTTATCAATTGCTTTGAAATCAATCAAATCTTCTACATGTTTGATCAGCAAATCTGTGTCAAATGCAAATGGATGGTCATAGTTCGTTTTAAGACGTTCTTCGAAAGACAAATGACTTTGATCTTTATAATAAAAATCCTGTTCCAACATCAAAATAGAATGGCCAGAAAAATGATCAAAAATTGCGCGACTAACGCTTGTCTTTCCGCTTCCGGAACCTCCTGTAACCCCTATAACGATCGGTTTTACTAATTTACTCATTGCATTTGCCCCTTTTCATTTAAAAAAGCTGGAAAAGCTCCCAGCTCTTATCTTTTTATCCATTTAATTCTAAAATCTATGTGTTTGTTTCTTATTTGTTGTCTACATACTCACGTTTGTATTCTAGATGCTGTTGATACGTTTCCGAAAAATAGACGATTTGTGTATCAATATCGGCAAGGAAGTATAAATAATCCGTTTCTGCAGGATCAATAGTTGCTGAGATACTTTCTTCGCTGGGACTGTTGAAAGGACCAGGTCCAATTCCAGTATTTTGATACAAGTTATATGGTGAGACAACTTCTAAGTCATCATGAGAGACTCTTTCTTTATGAGTGTCCAATGAATACAAGACAGAAATATCTGTTTGCAGCGGCATTCCTAATTCAATACGGTTATAAAAGACGTCCGCTATTTTTCTTCTGTCTTCATAATCTGAACCTTCTTTTTCTACTAAGGAAGCGATTGTCAAAATTTCATGCACAGATTGAGAACTTTCCTCTATTTGAGCATAATATTTTTGCAGCACTGTATCCATTTTACCAACCATTGCGTCAACGATTTCTTCTAAAGACATCTCTTCGTGAACTTCATATGTAGCTGGAAACAGATAGCCTTCAAGCATAAAACGGACATCTTCCATTTGAGAAACATCGGTTAACAATTGCGGGTATTTCTCCACTAGTTGTTTCTGGAATGCTTCGTCTTCAATCAGCGACATAAACTCATCTGATGTATAGGCCGTTTTTGCCTCTACGATAGCAGCGATTTGTGTCATAGTAGAACCTTCCGGTATCGTGACTCTCTCGAGAGCGTCTACGGGCAGATCAGTCCCGCCAGCTTGCAGCGAGTCGATAACTTCATCCACATCCATTGCTGGAGTGAAAATATAGTACCCTGCTCTAAAGTTGCTTTCGTTATTGAAACGAGTATACAAATTGAAGACAGATGCGCTCTTGATAACGCTGTTTTCTTCTAGTATGCGAGCAATATCTGCTGAGGAAGAACCACTTGGAATCTCCACTTGGATTTCTTCTGTGCTCTTTGGATCAAGAGGTTCAATAGAAGATGTGTAGAAGTTATAAGCCGATACTCCGAAAACAACTATTAAGACTAGTAAAATAGCAATAATGCTCCATACTATCTTGGCCACTACACTCTTTTCTTTTTTATCAGTGTCTAGTTTTCCATTTGGATAACTTTGCTGATTGATCTCTTTCTTGTTCTTTTCACTCAACAAATTCCCTCCTAAACTTTCATTAAGCTTTATAAATCGTGTTTTAACCATTCTATATGACCTTTGCATTTTTAATGCTTGATTCAGTTTCTTAGATGCAAAACAATTAAATATGTACTCTGCTAGCCTAACTTTTACTATTATACATGATATCCCTATTAAAGAGAACAAAAAAAGCTAACAAAATTGTTAGCTTTTAAAGTGAATTCTAATAGATTAATTAAGCTTCTTCTTCATCTTCCATGAAAGTGTTCAAAACTTCTTCAATCATATCCCATTCTTCTTCTGTTTCAATAGAGCTCAATTGCCCTTGTTTGCCGTCTTCTTCTTGAACAAATGAAAATGCAGATAATTCAACATCTTCTCCTTCAGAAGCACCAGCTGGGTAAACTAATACGTATGATTTTTCAAAATCGTCTGAATCGAAAGTGAATAAAATTTCGTATAATTCTTCGTTACCTTGTTCATCAATAATCGTAATGTGTTCATGGTCATGATGTTCATGATCGTGGTTGTGGTCGTGTGCCATAATAACAGGCTCCTCTCTATTTAACAAATTGACTTTACTAGTTTAACCTATGACGGACAAAATTGCTAGGTCTGATGTCCATCTAAATAATTTTGCAAAATCATTACTGCAGCTACTTTATCAATAACTTTTTTTCTCTTTTTACGAGAAGTATTGCCCTCTTCGATCAGCATGCGTTCCGCTTGAACAGTCGTCAAACGTTCATCTTGATATTCAACCGGAAGATTGAACGCTTTTTTTATGAGTTCTCCATAAGCCAAAGAAGCCTCTGCTCTAGGACCAATAGAATTATTCATATTTTTAGGCAAACCAATCACAATCTTCGATACTTCGTATTGTTTGATCAGCTCTCCTACACGTTCTATGCCAAATTCTTCAACGGCTTCATTGATCTTGATGATCTCAACGCCTTGTGCTGTCCAACCAAAAGGATCGCTTACAGCGACCCCTACAGTTTTAGAGCCTACGTCTAATCCCATTATTCTCATCAATTTTCGCTTAAGCTCTTATCCATATAATTCTTTACCAATTCTTCGACAATTTCATCGCGTTCATGTCGTTTGATAAGATTTCTAGCATCGTTGTGACGTGGAATATATGCTGGATCTCCAGATAAAAGATACCCAACAATCTGGTTGATCGGACTGTACCCTTTTTCCTTAAGCGCTTTATATACAATAGACAAGGTTTCTTTGACATCCTTTTCATTGTTCTCCGGAACATTGAAGCGGACTGTTTCATCTTTTGTGCCCATCTTTTACACCTCAATTTCTGTTAACTACACTTCTTATTTTACAAGAAACTTGGTCAAACTACAACGGTATTCAAAAATTGATTGATTAAATTCCGTATAAATTTCGAATCCCATGATTTATTCACTCGTTTTGGAACGTTTGTCGATTCAAATAGTTTGCCAGACTGTAAAATCTATACAATGGAATACACTTTTATATTACCGCAGATAAAGATAAATGCAATACATTAGCCCCCCTAACTTCCTAATAATCATAATTAATGTTCCTATTTTCAATTGCTTGAAAAAGATCTTTACTCCTTCTAATATTCAATTCGTTATTTTTTCTTTCTTAGTATGCTATTTCTATATTTGATGGTTAAAAAAATTGTGCTTGAACATTTTTATTTTCACACGAAAATTGGTATAGATGTTACAATGAAGATAATTCGCTTTGACTTACCTATTTTACAAGTGCTAAAAAGGAGGGACGATGTGTTGAAGTATGAAAACAAAAAAGACTTGGCAAAAAAATACGCGAGCCTTTTATTAAAAATGGTTTTGATTTTATCAGCAATAGGTATTCTTTTATTTTTAGGATTGGGTATTTATGTATTGCTGATGGATATTCAACATAATGGTTTTTATTTTATGAAATAAGAAGAAATACATAGGACATTATTTTTACATAAAGAAACGTGAAGCACTCAAGCTTCCCATAAGGAAAGACACTCCCAAAGCTACTGAACAAATTGTTCATAGTTTTGGGAGTGTCTCTTGTATAGGAGACTTTTTATCTTAGCCTCTCTTATTTGATGCTTAAAACAAACCTGTTAATCGTTGCTTTTTTCTTCTACCCATTCAACAGCTTTAGTCAAAGCATCTTGCAACCCTTCTGGATTCTTTCCACCAGCTTGAGCCATATCAGGACGTCCACCGCCGCCGCCTCCAACAAGAGGTGCGATCGTTTTAATTAAATCTCCGGCTTTCAATCCTTTTTTTACGGTTTCTTCGTCAACAGCCGTCAATAAGTTTACTTTGCCGTCTGTCACTAATCCTAAGACTAATACGTTTGAAGAATTTTTTTGTTTCCATTGATCCGCTAATTGACGCAACTGATTCATGTCTTGTACGTCTACTTTAGCTGCAATAACTGTCAAACCATTCACTTCTGTTGCTGTATTGAAGATATCAGCAGCTTGGTTGTTTGCCAATTTTGCTTGTAAAGATTCATTTTCTTTTTTCCATTCTTTGATCTCAGCTTGTAATTGTTCTACTTTTTTGACAACATCTTTTGGTTGTTGTGCTTTTGTTAGAACTGCAGCTGCTTCTAAATATGTTTGGTTTTCTTTCGTCAAGCGGTATGCAGCTGAACTGGTAACAGCTTCAATACGACGAACTCCAGCACCAATACCTGATTCAGAAACGATTTTAAAGATTCCGATGTCGCTGGTATTCGTTACATGAACTCCCCCACACAATTCGATAGAGTAGTTGCCAACATTTACGACACGCACTTCATTGCCGTATTTCTCGCCAAATAAAGCCATTGCACCCATTTCTTTAGCTGTTTCGATATCTGTTTCAATTGTTTGGACCGGAATAGATGCCCAGATTTTTTCATTGACTGCTTGTTCCATTTGGTCTAACTCTTCTTTCGTGATTTGACCAAAGTGAGTGAAGTCGAAACGCAATTGGTTCGGTGCAACTAATGAACCAGCTTGATTTGCATGCTCTCCTAAAGTATCTTTAAGAGCTTGATGCAGCAAGTGAGTTGCAGTATGGTTGCGTGTAATCATTCGACGTTTTGTCTCGTCAACGACTAAATGATACGTGTTTCCAACAGCCAAGTCTTTTTCCACTTCTACAGTATGAAGTGATTGTCCTGCTGGAGCTTTTTGAACCGTTGTTACTTTACCCACTACTTCATCTGAATCGTTCAAAATGACTCCGGTATCCGCAACTTGTCCACCCATTTCAGCATAGAAAGGCGTTTGATCAAAAATCACACGTACTGTTTCTCCTGCTTTTGCAGTATCCGTTAGAGCCGTTTCACCAGCAATCACCGTTAATTTGCCTGTACTTCTTGTTTTATCGTATCCGATAAATACACTTTCTTCTGTCACTTCAGCAAATAAACCAGTTTGTACACCCATTGATTTTTCGTCGCTACGAGCCGAACGCGCACGTTCTCTTTGCTCTTCCATAGCTTCTTCAAATCCTTTATGGTCTACAGCTAATCCTTCTTCTTCAGCATACTCTTCTGTCAATTCTACTGGGAAACCGTATGTGTCATACAAACGGAAAATATCTTTCCCGGCAATTTCTTTTTGTCCATTTTCTTTTAACGTCGTCACTAAGTCATTCAAGATGCTCAGTCCGTCATTGATCGTTTCATGGAATCGTTCTTCTTCTGTACGGATTACTTTAGCAATGAAATCTTGGCTTTCTAATATTTCTGGATAATGGCTCTCCATGATCGTTCCTACAACCGGTACTAATTTGTAGAAGAACGCTTTATCAATGCCTAATTTTTTACCGTGCATAACAGCTCTGCGCAATAAACGACGTAAAACATAACCGCGTCCTTCATTTGAAGGCAACGCACCATCACCAACCGCAAATGTAACTGTACGGATGTGGTCTGCAATTACTTTAAACGAAATGTCTGTAGTCGGATCTTCACCGTATTTCTTCTCTTGGCTCATTTCTTCAACTGTCTTGATGATCGGCATAAACAAGTCAGTCTCGAAGTTTGTCGGTGCATCTTGGATGATAGATACGACACGCTCTAGTCCCATACCGGTATCAATATTTTTGTTTGGAAGCGGCTCATATGTGTCGTCTGGCTTGTGGTTGAACTCAGAGAACACCAAGTTCCAGATTTCCAACCAACGTTCATTTTCTCCACCTGGATAGTTTTCTGGATCATCTTCAGCTAGATTATTGAATCTTTCTCCACGATCGTAGAAAATTTCAGAATCCGGACCACTTGGACCAGCTCCAATATCCCAAAAGTTGTCTTCTACTTCAACGATATGGTCATCTGCTAAACCTACTTTTTCTTTCCATAATTGTTTTGCTTCTTTATCTTCTGGGTATACTGTTACGTATAGTTTTTCTGGATCCAAACCTAACCATTTTTCATCAGTTAAAAATTCCCAAGCCCAAACGATAGCTTCTTCTTTGAAGTAATCTCCAATCGAAAAGTTCCCTAACATTTCAAACAACGTATGGTGTCTAGCTGTTTTCCCTACGTTTTCGATATCATTGGTACGAATACTTTTTTGAGAGTTCGTGATCCGTGGATTATCCGGTACTACTGATCCATCAAAATACTTTTTCAGTGTTGCTACTCCTGAGTTGATCCACAACAATGTCGGGTCATCAATAGGAACTAAAGATGCACTTGGTTCCACTTTGTGCCCTTTTGATTCAAAAAATGTTAAAAAAAGCGAACGTACTTCACTGCTTGTCAGTTGTTTCATTTTTTCTACTCCTTCAGTAAATAGTTTATACACGATTTTGAGATAAAAAAAAAAGCCCAACCTCCATTGTCAAACAAGGACGACGCATCGCGGTACCACCTTGTTTGCAATGAATGGATCCGACCAATTCATTACCTCTTATAGTCTCGATAACGGGAGAACCGACAATATTTCTACTGTGTTTCAAAAGGGAGCGTCAGATTTTGCCTGCTGGTCTTCTTTCAGCCTGGAAAGACCTTTCTGTAAGTCAAGTTAAAAATCCACATGTCCTTTTGCTAACGTTAAAAGTATAGATAATTTATCGACAAAAGTCAATATATCCTCTTACAGAATAAATTACGTTGTACCATTTTTTGTGAAAATAACTAGCATAGAAATAAGCCATAGGCTTCATTATTTGTAAAATAGCGAAAAGTAGTCAGTTCATTCCATGGTTTGTGTAAAAAAAGCGTCTGTTTTTTAACTCTGCTTTTATTTTTGCGCACGCCAAATAAGCTATCCCTTCTAATTTTTTAAAAAATTAAGCTACCCAAGCAGTTAGATGAGCTAGATGGTTTTTACTGATCTTATCTTTCGCAAAGGCTAACATAATGAGAAAAGTCATTGTCACAAAAAGATTCAGTTTCTTTTTTCCTCGTATCGTATGATTCTCAAATAGGTAATCTCGATCGATTCGTCCATTTACTCGCTCAATAGAGGTTCGCTTTTTGTAGATTCGTTTGAACTTAAAACTATCCCTAGCGACTTTGTTAAATATACGTCTGTCTTCTTCACATTTTATTCTGAAAAGCCGGTTATCCTGATATTGAGGTTTAAATCCATAACGTAAAGAATCTGTTTTCTTATCATATCCCTTATACGCTAGCTTTATCTCATTTCCTTTTCCATCGACATAGGAAACCGCTCCGTTATACGTATAAATCAAATCTGTATCTCGATATTGTTTGGTTAGCGTATCTTTATCCCACTGGTTTTTAATATCAATAATAGGGATTATTTCTTTAGATTCAATGAGACTTAATAATGGAGCTCCATCATATCCTCTGTCAGCTAGAAGATAGTCACACTGTTTCGCTTGTGAGGTAGAAAAATGTTTGATCAGTCTTTTTGCGACCGTCGGTTCGCCTTCAGATGCTTTAGTCACTTCGTAGGCTACAGGCAATTCATAATTTGCATCAACGATTAAATGAAGTCGATAACCAAACCATGTTTTCTTCTTTGTTATCTTCTCGCCATTGGCTGTCGTAGTGGTATATTGTTTTAGTGTGAAATCTGCTTCAGTATCTCTTCTGCCATCATATTCTACTTTTTTATTTGGTTTTGTAGCATAAGAAGGGATAATTTTTCCATCTAAAGCTAAAGTTTGCCCAAATCCATCCAGTGTTTCATATAAATTAGTGACCAATTCAGTAAACATCTCATCTAATAGGTGTTGATGGAGCAGTAACTTTTTTAAAAATCGAGAAAAAGCAGCTTCTGTGGGAGCTAGTTGAACCCTATACTTTCCTTTTTGTGAGCGCGAAAAATGAGGTTGAAATCCGCATAGTTCTCTGAGTTGGCTATTCCGCTTCAACTCTCGAATCAAAGAAGCGACAGAGCGATGTTGAAAGACAAAGCTAGCTACGAAAGCACGCCACATGGTATGAACTGGATAATCATTTCTGCCCTTTCCGCGTTCTTCTTCTAATGCAGTTAACAGGTTTTCATCCGGTAATGCAGTTAATACATCATTCAACTTTTCTAAATCGCCTAATTCATGGTTTTCAAATAATGATAATTGTGTTATTCTATTCATGGAAAAAGTGACCTCCTTATATGAGTCTGATAACCATATTTTACTACTGTTTCAGTAGTTTGAGGCACTTTTTCTCTTATCTTTTTTAGTTAGTCGCAAAATATCAAAAATGATAAATCGCCAATAAGAAAATGCTGATACAGCAGTCTTTCTTATTGACGATTTTTATTTTAACCACATTTACAGCCCTAGAGCCCCATGGGCTCGCCAACAACGTGATTTATTCTTACAAATAAAATAGATCTCAGCAATATCGAAATTTGCTGAGATCTATTCTGATCGATTAACTTATTGAGCGGATGTTTGGAATTTTTCCATGGTTGGTTTCGTGATTTTTTTCGAGAAGAATGAAATCAGTGGACCAGCAAAAAATCCTGTGATAAATGTCGAAATCCCAACAGGTCCTCCAACGAGTAAAGCGATGACTACGATGATAAGATCTTGTGCTATCCGAACAGGCGTATATTTCCATCCCGTTCTGTCAACAACAAGCGGTGCTATGGCATCATAAGGCGAAACCCCTAACTCTGCATCCATATAAACAGCTACACCAAAAGTGAAAACTAATATAGCTGCAATAGTGATGAGGATTCGGATGATAAAACTCATTTCTTCCACCACAAAGAAATTATCAAATAGCGATTTAAAAAAGTCAACTTGGTACCCTACTAATACCATATTGAAAACTGTTCCCCATCCAATCAATGAACGTTTCATAAAAAAGACGATCGTTAAAATAATCAAGTTCACGACTAGTTGGTAATTCCCTAAACTAAACCCTAATAAAGCCGATGCTCCTCTGTTCATTGCCGTAAAGGGATCAAGTCCCATATCCATCGATTCACTCAAAGCAGCACCAAAACTAATAAATGTGATTCCTAAAATGGATGCTAATGCGCACAAAATAAAATTTTTCCAATTCATAGATTTATTGTCCTCCATATCTGTTCTTTTTACTATTGTTGTATGGCTTGTTCTTCATCAGATACGTTTGACCCATTCATGATGATTCTTAGTTAATAGATCTTCTGCTTCAATAGGACCAAATGTATTGGCTCTATAATTTGGAAAATCAGGTCTATCCATTTCTTCCCATGCTGCAGCAATACTATCTGTGATGCGCCACTGTTCTTTTATTTCAGCATACGTTGTAAAGTAAGTGCGATCACCTGCCAAAGCATCGTGAATCATATTCTCATACGGATCCGCTATATATTGTTCCCCAAAAGTCTCTTTATCGGGCCCAATAAAAGTAGTGATAGGTTCATAATCATTATTTGGCATTTTTTGGTTAAGAACTAAAGATATCCCGTAAGCAGGTTTCGCCATAAAAGACATACGAGAGGCTACATCTGAAGTCACTGCATCAGTAGATTTCAACATCACATCGATGGCGATGTAATCCTCTATCAAAGCTTTCCCCGTTCTCACGTAAAATGGAACACCTTGCCAGCGTGGTGCATCAACCGTCAATTCTGCAGCAATATAAGTATCTGTATCACTATCGCTGTCTACATGGTCTTCCCCGCGATAACTATTGTATTTGCCCTCACTGTCTGCTTTATACTGACCACGAACCACTTTTTGTTCCACTTGTTCTTTGGTAAACGTTGGCACGTTTTTCAGCACATTCAATTTTTTCTCATGAATTGCATTCGCGGTCAATTCGCTCGGCAATTCCATAGCTACAATAGACAAAATTTGGAGCAAATGATTTTGGAACATGTCATATAAAGCTCCATTCTCTTCATAAAAACTTCCTCGTGTACCAATAGATAAATTCTCCGGGAGAGAAATTTGGACGTTTTCGATAAACTGATTGTTCCAGATTCCTTCTATTAAAGGATTGAAAAAACGTGAAGCTAAAACGTTTTGGATAAAGTCCATCCCTGGAAAATGATCCATAAAGTAAATATCTTCTTGATCAAATTCTTTTAAAAGCAGCTTGTGGTACTCTTCAGCAGTTTCTAAACTATCTCCAAATGGTTTTTCAACTATGACTCGATGGTTTCCGCTCAGCTCGGTAATGTGTGCTTTTTGGAGGTTGGTTGTCGTTTCGTCGTAGAGTTCAGGAGCAATAGAATAATAATAAACGTATTCTTCAGGAGTCTCGAATTCTTTTGCAGTCAGTTCCATTTTCTCACGTAATTTTTCTAAGTCTTCCAATTTCATATTGTCGGTCGTTTGGTAACGACAATGATTGAAAAATTCTTCCTCAAACTTTTCAAAATTCGTTCCATTCTCAACAGACGTGCGTGCAAATTCTTGAAACTCTTCGTCCGTCATCTCTTTACGAGAGGCACCCACTATAGCAAAATTTTCAGACAGCATTCCTCGTTGATACAGCTGATGTAATGCAGGCAATAACATGCGGCTGCTTAAGTCTCCAGTGGCACCGAACAAGACGATCAACCCACCGATTGGTTTTTTAGACATATCTACTTCACCCTTTCAAATAAATACTTTCATCGAATAAATACACCTTAACCATATCATGAATCAGTCATTTTACGATGTATTCTGCTCTTAAGTGCAATTTCTTTTTACCCTTATTTCCGTTATAATAGGCAGTATCTATAACATTTTATAAAACATTTTTTGATAAACAGAGGGAATTTATGACAACTATTAATGAGTATCACCTCCTTGTCAATCCGAATTCAGGATCAGGCAAAGGAATAAAAATTGCCCATAAAGCAAAAAGACATTTAGAAAAACAAGGTAAAAAAGCACATCTGTACGAAAGCCAATACCAAGGCCACATCGCCAATATCATTTTGACCCTTGCTCCGACATTAACTGAGGCTGAACATCGAGATGAGCTGATCGTGGTTATCGGGGGCGACGGGACTATCAGCGAAGCAGTAAATGCATTAGGCGATCAATATGCTTCCATTCCATTAGCCTTCATCCCATCGGGTTCCGGGAATGACTTTTCTCGAGGAATTTCGTTTTCTCGAAACCCCAAAAAAGCTCTTGAGCAAATTTTAAACGCCTCTAAACCCAAGCAGATCGATGTCATTGTATATACAAACAACCAGACCGGTGAAAAAAAGTACGCTGTGAATAATGTTGGGCTTGGGCTAGATGCTTCCATCATTAAACAAGTGAATCAATCTACTTCAAAAGTAGTTTTAAACAAACTCGGTTTCCATTCTCTAGTCTATCTTTCTGCAGTGCTCTCTCATTTCATCCGCCAAAAACCATTTCCTTTAAAAGTGTCAGCCAACGGAAAAACGGAGTCATTTCAGCGAGCTTTTCTAGTAAATGTAAACAATCACCCTTATTTTGGAAGCGGCATTAAGATTTCTCCGAAAGCTAGTGCTTTCAGCGGCGAATTGGACTTAATCGTTTTAGAACGCGTTTCAGGCATGACTTTTCTTAAATTATTTCTTCTTGTTTTTACCACTGGCAAACATCTGGAAGATGAAGACGTACACTACTACAATAGTAAAGAATTGCGTTTATCTGCGCTTTCTCCTGTTGAAGGACAAAAAGACGGAGAAGAAATTGGATTTGAACCATTTGACATGACCTTAACGACAACCAAAAGACTGTTTTGGTTTGAATCATGACAAAAAGACTTGCCCATTTTTTTATGGGACAAGTCTTTTTTATTGATAAGGTGTTACGCCTTCCATTCCGATCATTGGATCGACTTCTTCATTATTCACTTTTGATATAGTCAATTTATATTCTTTTGGCAATCCATTTTGAGGGGATTCGTTTTCTTGATCCATCGATAGTTGTACAGGTTGGTCTGTAACAGATGAAACAGGTTCTTTTGATTCTGGTACAACGGTGATTTTTGTTGCATTCTCATCCGTTGGGGATTTTATACTCTCTTCTTCACCCATTATCCGCTCTTTCAGCGTTGTTAAACGATCAGCAGAGGACTTCATCACACTTTCGTGAAAGGCTTGCGGTTCACCACATAAAATCAACAATTCGCTGGCTCTGGTGATTGCAGTATACGTTAGATCTCGTCTCAACATTCGGTGATAGTTTTTCACCATCGGCAAGATGACCATTTTAAACTCGCTTCCTTGCGACTTATGGATCGAACAACAGTAAGCCAACGTAATTTTATTCCATTCGCTCCGTTTATACGTTACTTCATTCGCATCAAAGCGAATCACGATCTCATCTACTTTGTCTTCTGTTTCTTTTGCGTAAGTGATTCCGACGATTTCACCCATATCTCCATTGAACACATTCATTTCCGGATAGTTGACCAACTGCAACACTTTATCTCCTATACGATACACTTTGTTGTTGAAACTGACTTCTTTTCGGCGGCCCGTATCATTCGGGTTAAAAATGTCTTGCAGCATTTTATTCAAGGCATCGATTCCTGCAGGACCTCGGTACATCGGCGCTAATACTTGGATGTCTTGAGCAGTAAACCCTTTAGCTTTTGCTTTGGTGACCACTTGACGGATGACTTCTTCAATTTGGAACGTCGAGCAATTGAAAAACGAGCGATCTCTTTGTGGCTTGAGAAAATCAGCTGGCAGTTCACCGTTTTTTATGCTGTGCGCTAAAGTGATGATGGAAGATCCGTCACCTTGTCGATAAATTTCATTAAGTTCCATGCTCGGAACTTTTTGACTGGCCAGTAAATCATGCAGTACTTGTCCAGGTCCAACTGATGGCAGCTGGTCTTTGTCTCCTACGAGTAAAACCTGCATGCCGCTTGGAACAGCCCTCAATAATTGATTCGCCAGCCAAGTATCGACCATCGACATTTCATCAACGATCAGTAATCCACCGGACAACTCTTTTTCAGCTTGTTCTCCAGCTTGGTTTTCACTTCCATTCAATCCCAACAAACGATGGATCGTGCTGCTGGGAAGACCGGTCGATTCATTCATCTTTTTAGCCGCTCTTCCTGTTGGAGCTGCCAGCAAAATCGGAAAAGGTTTCTCTTCTGTATAATCTTCAACATCTAAAGACAAACCGTTCAATTCAGCGTATAAGGTGACAATACCATTCAACACGGTTGTTTTCCCAGTTCCTGGTCCACCTGTCAATATGAAAATAGGCGATTGGACAGCTTTTTTGATCGCTTCTTTTTGAGACTTTCCATACTGAATATCGAATGTTTTTTCGACTATTTTGATTTCTTTGTCAATGTCTTGACTGTATTTTATTTTAGAAGAATTTTCAAGCATATGATGAATCGAAGCCGTGATGCCCCATTCTGCGGCATACAATGATCTGATGTACAACTTTCCGTTATCTTCGATCAACTTGTTTTCATCGATCAAATGAACTATTTCATCCGCGACGCTTTCTGGTTCAATTAAAAAGGAACGGCTAGACTCTAATACTTCAATCGTTTTGGTCAATAATTGTTCTGCATACGTATACGTATCTCCATTCGATAAACACAGCTCATTCAGTGAAAATAAAATCGCTGCTTTGATACGCATGGGAGAATCCGCTTTGATTCCTATTTGTTCCGCTATGGCATCAGCTTTTTTGAACCCGACATGCTCAATATCTTCTAACAACTGATATGGATTTTCCTGAATGATCTCTAACGTTTTCTCTTGGTACGTTTGATAAATGCTGTAAGCCAGCTGACTTCCGAAACCATATTGATTCAATCCGATAATGATTTTTTCCATTCCGTTGCTTTGTTGGATTACTTCTACGATCGTGTCTCGTTTCTTTTGATTCAATTGAGGAATCTGTACCAACACATCAGGATCGGCATTGATACGATCAATAGCCTCTTCTCCCAAGGCGTCTACAATGGCTTCCGCTGTTTTCTCTCCGATTCCCGGAAATTTATCTCCCGACAAATAATGAATCAGCCCTTCAATCGAAGTTGGTTTTTCTTGATGGTAACGAGTAGAAGTAAATTGCATCCCAAATTTCGGATGATCTACTAATTTGCCATAAAAACGGTACACTTCTTCTTCTTGAATCTGACCAAAACTTCCTGTAACAACGATTTCTTGTTCTTTATAGTCGCAATTGGTTTCGGTAATTTGAACTAACAAAACTTTATAAAAGTTCGAGGGGTTTTGATAAAATACAGCTTTAATCCCTCCAACGATATATGGTTCTGCAGATGCATCAAATAATTCTTCTTGAATATCCAAACTAACTCCACCCTTTTCTGCCTTGTGCTTGATTTATGTCATATCTGTTTCATGGACAAATGACTCGATTTCTTTTAGTTGTTTTATATAGTGCAAAAATGTTTCAGGATCCAGTTCTTTAGCTTTTTGCAGGCATTTTTTGACTTCATCCGGATCTTGTCCGAGCGCTCTTTTTGCCAAAGCGAGTTTAAACCATGCTTCAGCATTCGTGTCGTCAATAGAAACCACTTTGTCAAAATACCGTTCAGCATCACTGAATGATTCTGTCTGCAGCAAACTATTGCCGATCAGCAGCAACACTCTCTTATCCTCAGGAAAATACGTTTCAGCTTCTAATAGATAAGCTATCGCCATTTTCGGCTGTTCCAAAACAAAGTAACATTGCCCAATCATAGCGGCGGCTTCTTTCGCCAACACCGTTTCTTTTTGTTGGAAAACTTTCTGGTAGTTCTCTAACGCTTTGGAAAAATTCTGTTGTTGGTAATGCCAATTTCCATAAGCATATAGATAAGCTTCTTCTGCGCCAAACTTTTCTTCAACAGCGTCTAATACGGCTTTTGCATCTGCGAACTTCTCAGCAGCGATCAACACATTGATCAAATTGTAATAACTCTCTTTTTTATCTGGTTCTTCATCAATGGCTTTAAATAACATCGCAACAGCCTCATTAGCTTGTCCTTTGTTCCATAAAGATAGGGCTTCTTGATTCAAATCCATGCTTCCAGCCTCCCTTAAAACACTCCATTCTATTTTACACTAAAAGTAGCTTTTGGACTACCGTTTGAAAGAGAACTTGTTTCTAAACAATATTTCTATAGTGACTCCCCTCTATTTGTATTATACTGAACCCATAAACTACGCATTTAAAAGGAGTTCTTTATGACAAAGAAAATAGGGATAAGAATAGGACTTATCTTCTGTCTTTTATTACTTTTTGCTGCATTCAACAGCACAAAAGAAGCACGACCAACTTTGGTAAAACGTGATCCTTTTGTGCCTACTGAATCTCTTACAAAGGATGATTCTATTTGGGTCATTACTGATTTGCACTATTTGTCTCCCTCTTTATCTGACGAGGGCGAAAGTTTTACCTTTATCAAAGAAACTTCTGCTGGAAAAGAATTAGATTACCCTGCACAACGTATGGAAGCTCTTATCTGGCAAATTGAAAAAGAACGTCCAAAGCTTTTACTCGTCAGCGGAGACTTGACATTGAACGGAGAAAAACAAAGTGCTGTAGAATTAGCCGATTACTTCCAACAAATCGAACAATTCGGCACTCAAGTATACGTAATCCCTGGTAACCATGATATTTCAAATGGTTGGGCGAGAAAGTTCGTTGGAGAAGACCAAGAAAAAACGGATCAGATCCTCCCAGAAGATTTTCAATCTATCTTCAGCGACATGGGATATCAAGATGCTTATACCTTAGATGAACACTCTTTAAGTTACGCTGTCCAGCCGTACACGGATTTAATTTTATTGATGCTGGATACCAATGTCTATTCTCAAACAGAAGGCAAAGGCGCACCTCCTTCAAATGGGCGCTTGGAAAAAGAAACGTTGACTTGGATAGAGTCGGTTTTTGAAGACGCCAAAAAATCTGGCGCCACAGTCCTCCCGGTATTGCATCATAATCTGTTGGAACACAATGACTTTATGACCAAAGGATTTACTCTGGACAATAACGAAGAGGTAAAAGCCTTATTCCTAAAATACGATATACCAGTTGTGTTCACTGGACATACTCATGTGCAAGACATTGCTCACGAGGAAAACACTTTATATGATGTCACTACCGCTGCTTTTTCGGTTATGACACCAAGCATTGGCAAAGTAACTTTCGACAATAACCAAGTTTCTTATGAGAAACAAGCGGTAGATATGGAAGCTTGGGCATCTGAAACGAATCAAACAGATAATAATTTATCGAACTACACAGATTATGCCACCCATCTGTTCGTGGAAGACGGCATCAATATGGGTCTACGTCAAATGATCGAAGAACAACGGCATGACGACAGCTATGCCGAAGAAGTTGGAGCATTTGTAGGAGAAAGCAACCGCCTCTTCTTTAGCGGTGAAGCCTCCCAATTGAGCACAGAAGAACTTGAGCAGTTGAAAGAATCACAAGGCTACCATTTAATCAAAAAACATTCCAAAGGGTTCTTGCTTCGCTATATGGACAACATTTTAAAAAGTGACGGTCATTCGGATTTGAATTTGAGTGTTCCGTTGCTGCGGTCTATTCAGTAAGGATGTTTCCGTTAAAGGTTTCTTACCTTATTTTGGAATAAAACAAATAATATCAATGACATAAAAAGCTAGTAGATCAAAAAAAATCAGCTAGGAACCTCACTCGAGGTCTCTAGCTGATTTTTAGCTGTCTTACAGGTCTTCTCCATTCGATTCAATGACTTTTTTATACCAGTCAAAAGAATCTTTTTTAATGCGCGCCATTGTTCCATTTCCTTCATTATCGCGGTCTACATAAATCATCCCGTAACGTTTTTTCATTTCTCCAGTAGTGAATGACACGATATCGATGATTCCCCAAGGTGTATATCCCATCAATTCAACACCATCATGATTGATAGCAATGCCCATTTGCTTAATATGTTCGCGTAAATAAGAAATACGCGACTCATCATGTATACTGCCATCTTCTTCAATAGTATCTACAGCACCAAATCCATTTTCTACAATAAACAAAGGAATTTGATAACGATCCCAGAATCGATTCAATGTATAACGCAAACCTACAGGATCAATTGTCCAACCCCAATCACTAGCTTCTAGATACGGGTTGTCTACTTGATACGGAATTTTTCCATGAACATTCGCTGCGTCATCATGAGCGTTTTTATCATTATGATCGACCGCGTTAGACATATAATAGCTGAATCCGAGGTAATCCACTTTTCCTTGAGATAATATTTCGTCGTCACCTTCTAGGATAGTAATCTCCAAACCTTCGCGTTCGAATTCTTTCAAGATATAGCTAGGATAATAACCACGAACTTGCACATCTGGGAAGAAATAACGCAAATGCATGGACTCCTCAGCTAACATCACATCTTCTGGATGAGCAGTTAGTGGATAGATCGGTACATGTGATACCATCGCTCCAATTTGAAAATCAGGGTTGATTTCATGTCCTTTTTTCACAGCTAACGCGCTTGCTAATAAAACATGGTGCGCTGCAGTATGCATCACTTCTTTAGCGTTTTCGCCTTCTTCAACTCGAACACCAACATTCGTCCATAAGAAAATAGGATTTGTGTAATCCATCATATTGTTTATTTCATTGAACGTCATCCAGTATTTCACTTTATCTCTGTAACGGTCGAAAACCACTTCGGCAAATTTAACAAAAAAATCGACAACTTTACGGTTTCTAAACCCGCCATAGGTATGTGCTAAGTGTAGCGGCATTTCAAAGTGAGTCAACGTAATTACCGGCTCGATACCATTCTTTAATAATTCATCAAACAAATCATCGTAGAATTGGAGCCCAGCTTCATTCGGTTCAGCTTCGTCGCCTTTCGGAAAAATCCTTGTCCAGTTGATAGATGTACGCAAACTATTTAAACCCATTTCAGCAAATAATGCCACATCTTCTTTGTAACGATTGTAAAAATCGATTGCTTCATGATTAGGATAAAATTTACCCGCTTCAATAGTTTTAGTGATCTCACGTGGTTTACCAGCTGCCCCAGCCGTCATCACATCCGCAACACTCGGACCTTTACCATCTTGATCCCAGCCACCCTCGAACTGATGGGCTGCTAATGCTCCGCCCCATAAGAAATCTTTTGGAAATTTAGACATTTAAATAGCCTCCTATATAATTACGATCATCTGCATTCTCAAAGCTTTTCAATCCAACTTTTGACCCTGAAAAATTAGTTTATTTAATTATACAATTGTTATTGTAAGTTTGCTACAAAGTCTTTAGTCGATTCTTGGGTAATGTCATTAACAAATGATAATGTCTTAATAAATAACAAATGAAAATGTCCCATAACTACGTTACTCTAATCTTATTGGATTGGAGAGATAGAATGGGAGCAGAATTAACTATGTTTGAAAACAAAAAATATGAAGTCATAAAAAAAGTATGTAATGGTCAGTGTTCAAAGGAGCGGGCAGAGATTGAACTAGATTTATCCCGTAGGCAGATTAACCGATTGGTTAATCGCTATAAAACGCAAGGAAAAAAAGGTTTTAAGCATGGGAACAAGGGACGAACTCCCGCTACAACGTTGTCAAAAGAAACCCAACAAAAGATTATTCGACTCTACAGAAAGAAATATGATGGTTTTAATTTGTTCCATTTTACAGAAAAACTGCAGGAGGAAGAACAAGTAACCGTCTCTTATACGACCGTTCGCAATTTATTATATCAAAAACATATTCTTTCTCCTCGTGCTTCTAAAAAAACACAACGAACGAAGCGCAAAGAATTAAAAGAGAAAGAACGGTCTGACCAACTACTAACAAAGAAAGAGAGCCAAGTTTTAAATGAATTAGAATACGTAGATCCTGTGAAAGCTCATCCTAGCCGCTCACGAAAGAAATATAAAGGTGAACAGCTTCAAATGGACGCTTCAAGACACGATTGGTTTCAAAACGGAAAATATGCGCATCTCCACGCTGCTATAGATGACGCCACTGGAATCGTGGTTGGGGCTTACTTTGATAAAGAAGAAACATTAGATGCCTATTACGAAGTAACACATCAGTGTCTGACTACCTACGGTATTCCGTATAATATTTTGACGGATAATCGAACCATCTTTCACTATAAACAAGAAAAGAGCCCTTCAGAAGAGAAGGACACTTTTACACAATATGGATATGCCTGCCATAACTTGGGAATAGAGTTAACCACAACAAGTATTCCTCAAGCAAAAGGAAGAATTGAACGATTATGGAATACCCTCCAAGATCGTCTCCTAAATGAAATGGCCTTAAAAAATATCCAATCCATTGAAGAAGCAAACCAATTTTTGAAACATTATATTCCTACATATAACGCCAAATTTGCTTTACAGCTAAACGATACCAAAAGTGTTTTTGAAAAGCTACCAAAAGATATCCATTTAGATTATATACTGGCTCGCTTTTCACACCGAGTTGTCCAGAAGGGACACGCACTCAAATATCAGAACAAGTTATATCATTTATATAATCAAAATCAGCACGTCTTATTGGCCCCAAAAACGAAGTTAATGATTATTCATACTAAAGAAAATCAACTGTATGCTAGTCATCAGGATTCACTTTTCATGTTAAAAGAAATTCCGCTTCACGAAAAAGTTTCAAAAGAATTCGATAAGCCAATCGAACGTAAAAAGATGCAGGTGCATATCCCTCCAATGAGCCATCCTTGGAAAAAAGCATCTTATGATCGCTATCTTCGGAAGAAAAACCAAAAGGAAGCTCTTAAAACCAATTCTAGAACATGAATACAAGTTTTTAACTAGAAAATAGATTTAGAACGCTAATTTCAGTTGATTCAGAAAATGGCTTCGTGGTTTTCGAAGCCATTTCCTGAATCAACTTTACCAAGCGTAGCGCGGTAGTTTTGCCAGGAATAGGATCAACGAAATAATGACAGTGAACCTAACTCAAATTTGAATAAAATCGGGACATTTTCATTTATCATTGACATATGACTTTAGCTATATTCAACAAAAAACACACTTTTATTTTCTGAATCAGACGTTATTCCCAATCAATTGTTAACTAGCTTGCAAACACTGCTCGCATTGACCAAAAATTTCAAATCGATGAGAGTTTATCTGACAACCGTTTAACTGGTCTTCAAAGAAGTTCATCGGACACATCTCAATGCGTTTGGTTTTACCGCATACTGTACAAATAAAATGGTGATGGTGACCAGAATGAGAACAGTTTAAGCGAAACAGCTTTTCTCCGTTCAGTTCAGTTTCTTCTACAATATCTAATTCCACAAATGTATATAAATTGCGGTAAATCGTGTCGTAGCTGATATTAGGGTATTTGACTTTTAACGTCTGTTGGACTTCTTTAGCCGTAATGTAACGATTTTCTTGATTAAAATAGCTTAATATACGTTCTCTTTTGTCCGTATATTTGTAGCCATTATCTTTTAAAATTCCAATTGCATTTTCTACTTCGTTCACAGGATACTTGCCTCCTTTAAAACGTACTCGTTTCGATTTGAATTATACCACTCTTTATTAGGAAATCAAGTTCTTTCTGTGCTTTATATCGTTTATCCGTTATACTAAAAGAGTATAGAAAATAAGGCTTACTACTATAGTAGACAGAAAAAGGAGAGATGGATATGGAAAATAACCATCCAGTAAATATTTATATCGTTTCAGATTCGGTAGGCGGCACAGCTAATTCTTTAGGAAAAGCAGCTATGTCTCAATTCCCTTCCGCTAATATTAAATTACACGGATACCCTTTTATCAGAGGTGAAGATACCCTGCTTTCGATTCTTGAAAAAGCAGTTGCTGAAGATGCAATGGTGCTGCACACCTTAGTATCCGATGACTTAACAAAAGTAGCACAAGATTATTGCTCCAAACACGATATTTATTGTGTTGATTTATTAAGTCCAATTATTCGCGAAATCCAAAAAAGATCCGGTGTACAACCTGCAAATAAACCGGGTGCTTTACATGAAATGGACGAAACGTATTTTGACCGTATCAGAGCTATTGAATTCGCTGTAATGTATGACGACGGAAGAGATCCTAAAGGATTTTTAGAAGCAGATATCATATTGTTGGGTATCTCTAGAACATCTAAAACTCCCTTAAGCATGTTCCTAGCTAACTTGAATTATAAAGTAGCTAATCTGCCGCTCGTTCCGGAATCACATATCCCTGAAGAGTTATGGCAAGTGGATCCTAAAAAAATCGTAGGTTTGACAAATAATCTAGATATGATCAACTCTATTCGTCAAGAACGGATGATTTCTTACGGATTGAATCCAGAAACGCCATATTCGAATAAAGAACGTATTGAAAGAGAATTGGAATTTTCAAATGATCTGTACGAAAAATTAGGCTGTCTTGTTATCAACGTAGAGAAAAGATCTATTGAAGAAACAGCTGCGATTATCGTCAGCACGTTGAAACTCGACAAAAAGAAACTCAATCATTTAGAAGAGTATAACTAATTCCTATTTGGACAACTATGAGAGATAACTAAAACTCAGACGACTGCCCGTGCTTTTAGATAAAGCCGGTGCAATCGTCTGAGTTTTTTAGTATCTATTAAAGATTTAGTAAGCTGTTCCGTTTAAGATGTCATCCAATACGTTTGGATTGAATTCTTTTTTGCGGAACATATTGATTTCATGTCCATAAGGGGCTTTTTTGTTCTTTTTGTCTTCTCCAACAAAAGGTGTTTCCAAAATTTTCGGCACTTTAGTCAATGCTTCATGATGAACGATCTTATTCAATGCTTCAAATCCAATCGTTCCAAAACCGATATTTTCATGACGGTCTTTATGACTGCCCATTGGATTTTTAGAGTCATTGACGTGGACAACTTTCAAGCGATCCAATCCGATAATGTGGTCGAATTCATTCAATACTCCATCGAAATCTTCTTTCACGTTATACCCTGCATCATTCGTGTGACACGTATCCAGAGTAACGGATAGTTTTTCATTCAATGTGACTCCATCAATGATCTTAGCAATCTCATCAAACGAGCGTCCAATTTCAGTTCCTTTACCCGCCATTGTTTCTAGAGCGATTTGAGCTGTTTGTCCAGGATGCAATACTTCATTCAATCCTTTAACAATTTGTTGGATAGCAGCTTCTACTCCTGCTCCGACATGAGCTCCTGGGTGCATCGTAATTTGAGTAGCTCCTAATGCTTCTGCTCTCACGATCTCTGCTCGTAAAAACTCAACAGCAAACCCAAAGTTTTCAGGTTTTATGGTATTGCCTAAATTGATAATATACGGAGCATGAACAACAATATCAGAGAGTCCATTTTCTTTGCAAAAGGCTTCTCCAGCTGGAATGTTCATCTCGTCTAAAGCTTTACGACGCGTATTTTGAGGTGCTCCAGTATAAATCATGAAAGTAGAGGCATTGTAGCTGGCTGCTTCTTGGGCAGCTCCCAGCAACATCTCTTTTCCTTTCATTGAAACGTGTGATCCAATCAAAACCATTTTATTCTCCTGCCTTTTCTAAACACTTATTTCTATTATAAGAGACTGATTACGAAAAAGAACTTCGTTATTATTCTTCCGTTGCTTCTTCATCTGATTCGATTTGAGCGGTTTGAATAGACAGTTCATCTAATTGTTTTACTTCTACAATGCTTGGCGCTTTAGCCATCGGATCAACCGCACGACCATTTTTGGGGAATGCGATCACTTCACGAATATTTTCTTCACCAGCCAACAGCATAGCAAAACGGTCTAATCCTAAAGCGATTCCTCCGTGTGGCGGGAATCCGTACTCTAAAGCTTCCAATAAGAAACCAAATTGTTCTTCTGCTTGTTCTTGAGTGAAGCCTAATGTTTTAAACATTTTTTCTTGGATGTCGCGTTTGTGGATACGGATAGATCCTCCACCTAATTCGTAACCATTCAATACGATGTCGTAAGCAATAGCTCTTACTTTATCCGGTTGTTCTTCCAAGAAGTGCAGTGTATCTGCTTCCGGCATAGTAAACGGATGGTGAACAGCTGTGTAACGGTCTTCGTTTTCATCGTACTCTACTAAAGGCCAGTCAACGATCCACAAGAAAGCAAATTGACTCTGATCGATCAAGTTCAATTCTTTTCCTAATTTCACACGTAAAGCTCCTAAAGCGTCATACACAACAGATGATTTATCTGCTACGAACAATAATAAGTCGCCAGGTTCAGCTTGAGTGCGTTCCATCAATGCTTCTGCGTCTTCTTTGAAGAATTTAGCAATCGGTCCTTTCAATCCTTCTTCGTCGACTTTCAACCAAGCAAGACCTTTAGCACCGTAAATACCGACGAACTCACCTAAAGCATCGATATCTTTACGAGAATAGTTATCTGCTGCTCCTTTAACGTTCAACGCTTTTACCATACCGCCATTGGCTACTGCTCCACTAAACACTTTGAATCCAGAATCTTTTACAACATCGTCTAGCGCGATCAATTCCAACCCAAAACGGATATCTGGTTTGTCGCTTCCGTAACGATTCATTGCATCGTCATAAGACATACGAGGGAACGGCAATGTTACATCGATTCCTTTAGTTTCTTTAACTACTTTAGCCAGCATTTCTTCTGTAAATGTTTGGATCTCTTCAGGCTCCAGGAAACTCGTTTCGATATCGATTTGAGAAAACTCTGGTTGACGGTCTCCGCGTAAATCTTCGTCTCTAAAACAACGAACGATTTGGTAGTAACGGTCAAATCCTGCTCCCATCAACAATTGTTTGAACAACTGCGGTGATTGAGGAAGAGCATAAAAATGTCCTGGATGTACTCTAGAAGGCACTAAATAGTCTCTTGCACCTTCAGGAGTTGATTTTGTTAAATACGGTGTTTCAATGTCGATAAAGTTTTGGTTGTCTAAAAAGTTCCGAACTGTTTTAGTCAATTGGTGACGTAAAATCAAGTTTTTCGTCATTTCCGGACGACGTAAGTCAAGATAACGGTATTCCATTCTTTTTTCGTCAGAAACCGACACTCCGTCTTCGATGTAAAATGGAGTAGTTTTTGCTTCATTCAAAACAGTGACTTCATGAGCTTCGATCTCTACACGCCCTGTTTGTAATTTATCGTTTTCCATTCCAGCCGAACGCTTCACTACAGTTCCTTTTACTTCGATGACATATTCGTTACGAATAGATTCAGCAATCTCTAAAGCTTCTTTAGAAAAATGAGGGTTAAAAACGATTTGAACGATTCCTTCACGGTCACGCAAATCAACAAATATCAAGTCACCTAAATCTCTGCGCTTTTGTACCCAACCTTTTAAGACAATTTCTTCTCCAACTAGTTCTTCAGTGACTTTGCCACAATATACTGTTCGTTTAGCCATTTTAATCAACCCTTCTATTCTTCTTTAATTCGTTCTTAGTCTTCTTTTTTGAAAAATTCGTTAAATGCAGTCATATCAGCAACTTTTAAATTGAAGATTTTTTCAAAATCACCGTCATAGATCTCTTCTAGTTCAACAGCAGATTCTTTTCCTGTTTTCATTACTTTAAAGTTGATCACGCCTTGTTCCAACTCATTTTGACCAAGCGTCAATACTACACGAGCATTTTTCTTGTTGGCTGCTTTGAATTGAGCTTTCAATTTACGGTCCAAGTAATCGCGGTCAGCAGACATTCCTGCAGCACGGATGGCTTGTACAACTTTTAATGTTTCTAAGTTTGTTTCTTCCCCAATACCGATCACATATACATCCAACTCTTCTTCTTCAAGAAGTTCAATGTTTTCAGCTTCCAAGATCATTAATAAACGTTCCATTCCAATACCGAATCCAAAACCTGGTGTAGCTGGTCCGCCGACTTCTTCTACTAAACCATCATATCGTCCACCAGCACAAATTGTTGTCAAACTTCCAAATGCTTCAGATTCTGTCATGACTTCAAAAATAGTATCGTTATAGTAATCTAACCCACGAACCATATTGCTGTCGATAACATATGGAATCTCCAAAGCATCCAGCATTTCTTTAACGACTTCGAAATGTTTTTTAGACGTTTCATTCAAATAGTCCAAAATCGATGGTGCATTCGCTACGATCTCTTTGTCTTTTTTGTCTTTACTGTCTAATACACGTAATGGATTTTTGTGTAGACGAGTTTTAGAATCTTCACTCAATTCTTCAAAATGAGGTTCTAAATAAGCGATCAACGCTTCACGATAAGCTAAACGGCTTTCTACATCCCCTAATGAATTGATCACTAGTTTTAAGCTTTCCAGTCCCAACTCTTGGAATAGATCCATCGCTAATGCAATTGTTTCTACATCTGTTGCAGGATTTTTACTGCCGAACACTTCTACACCCATTTGATGGAATTGGCGCATTCTTCCGCTTTGAGGACGCTCGTAACGGAACATTGGTCCTTGATAATAAACTTTATATGGTTTAGTGTGTTCTGGACCGAATAATTTATTTTCAACAAAAGCTCTAGCAACTGGTGCAGTTCCTTCAGGACGTAATGCTAATTCTCTATCTCCTTTGTCCTTGAAGATATACATCTCTTTCGAAACGATATCACTGGTTTCTCCTACACCTCTTGAAAATAAATCTTTGCTCTCAAAAATCGGTGTACGGATTTCTTCAAATTGGTAATCTGCAAATACAGCTCTAAATGTATCTTCTACATATTGCCATTGTTTTGCATTTTCTGGTAATAAATCAGCTGTTCCTTTTGGTTTTTGGAATCCCATAGTTCTCTCTCCTCTTATCAATCACATTTTTATACAAAAAAAACTCGTCCTTATTCTGCCATAAGCAAAATAAGGACGAGTGAACTTGTCAGCACGTGGTACCACCTTGTTTTGAAAGCTGGGTAGCTTTCCTTTACGATTAACGCTCGTGACGCAGCAGCTTTTCACTACTGTCCCTCAGGAGTGTCTTTCACATTATTTCACGCAGAATTTTTTTCAGCCAACGAAAATTCTCTCTTAGAATACGGAAAATAATATTACTTTCTCTTTCAACGGGTTCAGATCTATTGTATTAGCTCTAGATTACTAGAAAGCTTATAAATTGTCAAGACACATTCGAAGCGCCGGAAAATGTTCTTATCTAATACGAAATTATTGGTTTTTAAGGAATTATTTTCCATTTGTCCATGTTTGCTTCTATAATTCCTGTTTCTCTTTCAGATTTTAATTGCTTAATGGTCGAAACAATTGTTATACTTAATCATGACAAAAATAATCTTTTTTACATAAGATATGTTGAGAAAGTAGTGATTTTTATGCCCGATTCCACGACAATACATAAACCTAAAAAAACAACGATACTCCTTATTATGGGATTATTTCTTTTATTGACCACTTACGCTACTATTGCAATGGCTCAGACAAGTACCGTAACGATCAATGCCAGTGTAGTAAACGTTCGTACAGGACCTGGACTGTCTTATGACGTTATGTCTCAAGTAGTTCAGGATCAAAAAGTACAAGTCATTTCTGAAGAAAATGAATGGTACAAAGTACGCATTAGTAATGACCAGGTCGGCTGGATAGCCAGCTGGTTGGTCGACAATAGCGAGATCAGTGCAGCAACCAATTCAGTCGGAACCATTACGTATACCGAAGCGAATGTGCGAGCTGAAAGCAGCACAGACAGTGCTATATTGGGTGTCGTACCTGAAGGGACTCAATTGACAGTCCTCTTCCAACAAGAAGGCTGGACTCAAGTACAGTACAATGGCCAAGTCGCGTGGGTCAGTTCTGATTTGATTGAAGTCAGTGTACAACCTAAGCAAGAAGCTCCTTCTACAGTAGCGACAAAAGAAAATGCTGCAGCACCTGTACAAAAAGTAACGATTCGTTCCAACGGAACTAATATCCGCAGCGGTCCTTCTATTGAAGAAGGTGTAGTACATTCCGCTTCTAAAGGAGAAACATTTGCGTTTGTAGAAGCTGTCGGAGACTGGTACATTATAGAACTGGCTGATGGCTCGCAAGGTTATGTTGCAAATTGGGTCGTCGATCTGTCTGCAAACAACAAAGCTGCACCGACAGCGAACATAACCAATATTTCCGAAGCTACGATCGTTATTGATGCCGGACATGGCGGTAAAGACTCCGGAGCTTTAGCAAGTTCTTTCGATGAAAAAGATGCCACTTTGGCAACAGCTATCCTATTAGCCAACCGCTTACGGAATGCCGGGGCAAATGTCATTTTGACACGGGAATCCGATGAATTTATTGAGCTGCGTGATCGTGCATACATTAGTAACAATGCTCATGCCGATGCCTTTATCAGTATCCATTACGATTCGACTGAAGTTCGCAATGAGATCAGCGGTACAACAACGTATTACTACCATGAAGACGAAAAAGGGTTAGCTGATTTGATCAATCAAAACTTAAGTCAGTACGGCCCTCTTCCAAATAACGGTGTCCGACGAGGCGACTATTATGTCTTGAGAGAAAATTACCAACCTGCTGTATTGTTGGAATTAGGGTATTTGAACAACGACAGAGATCAACAAATCGTTAATACGAACCAATACCGTTCTCAAGTAGTCGAAGGTATCTATCAAGCATTAAATCAATATTTTGCACCTTAAAACAAAAAGCAGTTGAGTCCAGTGACTCAACTGTTTTTTCGTTTATTTCTGTTTACTGTCGATCAAAATCGTGACTGGACCGTCGTTCACTAAAGAGACTTGCATGTCGGCACCAAATTGTCCGACTTCAACTTTAAAACCTTGTTCTCTCAGTTGTTGATTGAATGCATCATACAGAGGGATAGCCCGGTCCGGTTTGGCAGCTTCGATAAAACTTGGACGGTTGCCTTTTTTAGTGTTGGCGTGCAATGTAAATTGAGAGATAGACAGGATCTCTCCTCCTACATCAGCTAAAGAAAGGTTCATTTTTCCTTCCCCATCTTCAAAAATTCTCATTTTGCTGATTTTGCGCACTAAGTACTCTACATCTTCTTGAGTATCTTCTTCTCCTATCCCAACCAGCAAGACAAAGCCATGATCGATAGCTCCTACTATTTCTTGATTGATTGAAACGGATGCTTTTTTTGAACGTTGAATAACTACTCTCACTTTATGAACTCCTTTTTTGTTTCATTAGATAAAGCACATTCCATTAAGCAGAGAAGTTTTGCTCTTCTGTCGCTTTGATGAAATGTGCTTCAATTGTTTTTGTTAAGAAGTGATTCTTCTTACGGTATATACATCTGGAATATTCTTGATCTTATCTACGATTTTTTCCAATTGGTTCAGATTGACGATTCCGATTGTTAACGTAATGGTCGCCATTTTATTATTATCTATACGTCCATTGACGTTGCTGAGATTTTTCGTTTGTGTATTCACTACTTGTAAAATCTCATTCAACAAACCAGTACGGTTGTATCCTTCAACTTGAAGTTCCGCATTGTATTCTTTTTTGGCGTTAGAAGTGTCTTCCCACTCCACATCGATTAATCGATCCTCTACCTCGGAAGAAGAGTTCACATTGGCACAGTCCTTACGGTGAATAGAGATTCCTCTACCTTTTGTAATATAGCCCACGATCTCGTCTCCAGGAACAGGGTTACAACAACGACTCAAGCGAGTCAACAAGTTGTCTACTCCTTGGATGACGACACCGTCTTCGTGCTTGATCTTCATCTTTTCAGTTTCAGGTTTCTTAGGTTTCAGCTCAATGGTATCCATTTCAGCGAACTTCTCATCGTTTTTGCGATCGCGACGTTCTTTTTCGGTCAAGCGATTGGCTACCACTAAAGCCGTCAGCTCTCCATACCCAATAGCCGCTAATAAATCTTCTTCACTGCTGAAGTTGAATCGATCCAAAAGCATTTTCATGTTCGCTTTAGTCAAATATTCTTTTGGCTGAAAATTCATTTCCAGCAATTGTTTTTCGACTAAATCTTTTCCTTTAATAATGTTTTCTTCACGGTCTTGCAGTTTAAAGAATCTCTTGATTTTGTTTCTGGCTTTTGAAGTCGAAACGAAGTTCAACCAGTCTCTACTAGGACCGTATGAATTGGTCGACGTTAAAATCTCAACAATGTCCCCTGTTTTTAACTTGTAATTCAAGGGAACGATTTTGCTGTTGATTTTGGCTCCTACAGCTTTATTTCCGATTTCGGTATGCACGCTGTAAGCAAAATCCAAAGGACCTGAACCTAAAGGAAGTTCCGTAACGTCGCCTTTTGGTGTGAAGACATACACTTTATCTCTAAAGATGTCGTCTTTTACACTTTGCATGAAGTCGCCGGCATCATCCGACTCATCCTGCAATTCAATAATGTCTCTAAACCAAGGAACTGTGTCGTTGATTTGTGGTCCTTCGACTTTTTGGGTAATGCCTTCTTTATAAGCCCAGTGTGCTGCGACCCCATATTCAGCAATATGGTGCATTTCTTTGGTTCTGATTTGAACCTCTACAGGATTGCCGCCAGGACCAATGACTGTCGTATGCAACGACTGGTACATGTTAGCTTTTGGCATTGCGATATAATCTTTGAATCTTCCAGGCATTGGTTTCCATCTAGTGTGGATCGCCCCTAAAACAGCATAACAATCCCTAATGGAATCTACGATGGCCCGTATAGCCAACAAGTCATAGATCTCATTGAATTGTTTCTTTTGATCTCTCATTTTCCGGTAGATCGAATAAATGTGTTTCGGACGTCCAGTAATTTCAGCATCAATATTCAAATCGTCTACTGAATGCTGGATCTCTTCAATCGCATTTGCAATATACCCTTCGCGCTCTTCGCGTTTCGAGCTCATCAAATGCACGATGCGGTAATATTGTTGCGGATTCAAATAGCGTAAAGAAGTATCTTCTAGTTCCCATTTGATCCGGTTGATCCCTAATCGATCAGCTAACGGCGCATAAATTTCCAACGTCTCATTAGCGATACGACGTTGTTTTTCAGGACGATGGTATTTTAACGTACGCAAGTTGTGTAAACGGTCAGCCAATTTGACCATGATCACTCTTAAATCATTGGCCATTGCCAACAGCATTTTACGATGGTTTTCCGCTTGGTGTTGTTCCAAGGATTGAAATTGGATTTTCCCAAGCTTGGTTACTCCATCTACCAATTCAGCGACTTCTTGAGAAAACTCATTCGCGATATCATCAAATGTAAAATCAGTATCTTCTACTACATCATGCAAGAATCCTGTTGCTACAGTTACCGGATCCATTTTCAATTCTGCCAGAATGCCTGCAACTTGAATCGGATGTGTAAAGTACGGTTCGCCAGATTTACGAAATTGACCTTCGTGAGCTCTTTCGGCAAAATCACTTGCTTTTTTGACAAACGCCACATGGTTGCTATTCATATAAGTCAATGTTAACGCAATAACTTCTTTGGCGGTATACTCTTTATTTTTAGGCATTTTGTCACCTTCTCTTTAATTTAACTAGGTGTATAAAAATAGCACTCGAAGCGAGTGCTATCCAACTGTCTAATCTTAGATTAATTATACTCTTTACGTATTTCTATTTCAATAGCTTGAAGAACTGTCTGCTTGATCAGAAGATTTTCCAAGCAAAGCAATTCCGTTAGAAGAACCTAAACGAGTTGCTCCTGCTTCGATGAAAGCTTCAGCATCTTCAGTGGTACGAACGCCGCCGCTTGCTTTCACTCCTAGTTCAGGACCAACAGCACTGCGCATCAATTTGATGTCTTCTACTGTTGCACCGCCAGTTGAGAATCCAGTAGACGTTTTAACGAAATCTGCTCCAGCTTTTTTCGCGATTTCACATGCTCTGATTTTTTCTTCATCAGTCAATAAACTTGTTTCAATGATTACTTTTGTCAACGCTTTGCCTTCAGCAGCTTTTACAACGCCTTCGATATCGCGTTCTACAGTCTCGTCGTCTTTATCTTTCAACGCACCGATATTGATAACCATATCTACTTCTGTTGCACCGTTTTGAATAGCATTTTTTGCTTCAAATGCTTTAACTTCAGGAGTTGTTGTTCCTAAAGGAAAGCCGATTACTGTACATACTGCTACATCTGATCCTGTTAAGTATGCCGCTGCTTTTTTGACCCATGTAGGGTTAACGCATACTGACATAAAATGATGAGCTGCTGCTTCTTCACACAATACTTTGATTTGCTCTTCAGTCGCATCCGCTTTTAATAATGTATGGTCAACATATTTGTTTAAATCGTTTATCACAATACATCCCTCTTTTCATCATATTCCATTAATAGTATACCTTACTTCAACGGTTAAAAAAACACATTTTATCATTAATTTAATTCTGTAATGTAAGAAATAACCGACAACGCGTACAATGGAGCCGTTTCCGTACGTAAAATACGCGGCCCTAAAGAACACACTACAAAACGTTGTTCTTCCAGCAATTGAATTTCTTTTGGCGACAAACCGCCTTCAGGTCCAAACACAATCAAAACAGACTGACCAGGTTGGAGTTGGTTCAATACAGAACGAAAATTCTGCATTTCTCCATTTTTAGCATTCTCTTCATATGCTACGATACAGTAATCATACGTACCGCTTTGTTGAAGCAATTCTTTAAAAGTTGCGATGGAATGTACTTCTGGCACCTTTGTCCGATGAGCTTGTTCAGCAGCTTCTTGGGCGATTTTGCTCAAACGCTCTTGTTTTTTTGCAGCTTTTTTTGCGTCCCACTTCACGATCGTAAAATCTGATTTAAAAGGTAAGAAAGCGTGCGCACCCAATTCTGTTCCCTTTTGAACGATCCATTCTAGTTTATCCCCTTTAGGCAGACCGCTGGCGATTGTTACGTCTACAGGCAATTCTTTACTTTGGTCCTCATCTGCCGTCCATTTCAAATGAACTTCATCTTTTGACACAGCAATGATTGCTGCTTTAAAAGCCGTTTGGTCCGGCAAGACCAGTATAACTTCATCATCCTCTTCCATTCGCATGACTCGAATCATGTGATGGAACTGTTCACCTTCGAGAACAATCTCCGCTGAGCGGTAGTCCTCTAAAGATTCAGCCAAAAAATAGCGTTGCACGATCTAGTCCTCCTCCACTTTTTGAGCGACGATCGCAAACCAGTCTTTCATTTGAAGAACTTGCAAGATCGTAAAGCCTTGTGTTTCCAGCTCACTTAAAATCAATTCTTTCTTCGCTTCGATGATTCCTGAAGTAATAAAGATGCCATTTGGTTTCAGCAGTCTCCAAGCATCTGGAATTAAAGGCACAATGATTTCCGCTAAAATATTCGCCACTACAATATCTGCTGGGATCTTGATCCCTTTCAGCAAATCATTCGCAGAAACAGAAACATTCTGAGCGTAAGCGTTCATTTTTACGTTTTCTTTAGCCGATCTGACTGCTACTTCGTCCAAGTCAAAAGCATGAATTTCTCCAGCTCCTAAAGCGCTGCTGGCGATGCTTAACACACCTGAACCTGTTCCCACATCTAAGATTGTTTCTCCGCCTCTGATATACGTTTCGAGTCCTTGTAAAGATAAACGAGTTGTCGCATGCGTCCCTGTACCAAATGCCAAACCTGGATCTAGTCGAATAACGATTTCCCCATCCAATTTTGGTTCGTATTCTTCCCACTGTGGCGCCACTGTCAAGTAACGAGTGATTTGCTGCGGGTGATAGTATTTTTTCCACGCAGAAGCCCAATTTTCTTCTTGGACATCTTCAATGCTGAATGTATTAGGTCCAATAGATAATCCATACGATTCCAAGGCTAAGATGCGTTGCTTGATCTCGGGAATCAATTCCATCAAGTTTTTCGTTTCAGGGAAATAGGCTTTTACTAAAGACCCTTCCGAAACGTAATCTTGATTTTCTAAAATACGGATTTCTCCAAACCCGTCATCTGGTGTTGATAAAAAATCTTGTACATTTTCAATAGCTACACCGCCTGAACCTGCTTCAATAAAAATATTCGAAACAGCTTCGATAGCTTCATTTGAAGTGTGTACACTTACTTCAGTCCATTTCATAATCGATTGACTCCTGTCTAATAGATGTTTGCATTAAAACTTCGGATAAGGAAGCGTTTTGGTTTCGTAACGATTTGTATCTTTCAATGTTGCGATCGTTTGATCGAAGTTATTTTCTTGCCAGTTCAATTCAAACGTTTCGATTTCTGGATTTTGCGCGAATTCATTTAAATTGGTTTGTCCTTCACTGACCACTAAACGCAAGATTTTTAAGACCGCGTCCAAATAGCCTTGTTCGATTCCTTTTTTGATTGAAAATGGAAAAGCTTTAAGATAGTCATCCAACAATATTTTAGATTTTTCTGGATCGTAAAAACAAATCGCATCTTCAAATTGAATGCCTTCCTCTTCATTGACAGTTCCTTCAACGTCTTCGATAACCATATCTTCTGAAGTTTCTGCATAAATCGTTACAAACAATTCGATGACGTGTTGTCTTTTGTTCCAATTTACTTCCCAATCAAAGGGCGCTTCAGTTTTCTCAAGGTTCTCTATTAAGTATTCAACGATATCTGTATTCATTTATTTATCCCCTCTTTCACTCTTTTTGTTTGTTTTAAAGTTGGATTACTGCCATCCTAGATCAAGATCGACTGTTCCTTTTTTTCTGGAAACATAAGGATTTCCACCTACTGTAAAGCGAAGCGGCTCATCTGTCCACTTCCCTTTATTCGGGATGCCTATTCTTGGGCTGGCAATAATGTTTTTTGGTATGCGTCTTTGGTCAGAAGACAAATACAAAGGTGGTTCAGAAATAGACGTTCCATAGTCCTCTCTTGTGATTCCCATGGCTTTAGTCAGCTTTCCAGGACCATTCGTCACACCGAGACCTGACATGTTTCGCCTTGCTTCCATCAACTCTACTCCACTGTGTGGTTCCAAAGCACGAATCAAAATCCCTTGAGGATTTCCTGCTTCTTTAGCGACGATGTTCAACATGGTGTGTGTATGCATCTGGTAGATATAGATCGTTCCTGCCGATTGGTACATAGCCTCTAATCGAGGTGTTTTCCGCAAACCAAAACTATGTGCTGCTTGATCCATTTCTCCCAAATAAGCTTCTGTTTCAACGATCCAACCAGAAGTCACGCCTTCTTCAGTTTCTTTGATCAATAAACATCCTAATAATTGCTGTGCAAGTTCTTCAGTAGGTAAATCTTTATTAAACCAAAATGACATTCAATCCCTCACTCATACATATTTTTGTCTCCTCTCCAGTATACCTTATATTCATGCAAAATTTATACCTAAATACTCTTACGATGCAAAAAAGCCTGCTAAAAATAGTGGTATCGTATTTTTTGTTGACGTCAAGTAGAAATCGGCAATTTATGCTAATTAATTTTCCACACATTCTGCTTGATAAGTTTCGGCACTTTTTTGTTACGTAAACATGCTTTGACGGTTCTTCATTCGATAACTCTCATCATTCATTTGAACAACCTCTACGCGATGAAGGAGACGGTCTAGTATAGCCGTCGCAATCCCCTCATCTCCCAGTAGTTCTCCCCACTGATCTGGACTTTTGTTGGAAGTGAGAATAATTGAACTTCGTTCATATAAGTGATTGATTAAGTGAAAAAATTGGTTCGCTTCTCGTTGATCCATAGCCATATACATCAAATCGTCAATAATAATTAAATCAGCTTTCTTAATTCGACCTAATGCCAATTGAGATTTTCGAGTATACTCGCTTGTTTTCAGTATTGTCATCAGTTCTCCCATTGGGAGAAACATCACTTGATATCCTTTTTCAATAGCTTCTAATCCCATTCCTATTGCCAAATGCGTTTTTCCTACACCAGGGGGACCAAGCAGGATAAGGTTATATTGCTGTTCAAGCCAATTCATTTCTTTTAGCTGTTTCATTTGGCGCTCTGTGAGGCTTGTTTGTTCACTTAATTCATAAGCCTCAAGTGTTTTATGATAAGGGAATTTAGCCCATTTTAATCGCTTTACTTTGTTTTTCTCTTCGCGTTTAGTCAATTCAAAAGTAAGTAGATGATCTAAAAATTCATGGTACGTCCAAGACTGTTGTTCTGCTTCTCGCATAAGAGTGGGAAGCTCTAGCGATACTTCAGCTAAACGAAGTTGCTTAAAGGCTAGCTGAAGAGGTTCGAGACCTGTGCTCATCTTGTTTCACCTCCTAAAAGTTTTGTGTACTCGTTAATGGAGCGAGTCGAAACTGTGATAGGTGGAGTAGAGGGATTCAGAGAAGTCAGAGGCTCTTCTAGTGTCGTTTGGCGAATAGTAGGCGGTTTTTGACTAGCTATGTATGCCGCGACATCTCGGAAGTCATTCGCACTCCATAATTTTTCTACAATACATTTTTCTAAAGTGGTTTCTCGTACTTCAGGAAAGTCTTGAATGGCTTTTTCCAAGACAAGAAACTGGTCTCGAGCGTATCTCTTATGACTGGCAATGACTTTGTCAATAAAAAAAGCGGCTCTTTGCTCATCCTCAAATAAATGAATCATAGCTTCTCGATACTTTTTGATGGTCTTTGAACGATCTCTTCCATGGTTCCTTTTCTTAATCAATTTCCCTTTCTCCAACGAAATCGAGTGTCTAGTAATTTCTTCTCCACTAAGGTCATTTAAAATCACTAATTCTTGGTCATGAACACTCAAGATAACTTCATTAGAACCAACGGTTTGATAGGTTCCTAGAGGAACTGAATAACGATTTCCTTTGAAGCGAATCGTATTGTCTTTCCCGATTTTTGCTGTTATACTGGCATCAAAAGAAATTTCTTTGCTTTTAAGAGGAGAGACTGGTTTCAAGTGTGCTTTTTCCAGAAGGAACACTGAATCGGGTCTCTTTTTTGTCGTTCCATGCACTTTGTGATTTCCTGTTCGGTCTAACCATGCCCGACATTTCTCGTTCCAATCATCCAGTCCGTTGTACCGTCTATTTTTTGCGAAGTTCGTTTTTACATAACCGACTACACGCTCAATTTTTCCTTTTGTTTCAGGATCCGCTGCTCGGCATAAGTAAACTTCAAACCCACGGGTTTGTTGGTATGACTTAAATTCATGCGTTAATAACAGATCGCCAGCATTTTCATGGACGGCAATGATGTTGTCTTGATCATACATAATTTCTTTTGTTATACCGCCAAAAAAACGAAAAGCTTGTTCATGACAACGGATCGCATCGGTTGTTTTAAATGGACGATCTAACCACTCTACATATTTGTAGCGGCTATGACCCAACACAAAACAGATAAAGTATAACTTTACTTTTTCATTAGTCACTGTTTCTTGCCATATCTCGCCCCAATCCACTTGGATTTGCTCTCCCATCTCTACTTCAGGAATAGCCTCATATTGACGGACTTGTTTCTGTTTCGGTAAAGAGTACCGGTCTCTCAAGTCGGTTACGAAGGACCGTACGGTACTGGATCCAATATTCAGTTTGGGATACTCTTCTAATAACCAGTCTTCCACTTGTGCTGCAGATAAGTCGGGGTGTTCTTTTAACCAATCCACAATAGTCGTTTCATAGTGGTCCAACTTTTTTTTCCTATTTTGAAGAGAGTGGGTCCACTGGACCATGTCTTCAAAATCCATAGTTAAGTATTTCCTGACAGTATCTCTATGAACCCCAACCTTTCTTTCAATCTGGCTTTTATTGAATCCTAATCGATTCAATCGGTGTATCTCATAGTATAAGTTCATTTTTGTTTTGTTCACCTTTCATCCTCCAATTCAAGTTATACCATTCTAGTATAATCGAACTGGGTGTTTTTCTGAATAAAAAGTGCCGAAACTAATCAAGCAATAATTGTTGATTCTAGTTTAGCATTCACATTTTTAGTATATAAATAAATTATTAGTGCTGAGCTATATCTTAAAATTAATATTCATTTTTACTCTAAGAAAGACTAATTATTTATTGTTTAAACTAAATATTAATTAATTTTTTAAACTATTCTTATAAAAAATAATCTAATTGATTTCCTTAAATAAAAAAACACAATATGTAGTATTTGTTTTCGTTTAATAAAACCCGTTATCAACAACATGTTGATTGTTGTGCAATTTTAAATTATAATTAGTCTATATAAATCGACCAATCTACCAACTGAGATTTATATAAAAATAAATTAAGTGAGGTAAAGAAATGGATTATACTAGAATGATTTTAACTGAACATCTCGTCAACAGTGTTATTAATCCCTATACAGACAAAGATTTTAATTTAATATTTAAAATTAACAATAATTTCTATATAGGTTCTTTTATAAAAACTGATGAGCACTATAGAAATTATACTTTAAGTTTTGATGGTATGTGGGGATATAACAAAAACTACAATATCTTTAATATAGATAACGTGAGTACTACTCAAAATATTAGAAGTGCTTTCTTTGAATTTGCATTCGGAAATGAAAAGAATTCAGTAAATATGGAGAAATATATTTTTCATCCTGATTTCGTTTTGCGCGACATCATATCTTTTGCTGAACAATATGAATCAGAGTTTTTAAATCCAACTGTCAAAGATATTAAATGTATATATAACCTCAAAAATATTGATACTGGAAAAACATTTGAATTTTATCTGATTTCTGATGAAGACATAGTACCTATATCATTAGTTAAGCAAGAAAATTGATATCTAGTTTAAAAAACCGTCTCAATGAGACGGTTTTTTTGCTCTTATCTCACTCACTCCCTATCAGCTTCAAACTAGGCTTACCATCAATATCCTTGTCAATTTCACGATAGAAGTATTATACGTTTCTATGACTTCAGTTACATGACAGTGAAGAGTTCTTCTAATTTCTTGGACAATAAGTCTGTATTACCCCAAATACGTTTGGAGTAGTTGGATCCTTGCCATCTCGTATCGAAAACATTTCAGACTTGCTTAGTAGACATTTCTTTGAATTCAGGAACAACAGTATCTTTCTTTATTTCAATACGACGATAAACTTTGCCTGTTTTTGCATCCGACAGCTCGATGAACGTTTTGTCATCTTCAAATGCATAGGCGGGATACTTACCATCATCAAACAGCTTTAAAGCTGATTCAGATTTCCCGATGATTGCTTCAGCACTCGCTTAATTGTAAGTTTTTTCAATCACATAGATGTAGTAATCAATGGATCGCCTGAGCTGCACATCTGCGACTTGTTTCGATACCAGATAAGACTTAGCTTTTAAATCTTCTAAGCGAGTGATGCGCCTTTTTACTGCTATGCCTGTCAAATAGTTCTGTGCTTGCTTCTTGATTCCAGCATTTTTGACCGTTTTAACAATAGATTGCAGCTCTACAACGTTCGTTGAATCAACGGACATGTTCATGACTTTCTTTACTTCAGCTTCAGACATTCCAGATTTAGCGAGGTAACGCCTGTAAATCTTTTTGCCTTTTTCTGTTAAATAGTTCTATGCTTTTTGATAAGCGTTCATGACTTTAGTTTCAACGCGGTTTAGTTCTTCGTGTACCTTTATGTCTTGATCACCCGCACGTCTATTCCAGTAAGGTAGCTTCTTTTTCTTCTTTACTATATAGTCACTATCTTTTCTAGGTAAAATAAAAAGACCTGGTTAGAGGTCTTCTTTTAAATATTCAAAATTTATTACTAACAGCATCTCTAAAAACTTTAAAGTTGTTTCTGCTTCTTCTTTCGTTTTTGCATCTTTTTTGTGCGTAGCATCGTTGCCCGTTGTCCTAATTTTGTCAACCCACGCTTTTGAATTTTTAGGAATATAACCATTATTATCTAAAAATTCAACATAGAAAGCAAAACTCTTCCCATCTTCAGCACCAAAATGGATTGCTATATTTGATAAAGCTTTTCTCGACAGTAGTACTGCCCCTGTAAATGCTGCAGCAGAAAAAGAACTCCGTGCTTCATTATAAAGATAACCTACATCTTCAGGCAAATCAGCGATTTCTTTTCCGAAACTCGGCATCGGAAACTGCTTATTTTCTTCATTGAAATAGGTAGGGAAATCACAATGAGGACATAGATATATACCATACTCCATTGAACTATTTGGAGCTATGTCGTCGCTGTATTCACTAATGTATTCTCTTACATATCCTTCGTCAGAAGCAACATTTGAACTACAGTTGGCACAAATAAATTTTCTTGATCTCAATTGCACAGTGCCAAACCATTCTCTTTCAGCTTCGTAATCACTACTATCATTAAACATATTTACAGGAACTTTCACCATAAAACTTCACTCCTTTTTTTCTAAATTATACCTTTAAAAGATATAAAAAGAAACGGAGGTTTTGTTAAATACGATTTATTACTAAGTTATCCGGATACTTTTCTTGTATTCCTTCCAACGACATACACATTGAACGCAACAGGATATTGCTATAAGCAGTAGATTTATGAATAGTCACTCAACAACATCATCATCCACTTCTGCATCAAACTCAGCATCGGTTAATTGACGCAATACGTTGACAGTTCCAATAACTAGACTGGAAACAGCTGCACAGACAATGTCACGATCAGAAGGAGCAAAACCTGCATGCCCTTCTACCTTAAACGATGCAATTTCCATCTTTTCCGTTCTTTTTAATCGCCACAAAGATTATTCTGGCACCGCCTCATACACTGATTCGAATAAAGGACCACTCATAACAGAATAACTATTATTTTCTTTGATAATATAGTCACCGATGGATGCTTTTTCTGGGTCCATTATTGTTTGTACATACACACCTTTGAACTCAATGCTATTAGCCAAATCAACCAATTCTTTTTCAGGTAAAGAATCATCACCAACAAATAGTAAAGTATCCTTCATGGGTTCTTTCTGGATTTGAATCGCATCAATGAGTGACTTTTTCTTTTTCTGGTACTTCATCTTCATCCTCCTCGTCTGGTGGGTCATCTAAGTTCTCATGGCTTGCACCTTGACCACCTAGTTGATTCGCTAACTCAATATTCTTTTTCTTCTGTTCAATGAGCTTCTTGATTTCTTCCCCCTGAATCATCAATATCCGGCAACCAAGCTAGAAGTGTTTCTAAAGGCAACATGTCGAACTGCTTTAACGATTTAATCAATGATGTCGCTAGTGTTGATTGGTAAGTTAGGCTTGATTTTAATCTTTGCCCCACTCACATCGATGTTGTTTCTTTTGACATTCCTCATGTTAGCCATTAATTGAAGACGTTGGCGCAGCCCTTTAGTCATATAACGAGACTTGATAGACATCAGCTGCAACAGTCCAAATAATTTGTATTTCATTGCTTCACCTGAGATGTTTCCCGCAAAGTTCTCATCATTCATGTTTGGTACATATGTGACTTTATGGACGTTATCCTCGATGGATTTAGATAACAACTGGATCTTGTGACTCATCGAATGTCTTCGTGAGCCATTCAGCAGCTGCACCATCTTCACCTTTGAGGATTCATCTTTCCCACCGAATAAGAAGTAGTGGTTTGTTTTACCGTTTTTAGTGATTTCAAGAATGTTGTCGCTTCGTAAGTCCTTAACTTTGTACCCTCTAAAGAGGAGAATCGTTTTGAGTAAATTGATGACGTTACGTCTTAGGGATCCAATCGTCTTACCTGTTATCCCGAATTGTTGACCATCAAATGATTGCATGGACCAGATAATATAGGATAACGACTTGATCAATGTTTTACCTGCACGAACAGAACCATCACATATGATTGCATCTTTCTCTTTATGCTTTGGATGCTCCCACCAACTTAAAACCTGCAGCTGTTTGACTGAAAAAGGACTGAAGATAAACGTTGCGCATTTCCTCTTAAATCTAATCTTCATCTGGCCACACCTCTTTATTTGTGACCATTCCATTAATAGTACTCGTGAATCCATCATCTTCGAGTATTTCATCATCGAAGTCGCCGTTTTCAGCTTTAACTCTGTGCAATTGAGCTTTAGTTAACTCTAATCCAGTTTGCATTTGCTCTAATTTCAACCTACGTTCATCAGCAAAAGAAATAAACTGCTTGATAAGAGAACGCAATTCACTCATCGTTCTAGATTGTGCATTCATAAAAGCGACTTGCTTATCCCAAGCGAATTGGATTTCCCATTCCTCAGAACCTCTACCTTCACCATACGATTCTTTTTGCTTTCTTTCGTCATATCATGCTCATTTGTGATAAACATAATCTTCTGCGCTCTTATGATGGCGGTGTACTGGAACATAATTAAATCCCAAATCATATCTGCTTGATTTCTATCTTGAATGACTTCCATAATCTCTTGTGCTTCTTCAGGCAACCTTTTAGCAAAGAGTCCGTGGGTAACATCATTCTTATTTCCTTTTGGAGCGCCACCGCCTTTATTCCCTTTTGCGTACCGATTTTTTTGGGTGCACCATTTTCAGTTCCGTCTCGAGACCAGCCGTTTCTTTGCTTCCAAGATCTGACTGTATTGATGAATACTTCATATTTTTCTGCAATATCTTTGTATTTCATCCTAAGCAGGTAATCTACTCGGCCTGTTCGCGTTTATCCAACTTTCATGTTCACCACCTCCACACACAAGTGTTTGTTTTGTAATTTTATGTATAAAAAAAGACCCTTAGCTGGTCTCTTTTATCTTGATCAAAACTTCTTCGCAATAATAAATTAATTCCGTCAAATTTTTGTTTCTATTACTATCAGACTTAATTCTTCCAAAGTATATTTTTGTAATTCCTAGCAATAGTAATCCATAAATTATAACTTTATAAATAAAAATATTCTTATCTGTAACTTGAATCATATTGAATATGTTTTCCAAGATATAAGGTATGTAAACAGCAGAAATTATTGCGACTAAAAATTCGACATCTTTACTTGTAATTTGACTGATAATCAAATTGCAATTCTTTATTATCTTTCTCAATTCAGAAGCTGATATATTTTTTAGTGCTTTATACTCATCTTCTTTTATTGCTTCTACACTACACAAAAAATCTTTTTCCTTTATTATTCCGTCACCATAATTAGTTATAATATCTAGATGATTTTTTTGATTTCTGTCAGGAATTTTCAGTTCTTCATAATCTTCTGCGATCGTATTTTTATATTCATAGTATGTATATAAAGAAAAAACGATTCCTATTATAGATATTAAGATATAAACCGCAATATTATTAGGTAGAGACAATGAAGGAACTAAAAGACAAAATATAATTAGTATTTGCGTCGAAGTACTAAACATTACTAATAGAATGATTCCTTTTTTATAGTTTGAATGATTATTTACTTGTGAGTTAATTTTATTTATAAATTTCACAAAAATCAGTCCTATTAAATAAAATATACAAAATGTAACAACTTCCAATACTTCATCTCCTTTCGTTACAATTATTATAACAAAAAACTCCTGTAATTAAATACAGGAGTTAAGTAAAGGAGGATATTATTTTTACGCTATCATAATATCATATAAAGACTTGCACTTTTTACCAGATTTTTATCATCAGTTAAATACTTAGCTTTAGAGCATCAAAGCCAAATAACAAAACTGCTACATCATTGATGGCTCTCTTGGTATCTCTATACACAGTGGCTTGCTCTACATTCAATTCGTAACACAGATCTTTAACTGTGACTCTGTTTTCCGTGAGATACCTTTTTTGGAGAATGTTAACCCGTCTTTCTTCTTCAGCACTGCCATGTCTGCAATCCCACTCATAAGCATAAAGCATCCGATCAACATGTCTAAGCATTTTAGCTGTTTTGAATCGGCATTTCATCAATAACTCTAATGTCAATTCAGTCAGATCAAATACTGTGCCTTCTAACTCTTCCGCTTCTGAATCTATTTCGCTACAATGGTCCTTTAATTTGCGATAATTCTTAAGTAAAAGTTCTATATTCATTAAACGGGAATCACGTTCTTCCTTTTGGATCTTCGTCTGATTTTTTTCATATGCTCGGATCGCTTCTTGGGCTGCAACTTCTGTGATGATCTTTAGCTGATTTTTTGTGAGTTCTTTTATCATTCTGTCATCCTCCTAGAATATTATGTTCCACACACTATCTACACCTAACCATATCCATCCAACGATCATCAATGCTATACCTATGATGATTGCGGTAACAGCAATAACAATGACAATCATCCCTATATTAGTGATCACATCTATAAACTTATCCATGGTCCTCCTCCTCAATAGTGTTTTCTAAAACAAAAAAAGAGAACACAAAATTACTGCTCATCAATGAGCAATAATCTGTGTTCTCTTGGGTGTCAAGTCGAACTATAATTTGTATTTTTTACTTGTTTCTTCTTCGATATAAGTAACTCTGCCATTATGGGTACCAAGGCTTACTTTCATGCCCCCGTAATCGGGCAGTTCTTTGAACCAGGCAACTCCATTTGTTATGACTAGTATACCATTTTTTATATTTTTCTGCTTAATATCTTCTATTTCTAATCGAGTAAAATCTAATCTTTCTTACCCCCTCTTTAAAGCTATGTTAGAACGGAAAATCTTCATCATCGATTGCGTAAGAAGACGCACCTTCCGTTAAGTTAGAACTTGTTCCTGTATTGCCATATGTGCTGCTTGATTGGTTTGAATAGTTGTTTTGAGTATTTTTTACTAACCCGTCTCTTTCTGGAGCTTTATTGGCGTTATTTGAGCTGTTTTTGCTATCTAACAGTTCGAACCCGTTAAAGCCATCTACTAGAACCTCAACTACAAACACTTTCTTTCCTTCGCTATTGTATTGTCATAGCTTCTCGTTTGGATTGAACCGTTGATAGCAATTTTCGAACCTTTTTTAGTGAAGTTCGCTAGGTTCTCAGCTTGCTTATCCCAAATCACAAATGGGATAAAATCTGCTTTCTTCTCGCCTTTACTGTAACGAGCAGTTGCTAAGGTTCCATTAGCGACTGCTTTACCATTACTGGTGTATCTAACTTCTAATTCTTTCGTTAATCTTCCTAATAGGTGTACTGCGTTCATTTAGTTTCCTCTTTTCATTTTTTTAACCACTGTGTCAAGCGAAAGTTAAAATGTCCTAAAACCAAGGCTCACATTAATGCAAGCTTTTACTTCGCAAAAGCTTGCATTAATGTGACCGAATTTGTTAAAATTAGTCTTAAGCTGTTTGTTCAGCTTCGTACTCTTCGAGTGTTTTTCCGACACTGCGAAGATATCTTTTGAAAGATTCTAGTTTCCACGGGTGAGATTGTGGGGGAATATACTGGCGTCTTTCTTTTTTTTGCTCTGGAATCGGATCAAACTCTTGTGAGTAGTAGTCATGTTCTTTCAGTCTCCTTGTTGTGTATATTTTTTCAGCTATATTTACATAGATATCTCCGTTAAACGCTTCGATAACCAACACCTTTGATCTTCGCGTGAAGTAGTGCTCTTCACTGCCTTCCGTAGGCAGGTAGTAGTTGTTTTGATACCGAATATGATGCCCACTATCCACTTTTCTATTCGCTACTCGTGCTAATAATAAATTGATTTCTGATTTAGTTGGTGCGTTTTCATAGATGGATTCCTTCGTTTTATTGCCAAACTTCTTATTGAAAGTCCTAATCCATTTCGTTAAAAAGTGATTGGCTTCCTCCATAGATTGTATTCCAGCTAAGTCTAAATCTACAGGAAGTCGTGATTGAACAGTCCCGTTTAAGCGCTCTACGCGGCCTTTAGCTTGTGGAATAGAGGAGGTTTTAATCTCAATACCGAGTTGATGACAGGCAAAACCAAACTGGGTAAAGGTATCTTCTTCGACCGCTTTCATGGCTTTTGATGTGTATTCGAAAACCGTTCGTTTATCTGTTAAAAAAGCTAAAGGGATGCCTTGTTTCGTTAGGATCTGATTGAGCACATGATAATAGCCATTGAGTGTTTCTTGCATATCGAAATAAGCCCCGACGATATTACCAGAAGCGTCATCAATAGCTAAATGGAGATGTGTCACCTCTTTACCAAACCAGTTATAGGAGCTGGCATCCATTTGAATAAGCTCCCCCTGATATTTCTTTCTAGGACGGCTAGGGTGACTTTTTTCGGGTAACTCCATTTGATCTTCGGCTCTTGGAACCAGTGGGTTATAAGACCCTTTTTTACCTTTCATTGATTTAGCTTTGATTCGAGCATTTATTTTCTTACGTGTTTTTCTTTGAGCCTTAGGTGATAGAATATCAGCATGATATAAAATATGACGAATGGTCGTATCGGTGTAACAGATAGCATGATCCTCCTTCAAAATTTCAGTAAAATGCTTCACGTTAGGCTTTATCTTAAAACTTTGATAGAGCTCGATCACTTGTCTTTTTATTTCCTCTGGCACGGCGTGCCTAGCTGTTTTTCCTCTGTTGCCGTGTGAAAAAACAGCTTTTCCTCCTTCTTGATAGTCTTGAATCAATCTGTTGACTTGCCTCATCGAGAGCCCAAGTTCAACACAAGCTCTCTTTTTTTCCTTTCTTTTTTCTGCCACAGCTTTTATTACTTTATATTTCTTATCTTCATTCATCGTTAGTATTATCCTTTTCATGATTTTATTTTATCATTTTGGGACATTTTATGCTTCGACCTACTTAGGACATTATCACGTTCGAACGATATTCCTCTTTTCATTTTTTTAACCACTGTTGTTTAATTCTAATTCTTGCATTATAATTACATATTGAAGTAATAAGGAGGTGTGAAAGCAATTGACAAGCCTAAATTAAAATTAATAGCTAATGGTGGAACAGTCTTTTCAACAGTTGCAGGTATCGTATCTTTCTACTTTGTTCCTACTTCTATAACCTCTATAATTATTGTTACAATATCAATTTTACTTATTTCGCTTGGGTCAGCTCTATATAAGTACGTTAATGAAGTTAACACCTACTTAGATTTTCAAGATAAACAAATTGAAAAGAAGTCAAATTTAATTGACACTCAACAAACTGAAATCAATAATTTATCTCAAAAGCATAAAGCTTTATCTGAGCAATTCACAAAAAAAAGTGAAAAACTAGACAATGCAACCAATTACTTTAATTATTTGTCTACTTTTATTATTCAAGCTCTTTCTTTTACGTCTCCTCCTTATACGAAAAAGCAAGAGAATGAACGATATCAGAACTTACTAAACCTAATTATTGAGTTTAGTAATAAATCAAAGGAGGAATAACAATTGAATTCTAGAATTTTATTAACAGAGGCTTCCGTAGTAAAAATAATTGATGAATACAAGTTAGTTATTAATACAGGATCAAACCACGATGTAAAAAAAGGAGATATTGCAGAAATTTTCGCTATCGGTGAAGAAGTTACTGACCCATCCACTGGGGATTCCTTAGGTACAATGGATATAATTAAAGACGAATTACTAGTCACCATAGTTTATCCTAATATGTCAATCTGTGAAAAAGAAAAAAAAATTACCCAAGTGGGGGCAACTATGACAAGCATAAGTCAAGCTTTTGCTGGACAAACCATTTCAAATCCTCAAAAAATAAGAATTAATCCAGAAGATATTTCTGGTGGTTTTGAAGAGCAAGATTTAACAATTCGTATTGGTGACCCAGTTCGCATATACTCAATTAATGATTAATTAACATTTCTATCAATTTGATTGTTATATAAGAACTAGTTGAAATGTTTAAAACTACTAAAAATCTTAGGAATCTGGAAATTTGCTTCAAGATTTTCATATTAACTTGAAGCAAATTTTTAATTTCGTTCGGTCTTTCTAGACCGGCTTATTCTCATATTGAAAATAACCGGAATGAGCCTGATGGAGAAACATTAAAAAGATTAGCGTCATATTACAATGTAACTACTGATCACCTTCTTGATCATAATGTCCCTCAATGGGCAACAGAAAAAGATATGATGGATCTAGAAGATATGTTAAATAGTAACGTTAATATGGCTTATGGCGGAAAAAGATTAACAGAAGAAGAAAAACAACGTGTTAAGGATGTGTTGACAGGTATATTCTGGGGAAAAATTGGAAAACGTAAACGAAATGATGGCAGTGAATGAAAAGTACGGGGAACATAATCACCGTTACTTTTTAGTCGCTCATGAATTGCACCATGCTATAGTACATAAAGAGTGATCTGGGTACTATGTACAAAATAACGTTACTAGAGGTAAATTGGAAAATGAGGCTAATGCTTTCGCTGCTGCTTTGTTAGTTTGGTACTATAATGAATTATACGATCAATTGTCTAGTTATACGAAAGCGCTTTAATTGGAATTAAGGTTTCCAGAGGATTTATCTGAAGAGTGCTTAAATGACCGCATATATTAATTTGGACGTTTGCCAAAATGAGATTAAATAAGTTGTTGATTGTCCCTCTCTTCTTTCTAGTTAGTGCTTGTGAAAGTGGATCTGTTGAGTCAGTTGATATACCTGATAAATCTTCTTCTGAATCATCCAGCGAGCTTACACAGGCAGAATGGATTGAACAAAATGTTCCGGAATCCGAATTTTTCACCGTTACATACGAAAATGATATTTTGACTACGGAGTACGGTACTTTCGAATTCAAAGAATCAAAATACGTAGAAGTTGCTGATAGCTCGCCTACTGTTATTGTTCGATTTGACTACAAAAATACGACAGATGAGAATCAAAATATCGAGTCTGTAATTTGGAATCATTTTGACGGTAAACAAGTTTTCGAAAATACTACTGAACCGACTGGTTATTTAATAATGTATGAGGAAGATCCTTACTACGATGAATACTATAATACCCAAGTGGAAGTGAATCCTGGCGCAACCGTGCCTGCAGCTTATGGAATAACATTGAACGATTCTTCTGCTCCATTAACACTAGACTTTATTGACGAGCTTGGAGATGTTATTGGATCTAAAGAATTTTTGCTTAAATAAAAAAATAACCCCACTTTGTATGATAAGGAGTGCTTAAAAAAATAAACAGTCTATACGCAAAAATCTTTGTCTACTCTATCATAGAACGGAGGAAAAAAATGCTTCAGGACATAATTGACGATAATAGTTACCCTGTTGTTTTTATAGGTTCAGGTATTTCTAAAAGATACTTAAAAGACTTTCCAACTTGGGAAGAATTACTAAAAGAATATTGGACAGCAATTGGCGAGGATAATAATTTTTACTCATACTTAAGAGATGTAAAGACTACTTTGGATAAAAGTTTGACTAACGAAGAAAAAGATTTTATTGCTAGTACAAAAATAGCTTCTTATATAGATGGAAAATTTGAAGGCCTATTCTATAAAGAAAAAATCATTTTAGATGGCCTAACAATTGATGAAGCATATAAAAATCATGTTTCCCCCTTCAAATATGATCTATCTCAAAAGTTTAAAACTTATGAATTTATTGATGGTATGGAAGAAGAACTTAAGTCGTATAAAAAGTTTCTTTCTAAGGCTAGAGTTATTGTGACAACAAACTACGATATGTTAACAGAGAATTTGCTTGGAGAATTAAATGCTAAACCCAAAATATATATTGGTCAGAACGGATTCTTTGATAGAACGTTGGATTGGGCGGAACTTTATAAAATACATGGTGATGTAAACTATCCAGATAGTATAATCATTAACGAGAATGATTATAAAAGGTATGATTCTAACTCTGTTTTAATCAGTGCAAAAATATTATCAACTCTATTAGAATCTCCGATTATCTTTTTAGGTTACTCTTTAACCGATAGAAACGTTAGAAAATTGCTAACAGATTTTTCATCTCAACTTCCCAAAGAAGACATACGCAAATCGTCCAACAGAATAGTAATTGTCGAATATTTAAAAAATGAAAGTGATCTTATCGAACAAATGAGTAGAGACGAAGCTTTAGATATTGGTTATATTCACATTTCTACTGATAACTATGGAAAATTATATGAAGAAATATCTAAAATTAATGAAGGCCTAACTCCATACGAAGTACTAAGATATCAAAGTGCCATTAAAGAAATAGTACTAGCAGCTGGAACTAAAGGAGCTTTAGATGCTGTATTAGTATCGCCTAATCAACTTAATGACTTAGAAGAACAAATAGCTGCTGGTAAACCTATAGTTGTAGCTTTGGGAAACAAAAAATATATGTTTGTATATCCCGATATTGTTAGCTACTTAAAAGATTATCTTTTTGAAGAAAACGACATTTTACCTTCAATTGCTTTAAAATTTGCCGCAAAGGATGGGAATAAGCTTACCAAAACTCCTTTCTCTAGGTATCTTAAAGAAAACGATGTTTTATCATTAAATCTGGATGATGAGTTGATTATAAAATTGAACAATAAAATCTCCAACATGGGCTCTTTGAATGCAGTCCTCGATTCTTTAACTAATTCAATAAAAAATATCACTAGTGTTGCATAAAAGTAGTCAGAATATTCTGTATTGTTGTTTTTTGGAAAAAAATAAAAAAAAGACAAGTGCTTGCGCAAAGGATGGCTATTTCCAGAAAAATTTTGCTTATTTAGCTGATTCAATGAGCAGTCGACAACAGTTTATTGTGTGTCAACTAGGCACTAAAAGTTCAATCCATTTCTCTGCAGGCTGAAATATGAGATAGCGAAAAAGACGTTTGATTTGGAAAATAGACTGATTCGTTTGGGTTTCTAATTGAATTAAATAGGTTAATAAGCTGGCAATCATGGCTAAAATCAATTGATTCTTGACTCCTTGTTCGCTTCTTGAAAAAAACTTTTTGATTGTCATGTGCTGCTTAATGTGTTTAAAAAACAGTTCTATTTGCCAACGAGCTTTATACATCTCTGCAATTTCAGTAGCTGAGCAGTCAAAACGATTGGTGATAAATGAAAGAATTTTCCCTTTTTGATCTTGAATAGTCACTAACCGAAAGCGGGAAGTTAGGTAATTTTGAGCACCTAATGCGACCATTTGGTCGCTGAGAATAAAATCCTTTTTAGAGTCTGCGAATGTTTCCAGAACATGAAATTTCGTATTTTTTTTGATTCTTGTCACAAAAAAGTAGCCCTGCCAATGCATCTTATCCATTCGTTCAAAATCTAGGTATCCACGATCGAATACATAAGTTGCTTCAGGTTGATTGACTAACACTTCTAATTGATTTGTATCATGTTCAATCGCATTCGTTATCGTAAAATCGTCTGGATAAAGATGCTCATTGTCCATAAAACAGAGTTTTAAGTGAAGTTTGACTCCTGATTTTGTTCTACGAAAATCAGCCCATTGATAAAGATTTTGATTCAGTGAAAAGGTTGAAGAGTCAATAAGATAGAGACTATTTCGTTTATCCACCGGGCGGTTCTTTTTAATCTGACTAAGAAGCTGGTAAAAAATAGCTAATAGAATTTCTGTGTCCATTTTGGAGAGAACTCTGGAAAGCTGAGAATAACTAATACTGTCAATCCCAATCTCTTTCTGCAGTTCTTCGGAAACAAAAGCAGTATCGATATCTCTAAAGCTTTCTTTCTCTTCATTGATAGCATGAAGAAATAGTTGTAGAGCTCGAAAGAAACTAAGTTTCTTCTGGTATTTATCAAAGGTAAGAATCTTTTCACGAATAGCAATCGGTAATTGTTCTAATTTAATTGCCGAAAGCCATTTATTAAAAGCAGAATTTAAGTTATACTTATCCATACGTAGGTCCTTTTTATTGGTCTTGGATAAGTCATCCGAGTTCAGTATAAAGGATTTTTTTGTATATTGGAATAGAACACGCAAGCTCGTGAAACATACGATGTTTCATGCAACACTAGTGAAAAAATATAAATATTAATACAATTCAAGAAATTAAAGAACAAAAATATCCTGCTTCGAAAGAAGTTGACGTAGTAATAAATAATATAAAAAATATTGAATTGAAAGAACTGCAGAAATATATTCGGGAAGACGCTTTTCCTAATTTCGTAAAAAGTAGCAAAGAAAAAACCAATCTTAGAAGTTCATTGAGAAAACTATTTTTTGCGTACGATCTTCTTCTTAACGGAGACTTAGAGTTAATATAAAAAAGTCTTCAAATCCATTTAATATGGATGAAGACTCTTAACTGATCAAGTAAAAGGTTTGCTTCAATAGAAGATTGACCTTTAACTTCAGTTCTATTTTACATTCTCACTTCATTTTTTACAAGCAAAATCAAGTCTGTTAATATTTTTGTGTCACTCATTTATATCATTTTGATATAAATAAAAAATTAATGTATTTATAAATAAAAGCCTATACAGGCTTTTATTTACCACTAAAAAAGAACATCAGTTCGTATTATAATTAACAAAATCCAGTAAAAGGAGTGTTTTCCATGATAATTATCGACAGTTCAGCCCAAGAAATGGATTTTTGCCAAAAAACTTCGGAATTCATGGATGCCCAACAACTTCGTATCTTTGAGATTGATTTTGAATATACGATGTCTGGTTCGATTTGAAAAAGACTAAGATGATTTACCCAGATATCCCTTTAACTGAGCAGGAAAACGTCTAGATGAACGAAGATTGCACTATTTTACATGCAGCAATTAACCAATACAGTAAATATTAAGGAGTGATTTATATGGAAGGATCTGTAAGAAGAAAAGGTAGCAAATGGTATTACTCATTCGAGGGACCTAAAATAAATGGTAAACGCAAAAGGTATGAACGCGTTGGTGGTTATACTAAACAAAAAGCCCTTGACGCATTAAGGAAAGCTTTGAACGAGTTCGAAGAAGCTGGAAATGTATTCGACCCTACTGAAGCATCGGTTCATGATTATTTTAATTTTTGGTATGAAGATTATGTTGTTAGGAATTTGAAATATAATACGCAAGAAAATTATCGCCATACAATGGAACTGCATATATTGCCTTATATCGGTAAATACAAATTAAAAGCAATCACTCCCGCTAACCTCCAAAGAATATTAGATAGTGAATTTGAGAAAGGTTTTGCCAAATCAACTGTCCAAATTATAAAAACTGTTTTGAATACAGCTTTTAAACATGCTGTTTACCCTTATCAGTTTATTAAGCAATCCCCTACTCAATATATAAAAGTGCCGAAATATGATGTTCGAGTTGGTAAGACTCGTGACAGTTTAAAAATTTTCAGCTTAGAAGACTTTAAAAAGATGAATGAGCATGTGGTTCAAGCTAGTGACTTTTATATTCCTATGCATATCGCCTTTCACACTGGGATGAGACGTGGTGAAGTCTGCGGATTGACGTGGGATGATATCAGTTTTGAGGATGAAACAATTAAAATCGAAAAAATCATGATTATGAAACGCGGGACTAAGTACAGTATCGATACCCCAAAAACTCAAAGTTCTTATAGAACTATTAGCATCGGACAAACCTTGATTAATATTTTAAAAAAACATAAACTAAAACAATCAGAAAATAGACTGTTCTACGGCAAGCAGTATCATGAATCGAATTTCGTATGTACTAAACCCAATGGAAATCCAATCACTCCATCGATCATAAAATGGCATTGCGAGCGAATTCGAACAGAAACTGATATAGACTTCACTTTCCATTCTTTTAGACACACACATGCTACTATGCTTTTAGAAAACGGTGCTAAAATGAAAGATGTCAAAGATCGTCTGGGTCACTCTCGTATTTCAACTACTATGGACATCTACTCTCACATCACTAAAAAATCGAAACGAGAAACTGTTGCTATTTTTGAAAACTATCTACAGAATGAATAAACTATTTTCCAACATTTATAACAAAAATTGCCTACCAAAATCATGAAAAAATGATTTTGGTAGGCAAAATGTAGGAAAACATCTATTATTTATTTAGATTACAGTTTTAATTCACGGCATAAACGTTGTTAAAACAAGCTTTCTAGTCTTCATCAATATTCAATACAGACATGAAGGCCTCTTGAGGAATCTCTACTGATCCCACTTGTTTCATACGTTTCTTACCTTTTTTCTGTTTGTTCAACAGTTTTTGGCGTCTTGTCGGGTCTCCACCATATAATTTAGCCGTAACGTCTTTACGGAAAGCTTTAATGGTTGAACGGGCAACGATTTTTTGTCCGATAGCAGCTTGAACTGGGATCTCAAACATTTGACGAGGAATAGTTCCTTTCAATTGTTCTACGATACCTTTACCACGAGTGTAAGCAAAGTCTTTGTGGACGATAAAGCTTAACGCATCGACTTGTTCACCGTTCAATAAGATATCCATCTTAGATAAGTTACTTTGTTTGTATCCAATGATCTCGTAGTCTAAAGAAGCATATCCTTTAGTGCTTGATTTCAATCGGTCAAAGAAGTCAAAGACGATCTCAGACAATGGCAGTTCGTAAATTACGTTGACACGGATTTCATCTAAATAATCCATTGTCAGGAAGTTTCCACGTTTGCGTTGGCAAATTTCCATTACCGCTCCAACGTATTCGTTTGGCACCATAATATTAGCTTTTACATATGGTTCTTCGATTGATTCAATTTTCACCGGTTCTGGCATTTCAGATGGGTTAGAAACTACTAGTTCTTCACCATTTGTTAAGTTAACATGGTAAATAACAGACGGAGCTGTAGTGATTAAGTCTAAATTGAATTCACGTTCCAAGCGTTCTTGAACAACGTCCATGTGCAGCATTCCAAGGAATCCACAACGGAAACCAAATCCTAGAGCTTGAGAGGTTTCTGTTTCGAATTGCAATGCAGCATCGTTTAATTCTAGTTTTTCAAGGGCTTCACGTAAATCTCCAAAACGTGATGACTCTGTCGGATACATTCCACAGAATACCATCGGAGTTAATTTACGGTAACCTTCTAAAGCTTCTTCAGCAGGGTTATTCGCTAATGTGATCGTATCCCCTACACGTGTATCTTGAACTGTTTTGATATTAGCTGTTACATAACCAACATCTCCAACCATCAAGTAATCGCGTTTGATTGGTTTTGGTGAGAAGATTCCAACTTCAGAAACTTCAAACGTTTTACCGTTACTCATCATTTGCATCGTATCGCCTGGTTTGATCATTCCTTCCATCACACGGATGTTCAAAACAACCCCACGGTAAGCATCATAAGCTGAGTCAAAAATCATTGCTTTCAATGGATTATCAACATCGCCTGATGGAGCAGGTACACGTTCAACGATTTGTTCTAATATATCTTCAATACCAATTCCAGATTTTGCGCTCGCTAATACTGCGTCGCTAGCATCAATACCGATAACATCTTCGATTTGTGTACGTACTTTTTCAGGATCTGCGGCTGGCAAGTCGATCTTATTGATGACAGGAATGATTTCAAGGTCGTTGTCCAAAGCAAGGTACACATTAGCCATGGTTTGAGCTTCGATACCTTGAGCAGCATCTACTACTAGAATAGCCCCTTCACAGGCTGCTAAACTACGAGATACTTCATACGTGAAGTCGACGTGTCCTGGTGTATCAATCAAATGGAAGGTATATGTCTCTCCATCTTTTGCTGTATAGTTCAACTCCACAGCGTTCAGTTTGATCGTGATTCCACGTTCTCTTTCCAGTTCCATTGAATCTAGTAACTGTTCTTGCATTTCTCTATCTGCTACAGTGTGCGTCAATTGTAAAATACGGTCCGCTAATGTTGATTTCCCGTGATCAATATGTGCGATGATCGAGAAATTCCGGATCCGCTTTTGGCGTTCCAAATAGTCGTTTTTATTCATTGGTTATTTCCTGCTTTCATTCAAGTATTCCATGAGTATTCTAATGAATTATAACAGTCTAAGGGCTAAATTACAACATTTCCCCGAATACCTGCCTAATCTACTCATACAAATTCTGTTTTTCCTGTTCACTATTCTGAATAATCTTTGAACAAGCCGTACTATAAAAATACCCCTGAAAATTAGAAAACTTTCCAACTTTCGGGGGTTATATTTTAACGTATAGACCTTAGTAAAAACTCTATACTATTTAAATCTTCATTTTAGAGCGTCAGTTAAAATACTCGGTCACTTAAGCCTGACTCCTAAAAATTTCTGGAAGAATCGTGGTGCTAGGAGCCACGTAAAGGATGCAATGTGAATTACAAAACCTTGGCACTTTAGTGCATAGGTTTTGTTTGAAGCTTGCAAGATTGGAGACCATGGCTCCAATCGCTCCCGTGGCTCTCAAAAGCAGCCATGATTCTGGAAGAAATTTCTATACCAACTTTACAAATTGAAGATTTTGTTACGCTCTCTGCTTTAAAACGAGTTGCGAAAAGCAGCCTATGCGCCTATAAGCCAATTCCAACTGTCAGGTAAAGAGCTCATGCCTGTTGGAATTTTCTTATTGTCGATAGGCTAATCGCTTTTCTCCACTCTCTGGTCTAAAACGAGTTCCGCAAACCAGACTCCTTATGATTTCACTACTCACTTTTTGTCGGGGAAAACACCCGACTAAAAGTGAGCTGCGAACTCTACAGGAGTCTAAACGGTTTGCTGCACTCTCTAGTCTTTTTTAAAGACGTCTTTTACTTTGTTGAAGAATGAGCCGTCTTCTTCTATGATAGAAATGTCGCTGGCTTTAGCGAATTCTCTCAATAATTCGGCTTGTTTAGAGTTTAGGTTCTTCGGTGTAACGATGTTTACTTTAACGTGTTGATCTCCTTGACCGGTACCTCTCAACCTTGGAGCTCCTTTTCCTTTGATACGGAAAGTCGTTCCTGTTTGTGTACCAGCTGGGATTTTCAATTTCACTTTTCCGTGGACAGTAGGGACTTGGATTTCGTCTCCTAAAGCAGCTTGCACGAAATGAATTGGTGCTTCGTAATAAATTTCAGCACCTCGGCGTTGGAATTGTTTGCTTGGTTTGACGCGGAAAATCACGTATAGATCTCCGTAAGGTCCTCCGTTTTTACCAGCTTCACCTTGTCCGCTTAGACGCATTTGATCGCCGTCTTCTACTCCGGCAGGAACAGTGACTTTAACCGTGTGACGGTCTTTCACGTGTCCAGCACCCACACATGTTGGGCATTTTTCTTTGATTTCTTGACCAGTACCATTACATACATCACAAACTGAACGAGTTTGGATTCTTCCAAGTGGAGTGTTTCTTTCCACGTTGATCGAACCTGTACCAGAACATTTTGAACACGTTACTGGTGACGTACCTGGTTTAGCACCGTCTCCATGACACGTTTCACATTCTTGCTTGCGATTGTAGCGAATCGTTGACTGTTTTCCGAAAACAGCTTCTTCAAATTCCAGATCTAAAGTATATTGCAGATCTTCCCCTTGACGAGGTGCGTTCGGATTGTATCTTGCACGACCTCCGCCACCGAAGAACGAATCAAAAATATCTTCAAAACCGCCAAATCCACTGCCTCCGAAGCCGCCTCCGCCAAATCCGCCACCAGCTCCAAAGTTAGGATCTGTGCTGGCATGACCGTATTGATCGTATGCAGCTCGTTTGTTAGCGTCGCTTAAGACTTCATAAGCTTCAGCAATCTCTTTAAACTTTTCATCTGCATCAGCTTCTTTGTTGATGTCCGGATGGTATTTTTTCGACAACTTTCGATAAGCTTTTTTTATCTCATCGTCAGATGCCCCTTTAGACACACCAAGAACTTCATAATAATCTCTCTTTGCCATACTTTCCCTCCAATAGCACATGCTCTAACACATTATACTGTTTTAACTCTACCTGCCAGCAACCATTCAGCTGCTTTCAAGTTTCGTACTAAACCTGCTTTAAGAGCATATCATAATGATAAGAAAAAGCCAAAAGCAAGTTTGCCCTGGCTTTTTCTCAAATCTAAAATGTTCGTGCTTATTTGTCGTCTTCTACTTCTTCAAAGTCTGCATCTACAACAGTGTCATCAGAAGCAGTATCCGTTGCTTCGCCTTCTGGGTTTTCACCTTGTTGAGCGGCAGCAGCTTGTTCGTATAACTTAACTGTCAATGCTTGAACAACTTCATTCAACGCATCACGTTTAGTTTTCATGTCTTCAAGATTATTGGCTTCAACAGCAGCTTTCAATTCGTCACGAGCGTCTTCTGCTTTTTTCACTTCGTCTGCGTCAACTTTTCCTTCAAGATCTTTCAATGTTTTGTCAACTTGGAACAATAATTGATCGATTTCGTTGCGCAATTCTACTTCTTCTTTACGAGTTTTATCTGCTTCAGCATTTGCTTCAGCGTCTTTTACCATACGTTCAATTTCTTCGTCTGTTAAACCTGAAGAAGATTTGATCGTGATCGTTTGTTCTTTGTTTGTACCTAAGTCTTTTGCACTTACGTTAACAATACCGTTTTTGTCGATATCAAATTTAACTTCGATTTGAGGAACACCACGTGGTGCAGCTGGAATGTCAGTTAATTGGAAACGACCTAAAGTTTTGTTGTCTGCAGCCATTGGACGTTCACCTTGCAATACATGTACATCAACAGCTGGTTGGTTGTCAGCAGCAGTTGAGAAGACTTGTGATTTGCTTGTAGGGATCGTTGTGTTGCGGTCGATCAATTTAGTGAACACGCCACCCATTGTTTCGATACCTAATGATAAAGGAGTAACGTCTAGTAAGACGATATCTTTAACATCACCAGAGATAACTCCACCTTGGATCGCAGCTCCCATTGCTACAACTTCATCCGGGTTAACTGATTTGTTTGGTTCTTTACCTGATTCAACACGAACAGCTTCTACTACAGCTGGAATACGTGTTGATCCACCAACCAAGATAACTTCGTCGATATCAGATTTATTCAATCCAGCATCTTTAAGAGCTTGTTGAACTGGTTTTTTAGTACGTTCTACTAAGTCGTAAGTCAATTCATCGAATTTTGCACGTGATAAAGTTGTTTCCAAGTGCAATGGACCAGCTTCTCCAGCAGTGATAAATGGCAAGCTGATTTGAGTTGAAGTAACACCTGACAAGTCTTTTTTAGCTTTTTCAGCAGCATCTTTCAAACGTTGTACAGCCATTTTGTCTTTAGACAAGTCAATGCCGTTTTCTTTTTTGAATTCAGCTACCAAGTAGTCGATGATTTTGTTGTCAAAGTCATCTCCACCAAGTTCGTTGTCTCCAGATGTAGATAATACGTCAAATACTCCGTCTCCTAATTCAAGGATAGAAACGTCAAACGTACCACCACCAAGGTCAAATACTAAAACTTTTTCTTCTTTATCTGTTTTGTCTAAACCATATGCTAATGCAGCAGCAGTTGGCTCGTTAACGATACGTTCTACTTCTAGACCAGCGATTTTACCAGCGTCTTTAGTTGCTTGACGTTGTGCATCGTTGAAGTAAGCCGGTACAGTAACAACAGCTTTAGTCACTTCTTCGCCTAGATAAGCTTCAGCATATCCTTTGATGTATTGTAGAATATTTGCTGAAATTTCTTGCGGAGTGTATTTTTTGCCTTCAACTTCTACTGTATAATCTTCACCCATATGACGTTTGATAGAAGCAATTGTATTTGGGTTCGTAATAGCTTGGCGTTTAGCAACTTCCCCTACTTGGATTTCACCATTTTTGAAAGCTACAACAGAAGGAGTTGTACGGTTACCTTCTGGGTTAGGAATGATTTTTGCTTCTCCACCTTCTAATACTGCTACAGCAGAGTTAGTTGTTCCTAAATCAATACCAATAATTTTTGCCATATATAATCCCTCATTCTTTAAAGTTTTAGTTTCATTATTTTATGCATTACGCTGTTTTTATTGTGCTACTACAACCATTGCAGGACGCAATACGCGTTCATGCAGAGTATATCCTTTTTGGTGAACAGTCACAACAGTTCCAGCTTCTTGACCGTCTTCCACTTCAACAGTTTGAACTGCTTGATGGTAATTAGGGTCAAAAGGCTCATTCAATGGATCTACCACTTGGATATCTTCGTTTTGTAAAGCTTGTTTGAAACTCTCATAAACCATTTCAATCCCTTTTTTGAAGGTTTGGTTTTCTTCTGTCGTTTCAATAGCTAGTGCACGTTCCAGATTGTCTAAAACGTTGATCAATTCTTTCGCTAATGATTGAGAACGGTATTTAGCATCCGTTTCTCTTTCTTTGCGATTTCTTTTTTGGATGTTGGCTAATTCAGCTTGCAAACGAAGATAAGCATCTTCTTTTTCTTCCAGCTGAGCTTTTAAAGCTGCCACTTCATCAGTTGCTGCATCCTCTGTGTGTACTTCTTCTACAGTTTCTTCAACCGCAGTTTCCGTTTCTTCAGTTGATGTCACATCTGCTGATTCTTGTTCCTCTAAATGAGAATCTTTCTTTTCCACAATACAAAACTCCTTTTAATAGTCATCCATCGAATGGTGATGATCTATTATTTTTTTTGATAATTCATTCCTGAAAACATCCATAAGCCCAATCATTTTGGAATACGGCATATTCGTAGGACCTAAAATCGCAATGGTTCCAGTTCCCAACTCTTCTACATCATACGTAGCAGAGATCAAACTGAAATTTGCCAAGAATTCGATATTCAATTCGTTGCCGATCCGAACCTCGATGTCTTGTTTTTGCTGCCCCAAGAGTGAAGCTAAGTCTTGGTTGCCTTCCATAAATGAATAAATGGATTTGAATTGGTGGATGTCCATATTGTCTGAATAATCCAACATATTCATTTTTCCGCCAATGTGCATTCGTTCTCTGACAGCTTTCACGAATAGCCCATTGATGAGTTCCATCATCCCTTCAGCAGTCCGCATATACTTATGAATCAATAAAGGCACATCTTCTTGAAGCATTTTGAATACTTCTACCAAAGAATGTCCAATCAATTGATCATTGAACAAAGCTACGATTTTTTCCAAATTATTCAAATCAAAACCTTTTGGTACGGTGAAAATTTGTTCTTCGATATGACCTTTATCTGTTACTAGTATGGCCATAACTCTTCGTTCGTTTAATGGAATTAAACGGAACCCGGTCAATTTGCTTTCCTTGATCTCAGGTCCTAAGGATATAGCTGTATAACTAGTCAAATTAGATAATACTTCGGCTGATTTCACCACAATTTCATCAATTTGGAAAAATGGATTATCAAAAGCTTTCTGTATTGTTTCCACTTTATCGTGATCAACTGTTGTAGGGTGTAACAAGTAATCCACATAAAAACGATAGCCTTTTTTAGACGGTACTCTGCCTGATGACGAATGCGTTTTTTGAAGATAACCCATTTCTTCTAAACGTACCATTTCATTCCGGACGGTTGCTGAACTCGCGTCAATATCCGTTTCATCTAATAACGTTTTAGATCCTACTGGATGACCATATTTCGTAAATAAGATTACGATTGATTTGAGGATCAAAATTTGCCTTTCCGTTAACATAAAGCCTCACCTCTTTTTTTAGCACTTTAAACAAATGAGTGCTAACACAATTAATAATTTACCAAAGATTAAAAAATTTGTCAATGTATATAGCGGAATTTTCTGACTATTTTTGACTATTTTCTTTTCCTTGCTGTATCAACAAAAACAAACCTTTACCATCGCTTAATCGGATGATAAAGGTTTGTTTTTTTCACAGTGTTGCTTATTTCAATTCAGCAAAATATTGACGTGCATCGACTTCGTCTTGATCCAACTGTTCAATAAGAGCTTCGATATTCGAGAATTTCATTTCTTCTCTAAGATACTTATGCCATTCTACGGCCACAGTTTCACCATAAATATCGCGGTTAAAATCAAAGATATTTACTTCTACAGACAATTGACGATCTGCTTCGAAAGTAATGTTATACCCAATAGACGCCATACCTTCGTACCATTCCTCGCCCACTTTTATTCTTACAGCGTAAACACCCACTTTAGGCAATCGGATATTCGGTTTTACATCGATATTAGCTGTAGGATAGCCTAACGTTCTTCCGCGTGCGTCTCCATGAATAACGATACCTGGAGTTTGGTACACATAGCCCAACATATCGTTTGCTTCCATGATTTCTCCATCGCTTAGTGCTTGACGGATGCGAGTCGAACTGATTTTTTCGCCTTCACCAGTCACTTTTCCAACTTCGATCACTTCGAAGCGATCTTTTGCATAACCTGGCAAATGCTCCATCGAAGCCACTTCTTTTTTGCCGTAAGTGTAGTCAAATCCAGCAACCACTGCGACCGCGTTCAACCCGACAATATATTGATCGACAAATTCTTGAGGACTCAAAGAAGCAAAAGCAGAAGTGAAGTCTACTTCATACAAATAATCTACACCTAATTCTTCCATGAACTCTTCTTTTCTTTCAATAGTAGATAAATACGTGATCGCTTCAGGTTTCACTTTTTTAAAAACGATTGACGGGTGTTGGTTGAATGTCATTAAGGCTAAACGAGCGTTTTTTTCTTTTGCGATTCGTTTAGCTGTATTGATGACCGTTCTATGCCCCTTATGAACACCATCGAAAAAACCAAGTGCTAAAACAACCGGTTGTTTCGGGATACTGTCTTCGTGATACGGGTGATGAATTTTTATGATTTCCATGTTCAAGTCTCCTCTTTAAGCTGATGTCCGCAACACTTTAATAGGTTTCAACAAATGACCTTTTGTAGGGTGCACATCATAGATACTGCGTGCTCTGCCCTCATACATCAAGACTAACGGGTACGTGATCGACTGTTGGAACGTATCAATAGGAAGTACAGCTCCATTCTTCACTTTATCCCACAAGTCTTCGTTGATGTCGATTTTTTCCATTTCGTCTAAGGCGTACTCTAACGGAAACAATCGTTCCTCAATGGTTTCTTCTGCCATCAGTGCAGCTACTTGTTCTAATGTCAGACAATCTTTTACGGTAAATGTTCCGCTTTTCACTCGTGTCAAATCTGACATATGAGCCGGGTAGCCCAACTTTTCTCCAAGATCTACTGCTAGAGTACGGACATAAGTGCCTTTTCCGCAGTCCACTTCAAATCTCCATGAGACCGTTTGTGTTTCTTCATTTAAAATAGGTTCTGAAGTTCGTTTGAATTTATGAATCGAAACCGTTCTTTTTGGACGTTCTACTTCTTGTCCAGCTCTGGCATATTCGTATAATTTACGTCCATTTACTTTGATCGCTGAATACATAGGAGGTATTTGAACAATATCTCCTGAGAAATCTTCCATTGCTTGATCAATTTCTTCAACAGAAGGAATGACCGTTACGGGTTTAGAGTCAACCACTTCTCCACTGCTGTCTTCAGTTGTGGTACTGTACCCAATAGTAACTTCTCCGACATAAGCTTTCCCCGTCTCCATCATGTATTCGACAACTTTAGTCGCTTTACCGATACAAATAGGCAAAACTCCGTCTACATCTGGATCAAGAGTTCCTGTATGTCCGATTTTTTTAGTTTTCAGTATTTTTCTAAGTTTAAAGACACAGTCATGACTCGTCATGCCGCGTTCTTTCCATAATGGCAAGATGCCTTCCATTGCCTATCCCTACTTTCTGTATTAGCCAGTAACCAGTATACCATATTTTTTTTACCGGCTTAACTATTCCCACAGGGTTTTTAGTGAGAGAACACTAAATAAAGCGCTCATTCTCCATTTTCTTGAAATATTTTGGTATAATCATACAGATAGACCAGTTTTATTTTCAGGAGGATTTGTAATGAAAGACATTAAAATATTGACCGACTCAACCGTACAGTTGTCTCATGAAGAACAAAAACAGTATGGTATAACAGTGATTCCTTTATCGGCTATGTTAAACAACGTTATGTATTACGACAATCAAACCATCAGCAAAGCGGAATTTTTACAAATGATGAACAACAGTGCAGTCTTGCCAAAAACGTCTCAGCCAGCTGTTGGACAATATGTTGAATTATACAACCAACTCGGAAAAGACGGCAGCGAGATTCTATCGATACACGTCGCCGGATACCTTAGCGGCACATATTCCGCTGCTGTACAGGCCAGTCATCTGACAAAATCTAAAGTTACGGTCATCGACAGTGAAACAGTGGATCGTGCTATGGCTTTTCAAGTATTAGCTGCTGCTAAAATAGCTCAAAATCATGCAACTATGGATGAAATCCTAACTGAACTAGACCGTATCAAAGAAAAAAGTGCTCTTTATGTCGGTATCGTTAATTTAGATAATCTAATTAAAGGCGGACGTATCGGGAGAATATTAGGCCGCGTTTCTACGATGCTGAATATGAAAATCATGCTGAAAGTAACCAGCAAAGGATTAGAACCCGAAACTAAGGGGCGCGGATTGAAAAGCTTGAAAAAGAAAGTAAACGAGATTATTGAGGAAATGAACCAATTTGAAGCTATAGAACAAATTGGTATCACTCATGTGGGGCTGACTGATTTTACGGAAGAGATCATTGCTGATTTAAACGCAGCCTTCCCATCAGCAACTTTCCATATTAATTATGCCAGCCCAACATTGATGGCTCACGCAGGAAAAGGCGCGTTTGCTGTTATGTACCAAGCAAGATAACCAAAAGAACACCTCACTATGGAATTGGTGAGGTGTTCTTTTGGTCTGTCATTCAAACAAACCTTACATGTATTTGGTTATTTCGTTTTCATATTCTGGACTAATGTTTTTGATGACGGATAAATCTCCATTAGGTTCCAATAAAACAGCCTCAACATTATCTGAAGTTGTCCCAGCTTCTCTTCGGATAGCAGAATAGATTTCCTCTTTATTGACACGCACCTTTTTCATACTATCTGTTTTAAATTCGCCTTTATAATAAATTACTTTTGGCGTTGGATTAGCAAAAGGGTACAATCCTTCCCATTTTGCTACCACTTTGGACAGTAAAAATTGCAGAATCAGTAATACAACGATTGCAACCATTCCATTGATTAAATTAATTTCTTTTAATACCAACGTAGATGAAATCACTGACCCTATAGTGATCGTAGCGATCATGTCATACACACTGAAGCTAGATACGCTTCTGCTGCCAAAGATTTTTAACAGGACAATTAAGATAAGGTATAAAAAAATGGTTGTTAAGGTGATTCGTGCAGTTGACTGCCACCCATCAAATAGTAATTTAGGCGTTCCAAAAAAATTTTCTATTTGTGTAAAAAAACTTGAAAACCAACTTAACATTTTCCGCGCCTCCTTTTTATTTACTGTAACAAAAATATACCTCATTTTAAAATATCACACCTCAGCGGCCTGTGCGAGTTGCATTTACTTCTTATGAATGTAAGAACAAAAAAACAGGAAAAGAGAATTTAATCTCTTTTCCTGTTTTCATTTTGAGTTAGTCTTTATTTAAATCTCTTAGTAATTCATCGATACGATTACCGTAAGCAACAGACTCGTCTCTTTCAAAAGTCAATTCAGGTGTTTTATAAATAGATAATCGTTGACCTAATTCTTTACGAATCAAGCCTGTAGCTTTATCCAATCCTAATTGAGCATTTTCGACGTCTTTTTCTTCATCAGACAATGTGCTGTAAAAAATAGTTGCTTGTTGCAAGTCTCCGGTTACACGCACGTCTGTAATGTTGATTCCTTGAACTCTAGGATCTCTTACTCGTTTACGGATAATATCGTTTACTTCTCTTTGAATTTCTTGAGCAACTCTTCCTACTCTATAATTCGCCATAATGTCTCCCTACTTTCTTTTAGACGAGTTGTGAAAGGCAGCTCCCCATCTATAAGTCAAATCTGTCCGGTTAGGAAAACACCTAATTGGTCAGTTTTTTTATAAACGGTAAGCTGAGCACCTTTCTATACTCTCTTATTTAGGTTCGATTTGGACCATTTCATAGGCTTCAACAACATCATCGACCTTGATATCATTGTAGTCTTTAATCATTAAACCACATTCAAAGCCGTTTTTCACTTCTTTTGCATCATCTTTGAAACGTTTCAAGCTGGCTAATTCGCCTTCATGAATGACAATATTGTCACGAATCAAGCGCACGCCGCTGTTACGTTTAACAACGCCATCGGTAACAAATGCACCGGCAATCGTTCCTACTTTAGAAACATTGAATGTTTCACGAATGATAGCTTGACCAGTTACTTTTTCTTCGTATTCTGGGTCTAATAGACCTTTCATAGCTGTTTCGATTTCATCAATAGCGTTATAAATGATACGGTGTAGACGAATGTCCACTTTTTCTTGATCTGCTTGTGATTTAGCTTGAGGAGTAGGACGAACGTTAAATCCAATGATGATTGCATTACTTGCTGCTGCTAATGTAATATCACTTTCATTGATCGCTCCAACGCCTGTATGAATGATTTTCACTCGAACGCCTTCTACTTCAATTTTTCTCAAACTTGCTGCTAAAGCTTCTGTTGAACCTTGAACGTCAGCTTTGATGATAACATTAACTTCTTTCAATTCGCCCTCTTGTAAACTAGAGAACAAGTTGTCTAAAGTTACACGGTTTGTAGTTGCACGTTGTTCAGAAAGAAGTTGTTTTTCTCGAGCTTCTCCGACTGAACGAGCTGTTTTTTCATCTTCAAACACAACAAATTGGTCACCTGCTAAAGGTGCATTGTTCAACCCAGTGATTTCTACTGGTGCTGAAGGTCCTGCAGTCTTCAAGCGACGGCCTAACTCGTTGACCATTACACGGACACGGCCAAATGTAGATCCTACAACGATTGGGTCTCCAACTTTTAGTGTACCTTCTTTGATCAGTAAAGTAGCGATTGGTCCTTTGGCTTTATCTAATCGTGCTTCTACCACACTTCCGATAGCCATACGTTTTGGATCAGCTTTTAATTCTTGAACTTCTGAAACCAATAGGATCATTTCCAATAATTCTTCGATGTTTTCACCGAATTTAGCAGAAATGTTTACAAAGATCGTATCTCCGCCCCAAGCTTCTGGAATCAAACCGTATTCTGTTAATTCTTGCATCACTCGATCTGGATTAGCAGTTGGCTTGTCCACTTTATTCACAGCCACGATGATTGGAACATCTGCTGCTTTAGCATGGTTGATTGCTTCAACTGTTTGAGGCATTACACCGTCATCAGCTGCGACAACGATAATAACGATATCTGTTACATCTGCTCCACGTGCACGCATCGTTGTAAACGCCGCATGTCCTGGAGTATCCAAGAAAGTGATTTTTTTGCCGTTTTTAGTGATTTGGTAAGCTCCGATATGTTGAGTGATCCCACCAGCTTCTCCTTCACTGACTTTTGAGTTTCTCAAAGTATCTAGTAAAGTCGTTTTACCGTGGTCAACGTGTCCCATGATCGTTACAACCGGCGGACGCTCTTCCAAGTGGTCTTCTGCAACTTCTTGGTTGAAGTATACATCTAAATCAGAAATATCGACTTGAACTTTTTCTTCTGCTTCAATTCCATATTCAGCAGCTAATAGTTCAATAGCTTCTTTACTTAAGCTTTGATTTTGTGTCGCTATAACACCCAGCAAGAACAATTTTTTGATGATTTCTGCTGGCTCACGGTAAATTTTCTTAGAAATTTCCGCTACCGTCATCCCATCCGTATAAACCAATACTCCTGGCAATTCTCTTTCTTTTCTTGGTACTGGTGGTGCTACAGGTTTAGTTTCGCCTTTTCTTCCTTTTTTCTTACGTTTGTTGTATCCGCCATGTGTTCCCATGCTTCCACGGTTACGGTAAGGTTTGTTGGCAGTTTTGTTTTTCCCAAAACTGTTCGATGACGAACCTTGACTGCTTGAAGTTGTGCTGGCTGGTTTAGAGGCAGCAGGTTTCTTTGCAGCAGTATCTTTTTTAGGAGCTCGGTTGTCAGTTTTAGTTTTTTCAGCAGCAGTACGCGGAACGACTTTTTTCGTCGAGCCTGCTTTGTTTGCTGATCCTTGCTCTTTTTTATTTTGTTGCGATTGGTTCTTCTTTGGATTGTTTTGTTGGTTTTCTATAGTATGATCTCCCTTATGGTTCTGCTGATTCCTAGTTGAATGAGCATTATTCTCTTTTTTCTGAATTGTTTGTTGATTTTTTTTATTTGAAGCAAATGCGTTATTCAGCTTTTCTACTTGATTGTCTTCCATAGATGACATGTGAGTCTGATACTCAATTCCAAGCTCTTTAGCTTTGGTAATAACATCTTTACTTGAAACATTTTTTTCTTTTGCGTACTCATATACACGTTTCTTAGCCATGCAATCACCCTCCATTAAATTGATAATAATTCTCGGATTTTTTTCGCAAAGCCACTATCCGTAAGACAAAGGATTGTACGTTCCTTTCCAATCGCTTGACTTAATTCCGCTTTCGAATACTGAACAGTGTAAGGAATGTTGTAGTATTGACATTTATCCGAAATTTTCTTTTGCGTGTTTTCACTAGCATCTTTCGCTATGAGCACCACTTTAGCTTGCTGAGAACGGACTTGTTTAAGCGTTAAATCTTCTCCAGAAATCAATTTTCCCGCTCGAGTAGCCAATCCTAGTAAGTTTAAAGCTTTTTGTTCATTTGTCATAAACTCATCCGTGCTTTCTGATGTTTTACATAGTCTAATAAAGACTGATAAAAAGCATCGTCTAATTTTGTTCCAAGTACACGATCCAATACTCGTTGATCCCAGGCTGTCTGAACGATTTCCGGTTCAATAGATACATAAGCTCCACGTCCCGGCATTCTTCCGCTAGGATCGATATCTACATGGTCTTCTTTGTTTTTCACAACACGGATCATTTCTTTTTTCGGTTTCATTTCATTTGAAACGACGCATTTGCGTAATGGAATTTTTTTCTTCGGCACTGAAATCACCTCACTAATCTTCAGTAGTATCTTGCTCTTCCAATTCTTCGTCCTTTTCGTCACCATTTATCGATTCTTCGATGGTTTCATCGTCTGCTTCAAGAGTCTCCGTTACTTCAGGATCTTCTACTAATGGAGCTGCCACTTCTTCAGCATCTACGATTGCTTCGATTGGTTCATCAACTAATGCTCCATCTACCAAATCGTCTGTACTTACTAAGCCAACTTCTTCTTCAGCTTCTTCAGCAGCGATCATATCTGATTCAGACTTGATGTCGATTTTGAAACCTGTTAATTTCGCAGCTAAACGAGCATTTTGTCCACGTTTACCAATAGCAAGCGACAATTGGTAGTCTGGTACAACGACTAGACAGCTGTTTGTCTGCTCATTGAAGACTACGTCGATAACTTTAGCAGGATTCAACGCGTTAGCGATATAAGTAGAAGGATCTTCGCTCCATTCTACAATATCCATGTTTTCGCCTTTTAATTCGTTTACGATAGCTTGTACACGTTGGCCTTTAGGTCCAACACATGTTCCAACTGGATCGATATGTTCGTCTCTAGACACAACAGCAACTTTAGCACGGTCTCCAGCTTCACGAGCGATAGAAACGATCTCCACCACTCCATCATAAATCTCAGGAACTTCTTGCTCGAATAAACGTTTCAACAAATCAGGATGGCTTCGACTTACAAAAATTTGAGGCCCTTTTGAAGTGTTTTCTACTTTAGTCACATACACTTTGATGCGGTCATGAGGTTTGTAGACTTCGTTTGGAATTTGCTCTTGTTTAGATAATACAGCTTCGATTTTGCCAAGGTTTACATAAATGTAGCGATTGTCTTGACGTTCCACTATCCCTTGCATGATATCATTCTCGTAAGCGATGAATTCATTGTAAATAATGTTTCTTTCTGCTTCACGCATACGTTGCATGATGACTTGTTTAGCAGTTTGTGCCGCAATACGTCCAAAGTTTTTTGGAGTTACTTCGAAACGAATTTTATCGCCAATCTCATAAGCGGAATTGATCTTAACAGCCTCTTCCAAACTTACTTCTAAACGAGAATCATAAACAGTTTCTACGACATCTTTAACAGCATATACGCTGATTTTGCCTGTTTTGTGATTGAATTCAACCTCTACATTTTGTGCTTGGCTATAATTTCTTTTATACGCAGAAACCAGTGCAGCTTCCAAAGCATCTAAAACCAATTCTTTGGATATGCCTTTTTCTGTTTCTAAGTCATCAAGAGCATTTAACAATTCTTTGCTCATTCTTTTCTCTCCTATTCAATTGTAGTCTATTTAAAACTGTATTGCCAATCTAGCTTTTGCAATCTTTGATCGATCAAATTCGATATCTTTTGTACGAGTTTTAATTTTGACAGTTAACGTTAATGTTTCTTCTGTTAATTCTTTTAAAATACCTTCATAAACTTTTTCTCCATCAACGGGTTCGTATAAAGAAATATGAATGTATTTTTCTACCGCATTCTGGAAGTCTGCTTCTGTTTTGATCGGTCTTTCAGCTCCTGGGGATGAAACCTCCAAGAAATAAGCATGAGGAAACGGGTCTGGATTAATTTTATCCAAACGTTCACTCACTTTTTCGCTGACTAACGCACAATCTTCTAACGTTACTCCTTGCGGCTGATCAATATACACACGCAAAAACCAGTTTTTACCCTCTTTTACGTATTCTACATCTACCAATTCATAACTCAAATCTTCCACTAATGGCTGAATCATATCAGAAACCATTGTTACTATGTTACTCATCTTTTCGCCTCCTATCTTTAGACGTATATAATCGCTTAAAAAGAGTGAGCGTTTCCGCTCACTCTAACTGAATATCTAAACACACTTGAAATAATACCATAAAATCAAGGAATACGCAAACAATCATCCCTCTATCTCAGCATATCTGCAAGCAAAAACAACCACTTTTTATTGAGCGATTTTTAAAGAGATTACAGTGTCCAGTTTAGAATAAATCGAATAATGATAGTTGGTTTTCATCCGGTAATCCTTTTAACACACCATTTTCATTCATATATTCAATAACAGTCTTAGAAACTTTCCCTCTTTTGGCCAAATCCTCTTTAGAAAGGAACGGTTTTTCTTTTCTAGCTTCAACTATTTGCTGCGCTACACTCGTTCCCAAACTTGGAATAGCTCTGAATGGCGCAATCAGTGTGTTGCCCTCAATGATAAAGTCCTTCGCATCTGATTTTTCTAAATCGACCATTTTAAAATCAAAACCGCGTTCGACCATTTCATTGGCTAACTCTAATACTGTCAGCAAACTCTTATCTTTTGCCGAAGCATCTAGACCTTTATCCGTGATTTCTTTGATTTTTACTTTGATAGCTTCTTTTCCTTGAGTCATTGCCACCAAATCAAAATCACTTGCTCGAACAGAGAAGTACGCTGCATAATACAGTATTGGGAAGTGAACTTTATAATAGGCTACCCTTAACGCCATCAATACATATGCTGCCGCATGGGCTTTAGGGAACATGTATTTGATTTTCAAGCATGATTCGATATACCACTCAGCGATCCCTTCATCACGCATGACTTGTTGCCAATCATCTGGAATCCCTTTTCCTTTACGAACGTGCTCCATGATTTTAAAGGCCAACCCAGCTTCTAATCCGTTATAGATCAAGTACACCATGATATCATCACGACAACCGATTACTTCTGACAAAGGAATACCGTGGTTACGAATCAATTCTTCCGCATTCCCCAACCAAACATCTGTCCCATGTGACAATCCTGAAATCTGCAGCAATTCAGCAAAGGTGTTTGGTCTAGTCTCTTCCAACATCCCTCGTACGAAACGTGTTCCAAATTCAGGAATACCCAACGTACCAGTTTTAGATAAAATTTGTTCAGGTGTAACCCCTAGTATGTCAGTACCTTGGAAAATTTTCATAACCTCTGGATCATCTGTTGGAATCGTCTTAGGATCGATTCCAGATAAATCTTGCAGCATCCGAATAACCGTTGGATCATCGTGCCCTAGAATATCTAATTTCAAAACATTATCATGAATCGAGTGGAAATCAAAATGCGTTGTTTTCCATTCAGCCGCTTGATCATCAGCCGGATATTGTACAGGTGTAAAGTCGAAAACATCCATATAATCCGGGATAACAATAATCCCCCCAGGATGTTGTCCAGTTGTTTTCTTCACTCCTGTTGCTCCCTTAGCCAAACGATCGATCTCAGCTGCACGCAAGTTTTGATTGGTATCTCTTTCATACCCCTTAACATAACCATACGCTGTTCTGTCAGCTACCGTACTGATCGTACCTGCACGATAAACATAGTCTTCTCCAAACAACACTTTAGTATAATCATGGGCTTTGGCTTGGTAATCTCCTGAAAAGTTCAAATCGATATCGGGAACTTTATCCCCGTTGAATCCAAGAAACGTTTCAAATGGGATATCATGTCCGTCTTTATGCAAGCGGGCTCCACAACCAGGACAAGCTTTTTCAGGCAAATCAAACCCTGAACCTACTGAACCATCTTCAAAAAACTCAGAGTATTTACACTCTGGACAACGGTAATGAGGCGGCATCGGATTTACTTCTGTAATACCTGTCATTGTTGCCACAAAGCTTGACCCAACCGAACCACGAGATCCAACTAAATAACCTTCTGAAACACTTTTGTGCACTAATTTTTGTGAAATCAAATAGATAACGGAGAATCCATTTCCAATGATACTGGTCAGTTCTTTTTCTAACCGTTTTTCAATCACTTCTGGAAGTGGACTTCCATATAAGCGATGTGCTTCGGCATAACTTAATTTCCGAATTTCTTCTTCTGAACCAGGTATCTTAGGTGTATACAGATCCGTTTTAACAGGAGTGATATCTTCATCCACTAAATCTGCAATTTGATTAGGGGTCGTTACCACTATTTCATGAGCCTTCTCTTTTCCAAGGAAAGAAAAAGCATCGAGCATTTCAGTAGTAGTCCTAAAATGAACAAGCGGCAATTCAGCTCGGTTCAATTCAGACGCTCCGCCCAGAGAATGCACCAGTATTTTCCGATAAACAGCATCTTCAGGGTTTAGATAATGCACATTGCCTGTCGCTACAACAGGTTTATTCAATTCCTCACCGATTTGAATCATGTTGCGAATGATTTCTTCTAAATCTTTGTTGTCGCGTACAAGTTCTCTTTCAATCAAAGGTGCATAGACTTCTTTAGGCATAACTTCTAAATAGTCGTAGAAACGAGCTTTGTTTTTTGCTACGTCATACCCTTTTTGCATCATCGCTTCAAAAACTTCCCCATTGCTGCAGGCAGAACCAATAATCAGTCCTTCTCTATAACGCGTCAATTCCGAACGCGGAATCCTTGGTACACGGAAAAAATAATCCGTATTCGATAAAGAAACCAATTTAAACAAGTTTTTCAATCCTGCTTGGGTGGTGGCTAAAATAGTCGCATGGAAAGGACGTGCTCTTTTATAAGCATCCCCTTCGCCAATTTTGCTATTCAACTGGTTATGGTTCGTTATTCCATGTTCTTCTTCAGCCTCTTTCAAAAATATCCAACACAAAGCTCCTGTTGTTTCAGAGTCATAAATAGCACGGTGATGTTGTTCCAAAGCGACTCCATATTTTTTAGCCAACGTGTTTAATCGATGTCCCTTAAACTGAGGGTGTAAAAAGCGAGACAATTCTAATGTATCGATAACGGGATTGGTGGCTTCTGGAATATTGTGTCTGGTATAACCTGTATTCAAAAATCCCATATCGAAACTGGCATTGTGAGCTACTAAAATAGTTCCTTCAGCGAATTCGTGGAACAATCTCAATACTTCTTCTTCCGATTTAGAACCTCGTACCATCTCATCCGTTATACCCGTTAAGTTAACAGTCGTTTGAGACAGACGGTGTCCTGGATCAATAAAATGCTCAAATGTGTCGATCACATTTCCTTTATGCATCTTGACACCAGCCAGCTCAATAATCTTATCGTATACCGCTGAAAGACCTGTCGTCTCCACGTCAAATACGACATAGGTTGCGTCAGACAGTTCGATATCAGCAGGATTATAAGCAATATCTACTCCATCATCGACCACATTCGCTTCGATTCCGTATAAGACTTTGATATTGTGCTTTTGTCCAGCATTAAATGCATCAGGAAAACCTTGAGCTCCAGCATGATCGGTTAAAGCAATAGCTTTATGTCCCCATTTTGCAGCTTGGGCTACATAATCGGCTACATTATTAGTCGCATCCATTGTGCTCATGTTGCCATGCAAATGCAGTTCTACCCTTTTTTCATTTTCTGGTGCAGTATCTTTTCGGTCTTCATGCGTGACTTGAGTCAAATCTTGTCCGTTCATGACTAAATCTCTCATGTACGTATCTTCTTGAATACTTCCACGGGCACGGAACCACATGCCTTTTTTGATAGCCGCAAATGCTGCTTCATCTTCTGGACCATTTGAAAACTTCTTGATCGAAAAAGAAGACGTGTAGTCTGTTATTTTCATCGTCAACAATTGTCTTCCAGAGCGCAATTCACGAATCTCTGCATCAAAGACATATCCTTCAATCGTCACTCGTCTTTCTTCTTCGACGATTTCGCTCATTTGTTTGATTTCTTCAGAATCGGCAATCTTTCTTCCTAAAACGATAGGACCAGAAATCGGTTGAAGTTCTTTATTGGCTTCTCTTTCTTTTTCAGCCTTTTGGATGTTAACGGCTGCTCTTTGAGCAAGCAATTCATCTGCTTCTTCTTTTTTTGCTTTGAACTCATGCAATTTTTGTTCGTAAGCTTCTTGGTCTACCATAGGTTCGATTCTAAAAGCCGGGAACCCCATTTTTTGGTAAGCTTCTTCTACTGGGGGCAAATACATATTCTTTAAATGTTCTTTTACAATATTATTTTCTACGATAAAGTGAATTTTGCGATCATTGACGATCGGAAATTGATCTCTAAACGGCTGATCACAGATAGGGGAAGACACTTGGCTGTTTTTTACAGCCGAAGACCAATAGTGTTCCAACTTTTCTGTCGTCAGCTTGGGATTTACTGTTTGAATAGTCATTTTGATCGTTGCAATCGAAGCAAACGATATTCGCAAAGATTCCTCTAAATTTTGATACACTTCAAAAGGCAAGATATCTTCGAATTGAAAATCAAACTGCCACATTTTCGATGCTCTATGCACCGTTACTTTTTGTACTTTCCCTTTTTCAAAATAAGGGAAATACTCTTCTTTATGGTGCAAGCCAATTTGTTCTAATAATTGGCGAAACAACTTTTCTTGTTCTAAACTCATAAGTCCATCCCTTCCTCTTTCAAACCTTCGAGGTATGTAACCATAGAAAAATGATAGAATTCAAGCAACACCACAAGTGATGTAATCTGTTTTCTATCATTTCTATTTTTTATTCTATAGTTCTTTTACATCTGCGGCAAAAACCTACTTCTCAGTTTACAGGAAATAACGTTGAATGTCATTCCAAGTTACAGCCAACATCAATAAAAGCAGCAACCCTACCCCAATCAATGTAACGACCCCTTCTTTTTCTTCACTGAGTGGTTTTCCGCGTACACCTTCAATGATATTCAACACTAATTTCCCGCCGTCTAAAGCAGGAATCGGCATTAAATTGATGATTCCCAAGTTGACACTTAAAAACGCCAACCAATTCAAGACTCCTATAAATCCAGTAGCTACAACAGCTTCTGTAGTAGCGTAAATAGCTACGGGTCCCCCAAACATATCTACTGAAAAACCAGAAGTAAATATAGAAGCTAGCGCCGCAACGATTTGAGTGGCTACTGCCCATGTTTGTGTAAATCCTGAACCGATTTTGGCCCAGAAGCTGGTATCCATAGGAACTTGAATCCCAATAGCGCCATGTTCAGTGCCATCGGTTGCTTTGGTTGTATCGGGCACAATCGTTATGTCTTCCTCGGATCCATCTTCATGCTGAACCGATAAGACCAATTCTTCTTCTGGATTTGCTTGGATGATTTGGACCATCTCGTTCCAATCGGAAACTTTCTCTCCATCAATAGCAGATACTTTGTCTCCTTCGACTAATCCAGCCTGTTCTGCTGTACTGTCCGGCAGAACTTCTCCTATTTCATTTACATAAGAAGGCACGCCGCCTTGGATGAATGCCAAGATAATGAACGCCACAATAGCTAAAATAATATTATTCATCGGACCAGCGAAATTAGTCATCATTCGCTGAGGCAAGCTGGCTGATTGAAATTGAACATCCAGTGGTGCAATTTGGACTTCCGTTCCATCTTCTTCAATCAATAAGGCATCTCTGTTTACAGAAAAACGAGTTGCTTGTTCGGATTCGCCATTGACAAACCCTTCAATAAATAAGTCTTTTTCTAAATCTACAGCAGACACTTCAATTGGAGTAGCATTGACCAGTTGTTTCTTTTTAGACGTATTGATCGTTTTGACTTTCCCATTCGCATCCAGTACTAAGCTGATTGGAGTTCCTGGTTTGATCTCGATGTCTTCCTCATAACCGGCCATACGTACATATCCGCCAACCGGCAGTAATCGAACAGTATAGGTTGTTTCATTTTTTCGATACGAAAAGATTTTAGGTCCAAATCCAATAGCAAATTCTCGGACTAAGATACCTGATTTTTTTGCAAAATAGTAATGCCCGTATTCATGAAATACAACTAATATACTAAACACAAGAATGAATGTAAGAATTGTCGTTATCATCAAATTGCTCCTCTGCTCTAAACTTCCATTTCGTTTAAACTCGTCCGCTCTATTACACTAAGCCGACAAGATTTAAAATGGGGAATACAAATAAAATGCTGTCAAATCGATCCAACACTCCCCCATGCCCTGGGAAAATATTTCCTGAATCTTTTGTATTGTAATAGCGTTTGAATGCTGATTCTACTAAGTCGCCAAATTGTCCTGCCATAGACAGCAATGCCATCAAGACTAATGTCCATGTAGTCGCTCCTGCTACTTCGATGAAATACAAGTAGATGCCAGCCACTAATATGGCACTGACTGTTCCTGCCACTGAACCTTCTATCGTCTTATTCGGACTGATGTTTGGAGCCAGCTTATGTTTGCCGATTTTGCGTCCGAATAAATAAGCGCAAATATCGGTCGTCCAAATCGTGATCAATACTAAAATCAACAATTCTAATCCGATTTCTCTTGTCTCTAGTAATGATTTGAATCCAAAACCAATATAGATAATGCCTAAGATAGATACTGCAGCATCATCGAAAGAGAAATTATTTTTTGAGAAAACCGTTTGAATAAGTAATATAATAGCTGCTAAATGAATCCACGCGTCTGAATTAAAGTTTTGCGGAAGAATGTCTCTCAGTTCTGCCGAAAAAATAAACCCCATCAAAGCAATAATGGAAATGACACCTTCTATCGAGAGGATGTTATTGCCTTTCATTTTAAATAATTCGCTTAATCCAATAATAGCTAAAATTGCAATAATACTTCCTAATAACCAGCCGCCAGTATACACTACAGGTATAAAGATAGCTGCCATCACTAAAGCAGTGATTATTCTTTCTTTCACACTATTTCCTCCTAATATTCAATGAGAATTTTTAAAGCCCTCCAAATCGGCGTTGTCGTTTTTGATAGACAGCTAACGCTTCATCAAAAGCTTTTTCGTCAAAATCAGGCCATGCAAGAGATGAAAAATAGAATTCGCTATAAGCATTTTGCCAAAGCATAAAATTGCTGATTCTTTCTTCTCCGCTCGTCCGTATCATGTAATCAACATTTTGATAAGCTCCTAATACGGATGTCATTAAATAGTCTTCAAAATCTTCTTCTGTTAATTTTTGCGGTTTTAGTTTACCTGCACTGATATCTTCTGCCATTGCTTTCGCTGCTTCCACTATTTCGTTCCGGCCACCGTAATTGACCGCAAAATTTAAAATCATACCTGTATTATGGGCCGTTTCTTTTATGGCACGTTCCATAACTTTTTTTGTTTTTCTAGGTAATTTTTCATGGAGCCCTATCATGGTCACTCGTATTCCAGCCTCCATAATTTCCGGCATAAACTCATCAAAAAATTCTATCGGCAACTGCATTAGATAGTTCACTTCATCTAATGGCCGTTTCCAATTTTCTGTTGAAAAAGCATAAACGGTTAACGCTTTGACACCTCTTTTATTGGCATGCCGCGCAATTATTTTTACTTGATCCATACCAGCTCGATGGCCTGCTGACCGCTTGAAACCGCGATTTTTTGCCCATCGTCCATTTCCATCCATAATAATGGCCACATGATTCGGCACACTTTCATCTGGCAAGAAGTGATACACTTCTTGATTATCTTCTCTTTCTTGATCACTCATTACGATTGACCGCCCTTCACTATCAAACTTTACCCCTTCTATTGTAGCAAATCATTCTTTAAAATCCTATGATTTAAAGAAAATATAATATTTAGAACCAATCGAACTGACGCATTAAAAACTTATTTTACACTCCTTCAAATGATAAAAACGCTGCATGAGGAGCTAAGTTTCTCTTATCCACTGAGTATATTTTTCGATTATCCCTTCATGCAGTGGTATACTATATGTATTGAAAGACATGTTTAAACTATTAAGGAGGCTGTTCTATGAAACGTAGACTTGTTCAATTTATCGTGGGATTAGTTATTTCCGCTATCGCAACTAAAGTGACATCACTGATTCTAGGTGATGACTCTAAAAAGAAACCTAAAACAGCCAAGTTTTAATCGCTGGCCATAAAATAAAAAAAGCAGTATGCCGCTCTTACCGTAAAGGTCGAAAGAGGCATGCTGCTTTTTACTATCCGGCTCAGAAAAAAGAATTAACCTTCGATCAATTCTTTTTCTTTCTCAGCTGCGATTTTATCCAATTCTTTTACGCTGTTGTCAGTCAATTTTTGAACTTCGCCTTCAAAATAACGTAGATCGTCTTCAGTAATCTCGTTATTCTTTTCAGCTTTCTTCAAATCATCAATGGCATCACGACGAATGTTACGTACTGAGATTTTAGCATTTTCAGCTTCTTTTCCTACTTGTTTCGCTAATTCTTTACGACGCTCAGTAGTCAATTGAGGAATCACTAAACGAATCACGTTACCGTCATTCGATGGGCTGATTCCGATATCGCTTTGCAATAATGCACGTTCAACATCTTTGATAGAAGATTTGTCAAAAGGTGTGATCATCAATACGCGCGGTTCAGGTACACCGATTTGCGCTAATTGGTTCAATGGAGTAGGAATTCCATAATATTCTACTTGGATACGGTCCAATAAGCTAGGATTTGCACGTCCTGCACGAATAGAACCTAATTCACGTTGTAAAGACTGTTCTGCTTTTGTCATTCTTTCTTTTGTTTCTTTTAAAATTTGCTCAGTCATGTTCTTTCCCCCTAACAGTAGTTCCAATGACTTCTCCTTGTACTACTCGTTTAATATTTCCTGTTTCATTCAAATTAAACACTACTAATGGAATGTCATTATCCATGCTCAATGAGCTGGCTGTTGTATCCATTACTTGTAAGCCTTTGCTGATAACATCTAAGTGAGTCAGCTCATCAAATTTCACAGCTGTTTTATCTAGTTTCGGATCTGCTGAATACACTCCGTCAACATTGTTTTTCGCCATCAAGATAACGTCTGCTTCAATTTCTGCAGCACGCAATGCTGATGTTGTATCTGTTGAAAAATACGGATTTCCAGTACCACCGGCAAAAATCACCACGCGTCCTTTTTCTAAATGACGCATCGCTTTTCTGCGGATATACGGTTCAGCGATTTGACGCATTTCAATAGATGTTTGAACACGCGTTGGAACGCCTTCGTTCTCTAAACAGTCTTGTAATGCTAAAGCATTCATCACTGTTGCCAGCATACCCATGTAGTCTGCTTGAGCACGTTCCATACCCATTTCTTCCCCTATTTTACCGCGCCAAATATTTCCACCGCCAACAACGATAGCTATTTCAATGCCTAATTCATGTACTTCTTTGATTTCTTTACAGATTTCTTGAATAGTCGGCGGTTTAATTCCAAATCCAGAATCTCCAGCCAATGCTTCACCACTTAATTTAAGTACAATTCTCTTATACTTCGGTTGCTTCATCACAGTCATTACCTCCATTGGCTATTTACATTAGTATTTTATCATACTCAGTTGGAAACTTCATTAAGATTCAACTAAGAGACGAGTTTCTCATTGATTAAAAAGATTTTTCAATAATGGAAACGCCTCAGCAGACAAAATGATACAAAAAATAGAGAGGATAAAAGTACTCCTCTCTATAAAAATGGTTTATTTTTTAACTTGACTCATTACTTCGTCAGCAAAGTTTTCTTGACGTTTTTCGATTCCTTCGCCAACTTCAAAACGAGCAAATTTTTTTACAGAAGCACCGTGAGCTTTCAAGTAGTCACCAACAGTTTGGTCTGGATCTTTAACGAATGGTTGGTCTACTAAACTAATTTCAGACAACCATTTGCTTAAACGACCTTTGATCATTTTTTCAACGATGTTAGCTGGTTTTCCTTCGTTCAAAGCTTGTTCAGTTAAAACTTTTGTTTCATGTTCAATTTTATCAGCAGGTACTTCATCACGAGTGATGTATAGAGGGTTGATAGCAGCGATATGCATTGCAACGTCACGTGCTACATCTTCTTTATCAGCAGCATCTAAATGTACCAATACACCGATACGTCCGCCCATGTGCAAGTAAGAACCGAAAGTTTCGCCTTCAGTTTTTTCAAAGCGCACGAAACGACGTAAGCTGATTTTTTCTCCGATAGTAGTTGTAGCAGAAATGATTTCTGATTCAATCGTACCTTCACCAGAGTTTAATTTGTTAGCATCTTCTAAAGTTGCTGGGTTTTCTTTAGCAATTGCTTCAGTAATGTTACCTACTAAAGTTTGGAATTGCTCGTTTTTAGAAACAAAGTCTGTTTCTGAGTTGATTTCTGTTAAAGCAGCAATGTTGCCTTCTGCGTAAATACCTGTTAAACCTTCAGCAGCGATACGGTCAGCTTTTTTAGCAGCTTTTGCCATACCTTTTTCTCTTAGGTAGTCTACTGCAGCGTCCATGTCTCCATCAACGGCTACTAATGCTTTTTTAGCATCCATCATTCCAACACCAGTCATATCACGTAATTCTTTTACTAAAGCAGCTGTTACTTTTGCCATTTTTATTCCTCCTATTTACTTGTTCAAATCTTTTTAAAAGTTTTTGAGGTCTGTTTAATTTTATATAAAAAGCTGCCTCTAAAAATGAAATGACGCCGCTTTGTAAAAAGTCGCTATTCACTTCTCACTTTTATCGAGACAGCTTTTATAATGTTCTAGTTATTATTCAGCGTTGTCGCCTTCAACAACTTCTACGATTTCTTCGATAGAAGAAGTTTCAGTTGATTCTGGAGCTTCAGCAGTGAAAGTTTCTTCAACTACTTCGTCTTCACCTTGGTTTCCTTCGATCATAGCGTCAGCCATTTTTGAAGTAATCAATTTAACTGCACGAATAGCATCATCGTTAGATGGGATTACTACATCGATTTCATCTGGATCACAGTTAGTATCAACCATTGCAACGATAGGAATGTTTAATTTGTGAGCTTCTTGAATTGCGATACGTTCTTTACGAGGGTCAACTACGAACATCACGTCAGGAATTCTAGGCATATCTTTGATTCCGCCTAAGAATTTTTCTAAACGGTCGCGCTCTTTGATCAAAATACCTACTTCTTTTTTAGGAAGTACTTCGAAAGTTCCATCTGCTTCCATTTTGTCGATGTTTTTCAAACGTTGAATACGTTTTTGGATAGTATCCCAGTTAGTTAAAGTTCCACCTAACCAACGGTGGTTAACGTAGAATTGACCAGCACGTTGTGCTTCTTCTTTAACTGATTCTTGAGCTTGTTTTTTAGTACCTACGAAAAGAGCGATTCCGCCGTTTTCAGCTACATCTCTTACATATTTGTAAGCAGTATCTGCTAATTTGACTGTTTTTTGCAAGTCAATGATGTAGATACCGTTTCTTTCTGTAAAGATGTATTTTTTCATTTTTGGGTTCCAACGACGTGTTTGGTGTCCAAAATGAACTCCTGCTTCTAGCAATTGTTTCATAGAAATTACTGCCATGATTGTGTTCCTCCATTTGGTTTTGTATTTATCCCTCCCTCAAAATCAACTGCAAAGAGACTTAAGTAACCTTAAGCACCTTCTATTGCATCCTTCGAGGTGTGATATAGTTAGTGCTTTTTGCACCGTCTTATATTATACAGTCGTTTTTTAAATAATGCAACAAAAAAATCGACAATACTCATGAAAAGTATTGTCGATTTTGATTCTTCATTATCTAGAGTCGATGAAACTTGAATGGTTTAAAATATAAACCTTTTAATTTCTGGAAGAATTGAGTTGCTATTAGCCACGCAAAGGATGCAATGTAAATTACAAGCCCTTGGTGCTTCAGCACTTAGGGTTTGTTTGTAGCTTGCAAGCTTGGAGACCTTGGCTCCAAGCGTTCCCATGGCTCTTACAAAGCAAACTCAATTCTGTAAGAAATTTCTACGACAAGATCAGTTTACAAAAAACAATTCTTAGACTGATTCCATACCCATACTTAAAATCTCTCGGATATCTTCTTCGGTCAATTGGTTGATCGTTCTGGTTTCCCCATGATCTTCCGTAATGACTTGATCAAATAGCGATTTTTTCTCTTGCTGCAAGGCATTGATTTTTTCTTCAATCGTTCCTTCAGCGATCAAGCGCCATACTTCTACGACGTTCTTTTGGCCAAGACGGTGAGCTCTTCCGGCTGCTTGTTCTTCTACAGCTGGGTTCCACCACAAATCATATAGGATAACAGTATCTGCCCCTGTAAGATTCAATCCGGTTCCTCCCGCTTTTAATGAGATCAAGAAAATAGACTTCTCTCCATCATTAAATTTATTGACCATATTGATCCGTTCGATCGGTTTGGTTTTTCCGCTTAAATAGAAACTAGAGATATCCTCTTTTTCCAATTCAGCTTGAATGATGTCCAACATCGAAGTGAATTGAGAGAAAATCAAAATGCGCTTGTTGTTCTCTAACGCTGTCGAAACAATTTCTTTCAATTGCAGCAACTTGCCTGATTCTCCCTCGTAGTCATCCAAGAATAATCGAGGATCACAACAAATCTGACGTAATCTTGTCAGAGAAGCTAAAATGGCGATGCGGTTTTTCCTGAAATCGTCTCCGCTCATTCCTTGAACTGTTTCTTGGATCTGTTGCAAGTAAGCCAAGTAAACCGTTTTTTGGTCTTTGGTCAGCGTACTGAACATGTTGGTCTCGATTTTTTCCGGAAGCTCTTGAAGAACATCTTTTTTCACTCTTCGCAGCACAAACGGTTGAATCATTTTTGCAATCTTTTCATTCGTCAACGTTTTAAATTTTTTGATCGACGGGAAAAATCCTGGCATGATCAATTGGAAAATAGCCCACAGTTCTTCTATCTTGTTTTCGATCGGTGTACCACTTAATGCAAACTTCTTAGGCACTGACAAACTTCTTAAAGCTTGAGACGTTTTTGTGTGGTAATTTTTTACCATTTGAGATTCATCCAGTACTAGTGTACTGAAGGCTTGCTGTTTATACAAGTCTACATCTTGACGGAAGCTCTGATAAGAAGTGATCAACACATTGTTGTTCACCACATCATTGAACTGAGCTTCTCTTTCTTCACTGCTTCCTGAAACAACTGTTGCACGAATATTCGGAGCAAACTTTTTCAATTCATGATGCCAGTTATAGGTCAATGAAGCCGGTGCAATGATTAAGAAGGGTTTTTCTTCGCCTTCTTCGATCTCAGATTGGATATAAGTGATCACTTGCAGCGTTTTTCCCAGCCCCATGTCATCCGCAAGTATTCCGCCAAATCCATATTGAGACAACATTTTAAGCCATTTAAATCCAGTAACTTGGTATCCTCTCAATTCGCCGTTTATTCCTTTAGGCAATTCAGCTTCAATCGAATGCGGTTGATTCAAATCCAACACCATTTTTTGGAATTTGCTGGATAATACTGGCTGAACACCTGACTCGTTCTCTAGTAAATGAGACAGTTCAAGTCCTCGGTAGCTCGGAATACTGATGCCGCCATTTTCAAATTCTTTCGAACTGCGCAATTCGCTTAATACACGACTGATTTGCTGCAGTTCTTCTGATTCTAATGACAACAACTTGCCGTTATCCAATTTGTGGAAGCTTTTTCGTTCCATCAAACTTTGCAGCACTCGATTGATTTCATCTCTGCTGATGCCTTTGATATCGAAACGAATGTCCAGTAATCCGCCTTCTTGTTGAATGTCTACAGTCGTATCAGGATCAATTTGATCTAAAAAGATGCTGTCTAGACTGTCATTCACGTATACTTCAGCTGTTTGCTCGAGTAACGGAATCTCTTTAGTGAAAAATTCATAGAACTTTTCATCTTTTACCAATCGTTTTGTGTAATCTGTTTCTTCTCGTTGGTACCCAAGTTCATTCAATAAATTCAGCGTTTGGATCTCTTTTTTACTGTCTCTGATAACTTGGATGTTTTCTTCCGGCATTTGATTTTCTTCTGGATTGGTAGACAAAACCATATGACGGTAGTTGAATTCGACAACGGCATGCAACTGTTCATTTGCATAAGTAAAATAAATACACGTTTTCAACGGTTCATGAATAAACGTATTTTCTACTTTTTCAGACATGTGAACAGTGGCTAACTTAGAAATCATAGGCAGCACATATGCTGTGAAATCAGGCATGTCTTCCGGCTGAATGTCGATCCGATTCCCCTCATGTCGTTGCAAGAAAGACTGCAACGGTTGAATAGCCTTTAATTGTTCTCGAGTCGGTTGATAAATTTTATCCTCTACCAAAAACCAATGGTAATCTTTCAGATACACATCTGTATTGTTGTCAATGTTTAATTTTACGGCGCCCTCTTGGCTGTTCAATTCGAATCCAAATGGCAAACGTCCTTCAATAAAAGCGACTGTTTTGAAATTAGCCCCATTAACATCAAAACTAAAATCGGCTTCTTCTTGAAACTTATCAATAAAGGTTTTAGCAAATGAAGGCGTCAAAACGAAATACCGTTTATTGTTAAAAATAGACTTAGCCTCTACAAAGCTCCCTCTGACAAAGTTTTGCGATTCCATTTGCACATACAATTCTTGCAACAGTGCAGCGTCCGTTTTTTCTACATCGACTTCACTAAAATCGATCCATTGATTTCTTTTATACTCGAATTTATCCTTGTTGCTAAAAGCGGTTAGAAAACCATGCAAATCTTTAATGACGTACAATTTATCCAATCCAGCTCTAATACTGACAACCAGTACCTCGCCTGAATGACGAATCAAGGCTGTACTTTCTGGTTTGTGTTCAATTTTATATTCTAATTTAAGTGTTTGAAGTTGTTTTTTTCCGCCGGTATACAAACTGTTGGTATCTTCAAGAAATTGTCTTGAAAACAATAAAGTCAGTTCTTTTCCAGGGTTAATGGAATTTTTGGCCACTTTCTCCGCATTTTCCGGGGTCATGACACGACTAATCTCCCGGTCTTTCAATTCCAATTCAACTGCAACAGTATGCTTGCAAAAACCATGATTTTTCCAATAATCACACTCGCAAAAATCCTGTTCTCGTGTTGTACCGTCCAGTTCTATACGGTAACGATCATCATCCAACACATCAGCTGTCCAAATTTTTTCCTCGATTGAAGCATTGATGGAAAGAACACGCTTTTCATCTACTAAGCTTCTTCCCTCTTCAATCAATCGTTCAGGTATACTCCACTTCACAAAACCAACCTACTTTCTTGCCTTTTTCCAAAAAATCAAATGGTTTTTTTGGTAAACAAAATTCTCCATCTTTCTATTTTACGTTATCTTCAAAGAAAAAGAAACTTTAATGTTATGCTTTACTGTTTATTCTCATTTTATCTAGCCATGACTGGCAGATAATTGACTTTTCCCAGTTCCTAAGGCATGAACAAGGACTTTGTCTGGGATGCGATCTTTCAATTCTTTAACATGACTGATGATCCCTACCAATTTTCCGTCTCCGTCTATTTGCATCAACGCTTCGATAGCTTGATCCAAAGCATCTTCGTCTAACGAACCAAATCCTTCGTCGATAAAGATCGCCTCTATCTGAATCCCTCCGGCTTGTCGTTGAACAACATCGGATAACGATAAAGCCAATGAAAGAGCAGCTATAAAACTTTCTCCTCCCGAAAGAGTCCCTACATTGCGGACACCCCCAGCATGGTCGTCATAGATGTTGATCTCTAATCCAGTCTTGTTTTTATAAGAACCGTCTTCTCGGTTCAAATCAAACAAATAGCGGTGATTAGACAATTTTTGCAATCGCTGATTGGCTAGGCTCAAGACTTCTTCTAAGAAGTAAGACAGCACGTACCGTTCAAACCCTAATTTACTAATGCCGCTGTCTCCGTTAGCCACATCAGATAACGTCGATATTTCAGTGAACACATCCATATTTTTTTGATGCAGATCCAATATTGTTTGACAGTTGGCTATGATTCCTTGATTTTGCAAGGAGTGGTCTTGCAACACCGCTTTTTCTTCTGTCTTTTTCGTTTTTTGGTCCACTATTGAATTATAGGTCTCTTTAGCCAGTTCCAATTGAGGAGCTGGTTTTCCTTCAAGTTTTTGCGTATTTAAGGTCAAGTTTTGCTGAGCATTGTATTGAGATTTTTCATATTGATCAATCATCTCTTTCCATGAAGCTACTTGTTCTTTGTTTTCTAAGGTTTCTTCCACTTCTAAGATACTTAAGAAACTAGAGCCGGATAACACTTTGTCCGCTTCCTCTTTCAGTTCTACTTTCTTCGCATGTTCTTCAGCTAGCGATTCAGTAACTGAATCCAATCGGTACTGGGTCTGTTCCACAACTTTTTCAGCTGCAAGAGTCTGTTCTAAAATCTCTTCATAAGCCTGCTGCCATTGTTGGATGCGTTGCTCTAACGCTGCTACCTCTGCTTCATAGTATGGGATATCCAAGTACTGTTCAGGTATGGTTTGACTCAAATGAGACAACTGGCCTTTCAACTGACTCAAATGATTTTGTTCAGTTTGATGGTTAGTCGTTAATCTGTCCAAAGCTATTTGACTTTCTCGATACTCAGCTTCAATGTCTAAAAGTTTTTCTTCGTGTTTTTGTTGTTCAGTCAGTGAACGATTCAACTCATTGATTTGATTTTCCAACTTGTTTTTTTCTTGAGAAACGACTTCACGATTTCCCTTCAGAGTACCCGTTTCTACCTCCGAATAAAGCTGATGATTTGTCCAATCGAGACGTTTTTGTTCAAGAAAGGCTTTTTGCTCAGACAATTGCTGTTCTAGATCCAATCCTTGTTGTTCCAAGACCTCTTTTTTAGCTTTAAGGGTATGCAGCTCGGTTTCTGTTTGTTCCACCAAAAGTTCTAATTCTGCAGCACTTTTAGTCGATGTGATTTCAACAACTGCATGGAGTGGATGCTCAATAGAACCACACACAGGGCAAGGTTCTCCATCAATCAATTCCTCAGACAACTTTTGGATCTGCACTTTTGCCCAGTCGCTTTTTGCTTTGCGATGTTCATTAGAGACCGTTTCCAGTTCACTGATAGTTGTTTGCAGGCTTTCTTTTTTCTCCGTCAGCAGATCGATGAGTCTTTTTTCTTGGTCTTCAGCTGTGATGGCTTGATTCAATAGGTCTTCAGCGTGGCTCCAACTGTGCAATTGATCTTTGGCAGAGTATACATTCTTTTGTTTGGCAGCCAACTCTGCCAATAGTCGATCCATCTCTTCTTTTTGCTCCAGCAATTGCTGTTTTTGTTTCCGGCAATCCGTTAATTCTTTTTCTAGTCGTTGTACGACTCGCTCCTGTTCCTCATTTTCATGCTGACTAGTTTTGTAAGCAGCGATGGCTTCTTTCAGTTGGTTCAAAGAGACCAGCTGTTCTTTACGACTTTCTTGTCCCAAGAGTTCTTTGTCAACAGCCTGTTTTTTAGTTTTTGCTTTCTTTAATTGTTCTTTCTCTTCTTGCAATTGTTCACGGGTTTGCAGTTCTTTTTCTTGTAATTCCGTTAAAGACTTTTCATTCTCAGACAATTTAAACAATAATGTCTCAAATTGCTGAGCTTCTTCGTATTTTTTCACTTGCTGTTTTAACGCGGTTATGTTGCTTTGTTCTTCTTTTAAAGATTCTAAAGCCTGCAGTAAAGCTGCCTTTTCATCCAATAATTGCTGGATGGTTTGCTGTTCACTTAAAAAAACATTCGCTTCATCAGCTTCTCGTGTCAATTCAGTAATCGAAGTGCCTAATTGCTCCAATACTTTTTCCATGGTTTGCTGTTCTTCTTGCAGAAGATTTAACTCCACTTTCATGGCCGCGAAGCCCGTAAACTCGATTTCAGGTTTCATACTGGTCCAATGCGCTTTACTAAGGGTTGATTCCAACTCTTTTTCTTTCTCCACCAATTTATAGTGCATCTCTTTTTTCTTTTCTTTCAACTTTTCACTCAATTGACGATAAATATCTGTTCCAAAAAGTTTTCTTAAAATCGTTTCTTTTTCTCCGCTGTCCGCGTTTAAAAATCGTCTGAACTCTCCTTGAGGAATCATAACGATTTGTCTAAACTGATCGCAGTTCAATTGCACCACTTCTTCAATGACTTCATCTACTTCACTGATTTTAGTGACATGCTGCAATTCTGCTCCATCTTCTCCAAATACACGAAGTGAAGCTTTTGCCGGTACGTCTCGAGTACCTTCGCCTTTTTGTTTCAACAGTACTTGAGCTGGGCTTCTGACGATTTCATACAGCTTGTTTTGGGCGCGGAAAGTAAATGTGACACTCGTTTGCTGCTTAGCATCCGCAAATGTAGAACGCATTTCTTTCGGCTCCCGATTCGAGCCATTCGTTTTGCCAAATAATGCAAAACAGATTCCATCGAACAATGTGGTTTTACCAGATCCTGTTTTCCCGGCGATCAAGAAGATGTTGTTTTCATAAAAAGCGGAAAAATCGATCGTCTCATCCATATACGGACCAAACGCTTTAAGTGTTAAAGACTGTGGACGCATTTACCGGACCTCCTTTTGCAAATCTTCAAATAATGACGCTATCAATTGTTCTTGCTGCTTCGTCAATGGATTTTCAGTGAGCTCTTCAAAATAATGGCTGAACAGCTTATGCGGCGCCAAAGTAGTCGGTACTTCTTTTTTGGTTTGATGAATACCCGGCAGCAGACCACTTTGATTTACTCTTTCCATCCCGATGACATAAGGGTAAATTTCTCTTAATCGATTCATTGCATTTGGCAGCATGACCGTATCTTTTAATTTGATGTAAATAAATTGATCTCGCTTGATCGTCAAGTAAAATTCTTCCTCTGTTAATGTGCTGAAATGTTCTTCTAACACAATGATGTCCCGTGAAGGTTGAACTGGATGAAATTGTTGCGTCAGCAATCCTTCGTCATCGATTTCAATAATTCGGAATCCTTTTTGTTGATCAGCTTCCGAGACAGAATATTTCAACAAACTACCTGAATAGAGAACCGCCTCACTTTTTAGAGCTTCTGGATGGTGCAGGTGACCTAAAGCCACGTACGTGAAGTCTTGGAACACTCTCGCCGAAACGTTGTCCAACCCGCCAACTGTAGAGCCGGTTTCCGATTCACTTCTCAAACTTCCTGTCACGAAAAAGTGAGAGATCAATACTTGATGTTTCGTTTCTTCGAATTGTTCTTTCATTTTTTCAACGACTCTTTCAACAGCTTTTTCATGTGTAGTTAATGTATCATCACTAAAGTAAAGCCGAGCATCAATAGGATCAAAATAAGGCAACAGAAAAAATTGCGTGTTCCCTAAAGTGATCGGCTGAAAAGTAAACTCATTGATTTTTGTTTGCAAGTAAAGGTTGGCTTGTTTGAACCATTCACTACCTGTTTCTAAACGAGTAGCCGAGTCATGATTCCCAGAAATAGCCAGCACCGGTATTTTTTCTGTTAAATTCATGTCTATAAACATTTGATTCAATACGCTGACGGCTTCAGCCGGCGGTACAGAACGATCGAAGAGGTCTCCTGCAATAACAATTGCCTCTACCTCTTCTTTTTTAGCTGTGTCCAGCAATTGCTGGAAAACTTCTTGCTGCTCTTGCAGCAGTTGAAACCCGTGAAGTTTTTTTCCAATATGCCAATCTCCAGTATGTAAAAACTTCATTTTAAAAACCCTCCCGTTCGTCTTCCATTCATCTAGTATAACAAAGAAACAAAGAGAGGCGAAAAGCTTTTTTTAGAAAACAAGCGAAACTTTTGCATCTTTTAAGTCATTGAACGATACCGCACCAAAACTTTGAAGTTCGAAATAAAGTTGTTGCGAAAATCTGTCTTATCGCTCATACTAATAAAAGTAAGTATGAAGATGTATTTAGCGAAAGGATTGAACAATAGTGTTTTTTAGAATTTTACGTGATTTCGTGGGAGTTCTTGTTTTCATTTTGAATGGAAATGCACACTACCAACAAAGAGAAAAATTACCTCAAAATGAATCTTATATTTTAATTGCTCCTCATCGTTCTTGGATTGATCCGATATATTTGGCTTTAGGAGCTAAACCGAAAGATTTTGCTTTTATGGCTAAGAAAGAATTGTTTAAGAACCCTATTTTTGGTTGGATCATTCGTAAAGCCAATGCTTTTCCAGTAGACAGACTGAACCCTGGTCCAAGTGCTATCAAAACGCCTGTAAAAATTCTAAAAGAAGGCAAGTTGAGTTTAGTGATGTTCCCAACTGGAACAAGACATTCAGCTGAACTTAAAGGAGGAGCCCCAACTATTGCAAAATTAAGCGGGGTGCCAATGGTTCCAGCAGTCTACCAAGGTCCATTAACGTTTAAAGATCTGTTGAAACGCAAAAAAATCGTCGTTCGTTTTGGAGATCCTATCTATGTAGATCGAAAAACAAGATTGACGAAAGAAAGTCTTGCAGTTATCGAAAAAGACGTACAAGCTGCTTTCGATCAATTGGATAGAGAAATAGATCGAAATTACCGTTACGAATACAAATAAAACACAAAAAAGCTATGGTCCTATATGGAGCCATAGCTTTTTTGTGTTGCTTGTCATAGTTATTCTGTCAATCCGCTTTTTTGTAGTTCATACATGCCGTAATAAACGCCTTTTTGATTTAGTAATTCATCATGTGTACCTTGCTCAACAATTTCACCATGGTCCAATACTAAAATCAAATCAGCATCGCGAATGGTCGACAACCTGTGAGCAATTGCCAACGTTGTACGGCCTTTTCGCATTTTTTCCAAACCTTCTTGAATCAGCACTTCCGTTTCCGTATCGATATTAGCGGTAGCTTCATCAAGAATCAGTATTTTAGGATCCGTCACAATCGTGCTGGCGAAAGAGATCAATTGCTTTTGACCGCTGGAATAACTAGCTCCCCTTTCAATTACTTTAGCATTGTATTTGTGAGGCAGTGCTTCAATAAATTTATCTGCTTGGACAAATTCTGCCGCTTTTCTAATTTCAGCATCGGTAATCGCTTTATTCTTTAATCGAATGTTGTCTTTGATAGTCCCATAAAACAAGAAAGAATCTTGCAGAACCAGCCCCATGTTAGAACGCAACTCGCTAAGCGGGTAATCTTTGATGGAGACCCCATCGATTAAAATATCCCCTTCATAAAACTCATAGAAACGCATGATCAAATTAATGATCGAACTCTTCCCGCTGCCTGTATGCCCCACCAGAGCTACGGTCTGTCCAGGATAAGCTGTAAAGCTGATATTCTTCAGCACCTTATGTTTTCCATCGTAAGAAAAAGAGACATCTTTAAACTCGATATTTGCGAAAGTGATTTTTGCATCTGACTGCTCATTTTGTTCAGGTGCATATTCTTCGTTATCCAATACCTCCAGTACCCGACTGCTCGAAACGATTCCATCTTGAAATATACTTAGACTGTCCATCATTCTCGTCATCGGTTGAAAAAAGTTGCGGACGTAGGATGTAAAGGCATAGATCACACCAACTTCAACAAATCCGTTTAGTGCATCGAATCCAAAAAAGGAAAGAATGAACACTAAAGCCGATGTATACAGCAAATCGATGATTGGACTTAACAACAATGTATTGATTTTAGTCATTTGGTATCTTGAACGGAAATAAGACATATTCGTTTCTTCAAAGTCTTCTTGGAATCTTTTTTCTTGTCTAAACTGTTGAATGATACTCATGCCAGTGATCGATTCCGCCAGCTTAGCATTTAGAATTCCAAGCTTTTCCCTCATACTTCTATAAAGGAACGAGCTCTTTTTCTGGTACAGCCAAATGACTACAATCAAAATCGGCAAAAACGTCATGATCCATAACGTGACTTCTGCATTTAGCGTATACATCGCAATAAAGGAAATACTTAGACCTAAGATTCCTTCTATGACAGTTAAAAATACTGTCCAAAACTCTTTTATCGTCTCGGTATCATTGGTGACTTTTGAAACAATTGAACCTGCAGGAGTCCGGTCAAAATAATTCATTCCTAATTTATGCAATTTAGTGTAGACTGCATTTCGGATTACAGCGACCGTTTTTTCAGAGGCCATGTTGTAATGGTACAAATTAAAATACCAAATAACAGCTTTCAATAACGTTGCCCCGGCATACAAACTTCCAAATAAAAGAACGACTTGCACTGTAGCTGTCCCTTGCGTAAAATAGCCATCAATCAATGTTTGAACGATTCGAGGCAATAACGCATTGGTCACAGCGAGTAAACCAGCAAAAACAATCGAAGCTGCAAATTGTCCTAAAAAAGGTTTTGCAAACGAGAAAATCCGCTTCATAGTAGTTAGTTGTTCTCTCAAAGGAATTTCTCGTGACCAAGCTGATTGAGTGTTTTTCATTTTACAGCCCCTCCTTCGATTTGTTGTTCGAGTTGCTGTTGCTCATACATCTCTTTATACCAGCCATTGTTTGCCAATAGTTGTTCATGCGTACCTCTTTCGATCACACGACCATCTTCTAACACCAGGATTTCTTGAGCATGCATTACGCTGCTGATTCGATGGGCTGCTATGATTGTCGTTTGATCAGAACGCTCATCTTTTAAGGCGGAAAGAATTTTTTCTTCTGTCTTAGCATCTACAGCAGACAAAGCATCATCCAATATCAACAATTCAGGATTGGTGATCAATGCTCGTGCGATCGATATCCGCTGTTTTTGACCTCCTGATAGAGAAACACCACGTTCTCCAACTTCTGTTTCGTATTGCTGAGGCATCTCGAGAATATCTTGGTGAATAGCCGTCAACTTCGCTGCACGCTTGACCTCAGCCATACTCAGGTTTGGATCAGCGAATCGGATATTGCCTGCTATAGTATCCGAAAATAAAAAGTTGTCTTGAGGAACATACCCAATCCGTTTCAACAACGCATCCAGTGAATAATCACGGATATCCTTTCCACCGTAGAGAATCGTTCCTTCATAATGGTCATATTCCCTTAACATCAATTCAAAAAGCGAAGTCTTACCTGATCCGGTTTTACCAACGATCCCTAAAGTCTGACCCTTATCTAAGTGGAAATGTACATCACTTAATACGGCTTTTTCAGACGAAGGATAAGTAAATTTTTGAATCGTTACATCTACGTTTCCTGATATAGGAGTTGTCACGGGGCGGGTGTTTTCTTGGATAGAAGATTTATTGTTCAATAGTTCTCTGATTCGATCATAACTTGCACTTCCTCTTTCCAAAATATTAAACAAGCGTCCAACTGCTAACATCGGCCACGTCAACATAGAGATGTAAGTAAAGAACGTAACAAATTCTCCAATAGAAATCACCTCATTAATGACAAAAGATCCACCTAAAATCATCGTCAGCACATAGGACATACCCGTTATGATCGTAATGACAGGATCAAATAAAGAATCTACAATATAAACTTTTTTGTTTTCTTTTACCACTTGTGCTGTTTTTTCCTTAAACTCTTGGATATCTTCTGTTTCTTGTCCAAAAGTTTTGATCACTTTCATTCCTGAAACACTTTCTTGTGTTTTGTCGTTTAAGTGCGAAAAAGCAGCTTGAGCTTCTCTGAACGATTTATGAATTTTTGTTCCTAAAATACGCGAACATAGCGCTAATAATGGCAGTGGAATTAAAGCCAATAATGCCAGCCGCCAGTCCACTACTAAAAACATCGCAATGATTGTCGCACTTCCTGTAGAAACAGAGTCTGCTAAGGTCAAAATCCCTCCTGCGGCAACCATTCGAATAGCCCGTAGATCGTTTGTAGCATGTGCCATCAAATCCCCAGTTCGATAGCGTTGGAAAAAGTGCTTATCCATTTCAGTAAAGTGCTGGTACAACTGCGTTCTAATGATTCGTTCCAACTTTGATGCCGTCCCGAATATGTTGATTCGCCATATGTACCTTAACAAATACTGGGCTACAGCAGTAGCCCCCAAGAGAGAGACCCACATGATTAAAGACTGCATCGTTATCGTCTGTGAAGCGATTTGGTCAACGATGATCCCAATAATCCTTGGAGGCAGCAACGCTATAATTGAAACTATAAAAAGCGCTATTACTCCAGAGATATAAGCCTTTTTCTCTTGTTTAAAAAACCACCCTAATTTCTTGAATATCCCCATTTACGTCGTCACCTACCCCTAATTTTATACCCTTTTCGTATACTCTCTATCCTACTAAAAAAGATAAAAAAACGAACAGAAATGTCTTCCTGTTCGAAAATACTATTCAACTAACCATGATTAGTTTATTTTTTTTTGTTTTTTTTCTCAGATTGTACTTTCATAGACGCCATCATTTGTTTGATTTTCTTTTCAGATGGTTTTTGGCCCATTTGCATCATCATCATACGTAGCATGTCTTCGTTTACTGGTGGATTTTTTTCAAAATAATCCATCATGTATTTTCTAGAGATGAAAAATCCTCCAACTAATCCTGCAATTAAAGCAAGCACAATTAATAAAATTGCTAATCCTAAGTTCATTCTTTCTTCACTCCTTTCAAAAACCTCTCAGTTGTTAATTGTACTAAATATTGACCGAAAAATAAATAGGCTTTCGCAGATTTAAAAACCCACGCTTTTTTATTTTTCTTTCATCGGTTTATGAAAAAGGGAAAAGCTATACAATTATTCTGTATAGCTTCCGTCCCAAATTCATTTAATTTTATAGATTATTAAATGTTTCTACAACGTTTTGCGTAGTAAAACCGTAGTTTTTGATTACAGTTGCGCCTGGAGCACTAGCTCCATATTTGTCGATACCGATTGTAGCTCCGTCAAGACCTACATAACGTTCCCAACCAAATGTAGCTCCCATTTCAATTGATACACGTTTACGGATTTCTCTTGGAAGAACACTTTCTTTGTATTCAGCACTTTGTTTTTCAAATAGATCCATACTTGGCATAGATACAACTGAAACGTCTTTTCCTTGTGCTTTCAACTCTTTTTGAGCTTCCAAAGCTAAGGCAACTTCAGAACCTGTAGCAATCAAGATACCTTCAGGTTTTTCACCATCTTGAGGAGAAAGGACATAAGCACCTTTTTGGATGTTCTCGCGAGCTAATTCTTTCGTTTTTGGCAATACTGGCAAGTCTTGACGACTCAACACAAGCATTGTCGGGTGATCTGTTGATTTCATCGCAATTTCCCAAGCCGCTGCTACTTCATTTCCATCAGCTGGACGAAGAACAGTTAAGTTAGGCATACTGCGTAAGCTTGACAAGTGCTCAACTGGTTCATGAGTTGGGCCATCTTCTCCAACAGCTACAGAATCATGTGTAAACACGTAAGTTACAGGCAATTTAGAAATCGCTGCTAAACGAACTGCTGCTCTCAAGTAGTCTGTAAAGACGAAGAACGTTCCTACATAAGTCTTCGTTCCTCCGTGAAGTTGGATTCCATTTGCCGCTGCCGTCATAGCGAATTCACGAACACCATACCAGATATTGCGTCCTTCGTATTGACCAGCTTCGTAATCGGCTACTCCATCAATCATTGTGTTGTTTGAAGAAGACAAGTCTGCTGAACCGCCCCATAAGTTAGGAACATTTTTAGCGATTGCATTCAATACTTGACTGCTTGTTTTACGAGAAGCTGCTGCTGCGTCTCCTTCTTCATATACAGGTAAATCTTTGTCCCATCCTTCTGGTAACTCGCCATTGAATCCAGCTTCAAATTGTTGAGCTAGTTCAGGGAATTCTTGACGATAAGCTTCGAATGCTTTATTCCATTTTTCTTCAGCTTCCGCACCAGGATCTACGATCATTTCTTCAAAACGAGCTTGTGCTTCCATTGGTACATAGAAGTCCTCGCCTTCCCATCCGTAAGCCTTTTTCGTTGCTTCAACGCCTTCGATACCTAATGGAGCACCATGGACTTTATGTGAACCAGCGCCCGGAGAACCGAAGCCGATAACAGTTTTCACTTCAATCAATGATGGTTGATCAGGATTAGCTTTTGCTTTCTCTATAGCTGCATTAACTTCTTCCAAATCGTTTCCATCTTTTACCAAGATGTGTTCCCATCCGTAAGCTTCAAATCGTTGACCAACGTTTTCTGTAAATGATTTAGATGTCGGTCCATCTAATGAGATGTCATTGGAATCATATAAAACGATCAATTTACCTAATTTAAGGTGTCCTGCTAAACTTGCTGCTTCAGCAGAAACACCTTCCATCAAGTCGCCATCACCGCATAAAGCGTAAGTATAATGGTCAACAATCGTATGATTTTCTTTATTGTAAGTAGCCGCTAAATGAGCTTCAGCCATCGCCATACCTACACTATTTGCGATACCTTGTCCAAGTGGACCAGTTGTAGCTTCAACACCATCAGTATAATGAACTTCAGGATGTCCTGGAGTGTTGCTTTCCCACTGACGGAAATTTTTCAAATCATCAATCGACACTTTGTATCCAGCTAAGTGAAGCATGCTGTATAACATCATAGAACCGTGTCCAGCAGAAAGAACAAAACGGTCACGATCTACCCAGTGAGAATTTTTAGGATTTGCTTTTAAATGTCTGCTCCATAAAACATATGTCATTGGTGCAGCACCCATTGGTAAACCAGGGTGTCCGGAGTTGGCTTTTTGCACTCCGTCAATACTTAACGTACGAATGGTATCTACAGCTAATTGATCTACTTTATCGAACAAAAAATATCATTCCTTTCAATTTTCAAACTAAATAAAATGCTTACATTACTTTTATATCATACCATTTTTTACACTTAAATGGTGAACTTTTTGCATTAAATTTATCTGCCGTGCAAACCTTTGTCTTTTTGAATTTTTTTCACTTTTTCAGGCGTTACATCATTTCCTTCTTCATCCATGACTTTCATACCTTCTATGTGGTTTCTCATACCGCCTCTAAAAGCTTCTAGATAAGCTTCACGTAATTGTTTTTGCTCTACTTGTTCTGACATGGTCAACCCTTCAGAAGTTTTAGATTTTTTTGCTAATTCATTGATTCGTTTGATTTGATCTTTTGGCAACATTTTATTCATCCTTTCTTTTACTTACCCAATATACCAAAAACACAGCTATATTTCAGCCTTTATTGTCCTATTTGTGTATGAAAAAGAGCTTTATAAAAACAATGCGCAGATTTTTTTGTCTTTTATTTCATTTCTTTGTTTAAAAGGCGAACGTTTGTTTGAAAAACGTTTCTATTTGTGCTATTCTATCAACAAGAGTAAATAAGAATTGAGGTGTATCCTATTATGAAAAAAACGCCAGCATCCAGACAACTAGAAGTACTGCAATATATTTATGAACAAGTAAAAGAAAAAGGCTTCCCGCCAACAGTTCGAGAAATAGGACAAGCCGTTTCATTGTCTTCAACATCAACAGTCCATGGACATTTATCTCGTTTGGAAAAAAATGGTTACATCCAACGTGACCCTAGTAAACCAAGAACAATCGAATTAACCGTTGAAGGATTGACTCAATTAGGAGTGGGAATGAATAAAATTCCGCTATTAGGAACGGTTACAGCCGGTGAACCTATTTTAGCTGTAGAAGAGGCAACAGACTTCTTCCCTATCCCTCCAAGCTTAGAATACGAAAATGGCGCATTGTTTATGTTGACCATTCGAGGAGAAAGCATGATCAATGCAGGTATTCTTGATGGAGACGAAGTGATCGTCAGAAAGCAGTCCAGTGCAGACAACGGAGACATCGTTATCGCAATGACTACTGAAGATGAAGCAACCTGCAAACGATTTTTCGTAGAGAAAGATCATTACAGACTTCAACCAGAAAACGATTCTATGAGCCCTATTCTATTGGATGAAGTAACCATTTTAGGAAAAGTGGTTGGTTTATACCGCAGCCATGTATCTTAATCCATTTTCTAAAAAAATTACCTCGAGAACTGTTTGAACAGCTCTCGAGGTTATTTTTTTGTTTTTATCTTAATATTCAGCAAGTGCTAAAATATCATAGCCTTTGATTTTATCGCGGCCTTTCAAGTCTTTCAATTCAACGATGAACGCTGTTCCTACAACTACTCCGCCTAATGACTCGATCAATTCAATAGTAGCAGCAATCGTTCCGCCTGTAGCCAATAAATCATCACACACTAAAACTTTTTGTCCAGGTCGAATGCTGTCTTTGTGTAATTGTAATGTATCTTGTCCATATTCTAAACCATAGTTCACTTCTACTGTTTCGCGAGGAAGTTTCCCTTTTTTTCTAGCAGGAGCAAATCCGATTCCTAGTTCATAAGCAACTGGGCATCCTACGATAAATCCACGTGCTTCAGGTCCAACAATCATTTCTACGCCTTTATCTTTAGCGTATTTCACGATTTCGTTAGTTGCGTAACGATAAGCTTCGCCATCCGCCATTAGTGGTGAGATATCTCTGAAGATGATTCCTTCTTCAGGAAAGTTTTCTACATCAGCAATATAATTTTTTAAATCCATTTTCGTTTGTCCTCCGTTCACTAGTCGAATAAGTATATTATTCGCCAGTGGATAATTGTTGCAATAGCCACTTATCTACTTCCCAGGAGTGACTATACACTAATTTTTCTTCTGCACTAATTCGTTGCAATTTCTTTTGATAAGTTAGGGCTTGAGTCAAATCTTTTTTCTCAGGGTTTTCGATTTGATTTAAAAGTCCATTGTCTATTTTAACAAATCCGACTTCAAAAAACACCTGTATAATGAAAATTAATCGATTTTCTTTGATATTTAATGTCTTCGCTAAAATTGACAGTTGATTTTTTACATCAATGTTTTGATGAGAACGAATAAACTTATACGTTTCAGCGAACTTTTCTCTACTCGGCATTCCTTCTAAATAGTCATTAGATGAACTATAAAAAGAATAGGAAATATTCTCCAGCTGATTGTCTTCCAGCACTAACGAAAGCATCGTCATAGATGGTGGACAGTCGACCAGTACAAGATGTTTATTTTCCATTTTGAATTCTTTAGCTTCTTTTCGAGTTTGAACATTGTGGCTCTTACTGGAATGATGGATTTTATCCTTGAAACGCATATGATTTTCAGGATCAAAAAACACAAAATCTGCTTGCTCATTCTTCCATAGAGTTTCCGGTATCTGAGTTCCACGATAATCAAAGCATTGAATCCCTTTTACAGCTACATCTTCCACTCGGAATTGCAATTTTCTTGCTCCGTTCCACTCATTGATCTCCAATTTTCCGATAGTAGACAACATGGTTTTCTCAGGAATCTTATCTACTAACTCCCCAAACCCGAAACCAATACTGTCTAAAAGGTATTGATCAAGTTGCACAGACATCTTCAAATGCGTACCATCCGCTCCGATTTTTCGAATCGATTGAACTTCAACATCATCCAATAAAAAAGTCGGTTTTGGATTATCGGTGCCAAATGGGGCTAACTGATTGATTTCTTCAATTGCATCAACCGTTAAATCACTTATCTCAAGCACCTTATCGATTTGGACTTCTTCTCCCATTTCTCCAGCCACTTGCTGTGTAACTGCATATTCATTTAATTTCGCTTGAATTTTCTCAATGTTTTCCAGCGGTACAGTTAGTCCTGCAGCCATGTGATGACCGCCAAAAGCTGCTGTTAATGGGCGCACAGTATCTAATGCTTCATACAGATGAAAGGCTTGTACACTTCTGCCCGAACCTTTAGCCGTTCCATTTGCTTGATCGATGTTTAAAACAATCGTAGGCTTACCGGTCTTCCCAACAACTTTGCTGGCTACGATTCCTAATACGCCTTCATGCCATCCTTCTTTCGCTAGTACATAAACATTGGTTTCTGTATCGATTTCTTCCAACATGTCAAACGCTTCATCGGTGATTTGCTTAACGTATTTTTGTCGCTCTTCATTTTTTGATTGAATGAACTGAGCAATCGATTGGGCTTCACTGTCATCAAATGTGGTCAATAATTTTACAGCCGGCGAAGCATCGCCTAGTCGTCCAGGTGCATTTAGTCTAGGTCCTATAATAAACCCGACGGATTCTTCACTTAAATCGTTTTTATTCACATTAGCGATCTCATACAACGCATTTAAGCCTATGCGTTGTGTTTGTTTCAATGCTTCGATTCCTTGCATAGCTAGGACTCTGTTCTCGTCTCGTAAAGAAACTAAATCGGCAATCGTTCCTATAGCGACCAAATCCAATAACTCTACAGGCATTTCACCCAGCAAAGCAGTAGCTACTTTAAAAGCCACTCCTACACCTGCTAAGTCTCCAAATGGATAATGGCCTTCAGGGTGACGCGGATGAACCACAGCAAATGCTTGTGGCAGCTGCTCAGGTAATTCATGGTGATCCGTCACGATGACATCTACACCCAATTCATTCGCTTTTTGAATCGCTTCATGTCCTGAGACCCCATTGTCGCAAGTAACAATCAACTGGCAGCCTTCTTGGATCAACTTTTTAAAAGCTTTTGTGTTAGGCCCATATCCATCTGTAAAGCGATTCGGAATATAGAAATCCACGTTTGCCCCAATCATTTCAAGAGTTTCCAACAATACAGACGTACTTGTCACACCATCTGCATCATAATCTCCATAAATAATGATTTTATCTCCGTTTTCTACTGCCATCATGATGCGTTCAACTGCCCGTTCCATGTCATGCATCAAAAAAGGATCGTGTATGCCTTCTTCTGTAGGTTGAATAAAACTTTTTATTTTCTCTTCGGTGTCTAACCCTCTTTGCAGACACAGCGAAATAAACAACGGCGAATAAGACAGTTGTTCAGCTAGTTCTTTAATGAGCGGTTTATGTTGTTCTTCATTTACTAATTTCCATTTCATACGAGCTTTAATCACAGTCTTCACTCCCAACTCTATCAGTATATCAAATTAGCGGTTTGATTGATAGAAGAGTGAGCAGGAAAGCTTTACGATCAAATAAAAAAACTGTAAAAAGAACAAGGCTACTCCCTGTCTCTTTACAGTCTTGACACTGCTTAATCTTCTAATTGACTTATCGCAATACCGATCAATCCAGGTCCTGTATGCACACCCAATGCAGGACTGAGGGTTTCATAGTAAAAATCACGGATATTCGGCAACATTTCTTTCATTGTTTCAGCGATTGTATCGATAATTTTTTTCGTTTCTGTTCCAGCATAGCAAACAGCTACATCGTACTTTTTAGCTTTGTTCGCGAACTCGATAGAGCAGTCGATCGTTTTTTGAATCCCTTTTTTACTTCCTCTAGCTTTAGTTACAGTATAATAAATTCCATCATCATTACACGAAATAACCGGTTTTAGATTCAATAGGTTTCCAACAAGTGATGAAACCAAACCAATTCTTCCACCCTTTTGCAAATACTCTAACGTATCGACATAGAAATGAATCTTGATTTTTTCGATTCCATCTTGAAGTTTTTGTTTAATGGTTTCCCAATCCATCCCTGCTTCCACGTAAGACAACGCTTGTACAGCGTGCAGACCGCTGCCGATCCCTACGTTTTTCGTGTCTAGGACAAATACATCTAAATCCTCTACTTCTTCAGCCATTAAGCGCACCATGTTGTTTGTTCCGCTTAATCCGCTTGAAATCGTAATAGCGATAACTTTAGTATATCCCTCTGCTTTAATCTCGTTTAGCATATTTTTAATGGTTTCCCCATCAGGTAAAGACGTTTTAGGGATCTCTTCTTTTAAGCGGTCGTATAACTCTTCCGGTTGAATATCCACTTTATCGGTGTATTCGCCGTCTTTATAAATGATTTTCAACGGGATCACTTTCATATTTCCTTGTTCCAAAACATTTTGCGGAACATCTGATCCTGAATCAACTAGAAAAGCAATTTTTTCATTCTTCATTTTTCTAATCGTCCTCCATTAATTACTTATTTTGACTTTCTTGACTGTTGACAACGCTTAACGAAGCTACCAATTTTTCTGTAGCAATTTTTGTAGCAACTGCTAGCGTGGCATTTCGTACCAGCATCGTTTTTTCGTCGGTATCATCTTTCATCAACGGTAACAGCTCTGTTTCTCCAATACGAGATGCAACCGCTTTTAAAGCATATTCTTGTTCGCAGCAGAATAAATTATAAGCTTCCCTGATGCCGCTCACGGAAGCTTGATAAACAATTCCGTCTCTCACTTCAGGAATGGTGATGACTTGTTTAAGAATGGAGATCGCAATCAAGTACGCCAAGTGCTTCTTAGTATACTTTTTCTTAACGGGCTTAGGAATCACTTTTAATTTTACATAGTTGTTCACCATTGAAGACGTAATGATCTTCTTATCGTGTGTCGGATTAAAAATCATCAAATAATTTTCAATCAACGTAATCACTTGATCCATGTATAAATCAATATCCGGTAAATCATCCCATCTAGGCAAATGATACTTTTCAACGTCCGCAGTCCACTGCATTAACTCTTCATTATACGTCATTTTTTCATATCCTTTTTTAAAAGATAATTTATTTTAACACATTCTATATAACTAGACAAATTAGTTATTAGAACTAGATGATGAAAGTGAAAAAACTACTTTGAATTTTGGATTCCTTGCTAACTTTCAAAGTAGTTTTCAATTCACTGATACCCCTGCTTTTAAAAAGCTCAATAGCCTAGTCTATTTTGACTGTTTGAGCATCTGTTGCCGTTAACTGGGCTTTCAATTGTTGGATCTGATTGTTTTTTTCACTTAATTCTTTTTCATGCTCTTTATGGATTTGTGAGATTTCTTCTTGTTGTTTAGACTTTGAAGCCTCAATTTCTTTTTTCAACTGCTTGATTTCCTTACGATCATGCATAATCGTGCCTGTAGAAATCAAAACGGCAATCAAAGCACCAATCAGCAGTGAACCTAAAATGACCATAATAAGCGGCCAAGAAGCTACAGCGAACGCAAAATTTACTGGTACCAATTCCGTATTCATAACTGCAAAAGCAGCAATCAAAATGACCAATACTAACGCTATGATTGTTGTCCATTGTCTTTTCATCTGCAAAAACTCCTCACATTAAAGTTTTTTATTTTTTATCAAACAACGTTGTAGCCAAATAATCTCCAGCTGTTGGGAATAAAGTGTAAAAACGACTAGCAATCTCCATTGATTTCGGAAGGTTCAATTCACGCTTAGAGGATCCAATCATTTTTACCACTTTATAAGCGACTTCTTTAGGATCTAACACTAACTTATCTACTTTTTCCAAATAATCTCCATTTTTATCCGCTTTATCGAAGAAAGATGTTTTAACTGGACCCAAATTGACAGTAGTTACTTGAATAGATAAAGGTTTCAACTCTAAACGTAAAGCGTTCGTGTATCCGATAACAGCAAACTTGCTGGCTGAATAAATAGTCGATTTAGGTGTAGCCATTTTGCCTGCCATTGAAGCGATGTTTATGATGTGTCCTGTTTTACGATCAGCCATATGTATAGCGGCTAATTGAGAAGTATACATTAATCCTAGCACATTTACGCGGAACATATCTTCAGCAATGCTCATATCCGTTGTCAATACACTTTCAAAATGTCCAAATCCAGCGTTGTTGATCAACACATCTATGGGTCCAACTGTTTCAATGATCTCATTGAACGTAGCTTCGATTTCTTCTGGATCTGCAATATCTAAAGAAAATAAATACGCTTTTTTCCCAGAAATTTTTTCACAATTTTCTTTCACTACCTTTAGTTTATCTAAACTACGAGCAGCAACTACAACAGTCGCGCCTTTTAAAGCTGCTTCATAGGCGATTTGTTCTCCCAATCCGGAAGATGCCCCCGTAATAAAAACAACCTTATCTTGTAAATGGTTAGTAGTTTTCACATCAATAGCCCCTTTACACTTGATTTTGGTCTTTCTTAAGCGGTATTTCTACTTCGCTAAAATCTTTCATGACTTTAGTGTGAGGAAAAATCTTTTGAGCTTCTTTTTCCAATAAATGAACATCATTCGCTAAAAAGCGAGCACTGATGTGAGTCAGCAACAGACGTTTAACGTTTGCTTCTTTAGCTGTTTCTGCAGCCTCAACATTGGTAGAATGATTATACTCTTTTGCTAATTGGCGGCTTTTATGGTCAAAAGTACTTTCATGCACCAATACATCCGCGTTCTCAGCCAAAAGTACGCTGTTTTTTGTTTTTTTGGTATCCCCTAAAATCGTTACGATTCTTCCTTCGTGAGGTTCTCCAATAAAATCTTTTCCATTAAAAACGCGACCATCTTCTAAAGTAACCGTTTCGCCATTTTTTAATTTTCCAAAAAGCGGACCAAATGGAATACCTGCTTCTTTCAGTTTATCCGCTTGAAGCGTACCTTGGTGACTGGCTTCTTCAATTCTGTATCCGAAAGATTGGATTCCGTGATTCAATTCCTTGCAGCTGACAGTAAATTGTTTATCTTGAAAAACGATGCCTTCTTGCTGAATTTCATGAAATTTCAAGGCATACTTTAAATAGGTCCCGCTGATTTTTAACGTTGTCCGCACAAACCGCTCAATTCCTGGAGGACCATAAATCGTTAAAGGTCCGTCTCCTCCTTGAAACGCTCTGCTCGCCAACAAACCCGGGAGACCATAAATATGGTCTCCGTGTAAGTGGGTAATAAAAATCTTTTCTATTTTTCTAGGTTTTAATGTTGTGTTTAATATTTGTTGTTGAGTACCTTCTCCACAATCAAACAACCATACTGAATTTCTTTCATCCAACAACTTTAAAGCAATACTGGTCACGTTGCGTTGTTTTGAAGGAACCCCTGAACCTGTTCCTAAAAATAATAATTCCATATCGTCCATCCTAATCTTTTTGAGCTATGAAAATCTGACCCTCAATATCAACCAGTCTTATTCCAAGTACTCAAATTCAAATTCTTGATCTTTCATGCGAACGATATCGCCATTTTTAGCGCCACGCTCTCTTAACTCAGCATCCACACCCATAGATCTTAACTGACGGGCAAAACGCAATGCTGATTCATCGTGATCAAAGTTGGTCATTTGGAAGAGTTTGATTAATTTAGCTCCGCCTAATGTCCAAGATGCGTCCGGCTCTCTCGTCAAGGTATATGGTTTCTCTTCTGGTGTATATTTGTAAAGAACAGATTCTTCCTCTTCCTCGATCTCATCGTAAACAGGGAATGGTTGTGTATTTTCCAGCAGATCAGCTGTTTTGCTCATCAACGCGTTGATCCCTTTGTGGGTTACAGATGAAATTGGGAAAATAGCGATATCTTCGTCATATTCATTTTCTTTCAACTCTTGGATTTTTTTTCTGAATGCTTTTAAATTCTCTTCGGATTCAGGCATATCCATTTTGTTTGCTACAATGATTTGTGGTCGTTCTAACAGGCGCAAGTTATATGATTCCAATTCTTTATTAATCACTTGGAAATCGTCGTAAGGGTCGCGTCCTTCACTTCCGCTCATATCTATGATATGCAGCAACACACGCGTTCTTTCAATATGTCTTAAGAACTGGATTCCCAGACCGACACCTTGAGAAGCACCTTCAATCAGACCAGGCATATCTGCCATAACAAAACTGCGACCATCTTCTGTACGAACCATCCCTAAATTAGGAACCAGGGTTGTAAAGTGGTAAGCGCCAATTTTTGGTCTAGCTGAAGAAACAACGGAAAGCAATGTTGATTTACCTACTGAAGGGAAACCAACTAACCCTACGTCAGCCAGTACTTTTAATTCCATTTCAATTTCGAATTCTTGTCCAGGTTCGCCATTTTCAGCAATTTCTGGAGCTGGGTTTCTAGGAGTAGCAAAACGGATATTCCCACGTCCTCCACGCCCACCTTTAGCGACTACTAATGTTTGGCCATCTTCAATCAAATCGCCTAATACTCTTCCCGTTTCAGCATTTTTCACTACAGTACCTGGTGGAACTTTAACGGTTAGATCTTTTGCTCCTCTACCGTGCATTCCTTTAGTCATTCCGTTTTCTCCATGTGGAGCTTTAAAATGACGATTAAAACGAAAATCTAATAAGGTACGTAATCCTTCATCGACGATAAAAATGATGTTTCCGCCATTCCCGCCGTCACCACCTGAAGGTCCACCATCCGGCACATATTTTTCACGACGGAACGAAACCATTCCATTCCCGCCGTCACCGGCTTTAACATTAATTTTGACTTGATCTAAAAACATTGACATACTTAATTTCCTCCTCAATTGATTGAGACTAGAATAATTCTATATATTGATGAAGTTTTTCTTTTTTTCTGAAAAACTTCTGGATTCTCTGTTTGAACCTTAACCAACTTTGAAAGATTCTTCTACATTCACGCTTAATTGTACTTTGATTTTACCATTTTGTCCATCAAACAAGTGAGATAAAGCTTCATTCGACAAATAAACGTCCTCTGATCTGTTACATCAGAGGACGTTTATCATAAGACCCATAAATCTTTTTTTATAAAACTTTTGCTAGAAAGTCTTGTGTCCGTTCATTAACCGGAGAATTAAAGATTTGTTCCGGCGTTCCTTGTTCTACAATGTAACCTGCATCCATAAATAAAACACGGTCGGCTACTTTTTTTGCAAAACCCATTTCGTGCGTGACAACTACCATGGTCATGCCTGATTCAGCTAAATCTTGAATAACACCTAACACTTCCCCAACCATTTCTGGGTCAAGTGCACTGGTCGGTTCGTCAAAAAGCATTACATCAGGGTCCATTGCTAATGCTCGAGCGATAGCGACTCGTTGCTGCTGACCGCCTGATAGACTGTTTGGATACATATGAGCTTTCTCTTCCAATCCAACTTTTCTCAATAACTTGATGGCTGTCGACTCTGCAACAGGCTCTGCTTCATTTTTGACTTTCATAGGAGCGATTTTCATGTTCTCCAATACCGTCTTGTGCGGAAATAAGTTGAAGTTTTGAAAAACCATCCCCATTTTTTCTCTCAAATGATTCAGTTTTTCTTCTTTCAATCCAGTCAGGGAAGTTCCTTCAAAGACGACTTCTCCTTTAGAAGGCATTTCCAGCAAATTCAAACAACGTAGCAACGTGCTTTTGCCAGAACCGGAAGGTCCAATAATCACAACGACCTCCCCTTGTTTAATTTCTTCATTGATATCTTTTAATACTTCGTTGTCTTTAAACGATTTAGCTAAATGCTGGATCTTAATCATGCGCCATCTTCCCTTCATAGTAATTCAATAGTTTCGTTAAGCTGAACGTCAAAATAAAGTAAATGACCATACTGACCGCTAACGGAGCAATCCCTCTATAAGATACCGATGTTACTACACGAGTTTGGAAAATCAATTCACTGACTCCGATAACTGATACAATAGAACTTTCTTTAATGATCGTTACAAATTCACTTCCTAAAGCCGGCCAAATATTTTTCAATGCTTGAGGGAAAATAATGTGTCTCATAGCTGTCTTTTTACTCATCCCTAAGCTTCGAGCAGCTTCAATTTGTCCTTTTGGAACTGAGGCCAATCCTGACCGGATGATTTCACACACATAGGCTCCGCTGTTTAAAGAAACAGCAATGATCCCTGCCAATAATGCTGGGATATTGATCAGGTAACCAACCGCAAAATAAATGAACATCACTTGAATCAACATCGGTGTCCCACGCACAAATTCTACGTAAGCTGTAGCGAAGAAACGCAAGAACTTGTTATCTCCAATTCTGATCAGCGCCAACAATCCGCCAATCAACGAACCAAACAATACACTAACGACAGAAATAAAAATCGTATTCCCTGTACCCTCTAAAAAATAAGACCAATAGTCTAAAATAGAACCTTTTTCTGCTTCAGTTTCCCCTTCTGTTGGAGCGGTCTCAAGGTGTTTCCCTATTTCTGCTAAATAACCCGGAATCAAGTCTTGTTCTTTGATTTCTGCCAATGACTCATTCACCGCTGCAACTAGTGTATCTGCGCCTTTTCGCATTGCGATAGCTGTTCCATCTGTCTCGCCGCCTTCAAAACCACCTTCGAAAGTAATTAGCGACTCATCGTTTCCTGTAAAAGCCAAAGCATTAGGCCCTTCCATAACTACAGCATCCAATTTCCCCGTTTTTAATGATAACAATAGCTCAGTTGTTTGCCCTAATGTGATCAATTCCGAATCCGTCATTTCACTTTTGGCCAGTGTTTCTTGCAAGCTTCCCATTTGAGCGCCGATCACTTTTCCGCTGAAGTCCTTTTTCGATGCATACAACTCTTCGTCTTCTGCTCTTATCACAATGTTTTGTGTAGCAAAATAATAGGGATCGCTGAAGTCGACACTGACTTGTCTTTCTTTTGTAGCCGACATTCCTGCTAAAATCATATCGATATTATTGGTTTCCAACGCCGGAATCAAACTATCAAATTGCATATCTTTGATTTCCAGTTCTACTCCAATATCCTCTGCGATTTTCTTAGCGATTTCAATATCCATCCCAACGATTGTATCTTTTCCATCAATCGTTGCATGGAATTCATAAGGCGGAAAGTCTGCACTTGTCCCAATGACCAGTACACCTTTTTCTTTGATTTCTTCTAGTGAAGAGTCGCTCACGACTTCTTCCGCATGAGCTGAGCTTGCGTTCAAGCCTAAAGATAAAAACATAGTGAGTATGTAAAACAACATCAATAAACCTTTTTTATTCTTCATTATTTTCCTCCTGAATAACTTATTCATAAATATTATAGATATCTTAACAAACGGAGGATATTTATGCAATATTTATTTAAAATATTTGCAATTTATACATATAAAAACGTTTTTATACACTTTATTTTGCTTATTAATGTATAAAAAAATGTGTATAAAAAAAGCATGGAGATTTCTCCATGCTTTTTTTAAGCGAAGTTCATTATTGAGTTAAAACTGCAAAACTTTCATCCATTGCTGCCAATGTCTTTTCAATATCCATTTTTGTATGTTCTGTAGACAAGAACAATCCTTCAAATTGAGAAGGAGGCAAGAAAACACCTCTGTCCGCCATTTCTCTATAATAGTTGGAAAAGAAAACTGTATCGCTGGCTTTACTTTGTTGATAGTTTGTTACAGGACCTTTTGTAAAGAACATTCCAATCATACTTCCTGCTTGATTGACTGTAATATCAATACAGTATTTTTCACTTAAAGCTTCTATGCCTTCTTTTAGTTGATTGCTTAAACTTTCAAAATGTGCATAATCTGCTTTTTTGAGTTGAGATAATGTAGCAATGCCCGATGCCATGGCAATTGGATTTCCTGATAAAGTGCCTGCCTGATAGATTTGTCCGGCTGGAGCCATGTGTTCCATGATTTCTTTTCTCCCGCCATAAGCTCCTACAGGTACGCCTCCGCCAATTACTTTCCCAAGACAAGTAATGTCTGGAGTAACTCCATAATGACCTTGTGCACTATGGTAACCGACACGGAATCCAGACATGACTTCATCAAAGATCAACAATGCCCCACCTTGAAGAGTGATTTCACGCAACCCTTCAAGAAATCCATCTACAGGAGGAATGACACCCATATTTCCAGCGACAGGCTCCATGATGACAGCCGCAAATTCTCCCGGATATGCAGCAAACAACTCTTTAATGGCATTTAAATCGTTATAAGGCGCTACATAAGTATTAGAAGTTGTATTTTTTGGAACACCTGGTGAATCAGGCAGCCCCAGCGTAGCAACTCCTGAACCAACTTTTACCAATAGAGAATCATCATGCCCGTGGTAGCTGCCTTCTAATTTAATGATTTTATCTCGCTTAGTGTACCCTCGAGCCAAGCGCAATGCACTCATGGTAGCTTCTGTACCAGAGTTTACGAATCGGACCATCTCGATAGAAGGAACTCTTTCAATCACCAGCTCAGCAAGGGTCGTTTCCATTTCCGTCAATGTTCCAAAACTAGTTCCTAATGCAGCAGCCTCTTGGATACTTTTAACCACAGTTGGATTTGCATGACCTAAGATCAATGGACCCCAAGACAATACATAATCAATGTATTCATTGCCGTCAACATCAAAAATATGGCTGCCTTTTCCTTTTTCCATTACAATAGGCGGAACATCGACTGATTTGAATGCTCTAACAGGGCTGCTGACGCCTCCTGGCATTAAATCAATCGACTTTTGAAAGATGGATTCTGATTTAGTGGTGTTTCTCATACTGAAAAACCTCTTTTCTCTCAAAACTAAACTTTGTACTAGCAGGTAGTTCATTTTCTTCTGGTGTTGCTTCTTCAGCTGGGACCTCTTTTTCAATAATTCCCATTTGAACAGCAAATTGTTTCAATTCTCTATCTGCTTTTTCTGATGAATCGGTTTTAGTGATGTCTTTTAAAGCCTGAATCGGTTTTTTAGCCATTTGATTGACGATACTTTGCATGTGTTTTTCAATGACCGCTGTTTCGCGCTCCGTCAATTCAGGCAATTTGTTCACTAAACTTTGCATGACCGTTTCTCTTAACTGGCTGTTTTTCTTGCTGAACTCTTCAAGATACGGAACCGATTTGCGCTCTTTAAACCAAAAGTTGAATTGGTAGATAGCTTCTTCCATTTCCGTTTTGATGTGATTCAATTCTTTCTCTTGCAGTTTGGTAGTCGATTTTAATTCGTTACCAATTCGATCCATATCAAAAAGAAGGATATGCTCATCTTTCTCCAAGTCCATCTCTATGTTTCGAGGAACAGCAAGATCCATCATCAATTGTTTTTTCTTTGAAAAACGAATATCATTCATTTTTTTGATAACATCTTCCGTCACGATGACTTCAGTGGACTTAGTGGCCGCGATGACTCCGTCTGCTTTCGCTAAATACATTGGTAAATGAGCGTAATCTCCCGTGTGGAAAGTACGTATGCTCATTTCATTCGTTTTTAAAGCATTTGCCCATTCATTCAACTTCCCAACCACTTCACTTGTTTTGTCGTAATCACGACTCGCTAGTGTAATCGATTCAGCTCCTTGATAAACCAAAGCTCTTGCAGCTGATTGCGCCATTTTGCCAGCACCGATGATCAAAAAGCGTCTGTCAGAGAAATCTTTCCATTCTTGTTTAAACAACTGCACTGCAGCTGATGCTGCGTCGCGTGATACTTGATCAATTTTAGTTTCCGTATGCATCTTTTTAGAGAACGCAATAGCTTTATTGAATAACGAACTCAAAATAGGTCCAACGGTCTCAGACTCTTGTGCAGTTTGGTAAGCCGATTTGACTTGCCCAAGGATTTGGCTTTCTCCAATAATAGAGGAATCCAAACCTGAAGTAACGTTAAATAAATGCGTCGCTGCACTTAAATTTGATTTACCATACGTCGTAGAGATCACTTCAGTAACATCGTATCCTGTGTAATCTGCTAAGTAGTGAAGTAACTCGCCATGTTTAAATGAATCAGGATCTACATACATATAATATTCTGTACGATTACAAGTTGTTAATATAGCCACTTCTTCTACGCCAGAGAAAGCGTGGATATCAGCCAGCTGTTTAGCCACACTAATATCTTCCACTGCATAATTTTCTCTAATTTCAATTGGTGCATAATGATGACTAACACCATAAAGTAAGATTTTCAATGTTTATCATCCTTTTGTTCTTTTATCCCTAGTTCGTGAGTTACTGTTAGTTGCAGGTTTAAGCCGGTAAACTCAAATCGACTTAGTTAAATAATAGATTCTATATAGTTCCATACTTTGTCTATTCCCGTACCTAATTCTGAAGAAAAAACAATCAACCTGTCAGAAGGATCTAGATCTAATGCTTCTCTTGCAATTTTTTCATGTTTATTCCATTTGCTTTTTGGTATCTTATCTGCTTTTGTTGCTAAAACTAAAACAGGCACATTGTAGTATTTCAAGAAGTTGTACATTTGGATATCGTCTTGTGTTGGCGGGTGTCTGAAGTCGACTACACAAACAGCCGCTTTTAATGTTTCTCTTTTAGTAAAGTAGGTTTCCAGCATTTCTCCCCACTTAGCTCTTTCTGTTTTAGAAACTTTTGCATAACCATATCCAGGTACATCTACAAAATAAAATTTATCTTCAATTTTATAGTAGTTCAATGTCTGAGTTTTTCCTGGTTTACTTGAAGTTCGTGCAAGATTCTTTCTGTTAGTCATTTTATTGATGAATGAAGATTTTCCTACGTTTGATCTTCCTGCTAAAGCAATTTCTGGAAGATTGGTATTCGGGTATTGCGCTGGTGAAACTGCGCTGATGATAAATTCCGCACGATTTACTTTCATAGTGTTTTCCACGTCCTCTTTTTAAATCACTGTAATAACTTTTTAGGGGCTAGTCCATTTATTCCACTCAAAAAGGGTTTAGCAATTTCACTTGTCTATTGGGTTTATAAAGCCAGTTAGCAACTGACTAAACGAATTCTTTCTTAAATCCATTTTCTATTCTAACATAACTGATATTAAAATATAACGGTTAAATCTCTGTTTTCGTTTTTGCGAACACAAAAAAGAGATATTTGTAACACAATTGTAAAATATCCAGTATGTATATTTCTTTCAAATCTTCAAAAAAAGAAGAGACTCTGCCTCTTTTCGGCCGAGTCTCTTTTCATGCACTTAGTTCATTTTTAAACGACTTTTTTTCCTTCGACATCATAAAAAACAGCGTTTGAAGTGTCTTCAACTGCGCCCTTAGTGATGACACATTTAGATACTTCTGGACGACTTGGTAAGTCAAACATGATCTCTAACATAAGTGTTTCGATAATTGAACGTAAACCACGAGCACCTGTGTTGCGTTCAATAGCTAATTTAGCGATCTCACGTAAAGCTTCAGGCTCGAATTCAAGCTCAACATCATCCAACTCTAGTAATTTCTTGTATTGTTTTACCAAAGCGTTTTTAGGTTCTGTTAGAATGTGGATCAAATCATCTTCTGTCAACTTCTCAAGTGCTGCCATGATAGGCAAACGACCAATAAATTCAGGAATCAACCCAAATTTCAATAAGTCTTCAGGAATGATTTGTTGCATCACAGATTTAGATTCATCAAATTTTTTCTTAGAAGAACCAAAACCGATTACTTTTTCGCCTAAACGATTTTTAACGATTGATTCAATTCCATCAAACGCTCCACCAACGATGAATAAAATGTTTGTAGTATCTAATTGGATGAATTCTTGTTGAGGGTGTTTTCTTCCACCTTGAGGAGGAATACTTGCTACCGTACCTTCCAAGATTTTCAGCAAGGCTTGTTGTACACCTTCACCTGACACATCACGCGTAATAGACACGTTTTCACTCTTACGAGCTATTTTATCGATTTCATCGATATAAATGATTCCTTTTTCAGCACGTTCTACATCAAAGTCTGCAGACTGCAAAAGTTTCAGTAGAATATTTTCCACATCTTCTCCAACATATCCTGCTTCAGTTAGACTAGTTGCGTCCGCGATAGCAAATGGAACATTTAAAATACGAGCCAGTGTTTGAGCAAGGAATGTTTTCCCTGATCCAGTAGGACCAATCAAGCTGATATTGCTCTTTTGAAGCTCAACTCCGCCTTCTTCGCTTTCGCCCATATGATTGACACGTTTATAGTGATTGTATACTGCAACAGACAACGATTTTTTCGCTTGTTCCTGTCCAATCACATATTCGTTTAAAATTTGTTGAATTTCTTGAGGTTTTGGAACTTCTAAAAATTCCCCATAACCTGTTTCACTAAATTCTTCGTCTATGATTTCTTTACATAAGTCAATACATTCATTACAGATGTATACTCCAGGTCCTGCAACGATTTTCTTCACTTGATCTTGAGTTTTCCCACAGAATGAACAACTAACTACACCACTTGTTTCTTCATCATTAAACATGTTACCATACACCTCTATTCTGTTTCCTGTTACTATTTTCTTCATAATATAACATTCAAACTTGTTAAATGATAGCATATATATCAAAATATTGCTACCTAATGGACTCTTTTAAGTAAGAAAGGGACCAGACCACAATACTTATGGTCTAGCCCCTTAACCTACCAAGTTTACTTTACTTAGATCGTTGCTAAAGTCGGACTTGTTCAACAAAATGTTATTTTTTACAATTCATTTTTGTTGAGCCTGGCTGATTAAAGCAATTATTTTTCTACTGCTGTAGAAGTGATCAAGTCGATCGCTTTTTTCAATGAAATGTCGTGTTTTAACATGTCAGGAGTCAAAGCATTTCTTACAGCATCTGCTTCCATACCATATTCTTCAGCTAAGTTCTTGATTTCTTCTTCAACTTCTTCTTCTGAAGGATCAAAGTTTTCTTTTTCAACGATAGCTTCTAAAACTAAGTTTGTTTTAGTTCTGAATTCTGCATCAACTTCCATTTGTTTGTGTAGATCTTGTTCTGTAGTACCAGTAATTTGGTAGTACATTTCAGGAGATACACCTTGTTGTTGCATGTTGTTCAAGAATGATTCCATTTGACGGTGAACTTCGTCATGAACCATTGCATGAGGGATTTCTTCGATAGTTGCGTTTTCTACAGCTTTACGGATAGCTGCATCTTCTACAGCTTCGTCTGCTGAAGCACTTTTAGCTTCTGTTAATTGTTTTTTCACTTTTTCTTTTAATTCATCAAGTGATTCAACTTCGTCGTCGATATCTTTAGCAAATTCATCATCTAATTCTGGAAGTTCTTTTGCTTTAACTTTGTGAACTTTAACTTTGAATACAGCATCTTGACCTTTTAAGTCTTCAGCTTGGTAATCTTCTGGGAAAGTTACGTTAACTTCAACTTCGTCTCCAGCTTTTGTTCCTACTAATTGCTCTTCGAATCCTGGAATAAATGAGTTTGATCCTAATTCAAGTGAGAAGTTGTCGCCTTTTCCACCTTCAAAAGCTTCGCCGTCTTTGAATCCTTCAAAATCGATAACAACAGTATCGCCATTTTCAGCAGCTTCTTCTTTTAAAACTAATTCTGCTTGAGCGCTGCGTTTGCTTTCTAAGTTTTCTACAACGTCTTCGTCAGTTACTTCACGGTCTTGTTTTGGTACTTCAAGGCCAGTGTAGTCGCCTAATGTTACTTCAGGTCTAACAGTAACTTTAGCTTCGATTTCCCAAGGTTTTCCAGTTTCCATGCTCTTAACATCGATTTCTGGTTGGTCTACTGGTTCAATTCCTGCTTCTTCAAGTGCTGCAGCGTAAGCTTCTGGTAAGATTGCATTCAATGCATCTTCGTATAAAGCTTCTTCTCCGTACATTTTGTTGAAAACTTTGCGAGGAACTTTCCCTTTACGGAATCCTGGTACTGATAAAGTGCCTTTCACTTTGTTGAAAGCTGTTTCGATACCTTGTTTTACTTGTTCTTCTGAAATTTCAAATGACAATACGCCATCATTGATTCCTTTTTTTTCCCATTTTGCAGTCATGTAAATTACCCTCCGAAATATTCTATTTTCACAGTCTTTTGAAGACTTGCATACTTTTCCATATTACACCACTTAAGCGGTTTTGTAAATAAAAACTGCTATACATTACGTTTTCTAAATTTCATTCTTTCTTTCGACACCTTTTTATCAACCTTGTTATTCCATCATCATTGCAGCGATGTCTTCATTTAATCGTTGAATCCACGTTTTCATGATTTGGTTATCTGGGTCATTTTCGACCAAATTCAAGAAATAAGCATCATACTGATTAAAACATGTCCCTAACCATTTGCTGGCGTCTGTTACCACCTCTTCAATGTAAGGATACAACATCAGAAAATGCAGATTTACTTCTTGCAGCAGTGCTTGATACATAGTCGGATTATCATCTTCAAACTTTTCTTTCAATAAATGAACGACTTCTTTAAATCGCCTATTTTCCTCTAAAGACGATTGATCTGCTGGAACAACAAATCGACGTTGATCAAACCAATACATTTCAAATTCTTCAGTGACACCTTCTCTTACTAAATGCTCTAAAACAGTCGTTTTTACGATTTCATTTACAAAAGGGTTGCGCAAAACACTTCTAGCACCTAGCGTATACCACTCATTACTCATTTCCTGCATTTGTTTGATTAAAGCAGCCTGATGTTCAAAAGATTTGTCTCCCATCGCTAAAATTTCTTTCAACAACTCTTGGTTTCTCTTTTTCTCATTTTGCTTGTGCCTATTTTGTTCGTGTTCTAAAACATATTTAGCAGTATGCCATACTTCTTTGTTAGCAGTTTGGTTCAGTTGCGATAATTTTCGCTGAATAATGAGTTCAGCTTCTTTAAAGGAATGGTTTTTGATTAAAATAGTCGTATATAAGCTGTATAAACTATCATCACTCTCATATAGTTCAAGTTTATCTTCTGCAATTTCTTGTGCTTCTTTATATCGTTCTAGTTGAAAAAGTGCAGAGACATACATGGCATTGATACTTGACTCTTGTTTGATTGCATAAGCTTCTTCAAAATACGTGCAAGCTTCTACCATATTTCCTTCTTGGAATTTGTGGACAGCTTTTCTCAGATACAATTCATAATTTTTTGGAAAGTCTATTCGTTCTCCCATATTTCACCTACTTTTCAATACTATATGGTCTATCCGAATCATAGTATAAATGACTGAAAGAAACTTTCAATTCAATAGTCTCAGTTTAACACACAAAAATCTTTCCGTTAATCCATATGTAAGGATTTTAAATCAAAAGATAAGGCCAAGACGACTGTCTTGACCTCAATAGGATAAGCTATACAATTAAAAAGCTCTGAATTTTTCATATCTTTCTTGAATCAATTCTTCAGAAGTCTTTGGAGCCATTTTCTTTAAAAAGTCTGTGATCTCTTTTTTCATCGTCAACAAGATCTCTTCATTAGATAAGTCGATTTCATTTTCAGACTCTGGAAGGATCTTATCAATAACTGACAACTCCATTAAATTTTCTGGCGTCAATTTCATAACTTCTGCAGCTTCTTTAGCTCTTGATGCGTTTTTCCATAATATAGAAGAAAAACCTTCAGGAGACAATACTGAATACATAGAATTTTCCATCATCCATACTTCGTTTCCCATGGCTAATGCAAGGGCTCCGCCACTGCCGCCTTCTCCCAATATAATAGAAAGAATAGGTACTTTTAACTGGCTCATTTCAAGCAGATTTCGAGCGATAGCTTCGCCTTGTCCCCTGTCTTCAGCCTCCACTCCACAATATGCTCCTGCAGTATTGACGAAGTTGATAACTGGACGATTGAACTTCTCTGCTTGTTTCATCAAACGCAAGGACTTACGGTAACCCTCAGGATGAGCAGAACCAAAATTTCTTCGAATATTTTCCTTCAAATCATGTTCTTTTTGATTTCCGATCACCGTCACAGCTTGACCGTTCAGTGTGGCGATTCCACCAACAATAGCTTTGTCATCACGAAATAACCGATCTCCATGAAACTCTAAAAAATCCTCGAAAACCTCAGCAATGATCTCTAAAGTGTTTAGTCGAGAGGTTCTTCGTGAGCGTTCTACGATATCAATAGCTTTTTTCATTTTCTAAGTGCACCTTCTTTGTCAACGCTGTCTAAAAGCTTTATTTTTCGTGTAATTTTAACAATTTACCTAACGTGTTTTTTAATTCGTTTCGTGGAACGATTTTATCAATAAACCCGTTTTCCATAACCGATTCAGCTAATTGGAATTCATCTGGTAGAGTTTCTTTGATTGTTTGCTCAATCACTCGTTTTCCGGCAAATCCAACCAATGCTCTAGGTTCAGACAAAATAATGTCTCCTTGCATGGCAAAACTAGCTGTAACTCCTCCGGTAGTCGGATCAGTCAAGACGGTAATGTACAGCAGACCAGCTTTATTGTGTTGAGCGATTGCTCCACTGATTTTAGCCATTTGCATCAAAGAAATGATCCCTTCTTGCATTCTAGCACCACCGGAAGCCGTAAAAATCACTACCGGCAGTTCTTCTGCGGTTGCGCGCTCTACAGCTCGAGTGATTTTTTCACCAACGATCTGTCCCATACTTCCCATGATGAAAGTTGAATCCATTACACAAATAACGGTCTGATGCCCATCTATAGTTGCTTTACCTGTGACCACGGCTTCATTTGTGTTCGCCTTTACTTGTGCTTGTTTCCATTTTTCTTCATATCCTGGAAAATCTAGCGGGTTTGATAACGCCATTTCTTTGTCCCACTCTTCAAAACTTCCTTCGTCAGCAATCAATTCAATCCGTTCTGTTGCGCATATTCTAAAAGAATATCCACATTCAGGACAAATTTTATCATGACCTAAATCTTTTGTATAAATAGATTTTTGACATTGAGGACACTTAGTGAACATTCCATTTGGTACAACAGGAACTGTTGTATCTTCTTGTTGTGTTCGATCCACATGAATGGGGATATACACTCGTTTCTTTTTAAACAGTTTCACATTATCACCTCTGGAAAAATTCTTGCTCTCTTCGGTTCGTTTTTTATTCTATACGCGGAACCCAATGCTTCAGAAAGTCAGTTTCTAAATAACTTGTATCGTATTCTCCACGGACAAACTTCTCATCGTTCAACAAATCTTCTTGGAAAAACTGATTTGTGATGATTCCTTCGATAACTAATTCCCCTAATGCTCGTTTCATTTTTGCAATCGCTTCTTCTCGATTTGACCCTTTGGTAATGATTTTTGCGATCATGGCATCATAATATGGAGGAATCTCTGCTCCTTGATACATGGCACTTTCCACTCGCAGTCCCAAACCACCTGACGGAACCAGCAAATAATCTAATCTGCCAGGAGATGGAGCGAAGTTAAAAGCAGGGTTTTCCGCATTGATTCGACATTCAATTGTATGCCCTGTTAATCTAACATCTTTTTGTTGGAGAGACAAGACTTCTCCTGAGGCAATCAAAATTTGTTGTTTAACAATATCGACTTCAGTTGCCATTTCAGTAACGGGATGCTCTACTTGGATACGCGTATTCATTTCCATGAAATAATAGTTGCCATCTACATCTAATAGGAACTCTATCGTTCCTGCGTTCTGATAACCTACGTATTTCGCAGCTCTAACAGCCGTTTCACCCAGCAACTGTCTTTGTTCTTCATTGATTGCCACTGAAGGAGCCTCTTCGATGACTTTTTGGTTTTTACGTTGCAAAGAGCAATCACGTTCCCCTAAATGAATCACATTCCCATGGTTGTCGGCTAGAATCTGTACTTCTATGTGTCGTGCGTGTTCGATGATTTTTTCCATATACATGTCGTCATTTCCAAAGGCTGCTTTCGCTTCGGATTTGGCATTGACATAAGCGGTCTCTAATTCACTTGGATCAGCGACTCGACGCATGCCTTTTCCTCCACCACCCGCACTGGCTTTCAACATAACTGGATAACCCAATTTTTCAGCTGCGGATTTTGCTTCTTCTATCGTACGAATAAATCCATCGCTTCCAGGGATGACAGGAACTCCTGCCTCAATCATTAACTCACGAGCATTTGCTTTGTCTCCCATTTGATGGATGGTAACGGGTTTTGGTCCAATAAAAATAATATTCATTTCTTCACACATCGTAGCAAACGTGCTGTTTTCAGATAAGAAACCAAATCCAGGGTGGATAGCTTGCGCTTTTGTTACGACAGCAGCGCTCAATATGGATTGCATATCCAAGTAAGAATCAGTTGCTTTAGCCGGTCCAATACAAATCGCTTCATCAGCTAATTGCATATGTAAAGCATCACGATCCGCCTCTGAGTAGACAGCAACAGTTTTGATTCCCATTTCCTGACACGCACGAATGACACGTACTGCGATCTCGCCTCTATTTGCAATTAGAATTTTATTCAACATAGGCTTAACGTCCTATGATGAAAGTTAATTCAGCTTCACAAACTTTTTTGCCGTCTACATAAGCTACACCTTTACCGATTCCTGCATAATCTTTAAGTTTCACAATGTGGACTTCCAACATCAATTGGTCACCCGGCTGAACTTTTTTACGGAATTTAACTTTATTCATTCCGCCTAAATACGCTGTTTGTCCTTTAAATTTGTCCAATGTCAATAGAGGAATCGAACCTGCTTGAGCTAATGCCTCTAAGATGTAAACTCCTGGTAATACAGGCTCTCCTGGAAAATGGCCTTGGAAAACTTCTTCGTTGATAGTCACGTTTTTTAATGCTAATACATGTTCCCCTGGAGTCATTTCGTCAACTCTGTCGATGAAGTAAATTGGGTAACGGTTTGGAATCAATTCTTGAATTTCTGCAATGTTCAATTTAGTCATGTTTTTTTCCTCCTAAGAATACAGCTTTATGGTTGTCTGTCTTATCCGATTTTGAATAATGGCTGGTTGTATTCTACAACTTGGCTGTCTTCCACCATTATTTCAGTAATCGTACCTTCTACTTCGCTCTTGATTTCGTTCATTACTTTCATTGCTTCTACAATACAAAGCGTTTCACCAATTTGAACCGTGTCTCCAACTTTTTTAAAGTTGGGTTTGCCTGGTTCAGGTGATAAATATACAACTCCTACGATAGGAGACAATACTGCTTCTCCTGCAGTAACTTCTGGTTGTGCATTGGAAGAAGATGAAAGCGCAGAAGTCTCGCTGCTCTCGATGGAAGAGCTGATGTTTACAGATGGAGCTGATTGTGTCCATTCTGATTTCGGCTCAGCAACTGCTGGTTGTGCTGCAGGCGCATGCGAGTTTTTACTCATTTGTACGTTTACGTTATCCATTTGCAAATGGAATTCTTTTAAAGATGATTGATCAATCAAATGTATTAATTCTTTTACTTGGTTAAAATCCATTTACTTGCCCTCCCACTTTTTGAAGAGTGTGACTGCATTGTGCCCGCCAAACCCTAGTGAATTATTCAAGGCATATTGGATTTCTTTTTCTTTTCCAACATTTGGAATGTAGTCCAGATCGCAATCTTCGTCTGGCACTTGTAATCCGATCGTTGGAGGTAGGAAATTTTCTTGAAGAGCTTTCACACAAGCTACTGCTTCAATTCCGCCGGCTGCACCCAATAAGTGGCCTGTCATACTCTTCGTGCTTGAAATAGCCACGTCTTTAGCAGCGTCACCAAAAGCATATTTGATGGCTTGAGTTTCTGATGAATCGTTAGCTGGTGTACTGGTTCCGTGAGCGTTGATATAGCCGATATCTGCTGGCGTGATGCCTGCTTCTTCCATAGCCAATTTCATTGCTCGACCTGCGCCGCTTCCGTCTGGAGAGGGGGCTGTCATATGGTAGCCATCACCAGTCGCTCCGTAACCTACGATCTCACCGTAAATGGTTGCTCCGCGTTCTAGTGCGTGATCAAGACTTTCCAACATCAATACTCCGGCACCTTCACCCATAACAAATCCATGGCGTTCTTTATCAAAAGGAATAGAAGCACGATCTGGATCTGAACTTGTTGATAATGCTTTTAAAGCAGCGAATCCTGCGATTCCGATTTCATTGATCGTACCTTCTGCTCCACCTGCAATAATAACATCTGAATATCCATGTTTGATGTTACGGAATGCTTCACCGATAGAGTTGTTTCCAGATGCACAAGCCGTTACGATTGAAGTATTGATTCCTCTAGCACCTATAGCGATAGAGATATTTCCAGCAACCATATTACCGATAGCCATTGGTACAAACAAAGGAGCTACGCGTTGAGGTCCTTTATCATGCATTTTAATGATTTGTTGTTCCATCGCGTTCAAACCACCGATACCAGAACCTACGATAACACCAAAACGGTCCATGTTCGTTTTTTCTGTGTCGATTCCACTCATTTCAACGGCTTGTACAGCTGCGGCTACACCAAATTGAGAATACTCGTCCATTCGTTTTGCTACTTTGCGGTCCATAAATTCTTTCGGATCAAAATCTTTCAATTCACCGGCTACTGAAATTCCAGTTTCACTAGCGTCAAACTTTGTGATGGCTTTAATTCCATTTTTCCCTGCTTTTAGACCTTCCCAAAAAGCATCTGCAGAGTTTCCTAATGGAGTAACTGCACCCATTCCTGTAATCACTACACGATTCATAAGTATTTGTCCTCCTTTTTATTAACCGTTCATTACCATTCCACCATCAACATTGATGACTTGACCAGTAATGTAACGATTTTCGCTTAAAAAGACTGCTACTCTAGCAACTTCTTCTACGCTTCCAAAATGTTTTAATGGAATTTGATTGATAGCTTGTTCTTTCATTTTTTCAGAAAGGACTTCCGTCATTTCTGTTTCGATAAAGCCAGGAGCGATTGCATTAACTGAGATTCCTCTAGCTGCTAATTCGCGTGCCGCTGATTTTGTCAGCCCTACAACCCCTGCTTTACTTGCTGCATAATTTGCTTGTCCAACATTTCCAACTAACCCGACAACACTGGACATGTTAATAATGGTGCCACTTTTTTGCTTCAGCATAACTTTTGAAGCGTGACGTATTGTATTAAAAGTACCTTTTAAATTAATGTCGATAGTTTGATCGAAATCTTCTTCCGTCATTCGCATCAATAACATATCTTTTGTGATTCCAGCGTTATTGACCAGTACATCCACACTGCCGAAAACTTCTTTCGTTTCTTGAATCAGTTGTTGAGCAAATTCAAAATCACTCACATCCCCTAAAATAGAGTGAACCTTTACTCCAAAACTTTTCAATTCTTCTATTAAACTTTCTTCAATAGGCTTACGACCGTTTAATACGATGTTAGCGCCTTTTTTTGCAAATTCTAAAGCAATAGCTTTCCCGATTCCTCTAGAACTCCCCGTAACAATGACTGTTTTGTCTTTTAATTCCATATTCTCATCCTTTTTCTGCAATCATTGATTTAGGTCAATTTTTGCAGTGTTTTTTCAAATGATTTGATGTTTTCAACGTTCATCGTATTCACTGATCGATCGATTTTTTTGATGAAACTGCTTAGTGTCTTGCCAGGACCAACTTCAATAAATGTATCGACCCCTAGTTCGATCATTTTTTGAACGCTGTCCTCCCAATAAACTGGAGACATCACTTGTTTGACCATCAAACCTTTTATGTGAGCAGCATCTTCAAACGGCCTAGCTGTAGTGTTGCTGATGACCGGCATCGAAGGATCATTGATTTGATAAGATTGAATCTCTTTTTCCAATTGCTTAGCCGCTGGTTCCAATAAACTTGTATGGAAAGGTCCACTGACGGTTAAAGGAACAACTCTTTTAGCGCCCGCTTCACTCAATCGTTGGCTCGCTATCTCTACAGGGACTTTTAAGCCAGCAATAGCTATTTGACCAGGCATATTGTAGTTAGCCGGAGAAACTACTCCATGCTCTAAAGCCACTTCCTGGCAAATTTCTTCAATAATTTTGCGGTCCAATCCCATAACAGCCGCCATTGCTCCTTCACCTAAAGGGATAGCTTCTGTCATGTATTGACCTCGTTTTTTAACCAGTTTCAATGCTTCAGGAAAAGACAGCACACCCGCTTTAACAAAAGCGCTGTATTCCCCTAGACTTAATCCCGCAACGATATCCGGTTTGACTCCATTTTCAGCCAACAACGCATCAATCGCCATGCTGACAGTCAAAATGGCTGGTTGAGTATACATGGTTTGATTCAATAAATTATTTTCTTCAAAACAAAGAGCCGCCATATCCAACTGTAAAGTATCACTAGCTTGTGCAAACACTTCTTTGACGCTGTCATACTGTTCATACAAGTCTTTTCCCATGCCAGCATACTGAGCTCCTTGTCCACTATACACGATTGCTGTTTTCATTCGTTTCGCTCCCTAAAAAAAGAACTAGAAAACTAAGGGAAGCAAAAAGAACTCCTTTTAGCTTTCTAGCTAATATGATCATGATTCTATAGGTAAAACCATTTTTAATTAGATAACATACTTACTTGACTCATAATGATTTGTTTGTAATCGTTCATCAATTCTTGAATGATGTCATGACAACTTTGTTCTCTTTTCACTAATCCCGCACTTTGACCAGACATGAATGAACCAGTGTCTTTGTCGCCATCGATAACAGCTCTTTTCAGAGCCCCTTTACCCATCGCTTCCAAACGATCAAAATCAGGCTTTTCATCACTTGTTATTTCTTTTTCTACTTTTAGATATTGACGCGTCAATTTATTACGCAAAACACGTACAGGGTGCCCTGTTATCTGTCCCGTAATTACGGTGTCGATATCTTTTGCTTTTAGAATAGCATCTTTGAAATTTTGGTGAACTGTACTTTCATGTGCTACTACAAAACGTGTCCCTAATTGAACCGCTGATGCGCCTAACATAAAAGCAGCCGCAACGCCTCGTCCATCTGCAATTCCTCCAGCAGCAATGACTGGAATACTCACAGCATCTACTACTTGAGGAACCAAGTTCATGGTCGTCGTTTTACCGATGTGACCCCCAGCTTCCATACCTTCACAAATGATGGCATCTGCTCCTTCGTTTTCCATACGTCTCGCTAATGCTACTGAAGCGACTACAGGAATAACAACGGTCCCAGCTGCTTTGAATTGTGCTATATATCTGCCTGGCGAACCTGCACCAGTAGTAACCACTTTTATACCTTCTTCACACACGATTTTTACAACGTCTTCTACATATGGCGAAAGGAGTAATACGTTTATCCCGAATGGTTTATCAGTCAAGGCTTTCGTTTCATGAATCAATTCACGAACAGTCTCTCCTGTAGCATGACCACATGCAAGAATTCCTAAACCTCCAGCATTTGAAACAGCACTTACCAAACTAGGATTAGCTACCCAAGACATTGCGCCTTGAATGATTGGGTATTTGATACCCAGTTTTTCAATTAATTCTGTCTGCATACAGATACTTCCTTCTTTCTATATGTAGAGTTTATTTTTTAGCTGTTTCTGCTTCTACGAAGTTTACGATATCTTGAACAGTGTTCAATCCTTCTTCTGATTCGATTTTGATGTCAAATTCATCTTCGATGTCGTTGATGATTTGGAATAAATCTAAACTATCTGCTTCTAAATCTTCACGGAAGTTAGTAGTTAATTGTACTTCTTCCTCGTCTTTGTCTAATTGGTCCATAATAATTTCTTGAATTTTTGAAAATGTCATTTTTGTTTCCTCCATTAATGTATGTTTTTTTTATTTTTTTATAGCTGAATCAACATAGAGCCCCATGTCAATCCGCCTCCAAAACCAGTTAAAATCACTTTCTTCTTGCTTCCAAGAACTAATTCGCCTCCAGCGACCAATTCGTCTAACAAAATCGGAATACTTGCTGCTGAGGTGTTCCCATATTTGTGGATATTTGATGCAAATAATTCCACTGGAACTTTTAGTTTTTTAGCGATCGCTTTTAAGATACGGTAATTAGCTTGATGAGCGATAATGCATTCTACCTCTTCAAACTGAGTACCTGTTTTTTCAGTTAAATCCATAATACTTTTAGGAACACTGCGAATAGCAAAGTCGAATATGCTTCTGCCGTCCATTTGCAACAAATCAAGCGGCGTTGCAGTCTGTGGCCCCCACTTTTCGGAAAATGCAACTTTTCCAGCAGTGAGTGCTTCTCCACGACTTCCATCTGCATGGATGTCTTCCCCTAATACAAAGGATTCTTCTGAAGTATGTTCAAGCAATACCCCGCCTGCTCCATCTCCGAACAAGACAGCTGTACTACGATCATTCCAATCTACAATTTTAGACATCACTTCTCCGCCTAAAACTAAACCATAACGAAAACTACCAGATTGCATCAGCTTTTCCGCTATAGACAAAGCATAAATAAATCCAGAACAAGCCGCATTGACATCAAATGACATCACACTATGAGCACCTATCTTGTCTTGTACCAAGCTTGCTGTAGAAGGACTAAGATAATCCGGCGACATCGTTGCAACGATAACAAAACCAATTTCTTTTGCATCAACTCCAGCATTCGCCAAAATTTGTTTAGCTGCTTTAGCGCACAAATCTGAAGTATCTTCTGTATCGCTGATCCGGCGTTCTTTAATGCCTGTTCGACTTTGGATCCATTCATCAGAAGTTTCTAAAAACAATTCTAATTGTTCGTTGGAAATGACTCTTTCGGGTACATAACTTCCAGTACCGACTATTTTTGTTCCCATTCCACTCAACTCTGTTCTCATAAGGATTCTTTTATCCGGTTCAAGAATAAATGTAAATTTCTCAAACCTTTCACTAGTACTTGAGCCTCTTCATCGCTCAAGTCAGTAAGTGTTTCTCTGACCATGTCACGATGGAACTTATCATGCAGGCGATAAAGTAGACGCCCTTTTTTTGTCAATCCAAGTCGTACGACTCTTCTGTCTTCTTCACTTCTTAAACGTTCAACATAGCCTTTTTTCACTAGGTTATTTATAGAGACTGTTAATGTCCCGACAGTTACGTAAGTTTTCTTAGCTACTTCAGAAGTAGTATGTTCTCCATACATTCCTATGGCTTCGATTGTGTGCATTTCTTTAATGGATAAATCATTGAACCGGCTGCCTCTTAAAGCATTCTCTTCGATAATCAATATTTCGTTGAAGATACTGACCAAGTACGGATTTATCTCGTTGACTATTTTGTCCACATCGCTCCCCCCATCTAATGTTATTCAGTTTTAAATTTTAGTTTGAACATCAAACTGTTTGACAATCAAAATATTAATCTATTTTAGATAGCCTGTCAACAATAAACCGAAACTTTTTGTTCACAAACTACTTTTTCAGATGTTTTCTTTTTAGCAAAAGTCTGATGTAAAGCAGTTAGCAAAGCCTTTTTTCACATTTTTTAGAATACAAAAAAAGAAGTTGAATGTGATCCATTCAACTTCTTGCATATTTTATAAAACCGTTTGTTCGATATCTTTAAAGTTTACGATGGTTCTGTCTTCCATTAAGTCTTTCATCTTTTCAGAAGAAAGATCCCACGAAATGTCGACCACTGCACTATTTTTTAATAACTTGATGATGACGCCTGCCATTTTTTCATCTCGGAAAGTAAAAATAATTTTATCTCCAACATCCGGCTTGAAAGACAACTTGATTTCTTCAATCATCTCAACGGCTTCGTTATAAGGCACGCCTAGAAGCGTTGCAATCCTAGAATTGCTGGCTCCTTTTCTAAGTTCCACTTCGACTAACGATTGAATTTCTTTGGTAATTTTATTACCCATTTAATCCCCTCATTTCTTCAACTCTAAGAACGTAACTCAAAAAAATAAATTACTTTTATTGATTTCCTCTTTTATTATAACACAATTTTAATTTTTTACAAAATAACGTTCGTTTCTCTAATATTAAACCCTCATTTACCGCTTAAATTATTCCATTCTTTGTTTCAAAATATAGAAAATACACTGCTAGTGTAGAGTCATTTCTACAGCTGCAGTGTTTTTTGTTCGTTGTTGCATTTTTTCAGTTTTTATATTTACGATTAAAATTCCTTCATGTACCAATAACGAGCAGCTTCTATTTCTGACTGAGTCAGTGAATGACCGTTTTGTCCCCAATCAATTTCAACCTCAGCTCCTGCTGATTCTAATAGTTCTTTTAGTTCTTTACTTTCTTCAGCAGGACAGATAGGGTCATTTTCTCCCGCCCCGATGAAAACAGGCACTTGTTTCAAATCTGGTAAAGACAATCCTCGAACAGGCACCATAGGGTGATGCAGAATAGCTCCTTTTAATACATTTTGATAACGGAACAGTAAACTTCCAGCAATATTAGCTCCATTTGAATATCCAATGGCTATCACATTTGAACGATCAAATCCATATTGTGCAGCAGCTTCATCGATAAAATCTGCTAAATGTTTTGTTTCTTCTTCCAGATTTTGCTCATCAAAAACTCCTTCAGCCAGTCGTCTAAAGAATCGAGGCATGCCATTTTCAAGAATGTTTCCTCGCACACTCAAAACTGCAGCTTCAGGATCGATCATTTGTGCTAGAGGCAATAGATCCTGCTCATTTCCACCAGTTCCATGCAACAACAAAAACGTTGGTTTAGAAGGACTAACTCTTTCTTTAAATAAATGTTTCATGTCCTCTTCCTTTCTTTACTCTATTTAGGATTGATCTCACGTAATTGAATCGGAGTGAGATGGGTTTCTAACTGGTCGCGGTGATTTTCGTATTGTGCAGGAAGCATCAATCCTTGACCCATCGTTTCGTATGACTCATCATGAGCAAATCCGGGCCCATCAGTCGCGATTTCAAATAAGATCCCGCCGCTTTCTCTATAATAAACAGCATTAAAATAATTGCGGTCTTTTACTTCGGTAGGATAAAAACCATTTTCACTTACCCACTTTCGCCACTCTAACAATTCATCATCATCTTTGGCTCTCCAGGCAATATGGTGCACCATTCCAACTCCTGTTTCGCCTTTTCCGACAGAAACATTCTTCAAATCAATCACATTTCCGATCTCTCCAGGAGCTGTAAATCGAACCAGCCCATTTTCTTCTCCTGCTTTCTCAAGCCCCATAACCGTTTTTAATGTAGCAGCTGTTTCAGATGGTGTCGAAGAATAAAGTGTAGCTCCTGCGAAACCTTTGATGGCTACATCTTTTGTAATGTCGTTAAAGACATAAGGATTCTCAACTCCGCCTTTTCTCGCCACTAGTTCTAATTCTAAGCCGTGAGGATCTTGGAAGGTTAAATATTCTTCCCCAAAACGTGTCGTCTTTTTAACCTCAATTTCAAAGTCTGTCAATCTATTTTCCCAAAATTCCAGCGAACCTTCTGGTACAAGATAAGCTGTTACGCCTACTTGTCCGTCGCCTATTTTTCCTTGACGCGAATTTTCCCACGGAAAGAAAGTAATGATCGTCCCAGGTTCTCCACCTTCATTTCCAAAATACAAGTGATAAGTCCCTGGGTCGTCAAAATTGACAGTTTTTTTGATCAGCCTTAATCCTAAAACTGATCCATAAAAATCAAGGTTATCTTGCGGATGTCCTACAATAGCTGTGATGTGATGAATGCCCATTGTTTGTTTGGCCAATATAACCTCTCCTATCTATTTCATAGTATCAAGTTTACTTATTTTTTGTGCTTTGTCCCGCTGCTGCTATCCCTACTTTTTTGACTAAAGGAATAACCGTCTCCAATTCTTCTTCCGTAAGGACAGAAAACAATTCGGTGATCATTTTTTCGTGTAGTGGAAAAGCTTCTTCCATAAAGTTTTTTCCTTTTTCAGTAATGTGTGCAAAGATCACTCTTCGATCTGTTGCACACGGCTTGCGTTCGATATGCCCTTTTTGTTCTAGTTTATCAATGACATAGGTCATACTGCTGCTGGACAGCAAGATTCTTTTTCCAATGTGCTGGATTTGTTGTTCTCCTTTTGAATAAAGCAATTCCAATACTGCAAATTCTGTAGGATTCAATCCATACTTTGTCATATCTTGTTTAATGACATCTTGTGTGCTTTGGAAAGCTTTCAGCATTACCGTAAGAGCTTTTAAGGATAATTCTTCTCTGGTCATTTCACTCTCTCCTTTTAGTCAAATCACCTTTAACTAAATAGTTAAAAATTATTTATCTTTAATTCGAGATAAATATATCACATCTCTCTTCTCTATTCAAATAATACTTATTTCTATTTTCTTTCTATATAAAAAAAGTATAAAAAAGCAGACGAATCTGCTTTTTTATACTTTTTAACTTTATCCTCTAAGTGTTTTTAAAGCTCCGGACCAGGCATTAACTTGTCCCAACATCGTATTTACAGTCTCAACATGTAATTCTTGAGGTTTAAACACTGACATATTCTCGAAATCCGTAAATAAAGATAACGCTGGATGTGTACGAACAGTTGCTACTTGAAGTTCTGCCAAAACGATTCGTAAAGCCTCAGCTGCACGAACCCCGCCAGATGAGCCATAGCTGACAATTCCTGCAGCTTTGTTATTGTATTCAGTATACAAATAGTCGATTGCGTTTTTTAATGCTGACGTGATGCCATGATTGTATTCTGGAGTGATAAAAACAAACCCATCTAGACTAGCAATTTTTTCGGACCAAGGTTTTGCCTCGGGCGTTTGATAATCTGTACTATAGGCAGCTGATATCGGTTCATTATATAGAGGTAAATTAAAATCCTTGATATCAACAATCTCATATTCCGCATCACCGCGCTGATCTCCGATTTGTTTTACCCATTCTGCAACTTGCGGACTCACTCGATTTTGACGTGTACTGCCTGTGATGATACCAATTTTATTCATTCTCCATTCCTCCTCGAATCAATACATTATTTTATGTAAGAAAAACACTTGCTTAATTCTCCTCCATAAAGTAACTGTATCTCACTAAAAGGAAAAGCACAAATAAAACCCTTCACGACCTGGAATAATTTTACAAATCGGACGGTGTAATGATCCCTATCGGATGTTCAGAAACTTTTCCATTTTCAGTGATCAACAAGGCGTCTAGTTTGCGATCATTTTTTAACAGATCAGCAGCAACGTCTACACTCATATCTTTTCTAATAAACAAGTAATTATTACTTTTTGAATCTTCTATCAAAATTTCTTCTGTGGTGCTCTGCCGCAGATCCGTCGTCAACAGCTCCGAATGATTGGCTAACCAATAAGCTATTCCATTTTCAGTCAATAATCCTAATAGTTTCCCTTTTTTATAGACAGGGAAGTGGGTGATTCTTTGGTTTTTGATCGTTTCCAACACTGTAGTAAACAAATCGTCTGCTTGGAAATAAACAACTTCTCTTTTGAAAGCAGGATACACTTTAGGCGGACTTTTGATTTCTGCTTCAATCATCTCGATTCGCTCAACGACTTTATCTGTCGGTACTGCTAAATATTCATTGACAGTCAGCTTCTTATGTACCAAAACATTTCTCAAGTCGGCAAATATCTGCAAATCATTCTTATACGTTTTTACTCCGCTGTTTCGGTGCTCATTTTCATCCAATAAATGATAGAAAGGCTTTTTGTATTCATTTTCTTTGCTCAAAAAGCTTAGATGATTGTGAATACGATTGAAACTTGCCAGAAAACGTTCTGCATTTTCCATTTGTACCCTCCTTCTTTTAAACTTGCTTTAGAAAAAATCAAGCCAGTTCACGATGGTAGACCATCCTAAACTATACAATGCTATCGGAATGGGTTTACCAAATAAAATAATCAACCCAAATTTCTTTAAGGACATCTGAGTCAGTCCAGCTAAATAACATAAAGCATCATCTGGTGCTAACGGACCAAAAATCCCGATCGCAAAAACTCTGTCAAAAACTTTACTGTCATTCAACCATTTGGAATATTTTTTGAAAATCTTTTCGTTCAGCATTTTTTCTACTAGCGGCTGTCCGTACCGTTTAGAAATCAAAAAAGCTCCGAAAGACCCTATGCAGATCCCTACATAATTATAAAATATTCCCCATACGGGACCAAACAGAATCACTCCTGCTACACAGGTTACTGCTGCAGGCAATATCGGGAGAATCACTTGCAAAAATTGAATGAAGATAAAAACGATGATGGCTTGCGCCCCAAAACTTTCTACATATTCAATTAAACTTTCACGAGAATCAAATATCCCATTGTGATACCCTAAATAAATGAATAAACCTGTTACTACCAATCCCGCCACCGTTAATAAATCAAACCAATTTAAGCGGAAGTTTTTTACGTAATTCATACATCAAACCTCTTTTTCTAAATGCCTTATCTATTATCTTACAATGATTGTACGATAAAAACACGCAGTATGCACTCCTACTTTTGTCTGATTTCACTTTTGCTGCTTATCTAATGGCTCAAAAATGTTTGAAGCAGTTAAATGTTCAGAGATAAGTGTTCTTGTTATACTCTGTATAAAGAAGCGTATATTTCTATGATAAACGAAAGGATGAGGACATTGACAAACAAAACAAAGCTTACATTTTTAGCGTTGGTCAGCACAGGAATTCTAGGCGCATGTGGTTCCCAAACAGCTGATGAGGAACAAAGCAGTTCTTCACAAGTTTCTAGTGAGACCACTGAAACAGAAGAGTCAAGCTCTGAATCTGCAGCTTCTTCTGAAGAAACATCTTTTAATTCAGCAACTGGGCAAGGAATCAATGAACAAGAATTTGACGTTTCTTTAGATGATGCTGTAGCTATTTACAATGAAAATCACCCTAATACTTCAATTGAATCCATTACTTTTGACGAAGATTCCGGCAAATACGAGTACGATTTTGACGGTTTCGATGACACCAGTGAATATGGACTAACAGTAGATGCTGCTACAGGAGAAGTTTCTGACAGTGAATCAGATAGCGAAGACGATAGTGATTCTAACGAAGCCTTAACACTAGACAACATTTTAACTCCTCAAGAAGCCATGACCGCAGCTTTAGAAGAAGTGAATTCGGGATACGTAGACGAATGGCAACTGGAAACAGACAATGGGATGACCGTTTATGAAATCAGTATAGAGGATTCTCAAGAAGACGATGATGATATCGTGTTAAATGCTGAAACCGGTGAAATCGTAGAGAGATAAAAAAACGACTGGAACGTTAACTCAACTGCCCCCTCTCAAGTAGACAGGGGGCAGTTCAAACGTCTCAGTCGTTTTTCTTATTCATTTATGTTTGTACGATGCATGTGCAGAAATATTTTTGTATAGAGCACAAAAGAAAGCAGTAAGAAAAATCCAGTAATCAGCATTAAACTGTTCGCGAAAGCTGCGCTTAAATCTGGAAATGCCACTAAAATCGTCATGCATGCATAAAAAACAGCTGTAGATACCTTCCCGTACCATAATGCCCCATCCAATTTTTTATGCTGCTTAATCAACACGATATTCCATGCCAGCATAGACAATTCTTTTATCACAAATAACAATACAATAATCCACATGTATTCATATCGAACCATCAAACAAAATACAATGGCTGCTTGAGTTACTTTGTCTGCTACTGGATCAATCAATTTCCCTAGATCTGTTATCTGATTAAACTTTCTCGCAATAATACCGTCTATTAAATCTGTTACACCAGAGAAAAGGATGATCAGTCCAGCAATTCTGTAATCATTTATAGTTTCAGCGTTTAAATAATAAGAAATAAATACTGGAACTAATATCAAACGAATAATGGACAATAGGTTCGGAATGGTCCATATTTCTTTCCACTTAAAAGTCATTTATTTTCCCCCAAACAATGTGTTTATAAATCATATACTTCAATAGTACACTATTACTCGCCTTTTTACAAAAAACTTCTCACTTACCTGTCTCATTTACCCGTATGTATAGCTTTTTACACAAAAAAAGTCTGGAAAATTATCTTCCAGACTTTTACTTTTCTTGAACGATTATCTTTCATCAAAATCGAACGAATCGATTGAGTAAGTAACTTTTGATAAATCGTTGACACTAAAGAATGTTTCTTGATTTTCCATCGGAACTGTAAAGTAAGCAGGCATTACTGTATCTGGTTCCAAAATACCAAATGAATCTTCTGTCAGAGTAAACGGAGCTTTGTCTAGAATAACGGCCCCATCAGTAGTACTCATGCTGACAGTTAAATCAATGTTTGTCATTGCCATATCTGTACGATTTACAACAATAAATACCGCTTGGACGTTATCTTGTCCTTGTTCGCCTAAAAACAATCCTGTAAAGTGAATGGCTACGTCATTTTCAATACCCAATTCAGGTGTTTGACTCATTCTCAATTGAATTTCTTGCAATAGTTTATCATTTTCTAGTGTGAACCCTTTGTCGATTTCAGATTTTTGCGGAACTAGCGGAAACTGTGTAGTAACCTCTTCTCCTGACGCACTTGCACTTTCTGATGAACTGGATTCTGATGACGCTTCAGACGAAGATGCTTGCGAACTTTCTTCTGTACTAGCCGATTCAGAAGTTTCTGCACTTGACTCTGAAGATTAGCTTGGCTGTGATTCTTCAGTCGCGCCACCCATCATGTCGCATCCTGCAAGGAATGCCGACGCCCCCAATAATAATAACCACTTTTTCATTCTAATCTCCTCCTAAAGTATGCTGCCCCTCTCCAGATAAAAGCTTATCAATCAAGAAACAATGGTTCTCTTTTTACTTCAAACTGATTATACCTTAGATTATTTGATCTTCAAAATAAAATACCCTCTAGCTTATTGTCAACTTTTTTTCTTCACGTTATAATCGATTTGTAAAAAAATTTCGGAAGATTACCCAAGTCCGGCTGAAGGGGACGGTCTCGAAAACCGTTAGGCGATTTATGTCGTGCAAGGGTTCAAATCCCTTATCTTCCATCCGTTTCTAAGTATGAACTAAGACACAACCAACTAGCTAAAAAGTCAGCTCAAAGGTTCTAAACTCCCCTTTGAGCTGACTTTTTTAGTTTAAAATCGATCTAACCGATCATCTGATGAAGAAGATTCTTCTGTTTCTTCATAAGGGTCAATTTGTTCTGTTGCATATGTCTTTTGTTCCTCGTAGATCCCTTCGTCTGCATCCAACTCTGGGTACCCTACTAAATCCCGATAGAAAATTTGGGCAGCTGTTCTACGGTAAGGTTCAACGTACAGTGATATAAGAAACATGGCTAAACCAAAAGCCAGTACGACTAAAAGCATACCTAATAAAAAGCCAACGAATTCATCATTCGCATATATACTGACTTCTTGAAATTGATACCTGATCGTATTGACACTGCCTAAAATAAAGGCTAAAAATAATGCTACAGGAATAAGGTACCACACGATAAACGAAAATTGTAAAATGAAAAATTTCCATTTCTTGCCCTTCATCAATTCTTTGCTTCGATTGATAGCCCCAACAACATCTACTTCAGGGTCATCTTTATAAATATTGTAAGCTTGGCTGTAACTATAAGCTTTAACAATTCCGGGAATCACAAGTAATAAACTCCAAAAGAACACGAATAATCCTGTAACAATAGAAATTCCAATAACTTTAAAAAAACGTTTCGAATTGGCTGTTTGGAATATTCCTTCTACCGTCAGCTTTTCCCCATCGACCATATCCAATAATGCCCAATCATATCCCACTGCAAATACAGCGGAAATAAAACTTACTGCTATTGAACCAAAAGACGCAAAAATACTTGCTGCAGGCGATATAGTTTCAGTTCCGATAGCGTATGGATCAGATATACTTGACATTATATCAGCAAAACCTCCTCCGATACCTGTTACACCAAGTAATACCTCGTTAATAATCGTTGTTAAAATTCCTACTACAAATAAATTCAATATGGCTATTTTCCAATTGCCTGATAATCGTGCTTTTGCTTCTCGTTTGATTTCTTTATTTGTCATAACTACTCCTCCAATAATTACCTTCTTGTTTTTTATTTATGTATTGGTTTTATTATACCAAAAAAAGGAATTCTTGAAGTGATGATTCAAAAGAATTCCTTTTCAGTACACTATTTTCCTTAACGATGTCGTTGTTTCTTTTTTTTAGTTCTTTTTTTCGGTCTTAAAAAGTAAATTAAAGATAACAGCAGAGAAAAATAAACGCCGATATAGCTGAAAGTAAATACCATGATCATCCTGATCATCTTCCTCACCTGCTTTCCTTTCTTTTATTTATCTTTATACTCTGATGCAGTTGTCTGATCATTTTGAAGAGGATTACTGTCTATATCCATCGGTTCTAAGCTTTGAGGCGGAATTTTAGGGTCGATGCTGGCACCCGGCGTATTGGAGTCAACAGAATTATCAGTCAATCCCTCGCGATTCAACTTCTCGTTAGCTTGCGTAACTTCGTGATTTTCGATATCACGTACTTCCTCGTCAGCATCTCGGTTTCTTTCATCAGATGTATGATTGAACTTATCTTGAACATCTGATGTTCCTTTACTTGAAGCATGAATGTCGTTTGAGCTTCTAGTAATGGCGTTATCCGCAGCCATTCCTGTACCTGGAATAAGCGGATTGACGCCTCCGGGAGTCTCATTGAAGTCTCCTGTTTCCCCACTGGTCATACTAGTATTTTCAGAAGGTTGAGTTGTCTGAGTTTCTCTTCCCATTGTAAAACTTGTCTTATCTTCTACAAGAAGGACGAATCCGTTATCATAAATAACCTCGTTATACTCTATGCGAGAAGGTTCATCCAAATCGTATGCCCCTAATGGATCTTTCTTATCACTGCTGCTACTTCCAAAAGTCTCTTTTATTTTATCCAACATACCTTTGTCTTCATTCTTCGTAACTGTATCTATCTTTGCTGATGTTCTTCTTTCTAATTGTTCTTTATTTTCTTCTTTGGTCAAAACGGTAATATCTTTTTCATCGTACCCCAAATCTACTAAATCTTTTATTTTATCTACTGCTTCTTCTGCCGATAAAAAACCATCTATTGCCTTATATCCCATAAAACCATCCCCCTAGTTTCTTCAACGGATTTTCTTTTAATTCACTTTTATCATATCAAAAAAAGGGTGTATTTCCAATTAATTCGGCTTATAAACGTTTAACTCATTACTAAAGCACCGGCTGCTTAGAACATGAGATGACATATAAATAAAAAAAAAGAACCTCATAAGTGAGGTTCTTAAACGCATGGTTGTTTTACGGTTATTTCGGGCTGAATTTTGTTTAACATTATGTATCGACCCATTAGTACGTCTCAGGAGGGATTCGAACCCCCGACCGTTCGCTTAGAAGGCGAATGCTCTATCCTGCTGAGCTACTGAGACAAGTTGTTTAACCAGCGACAAGATTTATTATAGGCAATAATGAATAAAAAGTCAACAAAAAACTTATAAATATGTAAAAAATTGTCATTAACAAATGATAATGTCTTAATAAATAACAAATGAAAATGTCCCATAACTACGTTACTCTAATCTTATTGGATTGGAGAGATAGAATGGGAGCAGAATTAACTATGTTTGAAAACAAAAAATATGAAGTCATAAAAAAAGTATGTAATGGTCAGTGTTCAAAGGAGCGGGCAGAGATTGAACTAGATTTATCCCGTAGGCAGATTAACCGATTGGTTAATCGCTATAAAACGCAAGGAAAAAAAGGTTTTAAGCATGGGAACAAGGGACGAACTCCCGCTACAACGTTGTCAAAAGAAACCCAACAAAAGATTATTCGACTCTACAGAAAGAAATATGATGGTTTTAATTTGTTCCATTTTACAGAAAAACTGCAGGAGGAAGAACAAGTAACCGTCTCTTATACGACCGTTCGCAATTTATTATATCAAAAACATATTCTTTCTCCTCGTGCTTCTAAAAAAACACAACGAACGAAGCGCAAAGAATTAAAAGAGAAAGAACGGTCTGACCAACTACTAACAAAGAAAGAGAGCCAAGTTTTAAATGAATTAGAATACGTAGATCCTGTGAAAGCTCATCCTAGCCGCTCACGAAAGAAATATAAAGGTGAACAGCTTCAAATGGACGCTTCAAGACACGATTGGTTTCAAAACGGAAAATATGCGCATCTCCACGCTGCTATAGATGACGCCACTGGAATCGTGGTTGGGGCTTACTTTGATAAAGAAGAAACATTAGATGCCTATTACGAAGTAACACATCAGTGTCTGACTACCTACGGTATTCCGTATAATATTTTGACGGATAATCGAACCATCTTTCACTATAAACAAGAAAAGAGCCCTTCAGAAGAGAAGGACACTTTTACACAATATGGATATGCCTGCCATAACTTGGGAATAGAGTTAACCACAACAAGTATTCCTCAAGCAAAAGGAAGAATTGAACGATTATGGAATACCCTCCAAGATCGTCTCCTAAATGAAATGGCCTTAAAAAATATCCAATCCATTGAAGAAGCAAACCAATTTTTGAAACATTATATTCCTACATATAACGCCAAATTTGCTTTACAGCTAAACGATACCAAAAGTGTTTTTGAAAAGCTACCAAAAGATATCCATTTAGATTATATACTGGCTCGCTTTTCACACCGAGTTGTCCAGAAGGGACACGCACTCAAATATCAGAACAAGTTATATCATTTATATAATCAAAATCAGCACGTCTTATTGGCCCCAAAAACGAAGTTAATGATTATTCATACTAAAGAAAATCAACTGTATGCTAGTCATCAGGATTCACTTTTCATGTTAAAAGAAATTCCGCTTCACGAAAAAGTTTCAAAAGAATTCGATAAGCCAATCGAACGTAAAAAGATGCAGGTGCATATCCCTCCAATGAGCCATCCTTGGAAAAAAGCATCTTATGATCGCTATCTTCGGAAGAAAAACCAAAAGGAAGCTCTGAAAACCAATTCTAGAACATGAATACAAGTTTTTAACTAGAAAATAGATTTAGAACGCTAATTTCAGTTGATTCAGAAAATGGCTTCGTGGTTTTCGAAGCCATTTCCTGAATCAACTTTACCAAGCGTAGCGCGGTAGTTTTGCCAGGAATAGGATCAACGAAATAATGACAGTGAACCTAACTCAAATTTGAATAAAATCGGGACATTTTCATTTATCATTGACACAAAAAACTTATAAATATGTAAAAAATGTTTTTTATTTTATTCTTCGCCTCAATGAGTGAATTAAGAATAGTTATAAAATGTGAACAGACTATCTATTTTAATAGCTTTTTTAACATCATCTCCTTTACAAACAGAACAAACGTTCGTATAATAAAATCGAAAAGGAGGCGTCTCATTTGAACACTTCTATTATTACAGGAAAAGTCGTATCTGACATTAAAATCATCAATACTAAAAACGGCCATCCCTTCTGCAGATTTACTTTGCTGTCCAATCAACAAAAGTTCAATTGTTTGATTGCCGGAAAGAAATCTTTTAATTTTCTTTATGAAGTATCTTTGCACACAGATATCGCCATTCAGTTCACTAACAATGATCGTAATCAATTAGTCGTACAAAAATTTAAGGTTTTAAAGACCCCGACTCCCTTCAACTCGCTTTTTGAGTATAAAGGTAGAAAGATGCCTCATAAGAAAGTTATGCTGTAAGTGTATTAATAGACTACACTCGCCAACATGGTAAAATAAGACTATACACTATAAGGAGTGGTTGTCTATGAAAGATCCTAAAAATGATGAGTCAAAAAATCACGATACTGGAAAAGATGAGAGCTCTTTTCTTGCCATAGGTCTGTCGCTGGGTATTTCTATCGGAGCTGCTTTAGGTTTAGTATTCGACAATTTGGCTATCGGGATCGCTCTAGGCATAGCACTTGGTATAGCTGTAGGTTCAAGCATAGATGCTTCAAAATCTAAACATAAGACAAAATAAAAATAGACCCTAGTTTTTATTAAGCTAGGGTCTCCTTTATTGACTTATAGTAATCAGAAAAGCACTCCTAGTTTAAAATGAGTTCTTTTCTTCATTTGCTTAATTATCCTTATAATCATACGTACATGATTACTTAACAAATACTTAAAATAATTGGGACACATTTATGTGTATAATAGGAAAATAATTATAAAGTAAGGAGCTTCTACATGGAATTGACGATATACAGCATGAAACTCAACGGATACAAATTGGAATTGACTTATAATAGTTTAGGCTTTTGCGTGAGTTTACACTTTGGTGATGAAATACATATCTATCAATACGATGACATAATAACCGCCTTAAATAGAATGGACCATTTGATCATCTCTTTCTATAACTAACTCGATATACCAAAAGAAGCTTCTGTCGATATAGAAGCTTCTTTTTATTCTCCTTTTCTTTGACGTCTTTTGTTATAATACACTTTAAGAGAGACTATTATTGAAGGAGTGTGTTGAAATGGGATTAATTGGTGGAATAATGGGCAATGCGAGCAACGTCAGTGCGGAGGATGCGCGCAAGAAATTAGGCAGTGTGATCTTAGATTCCGAAGATATTGATTTAGCGTTTAAATTAGTGCGTGATTTAATTGTCTTTACCGACAAACGATTGATTATTGTCGATAAACAAGGAATGACCGGTAAAAAAACAACTTATAATTCACTGCCTTATCAATCCATTAGTCGTTTTTCGGTAGAAACTTCAGGACATTTTGATCTAGACGCTGAATTGAATATTTTCATTTCTAGCGCAGCTGAACCTGCTGTCAGTTTGCAGTTCACAAAGGATAAACACATCGAAACGATCCAACAAGCGCTGGCTTTGGCAGTTTTAGGAAAATAATCATTTCCATCTAAAAAGCGTACGAATGATAATCATTCGTACGCTTTTTGTTTAATACAATTTTAAGTATTGTTCTCTTTCCCATTGTGAAACTTGAATACGAAATGCATCCCACTCTACTCTTTTCGCATCTACGAAATTGTTGTAGATGTGTTCTCCTAAACCATCTTTGATAATCTCATCTTTCGATAGTTCTTTAACAGCTTCCATCAAGGTAGATGGCAAGTCATAAATACCATTATCGTGACGATCTTCTTCATCCATAGCATAAATATTTCTGTCAATCGGTGCTGGCAACTCTAAATCATTTTTGATTCCATCTAATCCAGCTTTCAATAAAGCAGCCATAGCTAAGTAAGGATTAGCACTTGGATCAACACTGCGCACTTCGATTCGTGTAGACATTCCTCGAGAACCCGGTATACGGATCAATGGTGAGCGATTGCGTCCGCTCCACGCAATGTAAACTGGAGCTTCATAACCCGGGACCAAACGTTTGTATGAGTTGACTGTTGGGTTGCAGACAGCCGTAAATGCCCGAGCATGTTTTAAGACGCCGGCAATGAATCCACGAGCTGTGTCGCTCAGTTCCATATCACCATCTTTATCGTAAAAGGCGTTTCCTTCTTCTGTAAAAAGAGATAAGTTGAAATGCATCCCTGAACCATTAACTCCAAATAAAGGTTTTGGCATAAAGGTTGCATGCAGACCATGTTTACGAGCGACTGTTTTTACAATCAACTTAAAGGTTTGAATGTTGTCACAAGCTTCAACAGCATTAGCGAATTTCCAATCGATTTCATGTTGTCCTGGGGCCACTTCATGATGGCTGGCTTCAATTTCAAATCCTAATTCTTCCAATTGCAATACGATATCACGACGGCAATTTTCTCCTAAGTCTACTGGCGCTAAATCGAAATAGCCGCCATGATCATTTAACTCCAGCGTTGGTTCATTATTTTCATCTAATTTAAACAAGAAAAATTCTGGTTCTGGCCCAAGATTGAATTCAGTAAATCCTAACTCTTCCATCTCTTTTAATACGCGTTTCAAGTTCGCACGCGGGTCCCCTAGAAAAGGTTCGCCATCTGGATTGTAAATATCACAAATCAAACGAGCAACTTTTCCTTTTCCTTCTCCAGCTCCCCAAGGGAAAATCAACCAAGTATCTAAGTCTGGACGTAAATACATATCACTTTCTTCGATACGTACAAATCCTTCAATAGAAGAACCATCAAACATCATTTTATTGTCTAAGACTTTTTCTAATTGACTGATGGGAACTTCTACGTTTTTGATCGTTCCTAAAATGTCTGTAAACATCAAACGTAAAAATCGTACATCCTCTTCTTTTGCAGTTTGTTCAATGTGTTCTTTCGTTATTTTTACCATAATAGCTTCTCTCCTTATAAAGGTTATTTTTTAGTGTTGATTCCGGAATGGGTTGTTCATCAATTTATTTTTATCTTTAGGAGACAAGCCGCTAATGGATAAAAATTCAGAGTATAAAATTTTTCTTACATCATCATCTGTTAATGTTTTTTCACTTTGTCTCGATTTCTCTTCTTTTTCTTTCTCTTGTAGTTCATAAATGCGCTTGATACCTGCCATATTAATTCCTTCAGCCAAATAATCCTTGATCTCGAGGAGTACATCAATGTCATTCAAAGAATACATCCGTCTGTTCCCCTCGCTCCTTTGAGGATGAATCAAATCTTGCTCTTCATAATACCGTATCTGCCTGGCAGACAAATCAGTCAGTTTTATAACTGTACCAATTGGAAAAACAGACATCGACCTGCGTAATTCTTTTTCTTTCATTTTTGTCCTCCTCTCAATTACTTTAACAGATTAACAGTTCGAAAAGCTCATGTCAACAACTTTTTTTATTTTATGTAAGGTTTTCTGACATGGAATAACGAACTTAAATAATGATAAAGGATTTTTAGTTCCGAATCTAGCTTCCTTTTTATTAGCTATACCACTTTAAGTGTTACAGCGTTGTTGTGAGTTACCAAATAAGATTAGGCGTCAAATATCCCAAACCTCAATTTTCTAACTAAAAACTAGGGAAAAACGGCAAAAAAATAAGCTTCACTAAAACAACTTGTTTTAGTAAAGCTTATTTAATCAACATTTATCGTTTAAAGTATTTCTTTTGTTCCCATGGAGAGACTTGCTCATTGTACTCTATCCATTCTTGCGTTCTAATGGTAATGAAGTTGTTGTACATATGCTCTCCCATCGCTTCTCTCATCAATGAATCTTTTTTCAAATGACTGACAGCTTCATATAAAGTCGCCGGTAGTCGTTCAATGTCTTGTTCTCCAAGTTCTGTCGAGCTCATTTGGTAAATGTTTTTCCCGATTGGATCTGCCACGACTTTATTTTCTTGGATACCGCTTAGACCTGCTTTTAACAAAACAGCCAGCGCAAGATAAGGATTGGCACTTGGATCAACGCTGCGCAATTCTACTCGTGTAGACATTCCTCTTGAAGTTGGGACACGTACCAATGGTGTGCGGTTGCTCGCACTCCAAGCAATATGAACCGGAGCTTCAAACCCTGGTGTCAATCGTTTATACGAATTCACTGTAGGATTGCAAATAGCTGTATAGGCTTTAGCATGCTTTAAAAGACCTGCAATAAATTCATGAGCTGTTTTGCTGAGTCCCATTTCATCTGCTTCATCATAGAAAGAATTCCCGTCTTTATTGAATAAAGACATATTGAAGTGCATTCCCGATCCATGCACACCATTAATCGGTTTTGGCATAAAGGATGCATGAAGTCCATGCTTACGCGCAATAGTTTTTACCACTAATTTAAAAGTTTGAATGTTGTCGCATGCTTCTACAGCATCTGCGTATTTCCAGTCGATCTCATGTTGTCCAGGAGCTGCTTCATGGTGACTAGCTTCAATCTCAAAGCCTAACTCTTCCAACTGCAACACGATGTCTCGACGACAATTTTCGCCTAAATCAGTAGGTGCTAAGTCAAAATAGCCTCCATGGTCATTCAATCGATGAGACGGCTCTCCATTTTCATCCAACTTGAATAAGAAAAATTCAGGCTCTGGTCCTAAATTGAATTCTGTGAACCCTTCGTTCTCCATCTCTTTTAACACACGCTTTAAATTAGAACGCGGGTCTCCAGAAAACGGTGTGCCATCTGGGTTGTATACATCACAAATCAACCGAGCAATTTTCCCATATTCTGTATCCCACGGAAAAATAAGCCAAGTCGATAAATCTGGTCGTAATTGCATATCACTCTCTTCAACCGCCACAAATCCATCAATTGAAGAACCATCGAACATCATCTTATTGTCCAACGCTTTTTCCAATTGACTGATAGGCACTTCCACGTTTTTGATAACTCCATCAATATCCGTGAACATTAGACGTAAAAAGCGGACGTTTTCTTCTTTTGCAATTTCCATGATTTCTTGTTTTGTATGATTTTTCATTGGTTTGTAAACAAACTCCTTATTATTTTTTGTGTTTTTTGTTGCTGTTTCCTGTTTTTTCTCTATTATTAACCTAACATAGATAAGACGGATCTGTCATGGAATAAGCACTGACGACAAAAAAAGACTGGTCAAAAGCGACCAGTCTTTTACTTGACTTATTTTTCAAAGTACAATTCAGAAACAGCTGCTGTTACAGCCAATTTGACGTGCTCATAAGTCAGCCCGCCTTGGACATACAATGTGTATGGCGCACGAATCGGACCGTCCGCAGTCAATTCAATGCTTGAACCTTGAACAAAAGTACCAGCCGCCATGATCACGTCGTCTTCATAGCCAGGCATGTAAGCTCCAATCGGTGTTACATGAGCATTGATTGGGGAGTACTTTTGAATCGTTTGAGCAAATTGAACCATCTTTTCTTTTTCACCTAGTGAAATCATTTGAATCAGATCCGTACGTTTTTCATCCCATCTAGGAGTGGATGAAACGTTGCAGGTCTCTAATAAAGCCGCTGTATAAACAGCACCTTTCAACGATTCACCTACCGTATGCGGGGCCATGAAAAACCCTTGGTACATTTCAGGCAAGCTGTATAAAGAAGCACCCGCTTCACGACCGATACCCGGAGAAGTCAATCGATAGCCGCATGCTTCTACCAAGTCTAAACGTCCCACTATATACCCGCCGATTTTAGCCAATCCGCCTCCCGGATTTTTAATCAACGAACCGGCCATTAAATCTGCGCCCACTTCTATGGGTTCTTTTTCTTCTACGAATTCTCCATAACAATTGTCCACAAAAATGATCGCATCTGGAGCAATACCCCGAACAAATTGAATCATTTCTTCAATTTGAGCGACAGTAAATGAAGGTCGACTGGCATACCCGCGTGAACGTTGGATCGCAATAACTTTTGTAGCAGGCGTAATTTTTTCTTTCACCATTTCAAAATCAACACTGCCATCTTCTAAAAGATTCACAGCATCGTAACCCATGTTGTATTCTTTAAAAGACCCGATACCGTTCCCTGTTACACCAACAACTTCTAACAAAGTATCGTACGGCTGGCCAGTGATATACAGTAAGTCATCCCCTGGGCGCATAACTCCAAATAAAGCCGTGCTGATCGCATGGGTCCCTGAAATAAGCTGCGGTCGAACGATACCTGCTTCAGCTTTGAATACATCAGCGTACACTTCCTCGAGCGTGTCACGACCAAAATCATCGTAACCATATCCTGTTGAAGGAGTGAAATGGTGATCGGATACTTGTTTTTTACGGAAACTGTCTAAGACTTTCTTTTGATTGCTTAAAGCTGTTTCGTGTATTTGAGCTAAGATAGGTTGAATTTTTTCTTCCACTTCTTTGACTCGTTCTTGCAATTCTGGCGCAAATTGATTCTTCCAACTCATTCTCTTTTCTATTCTCCTATCCATTTAGACTTCGCTTTAGCGTAGCCTTTTACCACATATACATTTTTCTCTTCATCATAAACTTGCGTAGCTATTTGAGTTTCTTGTTTCAGCTGGATCAACGTATCTCCCTCATCTGCCGGGACTTCTACACGATACGGCTCCATGATTTCTTCAATTTTCTCCATCAATTGATCCAACAACAAATGAATATCGGCTTCATTTTTAGCTGACATCACAATGCTAGGGAAATAATCTGGATAAAATGGCTCAGTAATCAAATCGCTTTTGTTGTAGATTGTTAACAGCGGCAAATGATCCATTTCCAGATCAATCAGTAAGTTCATGACTGTTCGTTCATGTTCCACCATATTTTCAGCTGATGCATCTACCACATGCAGCAATAAATCGACTCCCCTGGTTTCTTCAAGCGTTGAATGGAAAGCTTCAATCAATTGCGTGGGCAGATCTTGGATAAACCCAACGGTATCTGTTATCGTCACGTTCAAGCCGCTTGGCAATTTCAGTTGTCTTGTCAACGGGTCCAAAGTAGCAAACAATTTGTTTTCTTCATAGGTTTCTGCATTCGTCAGTTTATTCAGTAAGGTCGATTTCCCCGCGTTGGTATAACCAATCAATCCGATTTGGAATACATTGCTTTCTTGTCGCTGTTTTCTTGTCCGAGCACGATGCTTTTCCGTTTCAGAAAGCTCTCGACGAATATCTGTGATTTGGTTGCGGATGTAACGTCTGTCCGTTTCTAATTTCGTTTCCCCTGGACCTCTCGTTCCGATTCCCCCACCTAATCTGGACAAATTGACCCCTTGACCAGCCAATCTTGGTAAGAGGTACTGCAATTGAGCCAGCTCTACTTGCAATTTACCCTCTTTACTCTGGGCGTGCATCGCAAAAATATCTAGAATCAGCTGCACGCGATCGATAACTTTTGTATCTACCGCATCTTGGATATTTCTTGTTTGAGCTGGAGTCAATTCATGGTTGAAAATGACTGTATCTGCTTCTAACTCTTCCACCAGCTGCATCAGTTCTTCTATTTTTCCTTTCCCCAAATAAGTACGTGAATCAGCACGGCTTCTTTTTTGAGTGATTTGTCCGACAACTATCCCTTGAGCAGTCTCTGTTAATTGTTCTAATTCTTTTAGCGAATAATTAAAACTGTAATCTGCTTCAGTAGTCTGGACACCAACTAATATGACTCGCTCAGCTTTCTCTTGCGTCTCCATATAAACACTCCTTTTATAATTTCAACTGATCTGACTAGGTAGTTCGTAAAAAAGTTTCAGCTTCTGCAAGAACTTTTTCCAAATCTGTTGGATGTTTTACCAAATCCCACCAACTAACCTTTTCCATTCGATTTCTAAACCAGGTTAACTGTCTTTTTGCATAACGTCTAGAATTCTGCTTGATTTGCTCAATGACTTCTTGTTCTGTCTGTTGACCTTCAAAGAAGGGAAACCACTCTTTGTAGCCGATTCCTTTAGCAGCTTGTGTATCTTGTAAGTTGGCATCATATAAAAAACGTGCTTCTTTTTCTAATCCAGCATCATTCATTTGGTCTACTCTCAAATTAATGCGTTCATAAAGAACAGATCTGTCAGTATCTAAGCCGATGATTTTCGCGTCATAAACAGCTTCTTTTATTTCCCGTTCATTTTGGTAAGCAGAAAAAGGCTGCCCCGTAACATGATACACTTCTAAAGCTCGGATTACTCTGCGTTGATTATTAAAGTGAATTTTTTTAGCCGCTTCAGGATCTATTTCATTTAACGTTTCCCACAGATAAAGATTCCCTTTCTGCTGCGCTAGAGCTTCTTGTTCTTTCCTGAAAGATGCGTCGGTCTTTCCTTCTCCTCCATAACTCACGTCATAAAGCAGGGATTCAATGTACAGCCCCGTACCTCCTGCAATGATCGGGATCTTCCCTCGAGATGTGATATCTGCAATCAAACCTTTAGCTCTTTTTTGAAAATCGGTGACCGTATAACTCTCGCTGGGATCTACTTCATCAATGAGATAATGAGGGATTCCTTCCATCTCGTCTGGCATAACTTTAGCTGTTCCAATATCCAATCCTTTATAGATCTGCATGGAATCCCCACTGATGATTTCTCCGTCTAAAGCCTTGGCCATTTCAATACTCAGACTCGTTTTCCCTACTGCTGTCGGTCCCGCAATAACAAGTATCTTAGTCTTTATGAGTAACACTCCTTTGTACTTCAATACTCAATTTTCTTCCAGAAAAACAATGTAACGGTCAAATGAGGAAACTCAATAACCTTTCTCTTATCTGCTTTATGTTTATCTTTGATGTTGAATATTGTTTCATTTCTATTTTCTACACAATTATACCATATATCCACTATGATTTACCCTCGAATAACCTGTCACCAGCTTGTCTATCAACGAAAAAACTGATTTGATTCGTTCAGTTTAAAAAAATAATCTCCTCGAATGCTTATCCGTAAAAGAATAAATTCCCAACTGTTCTTTCTAAGCGTATTTCTTCTCTTTACAAAACGAACACATGTTCGTATAATAAAATAAACGTTCTTTGGAAATTTGAGTTTACCCTTTCTCTCTAAAATACATAAAGAGGTGTGTTTAATGATTACCATCGATTATTCAAAAGAGCCGCGGCGAGACATCTTATGTATTGACGTCAAATCCTTTTTTGCTTCCGTAGAGGCCGTTAAACGAGGAATGCACCCCTTAACAGCTTATATTTTCGTCATGAGTAAACCTGAAGAGAACGGCGGATTAGTTTTAGCTGCTTCACCTCGTGTAAAACAAGAATACCGCATTAAGACAGGATCTCGTCGGTTTGAGACTCCTAAACATTCTCCTATCCAAATCGTGGAACCTAGAATGGGTTTGTATTTAAAAGTGAATGGATTTGTATTTTGCAAGACTTTTCTACACAACAGGAGGTGCGGACATAATCTTGGACAACTATAAGTCAGGAGAATGTCCATGTACTCTTACGAAGAAAGAATGAAAGCTGTAAAACTTTACATCAAATACGAACACTCTTTGGCGTCAGTCATTCATGAATTAGGCTATCCTTCTTCAAAAGCTTTATACAAATGGTTTAAGGAATATGAAGAGAATGGTGATCTTTCTAAGACTTCAAAAAGAAAACGTGAATTTACGCAAGAAGAAAAGCAGTTTGCTGTTAATCACTATATCGAATACGGTCGCAATTATTCTAGAACTGTTCGCATGTTGGGTTATCCAGATAGAAACATTCTTAGCGATTGGTGTAAAGAACTTGCACCTGAAGCTCGTAAAATCAGGCGAAGTAAGTTAAACTATTCTCAAGAGCAGAAAAAAGAGGCCGTTATCCATCTTGTGAGCCGAGAAACCTCTGTCCACAAAATTGCTGAGCGCCTGCAGGTCACCCGTAAAACGCTCTATGATTGGAAAGAGGAGCTCATCGGAGAGGAGCTTCCACCTAATATGACGAATATGCCTGATAGCCCTCAACTAGAAGGGTTGAAAAATGAAGTTGATGTTTTAAAACAAGAAGTTTATCGACTACGAATGGAAAAAGATATCTTGGAAAAGTCTGCCGAACTTGTAAAAAAGAATGGGGCATCAATCCAAAACATTTCTCCAACAAGGAAAAAACAAGAGTGATTGATGCATTAAAAACCTTTTATCCATTGGCACTTTTACTAGAGAATTTGGATTTAGTTAAGAGTAGTTATTATTACCACAGAAGTCAGGCTAAGCTTCCGGATAAATATGCTGATCTAAGGGTAATGCTTAAAGATATTTTTATTGAAAGTCGTCGTACGTATGGCTATCGTCGTATGCATGACGTTCTAAAAAAGCAAAATATTGTTGTTTCCGAGAAAGTTGTTAGACGGCTTATGAAGGAAGAAAAACTCATTGTTCATTCAGTAACTAAAAAGAAATATAGTTCATATGCAGGTGAAATTACTCCCGCGACACCTAACCTTATTCAACGAAATTTCAAAGCTGAAGCACCTGACAAAAAGTGGTTGACAGACATTACAGAATTTCGTATTCCCGCCGGAAAAGTCTATCTATCGCCCATTATCGATTGTTTTGACGGGGCCTTAGTTAGTTGGACTATCAGTACACAACCAAATGCGGAGCTCGTTAATAGTATGTTTGATCAGGCACTTGATACACTCGCTGATAATTCAAAGCCAATCATACACTCTGATCGCGGAGCTCACTACAGATGGCCAGGTTGGATTGAAAGGATTAAAACCAACGGTTTGACACAGTCCATGTCTAAAAAAGGATGTTCACCGGATAACTCGGCTTGCGAAGGGTTTTTCGGTAGACTTAAAAATGAGTTCTTCTATGGCTTTAAATGGGACAATATTTCAATTGACGCATTCATTGAACTACTTGATGATTACCTGCATTGGTACAATAACAAAAGAATAAAATTGTCTCTAGGCGGTCTCAGTCCGATTGATTACAGAAAGAAACTAGGTTTAATTGCTTGAAAAAGTCCAAAAAAACATCCGCACCTCCACATTGCAGCGATAAACTACACAATTTTGCACCTGAAAGATTCTTTTAGTTATTTGTGTTTGGATAGTGCATTCTTTAGTCGAAAACTCTCTCCGGTAAAGCTTAATATGTGAGCATGGTGAATCAGTCGATCAACCAATGCGGCTGTCAGACGAGCGTCAATGAACACTTTATTCCATTGACTAAATTCTAGATTACTGGTGATGATGACGCTTTTCGTCTCATACCAATCACTAATTAGCTGAAATAGAAGTTCCGCTCCTTCTTTCGTAAACGGAACATACCCCATTTCATCTAAAATAATCAGTTTAACCTTGTCAAAACGTTTTTTAAAAGCATCTAGTGTGTTATTTTTCCATTGACGTTCTAGTTCGCTGACTAGGTCAGATACGCGCCAGAAGCGTGTATCTATGCCGTTTTCTGTAGCTAATGTGCCTAAGGCACATGCCAAGTGAGTTTTTCCTGTACCAGGTGTTCCTACGAAAACAGCGTTTTGGCATTGTTTGATAAAAGACAGACTAGTCAGTTCCTCTTTAGTTGTCGGACTGGGAAGCGATATCTGGTTGTGCCATTCATAAGTGGATAGCGTCCGCCTACAGGGCAGCTTTGATTGTTTATAGAGCCGTATCGTTTTCGCTTCTTCACGACTTCGAAGTTCATTTTTCAAAAGAAAAAGTAACCAGTCCTCTTTAGAATCAAATCCATCCGTATCAATGACTTTTGGTATATGAGAGAGCCGGAGGCTTTTACACAGTTCTTCTAAGTAAGCTTGATCCATTACTTATACTACCTCCTTGGGAAAAATTCCTAATGCGTCATAACTGTTCCAATCCACATTGTAAGAATCCGAACTCGGTTCGACCCCTATTAATTCATAGAATCTTTCGTTGATTTGTTTCATATCTTTAGTGACGAGTAAATTAATAAGGATATCGACACGTTCAGCTTGGACTTTCCAGTCATTATGAGTTAAGTATAATTTGATCCGCTCCGGTAAATATTTCCAGTAACGTGAGTACTCCATTGAACGGAGTTTTTTACGCCAGTCTAATAAGATAGATAACCAGTCAATCGGTCGTTTTTTAAACATATAAGGGCGATCACCTTCAGCTATTATGTCACCAGATCCACTGTAGAATGTGTAAGTCTCAGCTGTTAATACACCAAATATCTTAGTGTGATTTCGTGCCTTAGGCACGTGAATGAGTGTTTGATCGAGTTTGATTTCGTTATACTTGTTTGCCTTGCATTCGATCTCTTTAAAGACGGGATAAGGTACATCCGGAAGAGCCAGTAGTTCAGTTTTTTCTTCTTCCCATAGCTCAATGATGGAGACATTTTTTTCATAATGATTTCGATCTCTATCTTCAATTAGTTGTGTTCTCAATTTCTCATTTAAAGAAGCATAATCTTTCATTGACGGGCTTGTAGGGAAAAAGTTATAGCGTATATACCCAACTTTGTTTTCAACACTTCCTTTTTCATTTCCGCTGCGCGGATTACATACTTGCGTGTTGAAACGGTAATGAGTGGCGAATCGAAGATAAGCCTCAGTTAGTACAGCAGGTTTATATTTAGATTTTCTCTCCGTTACGGCCGTTGACATATTATCAATTCGAATGACTTTCGGCACACCCCCGATTTGATGAAACAATTGAGTCATGCCTTCAAATAAACACTCCTGATTCTCTGCAGGTAACGCAACCGCAAAACCTACATTACTAAACGGGAAGGTCATTACCAAGGTTTTGACATCTTTAAATGCCCCCTCATGTTCGACTTCCATCGTTCCAAAGTCCAGCTGTGCATCTGCTGGGGGATGTTCCAGACGTTCAAATCCTTTATCTACAGCGCCTTTATCGTTGTGAGTAGAACGCCAGTCTTGAACAAATACACAAACAGTCCGATAGGACCCCGGGAAATCAAGTTCTTTCAATTCACGGTGATAAGCTACGTTAGTACGTCGTTTTTTCTTCGGCAACTTGGCATCTTCGTCCAGCCATAAGGTTAAAATATCTCCCCATTTTTCTTCATACATCATGCCTGTTTTTTCTATTTTCTTCTTCTTTGGAAAGTTATTGCCATCAGCGTATTTTTTAGCTGTACGCCAATTCACTCCAAGTTCTTTTCTTATGTGATCAATCGATTTATCGTGATTATTCCTTAAATTTTTGATAGTATTAATATCAGTCATTGTGAGCATACCTTTCATACCTCCAGTTAAAGTGTAGGAACTCTAACTTTAGAGGATTTTCAGGTGCCTTGCAATGGCTTTTTATATTGCATTTTGCCGTCCGCAGAGTTGTGTACTTTCACCCTGCAATCTGGAGGTGCGGACATAATCTTGGACAACTATAAGTCAGGAGAATGTCCATGTACTCTTACGAAGAAAGAATGAAAGCTGTAAAACTTTACATCAAATACGAACACTCTTTGGCGTCAGTCATTCATGAATTAGGCTATCCTTCTTCAAAAGCTTTATACAAATGGTTTAAGGAATATGAAGAGAATGGTGATCTTTCTAAGACTTCAAAAAGAAAACGTGAATTTACGCAAGAAGAAAAGCAGTTTGCTGTTAATCACTATATCGAATACGGTCGCAATTATTCTAGAACTGTTCGCATGTTGGGTTATCCAGATAGAAACATTCTTAGCGATTGGTGTAAAGAACTTGCACCTGAAGCTCGTAAAATCAGGCGAAGTAAGTTAAACTATTCTCAAGAGCAGAAAAAAGAGGCCGTTATCCATCTTGTGAGCCGAGAAACCTCTGTCCACAAAATTGCTGAGCGCCTGCAGGTCACCCGTAAAACGCTCTATGATTGGAAAGAGGAGCTCATCGGAGAGGAGCTTCCACCTAATATGACGAATATGCCTGATAGCCCTCAACTAGAAGGGTTGAAAAATGAAGTTGATGTTTTAAAACAAGAAGTTTATCGACTACGAATGGAAAAAGATATCTTGGAAAAGTCTGCCGAACTTGTAAAAAAGAATGGGGCATCAATCCAAAACATTTCTCCAACAAGGAAAAAACAAGAGTGATTGATGCATTAAAAACCTTTTATCCATTGGCACTTTTACTAGAGAATTTGGATTTAGTTAAGAGTAGTTATTATTACCACAGAAGTCAGGCTAAGCTTCCGGATAAATATGCTGATCTAAGGGTAATGCTTAAAGATATTTTTATTGAAAGTCGTCGTACGTATGGCTATCGTCGTATGCATGACGTTCTAAAAAAGCAAAATATTGTTGTTTCCGAGAAAGTTGTTAGACGGCTTATGAAGGAAGAAAAACTCATTGTTCATTCAGTAACTAAAAAGAAATATAGTTCATATGCAGGTGAAATTACTCCCGCGACACCTAACCTTATTCAACGAAATTTCAAAGCTGAAGCACCTGACAAAAAGTGGTTGACAGACATTACAGAATTTCGTATTCCCGCCGGAAAAGTCTATCTATCGCCCATTATCGATTGTTTTGACGGGGCCTTAGTTAGTTGGACTATCAGTACACAACCAAATGCGGAGCTCGTTAATAGTATGTTTGATCAGGCACTTGATACACTCGCTGATAATTCAAAGCCAATCATACACTCTGATCGCGGAGCTCACTACAGATGGCCAGGTTGGATTGAAAGGATTAAAACCAACGGTTTGACACAGTCCATGTCTAAAAAAGGATGTTCACCGGATAACTCGGCTTGCGAAGGGTTTTTCGGTAGACTTAAAAATGAGTTCTTCTATGGCTTTAAATGGGACAATATTTCAATTGACGCATTCATTGAACTACTTGATGATTACCTGCATTGGTACAATAACAAAAGAATAAAATTGTCTCTAGGCGGTCTCAGTCCGATTGATTACAGAAAGAAACTAGGTTTAATTGCTTGAAAAAGTCCAAAAAAACATCCGCACCTCCTCTTATGTATTTTTATCTTGCCATAAACATGGATTGATCAATGAAGTCTACAAAGAATTTGTGGCGGAATCCGACTTACATATTTACAGTATAGATGAATCCTTTTTAGACGTTAGTTTCTCTCATGCTTTGCATGGAACTGCCATGGAGATCGCTGAAAAAATCCAACGTAAGATTTGGGATCGTTTTCGACTTGTAGTAGCTATAGGTATTGGAGACAATCCCCTTTTAGCTAAATTAGCTTTAGACACTAAAGCTAAAGACTTTTCACCGTACATAACAGAATGGCGGTACGAGGATGTCCCTCACACCGTATGGAAAATCAGCCCCATTACAGATATGTGGGGTATCGGAAATCGCACAGCTAAAAATTTGTACCGGTTAGGGATCGAATCGGTTTACGGATTATCTCAATATAACGTAAAGTCTCTTAAACGAATCCACGGAGTTATTGGCGAACAGCTTTTTTACCATGCTCATGGTGTGGACCACAGTGTTTTATCTGAAAAATATATCCCTCTTTCTAATTCTTACGGAAAGAGCCAGATTCTGGACCGAGATTATACTGCAACTTATGAAATTGAAGTTGTCATTCGCGAAATGGCTGACCAAGTGGCTGCTCGGCTTAGAAAATACCATGCTGAAACCGGGATGGTGCATTTGACAGTAGGGTTCTCTAGAGACATTTTAGAAAAAGGCTTTAGTCACCAAACTACCATCTATCCTACAGCGGCAAGTAAAAAAATCATCGATACCTGCTTGTATTTATTTCGAACGCATTATCGAAATCAGCCCGTTCGTACTCTTGCTATTCAATGCGGGAAAATCCAATTCAAATCTCATTTACAGTTAAGCTTATTTGAGAACCCGGAGAAGACTCTTCAGCAAGAACAGTTGGAACTGACCATCGATCGGATACGAAACAAATACGGCTATACTTCTCTGATTCATGCCAGCAGCTTGACTCCCGGGGGAACAGCTATCAGAAGAAGCCATTTGATTTCAGGACATCAAGGCTGGTATGAATAAAAAGGAGTCAGGACAAAATGCCCTAACTCCATAACACTATCAAGATTCATTTTTAAGTCTATTTTATCTAGCTTTGCGTTTGATTTTTCCAGTCCATTTTTTGTATCCGCCTTTTAAGGTGTAAATGTCTGTGTAACCAGCTTTGCGCAATTTCAAAGCAGCACGCTTGCTGACTACTTGATTTTCATCGTAAAGGTAGATCGGTTGATCGCGACGGAAATCATTGATTCGTTGCTTGAACGTTGAGTAAGGAATATTCCGTGCTCCAAGAATATGTCCTGCATCAAATTCATCTTTCTCCCGAACATCGACCAATTGGACTTTTCTCAATCGTTTGCTGAAATCTTCTTGATCCAGCTCTACAGAGGCTTTTTTGCGTCTCCAGTATTGAACCAATTCATAAATTGCCCAAACGATGACAAATCCCCATAAAATATAATTAATCACTGTACTTGTATCCAAAATCTAATGAACCCCTTTCTTTACACATCCTTGTTCACTTATGATTTTACACAAGAATGAATGAATTTACTAGAGGTTTTTTGATTCCAAAAGAGAACCTTTCCATTAAAGAGACAGCATTTCATACAATTGTTGATTTTCGATATCAATCAGCATTTCATAGCTCCATCCAAATAAACAATATTTGCCATTTTCAGAAATCAATATTGGTGCATTTTCCGGTACTTTAACGATTTCATTCAATTTCCCATTCTCAAAATCGATTTCTGAAAACATAAACTTCCCTGCTTCTTCTTCCAATGAAACAGCCTCTTGTGCAAAAATACCGTAGATAGCTGAATCCCTCACAGCTTGTGTCAAATAAGGGAATATAATCCTCTCATTCATCGTTACTTTAGGAACAACCATGAACCCGGCATCTACCAAAAACGGATACTGGTAGGTCAACATAATTTCCTGCTCATTGAAGTCTGAGGGGGTAAATTTGATAAAAGAATCCTCATGCAAATAAAAATCAGAGGCATAGGAATCCAACAATAAAATTTCATCGCTTCGGATGTCTCCCATATACAGTTCTCCGGTTTCTAAAGAGAAATCTTCTCCGTTATCAATAAACAGATACAGATTTTCCGAGTACCATTTAGGCTCTAAAGAAGCTGACTCGACTTCTGTATATTCATTAGTGGTCATATTCCAATTATAGACCGCTGTATTGTTTTCACCCTCATAGTAAGAGATAAAAGCTAAAGAAGGATTTTGGGCATTGACGTTGATATCAACAAATCCGCTGGATTGAATTTCCAATTCTTGTAAAACGTCTCCTTTGAAGTTCACGACGATCAAGGAGGAGTTGGCGTCTTTTACCAATTGGATAATGACTTTTTCTTCCTCCATCACGATTCTGGAGGCTAGGATAAAAGAATCTACTTCGTAAAACAAATCAAAATCGCCGGTCAGAATGTTAAAAGAATACAATGAGTCTCCTTCTACACCGCCTGCTTGAACGATTACTTCTTCAGTTGATTTCCATCCAATTATTTTTCGAAATTCCTCTTTGTCTAGAGGAATTTGTTCAAAAATAAAGTTGCTCCCTGTTTCGCCATCTTCGCTTGGTGCCGCCTCATCCTCTTGAGAGTGACACGCACTTAAAAAGAAGACAATGATCAAAAGCAACCCGGCTAGTCTGCTTATAGTTGGTTGTTTCATATTATCACCCTGTAGTTATGTGTAAAGAACAGTTATAAAATGTAGGAAAATGACAATGTAAAATTGTTGGTTTTCCTACATTTTTTATATACTCTTCTTATCCCCTATAGAATTGGAGTGGAATAGGAATGAGAAGAGATATCAGAGAAGGAGTGAAAAAACATATGATTGATGGCATAAAGCCCAATTATACTGCGTTAGCGGAACAATACGGATGTGACTATCGTACGGTTAAAGCAGCGTATGAAGAAGCGTTACAAGGTAATAAACCTAAAACAAGGAGGACATATCCGAGTAAATTAGATTCATTCAAACAAATCATAGATATTAAGTTAGAAGATCAATGTACCGCTAAAAGTATCTTCAAATTCATACAAAAGAAAGGGTTCGATGGGAGTTACAGTCTTGTTAGAGACTATTGCCGAGAAGTGAAAAAAGAACGGATACAGAAAGCAACGGTACGCGTCGAATATACGCCTGGTCTTTCAGCACAAATCGATTGGAAAGAAGAAATGCGACTGATAAGCAGTCAGGGAGAAGTCTTCCGCTTTAATATTTTCCTTTATATATTGCCCTACTCAAAGAAGAAATTTATTACGCTTACCTTTGATCGTAAACAAGATACATTGTTTGAGTGCATGAATGATGCCTTTTATCACACCGGTGGTGTTCCAGAAGAAATATGGTTCGATAATATGAAAACTGTCGTCGACCGGTCACGAACTCAATTCTCTCAGGTTCATTTAAACGATCGCTTCTATTCTTTTAGTAAAGATGCAGGGTTCAGAACAATGGTCTGTCGTCCTTTTCGCCCCCAAACAAAAGGCAGCGTAGAAGCTCTCGCCAGAACAATGGACCGGTTACGGGTTTACAATCATGAATTTTATGATTCGACAGACCTCATTCGAATCGTTGACGAACTTTGTGATGAATTAAATTCGGAAGTGTCTCAAGCAACGGACGAGATTCCTGATATACTTTGGAAAATTAATGAAAAAGAGCACCTCCATAAGCTAAAAGATGACTTGTTAAATCCTTATTTTGAAGACTCTATTCGCCGTAAAGTCACAAAGGAAGCAATGGTCATTTTCCGCAAATGTAGGTACTCTGTAGACCCTCGTTATATCGGAAAAGAAGTTGACTTGGATCTTTCCGAAAACGAAGAGTACGTGCACATTTATTATAACGGAGAACAGATTCGTTCGCACCCACTTACCACAAAAAGATTGAACTATAACCAAGAAGATTTGGTTCAGATACTTAAATCAGATGTCATGAGCCACAAAGAAGAAGATGACATCCAAGAACATATTAAACGAAGTTTAAAGCAATATGATTTACTGGAGGTGCCTTCGAATGAGCAGTAACTATCAAAAGCTATTAAATAATCTAGAGGCCTTGAATTTAAAACATATGAGAGAATATGTGCCAAACTATATTGAAATTGCCAATCGGGATGAGCTTTCTTTAACAGAAGCTCTTCTAGAATTAACTAATCAAGAATTAGACTTTCAAACGAATCAGACTGTGGAACGTGTCATCCAGCGCGCACACTTTCCCAAACGGACATCACTTGAAGAATTTGATTTCAACTTTCAACCAAGCGTTAACAAAAAAGAGATTCTAGACTTGAAACATATGGCTTTTATGGAGAAAAAAGAAAACTTAGTTTTCATTGGAAACCCTGGTGTAGGGAAAACACACCTTGTCATTGCATTAGGCATTGAAGCATGTCATCAAGGCTACCGTACGCTGTTTATCAGTTGTCATGAATTACTTTTACGTCTTCGTTCTGCCTTTGAAAAAGGGACCGTCGATCGTGTTCTGAAACGATATGCCAAATATGATCTTTTGATCATTGATGAAATAGGTTATTTACCAATTCAAAAAGTTGAAGCTAACCTCTTCTTTCAACTATTAACGATGCGTTACGAAAAAAAATCAACAATGATTACGACAAATATTATCTTATCTCGATGGGGGGAGCTATTTCAGAATTCTGAAATAGCCGCCGCCATTCTTGATCGTCTGGTTCACCATGTTAAAGTCTTCAAGATTACTGGAAAATCATATCGTATGAAAGGGAAAATATAAATGGACTTCTAAATTAGACTGTCAAAAACCTACATTTTTATTCTGTCATAAACCTACAATTTTATACTGTCCTTGACAGTTATGACTCAAATCTATTTCAATACGTTTACTTTTTTTGCACGTTTATAACAATCTTATGTTCATTATAGCATATACCTTTTTTTACCTCTTCTAAAAAGCCTTTTGCTCTTAAGGGATCTCATAAAAATAACCCCCAAAAAGTTAGCTTATACTCTAACTTTTTGGGGGTCTTTGCCTGTCTATATTGTTTTACGGGTTTTAAGGATAGTGAGTTTTATCCTTCTAAAGAAGATTTTACTAATGAACTAGCTCCAATTACTCCAGCGTCATTTCCTAATAAAGCTAAACGAATCTTAGTAGATTTACGGATAGTCGGGAAAGTGTATTGTTCAAAATAAGGCTGAATAGATTTTGTTAAAATATCTCCAGCACGTGAAACGCCTCCGCCCAATACGATGGTAGAAGGATTTAAGATGTTGGCTAAATGAGAGCTTGCCAATCCCAAATAGTAAGCTACTTTATCGACAACGATAAGTGCTAAAGGATCTTCTTCCTTGGCTAAATCGAATACATCTTTCGCTGTGATCAATTGTCCGTCATCAATACTGTATTTCAACTTTGAATCTCCTGCATAACTTTCCGATAGGTCGCGGGCTAAATGAACCACTCCTGTAGCACTTGCTACCGTTTCTAAACAACCTGTTTTTCCGCAAGTACATTGGAATCCATTTGGTTCGACCGTAATGTGCCCCACTTCTCCAGCTGCTCCTGTAGCTCCATGAACCAATTTTTTGTCTACGATGATCCCGCCGCCTACACCAGTTCCTAAAGTTAAGAAAACGACATCAGGTTCACTTTCTCCTGCACCTCTCCAAGCTTCCCCTAGAGCAGCAACGTTAGCATCGTTGTCGATGAAGAATGGAATTCCTGTGCCTTCCTCGATTTGTTGGCGTACCATTTGCAAGGTTTTCCAATTCAAGTTATATGCTCCAATAACCGTTCCATTTTCAGCATCGACTGTTCCAGGAGATCCCATACCGATACCTAGGAAATCTCCAGTTGACATATCGTACATTTCGATGTGTTTTTTGATGAAAGCAATGATTGAAGGAACAATTTTAGTTCCCTCTTCAGAGATATCTGTTTCAATACTCCATTTTTGCTGAATATCTCCTTCAGAAGATAAAATAGCAAATTTCACAGTTGTTCCGCCTAAATCAATTCCAATAATTTTCTTTGACATATGTATTCCTCCAACTAGTCGTTTTTATTTGATCTCTCTTTTTCCCATTGATGTTCTTTCTTCAGTACTGCCATGGCCGATAAATAAGTTTGTTGATCAATGAGTTGATGTTGATAGATTTTCTTTATCTCATCCATCATCAATTCAATGTCCCAAAGCCTTTCGCCCACATAAACAAAAATACCAAACCTCTTCAATAACTGTTGCACGTCATACACGCTTCTAAAAGATTGCCTCATGTTAAAACGCTCCTAAAGTACGAAAGTAGCCGATACTCAACAATAAGATCAGCAAAACCGCAAATCCTGCTCCATAAAGCACTCTTTTTTTCTTCCATCGAGGCAATGGATCAGGGATACTGATAGCTGTAGATATCAAATATCCACCTGCCAGACCGCCTATATGTCCTGCTAAATCGACAGAAGTATTAAAGAACCCGAATACCAAATTAATTAAAATCAAGGTTCCAAAATTTCGTGCCATATGCTGAATCGCCGGATTACCGGTATATGTTTTTCCTAAAAACAATGTTGCTCCGAACAAACCGAATAAACTGGTGCTGGCGCCTGCTGATACTGAAAATGCATTGAACGCAAAACTAGCTGCATTTCCCAACATTCCGCTCAAAAGATAAATCGCCGCAAATCGCCAATGTCCCAGCGTATCTTCTAATTGGATGCCTAAATAATACAGAATAACGGAATTCATGATCAAATGGACCCACCCAATATGAAGAAAAATTGGCGTGACCAATCTCCACCATTCTCCTGCAACAAGCAGCGGATTAAACTTAGCCCCGTAGCCGATAAGAGTAAAGGTATTCGTACTTCCTCCATCAATAGTCATTAACAGAAAAAGAATCAATTGAAGTCCTAAAAAAGTGTACGTTACTACTGGCTTTCTAAAAAAACGCTTTAATTTCATTTGATTTTGATAATTCATAGAACGGACTCCATTCTTAGTCATTCATTTTATTTGTCTTTTCAAGAAATTATTATACCATAAACTACTCCTTGCAAAACTAAAAAATGTATTTTCCTATTCGTTATTTTGCTCTCTTAATTCTTGACTGATAATTATCCTATCCTTTGTTATCAAAGCATCTAAGGGGATATCAAAGTTTTCAGGAGTCCATTCATCCATTTGTTGTATTTTTAAGACTAGAGATATTTTCAATCCATTATAGTCCGCTAAGAAACGATCATAATACCCTCCGCCAAAACCAATACGGTAGCCATCTTGAGAATAAGCTAGTCCCGGAACGATGATCAAATCAATGTCTTCTTTTTCAACAGCTGGTAGATGAGCAGATGGTTCAAGAATCCCAAAAGAAGACCTCTCTAAAACAGTCTCTGGAGTGTAAAGAACAAAATCCATCACTCTGCCTTTTTTCGCTCTAGGTAATAGTACTTTTTTATGATTCTTCCATGCTTCTTCCATTATAGGCTGAGTATTGATTTCAAAATCATGAGACATCGTCATGGCGATAGAATCGGCTTTTTTCCAATACTCCGATTCAAATAGCCGTGTATACAACTGGTGCTCTTCTGCTTCTTTTTCTATTTTATTCAATTCTTTCATCAATGCAATTTTTGTTTTGCGTATCTCTTTTTTCGTCAATTTCCATCCCTCTATCCTCTTTTACATCTAGTATAACAAAAAAAGAGCTGGGAAACCTCAGCTCTTTTTTTAATCTCTTATAATTGCTCTCAAACGCGTTTTAAAAGAAATAATACTATCAAATCAGATAGAATTATTTAGTTTCGCGGTGTAGAGTTACAGTACGTTCTCTTGGGCAGTATTTTTTAAATTCAACACGGTCCGGATTGTTACGTTTGTTTTTCTTTGAGATGTAATTACGTTCTTTACATTCAGTACATTCCAATGTGATGTTTACACGCATGATTTTCCCTCCAAGCATTAAACAATATTTGAAGATAGTTATTTATCCAATCTTCCGACTTGATAATGATACCATCTTTTTATATTAGATTCCAGTATTTTTTTCTTCTTTGTAAAGTTTTTTTACTTTACATAACTAAATCGTCAACTTTCACCACAAATGTCTCATATGGGCTTAAGATAAGTTCTTTCAAATTATACGATTCTACTTTTCTATTACTGATGATCGGTTTTAAATCCGTCGGTTCTTGACTTAAACTGATTTGATTCTCAGTTTCGCTGAAATTTGCAACGATCAACCACTTTTCTTTTCCATAGCTTCTAGTGTATGCAAAGAGCGTAGGATGATCTGGAAGAAGCAGCTCATATTTTCCATAAACGATTAGAGGGTTTTCTTTTCGCAGCTGAATCAATTTTTGGTAACAATAAAAAATCGATTCTTTATCTTTCAGCGCCTGCTCCACATTAATAGAAGAATAGTTTGGATTGACAGCTAACCACGGTTTACCGCTTGTGAAGCCGCCTTCCGCTGTACTGTCCCATTGCATAGGCGTTCTGGCATTATCTCTTCCCTTGGCATTGATCGATTCAAAAATCTCTTTTTCAGAGTAGCCTTCTTCGATGCGTTCTCGATACATATTCAGTGTTTCTACGTCATCGGCTTGTGAAATATCTGTTATCACATTATTCGTCATTCCGATTTCTTCCCCTTGATAAATATAAGGCGTTCCTTTCATCATATGCAGTAAAATTGCAAACATCTTCGCGCTTTTTACTCTAAACTCTTGATCATTTCCCCATCTGGAAACGATTCTTGGCTGGTCATGATTGTTCCAAAACAAACTATTCCAACCTTCTTCTTGAAGTTCATATTGCCATCTTGATAGAACTTCTTTCAATTCAATAAGAGATAAAGGCTTCAGATCCCATTTAGATTTGTTTGGCTGCTGGTCTAAATTGACATGCTCAAATTGAAAAACCATAGACAGCTCTTGACGATCTTCACCTGAGAACAATTTGGCGTCCTCTATAGTAGCGGAATTGGTCTCTCCCACTGTCATTACATCGTAATTCCCAAAGGTTTTTCGATTCATTTCTTGCAGGTAATCGTGGACAAGAGGACCGTTAGCCGTGATTCCTTCATCCGGCACTTTGCCGATCAATTCAATCACATCCATCCGGAATCCGCCGATACCTTTCTCCAGCCAAAAATTCATCATATCATATATTTCGTAACGCATCTTTTTATTGTCCCAATTCAAATCAGGTTGTCGTTTACTGAATAGATGCAAGAAATATTGACCACTCTCCTCATCATACTCCCAGGCCGATCCGCCAAAAACGGAACCTAGATCATTTGGTACTTTTCCATCTACTGGATCTCTCCATACGTAATAATCTCGGTACTCGTTATCCGTTGCCTTTTTAGCTTCAACAAACCACTTGTTTTCATCAGAAGTGTGATTGACTACCAAATCCATCACTAATGAGATATTTCTCTTTTTAGCTTCAGCAATCAATTCATCCATATCCTCCATAGTTCCAAATTCTGCCATGATGCCATAATAATCGCTGATATCGTACCCATTATCATCGTTTGGCGATTGATAGACGGGACTAAGCCATATGACGTTGATACCTAGCTTTTGTAAATAATCTAAGCGTTGGATGATGCCTTTGATATCACCAATTCCGTCTCCATTACTATCTTGAAAACTTCTAGGATAAACTTGATAAACTACTGCATTTTGCCACCATTTTTTATTCATAATAATCTCCTCACAAATCTTTGATAAGGCTTTCAATACTAGTTTAGCATACTTCTGTCTCTTCTGTTAGCAAATATTTTCTTCATGTATTGTTCGATTAAAGTCTGGAGTTAAATATTAAGTTTTATTTACACGATAGGTTTTACGCCGAGATTGTGGTAAACTTTTTTGTGGAAGTAAATTGTAAAGAGGTGAAATAAATGGATTTATGGATTATCGTTATTGCTTTACTTGTCATAGCAGTTGCTTTAATGATTTGGTCGTTTTATAAACAAGATAATGGTGAAAAAGTACAAGAAGAGTTCGAAGAGCTTTCGTTACAATGGTTGCAAGAAATCAATCACTTGAAAAAAAGAGTGTTGTCTCTTGAATCAGAATTGAATATTCAATCGGAAGAATTGCCTCTATCAGACAAAGTTCATGATGTTCTGAGAAAACACGTAGTCACTTTGTATACTCAAGGTATTGCGATCGAGGAAATTTCTAGTCAAACCCGCTTGTCGGAAAAAACAATTAAATCAGTCATTGATGACTATGTCTTAGAAGCCTAATAAAAGGAGGTACATAACTTGAGTAAACCAGCATTACGTTACTTAGCTTTAGGGTTCTTGGTCTCTGCGATCATATTGGCCGGTTATCGTTCGTTTTTATACCAACCGCAAGTTGCGGATTCAAGTGAATCTGATACTGCCCCTTTGACACAAGATGAATTGACTTATAAAGAAAAGTACGAAACCTTACTGGCAGAAACAGAGTTGGCTCAATTAGAAAACGGCTATGTTGATGAAAGTGAGAGTACAGAAAACACAGAATCTGCTGCATCAGATGAAGCTGCTCAAGAAAGCAGCGAGAGTGATACTGAGGAGAGCCAAGAAGACAGCGAAGACGTTGCGACTGCCACCGTGGTCATTAATCAAGGAGATCCTAGTAGTACTGCGGCTCGTCAGTTGCAAGAACAAGGTATTATTGAAGATTCTGCAGAATTCGATGAATTTTTAGAATCAAACAATTTATCTAATCTAGTACGTCCGGGTAGCTTCACAGTCAATAGCGACATGTCTTTCCAAGAAATTGCTGACATTCTGTTAAGCGAAAGCTGATTTGTTTCTATATTTATCCAAAAAACATCCAGCTCATATAAAGAGCTGGACGTTTTTTTATTGTTATTCATCTTCAGAAGAGTCCTCTTCTGATTCGATTTCAACATCTTCTGGTGCAGTATTTTTAAATTCGCCTACTTTGAAATAAGCGTCTAATACTTTTCTAGCTACAATTGTATTTTCATAGTTTGTATTGTCATTTGGCAAATATGGAACCACTATTGATATAGCAATTTCTGGGTCATCATAGGGCGCGTAACCAACAAATGTTTTATTGGTTACGGATTTACCCTCATAAAATGCCTCAGCTGTTCCAGTTTTACCTGCTGCTTCATACTCTGCACCTATAAAGCGAGAGCGAGCTGATCCATTAGCACCATGAACTACTTGGTAAAACCCTTGTTGTACTCTTTCCATCGCTTTAGGATCGACATTTACTGTGTTTAGTATTTGAGGTTCGAGCTGAGTTTCGATAGCCCCTAATTGTCCATCTTCTCCAGTTGACCAAATCTCATCTACTAATCTAAGAGCAATTCGATTTCCACCATTAGCGATAGTAGACACATATTGCAACAATTGAATTGGAGTATAAGTGTCATACTGTCCAAATCCAAAGTACATCGCTAATCCTCCATTTGGAGTGTTCCCCTTAAGTCCAGTACTTTCTCCAGGCAAATCAATACCAGTTTCCATACCAAGTCCAAATTGATTAAAATACTCTCTTAATTTGTCAATTGTTTGAGCTGCATTAATAGATACCGAACCATTTTGAACGACATTGTCTTGCCCACCCATTCGCAGCACTAATTTAGCCATATAAACGTTAGATGATACTTCTAAAGCCTTAATGTCATTTAATGCCACACTACCACTTCGGTTGAATACAGAACTGATTGAGGGGGTACTCTTTAACCTCAAAGGAGCATCGACCATAACATTGTCTTCATATGTTAAAGCGCCGTCCATATAACCAGCTAAAACTGTAGCTCCCTTAACAGCAGATCCCATTGAATAAGTCTGATTGATGTTTCCTAATGATACATCTTCAACCTTACCTGTTTTGGAGTTGTAACTTTTACCCACTAATGCTAATATCTCACCAGTTTGAGGATCAGAAGCAGCAATAAAGATTCGATCATTATACCCTTCTCTTTCACTCAATGATTCTATAGCGATTTCTTCTACAACTTTCTGGAAATCCATATCGATTGTCAAAACCAAGTTGTCGCCTTTTTCACCAGCATATTGTTCAATCGTTTCAATGATATCTCCACTGTTATTGGTTTGCGTTTCCGATTTTGATTTTGAACCGCTTAGAACGGGTTCGTATTCTTTTTCTAATTGACTGTTTCCAACACGGTCATTTCTCGCGTATCCTTTAGCCAAATAAGTGGACAATTGACTTTCTGGAACGCCTTTTTCTTCTGTAGTAACTTCCCCTAAAATACTCTTCAGCATACCTTCTTGCGGATAGTTTCTGATCCAATCTGTCCCAGTATCAACACCAGGCAGCATATGAAGATTTTCGCTGACTAAAGCTATTTCCTTATCCGTTACGCCGTCGTTTTTAATGTTTATCGTTGTTAACGCATAAGCTCCATTCATTTTCTTGAATATAGCTGCAGCCTCTTTTTCTACATCAGACAACCCTGCGATATCTTCATCAGTCACTTTAGAAATTTGCGTTTGATAAAATTCAGGTCCGCTTTGTTCTTTTTCTTTGTCTGTTAATCGTTCATTTAATTTTTCTTCATTCAATACCAACCAAAAATCTTGCAGATCTCGGGGTGTAATATCAAATTCTTTTTCGTCTCCTACTCTCACTTTATGAGGCATATCGATAAAAGACGCTAGATCAACAGCTATTTTAGCCATATCTTCTGAAGCGACACCTTGACCACGAGTGTAAGTAATCGTTTGAACAGCTGTATTCCCTACTAATTTGCGATGATTAGCATCATAGATTTCTCCACGAGGTACGTTCCCCGTCGCTAAAGTTGTTTCAGTACGAGCTACTTCTGCTTCAAATTCTTCACCACTAACGATTTGCAAATAACCAAGTCTCAATATAAGCATCGCGAAACAAGCAAATACACCAGCAAATAAGATATTCAGCCTTAAAGGAATGTGCGACTTACTCTTTGATTGTTTCTTTTGATTCGATTTCAAATAAACACCTTCCTATCACATAGAACTCCGTATATTGTAACAGATTATTCCAGCTATAACCATAAACTGAAGAAAGTTTTAAACTTTTAACACAATTTCCAGCACGTTCTTTTAAAAAGTTTTAGCATAATGGATTATTTCTCTTACTAGAGTATGCTATTCTATGAGTAAGCAATTTTTATGAGGTGATCACTAATGAAAAACCGACTCGGCTTGCTTATTCAAAAGCAATGGCCATTATTTCTAGCATTTTTAGTTCCTTTTATGATCATGTCTATTCTTCATGCTATTAAAGGCGTGTATCCATTTGGAAATGAAACAGTATTAACCATTGATCTAGGACAACAATATGTTGATTTTTTTGCTTATTATCGTAGGACACTGCTTGAAGATCCAAGCGGGTTGTTTTATTCTTTTTCCAAAGCTATTGGTGGAGACATGTTAGGCTTGTGGGCGTACTATCTAGCCAGCCCGTTGAACTTGATTTTCCTTTTATTTCCTCATCATCAAGTTTCTTTAGCCGTTACTGTCTTGACAATGATCAAATATGGTTTAGCAGGCTGGAGCTTTGCTTATTTGCTGAAGAAACAGTTTGACGGAGACAATTTTACTATCGTCGCCTTTTCTACCAGTTATGCCTTGATGGGCTATACTATCGTCAACCAGTTCAACATTATGTGGCTCGACGGAATGATTTTTCTGCCTCTCATTATTCTTGGGCTGGAACGCTTGATAAAAGAACAAAAAGGGTTGTTTTACTCTATATGCTTGGCTCTTGCATTATTTGCTAACTATTACATAGGATATATGATTTGTTTCTTCTTGGTTTGCTACTTTATTTTCCGATTGATCAGCTATGATGATTCAGCTATCACAGAAAAAAAAGACAAAGTGGTTGCTAGAATCAAAACCAGTCTTCTGTTTACCTGGTATTCTTTATTAGCTGGAGGATTATCTGCTGTTTTGCTGTTGCCTACCTTACATTCTCTAATGGTTGGTAAAGCCAGCTACACCAAATTAGATCTAAAATGGGAAACAGATTATCCTGTTACTGAAATAGTGTCCAAATTTTTTGTAGGTGCCTTTAATTTTGATCAAATGCCATCAGGCTACCCTAACTTATTTATTGGCAGCCTAGCTTTATTGTGTTTCTGTTTTTATTTTTTCAACCGTTTAATCCCCTTGAAAGAACGGCTGGCAGCACTTTTCATAACCAGCTTTTTTGTTTTTTCAATGAATATCAGTGCGATGAATAAAATATGGCATGCTATGCAGTATCCTAACTGGTATCCTTACCGATTTTCATTCGTCGTTTCATTTTTCTTATTGTTATTAGGCTATCGAAGCTTTACTAAATTAAAAGGTGTCAGCCCTCTGGCAACTTTTTTGACCATGATTGTTGCAACAGGTACTGGAATTTATGTGTACTCTAAAGAGTTCGATTTCCTTACTCCTATTCAAATCATTATTACGTTGCTGTTTATATATTTGGTCCTTTTATTATTAATCCTACAGCCGCAACAATACAAATGGATGGGATTGGTGCTGTTCCTAGTAACGAGTATCGAAATGACAGTAAACGCAGGTATTTCTTTGTCTCGCCTAAGCTACGTCGATCAAGACTCTTTTACGGTGTATCAGCAAGGTCAACAGCAAATGTCTGATTGGTTCAAGCAGTATGACGATGATTTCTATCGACTGGAAAAAACGTTTGTAAGAACTAAAAACGACAGCTTTCAAGCTGATTTCAATGGTATCACTCATTTCAGTTCAACATTTGAGAGTACGGTACCAGAATTGTTTGGCCGACTAGGGAATCCAGTTGGAGGAGGTTTTTTGACGTACTCGAATGGTACCCTCTTAACAGACGCACTATTTGGCATCAAATACTACGCAAGTGAACAAAATGACTTGTACTGGTCTGATCAAGAAGACATTCCTGCTTTAATTGAAAAAACTTCTTTACCTTTAAAACTAGATCATTTTAGATACGATACTATCGAATCAGACTTTCCGCTTCTTTCTAAAACTTCAACCAATACAGACAAATATCAATTTACGTTGAAGCAGACGAAACCCGATTTAAATGATTATCAAAAAATTGCAGCAACCAACCAGATTCTATTGTATAAGAACCCTTATGCTTTGCCGATTGCTTTCGGCAGTTCAGACAACGTTTCTTCGCTTTATCTGCAAAGAAAACGTCCTATCGAAATGCAAGAAAATCTGTTGAATGCTTTAGTCGGGAAAGGAAAAACAACGACTTACTTCTTCCCAGAAGATTTCACGAGTACCATTTACCAAAATCTATTGTTGTCAGAATCTAGTTTTGAACCTACCGTCTCTATCGATGATCACACTAAAAAGGCTTCTGTTAAATTCCAATTCATACCAGAGACCAATGATGCATATTATTTAACTATGGGATCAGTGATAGGTGAAGATGAAGTGAAATTAACCTTGAATGGTGAACCGTATGCTTTTTATGACAGCTCAGACGAAACGTTGGTCTACAATATCGCTAATAACGATTATGGAAAAACGATGACCTTTGAATTGGAATTGGTACAAGATTCTATTTCTTTAGAAGATATACAATTGTACCGTCTGGACAGCTCAGCTTTTATGGAATCAATCACTACTCTTCAGTCTGGAGGAATGAAAGTTGAAGAATACGGTAATACACATATTGAAGGTGTGGTCACAATTCAAGACAATCAAAACTTCTTAATGACCACGATCCCTTACAGTACAGGTTGGTCTGTTTCTATAGACGGCAATCCCGCCCCAACGGAAAAAGTAGTAGATAGTTTATTAGGCGTCCCGATACAATCTGGAACTCATCGAGTAGAATTCACCTACCGCACGCCTTACCTTTTTGAAGGGTTTATCCTCACATTGATTTCGATTGTATTGTTGGGAATGACGTTCTATGTGCAAAGAAAAACTCTATTTAACTCAATAAAATAAAAAAGACAAGAAACTGAAAAATCAGTTTCTTGTCTTTTTGTTTTCTTATTTAGCAGCGTCGTAACGTTTGCCTGCTTCTTCCCAGTTTACAACATTCCAGAATGCTTCAAGGTATGCTGGACGTTTGTTTTGGTAGTTTAGGTAGTATGCATGTTCCCATACATCCACTCCAATAATCGGTGTTTTACCTTCTGTTAATGGAGAATCTTGGTTTGCAGTTGAAGTAACTTCAAGTTTGCCGTTGTTCAATACTAACCAACCCCAACCAGATCCAAATTGACCAGCTGCTGCTGCAGACAGTTCTTCTTTGAATTTGTCAAAGCTTCCAAAAGTTTCTTCGATAGCTTCTTTTAGAGCACCTGTAGGCTCTCCGCCACCATTTGGAGATAAGATTTCCCAGAAGAAAGTATGGTTAGCGTGACCGCCGCCGTTATTGCGAATCACTGTACGAACATCTTCAGGAATAGATTGTAAATCAGCAACCAATTCCTCGATTGTTTTTTCAGCTAACTCAGGGTGTTTTTCAAGTGCCCCGTTTGTTTTCTCTACATAAGTCGCATGATGCTTGTCATGATGTAATTTCATTGTTGCTTCATCAATATGTGGTTCTAAAGCATCGTATGCATAAGGTAATTCTGGTAATTCAAAAGCCATTGTGTCATTCCTCCATATAATAAAATATTTTGCTTACTAATAATAATTTAACATTTTTTATAACCGATTACAATTTAAAGTGACGATTATGTGAATATACTTGTCACATTCCATTTAAAAAATCTTCTGGTGTCTATTCTAGAGCAAAAACTATCCAGCACATTCAAAATAGTTTTTTCTCTTTTTATCTAGTTGAGTTTATTTATAGAACAGTTTACAATTAGCTAGTATGGTACGAATTATCTAAGGAGGAATCGTTATCTCATTATTTCAATTATTTAAAGCATCTTTATCTCGCCCAGAGCAACTGGTCGAAGCAAGAAATGTCAAAACCAGAAAGACGATTTTCTACATTTTATTTCTATCTTTTGTCATTACGTTGCCGGTTTGGATCGAAACGACTCGCACGTTAAATGAATTTCTTCAAGATGGTCAGGAAATCGCAGAGAATATTCCAGCTTTTAAAATAGAAAACGACGAACTTGTTCCTGAAGAACAAGATGAAAGTTTTATTTATCAAACAGATTCGATTATTTTTGCATTCGATCCAAATGGAAAAATCAGCCCTTCTGATATGGACAGACGTGTTTTTAATGATACGATAGGATTTTCTTTGTTAGAAAAAAACCTCTATCTGTCTATCCCTCTTTATCCGATGGAAATACCTTATAGTCAGTTGAACGGTCTTAACGTTGTCACGATGAAAGAAATCATCTTAAACATGCAAGATACTAATCCTTTGATTCTATTGTTAACTTTTGTCTTGTTGTGGATCAGTTCAGTCATCTTAATTGTCATTTACAATTTTTTGTATACCGTTTTTGGAAATTTAGTGGCTGCTATTACGAGAAAGCCCATCCGGTTTAAAGAGACTTGGAAAGTAGTTTTATTCGCTTCTACTCTGCCGACAGTTCTTTTTGCATTGTTGAATGCATTTAATATCCAACCCTTATTTCAAATTGAGATCCAATTGATCATTACCGTTTTCTTCTATTATAAAGCGATAAAGAAACTTTCAAGATAGGTTTATCTATCCTAAAAAGCGCAGAACCCATCAAACGGGTATCTGCGCTTTTTTTGCCTACCATTATGAGTTTCATCAATGGAATCAACGTTTTGACTTCTTTTTTTTAGTTTTTTCAGTCATAATCCTTGAAAAACACCTATGTATTTGTTACAATTAAAAAGTAAGCAAGCAAGTGAGTGCTTGCTTCTTGATGAACCTCGTTAAATATTCTGTACGCCTTTGAAAGACTATTTTAAATTGCATGATCTTTTCCGCAACTTCGCTTCTACTCTAAGACTTATACTTCATTCACCCCTTAGATAACGAAGTTCAATAGATGATTTATTTTATATAGGAACTAACAAAGTAAAGCTGAATTGGCTACTATTACCTTAAAACGGATGTTTTCCATCCATTACCCTTGAATGTTTACTACTTTTTAACAATCCTTTCTTAATTTTACACTAGTTAATGTCTTAGAACTAGTTGAACACTTCTGATAGAAACCCAACATATGTCTTAATGAGATAAAAACACTTTATGTGTTGCAGATAATCTAGTGCTGGTCAATTTTACACAGATTCAATCATTTTGTTTTACCCATTCTATGGGTATATAATTATTATATTCATAAAACCGATCGAAGTTTCCTGCTTAACAAAAAAACAGGTTCTTCAGTCACAGGATTGCAAAAAGAATTGTCCTCATTTTGGTAGTTGCCTTCTCTTTTACTGCTTGCTTTAGTTATTCTTATAGCGGACAAATCAGTAGCCTAATTTCTTAGTCTTTTAAAGTTGTACAAACACTATACAAAAAAGGAGAAATGTTATGGATTTTAGAACCGAAAAGTTAGATACTATCTTAGATCAATTTGACAGCAACACAGAAAAAGGATTAACCCCTGAACAAGTAGACCAGCACAAAGAAAAATACGGTCTCAATCAATTCGATGAAGAAGAAAGCGAATCACTGTTTTCAAAAATTTTTCATCAACTTAAAGATGTTACGGTTATTATTCTAATTTTAGCCGGTATTATCTCCACTTATATTGCAATTACGGAACACCCCGATGATTTCTCTGAACCAATCGTTATTTTCTCTATTGTTATCTTGAATGTGGTCTTGGCTATTCGACAAGAAGGGAAAGCTGAAAAAGCTTTGGCCTCCTTGCAAGGTTTGTCAGCTCCACAAGCCAGAGTACTGAGAAACGGTCAAGAAGAAGTTGTTCCTGCAGCTGATTTAGTACCTGGAGATATTTTATTGATCGAATCAGGCGACTTAGTTCCAGCTGATGCGCGTATTCTTAATAGCAGCGATCTGCAAGTAGAAGAATCTGCTTTGACTGGTGAAAGTGTTCCTGTAGATAAAGACGAAAATGCTGATATCGAACCGGACAGTCCTATAGGTGACGTATTCAATACAGTCTTCTCAGGTACATTAGTCACAAACGGTCGTGCTAAAGCCGTAGTTGTCACTACTGGTATGGATACAGAAATGGGAGCTGTTGCCGGTTTACTGAACCGTACAACTTCTGGAAAAACTCCATTGCAAAAACGAATGGATCAATTAGGCAAACAAATTAGTTTGTTGGCTCTGATTGCTGGTGCGATTATTTTCACCTTAAGCTTTTTCCAAGGAGAAGAATTCATCAATAGTTTGATGACTGCTGTGTCTCTGGCTGTTGCTGCAGTTCCCGAAACGTTACCTGTCATTGTTACGATTTCATTGGCATATGGTGTTCAGAACATGGTGGATCGAAATGCTATCATCCGAACCATTCCTTCGGTAGAAACCTTAGGTAGTGCTTCTGTGATCGCTTCTGATAAAACAGGGACATTAACACAAAACAAAATGACGATTCAAAAATTGTGGGCTTACCCTAATAAACCAATTGATGCAGAAAGTGATTTTGGCGAAGATGAAAAATGGGTGCTCAAAATGATGAGTTTAGCTTCTAACGCTGCGATTGAAGACAGAGATGGCGAAGAAATCATCAGCGGTGACCCTACTGAAACGGCGATTATCCGCTTGTTGCAAGAAAAAGGTTTACCTAAACCTGAATTAGATCAGAACTATCCTCGTATTCACGAAATTCCTTTTGATTCAGGACGGAAATTAATGACGACTGTTCATAAGCTGGATGATGGCTATATTTCTATTACTAAAGGTGCTTTTGACCGTCTGCCTATCAACTCTTCTTCTACTACAGAGGATGTAGGAGAGGAAGCTAGAGCGATTCACGATTCTTTTGCTAACGATGCTTTACGCGTTTTGGCTGTAGGGTATAAGAAATATGATGAACTTCCTGAAGATTTAACACCTGATGAGCTGGAAAGTGACATTGTCTTTGCTGGAATCGTAGGGATGATTGATCCTCCGAGAGAAGAAAGTATTCAAGCTGTTAAAGAAGCTAAATCAGCCGGTATCAAAACGATTATGATTACTGGTGACCATGCAGCTACTGCTTCGGCTATTGCTGAACAAATCGGTATCTTTGAAGAAGGCGACAAAGCCATCACAGGTGCTGAATTAAGCAAACTTTCGGATGACGAATTGAAGAAAAACGTTCGTGACTATTCGGTTTACGCTCGTGTGTCTCCAGAAGATAAAATCCGTATCGTTGAAGCTTGGCAATCACATGGTGAAGTTGTCGCTATGACCGGAGATGGTGTTAATGATGCTCCTGCTTTGAAAGCCGCTGATGTGGGTACAGCAATGGGAATTGCAGGTACTGAAGTAGCAAAAAGCGCATCTGATATGATTTTGACGGATGATAAATTCGATACGATCGTACATGCTGTTGAAGAAGGACGTCGTGTTTACGAGAATATCAAAAAAACTGTTTACTTCTTATTATCTTGTAACATCTCTGAAATTTTGATTATGCTGATTGCTGTTATTATGGGCTGGGGTCTACCAGTTATTGCGATTCAATTGTTGTTCATCAACGTTGTAGCTGATGGTATTCCTGGATTTGCTCTTAGTAGAGAAACATCCGATCCAACGATCATGGAAAATGATCCGATTGGTAAAGGCGAAAGTATTTTTGCAAAGGGCGGATATAGAAACATCGCTGTTGCTGCTTTGACTTTCACAATTACTACCTTGATTGGTTTCTATATTGGTTCGTTTGTTGATATTGACTCTGCTATCACAGCAAGTCACGAAGTCGGTCAAACAATGGCCTTTATGATTTTAGGCTGGTCATCTGTATTACACATTTTTAATGCTCGAACAAAAGAATCTATTTTCAAAGCTGGTGTAACATCCAATAAAAGCTTGTTCTGGTTGGCAATCTTGTCGTTAGTGTTATTGACAGTTGTTGGTCTAGTCCCTGCTTTAGCTGGTATCTTCAGCTTAGTAGAACTCAGCTTGACTCATTGGATCATTGCTTTTGGGCTTTCAGTAACAATCCTTGTAGTCGTTGAAATCCAAAAATTCATTTTACGTAAAATGAATAGATCGTTTTAAAGAACGCGATTAAATACACCAAAAAGGTCTTGAGAAATTCTCAAGACCTTTTTTAATGTCAAAACAGCTGATCAAAAGAGTCTTCTTTTGATCAGCTGTTTTTGTTTTTTCGAGAGTAGTCAAAACTTGCTTAACTTTTCTTTGATTTCTCTCCACGGTTTTTCTCAATCCGACGTTTTCTTTGGTTGTTCTTTTTGATTTCACGACTGATTTTTTTCTTGTATCCTGGTTTAACATTTTTCTTTTTCTTTTTCACGTAACCGCGTAAAGAAGGACTCAACGTGTCTTTTGCTGTATCTGTTCTCTTCTCACGACGTTGACGGTCATAAGTTTCTTTAATCTCGCCTTTTGAGATAGTTTTTGGTTCAAATGTAACTCCGATTTTCTCAATATCATTTACAAAGTTCTCTTCACTTGGAGCATACAACGTGATGGCAATTCCCTTCATGTTGTTTCTTCCTGTTCTTCCCACTCGGTGAACAAAGAATTCTACGTCATTCGGAATCTCAGCATTAATGACATGAGATACTCCTTCAATGTCTATCCCTCGAGAAGCTAAATCTGTCGCTACAACATATTGGAACTCAAGGTTTTGAATTTGTCTCATTACCCGTTTACGCTCACGCGGAGGAATATCTCCATGAATAGTAGCCACTTTCAATCCTCTTGATTTCAAGCCATCAGCGATTTCTTCTACTTTTGCTTTAGTGTTTGCAAAAACAATTGCCAAGTAAGGCTGTCCAATCGTTAACAGTTGGTAGACGATATCAATACGTTCTCTACCTTTAGTCGAAATCAACCAGTTCTCAATGGATGGTGAAATAACATCTTTTGGTGCGATTTGTTCAAATAAAGGATTTTCCATATACTTTTTCAAGAATGGTTTCAATGATTCTGGTATTGTTGCAGAGAAAACCAGCATTTGCAATTTGTCCGGCATTTTTCCAGCTATCTTATCAACGTCTTCTAAGAATCCCATATCTAATGTCATATCAGCTTCATCCACTACAAAGTACTGCGCTGTATGAACCAATAGTCCGTTAGCATTTACCAAGTCTAAGATTCGTCCTGGAGTCCCTATAGCAATATGCGGTTGAGTATTGGTTAATTTGCTTAATTGACGTTTTTTATCTGTTCCGCCGACAAAGTTCTGTACAATCACTGCTGGATCAGATTTTTCAGCTAACTGCACAGCAGCTTGATACAACTGTTCCGCTAACTCACGACTAGGTGCAGTAACAACAACTTGCACTTCATTATGAGTTGCATCAATTTTATTTATTAATGGCAGCAAAAAAGTATGTGTTTTTCCAGATCCTGTCTGTGATTGTCCAATAACACTTCTGCCTTTTTGAATAGCCGGTATCAATCTCTCTTGAACCTCAGTTGGTTCCTTGAATCCCAATTCTTCGATTGCTTCTATCAAAAATGGTTGTAAATTAAATTTTTCAAATGGATGTCCCATTGTATCGCCTCTTTCTTTCCTCACTATCTTTCAGTTCACATAGTAAAGTTGATGCTTTATTTTAGTGTTCATTAGACTTGCCTACTTCACAAATTTACCACATTCATTCGTTTATATAGAATAACGTATATTCACAGTTCTATGACTTTGCATCTTGAATAGTATAACACAAAATACTTATTTTTCTAAATAAGAATTCTATCTGGTAGTGTTTTTATTTCCTCCATTAATAGTATCTCCTCAAAGTCTTAGCTAAGAAGACTCCTGGGATAATAAGTAACACGACGTATATGAGTATAAAGACTTCTACGCTCACTTGTTCTGACAACAGATAGCCAACTGCTGACCATATAAGTCCGACCGCTCCTGTAGTGACTAAAAGAGTACTGACAAGCGACACGATTCCTGCTGCATCCTGTTTTTTGATCCATTGAGCTATCAGTTTTTGGAATTTTTCTGTCTTAAGGAGCATACCATCTGTCATGAAAACTATACTGACTAACGCAAAAACCAAATAAAGTACATCCATTTTCCCACCTCGTTGTTTATTGATCTCTCCTAAAGTATACGCGAAAATCACTTCCAGTTAAAAGGAATACCCTACATCCTTTTGAGATAAGTCCTCTCTTCAGCAGATAGACAAGTAAATAAACAAGGCAAAAAGTTGTTTCTCTCTTAGGATTTATCGTCAGCCTATGGTAAAATAAAGATGTTATGATTTTTTTAAAAGAGTATGTATATCATCTGTTTGGAGAGAACAAATAAACAGTTCGGTTTCGAATAGAATGATTGATTCTGCTCACAGAAAAAAGTACAATAAATGGAAACAAAGTAAAGACAAAAAGTAAGTATTTCATTTTTTAAGGATTACTTGAAAGAGAGGTTTTATTGGAGTGACTAAAGAAAAAAAAGCTCTATTTATCATCTTTGGCGGAACAGGAGACTTGGCGAACCGCAAGCTGTACCCTTCCCTTTATCGCTTATATAAAAACGGCTATTTGAATGAGCACTTTGCGGTTATTGGAACTGCCAGAAGAGAATGGTCCGACGAATATTATCGAGAAGTTGTTGTAAGTAAAGTTGAGGATCTGGCTGATACTAAAGAACAAGCTGAAGAATTTGCCAGCCATTTTTACTATCAATCTCATAATGTAAAAGATCTTGAGCATTATACAACATTAAAAAATCTAGCTGACCGTTTAGATGATAAATATCAATTAGAAGGCAATCGTATGTTTTATTTAGCTATGTCCCCTAACTTTTTTGGGATCATCGCTGAAAACATTAAAGAGCAACAATTGATCACTTCAACTGGTTTCAATCGTCTGATCATTGAAAAACCATTTGGCCATGATTACCAAAGTGCTTTAGAGTTGAATACTCATATCCGCTCTTCTTTTGAAGAAGATCAGATTTACCGTATTGATCATTATTTAGGAAAAGAAATGGTGCAGAACATTTCAACTGTCCGTTTTGGAAACCAATTGATCGAATCAATGTGGAACAACCAATACATTAATAACATCCAAGTAACCCTTAGCGAATCCTTAGGTGTTGAAGAACGTGGTGGTTATTACGACACAAGTGGTGCTTTAAGAGATATGGTCCAAAACCATGTTTTACAAATCGTTGCTTTGTTGGCTATGGAGCCTCCTTCTATCATGCATGATAATGAAATCAGACAAGAAAAAATTAAAGCATTACGTGCATTGCGTTTGTATTCTAAAGATGAAGTCCGTTTGAATTTTGTGCGCGGCCAATATGGACATAGTACCGTTAATGGAGAAACGTTGCACGGTTATTGTGAAGAACAAAATGTGGCAGAAGATTCTCAAACAGAAACTTTTGTAGCTGGAAAATTATTTATCGATAACGTGAGATGGTCGGGTGTCCCAATATACATTCGTACGGGTAAACGATTAGCTGAAAAAGGCACTCAAATCGATATTGAATTTAAAAATATCCCTCATCAATTATTCCAAACAGAAAATGATGAACCTCTCCCACCAAATGTTTTGTCTATTTTCATTTCTCCAACTGAAGGGTTCTCTTTACAGTTAAATGCTAAGAAAATTGGTCCTGGAATGAAAGCTGAACCGATCAAATTAACAAGCATTCGTTCTGCCGAAGAAACTGCCAATAATCCAGAAGCTTATGAAAAACTTATTTTGGATTGTCTGAATGGTGATGCGACAAACTTTACACATTGGGATGAAGTAGCTGGTTCATGGGAATTTGTCGATCGCATTAGAGAAGCGTGGGACGAAACCACTATGGAATTCCCTAATTATCCAAGCGGCTCTATGGGTCCGATAGAAAGCATGTATTTATTGAAAAAAGACGGCTTCCAATGGCATTGGTCGCCAGTAAAAACGATTGCTGATGAAATGACTGATAAATAATCAAAAAAGCAGCACTCAAAAGTTCAAACGAACTTTTTGGGTGCTGCTTTATTAGACGCGTTGTGAAAACCAGTCTTTCTGCATTTTCTGCACTCTTTTTTGTCAGGAAAAACGCCTGACTAAAAAGAGTGCATGAAAATCACGGAAGTCTGAACGGTTTTCTCACGCTCTTTCTTAGACGCGTTGCGTAAGGCAGTTCGCCTATCACTTTCAAAAAATGGAACTTAGGGAAAAACACCCTAATTCCATTTTTATGAAGTGTACGTCGAACTAAGCGCCTTACTCCACGCTTTGGTTTTAGACGCGTTGCGTAAAGCAGCCTATGCGTCTATAAGCCTAAACCAACTGTCAGGTAAAAAGCACCTGTCTGTTGGTTTTTTCTTATAATCGATAGGCTGAACGCTTTACTCCACGCTCTTTCTTAATAAGCTCTTGCTAGCCATACTGTGTGTTTGGCTGGTTTTCCTGTTACGATACAGGTTTGTTTTTCTACTGGTGGGTTGAATGGGATATTACGTGTTGTAAATCCTGTTTCTTCTTTGATTTTAGCTTCTGATTCTAATTCGCCGTCCCAGCCAGCTAATACAAATCCTGGAGTTTCTCCAGCAGCTTTTTTCTCTTCGATATGAGCTTTTAACTCATCTAAAGTATCGATTGTTGTATACTCGTTTTCTTTGCGGAATTCACGAGCCGTTTCCAACAAACGTTGTTGCATGATTTCTAGAGCTTCCGGCACGTAATTTAAGATATCATCTAAAGAAACAGCTTCTTTATCTGCTAAGTCACGCATTTTAACCATTACTTGATTGTTTTCCATATCTCTAGGACCAAATTCAATACGCATTGGAACACCTTTCAGTTCCCATTCGTTGAATTTGAAACCTGGCGAGTTGTCGCTATCATCTAAGACTACGCGGAATCCTTTAGCTTTTAATTGCTCTTCTAAAACAGCTAATCTCTCTACGATTTCTGGTTTCTTTTTCCATGGTCCTACAGGTAAAAGAACGATTTGTTTTGCGGCTACTTTTGGCGGCAATACTAATCCTTGTTCGTCACCGTGTGTCATGATTAAAGCGCCAATCAAACGTGTAGAAACTCCCCATGAAGTTGTGTGTGCTAATACGTGTTTGTTGTCGCGGTTCAAATATTTGATGTCAAAAGCTTCAGCAAACTTAGTTCCCATATAATGAGAAGTTCCAGCTTGAACAGCTTTTCCATCTTTCATCATAGCTTCCACAGAGAATGTATCCACTGCACCAGCAAAACGCTCAGAAGGTGTTTTTTGTCCTTCGTATACAGGAACAGCTAACAATCCTTCGATAACTTCTTTATAAACTTGAAGCATGCGCATTGTACGGATACGAGCATCTTCTTCTGTTTCGTGTGCTGTATGTCCTTCTTGCCATAAGAATTCAGACGTACGCAAGAATGGCAAAGTTTTCTTTTCCCAACGGAATACGTTTGCCCATTGGTTGATTTGCATTGGCAAATCGCGGTAAGAATTTACCCAATCACTAAATGCAGTCCCGATCATTGTTTCAGAAGTTGGACGTAAAGCTAAACGCTCTTCCAAAGGCTCTCCAGCGGCTTCAGTTACCCACGGCAACTCTGGACTGAATCCTTCAATGTGATCTTTTTCTTTCGTAAAGAAAGATTCTGGAATCAACATAGGGAAATAAGCGTTACGAATTCCTTCTTCTTTAAAACGCTTGTTGAACTCTTCTTGAATGTGTTCCCACATTTCATAACTGTCTGGTTTAAACACGATACACCCGCGAACTGGGGAATAATCCATCAAATCAGCTTGTTTGATCGTTTGGATATACCATGCTGAAAAATCTTCTTTTTGTAAATTACTCATTTATTCATTCCTCCTACTATCATTTGTGCAAAAAAAAATAAGCATACTCCATCCCTAGAAAAGGACGAAACATACTATCATGTATCCGCGGTGCCACCTTAATTGGTCATTGACCCAACTCAACTTCCGATAACGGCGGACGCCGGTTATATTTCTATAACGTATTGTCAGGAAGGTTCAATCAATAAGCGGGGGTCCTTTTTTCAGCACATAAAAGACTCTCTTTTACCCATTATTCATTTACTAGCCCTAACGCACCTACATGGATATTGTAAGCTAAGTCAAACAAAAATACAAGCTGTTTTCTGTTGCACCATTATTCTGCTGATTCTCGTGATTTGACTGTTTTTTCTATTGTTACCTAAGTTTTTCAAATAAAAACTCTTCTGAGATTGAAAAGTATTCAATCTCAGAAGAGTTCAATGATTGCTAGTTTTCAGGACGGATAGAAGTTTGTTTCAACCGTTCTTGGTCATCCGGGTCGCTTCCATAGCGAGTGCCCGTGTTTAAAGTTGCCATCAATTCCATCTCATTGCTGGTCAAACTGAAATCAAACACTTCGCTGTTTTCTTGAATGCGAGAAGCGCGAACAGATTTAGGAATAATGACTTCTCCTCTTTCCAAATGCCAACGTAAAATGATTTGAGCAGGTGTTTTTCCATATTTGTCTGCCAGTCCAAGAATGACCGGTTGTTGGAACAAGTCTGTTTTTCCTTGTCCTAATGGCCCCCAAGCTTCATGGACAATACCGTTTTCTTTCATGTATTCATGCAGCTCGTTTTGCGGGAATTCTGGATGAGTTTCGATTTGATTGATCATTGGCTGCATCAACTCTTGGTTTTTCAAATCTTCTAAATGATGGATTTGGAAATTTGAAACACCGATAGCTCTTACTCGTCCTTCTTCATACAATTCAATCAATGCTTTCCACGATTCTGCATATTTTGGTGCTGCCCAGTGGATCAAATATAAATCTAGATAATCTGTATCTAAGCGGTCCAATGTTTCTTGGAAAGCAATTTTTGTCTGCTCATACCCCAAATCATAGTTCCAAACTTTAGACGTCAAGAAAATTTCTTCTCTGGAAATACCGGACTCTTTTAATCCTCTAGCTAAGTACTCTTCATTTCCATAAATTTTAGCCGTATCAAAGTGGCGATAGCCTACTTCTACAGCAGCTTTTACTGCTTCCACAAGCTCTTCTTCATCTTTCATTAAAAAGACGCCCAGACCTAATTTTGGAATCTCTACTCCATTATATAATGTAATACTTTCTGTCAAAGGTTTAACCATTTCAGCACTTCCTTCTCTTGATTGTTTTCTTTCTACAGACTTGATGTGTCGATGCCCTCTTGCTCCGTGAAAAATGATTTCAGATCATTTTTCAATTGAGCTATAGCACCTTTTTGATCACTTTCAAAATATAGCACAAGTAACGGCTCATGCAAACTCATGCGCATTTGCAGCCAGCCTGATCCATATCTTCCCAATGTGTTAGCACGAACGCCTTCTAAGTTATCAGGCTCCACTTCCAGATCAGGCGCCTCTTGAATAAACTTGCTGAATGCCTCAATAACCGTTTCTCCCGTTTGTTGAACGGTGTCTGTAGTGATTTTAAAGCGGACTTCATCCGTTTCAACAGGCTGTTTTAAGTTTTCCAACAAGGAAGAGAAGTTTTTTCCATCAACAGCCATTTCTGCATCAGCGATTAAGATTTTCGCAATCAAATAAGCCCCATCATCCAAAAAGTAATTTTCTTTCAAAGCAGCGTGACCGCTGGTTTCGATAGCTACTGATGTATGAGTACCCTCTTGGTTTAATTTGATAGCTTGATTGATCACATTTCTATAACCAGTGATGTACCGGTTTTGGTGACCGCCAAGTTGTTCAATAAAGTCTTTTAGGTGCTCTGATGTGGCTGAACTTGTCACGATTGTTGTTCCTGGATTTTCTTGGATAGCAATCGCAGAGATTACAGCAATCAAATTATTTCGGTTTACTGCTTGGCCATTACGGTCTACCAACGCTGAACGGTCAACGTCTGTATCAAAAATAACCCCCATATCAGCTTTATTTTCTAATACAGCAGTTTTGATGCTTTCCATAGCTTCTTTATTGTCCGGATTAGGAACATGATTTGGGAAATGACCATCCGGTTCTAGAAATTGGCTTCCTGAAATATCGGCTCCCAATTTTTCAAGCACCTCAGTAGCGAAAAATCCACCAGCACCGTTCCCGGCATCTACTACAATATGTTTCCCCTTTAACGGCATATCCGGATTAGATGCTGTTTTGATACCTGAGAAAATTTTTTTTCGCAAATCTGCCGAATAATCTTTCAATAAGTTTTTTTTCATTGTTACACCTTGATTGTTCTCCCAAGTTACGGCATCCCAATCGGCATGTTCTAATATATAAGCGATATCCTCATGTTCAGCTCCGCCACTGGCAGTGAAGAATTTTAAACCGTTGTATTCAAACGGTAGATGACTGGCTGTGATCATAATCGAAGCTTTACAGTCATATTGCTCATATTGAGTAGCCATGAAAAGTGCAGGAGTAGTCGCTAAACCTACGTCAACCACATCGATTCCTGCATTTGTTAAAGCCTCTATCAGAGCAGTCTTGATCCGTTCTCCAGACAATCTGCTGTCATGTCCTACCGCTACCTTTACGGGTTTATCTAAACTGTCCACAGCCAAGTGTTTTTTCTCTTTCAACCATACAGCAAATCCGTATCCGATCTTTTCAATCACTTGATTAGCCAGTGTGACTTCCTTATCCACTGTCTGCATAGCAATTCCTCGTATATCCGATCCATTTTGCAAAGCTGATAAATCATTTTTTTGTGTATTAGACAATTCCGCACCTCATTTATTTATTTTTTAACATTGAGCCTGAATAATTCATAGCTTTAATTCTTTGGCACATTTTATTGAAATATGTATCACTAATATCCCTATCAACTGATTTTGACTAAAAAGTTACTTCAAACATTCACTGTTCAAAAATATTGAGGAATAAATTTTGGGTGTAAGGCATTTTGAGCATACTTCTCCCTGGATAACTTCCCAGTAAAAAAATCGTTAGATTGTTGGATTAGATCCATTGACTGGCTCGCCTCAGGCGAGCAAAGACCCTGTAGAATTCATTCTGATACACATGATAACTAGATAATTTGAGATAGACTCGTCTACCCGTTTGGACTAATTTCCCAGCAACTTTCAGAAACTTCAATCGAATAGAATGAATGGTCATTCCCTTTTGGACTTCTTCAAAGCCAATCGTTCTTAAGAAGTTGACTAAGTTGTAAGCTATCAAGCTGAGCATCATTCGGACATGATTCTCCAAAAAGCGAGGACTGTCTGTTTTGTCAAAGTAAAAGCCAGCTTTCGCTTCTTTAATGAAGTTCTCCATTGTGCCACGTTTGGCATAGAGAGAAAAGATGGTATCAGGAGAAACATTTTCTGATAGATTCGTCACGATAAATTCATGTCGAAAGAGTAGTTCGCCCGCTTCACGTGTTGAGCGTATACACACGCGACGACTTTGTGACCAGGATTGTGCTTGATAAGTGGTCGAGAAGTACTGAACTTCTCGTTCTTCCCACTTTTGATTATCGCCATAAAGTACTGATTTCTCAGCTATTTGACCTAGTCTACGATTATTCTTCAGTCGAATAACATAATGACTCTTTTTTGATTCACACGAATCATACACATCAGGTGTAGCGAACCCGCTGTCTCCACGAACCAAGATGTCAGTGTTTGGTAGAGAGTGATTATAGTGCTCTAATAAAGGTGTGAGAAACTCCTTTACGCCTTTTGATGTATATTGATTTCCTGAACGTAGTTCAGCTTTTAAGAAGTCACCAGTCAATCCGTCAAAAGCTACCAATGGATGGTAACCATAGGTTTGGTAGTGTGTATTATAATTCGTTTGTTCTTGGTGACCAAATGTATCTGAATGGGTCGAATCTAAATCAATGATTAATTCCGTATCATTACGGATGAGGCGTGCTTTATCGATAAGTTCTTGGTTCAAAGCTTGAAGTTCATGGATATTCTCCTCAGATAGTCGATCTAAAAATCGGAAAAGTGAAGATTGAGAAGCGAGTTCTTTCCTATCTAAAACAGCTTTAAACACAGGATCTTGTCTCAGGAGATTAGCTGCAGAATCAGCTGAGTAACCAGCAATTAATTGCATAATGAACTGCTCAAGTATGGATAAGTTGTCATGAGTAAAATACGCTCGTTCGTCTTCAATGTGAATGTGTTGCTTAGCCAGTTCAGAAAAACCAAAGATGTTCATCAGCTCTTTCACTAGGACGAGACCCGAATCACTCGATAATTGACCACCTGTATGAGAAATAGTGATATTTGAATTGAATTTTACTTGGTTTTTGTGTAAGCTAGTCATGAAAAGAACTCCTTTCTTTTGGTTGGTTTAGTCACTTTAACCATAGCAGAAAGGGGTTCTTTTTTCATCACTTAACGGGTGAAGATGAAAAAGTAATTGTAAGCTGCCGTGAGGCAGTTTCACATGGTTTTAATTAAAAGTATGAATTATTCAGGTAATTAATTTCATTTTTAATTTTTTCGTAGTTCACTCAAAGTATAAGAAAAACTTTAACATTGAGAACCAGTCATCTTAAAGAACCAAACAGAACTGGTCCACTAACTATAATTAGTGGAGACTATTTCTTCCACAAAACCATATAATGCTACATGATGTCCTATGTCTAAAATTTGATAAACTCTTCTTAGTTCATATATTATATCTGACATTTCTAACCAATGATTGGATTTCAATCAAGTGGATCAAGACTTTGTTTCATCTGTAGCGAGCCATGTGAAATAGTGTCCCTCGGAAAATCCTTTATTACAAGATATCACTGGAAGTTTATCTAATTCACTAAGTCTGAAATGTATACTTAGTGTGAGAAAAAATTTATTACTAACCCTATCCCCAAAAGAAGTAGCACAAAAGGAACGATTGGTGGAAAAACAAAACAAAAGAGAATTGCTAAAATCCAATGAATGCATCCAAATTCTCCTTCTCCTCTTTCTTTGCTATTAGCAGAAGCAATCCCCACGACTATAATAACCAAAATAAAAAACCACATAATTAAATCCCCTCTCTATAAAATTTAATTAAAACAACAATTCCTAGATTATTCGTACTTTTCATAAAAGTACTTCAAAATCGTAATGCATCCATGTTTTACTAGTCCTTTTTCATCACCTAGGGAGTGAAAAAGGAATACGGCCAAAACCGAAAGATTATCCGATTTTAAGACACTAATGCTAAAAGTATGAATAATCTAGGATTGAGTTGTTTTTGTTAATGAATATTCACGAATTGTTTCAAATAATCATACATCTTTTGGGCATTCTCTTCATCTTTAGAAATCAACAAGCAAGTATCGTTTCCTCCAACAGATGCCACGACTTCAGGGAATTCGATCGTGTCGATCAAAGCTGCTGCTACATGAGCATTACCAGGTATAGTCACCAGAATGGTCATAAATTGAACCCGTTCTAATTTCACTACCACATCTCCCAATGTTGACTGCAGACGCTCTTCAACGGAAAGGTTATTTGTTTGGTACAACGTATACTTCATGCCGCCTTGCGGAGTAGACGTCTTAATCAAGTTCATTTCTTTGATGTCTCTAGAGATCGTTGCTTGAGTTGCGTCCACACCTTCTTCTTTTAAATAATGGAGCAATTCATCTTGCGTAGAAATATCTCGATTAGTAATAATTTGTTTAATTGCTAATTGACGATTTGTTTTCTTCATATCAAAACCTCCATATGTAATTCGTATCTTTGTCTACAAGTATATCAAAAAACATTAGAAAGCGGTTAATATTTCGACTAATTTTACAAAAAAAATGAATAAAGATTCTTTTTCAGGAAAAGGATAGCAACTTACTCCCTATTTTGTTATAATTAGCTGTACAAAATTGAATGAAACGATCGTAGATAAAGAGAGTACTGCTTAAGGACATTAAAAAGCGAGCTGGGACGGTGTAAGCCAGTAATAGAGTTTTGCAGGAAGCGCACTTTTGAGAGATATGAACGAATGGGTTAACCCAATGAGTTCTGTCCGGCTAATTCAAGCCGTTACCCTGAATCAAGTGGTTGTGTCTTTAGGGCATTACAATGAGAGTGGTACCGCGGGAATTTCTCGTCTCTTTTTTAGTTTATTCATGGAAATAACTAAAGAAGGGCTATTTTTTTGCCTAAAAATCAACTTTTAGCCGTGCACGATTTATTCGTCCTTATTGATTCTAAGACGAACCGGATTTACTGATCGTAAAATAAAGTTCAATATCGTTCACCTTATTTACTATTCATTCAGAATGAAAAATAAAAACCAAATTATTATTAATCGGAGGAGATTTTAAAATGGATTACAAATTACAAATTGCTCAGTCTTTACACGAACACGTTTTTGAATCGTTATCTTTAGAAGATATTCTTGGCTTACTTGAAAAACCAAAATCAGTAGAACATGGGGATGTGGCTTTCCCTACATTCTCATTAGCTAAAGTTTTTCGTAAAGCCCCTCAGCAAATCGCTGCTGATCTAGGAGAAAAAATCAGCTCTCCAATCGTTGAAAAAGTAGAAGTTGTAGGTCCTTACTTAAACTTCTTCTTAGATAAAAAATTCGTCAGCTCAACTGTATTGAAAGAAATCCTTACTCAACAAGACAATTTTGGTGCCAACAACGTCGGAGAAGGAAAAAACATTCCTATTGATATGTCTTCACCGAACATTGCTAAACCTATATCTTTGGGTCATTTACGTTCAACTGTTATCGGAAATGCATTAGCAAATATCGTTGAGAAAATGGGTTACAACCCTATCAAGATCAATCATTTAGGCGACTGGGGAACTCAATTCGGTAAATTGATGACTGCTTATAAACTTTGGGGATCCGAAGAAGCTGTTAGAGAAAACCCTATTCAAGAACTCCTAAAATTATATGTAAAATTTCATGATGAAGCAGAAGAAAATCCTGCTTTAGAAGATGACGGCCGTGAATGGTTCAAAAAACTAGAAGATGGCGATGAAGAAGCTGTTGAATTATGGAAATGGTTCAAGGCTGAATCGATGAAAGAATTCAACCGCATTTACGATAAACTAGAAATCACTTTTGACTCTTTCAATGGAGAAGCTTTCTATAACGACAAGATGCAAGAAGTTGTCGACTTATTAGAAGAAAAAAATCTGTTAACTGTCGACAATGGAGCTAGCATCGTAGATCTAGAAAAATACGACTTAAACCCTGCTTTGATCAAAAAATCAGACGGCGCTACATTATACATTACACGTGATTTGGCAGCTGCTATTTATCGTAAACGTACTTACGATTTTGCCTTATCTCTTTATGCAGTTGGTAATGAACAAAGCAACCACTTCAAACAATTAAAGGCTGTACTAAAAGAAATGGGTTACGATTGGGCTGAAGATATGCACCACGTACCATTCGGCTTGATTACTAAAGATGGTAAAAAGTTATCTACTCGTAAAGGGAAAATCGTTCTTTTAGAAGAAGTATTGGATGATGCTGTTTCAGTAGCCTTAAAACAAATCGAAGCTAAAAACCCTGATTTAGAAAACAAAGAAACGGTTGCTAACCAAGTAGGTATCGGAGCGGTTGTCTTCCACGATCTTAAAAATGATCGCTTGAACAACTTTGACTTCACTATCGAAGAAATCGTACAATTTGAAGGCGAAACTGGACCTTATGTACAATACTCTCGAGCTAGAGCTTTAAGTATTTTGCGTAAAGCTGATGCAGGTGAACTTTCATTAGATGCTGCTTATGCTTTAAACGACTCTTACAGCTGGGAAGTTATCAAATTGATCCAAGAATACCCAGAAACTGTTCAACGTGCTTTTGATAAACTAGAGCCATCTGTCATCGCAAAACATGCGATTCATTTGGCACAAGCTTTCAACAAGTACTACGCTAACAGCCGTGTCTTAACCGAAGATGCTGAAAAACCAGCTCGCTTGGCTCTTGTTCAAGCTGTAGCTATTTTACTGAAAGAAGACTTAAGATTATTAGGAGTCCACTCACCAGACCAAATGTAGAGTGCGAATTAATCTGAAGCAATACACTTACTCCTAATGAATTTACCTCACCTTTCATGAATACACTAAAAAAGAAACCAGCAGTCCAATTAATGGAACTTGCTGGTTTCTTTTTTGTTTCGTCTTATAGTAAAATGTTCTGGTACTGGATCATGTCCGCCGCTAACAAAAGGATGACAACGCATAATTCTTGAGATCCCCATAATCGAACCTTTCAACGCACCATGCTTTCGAACAGCCTCAATGGAATATTGGGAACAAGTAGGATGGTAACGACAACTAGGTGGAAACAGGGGTGAAATACCCTTTTGGTAACCGCGTATCATCAAAATAATTATTTTTTTCATTTAGTCACCTACTATTTAATATGCTTATCATTATAAAGTGTTCTCTTACTAATGTAAAGTAAAAGAACACTTCTTTCCGTTAAAGAACATGTTCTATAAGTTCCATCCATTATTGACTTTTCTCTTTTTGCGAACGGTACATTTCAGCATAAATGCCATTTTTTTGGATCAACTGCTGATGATTGCCTCGTTCAACAATTTCTCCTTGATTCAATACTAGTATTTGATCCGCATGCTGAATGGTAGATAATCTATGGGCGATAATGAAAGTTGTTCGTCCTTTTTTGACTACATCCATCGCATGTTGAATCATCTCTTCTGTCTCAGTATCAATACTCGAAGTCGCTTCATCTAAAATCAATATTTCAGGATCAAAAGCCAATGCACGCGCAAATGAAATCAACTGACGCTGACCAGATGAAAGAGTGCTCCCTTTATCGACTACTGGTTCGTCGATTCCCTTTGGCATATTGTGCAGTAAGGTTTCTCCTCCCACTTCTTCGATGGCTTTGATTACTGCTTCTCGACTGATGGTAGTTTCTCCTAAACTAATATTTGACTCGATTGTTCCTTTGAAAAGATAAGGATCTTGCAAAACGATCCCCATATGTTTCCGTAAGCTTTTACGAGAAACGGCTGTAGTTGGAGTACCATCTATCCTGATGGTACCTTTAGTTGGATCATAAAAGCGGAACAGCAAATTCATGATCGAACTTTTCCCAGAACCTGTATGTCCAACTAAAGCTACTGTTTCACCTTTTTTTGCTGTAAAGTGAATATCTTTCAAGACGTACTCTTTCTCTTTATAAGCAAAATAAACGTGTTCAAAGGATACTTCTCCTTCTTTAAAAGTTAACTCTTCTGTCTGCTCTTCTTCTGTTTTGACCAGTTTCATTTCGAATACTCGTTTAGCTGATGCCATTGCTGTTTGCAAGTATGCGTACTGTGTCACGATTCCTTGGATAGGATTAAACAATCGCGTCGTATAGTCAACATACACATACAACACACCTACTGTAATACCTAAAGCCCCTGTTAAATACCCGTTTCCAAAATACAAAACCAATAATAGCAGAGTTATATTTTTGACTACTTCTACAAAACTAAAAGATCCTAAAGAATCCAGCATCGTGAATTTTAAACTATACGAATACCACTCATCATTGACGTCTGAAAACTCTTTTTCCATTTTTTCTTCTTGTTGATAAGCTTGTATAATAGACATCCCTTGAATCGATTCATTCAATGTTCCATTGATCTCACTGACTAAAGAACGGATCTTCGTCGTAAACGGAACAGCGAATTTCTGGTAGACCATAGCCCATAAAATAAAGAATGGAATCAGCAGCATCGTCGTCAATCCAAAGGAAACATTGATCTGTATTAAAGCAATATAGATTCCCACCAAATAAATCAAGTTGGTCAATACTTGCCCTACTACAACGACATAAAAAATTCTCAGTTGTTCTGTATCATTGGTGATTCTCGAAACAACTTTTCCTGCTGGCAAATTATCGAAATAACGAATCGGTAATTTTTGAACATGAGAAAACAAATCAGTCCTCATATTTTTTACAACTTCATTTGCTCCGATCGTCAGCAATAAAAAACTAAAATAACGCGAGATTGCTGTTATGACAGCCAGCCCAAAGAAAATGGACAAATAGCGCAGCAAAGAATCTACAGCTAGCACGGATTGATTTGACGGAGCGATTACTCCATCAATAATTTGTCGAATAATCAAAGGTCCAGCTAAATCAGATGCAACGGCTGCAACCATCAATAGAATACCAAAGAAAAAATGCACTTTTTTCTGAAACGAATAACGAACCAACTCTTTAGCTGTATTTTTCATCCATGGAGCCCTCCTTTAACTGTTGTCTTTGGTATTGGGTCCCATACCAGCCATTTTGAGAAATCAACTCCAAATGAGTTCCTTCTTCAATGATTTCTCCATCTTCCAACACAATGATCCAATCCGCATGATGAATCGCCGATAAACGGTGTGTAGTAATGATTGTTGTCTTTCCTTTTCTGACTTTTTGAATATTCTCAATAATTTTTTGTTCCGTTTTTGCATCGACAGCTGACAGAGAATCGTCTAAAATCAAAAACTCAGGATTCTTGATCAGTGCTCTAGCAATAGATACCCGTTGTTTTTGTCCTCCAGAGATAGCTACACCTCGTTCACCGATCAATGTATCCAGTCCTTCAGGCATTCGATCAAGGTCTTCTTCAAAGTTCGCTAGTCGAACGGCTTCCATGATTTCCTCATCCGTAGCGTCTGCCTTACCGAATTTGATGTTTTCTCTGATGGACCGAGAAAACAGTGTGTAGTCTTGAGGAACATACCCGATCATTGGACGCAGCACATCGCTTTTCAATTCATGGATCGCTTCTGAACCCACTTTGATAGCTCCGTCTCCAACAGGATATTGACGTAACAATTGGCGAATAAAAGTTGTTTTTCCGCTCCCAGTTTTTCCAACGATCCCAAGCGTTTTTCCTCGTGTGATCTTTGCTACCACACTCGTCAAGTTAGCTGACTCAGAAGATGGATATTTAAATGTTACTTCTGAATATTCTATATCGTGACCTTCTAAGTCCGTTTTGCTGCCTTCTACATCCATATCATCCGTGGCTTCCAACACTTCTGCTACCCGTTTCATGGATGCACTACCTTGTTGTACTAGGTTGATCAATTCTCCAACTGCTTGGACCGGCCAAACCAGCATCCCTAAATACACTTGAAAAGAAATCAACTTTCCTAAAGACAATTCTCCATTAGAAACTAAAATCGCTCCATATCCAAAAGCTATGACGTAGCTGATTCCTAATAAGATTTTTGTAATAGGTGAAAACAATGCATTAATTTGAGCCACAGCAATATTTTTCTGCAAGACATCCTCTGTTTTATCAGCAAACCTTTTAGCCATAGCATCTTCTTGAACATATGCTCTGACAACACGCACGCCTTCTACTCCTTCTAAAACATCGTCATTGATGTCTGCAAAAGCCGTTTGAGAGGCTAAGTAACGTTTATTGACTTTATCTCCCAACACTTTTAATAAATACCCCATAATCGGCATCGTCAACATAGACCATAACGTCAATTTCCACGATACAGATACAAACATCATGGTCAAAATAAAGCCTAAGAATACCGTAGAGTCCATGGTAACCATGATACCGTAACCAGCCATTTCAGAAATAGCATCTAGATCATTAGTTGAACGTGCCATTAAGTCGCCCGTACGATACTTTTCGTAAAAAGCAGCTCTCATCCGTAAATAATGTTTCATCAATCGTTCGCGCAATTCTTTTGCCAACAAATTTCTTCCCCCGAAAAACAAGTATCCCCAAAATACTTCTGTTCCGTATGTCACTACGATAGATAAAAAGAATAAACCCAGTTGCAGAAGCAACTTTTCTGTAGTTAACGTATTGGAATAAATTTGATCGATGACATTCCCAATGATATATGGAGGAATCAGCACTGCACCATTTGAAAAAAGCATGGCGAATATGCCCCAACCATATCTTTTCTTGTGGCTTTTAAAAAAAGGCCACAGTTGTTTAAATAATTCTTTCATTCTCTCCCAACTTTCTAGCTCCCCTATCTAAAAAAAGTCAAAAAAATAGCACTTATCTATAAAAAAACAGATGAGTGCATGATTCTTTACCTTACTCGCCGATTTTTAAATAGAGGGATAATCTGTATTTATGAGTGCGTAAGAATGCAACATTTTTCATAATAGATCTCCTCCGTTTCTGTAATATTTCCTACAAGTCATATTGTAGCCCTTTCATTAAAATTAAACAAGAATTTTTATCATAAAATAACAATATTTTTAATACTGCTCTAAAAAAATAAAAAATACAGCAAGCGAAAGATTTCTCTTCTTTCGCTTGCTGTATTTTCTACATTAATCTATTTTATCATTTTCATAATGGTGTTGCAGTTCTAATCCATTAAAAGATTGCTGACGCATCACTTCGTAAATCATGATCGCAGCCGTATTGGATAAATTCAATGAACGTACATGTTCATCATTCATCGGCAATCGAACACATTCATCCTCGTGCGCTCTCATGAATTCCTCAGGCAATCCTGTTGTTTCTTTTCCAAATAAAAAGTAGTAGTCTTTTTCAGTATCCGTGTAATCTACTTCACTATATGTTCGATTGGCGAATTTGGACACTAAAAACAGTTCTCCTTCTTTGCTGGCTTCTAAAAATGCTTCTAGATTAGCGTGATAGGTGATATTTACATCGTTCCAATAATCAAGTCCTGCACGTTTTAAATGTTTATCATCCGTTTTAAACCCTAGAGGTTCAATTAGATGCAAGTGTGTGTTTGTTGCTGCACAAGTACGAGCAATGTTTCCTGTATTTGCTGGAATAAGCGGTTCAAATAATGCAATATGATTAGTCATGTCTTTCTTTTCTCTCCTGTTCGCTTCACTTGATTAAAGTCCTTTTTTGTTCTCTATGGCTTCAATGGCCAAAGTGATTTCGTGATAAGCTTCTTCATCGGTTTCTTTTTTTAGAGCTTCTCTTAAAAATTCTAATACCATTTCGTCTCTTTTAGTGACGATTTTAGAAACAGACCAAGCTGCAGTGCCCCGAATCACCGGGCGAATATCTTCTTCTATACAACGCAATAAATCCGGAAGTGCTGCCCGGTCTCTCTTGTTGCCTAAAGCAATGATTGCATTTCTTTGGAGCGGCTTCTTTCCTCTCCAAGAACCTGCCATTGAGCCGAATTGCTGCTTAAAATCTTTATTGCTGATCGTTAATAATGGTTTCAGTTTCGGCAGAACTTTTTCCGGATCGGGTTCCATTTCTGGATGAAAGTGAAAGTCTTTCCCTTTGTTGTAAGGACAGACGATTTGACAAATATCACAACCATAGATGACATGTCCCATTTTTCTTCTATACTTTTCCTCCATCATGCCTTTTGTCTGCGTTTGGTAAGAGAGACATTCTTTTGCATTGATTCTGCCATCGCCTAACAGTGCTCCTGTGGGACAAGCTGTCACACAACGCATACATTCTCCGCATCCAAAAGGAACAGGCTCATCTGGCTCAAAGTCTAAATTAGTGATGATTTCTCCTAAATAAACATAGCTGCCAAATTCTTTTGTTATTAAAAGTCCATTTCTTCCAATAAACCCTAATCCTGCTCTTTGAGCTACGGCTACGTCCACCAATTCACCCGTATCTACCATAGGCTTAAACTCCGCCTCTTCACCAGCTGCTTCACGAATAAAAGCTATCAAGCGGTCCATTCGATCACGCAAGACATCGTGGTAATCTTGCCCCCATGAAGCACGTGCAAATTCTCCGCGGCGCACTCCTTTTTCTCTTTCTGGAGGTTCTGCCATTTTTGTAGGATAGGCTAAAGCTATTGCAATGATCGATCGAGGCCGACGAAAAATCAATTCCGGATAAACGCGTTCTTCAATGACTTTGTGCTCGAATCCAGAGTGATAGCCTTTGCTTTGTTGAGTGCGCAACTTTTCTTCCAAACCATCAAACGGTTCCGCCGTCGTAAAACCGATTTTATCAATGCCGATTCGCTTGCTCTCTTCGATGATCCGTTCTTTTAATACCGTCCCATTGACCATATCAAATCCCAACCTTTTAGTTGTTGCCATAGTATAAGAATCCATTCTATTTTAACACAATGTTGCTTTTTTAGGATACTCGACGGTATATTTTTTTAGACAAAAAAAAACGTATCGCTTCGGTGTCCAGCACTGCGAAACGATACGTTGGTGAGCCATTTTGTACTCATTAACTTTTATCAACATCTGATGGGATTACTGATAAAAACGAATGAACCTGTTTGGCTTATAAATAATAATATACCATCACGATGGCACTAATGCAAGGGAATACGCTGAAGTATTTTTGTCCATTTTGTGACTTTAGACTTTATCCTTTTTTCCAACTAATAACCGTACATGAATCGTGATTTCTTTAAGAGGATGAGAACGAGCATAATCAATCGATTCTTGACTAGCTCCCCAACTTAATGGTGTCATTTCAATCAAGTCGTGGTAGTTCTCAAGCGTCAGTGGGAAAGTGTATTTGATCGTATCCGTTTGAGTATCTTTAAAATGTTCTTTAAATTTTGCCACCACTTTATCATTCGAGTAAGATTGCTTATCTTCTCTATCTCGATACAATAAACTTCTCAACTCAATCAAGTAATCTTTTTCTGGTACTATTTTCAAACATTTTCCATTTGGTTTCAACATCCTATGAAATTCTTTGTAGTTAGAAGGTGAGAATATATTCAATAAGGTGTCATACTGCTCACTTGCAAATGGAGATTGGGCCAAATCAGCGACACACCAAAAAGCATTTTCAAAATGGCTGGCTGCTAAAGATATAGCATCTTTAGAAATATCAAACCCGATCTGTTCGCCTTTCAATCCTAACTGAGACAAATAATTTAATTGCGACCCTTCTCCAGAACCAACATCGATCGTAGTTCCTGATGCAGCATCAATATGGGAGTAAATAACTTCTAACATTTCATTAAATAATCCCGCTTGAGCGATTCTGTAACGTGGTGACAACATGTCTGCCGTATAATCATTAGACATTGTTTTTGTCAAAAAATGAACTGTCCCTTTTTTGGAAATGTTTAGAGAGTGACCTTGGCCGCACTCTAAACTATTTCCTTCAATTTTATAAAAAGATTCTTTGCAAATGGGACACTGAAACAAATCCATGTGTTCTTGCAAAAAAAGTTTAGCTCTTTCAATCTTTTTCAACCTCGTAAAACTCCTTAATAATAAATTCTTTTTTATGATGCTGTTTGTTCTTTTCTGATCTGAGCAGTTAAGTCATAAATCAACGGCTTCAACCAGCTGATTAAACCAGGTACTGGATAGTGTTCTTTTTCTAATCGAGTGACTTTCAAATAACTGTCTTCTTTCAAACTGAATGGAGACTGATTTTCGTCACTAGAACTGTACTCGATTTCCGCTTTTTTTCCAACAGCTTTCTCAATCATCTGCATCAGCTCTTCCACTTCGATCGTTTCACTTGAACTGGCATTATAGACACCTGTTTTATGATTTTCGATCATCCACATCATCACATTTGCCACTTCACTACCTTTAATAAAACTAATACGCGCATCTGCTCGATACAATCGGAAACTCTCTTCATTCATGATGTGACGAATGTAGTAATGCAACCTCTGCGTGTAATCATCTGTATCAAGTACGATAGGAATTCTCAAAGCTGCTGTAGGAAAAGCTTCATCTTCAAACAACACTTTTTCTGCTTGTCTTTTTCCTTCTCCATACGTAACTTTTTTCGTTAAATCAATATCAAATAACCAAGGATCAAAGTCGGTTTCACTAAAGCCGCCTTTACTTCCTCTATAGACAGATAACGTTGAAGTAAATAAATAATACTCAACTTTTCCGGCTAATTTTTCTTGAATCAATTTTGCATCTTCTTTTGTAAAACAAATATTGTCTAAGACAACATCCCATTGAGTCTGACTTAATTGATTCCAGCCTTCATGTGATGGATCAGAACGATCTAAGATAACGTGGCTAACATTTTTCCCATAAGGAACTTTATTATTTCCTCTTGTAGCAAATGTTACATGATAACCGTTTGATAACAATTTATCTGCTATTTTACGTCCAAAAAATCTAGTCCCGCCTAAAATAAGTACTTTCTTCATTTTTTCCCTCCTCACAAGAATAGCATTTCTTTTGTAAGCTTCAGTTTTTTTATACGTTAACTGTACCATAAGTTATATCCTTTTACATTAATGAACTTGTTTTTTGCGCAAATCGTAAACCCTTTTATTTGCTGGTCAAAGTCATCGATGGTACATTAAAAAAAACAATCTCTATTGAAAGGATGACTCCTATGCCATGGAATATGAACGACTATCCAAATGCCTTTAAAAATTTCGACCCATTGTTACGCAAAAAAGCTATCGACATTGCCAACGCCTTATTGGATAATGATTACCCAGAGGATAAAGCTATTCCGATTGCGATTTCACAAGCAAAAGAATGGATGGAGGATGCTTCTGAAAAAGAAAAAAATGACTATAAAAAAGAGGCTAACCCGTCAAAAAATGACCGTCACGATTCAACACACTCAAATCCTGATTTATTGGATAAAGATGTAGAAGTTCTTTTCGAAGATGAGTCTTGGGTAGTCAAGACAAAAGGGGCCAAACGTCCTAGTGAGACATTTGATAAAAAAGCCGATGCTGTAAAACGTGCCAAAGAAATTGCTGAAAATAAAGATTCATCCGTCATTCGTTATACAAAAGAAGGCAAAAAACAAAAGGATTGAAAATGAACTCAAAAACACCTGCAAGGATAGCTTGCAGGTGTTTTTGGATTAATTTTTAAAAGAATTTTCTAGATCCAGTTCTTCTTGGAAAGCGTCTTGATACAACTCGTATTCTCTTTCGCCTTGTCTTTCAATTTTTGCTTCATTCATTTCTTGTTTCGACTGTTTAGCTAGTTCTCCAGCAACGTTTTTTACGGCGCTGCCTGTCTCAGTTAGATCAGTCTTCAATTCTGTAGTCGTTTGCTTCAGGTCATGAGTAGCAGCTTTTAAATTTGCTTTAAGCAATTCTTTGCTCATCGAGTTTTTCTTTGTCAATCCTTTAAGATTGTCTTTTAATATAGGTCCGTCTACTTTGGCTTGTCCTGATATTTTTTGAGAAGCCTCTTTAAAACTAGTCGACACATCATGGGATGCGTCTTGCAGCATAGCTTTAACATCGCCGCTCTTCGTTTTTACAATATCATAATAATCTTTGCTGGTTTCTTTCGTGTAATCAGCTTTTTCTCTTAACTCTTCTTGTAATTCCTGACCTGATTTAGGTGCATACAACATTGCGGCCGCATAAGCAGCTGCTCCTCCAATAGCGGCTCCTAACCAAAAAGTTCCTTTAGACATCTTCATCCACTCGCTTTCATTAATAGTTTTATCGACTTATTCTGATCTTGTCTCTATCAGTCTAGCATTTCAATAAAAAATACACACTTTATTTGTTCGACTGAAGGTCTTTTTCTAAAGTAACCATCTCTGCACACAAACAAATCATTTGAACAGCTTCTTCCACTTCTTCTACAGGGATAGACGTTGGGGCCAATCGAATACTGTTATCTTTAGGATTAGTACTGTAAGGATAAGAGGAATTCGCTTCTGTTACACTTACTCCGATTGCAGCTAAAGCTTCAACTATTTGAGTAGCGCAGCCCTCTTGAGTAGTCAAATGTACAAAGTACCCTCCATTAGGAACCGTCCACTCCAAGATATTTTCATCTTTGAAGTAATCAGATAATAATGTATCAATTTTTTGGAATTTCGGCTGTAAGAGTGCCGCGTGTTTTTCCATATGTTCCATTAAATGAGCTTTGTTCTTCAAGAATTTTACATGTCTCTTTTGATTTACTTTATCAAATCCAATCGTTTGGTCAGATAGAATGTCAGTAAACCACTCGATATTTTCTTTAGACGATGCCAGTGCAGCTACTCCTGCTCCAGGGAAAGTAATCTTAGATGTTGAACAAAACATCCACGCTCGTTTTTCTGTCCCATATTTTTTACACGTATCTAATAGATTTTTGACTTGCTCTTTAGTCTCTGTTAAATGATGGACTACATAAGCGTTGTCCCACATGATAGTGAAATCTTCTGCCAAGGTCTTCATACTGGCCAATCGTTCGACCACTTCATCCGAATAAGTCGTGCCAGTTGGATTGCTATACACTGGAACACACCAGATGCCTTTTATAGTAGCATCACTGGCAGTTAATCTTTCCACTTCATCCATATCTGGTCCTGTATCCGTCATAGGGATCGAGATCAACTCGAAGCCTAATTTTTCTGTTACATTAAAATGTCTATCGTATCCTGGACTTGGACAAAGAAATTTTATTTGCTCTTCTTGAGACCAAGCTGATTTTCGATCAGGCTGACCTAAAAACAACTTGCTGGCTAATACCATATACATCAATTGCAAACTAGAGTTTCCTCCAACAATGACTTCTTCCGGTGCAGTTTCCAACACTTCAGAAAAGAATTGTTTAGCTTCAGGAATTCCTGTCAGTATGCCGTAGTTTCGAAAGTCAGCCGCGGTTTCTTCATATAAATCTTCAGGCGTTAGTACAGTCAACATAGGTTCAGATAGTTGAAGCTGATCTCTTCCAGGAACCCCTCTTTTCAAATTTAATTGCAACGGATTTTTTTTAACGGTCTCGTATGATTCTTTCAATTCAGTTAGACGCTGTTTTTTTTCTGCAGTTGTTTTTTCCATCTCTATGCTCTCCTTAAAAGAATAATACGTTCTTCATACTGTAAATTATATCCAATATTGTATAGTAAAGAAAGAAAAAGTATACACTTGCTTCCACAACTGTTTTAGGTTTAAAGCATTTGGTTTCCCGCTCTCAATTTGATTTGTGCATCCAAAGGTTTTAATACAAGGCTTTTAGCTTGTATATGGACAGTAATTTCCGCAATTCTGAAGGGTAATTGTTTGAATACTTCGAAACTATAGTATATCATCATTTTAAAGAAGTTCGTTTGATGACACCGCTTTATTAGCAAGTGTCGTCTTTCAGGCTGCTCATATTACATATACAGAAAGGTCAAGGTGATCATATTGGCAAAACTCTATTCATTACCTTCTTTGTCGTTTTAGGGAATGTTGTTTCTAATTCCTTTATTGCTTATGGTTTTGCTAAAATTGAGTTTCCTGGTAAAAATCTATTGTTTTCTCTCGTATTAGCTACAATGATGATTCCTAGTTTTGTTACCATGATTCCTCAATACGTTTTGTTCACCAAGATTGGATGGGTAGGAACGTATTTACCGTTGATCGTTCCCTCTTTCTTCGGGAGTGCGTTCAATATTTTCTTGATGCGACAATTTTATTTATCCATCAATGACGAATTAATAGAAGCTGCTCAAATCGATGGAGCCAATCATTTGTTTATTTGGAGCCGTTTGATGGTTCCTTTAACTAAACCCGCTTTAATCACTATTGGAATCACTTCATTCAACGGAGCTTGGAACGACTTCCTTGGACCCTTACTTTATATTCATGATGAAGATATGTATACCTTGCAGATTGGACTGCAAACGTTCCAAAGTCAATCTTCTACTCAATGGAATTATTTGATGGCTGGAGCCACTTTGGTCATGATTCCTACTGTTTTATTATTCTTCTTTGCTCAAAAATACTTTATTCAAGGAATGGATTTAACAGGAGGCACAAAAAGGGTAACTAGCCATATCTACAGGAAGGGTATCAAGTATGAAAAAATTTGATTTTTCAAATGGAATCGTTATTGCCACGGAATGGATTTCTCGTTTGGCTATAGCGAATCTAATGTGGTTGTTGTGTTCTCTACCTATAGTTACACTCATCCCCTCTACTAATGCTTTGTTTCGTCTTTTTTATTTATGGTCAAAAGGAGAAGACACACCTTCGACCGCAAAATTTTTTTGGCATTCTTTCAAGAAGGATTTCTGGAATAGCTATAAAGGTGGCGGACTTGTATGGGGAGTTTTAGTCGTCTTATTGTTGGACAGCTGGATTTTAACTCTTCTAGCTCAAACGCAATCTTGGCTGCACATCTACAAATACGTCTTATACATGACGACTATTTTGTTCAGCTTAACTGCATTGTATTACTTCTCTTTAAGCAAAAAATTAAGCGGATCTGGGCCTAAACAATTATTGGCCGCTTTTTGGTTGATGATTGGCCATCCAGTACTGAGTCTGCTATTAGCAGTGTCCTGTATGTTGCTGGTCATTATTCTTTTAAGATTTCCAGCTCTGCTGTTCTTTTTTTCCGGCAGCGGCATAGTAGGCTTAGCGACGATGTATACTAATAAAGCGATCTATCACAGCTCTATGCGGAGAAAGAAAAAAATTTCCGAAGAATATTAAAAGTAAAAGCCGAACCCTCTTTTTGAGTGCTCGGCTTTTACTTTATTTTTAACCTATACAATATCTTTACGTTCTTTTCCTGGAAATAATTTAATCAATACTATACTGATCAGATACAAGATAAATAAAACCGTAAAAATCCCCAGCATACCGACACCCATCAACTCTAATCCTTTTTCTAAAGCTGCATAATCAACATTAAACATTTCCTTGCACCCTTTCTTGTGGGTATCTTAAGTAAAGAAATTCAATACTAATCCCCCGGCTACTACTGAAGCGATTTGTCCAGAAACATTCGCTCCTACGGCATACATCAATACAAAGTTTTGATTATCTTCCTCATGTGCCATTTTTTGAATCACTCTTGCCGACATCGGAAAAGCTGAAATACCCGCAGCACCGATCATCGGATTGATTTTATCTTTTCGAAAAAGATTCAGCAACTTGGCAAATAAAACTCCCCCCACTGTATCCATGACAAAGGCTACTAATCCAAATGCAATAATCAGCAAAGTATCCAACCGCAAAAATTGATCAGCTGTCATTTTTACTGAGATCGTCAGTCCTAATAAAATACTGACTAAATTGACCAGTTCATTTTGCGCTGAAGAACTCAATCGATCCAACACTCCACATTCCCGGATGAAATTGCCGAACATCAAAAAACCTACTAAAGGCAATGATGCTGGAGCAACGAAACCGGCAATCAAAATCACCGCAATGGGGAAAATGATTTTAGTCGTCTTTGATACGGCTTCTGCTTTGTAATTCATTCTGATTTTGCGCTCTTTTTCGGTGGTAACTGCTCTGATAGCAATTGGTTGAATGATTGGAACCAAAGCCATATAAGAGTATGCTGCTACAGTAATAGGGCCTAATAAATGTGGAGCTAATTGATTGCTCACAAAAATGGAAGTAGGGCCATCTGCCGCTCCAATGATTCCTATAGTTGCCGCTTCTTGTAAGTCGAATCCGAAAATGATCGCAACTAAAATTGTAAAAAAGATACCGAATTGAGCTGCTGCACCAAATAAAAACATAAATGGATTTTTTAATAACGGACCAAAATCGATCATAGCTCCAATGCCAATAAAAATCAATAAAGGAAACAATTCGTTGGAGATTCCAAAATCAAACAGAACATCTAAGATTCCTTCTTGTTCAACTCCATTTATTTCCTGACTGATCAATCCAGAATGAGGAATATTCACTAAAATTGCTCCAACTCCCATTGGTATAAGAAGCGTCGGTTCATATTGCTTTTTAATCCCTAAATAGATCAACAACGCTCCAATAGCTATCATACCCACTTGACCTGTACTAACAGCTGATATTCCATCCACAAACGATTCCACATAAACCCCTCCTGCCCCTTGGAGTCAACTAGTTGCCAAAGAAAGACATCAATACTCCTGCTGCAACCGCTGAACCTATTACACCCGCTACGTTTGGCCCCATAGCATGCATCAACAGATAATTAGATGGATCGGTTTTAACCCCTTCTTTCTGCACTATCCGAGCAGCCATCGGAACCGCTGAAACACCTGCTGCTCCAATCATAGGATTGATTTTGCCATTCGATAATTTACACATCACCTTTCCGGCTAAGACTCCTCCTGCTGTTCCTCCAGCAAACGCAATCAAACCGAGTACCACTACTTTCAGAGTCTCTGCCGTTAAAAGAATATCCCCGTTAGCCTTAGCTCCGACCGTTATGCCTAGTAATATTGTTACAATAAACATAAACGATGATTGCAAAGTTTCAGTTATTTTAGGAACAACATTGCTTTCTTTCACTAAATTTCCTAACATCAACATCCCTATCAACGGTGCTGAAGACGGTACTAATAAGACAACAAATATCGTAGTAACAATTGGAAATAAGATTTTTTCAAGTTTTGATACTGGTCTTAATTGTTCCATTTTTATTTTCCGTTCAGATTCAGTGGTCAATGCCCTTATGATTGGTGGCTGAATAATTGGGACTAGCGCCATATATGAATAGGCTGCTAGCGCAACAATAGGTAGTAAGTGTTCCGCTAATTGACTGGTTAAATAAATAGCTGTCGGTCCGTCAGCGCCTCCAATGATACCAATGGATGAAGCTTCTTCTGGAGTCATTCCAAAAGCTAAAGCCCCGAAGAAAGCAATAAAAATCCCCACTTGAGCTGCACCTCCAAGTAACAATGTGATCGGATTTGCAATTAATGGTCCAAAATCGATCGACGATCCCAGACATAAAAAAATCAATGGAGGATAAATCCCTAATTCTGTTCCTTGATAAAGATAATACAGCAGCCCGCCCGACTCATCCTGAGTTGCTGAGACCATCAGATTTGTCAAAGGCAGATTCACTAATAGCATACCAAAGGCTATTGGAAGCAATAAATAAGGTTCATATTGTTTTTTGATTGCCAAATAAAGAAAGAGACAGGCAATTAGGATCATGATAATGTCCTTATAACTCAAGTTAGTCAATCCCGCAGAGGTTATGAGTTTATTTAACGGCTCTAACACATATTTCTCCTCCTTGCCTTATGATATTACAACCAATGAATCACCTGAATCTACTTTTTGATTAGCGCCTATTTTTAAACTTGCAATCACTCCATCAGTTGGTGCTACAATTTCATTTTCCATTTTCATAGCTTCTAATATACAAAGTACTTCTCCAGCTTTTATGGTTTGTCCTTCATTTACTAGTACACGTAAAATCGTTCCTGGCATCGGGGCAACGACAGTAGCTTTTTCTGAAACAATTGACTGCTGCAAAGGCGGTTTTTGTTGATGATTTGAGGTGGAAGCTGCCGCATCGACTTCTTCTACAGTCACTTGATAGACTTGTCCATTAACAGTGATTTCATAATGTTTCATGAATTTCCCTCCAAACTAACGTATTCTTTTGATTGAAATAATACGATACTGCTTATCTTGACGATCGTTATTCGCAAGTATTAATGCCGTTAAAGCCGCGACTGTTTTCAGTTCTTCATTTACTGGTAAATCTATAAAAGGCGTTTGATCAGGCTGGTAATTCCTTTCTTCTTTAATATCTTCCTTATTCATTTTCTTCTGTAGATTATAATTTTTTCCAGAAAAAAATTTAAACAAGTTGATAACGATTTGAAGACCGATCAGGACCAAAAAAACTACTAAGATACTTACCACAGCAACAACTACACCATCCATGATAGTAAAATCCCTCATACTATCCCTCTTTTCCTACATAGTCGCCGAAATACGAATGACTTCTTTCTCTTTCTTATCTTCTTTGTTGATTGGATTATTTTTTTCCTGCAGATGATATTTCTTTTCTAGAAACTCTTTTCCCACCTGCGGAAAAAGTGCGTAAGTCAATACATCTTCATCAGTTCGTGCAAGAGACCCTAACTCTTCTTTTAAGCGCTGAAATTCAGAAGGTATGTGATTTGCAGGACGATCCGTAATAACCGTATCATCATGAATAATCGACTTTCTAAATTCTTCAGTGACTGGAACCGGAGTCTTCCCATAAGAACCACGTAAATATTCTTTGATTTCATTAGGCACCATTTTATAGCGCTCACCGGCCAATACATTAAAAACTGCTTGTGTACCGACCATTTGACTCATTGGGGTAACTAAAGGCGGAAAACCTAAATCAGAACGGACACGCGGAACTTCTTTCAACACCTCATCATACTTGTCTGTTGCATTAGCTTGTTTTAATTGAGACAGCAAATTAGACAACATCCCCCCAGGAACTTGATAAATTAACGCTTTTGGGTCAGAACCCATTACTTTAGGATTCAACAGTTCATTAGCAAGGTATTTGTCGCGAATTGGTTTGAAGTAATCGGCAATTTCTTCCAATAAAGGTACAGCTAATGTTGTTTTCCGTTCGCCTTCATTTAAACAAATGGCCATTGTTTCTGTTGGAGGTTGGCTTGTCCCTTCTGCAAAAGGTGAGATTGCTGTATCAATGATATCGGCTCCAGCTTCTACTGCTGTTAAATAAGTCATATGTGAAGTACCACTCGTAGCATGTGTGTGTATACTCAAAGGTACACTGATCTCATTTTTGATCGCATGAACCAGTTCTTTTGCCACATGAGGAGTCAAGATTCCTGCCATATCTTTGATACAGATGGAGTCTGCTCCCATTTCTTCCATTTCTGCAGCCAATTCTACAAAATAAGGAGTGGTATGCACATCACTGATGGTATAACAAATGGTCAATTGAGCATGTCCACCGTACTTTTTCACCGCTTTTAAAGAAGCTTCTAAATTCCGAACATCATTCAAAGCATCAAAAATCCTAAAAATATCGATCCCATTTTCAACTGACTTTTCAACAAACTTATCTACCACATCATCAGCATAATGACGATACCCTAATAAATTTTGCCCTCTTAACAGCATTTGCAGCTTCGTGTTTGGAGCACGCTTTCGTATTTCTCTCAGTCTATCCCATGGATCTTCATTTAAAAAACGGATAGCTGCATCGAATGTTGCTCCACCCCAACATTCTAGTGAAAAATATCCTACTTTATCCATTTTCTCAATTATAGGCAACATATCATTGGTGGACATTCGAGTAGCCATCAAGCTCTGGTGTGCATCTCGAAGGACGGTTTCCGTTATTCCGATCATCTTATCTGTCATTGGTATCACTCCCATTCCAAACGACCGTATACAATTATGCAAAAAAGAAGTTGTTTTGTGATGAACTAATAACGAGTTGAATGATCGCTACATCATACAACTCGTTTTCGTGTTATTATTTAGGATTCGTTTATTAGGCTCAAGATTGCTTTTAGAGCTTCATTAGGCAACACATTTAATGCATTCTTTTGACCTTGTTCTCGAATAAATTCTCCACGCATTTTCATTCTTTCATCTACTAATGAAACATAAGAAGAATCCGTAAAATCTGGTTTAAAATCTTCAGTGACCATATACTGGATGTCTGTTAAATGTCCAAACTCTTGAAACTCAGCTGTATCATCAATAATAGATTCGATAGCACCTAGTGTAACCTCTTTAGGTATCTTATGATCTAAAAAGAAGCCTGTATTTAAGATGTAACAATCCGTTCCTAATTCTTCAAATAAATATTTAAAGTTATTGTAATCATCTATCAACGGATAAACTCTAAATGGATTAGCATAAGGCTCTATGACAAGTTTGTTGATGTCTACTCCTTTTTTCAATCGTTCAGCAGTCGTTCTCTTAGTAGCTAAGGTTGCTCCAAAGGTTGTGGCCAGAATCGGATCATTGATTTTCAATACCGGCGGCAAAGAGTCATCTTTCATGATCCAAAACACCGCATTAATCGGTTCTTCGAATTTGTCTACTCGGTTTGGTGTTGAATACCGTGATTTGATTGTTCGACCATTTCCATTGCGCAAATCTTCCGTCAGCAGTACTTTATTCCCATTTTCGTCTTGCGTCACACCAACGTTTTGAACCGTCACAAAATAATCCACTTCAGGATGATCCGCTGGATAGTCTTGAGTTTTATCAAAATATGCTGGTTCCAACGCAATAGAAGAACCATTTTTCAATGAAATGATAAAAGCATCGTCATGTAATACTTCTACTTCGTATTTATTATTGTGTTTAGCATGTGTTAAGGTCGATTTCCCAGATCCAGACAATCCAAAAAAGGCAGCCACATAACTTTCATTTTCTTTCAATACAAACTTTTTCTGACCACCATGACAAGAAACATATCCTATATTATGAGCAATATTCCAGGCTAATGTTAAAGTCGATTTCTTTAATTCTCCAAAGTAATTCATTCCAAGAATAATCGCGCAATTATGTGCAGAATCAAAGTAAGCTAATCCTAGTGGGTAATCAGGATGATGCCAATTTGCATCTTGGTAAATCAAAATGTCCCCTTCATTGATTTCTTTGGAATCCTTATATAGATCATTATAGAATTCATTAGTGACTTGAAAATTGAGCAACCAGGAATACAGATTGTTTTCTTGCCCTTTTGGTACAGTCAAATGAGCTTTTACCATGAATTCAGGATCTAATCCAACATAGGCTGTAGTCTTGTATCGGTTTGTTTTTGTTCCATCATAAATAGCATCCAGAACTAAAGTTTTCAACTTAGCATCTTCTTCGGGATTTTCTCCGTATATTCTTTTAGCTGCAGCGGTTCTTCCTACTACAGAATTCCCATTTTCTACGAGTATTTTAGCATTAGAAGGTAACCCTAATTTATCAGGAAATTTAACTGGCAAATCAGTAACTATTGTATTTATAGCATCATGAGCTGTTTGATAGGCTTGGTCTAACGAAGTTATTGGTTGGACGTTGTTGCTGTACATAGAAGTTTCAACAATAGAACGTAAGGGAGAAAATAGATGATTGGATCGGCGAATTTCGTTTTTTAAAAATCTATCTTTTGTTGACAATGGCTGCACCCCTAACTTTTTACAGTATTATGGAATCTTTTCACCAAACAACATGTTGATTTACTGCTCTTATTTCTTACATCAACTTTATTCACCTGCCTTTTTTCTAGAATCAATCAATGAAAATTCTTTGTCGAACTCTCACTGACACTTATATAACTTTGAATATATCTATTATATTTATACGTCTAATACACCCTCATAGTAACAGAAAACATCCATTATTAAAAGGGCTTACTTTTAAATTTAACAATTTTTGTGTTCCCTCTATTATTAATTACAAGTTCTAATTTTCATACTATAATGCTATCTCTTATGAACTTTATAGAACCTGTTTAAAATGACTAACACCTATTATAAAAATAGCCTATAAAAAAACCTTTAGAAGTCTATGTGACTACTAAAGGTTTTTAAAGTTTTAAATACAATGCCTTTTGATTCTTTTTTTATTTTACTCTTTTTTATCTTTATTTAAGGGATGATCTCCACTTTTTATTCTATATCCTACAAAAAGAATGTAGGCTCCATATAAAATTACAAAAACTGCCACAAAGGGTTGTATGGTCATAGCTACTGCTCCCAAAATTATAATCAGGCTGCCAACAATCATCTGCCATTTGCCAAGACGCTTATTCATCACCATAGTCTCCTCTTCTTTTTCTTACACCTAGTATAACAGAGCTTTACTATCGGTTGGAAAATATTTTATACTATTATGAAAATAAAAAAAACTGAACTCAGCGAGTTCAGTTTTTGCTTTGATACCGGCGGCCGGAATCGAACCGGCACGCCCTCAACGGGCACTGGATTTTGAGTCCAGCGCGTCTACCAATTCCGCCACGCCGGCATAACATAATGCAATTTTTCAATCTTTATAGATAAGGCGGTAACCGGATTTGAACCGGTGATGAAGGTTTTGCAGACCTCTGCCTTACCACTTGGCTATACCGCCATATTTTTAAGTAACTGGGCTAGCTGGATTCGAACCAGCGCATGAGGGAGTCAAAGTCCCTTGCCTTACCGCTTGGCTATAGCCCAAAAAAAGGGCGACTGATGGGAATCGAACCCACGAGTGCCGGCGCCACAAGCCGGTGCGTTAACCACTTCGCCACAATCGCCATGATTTAATTTAAACAACAGGGGTAGTAGGAATTGAACCCACATCGATGGTTTTGGAGACCATAGTTTTACCATTAAACTATACCCCTAAAAATGGTGGAGGGGGGCAGATTCGAACTGCCGAACCCGAAGGAGCGGATTTACAGTCCGCCGCGTTTAGCCACTTCGCTACCCCTCCAACAATGGCTCGGGACGGAATCGAACCGCCGACACCTTGAGCTTCAATCAAGTGCTCTACCAACTGAGCTACCGAGCCATATCTTTTAGGTAATACTATTCATTTTTTAAAATGACGGTCTCGACGGGAATCGAACCCGCGATCTTCTGCGTGACAGGCAGACATGTTAACCCCTACACCACGAGACCATAATTTGTTGCAATGGAGGTTAACGGGCTCGAACCGCTGACCCTCTGCTTGTAAGGCAGATGCTCTCCCAACTGAGCTAAACCTCCAGGTTTAAATAATAACCTTTTAAATGACCCGTACGGGATTCGAACCCGTGTTACCGCCGTGAAAGGGCGGTGTCTTAACCGCTTGACCAACGGGCCATGATTTACATTTTTTCAACGGAGAGTAAGGGATTCGAACCCTTGAGACAGTTTTCACCGCCTACACGATTTCCAATCGTGCTCCTTCGGCCAGCTCGGACAACTCTCCAGATTCAAGTATCCTTGGTACCCTATACATGAAAAATACTATGTAACTCCGCAAGCAGGACTCGAACCTGCGACATCGTGATTAACAGTCACGCGCTACTACCAACTGAGCTATTGCGGAATAAAAACTATGCGTGGCAACGTCCTAGTCTCACAAGGGGAAACCCCTCACTACCTTCGGCGCTAAGAAGCTTAACTTCTGTGTTCGGCATGGGAACAGGTGTGACCTTCTTGCCATCATCACCACACATATGAGAACCTTGCGCTCTCAAAACTGGATTTGTCTAATATCGCATTCGTTCGGATCCGTTGAATCCACCTAAAATCTTGGTTAAGTCCTCGACCGATTAGTATTGGTCCGCTCCGCCTATCGCTAGACTTCCACTTCCAACCTATCTACCTGATCATCTCTCAGGGGTCTTACTCACTTACGTGATGGGAAATCTCATCTTGAGGGGGGCTTCACGCTTAGATGCTTTCAGCGTTTATCCCTTCCACACATAGCTACCCAGCGATGCTCTTGGCAGAACAACTGGTACACCAGCGGTGTGTCCATCCCGGTCCTCTCGTACTAAGGACAGCTCCTCTCAAATTTCCTACGCCCGCGACGGATAGGGACCGAACTGTCTCACGACGTTCTGAACCCAGCTCGCGTACCGCTTTAATGGGCGAACAGCCCAACCCTTGGGACCGACTACAGCCCCAGGATGCGATGAGCCGACATCGAGGTGCCAAACCTCCCCGTCGATGTGGACTCTTGGGGGAGATAAGCCTGTTATCCCCAGGGTAGCTTTTATCCGTTGAGCGATGGCCCTTCCATGCGGAACCACCGGATCACTAAGCCCGACTTTCGTCCCTGCTCGACTTGTAGGTCTCGCAGTCAAGCTCCCTTCTGCCTTTACACTCTACGAATGATTTCCAACCATTCTGAGGGAACCTTTGGGCGCCTCCGTTACATTTTAGGAGGCGACCGCCCCAGTCAAACTGCCCGTCTGACACTGTCTCCCGACCAGATCATGGTCGAGGGTTAGAGTGGCCATACAGCAAGGGTAGTATCCCACCAATGCCTCCACCAAGACTGGCGTCCTGGCTTCATTAGCTCCTACCTATCCTGTACAAGCTGTACAGACACTCAATATCAAACTGCAGTAAAGCTCCATGGGGTCTTTCCGTCCTGTCGCGGGTAACCTGCATCTTCACAGGTACTATAATTTCACCGAGTCTCTCGTTGAGACAGTGCCCAAATCGTTACGCCTTTCGTGCGGGTCGGAACTTACCCGACAAGGAATTTCGCTACCTTAGGACCGTTATAGTTACGGCCGCCGTTTACTGGGGCTTCAATTCTGAGCTTCGCCGAAGCTAACCCATCCTCTTAACCTTCCAGCACCGGGCAGGCGTCAGCCCCTATACGTCATCTTTCGATTTAGCAGAGACCTGTGTTTTTGATAAACAGTCGCTTGGGCCTATTCACTGCGGCTGACCAATGGTCAGCACCCCTTCTCCCGAAGTTACGGGGTCATTTTGCCGAGTTCCTTAACGAGAGTTCTCTCGCACACCTTAGGATTCTCTCCTCGACTACCTGTGTCGGTTTGCGGTACGGGCTGTTTGTTTCTCACTAGAAGCTTTTCTTGACAGTGTGACATCAGAAACTTCGGTACTTAATTTCCCTCCCCATCACAACTCATCCTTAGAGAAGCAAGCATTTCACTCACTTCAAGACTCATTGCTTGGACGTGCATATCCAGCAGCACGCATTTCTTAGCCTCCTGTGTCCCTCCATTGCTCAAACAAAACAAACAGGTACAGGAATATCAACCTGTTGGCCATCGCCTACGCCATTCGGCCTCAGCTTAGGTCCCGACTAACCCTGGGAGGACGAGCCTTCCCCAGGAAACCTTAGTCATTCGGTGGACGGGATTCTCACCCGTCTTTCGCTACTCATACCGGCATTCTCACTTCTAAGCGCTCCACTAGTCCTCACGATCTAGCTTCAACGCCCTTAGAACGCTCTCCTACCATAGAACCAATGGTTCTATCCACAGTTTCGGTGTTATGTTTAGCCCCGGTAAATTTTCGGCGCAGGGTCACTCGACTAGTGAGCTATTACGCACTCTTTAAATGATGGCTGCTTCTAAGCCAACATCCTAGTTGTCTAAGCAACCCCACATCCTTTTCCACTTAACATAAACTTTGGGACCTTAACTGGTGGTCTGGGCTGTTTCCCTTTCGACTACGGATCTTATCACTCGCAGTCTGACTCCCGGACATGAATCAATGGCATTCGGAGTTTATCAGAATTCGGTACCCCGATAAGGGGCCCTAGTTCAAACAGTTGCTCTACCTCCATGATTCTACATTCCGAGGCTAGCCCTAAAGCTATTTCGGAGAGAACCAGCTATCTCCAAGTTCGATTGGAATTTCTCCGCTACCCACACCTCATCCCCGCACTTTTCAACGTACGTGGGTTCGGTCCTCCAGTGCGTTTTACCACACCTTCAACCTGGACATGGGTAGATCACTTGGTTTCGGGTCTACGACCACATACTCATTCGCCCTATTCAGACTCGCTTTCGCTACGGCTCCGTCTATTCAACTTAACCTCGCATGTAATCGTAACTCGCCGGTTCATTCTACAAAAGGCACGCTATCACCCATTAACGGGCTCTAACTATTTGTAAGCACACGGTTTCAGGTGCTATTTCACTCCCCTTCCGGGGTTCTTTTCACCTTTCCCTCACGGTACTGGTTCACTATCGGTCACTAGAGAGTATTTAGCCTTGGGAGATGGTCCTCCCGGATTCCGACGGAATTTCTCGTGTTCCGCCGTACTCAGGATACTGATCAGAGTGAAAGTCGTTTCGAATACAGGGCTTTTACCTTCTTCGGCAGTCCTTTCCAGGACGCTTCTTCTACGACGTTCATTTATGACTCTATGTGTTCAGTCCTACAACCCCAGAAAGCAAGCTTTCTGGTTTGGGCTCTTCCCGTTTCGCTCGCCGCTACTCAGGGAATCGAATTTTCTTTCTCTTCCTGCAGGTACTTAGATGTTTCAGTTCTCTGCGTCTACCTCTACTGACCTATGTATTCAGTCAGCAGTAACATCCTATTAAAGATGCTGGGTTCCCCCATTCGGAAATCTCTGGATCAAAGCTTACTTACAGCTCCCCAAAGCATATCGGAGTTCGTCCCGTCCTTCATCGGCTTCTAGTGCCAAGGCATCCACCGTGCGCCCTTAGTAACTTAACCTATCATTACTAAATTGGTATTACTTGTTTTATCTTACGATAAGAACATTAAAAAACTCATTTAAAACGCGGTGTTTTCTCGGTTTTCTTACTTAAATGTTTCTATTAGACAATATCCAGTTTTCAAAGAACAAAGTTCTGAGAGACTAAACCTCTCAAAACTAAACAAAGTAAAAGCGAACCGTGTAAAGTTCCGTTATATCCTTAGAAAGGAGGTGATCCAGCCGCACCTTCCGATACGGCTACCTTGTTACGACTTCACCCCAATTATCTGTCCCACCTTAGGCGGCTGGCTCCCGAAGGTTACCTCACCGACTTTGGGTGTTACAAACTCTCGTGGTGTGACGGGCGGTGTGTACAAGGCCCGGGAACGTATTCACCGCGGCGTTCTGATCCGCGATTACTAGCGATTCCGGCTTCATGTAGGCGAATTGCAGCCTACAATCCGAACTGAGAATGGCTTTAAGAGATTAGCTTAACCTCGCGGTTTTGCGACTCGTTGTACCATCCATTGTAGCACGTGTGTAGCCCAGGTCATAAGGGGCATGATGATTTGACGTCATCCCCACCTTCCTCCGGTTTATCACCGGCAGTCTCACTAGAGTGCCCAACTGAATGCTGGCAACTAATAATAAGGGTTGCGCTCGTTGCGGGACTTAACCCAACATCTCACGACACGAGCTGACGACAACCATGCACCACCTGTCACTTTGTCCCCGAAGGGAAAGCTCTATCTCTAGAGTGGTCAAAGGATGTCAAGACCTGGTAAGGTTCTTCGCGTTGCTTCGAATTAAACCACATGCTCCACCGCTTGTGCGGGCCCCCGTCAATTCCTTTGAGTTTCAACCTTGCGGTCGTACTCCCCAGGCGGAGTGCTTAATGCGTTAGCTGCAGCACTGAAGGGCGGAAACCCTCCAACACTTAGCACTCATCGTTTACGGCATGGACTACCAGGGTATCTAATCCTGTTTGCTCCCCATGCTTTCGAGCCTCAGCGTCAGTTACAGACCAGAAAGTCGCCTTCGCCACTGGTGTTCCTCCATATATCTACGCATTTCACCGCTACACATGGAATTCCACTTTCCTCTTCTGCACTCAAGTTCTCCAGTTTCCAATGACCCTCCCTGGTTGAGCCAGGGGCTTTCACATCAGACTTAAAGAACCGCCTGCGCTCGCTTTACGCCCAATAAATCCGGACAACGCTTGCCATCTACGTATTACCGCGGCTGCTGGCACGTAGTTAGCCATGGCTTTCTGGTTAGATACCGTCAAGGGACGAGCAGTTACTCTCATCCTTGTTCTTCTCTAACAACAGAGTTTTACGATCCGAAAACCTTCTTCACTCACGCGGCGTTGCTCCGTCAGACTTTCGTCCATTGCGGAAGATTCCCTACTGCTGCCTCCCGTAGGAGTCTGGGCCGTGTCTCAGTCCCAGTGTGGCCGATCACCCTCTCAGGTCGGCTACGCATCATCGTCTTGGTGAGCCATTACCTCACCAACTAACTAATGCGCCGCGGGTCCATCTACAAGTGACAGCCGAAACCGTCTTTCTTCTTTCTGCCAGGAGACAAAAAGATCTATGCGGTATTAGCATCCGTTTCCGAATGTTATCCCCCGCTTGTAGGTAGGTTACCCACGTGTTACTCACCCGTCCGCCACTCTTCTTTCCCGGTGCAAGCACCGGTAGGAAGCGTTCGACTTGCATGTATTAGGCACGCCGCCAGCGTTCGTCCTGAGCCAGGATCAAACTCTCATATAAAGTCGTCACCCGAAGGTGACTGCTTAATGATGCTTGAAGCTCATTAATTGATTGCTAGCGAATAATTATTCACTAATGTTGTTGTTTCGGCACTTGCCGAAACTCCTTACACGTTTGGTTCGTCTTACTTTGTTTAGTTTTCAAAGGTCTAATTTTGTGTTGCGTTGCCTCAGCGACAACTTCTTAATACTATCATCGTTCCAACTTAGTGTCAACAGTTATTTCAACTTTTTCTCAGACACTTTGCATCAACAACTTCGTTAGTATATCAACTTCTCATCGTTGTGTCAATAGTTATTTCGAATATTTTCTTTTTTTATTGAATATTTATCCAAAACGCGAGAGACGAGCTCTCTTACCTATCAACTCTTATGAGTTTAACTTATTTTGTATATTGTGTCAATACTAAAAATACAAAAAATGTTTTTTCATCAAGTAAACTCTTACAAGTCTTCCCTGACGACATTTAATACTATATCAACTTTTCTGTATTTGGTCAACTATTAATTAAATTAAAAATACAATTAGTTGAAATAGCGAACAATTACCAGTTATTCTAATACGAATATATATACATTTATCATTTTCCAACCAGTATAACTCTACTAAAAACGTTTATGTTCGCTTTTCTTTTTACTTTAATATTCTACTACGAGATAAATTTTGTTTTCACAGCTCTATTCTCAATGCATCTCAATTTCTTTTTTGAGAACAGAACAGCGGATAAAAGTAAATAAGCTCAAAAAGAATCTTACATTATCCCTAAGATTTCCTTCTAAGCTTATTTTTATCACGATATTGTTTACTGCAACACTATTTTATTTGACTGAAGTTGATACAGCATCTTCTAATCGTTCTTTTTTATCATACAATCTGATTTCTAACGGTTCTCCTTCTTTTAATTGAACCGTTACAACACTTTTTGTTACTTGGACTTCTAATAATCGACCACGGTATTTTACCAAAAAGCTGTAACTTGACCAATTCGGTGGACAGAAGGGTTTGAATGCCAACTCTTCGTTAGCTGTTCTCATACCAGCGAATCCTTGAACGATAGCCAACCATCCTCCGCTCATAGAAGTGATGTGCAATCCATCTTCTGTATCGTTATTGTAGTTATCCAAATCCAATCGTGCAGTTCTAGCATAAAATTCAACAGCTTTTTCTTCTTTCCCTAATTCAGCTGCCAAAATAGCGTGGATAGCTGGTGATAAAGAAGACTCATGTACTGTCATAGGCTCATAAAAATCAAAGTTTCGTTCTTTTTCTTCTATACTAAACTCATGATTCAAGTAATATAGTCCTTGAAGAACATCTGCTTGCTTAATAAACGGCGAGCGCAAAATTTTATCCCAAGACCAGTTTTGATTGATCGGTCTTTCATCCGGACTTAGTGAATCTACGGTTTGTAAATCTTTATCTAAAAATGTATCGTGTTGAACAAATACGCCTAATTCTTCATCGTATGGATAATACATCCGTTCGATAATATCTTGCCATTGTGCTACTTCCTCTTCGCTGATCTCTAGTTCTTCTTTCTTAACGGGAGAGGCTTTTGCTAAGCTTTCAATTGTGTAACGCAGTGTCCATGTCGCCATTTTATTCGTGTACCAGTTATTGTTTATATTGTTCTCATATTCATTCGGTCCAGTAACACCATGAATCATATAACTATTCTTTCTTTTAGAAAAATGAACGCGATCAGCCCAAAAACGTGATATTCCTACTAGGACTTCAATCCCTTTCTGCTGCAAGTATGAATCGTCTCCCGTGTAGTTCGTATAATTGTAAATAGCGTAGGCGATTGTTCCATTACGATGGATTTCTTCGAAAGTGATTTCCCATTCGTTATGGCTCTCAATACCATTGAATGTCACCATCGGGTATAATGCGCCTTTTAGCCCCTGTTGTCGAGCATTATGGTATGCCCCTTCTAATTGGTTGTACCGGTAGTCAAGAAGTTGCTCTGTAACCTCTTTATCTGATGTAGACAAATACATCGGTAATATAAATGCTTCAGTATCCCAATACGTTGCTCCGCCATACTTCTCTCCAGTAAACCCTTTTGGTCCAATGTTCAAACGAGAGTCATTTCCGTAGTAGGTAGAAAAGAGTTGAAAAATATTGAAACGGACGCCTTGCTGACTTTCATCGTCTCCCTCAATTTTCACATCTGCTTTGCTCCAACGTTCTTTCCAGGCAGCTTTATGTTCAGCTTCTAGTTGTTCTGTCCCTTTTAGAACAGCTGCATCTAATAAATAGCTGGCTTCTTGAACTTGTTGTTCTGCAGCTATGTCTCTGCTGGTCACTACTGTCACTAATTTGGTGATTAACGCTTGTTCCCCCTCACCCAGTTCAAAAGCAATCGTTTCGCCAACTAACATATGCTGGTTTCTAGTTTCTCGATGACTATTTCCCTCAGCTAAATTCTGCATCATGGTCGTTACTGTAAATTGTTCTGTTCCAAATGGATTTTCTATTGTATCTGTAGTCAAGTAACTTTTTTCATTGCTGTCTCTTTGTCGCTCTATCCAAAACTTTTCTTCATAGTTGCTGTCTTCATTTTCGACATCCCCATCCAAATAAGAATCGAATTTAACAGTTGCTGAGCCTTTTAAAATTTCTGCCTTTACTTCGATCACTGCCAGTTCTTTTTGCACGATACTTACGTAACGTTTAAAAGAAAAACGAATTTCTGTATTTTCCTTGCTCCACACATAACTGCGTCTTAAAATTCCTTCTTGCATGTTTAGAGATAAATTGAACTCTTTTACTGCATCAACAGCTAAATCAACTTTTTCATCATTCACATATATAGCTATAGGAATAAAATTAGTCGCATTGATCACTTTTCCGAAGTATTCTGGGTAACCAATTTTCCACCAGCCGACTCTAGTTTTGTCTGGATACCAAACACCTGCTAGATATGTTCCAATATGTGTATCCCCAGAATAACCTTCTTCAAAGTTGCCTCGCATACCCATATAGCCGTTTCCAATCGATGTGATGCTTTCTTGTAAACGTTTGTTCATTTTATCAAGAGACGTTGTCTTTATTTCCCATGGATCAATATCAAATAATCTTTTCATTTATCTCTCTCCCATTGGATTAATATTGAACTTGTTTAGACATTTCTTTCTGTGCTTTTATTTCACTGATTCTATTATGATAATAAATTACCCAGATAAACCCGATCATACCTATAGATTGAACAGTCACCATAGTAATAATGTTGAAATCGATCAATCCTATCAACATAGCTAAAATCGTAGGAACACCCGTTGCATACATTACAACTGAAACGGATTCCTTATAACTGCTTTTCAACAGCGGTTTGTTTTTTGAAGCTATATATAGGAAGAAAGCTGCTCCAAAAATCAAAAACACTAGTTCAGCCAACAATAAAACAAATAGAATGAAAGACAATACTGCTATCAGAAATGATTGGTTCTTTATAAACCATTGTTGCGAAACAGCCTCTTTCAATTGATTGGTTGACTCAATTCCTTCAAGTGTAAAATCTTTTGTATAAGGCACATGAGAAGCGGATTGATTTGTTTCTTTGATGACCAACTCATCTTTAAGAAATAGAATGGTGTTCTCTTCTTCCTGGAGTGCTAGTTCTGCTCTATCAGAAGAAATACCGCCCATTACTGCACCCTGCTCATTGTTGATCTCAAATTCATCTATCGTCATTTCTCCATTTTTAATGGATGCTTTTGATAGTTCACTGACTACCGATTGGTCCAGCATTTGAAAAGATTCCGGAAAAGTATTGTCCAACGAATAACTGTCCATTCTTGTATAATTCAAGCTTACCGGAACAATCATCAAAGCATTTAAAAATATTAAGAGAAACAACAATTGAAACCAGTTTAGCGATTGACGTTTTTCAATGATTTTTTTAGGGCTCCATATGGTTTTAAAGTAGTTTAATGGAAAAGTATCTGTTTTCAATGGTTATTTCACTTCCTTTTCTGTTACACCTGCCAAAACTTAACCTTTCGTTCCACCTTTTGTTAAGCCGGTTACAAAGCTCTTTTGTAAATAGAAGAATAAAATTGAAATTGGGACGGCGATTAAAATCGCTCCAGCTGAAAAGAGCGCAACTTGTTGGTTTTGCGGGTTATTGATGAACGTTTGCAATCCAATGGCTACTGTATAGTTTTCTGTTGACCGTAATAAGAAGCGAGCCAGCATAAACTCTCCAAATGGGTTCATAAAAGCCCATAAAGCTTGTACAGCGATCATCGGACGTACTAACGGCATAATGATTTGCCAGAAAATACGGAAATGGCCTGCTCCATCTAAACGAGCTGATTCATCCAATTCAATCGGAACCGTATCAAAGTATCCCTTCATTAACCAAGTATTCATTGGAATTCCTCCGCCGATATACACAAGAATCAAGAACCAATGCTGATCTAGTCCACCTACCAGCAAAGCCATTACATAAAACGCTGTAAGAGCAGCAGTTGTTGGAACCATCTGGATTATCAAAAAGAATTTCAATGTTACTTTTCGACCAGTAAAGCGGTAACGACTGTATGCAAAGCCGGATAAGGTTACAGCTGCAACTTGTACCAGCATAGCCATAACGGCCACCTTCAATGTATTCATGTACCATTGACCATACTGTGTTTCAGCAAATAAGCGTCTAAAATTATTAAGCGTCCATTCAAAATCAAAATCCAACTTAAATGCCAATAAGTTTCCCGGTTTGAATGCAGAAGTGACTGTGATCAGCAACGGATAAATGATGATGACTGACATAAACAACAGGAATAGGTACGTAAAGATTTTTCCCCAAATACGTTGATTTTTTTGTGTTTTAACTTTTTTTGTATTTTGCATCGCTTAATCCTCCATTTCAAATGCCCGTGTCCGTTTAAAGACTAGTAAGGACACAAAGATCACTATTGCCGAAATAATCAACGTGATAGCTGAGGCGATATTGTATTGTGGAGAAGTTCCAGTGGTTAATTTGTAGATCCACGAAATCAAAATATCCGTTGCTCCTGCTCCTGACCCCACACTTCCAGGTCCACCTTCATTAAAGAGGTAAATCATAGAGAAGTTATTGAAGTTGAACGTATATTGGGTAATAAAAACAGGTGCGGCTACCGCAAAAATTTGCGGCAAAGTAATGTATCTGAACTTCTGCAATATGCTCGCTCCATCAATAATGGAAGCTTCATACCAATCATCCGGAATAGATTGCAATATACCAGAAGTCAAGACGTAAATATAAGGGAATCCAAGCCAGCCTTGAATGGAAATGATGGCTATTTTTGTCCAGAAAGGATCTGTCTTCCAAGAAATAGCCGGAATATCAATGAATGGCAAACTGTTGATCAATGGAATTACTTGAGTGTTGATTGCACCTGCACTGTCGTTAAACATATTGGAAAAAGAAAGAATGGTGATAAAAGCAGGTACTGCCCAAGGCAAGAGTAAAATTACACCAAAAATCCGTTTAAATTTAATGAATGGCTGGTGCATTACAATAGCAGCAAAAATACCAATAATGATTTGCAGTGTTGTGGCGGAAAGTGTCCATATTACTGTCCATCCAAATACAGCCCCAAATGAATCTCGATAAGTGCTCAATGTAAAGATGGCAGCGAAGTTTTCAAAACCGGTCCAATCAATCAAAGTTGCAGGTGGTATATGGTAAAAATCGTAATTTGTAAAAGCGATAAAAATCGTCACTAATACAGGAAATACAATGGTAAATATCATTAAGATATAGGCTGGAATAGTCAATAAGTAAGCAAAACCATTATTCCAAGTGTTTAATAATGTATTTTTGATAGAGTAACTAACTTTTTCAGGAGTTAATGCTTTCAGTGCTGCAACACGTCTTGCATCACTGATATTAGCTGCATAAAACACTATAAAAATCAATGTAACTAAAATCTGCAATGTCCCTTGAATCATTAAAAATAAAGAATGGTCTTCTCTAGGGATCGAACCCAATGTGATCAAATTTTCAAATGCGTTGAATCCGAACAAAACCATCTCTATCGCAAACAATAGAAACACTGCTAGAAAAAGTGCTCCTTTAAAGTATTGTTTATTGTAAAACTGTCCTAGTCCCGGAATAATTGAGAACACACCAGCTTTTTGGATGCATTTTTTATCTTCTGGAGAGTATTCTACTTTTTTCTTTTGTACTTCACTCTTCTCCACAATTATTCATCTCCTTCTTAAAAATTTTCGGCAGAGATATAGTCGATCATCTCCGCCGAAATCACGTTCCTACTATTTAGTATTTACGTTATCTTTTTTAGTATTTTTGTTCAATATTTTGTTCAATGACTTTAACTGTGTCGTTAGCTGATTCTTCTGGAGTTTTGTTGCCTGATCCAGCATCAAACATCATTGTTTCAGCACCTACCCAAACTTCTGCCATTTCTGGGATGTTTGGCATTGGAGATGAAACGTTGTATTGGTTTACTACAGCCATTGCTAATTCGTCATCGTCAGCATCAATGATTGTTTGTCTTACCATTTGGTTAGCAGGTACTTCATTTGTATAATCTGAATACAATGCTTCCATGTTTTCTTCGTTTGTAGCAAAGTCTAAGAATGCTTGACCCAGTTCAGGATTTTCTGAATATTGGCTCACTACCCATCCTTTACCACCGGCAAATGGTTGGTACTCTTCTCCATTTGGTAATGTTGGTACTGTTGCTACTCCTACGTTTACTCCAGATTCCATATAATTTGATGCAGCCCAAGGACCATTGATAACTGCTCCAGCTGTACCTGTTGTGAATTGCTCATCAATAAAGTTTCCAGCTGTAGTAACATCTAACATTCCTTTTGGCCATGTGTTTTGGAACCAGTCTGTTGCATATTGGATACCTTCGATAGCTTCAGGTTTATTCAAACCAATGTCTGAAGGGTCTGTACCGTCAGCACCAAAAACATATCCGCCGAAACCGTTTAATAAGCCATAAGAGTTATAAAAATCTACCCAGTTTGCTAAGAAAGCTACACTCTTTCCTGCTTCGCCTTCATAAGCGTATTGCTCATCTTCCGTTAACGCTTCCAACTCTTCGAAAGTTTCAGGTGCTTTTTCTAATAAATCTGTATTGTAATATAGAACCATTGACTCAATAACGAAAGGTGCTCCATAAATCTTATCTTTCATCGTTACTTGCTGTTCGTCGATGTCATCGTAACGACCGTCGTCCGGTAATGTGTATTCAGCTAAATGCCCTTGTTGTCCAAGACCTCCGATTCTGTCATACGGTGCCAGCATAACGTCCGGTGACAAACCAGCTGGACCATCTAAAGGTAAAGCTTCAAGAGTTTCGAACATATCTTTTTCTTCTACTTCAATCGTTGCTCCTGTTTCTTCTTCGAATGAATCAGAAATACCCTCAATGAATTCTGAATACATTGGGTCAATCGAGATTTTTAACGTTTCACCATCGAAATTAGAACCTGAAGTTTCTGTCGAATCATTTGTTCCAGAACTTGACTCAGCAGTTTCTTCCTCTCCTCCGCCACAAGCAGCTAACAGTAGAGCGCTTGCAGAAACAACGCCCATTAAGTATTTTTTAAATCTTTTTTGATCCATGAATAATTCCTCCCTAATGTGTTCTTTTTAAGTACACCCTTATTATTACGAAAATTATATACTTTTGCAAACGTTTTCTGAATGTTACCGGTAACAGAAATATCGCTTTGATGCGAACTCCAACAAAACATCCAATCCTATCTTATTTACTACTCATTCTCGTCCGTTTCTGAGTTGTTTAAATACAAAACTGTGTTTCCAAAACAAAAGCTATCCTTATTTACTATATAAAGTAAGAGGATAGCTTTGTAATATGGTTTAGTGTTCTTGATAGTTGTATTTGTCATGATCTAACTTTACTTCATCACCTAAAGTAAACAATACAAATCCGTATTGTTTAATACGTATCTCATTGGCTTTGATAGAAGTTAAGTTTCTAAAGATCGGCACCGGCTCTTGATGGTACTTCAACGAGACAGTTTCTTCCCCTTGATTGAAGTAACCATAGATTTCTGTACCTTTATAGAATTTTCTGAATCCAATCACTCGTTCGTCTTCTCTGACATCCAGCCATTCTGTTTCACCAAAACTCAATAAATCTTGGTGTTCTTTTCTGAATGTAATCAGACTTCTTATGAAATGATACATGTCGTTATCTCGTTCTTCTTCATCCCATATCATACATTTTCGGCAATCTGGGTCGTTATACCCTTCCAGGCCAACTTCTGTTCCATAAAAAAGACACGGTGACCCCGTTTGTGCGAACATAAAAGTCAGTTCTGCTTTAGCAATTTGCTTATTCCCATTTGCTTTTGTCAGCAGTCGCGGAGTATCGTGAGAATCCAACATGTTGAACATAACTTCGTTGGTTTGTCTGCGGTACAGCATCAATTGCTCATTTAATCCGGAAACCATTTTTACAGCGGAACTGGATTTATTGGTAAAGAATTCTTCGATTTGTTCCGTAAAGGCATAATTCATTACGGCATGGAACTCGTCTCCTTGCAACCAGCTTTGAGAAGAATGCCAGATTTCTCCAAGAATATAGATATCAGGGTTGACCTTACGTACAGAACGATTGAATTTCTTCCAAAAACGATGATCTACTTCGTTCGCTACGTCTAATCGCCATGCATCAATACCAAATTCTCTTACCCAATATGTTGCGATATTGATCAAATATTTTTGAACTGCCGGGTTCGCTGTATTCAATTTGGGCATATGTCCAGTAAATGCAAAAGTATGATAATTCAATGGGCCTACGTTCTCCAATTCATCTGCACTTAATCCTTCTAACGATCTGATCGGAAACTCATCGATATGGAACCAATCGATGTATTCCGAAGCTTCTTGTTTATCCAGGACATCTTGCCATTGGTAAGAAGACATCCCGATGTGGTTAAATACCGCATCCAACATGACACGTATCCCGCGCTTGTGTGCTTCTTCAACTAAATTTTTGAATAATTGCTTGTCTCCAAAGTTTGGATCGACTTCGAAGTAATCCACTGTATCATACTTGTGATTAGATGGTGCTTTAAATATCGGTGTAAAATAAATCCCATTGATTCCCAAATCAACTAAATAATCCAAATGGTCAATTACACCTTGAAGGTCTCCCCCATAAAAATCATCTCGTGAAGGGTGCTTTTTCCCTCCCCATTCCAAGACGTTTTCCGGATCATTGGATTTATCCCCGTTTGCAAAACGTTCTGGAAAGATTTGATACCAAATCGTCTCCCGAGCCCAGTTTGGTATAGCTACACGGTCAATGTCATGGAAATAAGGCATACGGAAAAAACTATTGATGTTTTCCATGTATCGATCTTCATAGGGATACGCTCCCCTGTCTGAATACAGTACTTCAATCCCGTCTTTTCCGGTAATATGAAATGCATAAGCTAGTCGATTATGAGGTGCTGAAGCGACGATCCCCCAGTAGTCGTGAATATTTGTTTGAGCGATTAATTTTAAGGGTTGTTCGTTTTCTTTCCATTCATCTTTTTTATACGCGTAGTTATCCCCGCTGATCAAAGTAATTTTTTCTGCTTCTCCAGCTTTCGTGCGTAATCGAATATTGAATTTGTTGTCATCATATAGATAAGCATATTCGCTATCTGGACGATGTAATAATGCTGATGTGTCCATTGATTGGTCCTCATTTCTTATTCAAGTTAGTATTCTGTTTGTTCAAACACCACTACTGCTGCCCCATATGGAGCAAGCGTTATTCTGTCTGCTTCAATTTTATTATGATCATTTTGTAAGATAGTCGTATAAGGCAGTTTAGTTAACCGTGTATCCATGATTACTTGTTCATGATCACTGAAATTGCAGCAAACTAAAGCTGTAAAGTCTGCATAACTTCTTTCGTAACAATACAAATGATGATTTGTTTCAAGGAGTTTAAACTCTCCTTTTGTAAACAAAGGTGTTTTTTTGTATTTTAACAACTTCTTGTAATAATTCAATATACTTGTTTCATCCTGTTCTTGCATTTCAACAGTATACTTAGGTTCATCGTTTACTCCGCTCCATGGTTGGGTAGTAGAGAACCCGGCATATTCCCCGGTATCCCACTGCATAACTCCGCGACTCGCGTTGATGCTTCTAGCATTCAGCTGTTCAATAATAAACTCATCTGAATACCCTAACGATTGAGCTTTCTCGATGAAATAAATTTCTTTCATCTTCTTGAAGTCATCCAGTGAATCACGTTCCAAGTTCTTCATACCGATCTCTTCTCCATTCAAAAGAACCGGGATTCCTTTTTGCAAGTACATCAATGTTGCCAACATTTTTGTACTGTTGTCTCTTTCTTTTTCCGTACTGCCAAAACGGGATACCATACGAGCCATATCATGGTTGTTCCAATACAAAGTTGGTCCTCCAATATCGCTCAATCCTTCTTGAAATTCGCTCATAGTCTTTTTAAAGGCCGGTATGTCTAGTTTTTCAATTTGCATATCAGCTGGCAATCTAGGGTCTTTTTGAGACTCATCCATGGGAAAGAAGCGGAATGTGACGACGGTATCGCACGCTCCATTTGCAGGATCAGAGTATTCTCTTGCTTTCTGTACGTCTGCTGATGCGGCTTCACCTAATATAAAAATATCTTCTTTTTTCCGACGAAGTGTTTTTGCCATTTCAGCTATATAGTCCGTTACTTTTTCGAGATTAGAATAGTATTCCTCCGCTAAAACGATTTCTCCTTCTTTGGCTTGTACATCAGGAAATCCTTTAGCTTTATCCAAATGTATGAATGCATCTAATCGAAACCCATCTACCCCTTTTTCTAACCAATAGTCAGCTATATTGACTACTTCTTGTTGGACCCTTTCATTTTCCCAATTTAAATCGGGCATCGTTTTGTCAAATAAATGAAAGTAATATTGATCCCCTGATGGTTCTTTTTCCCACACAGAGCCCCCAAAAAAAGAAGCCCAATTGTTAGGAAGCTGATTACCAGACTTGGGATCACTCCATATATAAAAATCTCGATACGGATTGTCTCTGCCTTTTATAGCTTCTTGAAACCAATGATGTTCTCTAGAAGTATGATTCAGTACTAAATCAAAAATTACTTTAAGCCCTAAATTGTGTGCTTTATCCAGCAGTTCTTCTACATCTTCCATAGTGCCATACAAAGGATCTATCGTGTAATAATCCGAAACATCATATCCGTTGTCTACTTGCGGAGATTGAAAAATAGGGTTTAACCAGATAACATTAGCTCCTAGCGATTGAATATACTTTAATCGTTCAATCAGTCCTCTGACGTCGCCTATACCATCATGATTCGTATCTTGAAAACTTCCAGGATAGACTTGATATACAACAGCTTGCTGCCACCACTTTTCTTCCATTTTGTTCTCTCCTAACTCATTATCTAATGATCCATTTTAATTTCATGCTTCGTACTAAGATTAACGAATTCAGAAAGCACTTACAAGGTTTAAAAAATGTTACCGATAACATCTTTTTTAAGTTTTTTCATTTTTGTTCATTTCTGTACTGTATGTATCTTTATTAGTTCGTTAAACACCTTTTTAAATATCAGCTTTTACTCATCATACTTTATGCTTCATCACTTGGTATGATTGGAAACAGGCTAGTATTTCTTTCTTGGGTATGCTATTGTAATGGTGTATTTTTGAGATATTGGAGGAGGGATTTTCGTGAGTGAAAAAATCGTTGCAGGTAAAACTTTACCTCAATGGATTGAGTCGGTACCAATATTAGAAAAGATTATAAAAACAGAGGAAATATTTTGGATCAACCAAAATAAAATAGCTTTCGACATCGCTAATGAACGAGTTGTTTATACTCAAAAGGATGTCGAAGATGCTGAAAATCGGTTAAAACGATTTGCTTATTATTTAAAAATTGCTTTTCCTGAAACCAAAGAATCAAACGGCATCATCGAATCTGATTTAACTCCCTTAACAGAAATGAAAAAGATTATCGAAAAAGAAACAGATACTTTTATTCCAGGAAATTTTTTATTGAAACGAGACGACACTTTGCCCATTGCAGGCACAATCAAAGCTAGAGGCGCTATTTATGAAGTCTTAAAACACGCTGAAACATTAGCTTTGGAGTACGGACTTCTAACCTCTATGGATGAGGATTACAGTATTTTTGCCAGTGAGAAGTTCCATGATTTCTTTGCAAAACATAAAATCGCGGTAGGCACGACTGGTAATTTAGGGATCAGTGTAGGAACTGTAGGGGCTAAACTGGGGTTTGAAGTAACGGTTCATATGTCAGTCGAAGCTAAAAAATGGAAAAAAGATTTTTTACGCTCGCGCGGGGTTACGGTTATTGAGCATGAATCAGACTTTACTAAAGCTGTTGAAAAGGGCCGGGCGGAATCAAATGCAGATCCTATGTCTTACTTTGTCGATGACGAACATTCTGTAGATCTCTTTTTAGGATACACAGTTGCTGGAAGTCGATTAAAAAACCAACTGGATGCTAAAGATATTAGAGTTGATAAGGATCATCCTCTATTTGTTTATTTGCCTTGCGGAATCGGCGGAAGCCCAGGAGGCATTACTTTTGGTTTGAAACAAATTTATGGAGACAACGTTCACTGTTTCTTCGCCGAACCTACTCACACTCCTTCCATGCTGGTAGGACTTGTTACTCAACAGTACGATAACGTATCTGTTAAGGACTTCTCTATCGACGGAAAAACCTGTGCAGATGGATTAGCCGTTCCTCGTACTTCTGGTTTTGTGGCTAAAGTAATGGAAAACTTTTTCAGCGGGTCTTATACACTGGATGATCGTCATACTTATCAATTGCTCGCTTCTATAGCAGACAGCGAACAAATCTTTTTAGAACCTGCTGCTGTAGCTGGTTTGCCTGGAGCTGCTCGCTTGTTATCTACTACAGAAGGCAAGCGCTATTTGACAGAAAATGATTTAACAGACAAAATGACTCGAGCCACTCACATTGCGTGGGCCACTGGAGGAAGTATGGTTCCTGATATTGATCGAGAGGAATTTTATCTTCAAGGTACAACACCATTAGACTATATGCAGTAATCTTTAAAACTTAACAAAGAAACGCGCTTAAAAGAGCATGCTTTCTCTTTTAGGCGCGTTCGTTGTTTCTTTTATTATTCTTCAACCACAGTGGATTTGGCAGGAATAAGTACATTTAATGAGTGTGGGAAAACTTCAACTTCAGCTGGAAAACTTAGTCCAACTTCTCCATCAATGATTGTTTTTAAGTCATTCTCCTTATCCAGTCTGATTTGAGCTTTGCTGAAAGGTATCATATCTACTTGGTCTGAATAATCTGCATGATTTTGGAATAACATAGGAACTAAAACCAATTTTTGATGCAAGTTGGTTTCTTTTAATCCTAGAAAATACAACTTGCCATCTTCAATAGTCGCTTCCGGGATAAAGTTTTGGATGCCCGCTACCGAATTGCTTAATGCAATAATCATTAAGCTGTACCGTTCTTTTACCTCTTTGCCATCAAAAAGCAGTGTAAATGGATAAACTGTTTCTTGATCCAACGCTTTAACACCTTGGATGAAGTAAGCTAGCGGCCCAAAAGTTGTTTTCATTTCACTGTCCACATGTTGAACCGTTTCTGGTATTGGTCCAGCGGAAACTGAACTGACAAAATAAGTATCATTGATTCTACCTGTATCAATCGGAACAATCTGTGCATCTGAAAAAACTTCTATCGCTTCCAACGGATCGTTCGGAATACCTAAGGCTTTGGCGAAATTATTGACTGTCCCAAGCGGTACGATGCCTAGAGCTGTTGATTGATCGTTTTTCCTTAATCCATTCACCACTTCATGCATGGTACCGTCTCCACCCATAGCAATCACAGTATCAAAGTCTTCTTCAGCAGCTTTATGCGCATAATTTTCAGCATCGCCTTTTTCTTTCGTTTTGTTGACTTTGATTTCTTGGGTTGTTTCGCTTAAGATAGATTTCAATTTTTCGATATACTCTTCAGATTTTTCTTTTCCTGAAGATGGATTTGCGATGATCATTATTTTTTTCATAAAGTGGGCTCACTCTTTCCTATTTGTGTCAGTGAATGCTAACGAGATGTTTAACTAACTCTTTTTTCTTGTTGATCCTCTTTCTACTAGCGTTGACTCAAAAACTAAGTTTCCTTGAGATTTACCGTTTTCAGCTATTTTTTTCAAAATCATTTTAGCACAAGCTTCTCCCATTTCCACTACCGGTTGCCTCATAGTCGTCAATCTGGGGTAAGCAATCTGGTCTAAAAACACGCCATCATGTCCTACTATACCATAATCGTTCGGAATACTGCCGTTCATTTTCAAGATTCCTCTTTCGATTCCTAATGCTAAACGATCAGAGCTGCATACAAAAGCCGTATTTGGTTCAAATAAATGCCAGTTCTCTTCTATAAATTGCGATGATAATGAAGAATGGTTCTTAAAATGGAAAGCTGTGGTTTCTTTATGATTTTTTTCCATTACCTCTTTATAACCGGACTCTCTTGATTTTTCGAACTTTTCATTGATATCGATCCCTATGTAAACGACTTTTTCGTAGCCTAGATCTAATACATGCTGGGTGGCAGCAGACACACCTTGCTTATTATCTGTATCTATAAAGTCGTATCCGCGATCGTTTTCTCCAAACAATACAACTGGTTTTGTCGCTCTAGAAATCCACTCATAGTCTTTTTGACGAACTCCAGTCATGATATATCCATCACATAACCCGATATCAAAATTGTTCTGCGTCACTAATTGAAGTGAATACTGTTCTGCTTCCAATCCTTTAGCAATTCCGGTCAGCAAATTCATGTAATAAGGTTCCGTTGTACTCATTTTTTCTAGAATAAAAAACTTGATTACTAACGTTCGATTATTTACTAAAGCTCTGGCGGCTGTATTAGGGCGATAATTCAATTCTTTCATCGCTTGTATCACTAATGTTTTCAATTCGTCTGTGACTTGTTCCGGGTGGTTGATCACTCTAGAAACAGTCATTTTAGAAACATTAGCTTTTTTTGCCACATCATTTAACGTCGCCATTTCGAATCCCCTTTCAATTCACCTAATTTGAGTAGGTTTCTTCTATTTTATTATCGCTATTATTTTGATAAAAAACAACAGACTAGAGAAAAATAGAAACCTCGAAATCTAAAATCGTTCAAGGTTTCTACATAACTACTTATCAAAAAAGGTTCAATATTATTTTACTTCAAAAAACTGATCCAACTTTTGACAATCCATGCACAGTCCATAAATCTCTAAACGATGATGGGTAATTTTAAAACCTGTCAGATCCGCAGTAACACTCTCCACATCTTCCAAACCTGGATAGTAGATATCTTCTACTTTACCGCAATTCTCACAGACTGCATGATAATGCTCAGTGGTTGCAAAATCAAACCTGCTGGAAGCATCCCCAAATCTCATTTCTTTAACAAAGCCAATTTCTGTAAACAAACGTAAATTATTGTAGACTGTGGCTACACTCATACTAGGGAATCGATCAGATAATGCTTTATAAATTTCATCAGCAGTCGGGTGACTGTCGTGTTCGATCAAATACTCCAATATTCCATAACGTTGAGGTGTGATACGAATATTATTTGCTTTTAATTTATTGATGGACTGAGACACACGCTCACTCATAAACAGGACTCCCCTTTTTTCTTCTTAAACAGATTGTAACGATTATTAGATGATAATACTTTACTCTCTTATTTTACTTACTTTTTCTCTTTTTTGCAACTAGATTTCTTTCACTCACAGTTTTTCTATATTAAATTCAACTTTTTTGAATCCTCGTTAGTCAAAACTTCTTTTTTATGAGAGTTTTGGCGACTTTTCACAATAAAGATTGAAAATTCTTTGCAATTCTCCTATGATTAAAGTACAAAGAATTTAGGTTTTTTGCGATTTTTAGAGATATTTTAGGAGGAACAATATGAAGCTAGACCATTCAAAATCAAATCAAGTAGGCGCGGAAGCTGAAAAAGTTATTGTAGGAGGTGTAAACAGTCCAAGTCGTTCTTATAAAGCAGTTGGCGGCGGATACCCTGTTACAATGGAATACGGAGACGGTGCTTATTTATATGACGTTGATGGCAACCGGTATATTGATTACTTAGCAGCATATGGTCCTATTATTACAGGATTCAATCATCCTCATGTTGTAAAAGCTGTTAAAAGCGCAGCAGAAACAGGGGTTTTATTTGGTACACCAACTAAACATGAAGTTAAATTTGCAAAGATGCTGACAGATGCTATTCCTTCAATGGATAAAGTCCGCTTTACAAACTCTGGAACTGAGGCCGTTATGACGACAGTTAGAGTTGCTCGAGCATATACAAATCGTGAATTGATCGTTAAATTCTCCGGACAATACCACGGTCACTTTGACTTGGTTCTGGTAGAAGCAGGAAGCGGTCCTTCAACTTTAGGAACGAATAGTTCTGGCGGAGTAACGGTTGGAACTGCCAGAGAAGTAATTACTGTTCCTTACAATAATGTTGAATCTTATCGTGCGGTTATGGAAAAATGGGGAGATCAAGTTGCTGCTGTATTAGTTGAGCCGATTGTAGGAAACTTCGGTATGGTTGCACCTAAACCAGGATTCCTGGAAGCTGTTAATGAAATCACCCACCAACATGGTGCTTTAGTGATTTATGATGAAGTCATCACTAATTTCCGTTTCCATTACGGAGCTGCTCAAGATCTATTAGGCGTTATCCCAGATTTAACTGCCTTTGGTAAATCTATTGGCGGCGGTCTTCCGATCGGTGCTTATGGTGGTCCAGTTGAAATTATGGACACTGTTGCTCCTTTAGGGCCTGCTTATCAAGCTGGTACAATGGCTGGAAATCCATTGTCGATGCAAGCTGGTATTGCTTGTTTGGAAGTTCTGCAAGAACCAGGTATTTACGAAAGAATGGCTGATTTTGCTGAACAATTAAGAGATGCTCTTGAAGCTGCTGGGGAAAAATATTCTATCCCTACTGTTGTCAATCAAATCGGCGGCTCTTTACAAGTATACTTTACTGACCATGAGGTAAAGGATTATAACGACGCCGTTGATACAGATGCTGAACGCTATGGAAAATTCTTTAAAGCCATGTTGGACGAAGGCATCAATCTAGCACCAAGTAAATACGAAGCGATGTATATTACGATCATGCATACTCAAGAAGACATTGACGAAACTAAAAAAGCTATCGATACTGCATTTTCTAAATTATAAGATGACGATCAATCTTCAGATACCCTTTGCAAAACTATTAAGCTTTGGTATAATAAATCAATTGTAGACAATTATTAATCATGAGGGGACTCAGTTTTTATGAAAATTGGCGCTCGAACGTTTAAAACAGGACTTGCAGTTGCACTGGCTTTATTAATTCCACCCTTACTCGGCATGCCGGAAGGAAGTATCTTAGCTGGAATTTCTGCTGTTTTTGCAATGCAGCCCTCTCCTAAACGTCAGTGGGTTCAAGTTCGAAATCGAATTTTAGGAAATACGATAGGCGGTATAGTAGCAGTTATTTTCACTTTGAGTTTTGGCAGTCATTATCTGATCGTTGGTTTTGCGTCTGCCATATTGATCGCTATTTTACACCAATTGAATTTTGACAATGTTATTGGGAATGCTGTAGTTACATTGATCGTTATCAGTTTTACCACAGCCGATTCTTTTGTATTGGCTGCAGGGATACGTGTGTTGGCTACGATTATGGGTGTCATCATCGGAACCATTGTAAACACGTTTTTATATCGACCAAAATATGAAGATAAGCTGTTTCACTTAATGGATTACACATCGTCTGAATTGATGAAATGGATTCGAGCAAGTGTTCGAAAAAATACACAGTTTACTCTTTTGAAAAAAGACTTGAAGTTCATTCAATCTGAGATCAAACGGATGGACAATTATATGTCCATGATGAAGGAAGACAATATTTTAACCAAATCCAGAATCAAACAAATCAGAAACCTTCGTAGAATCGCAGTTTATCGACAATTGGTCGAAACCACTAGAGCTGCATACAACTTAGCTAGTACATTGCATTCTGCAGAAAATGTTTTTAACCACTTTTCTTCTGACTTGCGGATTTTGATCCGGGAAAGATTGGAAGTATTATTAAGCGGTCATGAACAAATATTGTTAAAGTTTAATGGTCGTGTAGATCCTGAAGCAGTTAATTTTATCGCATACAAATCTTCTCTTCGAAAAGAATTTATGAGTACCTTTTTTGACGAAGCCAAATTAGACTCCTACATGCATGATGATTATGGAGACAGCAACGCTGTTATTCATATTATGTCAGCCATATTAGAGTATGAAGAAAATTTGATTCTTTTGAACCGATTGGTTACGAGTTACAGACACTATGATTGGTCGCAAAAAGAAGCTATCGACAATATTCAAAATATTGAACAATAAAAAGAAGCTTGATCTGGTGTAAAGTAGCCAGGTCAAGCTTCTTTTTAACAATTCTATTCCTCTCTTCCTGAGGTTGTGTCAATTGGTTTAGATAATTCTTCGATAAACAATTCAGACATCAATTCTTCGCCTTGACTGTTTAGGCTGTATCCATCTTCTTCTAGGGTGGCGGTCAAATCTATATTGTCTGCTTCTAACTTGTTCATATACAAATCGTGCAAGTCGAATACTGGCCAATCATTAGCAGCAGCAGTTTCTTTTGCATTCTCCATGTATTGGATGTAATCCAACATTCGAGAATTATAATCCTCTATTCCACTGCTGTTAGGAGATGGTGTTACCATTACAACTAACGCATCTGGCAGAACTTCTTTAATGGATGTTACATTTCTAGTTAAATAATCTTCAGAATCCACTAAACTAATGTCCCGAACTTGGTCGCCAAGAGCCGGGACCATAAAGAAGACAACTGATGCATTGGTTTCTGCTAATTCATTAAAAGTATTTGTAATGTACAACTCATATGAATCTGCCTCTTCGCTCACTAACGAAGAAGAAGTCAATTCACCAGTCACCTGTTCTTTAAGATACTCCTCAGCCTTAGTTGCCCAAGTCGCATTTTCAGGCAGTTGTCCGTAAAAAGCTATTGCTGTTTCTTTTTCAACCGTTTGTATGTAGTTTAAGTACTCTACTATAGATAAGCTGTCTCTGTTTTCTTCATACGTTGTGATGTCAACAGCCTGTTCTTTTTCTTTCTTTTCTGCAGGTTCAGTTGTTTCTTCTGTAGTGGATGCAGTAGTAGCATGAATCAATTTTTCTTGCTGTTTATTCGAATATGAATACCCCACAAACACAACTGCTACAGTGAGAAGAAATAGTAGACAAACCAGAACTATACCTTTCTTTTTCATATTTTCTCACTCCTTCATTTTTAATTTCCTTCGTTATTATAACATACAAAAAACAGGTCACCATCATAAATTTCAATATGATCAGGACCTGCTTTTTTGTTCTTAAACTCATTTTTTTACTTAAAGATCAAAACAATCCGCTACACATTTTTCCGAAACAAAAATGCATGGCGAATTGTTTAAAATGATTGATGAAAATGCTACTGTATCGAACACTCACAACCTCGTATGAAGACCTATTGCTTTCCAGATAATTGACGGTATCGATCATACCAAATGTCCATATAGGCTTGAGAGAATGGTCCTTTGCCTTCATTGATCCAATCTACTAGGATCTTGACATTTTCTTTTAATATATGATCAATATCTTCTGGATATTCCCATTTGCGACTATGGTCTTCGTACTCATCTACATCCAACAACCGTTTCTCGCCATCTGGAAATACTTTGATGTCTAAATCATAATCAATATATTTTAACCCTTCTTCATCAATAAGAGCTGGTGAGGCAAGGTTACAATAATAAGATACCCCGTTATCGCGAATCATAGCGATGATGTTGAACCAATATTTTTTATGGAAATAAAGAATAGCCGGTTCTCTTGTCACCCATCTTCTGCCATCGGCTTCTGTAACTAGAGTATGGTCATTGCAGCCGATCAAGGATTGATTACTTGTTTTTAGTACCATTGTATCTCGCCACGTGCGATGTAAACTGCCGTCGTGTTTATAGCTTTGGATCGTGATGTATTCTCCTTCTTTTGGATGATGCATCGCTAACCCAACTTTCTTTATCTCTGTTACTTGTTGAGAGATAGTTACTTTACCACAAGTGTAAGAATACACTCGAATCATTAAATAGTATACCATAATCATTTTAATAAAGTAATCGAGTAGGAGATAAATAATTAATTTATTTATCGTCCTCTCACACCACCGTACGTACCGTTCGGTATACGGCGGTTCAATTTCATATAACATGCTTTTGTTTTAAATAGTAACTATCTGGAGATACTAGACCTTTGAAGGCTAGTATCTTATTGGTTACTGTGGTTGTCATAACCCAGGACAGGGCTATTCGGGCAGTTCCTTTGGAACTGTGGCTATTCATGTAGGCGTTGTAGTCGCTCATCCCTAGTTTAGTGAGGGCTCTTCTTCGATTTTTGGCTGTTTTCCATTGGTGCCAGATACACATCCTCAGTCGATAACGAAGATGACTCGCTATTTTCTTGAGTTTTGTGTGCATATTTCCTATTTTGAAATAGTTCACCCATCCTCTGATGACTTGATTCAATTTAACGATGCGGTAAGCCATATCAATGCCCCAGCTTTTCTTGCTTAGCTGATGAAGCTTATATTTAAACGTCTCGATTGATATGGCATGAGGCTTTGCTTGATAGCCTTTATCTGCTTTCGACCAATAGAATCCAAATCCCAAGAATTTAAAGGTTGGGTCATTAGGTTTAATGATTTTCGATTTACTCGTGTTCACAGTTAAACCCAGAGTTTCCTCAATATATCGTGTAACCGAACGCATTACGCGCCTTGCTGCGAATTCGCTCTTAACGAGGATAATGCAGTCATCTGCGTATCGCACGAAGTGTAGACCTCTTCTCTCTAGTTCTTGGTCGAGTTCATTTAAGAGGATATTACTCAATAATGGCGAGAGGTTTCCCCCTTGGGGAGTGCCAACTGGACTTTCCTCATATTCTCCGTTTACCATAATGCCACTCACGAGATATTTCCGAATCAATGATATCACATCACCATCGGTTATTTTCCGAGAAACTAGATTCATCAGTCGATCATGGTTAACAGTGTCAAAGAACTTCTCTAAATCAATGTCGACAATCCAGTGATAACCTTCGTTCATATCTCTTAGCCCTTGCGCTATAGCCATATGGGCGTTGCGGTTTGGACGGAATCCATAACTACTGTTGTGGAAGTGTTCGTCAAAAATGGGTGTGAGAACTTGTGCAATCGCTTGTTGAATAACTCGGTCAACCACTGTCGGTATACCCAGTAGTCTGACCCCACCCGATGGTTTAGGTATTTCTACTCTTCTGACAGGTTTAGGTTGATAGTGACGTTGACGAATAGTCTGAATAAGCTCTTCTTTGTGCTGACGAAGATATTCTTTAGCCTCTTCGATAGACATACCGTCAATGCCTGCGGCACCTTTATTCCGTTCCACTTGTCGAAAGGCTTCGTTTAAATTATTTCTGGATAGGATTCTATCCAGTGTCCTGTTTTCCTGCATGCTTGTTACTCCTTTTCTGCTCTCGTAAGGCAGCTATCTACTTTTACGCTGTCGTAGCCAATAGTCTTTGGCGGCCTCCAATAAAGATGTTTGTAACGATAAAATTGTTCGGTCCTTCGCTCTTTCTAGCTTTCACTAGCTGTCTTCACTACTACGACCTCTGCTGACTTCTCATGAGTCAAGCACTTATCACTAAGTGTATTTGGTATAACGTCATGAGACCTCCCCAGTTAAGGTGCGAACTCTTTCACTCCATCTATCTGCCACATTTATGCTTCGAGTTAGGACAGTTATCGGACTTTAGCTTCTTTCGCAGCCTTATCCACTCGACTCACCTCTTATGTGATTTCTGTTCGTCAGACCAGAGTTTTGCCTTAGGCTTCCTTCAGATTCCACCTCACGGTGGACACCCTTGCCGTCAGCTATATGCTTACCACTGTCAGGTCGCATTCGGGACTTGCACCCGTTAGAGTTCGCCCATGCTGGGCGAACAAAAAAAGGTGGGTTTAGCCCACCTTTTTTTTCGTTGATCTAAAGCATCTATTTTCCGACTATCTCGAATGCACAAATGCTCGTAAGGTCACAGCGAAAAAAGCTTTTATCGATATTCAAACAAGTTTGTTTATTTCTCTAAAAATTTATTTTTATACGCTGCCCACATCTTCATTTGAGGACCAGGAAAAGTATACTGATCAAAGTCTTCTGGCTTCACCCATGCACAATGTTCAGGAATAGAATCGATTAGATCATTTTTAGGGAGCTCTCCGTAATAAATAGCCATATGCCATTTCAAATGACTGAAAATGTGTGTCTCTCCAGCAATCGGCTCTTTTATCAATATCGGTTTTATTCCATAAAAAAGATCCAGTTGATCATTCAACTCATCGACCGAATAATCAGATGTTTCTTCTTTTGCCGAGACAAATTTTCCTTTAGCGAAAAACTGGCTCATCTGACTTTCTTCTAACAAAGGAAAAGTCCACATACTGGCTAACAACCCATTACTGGGGCGCTTTTCAAGCAACAATTCTCCTTTTTGATTGCTGATAACAACTCCAGCATAATAAACCGGTTCGGCTTTTTTCTTTTTACTTTTTACCGGATATTTTTCCCATGTGCCATTGAGATAAGATTGATTGAATTCTTTAACAGGACTTTTTTCAGGATGATAATTTTTCGGCGTACAAATAGTAGCCCCTAAATCCATTAAAGCTTGATTGAAGTCTCCTGGTCTATAAGGATCAATGATCTCTCTTAAAATCTCTTCAAACAGCTTACGATTTGCCGGCACCGCGATATCTGCATCAATTTCAAATAAGCGGCTTAAAATACGCATGATATTTCCATCCACAGCCGGCTCCGGCAATCCAAAAGCCATACTAGCAATTGCTCCAGTCGTATATGGACCGATTCCTTTCAATTTAATGATTTCTTTTGGATCACGCGGCATTTCACCATTGTATTCTTCTATGATTTGAATAGCCGCTTTTTGCAGATTACGGACTCTGGAGTAATACCCCAGTCCTTCCCAAGTTTTCAATAAAGTGTCTTCTTCTGCTTGAGAGAGAGCTTCAATAGAGGGAAATGTACGCATAAAATTTAAATAATATGGGATAACCGTATCTACTCGCGTTTGCTGTAACATGATCTCCGATACCCATATACGATACGGATCATTGTTTTTTCTCCACGGAAGATCACGCTTTTCTATATCATACCAGCTTAATAGAGTTGTTCGAAAACGCTCGATTTTTTCTTGAGGCCAAATTTGTATTCCATTGATTACTTTTGCTGTTGTCATACTCGTTTCATTCATTCTTCTTCCAGTTCCTTCTCGTTAATAAATTGGGTGATCAATTCACCATCAAACCCTTTTTGGTATAAATTAGTCTTCACTTTTTGGATTTTTTTGCTGCCTGTCAGTTTAGACTGTTTCCGCCAAATTTTTTCTCCATGTTTTTTCAACGCTTCATATTCGTCATCTTCTTCTTTTTCTGTATCTATATGAGTCAAAATTTCAGTGATCTCATCACTGTTAAAACCTTTTTGCATAAGATTTTGCCTAACCTTATTTGCTGTTTCTTTTGAAGAACTCTGTTTGGTTCTTTTTAACACCTTATTCGCAGCAGCAACTCCATTTTCGATTCGCTGTTCTAAAGGATATTGCATTAAAGCTTGTTCAATGATCGTGTCATGAACTCCCCGCTTTTTCAATTCTTGGCGGATAGTATAAGGTCCTTTTCCATTTAGATTAGCCGCAGTTCTTGTATAACTTTCTGCATAAGTCAAATCATCAATGTACTTCATCGTTTTTAGTTTTTCGATAGCTTTTTCTGCTGTTTCTAACGAGAATTCATGCTTCAACAAATCGTCTCGGACTTCTCTTTCTGAACGCAATGAATAACTCAAATAATTTACGGCACGAGAAAAAGCTTTGCTGAAATCATCTTCTTCCTCCAGCTGCTTTTGAAACTCTTTTGAAATTTCCATTCCTTTAAACAATACATGGTTCACTAATACTGATTCATCTATAGGAAAAGCATACTCTCCATCTAAATAAACGTTGTAGCGTCCTTTACGTTTTTGAGTTTCTATTTTTGTGATTTTGGGATTCGTTTTCCCCTCATTCTTTGGTTGATCATTGGGAATAAGTGCCAATCCCCTCACCTCCTAATCCTATTTAGTGCTCTTATTATAGCCTACCTCAAACAAATGTTCGAATCAATTCTTTTCATTCAAATTAAAAGTAAAAAAACGCTTATGCGAGAGTTGCCTCTCACATAAGCGCTCCATTAAATGATTTATCGTTTAGTAACGAGTATCTTCGAATCCACAAAATGCGTCTACTGGAGATACACCTTTGAATTCTGAACGGCCTAAGAATTTATCTACTAAAGCCTTCATTGTGAAATCTTTGTTATCATAAGCATTGATGTACGTTTGTACTTGTGGAACATCAGCTAAATGGAATGGTGATTGCAATGAAACGAAGATCGTTGGCACTTCGTGTACATAGAATGGAATATCTGGAGTTCCTTTTGAAGCTGGCCACTGGATACGTTGATCTGTATTTGGATTAACGATAGCCAAGTTGATGATCAAATCATAGTTTTCGGTTAATTCAGCAATTGGACGTTTTTGAGCATATACGTTTGCTAATGCTGCTTTTCTTTCTTCTTCAGGCATTTTCATGATTTTTTCTTCAGCAGCTTCCCAAATACTTACTTCAAAACCTTCTGCTTCAAGTAATTCTTTCATTTTAGCAGATGGACGAACATTTTCGCCAATCATTGCACCAAATCCACCTTGTGTCCCCTTAACGTCTACTAGCAATATCCGTTTTTTGTCTTCTGGAGAAATCGGGAAGATATTCTCTTTATTTTTGACTAAAGTGATTGCTTTATCAGCAACTTCTTCTGCAATTTTTGGTTTTCAGGAAGACCAATTTTAGCCATTGCTTCTTCTTTAGAAGGCAAAATTTCTGTTTTAGCTTTTTTGTGCAAGCCTAAAGCAGCTTTTGTTCCTAAAATGCGAGTCAACGCTTCTTTTAGACGTTCTTCAGTGATTACACCGTTTTTGTAACCATCCATCATCCATTGGAAGTCTTCGTCTGGATCGTTGAAGAATAAGAATAAATCAGATCCCGCAGCAATAGAAGCTGGAAGCATGTCTTTACGTTTCATAGCACCTGTTAAAGCAACCATGTGGCTAGCGTCTGTGACGACTAAGCCACTGAATCCCATCTTATCTCTTAATAAGTCTGTCAAAATGTATTTGCTCAGAGTAGCTGGCAAGTTTGCTTCTTGCACTGTTGCTTCAGGGTTGAAGTGACGTACGTAAGAAGGTAATGAGATGTGTCCAACCATGATAGATGGAAGTCCAGCATCAAATAATGAACCGTAAACTTTACCAAAAGTAGCATCCCACTCTTCTACAGAGTAGTGGTTAGGCGCAAATGATAAATGTTGGTCACGCTCATCGATTACGTCTCTTGGGAAATGTTTTGCAGCTGGAGCGATACCTCTTTCTTGAATTCCTCTCATATATTCTAGAGAAAGTTCAATAGTTTGATCCACATCTGCACTCCAAGTACGCGTTGAGATGATCGGGTTACGCCAGTTGCGTAAAAGGTCAACGATCGGAGCAAAACTCCAGTTACATCCAATAGCTGCAGCTTCAACTCCCGAAACTCGTCCCATCTCGTAAGCGAACTTAGGATCATTTGTAGCAGCAATTTTTACTTCGTTACCGATGTATGTTCCATCAGTACTTGCGCCGTTTCCGCCCATTTCAGTGTTAGCGGCGATCAACAGTGGAATTTTACTGTTCTCTTGTAAAATACGGTTTTGTTCGTAAACTTCATCTGATTTACCAGGATTGTAACGGACTCCACCAATATGGTAATCATTTAAGACACCTGTTAAATATTCTTCAGTACGGCTTGAACCCATTTAATAAATAATTGACCAATTTTCTCTTCATCTGTCATGCTTTCAATCGTATTTTCTACTCATTTAATGGATTCAGCGTCTAAGTTATACGGTTTTGCAGTTAAATCAACTTTCATTTTTTAAATCTCCCTTCAATTTATAAAACGTTTTCTATATCATTATAAAAGAAGTAACCAAATATCACAATACAAAACTTGGTTTTATTTTAAAAAAATCATTTCTTTTTCATAATCGTTTTTACAAGACAAAAAAACTTACTGTATATTGAATGAACTTATACAGTAAGTTTAGTAGTACCCATTATTTTTTATTTCTTTCATCGTCCACAATATCATCTAATGGTCTAGCATTTGTTTCTTCTTTGACTACTCCATAGATCGGTCCTCTATCTACAGAACCATTCAATAAAGAATCTTCTTCCATTTCAATGTCGGTCTGTTGAGCTTGTGATTCCGTATCTGCTCTATCACTAATAGACGTTGCACTCTTCTCCACAGCATTTAAATCAGTGTCATTTACAATGACTACATATTTTCCATTTATTAAATCTTCTTCAAGTTTAACAGCCTCATGCATCTCAATTCCATACTGCTCTAAAGTCGCTTCCTCACTTGGTTTAGCAAACATGCCTTTAAAACGATCCCAAGCTGTTTTATCCTCTACGGTATCTACTTTATCTACTTGGACAGATGTTAAATCTTCTAGGTTTTCGTGATTTTTCCGATTTGTGACTACTGTGATATCTCCTGATAAATAGTACCCTTCATTCAGTAAACGACGAACTGCTTGTATTGTTTCATCTATTGAAGCGTAAGAACCTTCTACTTTTTTCGCCATCATTATCTGCCTCCAGTTCACTTAAAGAAATAGGGTTATCCGTTAATAATTTCTCCACCGTTGACATGAATCATTTGACCTGAAACATAACTAGAATCAGAACTTGCAAGATACACATAAGCTCCTGCCAACTCGTAGGCTTTCCCTGGTCGACCAAGAGCCCCGCTCTCTCCCCAAGTTTCCAATTGCTCTTCATTGAAAGTAGCGGGAATCATAGGAGTCAAAATCGGACCTGGTGCAACTCCATTTACACGAATTTTTTTATCTAGTATTTGCGAATGTTGCGATAAGGCTCTTGTAAAACTTACTACCGCTCCATTAGATGCAGAATAATCAAGAAGGATCGGTTTACCTTTATAGGCTGTAATGGATGCTGTATTGATGATTGAACTTCCTTCAGATAAATATGGAAGAGCAGCTTTGACAAAGTAGTGCATACTGTATACATTCGTCCGGAAAGTACGGTCTATTTGTTCAGCTGTGATATCTTCGATTTTTTCTTGTACATGTTGTTCTCCGGCATGGTTTACCAAGACATCAATTTGTCCCCATTCATCTGTCACTTCTTTAACCACTTGTACGACAAAACCTTCGTCACCTACATCGCCTTTGATTGCTAGAACGTTCACTCCCAAGTCTTTCAGACGATCTTTTGTTTTTTCGGCATCTTCATCATTTTCATGATAGACGATTGCCACGTTAGCTCCTTCTTTCGCAAATGCAATAGCAGTCGCTCGTCCGATACCACTGTCTCCACCTGTTATAATAGTGTTTTTGTCTTTCAGCTTTCCAGCTGGTTTATAATTCGGATCTTCAGTTTCAATTTCTTGAGGTACATCTGCTGTAGCGTCACTCATCAAATATCCTTTTTTTGGTTCTTGTGATGTCCATTCTTTGTTTGTCATTATTTATCCTCAACCCTTCTGATATTTTACTCTGTTTAACATTCATTTACTTGTTTTTCATTTTAAAGATAACAAAAAGCTTTTTTAGTTACAAAAAAGACGCTTGTCATATGATGAATAATAAAAAGAAGTTAGAAAATTTCTAACTTCTTTTTATTCACAATTTAAGTGATGTTAAATTTCTTAATGATTATTTTTTTCAGCATCATCAGTGTTTTTTTCGCCACTTTGGATATAAGTGTCGTCATTATTTGATTCATTATCTGGTTTATTGACATAGTCGGATGAGTCATCCGCATCATTTCCAGCATTGCCGGCTGTATAGCCTGTGTTGATGTTGTCTGGATAAACATGGTTTCCTTCATCTACAGTGACACTTGTTTCATCGCCCGTTAATTGAGGAGCCTCTTCGTCTTCTAACATATTGTCATTTTCATTATTCTCTGCAGATTCTTGAGCATTTTTATTTAATTCTTTGTCATCCATGAGTGTTTCCTCCTTATTTTCGTTTGGTTTATCCTCTCGAGCAGATTGAGCTTTAGTTGGATCAAAAATTTCTTCATCTCCTGGAGAAGGTTCATAATCTTCTTTCATTGTCTCTTTTGAAGCAATGATTGCTGGATCTTCTTGTTTTACTGTTGCAGCTTGCTGTTGAGTTGATGACTCTTTTTGCGCAACTAACAGCAAAATGTCCCCATTTTTCAAAGCTGAGTTGTATTGTTCCGCATCACTTTCAGCCACGTCATATTTTGTGAGCGGCGTATTCGATTCATTAGTATCATAATTTCCAAAAGTCAACATTTCTTTTGCTTTCTCCCAAAAAGAACTTCCTTCATCGGGGTCAACAGTATCTACCTCTACTAAAGTTAGATCATCTAATTCTTCTTGGTGTTTTGAGTCATTATCTGTGACAACGACCATTTCTTCAGCCTTATATCCTTCATTCATCAGTCTTTCTACTGCTTTGATCACTTCTGATGAAGTTTGGTAAGTTCCTTCTACTCGTCTTTGCATTCTTCTCACGCTCCAATTTAGTTAAAACAAATTTTTGGTTCATATTAAAGACTACTTAAGTTCAAGGTAAGCATATCAAAATCCTTTATTCTCTTCAAAGAAGATGACTCGCAGATAAAGCCTTCAGCCTAAATCAGCGCGGAAGGAAACAGTTGAAAACTGGATTACGTTACTAAGCATGTAAGCAGTCATGACAACCTTACACAAATCAGAAAAGGAGGAATGATTTATGCAAAGAGAATGGAATAAAGGTGCGATTGAATTGTATTTTGAAGATGTTGAAAACGAGGAATTTCTTCGTCGAAGCTATCCAAACACTATTGAAAATGTCTCCCCAGAACAAGTCGAAGGCTTCACTGCAGCTATTGAATCTTTATCTGGATTAAATCTAGGTCACACAGTAATTGTCGAAGAATACAAATACACTCGCTAACCGCACGTAATAATATTAAAAGGAGGAATAAACCATGGCAAAAACGTTAGAATTGAAGTTTGGAACAAGTATCAATAAAACAAAAACAATTAGTGTGAAAGACCCGCTTCTTGATGTAACTTCTGAGGCTGCTCAAAAAGCAATGGCAGATATCATTCGCTTGAATATGTTTGACATTGAAGGTGTTAATCCTTATGCAACCAGTCTTTCAGCTCGTTATGTGGAACGATTAGTAACGGATATTTTCGAAACAGAGTAATGGTTCGTCCGTAATAAATTTGTCTTTATACCGAAAACTGGACCAAGCTTATTGGTCCAGTTATTTTTATACCCTATTTTAAAATAAGGAGGTCGTCTCTATGTACACGATCGAAAAACAATTGGTCCCTATCCATCAAAAGCCTCTGCTGGAATCAAGATTTATTATTGCCCATGAATCCGGAAACCCAGCTAATACAGGTAAAAACGCTCTACTCAATGAAGTCTCCTATATGTCTCGAAAAGCTGAGGAAGGGGGTTCTTTTACGAGTCATTGGGTAGGAAGCGGAGGGAGAATTATTCAAATAGCCCAAACCGGAAAAATCCAATATGGTGCAGGAGCAAAAGCCAATCCTTATGCTTTTGCTCAAGTCGAATTAGCCCGAACAACAGACAAAAAACAGTTCGCTAAAGATTATCTTGCTTATGTCTGGTTATTAAGACAGTTAGCTACTGAAACCTCCATCCCTTTTACATTAAATACGGGACATTCTATTGAAGATAAAGGCATAAAAACTCATCATTGGGTCAGCCGCAACTTAGGAGGAACAACACATACTGACCCGGACAACTATCTGGCCAGTTTTGGGGTCACGTTGGCCCAATTCGCGCGGGATCTTTCTAAGGGATCCAGCAGCTCTTCTAAAGAACCAGTTTCTCAATCACATTTGGTTAAAAGAGGAGATACCCTGTGGAGCATTGCTGAAAAATACCAAACGACTGTTCAATATTTGGCAGCAATCAACCATTTGCCTTCTGAAGTCATTTACACCGGGCAAATGCTCAGGCTAAAAAAAGACAGCACCATCACCAATTCAGAAATCATTACTCAAATCCAACGAACGATAGGTACTGAACCAGACGGTCGTTTTGGTTCAAACACTAAGACGGCTCTTTTGAAATTATACCAACGTACCTATGGCATCTATCCAACTGGTATTTGGAACGATTCCCTGTCTCTTTCTGCACGCGTCTTAAGATCCGGCAGTAAAGGATGGGATGTGTATGCTGTACAAGCTCTGTTGTATTGTTTGAATTACAAAAATATAGGAACTCTCGATAAGGTGTATGGTCCCAAAACTGAAAGTGCCGTTCGCTTATTTCAAAAGCAACATCATTTGCAAGTAGATGGGATCTTCGGACCCAAGACTCAGAAAAAACTCTTTAGTTGAAGACGTAGACAGCAGCACAAAAAAGAAGCTAGTCTGTTTCCAGACCGGCTTCTTTTTATAGGTTGAAAAAATCATATTGCTGATACAAGTGATCAATGGCTTCTTTTGATTTTTCCAGTTTCTGTATACTGGCTTGGTAGTAATTCGTCACGTATGCGTAAAATAAAATATCGATCGCATACATTTGTGCCAGTAATGAAACCGTTGCTCCACTTCTTAGTGGAGGCTCTTGAGCAAAGGCTGTTTTTAACGACACATTCGTTAAAGTACTTAATGTGTTCTCAGTGTTGCGCGTCAGCGAAATCGTCTGGACTCCGAACTCTTTTGCCATCTTCGTCAAAGCTAACACTTCGCTTTTTTCCCCTCCATTAGAGATGCCTAAAAACAACGCTTTATCGTCTGCCACGGCTAGTGCAGTTGACAATACGTGTTGGTCTTGAAGAACGATCACTTTTTTGCCTATCCGACTGAACTTTTGTTGAAAGTCTTCAGCCACAATACTGGAAGCCCCTACCCCAAATGGATAAATCACTGAACTTTCATAAAATAATTTAGTAGCTTGAGACACAGCTTTTGGATCTAACGTGTGGTTTGTCTCTTTGAATACATGATGAGTATTCACCAGAAGCTTCTTTTTGATCTGTTCTAAGTCTTCACCTGGAACGATATCTGTGTAGACATTATCATTGATCCCTTGTAAATCTGCTGATAGCTGCAGCTTTAAATCTACAAAACCTTTTAACCCGATGGAACGGCAAAACCGAATGACCGCTGCCGAACTGGAATCGGCTTTTTTTGCCAACAACGATGAATTCATATTGATGACAGATACAGGATCTTTCAAAATCACTTCAGCAATTTTTTTCTCCGACAATGGCAAAAAGGCTTTTTTTTCTTTTATCTGCAGTAAGATATTGTTTAACATATACTTTCCCCTTTTGGTCCTGCTGATCAATTTGGACTATATAGACACTCTATAAAAAGAAAAGGCACCTAAACTGATTTCAGTTAGTTGCCTTTTACAGTTACCTTTATAGTATAAAGCTTAAACGCTTAATAGTCGACTACCGTTTCGCCATCTATTTCAGTAGTAGGCAATTCAGTCGCTTCCATAGCTTCTGCAGGTACTCCAAAGAAGTAAGTTGCTGCAAAACCTCCAGCGTAAGCTGCCAATAATCCTAATACATATCCCCACCATAGACCATCAGCAATTAACGGAATCAAAGCTACCCCGCTTGGTCCGATAGCAGTAGCGCCGACTCCACCGATCAATCCGATAACAGCACCACCGATTCCTCCACCAATACATGCTGTAATGAATGGACGACCTAATGGTAATGTAACAGCGTAGATCAACGGTTCGCCAATTCCTAAAATTCCTACTGGCAATGACCCTTTGATCATATTTGTTAATTGTTTATTTTTGCGGCATTTTGCCCATAATGCAATTGCTGCTCCAACTTGACCAGCGCCGGCCATAGCTAAAATTGGCAGTAGTAATGTTGAACCTTGAGATGCAATCATTTCAATATGGATCGGTGTTAAGATTTGGTGTAAACCAAACATAACCATTGGTAAGAAAGTAGCTCCTAATACGAATCCTGCAAATGCACCACCAACATTCAATACCCAAGTAATAGCGCCTACTAGAGATGTAGAGATGAAACCAGCAATTGGCATGATTAAGAAAATAGTAATCAATCCGATAACTAATAAAGCAATTGTGGGTGTTACAATAACATCCAATGAATTCGGTACGACTTTGCGCAAGTTCTTTTCAACAATAGACAATAGCCATACAGCTAATACGACTCCAATTACCCCACCTTGTCCAGCTGCTAAAGGTTGACCAGTAAAAATATTTGGCAATGGAAGTTCTGGTGTCATCCCTGTTAAATAAATGATTCCAGCCACAACTCCACCTAAACCTTCTGTAGCTCCAAATACTTTTGCTGCGTTGATCCCGATATAAATATTTAAATAGCCAAAAAGTCCGCTTTTAATAATGTTTAAGACCATGATACTGTATAACCATGCTTCTCCTTCGATCATACCTGCTGTCATCATGTTTTGGAACACTGAAGCAATACCACCAATGATACCCGCTCCAACGAATGCTGGAATTAATGGTACAAAGATATTTGCGATTGATTTTAAAGCACGCTTGAATGGAGTATTATTGCGTTTTTTTTGTTCAGATTTAGTAGCTGCAGCCTTTCTTTCTGCTTCAGCTTTCCCTGAATTGACACCTGAAGAATCTACTTCAGCCGGACGTCCTTTTTTCATTTGAGACATTTCATTGGCTACTTTAGTAACGATTCCAGGTCCTAAAACGATTTGCAATGTATCATCTTCTACTACACCCAAAACACCGTCGACTTTTTTCAAATTTTCAATGTCGACTTGGTCGTAATCTTTGATGTCTAAGCGGACGCGAGTCATACAGTTGATGACATTCCCCACGTTACTCATCCCACCAACTTGACTGTAGATGTCTTTAGCTAATTTTTCTTCTTTTGCACTTGCCATTACTCTTCCTCCTCTTATTCTATACTTTATTTATTCATAGTATTTCTAACAAATCCCTGCGATTCTACTAACTTTTGTTCAGCTTCCTCTTTAGTAGAGTCAGTCAAGATCATAACAATAGCTGTTTTTACTTGTTGATTTGCACTTGTAAAGGCTTGAGAAGCTTGTTCATAAGAGCAATCCGTTGCTTGCATGATGATGCGTTTTGAACGTTCTACCAATTTTTCATTAGATGGTTTTACGTCCACCATCAAGTTTTGATACACTTTTCCGATGCCGATCATTGAACTGGTAGACAACATATTTAACACTAGTTTTTGTGCTGTACCGGATTTCAGTCTAGTTGAACCAGTTAAAATTTCAGGTCCTACTTCTACTTCAATAGGTAAAGTCGCATAGCGGCTGATCTCAGCATCTTTATTACAGGAAAGAGAAGCAGTTGTTGCTCCGATTTCATTTGCATAAGTCAATGCTCCGATAACGTATGGTGTTCTTCCGCTGGCTGCGATTCCTAAGACTACGTCATTTTCAGTCAATTCAATGTGTTGCAGATCTTCTTTTCCTAAAGTAGCAGAGTCTTCAGCGCCTTCAACAGCAACGGTCATCGCTTTCATTCCGCCAGCAATCAAACCTTGTACCATAGTCGGATCTACACTAAATGTTGGAACACACTCAGCTGCATCTAAAACACCTAGACGTCCGCTGGTACCGGCTCCCATATAAATCAAACGTCCTCCTTTCTTAAAGCTTTCAATGATGGCTTCAGCTACTTTTGAAATTGACGGCAGTTCTTTTTCAACTGCATACGCAACTTTTTTGTCTTCCTCATTCATTAACTGTACTACTTCACTTGTAGTCAGTTCATCTAAATTCATTGTTTGGTGATTTCTAGTTTCTGTGGTTAATTTATCTAAATTCACTTATATTCTCCTCTTTTTAAATCATTTGTTCTTTCAACTCAAACTCTCCGCCTGCAAAGCACCAATCTAATAAATGCAAGTCCTCTGCTCTAACATGCGCTGCAACGTTGACTTTTTCATCTTTAGGTAAATCATGAACGACAACTTGTATTTCCCCCATATATCGTTGGTAGTTCTGATTGTCTATTGTTACAGAACCGCGTACTCGCTCAATCGTTGCATGTGGATTGATTTGAGGAACATCTCTGAACCGAGCATCTGCACTTCTCAACACGTCTTTAGCTGGGTCCCACCGGTTTTGATGCGTTCCTAAAACGGTTTCAAAATACGGTGACTGATTTACAGATTCAACAAAATACACGATCGTACTGTCCGAAATATATCTCTGGAATTGGTATATCGTCGTTTCTGTTATTTCCGGGTCTCCAATATACACTTCATCTACGAAACATTCTGTTATCAATTCAATGGCTGCAGCCAAAGGATGTTTGCCTCGGTGATCTTCTAATGTCGGCAACTGTTTATACAGAGGACCTCTCAGCTGTTTATCTCCAGGAACAAATGCAGCTACTGTAAAGCCGGTCTCTGCCAACCACTGATTTTTCTCTTTTAGTACTTCCTTCGCTAAACCCGTTTCAGGTCTGGGATAATAATTGTGCATAGCTACCATACGAGGAAAACTTGCTCCATAATGGTTCAACTCTTCAATATCGTTCTGAGTGATTGTACTAGCATTTAAAACGATATTTAATTCATGAGACATAAAAGCAATTTCTTGGTTTGAAAAACCGTAATCGACTCTAAGACCGTTTACCCCTTTTTCTTTCAATCGTTTTAATCCATCAACTGAAAGGTTAGAGACTCCAATCTTAGCCAAAGCTCCTTTAGAAACATCTGCTACTAGTTCCATTTCTAGTTCTTTCATTACTAATCCCAACTCAGCCAATCTTTCTAAGTATTGATCGGCATTTTCTTCTGGAATATGTAAGGAAGTAAAAACTTTTGTGAAACCTGCTTCTTTCATTTGCTTCAAATACCTTTTTCTTTCTTGAGTCAACTCGTCACCTAAGAATACAGATAAGCCAAACATGGCATTCCTCCTTACAGCGTTTTCATTTGCAACTTCATATTAACACACTGAAATTTTATTTCAACTACTTTTTTTGCACTTGTCAGATATACCATTAAAATTTAATGTAGTATTATCGTTTAAGTACATGACATAACAATGTTATACCTTTTTCAAAAATGTATCCGTTTCACTTTCGATAATCACTTCACACCTCTTTTATTTTCGATTTAATATGTTATCATGAAATAAAATTTCAATTTAGGAGAGATGACATGACTAAACTTTATTTTGTTCGCCATGGAAAAACAGAATACAATCTTGCTGATCGAGTACAAGGCGGAGAGGTTGATTCACCGCTTCTTCCAGAAAGCAAAGAAGATGCCATCAAAACTGGTATCGCTTTGAAAGACAAAAGAATCTCACACGTGATTGCCAGCCCGCAACACCGTGCAGTGGAAACCTCTGAATTAATTACCAATCAATTTGAACATCCCTTTACAGTTCATTTCGATGAAAAGTTTAAAGAATTGAAATATGGTGACTGGGAAGGAGCTTTTATCCCACAATTAAAGCAATCTTTTCCAGAAATGTTTCATCACCTAAGAGTAAGACCAGAGTTGTATGATCCAACTGAAATTGGAGGCGAAACTTACCTCGAATTAGTCAAAAGAGGTATTGCAGTGGTAGAAACAGCCTGTGCAGCTTTCCCAGGAAAAGATCTTTTGTTTGTCGGTCACAGCATCACAATTACTTGTACCATGCTTTCCCTACTCAAAAAAGAAACCAAAGATCTGCGTTCTTCCCCTCCGCTTGAAAATACGAGCATTTCAATTTTGAACTTGACTGATGGTCATTATTCTTTAGAAAAATGGAATGGCATCGACCACTCAGCATAGCTGCTGAAGGATTGTTGGTGATTTACATTCACCCACTAATTGCATCCAAAAGCCTCTCTTATTTGGAGAGCCTTTTTTCGTTGCTTATTCATCATCGATTTTCATAAACAGAACTTTCACTGTGGTCATTCATTTATTATTTCGTCAATCTTTCGTAACATTTGCATCTTTAGTTTTCTTGTTTTCATTATTTTACACAATCGTGTTTACAGAAAAAAACAAAACTCTTATAATCTGATCTCTAAAACAGGAAAAATATGCTATACTGATTAAGGCTATTTGAGGAAAGCTGAAGTTTTTTTAAATAAATGATAAAGACACGATCGGTCTTTGTTTGGGAGGATGACCGTTAAATGAAAGGAGAACAAAACGCAGTGATTGTATTGGCAGGAATGATTGGCGCAGGAAAAAGCACTTATACCGCTTTGATATCCGAAGCACTTGGCAGTGAGGCATTTTATGAAAGTGTAGACGACAACCGTATTTTAGAAAAATTTTATGAGGATCCGAAAAGATGGGCTTTCTCGCTGCAAATTTATTTTTTAAACACTCGTTTTAGAAGTATCAAAGATGCTTTTAAACATAAAAATAACGTCTTAGACCGTTCTATTTATGAAGATGCTTTATTCACGCGCATCAACTATGAACAAGGCAATATGAGCGAACCGGAAATGGATACTTATTTAGATTTGTTGGAAAACATGATGGAAGAATTAGACAGCATGCCAAAAAAATCTCCAGATCTATTGATTTATTTAAGAGGTTCTCTAGATACCGTTCTAGAACGCATCGAAAAACGCGGGCGCGACTACGAACAAGTCGAAAAAAATTCAGGTCTGTTAGACTATTACAAACATTTACATAGTCGCTATGACGGCTGGTTCAATGGGTACAATAAGAGTGCTACATTAACGATCGACATTGATCAATACGACCTAGAAAATCCCGAGCATGCTGAAGCGATTATTGATATGGTAAAAAAACGATTGAACGAAGTACGCAGTGAAACTGAAACTGCTCCTGTCGTTTCTCCATAACAGATAAAAAAGACACTGAGAGAAAATCTCAGTGTCTTTTTTAATGAATAAGAATCTGTATAACTTCTTTACACTTCAAATCATGTACATATCATCAAGTGGATGTTCTGTTTCTTTCCATTTGCTCCATACAACTATTTTTTTGCTGCTATTTTAACCGACTAAGAGATGTCTTGTTTCTTTATCCATACACAACCAATCGTTTGAGAGGCAGGTACAACTGCTTGATATCTTCCATGATTGTCATACGCTTTAAAGAATAATTTTCCGTCTTGATTGTATCCATATGCATACACCAACAACCAATGATTTTTATAGTTGCTGCCGAATAACTTGGCTGTGCCGACCGCTAGAGGCATAGGATTTGGCTGATTCAAGACATTCACCACTGTTGTTTCCGGAACTAAACTCATTTTTACTTTCAATTCAGGGATATCTCTCAAGACATAATCCAATCCCCATTTTAAATCCCAAGGAAAAGTTCCCTTATATGGAAACAAATCATCAATGACCGATTTTAAGCCGTTCAATAAATTGTCTTTGGCTAAATCAACTTTATATTCTTGTAAAAAAGTATCATGGACTAAAGCTGCACTTGCATAAGTCCCACAAATCCCTGGTTTTACGCGATTGATCCATGTTCGGTATTTTTTAAATCGATAGGGTTTTAACCCTACCCACTTTATTGGAGAAGCAGTTAAACTTTTTTCTTTCATCCCTGTACCATCCCTTGAATATTGGTTAAATGATGTTATCGACTTCATTGTTACTGTTAATATACCATACCACACCCGTTACAAGACAGTAGTAAAAAATCACTAGAAGTCCTATGAGAACTCCTAGTGATTCATCTACTAATCTATGATCTATGCTACGTAAGCCCGGCATACTTCAGCACATTCATGACAGACTTTTGCGCATTCTTGGCAATGATCATGGTCGTGTTTCTGGCATTCATCTCCGCAAGCTTGACAAATCTCTGCACATAACTGAATCAATTCTTTTGTAAATCGACTCTCTCTACTAGAAAAACTTGCTACTAAACCGCAAATATCTGCACAATCTCGGTCTAAACGAATGCATTCAGCCATCATTTTTACATGATCTTCTTTCAAACAAGCACTGAAACACTGGTTACAGGTCTCTTGACACTCTAACGCTTTTTGAGCCACTTCTTCTATTGTTGTATTCATACTGCGATCCCTCTTTCATTTTTTAGTTTACAAATTCAGTATAAATAGTCCGTAAAAATAATTCAAATCATACGGGTTAAAAAAGAGCTCTCACTTTTTAGTGAAGAGCTCTTGAATCAGACACTTTAATTTAATGGATTATTTTCTTGAATGTATTTTTCTAACTCATCACGTGAAGGCAACCCTTCATTATCGCCTTGGTTTTGTACTTGCAATGAACCTATAGCATTCCCACGAAGTACGCTATTTTCCATGTCTAATCCATCCAAGTAGCCGCTGATGACTCCAACTGCGAATCCGTCTCCAGCTCCTACTGTATCAACGATTTCTTTCACTGCAAAACCAGGCACATTTTTCATTTCTTGACCTTGTTTTTTATAAATGCACCATCAGAACCAGTTTTAATCACAACATATTCTACACCCATGTCTAAATAAAATTGCGCGATCGTTTCTTTGTCTCTAGAACCCGTTAATTTTTCGCATTCACTGATTCCTGGAAGGACCACATTTGCATAACGAGCCATGTTGTTCAATACTTTGATCATCGTTTCTTCATTTTTCCATAACTCAGGACGCATATTCGGATCGAAAGTAATGAAACTACCTGCTTCTCTCGCTTTTGCCATCAAATGGTACACCGCTCCGCGAGTCACTCGATTTACAGCAGGAGGTATGCCTGTCACATGCAATAAACGCACCTCAGAAAAATCGATATCCATCACATCTTCAATGGAGAAGTTTGTAAAAGCACTGCCTTTACGGTAGTAAGCTGTAATAGGATCGCCTTCTTTAGTTTTGTTCTTCAACATGATCCCTGTATTCAGTTCTTCATCAAATGTAATATGTTCTGTACCGATTCTTTCATTTTGCAGATATTTATAAATATATTGTCCAAATGGATCTTTTCCTAATTTCGTAAGAAAGTCCACTTCGAATCCAAGTCTGGCCAACCCTGTTCCTACATTGACTTCAGCACCAGCGATCCCTTGGAAAAGGTCTTACCGTCTTCCAATTCTCCATATTCATTTGAAATAAACAACCCCATTGGTTCCCCAATCAAAATTACATCACTCATTGATTTCGTCCTTTCTGTTCCACTCTTCTACTCTTGTAGATTTTCGTATTTTCAGTTCTCCAGGTAATTCCTTATATATAATGGAATACTCTTCTTTGTCTTCATTGATTTTTTGGACCAGTAAAGATGCACTTTCTTTCCCCAAACCATAAGAATTTTGAGCAACCGTTGTGATCCCTGGACTAATGATGGAAGCAGCCAAAATATCGTCGAATCCGCAAATGCCATAATCGACAGCTATTCTTTTCCCCATTTTTTCGATTTCTTTCAATACGTTCAGTAAAATCAAACCATTTGCAGCAATCAAAACTCGAGGTTCGGGCAGCTTAAAGAAACTTTCTATCGCTTCAATCAACAAGTCAATTTGTCCTTTCGCCATCACATATTGTTTCATCTCGATTTCTGAATGGTCTTTTAAGACATCTTCTAAAGCTTGGGATCTACTTTGTTGAACGGTATTGGATTTTATAGTCGGCGTAAAATAGCCAATTGAAGCAAAGCCCTCTTCCACCAAATGTTGCGTCAGCTCTTTGCTGAGATCGTAATTATTTGAGGTGATACAGTCATAGCTTTTATCCGACATGGATTTGTCTAACAATACAATGGGAACGTGTTCATTTTTCAACGATACTAAATAATCCTCATTCTCTCCTACTGTATTGATGACCAATCCATCTACTCGATTATCTAAAAAACGTTGGATATGCTTTTGTTCCCGTTCTTTTGAGCCGTCGGAAACGGCCACCATCAAAGAATAGTTCAACTCATTCGCACGGTCTGATAATCCCTTAATGATCGTGTTCGAAAATGGATTTTCAATATCTGCAATGACTGCTCCAAGGAGCATACTTTTTTGTGATTTTAAAGACCGCGCTATATTGCTTGGTCGGTACTCCAATTCTTTAATCACTCTTTCAATCGTCTGACGAGTATCTGCTGACATATAATCGAATTTCCCGTTCAAATAACGAGATATAGTCGTTCCACTGACGTTTGCTGCTTTAGCAATATCTTTTAAAGTCACTTTCTTTTTAGCCAAAATGCCACACCTGCTCTTTTACTGAATTATTTTGTGTATCGATTTCGTTAATCGATTTTAGAAATCGTTATCATTTATTTAAGTGTATGCTTTAAAAGATAGTTTGTCAACTCGTTTCCGGATTCTTCTTTATTTAAAAAAGATCAGCTCAGCTGATCTTTTACATCATCTTTTTCGCAACTGGTGTGAGCTTAATATGGTGGAGTGGAAAAACACGAGAAATATTCAAGTAGATAAAATTCATCATTGGAGCAAATAACAACGCACCGATGATTGTCCCTTCACGTATAAAGAAAGAACCGCCAAATAGCAAAGAAAGTGTTAAAGAGGCAATAATAAGAATGATGTCTGCGGATTGTCTGATTTTTCCAAAACTAGCTTTTGCACGCTTACTGATGACCATACACAGAGATTCTAATGGGAAACTGACGAAGTCTAACGCTGTACACAACCCTACTCCTAAAGCAGCTGTTAAGTTGCCTAAGATGACCAATAAGACATTCATATAGTATTCTTCTAAAACAAGAGAAGGCAATACAACATAAACCATTGTATTGATAACTTCGCCGATTAATAGAGATAAAGGGATTTGCATCAACTGAAACAGTTTGAAATCACGTTTTTGAATTATCCATTGCACAAATACCAACAATACATTAATGATAACTGAGACGGTTCCTACTTTGATCGTAGTCAATTCACTGATTCCGCTGTTGAAAGCATCTACTGCTGAAACGCCTATAGCCGCTTTGATACACAGACTTCCGCCTATACCTACTAAAGTTGTGCCTAAAACTACACAGATCACATTCATCATTATTTTTCTCGTCACACACTTCACTCCTGTTCCATTCTATTACCCAACACTATACGTAAAAGAACTGATGAATTCAAGGTAGAATACCAAATACACCAAATTGTCAGATTTGTACTTTCATTTCAAATTCAGATGACATATGTATTTCCTGACCAGTTGATTAGATAAACGCACTTTTTTGCATGCTTTTAACGTACAGAATTGTTTGAATAACACCAAAAAGGCAGCTTTTTTTTCAGCCGCCTTTTTGGTGTTTAGCATAGAATCTTTTATTTCGATTCTGCTAGTACTTTATTTAATTTATCTGGATAATTTGTAATGATGCTCGTCACATTAGATTGGACCAAGTTTCTCATTTGCTCTTCTTTATTAACTGTCCAAGTGTTGATCTCTAAATGACTCTCTTGTAAATCTTTTAGAACTGCAGGATTTTGTAATGTATAATGAGCCGGATGAACGCATTCTACCCCAACTTTCTTAGCGTATTCTCCAAAGTCAACAATCCAATCCGAAGATAATAAGCCGCATTTGATTGTCGGATCTAATGCTTTCAATTTCTGGATAGTGTAATGGTTGAATGAAGAAAAAATGATTGTATGCTGCAGTCGGTACTCTTGAATGAGTTCTACGACCTTTTCTTCAATACCTGGATATTCGAATACATTTGTTTTCAATTCTATATTGGTTGCTAAAGGTTTTTCTTTTACCCAATCGAAGTATTCTTGTAATGTGGGTATTTTCTCCCTGTCACGAATTTCCGGGAACTTATGTGCCGCATTGAGTTCCTGCAGCTCGTTTAACGTTTTGTCTTTGACATAACCTTTTCCATCCGTTGTTCTATTGACAGTGGTATCATGAATCACGATCAACTCTTCATCTTTGGTTAATTGAATGTCTATTTCGATACCGTCGACTCCTACTTCGAAAGCTTTTTGAAAAGCCAGCATAGTGTTTTCCGGGTATTTTCCACTGAATCCTCTATGAGCAAAGTTCAAAGGTTTCTTTTGCAATCTCTCTTCAACTCCTTTTTTATTGCTACACGTTTAGTATATCACTTCTATCATCATATCCTATGTAATTTACCTATGTCTCATTCTGACAGAAAAAAACAGTGCTAGCTGTTCGCTCACACTGTTTTTGCTGACTCTATTTTTTATTTTTGTTAAAGCTATTTGTAGTTTTCTTAAACTTCTACAGCTGCTGTTTTTTCCAACTCATTTTTCAAATACGTTGCTAATTGCAACATAGCATATTTGCCAGCTTCTCTTTCGGCGTCTGCATTGTAATTTGTATTGGTGTTTACATCATACGCATACGTTTGACCGTTTTCGGTTTCGATGAACTCAATCGCTGCCACGTCAATACGTTGTTGTTTTAAGAATGCTTCGTATAAGTCGATTTGAGCTTGTGGTAATCCATCTTCTTTGATTTTAAATTTACTTGGTGTCAACTCTTCAGGTTCTTCTGCTGGGCACATTTCTGTTCCAATAGGAATTTGGCAATTATCTGCTGGACAAAGTTCAAAACCATCACTGGAATCAACTTTTACAGCATAAAAGAATTTTCCGCCAATAAATTCAGAACGGACAATGTTTCCATCAGCTGGGCGAACGTATTGTTGGATCAAGCTGATTCCATCAATAGAATCTTCAAATTCCGGCCCATAAACATAGTCTTTCAGATCTTGGATTGTATACATCAAACGTACTCCGAGCCCTTTTCCGGCACGATTGTGTTTGATGATAAATGGAAAACGATTCAACTTTTCAGCTGCTTGGATAATATTTTCTTTTCCTACAGCACCAATAGTTTCTGGGGTGTTGATTCCGTTTGTTTTCAATGCTAAATGTTGTTTTAATTTGCTGACTTCTAATTCAATTGCTCCGGTACCATTGATTACTGTAGCTCCATAGCTTTCTAACCAATGCAATAAGTTGTCTGTCAATTCTGGAGCATAACGATGACCTCTGGTATGAGAAGAAGCACTCATACGATTATAAAAAATACCTTCTGGCGGTGCAACTTGAATATCTACTAACCCTTCAGATAGATCCCAGTTTTCATAAGGTACGTTCAATTCGTCTAATCGAGCTGTCAAGTGTCTTGTCCAATCATCATTTTCGTGAATAATATAAACTTTTTTCATATTTCATGTCCACTCCATTTCTTATCTTCTTATTTTACCAAATTTGAGCTCTCTTTTTCATTTAAAACGCCTGAAGGAACAAATTTCCCTTCCGTTTTCGCGATAACTACTGGTGCTAATGCATTTCCTACAACGTTTAGCGCTGTACGTCCCGCATTGACAAAAAAGTCGATCGATACCAGCAGCGCAACTCCTTGTGGCGGCAAGCCTAATTGAGTAGCAGAAGCTAATAAAACAACAACTGCTCCTGATGGGACTGCTGCAATACTTTTAGTGATAATGGTAAGGAAAAAGACCAATGCGATATAATCAGTGACGTTTAAAGAAGCACCGTATAAATTCACTACAAACATGACGGCTAATGTCGTATAAACAGCTGCTCCTCCAAGATTAAAGGAATAACCCAGAGTAGTAACAAACGACGCCACTGAACTCGGAACACCGAACTTCTTCAATCGATCAATTAAAGATGGCAACACTACACTGGAACTGCCGGTTGAAAAAGCTAATAAAGATAAATCACTTGTTTCTTTTAACAGAGAAAAATATGGAACCTTAAATCCTAGACCGATTATCGGGTACACTACAAATGCTACAATAGCATACGCTAGATAGGCCCAAATAACAAACTGACCTAGAGACAATAAATTACTGACTCCGTAAGTAGCCACATCATACGCTAAAAATCCAAATACTCCAATCGGTGCAACGGCAATCGCGTAATTGACCATTTTGAACATAGCACTTATCCAAGCATCAAAAAAATCTAATACTGGTTTTGCTTTTTCTTGAATAGTGACTAGAGAAATACCCAAGAAAATACCGAAGAAAATGATCGGCAATAAATTGCCGTCCGCAAACGCTTGGAAAACATTGCTTGGGATGATTCCTAAAATGAATGTTCTAAAATCAATACTGTTGGCAATCCCATCCAAAGCTTCCGTACTGATGGAATCGATCAATAGACCGTTCCCTACGTTGCTCAAAGCACCGATAATCAGCGTTAAGACAATCAAGAATGTCGTTACCACAAAAAAATACGCAAAAGATTTAAATGCAACATTGCCGAATCGTTTTGCTTTGCTGATTTCTACAATCGCTAATACGATCAAAGGAAAAATCAACGGCACAATGACCATTTGAATAAAATTCATAAATAAAGTACCTAAAAATTCCATTTCCATTCCTACAGCTGGGCTTAAATAACCTAATAAAGTCCCGATAACGGCTCCTATAACCACTTGGATCATTAGGCTGGGCCTTTTCAATTGTCCTCTTTTTTCCACATTCTTCCACTCCTCTTTATAAAACAAAAAAGTGCATGAGAAAATAAATTCTCATGCACAGTCTATGTTCATAATTGGTTTAATCTAAAAAAGCCTACAGTTTTCCCTGAAAACCGTAACATTCTGTTATTTAACAGAACACAAAAAGACTATTTAGCTGAAAGAAACCGCATACGATGTCAACTGATTACATGAGTTTTTGATACAACATGAACAACAACAGTTAAACATCAACATTTGGTTTCCTCCTTTTTTATTGAATCATTTTTTATGTTTCGTTTGTTTAAGCGCGCACTTAAGTGAAACTGGAACAATCTTAACAAAGGTTCACTGATTTGTCAAACATTAAAACAGCCAATTTTTGACACTCATTAGTAAGGAAGAATGCTGTATTTTTTTAAAAAAGTAGTCATTCTTTCTGATGATGGAGTAACTCAACATTTTCCAAGTAAACGGCCGACTATATGCCCTTAAAGATAATTTGTAAAGTATTCTTTTGATTTCTATGGTACGTTCTGTCCCAGATAATGATTCATCCGTAATAATGCCTGGGATGAGTATATCCAATAGGAATGTTTCATAAGCATTTTTTCCAAAACTATCTCGATGCTCTGACAACCACTCTTCACTAAAACGCCAATGGTTCGCTAGTCCAATCCGTTTTTCTTTTGGCACATCTGAATGATAGATCACCATTGGTTGATTCACTTGAAGAACTTGCAAATCAGGTAGTTGATCTACTTTCAACAGCCAGTCCCAGTCTTGGTGTTTGGGCAGTCCTTTTGTGAAAGGATATTGCAACAGCAAATGTCTTGGTGTGAGGATGGTTGAAGTTTGAATCAAACCGATTCTTTTTAATCCATTCGCTTCAAATAAGTAGTCAGCTATTCTTTCTTTACGACTATCTAAATAACTTACGATCGGCAGTTGTTTGTATTTTTTTTGATCGCTCGATTCATAGACATAAATGGACGTAAAACAAACGAACGAGTCTTTTTCAATTAAAGTATATTCTTTAATCAAATTTAATTGAGCAACAATTTTATCCCCTAACCATTCGTCATCGTCGTCCAATAACGCGATAAAGTCTCCTTGAGCTTTTTGGGCGCCGATATTCCTAGCTTCACTTCCCCCTACTTTCTTTCCTGTTTCGATCCATTGCAGAGAAATCCCACTTTTATTTTTGTAAGAATCTATCAGTTCAACAGTCTTGGATGACATTCCATCTATGACCACAATAATCTCTAAATTGTCATAACTTTGTTTCAACACACTTTCTATAGCTCTCTTTAAATAATATGGCCGTTCTATAGTTGGTATGATGACACTGACTAAAGGATGATCCATTTAACTTCTCTCCCCTCAGGTCCTTTTACTGGCTATCCTCGTACTAGTCGATACAAATCATACGAATATTGAGTAAAAGATCTATTTAATGAAAAGCTGTGAAGCAGTATTTTATCCACTAATTTAGCTTGTTTTAATTCCGAACTGCCTTTCAGCGTTCGAAAATGGAGATTAAAATTTGAAACCAATTTATTTTTGTATTCTTGATCGATTTGATTTTTACTGTGCATCAAATCAATGTATAAAAAAATACAGATTTTGCATAATTCAATTCTTGCCCAGTTTTGATATTGAGGCGAGTGAAGCAAACACTGCTGCAACAAATATTCTCCGGCTTCTAATCGATCAAATTTTTTCTCGGTGAATTGAGCCCCCATGATACTTTCTTTTCGCTGCAAATAATGATAATGACACTTAGGAGTGTTCACCATTCTTTGTATGTGCAGTAAAGCGTCTGTCAAGATAAAAACATCTTCATTGTTCTTACCGACCTTAAAACGCAGTTCTTCAAATAATTCAACTTTATACAATTTATTCCACACCACAGAACTAAATTCATTTGTTATATAATACGCTTTTTCAACTTCTGATTTAGTATCGAATCGTCTGTCCCCAAAGTGGATTTCACGTGTGATTTTCCCTTGCTCGTTGATCAATGTATAGCCGCATTGTACAACCTCTGCTTGATAGGAGAGAGCTAAATAAAGCATAGACTCATACATGTGACTATCGATCCAGTCATCACTATCGACAAATCCAATAAACTTTCCTTTAGCATTATCTAATCCAACATTTCTAGCGGAACTTAGTCCTCCGTTCTCTTTATGGATAACTTTTACTCTCGAATCCAGAAAAGCATATTCCTCACAAATAACTCCAGAGCTGTCCAGCGAACCATCATCCACTAGAATCACTTCAATTTGTTTATACGTTTGGTTTAATATGCTTTCAATGCATCGTTGGACATATTTTTCAACATTATATACTGGAACAATGATACTGATTAAAGGATTCATTAATATGACCTCCCATTCATCTGGTTCTTAGTTACAAAGCCTGCATCCCCTACAGTTTCTATAGAACTGATCACTCCAATAACATTCCAGTTTAATAACTGAGGAATCATCTTTTCAGTACGGATTTTTTGATCTGCTAAAGTCATGATCAGTGCATAAATGGTTCCGAAAAGCATCCCAATCAATCCACCCAAGATTGTATGGAAAGGCACATTTGGATAGATAGAAGAGGAACTGCTTTTTGCTGGAGATAAAATAGCTACATTTTCTATACTGATCACTTCCATGATATTTTTTTGGAATGAAGCAGCTATTTCGTTAGCAATCAATGCGGCTTTATCTGGGTGATCTGCAAAAGCTGTCAGAGAAAATACTTGAGAATTTTCTTCGATTGTGACTTCAATTTTTTTTTTCAATTCCTCTGCCGTAAATTCATTCCCTAGATTTTCTGCCGCATCATTTAATACTATAGAATCTTGTATTACATCCCGGTAGGTTTGAATCATTCGCAGATTGGTTTCGATTTCTCCTAATTCTATCGCTTGAGAATCCGAAACCCCTTGACTGACCAAAAGATTGGTAGAGGCTGAGTATTGCGGCGTCATAAGATATGTACTAGCTAGAAAAGCTGCTATTGCAAAAGCAGCACCACCAATAAGCAGCACATACCAATTATTTTTAAGGACCAATAAAAGTTCCATTAAACTAATCGTACTTTTCATCCGTATCCCTCCACTTATTCTGTTCTTCATCTGTCTGTTTTTGTTGTGTGGTTTTTTTCCTTTAGTTCTACCGAATACCACACTGCCATCCCTAGCAGAAGCCAAAAAATACGGGAATTATTAAAAGAGAGGGACAGCGAACTGACTAAAAAAGCAACCAGCATTTCTTTTGTAGTAAGGTGGACTTGTTTATTTTTCCCTTTAGAAACCGAAATAAAAAATACTCGAGTAATGTAATACATCATAAAAAGGGTTATAGGTATACCCCATTCTCCTGCCATTTGCAAATACGTATTGTGAGCAAGATTTCCCATAGGGCTCATCCCTTGAACAACCGTTAAGTAGTTGGCTGTATTTCCTACTCCTAATAAAGGAAATTCTTGAATCAAATCCATTGCGATGACCCATTGCTCCTCCCGCCCAGACCCATTTGCTGTAACGGCTTGGTCAAAGTCTGTCAGCAAGAGTTCTACTCTGGAAAAAACTGGGAACTTATCGGAAATCATTTCTAAAGAGCTGCTTAAAATCGCTTGGATATTTGGAAGAAAGAAAAACACCACAAACAAGCAAATGAGGTTGAAAATCAGTTTCCTCACTTCAATTTTGCCTTCCAGAAAAGTATTGAACATCCAAAAGACGAGCAAACATCCTAATGTAAGAAACCCAGTTTTCGAACCGGAACTAAAAATAGAAAGAATTAGTATAGAGATCGAACCGATTTTGAATAAACTAGGCAGAGGTTTATAACGCAATAGGATCGCTATCGCTGCACATTGAATGACCGAAAAGTAATTTGGATCATTCATCAGCCCCTTCAACCTCACTTGTTCATAAAATAATAAATCGACCATTTGAGGAATAGGCACAAGAGAAAAAATAATCCCTAAACAACCCAATATTACGGCTGCGATCGCAAACCATTTAAAAAGCTTTTGACTCAATCCGTTTTTTGCGATCAAGTAGCCAACCAAAAAATACAAAAAGCTGACCACTACCTTGATATAATCCGTCAATACAGCTCCTGCATAAACAGGGATTTGGTATAGATTCGGGATGACAAATACCGCATTTATAAAAATCACAACTGAAAAAAGCAAAAATACCAAGATGTGAGTGGATGATACATGGAACAAATTATAATTGATCAGCGCTCCAATAAATAAAACAATGAAAAAATCAGCCAATGAAATATTCATTCCAAATAGTACATCTGATTGATTCAACAAGGCTCCTATGAAACACGTCATCACAATCAGTACACTGCTTCCTGTAGAACTTTTAGTGGATTTACCGAGTTCTATGGGTCGTGAAACCATCATTTAAAGACTCCTTTCTTTCCTATAAAAGGTTACTTTTTTACAACATCAACCCCTTAAGAGTACGTTTTACTTTTATAGGGGTGATGCCTTTAAGCCGTTTGACATGATACTGAAAGGCTTGTTTGTAATTGGCTTTATTGATTTCGACTGTTTCATTAGAGGAGTAAAATCCGTAAGCAGAAATGACAAAAGCTTCTTCTTTTGTCAGTGAGGAAGGGGGCGTTGGGAAAGCACGTTTTTGTAGATGGATATAACTGTATTCTCGTTGCTGGATTTCTCCATTCTCTTCCCAGCATTTGTAAACATGTCCGTTTCTCCATTGGAAGAACTGATTTTTATGATGCTGATCATCCCCAAACAACACATTTCTAAAATAAGGTGACTGAGGAAGAATATCTGCGTATTGAGGATTATTGTATTGTCGCAATCCATATTTTTCGTACAGCAAATTGATTCCCCACTCATCAAAGTACATCACTTCAGGAACTTGAATACAGTACCTGAAGCTCGTATCTTTATCTCCTATCAAATCGAATGAGTGATTGACTTTTTTAGTATTCCGGTAAAGGATAAGATGTCCGTCCATAAAAATCTTATCGTGTTCGGCTAAAATTTCTTCTGTAATGAATTGCCTTAAATCGCCAAAGATCAAATCAATGTCACAATGTCCCCAGAAATCATACTTCTCTAAATAATCAGCAAATATTTTCCCGTAAGCAGGTTTGTAGTCGCATAATTTATACGGATCGGGTAAAGCAGCTGAAGTGTTTAATTTGTAAGAAATCAGGCTTTTCAACTGATCGAATGTCATAGGCACTATTTTCACGTTACTTGGTAATTCGTCGACTTCATTATCTGTAAAAATCAACCAATCGATAGATGGATTGAATGCACAGCTTTTCAAAAATAAGTCAAAATAGTTAGGGAATTCCCCGAAGTACGGCACAATTAAACCGATTTTTTTCATTTAATGTCACACTCCTCTTTCGGTACTTAAGATGGAAAGCGAATGATTTATGGAAAGGAAAATCTTGTTTGATGAATGTAAAGCAGATGTTTTTTAGGAGGGGGTTATACAGCTTTTACTGTTGCAGGTTGCTTATTCAACACTTTTTTCAGTGCATCAATGACTCTGTATTGATCATCTTCTGTCATGTTCGAGCCACTTGGCAAGCAAATTCCAGTGGTGAATAAGGCTTCGGAAATAGGCATTTCATTTGGTCGATGAGCATAGAAAGCTGTGTGTTTAAAAACAGGTTGGAGATGCAGCGGTTTCCACAACGCTCTTGTTTCAATACCTTGTTCATTCATTTCCACCATCACGTCAAATGGGTTGGTCTTGATAACTGCTGGATTTATCAACATCGTTGTCAACCAACGATTGGATTTTGTATTAGCTAGTTCAGGCATGAAATGAAGACCTTCAAGAGATTCGAGTTCTGCTGTATACCGTTCAAAAACAGTTCGTCTTTGTTGAACTCTCTCGTCTAAAATGGCTAATTGAGCTCTTCCTACTCCTGCCAAGATGTTGCTCATCCGGTAATTGTATCCGATTTGACTGTGTTCATAGTATGGCGCGGCATCCTTTGCTTGTGTGGCCAAAAAGCGTGATTTAATCAGCAGTTCTTCGTCATTGGAAACCATCGCCCCGCCCCCTGAGGTCGTAATAATTTTATTTCCATTAAAGGAGTAGATACCGATTTTCCCAATACTGCCGCTCTTTTTGCCTTTATACTCTGCTCCCAACGATTCGGCAGCATCTTCTACAATAGGCACTCCATAAGCATCTGCGATGGCACAAAGTTCATCCATTTTTGCGCTTTGACCATACAAGTTGACGACGATAATGGCTTTGGGCAGGCGATTAACTTTTTTCGCTGCAACCAGCGCACGTTCTAAAGCTTTAGGAGACATATTCCAACTGTCCAATTCGGAATCAATGAACACCACTTCTGCCCCTAAATATACTGCCGGGTTTGCACTGGCAATAAATGTGAATGTGGAACAAAACACATTGTCCCCTTTTTTCACTCCCAGAGTAGTTAAAGCTAAGTGAATTGCTGCTGTACCAGAACTGGTTACAGAAGCTCCAACAGTCCCAGAATACCTGGCTAATTCTGTTTCAAAGTGATTGACATTAGGTCCTAAAGGGGCTATCCAATTGGTCTCAAAAGCTTCATCAATATACTTTTGTTCATTTCCAGACATATGAGGTGAAGACAATAAGATTTGTTTTGATTTCATCATAGTATTTTCCTCCCGTTCTCTTCATCGTTAAGATTAAGCCGGCGCTAGAGACTTCTCTTTTGCAGCAGAAAATTCTTTGGAAAACGGCTGGTTCATTTGGACAACTTGTGCATCTTTTTCAACGATAGATTTTTCGCCCACTTTAGCAAATTGAATCAGCTTTTCTTTGTATTCTTCAGGCTTGCAACCTGCTAATTGGTCTAAAAAGAAGAGGACATCTTTCATTGGACGATTGACAGCTTTTCCAACAAAAATCTTATCGTAAACTTTTTTATCGGTTCGTTCATTGGCAACCAAGAGTTCTTCATATAACTTTTCTCCCGGTCTGATACCCGTTTCCACAACAGGGATTTCCTCTTCTGAAAATCCGCTTAATTTAACGATTTTCTTCGCCAGTTCTACGATTTTGACTGGATTCCCCATGTCTAAGACAAATATTTCTCCTCCTTGAGCTAACGCACCTGCTTGAATCACCAATCGGCTCGCTTCCGGAATCGTCATAAAATAACGTGTCATTCGAAAATCGGTTACCGTTACAGGGCCACCATTTCTCACTTGTTCTTCAAACAGCGGAATCACACTGCCTCTGCTGCCTAACACATTTCCAAATCGCACAGCGGCAAACCTTGTTTTCCCTTTTTCATTCAAGCTTGTAACGATCATTTCTGCGATCCGCTTAGTGGCTCCCATGACATTTGGCGGATTGACTGCTTTATCTGTAGAAACCATGACAAATGTTTGGACATTGGCCGCCTTAGCAGCTTCCGCCATATTTTTAGATCCAAAAACATTGTTTTTTACAGCTTCAATCGGATTGTATTCCATCATAGGAACGTGTTTGTGAGCCGCTGCATGATACACGATATCTGGTCGATAGGTTTGCATCACTTCAAAAATTCTTTTTCGATCTTGAACGTCGGCTATTACAGGAGACAATTCAATGCGGCTTCCATATTTTTTAGACAGCTCTCTATGGATTTGATAAATAGAATTTTCTCCATGTCCAAGCAAGACGATTTTTTTGGGTGAAAATGTCGCTACGATTCTGCAAATTTCTGAGCCGATTGATCCGCCGGCACCGCTGATCAAAATCACTTTTCCGCAAATAGAATTCGATAAAGCAGTCGTGTCCAACTCGATCTCTTCCCTGCCCAATAAATCGACTACATCGATCGATCTGAAACGACTAACGGTCAACTTGCCATTCATGACATCTTCTATGGATGGAATAAGGTTTGCTGTGACACCGCTAGTATTGCAAATGCCTAAGATTCGATCCAACTCTTCCGGGCTTAAGCTCGGGGCGGCGATGGTGATTTGTTCTATTTCATACTGTTTGACCAGTTCTGGAATGTCTCTTGTGGTTCCCAAAATTTTTACCCCATAAAAGTTCAATTGTTGTTTTGCATGCATATCATCGTAGATGATGATGCTGCAAAACAACAATTGAACTTTTATGGGGTAAAAATTTTGGGAACCACAAGAGACATTCCAGAACTGGTCAAACAGTATGAAATAGAACAAATCACCATCGCCGCCCCGAGCTTAAGCCCGGAAGAGTTGGATCGAATCTTAGGCATTTGCAATACTAGCGGTGTCACAGCAAACCTTATTCCATCCATAGAAGATGTCATGAATGGCAAGTTGACCGTTAGTCGTTTCAGATCGATCGATGTAGTCGATTTATTGGGCAGGGAAGAGATCGAGTTGGACACGACTGCTTTATCGAATTCTATTTGCGGAAAAGTGATTTTGATCAGCGGTGCCGGCGGATCAATCGGCTCAGAAATTTGCAGAATCGTAGCGACATTTTCACCCAAAAAAATCGTCTTGCTTGGACATGGAGAAAATTCTATTTATCAAATCCATAGAGAGCTGTCTAAAAAATATGGAAGCCGCATTGAATTGTCTCCTGTAATAGCCGACGTTCAAGATCGAAAAAGAATTTTTGAAGTGATGCAAACCTATCGACCAGATATCGTGTATCATGCAGCGGCTCACAAACACGTTCCTATGATGGAATACAATCCGATTGAAGCTGTAAAAAACAATGTTTTTGGATCTAAAAATATGGCGGAAGCTGCTAAGGCGGCCAATGTCCAAACATTTGTCATGGTTTCTACAGATAAAGCAGTCAATCCGCCAAATGTCATGGGAGCCACTAAGCGGATCGCAGAAATGATCGTTACAAGCTTGAATGAAAAAGGGAAAACAAGGTTTGCCGCTGTGCGATTTGGAAATGTGTTAGGCAGCAGAGGCAGTGTGATTCCGCTGTTTGAAGAACAAGTGAGAAATGGTGGCCCTGTAACGGTAACCGATTTTCGAATGACACGTTATTTTATGACGATTCCGGAAGCGAGCCGATTGGTGATTCAAGCAGGTGCGTTAGCTCAAGGAGGAGAAATATTTGTCTTAGACATGGGGAATCCAGTCAAAATCGTAGAACTGGCGAAGAAAATCGTTAAATTAAGCGGATTTTCAGAAGAGGAAATCCCTGTTGTGGAAACGGGTATCAGACCGGGAGAAAAGTTATATGAAGAACTCTTGGTTGCCAATGAACGAACCGATAAAAAAGTTTACGATAAGATTTTTGTTGGAAAAGCTGTCAATCGTCCAATGAAAGATGTCCTCTTCTTTTTAGACCAATTAGCAGGTTGCAAGCCTGAAGAATACAAAGAAAAGCTGATTCAATTTGCTAAAGTGGGCGAAAAATCTATCGTTGAAAAAGATGCACAAGTTGTCCAAATGAACCAGCCGTTTTCCAAAGAATTTTCTGCTGCAAAAGAGAAGTCTCTAGCGCCGGCTTAATCTTAACGATGAAGAGAACGGGAGGAAAATACTATGATGAAATCAAAACAAATCTTATTGTCTTCACCTCATATGTCTGGAAATGAACAAAAGTATATTGATGAAGCTTTTGAGACCAATTGGATAGCCCCTTTAGGACCTAATGTCAATCACTTTGAAACAGAATTAGCCAGGTATTCTGGGACTGTTGGAGCTTCTGTAACCAGTTCTGGTACAGCAGCAATTCACTTAGCTTTAACTACTCTGGGAGTGAAAAAAGGGGACAATGTGTTTTGTTCCACATTCACATTTATTGCCAGTGCAAACCCGGCAGTATATTTAGGGGCAGAAGTGGTGTTCATTGATTCCGAATTGGACAGTTGGAATATGTCTCCTAAAGCTTTAGAACGTGCGCTGGTTGCAGCGAAAAAAGTTAATCGCCTGCCCAAAGCCATTATCGTCGTCAACTTGTATGGTCAAAGCGCAAAAATGGATGAACTTTGTGCCATCGCAGATGCTTATGGAGTGCCTATTGTAGAAGATGCTGCCGAATCGTTGGGAGCAGAGTATAAAGGCAAAAAGAGCGGCAGTATTGGGAAAATCGGTATCTACTCCTTTAATGGAAATAAAATTATTACGACCTCAGGGGGCGGGGCGATGGTTTCCAATGACGAAGAACTGCTGATTAAATCACGCTTTTTGGCCACACAAGCAAAGGATGCCGCGCCATACTATGAACACAGTCAAATCGGATACAATTACCGGATGAGCAACATCTTGGCAGGAGTAGGAAGAGCTCAATTAGCCATTTTAGACGAGAGAGTTCAACAAAGACGAACTGTTTTTGAACGGTATACAGCAGAACTCGAATCTCTTGAAGGTCTTCATTTCATGCCTGAACTAGCTAATACAAAATCCAATCGTTGGTTGACAACGATGTTGATAAATCCAGCAGTTATCAAGACCAACCCATTTGACGTGATGGTGGAAATGAATGAACAAGGTATTGAAACAAGAGCGTTGTGGAAACCGCTGCATCTCCAACCTGTTTTTAAACACACAGCTTTCTATGCTCATCGACCAAATGAAATGCCTATTTCCGAAGCCTTATTCACCACTGGAATTTGCTTGCCAAGTGGCTCGAACATGACAGAAGATGATCAATACAGAGTCATTGATGCACTGAAAAAAGTGTTGAATAAGCAACCTGCAACAGTAAAAGCTGTATAACCCCCTCCTAAAAAACATCTGCTTTACATTCATCAAACAAGATTTTCCTTTCCATAAATCATTCGCTTTCCATCTTAAGTACCGAAAGAGGAGTGTGACATTAAATGAAAAAAATCGGTTTAATTGTGCCGTACTTCGGGGAATTCCCTAACTATTTTGACTTATTTTTGAAAAGCTGTGCATTCAATCCATCTATCGATTGGTTGATTTTTACAGATAATGAAGTCGACGAATTACCAAGTAACGTGAAAATAGTGCCTATGACATTCGATCAGTTGAAAAGCCTGATTTCTTACAAATTAAACACTTCAGCTGCTTTACCCGATCCGTATAAATTATGCGACTACAAACCTGCTTACGGGAAAATATTTGCTGATTATTTAGAGAAGTATGATTTCTGGGGACATTGTGACATTGATTTGATCTTTGGCGATTTAAGGCAATTCATTACAGAAGAAATTTTAGCCGAACACGATAAGATTTTTATGGACGGACATCTTATCCTTTACCGGAATACTAAAAAAGTCAATCACTCATTCGATTTGATAGGAGATAAAGATACGAGCTTCAGGTACTGTATTCAAGTTCCTGAAGTGATGTACTTTGATGAGTGGGGAATCAATTTGCTGTACGAAAAATATGGATTGCGACAATACAATAATCCTCAATACGCAGATATTCTTCCTCAGTCACCTTATTTTAGAAATGTGTTGTTTGGGGATGATCAGCATCATAAAAATCAGTTCTTCCAATGGAGAAACGGACATGTTTACAAATGCTGGGAAGAGAATGGAGAAATCCAGCAACGAGAATACAGTTATATCCATCTACAAAAACGTGCTTTCCCAACGCCCCCTTCCTCACTGACAAAAGAAGAAGCTTTTGTCATTTCTGCTTACGGATTTTACTCCTCTAATGAAACAGTCGAAATCAATAAAGCCAATTACAAACAAGCCTTTCAGTATCATGTCAAACGGCTTAAAGGCATCACCCCTATAAAAGTAAAACGTACTCTTAAGGGGTTGATGTTGTAAAAAAGTAACCTTTTATAGGAAAGAAAGGAGTCTTTAAATGATGGTTTCACGACCCATAGAACTCGGTAAATCCACTAAAAGTTCTACAGGAAGCAGTGTACTGATTGTGATGACGTGTTTCATAGGAGCCTTGTTGAATCAATCAGATGTACTATTTGGAATGAATATTTCATTGGCTGATTTTTTCATTGTTTTATTTATTGGAGCGCTGATCAATTATAATTTGTTCCATGTATCATCCACTCACATCTTGGTATTTTTGCTTTTTTCAGTTGTGATTTTTATAAATGCGGTATTTGTCATCCCGAATCTATACCAAATCCCTGTTTATGCAGGAGCTGTATTGACGGATTATATCAAGGTAGTGGTCAGCTTTTTGTATTTTTTGGTTGGCTACTTGATCGCAAAAAACGGATTGAGTCAAAAGCTTTTTAAATGGTTTGCGATCGCAGCCGTAATATTGGGTTGTTTAGGGATTATTTTTTCTCTTGTGCCTATTCCTCAAATGGTCGATTTATTATTTTATGAACAAGTGAGGTTGAAGGGGCTGATGAATGATCCAAATTACTTTTCGGTCATTCAATGTGCAGCGATAGCGATCCTATTGCGTTATAAACCTCTGCCTAGTTTATTCAAAATCGGTTCGATCTCTATACTAATTCTTTCTATTTTTAGTTCCGGTTCGAAAACTGGGTTTCTTACATTAGGATGTTTGCTCGTCTTTTGGATGTTCAATACTTTTCTGGAAGGCAAAATTGAAGTGAGGAAACTGATTTTCAACCTCATTTGCTTGTTTGTGGTGTTTTTCTTTCTTCCAAATATCCAAGCGATTTTAAGCAGCTCTTTAGAAATGATTTCCGATAAGTTCCCAGTTTTTTCCAGAGTAGAACTCTTGCTGACAGACTTTGACCAAGCCGTTACAGCAAATGGGTCTGGGCGGGAGGAGCAATGGGTCATCGCAATGGATTTGATTCAAGAATTTCCTTTATTAGGAGTAGGAAATACAGCCAACTACTTAACGGTTGTTCAAGGGATGAGCCCTATGGGAAATCTTGCTCACAATACGTATTTGCAAATGGCAGGAGAATGGGGTATACCTATAACCCTTTTTATGATGTATTACATTACTCGAGTATTTTTTATTTCGGTTTCTAAAGGGAAAAATAAACAAGTCCACCTTACTACAAAAGAAATGCTGGTTGCTTTTTTAGTCAGTTCGCTGTCCCTCTCTTTTAATAATTCCCGTATTTTTTGGCTTCTGCTAGGGATGGCAGTGTGGTATTCGGTAGAACTAAAGGAAAAAAACCACACAACAAAAACAGACAGATGAAGAACAGAATAAGTGGAGGGATACGGATGAAAAGTACGATTAGTTTAATGGAACTTTTATTGGTCCTTAAAAATAATTGGTATGTGCTGCTTATTGGTGGTGCTGCTTTTGCAATAGCAGCTTTTCTAGCTAGTACATATCTTATGACGCCGCAATACTCAGCCTCTACCAATCTTTTGGTCAGTCAAGGGGTTTCGGATTCTCAAGCGATAGAATTAGGAGAAATCGAAACCAATCTGCGAATGATTCAAACCTACCGGGATGTAATACAAGATTCTATAGTATTAAATGATGCGGCAGAAAATCTAGGGAATGAATTTACGGCAGAGGAATTGAAAAAAAAAATTGAAGTCACAATCGAAGAAAATTCTCAAGTATTTTCTCTGACAGCTTTTGCAGATCACCCAGATAAAGCCGCATTGATTGCTAACGAAATAGCTGCTTCATTCCAAAAAAATATCATGGAAGTGATCAGTATAGAAAATGTAGCTATTTTATCTCCAGCAAAAAGCAGTTCCTCTTCTATCTATCCAAATGTGCCTTTCCATACAATCTTGGGTGGATTGATTGGGATGCTTTTCGGAACCATTTATGCACTGATCATGACTTTAGCAGATCAAAAAATCCGTACTGAAAAGATGATTCCTCAGTTATTAAACTGGAATGTTATTGGAGTGATCAGTTCTATAGAAACTGTAGGGGATGCAGGCTTTGTAACTAAGAACCAGATGAATGGGAGGTCATATTAATGAATCCTTTAATCAGTATCATTGTTCCAGTATATAATGTTGAAAAATATGTCCAACGATGCATTGAAAGCATATTAAACCAAACGTATAAACAAATTGAAGTGATTCTAGTGGATGATGGTTCGCTGGACAGCTCTGGAGTTATTTGTGAGGAATATGCTTTTCTGGATTCGAGAGTAAAAGTTATCCATAAAGAGAACGGAGGACTAAGTTCCGCTAGAAATGTTGGATTAGATAATGCTAAAGGAAAGTTTATTGGATTTGTCGATAGTGATGACTGGATCGATAGTCACATGTATGAGTCTATGCTTTATTTAGCTCTCTCCTATCAAGCAGAGGTTGTACAATGCGGCTATACATTGATCAACGAGCAAGGGAAAATCACACGTGAAATCCACTTTGGGGACAGACGATTCGATACTAAATCAGAAGTTGAAAAAGCGTATTATATAACAAATGAATTTAGTTCTGTGGTGTGGAATAAATTGTATAAAGTTGAATTATTTGAAGAACTGCGTTTTAAGGTCGGTAAGAACAATGAAGATGTTTTTATCTTGACAGACGCTTTACTGCACATACAAAGAATGGTGAACACTCCTAAGTGTCATTATCATTATTTGCAGCGAAAAGAAAGTATCATGGGGGCTCAATTCACCGAGAAAAAATTTGATCGATTAGAAGCCGGAGAATATTTGTTGCAGCAGTGTTTGCTTCACTCGCCTCAATATCAAAACTGGGCAAGAATTGAATTATGCAAAATCTGTATTTTTTTATACATTGATTTGATGCACAGTAAAAATCAAATCGATCAAGAATACAAAAATAAATTGGTTTCAAATTTTAATCTCCATTTTCGAACGCTGAAAGGCAGTTCGGAATTAAAACAAGCTAAATTAGTGGATAAAATACTGCTTCACAGCTTTTCATTAAATAGATCTTTTACTCAATATTCGTATGATTTGTATCGACTAGTACGAGGATAGCCAGTAAAAGGACCTGAGGGGAGAGAAGTTAAATGGATCATCCTTTAGTCAGTGTCATCATACCAACTATAGAACGGCCATATTATTTAAAGAGAGCTATAGAAAGTGTGTTGAAACAAAGTTATGACAATTTAGAGATTATTGTGGTCATAGATGGAATGTCATCCAAGACTGTTGAACTGATAGATTCTTACAAAAATAAAAGTGGGATTTCTCTGCAATGGATCGAAACAGGAAAGAAAGTAGGGGGAAGTGAAGCTAGGAATATCGGCGCCCAAAAAGCTCAAGGAGACTTTATCGCGTTATTGGACGACGATGACGAATGGTTAGGGGATAAAATTGTTGCTCAATTAAATTTGATTAAAGAATATACTTTAATTGAAAAAGACTCGTTCGTTTGTTTTACGTCCATTTATGTCTATGAATCGAGCGATCAAAAAAAATACAAACAACTGCCGATCGTAAGTTATTTAGATAGTCGTAAAGAAAGAATAGCTGACTACTTATTTGAAGCGAATGGATTAAAAAGAATCGGTTTGATTCAAACTTCAACCATCCTCACACCAAGACATTTGCTGTTGCAATATCCTTTCACAAAAGGACTGCCCAAACACCAAGACTGGGACTGGCTGTTGAAAGTAGATCAACTACCTGATTTGCAAGTTCTTCAAGTGAATCAACCAATGGTGATCTATCATTCAGATGTGCCAAAAGAAAAACGGATTGGACTAGCGAACCATTGGCGTTTTAGTGAAGAGTGGTTGTCAGAGCATCGAGATAGTTTTGGAAAAAATGCTTATGAAACATTCCTATTGGATATACTCATCCCAGGCATTATTACGGATGAATCATTATCTGGGACAGAACGTACCATAGAAATCAAAAGAATACTTTACAAATTATCTTTAAGGGCATATAGTCGGCCGTTTACTTGGAAAATGTTGAGTTACTCCATCATCAGAAAGAATGACTACTTTTTTAAAAAAATACAGCATTCTTCCTTACTAATGAGTGTCAAAAATTGGCTGTTTTAATGTTTGACAAATCAGTGAACCTTTGTTAAGATTGTTCCAGTTTCACTTAAGTGCGCGCTTAAACAAACGAAACATAAAAAATGATTCAATAAAAAAGGAGGAAACCAAATGTTGATGTTTAACTGTTGTTGTTCATGTTGTATCAAAAACTCATGTAATCAGTTGACATCGTATGCGGTTTCTTTCAGCTAAATAGTCTTTTTGTGTTCTGTTAAATAACAGAATGTTACGGTTTTCAGGGAAAACTGTAGGCTTTTTTAGATTAAACCAATTATGAACATAGACTGTGCATGAGAATTTATTTTCTCATGCACTTTTTTGTTTTATAAAGAGGAGTGGAAGAATGTGGAAAAAAGAGGACAATTGAAAAGGCCCAGCCTAATGATCCAAGTGGTTATAGGAGCCGTTATCGGGACTTTATTAGGTTATTTAAGCCCAGCTGTAGGAATGGAAATGGAATTTTTAGGTACTTTATTTATGAATTTTATTCAAATGGTCATTGTGCCGTTGATTTTTCCTTTGATCGTATTAGCGATTGTAGAAATCAGCAAAGCAAAACGATTCGGCAATGTTGCATTTAAATCTTTTGCGTATTTTTTTGTGGTAACGACATTCTTGATTGTCTTAACGCTGATTATCGGTGCTTTGAGCAACGTAGGGAACGGTCTATTGATCGATTCCATCAGTACGGAAGCTTTGGATGGGATTGCCAACAGTATTGATTTTAGAACATTCATTTTAGGAATCATCCCAAGCAATGTTTTCCAAGCGTTTGCGGACGGCAATTTATTGCCGATCATTTTCTTCGGTATTTTCTTGGGTATTTCTCTAGTCACTATTCAAGAAAAAGCAAAACCAGTATTAGATTTTTTTGATGCTTGGATAAGTGCTATGTTCAAAATGGTCAATTACGCGATTGCCGTTGCACCGATTGGAGTATTTGGATTTTTAGCGTATGATGTGGCTACTTACGGAGTCAGTAATTTATTGTCTCTAGGTCAGTTTGTTATTTGGGCCTATCTAGCGTATGCTATTGTAGCATTTGTAGTGTACCCGATAATCGGTCTAGGATTTAAGGTTCCATATTTTTCTCTGTTAAAAGAAACAAGTGATTTATCTTTATTAGCTTTTTCAACCGGCAGTTCCAGTGTAGTGTTGCCATCTTTAATTGATCGATTGAAGAAGTTCGGTGTTCCGAGTTCAGTGGCGTCGTTTGTTACTACTCTGGGTTATTCCTTTAATCTTGGAGGAGCAGCTGTTTATACGACATTAGCCGTCATGTTTGTAGTGAATTTATACGGTGCTTCTTTAAACGTCACTGATTATATCGCATTGGTCTTTTTCCTTACCATTATCACTAAAAGTATTGCAGCAGTCCCATCAGGAGCAGTTGTTGTTTTATTAGCTTCTGCTACTCAATTAGGCTTGCCGCCACAAGGAGTTGCGCTGCTGGTATCGATCGACTTTTTTGTCAATGCGGGACGTACAGCGCTAAACGTTGTAGGAAATGCATTAGCACCAGTAGTTATCGCGAAAACGGAAGGGAAATTTGTTCCTTCAGGCGTTTTAAATGAAAAAGAGAGCTCAAATTTGGTAAAATAAGAAGATAAGAAATGGAGTGGACATGAAATATGAAAAAAGTTTATATTATTCACGAAAATGATGATTGGACAAGACACTTGACAGCTCGATTAGACGAATTGAACGTACCTTATGAAAACTGGGATCTATCTGAAGGGTTAGTAGATATTCAAGTTGCACCGCCAGAAGGTATTTTTTATAATCGTATGAGTGCTTCTTCTCATACCAGAGGTCATCGTTATGCTCCAGAATTGACAGACAACTTATTGCATTGGTTAGAAAGCTATGGAGCTACAGTAATCAATGGTACCGGAGCAATTGAATTAGAAGTCAGCAAATTAAAACAACATTTAGCATTGAAAACAAACGGAATCAACACCCCAGAAACTATTGGTGCTGTAGGAAAAGAAAATATTATCCAAGCAGCTGAAAAGTTGAATCGTTTTCCATTTATCATCAAACACAATCGTGCCGGAAAAGGGCTCGGAGTACGTTTGATGTATACAATCCAAGATCTGAAAGACTATGTTTATGGGCCGGAATTTGAAGATTCTATTGATGGAATCAGCTTGATCCAACAATACGTTCGCCCAGCTGATGGAAACATTGTCCGTTCTGAATTTATTGGCGGAAAATTCTTTTATGCTGTAAAAGTTGATTCCAGTGATGGTTTTGAACTTTGTCCAGCAGATAATTGCCAAATTCCTATTGGAACAGAAATGTGCCCAGCAGAAGAACCTGAAGAGTTGACACCAAGTAAATTTAAAATCAAAGAAGATGGATTACCACAAGCTCAAATCGACTTATACGAAGCATTCTTAAAACAACAACGTATTGACGTGGCAGCGATTGAGTTCATCGAAACCGAAAACGGTCAAACGTATGCGTATGATGTAAACACCAATACAAATTACAATGCAGACGCCGAAAGAGAAGCTGGCAAATATGCTATGTTGCAATTAGCAACGTATTTGAAAAATGAGTTGGAAAAAACAGCAGCTGTAGAAGTTTAAGAAAACTACAAATAGCTTTAACAAAAATAAAAAATAGAGTCAGCAAAAACAGTGTGAGCGAACAGCTAGCACTGTTTTTTTCTGTCAGAATGAGACATAGGTAAATTACATAGGATATGATGATAGAAGTGATATACTAAACGTGTAGCAATAAAAAAGGAGTTGAAGAGAGATTGCAAAAGAAACCTTTGAACTTTGCTCATAGAGGATTCAGTGGAAAATACCCGGAAAACACTATGCTGGCTTTTCAAAAAGCTTTCGAAGTAGGAGTCGACGGTATCGAAATAGACATTCAATTAACCAAAGATGAAGAGTTGATCGTGATTCATGATACCACTGTCAATAGAACAACGGATGGAAAAGGTTATGTCAAAGACAAAACGTTAAACGAGCTGCAGGAACTCAATGCGGCACATAAGTTCCCGGAAATTCGTGACAGGGAGAAAATACCCACATTACAAGAATACTTCGATTGGGTAAAAGAAAAACCTTTAGCAACCAATATAGAATTGAAAACAAATGTATTCGAATATCCAGGTATTGAAGAAAAGGTCGTAGAACTCATTCAAGAGTACCGACTGCAGCATACAATCATTTTTTCTTCATTCAACCATTACACTATCCAGAAATTGAAAGCATTAGATCCGACAATCAAATGCGGCTTATTATCTTCGGATTGGATTGTTGACTTTGGAGAATACGCTAAGAAAGTTGGGGTAGAATGCGTTCATCCGGCTCATTATACATTACAAAATCCTGCAGTTCTAAAAGATTTACAAGAGAGTCATTTAGAGATCAACACTTGGACAGTTAATAAAGAAGAGCAAATGAGAAACTTGGTCCAATCTAATGTGACGAGCATCATTACAAATTATCCAGATAAATTAAATAAAGTACTAGCAGAATCGAAATAAAAGATTCTATGCTAAACACCAAAAAGGCGGCTGAAAAAAAAGCTGCCTTTTTGGTGTTATTCAAACAATTCTGTACGTTAAAAGCATGCAAAAAAGTGCGTTTATCTAATCAACTGGTCAGGAAATACATATGTCATCTGAATTTGAAATGAAAGTACAAATCTGACAATTTGGTGTATTTGGTATTCTACCTTGAATTCATCAGTTCTTTTACGTATAGTGTTGGGTAATAGAATGGAACAGGAGTGAAGTGTGTGACGAGAAAAATAATGATGAATGTGATCTGTGTAGTTTTAGGCACAACTTTAGTAGGTATAGGCGGAAGTCTGTGTATCAAAGCGGCTATAGGCGTTTCAGCAGTAGATGCTTTCAACAGCGGAATCAGTGAATTGACTACGATCAAAGTAGGAACCGTCTCAGTTATCATTAATGTATTGTTGGTATTTGTGCAATGGATAATTCAAAAACGTGATTTCAAACTGTTTCAGTTGATGCAAATCCCTTTATCTCTATTAATCGGCGAAGTTATCAATACAATGGTTTATGTTGTATTGCCTTCTCTTGTTTTAGAAGAATACTATATGAATGTCTTATTGGTCATCTTAGGCAACTTAACAGCTGCTTTAGGAGTAGGGTTGTGTACAGCGTTAGACTTCGTCAGTTTCCCATTAGAATCTCTGTGTATGGTCATCAGTAAGCGTGCAAAAGCTAGTTTTGGAAAAATCAGACAATCCGCAGACATCATTCTTATTATTGCCTCTTTAACACTTTCTTTGCTATTTGGCGGTTCTTTCTTTATACGTGAAGGGACAATCATCGGTGCGTTGTTATTTGCTCCAATGATGAATTTTATCTACTTGAATATTTCTCGTGTTTTTCCACTCCACCATATTAAGCTCACACCAGTTGCGAAAAAGATGATGTAAAAGATCAGCTGAGCTGATCTTTTTTAAATAAAGAAGAATCCGGAAACGAGTTGACAAACTATCTTTTAAAGCATACACTTAAATAAATGATAACGATTTCTAAAATCGATTAACGAAATCGATACACAAAATAATTCAGTAAAAGAGCAGGTGTGGCATTTTGGCTAAAAAGAAAGTGACTTTAAAAGATATTGCTAAAGCAGCAAACGTCAGTGGAACGACTATATCTCGTTATTTGAACGGGAAATTCGATTATATGTCAGCAGATACTCGTCAGACGATTGAAAGAGTGATTAAAGAATTGGAGTACCGACCAAGCAATATAGCGCGGTCTTTAAAATCACAAAAAAGTATGCTCCTTGGAGCAGTCATTGCAGATATTGAAAATCCATTTTCGAACACGATCATTAAGGGATTATCAGACCGTGCGAATGAGTTGAACTATTCTTTGATGGTGGCCGTTTCCGACGGCTCAAAAGAACGGGAACAAAAGCATATCCAACGTTTTTTAGATAATCGAGTAGATGGATTGGTCATCAATACAGTAGGAGAGAATGAGGATTATTTAGTATCGTTGAAAAATGAACACGTTCCCATTGTATTGTTAGACAAATCCATGTCGGATAAAAGCTATGACTGTATCACCTCAAATAATTACGATCTCAGCAAAGAGCTGACGCAACATTTGGTGGAAGAGGGCTTTGCTTCAATTGGCTATTTTACGCCGACTATAAAATCCAATACCGTTCAACAAAGTAGATCCCAAGCTTTAGAAGATGTCTTAAAAGACCATTCAGAAATCGAGATGAAACAATATGTGATGGCGAAAGGACAAATTGACTTGTTGATTGAAGCGATAGAAAGTTTCTTTAAGCTGCCCGAACCTCGAGTTTTGATTGCTGCAAATGGTTTGATTTTACTGAACGTATTGAAAGAAATCGAAAAAATGGGGAAAAGAATAGCTGTCGATTATGGCATTTGCGGATTCGACGATATTTTGGCTGCTTCCATCATTAGTCCAGGGATCACAACGGTTGCTCAAAATTCTTATGGTTTGGGGAAAGAAAGTGCATCTTTACTGGTCCAAAAAATCAATGAAGACAAAGAAGAGTATTCCATTATATATAAGGAATTACCTGGAGAACTGAAAATACGAAAATCTACAAGAGTAGAAGAGTGGAACAGAAAGGACGAAATCAATGAGTGATGTAATTTTGATTGGGGAACCAATGGGGTTGTTTATTTCAAATGAATATGGAGAATTGGAAGACGGTAAGACCTTTTCCAAGGGATCGCTGGTGCTGAAGTCAATGTAGGAACAGGGTTGGCCAGACTTGGATTCGAAGTGGACTTTCTTACGAAATTAGGAAAAGATCCATTTGGACAATATATTTATAAATATCTGCAAAATGAAAGAATCGGTACAGAACATATTACATTTGATGAAGAACTGAATACAGGGATCATGTTGAAGAACAAAACTAAAGAAGGCGATCCTATTACAGCTTACTACCGTAAAGGCAGTGCTTTTACAAACTTCTCCATTGAAGATGTGATGGATATCGATTTTTCTGAGGTGCGTTTATTGCATGTGACAGGCATACCTCCTGCTGTAAATCGAGTGACTCGCGGAGCGGTGTACCATTTGATGGCAAAAGCGAGAGAAGCAGGTAGTTTCATTACTTTCGATCCGAATATGCGTCCTGAGTTATGGAAAAATGAAGAAACGATGATCAAAGTATTGAACAACATGGCTCGTTATGCAAATGTGGTCCTTCCAGGAATCAGTGAATGCGAAAAATTAACGGGTTCTAGAGACAAAGAAACGATCGCGCAATTTTATTTAGACATGGGTGTAGAATATGTTGTGATTAAAACTGGTTCTGATGGTGCATTTATAAAAAACAAGGTCAAGAAATGAAAAATGTGCCTGGTTTTGCAGTGAAAGAAATCGTTGATACAGTAGGAGCTGGAGACGGATTCGCAGTTGGAGTCATCAGCGGCTACTTGGATGGATTAGACATGGAAAATAGCGTACTTCGTGGGAATGCTATAGGTTCATTGCAAGTACAAAACCAAGGCGATAATGAAGGGTTGCCTTCACGTGATGAGTTAGAAAAATACATTCAAGAAAATAATCCATTAAATTAAAGTGTCTGATTCAAGAGCTCTTCACTAAAAAGTGAGAGCTCTTTTTTAACCCGTATGATTTGAATTATTTTTACGGACTATTTATACTGAATTTGTAAACTAAAAAATGAAAGAGGGATCGCAGTATGAATACAACAATAGAAGAAGTGGCTCAAAAAGCGTTAGAGTGTCAAGAGACCTGTAACCAGTGTTTCAGTGCTTGTTTGAAAGAAGATCATGTAAAAATGATGGCTGAATGCATTCGTTTAGACCGAGATTGTGCAGATATTTGCGGTTTAGTAGCAAGTTTTTCTAGTAGAGAGAGTCGATTTACAAAAGAATTGATTCAGTTATGTGCAGAGATTTGTCAAGCTTGCGGAGATGAATGCCAGAAACACGACCATGATCATTGCCAAGAATGCGCAAAAGTCTGTCATGAATGTGCTGAAGTATGCCGGGCTTACGTAGCATAGATCATAGATTAGTAGATGAATCACTAGGAGTTCTCATAGGACTTCTAGTGATTTTTTACTACTGTCTTGTAACGGGTGTGGTATGGTATATTAACAGTAACAATGAAGTCGATAACATCATTTAACCAATATTCAAGGGATGGTACAGGGATGAAAGAAAAAAGTTTAACTGCTTCTCCAATAAAGTGGGTAGGGTTAAAACCCTATCGATTTAAAAAATACCGAACATGGATCAATCGCGTAAAACCAGGGATTTGTGGGACTTATGCAAGTGCAGCTTTAGTCCATGATACTTTTTTACAAGAATATAAAGTTGATTTAGCCAAAGACAATTTATTGAACGGCTTAAAATCGGTCATTGATGATTTGTTTCCATATAAGGGAACTTTTCCTTGGGATTTAAAATGGGGATTGGATTATGTCTTGAGAGATATCCCTGAATTGAAAGTAAAAATGAGTTTAGTTCCGGAAACAACAGTGGTGAATGTCTTGAATCAGCCAAATCCTATGCCTCTAGCGGTCGGCACAGCCAAGTTATTCGGCAGCAACTATAAAAATCATTGGTTGTTGGTGTATGCATATGGATACAATCAAGACGGAAAATTATTCTTTAAAGCGTATGACAATCATGGAAGATATCAAGCAGTTGTACCTGCCTCTCAAACGATTGGTTGTGTATGGATAAAGAAACAAGACATCTCTTAGTCGGTTAAAATAGCAGCAAAAAAATAGTTGTATGGAGCAAATGGAAAGAAACAGAACATCCACTTGATGATATGTACATGATTTGAAGTGTAAAGAAGTTATACAGATTCTTATTCATTAAAAAAGACACTGAGATTTTCTCTCAGTGTCTTTTTTATCTGTTATGGAGAAACGACAGGAGCAGTTTCAGTTTCACTGCGTACTTCGTTCAATCGTTTTTTTACCATATCAATAATCGCTTCAGCATGCTCGGGATTTTCTAGGTCGTATTGATCAATGTCGATCGTTAATGTAGCACTCTTATTGTACCCATTGAACCAGCCGTCATAGCGACTATGTAAATGTTTGTAATAGTCTAACAGACCTGAATTTTTTTCGACTTGTTCGTAGTCGCGCCCGCGTTTTTCGATGCGTTCTAGAACGGTATCTAGAGAACCTCTTAAATAAATCAATAGATCTGGAGATTTTTTTGGCATGCTGTCTAATTCTTCCATCATGTTTTCCAACAAATCTAAATAAGTATCCATTTCCGGTTCGCTCATATTGCCTTGTTCATAGTTGATGCGCGTGAATAAAGCATCTTCATAAATAGAACGGTCTAAGACGTTATTTTTATGTTTAAAAGCATCTTTGATACTTCTAAAACGAGTGTTTAAAAAATAAATTTGCAGCGAGAAAGCCCATCTTTTCGGATCCTCATAAAATTTTTCTAAAATACGGTTGTCGTCTACACTTTCATAAAATGCCTCACTGCCAAGTGCTTCGGATATCAAAGCGGTATAAGTGCTTTTTCCTGCGCCAATCATTCCTGCCAATACAATCACTGCGTTTTGTTCTCCTTTCATTTAACGGTCATCCTCCCAAACAAAGACCGATCGTGTCTTTATCATTTATTTAAAAAAACTTCAGCTTTCCTCAAATAGCCTTAATCAGTATAGCATATTTTTCCTGTTTTAGAGATCAGATTATAAGAGTTTTGTTTTTTTCTGTAAACACGATTGTGTAAAATAATGAAAACAAGAAAACTAAAGATGCAAATGTTACGAAAGATTGACGAAATAATAAATGAATGACCACAGTGAAAGTTCTGTTTATGAAAATCGATGATGAATAAGCAACGAAAAAAGGCTCTCCAAATAAGAGAGGCTTTTGGATGCAATTAGTGGGTGAATGTAAATCACCAACAATCCTTCAGCAGCTATGCTGAGTGGTCGATGCCATTCCATTTTTCTAAAGAATAATGACCATCAGTCAAGTTCAAAATTGAAATGCTCGTATTTTCAAGCGGAGGGGAAGAACGCAGATCTTTGGTTTCTTTTTTGAGTAGGGAAAGCATGGTACAAGTAATTGTGATGCTGTGACCGACAAACAAAAGATCTTTTCCTGGGAAAGCTGCACAGGCTGTTTCTACCACTGCAATACCTCTTTTGACTAATTCGAGGTAAGTTTCGCCTCCAATTTCAGTTGGATCATACAACTCTGGTCTTACTCTTAGGTGATGAAACATTTCTGGAAAAGATTGCTTTAATTGTGGGATAAAAGCTCCTTCCCAGTCACCATATTTCAATTCTTTAAACTTTTCATCGAAATGAACTGTAAAGGGATGTTCAAATTGATTGGTAATTAATTCAGAGGTTTCCACTGCACGGTGTTGCGGGCTGGCAATCACGTGTGAGATTCTTTTGTCTTTCAAAGCGATACCAGTTTTGATGGCATCTTCTTTGCTTTCTGGAAGAAGCGGTGAATCAACCTCTCCGCCTTGTACTCGATCAGCAAGATTGTATTCTGTTTTTCCATGGCGAACAAAATAAAGTTTAGTCATGTCATCTCTCCTAAATTGAAATTTTATTTCATGATAACATATTAAATCGAAAATAAAAGAGGTGTGAAGTGATTATCGAAAGTGAAACGGATACATTTTTGAAAAAGGTATAACATTGTTATGTCATGTACTTAAACGATAATACTACATTAAATTTTAATGGTATATCTGACAAGTGCAAAAAAAGTAGTTGAAATAAAATTTCAGTGTGTTAATATGAAGTTGCAAATGAAAACGCTGTAAGGAGGAATGCCATGTTTGGCTTATCTGTATTCTTAGGTGACGAGTTGACTCAAGAAAGAAAAAGGTATTTGAAGCAAATGAAAGAAGCAGGTTTCACAAAAGTTTTTACTTCCTTACATATTCCAGAAGAAAATGCCGATCAATACTTAGAAAGATTGGCTGAGTTGGGATTAGTAATGAAAGAACTAGAAATGGAACTAGTAGCAGATGTTTCTAAAGGAGCTTTGGCTAAGATTGGAGTCTCTAACCTTTCAGTTGATGGATTAAAACGATTGAAAGAAAAAGGGGTAAACGGTCTTAGAGTCGATTACGGTTTTTCAAACCAAGAAATTGCTTTTATGTCTCATGAATTAAATATCGTTTTAAATGCTAGTACAATCACTCAGAACGATATTGAAGAGTTGAACCATTATGGAGCAAGTTTTCCTCGTATGGTAGCTATGCACAATTATTATCCCAGACCTGAAACGGGTTTAGCGAAGGAAGTACTAAAAGAGAAAAATCAGTGGTTGGCAGAGACCGGCTTTACAGTAGCTGCATTTGTTCCTGGAGATAAACAGCTGAGAGGTCCTCTGTATAAACAGTTGCCGACATTAGAAGATCACCGAGGCAAACATCCTTTGGCTGCAGCCATTGAATTGATAACAGAATGTTTCGTAGATGAAGTGTATATTGGAGACCCGGAAATAACAGAAACGACGATATACCAATTCCAGAGATATATTTCGGACAGTACGATCGTGTATTTTGTTGAATCTGTAAATCAGTCACCGTATTTTGAAACCGTTTTAGGAACGCATCAAAACCGGTGGGACCCAGCTAAAGACGTGTTGAGAAGTGCAGATGCTCGGTTCAGAGATGTTCCTCAAATCAATCCACATGCAACGATTGAGCGAGTACGCGGTTCTGTAACAATAGACAATCAGAACTACCAACGATATATGGGGGAAATACAAGTTGTCGTTCATGATTTACCTAAAGATGAAAAAGTCAACGTTGCAGCGCATGTTAGAGCAGAGGACTTGCATTTATTAGATTGGTGCTTTGCAGGCGGAGAGTTTGAGTTGAAAGAACAAATGATTTAAAAAGAGGAGAATATAAGTGAATTTAGATAAATTAACCACAGAAACTAGAAATCACCAAACAATGAATTTAGATGAACTGACTACAAGTGAAGTAGTACAGTTAATGAATGAGGAAGACAAAAAAGTTGCGTATGCAGTTGAAAAAGAACTGCCGTCAATTTCAAAAGTAGCTGAAGCCATCATTGAAAGCTTTAAGAAAGGAGGACGTTTGATTTATATGGGAGCCGGTACCAGCGGACGTCTAGGTGTTTTAGATGCAGCTGAGTGTGTTCCAACATTTAGTGTAGATCCGACTATGGTACAAGGTTTGATTGCTGGCGGAATGAAAGCGATGACCGTTGCTGTTGAAGGCGCTGAAGACTCTGCTACTTTAGGAAAAGAAGATCTGCAACACATTGAATTGACTGAAAATGACGTAGTCTTAGGAATCGCAGCCAGCGGAAGAACACCATACGTTATCGGAGCATTGACTTATGCAAATGAAATCGGAGCAACAACTGCTTCTCTTTCCTGTAATAAAGATGCTGAGATCAGCCGCTATGCGACTTTACCTATTGAAGTAGAAGTAGGACCTGAAATTTTAACTGGTTCAACTAGACTGAAATCCGGTACAGCACAAAAACTAGTGTTAAATATGTTGTCTACCAGTTCAATGATCGGCATCGGAAAAGTGTATCAAAACTTGATGGTGGACGTAAAACCATCTAATGAAAAATTGGTAGAACGTTCAAAACGCATCATCATGCAAGCAACGGATTGCTCTTATGAACAAGCTTCTCAAGC